>NZ_WMIE01000002.1 GCF_009711225.1 Paracoccus aestuariivivens | reverse complement strand
TTCTGCATTCGGTCTCTCCCCCATTCTTGAGGCTCGGCACCAGCCGACCTGGTGCAACCCTCGAACGGAGAATGCCGCGGGAGAGGCCGCCAACCCAGTCAGCTCACCTCCCGATCATCGGGTCTAAAGCGTTCGGACCGGCGCTTCGCACGCACGATAACGGGACAGGCTATACCTCCACCATCAGGCCCGCCTTTGGCTCGCGCGTCATCGCAACTTGAGCGCAGCCAACTTTACAGTCTCCGCTCGTCGCTATAGCCAAGGCGCACAGGCACAGATCGCTAGCTTATTGGAAGGCGCTCTGATTGCCCTCGTCGCGCAGATGAGGGTCGGAACCGACAAATGACATACATCAAGGGCTGACTTATGACCTCACGCAAACGTTCGCGCCATGTTGCTCTTGTGCTGGCCGGCGCCGCTACTTTGGCTTTGACAGCCTGCGAGGATGACCGCGTCGATGCGCAGGCGTTCCCTGATCTGGAAAGCTGCATCGCGGCGACTAAGGATAACGGCCTGTGGTTCACCGAGGACGACTGCCGCAAGAACTTCGAAGCCGCACAGAAAGAGTTCGTCGAAACCGCCCCGCGCTATGCCTCGAAAGAATTGTGCGAACAGGAACACGGTGCGGGCAATTGTGGCGACGATCAGGCCACAGCCCAACAGTCTGGCGGAGGCTTTTCCTTCATGCCTTTGCTCATGGGCTATATGATGGGATCGATGATGTCACGGGGCGGCGGCATCTTTTCGCAGCCGATGGTTCGCACGGCCAGCGGTGGCTATTCGACCCCAAAGGGCGATCAAAGCTTCGCCACCAACCGCGGCGCGGGCAAGGTCTCGCCGCAGACATTCCAACGCGCTCCGACGACACTAGGTAAACCGCCAATGTCCGCCAGTCAGGTGCAACAGCGGGGCGGCTTTGGCGCAGCCCGCACGGCGCGCCCCTCGATGGGGGGCGGCGGGCGGATGTTCGGGGGATAAGGCTTCAAGCCTCGGGCAGGTTGGTCGGGAAAATGATCTGCATCGGCAGGATCGTCGAATAATCCTGCCGAGAGGATTGCAGCTGATCCAGCAGGACTTCGAACATGGTCTGGTGACGATGGGTCAGAACCGCCGTCATCAATCCCTGCTCAAGTGCTTTTCGCGTGCCGGGACTTAGTCCGTGACCGATCAGGGCAACCTGGCCCGCGCATCCGGCACGGCGCAGCGCCAAGGCGATTCCCTCGGATGATCCGCCGACATTATAAATTCCGCAGAGATCCGGAAATCGGTCGAGCAAATCCTCGGTCAGGCGGGCGTTCGTAAAGGGATCGTCCTTGCCTTCGATAGTCCCTGCCAATGTCAGGTGCGAATAGTCGCGCAGGATCAATTCCTGAAACCCCAACTCGCGTTCGACATGGGCACGGAATTGTCGCGTCGCCGCAATGACGGCCAGCTTACCATTGGCATGGCCGTGCATCCGTGCCAGCAGAAACGCGGCGGTGCGACCCGCAGCCAGATTATCAATCCCGATATAGGTTTGTCGCTTGCTGCCCGTGATGTCGCTGATCAAGGTGATCACCTGCTTGCCGGATGCGACCAGCGCGTCGACCTCGTCGCGCACGTCGGGGTGATCGACGCCGAAAAAAGCGATCGCATCACAACGCTTTCCAAGACGGCGCAGATTGCGCGCAAGCTGGGTCGGGTCAATACAATCCAGCATGAAACTATGGATGCGCGCGCCGCGATCGCGCGCCTTCGCCCATAGCCGCATGTCGTGGTTGAGCTGACGCAGAAAGGCATTGGCGGTATGCGGCAGGATGACAGTCAAGCGTAACCGGTCGGGTCGGGTCAGTCGGGCAAGGGCGGCCTCGGGCAGATAGCGGCTTTCGGCGGCTGCGCGCAGGACACGCTCGGCGGTAGCCGGACGGACATTCGGACGACCATGCAGCACACGATCCACCGTCGCCTCGGAGACTCCGGCCAGGCGGGCCAGATCGCGCAATCCGGGCCGGTTGTTCATTATGACCTCAAAACCCGTCAAAATATTTGCGTTGCCAGTTTTTTGCCCCTTCCGTAAGCCTTTGGTCAAGCATGGGAAGGGGAGTCCCGTGCAACGCACTGTATGGGAGGAATAGATGACGACTTCGACCCGCCTGACCCGGCGCGGCCTGATGGTGGCCAGCGGTGCCGCCCTTGCCACCGCTTTCATCGCCAAAGGGGCCCGCGCAGCCACCACATTGCGCTATGGCCACATGCACACGCCGAATTCGATTGCCGGCGCGCAGGCGCAATGGTTCGCCGATGCGGTTACCGAAAAAACCGGCGGAGAACTGGTGATCCAGATTTTCCCGAACTCACAACTTGGCAAGTTGCAGGAACTGGCCGAGGCCGTCTCGACCGGAACCATTGCCTTCTCGCATAACACCGCGGGCGCAATCGGGTCGCTTTACGCCCCATTCGCGGCCTTCGACACGCCCTATCTGTACCGCGATGTCGATCACCTGATGAAGGTCATGGCAACCGACAGTCCCGTGATGCAGGAGTTGAACGAGGGGCTGATCGGAGCCTCGGGAACGCGCGCGCTTTACGCCTTCTATTTCGGGACGCGCCAGTTGACCGCCAATCAGGAGGTCAAGAAGCCCGCCGATCTGTCGGGCGTCAAGATCCGCTCGATCCCCTTCCCGATCTACATGGCCACCGTCGAAGGCCTGGGTGCCGTGCCTGTGCCAGTGGACTGGTCCGAGGTTCCGACCGCACTGGCAACCGGCGTGGTCGCCGGACAGGAAAACCCGTTGAACGTCCTTGTGACCGCAAACCTCGCCGATGTTCAAAGCCACCTGATGCTGACGGGTCATATCTCGGCGGCGCAGGTAGTGATGATGAACGACGATGTCTGGAACGGTCTGTCCGACGCCCATAAAACGGCCGTCGCAGCCGCCGCCGAGGAGACCCGTGCCCGTGCTTCGGCCGAGATGCTGGCCTCGGAGGAAAAGGACCTCGCCACCTTGCGCGAAAAAGGTATGACGGTCATCGGCGAGACCGAAGGGCTTGACGCTGCCGGTTTCCGCGACAGCGTCAAGGCGCGGATCTCGAAGGAATTCGACAGCCAGTATGGCGATCTTTACGGCAAGATCTCCGCGGTCGCCTGACATGTCCGATCCGCATACGAACCTGCCGGCACCCGTTCCCCGGGTGCTGGATGTCCTGTCACGCGCGCTGCTGACCGTGACCACCGGACTGATGCTGCTGATCGTGGCTCTGCTGGTGGCGCAGGTAGCCGCGCGAAACATCTGGCAGATCGGCCTGCCCCGCGCCGAGGAAATCAGCCGTCTGGCCGGCGTTCTTGCCGTCTATCTGACCGCTCCGGTCTTGGCGCTTCGCGGCCAGCATGTTGCGGTCGATGTCTTTACCAGCGCGATGCCTCGCCTGCCCCGCAAGCTTTGCCAACTGCTGGCAGAGGTCGCAACACTCGCGTTTGCGGCGCTGTCGATCTGGGGAGGCTGGCTGTATCTGCAGCGGGCGTGGAAGTTCAAAACTCCGGCATTGGGGCTGCAGAATATCTGGCTTTTCGCCCCCGTGATGTTCGCTTTTGCGCTGCTGATCGTCATCACGCTTTGGCGCATCCGCGAGTTGATGCGCGACAAAGGAACCAACGAATGACGCTGACCCTGCTTCTGGCCTTCGCCGTTCTTCTGGTGATTGGCGCGCCGATTGCGGTCAGCCTTGGCCTTTCCGCCGGTCTGACCATCCTGATCTATCAACTGCCTGCCGGCGTAATGCTGCAACGGGCCGTAAACTCGATCGACAGCGGACCGTTGCTGGCCGTGCCCATGTTCATCATGGCGGCAAGCCTGCTGACGGCGACCGGCGTGACGAGCTACATGTTCGATCTGGTCCGCATGATCGTCGGCCGCGTGCGCGGTGGAATGGCGCATGTGAATGTGCTGCTCTCGCTGATTTTCTCGGGTATGTCGGGGGCTGCGCTCGCAGATATCGGAGCCCTTGGCGGCATGCAGGTGCGCGAGATGGTTGCGCAGGGCTATACCCGCCGCTTCGCCGCCGGAATCACCATCGCTTCGGCGACGATTGGCCCGATCTTTCCGCCTTCGATCCCGCTGATCATTTTTGCGACCGCGGCAGAGGTCTCGGCCGTCAAGCTGCTGCTGGCGGGGATCGTCCCGGCGATCCTGATTGCCGCGATGCTGATGGGCTACATCGCCCTGATCGCCAAGCGTCAGGGCCTGCCCCGCGACGATGTTCGCCCCACGCTTCCGGCCTTCCTGCGGCTTGCGGTGATCTCGTTCCCTGCACTCCTGACGCCGGTTCTGCTGATCGGCGGGCTGTTGTCGGGTGTGTTCGGCCCGACCGAGGCTGCGGGGCTGACCGTCGCCTATGCCATCTTTATCGGGCTGTTCATCTATCGCAAATTACGGCTGTCCACGTTGGTCGAAGCGGCCCGCGAAACGGTGCTGTCGACGGGTAATATCCTGTTCGTCGTCGCGGCAGCCTCGGTATTCGCATGGGTTCTGACGATGGATCAGGTGCCGGCCCGCGCCAGCGCGTGGCTGCTGGGCGTATCGGACAATCCGCTTGTCCTGCTTCTGATCCTGAACGTGGTCCTGCTGATCGCGGGAATGGTGCTGGAAGGGATCGCCGCGATCCTGATCATAGCGCCCATCGTCACGCCAGCACTGATACAGGCGGGCGCACCGGCCGAGCAGATCGGCATCGTCATGGTCCTGAACCTGATGATCGGGTTGCTGACCCCACCCGTCGGCATGAGCCTGTACATGATGTCGATCGCCGCGAAGATGCCCTTTAGCGAGGTCGTGCGCGGGGTCGCCCCCTTCTTTCTTCCGCTATTCGCAGCCCTTGCCATGGTCACGCTTTTCCCCGGCCTGACCGCCTGGCTGCCCAACTTCCTGATGGAGTAACCCATGAGCCGCTTTCTTGGCCCGATCCGCCAGCTTGGTTTCGTCGTCCCTGACATCGAAGAGGCGATGGATCACTGGTCCCGCGTGATGGGTGTCGGCCCGTTCTACTACAACCCGGCCGTTCCGATCGAAGACTACCTGTATGACGGTGTCAGCCACCAGCCGCAAAACTCGGTCGCATTGGCCAATGCAGGCTACATTCAGGTCGAACTGATCCAGTGCCGCAATGACGTGCCCTCGATGTACAAGGATTTCCGTGAAGCGGGGAACTGGGGGCTACAGCACACCGCCTACTGGACGCAGAATTACGACCGCGACCTTGCACGGATGCAGGATGAAGGCTTCCGGGTCCGCATGTCGGGTCGGGTCGGCGTCGATGGCCGTTTCGCCTATTTCGACCGCGAGACCCATCCCGGGACGGTCATTGAACTCTCGGAGGTCAAGGGCCCCAAGGGCAAGCTGTTCGACCTGATCCGCAGCGCCTCGGAAGACTGGGACGGAGCCGAGCCCGTCCGCCCCTTCCCTGACCTTGCGACGCTGTGACCGCGATGATCCGCGCAACCTATCATGTCGAGACGCCCTGCCCGATTGCCGAAGTTGCGGCGATGATGGCTGGCGAGCAAAGCGCCGGAACCTTCGTCAGGGTCGAAGGCGAGACCGACGAACTGCGCCAACGCTTCGGGGCGGTGGTCATTGAAACCGCCGAACTGGGTCAATCCCAGACTCCCAGCCTGCGCAGCGCATGGGCCGAGCGGAAGGGCCTGACCGGCCCGCGCGGCGTCTACCGCGTCGTGATCGACTACCCCGAGGATAATGTCGGGGTGAACCTTCCGACACTGGCCTCGGTGGTCGCGGGCAACCTTTACGATCTGGGCGAGGTTACCGGTCTGAAGCTTGTCGATGTCGCGCTGCGCCCCGAGTATCGCGTCCGTTACGAAATGCCTGCGCAAGGCATTGCGGGAACGCGCGCCTCGGTCGGTGTCCAGGGGCGGCCGATTTTCGGGACGATCATCAAACCGAATATCGGCCTGTCGCCCGACGAAATCGCAGGACTGGTCGACCGCCTTTGCGAGGCAGGCGCCGATTTCATCAAGGATGACGAGATCGCGGGCACTCACCTCCATGCTCCGGTCGATGCCCGTATCCGTGCCGTCATGGATCGCGTGCGCCGTCATCGTGACCGTACCGGACGGCTGGTCATGGTGGCCTTCAACATCACCGACGAAACCGACAACATGCGCCGCCACGCCGATCTGATCGAAGCCGAAGGCGGTAGCTGCGCCATGGTTTCGCTGAACTGGTGTGGACTTTCCGCCGTTCAGACCCTGCGTCGCCATACGGGACTTGCCATCCACGGCCATCGCAATGGCTATGGAGGCATGGGACGCCATCCGCTTTTGGGTATGGGTGTGCGGGCATATCAGGCGCTTTACCGGCTGGCAGGGATTGACCACATGCATGTGCATGGCATGGGAGGAAAGTTTTCTGATCTGGACGAGGACGTGACCGCAGCAGCGCGACATTGTCTCGAGCCGATGGCGGACCAAGATGATCGGGTGATGCCGATCTTTTCCTCGGGCCAATGGGCGGGAACCTTGCCGCACACGCTGGCTCAGATCGGCTCGGACGATCTGATGTTCCTGTGCGGCGGCGGCATCATGGCCCATCCGCAGGGCCCCGCCGCCGGACTTGCCAGCCTGCGTCAGGCCCATGAGGCGACACGCCTTGGCGTTCCGCTTGCCGAACACGCCCGTAGCGAACCCGAGCTTGCCGCCGCCCTTGCCCGTTTCGGCGCGCAAGGCTGAGGGCCTAGGCCATGACCTATGTCTTTGTCGCCGACGACTTCACCGGTGCATCGGACACATTGGCGACACTGGCCCGCGCGGGTTTCCGCGCGCGGCTGTTTCCTGTCGTGCCCGACCCCACCCAGATCGAAGGGCTGGATGCCTTCGGCATCGCGACCCACGCCCGTTCACTGACGCGAGGCGACATAACGGACCTTGCAGCGCGGATCGGGGCAGCACTGGCCAAGCTGGCCCCGCGCTTTCTGCACATAAAGGTCTGCTCGACCTTCGACAGCAGTCACGAAACCGGAAACATGGCATTGCTCGCGCATGGCTTGGCTGCAGCGACAGGCATCCAACGCATTGCCGTGATCGGGGGGCAACCGTCGCTGGGGCGCTATGCAGTTTTCGGGACGCTTTTCGCACGCGGACCCGACCGAGCGGTCCACCGCATCGACCGCCATCCCGTCATGTCCTGCCATCCGGTCACGCCGATGCACGAAGCCGACCTGATACGGCATCTGGGCCAGCTCGGCCTGACCGGATTGGTGCGCATTGATCGTGGAGCCGTCGAGACCGCACCTTTTCCGCGTTTCTACGATGCGCTCGATCAGCGCGATGTCGAAGCAGCAGGTCGCTCGCTGCTGGCCGAACATGAACCGGTGATCGTCCTGGGCGCCTCATCGGTTGCCGAGGCATGGATCGCCAACCAATCCGAACGACCAGTATCAACAATGCGGAATCTGGAACGAACCGGGCCGGTTTTTGCCTTTGCCGGTAGTCGTTCGTCCGCGACGACGGCGCAGATCGCCTCGGCCAAGGGGATTTCGCGCCTGCCAATCGCCCCCGGCGATCTTGCGGCAAACAGCCCCGCACGGGCAAATGCACTGGCTTGGGTCCGTGAACGACTGTCGCGCGGACAGGATTGCCTTGTCTACCTGACAGCCGAGGCCACGGCGACCAGTCCTGCAACTCTCGCCTCGGCCAGCGCCGATTTCGTTCTGGAAGCCTTACGCGATCTCGCGGTCGCGGGATTGACCGTGGCGGGCGGCGATACCTCCAGCGCCGTGATTACAGCACTCAGACCCGAAAATCTGGATTATGCCTGCGATCTTTGCGCCGGAGTGCCGATCCTGACGGCGCGGGTGAACGGGCTGACGCTGCCGGTGGCCCTTAAGGGCGGCCAGATGGGTGGGGCGGATTTCTTCGAGCAGGCAATCGCGCGGTTGAAGGGCCAGTCTTGAACCTCGGGCGGGAAAAGAGCAGTCTGCCGGCGATTTTGACCCGCTGCCCCGAGGAAACTATTATGACCCCCGAGATCCAATCCCAGAAAAGCCGTGCCCTCTGCCAGCTCGCCCCTGTGATCCCTGTTCTCGTGGTCAAGGATGCCACCAAGGCCGAAGGTCTGGCGACCGCACTCGTCGCAGGCGGACTTCCGGTCCTTGAGGTCACGTTGCGCACCCCCGCCGCACTGGACGTGATCCGCGAAATGTCCAAGGTCTCCGGCGGGCATGTCGGTGCCGGAACCGTCCTGACCCCCGAGGACGCCAAGCGTGCCAAGGATGCGGGCGCAAGCTTCGCCGTCGCGCCGGGCCTGACCGAGACACTGGTCCGCGCCTGCGAGGAACTGGAACTGCCGCTTCTGCCCGGCGCGGTCACTGCCTCGGAAGTGATGCGCGCGATGGAGTTCGGCTATTCGATGCTGAAATTCTTCCCCGCCGAAGCAGCTGGCGGCGTGAAGTCGCTCAAGGCAATTGGCGCTCCGCTGCCGCAAGTCAGCTTCTGCCCGACCGGAGGCATCACCTTGGCCAGCGCGCCGGAATACCTGTCGCTGTCGAACGTGATCTGCGTCGGCGGCAGCTGGATTTCGCCGGATGCAGATGTCGCGGCAGGAAACTGGCAAGCGATCACGAACCGCGCCAGCGAGGCCTACGGCCTGCGCTGAACATGGACAGCGCCGGCGCGAGACGACGGACCCGCAGGAATATCGTTGTCCTAATCTTCGCGCAGGCGGTGCTTGGGGCCCAGCTGTCGATGATCTTTAACGTCGGCGGCTTGGCCGGACAAATGCTAAGCCCGAATCCCTGCATCGCGACGCTGCCGCTATCGATGATGGTGCTGGGTTCGGCGCTGTCGGCTAGGCCTCTTGCCGGTTTCATGCGTCGGCATGGCAGACGCGCGGGTTTCCTGCTGGCATGTGGCCTGTCCGCCCTTGGTGCGACACTGGCGGCTCTGGCGTTGATCGGCGGGAATTTCTGGCTATTCACCGCCAGCGCGACCCTGACCGGCAGCTATATGGCGGCACAGGGCTTTTTCCGCTTTGCCGCAACGGATTGCGCCCCGCCCGACATGCAGGCCAAAGCGATCTCGTGGGTGCTGGCGGGTGGTCTTATATCGGCTTTCACCGGCCCGATGCTGGTCAAGCTGACCTCCGAGGTGACGGCGATACCGTTCCTTGCGACCTACGCGGCGATCATCGGGCTGAACCTGCTTGGACCGGTGATCTTCGCCTTTCTGGATATCCCGAAGCCGACCGCCATTCCTGCAGGTACAGCGCATGGGCGGCCATTGGCCGAACTGATCCGAGTACCGCAAATCGCTGTCGCAACGATCTGCGCGATGGTCGCCTATTCGCTGATGAATCTCGTGATGACCTCCGCACCGCTCGCGATGATCGGTTGCGGCTTTCAAACGACCGAGGCGGCCAGCGTCGTATCGTTCCACGTCCTAGCGATGTTCGCGCCGTCTTTCTTTACCGGCCATCTGATCGCACGTTTCGGTGCGACGCCGATCGTGATGGTGGGCTTGCTACTGCTTGCCTTGGCAGGCGGAACCGCGCTGGCCGGAGTGGATCTGGCGCATTTCTACGGCACGATGGTGCTGCTGGGCTTGGGTTGGAATTTCGGCTTCATCGGAGCGACCACGATGCTAACGCGCGCCTATCGCTCCGAAGAACGCGAGCGAGTTCAGGGATTGAACGATGCCGCCGTTTTTGGTGGCGTGTTCCTTGCCTCGCTTTCGTCGGGCGGATTGATGAACTGCATCGGCGGATCGGCGCGCGAGGGATGGTCGGCAGTCAATCTTGCCATGCTGCCGTTTCTGGTTCTGGCCGGTGGCGCACTGCTTTGGCTGGCGCTGCGCCCGCGGGATCGCGCCGAATAGGGGGATCAGAGGCGCTGCGCCCCCGGTCCACTCGACAAACGGATCTCAAAAAAGCGACTTCTGATCCTTCGACGACTTGCCAGCACGCGTGGGCTTGGTCGGCCCGCTGTCCGGGCGCACGGGTGTGCGGCCATCGGCAAACTCGATTTCGAAACGAGGAGTCTCGGCAGCTTGTTTTGCCGAAGTGATCAGGCCCGAAGGTCCATGCACGACAGCAAATCCGCGGCGCAGCGTCTCGGTATAACCCAAGGTCTGGCGCAATCGGTCAAGCCGCTCCAGACGCTCGCGGCGCGGCGGCAAAAGCCGGACCGCGGCAGCTTGCAACCGCAGCAAAAGCATTGAAAGCTCTTGCTTCTGCCGCGCAATATTCCGGCCCGCATCGCTAATCGTACGAGCGCGGGCGCGGGTCAGACGGGTTCCGATCTGGGTTAACGTCTCGCGCCGTCTCGCCTCGTCTCGGATAACTTCACGCTGTAAACGCTGTTGAATTGCGGTCAGGCGGTCGCGACGGTTCACCAAACCGCTACGCAGGACCGACAGCGAAAACGGCAACGCATTCAGCCTGTCGCGGCGGGTTCTGACAAAGCCCTTGAGCGCGGGCTCAAGCCGTTCGGCAAACAGATCGAAGCGTTGGCGTGCCGGATCAATCAGCGCCTGAGGCCGGCCCAATGCACGGGCCAGATCGGTCAGCCGCTGGCGTTGGCGTTGCTCTCGGGTCTGGTTCGCGCGGATCATCCGCGCCGAGCTTTCGGCCAATCGCGCAGCCAGATCGGCGCGAACCGGAACCGCCATTTCCGCTGCCGCCGTCGGGGTCGGCGCGCGGCGGGCCGAGGCAAAATCGATCAGCGTCGTATCGGTTTCATGCCCCACCGCCGAGATCAGGGGAATCTTGCTGGCAGCGGCGGCGCGAACGACGGATTCCTCGTTGAAGCCCCAAAGGTCTTCAAGACTGCCGCCCCCGCGCGCGACAATGATCAGATCGGGACGCGGGATCGGGCCGTCGGGATCAAGCGCGTTGAAACCCTGGATCGCGTTGGTGACTTGCGGCGCACAGGCCTCGCCCTGAACCGCAACCGGCCAGATCAGCACTCGGGTCGGAAAACGGTCGCGCAGTCGATGCAAGATATCGCGGATCACCGCACCCGAGGGCGAGGTCACAACCCCGATCACCCGTGGCAGATAGGGCAACGGACGTTTACGCGCTTCATCGAACAGCCCCTCGGCGGCAAGGGCCTTGCGGCGTTTCTCCAGCATCATCATCAACGCGCCAGCACCGGCGGGTTCGATCTCGTCGACGATCAGTTGGTATTTCGACTGGCCGGGGAACGTGGTCAGACGACCGGTGGCGATGACCTCGATCCCCTCCTCGGGACGGGTCGAAAGTCGGGCGGCCTGCCCCTTCCATGTGACGGCCGCAATGATCGACCGGTCGTCCTTGAGATCGAAATACAGATGCCCCGAGGAAGGGCGCGAAACGCGGCCGATCTCGCCGCGCACGCGGACGCGGCCAAACTCGCCTTCGAGCACGCGTTTGACCGCACCCGAAATCTCGGAAACGGTGAATTCTGGGGCGTTGCTGCCAGCCGGTGGGTCTTCGAACAGTTCCATGCCCCGGTTCTGGCGCGAGGCCACGCCGGGATCAAGAGACCTTTGCCGGAAGTTTCGGATTGATCCGAAGCGGGCCAGTTCCTAGAAGGCGCGAGATATCCGCAAAAAGGGCCTGTGCATGAATATCCTGATCCTCGGCAGCGGCGGGCGCGAACATGCGCTAGCTTGGGCGATCCGTCAGAATCCGAAATGCGACAGGCTGTTTGTCGCGCCCGGAAATGCCGGAATGGCCCCCTTGGCCGAGTTGGCCGATCTGGACATCCTGTCGGGCAGCGCCGTCATCGCGTTCTGCGAAGAAAATGCGATTGATCTGGTTGTCGTCGGACCCGAGGCTCCCTTGGCTGCCGGTGTCGCTGACGATCTGCGCGCGGCGGGAATTCTGGCCTTTGGTCCGTCAAAGGCAGCCGCCATGCTGGAAGCCTCGAAAAGCTTCACCAAGGAAGTCTGCGATGCGTGTGGCGCCCCGACAGCCGCTTGGGCGCGCTTTGATGCCGCCGAGCCGGCCCGCGCCTATATCGCCGAGAAAGGTGCGCCCATCGTCATCAAGGCAGACGGTCTGGCCGCAGGCAAGGGCGTGACCGTCGCTATGTCTGAATCCGAAGCCATCGCCGCCATCGACGACGCCTTTGGCGGAGCGTTTGGTGCTGCGGGCGCTGAGGTGGTGATCGAGGAGTTCATGGCAGGCGAGGAGGCCAGCTTCTTCATCCTTTGCGACGGTGTTGACTGCCTGCCCATCGGCACGGCTCAGGACCACAAGCGCGTCGGCGATGGAGATACCGGACCTAATACCGGCGGGATGGGGGCATACTCCCCTGCTCCGGTCCTGACGCAGGCCATTCAGGACGAGGTGATGGCCCAGATCGTGCGCCCGACCGTTGCCGAGATGGCCCGTCGCGGAACGCCCTTCCAGGGCATCCTTTACGCGGGACTGATGATCGAGAACGGCCATGCCCGATTGGTCGAATACAATGTCCGCTTCGGCGATCCGGAATGTCAGGTCCTGATGTTGCGTCTGGGCGCTCAGGCCCTGGACCTGATCCTTGCCTGCGCCGAAGGGCGTCTGGCCGAAACCGATGTCACATGGGCCGATGACCACGCCCTTACTGTCGTTCTGGCGGCGAACGGCTATCCGGGCGCATACGAGAAAGGCACCCCGATCAACGGGCTTGCCGATCTGTCCGAGGATTCCTCGCATATGGTGTTCCACGCCGGAACCGCTTTGCAGGACGGAAAACTGGTCGCGACGGGCGGGCGTGTTCTGGCGGCGACCGGACGCGGCAATACCTTGGCCGAGGCACATGAGCGGGCCTATGCGCTTGCCGACGCAATCGACTGGCCGGGCGGTTTCTATCGTCGCGACATCGGCTGGCGCGCACTCTGAAGGCGCGCCTGGAACCGCGAAGTCGGGTAAGGGCTTCAGAAGCAAGAACAACGGGCGGCGGTACATTCCTGTGCCGCCGTTTTCATATGTAATGGCAAAATTTTGGTCGCGAAGTAATTTCGGTCTTTTCAACTCGAACCAGCCGGTCTTATAGTTCGCGCCATGACTCGGAAGCGAAACATCGCCATTGCTCGGGACGCGCAAATCAGCGCGCCCTTCGTCATGAGCCCCCGCGGTCTCCTTCTTCTTACGCTGCGCTGAGCGGGTCTTCCGGGCCGCCGCTCAGCTTGGTTCGCGCCCGGACCAGACGAGCGTAAAGAAGGATTCCCGAAATGACCGACAAGAACCGCGTACTGATTTTTGACACCACCCTGCGCGACGGCGAGCAGTCGCCCGGCGCCACCATGACCCATGCCGAAAAGCTGGAAATCGCCCAGATGCTGGACGAAATGGGCGTGGACATCATCGAAGCGGGCTTCCCCATCGCATCCGAGGGCGATTTCGCCGCCGTGAGCGAGATCGCCAGACGCAGCCAGAACTCGGTGATCTGCGGTCTGGCCCGCGCGCAATTCCCCGATATCGACCGCTGCTGGGAAGCGGTGAAGTTCGCGAAACGTCCGCGCATTCACACTTTTATCGGCACGTCGCCGCTGCACCGCGCTATTCCCAATCTGGACATGGACCAGATGGCCGAGCGCATTCACCAGACCGTGACCCATGCCCGCAACCTGTGCGACAACGTGCAATGGTCGCCAATGGACGCGACCCGCACCGAACATGATTACCTGTGCCGCGTCATCGAGATCGCGATCAAGGCCGGTGCCACCACGATCAACATCCCTGACACCGTGGGCTATACCGCGCCGCGTGAATCCGCCGACCTGATCCGTATGCTGCTGGAGCGTGTGCCGGGCGCGGACGAGATCGTCTTTGCAACGCATTGCCATAACGATCTGGGCATGGCGACGGCGAACTCTCTGGCCGCAGTCGAGGCAGGCGCGCGCCAGATCGAATGCACGATCAACGGTCTGGGCGAGCGTGCGGGCAATACCGCGCTGGAAGAGGTGGTGATGGCGCTGAAAGTCCGTCACGATATCATGCCCTATGACACCGCCATCGACACGACCAAGATCATGGGCATCTCGCGCCGCGTGAGCCAGGTCTCGGGCTTTGCGGTCCAGTTCAACAAGGCGATTGTCGGCAAGAACGCCTTCCTGCACGAATCCGGCATCCATCAGGACGGCGTGCTGAAAAACGTCGAGACCTTCGAGATCATGCGCCCCGCCGATATCGGTCTGAACGAGGCCAATATCGTTCTGGGTAAACATTCGGGCCGCGCCGCCCTCCGCTCGAAGTTGAACGATCTGGGCTATGAGGTGGGCGACAACCAGTTGAAGGACGTTTTCGTCCGCTTCAAGGCACTCGCTGACCGCAAGAAGGAAGTCTATGACGACGACCTGATCGCACTGATGCAGGACAGCGCCGCCAATACCGACAGCGACTATCTGCAGGTCAAGCACCTGCGTGTGGTCTGTGGCAGCGACGGCCAGTCGGCGGATCTGACCATGATCGTCGGAGACGAGGAAAAAACCGTCCATGCCGAGGGCGACGGGCCGGTCGATGCCTGCTTCAACGCCGTTAAGGCGATCTGGCCGCATTCCGCGGTTCTGCAACTGTATCAGGTCCATGCCGTCACCGAAGGCACCGATGCGCAAGCGACCGTCAGCGTCCGGATGGAGGAGGACGGCCGCATCGCAACCGGTCAGGCCGCCGATACCGACACCATCCTCGCCAGCGTCAAGGCCTATGTCGGCGCGTTGAACCGCCTGAAGGTCCGCCGCGAGATGGTCGGGGAAGGTGCCGACGCCAAGCATGTCAGCATGTATTCGCACTGATCCTATACAGACCTGATGAACCCTTGGAAGGACGGCCTGATGCCGTCCTTTTGCATTCGGCGAAGGTCAGATCGACGCCTTCAAGGCGCGGATAATTGTCATTCAGCGCCCCCAGAAGCAGCGAGCATGGCGGCGGCAATTCGGGCAAGATCGGAATCCGGAACTCGAGTCTCTGGTCGGTCTAGGATCTGATCGTCGGCTAACACAGATTCTCGAACGCGTGGAAACGACGGGCAAGCCGCTCGGGCCAGAACAGGTTCAGCGCATGCTCTGCCAGAAATTTCGCCTCGTTTTCGGGGGCCTTCATCGTTCTGACCCAATCACATCGCACCCAAACCGAAAAACGGCAAATTCCAACAATATCGTCTTGCAAAAGAAAGCCTTTTCAGAACCTCGCGTCCGCGTGAGGAAGTCCAATGAACACCCATTTACCCGTAAAACGTGTGGCCTTTTTCAACGAAGCCCGTGCCAAAACGTCTCCGCTGAAATTTCGGGTTTTCGATTGCAAGGCCACGTCATATACGTCCGACAACTTCGACGAGGAGACTCATCGGGGCAATGGGACAATGGCCGTCGGCAAAACGACGGCAAACGGCCGTCATGGCAGGGACGGCAGAAGGGATATCATCATGGCCTTTGGCGGGTTGTTTTCCACCGACATCGCGATTGACCTCGGGACTGCGAATACGCTGGTCTATGTCAAGGGCAAGGGCATCATCCTGAACGAGCCTTCGGTCGTGGCCTATCACGTCAAGGACGGCAAGAAGCAGGTTCTGGCGGTGGGCGAGGATGCCAAGCTGATGCTTGGCCGTACGCCCGGCAGCATCGAGGCGATCCGCCCAATGCGCGAGGGTGTCATTGCCGACTTCGACAGCGCCGAGGAGATGATCAAGCATTTCATCAAGAAGGTCTTCCGCCGGACGACATTCTCGAAGCCGAAAATCATCGTCTGTGTGCCGCATGGCGCCACCCCGGTCGAGAAACGCGCGATCCGCCAGTCGGTCCTGTCCGCAGGCGCGCGCAAGGCCGGCCTGATCGCCGAACCGATCGCAGCCGCCATCGGCGCGGGCATGCCCATCACCGAGCCGACCGGCAGCATGGTTGTCGATATCGGCGGCGGCACCACCGAAGTAGCTGTCCTGTCGCTGGGCGACGTGGTCTATGCACGCTCGGTCCGCATCGGCGGCGACCGTATGGATGACGCGCTGATCAACTACCTGCGCCGCAACCACAACCTGCTGGTGGGCGAATCCACCGCCGAGCGCGTCAAGACCCAGATCGGCACCGCCCGCATGCCCGATGACGGCCGTGGCGCGACGATCATGGTTCGTGGCCGCGACCTGCTGAACGGTATCCCCAAAGAAATGGAGATCACCCAGGCAATGGTCGCCGAAGCGCTGGCCGAGCCGGTACAGCAGATCTGCGAGGCCGTCATGGTCGCGCTGGAAGCCACCCCTCCGGATCTGGCAGCCGATATCGTTGATCGCGGCGTCATGCTGACCGGCGGTGGCGCGATGCTGGGCGAGCTTGATCTGGCCTTGCGCGAGCAGACCGGCCTATCGATCAGCCTTGCCGACCAGCCGATGAGCTGCGTGGCGCTTGGCACCGGCAAGGCGCTCGAGTTCGAAAAGCAACTCCGTCACGTCATCGACTACGACAGCTGATCGGGGACCGACTTTGGCACGCAAGGGCCCTGATTATGTGGCTCCGGTCCGGCGTATTCTCGTTGCGCTGCTGACTTTGCTTCTGCTGTCGATTTTCCTTTTCTGGCAAATCGACAGCCCCCGTGCCGAGCGGATCCGATCCATGGTGATCGACCGTTTCGTCCCGGGCTTCGAATGGGCGATGGCCCCGGTGACACGGCTCAGCCGCATGGTCGCCGGGTTCGAATCCTATGCCCGCCTTTACGAGCAGAACCAGGAACTGCGGCGCGAGTTGCAGAAGATGTCGTCCTGGAAAGAGGCCGCCGTCCAGCTCGAGCAGGAAAATGCCAAGCTGCTGGCGCAGAACAGCGTCCGGATCGACCCTGCGTTGACCTCGGTTTCCGGCGTGGTGCTGACCGACAGCGGAACGGCGTTCCGCCAATCCGTGCTTCTGAATGTCGGATCGCGCGACGGTATCCTAGACGGCTGGGCGACGATGGACGGGCTCGGCCTTGTCGGCCGGATCTCGGGCGTCGGCGAAACGACCAGCCGTGTCATGCTGCTGACCGACCCTTCAAGCCGCATACCGGTCAACATCCTGCCCTCGGGCCAGAATGCGCTGCTGACAGGTGACAACACATCGTTTCCCGCGCTGGATTTCATCGAAAGCCCAGAGAACCTGCGTCCGGGTGATCGGGTGACCAGTTCGGGCGATGGCGGGGTCTTTCCGCCCGGCCTGCTGGTCGGTCAGGTCGCTCAGGCAAGCGACGGACGGCTGCGGGTGCGACTGGCTGCGGATTACGGACGGCTGGAGTTCCTGCGCGTGTTGCGCAGCCACCCGTCCGAGCGGTTGGCCGATACCGGCCTGCTGATCCCGCCGCCTCCGGCGGAGTTCATCGGCCCGCCATTGCCGCCCGCGATGGACGTCGATCCGGCTGCGGTCAAACCGGACGAGGCTGCCGCCCCTCCTGACGCTCCCGCCGACGAGCAAAGCAATGATTGAGCAGGCAAGGCGCAATCGGCTGGCCGGACAGATCCTGTTCGTCCTGCTGTTTCTGGCCATCCTGTTCCTGCGGTTGATGCCGCTCAATCCCGGGCGGGTGGTCTGGCCGGGACCGGATCTAGCGATGTGCCTGACGCTTGCCTGGACGCTTCGCCGCCCCGAGCAGGCTCCGGTCCTTGTCATCGCGCTTCTGTTCCTGCTTGAGGACATCCTGCTGCTGCGTCCCTTGGGTCTATGGGCGGCTGTCGTGGTCATGGGTACGGAAGCAGCACGACGCCGCGAGCAGCATTGGCGCGAGTTGCCATTCATGATTGAATGGCTGCGGGTGGCAACGCTGATGGCGATGATGATGCTGACCTATCGGTTTGCGCTCGCACTGTTCTTCCTGCCCCGTCCGCCACTGGGACAGGCCATCTTGCAATTCATCGCCACAACGGCGGCATATCCGCTGGTCGTGGGCCTGATGCGCTGGCCGCTGGGTCTGCGACGGGGGCTTTCCGATTCCGAAACGAGGCAACGCTAGAGCCATGCGCAAGTCGCAAAAGGAAATCGCCGAAAGCAGCCGCTCGATCTCGCGGCGGGTGCTGATGCTGGGTGTCATTCAGGCAGCCGTCATCAGTACGCTGGGCCTCAAGCTGCGGTCGATGCAGCTGGAACACGCCGATGAATACCGGCTGCTGTCGGATGGAAACTCGATCAAGATCCGCCTGCTGCCTCCGGCACGTGGGCTGATCCTTGACCGCAACGGCACGGTGATCGCGGGAAACGAGCAGAACTATCGCGTGACGCTGACGCGCGAAGACGCGGGCGATATTTCGACGGTCGTGGCGCGACTGCGCCGCATCATCCCGATGAACGACCGTCAGGCCGCCGATCTGATGGCCGAGATCCGACGCCGCAGCGCCGTCACTCCGGTCATGGTCGCGGATAGACTCACCTGGCAGGAATTCTCGTCTATCGCGCTGAACGCACCCGCCCTGCCCGGCGTGACACCAGAATCGGGCCTGTCGCGCAGCTATCCCCGCGGAGGCGATTTCTCGCATGTGCTGGGCTATGTCGGGCCGGTTTCCGATTACGACCTGTCCAAGATCGAAAACCCCGACCCCGTCCTGCGCCTTCCCGAGTTCCAGTTGGGCAAGATCGGGATGGAGGCCAAGCTTGAAGAACCTCTGCGCGGCAAGGCCGGCAACCGCCGCGTCGAGGTCAACAGTGCCGGCCGCGAAATGCGCGAACTCTCGCGTCAGGAAGGCCAGCAGGGCGCGACCGTCCAGACCACGCTGGACGCGCGGCTGCAAAACTTCGTCGCCCAGCGTCTGGGACAGGAAAGCGCCGCCGCCGTCGTTATCGACATCACCAATGGCGACATCGTGGCGATCAACTCGTCGCCCGTATTCGATCCGAACAAATTCGTGCGCGGCATCAGTTCGGGTGATTACAAGGAGTTGATGCAGCACGACCATCGGCCACTAGCCGACAAGACGGTGCAGGGGGCGTATCCGCCGGGTTCGACATTCAAGATGGTCACGCTTCTGGCCGGACTGGAAGCGGGGGTGATCAACCCCGGCTCGCGGTTCTTCTGCCCCGGCTATACGCAGGTCGCGGGTCGCAAGTTCCACTGCTGGAGCAAGGGCGGCCACGGCACGGTGGACGCGATCCGCAGCCTCGAACATTCATGCGACGTCTACTACTACGAACTCGCGCAAAAGGTCGGGATCGACCGCATCGCAGCGATGGCACGCCGTCTTGGGATCGGGGTTCGCCACGATCTGCCCATGTCCGCGATCACCGAGGGCATCGCCCCTGACCGCGCATGGAAAATGGCCCGCTACCAGCAGGAATGGCAGGTCGGCGATTCACTGAACGCCTCGATCGGGCAAGGCTATGTTCTGGCCTCGCCGCTACAGCTTGCGGTGATGGTCGCGCGCGTGGCCTCGGGCAAAGAGGTGATCCCGCGTCTGGTCCGCGCCATTGACGGCGTGGTGCAACCTGTACCGGAATTCGTCGATCTCGGGCTGAACCCGCTGAACCTGCGCACTGCGCGGGGCGGCATGGACGCGGTGATGAACTCCAGCCACGGAACGGCGCGTCGTGCGCGTATCGTGGCGCCGGAATGGCAGATGGCGGGCAAGACCGGAACCAGTCAGGTCCGAAACATCACCGCTGCCGAGCGCGCACGCGGCGTCATCTCGAACGATCAGCTGCCGTGGAACCGGCGCGACCACGCGCTGTTCGTCTGTTTCGCCCCCTACGAGATGCCCCGCTATGCCGTTTCGGTCGTGGTCGAGCATGGCGGCGGCGGCTCGGCGGTCGCGGCCCCGATTGCGCGTGACATTCTGCTGTTTGCCTTGGCTGACGGGCTACCGCCGCTGTCGGCCTATCCGGACGGCGAGCGTGCCAAGGTCGAGGAAATGTGGTCGAAGATGAACCTCATGCCCGAACCGCCCAACAAGACTGCCCGAGCGAAGGCCTGAGATGAGCTATCTGGACTACACGGTCGAGCGCGTCCCAACCGGATGGCGCAAGATCTTCTACCTTAACTGGCCGTTGGTTTTTCTCGTTACAGCAGTGAGTTGCATCGGATTCCTGATGCTGTACTCGGTCTCGGGCGGGGATATCGACCGCTGGGCTATGCCGCAGATGGAGCGTTTCGCGGCAGGCATGGCGATTATGTTCGCGCTGGCCTTCGTGCCGATCTGGTTCTGGCGATCTATCTCGGTCGTGTCCTATGTGACCTGCGTCCTGCTGCTGGTCGCTGTGGAGTTGATGGGCCATGTCGGTATGGGCGCGCAGCGTTGGCTGATCATCGGCCCGATCCGCATCCAGCCGTCAGAGCTGACCAAAATCGCTTTCGTGATGACGCTGGCGGCCTATTACGACTGGCTGCCGGTCGAGAAAGTCTCGCGCCCACTTTGGGTGCTGATACCGGTGCTGCTGATCTTGACCCCTACGGCGCTGGTACTGATGCAGCCCGACCTTGGCACCTCGATCATGCTGATCGCGGGCGGTGGCATCGTCATGTTCGTGGCAGGTGTGAGCCTCTGGTATTTCGGCGCTGTCATCGCCATCGTCGTCGCCCTGATCACCGCCGTGATGGAGAGCCGCGGCACCGACTGGCAATTGCTGCACGAATACCAGTTCCGCCGCATCGACACCTTCCTTGACCCCGGATCGGACCCGTTGGGCGCGGGTTATAACATCATGCAGGCCCAAATCGCACTTGGCTCGGGGGGCTGGTCGGGGCGCGGCTTCATGCAGGGCACGCAGTCGCGGCTGAACTTCCTGCCCGAGAAGCACACCGACTTCATCTTCACCTCGCTGGCCGAAGAATTCGGCTTTGTCGGCGCGGGGACGCTGCTGATGCTATACGTCCTGATCCTGGGCTTTTGTCTGCATTCGGCCCTGACAAACAGGGACCGGTTTGCCAGTCTGATGACCATCGGGATCGCGGGGACGTTCTTCCTGTACTTCTCGATCAATATGGCCACGGTGATGGGGATGTTGCCAGCCAAAGGCTCGCCCTTGCCGCTGGTCAGTTACGGAGGAACCTCGCTGATGATCTTGCTGATGGGTTTTGGCATCCTGCAATCCGCCCATGTCCATAGGCCGCGTTGATGCGGGTGCTGTTTGCCGCGCCCGCGCGTCTGTGGGACGATTGGGCACCGGCGCTGCGAGCCGCCTGCCCTGAAATCGACCTGTGCCGCGATGGAGATCCGGCAAGCTTCGATGCGCTGATCTACGCGCCGGGCTACCCCGAGGATGGCAGCCAACTGGACTTTTCGCCCTTCGTCAACGCGCGGGTGGTGCAAAGCCTCTGGGCGGGGGTCGAGCGGATCGTGACCAACCCGACATTGACCCAGCCGCTTTGCCGGATGGTCGATCCGGGGCTGGCTCAGGGTATGGTCGAGTTTTGCACCGGATGGGCCATGCGGGCACATCTGGGCATGGATCTGTATCCACAAGACGGGGTCTGGCGTCAGGGCGAAACGCCACCACTGGCCGCTGACCGCCGCATCACCGTGCTGGGCATGGGCGAATTGGGTCGGGCAGTCGCATCGACACTGTCTGGCCTTGGTTTCGACGTGACAGGCTGGTCGCAATCCGGCCGCGCGGTTCCGGAGATCAGCGTATTCTCCGGCGAGCGGTTGGATGACGCCATTTCCCGCGCCGAAATCCTGATCTGTCTGCTGCCGGATACGGCCGCAACCCGCGATCTGCTGAACCAGACGCGCCTTGGCCTGCTGCCACAGGGTGCCACTATCATCAATGCAGGGCGCGGCACGCTGATCGACGAAGCCGCGCTGCTGCATGTCTTGGACGAGAACCCGAGCGCCCGCGCGGTGCTGGATGTGTTCCGCACCGAACCCCTTCCCGCGGGTCACCCGTTCTGGAACCATCCCCGCGTCACGGTGACGCCCCATATCGCCGCCGAGACCCGTCCGGCAACTGCAGCTCATATCGCCGCGCAGAACCTGCGCCACGCGATGCGCAACGAGCCGTTAATCCACCTTGTCGATCGCCACCGCGGATACTGATCCAAACTGGTACATTGATGCAACTTGCGGGCTAGATTATCCCGTTGGATAAAGGCCTTGGCAGGTACAAACGAAACTGCTCCGAAGGAGTGATGGCATGGTGATAACCCCTGTTCTTCTGGCTGGCGGATCGGGCACACGGCTTTGGCCGGTGTCGCGCAAAAGCTTCCCCAAGCAATTCGCCCCCTTGATCGGAGAGGAATCGCTGTTCCAGGCCTCGGCCCGCCGCCTTGCCGGAGACCGCTTTGGCGCACCGCTGGTGATGACCAATGCCGATTTCCGCTTCATCGTGGCCGAGCAGCTGGACCAGATCGGCATCACCCCCTCGGCCATCCTGATCGAGCCGTCGGGTCGAAACACGGCCCCTGCCATCCTGACGGCTGCATTAAGCGTCGCGGCCACCGATCCTGATGGACTGCTGCTGGTTGCGCCCTCGGATCACGTCGTGCCCGATATCGAGGCCTTTGGTCGCGCGGTCGATCTGGGCGTGCCAGCGGCACAAGCCGGACGCATCGTGACCTTCGGCATCACGCCGACCCGCCCCGAAACCGGTTACGGCTATATGGAGGCCGAGGCCGCGGGCGAAGGACCGGTGGTTCTGAAACGCTTTGTCGAAAAGCCCGATCTTGCCAATGCCGAACAGATGATCGCGCAGGGCAATTACCTGTGGAATGCGGGGATCTTCCTGTTCTCGGCGCGTACGATGATCGACGCCTTCCGCGCCCATGCGCCGGAGTTCATGCCTCCGGTTCTGGCTGCTCTGGACGAGGCAAAGCGCGATCTGGGCTTCCTGCGCCTTGCGCCCGAGCCGTGGAACACCCTGCCCGATCTGTCGATCGACTATGCGGTGCTGGAAAAGGCCGACAATCTGTCGGTCGTGCGTTTCTCGGGCCATTGGTCCGACCTTGGCGGCTGGGATGCCGTC
The DNA here is from genome assembly GCF_009711225.1 of Paracoccus aestuariivivens. Classification (GTDB taxonomy): domain Bacteria; phylum Pseudomonadota; class Alphaproteobacteria; order Rhodobacterales; family Rhodobacteraceae; genus Paracoccus; species Paracoccus aestuariivivens. The sequence goes on along the minus strand of NZ_WMIE01000002.1, from coordinate 377,368 downwards.
TGGCGTGAAGCTCAGGACGGCGCTCCAGCCGAACGCGGCGCGGTCAGCGACGAACGCTCGACCGCGATCGATTGCGACAATGTCCTGCTGCGCTCGCAGGACGAAGGCATCGAGGTTGTCGGCATCGGCCTGAAAGACGTGATGGTCGTCGCCACCAATGACGCGGTTCTGGTTGCCGGAATGGACCGCGCACAAGAGGTCCGCAAAGCCGTCTCGGCGCTGAAGTCGAAAGGCGCGCGTCAGGCCGAAACCTTCCTGCGCGACCACCGCCCTTGGGGCTGGTTCGAGACGCTGGCATTGTCGGACCGCTTTCAGGTCAAGCGCATCGTCGTCAACCCCGGCGCGGCGCTGTCCTTGCAATCGCATTTCCACAGATCGGAACATTGGATCGTGGTCAGCGGCACCGCGCGGGTCACGGTGGATGATCTGGTGACCTTGGTGACCGAGAACCAGTCGATCTATGTGCCTTTGGGGGCGGTTCACCGCATGGAGAACCCCGGAAAGGTTCCGATGGTCCTGATCGAGGTGCAGACCGGCGCCTATCTGGGCGAGGACGACATCGTCCGCTACGAGGATGTCTATTCGCGCGGCTGAGGCCGCAGCAGCCGCCGATACAGCAGGTCAAGGAACACCCCTGCCTCGACATAGGGATCATGCTCCGGGCCAAGCACGGCCCGGACCTGCACCTCGAAATCCGCGTAATGCTGGGTCAGCGCCCAGATCGAGAACAGCAGGTGGTGCGGATCGACCTGAGCAATCCGGCCATCCGCAATCCAGCGTGCGATCAGCGCGGATTTCTCGTCGACCAACTCGCGCAATTCGCCGCCAAGGATGGGGGCGAGGCGTTCGGCCCCCTGAAGCACCTCATTGGCAAAAAGGCGGCTTTCCTGCGGATAGTCGCGCGACAATTCCAGCTTGCGCTTCGCATAGGCAAGGATCTGGTCCTGCGGGTCGCCCTCTGCACGTAATTCGCGCAAGGGGTCCAGCCACAGATCCAGAAGTTCGCGAAGCAAGCTTTCGTGGATCGCGTCTTTGGACTGGAAATAATACAGCACATTGGGTTTCGACAGACCCGCCGCGTCGGCAATCTGGTCGATGGTCGTGCCCGCGAATCCCCGTGCTGAAAATTCGCGCAGCGCGGCGGTCAGGATCGCCTCGCGGTTCTTTTTCTGGATACGACTTTGGCGAAGAGGCTTGTCCTGCATAGGTTTTCCCTGAAAAGCGCGGGCCCCTCCGAAAGGCAGAAATCGCGGCGCTTGACTGACCATGGCCCCGTGCTAGCGTGATCCTGACCAGATGGTCAATAATTTGCGGCGAATGGGTCAGCGCGCCTTTTAGGCATGGCGCGTCCCAAGACCGATCCCGCCGACCGTCCGCAGAAGACGGCGGCAAGACAGGAAGGACGACGAGATGACCTCTGCCCCCGGCGGGTTGGATACGGCTGTCATGCCCGCAGCCAATATGAAGATCGACGGCGACCGGCTGTGGGACAGCCTGATGGAGATGGCCAAGATCGGCCCCGGCGTCGCGGGTGGCAACAACCGGCAAGCCCTGACCGACGAGGATGGCGAAGGCCGCCGCTTATTCCAATCTTGGTGCGAGGAAGCGGGCATGGCGATGACCGTCGACCAGATGGGTAACATGTTCTTCCGCCATGAGGGGACTGAGCCGGATCTCGATCCGGTCTATATCGGCAGCCATCTGGACACCCAGCCAACGGGCGGGAAATATGATGGCGTGTTGGGCGTGCTGGCGGGGCTTGAGGTCATCCGCTCGATCCGCGATCTGGGTGTACGGACCCGCCGTCCCATCGTGGTGACTAACTGGACGAACGAGGAAGGCACGCGCTTTGCCCCTGCCATGCTGGCCTCGGGCGTTTTTGCGGGCGTGATCGATCAGGATTACGCCTATGCCCGCCATGACGCCAAGGGCCGGACCTTTGGCGAGGAACTGGCCCGCATTGGCTGGAAGGGCAACGAGAAACCCGGCGACCGCAAGATCCACGCCATGTTCGAATACCATATCGAACAAGGCCCGATCCTTGAGGCCGAGAACACCCAGATCGGCGTCGTGACCCATGGTCAGGGCCTGCGCTGGATCGAATGCACGGTGACTGGCAAGGGCCAGCACACCGGCTCGACACCCATGCGGATGCGCCGCAATGCGGGACGCGGATTGGCGCAGTTGACCGAGTTGGTCCACGAGATCGCGATGAAGCATCAGCCTGCTGCCGTGGGAGCAATCGGCCATATCGACGTCTATCCAAACAGCCGCAATATCATAGCAGAAAAGGTTGTTTTCACGGTAGATTTCCGCAGCCACCTGCTACCGATCCTGTCGGAGATGGTCGAGGAATTCAACGCCAAGGCGCCCGCAATCTGCGAGGCTTTGGGTTGTACCTTCTCGGCAGAAACCGTCGGCCAATTCGATCCCCCTGCCTTCGATCCGGCTCTGGTCGGGCGGGTGCGTTCCGCCGCCGAGCGGCTGGGCTACAGCCACATGGATATCGTCTCGGGCGCGGGACATGACGCCTGCTGGGTGAACAAGGTCGCGCCGACGGTGATGATCATGTGCCCCTGTGTCGACGGTCTGTCCCATAACGAGGCCGAGGAGATCAGCCCCGATTGGGCCGCAGCTGGCGCAGATACGCTGCTGCATGCGGTGCTGGAAACAGCAGAGATCGTCACATGACAGCGCGGGGCACGGCCTCGCACTCGGGAATATTTTTACACGGAAGAAGGGATGAGGGATGAGCACGGTCATCAGGGGCGGCACCATCGTCACGGCGGATCTAAGCTACATGGCGGATGTGCTGATCGAGGACGGGCGCATCGCCGCCATTGGCGCGGGGCTAGCCGGCGACAAGGTTCTGGATGCCTCGGGCTGCTATATCATGCCGGGCGGGATCGATCCCCATACCCATCTGGAGATGCCCTTCATGGGCACCTATTCCGCCGATGATTTCGAATCCGGCACGCGGGCTGCGCTGGCAGGCGGTACCACCATGGTGGTGGATTTTGTTCTGCCCTCGCCCGGTCAAGGTCTGCTGGACGCGCTGAAGATGTGGGACAACAAGTCCGGCCGCGCGCATTGCGACTACAGCTACCACATGGCGGTGACATGGTGGGGCGAGCAGGTCTTTGACGAGATGGATGAGGTGGTGAAGCGCGGCATCACCAGCTTCAAGCATTTCATGGCCTATAAGGGCGCGCTGATGGTGAACGACGACGAGATGTTCTCGTCCTTCCGCCGCGTCGGCGATCTGGGCGGCGTGGCTTTGGTCCATGCCGAGAATGGCGATGTCGTGGCCGAGCTTTCGGCGCGGCTGTTGGCCGAGGGGAATACCGGTCCCGAGGGCCATGCCTATTCCCGCCCCCCTCAGGTCGAGGGCGAGGCCACAAACCGCGCCATCATGATCGCCGACATGGCGGGCGTGCCGCTTTACGTCGTGCATACATCTTGCGAGGACGCACATGAGGCGATCCGCCGCGCGCGGCAACAGGGCAAGCGAGTCTGGGGTGAACCGCTGATCCAGCATCTGGTGCTGGACGAAAGCGAGTATTTCAACGCGGATTGGGACCATGCGGCGCGGCGTGTGATGTCGCCTCCGTTCCGCAACAAGCTGCATCAGGACAGCCTGTGGGCCGGGTTGCAATCGGGCAGCCTGTCCTGCGTTGCCACCGATCATTGCGCCTTTACCACCCAGCAGAAGCGCTATGGGGTCGGTGATTTCACCAAGATCCCGAACGGGACGGGCGGCCTTGAGGATCGAATGCCGGTGTTGTGGACGAAGGGCGTTGGGACCGGGCGGCTGACGCCGAACGAGTTCGTGGCCGTCACCTCGACCAACATCGCCAAGATCCTGAACATGTATCCGAAGAAAGGCGCGGTTCTGATCGGCTCGGATGCCGATCTGGTCGTATGGGACCCCGAGGCGGAAAAGACCATCAGCGCCGGGACGCAGCAATCTGCCATCGATTACAATGTCTTCGAGGGGATCAAGGTCAAGGGCCTGCCGCGTTTCACCCTGACACGTGGTGTCGTCGCCGTGACCGAAGGCAAGGTCGACAGCCACGAAGGCCATGGCGAATTCGTCGCCCGCGAGGCACGGCCCGCCGTCAACCGCGCGCTATCAGCTTGGAAGGAACTGACCGCGCCCCGCCCGGTCGAGCGCTCCGGCATTCCGGCCAGCGGGGTCTGAGTTGTCGGTCATCGAGGCGCAGGGCGTCAGCCTGACTTTCCAGACCGCCGACGGCCCGGTCCATGCCCTGAAGGACGTGGACCTGACCATCGGCAAGGGCGAATTCGTCAGCTTCATCGGCCCATCCGGCTGCGGCAAAACCACCTTCCTGCGCACCATTGCCGCGCTGGAAACCCCGACCGAGGGCCGCATCCGCGTCAATAGTCTTGACGCGGATGCGGCGCGGCGGGCGCGGGCGTACGGTTATGTGTTTCAGGCTCCGGGGCTTTACCCGTGGCGGACGATTTCAGGGAATATCTCTCTGCCGCTTGAAATCATGGGCTTTTCAAAGACGGATCGCACGGATCGCATCGCCCGCGTGCTGGATCTCGTCGAACTGTCCGGCTTTGGCGGCAAGTTCCCTTGGCAACTTTCCGGCGGGATGCAACAACGCGCCAGTATCGCTCGTGCGCTGGCCTTCGACGCCGATATCCTGCTGATGGACGAACCCTTCGGCGCGCTGGACGAGATCGTGCGCGACCGCCTGAATGCCGCCCTACTGGAGCTGTGGGCCAAGACCGGCAAGACCATCAGTTTCGTCACCCATTCGATCCCAGAGGCGGTGTATCTCTCGACCAAGATCGTCGTCATGTCGCCGCGCCCCGGCCGCATCACGCGCATCATCGACAGCACTCTGCCGCACGAACGGCCCTTGGAGATCCGCGACACGCCCGAATTCATCCGCATCGCGCAGGAGGTCCGCGAGGGGCTACGCGAGGGGCACAGCTATGACTGAGTCCGCCTGCACAGCCCGTCCTCCGGGCGTACACCGCCTGTACACCGTTCGTGCACCGTTCTTCGGGGGGCACGCATGAACCGTGTCGTGCCGGTGCTGACGGTCCTGACGGCGCTGCTGCTGGTCTGGTATGTCGGGGCGGTGGCGCTGAACGCGCCTTGGGCGCGCGATCAGGCGTCGCGGGCGGGAGATAGCCTGACCCTGCCCGCATTGGTCCATGCCACCATGATGCAGGAACGTCCGGTCCTGCCCGCGCCGCATCAGGTTGCCAAGGGCGTCTGGGACGGGGTCGCGGGGCAGAAGATCACCTCGAAGCGCAGCCTTGTCTGGCATGCGGGCATTACCCTGTCGGCGACGCTGGCGGGGTTTGCGATTGGCAGCCTTGCGGGCATTCTGCTGGCTGTCGGGATCGTGCATAGCCGCGTCATGGACCTGTCGGTAATGCCATGGGCTATCGCCAGCCAGACCGTGCCGATCCTTGCCATCGCACCCATGGTCATTGTGGTCTTTGCCAGCATGGGGGTCACGGGATTGGTGCCCAAGGCGATGATCGCGGCGTGGCTATCGTTCTTTCCGGTGCTGGTCGGCATGGTGAAGGGGCTACGCACCCCCGACCGGATGCAGATGGACCTGATGCATAGCTGGAACGCCTCGGGCACGCAGGCCTTTTGGCGGCTGCGGTTGCCCTCGGCCATGCCCTACCTGTTCGCCAGCCTCAAGGTCGCGATTGCTGCGGCGCTGGTCGGCACTATCGTCGGCGAATTGCCCGCCGGTGCGACGGCGGGATTGGGGGCAAGGCTGCTCTCAGGCAGCTATTACGGCCAGACGATCCAGATCTGGGCCGCGCTTTTCGCTGCTGCCGCCTTGGCCGCCGCGCTGGTCGCTGTGGTCAGCGGGATCGAGCGTGTCACCTTGAGGAGAATGGGGCTGGCGCGATGAGTGCCGCCCTGCCCCTGATCGCGGTCTGGCTGGGCGCGCTTGGCCTGAACACATGGATCGCGCGGCATCGCGGCCCGATCCCCGCGATGCTGGTCCCGCTGATCTTTGGCGCGACCATCCTGATCCTGTGGGAGATGGCCTGTCGCAACTTCGCTATCCCTTCGGTGATCCTGCCCGCCCCCAGCCAGATCTGGGCTGCGTTCACCGGCAACCTGCCGCTGCTTTGGGGGGATTTCACCCAGACCATCCTGAAAGGCGCGCTATCGGGCTGGCTGATCGGCGCAGCCGCCGCAGTGGCCACTGCTATCGCTATCGACCGCTCGCCCTTTTTGCAGCGCGGCTTGCTGCCTATCGGGAATTTCGTCGCAGCCCTGCCGATTGTCGGCATCGCGCCGATCTTTGTGATGTGGTTCGGCTTTGACTGGCAGTCCAAGGCCGCCGTCGTCGTGGTCATGGTCTTCTTTCCGATCCTTGTGAACATGGTCGCGGGGCTGAAGGCGACCGACGCTCTGGCGCGTGACCAGATCGCGACTTGGGGGGCGAGCTACGCTCAGGCGCTGGTGAAACTGCGCCTGCCCGCCGCGATGCCCTTCCTGTTCAACGGGCTCAAGATCACCACGACTCTGGCGCTGATCGGGGCCATTGTGGCCGAGTTCTTTGGCAGTCCGACCCGTGGCATGGGCTTTCGCATCTCGACCGCTGTCGGCCAGTTGAACATGCCGCTGGTCTGGGCCGAGATCCTTGTCGCAGCCATTGCCGGAACAGCATTCTATGGAGTTGTCGCGCTGGTCGAGAAAAAGGTGACCTTCTGGCACCCTTCGCAGCGCCAATAACCGGGGCCAATGCCCCCAACAGTGGAGAGAGTGATGAAGAAATTCCTGATCTCGGCGGGTCTCGTGTCGCTGATGGCGGGTGCTGCCTCGGCTGCGGATGATCTGACGCTGCAATTGAAATGGGTGACGCAGGCCCAGTTCGGCGGCTATTACGTCGCCAAGGACAAGGGCTTCTACGAGGAAGAGGGCCTGAACGTCACCATCAAGCCGGGCGGGCCGGATATCGCTCCGGTGCAGGTTCTGGCCGGAGGCGGTGCGGATGTCACCGTCGAATGGATGCCCGCCGCCCTTGCCGCCCGCGAAAAGGGCCTGCCCATCGTCAATATCGCCCAGCCCTTCAAAAAGTCGGGGATGATGCTGACCTGCCTGAAGGAAAGCGGCGTCGCCGATCCCAAGACCGATTTCAAGGGCAAGACCTTGGGCGTCTGGTTCTCGGGCAACGAATATCCGTTCCTGAGCTGGATGAACCATCTGGGCCTGAAAACCGATGGCAGCCCCGAAGGCGTTACGGTCCTGAAGCAGGGCTTCAACGTCGATCCGATCCTGCAAAAACAGGCCGCCTGCATCAGCACCATGACCTATAACGAATATTGGCAGGTGATCGATGCGGGGATCAAACCCGAGGATCTGGTGACCTTCAAATACGATGACCAAGGCGTCGCCACGCTGGAGGACGGGCTTTACGTTCTGGAAGAAAAGCTGAACGATCCCGCGATGGAGGACAAGCTGGTCCGCTTCGTTCGCGCCAGCATGAAGGGCTGGAAATACGCCGAGGAACATCCCGAGGAAGCCGCCGAGATTGTCCTAGAAAACGACGAGACCGGCGCCCAGACCATCGAGCATCAGGCCCGCATGGCCGGAGAGATCGCGAAGCTGACCGCCGGATCGAACGGCGCGCTGGATGAGGCGGATTACAAGCGCACGGTGGACACGCTGCTGTCGGGCGGATCGGATCCGGTGATCTCGAAGGCCCCCGAGGGCGCATGGAGCAGCGCGATCACCGACAAGGCGTTGCAATAAGTCCCGTTGAAGGACCGGAAAAGCGGAGGGATAGCCCCCCGCTTTTCCGTAAGGCCGGACGGGTTACTCGTGGTCCGGCAAAGCTGGCAGGGTGCGCAGGTACAGCACGATGGCGTCCATGTCCTCGGGTGTCATTTTCGCCAGATAGGGATAGGGCATCGGTGGCAACATCGTGGTTCCGTCCGGACGCTGCCCACGAAGCATATTCTTGATTTCGTCGTCGCTATAATCGGCCAAGCCGTCCGGTCCATTGGTCAGGTTGGCCGCGACCGACACATTCCACGGGCCGTGGAACTCGAAGCCACCCGCGCCGAGACGGGTGTCCAGCAGCGGTCCCTGCGGTCCCATCGGGGTGTGGCATTCCATGCAATGGCTGACCGGACCGGCGAGATAAGCGCCGTATTCGACACTGACCCCGCGGGGCGGAGGCGTCACACTATCGACCGGAGGGCCATAGGCAGGTGGCAAGGGGATATTGTACTCGGACTTGCCCGGATCGTGTTCGACCGCGGGAATGCTGCGCAGATACAGGACAATCGAGGCCAGATCCTCGTCGCCCAGACCGCGATACATCGCAAAAGGCATCGGCGGGCCGATCAGAGTGCCATCGGGACGTAGCCCCTCGCGGATGGCGTGGACCAGATCGGCATCGCTCCAACCGGCGATCCGCGAGCCGGGGGTGATGTTCGGCGCGATGGCGGTGAAGGCCGGATTTTTATCGACCAGCCTGCCGCCCAGATCCTGACTCATATCGAAGCCGTTCGGCCCGATCGGAGTGTGACAGTTCCCGCAGCCAGCGGGCCCCTGCACTAGATATTCACCGCGCTCGAGACTAGGGGCCGCAATACCGGTATCAGGCAACAAGGCAACGGCAAAAAGCAGTGCAAAGCGGCGCATGGACAAATCCCCAGAAGGATGGACTGCCCCGTAATCTACCACGAGGCCCGACCGCAGCAGCTTGCGATCTGGACCTGCGCAGATATCTATTGGGTCAGGATTTCCATGGTTTGCCGCGAATCCGCCGACAAAAAATCCCGTCTGGCATCTTGCGGTTTCCCTCGGTGCGGGCCACAGCAGCGCCATGACGAAATCTACCGCCAAACACAGCATGATCGACGACGCGCAGGGGCTTGCCTATGGCAGCTTCATCGCATCGGTCGGTGTCGTTCTGATGACCCATATGGGCTTTGTCACGGGCCAGACCGCAGGGCTTGCGATCCTGATCTCGTACGCGACCGGCTGGGGTTTCGGTCCGGTATTTTTTGTCGTCAACCTGCCGTTCTATTGGCTGGGCTGCAAACGCTTCGGGCTGGCATTCACGCTGAAAAGCTTTGTCGCGGTTGCGATGCTGTCGGTGCTGGCCCAGTTCCTGCCGCAGCATCTGCAATTCGGTCATGTCCACCCCGCCGTCGCCGCGATCCTGCTGGGCTGCCTGACGGGATCGGCGCTGCTTGCGCTGTTCCGGCATGGTGCCTCGCTGGGCGGAATCGGCATTGTCGGGCTGTACATCCAGGATGCGACGGGATTTCGCGCGGGCTGGACGCAACTGATTTTTGACGCCTGCCTGTTCGCTTGCGCATTGTTGGTGCGCGACGTCAGGACCGTCGCCTTGTCGTTTCTAGGCGCGTTGGTCCTGAACCTTGTCATCGCCTTAAACCACCGGCGCGACCGCTATATCGTCGGCTGACGGCCCTTAGGCCGTCACCCCCAGCGCACGTTTGACATTGGCGGTCCAGCCAAGCAGGCGCAAATCGCCCTGAACAATCGCCGGACGTTTCATCAGCGACGGCTTGGCCGACAACATCTGAAGCGGCGTGCCTGCGCGTTCGTCCTCGGACATGGCGCGCCAAGTCAAGCTGGCGCGGTTCACCAGCTTTTCTCCGAATTCCGGGATCATCTTCTGCCACGCGTCCAATGGCAGAGGATCGCTTTTGACATCGTGGAACGAGACGGTCCAACCGGCGGCTTCAAGCTCGGTCTGGGCCTTTTGGCAGGTCGAGCAATGGCTCAACCCGTACATGGTCAAGGATTTGGTCATCAGATCAACGGCACAAGAGGAACATTGCAGGCGGACAAAGCCAGCACAGCCAACAGGGAAAGTGCAAGTCTCAAGGGAGGGCTCCGGATAGAATTCTGGCGGACTTATCGCGCGACGCGACCGGCGCGTAAAGCCATGCCGCTAGTGATCGTCATGCAATCGCGCCCTGATGCGGCGCATCGCGAACCAGACCGCCAGCACCACCGCCGGAGTCAGCACCGCAGTCAGTACCGCCTTGTCCAGATGTATCGCATGGGCAAGCGGATACAGCGCATAACCCATCAGCCCGACCGCATAATAGCTGATCGCCACAACCGACAGTCCCTCGACCGTGTGCTGCAGGCGCAGTTGCAGATCAGCGCGACGGTCCATGCGCTGCATGATCTCCTGGTTCTGGGCACCGCGCCAGACATCGACGCGGGTGCGCAGCAACTCGCCCGCGCGTTCGGCCCGATCCAGAAGTGTCGCCAGCCGCCGTTCGGTCGATTTCACCGTCCGCATGGCAGGCAGATAACGGCGGGACATGAACTCGGTCAGCATCTGTCCGCCCATGAACCGCGACTCGCGCAAGGCCGCGACGCGCTCGGTCACGATGGCTTCATAGGCTGCGGTCGCGCCAAAGCGGAAGCTGTGCTGGGTCGCAGCGTTCTCGAGCCGCGTGGAGACCGACAACAGGTCGTGCAGTACCTCGTCGGCGGGCCGGGAATCGTCGGTCATGCTTTGAAGGATATCGCTGAGCTGGACCTCCAGCCCGTTCATCTGCTCGCTCAGGATGCGCGCGCGGCCCAGACCCAGCATCGACATGGCGCGATAGGTTTCCAGATCCAGCAGCCGCTGGACGATGCGGCCGATCCGGCCCGAGGCGGTTCCGGGGCGAACGAAGACGGCAAACCGCATCCAGCCGCCCGAATCTATGCGGAAATCACCCGCCACCACGGCGGATTCGTCCAGCACCCAGACCGACGCGATGCTGTCGGCAGCGAACCATTCGGCAAGCCGCGGCGTGATCTCGCGCGGGTCATCGGGCAAAAGATCGACATGGACGATCACCGCCGCGACCCGCTTTCCCGGAGCGGCCGATTGCCATTCCAGCGGAAACACCTCGCCCACAGACGGGTCGAAAGGCCGCGGAGGAAGGCCGCGGGCGAAAGCCGTATAGGTCACGAACTCGGTATGGCTTTCCCAGCGCAGCTTGTGGCGTCCTAGCTGGGCGGCGTAATGCCCCGCCTGCGGATCGGGACTGGGCGAGCCGTGACGCCGGCATAGCTCGGCCAGATGGGCGACATCCAGCGACCGGTCGCGGCTGGCAGCGTCGCGCGGCTCTTTGATAGCAAGGAAAACAGCGGTGCAAGGCGCCTCGAGCCGCGGCGACGGCCGGGCGTGGAGTTCATTGACCAAGGCATAGCGCAGCGGGTGTTCGGCATCGTCATTCATGGGCGAATGATTAGCAGCCGCCCGCAAGCCCGCAAGAGGAAAGGCTTTCCGCCAACTTCGGGGCCTGCTGGCTCCTTGGCTCATCACTTCGTGAACGATGCACGATTGTTGACCGCGCCGGTTGCAGGCAAAATATAGCAAAACAACGCCGAGGGGACAGAGATGAGACGCTGGCTATCCGGATTCATTGTCGTCGGGTTGATGGTCGGGCTGTCCGCCTGTGCGCCCAGCAAGTTCAAACGCTATTCGGGCCCACCCGTCACCGAGGTTCTGGTCCAGAAAAGCGACCGCAAGATGTATCTGCTGAGCGGGAACCGCGCGCTCAAGGTCTATGACATCGGGCTTGGCAACGAGCCGATCGGCCACAAGCAGATCGAGGGCGACGGCAAGACGCCCGAGGGGATGTATTTCATCGACCGGCGCAATCCTGACAGCAAGTATCACCTGTCGATCGGCGTCTCGTATCCGGATGTGGTCGATCAGGCCACTGCAGCCGCGCTCGGACAGCGGCCCGGCGGCGATATCTTCATTCACGGCCAAGGCCCCGAAGGTCGCGCCCTTTCAAAGTACCGGCGCGACTGGACTGCGGGTTGCATCGCCGTCCGCGACGAGGAAGTCGAGGATATTTACGCAATGGTCCGGAACGGCACACCGATTCTGATCCGGCCCTGAAACGGAACGCAGGCCCCCTTCCCGGGGGCCTTTTTCGTTAACGAAGGTTAACAGAACTGACCTGTTCAAATGGTCAGATAGGCACGGTCTTCCATACAGGTTATTTCTTAATCGAAATTCCGACGTGCCGAAGGCCATGCAACTACCTCCTATCATTTCTGCAGAACAAATCGATTCCGAAGACACCGCTGGCTATGTGCCGGCGGCCATCGAGTCCGTCTTGCGTTTCGGTCCGAAATCCAGATGGCGTGCCGGCGCCATCGTACGGAGTTCGTCCGAACGTTCGCAGGCCGTAGCGACACGCTGCGCCCTGCTCATCCCGCGTAGGGGAAAGCGCACGCGCAAGCTGGCGCTGCATCCTGCGCTGCCCGCCGAAGTCGTCAAATCCATGCTCCAGGCTCTTTGATCACCACCAATAACTGAAGCGGCAAAAGAGAAAGGCGGGCCTGTTGGGGCCCGCCTTAATCATTCCTGAGAGACGTTTTCAGTCGATCATCGGCAGCAACGCGTCGATGGACTTCTTGGCATCGCCATAGAACATCCGCGTGTTGTCCTTGTAGAATAGCGGGTTCTCGATCCCCGAATAGCCGGTGCCTTGTCCGCGCTTGCTGACAAAGACCTGCTTGCCCTTCCAGACCTCCAGCACGGGCATACCGGCGATGGGGCTGTTCGGGTCTTCCTGCGCGGCAGGGTTCACGATGTCGTTCGAGCCGATGACGATGACCACATCGGTATTCGGGAAGTCCTCGTTGATCTCGTCCATTTCCAGAACGATGTCATAGGGAACCTTCGCCTCGGCCAGAAGCACGTTCATATGCCCCGGCAAACGACCGGCAACCGGATGGATGGCGAAGCGGACGTTCTTGCCCGCAGCACGCAGCTTGCGGGTCAACTCGCTGACCGATTGCTGGGCCTGCGCCACGGCCATGCCGTAGCCCGGAACGATGATGACCTCGTCGGCTTCGTTCAGCGCGGCGGCCACGCCTTCGGCGTCGATGGCGATCTGTTCGCCCTCGATCTCCATCGCGGGGCCGGTCTCTCCGCCGAAACCGCCAAGGATGACGCTGACGAAGTTCCGGTTCATCGCCTTGCACATGATATAGCTCAGGATCGCACCCGAGGAGCCGACCAGCGCACCGACCACGATCAGCAGGTCATTGCCCAGCGTGAAGCCGATAGCTGCCGCCGCCCAGCCTGAATAGCTGTTCAGCATCGACACGACGACCGGCATATCCGCGCCACCGATCCCCATGATCAGGTGGTAGCCGATGAACAGCGCGCAGGCCGTGATCAGCAGCAGCCACAGCACCGGAGCGCCAACGGTGCAGTAAAGCACCAGAGCCAGAGCCGACAGTGCCGCAGCGCCCGCGTTCAGCATATGGCCGCCCGGCAGCTTTTTCGGCTTGCCGTCGATTTTGCCCGCCAGTTTGCCAAAGGCTACAATCGAGCCGGTGAACGTCACGGCGCCGATGAAGATGCCCAGAGCGACCTCGACCTTGAGCATGGCCAGTTCCGCCGGAGTCTTATGCGCCAGCACGGCCGCAAAGCCGTGGAACTCGGCGGCGGCATCCGCGGCGCGCGCACGCAGCATCCGCGACAGTTCGAACTGGGCGTTGAAGCCGATCAGTACGGCGGCCAGACCGACAAGGCTGTGCATCGCTGCGACCAGTTGCGGCATCTCGGTCATCTGGACGCGCTTGGCCACGAACCAGCCGATCGCGCCACCGATTGCCAGCATCACCAGCGAAAGCAGCCAATTGCCCGCTCCGGGACCGAAAAGGGTCGCGACAACGGCAAGCGCCATGGCCGCAATTCCGTACCAGACCGCGCGCTTGGCGCTTTCCTGTCCCGAAAGCCCACCTAGCGACAGGATGAACAGGACGGCGGCAACCACATAAGCGGCGGTGGTGATTCCGTACTCCATCATCCCCTCCTTACGACTTCTGGAACATGGCGAGCATCCGGCGCGTGACCATGAAACCGCCAAAAATGTTGATCCCCGCCATGAGCACCGAAAGCGCGCCCAGCAGAACGATCAGCCACGAGCCCGAACCGATCTGCAACAGCGCCCCCACGATGATGATCGAGGAGATCGCATTGGTGATCGCCATCAGCGGCGTGTGCAGCGAATGGCTGACATTCCAGATCACCTGGAAGCCGACGAAGCAGGCCAGCACGAAGACGATGAAATGCGACAGGAACGAGACCGGAGCAAAGCTGCCGACCAGCAGCATCAGCACCGCTCCGATCCCCAGCAGGGTATATTGCGATCTGGTCTGGGCCTTGAAGGCCGCGAGTTCGTTCGCGCGTTTTTCCTCGGGGGTCAGTTCCTTGGCCTTTTCGCGCGGTTTCTGCGCCGCGATGGCCGCGACCTTGGGCGGCGGCGGTGGCCATGTAACATCGCCGTCATGCGCGACGGTCGAGCCACGGATGACGTCGTCCTCCATGTTCTGGACCAGCTTGCCATCCTTGCCCGGCGTCAGGTCGGCCAGCATGTGGCGGATGTTGTTGCCGTAAAGCTCGGAGGCCTGCGCCCCCATCCGCGACGGGAAATCGGTATAGCCGATGATGACAACGCCGTTTTCGGTTACGAAGCGTTCGTCGGGGACGGTCAATTCACAGTTGCCGCCGCGTTCCGCCGCAAGGTCCACAATGACCGAGCCGTTTTTCATCGCCGCGACCATATCGGCGGTCCACAGCTTCGGCGCATCGCGGCCCGGAATCAGCGCCGTGGTGATGACGATGTCCATCTGAGGCGCAAGCTCACGGAACTTCTCGAGCTGTTTTTCGCGGAATTCGGGGCTGGAGGGGGCGGCGTAGCCACCCGTCGTCGCGCCATCGGTCTGGGCTTCGGCGAAGTCCAGATAGACGAACTCGGCCCCCATGGATTCTATCTGCTCGGCGACTTCGGGGCGCACGTCGAAGGCGTAGACCTGCGCGCCAAGGCTGGTCGCGGCCCCGATCGCGGCAAGACCCGCGACACCCGCGCCCACCACCAGAACCTTGGCCGGCGGCACCTTGCCCGCAGCGGTCACCTGACCGGTGAAGAAGCGGCCGAAGTTATTCGCCGCCTCGATCACGGCGCGGTAGCCCGCGATATTGGCCATCGAGGACAGCGCGTCCATCTTTTGCGCGCGCGAGATCCGCGGCACCATGTCCATCGCGATTGCGGTGATGCCCTGCTCGCGCGCGACTTCCAGCAGATCCGCGTTCTGCGACGGATAGAAATGCGAGATCAGCGTCTGGCCATGGCGCATCTGCTTGATTTCGGCTTCGCTGGGTGGCCGGACCTTGACGACGACATCGACGTCGTTGACCAGCGCGGCAGATGTCGGCTCGACCGTGATTCCCGCCGCCTCATAGGCAGCATCGGAGAAACCCGCGCGAACCCCGGCTCCGGTTTCGACATAGACCTCGTGGCCCAGTTTCTTCAGATGGGCCGCGGAAGCCGGAGTGACGGCGACCCGCGCCTCTCCCTCGTAATTTTCTTTCAGAGCGCCGATCTTCACGAGGGCACCTCCCCTGTTAGCGTCTTACAGGCGGTTTTCTAGCATCGCGCAATTATCTTTCACAAGGGCGTGACCTCATGTCTCATCCGGAAATCGGACGTAGCGTCACATCGGGTTTTGCAATCAACACCCGCTGCCCCAAACAAATACGCCCCGGTTCCTCCGTCCTAAGACGGCGGAGCCGGGGCGAAAATGCGACCATCGGACCCGATCAGGCCGCCTGTTCGGCTTTGGCCTGCAGGCGACGTGCGTGCAGGACCGGCTCGGTATAGCCCGAGGGCTGGACCCGCCCGAGGAAGACCAGATCGCAAGCGGCCTGGAAGGCCACCCCGTCGAAACCCGGAGCCATGGCGCGATAGGCCGCATCACCTACGTTCTGGCGGTCCACGACCTGCGCCATCTTGCGCATAGTATCCATGACCTGCGATTCGGTGACCACGCCATGCAGCAGCCAGTTCGCCAGCGACTGCGCCGAGATGCGCAGCGTCGCGCGGTCTTCCATCAGACCGACATCGTTGATGTCCGGCACTTTCGAGCAACCGACACCCTGATCGACCCAACGCACCACATAGCCAAGGATGCCCTGACAGTTGTTTTCCAACTCGCGGGTGATATCGGCATCGCTGTAATTGCGACCACCGGCCAGCGGGATGGTCAGCAAATCATCCAGCCGCGCCGGACGTTTCAACGCGGCAATCTCAGCCTGACGGGCATGGACATCGACCTTGTGGTAATGCGTCGCGTGCAAGGTGGCAGCGGTCGGGCTGGGAACCCATGCGGTATTCGCGCCCGATTTCGGATGCGCGATCTTTTGTACCAGCATCTCGGCCATTAGATCGGGCATTGCCCACATGCCCTTGCCGATCTGCGCCTTGCCGGCCAGTCCGCAGGCCAGACCGATATCGACGTTGCGATCCTCGTAGGAACTGATCCACGGCTGGGACTTCATCTCGCCCTTGGCCAGCATCGCGCCCGCCTCGATCGAGGTGTGGATCTCGTCGCCGGTACGGTCAAGGAAGCCGGTGTTGATGAAGGCGACACGGTGCTTGGCGGCGCGGATGCATTCCTTGAGGTTCGCACTGGTGCGGCGCTCCTCGTCCATGATGCCCAGCTTGACGGTATGGCGCGGCAGGCCGAGCACATCTTCGACATGGTCAAAAATTTCGCTGGCAAAGGCCACTTCGGCAGGGCCGTGCATCTTGGGCTTCACCACATAGATCGAACCGGTGACCGAGTTCTTCGGTCCTTCTCGATCCAGATCGCGCATGGCGCAAAGCGCGGTAACCATCGCGTCCAGAAGCCCCTCGAAGACCTCGTTGCCCTCGCGGTCCAGAACGGCGGGGGTCGTCATCAGGTGGCCGACATTGCGCACCAGCATGATCGCGCGGCCCTTATGCGTCACGGTCGATCCGTCGGGCGCAGTGAAACTGACATCGGGGTTCAGCGCGCGGGTAAAGCTTTTGCCGCCCTTCGTGACCTCTTCGGTCAGGGTGCCGTCCATCAGGCCCAGCCAGTTGGAATAGGCCAGCGACTTGTCCTCACCATCGACGCAGGCGACCGAATCCTCGCAATCCATGATCGCCGACAGCGCGGATTCCAGCACGATGTCCGAGATCCCGGCCTTGTCCTGCCCGCCCACCGGCGTTGAAGCGTCGACCACGATCCGGATCAGCAGCCCGTTGTTTTTCAGGAACACGTCCGAGGGCTTGGCCGCATCGCCGATATGACCTGCGAACTTGCCCGCGTCGCCCAGCGCCGGAGCGAGAACACCGTCCTTCACCGACAGCGCGGCGATATCGGCCCACGAGCCTTCGGCAAGCGGCACGGCCTGATCAAGGAAATCCCTGCCCCACGCGATCACGCGTGCACCGCGACCGGCATCGTAACCCTTGCCCTGCGGCAGATCGCCCAGCGCATCGGTGCCGTACAGCGCATCGTACAGGCTGCCCCAGCGGGCATTGGCGGCGTTCAGCGCATAGCGCGCATTGGTGATCGGTACGACCAGCTGCGGACCTGCGACGCTGGCGAATTCGGGATCGGTTGCGGGGGTTTCGATCTGGAAGGCTTCACCCTCGGGGACGAGATAGCCGATCTCGGTCAGGAAATCGCGATAGGCTCCGGCGTCGGCAGGCTCACCACGGCGACCGAGATGCCATGCGTCAATGGTGGATTGCAGTTCGTCCCGCTTGTCCAGCAATGCCCGGTTCCGAGGGCCGAAATCATGCAGAAGCGTCGATAGCCCTTCCCAGAAGCGGCGCGGCTCCACACCGCTGCCCGGCAGGGCACGATCATTGATGAAGCTGGCCAGAGCTTCGTCCACCCGCAATCCTGCTTTCTCGACCCGCGCCATCTCGATCCCCTTCTGCGTCACTGATATGTTAGTTTCGGTGCACATTGGTATGCCAAAGCCGACCTCCATACAACCTTACGCACTATAAACACCTGATTGAAGGTCATTACTGACCAAATAGAAAACCGCCGCCGGGAATTCCGGGCGGCGGCTGTTTTTGCCCAAAACGGGATCAGTTTGCCGGAGGTGTCGTCGTAGCAGGCGGCGTCGTGGTTGTGGCCGGAGGCGTTGTCGGCTCGACGGTGATGGCATCCTCGACGGCTTTTTCGGCGTCATCCATCGCAGCACCAGCAGCACCTGCCGCATCGGAGGCGGCTTTCTCGGCGGCATCTACGGCATCGGACGCAGCTTCACCCGCAGCATTCGCCGCGTCGCTCGCCGCATTGGCCGCATCGGTTGCAGCTTCACCGACCGCAGCACCGGCGGCATCTGCCGCGTTCTGGGCGGCGTTGGCCGCATCGGTCGCAGCCTCACCCGCAGCGTTTGCCGCGTCGCTCGCGGCATCGGCAGCGCCGCTTGCCGCATCAGCCGCCGCTTCGGGCGCTGTCGTCGTCGCGGCCGGAGCGCTGGAGGTCTCGGCAGGCGTGGTCGTCGTCACGGCTGCGGGTTCGGTCCCCGTCGTCACGCTATTCGAATTCGTGAAGTACTGGACGACGAAATAGGCAATCGCCAAAGCAAGCAGGATGCCGATGATCAACGGCAAGGGCGAGGCACGACGTTCCACAGGCTCGACATAGGTCTGGTTCACCTGATCCGCATAAGGCGGATCTACAGGGTCTTTCCTGTTCGGATCATTCGGATCGTAATTGGCCATCTGGGCTCTCCTCAGCACAAGTTACATCGGGTCACCGCCAAGGATTGCGCCGCAGGGCAATTTTCCCGGTGGGTTGCGACCCGGATATCCTGCGATTAACAATCGAGTTTCCACGCGAGTTCCGTATCTTGCGATTTTTTTGAAGGTCCCCGACATGACCGCAACCCAATATCTCTCCGACTGGCGCCCCTTTCCCTTCGAGATCCTCGAGACTCGACTGGAGTTCCGGCTTGATCCGAACGCAACGCGCGTGCGCTCTCAGATCGATTTCAGACGCCTTGAGCAGGGCGATCTCGTTCTGGACGGTGTGGGGCTGAAGACCCTTTCACTGGCCATAAACGGACAGGCTTTGGACCTGTCGCTGATCCGCGAAGCCGAGGGCAAGCTGATTGTCCCCGCTGTCAGCCTGCCCGATAGCTTTACCTTCGAGGCCGAAGTCCAGATCGACCCCGAGGCCAATACCGCCCTTGAGGGGCTTTACCTGTCGGGCGGCATTTTCTGCACCCAATGCGAGGCCGAGGGCTTCCGCCATATCACATGGTATCCCGACCGCCCCGATGTGATGGCCCCCTTTACCGTGACGGTGCACTCCGACATGCCCGTGCTGCTGTCGAACGGGAACCCTGTCAGCGTGGAAAGCGGCAAGGCCGTCTGGCAAGACCCGTGGAAGAAGCCCGCCTATCTGTTCGCCCTTGTGGCGGGTGATCTGCGCGCCATCCCGGACAGCTTCACCACTATGTCGGGCAAGCATGTCGATCTGAACGTCTGGGTCCGCCCCGGAGACGAGCCGCGTGCGGGCTATGCGATGGAATCCCTGATCCGTTCCATGAAATGGGACGAAGAGGCTTACGGGCGCGAATACGACCTCGATGTCTTCAACATCGTCGCCGTCGATGACTTCAACATGGGCGCAATGGAGAACAAGGGCCTGAACATCTTCAACTCGAAGCTGGTCCTTGCCACTGCGGAAACCGCGACCGATGGCGATTACGAGCGCATCGAGGGCGTCATCGGGCACGAGTATTTCCACAACTGGACCGGCAACCGCATCACCTGCCGCGACTGGTTCCAGCTTTGCCTGAAAGAAGGTCTGACGGTTTTCCGCGACCAGCAGTTCACCTCTGACATGCGCTCGGCTGCGGTGAAACGCATCCATGACGTGCAGACCCTGCGCGCGCGCCAGTTCCGCGAGGATGCCGGGCCGCTGTCCCATCCCCCGCGTCCCGACCACTACCAAGAGATCAACAACTTCTACACCGCCACCGTCTACGAGAAGGGCGCCGAGGTCATCGGTATGCTCAAGCGGCTGATCGGGGACGACCAATACCGCAAGGCGCTGGACCTGTATTTCGACCGCCATGACGGGCAAGCCTGCACCATCGAGGACTGGATCAAGGTCTTCGAGGATGCGACATGCCGTGACCTGACCCAGTTCAAGCGTTGGTATACCGATGCGGGCACGCCGCGCCTGTCCATGACCGAGAAATGGGCCGATGGCGCGCTGACGCTCGATTTCGCCCAGCACACCGCCGCGACACCCGGACAGCCCGACAAGCCCGCCCGCGTCATTCCTGTGGCGCTTGGTCTGATCGGGCCGAATGGCGACGAGGTTCTGCCGACCACCGTGCTGGAGATGACCGAAGGCCAGCAAAGCTTCCGTTTCGACGGTCTGGGCGCGCGGCCGGTCGTGTCGCTGCTGCGCGGCTTCTCGGCCCCCGTCACCGTCGCACGCGAGGTCACCGCGGACGAACAGGCGTTGCTGCTTGCCCATGATACCGATCCCTATGCCCGTTGGCAGGCCGGTCACGATCTGGCGCTTGATGGCCTGATCGCGCGTTCGAATGGCGACGAAGGCGGGGCCGAGTTCATCCGTGCCATTGGTGGCGTCCTTGACGATGCCGAGGCCGATCCGGCTTTCGCCGCGCTTTGCCTTGCCCTGCCCGGTGACGAGGAAATCGCGACGACCATCGCAGCCTCTGGCACGGTTCCCGATCCTGACGCGATCCACGCCGCGCGTCGGGCCCTGACGCTGGATATCGCCAAGGCGCATAGCGACGCGCTGTCCCGTCTTTACGACGCGATGGCCCCGCGTGGCCCATACCAACCCAATGCCGATGGTTCGGGGCGCCGCTCGCTACGGCTGGCCTGCCTTGCCTATCTGAGCCGCCTCGACAACGCCGGACGGGCTGCGGCGCTGTTCGCAGAGGCGGAGAACATGACCGAACGTCAGGGCGCGCTTGAACAACTGATCGCCGCCGGACGCGATCAACAGGCACTAGCCGCATTCGAGGCCGAGTTCCGCGACAACCGCCTTGTCATGGACAAATGGTTCATGGTGCAACCCCTGCGCGCCGCATCGGATCAGGCCGTGGCGCGGGCGACCGAGCTGGCGAAGCGGGCGGATTTCGACTGGAAGAACCCGAACCGCTTCCGCGCGCTTATCGCGGGGCTGACCTCGAACCATGCCGGATTCCATGCCGCCGATGGCTCGGGCTACGACTTCCTTGCGGATTGGCTGATGCGGCTTGATCCGGTGAACCCGCAGACCACGGCGCGCACATGCTCGGCCTTCGAGACGATCACGCGCTATGACGCGGGGCGCCAAGCCAAGGCGAAAGCCGCCTTGCAACGCATCGCCGCCATGCCGGGACTTTCGCGCAACACCTCCGAGATGGTTACGCGTATCCTTGCCGCCGCCACCTGAGGTGGCAAGAAGCACCCTTGCAGCCGCCTCGCGGGCACGGCAATACTGCCGGTATGGATGCCCGCGAGGACATGAGACAACGACTTGATCCGCTGATAAACGAGCGGGCGTCTTGGCTTTTTTCCGGCAAGTGGCATCACAATCTGGCGCGGCAGGCATTGATGTGGCTGCTGCGCTATCCCCAGACCATCGAACTTGGCGCCGAATACCGGGATCTGCCCACCGACGAGATCATGCGTCGTCTGGCGCAACTGATCGTGCGGGATCTGACCGTCGATGGTCTGGAAAACATTCCCGCGACCGGACCCGCGCTGATCGTTTCGAACCATCCGACCGGAATCGCCGACGGGATCGTGCTGAACGCGGTTATCTCGGCGGTGCGCGACGATCTGTTCATCTACGCCAATCACGACATCATGCGCGTCCTGCCCCAATGTGGCAGCCTGATCGCGCCGGTCGAATGGCGCACCGAAAAGCGCAGCCACGCCAAAACCCGCGCGACGATGGACTACACGCGCCAGGCGCTTGGCCGTGGACGGATCGGATTGATCTTCCCCTCGGGTCGCCTTGCGAAACGTCGGGGCCTGACGCTGCACGAACGCCCGTGGATGGCCAGCGCCGCCATGATCGCGAAAAAATTCGACGTGCCGGTCATTCCCATCCATGTCAGGGCGCGGAACTCGACGCTGTTCTATCTGCTCGACGCGATCCACCCGACCGTCAGAGACGTCACGCTGTTCAATGAAGTTCTGAACAAGACCTCGCAGCCCTACCGTGTCACCATCGGCACGCCGATCCAGCCGTCCAGCCTGCCCGCCCGCAGCGAGGACGGGATCGCGATCCTGCGCGACGCCGTGCTTTCGCTGCCCGAGCCGACCGCGAACGCGGCCCGCCTGTCGCAGATCCGCAGGCTTTCGCAGGGCCGCCAGCACCTGTCGGATCCACGCCCGATCAAGTGAGTTGCAGGCGCGGCTCCGCGCCTGCAAAAGTCGCTATCTATGCCCTAGATCACCAGATCGTCGCGATGGATCAGCGCGGCACGTCCGGGGTAGCCCAGAATGGCTTCGATCTCGTCACTGCGGTGTCCGGCAATCGCGCGGGCCTCGATCGAGGAATAGCGGACCAGACCCGAGGCCAGCGTACCGCCGTTTCCGTCAAGGACCACGACCGGATCGCCCCGACCGAATCGGCCCTCGATCCCTGTCACGCCAGCGGGAAGCAGCGACTTGCCGTTACGCAGCGCATCGACCGCCCCCGCATCGACCCTGATCTGCCCTTTGGGCTTCATCGCCGCGATCCAGCGCTTGCGTGCGGCCTGCGGATCGGTATCGGGCAGGAACCATGTCACGCGGGCACCATCGGCCACGGCCCTGAGCGGATGCAGGACCGAGCCTTCGGCAATGGCCATGGCGCAACCACCGGCGACAGCGGTGCGGGCCGCCATCAGCTTGGTTTTCATTCCGCCCTTGCTGAGCCCCGAGATGGGATCGCCGCCCATCGCCTCTATTTCCGGCGTGATCTGCCCGACAACCGGCAGATGGTATGCGGTCGGATCGGTTTTCGGGTTGGCCGTGTAAAGGCCATCCACATCCGACAACAACAGAAGCTGGTCCGCCCCGCAGGTCACCGCGATCTGGGCGGCAAGGCGGTCGTTGTCACCGAAACGGATCTCGTCGGTGGCGACCGTGTCGTTTTCGTTCACGATCGGCACGACACCCAACCCCAGCAAGGTCTGCATGGTGGCGCGGCTGTTCAGATAGCGGCGGCGGTCCGTCGTGTCGTCCAGCGTGACCAGAAGCTGCGCGGTCTTGACCCCCAAAGGCACCAACGCCTCTTCATAGGCGCGGGCAAGGCGGATCTGGCCGACCGCAGCGGCGGCCTGCGATTGCTCGACACGCAGCGGACCGGCGGGCAGGCCCAGAACCTTGCGGCCAAGGGCGATGGCCCCCGAGGACACCAGAACGACATCCGTTCCGCGCGCGCGAGCGGCTGCGACATCGTCGCAAAGCGCCTTCAGCCACTCGGCACGCAGACCGTCACTATCGACCAGAAGCGCCGAACCGATCTTGACGACAAGTCGCTGCGCCTGCCCCAGTTCGGGGGTTAGGGCTGCCACGGTTTCTCTTCCTCGTCGGCGACGGGTTTGCGGCTGGGCTCGATCTCGGTCCACAGCGCGCGCAGGACATCGGTGACGCCCTCACGCGAGACGCCGGACATCAGATGGACCGGACCGCCGATCTCGGCCTCGAGCGCGGCACGTTTTTCCGCGATGGTCTCGGCATCCATGGCGTCGATCTTGTTCAGCGCCGTGACACGCGGCTTGCGGGCCAGTTCGGGCGAATAGGCCGCCAATTCGTTCAGGATCGTGCGCGCATCGACCGCGACATCATCCGCCGTGCCGTCGATCAGATGCAGCAGCACGCGCGAACGCTCGACATGGCCCAGAAACTGGTCACCCAGACCGCGACCTTCGGAAGCGCCTTCGATCAGACCAGGAATATCGGCGATCACGAATTCATGCGCGTCAACGCCGACGACCCCCAGATTCGGATGCAGCGTCGTGAAGGGGTAATCGGCGATCTTGGGGCGCGCGTTAGACACAGCCGAAAGGAACGTCGATTTGCCGGCATTCGGCAGACCCAGCAGACCCGCGTCGGCAATCAGCTTCAGGCGCAGCCACAGGGTCCGCTCGATCCCCGGTAGACCCGGATTGGCATTGCGCGGAGAGCGGTTGGTCGAGCTTTTGAAATGAAGGTTCCCGAAGCCGCCATTGCCGCCTTTGGCCAACAGCACGCGCTGGCCCGGCTCGGTCAGGTCGAACAGGACGGTCTCCTGATCCTCGTCAAGGATCTCGGTCCCGACCGGCACACGCAGGACCGCATCGTCCCCCGAGGCGCCGGTGCGCTGCGAACCCATGCCGTGCTGACCCGAATTGGCGAAGAAATGCTGCTGGAAGCGGAAGTCGATCAGGGTGTTGAGACCCTCGACCGCTTCGGCCCAGACATCCCCGCCGCGACCACCGTCGCCACCATCGGGACCGCCATATTCGATGAACTTTTCGCGACGGAAGGACACGCATCCCGCGCCTCCGCCACCCGAGCGGACATAAACTTTCGCGAGATCGAGGAACTTCACAACGCTATCCTTGGCAAAAAACTGAAGCAGAGCGTGGGATACGCCCTTGGCCCGCTTGGTTCAAGGGCGGCGTGACTTTTCGGCGGGGCTGATGATAAATCCCCCGAGCCTTTCCCAAAGCCCCGAGTCACCCATGCCCTTCGCGACCTATACCACGCTTGTTACCGCAATCGTCCTTGAAGTGATTGGCACCAGCTTTTTGCAGCGCAGCCAGCAATTCACGCAATGGCTGCCGACGCTGATGATGGCGATCTGCTATGCGGGTTCATTCTATTTCCTGTCACAGACGCTCAAGATCATGCCCCTTGGCATCGCCTATGCGGTCTGGAGCGGGCTTGGCATCGTCCTTGTCTCGATGATCGGGTTTGTGGCCTTTGGCCAAAAGCTGGACCTGCCCGCCGTGCTGGGGCTTGCCCTGATTGTCGCGGGCGTCGTGGTCGTGAATGTCTTCTCGAAAAGCATCCAGCACTGAGCCTGCCCTTAACATTTGCGCAATGAAGGCTAGATAAGGTCGAAAGGAGGGTCACGATGATCCACTTCAACAACAGCTACGCCCGCCTGCCCGAAGGCTTCTTCACCCGCACTGCGCCGACGCCGGTGCGCGACCCGAAGCTGGTCGCGCTGAATCTGCCCTTGGCCGAACGCCTTGGGCTTGACGCGGAATGGTTGCAATCGCCCGAAGGCTTGCAGGTGCTGGCCGGAAACGCGGTCGCCGAAGGCTCGGAGCCCATCGCGCAGGCTTATGCCGGTCACCAGTTCGGCGGCTTCTCTCCGCAACTGGGCGATGGTCGCGCGGTGCTTTTGGGCGAGGTCATCGCGCCCGACGGCGCGCGTTTCGACATCCAGTTGAAGGGCGCCGGCCCGACCCCCTTCTCGCGCCGTGGCGACGGGCGGGCTTGGCTGGGTCCGGTCCTGCGCGAATATCTGGTCAGCGAATTCATGGCCGCATTCGGCGTGCCGACCACCCGCGCCCTTGCCGCCGTCACCACGGGCGAGCAGGTCATCCGCGAGACGCTTCTGCCCGGCGCGGTCCTGACCCGCATCGCCGCGAGCCATATCCGCGTCGGCACCTTTGAATTCTACGCCGCCCGTGGCGACCGCGAGCGTCTGCGGCTGCTGACCGAACATGTCATCGCCCGCCATTATCCCGACGCCTCGGGTGCCGCCGACCTGCTGCAACGCGTGGTCGAGGCGCAGGCCTATACGATCTCGTGCTGGATGGGCCTCGGCTTCATCCATGGCGTGATGAACACCGACAATATGTCGGTCTCCGGCGAGACGATCGATTACGGCCCCTGCGCCTTCATGGATGGCTACCAGCCCGACAAGGTGTTTTCCTCGATCGACGCTTACGGGCGTTATGCTTGGAACGAGCAGCCGAATATCGCGGTCTGGAACCTTGCGCAGTTGGCCAGTTGCCTCGTCCCTTTGATGGGCGACAGCGACGAGGCCGTGGCCGAGGCCACCCGCATCGTCCATAGCTTCCCCGCACTTTACCAGCGCGAATGGCTGAAGCGTTTTGCCGCAAAGCTGGGCATCTCGCAGCCACGCCCCGAAGATCGCGCGTTGATCGAGAAATTGCTATCGCTGATGGCGCAGGAGCAGGTTGATTTCACCCGCGCATTTGCCGGATTGTCGGATGGCAAAGCACGGGACGAATTCATTGACCGCGACGCCTTCGACCAATGGGCCGCAGAATGGCAGGCCCGTATCGCCGGACTGCCGGATGCCGCCGAATTCATGGCCCGAGCCAATCCGCGCCGCATCCCGCGCAACCACCGGATCGAGCAGGCCATCGCATTGGCCCGGGACGAAGGCGATTACAGCCTGTTCCACCTTCTCGACGCTGCCCTGCGCCAGCCCTTTACCGACCGCGCGCAATGGGATGCGCTGGCCTTGCCGCCCGAGCCCGACGAAGTGGTGCAGCGCACCTTCTGCGGCACCTGAGCTAAGTTAGTCGCGATGTCTCCTCGCTCCGACCGGCTGAGACTGGCCAGTTACAACCTGCATAAATGCCGCGGCATGACCGGCCCCCGTGCACCCGAGCGCAATCTGAAGGTCATCTCGGACATCAAAGCCGACGTGATCGCGCTGCAAGAGGTGGACTTGCGCCTTGGCAACCGTCCCGAGGCCCTGCCCCGCGCCGCTATCGAGAATGCGACCGGTCTGATTCCGGCGGATTTCCTACCGACCGGAGCGACATCCCTGGGTTGGCACGGCCAGACCATCCTGATGCGCCCCGAACTTGCGGCGCAGGCCACCATCCGCCGCCTGCCCCTGCCGGGGATCGAGCCACGCGGCGCTTTGGCCCTGCGTCTGCCCGGCGTCACCATCATCGCGGTGCATCTGGGCCTTGTCCGTTCGTCGCGCCGGGCGCAACTGCGCCGGATCGTGGCACAGGCCGGACGTTTCGGAAATGACCGGCTGATCCTGACCGGCGATTTCAATGAATGGCATGACAATCGCGGGCTGGAGGCGCTGGAACCCATGCATGTCCTTGCCCCCGGCCCCAGTTGGCCCGCACCCTTCCCGCGCTTGCGCTATGACCGCATCGCCGTCTCGCGCGGGATCGAGGTGATGGATTCCGGCGTCTGGGACAGCGAGATCGCGCGTCAGGCCTCGGATCACCTGCCGATCTGGGCCGATCTGGCGCTGGAACCATGGTCTGCCGCGCCCGAGCCCGGAATTTCCGGTCGTGTGAGCGATAACCCTGCCGAATGAAGCTTTTCTGCATCTGCGAAGGGCGTTAGACAACGGCCAAACTTTGTCACGAGAGGGACGGAACATGACCGCCATCATCGACATTTTCGCGCGCGAGATCCTCGACAGCCGCGGCAACCCGACCGTCGAGGTCGATGTCACGCTGGAGGACGGCACCATGGGCCGCGCCGCCGTGCCCTCGGGCGCCTCGACCGGCGCGCATGAGGCCGTCGAGAAGCGCGATGGCGACAAGTCGCGCTACATGGGCAAGGGCGTCCTTGAAGCCGTCGCCGCCGTCAATGGCGAGATCGCCGAGAACCTGATCGGCGAAGACGTCACCGACCAGATCGGCATCGACCGGTTGATGATCGAGCTGGACGGCACTCCGAACAAATCGCGTCTTGGCGCGAACGCCATCCTTGGCGTCTCGCTGGCGGTGGCGAAAGCCGCAGCCGAGACCTCGGCCCAGCCGCTTTACCGCTATGTCGGCGGCACCGGTGCCCGCATCCTGCCGGTCCCGATGATGAACATCATCAATGGCGGCGAACATGCCGACAACCCGATCGACATCCAGGAATTCATGATCATGCCGATTTCGGCATCGAGCATCCGGGAAGCCGTGCGCATGGGTTCCGAGATTTTCCACACGCTGAAAAAGGAACTGTCGGCGGCGGGCCTGTCGACCGGGATCGGCGACGAGGGCGGCTTTGCCCCGAACCTGTCTTCGGCCCGCGATGCGCTGGACTTCATCCTGAAGGCCATCGAAAAAGCCGGCTACACCCCGGGCGATGACATCATGCTGGCGCTGGACTGCGCCTCGACCGAGTATTTCAAGAACGGCAAATACGAGATGAAGGGCGAGGGCAAATCACTGACCTCGGCTGAAAACGTCGCCTACCTGGAAGCACTCTGCAACGACTACCCGATCCTGTCGATCGAAGACGGTTGCGCCGAGGATGACTGGGAAGGCTGGAAACTGCTGACCGAAACGCTGGGCGACCGCGTGCAACTGGTCGGCGACGACCTGTTTGTGACCAATCCCGAGCGTCTGGCCGAGGGCATCGAGCAAGGCTGCGGCAACTCGCTGCTGGTCAAGGTCAACCAGATCGGCACCCTGACCGAGACGCTGGACGCCGTCCGCATGGCCGACCGTGCGGGCTATACTTCGGTGATGTCGCACCGCTCGGGCGAGACCGAGGACGCGACCATCGCCGATCTGGCGGTTGCCACCAATTGCGGCCAGATCAAGACCGGCTCGCTGGCCCGTTCGGACCGGCTCGCGAAGTACAACCAGCTGATCCGCATCGAGGAAATGCTGGGCGCATCGGCCGAATATGCCGGGCGTTCGATCCTGCGCGGGTGATCTGCCAGCGCGTGGAAAGCGGAAAGGGCGGCCAATTGGCCGCCCTTTTCATATCCACCAGCGATGGGTCAGCGTGAACATTCCCAAGGCGTAGCGTTTACGGAACTCTGACGGGACGGTCGCTGCCAGTGCCTCGATCCCCTTCGGGGCGGCCTCGAGCGCGGGTTTGACGCCTGCTCCGGCAAACTGAACCGGCGCGATACGACGCGGCACGGTTTTCCGGATGTCGCGCGCCTTCGTCAGCGCGATCCGCGCACGTCCCGCAAGATCGCCCAGTACTTCAGGCGATTTGTCCCACAACCCAAGACCCAAGCCCTGAAGCGCAGGCAGGGCCAGAAGCCAGTTCGCTAGCCCCACTCCTTCGGCTTGCGCGGCAATCGCAGGCATCGCCGCCAGCGGCGCATCGAGCGCCTCGGCGGCGAATTGGGCCAATGGCACCGATGTCGCGCGGATATAGGCCTGAACGCCATCTGCACCGTCATGCGGCTCGCGCGCGGTGTCCCGCCGGCGCGGCTCGGCAATCGCGGCAAAGGCGACAGCGCGCGTTCCCCATGCCTGGGCCAATGGTGTCAGCAATTCGTGGGTCTGCTCTTTGCCTTCGCCGATATCCTCGAGCCGTTCGATCCACCATTGCAGGCGCATTTCTGCAATCAGCGGCTCGTTCGATGCCAATGGTGCGCGCGCCAATTCGAGGTTCAGCGCATAAAGCGTCAACAGTTTTGGCCGCGCCTCGACCGGAGCCAATAGGCAGATGCCGAAACGATCCGGATCCTGTTCGCGTAGCAACTTCGCGCAATCGTCAAGGCTCATGCGGCTTGCACCCCGTCGCGGATCAGCTTCCAGCGGATCGCATCGACCAAAGCCTCGAAGCTGGCATCGACGATATTGTGCGAGACGCCGACCGTAGACCAGCGGTTTCCCTGCCCGTCCGCGCTGTCGATAATGACGCGGGTCACGGCATCAGTGCCGCCCGCGGTAATGCGGACGCGGAAATCGACCAGTTGCATGTCCTCGATATGGGACTGATACGGCCCCAGATCCTTGGCCAGCGCCCGAGACAGCGCGTTGACCGGACCGCGATCCTGCCCTTCTTCGTCCATGCTTTCGCTGACCGACAACATCCGCTCGTCGCCGATCCGGACCACCACGACCGCCTCGGAAACCGTGATCCGCTTGCCCACGGCGTTCTTGCGACGCTCGACGGTCACGCGATAACGCTCGACCGAAAACAGTTCCTGCAATTTTCCAAGTTCGGCCAGCGCGAGCAGCTCGAAACTGGCCTGAGCCCCGTCATAGGCATAGCCCTGATCCTCGCGCGTTTTGACCAGATCAAGAATACGGGCCAAAGCGCGATCGTCGCGCTCGACAACGATCCCCGCATCGGCAAGGCGGGCGCGCAGGTTTGACTGCCCCGCCTGATTGGACATGGGGATGATGCGTTCATTGCCGACGACCGAAGGCTCGACATGTTCGTAGGTCGCGGGATTTTTCAGGATCGCGCTGGCATGCAGTCCGGCCTTATGCGCGAAAGCCGAAGCGCCGACATAGGGCGCCGCGCGGACAGGGGCACGGTTCAGGATCTCGTCCAGACGGCGCGACATACGGGTCAGACCGGCCAGAGCCCCGTTCGATATACCGGTTTGCAGCGTTGTGGAGTACGGTTCTTTCAGCATCAGGGTCGGGATCAGGGTCGTGAGGCTGGCATTACCGCAGCGCTCGCCCAGACCGTTCAGCGTCCCTTGGATTTGACGCGCACCGGCATTCACGGCCGCCAAGGTACAGGCAACGGCGTTTCCGGTATCGTCGTGACAATGGATGCCCAGATAATCGCCGGGAATACCGCCCGCGATCACGGCACGGGTCACCTCGGCGACCTTCTCGGGCAAGGTGCCGCCATTCGTGTCGCATAGCACGACCCAACGCGCACCCGCGTCCAGCGCCGCGCACAAGCACGTCAGGGCATATTCCGGATCATCGGCATAGCCGTCGAAGAAATGTTCGGCATCGAACAGCGCCTCGCGGCCCTGCGCCACAAGATGCGCGACCGAGGCGCGGATGTTCTCGACGTTCTCGTCAAGGCTGATCCCCAGCGCCTCGCGGACATGGAAGGGGTGGGTCTTGCCGACCAGACAAACCGCGCCGGTTCCCGCATTCGTCACCGCCGCCAGCACATCGTCATTCTCGGCCGAGCGGCCCGCGCGCTTGGTCATGCCAAAGGCAGTCATGGTGGCGCGGGTATTGGGCGCATCGGCGAAAAAATCGCTGTCGGTCGGGTTCGCACCCGGCCAGCCGCCCTCGATATAATCGACGCCAAGCTGGTCGAGCATCTGCGCGATCTCGGCCTTTTCGCTGGCCGAAAATTGCACGCCTTGTGTTTGCTGCCCGTCGCGGAGCGTGGTGTCGTAAAGGTAAAGCCGCTCGGTCACAGAAGCGCCCCCAGCTTAGCCGGGTCAAGACGCGGACCGGCGAGCAGTTCGACGCCGGTCTTGGACATGCGGACCTCGATCCCTGCATCGGTCAGCGCGATTTTCAGCGCGTCGACGCCCGAGAAGTCCTTGGTCTGCATCGCGGCAGAGCGCAGATCCGTAAGGCGGATCGAGAGTTCCTCAAGCGCGCCCTCGACCGAGAAGTTCACATTCGCGATGCTCGTCAGGTCGTGCTGCATCCAGCCGCCCATGTCAGCTTCCAGCAGACCGAGGAAACGCGCCGAGGCCAACAGCAAGGCCGGATCGTCCTTAAGGCCGTAAAGCACCGAGATCGCACCGGCAGTGTTCAGGTCGTCGGCAAGCGCCTCGATCACGCGGGGATCGGGGGCGGCGGCCGGCTGCACGTCCTTGGTCAGGACGCGCCATTCCCACAAAGTATCCTCGGCGGCTTGGGCCTTTTCGCCGGTCCAGTCCATCGGCTTGCGGTAATGGGTCGAGAGCAGGACAAAGCGGATTACCTCGCCCGGCACGCGCTTTTCCAACAGGTCACGGACGGTGAAGAAATTTCCCAAGGACTTGGACATCTTCTTGCCCTCGACCTGCAGCATCTCGTTATGCAGCCACGTGCGGGCGAAATCGCCATGCGGATGGGCGCAGCAGCTTTGCGCGATCTCGTTTTCATGGTGCGGGAATTGCAGGTCGATCCCGCCCGCATGAATGTCGAAGCTTTCGCCCAGAAGCTCATAGGCCATGGCCGAGCATTCGATATGCCAGCCCGGACGACCCTTGCCCCAAGGGCTGTCCCAACCCGGCAGGCCGTCATCCGAGGGCTTCCAAAGCACGAAATCCATCGGATCGCGCTTGAAGGGCGCGACCTCGACCCGCGCGCCCGCGATCATGTCATCGACCGAACGGCCAGACAGGCGGCCATATTCGGGATAGGAGCGCACATCGAACAGGACATGCCCCTCGGCCGCATAGGCGTGGCCGCTGACGATCAGGCCCTCGATCATCTCGATCATCTGGGGGATGAAATCGGTCGCGCGCGGCTCATGATCCGGGCGGGTCGCGCCAAGCGCGTCCATATCGGCATGATACCAGCTGATGGTTTCTTCCGTGCGCTCGCGGATCAGGTCTTCAAGCGTGCCCTCGGCGCCGCGTTCCTTTCGGGCGACGGCGGTCGCGTTGATCTTGTCGTCCACGTCGGTGAAGTTGCGCACGTAGTTCACATGCTCCGCGCCAAAGACATGGCGCAAGAGCCGCACCAGCACGTCGATCACCACGACGGGGCGGGCATTGCCCAGATGGGCGCGGTCATAGACGGTCGGCCCGCACAGATAGAGCCGCACATTCTGCGGATCAATCGGGGCGAAGACCTCTTTCCCGCGGGTCTTGGTATTCGTCAGTCTGATATCGACCATGACTTCCCTCGAATTGGGTATCCCGAACCTATCCCGGCGCGGGCGTCATTGGTCACGAAGGAACGCCCGCCTGAAATTTCAGCCGGTAATAATGCAACGGATGGTGGCGGCGTGCAGCTTCATGCCGTTGCCATAAACCATCGTCTTGCCTCTGCCAAGAGAGGCTGCAAAACTCGTGCCATGAGCCGAGAACTGGTCAATGAAATATGTTCCGCACAGCCGGGGGCCGAATGGTCCGACCCCTGGGGCGGAGGGCATGACTGCTGGAAAGTCGGAGGCAAGACTTTCGCGGTGACCGGAACCGTAGGAACGCATGTTTCGGTCAAGACCGACAGTCCCGAACTGGCCACCTTCCTGATCGAGACCAATGTCGCCGAGCGCGCGCCCTATCTGCATCGCAGTTGGGTTGCCTTGCCGCTGGATTCCGCGCCGGATGAATTGGCGCACCGGATCAGGCATAGCTACAGAATCGTGCGGGAGCATCTGCCGAAAAAAGTTCAGGCCGGCCTGCCGCCGGTCTAGAATGCGCCCGCCCGATCCGGTTGGACGGGCGGGCCGCGTCTTGTCTCCGGTTCAGCTTGGAATCTGCGCTGCGAGTTGCTGCAGCAAAGTGTCCATCTGTTTGCACAGTGCATCTTCCGTTGTCTTCTGCTCGGTCGCCGCCTCGGAGAGGCTGCGTTCGACGCCCATGGCAGATACCGTCCCGCTTTTACCCTTGGTTTCGGCGGCATCCCCCTTGGCCGTGTCGCCAGCGGGAATCATCGCCAAAAGCTTGGTCTGGGTCTCGACCGCTTTTGCGTCGATAAAGCCTTTATCCTGACAATAAGTCAGTACACCCAACTGATTGCGCGCGCTTTCATAGGCGGCGCTGGTATCAGGCGGCGTGGGCGAGGTCGCCTGCGGCGTCTGCGCAGTGGCCTCGGCCGGATCGGGGGATGCAGGCACGGTCGCCTGTGCCAAAACCGTCGTTGCGGTGATGGCGGTAAATGCCAGTGCAGGAAGAATGGCGGATCGTGCGATCATTCCAGATCTCCGTCAGTTGCTTATACGAGGAACCTCGCACGGCCTTTCTGACACCGCAAATCACAGATGGCAATTTCCCGCTTAGATTGAGTGCGATCAGCGGAAAAGTACCAGTGACCCCGGCGACCAACTCACCTTTGCGCGAGTTCCGACATCCTGCACTTCCCGACCAAAGACGTTACGCATCGCGATCCGCACCGGACGGGCCTTGCCATCGAAGCTGGCCGAGCCATCAAGACGGACATCGTAATAGGTCATATCACCGTAATATACGACCTCGTCGATCACGCCTTCGGTGATCCGGCCCTGCGCAACCTGCCCTGCCCCGACCATCGAGACCGCTTCCGGCCGGAAGCCGACCTGCGGTCCGGCATCACCCGGATCGGAATGGCTGACATTGGCCGAGGGGATCTCGACGCGGCCAAAGCCCGGCACCTCGACCTCGACCCCGTTCGGCGTATCGCCCAGTACATGGGCAGGCAGAAAGTTCATCACGCCGATAAAATTGGCAACCCTACGGCTTGTCGGACGGGCATATAGCGCCTCGGGGCCGTCAAGTTGGGCAATCTGGCCATCGAACATGACGGCGATTCGGTCGGACATGACCAAAGCCTCTTCCTGATCATGGGTCACGAGAACGAAGGTGATCCCGACCTGCCGCTGCAGCTTGATCAGTTCGACCTGCATCTGTTCGCGCATCTTGCGATCAAGCGCGGATAGCGGCTCGTCCAGAAGCAGAACTTTGGGTTTCAGGATCAGCGCCCGCGCCAAGGCGACGCGCTGCCGCTGACCACCCGACAGTGCATGCGAGGCGCGCTTGCCATAGCCCTTGAGGCCGACCATCTCCAGCGCCTCCTCGACCGCAGCGGCCTTCTCGGCCTTGCTGCGCGGATCGCGGCGCAGACCGAAGCCGACATTCTCGGCGACAGTCAGATGAGGAAAAATCGCATAGGACTGGAACACCATATTGGTGGGGCGGCTGTTGGCGGGTACGCCCTCCATATCCTGTCCGTCGATCAGGATCACGCCGGACTGGATATCCTCGAACCCCGCGATGGTGCGCAGAAGCGTCGTCTTGCCGCATCCGGAAGGCCCGAGCAGCGAGAAGAACTCTCCCGCACGGATCGTCAGGTCGATCCCGCGCAAAGCATGGTAGTCGCCGTAATGCTTCTGGATCGCCCTGCATTCGATCATCGGTCGCGCGGCGGCGGTGCGGGCACGATGCGCGGCGGTACTGCTGGAAGTGGTCACAGGAAGCCTCCGGTATCCTTGGCGCCGGTCTTGGCGATGCCGCGACGGCGGAAATATTCGGCAATGGTCAAAAGGATGATCGACATGAGCACCAGCACCGTTCCCAGCGCCATGATCATCGGGATCTGTTTCGGGAAGCGCAGCTGGCTGTAGATATAGGTCGGCAGCGTCGGCTCATTCCCGGCAAGGAAAAAGGCGATGATGAATTCATCGAGGCTGATCGTGAAACTCATCAGCAAGGACGAGATGATACCCGGCATGACCAGCGGTAGGATGACCAGCCGGAACGCGCTCCATTTCGTTTCGCCAAGGTCATAAGCGGCTTCCTCCAGCGAACGGTCGAGCGAATTGAACGCCGTTGTCAGGATCACCGTGGCATAGGGCATGCAGATCAGGGTGTGGCCCAATATTACGGTCAGGATGTTCAACTGCACTCCAAGCGACAGCAGCACGACCAGCAGCGAGATCGACACGATGATTTCAGGCAGCACCAGCGGCAGCATGATCAGGCCCATGATCGGACCTTTGGCCGGAAACTCGAACCGCGTCGAGGCACGCGCCGCGAAAACACCAAGGCAGGTGGCAAAGATCGACGAACAGACCGCGATGGTCAGCGAGTTTCCCAAGGCCCGTCGCATCGAGGCATTCTCGAACATCTGCAGGAACCACTGGGTGGTGAAACCCTTCAGCGGAAACGCGATGATCGTGCCCGAGTTGAACGCGAATATCGGCAGCAACACGATCGGCGCATACAGGAACAGCAGGTAGCAGATCGCGTAGGCGCGCAGACCCCCGCCCTTCATTGCCGCACCTTCAGGAAGCGACGGTTCATGGCGACGAAAATCAGGCTGAACACGGCAACGATCAGCATCGCCGTCACCGCCAGCGCCGAACCCAGCGGCCGGTTATCAAGATCGAGCATCTGCGACTGGATCAGGTTCGCGATCATCGGGATCTTGCCTCCGCCGATCAGCGCCGGGGTGACGTAATCACCGATGGTCGGGATGAACACGATCAGCGACGCCGCAACCACGCCCGGCATCGCCAAGGGCAGCGTCACACGCCAGAATGTCATGGCACGGCTTTCGCCCAGATCGCGGCCAGCCTCAAGCAGCGAGCGGTCGATCTTTTCCAGAGCTATGAAAATCGGCAGGATGGCGAAGGGCGCATAGGCGTGTGCCAGCGTGATTACCATCGAATTGATATTGTACAGCAGGAAGCTCAGCGGCTGCTCGATGATGCCCAGCGTTTTCAGGCCGGAATTGACCACGCCATTATAGCCGAGGATGACTTTCCACAGAAAAACGCGGATCAGATAGCTGGTCCAGAACGGGATGGTAATCAGGAAAAGCCACATCGACTTTTTCGAGGGCGAGACGACGAAGCTCAGGAAATAGGCCACCGGAAATGCCAGCACCACGGTCACCAAGGTCACCAGCGCCGCCACCCCGAGCGAGCGCAGCATGACCGTTCGCACGATCGGGTCGGTCCATACCGCGCGGTAGTTATCCAGCGTGAACTCGCGGATGACGGTCAGATATCCGTCCTTGAGAAACGAGTACGCCAGAATGGTCAGCAGCGGCGCTGCCATGACCAGAAGGGCGTATCCCAACGGTGGCGCGATCAGGGTCAGGCCCTGAGCACTTTGTGATCGGTTACCTGAAGCCATCCCCGGTCCTTAAACTGCAACCCTGCCCGTTTGTTACGCAAGTTTTCATAACAAATTGTCAAGTGAAAGGAACTTCGAACCAACTGACTGCGACACTATTCAGTCTGCCTGAAACTTCACCAATACCTCGCGCCGATGTGGGGCACGGCGATGCTCGACAAGGTAGATCCCTTGCCAAGTCCCAAGCACCATCCGGCCCTTTTCGACCGGAACTTGCAGGCTGGTCGGCAACACCGCCGCCTTGAGATGGGCGGGCATATCGTCCGGCCCCTCGGAGCGGTGGGTGATCCATGCCATCGACGCATGGTCAGCAGAGGGTGCAATCCGGTCAAGCCAGTCCAGCAGGTCGCGCCGCACATCGGGATCGGCATTTTCCTGAATGAGCAGCGAACAAGAAGTGTGCCGCACGAAAACCGTGACAACCCCGTCTGTTGCCCCGTTCAAGACCAGAAACCTCTCGATCTCGTCAGTGATATCGTGGCAGGCAGCGCCTTGCGTCGCAACGATCAGGCGAAACAGCGTCATTCTGCAGCCTCTTCGGGCGCTGACAAAGTCGCGCCGTCATGATCCAGCCCGATCCGCTTTTGCGTCCGTGCGCCCAATTCGCGCAGCATCTCGGCCTGCCGGATGACATTGCCCGAGCCGCGCGTCAGCCGATCAATCGCAACCGCATGGCTTTTCTGCGCCTTGTCCAGCGCAGTGCCAACCTCTTCCATCGCGGCGACGAAGCCATGCAGCTTATCGTAAAGCTGCCCTGCCCGACCGGCAATCAGCGCGGCATTCGATTCGCGGCGCTCGACGGTCCAGATGTGATCGACCGTGCGAAGCGTCAGCATCAGCGTCGTCGGAGTCGCAAGCCCGACACGGTTCTCCATCGCATAGCGGGCAAGATCGGGATCGACCCGCAGGGCCTCGGAAAAGGCACCTTCGACCGGAATGAACATCAGGACATAATCGACCGAGCCTTCGTCCAGTGCCTGATAGCCTTTCGCGGCAAGCTGGGCGACGTGACCGCGAACCGACGCGACGTGACGACGAAGCGCCACTTCGCGCAGGTCCGGTTCTTCGGCATTCACCGCCTCTTCATATGCCACCAGCGAGACCTTGCTGTCGATCACCAGCACCTTTTTCTGAGGCATTTTCACGATCACATCGGGACGCCACAATTTGCCGTCGGCATCGCGCTGACTGGTCTGGGTCAGATAATGCGTCCCCGAAATCAGGCCGGAATCCTCAAGAATACGCTCAAGAATCATCTCGCCCCACGCGCCGCGCTTCTGGCTGTCGCCTTTCAGCGCGCGGGTCAATGCGACCGCCTCGTGCGAGATCTGCTCCGAGCGTTTGTGAAGAAATTCGATCTGCTCTTTCAGACGGGCGCGTTCCTCATCCGTCGCCTTGTTGCGGGCCTGCAATTCGGTCTGGAAACGGTTCACCTGCTCTTTGAACGGGGTCAGCAAGGCGTTCAACTGGTCGCCATGAGACTTCTGCATCTCGGCCCCCTGACTGCGCAGACTTTCATTGGCCATCAAGCGGAATTGACCGGTCATTTCCTCGCGCAGTTCGCGCAGGGTCTGGATGTCACGCTCGGCCGATTCGCGGTCCTTGTCGGCAGCAAGACGGGCCTCGGCCAATTCGCGCTGCAAATTTGACAGGTTGCCGCGCTCGCGGTGCAGTGCGTCGGTCAGTTCATCGCGTTCTTCGATCAGTTCCTGCAGTCGCTCCGACAGGCTCTCGGTCCGTGTCTCGCTGCGGCTCAAGGACAGAAGTTGTTCGCGTAGGGCTATGCTTTCCTGATCGAGACGATGGCGCAGATCCGTTTCGGCGGCCTGGAACCGCGCCGACAGCAGGCGGACATTCTCGCGGGAGCGGCGGACCGACCGCCACAGCGCGCCGACCAACCCGACCAAGACAATCAACAAGACCTGAAGATTTCCACTATCCTCAAGCCATGCAGGAATATTTTGCCCCACTGCTCGCACCCTTCAGGGCCGGCCCAGACCGGCCGTTTTTATGCCTTTGGAACGAGTGTTCACTTTTTACCCCGTGAAATCAAGGGTTCCGGCAGGCATGGGCCCGATACTGGCCGACGCCCGACCTGTTCCGGTCTCTAGCCGGATTTTTCGCGAAAACGAAATTGCATGAACTGCAGAAGGCCGGTGGCGAACAGTTTCAGATCGCTGACCTGAATACCTTGATCGGCCACATAATCGAACAACGTACCTGCGCTCGAAGTCCCGAAGCCCATTTGCCAATTCGGGAACCGCCGTTCGGTCTGGTTGCCACGCCACAGAAATTCGACATCGCGGTGGCGCTGGTCGCGGACAATCATCTGCCCGACATCGTCCAAGGGAAGCGCTGGTCCCTCGAGCCATTGGTAGAACCGGCCATCCTCAAGATGCAGATAGCCGGTTAAACCCAGTTCGAGATTCCGCGTTCTGGCCTCATGTAGAATATCCGCACATTGCGTTGATCTTGCGGTCAACTCTGTCCGGCTTCGATAAAGGAAGAACGCGGTCTCCAAATTATTGATCCAAGAACGACCGCAATTTACGCGAACGGGAAGGGTGCTTGAGCTTGCGCAGCGCCTTGGCTTCGATCTGGCGAATCCGTTCGCGGGTCACCGAGAACTGCTGCCCGACCTCTTCCAGCGTGTGGTCGGTGTTCATGCCGATGCCGAAACGCATCCGCAGAACCCGCTCCTCGCGAGGGGTGAGGCTGGCCAGAACGCGGGTCGTGGTTTCCTTCAGGTTTTCCTGAATGGCGGAATCCAGCGGCAGGACCGCGTTCTTGTCCTCGATGAAATCGCCGAGCTGGCTGTCTTCCTCGTCCCCGATCGGGGTTTCGAGCGAGATTGGCTCCTTGGCGATTTTCATCACCTTGCGAACCTTCTCCAGCGGCATCTGCAGCTTTTCTGCCAGTTCTTCCGGGGTCGGCTCGCGGCCGATTTCGTGCAGCATCTGGCGACCGGTGCGGACCAGCTTGTTGATCGTCTCGATCATATGGACCGGGATACGGATCGTGCGGGCCTGATCCGCGATCGAGCGCGTGATCGCCTGACGGATCCACCAGGTCGCATAGGTCGAGAACTTGTAGCCGCGGCGATACTCGAACTTGTCCACGGCCTTCATCAGACCGATATTGCCTTCCTGAATAAGATCAAGGAATTGCAGACCACGGTTCGTGTACTTTTTAGCAATCGAGATCACCAGACGCAGGTTGGCCTCGACCATTTCCTTCTTGGCCTGACGGGCCTCTTTCTCGCCGCGCTGGACCTGGTTCACGATGCGGCGGAATTCTTCGATATCCACGCCGACGTGCTGGCCGACCATGGCCATATCGCCGCGCAGGTTTTCGACCTGCGTGCGGGATTTCTCGAACAGAACCTGCCAGCCACGGCCTTTATTGGCCTCCATCCGGTCGATCCAGGTCGGGTCCAACTCGGCACCGCGATAGGCGTCGATGAACTCGCGACGGTTGATGCGGGCCGCGTCGGCCAGTTTCACCATGCCCGAGTCGATGGTCACGATGCGACGGTTGATGCCGTAGATCTGGTCGACCAGAGCCTCGATCCGGTTGTTGTGCAGGTGAAGCTCGTTCACCAGCCCGACGATACGCGAGCGCAGGTGTTGATAGGCGATCTCTTGTGCCGCCGAGAACGTGCCATCCTCGTTCAGCGTGGCGGACATGCGGTTGTCCTGCATATGCGCCAATTCTTCGTAACCGTTCGCAATCGCTTCGAGCGTTTCGAGGACTTTCGGCTTCAGCGAGGCTTCCATCGCCGAAAGCGACAGGTTCTGGCCGTCCTCGTCCTCTTCCTCGTCATCGGCGCGGCGCATCGGGTTGCCGTCGGCGTCGTATTCCTGCTCGTCGCGGGCAGCGCCGTTGCCGGCAGCACGCGGAGTCGCATCGGCCTCGGGGAGAACGACGTCTTCTTCGCCTTCCTCGTCCATCGAACGGCCGAAGGTGGTTTCAAGGTCGATCACGTCGCGCAGCAGGATGTCTTCGTCCAGAAGTTCCTGACGCCACATGGTGATGGCTTTGAAGGTCAGCGGGCTTTCGCAAAGACCCGCGATCATCGTGTTGCGACCAGCCTCGATCCGCTTGGCGATGGCGATCTCGCCCTCGCGCGAGAGCAGTTCGACCGAGCCCATCTCGCGCAGATACATGCGGACGGGATCGTCGGTGCGGTCCAGCTTCTCGGTTTCGGTGGTGGCGATGGCGACTTCGCGCGAGCCCGAGCCGGTCGTGGCCAATTGGCCGGCCGAATCGTTCTCGTCGGTTTCTTCATCCGATTCGACGACGCGGATGTCCATTTCGGACAGCATCGACATCACGTCTTCGATCTGGTCGGAACTGACCTGTTCCGGTGGCATGACAGCGTTCAGCTGATCATAGGTGATGTAACCGCGCTCACGCCCTTCGGCGATCATGCGTTTCACCCCAGCCTGACTCATATCCAGCGAGTGATCGTCGTCCTTGGTGTCGGGCTTCTGGTCGTCGTCATTGGCTGCCATGCTGGCTCCCTTAAGCGGTGATTCGCGAATCAGCGAATCGGGATCGGCGTATCGGCCGTTTCTAACCAAGTCGCGGACAGAATCAAAGCCCGCCCCATGGTGAAAGACCCTGGTGATTCGGCGCTGCCGATTCGCACGGCGGCGCACAGTGTCATCGGCGCGGTTTGCGCCATATTTCGTTCTCGAGCGCGGCTTTCAACTGCGCCGAAAGCGCTGCGCGGTCCTCGCCCAAATCGGACAGATCGGCAAGCGAGGGATGGTCGGCCTGCTGACGGGCACGGGCGGATTGCGCCACCCGCCAGGTCAGCCCCTCATCGGCAAGACCCTCGATCTCGGCTTCGGCGCGGGCGATTTCATCGCGGGCCGCACGGCGGGCCTCGATCCGGTCCAGAGCATTGGCCAGAATCCCTCCTGCCGAATCGTCCGGACTGGGGCGCAGAATGGCCGGAGCGGTCCTGACATGGGGCTCTGCCATGATGCTTTCAAGGGCGCGCTGCCCCGCCTGCGACTGGCTTCCGGCCAGCAAATCATGGACCAAGGCCGCCCGCTCGGGATCCGCTGGCTCCAACCGTTCCAGCCGCGGTTCGACCGGCTCGATCAGTTCCGGATGGGTAGCGCAGATCGCAAGGATCATTGCCTCGATCATCATTTCGGCGGTGCGATCATCCGCATCGGGCGAGGATAGCCACGAAGCCCGCGTCGATGCGACCGGCGCGACCGGCAGCACCTCTCCGCGCATGCCTTTGGGTTGCCAGGTCTGGCGTGGCCGCGCGGTCTGGGGCTCGCGGCGACGCTGGCCGAACAGCTCCCATTTCATCTGCTTGAGTGCCGAAAAGTAATGGTCGCGGGTGTCCTTGTCGGGGATTTTCCCGATTGCGTCCCCCAGCGCCTTGTCCAGCGCAGCCTTGCGTTCGGGACTGTCGAAAACCTTGCCATCCGTCTCGCGCCGCCACAGCAGATCGACCAATGGCTTGGCATCATCCAGCACCGTGGACATCGCGCCCGCCCCACGGGTCCGAATCAGATCGTCGGGGTCCTGCCCCTGCGGTAGAAATGCGAATCGCAACGCCTGCCCCGGTGCGGTCATCGGCAGCGCGAGGTCGATCAACCGGATCGCCGCGCGCAGGCCTGCGGTATCGCCGTCCAGAGATATCACCGGCTCGGGCGAGATCCGCCACATCAGGCGCAACTGATCCTCGGTGATCGCGGTTCCCAGAGGGGCGACCGCGCCATCGAAACCGGCGCGAACCAGCGCGA
The DNA here is from genome assembly GCF_009711225.1 of Paracoccus aestuariivivens. Lineage (GTDB taxonomy): Bacteria > Pseudomonadota > Alphaproteobacteria > Rhodobacterales > Rhodobacteraceae > Paracoccus > Paracoccus aestuariivivens. The sequence goes on along the minus strand of NZ_WMIE01000002.1, from coordinate 335,320 downwards.
TCACATCCATATAGCCTTCGGCGACGATCAACGGCTTGCCCTTGGCGACCGCCGCACGCGCCGGACCAACGTTGTAGAGGTTCCTGCCCTTGTCGAACAGAACAGTTTCCGGTGAGTTCAGGTACTTGGCCCGCGCATTCGGGTCCATCGAACGGCCACCGAAGGCGATGCAACGCCCGCGACCGTCGCGGATCGGGAACATGATCCGGCCACGGAATCGGTCAAAGGGCGCGCCACCGTCGTCAGGTTTCGCCGCCAGCCCCGCGTCGATGATCAGCGCGTCGGAAATACCCTTTGATCGCAGCGCGTTGAACAGGCCCTGACGCTGATCGGGGGCGTAGCCGATACCGAACTGCTCGCAGGCCGCATCGTCCAGCCCGCGCCGCGCCAGATAGGCCCGCGCCTCCGAGGCAAGCCCCATGCCAAGCTGCATCCGGTACCAGCGGACGGCTTGCTCCATGACCTCGACCAGTTCGGTGCGACGATCAGCGCGTTCGACCTGCCGCGGATCGCGCTCGGGCATTTGCAGACCGGCTTCTGATGCCAGAAGCTGCACCGCCTCGATGAAGCTCATCCCTTCGGCTTCGCGCAGGAAGGTCAGCGCATCCCCTTTGGCATGGCAACCGAAGCAGTAATAAAACCCCTTCTGGTCATCGACATGGAAAGACGCGGTTTTCTCGCCGTGGAACGGACAAGGCGACCACCAATCCCCCTTGGCCTGATTCGAACGGCGCAGGTCCCAGACGACCTTGCGCCCGATCACGCGTGAAAGGGGAATGCGGGCACGGATTTCATCAAGGAACTGGGGCGGAAGACTCATGCCCTCTTATATCCGCTCGCGCACCGGACTTGAAAAGGGAAATCAGGCCCCGACCGCGCCGCGAACCAGATCCCAATAGATTGCGACGACACGTTCCTGGTCCAGACGCCCGTCCTCGCGGTACCAATTGGTGACACCGGTCAGCATCGAGATCAGCGCCATCGTCGCCAGTCTGCGGTCGGGCAGTTTCATCGTGCCCTCGGCCTCGCCCGAGGCGAGAATCGCTTCCAGCGCATCCTCGTATTCACGCCGCAATGCTGCGATGGCGCGGCGATTCTCGGGGGCAAGGCTGCGCAGTTCCATATAGGACAGGAACACCGCCTCGGGGCGCTTCAGGCTGGTCTGGATGTGGAAGCGCAGGAAAGATTTCAAACGATCAAGTGCGGGAAGCGCCGGATCATCGGACCATTCGGCCAGCAATTCCTCCATATGGCCGCGCAGCAAATCGGCCAGCAATGCTTGCTTGTCGGCCGTATAGGCGTAAAGCGTACCGACCTGCACACCGACATCGGCCGCGATCTGGCGCATCGAGACGGCATCATAGCCGTGGCGCGCGAAAAGCCGTAACGCCGATTCGCGAACCAGCGGGCCGGTAATTTCTGCTTTGGAACCATGTGTTCGGGCCATGCCATGTTCTATGGTGCGGGCAATGGCAGGAAAAGACCGCATCTTGTATCCGGTCGCAACGCGCGACTATTGTGACACCCAACCGGACGGGGGAGAACATGACGGCGAGACAGATCGGTTGGGTGCTGGCACTGCTGGCACTGACAGGCTGCGACGACCGCATCGGGGACTATCCTGCCCTGCTTCCGACCAACCAGATTCTGGCCGAGCCTGCTTTGCCCGCCCATGCCGCAGATGCGGCCAAAGATCCCACCGCCACAACCGATGCCCTACGCGGCCGCGCGGCCGGCCTGACAGCCAGAGCCGCAGGACCCGTAGCGCATGATCCAGATCTGGCAGATCGGGCCGACGCCTTGCGGGCGCGAGCCAATGAACTGAGCAATGCCTCGCTGGATGCCTGCCCCAAGGGCGCGCCCTGCGATGACCCCGACATGCCACAAGACATCGACCAATAGGAGTAAGGCCAATGCCCGTGATCACCTGTATCGACGATCTCAAGACGATCTATCGTCGTCGGGTGCCGAAGATGTTCTACGATTATGCCGAAAGCGGCAGCTATACCGAGAGCACCTTCCGCGAAAACACCACGGACTTTGCCAAGATCAAACTGCGCCAGAAGGTTGCGGTCGACATGACGGGCCGCACCACCGATAGCACGATGATCGGGCAAAAGGTCGCCATGCCAGTCGGGCTTGCCCCGGTCGGTCTGACCGGCATGCAATCAGCCGATGGCGAAATCAAGGCTGCGCAAGCTGCCAAGAAATTCGGCGTGCCCTTTACGCTTTCGACCATGTCGATCTGCTCGATCGAGGACGTGGCCGAGGCGACGCAACATCCTTTCTGGTTCCAGCTTTACGTCATGCGGGATCAGGAATTCCTTGAGGCGATCATCGAGCGGGCCAAGCGGGCCAACTGCTCGGCGCTGGTGCTGACGCTGGATCTGCAAATTCTGGGGCAGCGCCACAAGGATCTAAAAAACGGCCTGTCCGCTCCGCCCAAGCTAACCCTACCGGTGATGATGGATCTAGCGACCAAATGGCGCTGGGGTCTTGAAATGCTGCAAACCAAGCGGCGTTTCTTCGGCAACATCGTCGGCCATGCGAAAGGCGTCGGCGACACGTCCTCGCTGATGAGCTGGACCGCCGAGCAGTTCGATCCGCAGCTTGATTGGGGCAAGATCGCCCGCATACGCGAGCTTTGGGGCGGCAAGCTGATCCTGAAAGGCATCAACGATCCCGAGGACGCCCGCATCGCCGCCGATTTCGGAGCAGACGCCATCGTCGTCAGCAACCACGGCGGACGACAGCTTGATGGCGCGGCAAGCTCGATCCGGATGCTGCCGGACATTGTCGAGGCCGTCGGCGACAAGATCGAAATCCATCTGGATAGCGGCATCCGCTCGGGTCAGGACGTCCTCAAGGCGCTCGCGATGGGTGCCCACGCGACATATATCGGTCGGGCCTTTATCTACGGTCTTGGCGCGATGGGCGAAGCGGGCGTCACCAAGGCGCTGGAAGTGATCCGCAAGGAGCTGGATATCTCGATGGCGCTTTGCGGCGAGCGTGACGTCAAAAACCTGGGGCGTCACAACCTGATGATCCCCAAGGATTTTCTGGAACCCTACCTGTAATCTGCCAGTCAAGGCTCCTGCATGGGAGCCTTTGACGTCCGCGTAGCAACCGCTGTTTTCCAGTAACGCATCAACACGGGTCGCAGCAGGACAAATACTTCTGCGACCAGCACAGATCCGACGACACCGACCAGCAAATATATCCAGATGTTGTCGATCCCGAAATGTCGCATCACCTGGATCAGAAAGATGTGCAGGAAATATATGCTGGACGACCACAGGCTTAGATCGACCGCAGGTTTGGGAAGATCAAGCCTGAGAAACCCGATGAACAGCAGGGCGACCGCAGGATAGGAAAGCAGAGGCAGTTCGGGAATTGCGGGCAACTTTGGCCCGTACATGAAAAACGAGATCGACGCCTCGAACAACCGAAGCGTGAAAAGAACGAACACGAGAGTCCAGACCACGCTGGTGCGTGGCAATGCCTCGATCCCCCGTTCGGCGACAAACTTTGCGATCAGGTAACCGATCGCCGCGAAGGGGAAGATCACCGTCAGCCCGTTCCGGACAACTTCCGTGGACAATTGCCAGATCGGGGCGAATGTCATCACCGCCAGCGTGATTTCCAGAATGCCCGCCAGCACGGCCCCCACGATTAGGGGCTTCACGCCACTGCCCGTCCTCTCCCCCACCCAGAGAAGCGCCAACAAGATCAGCGCCGCATGCAGCAGGCCCGCGACATACCAAAGATGCATCGGGCCCCAGAACATGTTCCAGAGGGCTTCGGACCACGGCATGTCGCCCCGCATCCACATCGGCGCGTAAAAGACAGTCCAGAACACATAAAGGAACACCAGCCCGCTCAGCCATTTATTGGTCTTTCCGCGCTGGTGAATGAAGAATAGCAGGAAACCGGACAGGATCGAAAAGGCCGGAACCATGCTTCGCAATAGCCCGATGCCGGTCACGAAGCTCCACCCGACGAGGTGGTTGTTGATCAGGATCGAATGGCCAAATACGACCCCGATCGCAAGGAACAGCTTCAGGTAATCGACCGAATAAAATCTCGCTAACATAATTACGCCCTGACCAAGCTGTCGGCCAACATGGCCCCACACGCTATGAGAGCGACTCCTTTTCCATTTTGGCAATAGGATTCGTTCTTCCCATTTTACCGGAGTTGGTCTATAGGCCCCCATTCCGGCCATGCACCCTTGGAGGATGGCCGCAATTTGTCACATGTAAGGAATACCGAAATGGCCAAAGAGATCCCTGATCTGGTCGTCGAGGCACGCGCGGGGACAGGCAAGGGGGCCGCCCGCCAAGCCCGTCGCGAAGGTAAAGTGCCCGGCATCGTTTATGGCGACGGCAAAGAGCCGCAGCCGATCCAAGTCGAGTTCAACTCGCTTCTGACCAAACTGCGCGCAGGCCGCTTCCTGTCGACGCTGTGGAACCTGAAAGTCGAAGGCCAAGAGGACGTTCGCGTCGTCTGCCGCGGCGTTCAGCGTGACGTGGTCAAAGACCTGCCGACGCATATCGACTTCATGCGCCTGCACCGCGACACCCGCGTGAACCTGTTCATCCACGTCACCTTCGAAAACCATGAAGCTGCTCCGGGCCTGAAGCGCGGCGGCACGCTGGTTGTGGTCCGTCCCGAAGTTGAACTGATGGTCACCGCGTCCGAGATTCCGGATCACATCACCGTTGACCTGACCGGCCGTCAGATCGGCGACACGATCCACATCAACGACATCGAGCTGCCGAAAGGCGTCAAGCCGACGATCGACCGCAACTTCGTCATCGCGAACATCGCAGCTCCCTCGGGCCTGCGTTCGGAAGACAATGCGGAAGCCGCCGAAGGCGACGCAGCCGAGGCATAAGCCTTGCGTTGACGCGTGCGGATTTCACGCGACCGGATTGGGCGGCATCCTTGCGGGTGCCGCCCTTTCTCTTGCCGGATACGGGTGCTATGACGCCCGCCTGACGCGAAGGGGTAAGACATGGAACCGATCCACATCATCGGCGCGGGCCTTGCAGGGTCCGAGGCGGCTTGGCAGATCACGCGCGCGGGCGTGCCCGTCGTGCTGCACGAGATGCGCCCCTCGATCGAGACCTTCGCCCATCGTACCGGCGATTGCGCCGAGATGGTCTGCTCGAACAGTTTCCGCTCGGATGACGACCAGATGAACGCCGTGGGCCAGTTGCATTGGGAAATGCGCGCGGCTGGTGGTCTCATCATGTCCATGGCCGACCGCCACCGCCTGCCCGCAGGCGGCGCTTTGGCCGTTGACCGCGACGCCTTCTCCGCTGCCGTGACCGAAGCCCTGCGTAACGAGCCGCTGGTTACCTTCGCCCCCGGCGAGGTGACAGAACTGCCGAGTGACGGTCGCTGGATCGTCGCCACCGGCCCGTTGACTTCACCGGCTCTGGGCAATTCGATCCTCGCTGCGACCGAGGAAGGCTCGCTCGCCTTTTTCGACGCCATCGCCCCCATCGTCCATGCCGAGACCATCGACATGTCGATCTGCTGGCTGCAAAGCCGCTACGACAAGGGCGAGACCAAGGAAGAGCGCACCGCCTATATCAACTGCCCGATGACGCGCGAAGACTATGAGGGCTTCATCGATGCCCTTCTCGCCGCCGACAAGACCGAGTTCCATGAGGGCGAGACCGCCGGCTATTTCGACGGCTGCCTGCCGATCGAGGTCATGGCCGAGCGCGGCCGCGAGACCCTGCGCCACGGTCCGATGAAACCCGTCGGTCTGACGAACACCCATAAGCCGACAGAAAAAGCCTATGCCGTTGTCCAGCTTCGCCGCGATAACGCCTTGGGCACGCTGTATAATATCGTCGGCTTCCAGACCAAGATGAAGTACGGCGCGCAGACCGAGGTCTTCCGCCGCATCCCCGGCCTGCAGAACGCCAGCTTCGCCCGTCTGGGCGGCATCCACCGCAACACTTTCCTGAACTCGCCGCGCCTGATCGACGACCGGCTGCGTTTGCGCTCGCGTCCGAACCTGCGTTTCGCGGGTCAGGTCACTGGCGTCGAAGGCTATGTGGAATCCGCCGCGATGGGGCTGCTCGCCGGTCGCATGGCCGCGGCCGAGGCGCTTGGCCGCGATCTTCCGCCGCCGCCCGTGACCACCTCGATGGGCGCGCTGGTCAATCACATCACTGGCGGCGCGGATGCAAAGACCTTTCAGCCGATGAACGTGAATTTCGGTCTTTATCCGCCGCTGGACGAAATGCGTGGCGGGCGCAAGGGCCGCAAGGATCGCTATCCGGCCTATACCGACCGCGCGAAAGCCGATTTCCAAGGCTGGCTCTCGGGGCAGAATTGAACCGCACGCGGTTCGCCCCCTCGCCCACCGGTCCCTTGCATCTGGGCCATGCCTTCGCGGCACTGACGGCAGCAAAACTGGCCGATTCCGGCCAGTTTCTGCTGCGGATCGAGGATATCGACCAAAGCCGCTGCCGCCCGGAATATGAGGCGATGATCTTTGAGGACCTGCATTGGCTGGGCCTAGACTGGCCCCTGCCCGCGATGCGTCAGTCCGACCGCCTGCCTGCCTATCAATCCGCTTTGGACCGCCTCACGGCACTGGGCCTAACCTATCCCTGCCAATGCCGACGCGCCGATATCCGCGCGGCGCTTGCGGCCCCGCAGGAAGGGGTCGAGCCGGTCATTGGTCCCGACGGCCCGGTCTATCCCGGCACCTGCCGACATCGGACAATGGCCGCGTCTGGCCCGGAAGACGCAATCCGCCTGAACATGGCCCGCGCGCTGGATCACCTGCGCGCTGATGGGATCGCCTTCGAGGATGAGAATATCGCCCCCCCGCACCACCTGTCAGCCGAACAGATGATCTCTGGCATCGGCGACGTGGTTCTGGCCCGTCGCGGCATGGGCACCAGCTATCACCTGTCAGTCGTGGTGGACGATGCCGAGCAGGGCATCACCTTGGTCACGCGCGGCAAGGACCTGCTGGATTCGACCTATATCCATGTCCTGCTGCAGCGCCTGCTGGACCTGCCCTTCCCGCGCTACCACCATCATCGCCTGATCCGCGACGATCAGGGCAAGCGGCTTGCCAAACGCGACGACGCCCGCGCTCTGCGGCTTTACCGCGAACAAGGCATGAGCGCCGCCGAAATCCGTCAGTCGTTGGGATTCTGAGGCTGCATGATCTCGACCTCGGCCCCCTCGCGGATCGCGGTATAGAAGCAGCTGCGACGGTTGGTGTGGCAGGCAGGTCCGACCTGCTCGACCAACACCAACAGGCAGTCGCGGTCACAATCGACCCGCATCTCCACCAACTTCTGCACGTGCCCCGAGCTTTCGCCCTTGACCCAGAAGCTTTGGCGCGAGCGCGACCAATAGGTGACTTTGCCGCTCTCCAGCGTGCGCGCCACCGATTCCGCATTCATCCATGCCATCATCAGCACCTCGCCGTTGCGATGGTCCTGCGCAATCGCCGGGATCAGGCCGTTCCCGTCGTATTTCAGTGTCGCAGCGTCGAACATCGGCTTTCCTTTCGGCTGGGTCGCCCCTATCTAATCGTGACCCGCACCAAGGAAAACCCCAAGGTCCGCCATGTCTGACAGCGATCTCATGCAGCTTTATTCCCGCCGGATTCTGGCACTTGCCTCGGATATTCCGCATCTGGGCAAGCTTGAGAACCCTGCGGGAAGCGCGCATCGCCGCTCACCGCAATGCGGAAGTTCGGTGACCGCGCATGTGGTGATGAACGGCGACCAGATCGCAGATTTCTCGCAAGAGGTGCGGGCCTGCGCATTGGGGCAAGCCTCGGCTGCGGTGCTGGGCGGCGCTGTCATCGGCCGCACACGCGACGAAATCGCCCATGCGATCGAGGAACTGACCGCGATGCTCAAGACCGAAGGCCCCGTCCCGTCCGAGCCCTTCGCGGAACTTGAAACCCTGCTGCCCGCCCGCGATTTTCCGAATCGTCACGCCTCGATCCTGTTGGCATGGCAGGCCACGCTGGACGCTATCGACGCCACGCAGGGCTGACGCAGCCGAAAAGAAAGGCCGACCCCGAAGGGTCGGCAGTTGCGCGCAATCTCACGACCCGGGGAAGGTCTGTGCGAAGCCGGGCGAGGGCTTCGCGAAGCGCGGGGCAGGACAAATACTTGGATCAGGCGACCATGCCCGTCGGGACGATGGTCGGAAGCGAGAATAGAAAAATCGCCATCAGCGAGATGGCAACGACACCAACGAGATCGGCAAGAGTTTCACGGCTCATGTCTGTTCTCCACGCTATGTTTGCACTTTGTTCTCACCGAATCGGAACAAAGTAAAGAACATTTTAAGAACATCGTGATTGACAGCTATCCGGCTGTGATCAGGCGTATCGCGCGGTCCTGTTCCATCAGCCAAAGCAGCAGCCTTACGGCCCGCCCGCGATCGCTCTCCATTTTGGGATCACGTTCTAGAAATGCCTGCGCATCCTTGCGGGCTATGGCCATCAACGCACCCTGTCGTTCAAGATCGGCAATGCGGAAACGCGGCAATCCGGATTGCGCCGTTCCGATCACATCACCCGCACCGCGCATGGCCAGATCTTCCTCGGCGATGCGGAAGCCGTCCTCGGTCTCGCGCAGGATGCCCAATCGACGGCGACCGGTCTCGGTCAGGGGCTCGTGATACATCAGCAAGCAGCTCGACGCCTTTGAGCCGCGACCGACCCGCCCACGCAACTGGTGCAACTGGGCCAAGCCGAAGTTCTCGGCCCGCTCGATCACCATGATCGTGGCTTCGGGAACATCGACGCCCACCTCGATCACCGTGGTCGCGACCAGAATGGCCGCCCGCCCCGAGGCAAAATCCGCCATTGCCGCGTCACGCTCATCGGCAGGCATCTGCCCATGAACCAGCCGGACCTGATCGCCAAAGCGGGCGCGCAGTTCCTTGAACCGCGCCTCAGCCGCTGTCAGATCGACGGCTTCGCTTTCCTCGACCAAGGGACAGACCCAATAGGCCCGCGCCCCTTCGTCGATAGCCCGTGCGAGATGTTCGATGATATCGCCCATCCGGCTGTCCGGGATCACGGTCGTCCTGATCGGCTGGCGACCCACGGGTTTTTCATCCAGCACCGACAGATCCATATCGCCGAACTGCGCCAGCGCCAACGAGCGCGGGATCGGCGTCGCGGTCATCACCAGCATATCGGGAGGAAGATGCGTGCCCTTGGTCCCCAGCTCCATCCGCTGGTTCACACCGAAGCGGTGCTGTTCGTCGATGATGGCCAAGCGCAGGTCGTTGAACTCGACCGTTTTCTGGATCACGGCATGGGTTCCGACCAATATGTCGATCCGGCCCTCGGCTAGGTCGGTCAGGATATTGGCCCGCGCGTCGCCCTTGTCGCGTCCGGTCAGCACCTCAAGGCGGACGCCCGCCAAACGGGCCAAAGGCTCCAGCGCACGGAAATGCTGGCGGGCAAGGATCTCGGTCGGCGCCATCATCACGCCCTGCCCGCCCGCCTCGACCGCGACCAGCAAAGACAGGAACGCGACCAAGGTCTTGCCCGCACCGACATCGCCCTGCAGCAACCGGTTCATCCGGCGCGGCTCGGCCATATCCTCGGCAATCTCGTGAACCGAGCGGGTCTGCGCTCCGGTCGGAGGCCAGGGCAGCCCCGCCAGAACCTTGCCGCGCAGACGACCGTCGCCATGGGTCGAAAGGCCGGTCTGACGCCTGCGATCGCGCCGGAGCAGCGCCAGCGTCATCTGATGCGCGAACAATTCGTCGTAGGCCAACCGCGCCCGCGCCGGATCGGTCGGCGACAGGTTCTGCGGTCCCTGCGGCGCATGGGCCTGCGTCAAGGCATCGACCCAACGGGGCCACCCTTCGCGCGAAACGACGCTAGGGTCGGCCCATTCCGCCACCTCGGGCAAGCGTGACATTGCGGCTGCCACGGCTTTTTGCACCACCCCTTGCGTCAGGCGACCAGAAAGCGGGTAGACCGGTTCGAACTCGGGCGGAGGCGCAGATTTTTCGGGGCCGACATGATCGGGATGCACCATCTGGGCCATGCCGTCGAACAATTCGATCTTGCCCGAGATCAGACGACGCGCTCCGACCGGAAACTGACCCTCGATCCACTCTTTACGCGCATGGAAAAAGACCAGTTGAATATCCCCGACCCCGTCCGAGCAATGCACCCGCCACGGCCGGCCTTTCGACGATGGCGGGTGATGCCGTTCGACGTTCAGGGTGACGGTGACAATTTCCGGCGGATGCGCCTCGGCCAGCCGCGTGATCGGACGGCGGCGGATGCCCGAATGCGGCAAGGTCAGCACGAGATCGCGCGGACGGGTCACGCCCATCTGCGCAAACGCCTCGGCTGCCTTGGGGCCGACGCCGGACAGGGTTTCGAGCCCGGCAAATAGCGGAAACAATGCGGGTGGACGTCCGCCTACCCCTTGGCGATCGCCAGCCATTCGTCCTCATCTATAACCTTGATGCCCAGATCGGCGGCTTTCTTTGCCTTGGAGCCAGCCCCCGGTCCAGCAATCAGCAGATCGGTTTTCGCCGAAACCGAACCCGCGACATGCGCGCCCAATGCCTCGGCACGGGCCTTTGCCTCGGCACGGGTCATTTTTTCCAGTGTGCCGGTAAAAACCAGCGTCTTGCCGGTAATTTCACTGTCGGTCGCACGCGCTTCGGGGGCAAGGATCGTCAAGAAACCGACCAGCCGATCAATCGCCGCGCGTTCCTTGGCATTGCTGAATGCTTCGGACAACGACATCACCAGAACGGGGCCGATTCCGTTTGCCGACAACGCATCCTCCCATGCGGCCCGCGCATCGGGAGGCAGATCGAACTGTTCCAGCACCGCAGCGCGCGCCTCGGAGATGCGGGCACGACGGCCTTCATGCTCGGCTGCTTCGCGCTCGGCCTCGGCAGCGAGATCGGCGGCGCGGTGGGCCTCGGCAGCAGGATGCAATCGATCCAGCGAAGCCGCCAAGGCGTCAAAACTACCATAGTGGCGCGCGACGTCCGCGGCCGCCACTTCGCCCAGATGACGGATGCCAAGCGCGAAAAGCAGCTTCGCCAAGGCGATCTGGCGCTGCTTGTCGATTGCGTTGAACAGGCTGGTCGCGCTTTTCTCGCCCCAGCCCTCACGGTTCTTCAACTGCCTTGGCTGGCCTGATCCAAAGCGATCCTGCAGGGTGAAAATATCGGCTGGCTCGGCGATCCAGCCATCGCGGAACAGCTCCTCGACCAGCTTCGCGCCCAGACCGTCAATATCGAACGCTGCCCGCGATACGAAATGCTTGAGCTTTTCGACAGCCTGCGCCGGACAGATCAACCCGCCCGTACAACGGCGGGCCGAGTCCCCCTCCTCGCGCACGGCGGGCGAACCGCATTCGGGACAGGTCTTCGGAAATGCGTAGCTAACGGCCTCGGCGGGGCGTTTCGCCAGATCGACATCGGCGACCTTCGGAATGACATCACCGGCGCGATAGACCTCGACCCAATCGCCGACGCGAATGTCCTTGCCGCCGCGGATCTCGCTGCCGTCAGCCCCGAGACCGGCAATGTAATCCTCGTTGTGCAGGGTCGCGTTCGAGACGACGACCCCCCCTACTGTCACGGGATGCAGGCGGGCGACCGGACTTAACGCACCGGTCCGACCAACCTGAATGTCGATTGCCTCAAGCCGGGTCCAAGCCCGCTCAGCAGGAAACTTATGCGCGATCGCCCAACGCGGCGTGGTCGAGCGCATCCCCATCCGGGCCTGATAGCCAAGGTCATTCACCTTGTAGACCACGCCATCAATGTCATAGCCCAATGTGGCGCGCATCTGTTCGATGCCTGACCAGACCGCGATCAGCTCGTCCACCGAATGACACAGCCGCATGTTGGGGTTGGTCCGGAAACCGAATTCGAGCATGCGCTCAACGGCCCCCATCTGCGTCACCGCCAAAGGCTGGCTAAGCTGGCCCCAGGCATAGGCGAAGAAGCGCAGCGGACGCGCAGCAGTCACCGCTGGATCGAGTTGCCGCAGCGAACCGGCAGCCGCATTGCGCGGATTGGCAAAGGTCCGGCCGCTATCCGAGGCGTTCAGTTTTTCGAAATCCTCGTGCGACATGTAGACTTCGCCACGGATCTCGACGACTTCGGGAATGTCGTCGCCAGAAAGCCGCTGCGGGATATCCGAAATCGTCCGCGCGTTGGGTGTGACGTTTTCGCCTAGCGCACCATCGCCGCGCGTCGCGGCCAACACGAGTTCGCCATGCTCGTAGCGCAGCGACAATGAAAGCCCGTCGATCTTGGGTTCGGCAGTCACTTCAACCGGAGCAGAGGACGGCAGGCTCAGGAAAGTCCGGATACGCTGGACGAATGCTTGGACATCTTCGGCGTCGAAGGCATTTTCCAATGACAGCATCGGAACGCTGTGCGCCGCCTTGGGGAAGCGGCCATCCGGTGCCGCACCGACCTTGGTCGTCGGGCTTTCCTGACTGGCATATTCGGGAAAATACTGTTCAAGCGCGGCCAGCCGACGCTTCTTGGCATCATATTCGGCATCGCTTAGCTCGGGAGCATCCTCGGTATGATAGGCCTGATCGGCTAGCAGCAACTCCTGTGTCAGATGCGCAATTTCATCCGCAGCAAGATCGGGGGCCATGCTTTCGGGCAATTCGGGCGCTGACCCTGCTGGTCCGGTCTCAGGGTGATCCTTATTGTCTTGGGCCATCCTTGCCTCCGCCACTAAGACCCGCGAAAGGTCGTTCTTCAGGGCCAAGGTGATAGCTTCTGGCGTAAGACCTTGTCCAGCGCCAGAGGTCAGGATCACGTCGTCAGGCGCGCAAGGCCAGGCGTTCGGGCGCTTGCGTCTCGGTGGCGGGATCGCGCAGCACATAACCGCGTCCCCAGACGGTTTCGATATGGTTTTCACCATTCAGCACCGCCGCAAGCTTTTTGCGCAACTTGCAAACGAAGACGTCGATGATCTTCAGCTCCGGCTCGTCCAGACCGCCATAAAGATGATTCAGGAACATTTCCTTGGTCAGCGTGGTGCCCTTGCGCAGACTCAGCAGCTCAAGGATCTGGTATTCCTTGCCCGTCAGATTGACCGGACGCCCTTCGACTTCGACCGAGCGCGCATCCAGATTCACGACCATGCCGCCCGTACGGATGATCGACTGGCTATGTCCCTTGGAGCGGCGGATAATAGCATGGATACGCGCCACCAGCTCATCCCGGTTAAAGGGCTTGGTCATATAGTCATCCGCACCGAAGCCGAAGCCGCGAAGCTTGCTTTCCGTATCGTCCGAGCCGGTCAGGATCAGGATCGGGCTGTCAATGCGCGACATGCGGATCTGACGCAGAACCTCCATTCCGTGCATATCCGGCAGATCAAGGTCCAGCAGGATCAGATCATAATCGTACAGGCGGGCCAGATCGATCCCCTCCTCGCCCATGTCGGTCCGGTATACGTTGTAGTTTGCGTGAGTCAGCATCAACTCGATGCTGCGCGCCGTGGTCTGATCATCCTCGACAAGAAGAATTCGCATGTCGTTGCCCCTCGTTGATCCGATTTCGGACTATTGGTTTCACGAAAGCGTTAATATCGCGTTACCGACGATCCAATCTCATCAAATGCAACTTAAGGTTGCTTAAATTTTTGCAACTGCGTGATTTTTAACGCATCCCTTCCATGGCGCTCGATCATATGCGCCCAGGTATCGAACTCCTCCTCGCTCAGATCGTAGCGTTTGATCACATCATCCTTGCTCAGCAGGCCGTATTTTACCGCCGCGACCACGATGGCTTTGCGTCTGGCGACCCATCGCATCCCGACTTCAGGAAGGTCGGCCAGCGTCAGGATCGAGCCGTCTGCCATATGCGCAGTCCGCGGACCGCGTGATTTCTTGACGAACATGTAAAATTCCCATCTTTCACATCTTCGCTTTTGCCAGAGAGTTCTTAAATGCGAGTGAAGCCAAAACGGTTTCCCATGTGCCCTGCCCTTGAGAATTCCGTCATTTTGCCTATAAATGTCGATAAATCCGGCGCGCATGATATCCGCCTGCGCCGCAAAAGGACGATCCATGACAAGCTGCAGCTCCGCCGCTCGCGCAGAAGCGCATGACACGCCATTGAACTCGCTCGGCTTTGCCAAGCCTCCGTCCGAAACCCGCGTGGTTGTCGCGATGTCGGGTGGTGTCGACAGTTCGGTTGTCGCGGCGATGCTGGCGGCCGAGGGCTATGACGTGATCGGCGTGACGCTGCAACTTTATGATCACGGCGCGGCTTTGGCCAAGAAAGGCGCTTGCTGCGCCGGTCAGGATATCCACGATGCCCGCCGCGTGGCCGAGCGTGTGGGCTTCCCGCATTACGTCCTCGACTATGAGAACAAGTTCCGCGAATCCGTGATCGAGGAATTTGCCGACGCCTATCTGGCGGGCGCTACTCCGGTCCCCTGCATCCGCTGCAACGAGCGGGTCAAATTCCGCGACCTGCTGCAAACCGCGCGCGAGCTTGACGCAGACTGCATGGCAACCGGCCATTACATCCGCCGCTTCTACGGTGAGAACGGCTCGGAATTGCATATGGCCGCAGATGCCAATCGCGACCAAAGCTACTTCCTGTTCTCGACCACCTCCGAACAGCTTGATTACCTGCGCTTCCCGCTGGGTGGCCTGCAGAGCAAGGCCGAGACGCGCGCGCTGGCCGCAAAATACGGCCTTGCCGTCGCAGACAAGCCTGACAGTCAGGATATCTGCTTCGTTCCCAATGGCGATTACGCCAGCGTAATCGAGAAACTGCGGCCCGGCGCAGCGGATCCGGGCGAAATCGTCGATCTGGACGGCAACGTGCTGGGCACACATCGCGGTGTCATCCATTACACGATCGGCCAGCGTCGCGGTCTGGGCATCGGTGGCCTTGGCGACCCGCTTTATGTCGTGCGACTTGAACCGGAAACCCGCCAAGTCGTCGTCGGCCCCAAACAGGCGCTTGCAACGAAAATCGTTCCCGTGACAGAGGTCAACTGGCTGGGCGACGAGCCGTTCGAAGGCGAGATCGCTGTGACCGCGCGCATCCGCTCGACGCGGCCTCCGCGTCCGGCGATCCTGCGCCCGACCGGAAAGAACCGCGCCGAGGTCGAACTTCTCGACCCCGAAGAGGGCGTCAGCGCCGGACAGGCCTGCGTGTTCTACGCGACCGAGGGGACGCGCGTTCTGGGCGGCGGCTGGATTACCCACCGCCGCGGCTGATCCTCAGGCGGCGGCCGCGAGCACTCTGATCCGCTCGACCATGGCGCGCAGCCCGTTCGAGCGTTGGGCCGACAGATGTTCCTCAAGCCCCAGCCGACGCAATTCGGATGTAGCGTCGATCTTGGCCACATCGGCAACAGGCACGCCCGAATACAGGGCGTGCAGGATCGCGACCAGACCGCGTACGATCAGCGCATCGCTGTCACCGTCGAAATCGAACCGACCGTCAGTGATGCGCGGCATAATCCAGACCTGACTGGCGCAGCCCTCGACCTTGGTGGCCGGAGCCTGCAAGGCGGGGTCCATCGCAGGCATCGCCTTGCCCAATTCGATGACATGGCGATAGCGCTCTTCCCAATCCTCGAGAAAATCGAAGGTTTCGGCGATTTCTTCAAAGGCGGGCGTGGCCATTTGGCTTCCTTTCGCATTCGTGCGACTTCCGGGCGGACTCGGGCATAGCGCTTCACTCGACCAAGGTCAAAGAGGCTTTCGCCTTTGTCGTCTTTGCCCTATCACTCTGCGGAAACTGGCAAGGAACGGGGGCAGCCAAATGCGGATCAGGACTTTGGGCCAAATTGGCTGCGTGATGCTGCTTGTGGCAGGGTGTGGCCGTTTTGGCGACAGCATGGGCGACAGCAGCTGGAACCCCGGAACATGGTTCGGCGGTTCGAATCAGCCGCAAAGCCTAGAGCCCGAAGGGGGCTATCCGACCACCAATCTCGATGGCCGGACCGGTATCGCGCATGTGGTTTCGGCCCGATGGGAACCGATGTACGAGGGCCGGCTGCTGGTCGTCACCGCCATTCCCGCGACCAAGGGTTGGTGGGATGTCGCGCTGATCACCGAGGAACCCTTGCCCAAGGGCCGCATCCGCGCCGACGACACCGGCGTCCTGCGCTTGCGACTGGTCGGCTATCCGCCGCAGCAGAATAGCGCCGCCAGCAGAAGTGCCGCCAATCCGGCCAGCGACACCATTACCGCCGCGTTGACAATCTCGAAAGAGGCGCTCGCCGGTATCAATCAGGTCGTCATCAGCGGCAGCGGAAATGCCGTTACCCTGAACAAGTAAAAAAGGGCGCCCTCGGGCGCCCTGATCCAACTCCAGTTCAGCCGATGGCCGTGATCAGGCCATCTTGCGCAGATAGGTCCAGGTCGGTACCCGCGCATTGCGCGCGATCGACCAGCTTTCGGCATCGCCAAGATATTCGAACCCGCTATTGGTCAGCACACGGGCCGAACCGGGATTGTCCTGAAATGCCTCGGCGAAAAGGGTCCGCGAGCCATGCGGGTTCGCCGCGACCAAAGCCGCCACAGCCTCGGTGGCGAAACCCGTGTTCCAGAATCCGGCGCCAACCCAGAAACCAAGCTCGGATTGGTCCGGTTCTATCCGCGTCAGAGACACGACGCCAAGCAGTTCAGCAAGCTTGTTCGCCGAGCCGTCGATTGCCCAGACATCTTCGTCACGCTCGGACGATATCGCGCGATTGACGTAAGCCTCTGACGCGCCCGGCGGCAGGGGATGGGGAATCGAGCGCGTGCCCTCGGCCACGCGGCGATCCTGAGTGTAATGCGCGATCAGTCCCGCATCCGACCGCCGCAGCGGCCGAAGAACGAAGCGTTCCGTCGCGATCTCGGTCTGCGGATGCAAAACCGGCGCGATCAGGTCAGTCATAGGTCATTCCTCCCTCGTACTCGAAATAGATATGCATGGTGTCCGGAATGCCGAAGGGGACCGGCTTGCGCCGATCCCCGAAATTTTAGCACCTGAGTGTTAAAACTGGTTTACTCGGCAGCCTCGAGATTGGCCGGCAGCACGGAAATGTAGGTGCGGCCCTTGAGGCCCTTGCGGAAAGTCACCTTGCCGTCGGTCAGCGCGAACAGGGTATGGTCGCGGCCCATGCCGACGTTCGCACCGGCCCACCAGGTGGTGCCGCGCTGACGCACGATGATGTTGCCTGCAACGGCAGCCTGGCCACCGAACAGTTTCACGCCAAGACGGCGACCGGCCGAGTCGCGACCGTTGCGGGACGAACCGCCTGCTTTTTTATGTGCCATGGGTCAGTCTCCTATGTCTTAGTTGGCGTCTGCAGCCGCGGCTTCAGCCTTGGCTTTTTTGGCTTTCGCCGGTTTAGCTGCAGCAGCTTCGACTTTCGTGCGCGCGCCGACGGCTGCTTTCACGTCCGACTTGTCAGCGCCTTTTTCCAGCAGCTCGGTGACGCGAACCAGCGTCAGTTGCTGACGGTGGCCACGGGTGCGCTGCGACGAGTGCTTCCGGCGGCGTTTGACATAGGTGATGACCTTGTCAGCCTTGATGTTGTCGATGACTTCGGCTTGCACACCGGCGCCAGCAACCAGCGGCGCACCGATGGTCGAACCGATCATCAGCACTTCGTTGAATTGCACTTTGTCGCCAGCTTCGGCGTTCAGTTTTTCAACGCGCAGCACATCACCGGCCTGAACCCGGTACTGCTTGCCGCCCGTTTTGAGAACTGCGAACATTCCGTCTTTCCTTGCTTCCATCGCGTCTTACGGCCCCTGCGTGACAGGTGTTCGTGGGTCTGGACCCGCCTTCGGACAGCGCACCCGCTTATCGGATGAGATTAAAATAACGCACCGGCAACGGGCAGATACCCGGCCGGTCGCGGGTATATGGCGGATCTGTCGCGGAAAGTCAACCGGATTGCGGCATGACACCGGCAAAGGTTAACGGCCTTGATCGACCAATTCTCCGGCCAGCGAGTTCGCCGCGCTATGGGTGATCCGGACCCTGACCAGATCGCCGACCTTCGCATCCGGAGCCTCGACGAAGACCGCATGCAGATAATCGGATTTACCGACCATCTGACCGGCCAGACGACCCGGTTTCTCGAAAAGAACGCCCATTTCGCGCCCGACCATGCCCTCTTGCGCGGCCTTTTGCTGGCTGCTTAGCAGGGCCTGAAGTTCTTGCAGGCGGGCATCGGCGACATCGCTATCCACCTCGGGCCGGTCATAGGCCGGAGTGCCCGGACGCGGAGAATATTTGAAGCTGAAGGCCGTGCCGAAATTCACGCGGGCCACCAGATCCAGCGTATCCTGATGGTCCTGATTGGTCTCGCCGGGGAAACCGACGATAAAATCGCTGGTCAGCATGATGTCGGGACGCGCATCGCGGATGCGGTCGATCAGGCGCAGATACTGGTCCACCGTATGCTTGCGGTTCATCGCCTTCAGAATGCGGTTGCTGCCCGATTGCACCGGTAGATGCAAATATGGCATCAGCTTCGGCTCGTTCCGGTGCGCCTCGATCAGATCGTCGGCCATGTCGTTGGGATGGCTGGTGGTGTAGCGGATACGGTCCAGCCCGTCGATTTCGGCGATGGCGCGGATCAGGCGACCGAAGCCCCATTCGCCCCCCTCGCTTGCCGCCCCGTGCCAGCCATTGACGTTCTGACCCAGAAGCGTGATTTCCCGCACCCCGCGTGAGACCAGATCACGCGCCTCGGAAAGGATACGGCTGACCGGACGGCTGACCTCGGCGCCGCGCGTATAAGGCACGACGCAGAACGCACAGAACTTGTCGCAGCCTTCCTGCACGGTCAGGAAAGCGGCGGGAGCCCGACGGGTCGCTGCGGGTTTCGGCAGATGCTCGAATTTATCCTCGGCAGGGAATTCGGTGTCCACGCCCCGACCAGCGCGCGCCATGGCCGGCAAGCGGTGGTAGGCCTGCGGGCCGACGACCAGATCGACGATCGGCATCCGGCGTTGGATTTCCTCGCCCTCGGCCTGCGCGACACAGCCCGCGACGCCGATCTTCAGGTCGGGGCGCTCGGCCTTGAGCGGCTTCAGGCGACCAAGGTCGGAGTACAGCTTCTCGGCCGCTTTTTCGCGGATATGGCAAGTGTTCAGCAACACCATGTCGGCTTGCGACTGATCCTCGGTCAGAACGTAACCTTCCGCGCCCATGGCCTCGGCCATGCGCTGACTGTCATACACGTTCATCTGGCAGCCATAGGTCTTGATGAAAAGCTTCTTGGCGGCCGGCTCGGGATCTTGAGCGGTTTTGCTGGCTAGGTCGGTCATGCCGTGCTGTCCTTGGAGTTCGGGCGCTGATACAGGATAGCGCCCGCTTTGGAAAGTCTGACAGGACATGACCGATCTGACCCAAATCCCGAATATCGGCCCCGCAACCGCGAAATCGCTGATCTCTGCGGGCATTCCCGATGCCGCGAGCCTGCGCAAACTGGGCGCACATGACGCCTATCGCGCGCTGCTGGCTTGTGGGGAACGACCGCATTTCATCGGCTATTACGTCCTGCACATGGCCCTGCAGGGCCGACCATGGAACGATTGCCGTGGCGAGGAAAAAGCCGCGCTCCGCCAGAGTTTCGACACATTGGTCGCCGAAACACGCGGCAAGGATATCTCGGGGATCGAGGCCGCATTGCGCGAAATCGGCCTGATCCCGTCTCAGCCATCGTCCCGTAACTGACGCGCAAGGAACAACGCGGCGCGGCGGTAGGCTTCGTCATTGTCGCCGCGAAAGTTCAGTTCCTTGTGATTCACGAGCTTTTCGGACCCGACATCGATCACGCTGGCAAAGACCTGCAGGATCAGCGTGCTGGTCTTTTGCACGATGATGAACAACCCGCGTTCTGCCCCCTTGTCGCGCAGCATCCCGACCAGACAAGCCGTCGTCTCGCGCGGGCAGGCCGAGGCAACCGCATCGCGACCCAAAATTTCTCCCGACAACTCGCTGGCCAGCACGTCGGCCATCATGTCCAGTCGCCGGATATGGTCCTGTTCCTGATCCTTCGTCTCGTGCGAGGTATCCAGCAACTTGATCGGCAGGATCAGAAGATCATCGGCGCAAGCCGGAGCCGCCCATGCCAAAGCCAAAGCCGTAAGCACTCTGCGCATGACATCCTCCGGATGATGCAAAGCCGTCAGATCCACTTTGCCCAACAAGGGTTAGCCCGCGCAATCCAGAGTTTCGTCTTATGACCGTGGCAGAATGATCCCCAAAGCAGCCGCATTCGGGCAGTCTGCCACCTCCCGTCTGCGCCCCATTGAACGGCTTGAGGCGCACGGATAGCCTGCCCGCAACATCGAACACGGAGGCAAATACCATGAACCAACCACAAAGCTGGGAAGCCCGCGCCGAGGAATACTCGCTATACGGTTTCACCGACATGCCCTCGGTGCACCAGCGTGGCACGGTCGTCGTCACCCATGGCGAAGGGCCCTACATCGTCGATGTGCATGGCCGCCGTTATCTGGATGCGAATTCCGGCCTGTGGAACATGGTCGCGGGCTTCGACCACAAGGGCCTGATCGAGGCCGCCAAGGCGCAATACGAGCGTTTCCCCGGTTATCATTCGTTCTTTGGCCGCATGTCCGACCAGACCGTGATGCTGTCCGAAAAGCTGATCGAGGTCTCGCCCTTCAACCGTGGTCGGGTCTTCTATACGAACTCGGGCTCCGAGGCGAACGACACCATGGTCAAAATCCTGTGGTTCATGCACGCCGCCGAAGGCAAGCCGCAAAAGCGCAAGATCCTGACGCGCTGGAACGCCTATCACGGCGTGACCGCAGTTTCGGCCTCGATGACCGGCAAGCCCTATAACTCGGTCTTCGGCCTGCCCCTGCCGGGCTTCCTGCACCTGACCTGCCCGCATTACTGGCGCTTCGGTGCCGAGGGCGAGACCGAGGAACAATTCGTCAAGCGCCTCGCCAAAGAGCTTGAGGACACGATCGAGCGCGAGGGCGCCGACACCATCGCGGGCTTCTTCGCCGAGCCGGTCATGGGCGCGGGCGGCGTGATCCCCCCGGCCAAGGGCTATTTCCAAGCGATCCTGCCGATCCTGCAGAAGCACGACATTCCGATGGTCTCGGATGAGGTGATCTGCGGCTTTGGGCGCACCGGCAACACCTGGGGCTGCCAGACCTATGACTACATGCCAGACGCGATCATCTCATCGAAGAACCTGACGGCGGGCTTCTTCCCGATGGGCGCGGTGATCCTTTCCGGCGCGCTTGGCGACCGCGTTCAGGCCGCCGTCGAGGCGATCGAGGAATTCCCGCATGGCTTCACCGCCTCGGGCCATCCGGTCGGCTGCGCTATTGCTCTGAAAGCCATTGACGTGGTGATGAACGAAGGTCTGGCCGATAACGTCAAGCGTCTTGCCCCCCGCTTCGAGGCCGGTCTGCAACGCATCGCGCAGAACCCGAACATCGGCGAATATCGCGGTGTGGGCTTCATGTGGGCGCTGGAAGCGGTCAAGGACAAGGCGACCAAGACGCCGTTCGACGGCTCGCTTTCGGTCAGCGAGCGCATCGCCAATACCTGTACCGACCTTGGCCTGATCTGCCGCCCGCTGGGCCAGTCGGTCGTGCTGTGCCCGCCCTTCATCATGACCGAGGGCCAGATGGACGAGATGTTCGAAAAGCTGGAAAAGGCGCTCGACAAGGTCTTCGCCGAAGTCGCCTAAGCCATCAGGGGCGATCTACCAAGGGTCGCCCCCTCCCAGAACCGCGCGGGCCATGACAACGCGCTGCGGTGCAAGTCCCGCAGATTGCGCGAATGCCAATACGCGCTGATCCTGCTCAAGCAGAAAATCCAGCACGAATTGCGCAAATTCCGGTCGTCCGGCCATCGCCGTCAAACCTGCGACATCCGTACCCGACTGGGCCATAAAAGCCGCGACCAGATCGCTATCGCCCGCGATATGGCTGAAGCCAGCATCGGCAATAGCGCGCGCTTCGGAAATATGCATTCGATCCTCGTGTTTTCTTGAACCGGCGCGACGGAAAGTCCCGACCGGAAACCGTTTTTTAACCAATATCCGCGAAACATGCGAACGAGGACAGCAGGTGTAAAGAACAACAATATGAATATCGCAGGGCGCATTCTGGTCGTGGATGGTGTGCCGACAAGCCGGATTACGATGAAGGTCAGGCTGATGTCGGCCTGCTACGAAGTTGCGGTCGCCTCGTCAGGTGTCGAAGCACTGAGAATGATTCCCGTCCTGCAACCCCAGATCGTTCTGATCGGCGCCAGCCTGCCGGACATGCCCTCAGACCAGCTATGTCTGGAACTGCGCTCCCGTCCGGAACGCGCGGATCTGCCGATCATCATGCAGGCGAAAGGCCCCGACCGGATCGCGGCGTTGCGTGCGGGTGCGTCGGCCCTGATCGACGATCTGGACGATGACCTGATCCTGCTGGCCCGTGTGCGCGGCCTGATGCGCAACGACCCCGCAGGCGAGGGTGCGGTCCTGCAAGGTTGCTTGGCCGAGCCCTCGACCGAGTTTTTACGCGACACCCGCTCGCGCGCAGTCTTTGTCTCGGGGCAACCGGCGACCGCGTTAGGCTGGCGACACGCGCTGCAAGGGCGATTGGACTTCAACATGAAGGTCTGCGATGCCGAACGCGCACTTTCGGATGCCGCGCGCGGTGATGTTCCCGAACTTTACCTGATCGCGGCCGATATGCACCAACCGGGCGACGGGTTGCGGCTGCTGTCCGAGCTGCGTTCCCGCCCGCTGTCGCGCGACGCGGCTTTCGTCATCGTCCTGCGCCCCGAACGCGGCGACATGACGGCCGTGGCGCTGGATCTGGGCGCGGGAGATGTGCTGCCTTCGGATATGTCGGGTCCGGGTGCTGCAACCGAAGCCGCGATCCGGATCGAGGCCCAGCTTTCGCGCAAGCGCCAAAGTGATCTTCGTCGTCAGGAAAACCAACGCAATATACTATGGGCGATGACAGATCCGCTGACCGGCCTACATAACCGCCGCTATGCGCTGCCGCGGCTGGCGCAGCTTTTCGACCAGATGATCGGCGAGGAAAGCTCACTGGCGGTCCTCCTGCTTGATCTGGATCGCTTTAAGCAGGTGAACGACAATCACGGCCATGCGGCAGGCGATGCCGTGTTGCGCAACGTCGCGCAGCGATTGGCGCTGGCGCTGCCGCCCGACGCCTTGCTCGCCCGCATGGGGGGCGAAGAATTCCTGATCGCCCTGCCCCACCATTCGGCACAATCCGCCCTGGCCGTTGCCGAGGAAATCCGGCTGCAAATCCAGTCGACTCCGGTCCGGCTGCCAAGCGAATGCCAGATCTCCGAAATCCAGGTCTCGCTTTCAGCCGGAGTCGCGGTTCTGGGTTGCGGTCAGGCCGAGATCGACATTCCCGCGCCGGAACATCTGCTCGCACATGCCGATCGCGCGCTGCTGAACGCCAAAGCCATGGGCCGGAACCGGATCGTGATCGCCGCCTCGGCTCTTGCCGCGTGATCTGCGACACAGGTCCGTCTTCCGTTTTGCCCCGCGCCTGCCTAGATTTAGGATGAGCGGGGAACCGGAGGACCGAGATGGCTCAACCCAATGCCGAAGGCGACAGGCGCGTGAAACCTGCAATGCTGCGCGGCGCCGCAAGACGTTGCCCGAATTGTGGCAAAGGACGCCTGTTCGACGGTTATCTGGCCGTGCGGAACCATTGCGATTCATGCGGCGAGGAATTGTTTCACCACCGCGCCGATGACGGTCCGGCCTATCTGACGATCCTGCTGGTGTCCCATCTGGGCGCCCCGCTATTGCTTGCGGTCTATATGGCATTCCGCCCCTCGGCGATCTCGATGCTGATCGGCTTCGGTCTTGGTGCGATCATTCTGTCACTGGTCTTGCTGCCAGTGATCAAGGGCGGCTTCATCGGCTTCCAATGGGCGCGGCGGATGCATGGATTTGGCGGTGAACGGCAGGCCGAAAAGGCAAGCGCCGCGTGACCGACATCCCCATTCGCGATGCCGCGACACTGATCGTGCTGGACCGTACAGCCCGTGGCGGTCCAGCCGTCCTGATGGGGCAAAGGGGGGCTTCGGCGGCCTTCATGCCCTCGAAATACGTGTTTCCCGGTGGCGCGGTCGATCCCGCCGATACTTCGGCCAAGATGGCAGGACCGCTTGATCCGGTGACGCGACGCCTGCTTGCCTCGGTCAGCAGCGACAGCCCGACCTCGTCCCCTGAGGCGCTGGCCGCCGCCGCACTTCGGGAACTGGCCGAGGAAACCGGCCTGATGACCGGCCCCACCGGAGCCGCACCGCAAGATTGGCAGCATTACCGCGACGCTGGCCTAAGCCCCGACCCTTCGGCACTGATCTATGTGTTCCGCGCAATCACTCCGCCCGGAGGAACGCGGCGCTTCGACGCCCGCTTCCTGCTTCTGGATGCCGAGAAACTTCATGGCGACCGCCATGATTTCAGCGCGGCCTGCGACGAGCTTTCGCATCTGCACTGGGTTCCCCTGACCGAGGCGCGGGCCTTGAACCTGCCGTTCATCACCGAGGTCGTTCTGGCCGAGATTGCCAGCATCGCAAAGCGACCGGGACCGCTTAGCGGCCCCGCCAACGTGCCATTCTTTGACAATCGCACCCGAGATCCGCGTTTCTGCTGGATCACCTGAGCGTTAGCGTCCGGTGAACTTCGCCGAGCGTTTTTGCATGAAGGCGGCAACCCCTTCGGCGAAATCGGCTGTACGGGCCATCTCGGCCTGCAGTTTCGCCTCAAGCGCAAGCTGGGCAGGCATATCATTCGCCGCGCTTTCCGCCAGTGCCCGCCGGATCGCAAGGAACGAACGGGTCGGGCCATTCGCCAACGCCGCCGCACGGCCCCGAATCCGGTCCAAAAATTCGGCGTCCGGAACCGCTTCCCAGATCATCCCCCAATCGGCAGCCTGACGAGCCGGAACCGGATCGGCGAAAAGCATCATGCCCATCGCCCGTGCGGTCCCGACATTGCGCGGAATGATATAGGTTCCTCCGGCATCGGGGATTAGGCCGATCTTGCTGAACGCCTGCACGAACACCGCGCTTTCCGTTGCAATGACCACATCGGCCGCAAGCGCCAGATTGGCCCCCGCGCCTGCCGCGATACCGTTGACCGCCGCGATCACCGGCACCGGTGCGCCGGTGATGGCCGCCAGCATCGGCTCGTATTCCTCGCGCAGGATACGTTCGACATCCAGCCCTGCGGTCGCATCGCCCAGATCCTGACCCGAACAGAAGGCCCGACCGTTTCCGGTCAGAACGACGCAGCGCGTGTCATCAGGCAACGCGCCTAGCGCCTGCGTCAACTCGGCCCGCATGGCACGGTTCAGCGCGTTCATGACCTCCGGGCGGTTCAGCGTGATCTGGGTGATGCCGTCCTGTTGTCCGACGGTGATGGTTTGATAGGTCATGGCTCCTCCGCGTGTTTGGGAGACATCCTGACCGTGGCACCGGTATCACGGAAGAGGCGACCCGACGTCAGTCCCGCATCAACCGCTCGAGCCGCGTCTTTTCCTCGGGGGTCAGCGTGGTTGCGTCAGATTCCGGATCATTGCGCGAGCGGATGAAGCGCCAGCCGATCAGAAGCGCCAGTAGCGCCATCACCGGTCCGGCCAGATACAGCAACCAGTTGATCCCCCGCGCAGGCGGCTCGAACAGGACATATTCGCCGAACCGGTCGGTGACGGATTTCACGGCTTCGGAATCGCTATCTCCCGCAACCAGCCTTTCACGTAGATACAGCCGCAAGTCGCGACTGATCGGAGCATTGGATTCGTCGATCGTCTCACCCTGACAGACCGGACAGCGCAAGATCTTGGAAATTTCCCGCGCCCGTGCTTCGAGCGCGGGATCGGACAACACCTCGTCGGGCTGAACGGCCCAAGACGGGCCCGTAAGCAGCAAGGCAAGGCAAAGGATCAGATAGCGCATCGGATCACTCCGCCGGACGGATGGCATTGGCGGTTCGCACCGCGCCCGCAGCCACCCGGTAGCGCCGGTCGCTCAGGCTGATCAACCCGCCCAAGGCCATCAGTGCCGAACCCAGCCATATCCAGCTTGCGAACGGTTTGATATAGCTGCGAACAGCCCAGCCTCCGCCCTGTTGCGGGTCGCCGATCACCAGATAAAGGTCGCGGAACAAGCGGTTCTGGATCGCAGCTTCGGTCGTGGGCATGGCCTGAACCGGATAGACGCGCTTTTCGGGATGAAGCAATGCCACCTGCCGCCCGTCTTTCGCCACACTCATGGTGGCAACCGTCGAATCGTAATTCGGGCCGGGCAGTTCCTCGACATTTTCCAGTGTGATATTATAGCCCGCGACAGTAAAGGTCTCGCCGACCTGAGCCACGCGGATGTCCTCGACCTGCCAAGCCATCAGCAGGCTCACACCGATGAAGGTCACGCCCAGCCCGCCATGTGAAATCGCCTTGCCCCAGTCTGCGCGGGGCAATCTGAAAAGTCGGGACCAGCCCGAATTGCCCGTCCGAAGCCACAGATCGACAACCGAACCGCCGATCAGCCACGCCCCCAGCCCCGCACCGATCACGGCAAGGGCGGAATGACCTGTCGAGACGGCATAGACAAGCAGCATGACCGCAACGGCAAAAACCAGCGCGCTGCGCAATGGCGCAAAGACCCGATCCAGTTTGCCACGCTTCCACGGAATGATCGCGCCCAAGGGCAGCACGATTGCCAAGGCGATCATGAAGGGGGTGAACGCTTTCTCAAAAAAGGGCGGCCCGACCGAGAGTTTGCGATCCCATAGCATCTCGGCCAGCAGCGGCCAGATCGTCCCGATGAAAACGACGAATGCCGAGACGGCAAGCAGGATGTTATTCAGGACCAGCGCCCCCTCGCGCGAGACGGGGGCAAAGGCCCCTTTGGCCTGCATCGATGTCGCGCGGGCAGAGTAAAGCGTCAGCGCCCCGCCGACGAAAACCGCAAGAATGGCGAGGATAAAGACGCCACGCTCGGGGTCGTTGGCAAAGCTGTGGACCGAGGTGATGACGCCGGACCGCACGATGAACGTTCCGATCAGCGAAAAACCGAAAGCCATGATCGCCAGAAGAATGGTCCAGCTTTTCAGCACCTCGCGCTTTTCGACCACGATCGCCGAATGCAGCAAGGCTCCGGCCAGAAGCCACGGCATGAAGCTGGCATTCTCGACCGGGTCCCAGAACCAGAACCCGCCCCAGCCAAGTTCGTAATAGGCCCACCACGATCCCAGCGCGATACCGATGGTCAGGAAAACCCAGGCCGCCAATGTCCAGGGCCTGACCCAGCGCGCCCAAGCGGCATCGACGCGCCCCTCGATCAGGGCGGCGACTGCGAAGCTGAACGCCATCGATAGGCCGACATAACCAAGGTAAAGAAACGGCGGATGGAACGCGAGACCCGGATCCTGCAGCAGCGGGTTCAGGTCACGCCCGTTGAAGGGGGCCGACTCCATCCGCAGGAACGGGTTCGACGTGAACAGGATGAACGCAAGGAAGGCGACGCCGATCGCGCCTTGCACCGACAGCACCCGCGCCCGAAGACTGGGCGGCAGGTTCGCGTCGAACACCGCAGCCGCCGCTCCAAACAGCGCAAGGATCAGCACCCAAAGCAGCATCGAGCCTTCGTGATTGCCCCAGACGCCCGAGATTTTATAGATCAACGGTTTGGCTGTGTGCGAATTCTCGAACACGAGCTTGACCGAAAAATCCGAGGTCACAAAAGCCATCGTCAACGCGGCAAAAGAGATCGCGATCAGCCCCATCTGGGCCACCGCAGCAGGTCGGGCGCTTTCGATCCAGCCGGTCCAGCCCTTGGCCGCGCCAATCATGGGCACGATCATCTGGAACACAGCCACAGCAAAAGCGAGGATCAAGGCAAAATGGCCAATTTCCGCGTTCATGTGCTCCTCCGGGCAGTTGCGCGAAGGATAACGGCGGCAGGGCATTCAGGCCAGCCCTCGCCGCCGCCTATCTGGTCGCAATCACGTCATTCCGTTGCGCGTGACGCGGCCCAGTCCCGCAGTGCGGCATTATCGGGGAAGTCATTCGTGACCACGACAGCCGCGACGGGGGATGGCATAGCCGCCTGAGGCGCTTCACGCGGCGGGATCGGGATCCGCGGGCGCGCACGAAAATAATGCGCCTCGCGTGCGCCAAAATAGAAACTGATGATGGCACCCAGCAGCCACCACAGCGGTTCGGGCACCAGATTTAGGTTCTCCATCCGCAGGCCGAAACCGACGGGCTCGATCATGGCATAGGCGAACAGCCCTATGGTCCCCAAGGTCAGAAGCGGCCTTGGCATCCGGTTCAATGCATTCATCAAGCCATCGAACCAGCCATGCGGAGCCGTTGCGAATTCTCCGGCCAATTCGGTCATGGCGCGGGCATAGGCTTCTTCGTTCAATTCCATGCGGCGCGTCGAGTTTTCGCGGAAAACTTCGGCCATGCCGGTCGCCGCATTAGCAACCGTGGTGACGGCGCTGCCTGCGCCCAGAAACCGGTCCATCATCCCCATGCGGCGACCCTTGATTGATGTTCTGCCATTGTCAGATGATAGCGGGCCGAGACGAACTCTTCCGCCCGCGTGATCCAACCGCCCTTGCCCCCCGAACTGCTACGGGCAAACTTTCGGCTGGCGGGTCGCGCATCGGCCAGCGCGTAATAATAATTGCGCCGCGCTATGCCATAGGCATCGGCCAGAAAGGCACGGGCCGCTATCTCGGCCAAACGCGCGGCTTCGATGGTTTTGGGTCCGACAACCCCGTCGTCGGTCGTTGTGAATCCCATCTGACTTAGCAGGCGTTGCAGGATCTTCACGGCCGTTGCACCAGCATTGACCTGCATATCAAAGACCGAGGCCTGCAAAGCGGCAGGAAGTTCGCCCAGTCTTGGCTTGAGGAAATAGTGGTCAACGAAGATGCGAACAGCATCGGCCTTGTTGATGGCCTTCAGATCCGCAAGGTCGATTTTGCTATCGCCGGTCCGGTCAAGACCCAAGCGGCGCAACGTCGCCAGAGTGACGCCGAAATTGGTCGGGCCACCCGGATCGTCGGGGTCGTTGACGTAGCCCCCCTCACGCGCGACGATCTCGGCAGCGATCTGCTCGACGGTCTTCATGTTCAGCCCCCTTTGGAAGAACTGTCCAGAAGGCTGTTCTTAGGCAATTAATCCTTGGTTAAGCTGCCGCGCGTTGCGTCAGGAATTCGGATCCTCGTACACGCCCTGCTCCTTGAGCGAGTCGATGACTTCTCGGGGCATGTAGTTTTCATCGTGCTTGGCAAGGATTTCGCTGGCGACAAAGGTCGCGCCTTCCATCTTTCCGGTACCGATCATGCCCTGACCTTCGGCGAACAGGTCAGGCAGGACGCCGGTAAACCGTACCGGAACAGAGGCGCCGCCGTCGGTCACGTTGAAGCTGACCGTCTCGCCATTGCCGCGCTGCAATGTGCCATCCTCGACCAGACCACCGAGCCTGAAAACTTCGCCCACAGCGGGCGGATTCTCGGCCATCTGACTGGGTGAGCGATACAGGTTGATCCCATCGCGGAACCCGTAACCGATCAGCCCCACAGCAAGGATCAACGCCACTGCCGTGGCGATGAGAACCTGAATGCGGCGCTTTTTCTTGAGAGATTTCATCGCATAAAACCTGATATCTCAGGCTGCTTCGAACTTGATGGGATAGCGCAGGAACTGTGTCGCTTTGCCCGAGACCCGAACCGGATCGCCAGTCGTCAGAAAGCGCGACACCGTGCCCGAACCAACAAGTTCGGGGTGCCGCTTCAAGTAATCCTCAAGGCTTTCCGCAACGAGATTCGGCTGGGAATAGACCTTCACATTCTCGCCCAAGGCATTCTGGAATGCAGCCTGAACCAAAGGATAATGAGTGCAGCCAAGGATCGCGGCCTCGGGCCGCGGCATACGGCGCATCAGGGCTTCGACATGGCTGGTCACCAGCGCCTCGGCAAGGATTTCATCGCCCATCTCGATCGCATCGACGACGCCGCCGCAGGGTTGGGCTTCCACATCGACACCAATGGCCCGAAACGCCAGTTCGCGCTGGAAGGCGCGGCTGGCCACGGTCGCGGGCGTTGCGAACAACGCGACATGCTTCACCTCGACCTCGCGCGGAGGAGAATTGTCGCCCCAGCGACGCTCGGTCAGCGCCTCGATCATCGGAACGAACACGCCCAACACGCGCTTGTTCGGCGGCAACCAGCTTTCCTGCATGCGCTTCAGCGCCGCTGCGGACGCCGTGTTGCAGGCCAGAATCACCAGATCGCAACCCTCGGCCCAAAGGCGTTCGACACCCGCGCAGGTCAGGTTGAAAATGTCGTCGGCATCGCGGACGCCGTAGGGGGTATGCTTGTTGTCACCCAGATAGACCAAGGGCAGATCAGGCAAACGGGCGGCGATGGCGTCCAGCACCGTCAGACCACCAAGACCCGAATCGAATACACCTACCGCCATGACTAGCCTCCTGCTCGCGACGGGTCTTTTTAGGACGCGCCGCGAGGGATTGCCATGATTTATGTCATTCGGCGGCCTGCGCCATAGGCGTCCCGCCCTGCCGGATGGCATCCAGCAACTCAAGGCGTCGCTGGGCGGCGATACCTGCGGCGGCATGCTTGACAGCACCGTAGCCG
This sequence comes from Paracoccus aestuariivivens, assembly GCF_009711225.1. Classification (GTDB taxonomy): domain Bacteria; phylum Pseudomonadota; class Alphaproteobacteria; order Rhodobacterales; family Rhodobacteraceae; genus Paracoccus; species Paracoccus aestuariivivens. Next base: position 304,614 of record NZ_WMIE01000002.1, on the reverse strand, counting down.
CGCACCGACAGCGGCAATTCGGCCAGTTCGCGCGCCAACGCCAATGTTGCGGGCGTCACCGCTGGCAGTACTTCACGCATATCGGCTTCGTATTCGGCGATGGCCGCACGCTCGGCCCGTCGCTCGGCCGTATAGCCGAACGGATCAAGCACAGTTCCGCGCAAGGACTTCATCCGCGCCAGCAACCGGAAGAAAGGCAACACCCATTGTCCGAACTCGCGTTTGCGCGGACGCCCATCCGGATCAAGCCCCGGCATGAACGGAGGGGCCAGATGGAAGCTCAACTTGGCCTCGTCCTCGAACTCCTCGGCGACTTGGGCGGCACTGGACAGGTGCAGGCGCGCGACCTCGTATTCATCCTTATAGGCCAGAAGTTTGCAATAGCCCTGCGCGACGCTGTCCCTCAGCGATGATGGCGCCAGTGCGACCAGTTCAAGAAAACGCCCTTTCAACGCCTCTCCCTGATAATCGACAAGGTGCGCCGCGCGGTAGGCAACCGGATCGATCGCAGCATCCGCCTTCCCGGGTTCGGCCATGAACGTGGCGGCATCTACCGGAGCCAGCATCGCCCAACGACCGATCTGGAAGGCACGCTGGTTCTCGGCCACTTTCGCGCCGTTTAGCTCGATCGCTTTCAGGATCGCCTGTTCGCTCAGTGGGATCAGTCCCTGCTGCCATGCCGCGCCAGTAACCAGCATGTTCGAATAGATCGAATCCCCCAGCAACCGCAGCGCTAGGGTCGAAGCGTCGAAAAACTCGACTTTCTCGCCCAGCCGGGCCTGCAACGACACCCGCAGCCGATCTGCCGGAATCTGGAAATCGCGGTTGCGGGTGAACTCGCCGGTGATGATCTCGTGATCGTTCACCACCGCGCCAGAGCGCCCCTTTGTCATCAGACCGATGGTTTTCGCGCCTGCCGTCACCACCAGATCGCCGCCGATCACACAATCCGCCTCGCCCACGGCGACACGGATCGCGCTGATATCTTCGGGGCGGTTCGCAAGCCGCAAATGGATGTGGACCGCGCCGCCCTTCTGCGCAAGGCCCGCCATCTCCATCATGCCCGCGCCCTTGCCGTCGATATGCGCAGCCTGAGCCAGCACCGCACCGATGGTCACAACGCCAGTACCGCCGACTCCGGTGATGACCACATTATGTGTGCCGTGGATCGCGGGAAGTTCGGGCTGCGGCAAATGCGGCAAGTCCAGTGCAGCGGCCTTCGGACGCCGCAGCTTCGCCCCGCGTACCGAGACGAAGCTGGGACAGAACCCCTTCACGCAGGAGTAATCCTTGTTGCAGCTGGATTGGTCGATAGCACGTTTGCGGCCAAGCACGGTTTCCTTCGGCACGATCGAGACGCAGTTCGATTGCACCCCGCAATCGCCACAACCCTCGCAGACTTCGGGATTGATCCAGACGCGCCGGTCGGGATCAGGGAACTTGCCGCGCTTGCGGCGGCGGCGTTTCTCGGCGGCGCAGGTCTGGATATAGACGATGGCGCTGACACCGCCGACATGCTCCAGTTCCTTCTGCACAGACATCATCGAGGCGCGTTCCTCGAACCGCAGGCCCGAGGGGAACTGGTTGCGGTCGATTTCCTCTTTCTCGTCATAGACCGCGATCACCGGAGAAACGCCCATCGCCTGCAATTCGCGCACGATCTGCGGAGCGGTCAGCCCACCCTCGTTCGGCTGGCCTCCGGTCATCGCGACGGCGTCGTTGAACAGGATCTTGTAGGTGATGTTGGCATTCGCCGCCTTGGCCGCGCGGATCGCGAGCGAGCCTGAATGGTTATAGGTTCCGTCGCCAAGGTTCTGGAAAATATGCTTCCTTTTGCTGAACGGCCCTTCACCGATCCAGTTCGCCCCTTCGCCACCCATATGTGTGAACCCCGAGGTGTCGCGGTCCATCCATTGCACCATGTAATGGCAGCCGATACCGGCATAAGCACGCGCACCCTCGGGCAAACGGGTCGAGGTGTTATGCGGACAGCCCGAACAGAACCACGGCGTCCGCGTCGCGATTTCGGGCGCGTTGTCGTTGCGGCGCACTTCCGTCAGTCGCTGCAACCCCGCTTTGATCGCTTCGGTCCCGCGACCTTCCTCGATCAGGATGTTGCCCAATTTTTGCGCAATCATCACAGGGTCGAGCGCGTAGCGGGTCGGGAACAATTCTTCGTGAGTCCGGTCGTGCTTCCAACCCAGAACACGACGCCCGTGGCGATTGTCGAAGATCGCTTCCTTGACCTGAATCTCGATCAGTTTGCGTTTTTCCTCGACGACGACGATGACCTCCAGACCCTCGGACCATTCCTGAAAGCTTTTCATGTCCATGGGCCATGTCTGGCCCACCTTGTAGGTCGAGATGCCAAGCCGGTCGGCCTCGGCCTCATCAATACCCAGCAGCGACAGGGCATGGACCAGATCCAGCCAGTTCTTGCCGGCTGCGACAAAGCCGATCCTCGCACCGGGTTTGTTCCAGACCGGATGGTCGATGCGGTTCGCGCGGGCAAAGGCCTCGGCAGCAAAACGCTTGTAGTCGATCATCCGCGCCTCTTGCGCGACGGGAGTATCGCCAAGGCGGATATTGAGCCCGCCCTGAGGCAGCGCAAAGTCGGGCAAGACGAATTTCAGCCGGAAGGAATCCCCATCGACGACGCTGGTGGCCTCGATCGTATCCTTCATGGTCTTGAGGCCGGTCCACACTCCGGCAAAGCGCGAAAGGGCAAAACCATAAAGCCCGAAATCAAGGATTTCCTGAACGCCTGCCGGAGAAAGCACCGGAATATAGGCGTCAACCATGGCCCAATCGGACTGGTGCAACACGGTCGAGCTTTCGCCGGTATGGTCGTCGCCCATCGCCATGATGACGCCACCATGTGACGATGATCCAGCCATATTGGCATGGCGCATCACGTCGCCCGTACGGTCGACACCCGGCCCCTTGCCGTACCACAGCGCGAAGACACCGTCATGCTTGCCCTCGCCGCGTAACTCGGCCTGTTGGCTACCCCAGATCGCGGTAGCCGCCAGATCCTCGTTTAGGCCGGGCTGGAAAAGAACCTGCGCTGCGGTCAGCTCCTTTTTCGACTTCATCATCTGCAGATCGACACCCCCCAATGGCGATCCGCGATATCCCGTCACAAGCCCTGCCGTATTCAGGCCAGCCGCCTTGTCCCGGGCCGATTGCATCAGCATCAACCGGACCAATGCCTGAGTCCCGTTCAGCAACACGTGTCGCTTGGTCAGGTCGAACCGGTCCGATAAAGAAAATTCCTGCATGTTCATCTTGCCCTCCCAAGCGCGATGACTGGTCTTCATGCATTATAGGTCAGCAAAACTGACCGATAAAGAAAATTTCTGCATGGGGTCGCATATTGTCCCATTGCACCTATGTGGTAAGCGTTGCGAAAATTGCATGGCTGATGCCACAAGAAAGCTGGATCATGGACTGGGACAAGTTGAGAATTTTTCACGCCGTTGCCGATGCGGGGTCGCTGACCCATGCTGGTGACGTCCTGCATCTTTCCCAATCCGCAGTGAGCCGACAGATCCGCGCGCTCGAGGATTCACTGGGAACGACGCTGTTTCACCGACACGCGCGCGGCTTGATCCTGACCGAGCAGGGCGAATTGCTGTTCGATGCCACGTCGTCGATGGTGCGCAAGCTCGACACAACCGCCGCGCGAATCAGGGATAGCGAAGAAGAAGTCTTCGGCGAATTGAAGGTCACGACCACCACGGGCTTCGGCACGATGTGGCTGGTCCCGCGACTGGCAAAGCTTTACGAACGCTACCCTGATCTGAAAATCGACCTGATGCTGGAAGAGCGCGTTCTGGACCTTCCCATGCGCGAGGCGGACGTCGCCATCCGAATGAAGGAGCCTGCGCAGCAGGATCTGATCCGCCGCCGCTTGCTGAACATCCGGATGCGGCTTTACGCGTCACCCGAATATCTCGAACGGATGGGCACGCCGCACACGATCGAGGATCTTCGCCAGCATCGTCTGATCTGCCAAAGCCCGCAAACGCCTCAGGTCAGTTCGGGTGCCGTGCTGGTGCAGACGCTGCTGACCCACAACATGACCTCCATGCTGATGGTGAATAACTATTTCGGCGTGCTTCAGGGCGTCATCAATCATGTCGGCATCGGCGTATTGCCGGACTACCTGACGGCGGACTTCCCGCAACTGACCCGCGTCCTGCCCGAAATCGAGTCGGGTGAAGTGCCCGTGTTCCTCGCCTTCCCCGAGGAACTGCGCACCTCGCGGCGGGTCAGCGCCTTCCGCGATTTCGTGCTGGAGGAAATCCAGTCGATCCGCAAACTGCAAAACGAGACGGACAGCTAGGCTGTCCTCTCGACCCGTTTCCACATCCTTAAAATCTGTCGGCCGATACAGCCATGCCGCACATGCATATCGGACATTCCTTTTGTTTTTGTTTTCATCCTTGAACGGTTCGCAAACTGCACATATCTGAGGCGTCGAAGGAGATGGTTTGAGGAAACTCTCATCACCTTCAACCTCCCTGTTGGACTTAGGCCGGGCTTTATGCCCGGCTTTTTTTTGCCCGACAGCCATCGAATTGCCGCAACCATGCAGGGATTGCGCCACTCTTTCCGGCATGGCTGACGCACAAGCTGCGTGCGGCCTCTTTCCTAATGCCCCGCCCCCGCATAAAAGGCGCCAAACTCCGGGAAAAGGGCGCCAGCATGAACGAACCGCAGATCACCGAGGACCTGATTGCTTCCCACGGTCTGAAGCCTGACGAGTATCAGCGTATCCTTGAGATCATCGGCCGCGAGCCGACCTTCACCGAGTTGGGCATTTTCTCGGCGATGTGGAACGAGCATTGCTCGTATAAATCCTCGAAGAAATGGCTGCGCACCCTGCCCACGACCGGCCCGCAGGTCATTTGCGGCCCCGGTGAAAACGCAGGCGTGGTCGATATCGGCGACGGTCAAGCCGTGGTCTTCAAGATGGAAAGCCACAACCACCCCAGCTACATTGAGCCTCACCAAGGTGCCGCGACCGGCGTTGGCGGCATCCTGCGCGATGTCTTCACCATGGGCGCACGCCCGATCGCGGCGATGGACGCTTTGTCCTTTGGCCGTCCCCAGCACCCCAAGACCGCGCATCTGGTCAAGGGCGTGGTCGAGGGCATCGGCGCTTACGGTAACGCTTTCGGCGTGCCGAACGTGGGCGGCGAAGTGCGCTTCCACCAATCCTATGACGGCAACTGCCTTGTGAACGCTTTTGCGGCAGGTCTGGCCGATGCCGACAAGATCTTCTACTCGGCCGCTTCGGGCGTCGGCATGCCGGTCGTCTATCTGGGTGCCAAGACCGGCCGCGACGGCGTCGGCGGCGCGACCATGGCTTCGGCGGAATTCGACGACACAATCGAGGAAAAACGCCCCACCGTCCAAGTCGGCGACCCCTTCACCGAGAAATGCCTGCTGGAAGCCTGCCTTGAGCTGATGCAGACCGATAGCGTGATTTCCATTCAGGACATGGGCGCGGCGGGTCTGACCTGCTCGGCCGTGGAAATGGGCGACAAGGGCGGCCTTGGCATCCGGCTGAACCTTGAAAATGTGCCGCAGCGCGAAGCCAACATGACGGCCTACGAAATGATGCTCTCGGAAAGCCAAGAGCGGATGCTCATGGTGCTGAAGCCCGAGAAAGAGGCAGAAGCCCGCGCCATCTTCGTGAAATGGGACCTCGACTTCGCCATTGTCGGCGAGACCATTGCCGAAGACCGTTTCCTGATCCTGCATCACAATGAGGTCAAAGCCGACCTGCCGCTGTCGAAACTGTCCTCCAGCGCGCCGGAATATGACCGTCCGTGGGTGGAAACGCCCGCTGCCGAGCCCCTGCCCGCCTTGCCCGCGATCACCCCCATCGCGGCGCTGAAAGCCCTGATTGGCTCGCCCAACCATGCACATAAGGGCTGGGTCTGGGAACAGTACGACACCCAAGTCGGCGCCGACACCGTCCGCCGTCCCGGTCTGGGCGCTGGCGTCGTCCGCGTTCATGGCACGCAAAAAGCGCTGGCCTTCACCAGCGACGTGACCCCGCGCTACGTCAAGGCGAACCCCTTCGAGGGTGGCAAGCAGGCCGTGGCCGAGGCTTACCGCAACCTGACCGCCTGTGGGGCGCTGCCGCTGGCCACGACCGACAACCTGAACTTCGGCAATCCCGAAAAGCCCGAGATCATGGGCCAGCTGGTCGGCGCGATCAAAGGCATCGGCGAGGCCTGCGCCGCGCTCGATTTCCCGATCGTCTCGGGCAACGTCTCGCTTTACAACGAGACCGACGGCAAAGGCATCCTGCCCACGCCCACCATCGGCGGTGTTGGCCTGATCGCGCATCTGGACGATCTGATCGCGGGCCTGCCCGCCGCAGGTGATGTCGCGGTGGTCATCGGTGAGACCAAGGGCCATCTCGGCCAGTCGGCTCTGGCCGCAGAAGCCTTTGGCATCGAGGCCGGCGACGCGCCGAATGTCGATCTGGCCGCCGAGCGCAAGATCGGCGAGTTCCTGCGTGCCAATGGCAAGCTGCTCTCGGCCTCGACCGACCTGTCGGATGGCGGTCTTGCACTGGCCGGTTTCGAAATGGCCGAAGCCGCTGGTCTGGGCCTTGCGCTGGACGCCTCGGACATCGCCCAACTCTTCGGTGAGGATCAGGCCCGCTACCTCGTCGCCGCGACCGAGGCCAATGCCGCAACCCTGCTGGCAGCGGCCAACGCCGCAGGCGTTCCGGCAGCCGTGGTTGGCCGCTTCGGTGGCGAGACGATCAGCCTTGGTGGTGATGCCGCCGCGCTGTCCGAACTTTCGGCAATGTATCGCGGCAGCTTCGTCGAGAAACTGAACCTCGAAGTCGCCTGAAGTGCCAAAGGCCGGGCCAAGCGCCCGGCCTTTTCTTTATCGCCGCCCCTGCTATTTTCGTCCCAACTGAAAGGGAACGACATGAGCGGCTGCGCCTGCGGAAATCACCATCATCACCATGACCCCATCCCCGGCGGGACCGAGATCCCCCTGACCCAACCGCTGATCGCGTTGTCGGGCCATCTGACCTGCGCCGACATGTCCCAGATGATGCTGGCACTGGACCTGCTGCCCGATCATGTCGCCCTGAGCCGCGCCGAGCCGGCCAATCTGCGTTTCGATCTGTCCCAGACCGAAGACCCACTGGTCTGGCGTCTGGATGAGCTTTTCGCCGATGCAGATGCCTTTGCCGCGCATCAGGCCCGCACCAAGGACAGCGTCTGGGGCAAGCGCAGCACCTCGATCAAACGCGACTTTGTCCGAACCGAGGCCCTGCCCCGCATCCGTGCCGAGCACCCGCAGGAGCACGCCTCGATCTCGGCGCTGCTACGCGCGGCCTTCGGCGGCGAGGATGAGGTGCGTCTAGTCGAGGCCCTGCGCCAGCAGGACGATCTGCCCTTGTCGTTGGTCGCGGATGCCGCCGGAACGATCGTCGGCCATGTCGCCCTGTCGCCCTTGCAGGCCGAGGCTCCGGCCTTTGCCCTCGCCCCCGTCGCGGTCCACCCTGCCGCGCAGGGTCGAGGCATCGGCGATGCCTTGGTCCGCGCCGCATTGAAGGCTGTCGAAGGCCACACTGTCGTGGTTCTGGGTGATCCGGCCTATTATAGCCGCTTCGGCTTTGCGCCTGCGGACTTGGCCTCGCCCTATGCCGGTCCGCATCTGATGTCATTGGGTCCGGCACTGCCCGCAGGCAGCGCCATCACCCATGCCAAGGCTTTCGCAGGTCTTTAACCAGCGTCGGAAACCTGATCCGAACCCGCCGGTTGCGCCGCTTTGGCCTGGCGCAACCGCACCCGCTTCACGCGACGAGGATCGGCGTCGATAATCTCGAACTCGACTCCGGTTTCATGCGGAATGACCTCGCCGCGCACAGGAACCCGTCCCGTCAACATAAAGATCAACCCGCCCAACGTGTCGATTTCTTCCTCGTCCGAGGACAGCCGCAGACCAGTCTCGGCCTCGACATCCTCTAGCGGAGCGCGCGCCTGCACCAGCCACTGGCCCGGCTTTTCGGCGACCAGAAGGCCGCCCTCGATTTCGTCATGCTCGTCTTCGATTTCACCGATGATCTGCTCGATCAGGTCTTCGATCGTCACAAGCCCGTCGACGCCGCCATATTCATCAATGACCAACGCCATATGGATCCGCTTCTGCTGCATCTGTTGCAGCAACACGCCAATCGGCATCGACGGGGGAACGTAAAGTAGCGGCCTCAGCGAAGGGCGCAGCGCAAAACGGGTCGGAGTCGCCGCACCGAAGCCGTATTTGAGTGCCAGATCCTTGAGGTGGATCAGGCCAAGCGGGCTGTCCAACGTCCCTTTGAAAACAGGAACACGCGAAAAGCCGTGCTCACGAAAGATCTCGACCAGTTCGGGCAGGGTCGTATTGACCGGAACGGCAACGATTTCGGCTTTCGGAATAGCGACGTCATCGACGCGCATCCGTCGCAGGTTGACCATGCCAAGCGCCGATTTACTGGGGCTGCTGCTCAAGGCAGCCTTCTCGGCAGATTCTTCGGCCTCGCTCTCGCCCCCGCCAAAAGCGCCAAGGATACGCCCCAGAAAACCACGCGATTGTGGAAGATCCCGCCCATCCCCGCCGACTCCATCGGGCCACGAGGCCGGGTCGGCAGCAATGGGGGTGTCGGGACTTCGGTCGTTTGTCATGTTTCCAGTTCCAGATAGGGATCGGGGATGCCCAGCTTGCCAAGTATCGACCGCTCGGCATCCTCCATGGTTTCGGCATCCTGATCGTCGATATGATCGTATCCGGCAAGATGCAGCATAGCGTGAACAAGCAGATGTGTCGCGTGATCCGCAAACGGCTTGCCTTGCGCTTCGGCCTCGCGCCAGCAGGTATCGAAGGAAATTGCGATGTCACCCAATTCGTCGATATCGGGCAACAAAGGCCGCGCGCCCGGAGCCCGCTCGTCGAACTCGATAGCAGGCCAACTCAGGACATTGGTCGGGCGGGGCTTGTCGCGGAATTCCGCATTCAGCCCCGCGATGCGCTCATCGTCGCAGCCCATGACCACGACCTGAAAATTCTCGAGGCCCAGCCATTCGCCAACGGCAAGGGCAGCGCGTTCGGACATGCCGTATAGGTCCGCGTCCGCCCAGCGTTCGTCTTCGATCACCAGATCGACGATTCCGCCGGCCTCGCCCTCGTCCTCGTCCCCGAAGGGGTCATGCATCGCTCTGGCCCCCGGCGGTGGCAATGAAACGCGGCTCACGGCGCGGGATGCGTTGCCCGCGATCATCCACGACCTCGCCCCGTGCAAGGGCCAATTCTGCCTCGGTATCGTAGGCTTCGATGATGCGGGCGACCAGCGGATGGCGTACGACATCCTTGGCAGTGAAGTAGCTGAAGCTGATACCTTTGATATCCTTGAGGATCTTTTCGGCATCAACCAGACCGGAATGCACGCCGCGCGGCAGGTCGATCTGGGTGCGGTCGCCGGTGATCACCATGCGCGAGCCCTCGCCCAGACGGGTCAGGAACATCTTCATCTGCATGGTGGTGGCGTTCTGCGCCTCATCCAGCACGACAAAGGCGTTGGACAGGGTGCGTCCACGCATGAAGGCCAGAGGCGCGATTTCGATGCGCTTTTCCTCCATCAGCTTCTGCATCTGCTTGCTGGGCAGGAAGTCGTTCAGCGCGTCGTAAAGCGGCTGCATATAGGGGTCGACTTTTTCCTTCATGTCGCCGGGCAGAAAGCCCAAACGCTCGCCCGCCTCGACGGCGGGACGCGACAGGATGATCTTGTCGACCAGCCCGCCGATCAGCATCGTCACGCCGACGGCGACGGCCAGATATGTCTTGCCCGTACCCGCCGGACCGATGCCGAATGCCAGTTCGTTGGCGAACAGGTTGCGAACATAATCCTTTTGCGCCTCGGTGCGAGGTTCGACCGTCTTTTTGCGGGTGCGCAGCTCGACGTGGCCGGTCTGGAACATCTCCAGCTGCTCGGCGGGCGTCATCGGCTCGGCGGCCTGTTCGACCCCCATGCGCAGCGCCGTCTCGATTTCGGGAAGCTCGACATGGCGGCCCTGCTCCAGACGGGCATAGAGCCCGCGCAGAACCTGCGCTGCCTCGGCTTGGGCATCGGCTGGGCCGACGACGGACAGAAGGTTGCCGCGGCGCAGGATGTGAACCTTGAGCGCTTCCTCGATCCGCGCCAGATGGCGGTCATGAGGGCCGCAAAGGTCGATCAGCAGCCTGTTGTCGTGGAACTCCAGCAGGGTTTCGCCAGCAGTGGATGTCGCGGGGGCAGTCGGGGAAAGACCCAAATTCGTCTCCGGTCAGGTCAAGAAGTACAGGTTCATGGTCGCAACTGCGCGGGATTCGCACAAGACCCGCAGGATGCGTGACGCGCAATTGCGCAGAGCATGTCACATATATAAGCAATCACGCCTCGGGATGCGAGTGGTTCGGCCTGGCATGGCCGGCGATGAAGTCCTGCAGATATTCATCTTGCGCGTGATCCATCTGCGACACATCGCCTTGCCAGCGCACGCGGCCACGATCCAGCAAGGCGACGCGGTCTCCGATACTGCGGACCGAGGTCATGTCATGCGTGATGGTGATCGCGCTTGCGCCGGTCTCATCGACGATGCTGCGGATCAGGGCATTGATCGCTGCAGCGCGGATCGGATCAAGGCCGGTGGTCGGCTCATCGAAGAAGATGACCTTCGGATCCGCGGCAATCGCCCGCGCCAGACCTGCACGCTTGCGCATCCCGCCCGATAGCTCCGCCGGAAAAAGATCGGCCACCTCGGGGCCAAGCCCGACGCGCGCCAGTTTCTCCAAGGCAATGGCGCGGGCCTGCGCCTTGCCCGTCTTGCGCAGCAAGCGGAACGCGACATTGCGCCAGATGGGTAGGCTGTCAAACAGCGCCGCGTTCTGGAACAGCATCCCGAACCCATCCATGAATGCCGCGCGCTGTTCCGATAGCGGCCGACCGTTCCACAGGATTTCGCCGCGATCAGGTGTCTCGAGGCCAAGGATGCAGCGCAGCAGCACCGATTTGCCCGTTCCCGAGCCGCCGATCACGACAAGGCTTTCGCCCTTGGTCAGGGACAGATCCAACCCGTCTAGCACCTGCTTGGCGCCGAAGCTTTTGGAAAGGCCGCGCACCTCGATCATCAGAAGAACAGCCCCGTCAGCAGGAAGTTCGCCGCCAGAATCCCGACCGAGGCCGCCACGACCGCGTTGGTCGTCGCCCGACCGACCCCCGCTGCACCGTTACCGGCGGTCATGCCGAACCAGCAACCCGACATCGCCACGACGAATCCGAAGAATGCGCCCTTGATGATCCCCGACACGACATCCCATTGCTCAAGATAGGCCCAGCTGTTCGACAGATAGGTCGAGGAGTTGAAGCCAAGTGCGTTCACCCCGATCAGCCAGCCCCCCATGATGCCGATGATGTCGCCCACTCCGACCAGAAGCGGCAGGCACAGGATCGCGGCCCAAAGCCTTGGCGCAACCAGCCAGCCCATCGGATCGGTCGATAGCGTTTCGAGCGCGTCGATCTGTTCGGTCACGCGCATGGTGCCAAGCTCGGCGGCAATGGCGCTGGCGACGCGCGCGGCCACCATCAGTCCGCCTAGCACCGGACCCAGTTCGCGGGCCATGCCGATGGCGACAATCGCCGGAACCACGTCCGAGGCCTGAAACCGTTCGCCGCCGGAATGGATCTGTAGCGCCAATGCGGCTCCGGTGAACAGGGCCGTCAGTCCGACCACAGGCAAGGACAGCCAGCCGATATGCAGCATCTGACGCGCAAGTTCCGAGGGATGGGCCGTGACACGGCTCAGCCCGCGCGCCGCAAAGATCGCGACGCGCCCTGTCATACGAGCCAGCCCGATACCGACCCGACCCGTAAGGCGAACTGGGTTCACCGATAGATCCGCGTGTAGCGTCGTCCCAGCGAGGTCAGGATCTCGTAGCCGATCGTGCCCGACAGCTCGGCCAGCGCATCGACGCCCTGATGGTCGTTCAGGATCTCAAGCTCTTTCGGCACATCCGGCAGATCGGTCACGTCAACCGTGATCAGATCCATCGAAATGCGACCGATGACAGGGCAAGGACGATCCTTGGCCCAAAGCTTCAACTTGCCCTGACGCGCCAACGCGCGGGCAAGACCGTCAGCATAACCCGCAGCGACAGTCGCAACCTTCGAGGGACGCTCGGCGGTCCAGTTATAGCCGTAGCCAACCGATTCACCGGGCTTCACGTCCCGCGTCTGGATCACCGGCAGCCCCAGCGTGACCACAGGCTTCGATTCCGCAAATGGCTGCCCGCCATAAAGACCGACCCCCGGACGCACGATATCGAAATGGAAATCCGGCCCAAGCAGGATTCCCCCCGTCGCCGCCAGCGAGCACGGAACAGTGACTCCCATGGTCATGGCGCGGAACGAGGCCAGTTGCTCTGCATTGGCGCGGTGATCCGGTTCGTCGGCACAGGCCAGATGGGACGAGATCAGGCGCGGACCGGCAGCCAGTGCCTCGGTCCGGATTGCGGCCCATTCGCCCGGCTCAAGACCCAGACGGTTCATGCCGCTGTCCAGCTGGATGCCGAACGGCCCGCGCGGGCGCAAGGCGCGGTCGCGGAAGAACTGCTCGGGGCTGTTCAGAAGCGGTGTCAGTCCGGTCAGATCCTCGCCTTCCAGATGGCCGGACAGCACGAAGATCTGCGCGTCATCGGCCAGATGGGGACGAATCGCACGCCCTTCGGATGCCAGAGCCACGAAGAAATCCCGTGCCCCCGCTTCGTATAGCGCCGGCGCGACGCGCTCGGCTCCAAGGCCATAGGCATCTGCCTTGACCACTGCCCCTGCCCGCGCCTTGGGCGCGAGATCGGCAAGGGCTTTCCAGTTGGCCTGAATGGCCGAAAGATCAATGATAAGTCCCATGTGCAACGCCATGCCCCTTGCCCCTTGCGCCGTCAAGGTCTTTGCGCCCATTGGCGTAAAAGCCTCAGCGCGGCTGTGTTTTGCGTGGCTTCCGCTTTTCCCTTTCCGCATCAGGGCGCAGGTTTTAACCTGACAGGAACCAAGAAGAACGGGCAGCAGGGACAGACCATCCGGCGCAAATAGGGCCGGATCAGGACCAATCCATCTGTCCAATCACCGGAAAAAGAACAATAATATTCCGACCTGACGACCGGCGATACCGAGGAGTGAAATGAAGGCACGTTCGACCACGCTTTGCGCAGCTTTCACGGCACTGACCTTGCCGGCAAATGCGGCGCAAACCGACAATGTCATCAAGCTTCCTTCAGGCGCCGAGGCGCGGTGGATGGAAACCTTGCATGACGACTCGGGCGGGTCCGGCCTGACCTATCGTTTCCGCTTCCTGATGAGCGATCTGGCCGATCGCGTTCCCTCGACAACCGGCCCGGCCAGCGAACCCGATGTCGACGCCGCGCGTGCGCCGGTAGAAATCGACACCGAATCCGAAGAAGTCTCGGGTGACGGCGACAGTCAGGACGGCCAATATATCGATGACGGCATGGTCGATCCGCTCACGCTGGACCTGAGTCCGGTCGAGGCCGACGACGCCGCCGAAGTCGAGGCCGACAACATGCTGGATGAACCCGCCCTGCCCGCGGCTCCCGACGTGCTGGCGCAAGATCCGCTTCATGACGATGTCGTGTGGCTATGCCAGAATTGGGTCCTGCCCCGCCTTGCCGGAACCGGACCCCGGCCAAGGGCGATCATGATCAGCATCGCCGACAAGGACATCCCGTTTGGTGCCTATGACCCCGACGTTCTCCAGCTATTCGAGGCATTCCGCTTGCCGCCGGATCGCGACGAATGTCAGTGGGAACCGTTCTGATGCGTGGCCCGCACGCTGATGTAACCCTGCCACAGCGCCCCGCGGGCCCGAACATGCCTGTCCGCCCCTTCTGTGCCTTTCCGCCAGATGCCGTTAAGGTCGTGCCGCGGCCGCAACAAACGGCCGAATCTCAAACGAGCAGTCGGGGCCAACGCGCCTCGCAATACAGGAGCACGACAGCATGTCGAAAAAACTTGCACTCGCTCTGGTTCTTATCGGTCTTGCCGCCGCTTGCGCCAAGAAAGAACCCGAAGTCATCACCCCTGCGCCGGTCACCACCGAGCCGGTTTACCAGGGCAAATACGGCGCCAACTAAGCGCCTGGCCAAGCGCGGGCTGCTTGGCGGCCCGCGACATTCGCGTCCGTCCCGTCGCCTGCCCGAATTTTTACAGCAGAAACGGGGTATCTCATGCTAAAGCACCGAGGCTTTCCCGGCCGACTTCCCTCGACCGACTTCCAGTTCACCATCCGTCGCGCCAACAAGAAGGGCGCAACGCCCTTGGTCCGCCGCGAGCGCTTCCGCGATCGCCGTGCGCCCGACCGAAAAGCCGACGAAGGCTTCATGGCGGCGCTGATACAGGTCTTTGGCGATGCCGAATTCGTGCGCGGCAATCTGGACGCCGGTCGCTTGTCCTGGCTCATCGGCCGCGAGGTGGTTCCGGTCGGAAAGCTGAACCCGACCGACTATGACCAACTGCTGCGCATCGACATGAAAAAGGCCGAAGCCAGCTTCCCGGCGCTGTTCGCATCAACGCCTGTCGCCTTCGAATGGGACGATATCGACTGGGGCGACGACGACGATTGGGACGAGGACGAGGACTGATGAGCGGATTGCCGCGTAGCGCTGATTCATCACATTGTTGTCTGTTTTTTCCGACAAGCCTACGTGTATTACTGCCCGCACCTTATTCACAAATGGCTCGGAATCGGGCCGAACGTACAGGCAAAGAGCAATGCAAAACTCCGTTATCCTTCGTCTCTCGGGCGCTGCACTTCTTATCGCTGGCCTCGCCGCCTGCGAACCCGGACCCTATGGTGGCTCGACCATGTCGCCCGACGCGCAGCGCGCTGCTGGCGGCGCGCTGGCTGGCGCTGCCGTCGCGAAGGTTCTTGACGAAAACGTTGCGACCGGCGCCCTCATCGGTGCTGCTGGCGGCGCACTTTGCGACGACGCCGGCGTCTGCCAACGCCGCTACTAATACAACCTTTTCGGATAGTCGCGGGGCCATACCGGTCATCGCGGCCCGAAATACGGAGCATATCCAATGTCGAAGAAAATCGCTCTCGTTCTCGGTCTTGGCCTCATGGGTCTGGCCGGCTGCACGCAAGGCATCAACCCGACGGACACCGACCGCGCCCTTATCGGTGCCGGCACCGGGGCGCTTATCGCTGACCTCTCGGGGCACAACGTTCTCGGCGGCGCCGCTGCTGGCGCAGCCGCAGGCGCGCTTTGCAACGACGTCAAGCTTTGCCAGTAACGGGCCGGTAAGCGGCACGCATCCCTTGCTGCCGCTTAACGTTCTTCCCAGCCGCCCCGGTCATGCGCCAGGGCGGCTTTTTCATGCGGGACCGCGATCAGGAACCGCCATGGGGTTTCGCTGCGCCGCACGAATCGGCAGCCGGTCGGGAAGCGTCTGAGCATGTTCGAACGGTTTCTCGATATGCTGAACCCGACCGTCGTGGCCTCGCTGGTTGCGGCCGCTGTGGCTGTTCTGGCGTGGCCGGTCAACGACCTGCTCAATCGCCGCCGTGCACGGGAGCTACGCTTCGAGCGGGTCAATGACGTCCAGCGCGCCTTGCTGGCCGAGATCCGCGCCCATGTCGTCAGCCTCGAGATGCAGCGCATGGAAAGCGACGAGGCCGAGGCACTGATCCGCCAACTCCGCGAGGGGCGCTATCTGCATCTGAGCCCGACCGAGGCGAATGACAGGATCTATGCCGCCATCATCAACGACGTCCATGTCCTGCCCTATTGGGTGATAGATCCGGTGGTGACCTATTACCGGCAGATCGCGGTGATGACTTCGATGGCCCGCGATGTGCAGCACCAGATAGAGACCAACCCCGTTCGCGCCGCAGAAATGTTCAGGGATTATCTGGAATTGACCGACGCGGCCCGCGACTCGGGTCAGGAGGCCATGCGGCGCCTGATCGCGAGTATTGTCGGAGGAGAGGCCGCAGCGCGCGAGTTGATCGAACGCGAGGAAGAGAACGCCCGCCGCCGCATCCTGTCCACGCTACCCGACGAATTGGCCGGACTGCGCGATAGGCTTGATCGGCGAAGTTGGTAGGTTCAGTAAGCGATCTTCGGACCCGAACGACCGGTAATCGGCTTGAGGCCAATGACATTGGTCATCTCGTTGGCGGTGCGGGCGCGGATCAGACGCTCGACAAGCGACTCGCGGGCAGGCTCGGCCTTGGGCCGCTCGGTCGGGACCGCAGCCGTTTCGGTTTTGCGCAGTGAGGTCGATTTCGCCATCGCTTTTCCCCGTTGCCACAGACGCGGAACGCGCCTTGATCCAAAGATAGTGGTCCGTGCGCGGATTCTCAATGAGAATGCGAAAATGCCTTGCGGAAATTCCGGGCCGTCAATGCATCGCCGCACGGCCGATTTCCTGCAACCGCAGCGGAAACTTGTCGATCGCACGCGAAATCTCGCGGGTGGACCACGGCGCGGGCTTGCGCTGCTTCACCTGACCATCCTTGTCGAGAAGTACCAACGAGAACCCCTCGGGCCGCAATTGACGCCGCCATGTCGTAGCTGCCGACGGATCGGCATCCGTGATCACCACGACATCCCGCAGAATCAACGAACGCGGATCACGCTTTAGCGCGGCGATTTGCTCGATATAGGCCGGATCGGCCGGAGTATCGGCAAAGATCACTACGGGGCGCGCCTGCCAGACGAAGTCGGAAGGCTCGGCCTCGGACGCGGAAAGGACGGTCAGCTGCGATTGCGCCCGCCCTTGCCCCTCGCCCACGGTATCGCGCGCGGCAGGAACCTCGCCGCGGACATAGGGCTGGTGGGCGCTGTCGCCACCTTGCGGCTTCGGTCCCATGGCAGCGATCAATGGCACAAGGGCAATCAGGACAAGTCGTTTCACATTCGCCAACTTTCTGTCATTGCCCCAATATAAGGCGCATCGGACCAGAGGAAAGGCCACAGGTCCACGCCGTAGGGTGATCTTACTGTTGCGATCGACCTTGCATCGGTATTTGTGAAACAAACGCAATGAATGAGCCGCCACAAAGGCGACGAGGCCCCCATGATCATCCGACCCGCCACGCAACAGGATCTGCCGGTGATCCTTGCCTTCTGGAATCCACAGATCCGCGAGACAACGATCACTTTCTCGTCCGAGGAAAAGACGCTTGCGGGACTTGAGCAGATGATCGCGACCCGTCGCGCTGCAGGGCGCGAGTTTCTGGTCGCCGAAACAGAAAACGGGGTCTTGGGTCTGGTCACCTATGACCAGTTCCGCGGCGGGAACGGCTATGTCCATGCCATGGAACACACGATCATCCTTGCGGACGGCGCGCGCGGCAAAGGCATCGGCCGCGCCCTGATGGCCGCAATCGAGAACCACGCCCGCGCGGGCGGAGCCCATACCATGGTCGCCGGAGTCTCGGGTGAGAATGACATGGCCATCGCGTTCCATCAGGCCGTCGGTTACGAACCGGTCGGACGGTTGCCGCAATCGGGCCGCAAGTTCGACCGCTGGCTGGATCTGGTCCTGCTACAGAAGATCCTGTGAGGTCCGCTTGCCAGTGACATGGGCCTGTGAAAGACTCGGCGAAAAATCGAGGACGGCATGAACGACGGTCGCAACGGCACGGTCAAGCAGATCATCTGCATCAAATGGGGCACGAAATTCGGTCCCGAATATGTGAACCGCCTGCACGGGATGATCACGCGCAACATCACGCCGCCATTCCGGCTGTTCTGCTTTACCGATGACGGCACCGGCCTGCACCCGGACATCGCCGTGCGGCCGTTGCCCGAGTTCGAATATCAGGCCCCCGTCAACACGCGGGGCAAATGGCCGAAATCACGGCTTTGGGGCGATCTGGGTGACGTGACCGGCGTCGTGCTGTTTCTGGATCTGGACGTGATCGTCACCGGCAGCCTTGACGACTTCTTCACCTTTGGCGATCCCGACGACACCATCGTCGGGCTGAACCCGAACACTCCGCTTGAGAAAATGGGCCAGACCTCGGTCTACCGGATGCGGGTCGGCAAGCTGAAACCGCTGCAGGATATTTTCCGCGCCGATCCCCAGGCCGCTGCCGATAAATTCAAATACGAGCAGCGCTTTGTCACCCGCAACGCTCCGGGCGGGGTGAAATTCTGGCCCAAAGGCTGGCTGGCGCATTTCCGGATGCATTGCGTACCGAACTTCCCGCTGAACTATTTCCGCGAGGCGCATATCCCGCGCGGGACCAGGATCGTCATTTTCCCGGGCAATCTTAACCCGCCGGACGCGATCCTTGGCCGTTGGGATCACAAGGACACGCATCGCGGTGCCAGCGACCACCTCCGGGCGGCATTCGACGGGCGGCGGCGCGAGAGTTTCTTCAAACACATCCGCCACTACCTGCGACCGGTCAGCTGGGTCGAGAAGCTGTGGCGCGAATAGGCGCCCCGCCGGAAACGCATTACACCCTGCCCGCCGATTACGCGGCGATGCTGGGGCAATGCGTGGCGAATTTCGGCTGGCTGGAAGAAATCATCAAACGCACGATCTTTGCCTTGGATAAGGCGCATCTGGCCGATGATCTGACCCATAAGCAGATGCAAAGCTGGATGGCGCGGATGGGCCATCTGGCCGACGATTCCATGGGTACGCTGATCGAACAACTCGACTCGGCCATGCGTCGCCACCCCGGTCTTGGGGACCGCGACGACATCACCGACCGGTTGAACGAGATCAAGCAAAGCCGCAATCTGCTATGCCATGCCTCGTGGCGACCGACCGAACTGCCCGATACTTGGCATCCGGCATTCGTCAGCACCAAGGGGCAGGTCTATGGCGAAGACCTGTCGCTGCAGGATCTGGACGCCATTCGCCAATCCACCGTCCGGATCGGGATGCAGGTTCTGCAGGTCATGCGCGCCACAGGCGTGCAGGGATACTGGGCCGGAGACGACCAGACCTAAGCGGCGCGTTGCAACACCGCCCGCCATCCGCTAACACCGCCTCACCCACAAATATGAGCTTCACATGTCCGCCCAGAACTCGGGGCAAAATGCCTCTCCGCTTCGTCTCGGCATCGCTGGTCTCGGGACGGTCGGTACCGGCACCGTCAAGATCATCCAGAAGCACGCCGAACTGCTTTCGGCACGCGCAGGTCGCCCGGTGACGATTACCGCCGTCAGCGCCCGCGACCGAATGAAAAACCGCGATGTCGATCTGTCCGCTTATGGCTGGGAAGCCGATGCCCGCGACCTTGCCGTGCGCGATGACGTGGACGTATTCGTCGAACTGGTCGGCGGCGACGAAGGCATCGCCCGCGAGGCCGTGACCGCCGCGCTGCAAGCCGGCAAGGACGTCGTCACCGCCAACAAGGCGCTTCTGGCGATCCACGGTCAGGAACTTGCGGAACTGGCCGAAGCCAATGGCTGCGTCCTGCGCTTCGAAGCCGCCGTCGCCGGTGGCATTCCCGTGATCAAAACCATGACCGAGTCGCTGGCCGGAAACGAGATCCGCCGCGTCATGGGCGTGATGAACGGCACCTGCAACTACATCCTGACCCGGATGGAAAACGCGGGCCTGCCCTATGAAACCGTCTTCGAGGAAGCGCGCCAGCTCGGCTATCTTGAAGCCGACCCGACGCTGGACGTGGGCGGGATCGACGCCAGCCACAAGCTGGCCATCCTGTCCTCGATCGCTTTCGGCACCCGTCCGGCCTTCGGCTCGGTCGAAATCGAGGGGATCGAGCGCGTCAGCATCGACGATATCCGCCGCGCCGCCGATATGGGCTATCGCATCAAATTGCTGGGCGTCGCGCAGATGACCGGTCGCGGGTTGGAACAGCGCATGTCGCCCTGCCTCGTGCCCGCCGACAGCCCGTTGGGCCAGCTTCAGGGCGGCACGAACATGGTCGTGATCGAAGGCGACTCGGTCGGCCAGATCGTCCTGCGCGGCGCCGGTGCTGGCGAAGGCCCGACGGCCAGCGCCGTGATGTCCGATATCGTGGAAATCGCGCGCGGCGTGCGTATGCCCGCCTTTGCCCAGCCTGCAACGAAACTCGCGAAACCCATCGCGGCCCGCACCGCGGTTCCGGCGGCCTATTACATCCGCCTTGCGCTGGCCGACAAGCCGGGTGCGCTCGCGAAGGTCGCGGCAGTCCTCGGCGATGCGGGGATCTCGATCGACCGCATGCGCCAATATGGCAAGCACGATCTGGAAGGCATCGCGCCGGTCCTGATCGTCACGCACAAGACCACGCCCGAGGCCATCGACATCGCCATCGAGGCCCTGCCCCGCACCGGTGTCATCACCGGCGAACCGGTCGAGTTGCGGATCGAGGAAGTCTGAAATCGAAACGCCCGCCGATCCGGCGGGCGTTTTCAGTTCTGGGACAAATGGCGCAGCCCGTGGGTCACATCCGCCCTGACCGCGATCCGCAGCCCCGGCTCGTCCCCTGCCCGCAGCGCGGCCAGAATGATGCGGTGATGGCGCGGCGGCTCTTGCCGCTTCACACGGCCGTAAAGCGCTCGCATGGTCGGTCCAAGTTGCAGCCAGACCGTCTCGAGGATCGCCAGCATCGCGGGGGCCTGCGCGCGCAGGTAAAGCGTGCGGTGGAATTCCAGATTGGTACGGATATAGCCCACCGCATCATGCGCCTCGGCGGCCTCGCCGATCGAGGCATTGATCAGCGCCAAGCGGTCGATCAGCGCCTGATGCGCGCGGGGCAAGGCGCGCGTCGCGAGTTCAGGTTCGATCAGGGCACGCAGGGCGGCCAGCTCCTCGATCCGCTCGACCGACAGTTCCGGCGTGGTGATCCGCCCCGAGGAGGACAGCGTCAGCGCCCCTTCGGCCACCAGCCGCCGCACCGCCTCGCGCGCAGGAGTCATCGAGACGCGATGCTCGGCGGCAAGGCCGCGCAGGGTCAGGGGCAAACCGGGCGGCAATTCGCCCAACATGATGCGACCGCGCATGTTGCGGTATAGCCGCTCATGCGCCGATGTTTCCGAGGTCCGGACAGGAGAAATACTCATCCGGCATCTGTGATCACAAATTAATGCGGCGTCAATCCGTCATTCGCGAAATCGCCACGCCAAAATTTCGTGACCATGCTTGCGCAGCCAACTGCGCTGTACCTGATAGCCGGGATACAGCCGCTCGGTCGCCGCCCAGAACGCATCCGAGTGATCCATATGCGCCAGATGCGCGACCTCATGCGCCGCCACATAGTCCAGCACCGTGGGCGGAGCCATCGCCAAGCGCCACGAGAACATCAGCCGTCCGTCATGCGTGCAACTGCCCCAGCGCGAGCGCGTGTCGCGCAGCGCCAAAGCGCGAAAGTGGCGGCCCAGATGGGCGGCGTGCCGGTCGCAGGCCGGAATAAGACGCGCATGGGCCAGATGCTTGAGATAAGCCGCAACCACCGTCCCGACGGGACGCCCCTTCGGAACCAGAAGCCGGTCGCCTTCGATGCGCGCGCTGCGGACAGGGGCCAGCGTGATCAGAAACGGCTGGCCTTCGATCGGGATCAGCGCGTCCGCAGCGGCGATACTGGCAGGGGGCATTTCAGCGCGGATGCGACGCAACCACTCGGCGCGGGATTCGGCGAATGCCCGTCCCTCAAGCAGACTGGCCCGCAAGGGAAGGGTCAGCACCACCTGCCCTTCGGCGCGGGTCACGCGCAAGGTCATCCGTCTCGCCCGCGACGACCGGCGCAGCAGGACCGGAATGTCTCCTCCGACAAGAATTCGCTCGTGCCGCTCTGGCATGGTCTTGTACCCGCTTCTGCCCTACTTTACCTATAGCGCCTTGACCGATGCCCGCCCGCAAGGGAAAAGGCTTTGACAGCCTGCACCACCTGTGGCAGGGGACAGCGGATTTATCTAACTGCGGCGGAAAGAGAATACCATGCCCAAAGAGGAATGGGGCACGAAGCGCCTGTGCCCCCACTGCGCGACCCGCTTCTACGATCTGACCAACGACCCGATGACCTGCCCGGCTTGCGGCAATGTCATCACCCTCGAAAGCCTGACCAACGGTCGTTCGCGTTCGCTGATCTCGGAAAAAACCGCAGCCCGCGGCAATGATCAGACCGATCTGGTCGATGACGACGATCTGGACGATGACGCCGACAATGGCGATCTGGACGATGATCTGCTGGACGATGACGATGACGATGGCGACGTTTCGCTGGACGACATCGCCGACGTTCCGGAATCGGACGACGACTGATCCGAAGCGCCGCAAGGCGCCAAGGACACCGCAGAATAATTCCCCGGCCAGCCTGTCTGACCGGGGTTTTTCATTGCCTTAGGCCCGAGACATGAAAAAGGGCGCCCCGAGGGACGCCCGTTTCACACCGGATGGGGATACCGATCAGGCCGCGCGGGTCACCAGAACCTCGCCAACGCGCTTCTGTGCGCCAGCCTCGTCGATACCGCCGACAGCCGCGACTTCGCGGGTCAGGCGGTCCAGAGCGGCTTCGTACAGTTGACGTTCGGAATAGGACTGCTCACGCTGGTCATCGCTGCGATGCAGGTCGCGCACGACTTCGGCAATCGACATCAGATCGCCCGAGTTGATTTTCTGTTCGTATTCCTGGGCACGACGCGACCACATCGCACGCTTCACGCGGGCCTTGCCTTTCAGGGTCGCCAGCGCCTGCTCGACCAGATCCGGGGTCGACAGGCTACGCATACCGATTTCGGAAGCACGCGCCGTCGGGACGCGCAGGGTCATCTTGTCTTTCTCGAACGAGATCACGAACATCTCGAGGCGCAGGCCAGCAACCTCTTGCTCTTCGATCGAAACGATGCGACCCACGCCATGGGTCGGATACACCACGAAATCATCGGGGCGGAATTCGGTCTTCTTGGCTTTCGACATTGAGCTTCCTTCGCAGCGGCGCCTGTGATCGGCGCAAAAAACCCAGAAGGCGGGATCACCCCGACCTTATGGGTCACCATAAACGTTTGTGCATTCCAGACCGGGGCAGTCGGTCTGGGTAAGGCAGCATCACCAAACAGGCCACAAAAGCAGCCTGTGCGGCGATTATGTCAGAAACATATCACAAAAATCGCCTCAAATCAAAGCGCAGCTCAATTCCGGCGATCACAAGTTTGGGGATAAGTATTCTCTTTGCATATCAAAGAGATGATTTTTATTCCTGACGAACTCTGCTAGGCCACGCTGCCCGAATCATGGGCGGCGTGACGTCAGGTCGGTTATTCGCGGCACGCGTTTCGACAACCGGTGCCTGCGTCGGATCAATCACCCTCGCCGGGCGCTTCCGAGAAGTACTTCTCGAGTTTACCGGTCTGGCCGTCCATTTCGGCATAGCCAGGCATCGGATCTTTCTTACGGGTGATCACCGGCCATTGCTCGGAATATTTCCGGTTGAACTCGACCCATTTGTCCATATCCGGCTCGGTATCGGGGCGGATCGCGTCTGCCGGACATTCCGGTTCGCAAACGCCGCAGTCGATGCATTCGTCGGGATGGATGACCAGCGTGTTCTCACCCTCGTAGAAGCAATCCACGGGGCACACCTCAACGCAGTCGGTGTATTTGCACATGATGCAGTTATCTGTGACGACGTAGGTCATGGCGGCAAGCTATCCTATTTCTTGGCGGCTAATTACGCTCGTGGACAAAATCATTCAAGGCCAGCCGGACGGAAAAGACCTGCATTGCCACAGTGCGTGAACTGGCAGAACGGCAGTCTAACCAAGTGACATTTTGTAGGAAAATGCTTCCCCCTGCCCGCTGCAGTCAGTGGTCCAGTTCTTCGTAAAGAACCGCGGCATCGGTGGCAGAGCCGCGACGCTCGCCCAACATCAGAACCCGCAGCACACGGACCTGACCATGCGCAGAAACCGTCACGGTATCGCCGTGTCGGACAATCTGCGCCGGTTTGAGACAGGGCTTGCCGTTGAGCCGGATCCCGCCCCGACCGATCGCATCGGCGGCAAGGGTGCGGGTCCGGAACAAACGGGCGTGATGCAGCCAGCGATCCAGACGGATGCTGGCTGCGAGTCCGGTTTCGCTCACGACTTGTTCTTGAGCGATGCCAGAATTGCGAAGGGGTTATCGGGATCGATCTTCTTTTCGGCTTTCGGAGGACGCGCCTCGAAGCTTTTCGGTCCCTCGTGGCGCGGCTTGCCCTTGCCTTCGAAACGCGGCTTGCCCTTGGGTCCACGTTCGCCACGGTTCTCGTCGCGACGCTTGCCACCCTCGCGGCCTTCGCGCGGCTTGCCTTGCGGCGCATCGCCGGACGCGGCTTCGCGGTCGCGACGCGGGCCGCGTTCGCCCTGCGCACGGCCACCTTGGCCCTGTCCACCACCCTGACGCTCGCCGCCACGCTCGGGACGACGGTTGCCACGCGGACGCGGAGCCCAGGTGAAGGTGTAGAACGTCTCAAGCTCGGCAGCGGCAACGGCGGTGTCCGCGGCTTCGGCATCCGACGCTTCCGGCTCGCCCGCTTCGGTTTCGGCGGCTTTGCGGGCGGCCTGCTCGGCTTCCCACTTGGCGCGGGTTTCGGCGGCCAGAACGCTTTCCTCTTCGGTCAGCGGGCGGTCGTGATCGGCAGACTCGGGCGCGGCTTCGACGACAGGTGCCGCTTCGACACGGGCCTTGGCGCGCTCGCCTTTTTCGGCGCGATACCCCAGACCCTGCATCAGGCCGGAGAACTGCTCAAGCGTCATGCCGGTGATCGACAGCATATCGGCAGTCGCTTCGAAACCGGCGCGGCTGTCCTGCGTGCGCAGCATGTCGGCCAGACGCTCCAGCATGTCGATGCGGATCGCGCGGTCGCCAGCCGGATGATAGCCCGACAGCGTGTAATAGCCCTTGGGAACCGAAGGCAGGTTCGGAATGGTCACCAGACCCGGAGGCGGGCTTTCGGGGAACTCGCCCATGCCCTGATCCAGCCCCCACAGCACCAGCCGCAGGCGCGTCGGCGCGGGCTTCAGCAGCGCGGGCTGGAAGATAGTGAACTGCCCGAAACGGACGCCATGCTTGCGCAGAAGCCCGCGCGAATCCTGATCCAGTTCCTTGACCTCGTTTGCCACACCTTCACGCGGCAGAACGCCCAGCGCCTCGACCAGACGGAAGGCGAAACCACGGGCCAGACCGGTCAGCGTTTCGTCATTCTTCAGCGTCAGCAGCGGCTCGAACGCGGTCGCAACCTTGCGGTCGATGAAGTGCTGCAGACGGCGACGCACTTTCTCGATGATTTCGGGACTGGCTTCTTCGTCCACGAAGGGCTCGACGCCGGGCTTCATCGCCTCGGAGCCCTTGACCAGCTTGCCGACCGCCGAACTGCCCCACATCAGGCCGCCCTGTTCGGTAAAATCCAGCTCGGTATCGGGAGCGTTATAGAACCTGTCGGCCCGAAGATGGAATTCGGGGCGCAATGCCTCATAGGCAGCGCGGGTCAGCATACGTGCCTCATCCCCGGTCGCACTCGGATCGGCGTGGAAGCGGAAACCTTCCAGACGGCCGGCGAATTCGCCTTCTACCGTCACTTCGCCCTTGTCGTTCACCTCGGCCACAAGGCTCTCCTTCTGCTTGAGCCGGCGCAAGAGCACTGATGTGCGCCGGTCCACGAATCTTTGCGTCAGTGCAGCATGCAGCGCATCCGACAAGCGATCTTCTACAGCGCGTGTCTCGGCGCGCCAATGGCTTTCGTCCGACACCCAGCCTGTACGCTGAGCGACATAGGTCCAGGTCCGGATAAATGCCAGCCGTTTCGACAAAGTGTCGATGTCACCTTGCACCTTGTCGATGCGCCTGATCTGCGTCTCCAGCCATTCGCTGGGCACGCCGCCTTCCTGCAGGAAGCCGTAGATCCGCGCCAGCAGCGTCGAATGCTCGGCCGGAGAGATGCCGCGAAAATCCGGAATCCGGCAGACATCCCATAGCAGACGCACATCTTTCGGATGGCGCAGACGATCCAGAATCTCGGGCATCGCTGCCAGAGATTTCAGCGCACGCAGATCGTCCGCCTCGCGGCCGCGCGTCAGCCATTCCGACTGCGGCGATGTTTCCAGACTAGCGATCAGCCGTTCGATCGTGCCGAATTCCAGCGCCGAATTGCGCCACATCAGACGACTGATCGGCTGGAAGCGGTGATTCTCGATGGCGTCGATCAGGCCCTCGTCCAACTGCCCCGCATCGCCGGTGACGCCGAAAGTGCCGGGTTCGGTATGCCGCCCGGCGCGTCCGGCGATCTGGCCCAACTCATGCGGGAACAGCGGGCGATAGCGGCGACCGTCGAATTTCTCGGTCCCCGAGAAGGCCACATGCTTGATGTCTAGGTTCAGGCCCATGCCGATAGCGTCCGTCGCCACCAGATAATCGACCTCGCCATGCTGGTACATCGCGACCTGAGCATTGCGCGTGCGGGGCGACAGCGCCCCCATGACCACCGCGCAACCGCCCTTCTGCCGCCGGATCAACTCGGCGGTGGCGTAAACCTCATCGACCGAAAAGCACACGATGGCCGAGCGCGGCGGCATCCGGCTGATCTTCTTCGATCCCGACCAGGTCAGCGTCGAGAACCGTTCGCGGCGCATGAACTGCACATTCGGGACCAGCGCAGCAATCGCGGGCCGCATGGTGTCGCTGCCCAGAAGCAGCGTCTCGTGCAGGCCCCGCATGTTCAGCAGCCGGTCGGTAAAGACATGGCCGCGCTCGGGGTCCGCACAAAGCTGGATCTCGTCGATGGCAACAAAGTCCGCACCGACCTCGGGCATGGCCTCGGTGGTGGCGACCCAGTATTGCACCCGCTCTGGGACGATGCGCTCCTCGCCTGTGACCAAAGCCACGACCGAGGGACCGCGTGCCTTCACGATGCGGTCATAGACCTCGCGCGCCAGCAGACGCAGCGGCAGTCCGATGACCCCCGTGCGATGTGCCAGCATCCGTTCGATTGCGTAATGCGTCTTGCCAGTATTGGTCGGGCCGAGAACGGCCGTGACCCTTGATCTGTCCTGCATGTCAGGCGTCCGTACCCTTTGTTTTTTCTTCCAGACGCTTCACGGCGTCGGCTGCATCTTCCTGATGCGGGTGGATCTTGAGGCTCGCGCGATACGCCGTCAGGGCGCGCGCGTCATCCCCCAATTCCTCGAACATGGTGCCAAGCTGGGTCAGCGCGCCGAAATGGCGTGGCTCCAGCGCCAGCACCTGCGCCATGTCCGCTATGGCGGGGCCAGTCTGGCCTTGCAGGTAGAACGCCACCCCCCGCAAGTACCACCCCGAGGCGAATTGCGGCGCATGATCGGTCAATGCGGTCAGATGGCCGATGGCTTCCTCGACATTACCGGCGTCCAGCGCCGCCTCGCCGCGCTTGTACAGCATATCCATACTGGCCGAGCCCGAACGCGACCAGATACGCAGGATATCGGTTTCCGCCCGTGCCCAAGTCTCGCCACCGGTCTGCCCCAATTCGCGGAACAGCAGGTCCAGATCCTCGCGTTCCTGCAAACGCGCTTCAGCGGTCGGTTCCGACGGTTCGGCAGGCGCGAAACCGGGATCGGCGCTTTCGCCTTCGGACGATTCGCCGTCCGGAGCTTCGTCATCGGGCATGATCTCGCCATCCGGGGCGGATTGCGCCGGTGGTTCATCCTGTCCGGGCAGCGGCAAATCCTGCTGCGCAAATACCTGTCCCGGCAACGCCAGCCACAGGCTGAACGCTGTCGTAACGGCAATTTGGTAATGGGGCCCTAGCCAACGCATATCCACTATGTAACTTTCCACCCAATCCATTTCCAGACACAGTCAGGGGAGAATTCTGATGAGCAAAGTGGTCAACG
Source organism: Paracoccus aestuariivivens (assembly GCF_009711225.1). Classification (GTDB taxonomy): domain Bacteria; phylum Pseudomonadota; class Alphaproteobacteria; order Rhodobacterales; family Rhodobacteraceae; genus Paracoccus; species Paracoccus aestuariivivens. The sequence goes on along the minus strand of NZ_WMIE01000002.1, from coordinate 276,726 downwards.
CAGCCGTTGCCGCCTTGGACGCCAAAGCCAAGGGCTTTGACGGCACCGCCAAATTCGTCATCGAGGGCGAAGGCAGCGTCTATATCGACGCAGACGGCGCCCGCGCGGACGACGCCGAAGCCGATGTGACCCTGACCGCCAGCCGCGAGACCTTCGAGGGCCTGCTCAACGGTGAAGTGAACCCGACCATGGCCTTCATGACCGGCAAACTCAAGGTTGACGGCTCGATGGGAACCGCGATGAAACTGGGTTCGATCCTGAGCTGAAGCCTGCGCGAGACATCGTGACGCCCGCCGAATTCCGCACCCTTCCCGGAGATTCCCCGCCGCAGGCGAAAGCCTTCTGGCTACGGACCGAAGACGGCGTGCGCCTGCGGGCGGCACTTTGGCGATCGGACAGCCCGCAAGGCAGCGTCCTGCTGTTTCCGGGCAGGACCGAATACATCGAGAAATACGATCCTGTCGCCCTGCAGCTTAACGCTGCGGGGTTTGATGTTATTTCGGCCGATTGGCGCGGTCAGGGCCAATCCGACCGCCTGATTGCCGATCCCCGCCCCGGCCATATCGCGCATTTCCTCGACTACCAGCGCGACGTGATCGAACTGGTCGTTGCGGCCAAGGAATTGGGCCTGCCCCGACCGTGGCACCTGCTTGCCCATTCCATGGGCGGTGCCATCGGATTTGCCGCGCTGCAAGACGGGCTTCCGGTCGTGTCGGCGGCCTTCTCGGCACCGATGTGGGGGCTGAACCGGACATGGCCGGTGCTGCAACTGGCGCGCCTGATCACTGCACTGGCCGAAAAGACCGGCTATAGTGAGTGTCCCGCTCCGGGCTCGGGCGGCTACGACCCCTTCGTGCTGCGCGCGTCGTTCCGCAAGAACCTGCTGACCACCGATGGCCCGCGCTGGGGCAGGATCGTGGCCGAGGCGGCATCCTGGCCCGAGCAGGCGATAGGCGGCGTCTCGAACCATTGGCTGTCCGAGGCATTGGCCGAATGCACCCGCATGGCCGCGCTGCCCTCGCCCGCACTGCCCGCCCTTGTCGGGCTTGGCAGCGATGAACGCATCGTCTCGCCGGACGCTATCCGCCGCCGCGTCCGGATGTGGCCGGAGGCGCGGCTGATGCTGCTTCCCGGCTGTCGTCACGAACCCATGATGGAGCGTGATCGCATCCGCACCCTTTTTCTTGATGCCGTCCTGACCCATTTCAGAACGGCAGCCCAGCGCCCCGATCCGCCAAACGGTGAGGGCAGCGGTATATAAGCACCCCTACGGGTTGCAGCTTGGCCCCGAACCCGTCAAATCTTGGGGCAATCGAAAGGACTGACCATGACGACCCTTGCCGCGATTCGCCTGTTGTCCCCGCTTTCCGGACGCAGCGTCCCCCATGATGACAACGCCCTGCCGGTTTCGGCGCAAGCCGTTGATCTGGGCGATCTGCCCGATTGGGATCTGACCGACCTGTATCCAGCGCCGGATTCGCCCGAACTGACGCAGGACATGGCCGATCTGCGCAAGGAATGTTGCCAGTTCTCGCGCGATTACGAAGGCAAGCTTGCCTCGCTGGACGGGCCGAAGATGCTGGAATGCATCGAACGCTACCAGCAGATCGACATCCTTGCCGGCCGGATCATGTCCTATGCGGGCCTGCGCTACTACCAGAACACCATGGACGGCGCGCGCGCCAAGCTGATGGGCGACCTGCAGGACCAGATCACCGAGCACACGACGAAGCTTGTCTTCTTCAGCCTCGAATTCAACCGCATCCCCGACACCCGCTACGAGGAAGTCTTTGCGGCGGCGAACGGTCCTGCCCGCTACAAGCCCGTCTTCGACCGTATGCGCGCCATGCGTCCCTATCAACTGTCGGACGAACTGGAACGCTTCCTGCACGACAATTCGGTCGTCGGTGCTGCCGCGTGGAACCGCCTGTTCGATGAAACCACCGCTGGCCTGACCTTCGACGTGAATGGCGAGGAACTCGGCATCGAGGCGACGCTCAACCTGCTGACCGATCACGACCGCACCAAGCGCGAGGCGGGCGCCCATGCGCTGGCCAAGGTCTTTGGCAAGAACATCAAGCTGTTCGCCCGCATCCATAACACGCTCGCCAAGGAAAAGGCGGTCGAGGACAAATGGCGCAAGATGCCGACGCCCCAGACCGGGCGGCACCTGTCGAACCATGTCGAACCCGAGGTGGTCGAGGCGCTGCGCAACGCCGTCACCTCCGCCTATCCGCGCCTCTCGCATCGCTACTACCGCCTGAAAGCGAAATGGCTGGGTCTGGACAAGCTGCAGGTCTGGGACCGCAACGCGCCCCTGCCCGGCGAAAGCCCGCGCCTTGTCGACTGGCCCGAGGCCCGCGCCACGGTCCTTGACGCCTATGCGGGCTTCTCGCCGAAACTCGCGGAACTGGCAGAACCCTTCTTCGACAAGGGCTGGATCGACGCGGGCGTGAAACCCGGCAAGGCTCCGGGCGCTTTCGCGCATCCGACCGTGACGACCGTGCATCCCTATGTGATGCTGAACTATCTGGGCAAACCGCGCGACGTGATGACCTTGGCGCATGAGTTGGGCCACGGCGTCCACCAGCGTCTGGCAGCAGGTCAGGGCGAGTTGCTGGCCTCGACGCCGCTGACGCTGGCGGAAACCGCATCCGTCTTTGGCGAGATGCTGACCTTCCGCGCGCTGCTGGCCAAGACCACAGATCCCGCCCAGCGCAAGACGCTTCTGGCCGGCAAGGTCGAGGACATGATCAACACGGTCGTGCGCCAGATCGCCTTCTACGATTTCGAATGCAAACTGCATGCCGCCCGCGCCCAAGGAGAACTCACCCCCGAGGATATCAACGCGCTGTGGATGTCGGTGCAGGGCGAAAGCCTTGGCGATGCCTTCGAGTTCATGCCGGGCTATGAAACCTTCTGGACCTATGTGCCGCATTTCGTGCACTCGCCCTTCTACGTCTATGCCTATGCCTTTGGCGACGGCCTCGTGAACGCGCTTTACGCGGCGTATGAGGAAGGCCTGCCGGACTTCCAGCAAAAATACTTCGCCATGCTCGCGGCGGGCGGCTCGCAACATCACAAGGAACTGCTGGCCCCGTTCGGTCTGGATGCATCGGACCCCGCCTTCTGGGACAAGGGCCTGTCCATGATCGAAGGCTTCATCGACGAGTTGGAAGCGATGGAGGCATGATCGCCCTTCAGGCATTGGGTCGGCACGAATACGACCGTGTCGCCCATATTGCCGTCGCCCCCGAGCAGGAAGGATTCTGCGGCACGATCGCGGGCCATTTCGAGATGGACGAGGCGGGTTGCGATTTCCACATCGTGACCCGTGACGATCATCCGGTCGGCTTCTTCAAGATCGATACCGCCTATCCGACCCGCTACGACTTCGCCCGCCCGGGCGAGGTCGGTCTGCGCGGCGTGATGATCGACCACAAGGAACAGGGCAAGGGCACCGGCAAAGCGGCGATGAAACTGCTGCGCTCCTACCTGCTGCGTAACTATCCTGTGGCGCGGACCTGCGTCCTGACCGTCAACGTCGTCAACCCCGTCGCTCGCGCGGTCTATCTTGCCGCGGGCTTTCAGGACGAGGGCGGCCTGTTCCACGGCGGTCGCATCGGCCCGCAACACATCCTGCGGCTGTACTTGTCCAAAATGGCGGTCGCCTAGTCCCGACCGCTCGCATATCCTGCACAAGCACGCAAACGGAGGAACGCCGTGATTAGGCGCATTTTTTCGGGCCTCATCGTCCTTATCATCCTTGCCACCATCGCAGTCGTGGTCTGGGGTCCCGCCTATGTCGAGCGCAGCCTCAATCCTGTCACCGGTCCCGCCGAGGGCTGGCCGGTCTCGCCTCAGGCGCAGGCGCTGCATGACAGCCTGACCATCGGCGACCTGCATTCGGACGCCCTGCTATGGGATCGCGACCTCCGCACAAGGGTCGATCGCGGCCATACCGACATCCCCCGACTGGCCGAGGGCAATGTCGCGCTTCAGGTCTTCACCACCGTAACGAAAAGTCCGCGCGGCCAGAACTATTCCCATAACGAAACCGAAGCGCCCGATAATATCACGCCGCTGTTCATCGGTCAGCTTCGTCCGGTCCATAGCTGGTTCAGCCTCAAGGAGCGCGCCTTGGCGCAAGCCGCAGACCTGAGCCGCGCCGCCGCGGAATCTCCCGAGCAACTGTTGATCATCCGCTCGCCCGAGGATCTGCAAACCCTGCTCGAAACCCGACGGAACGGGGCCAAGACCGTCGGCGCCATCCTTGGCATGGAGGGCGCGCATCCGCTTGAAGGCAAGCTCGACAACCTGCGCGTTCTTTACGGCGCGGGCTTCCGTTTGATCGGGTTGACGCATTTCTTCGACAACGAGATTGGCGGCAGTCTGCACGGCAAGGGCGGCCCGAATTCCGGCCTGACCGAATTTGGCCGCGAGGTCGTGCGCGAAGCGGTCGCGCGACGCATGATCATCGATCTGGCCCATGCCAGCCAACAGACGGTGCGCGACGTGCTGGCCATGCCGGGAACCCATCCGGTCCTGTCCCATACCGGCATCTACAGCCATTGCCCCAGCCCGCGTAACCTGTCTGACGAACTGGTCAAGGCCATCGCCGCCAAAGGTGGGCTGATCGGCATCGGTTACTGGTCAGATGTGGTTTGCGGCAATACGCCCGCCGATATCGCCAAGGCGATCCAGACCGCGATCCGTCTGGTCGGCGACGATCACGTCGCGCTCGGCTCCGATTTCGATGGCTCGGTCGATGCGCCGTTCGATGCCTCGGATCTGGCGGTACTGACGCAGGCGCTGATGGATGTGGGCCTGAATGACGACCAAATTTCGAAAGTCATGGGCGGCAATATGATACGCTATCTTGCCGAGACGCTCTAACCGCGTCAATCTCCGGAAAAATGTCGAGGAATCAATGCTGACCATCTACGGAGTGACGCGCTCGCGCGCCTCGCGCATCATCTGGCTCTGCCACGAACTCGGGCTGCCGTTCCAGCAGGTTCCTGTGATTCAGGCCTATCGCCTGCCCGATCCGGATTCGCCCTCGGCGCCGCTCAACACCCGCTCGGAAAGTTTCCTGAAACTATCCCCCGCAGGTGCGATTCCCGTCATCCGCGACGGAGAGCTGACGTTGTCGGAATCCCTCGCCTGCACCCTGTATCTGGCCCGCAAGCACGGTCAGCCCTTCGGTCCCGCCAATGCCTCCGAAGACGCGCAGATGCTGCAATGGGGGTTTTACGCCGTCTCATCGATCGAACAGGACGCGCTGACGATCCTTTACCTACACAAGCAGGGGCAACAGCAATCGGGGGCCGATCAAGCCGCGATTGCCAATGCCTCGGAACGTCTGATCCGTCCCCTGACCGTGCTGGAGGGCCATCTCGCCCGCCGCAGCTACCTTGTCGCCGACCGCTTCACCGTCGCGGATATCAACATGGCCGAGGTGCTGCGTTACGCACAGGGCCATCACGCGCTGCTCGACCAGTTCCCCTCGGTGACGGCATGGCTGAACGACTGTCAGGCCCGTCCCGGCTTCCGCAAGATGTGGAACGAACGCCTGAACGAACCCGAATAACGACAATCGCAGCGGGGGGTAGGCCCTCCGCTGCGACCCGATCGTGAACAGCTGACTCATCAACACCCGCCGCCTGCCGCATTCGGTCGCATCTGTCCTTGATGCACGTCAAATTTTACGCCGATATCGGCCTTACCCCTACCATCTGTTGCGGTCCCCGAATCTCGTGACGCTTCCCCTTGCTCCGCGCCCCCGCAACGTGAGATAACCCCGCCTCAGAAGAACAAGACGAGCAGGTGCGATGGCAGACGATCTTTTCCCGATCTCGGACAAGGCAACCGAGAGCTATTCCGCTGCCTCCATCGAAGTCCTTGAGGGGCTGGAACCCGTCCGCAAGCGCCCCGGCATGTATATCGGCGGCACGGACGAACGCGCGCTGCACCACCTCGTCGCCGAGATCCTCGACAACTCGATGGACGAGGCCGTCGCTGGCCACGCCTCCCGCATCGAGGTCGAGCTTTGCGCCGATTTCTCGGTCATCGTCCGCGACAATGGCCGCGGCATCCCGATCGACCCGCATCCGAAATTCCCCGGCAAATCCGCGCTGGAGGTGATCCTTTGCACCCTTCACGCGGGCGGCAAGTTCTCGGGCGACGCCTACCAGACCTCGGGCGGCCTGCACGGCGTCGGCGCATCCGTGGTGAACGCGCTGTCCGACAGCATGGTGGTGCAGGTCGCGCGCAACAAGGAACTGTTCCAGCAAAGCTTCTCGCGCGGCATCCCGCAAGGCCCGGTCGAGAAAATCGGCGCCGCCCCGAACCGCCGCGGCACCACCGTGACCTTCCACGCCGATGAGCAGATCTTCGGCCATCACCGTTTCAAGCCCTCGCGGCTGATCAAGATGGTGAAGTCGAAAGCCTACCTTTTCTCGGGCGTCGAGATCCGCTGGAAATCCGAGATCGACGACGGCGAAACGCCCACCGAGGCCACCTTCCACTTCCCCGGCGGCCTCGCCGACTACCTGACCGAGACGCTGGGCAAATCCTCGACCTATGCCGACCGCCCCTTCGCGGGCAGCGTGGATTTCAAGGAAAAGTTCAACGTCCCCGGCAAGGTCGACTGGGCGATCAACTGGACCCCCGCCCGCGACGGCTTCATCCAGTCCTATTGTAACACCGTCCCCACCCCCGAGGGCGGCACCCACGAAGCCGGTTTCTGGTCCGCGATTCTCAAGGGCATCCGCGGCTATGGCGAACTCATCAACAACAAGAAAGCCGCGAACATCACGCGCGAGGACCTGCTGACCGGCGGCTGCGCCCTTGTCAGCTGCTTCATCCGCGAGCCGGAATTCGTCGGCCAGACCAAAGACCGCCTTGCCACGACCGAGGCCACCCGCCTTGTCGAAGGCGCGGTCCGCGACCATTTCGACAACTGGCTGGCGGCGGATACGAAATCGGCAGGCGCGATCCTCGACTTCCTGATCCTGCGCGCCGAGGAACGCCTGCGCCGCAAGCAAGAAAAGGAAACCGCCCGCAAGACCGCCACGAAAAAGCTGCGCCTGCCCGGCAAGCTGGTCGATTGCTCGGCCACCAACCGCGAGGGGACGGAACTGTTCATCGTCGAGGGTGACTCGGCAGGCGGCAGCGCGAAAATGGCCCGTGAACGCCAGACCCAAGCCCTGCTGCCGCTCCGCGGCAAGATCCTGAACGTGCTGGGCGCGGCGTCCTCGAAGCTGGGCTCGAACCAAGAGATCAACGACCTCTGCCAAGCCCTCGGCGTCAGCATGGGCTCGAAATTCAACGTCGAGGATCTGCGCTACGACAAGGTCATCATCATGACCGACGCCGATGTCGACGGCGCGCATATCGCCTCGCTTCTGATGACCTTCTTCTTCACCCAGATGCGCCCGATGATCGACAAGGGGCATCTGTATCTGGCCTGCCCGCCCCTCTACCGCCTGACCCAAGGCGCGCATCGCGTCTATGTCGCCGACGATGCCGAGAAAGAGGCGATGCTGGCCAAGGGCCTTGGCGGCAAGGGCAAGATCGACGTGCAGCGCTTCAAGGGTCTGGGCGAGATGGACGCCAAGGACCTGAAGGACACGACGATGAACCCCAAGACGCGCAAGCTGATCCGGGTCTCGATCGATGAGGACGAAGGCGGCGAGACCGGCGATCTGGTCGAGCGCCTGATGGGCAAAAAGCCCGAGTTGCGTTTCCAGTTCATCCAGGAAAACGCGCAATTCGCCGATACCGAGAATCTCGACGTCTGATGACCCTGCTCGCGCCGCTTGGCCTCTACCTGCTGGCGGCGCTTGCCGAAATCGCCGGCTGCTTCGCCTTCTGGGCATGGCTGCGGCTGGACCGCTCGCCGCTATGGCTCCTCCCCGGCATGTTGTCGCTCGCGCTTTTCGCTTGGCTCCTGACCCGCGTCGACGTGGACTACTCCGGCCGCGCCTATGCGGCCTACGGAGGCATCTACGTCTTGGCCTCCCTCGGCTGGCTCTGGATCACCGAGGGCCAAATCCCAACGCGGTGGGATCTGCTGGGCGGAGCGTTATGCGTGCTGGGGGCTGTGGTGGTGCTAGTGGGGGCGCGGGCGTAATGAGGCGCCCGCGCGCCTAAGGGATTGCGTGACAAACCACACACTCTCTACTTGCAAACTCTATCCCGCCAAGGATCAGTTTCGAACCAGAATGAGTGCACGCCGCATAAGAAAACGAAACTATTCCGCTCCGTATGCGAACTGCGCCATATCGTACACATACTTATTGGCTGAACGTTGATCACGGATCAGGCCCCACTCTCCCGTGTCAGTGATGACTCGATTCATCGCAGTAGCAGTTTTCCTGCCCCAAACCCCGTCCGCTGAATACAGGCCCGCCCCCGAAGCGATGAGATTGTTTTGAACGGCTAGGCGTTCTTCGCGGCTTAGGCTGCGAAAGGCCGTTTCGATCATGTCCATTTTGGTCGCCGACGCCGAGGCAGGAAGTGGGGCGGCCGTTGTGGCTTGTGGAGCGGCACCTGAACCAACTTGACCTGTGATCATGCCAATGGCTGCTGCTGCCGCAAGTCCTTTCAATACGTCCTTCTCGGTCTCTCCAATGGCATGCGCCGGAGACGCGATCTGCCCAGCGAGCAATAGACCAGTGGACACGGACAAGAGCGTTTTGCGAATAGTCATTGTATTTCCTTAATTAAATCTTGTCGAAGTTATCAAAGAAAGACAATGCGGGTCCAGACTGATTTGCTGGGCTGTCTTGCGGTTGGACTCGTGCCTTTCCACAAATTCCGCACCTGACTGCGCCATTCGGGAATCCTGCCGCGACTTAATCACTCAAGTGCAAAGCACTCAAAACCGCATCCCCACCTCAAACCGCGCTTCTTCGGACCCGATCCCGAAGCTCGCGGCGCCCAAGGAAAACCCAATCAGCGCGCCCGTCCAGGCCTGTTCGGGCGTATGCTCTCCGGCATGGACGCGGCTCCAACCGGTCAGGCCCGCCGCGCCATAGGCCAGCGCGCCCGCTGCCTCCTCATCCTCGAAGCATTTCCCCGCAAGGTCCGAGGCTCCGAAAAACGCCGCCGCCGTATGGCCTGACGGAAAGCCCTTGCCCTCGCCCGAGGGGCGCTGCGAGATCGGCGAGCCGTCGAAATATTCCTTCATCCCCCAGACCAGGGCCGTCTGCAAAATGCCTCGGACCGCGAAATCCTCCAGCCGGTCCTGATCCGCCGCGCAAACCGCCGCCGCCAAGGGCAGCCCGTATTTCATCGTCGTACCGAATTGCTCGAACGGGTCTGCCGCAACTGGCCCCGCCAGACCAAGGACTGACACCGCCGCCACCGCCTTCATCACATTTTCCTCCGCTTTTTCGGTGTACGCCCTGTGTACAGCCGGTGTACGCGCGCTGCACAGATGTCACAGCAAAAATGCCAGCAAATGCTGGCATTCCCGCATCACGCTCCCTGCGCCGTGCATCACGCAACGCGCGCAGGCGTTGCCTCACTCGCCCAGACGGATCACCCGATCCATGCGGGCGGCGAGGTCCATGTTATGGGTCGCGATCAGGGCCGACAGGCCGGTCTCGCGCACCAGCGTCATCAGCACGTCGAAGACCTTGTCCGAGGTCGCCGGATCAAGGTTCCCCGTCGGCTCATCCGCCAACAAAAGCGAGGGCGCATTCGCCAGCGCCCGACAAAAGGCCACCCGCTGCTGCTCGCCCCCCGACATCTGTGCGGGGCGATGATCGGCGCGATGGCTTAAGCCCACGCGCCCCAGCAAATCCAGCGCCCGCGCCTGCGCGGCGCCCGATGACACGCCATTCGCCAATTGCGGCAGAACGATATTTTCCGCCGCCGAGAATTCCGGCAGCAGATGGTGGAACTGGTAGACAAAGCCAAGATCCTCGCGCCGCGCCTCGGTCCGGGCGCGGTCGGGCTGGCCGCTCATGTCGCGGCCATTCAAGAGAACCCGCCCGCTATCGGCCGTGTCCAGCAGCCCCGCAATATGCAGCAGCGTCGATTTCCCGGCCCCCGAGGGCGCGACCAAAGCCACCACCTCGCCCCGACCAACCGACAGCGACAGGTCCTGCAAGACCGCGACCGGGGCTGGCCCATCCTTACCATAGGTCTTTGAAATCGCGTCAAGAACCAAAACATCACTCATAGCGCAGCGCCTCGACAGGGTTCATGCGGGCCGCCCGGCGCGCGGGGAAAATGGTGACGATGAAGGACAAGGCCAGCGACAGCGCCACGGCCTTCGCAATATCCGCCCCGCGCAGTTTCGCGGGCAGCTCATAGATGCCGCGCACCGAAGGGTCCCATGCCCCTCCGCCCGAAAACCAGTTCACGAAGCTCATGATATGGTCGACATTCAGCGCGAAAATCACGCCCAACACGACCCCCGCGATCGTCCCGATCACCCCGGTAAACGCCCCGCACAGGAAGAAGACGCGCAGCACTGCGCCCTCGGTCAGGCCCATCGTCCGCAGGATGCCGATGTCGCGGCCCTTGTTCTTGACCAGCATGATCAGCCCCGAGGTGATGTTCATCGAGGCGATCAGCACGAGGATCGACAGGATGATGAACATCACGTCGTCCTCGACATCCAGCGCCTTGAGGAAGCTCCCCGAGGCATCGCGCCACGTCCAGACCTGCGCCCGTTCACCCGCCGTCTGGATCAGCGGCATGGTGAAATCGTCAACCTTTTCCGGATCTTCGACAAAGACCTCGATTTCATCCGCGACGCCTTCGCGGTTGAAATAGCTCTGCGCCTCGGGCATCGGCATGTAGATCCGCGTGCGGTCGATATCATAACGTCCGGCGGTAAAGACATAAGTCACGTCATAGCTCTCGACGCGCGGAGTCGTCCCGACCGCCGTCTGCGCCCCATCGGGCGAGATCAGTCGCACCCGATCCCCCACGCCTACACCCAACTCGCGCGCAAGACCCGAGCCGATGGCGATGCCCTTGTCGAAATCGTCGATATTGCCCATGCCGGTCTCGGGATCGGCGATGCGCGGGATCGCCTTCAGCGCGTCCAGCGTCAGGCCATAGACCTCGGCCACGTTGTTCGCGTCATTCTGGCTGGCCATGACCTGCCCGCGCACCACCGGGGTCGCGCGGGTCACGCCCGGCAGCGCCGCGATCTTGGCCGCAAGCCCATCGTAATCCTCGATCCGGCCGGGGGTGACATAGGTTTCCTCGGTCAGGTCGTTATAGATCGAGGTCGGGCTGTAATAGACCGTGCTATGGGCATTCGCGCCAAGGATCGTATCCACGAACTCGGCACGAAAGCCCGCCCGCACGGCCAAGGTCGCGATCAGCGCCATGACGCCCAAGGTGATCCCGATCAGGCTGATCCATGTCATCACGCTGACGCCGCCCTCGGCCCGCCTTGCGCGTAAGTAGCGCCAAGCGATCATGAATTCATAGCGCGAGAACGGAGCCGGACTGGCCATCGGTCACCTGTCAGTTGGGTCGCAACTGATTGGCGTGTCGGACCTGAATATGCAAGCCAACAACCGTGTGAAGGTCAGGCACTGACCCGAGGAGCGTCCAGCATCCGGCGGGTAAACAAATGCAGCGCCGCCTGGGCCGTCGCCAGCGGCGAACGATCCGGCAGCCAGCGCGACAGGTCGCCGCTCAGCATCTTGACCGTCAGCCCATGTGCAAAGGCATAGGCCACCGGGACCAGCAACCCGACATCCTCGTCAGGTGCCAGATGGCCATCTTCCTGCGCACGCCGCAAAATCCGCCCCATGAGCACGTGCAGGCCGTGTTCGTAGCGCGTCAGGTCGGGATACTCACGGAACTCGTCATCCGGCATCTTGCCGATAAGCTGGAATTCCCGCGGATGGTCATGCGCCCATTCCACATAGGCATCGGCAAGCGCCTCGAACTGCGTGAGCCAGCCCTCTTCGCTGACGGCAGCCATCGAGCGCACACATTGGTCATGCAGCAGCAGCATCGCGTTACGCATCGTCGCGTCAAGAAGTTCGCCCTCGTCGTCGAACATCGTTGACAGGCCGCCACGCTCGAGCCCGAGCCGTTTCTCGACTTCGGCAAGGCTTGGATGCATGCCGGTCGCCCCCGTCAATGCGGTAAACGTCTCGACGGCATCGACGTAAAGATTGCTCCCGGGCCGAACTGCGTAACCCATTGCCCATCCTCCAGTAGGACCGCCAAGCGCGACGGCCCATGCCTTTTGTCCACCCTCGGTCCATCTGGTCGAATTAACCAAGATTATGCATTGCGGCGCTGTTTTGAAACGAGAAACGCCGAAACCCCTGCCAACCGGCAAGATGCAGCCTAGACAAGCGGGTTGCTGCCGATAATCAGAACCTGCTGACGGTTTCCCTTGCCGGTTTTGCCCGTTACTGTTCGTCCAGTTGAAGCGGATTAGGAGTTCGGGCCATGCAGGTCGCCTTCCATTGTGGTGTCCACGGCACTGACCTCTATCGCATGGTCAAGACACTGATGCAGAACCGTGACTGGCTGCATGAGAACGGTGTCGAGCCTTTGACCCCGAACAAGCACCGCGATGTCTTCGGCGAAGCGCTTTCGGCACTGAAAGGCGGCGCGGCCTCGCCCGAAATGGAACAGGTGATGCTGGACGCCATCCTTGATACGGACGAGCCGCAGCGCATCGTCTTCAGCACGCCGACATTTCTGGGCAAGGCCGAACGCGCGATCTCGAGCGAGGGGCTGTACGCCACGGCGGGCACCAAACTGGCCGCACTGGCCAATCTTTTTCCCAATGCCGAGGTCGAGTTCTTCATCGGCATGAAGAACCCCGCCACGCTGATCCCGTTTGTCCTGAGCCAAGAGGGCAGCGGAACCTACGAACAGGTGATGGGCGCGACCCCGCCCGAGTCGCTTCGCTGGGCTCCGGCGATCAAGCGCATCGTCGCCGCAACACCGGGTTGCCATCTGGTCGTCTGGTGCCATGAGGACACCTCGCTGATCTGGCCCGAGGTCGTGCGCCGTGTCGCGACCATGCCCAGCGATGTGCCGTTGAAAGCGGGTCTACAGGTTCTGGCCGATATCCTGCACCCCGACGGGATCGAGATGGTCCGCGAGGAAATGTCCAAGCAGGATCGTCTGACGATCGAGACTCGCCGCACCATATTCGCGGCGGCGCTACAGCGTCACGCCCTGCCCGCGCAAATCGAGATGGAGGTCGATCTGCCGGGCTGGGATCAGGATCTGGTCGACCACATTAGCAATCTTTACGACGAGGATGTCGCTGAAATCGCGGAAATGGCCGAGGTCGAATTCATCGCGCCCTGACACCTTGCCACAAAAAAGAAAGGGGGCCGTGGCCCCCTTTCGTCAGATCATGCCAAGTGCAGCCTTGTACATGTCCATGATTGCCTCTTCCTCGGCGATGTCGTCCTTGTCGCGCTTGCGCAGCGCGATGACTTTACGCATCACCTTGGTGTCGTAGCCGCGTGCCTTGGCTTCAGCCATCAGTTCTTTCTGGCGTTCAGCCACGTCTGCCTTCTCAGCGTCGAGCGCTTCGAACTGCTCGATGAACTGGCGCAGCTCGCCGGCTGCGATGCCATAGGCGTTGTCGTCCTGCATGGTCCGCTCCTTTGTGGTAGGCAGCGGTCTAGGCCGTCTTGCAGGCTTGTGCAATCGCCGCTAGTCCGCTGCTGGACATTGGACGGAGAGCGGGAATGACGATCTGGGACGGGCTGATCTGGGGTGGCACGACACTGACGGTTCTGGGCCTGGCTGCGCTATGCTGGTGCATCCTGACCGCAGCGAAAGCCAAGGCGAAGCAAGCCGATGACGAGGCGATGCGCAAGATCATGCGCAAGGTCGTCACCGTCAACATGGCGGCGCTGGCAGCTTCGGTCTTTGGCCTGATGTTCGTGATCCTTGGCATCATGCTGGGCAAGTAACATGCGCGCCCTGATCCAGCGTGTCGCCGAGGCCGACGTCAAGGTCAGCGGCGAAAGCATCGGCAAGATCGACGCGGGTCTGCTGGTTCTGGTCTGTGCCATGCAGGGCGACCCGGACGACGCCCCCGAGAAACTGGCCGCCCGCATCGCCAAGCTGCGCATTTTCCGTGACGAGGCAGACAAGATGAACCGCTCGGTCACCGATATCGGCGGCGCGGTTCTGGTCGTCAGCCAGTTCACGCTGGCCGCCGATACCCGCACCGGTAACCGGCCCGGATTTTCCTCGGCCGAGGCTCCTGCGCGCGGCGAGGCGCTGTATCTTCGCTTTGTGGAAAGCCTGCGTAATCTGGGCCTTCCGGTTCAGACCGGCAGCTTCGGGGCGGATATGAAAGTGTCGCTGGTCAATGACGGGCCGGTGACGATCTGGATGGATTCCACAGACCGCGCTTGACTTTCTGGGCTTGCGGCCTCATTTGCTGGTCGATGCCGCCCGCTGCCGCGTGAGTAGCCGACGCCTTTGCGTCAGGTGGCCCTGACTTTCGGTTTCCCATTCACGCGGGGAGGCTAGCGGGCAATCCGTATCTCGCCCGCCCCTCGCAATCGCCGCGCATGACGCGGCCCCTTGTCATGCGCGCAGATACGCGGGCGGCATGGCCGAAAGATGTTATGACGAACGAAACCTCGCGCCCGAACCGTTCGGGCAAACCCCGCCACCATGGCGAGAACAAACCCCGTGGCGATCAGGGCGGCAAACCGCCGTTCCACCGCGATGGCAAGCCCAAACCCAACCCGAACCACCGTCGCATGCGCGCCGAGCCGGAAGAAAAATTCATCCGCCGCGCCATTCCCGATATCGACACGCCCTTCACCCAAATGGGCATTGATGCGCGCGTCGCGATCAACCTGCCTCCGATGGGCATCGAGGCCCCCTCGCCCATTCAGGAAAAAGCCATTCCCGGGATCGTCGCCGGTCGTGACCTGCTGGGCCTTGCGCAAACCGGTACCGGCAAGACGGCGGCCTTCGGCCTGCCGATGCTGACCCGCCTGCTGAATATCGGTCGTAAACCCGAGCCCAAGACCTGCCGCGCGCTGATCCTTGCGCCGACCCGCGAACTGGCCACCCAGATCGCCGAAAACATCGACGTCTATGCGGCTGGCACCGCCATCCGCCAGTTCCGCGTCGTGGGCGGCGCCTCGATCAATGTTCAGGTCATGCGCCTAGAACGCGGCGTTGATGTGCTGATTGCCACTCCGGGCCGTCTGATGGATCTGATCGAACGCGGTGCGCTGGATCTGTCGCAGACCAAATATCTGGTTCTCGACGAGGCGGACCAGATGCTGGACATCGGATTCATCCACACGCTGCGCCGGATCGCGAAAATGTTGCCACGCGAGCGTCAGACGCTGCTGTTCTCGGCCACCATGCCGAAGCTGATGGAAGAACTGGCCGAAAGCTACCTGACCGACCCGCTGAAAGTCGCCGTGAACCCTCCGGGTCAGGCTGCAGCGAAGATCGAGCAAGGCGTCCACTTCGTCAATCAGGGCGACAAGGCGACCTTGCTGGCCGAATATCTTGCCAAGCATCGCGACGAGTTGGCGATCGTGTTCGGCCGCACCAAGCATGGCTCGGAGAAGCTGTCGAAACTGCTGGAGAAATGGGGCTTCAAGGTCGCATCCATCCACGGCAACAAATCGCAGGGCCAGCGCGAGCGTGCGCTGTCGGGCTTCCGTAACGGCGAAACCAAGGTTCTGGTCGCGACCGACGTGGCCGCGCGTGGCATCGACATTCCCGATGTCGCCCATATCTACAACTACGACCTGCCGAACGTGCCGGAAAACTACGTCCACCGCATCGGCCGCACCGCGCGTGCCGGTCGCGACGGTCGCGCCATCGCGTTCTGCGCCCCCGCCGAGATGGGCGAACTTCGCGCCATCGAAAAGGCCATGAAAGCGCAGATTCCGGTGGTCGGTGGCGAAGTCCCGTTCGAGGCTAGCAAGATCCGCGAACGCGGCGGACCTGTCGGCCGTGGCGGTGCGCCGGGCAATGCTCAGGGTGCGCGCAAACGTCCGGCACGTCGCCCTTCGCGTGCGCCCAAGTCGGCTCACCACGACTAAACAATACGTGAGCCGCCGCGGGCAACGCGCGCGGCGGCTTGCGGCTCTTGTCAGGCCAAGGCTATCTGCCTGCATGGCCAAGCTTTATTTCCATTACTCCACCATGAACGCCGGCAAGAGTACGCTCTTGCTGCAAGCAGCGTATAACTACCGCGAGCGCGGCATGGAGACACTACTTCTGACCGCTGCGCTGGACAGCCGCGCAGGTCAGGGCGTCATCGCCAGCCGCATCGGAATTGCCGAGCGCGCAACCGCATTCAGCCCCGAAGCCGATCTCTTCGACCTGATCCAGACCAAAGGTCGGGATTGCGCCTGCGTGTTCATCGACGAAGCCCAGTTCCTGACCGAGGCTCAGGTCTGGCAACTTGCCCGCACCAGCGACGACCTTGGCCTACCCGTGATGTGCTACGGTCTGCGGGTGGATTTCCGCGGCCAGCTGTTCCCCGGCTCGGCCGCGCTGCTGGCCTGGGCAGACGACCTGCGCGAGGTCCGCACGATCTGCCACTGCGGTCGCAAAGCCACCATGGTCATCCGTCAGGACGAACAGGGCCGCGTCCTGCATGAAGGGGCGCAGGTCCAGATCGGTGGAAACGAAACATATGTCTCGCTCTGTCGCCGTCACTGGCGCGAAGCCATGGGAGAAGCCTGATGACTGCCGCAAATACCGCCCGAAGCTATGGTTGGGTCGCCCGCCTGTTCCATTGGAGCATCGCCGTGCTGATCCTGACCGCCATCGGGCTTGGCCTTTACGCAGGCAGCATGCCACGCGGCACCGAAGCCGAGTTGCAAGCGATCTTCGCCACCTTCTCGGTCCACAAGACCGTCGGAGTCGCCGCGCTGTTTCTGGCAGTCCTGCGCATCCTTTGGACCCTGACCCAGACGAAACCCCGACCATTGCATCCCGAACGCCTGATCGAGCACTTCGTCGCCGAAACCGTGCATTGGGCCCTATGGATCGGCATGGTGATCATGCCGCTGACCGGCTGGCTGCTGCATTCGTCGGCCCCGGGCGGGTTTTCTCGGATCCTGTGGCCGCTGGGGCAACGCCTGCCCTTCGTCCCCGAGGATGCCGCGCTGTCCGAGAGCTTTGCCCATTTCCACGAAACAGGCTGGTGGGTGCTTGCCGCGCTCATCGTGCTGCATGTCGCAGGCGCGATGAAACATGCGTTGGTCGACCGCGACGGCACGCTGAACCGTATGGCCGGACCTGCGGATCGCGCCCCCGAACCTCCGCATTCCGTATCAAGATCTTTCTTGCCCCATGCCTTGGCGGCAGTTGCGGCGCTTGCCTTGTGGACTGGCACCGTGATTGTTTCGGCCCAAGCCCCGGAAAAGGCGGACGCGCCCGTTGCCACGACGGCTCCCGCTTCCGGTTGGGTGGTCCAGCAGGGCACGTTGTCGATCGAGGTCAAACAAGGCGGCAGCCCGATTCAGGGCCAATTCTCGGGTTGGAGCGCTAACATCGCCTATGATCCCGAAACGCAGACGGGCAAGGTCGGGGTCGATATCGACGTGACTTCGCTGACACTCGGCGCGGTCAGCGACTCGGCCAAGGGACCGGATTTCCTGAACGCGCCGCAATTCCCGACAGCCCGTTTCGAGGCCGATATTCAGGCCGACGGGGCGTCACACATCGCCAAGGGCAACCTGACAATTGCGGGTAAGACGATCCCCGCCGAGATGCCATTCGAATTGACGGTCGATGGCGATTTGGCCAAGGCCAAGGGCGAGTTGCAGGTGGACCGCCGCGATTTCGGCATCGGCGCGAGCTATGCCGATGAAAGTACGGTGGGCTTTCCGGTCCTGATCCGCTTCGATCTTGAAGCCAAACAGCAATAATGAAAAGGGCCGCCCCGAAAGGGCGGCCCTTGGAATTCATGTAACAAGAAGGCCAGTCAGGCCATCCCTGAATTAGCCGACCAGTTCGAGGCCCGAGAAGAAGAAGGCGATCTCGCGGGCAGCAGCTTCCGGGCTGTCCGAACCGTGGACCGAGTTCTCGCCGACCGACAGAGCGAACTCTTTGCGGATGGTGCCTTCATCGGCGTTCGCCGGGTTGGTGGCGCCCATGACTTCGCGGTTTTTCAGGATAGCGCCTTCGCCTTCCAGAACTTGCACGACGACCGGCTCGGACACCATGAACTCGGTCAGTTCACCGAAGAAGGGGCGCTCTTTGTGCTCGGCATAGAACTGACCGGCTTGAGCCAGGGTCAGTTGGATGCGCTTCTGTGCGACGATGCGCAGGCCCGCATCTTCGAACTTAGCGTTGATCTTGCCGGTCAGGTTGCGCTTGGTGGCGTCGGGTTTGATGATCGAAAGCGTGCGTTCGGTCGCCATGTCAGATGTCCTTTTGCAAAGTCGGGCCAGATTGCCCTGAAATCCGCGCTCGGTTACCACGCGGGACGTGCGATGAAAAGGCGGCGCGGCATTGACGCGACACGCGCCTTGCTCCATGCCGTGCTTCATGCTGCGCATCGATGACATATCCTATTCAATCGCCGGTCGACCGCTTCTCGAGCAGGCTTCGGCTTCCATTCCCTATGGCCACAAGGTGGGCCTTGTCGGTCCGAACGGGGCCGGAAAAACGACGCTGTTCAAGCTGATCCGTGGCGAGCTGACTTTGGATGGCGGCGAGATCAGCCTGCCCTCGCGCGCTCGCATCGGCGGCGTCGCGCAGGAATCGCCTGGCAACGAGATCAGCGTGCTGGACACCGTGCTGGCCGCCGACACCGAGCGCGCGGAATTGCTGGCCGAATCCGAGCACGCAATCGACCCGACCCGCATCGGAGAGATCCACGCCCGCCTTGCCGATATTGACGCATGGTCCGCCGAAGCCCGCGCGGCGTCCATCCTGAAGGGGCTTGGCTTCTCGACCGAGGATCAGGCCCGCCCGACCAGCGACTACTCTGGCGGATGGCGGATGCGCGTGGCACTGGCGGGGGTCCTGTTCTCGCAGCCCGACCTGTTGCTTTTGGACGAACCGACCAACTATCTGGATCTGGAAGGCGCGTTGTGGCTGGAAAGCTATCTCATGCGCTATCCGCACACCGTGGTCGTCATCAGCCACGACCGCGATCTGCTGAACCGCGCCGTGAGCCACATCCTGCATGTCGAGGATCGCAAGCTGACGCTTTACACCGGCGGCTACGACACCTTCGCCCGCACCCGCGCCGAGAAACGCGCCCTGCAAGCCGCCGAGGCCAAAAAGCAGGACGCCCGCCGCGCGCATCTGCAAAGTTTCGTGGACCGCTTCCGCGCCAAGGCCAGCAAGGCCGTTCAGGCGCAGGCCCGCATCAAGATGCTGGCCAAGATGGAGCCGATCACGGCACCTGAAGAAGCCAAGTTCCACCGCTTCACCTTCCCGCAGCCCGACCAGTTGTCGCCGCCGATCATCTCGATGGAGGATCTGGCCGTCGGCTACGATGGCCGCGCCGTGCTGCGCAAGCTGAGCCTGCGGATAGATCAGGACGACCGGATCGCGCTGCTGGGCCGCAACGGACAAGGCAAATCGACGCTGTCGAAACTACTAGCCGAACGGCTTGATCCGCAGGAGGGCAAGATCGCCCGCTCGGGCAAGCTGCGCATCGGCTATTTCGCCCAGCATCAGGTCGACGAACTGGACCTGGACGAAACGCCATTGGATCACGTCCGGCGTCTACGCCCCGGCGAGACTCCGGCCAAGCTGCGCGCCCGTCTTGCCGGTTTCGGCCTGATGGAGGCACAGGCAGCAACCAAGGTCGGACAGCTTTCGGGCGGTCAGAAAGCACGGCTCTCGCTGCTGCTTGCCACGATCGACGCGCCGCATCTGCTGATCCTCGACGAACCGACCAACCACCTCGACATCGAGTCGCGCGAAGCCCTGACCGAGGCGCTTAACGATTACACCGGCGCCGTGGTTCTGGTCAGCCACGACATGCATCTGCTCAGCCTTGTTGCCGACCGGTTGTGGCTGGTCGATCAGGGCAAGGTCGAACCGTGGCAGGGCGATCTGGACGACTATCGCCGGATGCTGCTTGCCGGTGACGACAAGCCCGCCGCGAAGCCCGAGGAAAAGCCTGCGCCCAAACGTCCCTCGCGCGACAAGTTCATCGAATTGCGCGCCGACCTTCGCAAGGCCGAAGAGCGGATCGAGAAGCTGACCGAGATGACGAAGAAGCTGGACGCGATCCTTGCCGATCCCGCGACCTACGAGGATTCTCTCAGGGCCAAGCAATTCGGGCGCAAGCATGCCGAGGCGGTCGAAGCGATGCAGCGCGCCGAAAGCCTGTGGTTGCTGGCATTGGAGCGGCTGGAGCAAGCCGAAGGAACCTGAATGCAACAGTCGGGAAATATCGTGTTATCCCGGCTGTTCAACGGTTGTTGGTGAGATAAGAATCGTCAATAGGTTGCGGCAACAAGTTCCCGGATTAAATGATGCGCCACCTGTTTGCTATTGCCCTATTGACCGCCACATCGTTCGCTCTGCCAGCAAGCGCGCAATGGATCAATAATATCAGCGAAGCATCATTCGATGTCGGCGCCGGTATCAGCTATGGTCCAAGCTATTTCGGCTCGGACGATGCCGAACTGGGTCCGTGGGGAACGATGCGCAACCTGACGCTGGGTGTCGAGGACGGCACCGAAAAGCAAGGTTTCTCGCTGATCCCGTCCTTCGGCTATATCGGGGATCGCGACGCCAAGGACCATGACGAACTGGAAGGCATGGACGACATCGACTGGACCGGCGAAGTCGGTCTGCGTCTGAACTATGTCGCAGGCGACGCGACCAGCTACGGCGCAGTCCGCGTCGGCGTGGGCGGGCATGACGGTCTGGTCGGCGAAATCGGGACCAAATACCGTTTCATCGTCAACGACAAGCTGACCCTATGGACCACCGCCGAACTGCAACTGGGCGACGATTCGTTCACTGGAACCTATTTCGGCGTGACCGAGGATGAGGCCGCCGCCTCGCCCAATTTCGATGCCTATGATCCGTCTGGCGGGATCTACGCGGCCAATATCGCGCTTGAAGCGCGCTATAGCTTGACGCCCAAGACCTCGATTCTGGGCAAGGTCACCTTCGGACGCCTGCTGAACGATGCGGGCGACAGCCCGATCGTACAGGAACGCAACCAGCCGGAAATCAATCTCGGTATCGCGCGCCGGTTGAACTTTCGTTTCTAATCACGTCTTGCTTGCACACTGGACCCCGACGGTCCGGAGTCCTATATAATCCGCAAGCATTGACAGGACGTGCCGCATGACGACCGAAAATCTCAAGGAAGGTGATCCGTTGATCGCCCCCTCCACGACCGAGCACCCGCTTTATGACAGCGTGGTTGAGGCCTGCAAGACCGTCTATGACCCCGAAATCCCGGTCAATATCTTTGACCTCGGGTTGATCTATACGATCGACATCAACGATGAGAACGTCGTTCGCGTCATCATGACCCTGACTGCGCCGGGTTGCCCCGTCGCGGGCGAAATGCCCGGTTGGGTCGCCGACGCTGTCGAACCCCTTCCCGGCGTCAAGCAGGTCGATGTCGAGATGACCTTCCAGCCGCAATGGGGCATGGACATGATGTCCGACGAGGCCCGACTGGAGCTTGGCTTCATTTGACCGCGCGCGAGGACATGCTGGCCGGCCACACCTACGCGCCGGGTGACGGGGAATTGGTGGCCATGCGCAAAACCGCGCAGGGGCTGATGCGCGACTACAACCAGACCATCGTGGGCGACAAGACGCGCGCACGGACTTTGACCCAGTTGCTTGGCACATGGAACGGTGCGGTGATCCGCGCGCCGTTCTCGGTCGATTATGGCAAGCACATCCATTTCGGACCGGATTGCTTCGTGAATTTCGGCTGCGTTTTTCTGGATGTGTGCGAAATCCGCATCGGCGCACGTTGCCAGTTCGGGCCTATGGTGCAACTGCTAACCCCCGATCACCCGCGCGACGCCGACAAGCGCCGACGCGGCATCGAATACGGTGCGCCCATCACGATCGGAGACGATGTCTGGATCGGTGGTGGGGCGATCATCCTGCCAGGT
Source organism: Paracoccus aestuariivivens (assembly GCF_009711225.1). Classification (GTDB taxonomy): domain Bacteria; phylum Pseudomonadota; class Alphaproteobacteria; order Rhodobacterales; family Rhodobacteraceae; genus Paracoccus; species Paracoccus aestuariivivens. Next base: position 254,650 of record NZ_WMIE01000002.1, on the reverse strand, counting down.
ATCACGATTGGAAACGGTGCCATTGTCGGGGCTGGCTCGGTCGTGACGCATGATGTGTCGCCCGGCGTGACTGTCGCCGGCAACCCGGCCAGAGTCGTTAAATCGGCTGAATGAATGAACGCCGCACTCGGGTGCGGCGTTTTCGTTTCAGACCCATTTCGCTAGCGGCGGCAGGCTCATCAGCACCGCATCGGCGTCATGGCCCGTGGCCAGACCGAATTTCGTGCCGCGATCATAGACAAGGTTATACTCGGCATACAGTCCGCGATGCACAAGTTGCACGTCGCGGTCGGCCTCGGTCCAGTCTTGCTTCATCCGCGCCTCGGCCAGCGGCAGGAAGGCCGGCAGAAACGCCTCGCCGACAGCTTTGGTAAAGGCGAAATCCGCCTGCCAGTCGCCGGTATTCAGGTCGTCGTAGAAAATGCCGCCCACCCCGCGGGCGCGTTGCCGATGCGGGATATAGAAATATTCATCCGCCCAATCCTTGAACCGGTCATAATAATCCGCGCCATGCGGAGCACATGCGGTTTTCAGGGTATCGTGGAAATGCGCGGTATCCTCGGCATATTCCAGACAGGGGTTCAGGTCGGTTCCACCACCGAACCACCATGCGGCAGGAGTCCAGAACATCCGCGTATTCATGTGGACTGCCGGTGCATGCGGATTGCGCATATGCGCCACAAGGCTGATCCCAGAAGCCCAGAAACGCGGATCGTCCTCGATCCCAGGCACGCCCCGCGCGGCCATGGCGCTGCGGGCAGAGGCGGACAATTCGCCATGAACGGCCGACCAGTTGACGCCGACCTTCTCGAATACGCGACCGTCACGCATGACGGACATCAGTCCGCCGCCACCGCCATCCGCTCGGCGGGTTTCGCGGACCTCGAATCGACCGGATGGAAGCTGATCAGGACCGCGATCCTCGAGCCCTTCGAAGGCCGCGACAATCCGGTCGCGCAATTCGCGGAACCAAGCCGCTGCGGTCTCTCGTTCAAGCTGCATCTGCATCGCGATATTCCCTGCATTCGTGAATTGCCCGGATCAGGAACCGGCCATATCCTGTTCCAAACAACTAGAGATACCGTCCATGCCCCGCAATATCGCGCTTGGTCTGCTGCCCGTCCTGATCCTGACCGCATGCGGCACCCCCCAAGAGCGGTGCATCGGACGAAATACCAGTGAATACAGAACTGTATCCCGTCTTCTTGCGGAGGTTGAAGGCAATCTCGCGCGCGGCTACGCTTGGGAGGAACGGCAGGTGGTCCGCACCGAGGTCGACGATTGTCCGTACTTCTTCGTTGATCGGGACGGAAACCGGCGCGTGGCCTACCGGACCTGCCTGCGCGACGTCACCGATATCGAGCGCTACCGAGTCCCCATCGACCCCGCATCCGAGACACGCAAGCGAGATAACCTTGTTGAAAGGAAAAAGGCACTGACCCCTTCCGCAGTCAATGCCGTCAATACCTGCAAAGCAGCCTTCCCCGAGGAGAAAAAGGGTTAGAAAGCGTCCTGTCCCAACGGATCGCAGATGCTGCGCCCGCCATCGACCCGCAGGATCTGGCCGGTGATGAAAGCAGCACCGTCGCTGGCCAGAAACTGCACTACCGGTCCCAATTCATCCGCCGCGGCGATCCGTCCCAACGGTGTCGCGGCCACCAGACGGTCGCGCAGCCCCGGATCCTCGCGCAGGTTCAGTTGAAGCTGGTTCGACAACATCGAGCCGAAAGCGATTCCGTTGACCCTGATCCGTTTCGATGCCAGCGCCATCGCCATTGAACGCGTCGCCTGCGCCTGCGCGGCGCTGGCAATCGAATATGCCAGCATCTGGGGCTGGGGCCGATCCGCAGCCAGTGACGTCAGGTTGATGATCGCACCGTTCTGCGAGGTGGCAACGCCCGACTCGGCATCGGCCTCGGCCTGCGCGACCATGCGTTTGGCGACCATTTGTGTCAGTTTCAGACCGGCCGTCATGTTCTCGCGCATCATGTCGCCCATGATCTCGTCGGTGATCGCCAACGGATCGCAGGGCTGCACGGCGCGATGTGCGTTTACAAGAATGTCGATCCGGTCGAACGCATCAATGGTCGCCGAAACCAGATTGGCCATCGTCAGCTTTTGCCCCAGATCGCCGGCAAAAGCGCGAATAGGCCCGTCAGTCAGGGCTTCACCGCTCAGCTCGGCTTCAAGCGCGCTTTCATCACTGTCGGCGAACATGACATTCGCACCCGCATCGGCCAGATGGCGGGCGATAGCAAGGCCAAGTCCCCGTGCCGCTCCGGTGACAATGGCGGTGCGGCCCTGTACTGATAGGCTCATCTGCGGCGCCCTTTCGGCGATGGCTGCGGTTTTCCCGGACGCTTCGCGCCGGTGGCAGTCAAGATTTTGAAGCGGGAATCTCCGCCCAGTTCCTGCACATCGCCAAATACGTCGCGCAGGGTCTGTTCATAAGGCAAATGCCGGTTTGCAACCATCCAGAGCCGCCCTGAACCTGTCAGCAACTTAGCAGCGGCACGGATGAAGCCAGCGCCCAGCTTGGGATTGGCAATGCGCCCCTCGTGGAAAGGCGGATTCATCACCACGCCATTCACCGGCTCGGGCAGGCGGAAATCCAGCGCGTCGGCCCAATGGAATTGGGCGCGCGGATCAGTGAGGTTGCGCTTGGCGCAATCCAATGCGACCGAATCGGCCTCGACCAGATGAAGCGTGCTAACGCCGGGATGTTTCAGGATCTGCGCCGAAAGCCAGCCCCAACCCGCACCCAGATCGACGATGCGGCTTGGCAGTTTTTCGGGCAGGTGCGCCGCCAACGCCTCGGATGCAGGGTCCGGCGCATCCGCCGAAAAAACACCGGGGCGGGTCACAAAGCCCGGAGCAGGCTCATGGTCGCGGGCGGCCCAATCTTCGGGAATCCAGTCGGATTTCGGCAAGGTTACGCGGAAGATCTTGCCATGGGCGCGGGAGTGCACCTCTTCGACTTCAGCAAGGCCGCGCAATTCTTTCAGAACCGCGTCAACACCGTCGGTTTTCTGTCCATCGATCCAAAGCGAGGCGCCGTCAGCCAGATGAGCCACGGCCTCGGCGATACGCGCGCGGGCTTCGGCTCGGGCGCGGGGAAGAAAGACAACGGCTGCGTCAAACTCGCCCTCGGCCTGACTGACGGGCGCGAAGCCCTGCCCTTTCAGCGCCTGAACATCGGGAAACATCCGCTGGACGATCTGCGTCCGTGCGGTGTCGAAATGGATCATATCGCTCTCGGCACTTGCGCCAATCAGCAACAAGCGACCTTCAGGCGGCAAGCCGCCAAATACGAGCTCCAGCCGGGAACCTGCCACGTTTTACTCTTTTTCCATTGTACATTGCAGCGGATGCTGCTGACGGCGCGCAAGCTCCATCACCTGCGCCACCTTGGTTTCGGCGATCTCGTGCGAGAACACGCCGACAACCGCCACACCTTTGCGATGGACGGTCAGCATGATTTCGATGGCCTGCGCATGCGTCATGTTGAACAGGCGCTCAAGCACATGCACGACAAACTCCATCGGAGTGAAGTCGTCATTCAAAAGCAGAACCTTATACAACGGAGGGCGCTTCGTGCGCGGCTTTGTCTTGACCGCAAGTTCGACATCCTCACGGTCATGGGGAAGATTGGTCATGAACGGATCTGTCACGTCGGCTGCAATGGGGTCAGTTTGATCAAGACACGAATATAGGGCCTTTCTGACCCGATGTAAGCCCCCGTTCGCAAATGCATTAACGTCTCCAGATGCCGGATTTACTGGGAATCAACGTAAAGTTACAGTTTTCGAACCACCGAAGCCGTGATATTGTCCAAATATTAATGAAGGGTCGGCATGTTGAACCGACCCTCAGAGGCAGAAGAGACCGGGACAGTGAGCAGAATCACCAAACAGGTCCGAGTCGGACTGATGATCCTATTTGCATGGGCCCTGCCCATGTCCGTTGCGGCAGCACCCTTCGCCGCTTTCGTGATGGATGCACGCTCCGGCAAGGAGATCTATTCGCAGAACGCCGATACGCGGCTGCATCCGGCCTCTCTGACCAAGATGATGACGTTGTATATGGCGTTCACCGCCATCGAACGCGGTCAGGTTCGTCTGGATTCCAAGTTCACCGTGACGAACCATGCGGCAGCGCAACCGCCGTCGCGGCTGGGTCTAAAGCCCGGCCAGAAAATTGAGCTGCGCTATCTGATCCGTGCCGCTGCCGTGAAATCGGCCAACGACGCGGCAACGACCATCGGAGAAAACCTCGCGGGATCCGAAGCCAAATTCGCCGCGCAGATGACGGCGATGGCCAGGGCTCTGGGGATGCGGAACACCAACTTCCGCAACGCCAACGGCCTGACGATCGAGGGCCATTATTCGACGGCACGCGACATGACCACGCTGGGTCGCCGCTTGTTCTACGATTTCCCGCAATATTACTCGATCTTCTCGCGGCGTTCGGCCGATGCCGGAATCGCGACCGTCTCCAGCACCAACAAGCGCTTCCTTGACAGCTACGAGGGAGCAGACGGCATCAAGACCGGATATACCCGCGCGGCCGGCTTCAACCTGACGGCCTCGGCCAAGCGCGGCTCGAAGCGGATCATCGCAACCGTCATGGGCGGCAATTCGACCGCGCATCGCAATCAGGTCATGGCCCAGCTTCTGGATGCCGGATTTGGAAGTGCGCCAAAAAACGTTCGCGAGGTAAAGCCCGCCGCACCTGAACTGCTGATGGTCGAGAAAAAAGTCGCCCGTCGCGTTCAGGTCGCCCGCGTCGAGCCGACGCCCGTTGCTGCGGCACCTGTGGCTCAGACCCCGGCGCTTTCTGCTTCGGACCGACCTGTTGCCCGCGCTTCGACGGTCGCAATCGTGACACCGGCCGCTATTTCGGCTGCCGTCGCCAAAGCCCAGGCGCGTAACCGAAAGACTGAGGGCGATGCCCGTCCTGCCCGCAAGCCGCTGCCGCCAGTCGCTTCCGCCTCGACGAAAGGCACCGACGATCTTGGCGCGACCTCTGCCCGCCCGAGCAGCCGCCCCGAAGGGGACGCCCCCGCCGATACGACCTCCGAGGAACAAATCCTCCGGCCGGTCGCATCGCCACTGCGTGACAAATCGGCAAGTCTCGCCCAGCCGGGAACGCCCTCGCTATTCATGCTCAGTGCGGCTCGGGCATCAGATGAGCCCGCCGAACAACCTGATTCCATCATCCTCGCCTCGCGTGAGCCGAACGGTATTGCAGCGCCCGAGGCGACCCAGATCGTCAACCGCAACAGTGCCAATGGCAGCGCCTATGGTGTTTCGCTTGGTCTTTACCGCTCGCAACGCGAAGCGGAACAACTCCTTCTGCGCACCGCCCTGCAAGAAAACTCCTCGCTGGGCAATGCAGCCAGCCGCGTCGAAACGAACTCGCGCGGATACGAAGCAATTTTCGTCGGTATCTCGAAAGAGATGGCGGAGCTGGCTTGCGGACGACTTGCTGCGCGTCAGCAAAACTGCACGGTGACCGGACCTTAACCGATCCCGAGGCAAACTGCGCAGATAAACTTCACCGCCCGGTCAATTGCCGGGCGGTTTGTTTTTGGACCGCTCCAGCCCCGTTCAGGGCTTTGGGTGCTCGTCCCAATCCTTGCGCAGGATACGCTCTGCATCGCCCTTGGGATCGTCATACTGCCTGCCGCGCAACGCCCAGATAAAAGCTGCCAGCCCAGCAGCGCCGAGGCCAAGTGAAACCGGAATGAGGATCGCCAGAATTTCCATGCCAACCCTTTCAGCGTAGTCGCAACGCGTTCAGCGTCACGCTGATCGAGCTTAGCGACATCGCCAATGCCGCCATCAAGGGAGTCGCGAACCCCAGAATGGCAAAAGGAACCGCGACTATATTGTATAGAATCGAGATGCCAAAGTTCTCTTTGATCCTCGACCTTGCGCGACGTGCAACAGCCAGCGCCTCGGCCACCGGAGCAAGATCATTGCCCAGCATCACCATATCCGAGGCGGTTCGCGCTGCATCCAGCGCCGAGGCGGGTGACAGCGAAACATGCGCGACGCTCAGTGCGGCGGTATCATTAAGGCCATCGCCGACCATCAGCACCTTTTGCCCCTGATCGGACAGGGCCCGCACCGCCTCGGCCTTGCCCTGAGGCGAAATGCCCGCCCGCCAATCCTTGATCTCGAGCCTGTCCGCCAGATCGCGTACGACCGGCGGAGCATCGCCAGACAGCAGCAGAACGCGCCTACCCGATTGCAGGATCTGCGCCACGCAATCCTTGGCTCCGGGTCGAAGGCGGTCGGCAAATTCCAGTCGAATCGCGGGTGAATCTCCCATCTGGAACCAACTGGCCGAAAGCGTCGCATCGCCATGACTGGCCCCGAGCCATTCCGCCCGACCAAGCCGGATAGGGACACCCTTCGCCAGCGCGCTTACTCCGTCACCCGGCAATTCGCGCAGATCGGTCACTTGGGCGGCACTGACCCCATCTTTTAGCACCGCCTGCGCCAGGGCCTGCGCCAGTGGATGGGACGAGCCTTGCGCCAGAACCAAGGCGAACGGGCGAAGCGCCACAGGCAACGGGTCCAGCGAGACAAGCTGCGGTACGCCCATCGTCAGCGTTCCGGTCTTGTCGAACACAACTGTATCGACCTCGGCCAGACGTTCCAACGCGGTACCATCCTTGATCAGCAAGCCACGCCGGAACAAACGCCCCGATGCCGCTGTCACCACCGTAGGGACCGCCAATCCCAGCGCGCAAGGACAGGTGATGATCAGCACCGCCGCCGCGATATTCACCGCGTGACGCAGATCACGGGTCACCCAGAACCAACCCAGAAAACTCGCAAATGCCAGCAGATGCACCATGGGCGAGTATAGCCGCGAGGCACGCTCGGCCAGCGAGGTATAGCGACCCCGCGCCGATTCCGCCGCCGCGACCAGCGCCGTCAAACGGGCGAGCGAACTGTCCCGCCCCGCCGCCGTGACGCGCATGATCATCTGGCCGGTCAGATTTCCCTCGCCCGCCGAAAGCGCCATGCCCGGAGCGGCGGGAACCGGAATACTTTCGCCGGTTAGCAGCGAGCGGTCGATGTCGCTCGTGCCCTGCACGATCTCTCCGTCGGCGGGAACGCGCGCGCCGGGGCGCAGCCGGATCAGATCGCCGGGGACAAGATCTGCGATCGGCACAGCCTCATCGCCCGAGGGAGTGATGCGGAAGGCGCGCGGCACCTCGAGCGCGGTCAGTTCCTCGGCAGCGGAACGCGCGACGGCGCGGGTGCGGTAGTCCAGATAGCGCCCGATCAGCAGGAAAAAGCACAGCATCACTGCCGCGTCGAAATAGGCGTGATGGCCGGAATAGATCGTCTCAAAGACCGAAATGGCGCTTGCAAGGATTAGCGCCAAAGAAATCGGCACATCCATCCCCAGCCGCCCCGCACGCAGCGAACGCCATGCGCTGGAGAAAAAGGGCTGTCCGGCAAAGGCGACGGTCGGCAGCGCAATCGCGCCCGAGATGAAATGGAACATGTCCCGCGTCGCGGCCTCGGCCCCCGACCAGACCGCAACGGACAGGATCATGATGTTCATCATCGCGAATCCCGACACGCCGATGCGCATCAGGATATCGCGCCCCTGCCGATCGGCGACCGAGGCGCTGAGTGCGGCAGGGTCAAGCTCGTGCGCCTCATAGCCCGCGCGCTCGACCACGTTGATCAGTTCCTGCGCCTCAAGGCCAGGTGCATCGACAGTCACGCGGCGCAGGGTCAAGTTCACGCGGGCATCGCGTACACCGGAATGACGGCGCAGCGCGCCCTCGACATCCGAGATGCAGGTCGCACAATGGATCGTCGGCAGAGACAGGATCAGATCGGGCTGCACCGCCCCTGCCCGATCTGCTAGCTGACGCGCCAAGGGGGCGGCATCACAGGCGGGACAGGCCGAAAGACGTGCATCGTGAAGCGAAGCGTCGCTCATCTAGTTCACCCGACTGCCGTGGTAATGATCGAGGCGCTGGCGGAACTCAGTCCCGTCGCGCGAAACCGCGCGGACATGAATGGTCCACAGACCCGAAGCCAGTTGAAGGGGCGCTACATATTGCCCGCCCTGATAGGTGAATTGCGGATGCTGGTCGTCCTTGACATAGGTCGGCCGCCCCACCGTCACCGCGAGGTCGCGGATCGGCGCGGGGTTGCCCTGAGCCTCGCGGATCGTCAGCACCAGCCGCGTCCCGTCATAGTCGGGCGTCACGGTCCAGCCCAAGGCCTGCTGGGCCTGCCTCTCGCGGTCAAAGACCTGCGAGGCGACATAGCTGTTCGCAACCTCAAGCCCCGGAAATGTGCCGACGGCCTTGACCGCCATGACGATATTGACCCCGATGATCGTGGCAAAAGCCGCGACAGTAATCGCCAGCACATGCTTGCCGGTAAGCTCTCGGGTCATTGCTCGCCCTTTCCGTGGAAGACGGTTTCGATATGGGATTTGACGCCATCGCTGGTATCCTCGACCCATAGGGTCAGTTCGGCCTGTCCGCCCTCGGCAAGGGTCGAGCCGGGCGCGGCGGTCAGATAGACGCGCTGGCTGTGGGTGGTGTCGGCAGGCACTGACAGGACCGTGCTTTCGATCCCTTCGAGCTGTAGCACCGCGCCCTCAGGCGCAGCACCATCCGGGCCAGTGACACTGATCCGGAAATCATGCGCCGCGCCCTGCTTGTTGCGCAGCCGCAGGACATAGGTATTGCGCAGCGCACCATCCGACATGGTGACGTAAAGCGGATTACGCACCGGCGTCACGTTCAGGTCAAAGGGAGAACGCATGAACAGCGCCACGACAAGCGCAATCCCGATGCCGGACCAAAGCGTGAAATACAGCAGAGTGCGCGGTCGCAGGATATGGCGGATAACGGGCTTCGGCTTCTCTCCGGCGCGCTCGGCAGTTTCGTCCTTGAGCGCCATATAGTCGATCAACCCGCGTGGCTTGCCTATCTTGGCCATGACATCGTCGCAGGCATCGATGCACAGCGCGCAGGTGATGCATTCCATCTGCTGCCCGTCGCGAATGTCGATGCCCATGGGGCAGACGTTCACGCAAGCCATGCAGTCGATACAATCGCCCTTGGTCCCGCCATCCGAGCGGGTGGCCTCGCCCTTGGCGATCTTGCCGCGCGGCTCTCCGCGCCAGTCACGATAGGCAACCGTCAGCGTGTCCTCGTCCATCATGGCGGCTTGGATGCGCGGCCATGGGCAGGCATAGATGCAGATCTGCTCACGCGCGAAGCCGCCAAAGACAAAGGTCGTCGCCGTCATCACCGCCATGGTGATATAGGCGACGGGATGCGCCTGTCCGGTAAACAGGTTGCGCAAAAGCGTCGGCGCGTCGGTGAAATAGAAAATCCATGCCCCGCCGGTCATCACCGCGATCACCAGCCAGATCGCCCATTTCGTCAGGCGCAATCGGATCTTTTGGGCGGACCAAGGCGCATTCCACAGCCGGATACGGGCATTGCGGTCGCCATCCACCCAACGCTCGGTCAGGATGAACAGATCGGTCCAGACAGTTTGCGGGCAGGTATAGCCGCACCAGACCCGCCCAAGGGCCGAGGTAAAGAGGAACAGCCCCAGCCCCGCCATGACCAGAAGGCCCGCGACGAAGTAGAATTCATGTGGCCAGATCTCGATCCAGAAGAAGAAAAAGCGGCGGTTGGCTAGGTCCACCAGAACCGCCTGATCGGGCAGGTTCGGGCCTCGGTCCCAGCGGATCCAAGGGGTGACGTAATAGATCCCCAGCGTCACCGCCATGATGATCCATTTCAGGTTGCGGAACCAGCCATGCACCCGCCGTGGAAAGATCGGCTCGCGAGCAGCGTAAAGTTGCGGTGGCTCAATGTCGGATTGCGACATGTCTGGCTCCTTTAGCGACGGGGTCCAGCCTAGTGGCGCGGCCCCCTCTCGCCTTGATCTGCGTCAACGGTCACGCATCAGATGAACGTTCCGGGCCCGTTGCGGGCCCGGGATCGCAAGCTTACTCGCCGCCGCCAAGGCCGTGGACATAGGTGGCAACGGCCCGGATATCGGCTTCGGACAGGCGGCCCGACCAAGCGGGCATGACGCCGAATGGCCCGTCATGCACGATACGCGTGATCGTCGCCGGATCCGAGCCATACAGCCAGACCGCATCGGTCAGGTTCGGCGCGCCCTGTGCACGGTCGCCCGTCGCGTCCTCACCGTGGCACGAGGCGCAGTTATCGGCAAAGACCTGCACCCCCTCGACCGCAAGCGCGGGGTCATGCGGCTTGCCGGCGAGTTCCAGAACATGGTTCACGACCTGCGAGATCTGGGTCCGGTCCAGCAGCGCATCGGTGCCGAAACGCGGCATCTCGGAATAACGGGTATCGCCATCCTTTGGATCGCGGATGCCGTGCTGGACGGTGGTATAGACATCTTCCAGCGTTCCGCCCCACAGCCAGTCATTGTCCAGAAGCGAGGGGTAGCCCGTTGCCCCTCCTGCCCCCGAGCCGTGACATTGCGCGCACCACGTCCGGAAGATCGCGCCACCGGCATTGGCAGTGTAATTCGCAAGCTCGGGATCGGCGGCGATCTGGTCCAAAGGCGTGTCGACCAGCTTGGCCTGAACGGGGGCGTTGGCCTCGGCAAAGCGCTGGATATCGGCGGCCACCTCGGCGCGGTTGTTCGTCCCCAGCAGACCCTGAGTCGCCCGCGTGACCAGAGGAATCGCGGGGTAAAGCAGCATATAGATGACCGCCCAGACCACCGTCGCGTAAAAGGTCCATAACCACCAGCGCGGCAGCGGGTTGTCATATTCCTCGATCCCGTCCCAGCTATGGCCGGTCGAAGGGACCTCGACGACGATCCGCGCGCCCTTGCGGTCGCGGACCACGCGGGTGCTGCCCGGCTTGTGCAAGGGTTCGCCATCCGGCCCTTCAGGAGGGTTGGCGGCAATCTGCGCCTCGTGCTTTTTGTCGGCGGCGACGCGCTCTAACTCGATGCGGTTGTCGGGGTTTTGGGGGCTGGTGTGCTCGTCTTTTTCGTCGGCCATCACTCGACCTCCTCTTCACCCTCGGGCGCGGGGCGTTTCTCGTTGCGGAAGATGCTTTCGGCGGCGTCGCGATGCAGGGGGCGCGATCCCGGACGCCACGCAAAGATGATGGCGCCAATGAAGAACAGGACCAGAGTCAGCAGGACCCAACTGTCGGCCAATTGGCGCAGGAAGGAATATTGCTCCATCCCATCCCCCTAGCGGTTCGCGTCCGGCTCGAAGGTCGAGAAGTCGACCATCGTGCCCAGAACCTGCAAATAGGCGACCAGCGCATCCATTTCCGACACACCCGCGCGGCGGTCGAAATTGCGCTGCTGCACGCCGGGATAGCGCTCCTCAAGCCCCGAGGCGTCGGCATCGGGATCGGCCTGCGCGCGGAAGTCGGTGATCGCGGCTTCGACCATTTCCTCGCTGTAAGGCACGCCGACGATCGCATCGGTCGCCAGACGGTCCCGCATGTTCGAGGGGTCGATCTGACGATCATGCATGAAGCCGTAAGCGGGCATGATCGATTCCGGCACCACGGCCTGCGGATTGGTCAGGTGGTCGATATGCCATTCATCCGAATAGCGCCCGCCGACCCGCGCCAGATCCGGCCCTGTGCGTTTCGAACCCCATTGGAACGGGTGATCATACATCGATTCAGCGGCCAGGCTGTAATGGCCGTAGCGCTCGACCTCATCGCGCATCGGGCGGATCATCTGGCTGTGGCAGACATAGCAGCCTTCGCGGACATAGATGTCGCGGCCCTTCAACTCCAAGGGCGTATAGGGACGCATCCCCGTCACCTTCTCGATGGTGTTTTCCAGATAGAACAGCGGCGCGATCTGCACGAGGCCGCCGATCGTCACCACGACGAACGAGAGAACCAGCAGCAGCGTGGCGTTCTTTTCAAGGATCTTGTGCTTTTCAAGGATTGCCATGATCGATCCTCACTCGGCGGGAACGGCGATGGTGGTCGCCTGCGTCTTGGGCTGGCGATTGACCGTGGCCCAAAGGTTGTAGCACATGATCACTCCGCCGGTCAGATACAGGACCCCGCCCAGCGCGCGCACCACGTTCATCGGGAATTTCGCGGCCACCGTGTCGGCGAAGGCGTTAACGAGGAAACCTTGGGCATCAACTTCGCGCCACATCAGCCCCTCCATGATCCCCGAGACCCACATCGAGGCCGCGTAAAGAACCAGACCGATGGTCGCGAGCCAGAAATGCCAGCTGACCAGAGCGTCGGAATAAAGCCGCTCGCGCCCCCAAAGCCGGGGCGTCAGGTAGTAAAGCGCGCCAAAGGTGATCATGCCGTTCCAGCCCAGCGCGCCGGAATGCACATGCCCGATGGTCCAGTCGGTGTAATGCGACAGCGAGTTCACGGCCTTGATCGACATCATCGGGCCTTCGAAGGTCGCCATGCCGTAAAAGCCCACGGCCACGACCATCATGCGCAGCACCGGATCGGTGCGCAACTTGTCCCAGGCCCCCGACAGCGTCATCAGGCCGTTGATCATGCCACCCCAACTGGGCATCCACAGCATGATCGAGAAGACCATCCCCAAGGTCGAGGCCCAGTCAGGCAGCGCCGTGTAATGCAGGTGGTGCGGACCGGCCCAGATATACAGGAAGATCAGCGCCCAGAAGTGGATGATCGACAGCTTGTAGCTATAGACCGGACGCTCGGCCTGCTTGGGGATGAAGTAATACATCATCCCAAGGAAGCCCGCGGTCAGGAAGAAGCCCACCGCGTTATGGCCATACCACCATTGCGTCATCGCATCCTGCACGCCCGAGAATAGCTGCACGGATTTCGAACCAAGGAAGCTGACCGGAACCGACAGGTTGTTGACGATATGCAGCATGGCGATCGTCACGATGAAGGACAGGTAGAACCAGTTCGCGACGTAGATATGGGGCTCTTTCCGTTTCAGGATCGTGCCTAGGAACACTGCCAGATAGGCGACCCAGACCACGGTCAGCCACCAGTCCACATACCATTCCGGCTCGGCATATTCCTTGGACTGCGTCGCGCCCAGAATATAGCCCGTCGCCGCCAGCACGATGAACAGGTTATAGCCCCAGAAAACGAACCACGCGGCATTCCCGCCCCAAAGCCGTGCCGCCGAGGTCCGCTGCACGACATAGAAGGATGTCGCGATCAGCGCGTTGCCGCCAAAGGCAAAGATCACCGCCGAGGTATGCAGCGGACGCAGCTTGCCGAAATTCGTGTAGCCGTGTGTCAGGTCGCTGAGGTTCAGGACTGGAAAGGCCAGTTGGAACGCGATCACCACGCCGACAAGAAATCCGACGACTCCCCAGAAGGCGGTGGCGACCACACCTGCCCGCACAACGCTGTCGAAATATTCGGTCTCGGGATGCGGTTCCAGCGCGGGCTGTTCATTTCCCATCTGCCGCAGCACACGGATGAACAGGAAACCTGCAACCAGCATGATGATCATGGCGTTGGCTATATAGGCCGGATCATCGGGGCGCGCCCAGTTGGCAGCAATGGCGGCAAGCACCGCGATCACCCCCAACACTATCAGCTTGATGGAGTCCAACATGCGAATCGTGTCCCTTCGTGCTCAGTCAGGGGCGCCAATTGCACGCGCTTTTGCGTTCATCCGACGGGCCCGACGGAATGAGGCTACACAGGAAACGTCTCACGGCTCTTTGATCTGCGTCAACCTTGACGGGGCCAAAGCCGTGTAATCTTGCACTATTGCCGAACAAATTTTCCGAAACGAGAGTATGTTCGGACTATCACGACGCCGCGTTTTTCGCGGAGAGAGGAGTGACCATGCCGTACAAGTCCATCCTGACAGTACTGACCAGCGATCAGCAGCACGACCAGCTGGAATCAGCCATCGCCATGACCCGTCGCGAAGAGGGTCATCTGGACGTTTTCTGCCTTGGCATCGACCATACCCAAAGCGGTTACTATTACGCCGGTGCCTCGGCCTATGTGTTCCAGGAATCAATCGATCAGGCTGTCGCAGCCGCGTCGAAGCTGGAGGAAAAGGTCCGCGAACGCCTGCATGCCGAAGATATCCGCTGGGCGGTCGATTCGGCGGTGGCCCAATTGGGCGGGCTTTCGACTCTGGTCGGGATGCGGGCGCGCTACGCGGACCTTGTCGTTCTCAGCCAACCTTATGGCCATGACGCGCCGACCGACTCCGAGGCGATTACGGAAGCTGCCCTGTTCGAAGGCTCGGTTCCCGTGCTGGTCGTCCCCGGCACATTGCACGAACCTTTCGGCCGCAAGATCCTGATCGCGTGGAACCAGTCTGCCGAGGCGATGACCGCGGTACGCCGTGCGCTTCCCCTGCTGCAAGCCGCGGATCAGGTCGAGATCACCGTCATCGACCCGTCGCCGAACGGCCCCGAACGCTCTGACCCCGGTGGAGCGCTATGCCAGATGCTGACCCGACAGGGCGTCAAAGCCGAAATCGCCGTTCTCGCCCGCACGATGCCCCAGATCAGCGAGATCATGAACCGCCGTGCCACGGAAATCGGCGCCGACATGATCGTAATGGGGGCCTATGGCCACTCGCGCTTCCGTCAGGCGATCTTGGGTGGCGCGACGCGCAACATGCTGGAAAAGGCCACTGTCCCGATTTTCATGGCCCGCTAGCAGGGTCAACTGGGCAAGCCGCCGTCCGAATCCTCGCCGCTTTCGATGACCAGGTCCTCGAATGACGGGATGATGACGCGGCGCTTGCCCTCAAGCTCGATAACACCTTCGCGCTTGAGCGTGTTCATCTGACGGCTGACGGTTTCAAGGGTCAGCCCCAGATAATCCGCCATCGCCTCTCGGGTCAAAGGCAGTTCTACGGCGAAGCGCCCCTTGGGTCGCTGCCGCGCCAAAGCGGCCTCGCGCCGCGCAAGGATGACAAGGAAAGAGGCGATCTTTTCGCGTGCGGATTTCCGGCCGAGCAGCAGCAACCAGTCGCGCGCCGCGTCCAGTTCATCCAAAGTCATCTCAAGCAGACGTCCGGCCAGATGCGGCGTCTCGGCCAGCAGTTTCTCGAACGGCTTGCGGCGGAAGCAGCACAACACGATCTCGGATGTCGCAGTAACGGTGTAGCTGGCGATCTGCCTGCCCGGACGGCCCAGAAAATCGCTGGGCAGCAGCAGGCCGACCATCTGGGTGCGGCCGTCTTCAAGCTGCTGGGTCAAGCCGGCCATGCCGGACACGACCGAGCCGACGAAGTCCATCTGGTCTCCAGCCCAGACGATGACCTGCCCCGCCTCGAAACTGCGATAGTATTTCATACCCTCCAGCTCGGCCAGATCGTCGCCTTCGCAATGGGCACAAACGGCTCGGTTACGGATTGGGCAAACATCGCAGGCTGGCTGCAACGTCAGTGTAGCTACGTCAGCGGGCATGATTTGATCTGGGTCAAGGAAAAAGGGGATCGTTAGGTCCAAAGATAGACATATGGAACAGCAATCGCAACTTCAGCGGCTGGGATTGTTCGACGCACGCGTGCCGCGCTACACCAGCTACCCGACCGCTCCGCATTTCGGTGTTAATGTTGACGAAACCCGCTTTCGCGAGTGGATCACGGCTATCCCCGAGGGGGCCGCGATCTCGTTATACGTGCATGTGCCATTCTGTCGCAGGCTCTGCTGGTTCTGCGCCTGTCGCACCCAAGGTACCCAATCCGAGGACCCTGTCCGGTCCTACGCCAAGTCGCTTCTTGCCGAATTCGACCTGCTGAAAGCGACTCTCGCGCCCGGAGTTAAGTTGTCGCGGCTGCATTGGGGCGGCGGCACACCGACCTTGCTGCCCGCCGATGTGATCCGCGAATTGTCGGCGGCGATCCTGTCGGCCTTTCCGCTGGCCGAGGGGGCGGAATTCTCGGTCGAGATCGACCCCAACGAAATCGACGAAGCCCGCATGGACGCGCTGGCCGAAGCCGGTCTGACCCGTGCGTCAATCGGCGTGCAGGATTTCGATCCCGAAATCCAGAAGGTGATCGGACGCGAGCAAAGCTTCGAGCTGACCAAGCGCGCCGTCGATATGATCCGTGATCGCGGCATCGCCAGCCTGAACGCCGATATCCTTTACGGCCTGCCGCATCAGGACCCGCAGCGCATCTCGAAGACGGTGCAGGACCTGTTGGCACTGTCGCCGGATCGCGTGGCGCTTTATGGCTATGCCCATGTGCCGTGGATGGCCAAGCGTCAGGTGATGATCCCCGAGGACAGCCTGCCCGGTCCGCATGAACGTCTGCATCTGTTCGCGCAAGCCCGCGAACTGTTCCTTGCCGATGGCTATGACGAGATCGGGATTGACCATTTTGCCCGACCCGGAGACGGTCTTGCCCGCGCACAACGCGAAGGCAAGCTACGCCGCAATTTCCAAGGCTACACCGATGATCAGGCCAAGGTGCTGATCGGACTGGGCGCGTCCTCGATTTCGCGATTCCCGCAAGGCTACGCCCAGAACACGCCAGCCACCGGCGGCCATGTCGCCCAGATCCGTGATGGCCGTTTCTCGACCAAACGCGGCCATGTCTTCTCGGCCGAGGACACCTGGCGCAGCCGCATGATCGAGGCGCTGATGTGCGATTTCGAGATCAGGGCCGACGAATTCATCCGCGATCACGGTTTCACCAATGAAACGCTTGCGGCGCTGTTCGCCCCCGTCGTCCAGAAATTCGGTGACATGGTTGAGGTCGACAGCGCCGGTCTGCATATCCCGTTGGCTGGCCGCGCCCTGACCCGAATGATCGCAAGGATGTTCGACGCCTATGATATGGCGGCGTCGGGTCACTCTTCGGCGATCTGAACCCTAGTGACGATTGCCATGGCCATGGTTATGGCCGTGATCGTGATCGTGATCGTGATCGTGATCGTGATCGTCGCTGTGTTGCGGATCACCGCAAGGCTCGCCCAGCCATTCGCTTTCGATCGTGGCGTGGTCGATTCCGAACTTGGCCTTCAGCATCGTCTTGGCGTTCCGTACAAGATCCGAGGGAATCGCCCCCGGCTCCATCACCAGATGGGCCGATAGTGCCGTGCGCTTTTCGTCGATCTGCCACAGATGCACATGATGCACACCGGTGACGCCCGCAATCCGGTGCAATGATTGATCGACCTCGTCATGGTTGATCCCCGCAGGGGCCGCCAGCATCAGCATCCGCGTGACAGGGCCGATTTCCATCCCGACATGCCACATGATCACGACCGAAATCGCCACCGTCAGAAGCGGGTCGGCAATCTGCCAGCCAAAGGCCCAGATCAGCAGGCCTCCCAGAATGACCGCGATCGAGACCGCCGCATCCGCCAGATTATGCAGGAACGCCGCGCGGATGTTGACGCTTTCCTGCGCCGCCCGCCAAACCAGTGCGGCTGTCGCAAGATCAATGACCAGCGCAAGACCGGCCAGTGCCATCACCAGCCCGCCCTGCACCTCAGGCGGGTCAAAAACCCGCCCGAAAGCCTCGATTGCCAACCAGACCGACACCGCGATCAGCGCGATGTAATTCACAAAGGCCGCAACGATTTCGGCCCTGCTCCAGCCGAAACTCATGTCCGGACTGGCGGGACGCCGTGCCAGACGTCGCGCACCGAATGCCAGAACCAAGGCCAGCGCGTCCGAGAAGTTATGCACTCCATCCGCGATCAGCGCCGTCGAATCCGCGACATAGCCGCCGATGACCTGCGCGAGCGTCAGGCCAAGATTGACGATGACCGCGATCAGGATCGTGCCGTCGCCTGCTCCGGCGGGCATATGCGAATGTCCTGGATGATCGTGGCCATGTGCCATATCGAAATCTCCTGCGCCACGACCGAACCATGACGGTGCGGTCGGGCAAGCTTCATGTTTTCCGAATTTCCGGCTGCCGCAGCGAAAGGCGCGGCAGCCCGAAACTCAATGGGCCTCCGCCCAGTTCGCGCCCACGCCCGCATCGACGATCAGCGGAACGTCAAGTTTGATGGCCGGTTCGGCTGCGTTTTCCATCACATCGCGGGCGATGCGGATCAGGTCGTCGACGGCACCTTCCTCGACCTCGAAGACCAGTTCGTCATGGACCTGCAGCAGCATCTTGGCGGGCAGGTCGCGGATCGCATCCGGCATACGGATCATGGCACGGCGGATGATATCTGCCGCCGCCCCTTGGATCGGTGCGTTGATCGCGGCGCGGCGCGCGCCACCTGCGGCGGGGCCGCTTTGGTTGATCCCCGGCGTCTTGATCCTACGTCCGAACAGGGTCCGCACGAAACCATCCTGCTTCGCCTCGGCCACGGTGCGGTCCATATAAGCGCGGATCTCGGGGAATCGCTCGAAATAGGTGTCGATAAAGGCCTGAGCCTCGGCGCGCGGGATACGCAGGTTGCGCGCAAGACCAAAGCCAGAGATACCATAGATCACGCCGAAGTTGATCGCCTTGGCGCGACGGCGGATCATCGGGTCCATGCCGTCGACCGGCACGCCGAACATCTGGCTGGCGGTCATGGCGTGAATGTCGATGCCGTCACGGAAAGCCTGTTTCAGCGCCGGAATCGAGGCGACATGCGCCAGAATTCGCAACTCGATCTGGCTGTAATCGAGGCTGATGATTTTCATCCCCGGTCCGGCGACAAAGGCCTCGCGGATGCGGCGGCCCTCGTCGGTGCGGACGGGGATATTTTGCAGGTTCGGATCGGTCGAGGCCAGACGTCCGGTCTGCGCCCCCGTAATCGAATAGCTGGTATGAACGCGGCCCGTATCAGCATTCACATGCGTGGGCAGCGCGTCGGTATAGGTCGATTTAAGCTTCGAGATGCCGCGCCAGTCCAGCACGCGCGCGGGCAGGTCGTGCCCCTCGGCTGCCAGATCCTCGAGCACATCGGCGCTGGTCGAGAAGGCCCCCGTCTTGCCCTGCTTACCGCCCGAAAGCCCCATGCGCTCGAACAGGATCTCGCCCAACTGCTTAGGGCTGCCGACGTTGAAGGGACCGCCGGCGAGGCCGTGGATCTCCTCCTCCAGCGCGGCCATTTTCTGGGCAAACGCGCTCGACATCCGACGCAGGTGATCGGCGTCGATGCGAATGCCCGCCATTTCCATCTCGGCCAGAACCGGAACCATGGGGCGTTCCAGAACCTCGTAGGCGGTCGCCACATGTTCGCGCGACAGCAGAGGGCGGAAGTGGTGCCACAGCCGCCACGTCACCTCGGCATCCTCGGCGGCATATTCGCCGGCCCTCTCGACCGGAACCTGAGCGAAGCCAATCTGCGACTTGCCCGAGCCGATCAGATCCTTGATCGGCACGCATTTATGCCCGAGATAGGTTTCCGAAAGCTCGTCCATGCCGTGGTTATGTTCACCGGCATTCAGGGCATAGGACATCAGCATGGTGTCCTCGATCGGGCCCATTTTCAGGCCCAGCCGCGCGAGGATCTTGCAGTCGTATTTGATGTTCTGCCCGATCTTCAGCACAGCCTCATCGGCCAGCACCGGTTTCAGCAGCGCCAAGGCGCGTTCAAGCGGCATCTGCCCTTCGGCCAGCGTCGGGCCACCGAACAGATCGCCCGCTGCACCCTCTCCGACATGGCCCAAGGGGATATAGGCGGCGCGGCCCGGACCGGTGCAAAGCGAGACACCGACCAAATCGGCCTGCATTTCGTCCAGCCCCGTCGTCTCGGTGTCGATGGCGACGATGCCCTTTTGCGTGATCTCGGCCAGCCATTCGGCCAGCACGGTTTCGTCGCGGATGATGGTGTAAAGGCTGCGGTCGATTGGCGGCAGTTCCACCTTGGCCGAGGCCGTCGCCACCGTGGCGGCTTCCACGATGACCGGAGCTTCGGCACCGAAACGGTCGGCAACGCGCTGGGTCAGGGTGCGGAACTCCATCCGGGTCAGGAAGTCCAGCAGCGCCTCGGGATCGGGATCGCGCAGTTCCAAGGATTCCAGCGTGAAGTCCAAGGGGGTATCGCAATCAAGCTGCACCAGTTGCTTCGAGATGCGGATCAGATCCGCATTGTCGATCAGGGTCTGGCGGCGCTTGGGTTGCTTGATCTCGACAGCGCGTTCAAGAAGTGTTTCAAGATCACCATATTCATCAATAAGTTGCGCGGCAGTCTTAATCCCGATTCCAGGTGCGCCCGGGACATTATCGACGGAATCGCCCGCAAGCGCCTGCACATCGACGACACGATCCGGCCCGACGCCGAATTTCTCGCGCACCTCGTCGGGGCCGATATCCTTGTTCTTGATCGGGTCGAGCATGCCGACGCCGCCGCCAACCAGTTGCATCAGATCCTTGTCGGAGCTGACGATGGTCACCCGCCCGCCCGCATCCCGCGCCTTGCAGGACAGCGCCGCGATAATGTCATCGGCCTCGTAACCCTCGGTCTCGATACAGGCGATATTGTGGGCGCGGGTCGCCTCGCGGGTCAGCGGGAATTGCGGGCGCAGGTCCTCGGGGGCCGGAGGGCGGTTGGCCTTGTAAAGCGGGTAGATGTCATTGCGGAAGGTCTTGGACGAATGGTCGAAGATCACCGCAAGATGGGTCGGCTGGTCCGACGGCTTGCCGCCTTGGATGTATTTCCACAGCATATTGCAGAAACCGGCGACCGCACCGATGGGCAATCCGTCCGATTTGCGCGTCAGCGGCGGCAGCGCGTGATAGGCGCGAAAAATAAAGGCCGATCCGTCGATCAGATGCAGGTGGTGCCCCTTGCCGAATGCCTCAGTCATATGCGCCGATCCTTTCCTGCATCTTCCGATGCCCCCTTCTGCCACGAAGGCCGCCAAGGGCCAAGTCCACGCGCCATGGCAGGCCCGCGACAAATGAAAAGGACCGCCGGATCAGCCCGACGGTCCCGAATAGCCTAGCGGCGATACTGCCGATCAGTGATCGTCATGCGCGTGTTCGCGGTCGATCACGAAGCGCTTGTCGCAATAGCCGCATTCGACCTCGCCCGAATCCTGCGGGATCGCCAGCCAGACGCGGGGGTGGCCCAAGCCACGCGCTTCATCTCCCTCGCACGCCACTTTCCAAGAGGTGACGGTCTGGGTCTCGGGGGCCGGGAGGGTCATGGCGTTTCCTTGAGCTCTGACGACAAACGGGTTTAAACAGGCGAGCATCATAATGACTGGAATGAACCGATGCCAGCCCCCCAAAGCCCTGACGACATCGCGAATGCAATCGAGATCCGCGGCCTGACCAAGACCTATGCGGCTTCGGGCAATGCGGCCCCGAAACTCGCGCTCAAGGGACTGGACCTGACAATCCCCGCCGGATCGATATTCGGTCTGCTAGGTCCGAACGGCGCCGGAAAGTCGACGACGATCAACATCCTTGCAGGTCTTGTACGGAAGACGGCCGGAAAAGTGACGATCTGGGGATTCGATCAGAACGTCAACCCGCGCCAGTCGCGCGCCGCCATCGGGGTCATGCCACAAGAACTGAACATCGATCCGTTCCTTTCCCCCCGCGCCAGCCTCGAGGTGCAGGCGGGCCTGTACGGCGTCCCCAAGCGCGAGCGCTGGACCGACGAATTGCTCGATCTGGTCGGACTGACCGAGCAGGCCGAAAGCTATACCCGCCATTTGTCGGGCGGCATGAAGCGCAGGCTTTTACTGGCAAAGGCGCTGGTCCACCGCCCCCAGATCCTTGTCCTTGACGAGCCGACCGCAGGAGTCGACATCCAGCTTCGCGACATGCTGTGGAAGAATGTGCGCCGCCTGAACGAGCAGGGCATGACGATCATCCTGACGACCCATTACCTAGAAGAGGCCGAGCAGATGTGCGACCGGATCGCGATCATCGACCGCGGCGAATTGCTGCTGTGCGAAGACACCCGCACGCTGCTTGGACGCGCCGATTCCAAGACGCTGATTGTCGATACCGGAGACAACCAGACCATCCCCGCGCTACCTGACGATATCCGCGCGACGAGGCGTCCCGACGGTCGCCTTGCGATGAGCTATACGCCGTCGCGCATTCCGACCGACATCCTGATCGACGCGCTTCGCAACGCGGGGCTGCCGATCAAGGATGTCGCGGTCGAGGCTCCGGATCTTGAAGACGTGTTCCTGCAACTCACGACCAGAGCCTGAAACAACATCATGCCGGATTGACCATCCGGCCGATATTGCGGCCCCCCAGAATGTGCATGTGGAAATGCGGCACTTCCTGCACGCCGTGCTCGCCCGCATTCGCGATCGCGCGGAAGCCCTGTCCCTGATCCAGATCCACTCCCAATTCGCGCGTCACCTGAGCGACGGCCCGGGTGAAGTCGACGATCTCGGCCTCGGAGGCATTGGCCGCGAAATCGTCGTAGCTGACATAGGCGCCCTTAGGAATCACCAGCACATGCACCGGAGCCTTGGGCATGATGTCATGGAAAGCCAAAGTATGTTCGGTTTCCAGAACGGTCTTGTTCGGGATCTCGCCACGCAGGATTCGGGCAAAGATATTGTTCGGGTCATAGGCAGGCATGCGCCCCTCCGGTCCTTAATCGGTGAATAGATATTCCGTGCTGGCAAGCTTATGCGCCGTGTCGGGCAGGACATCGAGGAAGCCCGCCAGTTGAACGGCATTTTCCTCGGTGCTGCGCCATGGGGCGATGGCGTAGAACTGTGCGAATTCCATATCGCGCAGTCGCTCTGATTCATGCTCCAGATCAGCGCGCACGGTCGGCAACAGCCGGTCGACAACCTCGGAGGGTGTCTCAGGTCCGGCCAGACCAACGCGGCCGATATGGCCCCTGATGTAACCCTCATCGAATTCGGAATCGATCAGAAGGATGCGGGTGTCTGCCTTGTCCTTCATCAGATCCTCGATCAGGTGCAGCGCCGAAGGGTCCAGACAGATCACCAGACGGTTCGATTCGAATTGCTCGAAAAGCAAGCGCAACAAGGCGCGCCGGTGGCGTTGGCGCTTGGCGACCGTTGTCTCGACTCCGCCCAGATCCGGCAGATTCGCCCGCCATTCGTTGAACAGATAATCCACCGCCGGAATTTCCGTGCTTTTGCGGATCGCATCGGTGAGGCGCTTCGCGACATGCCATTTTTTCGCGACCACAAGGCGCAACGAATTCTCGCGACCCAGACTGCTCTCGGTTTCCCAGAAGCGCGGCGCAAACCTGCGGCCAACCCGACCCCGTCCCGTCAGGAACTTGAACAAGCCCGTCGCCTCGTTAGAGATCGGAAAATGCACGCCTTTCGCCGCCCAAAGCGCGCCGAGTCGCTCGCGCAGGCGCAGAGCTTCGGGGCTGATCTTGCGGGCAAACAGATAGTTTTGCCCCATCAGCAGATCATACTGATCGTTATAAAATGTGACTGGCATACCGTAATCGGTAAAAACCAGATATGTCAGCGTTCGGGTGCGCAATTCCTTGCGGGCGACAACGTGACGGACGATGGTCTGGAAAAAGGTCTCGTCCGGAATCCAGGTTGTGGCAAAAAACCGCATCACATCGGGACGGCTTGCGCAAAAATTAAGCACCTTCTCGACCGTGCGGCGACGCAGGCACCACCATTGCGAACCGATCATGACCTGAATATCCGCCGGAATCGGCCGCTTCAGGTTGAAGCGTTTCTGGATCTCGTAGCTGGCATAGAAGCGCTTCGCCTGTGTGCGCTCATTGAACCAGTGCCGATAGATCAGACGTTCTTCCTTGAAACCGGTCTTGATCCAATCGGATTCGAAGAAATCGAATGACTCGATGTAGTCGCAATCCTCGGCGTCCAGAAACGCATGGGCATATTCAGCCGACTTGATCGGCATGCAATCGCCTGAAAGCATGTAGAAATGCGTTGCCTGCGGGAAGGCCCCGACTGCGGCTTTCACGGCCTCGAGCGTCGCACCGACCAGCGACCACTCGCCCCAACCGCATCGCCAGCGTTTCGCGGCAAATACCACCGAAGGATTATCGGCCAGCGCCTGCCGGATCAGATCAAAGTCGCGCGGATTTGCGCGGCCATCGAAATGGATGGAAACATAATCCCCCGAGGCCGCCAGCCGGTTCGCCTGTGCGATGACACCCTTGGGATCCTTGTGACAGAGTAGAATGAAGGCAATGCGCGCCATTTATCTCATCAGTCCGTTCATCACGTCAGTCGAACTCCACACGAGGTTGAAACTCCGCCAGCGATTTGCTTTCTGTGTCTAACGATTTTGGCAAGGTCGGCAACCCGACCCCAGCCCCAAAAAAGGAATAACTCATGGGCTTTCCCGGAACCTGGATGACTGAAAGCGAAAGCATGGTCTATCGCGTCGTCCCGAAATGCGCCTGCTCATCAATCGGTCAGATCATGTTTTATTCCGACCACGGGCGATATTTCGACGGAGACATCCACGATTCCACGAGCGGGCTTCATAAATGGAGCCAGGAAGCCAGCCAGTCCCCCATCGAGAAAACCGTGCGGTCGCATAACGCACTGACCTTCACTTGTGTCCGCAACCCCTACGCGCGCATCCTGTCGTCCTTCTTCGACAAGATCGCCGGCATCCAGCGCAACGGCAAAAGGTATCGCGGCAATCTGGTGCCGCAACTGATGCAGCGCTACGGTGTCGATGTTGGCAGCCCGGAAAACAACTTCGCATTCGACCAGATCGCCAGTTTCCGACGCTTCCTGCTTTTCGCACGCGATACCATCCGCTGGCGCCGCCCGATGGAGCCCGATATCCACTGGTCCGCAATGTCAGGCCATATTTCGACCTTCATCGTGAATGGCGGTCGTTACGACCAGATCTTCTTCACCGAGAAGTTCAATGACGGCATGCAGAAAGTCCTGAACGCCGCGCCGACTCCGGTGAAGCTCGACGTCAACGACGTGCCGAAATTCAACGAATCCGAAGGCCATGGCCCGAAGCGCGCCCATAAGGTCAGCGAATATTTCGACGACTTGTCGCGCCACCTCATCTGGGAAATCTACAAGAAAGACTTCCAGCTGTTCAAATATGACTTCGACAATCCGGACAACAAGTTCCCTAAGGGCGAAGTCGATATCAACGAAGTCCACGCCAAGCTGGGACGTTAGTCCCCGACCGTTTCCGACCGGCCGCGGGCAGTCACAATGACTGTCCCCGTGGCCCACATCATAGGCTGCGGCGCACCCAGCGCCGCATTTTCGAATACTCCAAGATTTCCCTTGCGATTCGGCAAATTTTCGCTATTTTCGCGCGTTCATTCGACCGGCGGGGGATGACCCGGACCGCGGCCCCCTGCGTGAGACATCGTTTCGTGCCTTGCGGCTGACGCTCCATTGGCCTATGCCCCGCCCCAGACCCGATATCAGAATCCGGGGCCATCGTGAGATTGCCCCCCGAACCACTTGAGGTTGTGACATGGCCGTCCCTCAGAACCGAGTTACCCGTTCCCGCCGCAACATGCGCCGTTCGCATGACGCTCTGGTCGCCGGCAACCCGAACGAATGCACCAACTGCGGCGAGCTGAAGCGCCCGCACCACGTCTGCCCGTCCTGCGGCCACTATGCCGACCGTGAGGTCGTGGCTCAGGCGAACGAAGTCGACCTGGACGAAGACGCGGCATAAGCGGACTTACCGAGGACATGACTTCGGCGGAGAATTCGACCGGCCCACGCTCCCCTCAACACCAGGGCAGCGTGGTTATATCTGTCGACGCTATGGGCGGTGATCGCGGACCTTCTGCGGTCGTGGCCGGTATCGCGCAGAGTGCCGAGAAAAATCCCGAGATCCGTTTCATTGTCCACGGTCCGATAGCCGAGCTTGAACGTCTGATCTCCCGTCGCGACGGGTTGGCTGCGCGTTGCGATATTCGCGATGCGGCCGGCGTCGTTACGATGGATGACAAGCCCAGCCAGGTGCTTCGCAAAGGCGAAGGCACCTCGATGTGGTCGACGGTCGAATCTGTCCGTAAAGGAGAGGCGACGGTAGCCGTATCCTGCGGTAATACCGGTGCCTTGATGGCGCTTTCGATGCTGCGGCTGCGCAAGCTGCCCGGCGTCAACCGTCCGGCAATTGCCTGCCTTTGGCCCTCGCGCAATCCGCAGGGGTTCAATGTCATGCTCGACGTCGGAGCAGACATCCGTGCCGATGCGCAGGATCTGCTGACCTATGCGCTGATGGGCGCATCCTATGCCCGCAACGGCCTTGGCCTCGCCCGTCCACGGGTGGGGCTTTTGAACGTCGGGACCGAGGAACACAAAGGTCGGGCCGAACTCAAGCAGGCCCATGAACTGATCGGTGCGGCTGCTGAAAGCGGCAGCTTCGAATATGTCGGCTTCGTGGAAGGCGGTGACCTGCCGTCCGACCGCGTCGACGTGATCGTGACCGACGGCTTCACCGGAAACATTGCCCTGAAAACCGGAGAAGGCACGGCCAAACTGGTCGGTGACTTTCTCAAGGAAGCTTTCGGCAATTCCGTGATGTCGAAATTCGCGGCCCTTCTGGCGATGACCTCGCTCAAGAGACTGCAAAAGCGGATCGACCCGCGTCGCGTGAATGGCGGGGTTTTCCTTGGCCTGAACGGTACTGTGGTGAAATCACACGGCTCTGCCGACGAAACCGGTATATCGGCGGCGATCAAGCTGGCTTTCCAGCTGGCGCAATCGGGCTTTCATGATCGCCTTGCCGCGCGGGTGGCCCAGTCCCTTGCGCATGAGGCAGCCGGGCGGACCGGCACTGAAAAAGAAGAATACAAGGGGACGTCCTGATGCGGCGTGCGGTTGTCCGGGGCACGGGTCATTACCTGCCCGAACGAGTGGTCGAGAACAGCTGGTTCGAAGACAAGCTTGAGACCAGTGACGAATGGATTCGGACGCGCACCGGTATCGAGCGGCGTCACTTTGCTGCCGACGACCAGCGCACCTCGGATCTGGGCATCGCCGCCGCGAAAGCTGCGCTGGAAAACGCAGGCATGACGGCCGACCATATCGATGCGGTCGTCGTGGCGACCTCGACACCCGATTTCACCTTCCCGTCAGTCGCAACCATGGTTCAGGCCGGAATCGGCATGAAGCGTGGCTTTGCATTTGACGTTCAGGCTGTTTGCGCGGGGTTCGTGTTTGCCTTGGCCAATGCCGACGCCATGATCCGTTCGGGTCAGGCCGAGCGCATTCTGGTCATCGGAGCCGAGACCTTCAGCCGCATCATGGACTGGAGCGACCGCGGAACCTGTGTCCTGTTCGGCGACGGCGCTGGCGCGATCATTCTTGAAGCTGTCGAAGGCAACGGAACCGTCGATGATCGCGGCATCCTTGCGACCGACCTGAACAGCGACGGCCAGTATCGCGAACTGCTTTACGTTGACGGAGGCGTTGCGTCGACCGGAACCGCCGGCCATTTGCGGATGCAGGGCAACCTCGTCTTCCGCCATGCCGTCGAGAAGCTTGCAAACACCGCCCATCACGCGCTTGATCTGGCGGGCATTGCTCCGGAGCAAGTCGATTGGCTGGTTCCGCATCAGGCAAACCTTCGCATCATCGAAGCAACCGCCAAGCGCATGCATCTGCCGATGGAAAAAGTCGTCCTGACGGTCGCCGATCACGGCAATACCTCGGCAGCGTCCATCCCGTTGGCGCTTTCGGTCGCCAATTCGCAAGGTAAATTCCAGCCGGGTCAGGTCCTTGTCGCCGAAGCTATCGGCGGCGGGCTGGCATGGGGTTCGGTCGTTCTGCGCTGGTAATCACCGCAGCTGCGAATCTTTCGAGCCGCGCCGGTTGATCCCGCCACTCGGGCGCCATGCCTTGTCATGGCCTGACTGGCAATTGACGCATAGATGCACTCCGGGAATCGCCTGACGGCGGGCCTCGGGAATTGGTTCGTCACATTCGGCGCAAAATTCCGCGCTTTCCCGCGCGCCTCGCAGCGAATTGCGCAGCCGCATCCTCTCGATCGCTTCCTGATTCGAGACGTCGATTTGGTCGTTCACCGCTTCATCGCGTGCCCATCCACCAGCCATCTCTGCCTCCTTCCTGCCTTTCGGTATGAAGATAGGATTGAATCCTGCCCTTACAAACCGCGATCAGATAGGAAATTGCGGGAAAGGCTAGAATAAGGCGAATGAATTCCGCTGTTTGGGAACCATGCATGGCCTGTTCCGGTTGACAGGTCACGGCAAAAAAATCATCCTTGGCATCAAGAGAGAGGTTTCCCCCATGAGCGAATCCACCCTGACCCGCATGGATCTGGCAGAAGCTGTATTCCGCGAGGTGGGTCTTTCCCGTCACGAATCGGCCCAACTGGTCGAAAGCGTCCTTGGCCACATCTCAGACGCATTGGTAAAAGGCGAACAGGTCAAGATTTCTTCGTTCGGCACGTTTTCCGTGCGCGACAAGAACGAACGGATCGGCCGCAATCCCAAGACCGGCGAAGAGGTCCCGATCACACCCCGTCGCGTTCTTTCCTTCCGCCCATCGCATCTGATGAAAGATCGGGTCGCCGCCGGAAACAAGAACGGTAGCTGATGGACAAATCGCCCGACGCCTTCCGTTCCATTGGCGAGGTCTCGAACCTCGTTGGCGTCGCGCCTCATGTCCTGCGCTATTGGGAGACGCAGTTCAGCCAACTGTCGCCGGTCAAACGCGGCGACGGTCGGCGTTATTATCGTCCCGACGATGTCCGCCTTGTCGCCGGCCTATGCCAGATCATGCGCGAGGACGGACTAAGCATACGTGGTGCCAAACGCATGATATCGGCGGATCGTGGCGCCGCCGTGCGCCGCATCGGTGCCGAACGGCTTGGTGAAGCTCAAGGTGAAAGCGCCGCACCTGTGGCAACAATCACCCCCGAGCCTCCGCCACCCGCCCCACGACGCAGTCCCGAGAAAAGCCTTCAATCGCTGCCGCTATTCGCTGAGCCTGTCGCACATCAGCCGCAGTCGTGGTTTGAACGGCTTTGCGCGACGTCACGGGCGCTTCGCGATCTGGAAAATAACAAAGCCACCCTGCCAGCGCCGGCAGCAGCGCTGCGCGAACGGCTGAACTCCGCCCTGTAAAAGCATGTTTTTTCGTGATTTCCGTCAGGCGGAATATTTTCTTGCCGATATCGGAATTAATCCCCAGAAATCGGCGCGCGCCCCCTTGTGCTGCCCGCCTGCTTCGCTCTATATGACCCCCGTCGGGCCGTGGCGCAGCCTGGTTAGCGCGTCCGTCTGGGGGGCGGAAGGCCGAGAGTTCGAATCTCTCCGGCCCGACCATTCCGAAAACGCCCATCTCTTTTCAGAGGTGGGCGTTTCCCCTTTTCCGAAAGGAATTTTCCTTGAACGGTGTTCTGCCCGACAGCGCCCTGCGCCAGTTGATCGAGAACGGGGCCATTTCGGCCGAACTTCCGATTCTTCCCGAACAGGTCCAACCTGCCAGCCTTGATCTTCGCCTTGGCACGACCGCCTGGCGGTTGCGCGCCTCGTTTCTCAGCGGCCGTGGCCGCAAGGTCAGCGAACGGCTCGCGGATTTCGAAATGCACCGCATGGATCTGACGGACGGCGCAGTGCTTGAAAAGGGCTGCGTGTATCTGGTGCCGTTGATGGAGCGTCTGACGCTGCCAAAGGGGCTAGATGCGGTCGCAAACGCGAAAAGCTCGACCGGACGTCTGGATCTGCTGACACGCCTTGTCACGGATGAAGGCACCGAGTTCGACCGCCTGCCCGAGGGCTATGACGGCCCGATCTATGCCGAAATCTGCCCGCGCAGCTTCTCGGTCCTTGTCCGCCCGGGCATGCGGCTGAACCAACTGCGGTTGCGGCAGGGTCAGGCGGTACTGTCGGACAACGATCTGCGCGCCCTGCACGCGCTAGAGCCGTTGGTGACGGGCGATGCGCTGATTGATGACGGCCTTGGTTTCTCGGTCGATTTACGGCCCACGCAAGGCGATCTGGTCGGCTACCGTGCGCGGCCGCATAGCGGCGTCATCGACCTTGACCGGATCGGGGCGTACCGAGCCTCGGATTTCTGGGACGAGTTGCATACCACCGACGGCCAGCTGATTCTGGACCCCGGCGCATTCTACATTCTGGTCAGCCGCGAAGCTGTCTCGATCCCGCCGGAATACGCGGCCGAAATGGCGCCCTATCTGGCGATGGTCGGGGAATTCCGCGTCCATTACGCAGGCTTTTTCGATCCGGGCTTTGGCCACGGCCAAGCGGGCCTTGGCGCACGCGGCGTGCTTGAAGTCCGCTGCCACGAGGCCCCCTTCGCGCTGGAACATGGACAGGTCGTCGGGCGGCTGGTCTATGAGCGGATGGCCGAACGGCCCCGGCAGCTTTACGGGACCGGAATCGCCTCGAACTATCAGGGTCAGGGCCTGAAACTTGCCAAGCAGTTCGTGGCGGGCTAACGGCCCAGCCTGCGGGTGATGCGCGCCGCCTGTCGGGCGCGCTTCACCATCTGCCGCGCGGATTTTTCGCGCTTGCGCTGCTGCGCCGTCTGCTTGCCGCCATCCGAGTTCATCTGGCGCAGCCCCTTGTTGATCCCCCAGTTCAGCAACCGGTTGGTCAGCATGCGGCTCATCATGTTGAAAAACTGATTCATATTCATGTTCTGACTCTTTCTGCCCTATTCGTCTTCGAACAGGTCTTCGGTACTCGGCTCATCGATCAGATCATCATCGAGGTCCGGTTGCAGCGGAATGCCCGCATCCCCCGGAGGCCGCGATTCCAGAAGTCCGGCAGCCCGCAGCTCTGCCAGTCCCGGCAAATCGCGCGCACTTTCCAGTCCGAAATGGTCAAGGAAATTCTCGGTCACCACGAAGGTCACCGGACGGCCGGGTGTCTGACGCCTACGCCCGACGCGCACCCAGTCCAGTTCGATCAGGTGATCCAGCGTGCCCCGACTGACCGCCACACCGCGAATCTCTTCGATTTCAGTGCGTGTCACCGGCTGGTGATAGGCAATGATCGCCAGAGTTTCGGTCGCCGCCCGCGACAGGCCGCGCTGCTCGACAGTCGATTCTTTCATCAGGAAAGCCAGATCGGCGGCGGTGCGGAACGCCCAGCGATCACCCACACGTGTCAATTGCACACCACGCGATTCGTAGCGCGCGCGCAGGCTTTCCAACGCCTCGGCCACATCGCTGCCTTCGGGCAGACGCGAGGCAATGTCGCGCAGGCTCAGGGGATCGGCACTGGCAAACAGGACAGCCTCAACCATCCGCTCCTGTTCGGAAAGCGACAAGGGCGCAGTTGCACCCGCATTCAGGGTTTCGGTCGTCGTCATTCTGTGCGCCTGCGGATCGTGATGGGGGCAAAAGTCTCGGTCTGGCGCAATTCGATACGGCCCTGCTTCGCCAATTCCAGTGTGGCGGCGAAAGTCGCCGCGGTGGCCGAGCGGACCCGCTCGGGGTCGTTGTCCCAGCCATCGGGCAGGAACGCAACAAGCGCCGTCCAGTCGCCGGAATAGCCGATCATGCCGCGAACGCGATCAAGCGCCTGTTCCATGGTGAAAACATTTTTGCGATCAAAGGCATAGGGCCGGAATTCATCCTTGGTGCGTAGTCGCGCATAGGCCCGCATCAGGTCGATCAGACTGGACTGCCATGCCACATTGCGCGTGCGCGTCACGGTCTCGGGGGCGCCGCGCGGGAAACGCTGATGCCCCAGACGATCACGCGCCATGAGCCGAGCAGCGGATTCGCGCATGGCCTGTAGACGTTCAAGCTGGAAAGCCAGATGTGCCGCCATATCCTCGGCCGAAGGGCCTTCGGTTTCCGGATCGGGTGGCAACAGCAAACGCGATTTCAGGAACGCGAGCCATGCCGCCATGACAAGGTAGTCAGCGGCAAGCTCGATCCGCAAGGCGCGGGCTTGCTCGACAAAGGCCAGATACTGGTCTGCCAGTTGCAGGACCGAGACCTGCATAAGGTCCACCTTCTGCGTTCGCGACAATGTCAGCAGCAGGTCCAGCGGACCTTCGAAGCCCGAAACGTCGACAACTAGCACTTCTTCGGCCTGCCGCTCGGCCACGCCCGAACTCTCCGCGACCGGAGGCGGCGGTGTCTCGCCCATGGCTTCCTTGTCGGGAACGGGCATCAGATAGGGAACTTTGGTCATATTGGATCAGGCCGATTGGATCGGCCGAGAATCGGTCATGGTGAACTGCAAGTCAATCTTATGCGGCAAGCCCGCCAAGAACGCGCAATTCGTCACGCATCTGCGCGGTTTCAAGCGTATCTGCGGATTTGCGCATGGCCAGCGCCCGTTCGCCGCGCCGCGCCGTCTGGACCGAGATCCGGCCCGCCGCCGCGACGATGCTTTCCATCTGAGCAAGCGTCTCGTTGCAGGACAGAACCAGATCGCAACCGGCGGCGATGGTCGCGGCAGCACGTTCTGCTGGAGTGCCCGACAGCGCCTCCATCCCGATATCGTCCGACATCAACAGCCCGTCAAATCCAAGGCGCTCGCGGATCAGCCTGATCACCGGTGCCGAAGCTGTCGCCGGTGCTTCGTCGATGGACGTGAAACGGATATGCGCCGTCATGGCCATCGGCAAATCGGACAATGTCCGGAACGGCGCGAAATCGGTCGCGTCGAGTTCGGCCAGATCCGCCTCGACGATGGGTAAGTCCTTGTGGCTATCGACACGGGCACGGCCATGGCCCGGCATATGCTTGATCACCGGAAGCACCCCTGCGGCCAGCATCGCGTCCGCCGCGATCCGGCCCAGCCGAATGACGGTTGCCGCATCCTTGCCAAGGCAGCGATTGCGCAGGAAGGGATGGGTGTCGTCGCGCGCGATATCCAGAACCGGCGCACAATCCGCGTCGATTCCCGCGTCACGCAACTCGCGTGCCATCAGATGATGATGCAGCCAGATCGCACGATCACCATTCGCCGCCTGATCCAGCGGCGCGGGCCAGTCAGTCCAATGCGGCGCACGCATACGCTGGACGCGACCGCCCTCTTGGTCGATCAGGATCGGAGCGTCACGTCCGATCGCATCGCGCAGATCCGAGGTCAGCCTCCGCAGCCTGTCGGGCGTGTCGATGTTCCGACCGAACAGGATAAAGCCCCATGGGTTGGCCGCACGGAAAAAGTCGCGCTCTGCCGCCGAAAGGTCGGGACCGGCAATACCGCCGAGGATCGTCGCACCAGTCATGTCGTCACTTCGCAGTTGCGGGGATGCAGTCGATGCCACCAGCGATCAGAGCCGCGCAAAACTTGCGGGCCTCATCCTTGGATTCAAAGCCACCGGCACGCAGACGCCAGAACGTGCGACCTCCACTTTGGGCCTCCTGCACGATGCGGGATTTTCCCGAGAACAGGTTTCCGAACTTGCCCGAAACCCGCTTCCACTCGCCCTTGGCCAACGCGTCGCTGTCAAACGCACCAATCTGGACCAGCGTCGAACCCGAAGCCACCTTGGCCGGAGCCGGTTCGTCAGGCTCGGCGGTCGGCGCGGCAGCGGGGCGGCTGGCAGCAGCGGCTGGCGCGGCATCCGTTGCCGTCGTCGCAGCAGCAGCGGCGACACGACGCGGGCGCGGCGTGGGACGGCTTGACTGCTGCACGGCAGCAGCAACCGGAACCGGCAGTTCGGCATGGGCCTCGGCCAAAGCCTGATTGATCGCGGTATCCTGCGTCTCGCGGCCAGCCAGATCGGTCAGAACCTCGTTCACCGGAGCCTCGGTCGTCGGAGTGTCGGAAACGGCAACCTCGTCCACGGCCTCGGGCTCGATGGTCGACTCGGCCAATGCCGCAGCCTCGCCATCGGGCAGAGGAATGACACGGGCGGCTTCATCGAGAAGCGGAAGCTCGACCGCGCTGGACGGTTCCTGCGTGGTTGCGCCGAACTGGCCCATCGCAAGATCCTGTTCGACAAGTCCGGTCGCGGCGGGCGCAATCGCAACTTCGTCGGCGACTTTCGCCGTACCGCCTGCTGCGACCGAGTTTACGGCCAGTCCGGTGCGGTCGGTCAACTCGCCACCCGGATCGGATGGGGCGCTGCGGGCCTCGCCTTCCATTGAACGGATCAGCGGCACGCCCGAGACGTCACGCACCGCCAGCTTGAAGCCCCAGACCGCCAGCACGACGATCAGCCCGACCGAGACCAGCGCGCCCACATAATGGGTCAGGCGCGACAGGCGTCCCAGCAGCGTTTGCGGTTCGACCATGACCCCACGATGCGCATCGGCATAGCGCGGGTCGTCCCAGTCCTCTTCGTGAAGTTCGTCTTCATAGCCGGAACTCTGCGCGTGTTGGCCATAGGGAAAGTCCTGCGCGTACCGCTGGGGTCGCGCGCCCTGAAACCCGCCAGAGCGGAAGTCTACGGTTGTCATTCCTGCCTGCCTGCCGGTTCGCCCGGTGTCTATTCGTTACACTGCTCGACACCGGCA
This sequence comes from Paracoccus aestuariivivens, assembly GCF_009711225.1. GTDB lineage: Bacteria > Pseudomonadota > Alphaproteobacteria > Rhodobacterales > Rhodobacteraceae > Paracoccus > Paracoccus aestuariivivens. The sequence continues at coordinate 220,361 of NZ_WMIE01000002.1, read as the reverse complement.
GGGCACTGTTCTCAGCGCATCTCTTTGGCCGGAGTCACGCCCAAGATACCAAGACCGGCTGAAATGACAACGCCAACAGCCCGTACCAATGCGATTTTCGCCGATGTTGCGGCAAGATCGCCATCCTGCACGAAGCGCAGCGAGGTCTCGTCATTGCCGCGATTCCACAACGAGTGCAGTTCGGACGCGATATCATACAGATAGAACGCAATCCTGTGAGGTTCATGGGCGCGGGCCGCGATCTCGACGGTGCGTGGCCATTCGGCAACTTTTTTCGCTAGCTCAAGCTCGGCAGGATGGTTCAGCAGGGCCAGATCCGCACCGGCAAGCGCCGCGTCATCGGTCGCAACCCCAAGTTCGGACGCCTTCTTCAACACCGAATTGATGCGTGCATTGGCGTATTGGACGTACCAGACCGGATTGTCTTTCGACTGTTCCAGCACCTTGTCGAAGTCGAAATCCAGCGCAGCGTCGTTCTTGCGGGTCAGCATGTGGAAGCGGGTGACATCCGCGCCCGCCTGCTCGACGACGTCGCGCAGGGTGACGAACGTCCCCGCCCGCTTCGACATCTTAAAGGGCTCGCCGTTCTTGAACAGCTTCACCAGCTGGATCAGCTTCACGTCCAGCGGCACACGGCCATTCGACAGCGCAGCGACGGCTGCGGTCATCCGCTTGACGTATCCGCCGTGATCCGCGCCGAACACGTCGATCAGCTGATCGAAGCCACGGTCGATCTTGTCCCAGTGATAGGCGATATCGGGCGCGAAATAGGTCCATGCGCCGTCCGATTTCATCACCGGGCGGTCCACATCATCGCCATGCGCGGTCGAGCGGAACAGCGTCTGTTCGCGCGGCTCCCAATCCTCGGGGGTTTTGCCCTTCGGCGGCTCAAGCACGCCTTCGTAAATCAGTCCTGCAGCGCGCAGACGGTCGATGGCAGCCTCGATCCGGCCGGTGCCGTAAAGCGCCTTTTCGCTGCTGAACACGTCCATGCGGACGTTGAGCAGCGCCAGATCCCCGCGGATCATGTCCATCATCGCATTGGTGGCGAACTCGCGGATCTCGACCAGCCATTCGGATTCCGGCTTGTCGAGCAGGCTGTCGCCATATTTCGCCTTCAGCGCCTCGCCGACCGGGATCAGGTAATCGCCGGGATAAAGACCCTCGCGGATCTCGGGCTCAAGGCCGTTGGCCTCGCGGTAACGCTCATAGGCCGAGCGCGCCAGCACATCGACCTGCGCGCCGCCGTCATTGATGTAATATTCGCGCGTAACGTCATAGCCCGCGAAATCCAGCAGCGCCGCCAGCGCGTCGCCGAACACCGCGCCGCGCGTATGGCCGACATGCATCGGACCGGTCGGATTGGCGCTGACAAACTCGACGTTGATCTTTGTGCCGTCACCCAGCGTCGAGCGGCCGAAATCCGCGCCTTGCCCCAGCGCGACCTTCAGCACGTCAAGCCATTCGCCAGATGCAAGACGCAGGTTCAGGAAGCCCGGACCAGCCACCTCTGCGGCGCTGATCCGTGGATCGGCGGTAAGGCGGGTCGCAAGGACGTCGGCGATCTCGCGCGGCTTCTTTCCGGCAGGCTTGGCCAGTACCATGGCGGCATTGGTCGCCATGTCACCATGCGCGGCGTCTCGCGGCGGCTCGACGGTCACGGCTGCGGTTTCGAGGCCCGGGGGCAGCTCGCCCGCCTGTTCCATCTGGGCCAGCGCGTCGATCACGAGCGCACGGATATCCGAAAAGAGGTTCATGGCTTCCATCCATAATGTCGGTGCGGGATAACGCCTGCCCTTGGGGGCCGTCAACCGCAGCAATGCCAGAGAAACGGCACGAAAACGGGCATCATCGCCCTGACAACACATCCCGCGCGGAAGCTGCGGCGACCGATGCCACGGCTGGCATTGTCTCGGCAAGCGGGATTTCGCGCCCCTCCTCATCGGTCGGTTCGGATTGAAGCCCGGCATCGGATGGCATCAAGGCAATGATCCTGCTTCCCGGTCGGGGTTCGAGCCGCGCCCCGTCCGAGACAAAAACGACCTTGCCGCGTTCTACGACGGCCAGCGCGATGGCCTCGGGGCGGGCCGCGCGCCACTGCTCGATGGTGTAGGCCTCGGTCAGGCGCGTCGTGCGAAAGGTCCAGCCTTGCGCCAGAAGATCCAGATATTGCGAAAGCGTCCGGTTGCCATTGATGGCCCGACCGCCAAGTTGGCTGGGCAGCGCATGACGGGCAAGGTCTTCCTTGTGGCGCGTGACCTGCCAGATCGCCTCGCGTCCCAGATCCGGCGCAAGATCGGTCGCGACCAGCGTATTATATGCGTCATTGTCCGACGCCGCGAGCAGCGTGGTATAAGCGATGAATTCGACGCTGAGTTCGGCGGCATCCGACAGAATGTCGCCGTCGTAGCACGGAACGCCCTCGGATCGGGCCGAGCGCAAATGCACGCGGTTCGGATCGGCGATCAGGACGCGGACATCCGCCTTTTCCAGCGCTTTGGCCAGACCGGTTGCGAATTGCGAGCCTCCGACGATGATCAGCCCTGGCCTGTCGCCAGAGGTCAGACCCAGCCAACGCGCCATCGGGGCCAGCGTGAAGCCGTGCAGGACAACGGTCGCGACCACCAAAACAAAGGCCAAGGGGACCAGCAAGGCGCCGTCCTGTATACCTTCATGCAACAAACGCTCGGCGAAAATTCCCGAAACCGCGACCAGAACCACGCCGCGCGGGCCGGTAAAGCCGATCAGGAACTTCTCTTGCCATGGCATCCCTGTACCCGTCAGCGAAATGAATACGGTCAGGGGACGCACCACGAAGATGACGCTGAGCACAAAGGCCACCGCGCGCCAATCCAGCATCGCCAGCGTCTCGAAGCGAAAGTTCGCGCCCAGCAAGATGAAAACGCCAGAAACCAGCAAGATCGTTGCCGTTTCCTTGAAGCGGTGAATCTCGGTATAGCTGGGCAAGTCGGCATTGGCGATCAGCAGTCCCATGACCGTGACCGTCATCAATCCGCTCTCGTTCAGCACCGAATTGGCACCCGTAAATACGCCAAGGACCGTCACAAACAGCAGCGGGACTTTCATGTATTCGGGCACGAGATTGCGGCGGAACGCCCTAACAATGCCCCAACCCGCCGCCAGCCCCAGACCCAAAGCAAAGCCGACGCCAACGATCAGCGTCAGAAACGCCTCGGTCTGGCCGAGGTTCTCGTAGCGCACCAGAACGACAAGCAAAGCCAGAACGGCGGCCAAAGCCCCTAGCGGATCATTGACGATCGCCTCCCATTGCAGGGTCTGTGCCGGACGGGTGCGCAACCGCGCCTGACGCAGCAATGGTGCGATCACGGTCGGGCCGGTCACGATCATAATGCCGCCAAAGACGATGGCGGCCTCCCATTGCAGGCCAGCGACAAGGTTCAGCGCCAATGCCGACAGCGCCCAGCCCAGCGGCGCGCCGATATAGACAAGGTGACGTACAGCGGCCTTGGCGTCATGCAGTTCGCGAAAGTTCAGGGTCAATCCGCCCTCGAACAGGATTAAGGCCACGGCCAGCGAGATCAGCGGCTCGAGCAGCGGCCCCAGCACGTCCTCGGGCACGAAAATTCCCGTCACCGGCCCCAGCAGCAGACCCGCCGCCAGCATCAGGACGATGCCCGGCATCCGGAAACGCCATGCCAGCCATTGCGCGCCAACGCCCGCCACCCCGACGATTGCGAAAGCCTCCATCGGACTCAGCCCAGTCACTTCGGTCACCATCAATGCCCTCACAATCGGATCGGTCCGGAACGCCCGCCATCACTATAATGTTTCCTCACGCAAGGTCGGTCATTGTCAATCGGCGAGCAGATTGACGTCGCGCGGGTTTTCGGCTAGGCCCCTACCCGTCTGCATCCGGCAGACAAGGCGAGGGGCGTGCGGAGATTGCGTCCCGAACCGTCGCATTCGGACCTTCGATCATATCTTGGGACCGTTCGCGGCGATGGACGCAAGACTAGCGCAGACAGTGTTTCTGCGCATTTATACGAAAGCCCCGAATGACCAAATTTTCCGACCTGAAGCTGGACCCCAAGGTTCTTAAAGCCATCATCGAGGCAGGCTATGAAAGCCCGACTCCGATTCAGGCAGGCGCGATTCCTCCCGCTCTGGAAGGCCGTGACGTGCTTGGGATAGCCCAGACCGGAACTGGCAAGACCGCCAGCTTCACCCTGCCGATGATCACGCTGCTGGGCCGTGGCCGGGCGCGTGCGCGGATGCCGCGCAGCCTTGTGCTGTGCCCGACGCGCGAATTGGCAGCGCAGGTCGCCGAGAACTTCGACATCTATGCCAAGCACACCCGCCTGACCAAGGCGCTGCTGATCGGCGGCGTCAGCTTTGGCGAACAGGACAAGCTGATCGACCGCGGCGTCGACGTGCTGATCGCGACGCCCGGCCGCCTTCTGGATCATTTCGAGCGCGGCAAACTGCTGCTGACCGGCGTCCAGATCATGGTCGTCGACGAAGCCGACCGGATGCTCGACATGGGGTTCATCCCGGATATCGAGCGCATCTTCCAACTGACGCCCTTTACCCGCCAGACGCTGTTCTTCTCGGCCACTATGGCGCCGGAAATCGAACGCATCACCGACACGTTCCTGCACGCCCCCGAGCGTATCGAGGTCGCGCGTCAGGCCACCACCAGCGAGACGATCACCCAAAAGCTGGTCGAGATCACGCCCACCCGCAAAGACCAGACCGCCAAGCAAAAGCGCGAGCTGCTGCGTGCGATGATCCGTGCCGAGGGTGAGGAACTCAAGAACGCGATCATTTTCTGCAACCGCAAGACGGATGTGGACATTGTCGCCAAGTCGCTGAAGGCGCATGGCTTCGACGCCGCGCCGATTCACGGCGACCTCGATCAGCGTCACCGCATGGCGACGCTGGACGACTTCCGCGAAGGCAAGCTGCGCTTCCTCGTGGCGTCGGATGTGGCCGCGCGCGGGCTGGATATCCCGGCCGTCAGCCATGTCTTCAACTTCGACCTGCCCTCTCATGCTGAGGATTACGTCCACCGCATTGGCCGCACTGGCCGCGCCGGACGCCTTGGCACGGCCATCTCGATTGCGACCCCCATGGACGAAAAATACCTTACCGCCATCGAGACTCTGGTCAAGCAGGCGCTGCCCCGCACCGACCTTCCCGAAGGCTTCGCGCTGTCCACCGCCGCCCAGAATGCGCCGCGCCCGCAGCGCGAGAACGGCCGCCGCGAGCACCGGGGCCGCGATCGTGACCGCCGTGGCCGCCGCGACGACACCGAGCAACGCGCCGAGCACACCGAGGAGACCAAGCCAATCGAGAACCGTGCCCGCGAAGAACGCCGTGAGGAGCGCAAGGACGAACGTCGGGATGAGCGTCGTGACGACCGGCAACACCGCGGCCATGATCGTTCGGTCGAGCGTGGAACCGAACGCAGCCATGACCGCCGTGACGACCGTCGCGGCGACAACCGCCCGGACCGGCACGCGGTGATGGGCATGGGCGATCACATGCCCGAATTCATGACGCGCAGCTTCCGTCCGTCGGTTTTCGAGCCGGTCGAAGACAACCGCCCCGCTGCAGCCGAGCCCCGGTCCGAGGCCGCCGCCGCGCCCGAACCGGTCGCCGTGCAGGAAATGGTCGCGCCGGTCGAGGCTGTCGAAGCAGCCGCGCCCTCCAAGCCCAAACGGACCCGCTCGCGCAAAACTGCTGCGAAAGCAGTCGCGTCAGCGCCTGTCGAGGCCGTTGAAGCGCCCATCGCCCAAGAGGTCGTTTCCGAACCCGTTGTCGAACCCGTCGCGCCGGTCGTGCCGGTCGAAAAGAAGCCGGCCCGCACCCGCAAACCGCGTACGACCAAGGCAAAAGCCGCGGCTGAAACTGTAGCCGAGGCGCCTGTCGTGGAGGCGCCTGTCGTGGAAGCGCCGGTCGTGGAAGTGCCTGCTGTCGAAGCCGCACAAAACGAAGAAGCACCCGCGCCCGCAGCCGAAAAGCCCAAGCGCAAGCCCTCGACCCGCAAGGCGGCCGCCAAGCCTGCGGAAGCCAAAGCCACGAAGCCGCGCGCGCCGCGCAAGGCCTCGACCCGCAAAACTGCTGCCACCAAGGCCAACGTGGATGCCGCCGCACCCTCGGATGCCGAGGCTCCGGCCGCTGCTGCCCCGACGCCAACCGCCGAGGTCTGAGCGAATCCCATGCCCGCGCCGGCGCGAATGCCTGCATTTGACCGGCGCGGCCGCCCGCCGCTCCGGTCGCTTGCCTTTGATCTGGGCCTTGGCGCGATCGCCGCGCTGGGACAGGCACCATGGAACCTGTGGTTTCTGTCCGTCACCGCGCTTGGTGTTCTGTGCTGGCGGATAGGTCGGGCCAAGACCGCCCGTGACTCGGGTTGGCACGGCTTTGCCGCCGGTTTCGGGCAATTCGCCGTCGCCATGTCGTGGATTGTCGAGCCGTTTCTCGTCGAGCCCGATGTCTATGGCTGGATGGCCCCCTTTGCACTGTTTTTCATGGCCTCCGGCGGCGCGTTGTTCTGGGCCGCACCCGCATGGCTGTCCGGTCGCACGACTTTGGAGATGCAGCAACGCGGACTGAGTTTTGCGGCACTCATGGTCTTGTCGGACTGGTTGCGCGGCTGGATTTTCTCCGGCCTTCCTTGGGCGCTGACCGGCCATATCTGGATTGATACACCTGCAGCGCAGATGGCCGCGCTGTTCGGCGCCATCGGGCTTTCCGCGCTGACGATGCTTGCAGCTGCCCTGCCGACGATTTTCTGGCGGCAAGGCAAGGCTCCGCATCCCGCATTCGCTGGAACCGTTTTATCGGTTCTGCTGATCGGCACCGCCTGGACCTCGGGGATGGCGCGGCTTGGCCGGCCGATGCCTGCCGATACCAGTATCAACCTGCGCCTTGTCCAGCCGAACGCAACGCAGGCATTGAAATGGGACCCTTACTGGTCCGAAGTGTTCTTCCGTCGCCTTCTGGACCTGTCGGCCGCCCGCGATCCTGACCGTCCCGCCCCCGACACCGTGATCTGGCCCGAAACGGCGGTGAATTTCCTGCTTGAGCAATCGGCCAGCGCACCGCAGGACATCGCGTCCTATGTCGGCGCGCCGGTTCTGCTGGGGATCCAGCGTGTCGAGGGCGCGCGCTATTTCAACAGCCTGACCGAGTTCTCGGCCAAGGGAATCGGCGCGATCTACGACAAGTTCCATCTGGTGCCCTTCGGTGAATACACGCCGTGGGGCGATCTGATGTCGCGCTTTGGCATTCGGGCCTTCGCGGCGCAGCACGGTTTCGGCTATTCCGCTGGCCACGGTCCGGCGACGTTGCGTTTCGGCGGACTCCCTCCGGTCCAGCCGCTGATCTGCTACGAGGCCGTCTTCTCGCGCCACCTGCTTTCGGGCAACGACCGGCCCGAATGGTTGTTGCAGGTGACAAACGACGCGTGGTTCGGAAACCTGTCCGGCCCGTGGCAACATCTGGCGCAGGCCAGACTCAGGGCCATCGAATCCGGACTTCCGCTGATGCGTGCCGCGAATACTGGGGTTTCGGCAGTGATAGACGCGCATGGAGAACTGCGCGCGACGCTTGGCCTGAACCTTTCGGGGCGCATCGACAGCCCGCTGCCCGCCGCATTGCCCCCGACGCCGTGGTCGCGTTGGGGGGACTGGCCTACCCTGCTTGCAGCTCTGGCATGCGTCTTGCTTTCGGCACGGTATCGTAGGTTGACTGGCCGAAGGGGCTGATCTATCGCTTCGTTTTGACCGTCACAACGGCTTCCTGGCGTGGCGGCGTCAACTCAACGGAGCACTTCAATGGCCAGACAGAACTATGTGTTCACCTCGGAATCCGTCTCCGAGGGGCACCCCGATAAATTGTGCGACCAGATCTCGGATGCGGTGCTGGACGCGCTGCTGGCCGAGGATCCGGCCGCCCGTGTGGCCTGCGAGACTTTCGCCACCACCGGAACTGTCGTGATCGGTGGCGAAATCGGACTGACCGACCAGAAAAAGCTGGGCGAGTATATGGGCCGCATTGGTCAGATCGCCCGCGATACCATTCGCGACATCGGCTACGAGCAGGAAAAGTTCCACTGGAACACCTGCCACGTCCATAACTACCTGCACGAGCAATCCGCCCATATCAGTCAGGGCGTCGACCGCGACGGTGCAGGCGATCAGGGCATCATGTTCGGCTTTGCCGTAGATGAAACGCCCGAACTGATGCCCGCCCCGATCCAGTATTCGCATGCGATCCTGCGTCGTCTGGCCGAGGCTCGCAAATCCGGTGCCGAGCCGATGCTGGGTCCCGACGCGAAATCGCAGATCAGCCTGCGCTATGAAAACGGCAAGCCGGTCGAGGTGACGAGTCTGGTCCTGTCGCACCAGCACCGCGACGTCGAGCAAACCTCGGACGATATCCGCGCCATCGTCGAACCCTATATCCGCGAGGTTCTGCCCGCCGAATGGCTGACCGAGAATACCGAATGGTGGGTCAATCCGACCGGTACCTTCGTGATCGGCGGACCTGACGGCGACGCGGGCCTGACGGGCCGCAAGATCATCGTCGATACCTATGGCGGGGCTGCCCCGCATGGCGGCGGCGCGTTCTCGGGCAAAGACCCGACCAAGGTGGACCGCTCGGCGGCCTATGCCGCGCGCTATCTGGCGAAGAATGTCGTCGCGGCAGGTCTTGCCCGCAAATGCGTGATCCAGCTGAGCTATGCAATCGGCGTGGCGAAACCGCTGTCGATCTACGCCGATACTTTCGGCACCAGCGAGGTCCCCGAGGCGGAAATCGAACGCGCCATCTCGCGTGCCATGGACCTGACGCCCCGCGGCATCCGCGAGCATCTTGACCTGTGCCGCCCGATCTATCGCCGCACGGCGGCTTATGGCCATTTCGGCCGCGAGCCCGAGGCCGATGGCGGCTTCTCGTGGGAGCGTACCGATCTTGCCGAGGCGCTGAAGCGCGAACTTTGATCGCAGTAGACAAATAGAAAAGGCCCGGAGCATGCTCCGGGCCTTTTTCATGTGCCGCGCATCAGTCCTTGAAGCTGCGGCTGTCCTTGATCTGGTCCCATGCCCAGACGACTTCCTGCAAGCGGTCCTCGTCCGAACGGTCGCCCCCGTTCATGTCGGGATGCAGATCCTTGACCAGCGATTTATACTGCTTGCGGATCTCGGGACGGGTCCAGCTGTCCTTGGCCTCGAGGATCTCGAGCGCGCGACGTTCGGTCGGCGGCAGCTTGCGGGTGGCCTTGGTGCGGACTTCCGGGTTGGTGCCGTTCGCGCCAAGAATCTCCAACGGGTCGTCGATGCCGTGACGCGCCCATTTCTGTTCCTGCGTCGAGCGGCCAAAGGGCTTCGTCGGACGTTCCCAGACGGTCGCGTTGTCCAGAAACTCCTGGAACTCGGCCTCGGACTGACCCTGGAAGTAGTTCCAGTTCAGGTTGTATTCGCGCACGTGGTCCTTGCAGAACCAGAAATAGTCGTCGAGGTTGCGCGGAGATTTCGGCGCACGATACTGGCCGGGCTCGTTGCAGCCTTCCTTGTCGCATCTGCGGGTCGACGTCTCGAATGCGCCCGACATGCCACGCCGCCCCTTGGACCGTTTTTTCTTGTCCGAGGCCGCGGAAATGTCGAAGCCGAACGGGTCGCTATTGCTCATTTACCTGCCTTGTCCTGATCGGGAGGCGTAGTTTAGGCTATTTCGCGCGACATGAAAGGGCCTAACTTATGATTGCCGACGAGATGCGGGAACGCCTGCGTGAACTTGAGCCTTCGCGGCTGGAAATAATCGATGAAAGCGAAGGACATCGCGGACATGGCGGTTGGCGCGAAGGAGGCGAGACGCATTTTCGCATCCGGATGGCCAGCCCGCGATTTGCCGGACTGGGTCGGGTCGCACAACATCGACTGGTTCATGGCACTTTGGGCGATATTGTGCCCAGAATTCACGCGCTGGCGCTGGAGCTGGCGGAAAGCTAATCCGTTAGCGCACGCAGCCTTGCCGCGTTCGGACCCGCCGCGTAGAAGCCAACCAAGCCGTAATCACAAGGATTTTCAAGATGACCCCGCCCAAGGATTTCAACGACCGTATGCTGTCTCTGGGATTGGCCCGCGTCAGCGAGGCTGCTGCCCATGCTTCGGCCCGCCTGATCGGTCGCGGTGACGAAAAAGCCGCCGACCAGGCCGCCGTGAACGCCATGCGCGAACAGTTGAACATGCTGGACATCAAGGGCGTCGTCGTCATCGGCGAGGGCGAGCGCGACGAAGCCCCGATGCTGTATATCGGCGAGGAAGTCGGCACCGGCGAAGGCCCGGAAGTGGACATCGCCCTTGACCCGCTGGAAGGTACCACGCTGACCGCCAAGGACATGCCGAACGCGCTGACCGTGATCGCCATGGCCCCGCGTGGCACGCTTCTGCACGCGCCGGACGTCTACATGGAGAAACTGGCGATCGGTCCGGGCTATGCCAAGGATGTGGTCAGCCTTGAGATGTCCCCCGCCGAGCGTGTCCGTGCGCTGGCCAAAGCCCGTGGCGTTCAGGACAGCGACATCACCGTCTGCATTCTGGAACGTCCCCGTCACGAAGATCTGATCGCCGAAGTCCGCTCGACCGGCGCAGCGATCCGCCTGATCACCGATGGCGACGTCGCTGGTGTCATCCACTGCGCCGAGGCCGAACTGACCGGCATCGACATGTATATGGGTTCGGGCGGCGCCCCCGAGGGGGTTCTGGCCGCATCCGCGCTGAAATGCATGGGCGGCCAGATGTGGGGCAAGCTGCTGTTCCGCAACGACGACGAAAAAGGCCGCGCCTACAAGGCCGGGATCACCGATCTGGACCGCATCTATTCGCGCGACGAACTGGTGACCGCAGACGTGATCTTTGCCGCAACCGGCGTCACCAATGGCTCGATCGTGGCGGGCGTCAAGCGCGAGCCGGGCTTCCTGCAGACCGAAACGATTCTCATGCGCTCGAAAACCGGTTCGGTCCGCCGCATGATCTATCGCAACCCGATCAAGTAAACCGGACTCTGCGCACTTGAACGAAAGGCGGTCATGGGGGACAAGCACCCATGACCGCTTTTCTTTCCGTAGACTCGTCACTGACCGGCCGTTTCTGGCGCGGTCCCGATGCCACGCTGGACCGCGCCGCCGAGGCGCTTGCCCAGGACAGCCGCATACCCCTGCCCGTCAGCCGCGTTCTGGCGGCACGCGGCGTGGCCGCGCCCGAGGCCCAGTCCTATCTTGACCCCAAGCTGCGCGACCTGCTTCCCGACCCGCTGACCCTTCGCGACATGGACAAGGCTGCCGAGCGTATCGTCACAGCGGTCCTGAAACGCGAGCGGATCGCGATCTTTGCCGATTACGATGTGGACGGCGGCTCATCGGCGGCGCTGTTGATCGACTGGCTGCGCCAGCAAGGCTTGGCGGCCACGTTGTATATCCCCGACCGCATCGACGAGGGCTACGGCCCGAATGTCCCTGCCATCACGGGACTGGCCAAGAATCACGACCTCATCATCTGCGTCGATTGCGGCACGCTGAGCCACGAGGCATTGGCCGCCGCCGCTCCGCGCGACGTGATCGTACTGGACCACCACCAGGGCGGCGAGACGCTTCCCCCTGTTCTGGCTGTCGTAAACCCCAACCGTCAGGACGAGGATGGCGCACTGGGGCATCTTTGCGCTGCAGGCGTCGTTTTCCTGACCTTGGTGCAATGCAATCGCTTGTTGCGCGAAAGCGGGCAGCCCCAACCCGATCTGATCTCGTTGCTGGATCTTGTGGCGCTGGCGACCGTGGCCGATGTCGCGCCGCTGATTGGCGTGAATCGTGCATTTGTCCGTCAGGGCCTGACGGTGATGGCACGGCGCGAGCGGCCAGGGTTGATCGCGCTATCCGATGTCGCGCGCCTTGATTCGGCACCGACGGCATTTCATCTGGGCTTCCTTCTGGGTCCGCGTATCAATGCCGGAGGCCGCGTCGGCAAAGCCGATCTGGGTGCGTTGTGTCTGTCCTGCACCGATCCGGCACAGGCCGAACGCCTTGCCGCCCAGCTTGAGGATCTGAACCGCGACCGTCGCGCCATCGAAGCCGCCGTTCGCGAAGCGGCCCTAGCCCAGATCGAAGCACGCAGCGGCGAAAGCCTTGTCTCATGGGCGGCTGGCGAAGGCTGGCATCCGGGTGTGGTCGGCATCGTCGCCGCCCGCGTGAAAGAGGCGACGAACCTGCCTTCGGTCGTGATCGGCGTCGATCACGGGATCGGCAAAGGCTCGGCGCGCTCGGTTCCGGGGGTGGATCTGGGCCGCGCCATCCATCGCCTTGCCGCCGAAGGGCTGCTGCTGAAAGGCGGCGGCCACGCCATGGCTGCGGGCCTGACCGTTGAAGAGGCCCTGATTCCCGTCGCAATGGAACGCCTCTCGGAACTGCTGTCGCGCGAAATGGCCGAACGATCAGGTGCTGGAGAGTTGCGGATCTCGGGCCTGCTGGATCCGGCAGGCGCCACCGTTGAACTGATGCAACTGCTCGAGAAGGCCGGTCCCTTCGGTCAGGCCGCCCCTGCCCCCAGATTCGCATTTGCCGACCAGATGGTCGACAGCGTTTCCACAATGGGGGACAGCCACCTGCGCCTGCGCTTCCGCAGCCCCGGCAGCGCCCCGATTGAGGCCGTCGCATGGGGCGCGATGACCGGACCGCTGGGGCCTGCGCTAATCGGGGCCAAAGGCCGTCGCTTCCATCTGGCAGGCAAGCTTGAACTGTCGCAATGGGGCGGGCGCGAGCGTGTCCGCCTGCGTCTGGACGATGCTGCAGCAGTGAATTGAGGCGCCTCGCGGTATTCGTGAAAAAACTTCATCGGCTTGTCGTTTTTCCGCTTGCAGGTACCGCGAGCCTGCCCTAAACACCGCCCCACGCCGCAGGGTACAACCCGGCGGAAACAGAAAGTGGCCCGTTCGTCTATCGGTTAGGACGTCAGGTTTTCAACCTGAAAAGAGGGGTTCGACTCCCCTACGGGCTGCCACTTCCTTTAGTCTGACACCAGGCTGTACGCCGCGATCTTGATGATCGACGGCGTTTTTTCTTTTCATTGCCGGCATTTAAGTCGCGTCAAAAATAATTCGACTTACCCACAGAAACTGTGAAAATGACTCTTGCGGCTTCAGGGAAGCTGGCCTAGATACCGCCTCACACCGCAGGGCACAGCCAAGCGGAAACAGAAAGTGGCCCGTTCGTCTATCGGTTAGGACGTCAGGTTTTCAACCTGAAAAGAGGGGTTCGACTCCCCTACGGGCTGCCACTTCTTTCCCCTGACATATCGAAAGAAAAAGGGCGCCGAAGCGCCCCGATCCCTAGACCTCTTCAATCCGTCGCATCAGCAGCAGGGCCAAAGCCGAACAGATCAGCGTCGCCAGAATGATCGGTTGAGCGGTCCCGTCGTACAGCAACCCGATCGGCGCGGCGATCATCACGGCCCCAATGGTCGAAACCGCCGCGATGACCGACGCAGCCATTCCCGCGACATGGCCCATGCGCTGCAACGCCATGGCATTCAGATTGCCAAAGGTCACGCCGGCCATGAAGAATACGCTGACGGCCCAGATGAAGAAGGCCGGAAAGCGCAATGCCTCGGGCAATAGACCACCCATCACCAGCACCGTCATGACCAACGAGACGACGACCTGCATCGCATAGGCCGCCGTCACGATCCGACGCATTCCCAGACGCACGACGTAGCGCGCATTCAGCACCGTCCCGATGCCCGACAACAGCGCCATTGCCGCGAACCACATCGGGAATTGCGCGCCTTTGTGATATGCCTCGGAAAACAGCTGCTGTGCCGAACTGAGCAGCGCGAACATCTGGCCAAAGCCCAGCGTCATGACGATCGTGACCAGTTGCACCTGCCTGTTCCCCATCACTTCGCGCGCCGAAGCGGCTAGGTTCGAGATATTCAGCGGGCGGCGGCGTGCGGGCGGCAGCGTCTCGGCTTGCCGCAGGTTCAGCCACAGTGAGCCGACCAGCGCGAGCAGGATGAAAGACCCGAAGATCCCGTGCCAGCCCACGAAATGGATGACGACGGCCCCAAGTGAAGGCGCGATTGCAGGGACAAGAATAAAGATCATCATGACAAAGCTGGTGATCCGCGCCATTTCGCGGCCCTGATACAGGTCGCGCACAAGCGCCTGTGACACGATCCGCGGCCCGGCTGCGCCAAGCCCCTGCACGAATCGCGATATCAGCAGCATCTCTAGCGAATTGGCAAAAATCGCGACCAAAGAGGCCAGCGCATAGATCGCAAAACCCAGCGTGATGATCGGCTTGCGCCCATAGGCGTCGGAAAGCGGACCGGCGACAAAGACCCCAACTCCCATGCCACCCACGAAGGCGGTCAGGACCAACTGGGCGCGATTGACGTTATCCGGACTTAGGGCCTGTGCAATCTCGGGCAGCGCCGGCAACATCGAATCGATGGAAAACGCGATGACCGCCAAAACAAGCGCCAACATCGCGATGAATTCAAACTGGGACTGCCTTGGTTCAGACGGTGCGACCTGTTCGGACATGTTCCCCTCTATTTGCAAGAATACGGGCGGGCCTACGCTTGTTATCCACAGGGCGCAAGGTCGCGACGTTGCACATTCCCGCGTGGGGGATATATCTCAGGCATGAGCAAGACCCTTCACCTGATCAAGCTATGCGTCGGATGCGACAGTCCGGCAGAACTCGACGAATGGCAGCGCCACCGCTGGCAGGGCAAACCTGCCCAGCACGTGACCCGCATGTGGCCCAAGCGCGAGGCCGAACTGCTGGATGGCGGCTCGATCTACTGGGTGTTCAAAGGGGTCATGCAAGCCCGCCAGCGTATCCTGCGCCTTGACGAGGCCGAAGGCGAGGATGGCATCCGCCGTTGCACGCTGATCCTTGATCCCGGCCTTGTCCGCACCGCAGCCGTACCGCGCCGACCGTTTCAGGGTTGGCGCTATCTGAGTGCCACGGACGCCCCGCCGGATCTACCGTCGGATCGCGCCGAGGAACCCAGCCTGCCGCCCGAAATCGCCCGCGCACTGGCCGAAATGGGTCTGCGCTGATCTGGAAGCGCAAACTATAGCTCGACTGCTAACCGGGTGACTGTTTGTCCGAGGCGTGGCTCGGCGTGCTGCCCGAAGCCTAGCTCGGCCAACCGCCGTGCAGACGGCAGCGGATTGCCTCGGCTTTTGCCTGCACGGGCCACTGGGAAAATCGGAGAATCTGGAGCGGGTGAAGGGAATCGAACCCTCGTCATCAGCTTGGGAAGCTGCGGCTCTACCATTGAGCTACACCCGCGTCGCTGCATCCGATACCATCTGCCCGATCCCTCCTGCAACCCCAATTCGCGGCGGCTCGCCATCGGCCCTGATCGCGGTTGCCCACCTGACGGCACGGGTGCCAAGCAGGTGGCAAGTTGGTCACATTTCGGACGTGGACATGACAGGACTCGGCCCGCATCCTGCAATTTGGGATTGATCATCGCCATCAAACAATCGTTATTACCACTAAGGTCAGCACAAGCCCCGGAGCAAGAACATGTCAGCGCTCAAGCGCGGGATAGCCCTTTCCGTCTTCCTGCCGCTCGCGGCGGGGCTGTTTCCCTCGTTGGCGGCCGCGCAGCAACCGCCGGGCAACGCGCCGCCTCCGACAGTCACCGTCGTTACGCTGCATTCGCAGGATGTGACACTGACAACCACCCTGCCCGGTCGTGTCACCGCATCGGCCGAGGCCGAGGTCCGGCCGCAGGTCAACGGCATTGTCGCCGAACGGCTTTTCGACGAAGGTAGACGCGTCAAGGTAGGCGATCCGCTGTTCCGCATCGACAAGACCACCTATGAAGCTGCCGTCGCCCAAGCCGAGGCCGCCGTGGCGCAAGCCCGCGCTCAGGCACTGAACGCCCGCAGCGAAGCCGATCGTGTCGCGACCCTGCGCGACCGCCGCGTGGCCAGCGAAAGCACCAGCGAAAGCGCCATTGCCGCGCGGGACGCTGCCGATGCGGCCGTGGAGGTGGCCGAAGCACTGCTGCGGACCGCCAATATCGAACTTGACCGCACAACCATCCGCGCCGAGCTGGATGGAGAGATAGGCCTTGCGCAAACCAGCCAAGGCGCTCTGGTTACCGCCTCGCAAGCCAATCCGCTGGCCGTGATCCGCACCCTCGATCCCGTCCATGTTGACGTGACGCAATCCGCTGCCGAGGTGATCCGCTGGCGCCGCGAAGTGGCGACCAAAGCCGCCGACCAGCAACCCGACCGCACCGTGATGCTGCGCCTTGCCGATGGCTCGGACTATACCGAAACCGGCACCCTGACTGCCGCCGAACCCTATGTGAACGAAACGACCGGCGTCATCACCCTGCGTCTGGCCTTTGCCAATCCCGACCACATCCTTCTGCCCGGGATGTATGTCCAAGCCGTCGTCCAGCAGGCAAAAGCGCAAAACGTCATCCTTGCACCGCAAGAGGGCGTCGCCCGCGACCGCCGTGGCCAGCCGATCGCGCTTGTGGTCAACGCCGAAAATCAGGTCGAGCAGCGCGAACTGACCATCCTGCAGGACATGGGCAATAATTGGGTCGTAAGCGAAGGGCTAAACGACGGTGACCGCCTGATTGTCGAGGGCGTGCAGCGCATAGGCCCCGGCATGCCGGTGAATCCGGAAGAACGTCAGGCCACCGCGCCGGAAGGTGCAGCAGCGCCTGCCAAAGCCGAAGAAGCCGCCGGAAGCGACGCTGCGCCTGCGCAAGGCGACCCCAAGGACAAGACCCCCTCGGACGGCTGAACCCCCGAGGATAGAGGAACAGGAACCCGTTATGGCGCGCTTTTTTATCGACCGTCCGGTTTTTGCCTGGGTGATCTCGATCCTGATCATGGGTCTGGGGGTGCTGTCGGTCTACAACCTGCCCGTGGCGCAATATCCCCAGATCGCACCGCCCACGGTCGAAATTCAGGCGACCTATCCGGGCGCTTCGGCCGAGACGGTCGCGAACACGGTCACGCAGGTGATCGAGCAGCAGATGACCGGCCTTGACGGGTTGCGATACTTCAAGTCCAGTTCGACCTCGGCGGGATCTTCGACCACGACCCTGACCTTCGAGACGGGAACCGATGCCGATATCGCGCAGGTTCAGGTCCAGAACAAGCTGGCGCAGGCCACCTCGCTGCTGCCCGAAGCCGTGCAAAGACAGGGCGTGTCGGTCGAGAAGACCTCGTCCAGCTTCCTGATGGTGATCGGTCTGATCTCGGATGATGGCAGCCTCGAAGAGGTCGATCTGTCCGACTATATGATCTCGAACCTCGTGAATGACCTCAGCCGCGTCGAAGGCGTCGGCTCGGTGCAGGTATTCGGCGCGCAATATGCGATGCGGATCTGGCTGGACCCTTCGAAACTGGCCGCGTTCGAACTGACGCCCAGCGATGTCGTCGCTTCGGTTTCGGCGGAAAACGCGCAGATCTCGGCGGGGGCATTCGGAACCCAGCCCGCCCCGAAAGGGCAGATGCTGAACGCGACGATCACCGCGCAATCGCTGCTGACCTCGCCCGAGGATTTCGAGCAGATCGTCCTGCGCGCCGAATCCGATGGCGGTTTGATCCTGCTGAAGGACGTCGCGCGGGTCGAGATCGGCGCGGAATCCTATGCGACGGCCGCCAAATACAACGGCAAGCCCGCCGCAGGTATCGCGATCAGCCTCGCCTCGGGGGCCAACGCGCTTGATACGGCCGACCGGATCAAATCCCGTATGGCCGAGTTCGCGCGCTTTTTCCCCGAAGGCGTCAGCTATGTCATCCCCTATGACACCACCCCCTTCGTGCTGATCTCGATCGAGGAAGTGGTCAAGACGCTGGTCGAGGCCATCATTCTGGTGTTCTTCGTCATGCTGCTGTTCCTGCAGAACTGGCGCGCGACACTGATCCCTACTCTGGCGGTTCCGGTCGTCATCCTTGGCACATTCGGCATCCTCGCGGCGCTTGGCTTCACCATCAACACCCTCACCATGCTGGCCCTTGTCCTTGCGATCGGCCTGCTCGTCGACGACGCCATCGTCGTTGTCGAGAACGTCGAACGGATCATGGAGGAGGAGGACATCGAGCCGCATGAGGCGACCCGCAAGTCCATGGGCCAGATCACGGGCGCACTGGTCGGGATCGCTCTGGTCCTGTCGGCGGTTTTCGTGCCGATGGCGTTTTTCGGCGGTTCGACCGGCGTCATCTACAAGCAATTCGCCATCACCATCGCATCGGCCATGGGGCTGTCGGTAGTCGTGGCGCTGACCCTGACTCCGGCGCTATGCGCGACGCTGCTGCGCAACGAACACAGCCACAAGACCCGTGGCATATTCGGACTGTTCAACCGCGGTTTCGACGCCACCACTTCCGGCTACGGGAAATGGGTCAACTGGATCATCCGTCGCCCACTGCGGATGCTGCTGATCTATGCCGCCATCGGCGCGGCGATGATCTTCCTGTTCCTGCGCACACCGACCGGTTTCCTGCCCGACGAGGATCAGGGCATCATGTTCGTGCTGGTGCAGGGACCGACCGGCGCGACCACCGAACGGACCGAAGCCGTACTTGGCCAGATCCAGCAGTATTTCTCGACCGTCGAGGCCGAGAATGTGGATTCCATGTTCGGCGTCTCGGGCTTCAGCTTCGCCGGAGCCGGTCAGAACATGGGGATCGCTTTCGTCCGGCTCAAAGACTGGAAGGAACGTCCCGGCCCCGCGCAATCGGTGCAGGCAATCGCAGGTCGCGCCTTCCCTGCACTCAGCCAGATCCGCGATGCGATGGTCTTCCCCATCGTGCCGCCCTCGGTCATCGAATTGGGGAACGTTTCGGGCTTCGACTTCTACCTGCAAGCCCGCGCCGGACAGACGCATGAACAATTGCTGAACGCGCGTAACCAGATGCTTGGAATGGCGGGGCAAGACCCGCGCATCGCCTCGGCCCGCCCGAACGGGCTCGAGGACGCGGCCCAGTACAATCTGGACATCGACTGGCGCAAGGCGGGGGCGATGGGGGTTTCGGCCACTGATGTCGGAGGACTGCTGTCGATCGCGTGGGCCGGAAACTACGTCAATGACTTCATCGACCGTGGCCGGATCAAGCGGGTCTATGTTCAGGGCGAATCCGATTCACGTTCGGTGCCGACCGATATCGACAAATGGCGCGTCAGGAATAGCTCGGGCGGTCTGGTACCGTTCTCGAACTTCGCCGAGGGCAACTGGACGTATGGACCACAGGGCCTGACCCGCTACAACGGCGTGCCCGCGATGCAGATCCAGGGCGGACCTGTGCCCGGGGTATCAAGCGGCGAGGCAATGGCCGCGCTGTCCGAGATGGGGACCAAACTGCCGACCGGTTTCGATATCGCATGGACCGGCCTGTCGCTGGAAGAACAGGAATCCGGCAGCCAGACGACACTGCTTTACACGCTGTCACTCGCGGTGGTGTTCCTGTGCCTTGCCGCGCTTTACGAAAGCTGGTCGATCCCCTTCGCGGTCATGCTGGCCATGCCGATCGGGGTTTTAGGCGCGCTTGTCGGCGCTTGGTTGGGCGGATTCGACAATGGTGTGTTCTTCCAGGTCGGCTTGCTGACCGTGATCGGCCTGACCGGCAAGAACGCCATCTTGATTGTCGAATTCGCACGCGAACAGGCCGAGGAATCCGGCAAGCCGCTATACGAAGCCGTCGTCGAAGCGGCCCGCCAGCGTTTCCGGCCTATCATGATGACCTCGGTCGCGTTCTCGCTGGGCGTGTTGCCGCTGGTTCTGTCATCGGGGGCCGGTGCGAACGGTCGTAACACCATAGGAGCGACCGTGCTGGGCGGAACAATCGCGGCAACTGTGCTGGGCATCCTGTTCGTGCCGCTGTTCTTCGTCCTCGTTCGTCGGCTTCTGGGCCGAAAGGAAGTCCCCGAAAGCGCGCAAAATCCGGTTTGACCGGCTCGCGCGTAAGGCGAAGCTTGCCCGATCCGCGCCCCGGCCCTACTGTTCTGGTCGAGGGATTGCCGATCTCGGCAATGAGGGGGGGAATGGACGCAACGGGCCAGATCGGCGCGATGCGTAAGGCGGGAACCGCCTTGCGTCAGCGTAACCTGCCACTGAGCGCGATTGCGCTTGGCGGTTCGGCATTGGCCTGGATCGCGACATTCTCCATCACGGTCTCGGTCGTGATCTGGAACGCGCGGGACTCGGTCAAAAACGAGACCGACTCGGCATTCGGTCTGGCCATTGCCGCAGCGACCCTGCGCCTGCCGACGTCCTTTGACCGCAAGGACATGATGTCCGAGGCAATCCGCATTGCGGCGGACATCCGCGGACAGCGTCACGTCACTGCCGGATTGCGTGATGCCCAAGGCAAGACGGTCGAGCTTCCGCCACCTCCGGCCGGCACGGACCATGCGCCGGACTGGTTCGCCGATATGCTACGCCCCGAGCCGCGCAGTCACCTTCTACCGATCACCCAATATCCGAACGTGCTCGGCGTGCTCGAGATCCGCACCGAAGCTTCGGACGAGATCGCCGAGGTCTGGCGCGATCTGCGTGTATTGTTGCCGCTTCTGTTGATCACCGCGCTGGTGGCGATTGGCGTTACGATGACGATCACCGGACTGGTTCTGCGCCGCCTGCGCCAAATTGGCGATGCGCTGGGACGCATGCAAGCAGGCGATCTTGGTCATCGCGCGCCCCATACAGGATTGACCGAACTGAACGATCTGGGTGCTGGCGTCAACGCGCTTGCCGACCATCTTGCGGCCGAGCGTCGCGAGAATCGCGATCTTCAGGCGCGGATGATGACCTTGGCCGAGGCCGAGCGCGCCCGCATCGCGACCGATCTGCATGACGAGATCGGACCGCAGCTTTTTGCCCTTCATGCCGCTGTCGGTCAGGCACGACGTCACGATGCCGATCCCGATCCCGATCTGGCAGACAACCTTGCCGCCATTGCCAGACATTCGGATGCGATCCGCAAAAGCGCCCGCACAGCCATCGACGATCTGCGCCTCAGCCCGACCGAAGGTGTGGTCTTGTCCGACATGATCCACGAATTGCTGATCGAATTCGAAGACATTGCCCCGGATACCAGCTTCACGCTGCAAGCCGAGCCGGATCTGCCCGAACCGGATGATGCTGGCCGCATCGCGATTTACCGCTTCATTAGGGAAAGCGTGCTGAACGCGTTGCGCCACGCCGCGCCCGGACAAATCGAGGTTGTGCTGGCGCGAGCGGGCGGCTCGTTGCTGGCTCGGGTCGTCGATGACGGCAACGGCCCGTCACCGGCTTCCCGACGGGGCCTTGGCCAAAGCGGGATGCGCGACCGCGCGATTGCCCTTGGCGGCGACTGGCACCCGCCCGAAAGGCATGACGGCCGCACCATCACCGAGTTCAGGATGAACTTCCCATGACCCAGCCAGCCACCGCATCCTCGGCCAGACCATTGCGCGTACTGATCATCGACGATCATCCGGTCGTCGCCGAAGGTTGGGATCGCATCACCAAAGGCCGGATCGACTGCGAGGTCATTGCGGCCTCGGGTCCGCAAAAGGGGTTTCGCGCCTGGCGACACGAAGCACCCGATGTGATCGTGGTCGATCTGACCATGGGCGATGCGAAGCTGGCTGGCGTTCGGCTGATCGAGCGGTTGCGCGCTTGCGGCGCAACACAGCCACTCTTGGTTTTCACGATGCATCGCAGTCCGATCATTGCGCGGCGGGCGCTGCAAGCCGGCTGCAACGGCATCATCATGAAAGATTCTCCGTCGGATGAAATCTGCGAGGCCCTGGCCGAGGTGGCGCAGGGCGGCGACTATGTTCCCTCGGATCTGGCCCGCAAGATCGCCTTGATGGAGCGCCCCGGCTCGACCCTCGCGCGTCCCCGCCTGACACCTCGCGAAATGGACATCCTGCGCGCCATATCAGAGGGGCTGGCTTATCGAGAGATCGCCGAGCATGTGGGGATCAGCTACAAGACAGTCTCGAATGTCAGCCAGACACTGAAAGAAAAGTTGGGCGCGACAAGCTTTGCCGATCTGGTCGTAAAAGCGATCCGCCATCTGCAATCGGTCGAGGACGGTATCTGACCCATGAACCGAGGGCCGCAGAATCAAACCTCGGGCCGGAGCAATTCGATCCGGTCGTCAGCCAAACGCGCCCTGATCGGCACGCGCATCCGCGAACGTCGTCTGGCGCAAGGCTGGCGTCAGACCGAGGTTGCACAACGCGCCGACATCTCGGCTGCATATCTCAACCTGATCGAACACAACCGCCGCCCCGTCAACGAGGCTTTGCTGAACCGGCTGGCATCGGCTTTGCAAATCGACGTGACCGAATTGGCGTCGGATCGCGAGGAAGTCCTGATCGCCGGATTGCGCGAGGCCGCAGCCCGGATGCAGCCGCAAAAGCAGCCCGTCGAGATCGAGCATATCGCGGAATTCGCCGCCCGTTTTCCGGGCTGGGCGGGCGCACTCGCCTTGGCTATCCATCGCGCCGACGCGCTTGAACGGCGGCTGGTTTCGCTGTCCGACCGCATGACCCGCGACCCCTATCTGCTGGCGACGCTGCATGAAGTGCAGTCGGCGGTCACCTCGGTTCGGACGACCGCCTCGATTCTAGCGGAAACGCCCGAGATCGAGCCGGAATGGCGCGACCGCTTCCATGCCAATCTTGACGGAGACAGCCAGCGCCTGTCGCGAACGGCGCAATCGCTGGTGGCCTATCTCGATACGTTCGAGGACGAGGCCGTCCCGATGTCACCGCAGGAAGAGGTCGAAAGCTGGATCGCAGCGGGCCAGCCCGACCCCGCCGATTCGCCCGAACTGGCCTCGGACGCCGCACGCATGTTGGCTTGGGACCTGATCGATGCGCAATCGCGCGACCGGCGATTGTTACCCGACGACGAATTGACCCAAGCCGTGCAAAGCCTGCCTCGGCCCGATCCGGCGCAGCTTGCCGGACGGCTGGGCAAGCCTTTGGATCTGGTCCTCCGGCGGCTTGGCGTCCTGCGGAAGGGGATTTGGGCTCAGGCCGGTCTGATCATCTGCGACGGCTCGGGCGCGGCATTGTTCCGCTTTGCCCCGCCTGGCTTCCGGCTGCCCCCACCCGGCGAAGGCTGCGCGCTTTGGCCATTGTTCGAGGCCCTGACCCAGCCGCAGCTTCCGGTGGCCCGACTGGTCGAAATGGCCAGCGGCGCGCGCTATCTGGCCTGGGCAGTCAGCGAGCGGCTTTTGCCCATGGGGTTTGACGGCCCGCCGCTGACCCGCGCGCAAATGCTGCTGCTTCCGGCCCCGCCAGACGATCCGCGCGAGGCGCTGGCCGTCGGCCCTGCCTGCCGGATCTGCCCGCGCAGCGCCTGCCCTGCCCGCCACGAGCCCTCGATTCTGGGGCCCGCCTGACGATGCCGACTCGCCGCCTTTTCCTTGGTCGAGAAGCATATCGCCGCCGCCGCATGATCGACGCGACGCGAATTCTTCCGGTCGTGCTGGCTGTCGTGGTGCTGCTGCCGATGGTCTGGCTGCCACGGCAATTCAGCTTCGCCACCGGTGCGCTGTGGCTGGGCTTTGGCTGGCTTGCCACGATCCTTGTGACGGCCCTGCTGCATCGCGCGATCGGCAGCACGGCGGAGGACGACGATGATTCCTGAAATGCTGGGCATCGCCGCGATTCTCTATGTCGCGGCGATGTTCGTGCTGGCCCATGCGGCTGATCGCGCCGCCGCCGCCGGACGCTGGCAATGGATGAACCGGCCCATCATCTACACGCTGTCACTGTCGGTCTATTGCTCGGCTTGGACCTTTTACGGCGCGGTGGGCTATGCCAGCCGCTCGGGCCTTGAATATCTGACCATCTATCTGGGGCCGGGAATTGTATTCGCGGGCGCATGGTGGGGACTTCGCCATCTGGTGCGGGTGGCGCGCATGCACCGCATTACCTCGGTGGCGGACCTGATCTCCAGCCGCTTCGGAAAATCGGCCGGATTGGCCGCGCTGGTTACGCTGATCGCGATCACGGCCGCCACACCCTATATCGCGCTGCAATTGCAGTCGGTCTCGATGGCATTGTCGGCCTTTGCCACGACCGATGTCCGACCGCCGAACAATATCCCGTTCTGGACCGCGCTGGGGCTGGCGATTTTCACCATTTTGTTCGGCACCCGAAACCTTGCTGCGGATGAACGTCACCACGGCGTTGTCATGGCCATCGCCCTTGAGGCCGTGGTCAAGCTGCTGGCCTTTATCGCCGTCGGAGTGTTCGTGTTATGGGGAATGGCCGATGGCCCCGCAGACGTGCTGGCCCGCATCAACCGCATGGCCGAGCGGCCCGAAGGTGCGGGCTGGTTCATCGAACCCGAGCGTTGGGTGGTCCTGATCGGCCTGTCGGCCTCGGCTATTGTCGTGTTGCCGCGCATGTTCCACGTCATGGTCGTCGAGGCGAATGACGACGACCGATTGCGGCAGGCCGGTTGGGCGTTTCCGCTTTATCTGTTCATCATGTCATTTCTGGTCTTGCCGATCGCCGTCGTGGGGCATGACATGTTGCCTGCCGGATCGAATCCCGACCTTTTCGTCCTTGCTCTACCCCTGTCTCAGGGCAAGGACATGCTGGCTGGATTTGTCTTTATCGGCGGCTTTTCATCGGCCATGTCGATGGCTGTGGTCAGCGCCATCGCTCTATCGACGATGATGGCAAACCACTGGCTCGTTCCGTTCTGGCTTTGGCTGCGTCATGGCGGCTTCCGCGCCAGACGCCTGCCCGGCGCAGCCCGCGACGATCTCAAGGCATTGATGCTGAATGCAAGGCGCCTTGCCATCGTGCTGATCATGTCGGCGGGCTTGGCCTACCATCAGATGTCGGGAGGGACTTCGGCGCTGGCGGTGATGGGCATCGTCGCCTTTTCGGGCATGGCGCAGGTGCTACCGGCACTGGTCGCCGGACTGGTCTGGAGAGGCGCGACAAGGCGCGGCGCGGTTGCCGGAATCTCTGCAGGTTCGCTGATCTGGTTCGGGATGATCTTCCTGCCCTCGCTCGGCCTTGTCGCCCAGCCCGCCATACCGGTCGGGATCGACCCGTTCGCGGGCGCGGTGCTGCTGGCTTTGGCAACCAATGTCAGTCTGCTGATCCTGATCTCGCTGCTCGATTTTCCCAACCCGGTCGAGCGGATGCAGGCCCTGTCATTCGTCCATGCCATCGCACCCGACAGCACGCCAACCGAACGGGGCAGCACCGTTCCCGCCGAATCGCTGTTGACCCTTTCGAGCAGACTTTGGGGCAGCGAGCGCGCTTTGGAAATATTCCGAGCCGCCTGCAACGAGCAGGGAAAATCGGGATATCTACCCGATCTCACACCCAGATTCCTGTCGGATTTCGAACGCGAGATGGCTGGCACGGTCGGCGCGGCTACCGCGGTCGCCTTGATGGGACAAGTCGCGGGGCGTGGCAGCATCACGGTATCGGATCTGATGGATGTCGCCGGAGAGGCAAGCCGCACCCTTGCCGACCGCACGAGGCTGGAGAATGCGACAGAGGAACTGGAACGCACAGCCCGTATGCTTCAGGAAACCAACGACAAACTGACGGCCCTTTCCTCGCAGAAAGACGCATTCCTCAGCCAGATCAGCCATGAATTGCGCACCCCGATGACCTCGATCCGGGCGTTCTCGGAAATCCTGCGCGAGCCCGACCTGCCCGCCGCTGATCGCTTGCGTTTTGCTGGAATCATCCACGAGGAAACCGGGCGGCTGACGCGTCTGATCGACGATCTGCTTGACCTTTCGGTGCTTGAAGGGGGCCGCGCGCGCCTTTCGCTTTCGGTCGTGAACCTGCACGATCTGATCGAGCGGGCGCTTGCTTCGGCCCAAGCGACTGCCGCGCGGCGGAATTTCTCCATTCTGCGCGATCCTCCGTCCGAACATCTCATGCTGATGACCGATTCCGACCGGCTGTTGCAGGTACTGATCAACGTCATCGCCAACGCGCGCAAATATTGCGATTCGCCTTCGCCGCAGATCCGCATCCAGACCCGCCGCAAATCCGATGGCCGCGTCGAGATCGACATCTCGGACAATGGTTCAGGCATCCCCGCCGCAAAGGAATCGCTGATTTTTGAAAAGTTTTCCCGCCTGAACGACGCCTCGCGGGCGGGTGGCGCTGGTCTGGGGTTGGCGATCAGCCGCGAAATAATGACCTTTCTTGATGGAGAAATCACCTATTTGCCCGGGCAAGGAGGTGCATCCTTTCGCCTGGACCTGCCCTACCGTCCGCGCCATCTGCGCGAAGCCGTCAACGGGTAAACACTTCCGCAACCAATCCCTGTCAAATTCAAAGCGGGGCAGATGATTCGGATTTGGAATGACTGGCATCACAGACAAGACACAGGCCGATCCTCCGGAAAAGCCGAGCGGATCAGTGCTGCTTGGCATGATCGCCGCGCGCGCGGCCATGCGTGCCCCCGAACAGAATGAAATCCAGCGACTGAGTGAAAAGGACAGTGAACGCGCCGCGGCGATAGCGCTAGGACGGGCCGCCGAGCGGACACATGGGCTGCCGCTTTTTTCGGGCACGATCCGCTTTTCGACCATGTCCGTGCCTGAAATGCCGGAATTCCTGCCGGAACGACCTTTGCTTGCAATTGTCGAAGATCGCAGCGGCAGAATCGGGTTTGTCGCCCTTTGCCCGAATCTTCTGGCCTCGATGATCGAGATGCAGGCATTGGGCCGCGTAACGTCACGTCCGGCCCAGATCCGACGGCCGACACGGACCGACGCAGTGATTTCGGCAGAATTCGTCAACGCATTGCTCGAAGAACTGGGTCGCGAACTTTCCGGCCAATCCGAAACTGCCAATTATGCCGACTTCCGCTACGTCGCCTATCTGGACGACCCGCGCCCACTTTCTCTGATGCTCGAGGACGGCAACATGATCCGCCTGTCCTACGGCTTTCGAATCGGTAGCGGCGGACAGCGCGACGGACAGATCCTGATCGGTCTGCCTAGCGACATGGTACAGCCTCAGCCATCGCCACGTCAGAAACTTACCCAGCTTTCGCCGCCCGAACCGGAGCCCGTCGCGCCTCCGCCCACGAAAACCCTTGCCGAGGCCGTTCACAAGACACCAATCGCCCTTTGCGGCGTACTTTACCGGCGCAGCATGACGCTCAAGGCAATCCGTGCGCTGCAACCGGGGTCGTTACTGCCGATGCCAAACGACATCATCGATCAGGTTCGAGTCGAAACGGCCTCGGGCCAGCTTCTCGCGCGTGGGCGACTGGGTGAAAAGAACGGTTATCGTGCGATCAAATTGCAGCCTATCGATTCGGCAAGCCCGGAAGGGCCTGCGTTCGCGCAACCTGCCGAGTCTACCGTACCCGACACCGCCCAGAACCCGGACCCTCCGCCCCCGCTAGGCGATCTGAACCAGCCTGATCCATTTCGCCAGTCAAGCACCGAAGACGACCTCGCGCAGCCTGCGACGCGTTCCGCTGGCACATGAAACCATGTCCAATCAGGCAAAAAGAACCTATAAGAACGCCTCTCCGCGGCCAAGAACGTCAGATTCCCCTTGAAAATCCGAGCGTCCGGACGCATGTAGCATGCGCCCGCCGAACCCGCGGGTATTCCCTACAGGAGAAGACATGGCCAAGGAAGAAATGCTCGAATTTCCCGGCGTCGTAAAGGAACTCCTGCCCAACGCGACATTCCGGGTCGAGCTAGAGAACGGCCATGAGATTATCGCGCATATGGCAGGCAAGATGCGCAAAAACCGCATTCGAGTTCTGGCCGGTGACAAGGTCCAGGTGGAAATGAACACCTATGACCTGACCAAAGGGCGGATCAATTACCGCTTCAAGTAAGCTCTCTGCCTCGTCTGCGGCCCAGCCGCAGATGCAGGGCAAGCCGCAAGGCATACTGACATGACCGAACTGAACACCCCCCGCCCGGACGCAACGCCCAGCGGGGCTTTTGACATCCGACCACCCCTGATCCTCGGTTCGGCCAGCCCGCGCAGGCTTGAACTGTTGGCACAGATCGGAATCCGTCCCGACCGGATCCTGCCTGCCGATATCGACGAAACGCCACACCGTCATGAAGATGCCCGCGACTACACCCGCCGCATGGCACGCGAAAAGGCGACTGCGCTTCGGGGCAGTGCCGATGGCGCGATTCTTTGCGCCGATACGTCGGTCACGGCGGGACGCCGCATTCTGGGCAAACCGACCGATGCCGACGAGGCCAGTGCCTTTCTGCGCCTGCTTTCCGGTCGCCGCCACCGCGTGATGACTGCGGTTGCTCTGGCGCATGACGGACGTTTGCATGAACGGCTGGTTGAAACCACGATCCGCCTGCGCCCCCTCACAACTGCCGAAATCGAGGACTACATCGAATCGCAGGAATGGCAGGGAAAAGCCGGGGGATACGGTATCCAAGGCCGCGCCGGAGCGTTCGTCCAATGGATTCAGGGCTCTTACACCGCCGTTGTCGGTCTGCCTTTGGCCGAAACCGCAACATTGCTTGCTCATGCAGGAATTCGGGGAACACAGAAATGAAGGGACGTCAGATCGTTCTTGGGCAGATCTTTGGCCGCGACGCCGCCGCATTGATGCAGAACGGCCAGCTTGAAGATCTTATCATTGATCCCGGCCATGTGACGCCGCTGATACCCGGAGCGATCTGTCGGGCGCGCGTGGACCGTCTGGTCAAGGGACAGGGCGGTGTCTTTCTGCGCCTGCCGAATGGCGAAAGCGGCTATCTGCGCGACCGCAGCGGCTTGCGTGAAGGACAATCGCTACTGGTCCAGATCAGCGGCAGCGCTGAGGATGGCAAGGCCATCCCGGTTTCGTCCCGCCTGAACTTCCGTGGCCGCTATGTCATCGTCACCCCCGCAACACCGGGCGTGAACGTCTCGCGCCGCATCCGCGACGAGGACGCGCGCAACGCGTTGTCGCAAATGGGCGAGGTCGCACTTGACGGTATGACCGATGCTCCGGGTCTTGTTTTCCGCAGTGTCGCGGAAATCGCCGCTCTTGAGGATATTGCCGACGAGCTGAACCAGCTGCTTGAGCTAGCGGGCAATGTTCTGGCCGACCGCGACGGGCAACCCGAACTGCTGCTGGACGCGCCCGAACCTTCCGAGGCCGCCTGGCACGATTGGGCCGAGCCTGCGCCCGATTCGATCGAAGACGCACCCGATTCGTTTATCGCGACCGGAGCGGCCGATGCGGTCGAATCATTGCTCTCGACGCGGGTCGAACTGGGCGGCGGCGCCTGGGCGGAAATCGAGCCGCTGCGCGCGCTTGTCGCGATCGACGTGAATACCGGTTCGGATCACTCGCCGGCGGCGGGCCTCAAGGCCAATATCGCGCTGGCACGCGATCTTGCGCGACAATTGCGCCTGCGTGGACTGGGCGGCCAGATCGTCGTCGACTTCGCGCCCATGCCCAAACGCGACCGGGGCACGCTGGAGCAGATCCTTCGCGCCGCATTCAGAACCGAATCGTCCGAAACGGTCCTGATCGGCTGGACCGCGATGGGCCTGTTCGAAATCAGCCGCAAACGCGATCGCCTGCCGCTGAGCCGACTGGCTTCGAGCGGTGCCGACTGATGGCCTGTCCGATTTGTGGCAAGCCGGCGGATGAAAAATACCGCCCTTTCTGCTCGCGCCGCTGTGCGGATATCGACCTCGCGCACTGGCTGCGCGGGGATTATCGCATCCCCGGCGAGCCGATCGCAGAGAAAGAGAAGGAAGATTGAAATTTCTGCTTTTTCGCTCTGGACACCGCCGGTTGGGTCGCCTAATTAGCCGCCTATCGAAAGCGAGACGCTAGAGAGCGAAA
This sequence comes from Paracoccus aestuariivivens, assembly GCF_009711225.1. Taxonomy (GTDB): domain Bacteria; phylum Pseudomonadota; class Alphaproteobacteria; order Rhodobacterales; family Rhodobacteraceae; genus Paracoccus; species Paracoccus aestuariivivens. The sequence continues at coordinate 190,497 of NZ_WMIE01000002.1, read as the reverse complement.
CGCAGAGATGCCCGGATAGCTCAGTTGGTAGAGCAGCGGATTGAAAATCCGCGTGTCGGTGGTTCGAATCCGCCTCCGGGCACCACTTTCCCCTTAAAGTTTGATGTCAGTTCAGACTTGGCGAAAGTCAGGTGGTCTAACCCCCCAAAGACCAAACTGTGGCGTTTCGAGCCATCATCAAGCTATCAAGCGGTTGCCGCCACGCGCGATGACCGCTCGCCATACTTAGCGCCAAACGTCATCCCGAGGTTTCGCCAATGCATTGTGGTCGGGTCATGGCTGATTGCCATCTCCAAGGAACCACTAAACTTTTCGTTACCAGCTTTGCAGGTTACGGATTAGGCTTTGAGCAAGGAAATATCTCGCGAATCTCTCATCATTAGACGAAGGGACAGACCAATGGATATCGCCTCGATCATTGCTCAACTCATCGGCGGAGCCGCAGGCGGCACCGCAGGGTCCAAGATCGTCAAAGACTCGGACCTCGGAGCGATCGGCAACCTCATTGCCGGCGCAATCGGAGGAATCGGGGGCGGCAACATCCTTGGCTCGCTGCTGGGCTCGGGTGCTGCTGCGGCGGCCGGTGGCATGGATATCGGCGCTTTGGCAAGCCAGCTTGTCGGCGGCGGTGTCGGCGGGCTGGTTCTGCAGGTTGTTGTCGGTCTGGTGAAGAACAAGCTGCTGGCAAAATAGCGGCCGGACCCCAAGTGCCGATTGCCGACGTCCGGTCAGGAAAAGTGGCCGCTACATTAGCTGCGGCCACTCGAAACAATCTACAGCACGGAAATCATGCCACCATCGGCATAGATGATCTGGCCGGAGACATAGTTCGACGCATTCGACGCCAGAAAGATCGCGATGCCGGCCAGTTCCTCGGGTTGGCCCCAACGGCGCATCGGTACGCGACCCTTCACCCAGGCGTCAAACTCGGGATTCGATAACAGCGCCTCGTTCATGTCGGTCACCATATAGCCCGGACCGATGGCATTGGACTGAATGCCAAGCGCGCCCCATTCCGCTGCCATCGCCTTGGTGAGCATCTTGATACCGCCCTTGGCGACCGTGTAGGGCGCGATCGTCGCGCGAGCCAGTTCCGAGGTCAGCGAACCGATATTTATGACCTTGCCATAGCCCCGTGCCGCCATGCGTTTGGCGGCCTCGCGCCCGATGACGAAGGCCGAGGTCAGGTTCGCATCAATCACGCGCTGCCAGTCCGCGGTCGCAAGGTCCAGCATAGGACTGCGGAACTGAATTCCCGCATTGTTCACCAGAATGTCCACGTCCTGCCCCGACTGGTCGAGCGCCTGGAACGCCGCGATGACGGCGGCTTCGTCGGTGACATCGAAAGCCATCGCCCCGACATCAAGGCCGGTCGCCCGCATTTCAGTCGCGGCCTCTTCCAGTCGCGCGACATTCACGCCGTTCAGGATGACGCGCGCGCCTGCTTTGGCCAAACCTTCGGCCATTGCCCGTCCCAGTCCACGGGACGAGCCCGTGACCAGCGCCGTACGGCCCGACAAATCGAACAAGTCTTTGCTCATGATGAAGCCTCCCTCAGAATAGCATCGGCTCGGCCCTCAATGTATACATTGACTCACGAAGAGCCATTGCCTTTTTGACCGGATGCGCGCATAAGCCTGCGCTTTCCGAACCATCTCAGGTCTGCCGTGAACAAGCCCGCTCGCCCGCTGACGACCGTATCGGCCCTTGTCGGGGCAGGATTGGCCGCGCCCGACGAGGCCATTTCCCTGCAGGCTGTTGCGGAAGAGTTCCGTATCCGCATCACACCCTCGATGCATGCCGCTATCCGCGAGACGGGCGACGGGGTCGCCGCGCAATTCGTCCCCGATGCGCGCGAGTTGAACATCCGACCCGAGGAACTGGCCGACCCGATCAGCGACGAAGCCTATAGCCCCACCCCCGGCCTGACCCATCGCTATCCCGATCGTGTGATCCTCCACATCACCCGCACCTGCGAGGTCTATTGCCGCTTCTGCTTCCGCCGCGAGGTCGTGGGCGAGGAAGGCACCCTGCCCGACGCCGATCTGACCGCCGCGCTGGACTATATCGCCCGCACCCCCGCGATCCACGAGGTCATCCTGACCGGCGGCGACCCGATGGTGCTATCGGCGCGCCGTATCGCGGTGCTGATGCAGCGGCTGGAAGCGATCCTGCATGTCGAACTGGTCCGCTTCCACACCCGCATCCCCGTCGTCGCGCCTCATCGCATCGAAGATGCCATGCTAGAGGCGCTGCAGACCCAGCGCGTAGCCGTCTGGGTCGTGCTGCATACCAACCATGCGCAGGAACTTACCCCTGACGCCTGCGCAGCCCTGCGGCGTCTATCGGGCGCGGGCATCCCACTGCTGTCTCAGACGGTTCTGCTGAAGGGGGTGAATGCCGATCCCGACACGCTGGCCGATCTGTTCCGGGCGCTGCTGCGCAACCGGGTGAAACCCTATTACCTGCATCATTGCGATCTGGCGCGCGGGACCAGCCATTTCCGCACCACGATTGCCGAGGGTCAGGCGATCATGGCCGCACTGCGCGGGCGGCTGTCGGGGACGGCGCTGCCGACCTATGTGCTGGACCTGCCGGGTGGCTATGGCAAGGCCCCTTTGGGCAGTGGCCATGTCGAGGAAACCGGCCCGGGCAGCTATCGCATCCGCGATTGGCGTGGAAACCACCACGACTATTATGACCTGAAATGAAAAAGGCCCGGTGCGAACCGGGCCTTTTCGTTTATGCGGTTGCCGCGCGCATCGCCTTGCGGCGGGCGACGCGTTCGCGGATCGCCTCGATATCCGTGATCGGGGTCGCGGCGAACAGCTCGCGGGTATAGGGGTGCTTGGGGGCGGCGAAAAGTTCCTCGCGGCTGCCCTGCTCGACCGCTTCGCCCTTGTTCATCACCAGCACATCATCGGCGATATAGCGCACAACCGACAGGTCATGACTGATAAAGACATAGGCCAGATTGAACTCTTCCTGCAGGTCGCGCAGCAGGTTCAGCACCTGCGCCTGCACCGATAGGTCAAGCGCCGAGACCGGCTCGTCCAGCACCAGCAGCGTGGGCTTCAGCATCAACGCCCGTGCAATCGCGATCCGCTGGCGCTGCCCGCCCGAGAACATATGCGGGTAGCGGTTGAAATGCTCGGCGGGCAGGCCAACCTTGACCAGCATTTCCTCGGCGCGGCGGCGACGCTCGGCGGCGGGGATATCGGTGTTCAGAAGCAACGGCTCCATCAACACATCGCCGATCTTCTGGCGCGGGTTCAGCGATCCATAGGGGTTCTGGAACACCATCTGCACCTTGGACCGCATCTCGCGCGTGGGCTTTTGCTTGGCAATGTCGATTGCCTTGCCCTCGATCTTCAGTTCGCCGCCCGAGGATTGGTCGATCAGCGCGATGATCCGCGCCAAGGTCGATTTCCCCGAACCGGATTCGCCGACAATCGCCAGCGTCTTGCCGAGCTCGACCGAGAAGCTGATCCCCTTGACCGCGCGCACCGTTCTTGCGGGACGCATGAAGCCGCCGGGGATGTGATAGTCGCGGATGATGTTCTTGCCTTCGACGACCACAGACATCACTTCACCTCGCCTTCAAGGAAGCTTGCCACGGTGGGCAGCCGGTCGCCCGTCGCATTTTCCGGCAAAGCCGAAAGCAGCGCGCGGGTATAGGGGTGCTTGGGCGCTTCGAACAGCGACAGCACATCCGCCTCTTCCATCTTCTTGCCCTTGTACTGGACCTGCACCCGGTCGGCGGTTTCCGCGACCACGCCCATATCATGCGTGATCAGGATCAGGCCCATGCCGGTCTTTTCCTGAAGCTCCATCAGCAGATCAAGGATCTGCTTCTGGATGGTCACGTCCAGCGCGGTGGTGGGTTCGTCCGCGATCAAGAGGCGCGGGTTGGTGGCAATTGCCATGGCGATCATCACGCGCTGGCATTGCCCGCCCGACATCTGATGCGGATAGGCTTTCAGCTTTTCTTCCGGATCGGGAATGCCGACCTGTTTGAAAAGCTCAAGCGCGCGGGCGCGGGCGGCTTTCTTGGACAGACCCGCATTGTAGCGCAGGACTTCCTCGATCTGGTAGCCGGTGGTGAAGGACGGGTTCAGCGAGGCGATCGGTTCCTGGAAGATCATGGTGATCTCGCGACCGATGATCTGGCGACGTTCTTTCGGGGACATGCGCAGCAGGTCCTTGCCGTCAAAGGTCATCTCATCGGCGGTGACCACGGCGGTGTCGGGCAAAAGCCCCATCGCCGCCAGCATCGACACGGATTTCCCCGAGCCGGATTCGCCCACAATCGCCAGAACCTCGCCCTTGTCGACGCGGACATCTACCCCATCGACCGCCGTAAAGCTGCCGGTCGAGGTCGCGAAGCGGACGGTCAGATTGCGAATGGTAAGAAGTGCCATACCCTCAGCTCCGCTTCAGTTTCGGGTCAAGCGCGTCGCGCAGACCGTCGCCCATCAGGTTGATCGCCAGAACCGAGATCAGGATCGCCAGACCCGGGAAGGTCACGACCCACCATGCGCGCAGGATGAACTCGCGCGCTTCGGCCAGCATCGTGCCCCATTCCGAGGCCGGAGGCTGCGCGCCCATGCCAAGGAAGCCAAGCGCGGCCGAATCCAGAACCGCCGACGAGAAGCTCAACGTCGCCTGAACGATCAGCGGCGCAAGGCAGTTCGGCAGGATGGTCTTGAACATCAGGCGCATATTGCCAGCACCGGCCACGCGGGCGGCGGTGACATATTCGCGGGCCTTCTCGCCCATCACCGCGGCGCGGGTCAGGCGCGCGAAGTGCGGCTGGTAGACGATGGCGATGGCGATCATCGCATTGGTCAGGCCCGGCCCGAGGATCGCGACCAGCACCAGCGCCAGCAGCAGCGACGGGAAGGCGAGGATCACGTCCATGACGCGCATGATGACGCTGTCGACCCAACCGCCGAAGAAGCCGGCCAGCAGGCCAAGGATGATCCCGCCCAGCAGCGCGATGGCGACGACGACGATGCCGATGAACAGCGAATATTGCGCGCCATAGATCAGGCGAGACAGCATGTCACGACCGACCGCATCGGTGCCCAGAAGGAACTCGGGGCGGCCACCTTCCTGCCAGAACGGCGGGATCAGCAGCGCGTCGCGATACTGGTGCACCGGATCATGCGGCGCGATCAGCGGCGCAAAGATCGCCAGCGCGACCAGCAGCAGGAAGACAGCAAAGCCGACGACAGCGCCGCGGTTTTGGCTGAAATAGAACCAGAACTCCTTCACCATCCGGCGGCGGATGGCAGAGTCCGAAATCTTGACGGAGGTATCGGTCATTTGTGGCGGATCCTCGGGTTGATGAGACCATAGGTCAGGTCCACAAGCAGGTTCACGATCATGACGATGCCCGCGATCAGCAGCAGGCCCGATTGCACGACCGGGTAGTCACGGCGCGAGATCGAGTCGATCATCCATTTGCCGATGCCCGGCCACGAGAAGATCGTCTCGGTCAGGATCGCGCCCGCCATCAGCACGCCGATCTGCAGGCCGATGGTGGTGATCACGGGGATCATCGCGTTACGCAGCGCATGAACGCCGATGACGCGGCCCAGCGACAGGCCCTTGGCCTTGGCGGTGCGGACGTAATCCTCGCCCATGACCTCAAGCATGGCCGAGCGCGTCTGACGCGCGATCACGGCTAGCGGGATCGTGGCCAACACGATCGAGGGCAGGATCAGGTGGCTCAGCGCCGAGCCGAAGGCCCCCTTCTGCCCCGAGATCAGGCTGTCGATCAGCATGAAGCCGGTCACCTGCGGGAAGAAATACATCAGCGAGATGCGGCCCGAGACAGGCGTCCATTGCAGGATGCCCGAGAAGAAGATGATGAGCAGCAGACCCCACCAGAAGATCGGCATCGAGAAGCCGATCAGCGCCCCGGTCATCGAAATCTGGTCGAACCAGCTGCCGCGCTTGATCGCGGCGATGACGCCCACGGGCACGCCGATGACGGTCGCGATGATGATGGCCACGATGGCAAGCTCGACCGTCGCCGGGAACAGCGCCAGGAACTCGGCCAGAACGGGCTTCTTGGTGACGATGGAGTGGCCCAGATCGCCATGCATCAGGTCGCCCAGATAGGTAAAATATTGCTGCCAGAGCGGCTTGTCATAGCCAAGCTGGGCCGAGATCTCGGCATAGCGCTCGGGCGAGACGCCACGTTCGCCGGCCATCAGCAGGACCGGGTCGCCGGGCAGAAGGCGGATGAAGCTGAAAGCCACCAGCGTGATCCCGAGCATGGTCGGGATCAGGTAGAGAAGCTTCGAGAGGATGAATCTAAGCATCGAACCCTAACCTAAGGGCCGTGCAAGGGGGCGTCCCCTGCACGGCCGCATTACTTGAAAACCGGTTTGGCTTATTCAGCCAGGTCAACCGTTTCGAAGGTGTAGTCGCCCAGCGGCGACTGAACGAAACCGGTGACGTTTTTCGCCATCGGAACGTATTGCGTCGAGTGCGCCAGCGTCGCCCACGGAGCCTGATCCTTGAAGATGGCCTGTGCTTCTTCGTAAAGCTTCACACGCTCTTCGTGGTTCGAGCTTGCCTTGGCTTTCGCCAGCAGCGCCGAGAACTCTTCGTTGCACCAGAAGGCACGGTTGGCACCGCCCTCTTTCGCAGCGGCGCAGGACAGCAGCACCGACAGGAAGTTGTCCGGATCGCCATTGTCGCCGGTCCAGCCAAGGATGACGGCGCCTTTGCGGCCCGCTTCCATCGACTTTTTCAGGTACTCGCCCCACTCGTACGAGACGATCTCGACCTTGACGCCGACCTTGGCAAAGTCGCTTTGGATGATCTCGGCGGCGCGACGCGCGTTCGGCATGTAGGGACGCTGCACCGGCATCGCCCAGACTTCCATCGACAGATCCTTGACGCCGGCATCTTCCAGCATCTTTTTCGCCGCTTCGGGATCGTATTTCTCGTCCTCGGTGGCGGCGCTGTAGGACCACATGGTCGGCGGGATCGGGTTCTTGGCGACCTCGGCATTTCCCTGGTAGACGGCGTCGATCAGCGCTTTCTTGTCCATGGCCATGTTCAGGGCCTTACGGACTTCCGGCTTGTCGAAGGGCGCGACCGTAGTGTTGTAGGCCAGATAGCCCACGTTCAGACCGGCTTGCTCGTCAAGCTTCAGGTTGGTGTCAGCCTTGATGTCGGCCAGATCGGCCGGGGCCGGATACGGCATCAGGTGGCATTCGCCAGCTTTCAGCTTCTGCAGGCGCACCGAGGCGTCCGGGGTGATCGCGAAGACCAGATCGTCGATCTTGGGCGCTTCGCCCCAGTAATCGGCGTTCTTCTGGTAACGGATGACCGCGTCTTTCTGGTAGGCGACGAACTTGAACGGGCCGGTGCCGATCGGCGCGTTGTTCAGGTCTTCCATCGTGCCGGCAGCTTGCAGCGTGTCGGCGTATTCTTTCGAGACGACCGAGACGAAGGGCATGGCGACGTTGGCAAGGAACGGCGCTTCTGGGCTATTCAGGGTGAACTTGACCGTGTTGTCATCGACCTTCTCGATCGACTTGATCAGTTTGTCCATCTCCATCGAGCTGTAATACTCGTAGGTGACGCCAGCGATATAGGCGTGCCACGGATCGTCGGCCTTGGCCTGACGGTTGAACGTGAAGATCACGTCATCGGCGTTGAAGTCGCGCGAGGGCGTGAACTTGTCGTTCGAGTGGAACTTGACGCCTTTGCGCAGGTGGAAGGTATAGGTCAGACCGTCTTCCGACACGTCCCAGCTTTCGGCCAGCGCCGGTTCGATCTCGGTCGAGCCGGGCTTGAACTGCACCAGACGGTTGTAAATCGCATGGCCCGAGGCGTCGAAGGTCGTGCCCGAGGTGTAGGGCGCGGGATCGAAGCCTTCCGGCGAGCCTTCCGAGCAATAGACGAAGGTCTTGGCATGCAGCGGAGCCGCAGCCATCAGCGCAAGCGCCGAGGCGGCCAGGAACCGGGTGGAGAAGATGGACATATTGCCTCCCAGCAAGAGATTTTTTCTTCGTGTCCGATGCAAACGAAACAAGCCTTCAGGTCAAGGGCCACGTTTCCAAACTTTGGCAAATTTATGGAACGAATGCTACGAAATCGTTAAAAAAGACGACACAACGGGCGTTCTGCCCAAAAAAAACGGGAACCAATTCCGCCAGCGAATATCTGCTATTGCAGAAACAGATGGGGCGGTCGCCCGCGCGACCGCCCCAATTTCGTCCTAATCGCGATGGCAATCCGCCAACCGGCCGCGGGAGGAGCTAGCCGGTTGGCGGGGCCGTGGGCGGCTTAAAGCGCGCCTTCGTATTCCAGCGAGGCCCCGATCAGCTCGCGCGCATAGGGATGGGTAGCGTGGTTGCCCTGAATAGCGGCGCGCGGCAGCACCTCGGTCACCTCGCCGCGCAGCATGACGGCAAAGCGGTCGCACATGTGATCGACCACGGCCAGATCATGGGTCACCATCAGATAGGTCAGCCCCCGTTCCTCACGCAGGCGCACCAGCAGATTCAGGATCTCTGCCTGAACCGACACGTCCAGCGCCGAGGTCGGCTCATCCAGAAGCAACAGCGACGGCTCAAGGATCAGCGCGCGGGCGATGGCGATACGTTGGCGCTGGCCGCCCGACATCTGGTGCGGGAAACGGTCGATGAAATCCGCCGTAAGACCGACATCGCGGATCACCCGGCGCATCCGGCCCTCGTGATCATCGAGGCCGTGGATTTTCAGCGGTTCCGACAGCGTCGTGCGGACCGATTGGCGGGGATGCAGGCTGCCATAGGGGTCCTGGAAGACCATCTGCAGCAGGCGGCAGCGCTCCAAGCGCGGAATGTCGCGAACATTGCGCCCACCGATGCTGATCTGGCCCTGCCAGAAATCGGTCAGCATCGAGATGCAGCGCAGCACCGTCGATTTGCCCGAGCCGCTTTCGCCGACCAACCCGAAACATTCGCCCGCCTCGACCGAGAAATTCACACCCGGCAGAACCTTTACCGCCGCAGGCCCCTCGCCAAAGCTGATCGACAGGTTGCGGATTTCGACATTGCTCGTCATGCGGTGACCTCCTGACTCCATTCGGGACGGCGATCCAGCACGGAAAGCATCTTACGACGATCCCCGATGCGCGGCTGGGCCGCGAGCAGCCCCCGCGTATAGGGGTGCTGGGCATTATCGAGTTCGCTGGCCCTCAGCGTCTCGACCACCTGCCCGTCGAACATGATCAGCACGCGGTCGCAGAAATTCCGCACAAGGTTCAGGTCATGGCTGATCATGATCAGCCCGATGCCGCGATCGCGCACCAGACCGTTCAGGATTTCCAGCACCTGCAAGCGCACGGTCACGTCCAAGGCCGAGGTCGGCTCATCGGCGATGACCAACTCGGGCTCGGCCAGAAGCATCATCGCGATCATGATGCGCTGACCCATGCCGCCCGAGATCTCGTGCGGGTAAAGGTCGTGCACGCGCTCGGGGTCGCGGATCTTCACGGCCTCGAGCATGGCAAGGGTCTTTGCCTTCGCCTCGGCCTTGGTCGCGGGGAAGTGGCGCATGTAAGTTTCAGCCACCTGCCGTCCGACGCGCTGGATCGGATTCAGCGAGTATTTCGGGTCCTGCAGGATCATCGACATGCGACGGCCGCGGATCTTCAGCATCTCGCGTTCGCTGGTCTTCAGCAGGTCGATATCCTCGAACTGCATCCGGTCGGCGGTGATCTGCGCGGTCGGCAGCAGCTTCAGGATGGCGCGGCCAACGGTCGATTTGCCCGAGCCGCTTTCGCCGACAATGCCCAGACGCTCGCGCCCAAGGGTGAAGCTGACGCCCCGGACCGAGTCCCGGCTGGCCCCGGCATAGCGGATGGCAAGGTTGCGGATATCCAGAACTGGCTTTTCCATATTACCTCCGGTTCATCTGCTTCGGGTCCAGCGCATCGCGCAGCCCGTCGCCCAGCAGGTTGAAAGCAAGGCTGACGGTCAGGATCGCGAGACCCGGGAAGGTCACCAGCCACCAGCTGTCGATCATGTAGCGCCGCCCCGTGGCGATCATCGCGCCCCATTCCGGCATCGGCGGCTGTGCGCCAAGGCCAAGAAAACCCAGACCCGCCGCCGTCAGGATCACCGTCGCCATGTTCAGCGTCAGGCGGATCAGGACCGAAGGCAGGCACATCGGCATGATCGACTTGAAGATGATCCGCATATCCGACGCGCCTTGCAGGCGGGCGGCGGCGATGTAATCGGCCTTGCGGAAGGTCATCGCCTCGGCCCGCGCCAGACGCGCGATCGGCGGCCATGCGGTCAGCGCGATGGCGATGATCGCGTTGTTCAGGCTTGGCCCCAGCGCCGCCACGAAAGCCAGCGACAGGATCAGCGAGGGGAAGGACAGGAAGATGTCGGTGATCCGCATCATGATCGTATCCAGCCGCCCGCCCATATAGCCGGCGGTCGTGCCCACGATCATCCCGATAGGTCCGACCACGATGGACACAAGGAAGATGATCGTCAGCGAGATGCGCGAGCCCCAGACGAGGCGGCTGAAGATATCGCGGCCCAGTTCATCGGTCCCGAAGTAATGGCCATTCCCCGGCGCCTTCAGCGTATTCGCCAGATCCTGCGCATAGGGATCATGGGTGGCGATCAGCGGCGCGAACGCCGCGATCACGATCAACAGGCCCAGCACGATCAGCCCGAAGGCCGAGGTCGGCGACCGCATGAGAAAGGTCAGGATATTGCGCAGCACAAGCAGCGAGGACGGCAATTGCGAGGCCTGACGTGGCATGTCTGTATCTTTCACGGTCATTTCGTCCTCGGGTCAAAGGTACGGTACAGCAAATCCGAGAGCAGGTTCAGCACGATGAAGATGACGCCGACGATCAGCACACAGGTCATGACAGCATTCATGTCGCCGATGATCAGGTTGTTCGTCAGATACTGCCCGAACCCGGGCCATGCGAAGACGGTCTCGATCAGCACCGCCCCTTCCAGAAGCGAGCCGTAAGCCAAAGCTACGATGGTCACCAACTGGACGCGGATGTTGCCGAAGGCATGCAGCCAGATCGTCTGGCCGCGCGACAGGCCCTTCACGCGGGCCGTCGTCATATATTCCTGCCCCAGCTGGTCCAGCATGAAGCTGCGCGTCATACGGGTGATATAGGCCGAAGAGGAATAGCCCAGAAGCGAGGCCGGCAGGATCAGGTGGTTCACGGCGGACCAGAAGACATCCATCTCTCCGGCCAGCAGGCTGTCGATCAGCAGGAAGCCGGTGCGTTCATCGACCATGCCGATATAGAACTGCTCCATCCGCCCCGAGCCGCCAACCCAGCCCAGATGGGCATAGAAGACGATCAGCGCGATCATCCCGGTCCAGAAGATCGGCATCGAATGCCCGAACAGGCTGAAAACGCGGATGATATGGTCCTGCCACTTGTCCTTGTTCACCGCAGCCGTCACGCCCAGCGGAATGCCAAGCCCCGCGCCGATCAGGATGGCGAAGGTGGCAAGCTCGATGGTGGCAGGCATGGCGCGCAGGATATCCTGCATCACCGGCTGGCCGGTGCGGATCGAGGTGCCGAAATCTCCGGTCAGCACGTCGCCCAGATAGCGCAGGAATTGTTCCCAGATCGGGCGGTCAAGGCCCAATTGGTGATAGACCATCTCATAGGTCTCTCGCGTCGCATCCTCACCGACGATGGCCCGAACCGGATCGGCGGGCATCATTCGGCCGATCACGAAGGTCAGAACCAGAAGCCCGAGAAGCGTGATGAGGATGGTCGTCGCCTGCGACGAAACGCTTTTCAGGCGCAGCTGTGCATTCTGCATAGATCCTCCCTGATGGCAAAGCCGGCCTCCCCCGCTATGCCACCTAACTAAAACCTGTCAGACAAGCGACGGTTGCGCGCCGCTGTTCGGATTACAAGAAGTCGTCTCGACGCGGAGTGAAGCAGTCGATCAGTTCACCGCTATCCAGACATTCGCAGCCATGCGTCACATTGGAAGGAATGACGATGCTGTCGCCGACGTTCAGCACAAGGGTTTCGTCGCCGCGGAAGAACTTGAAGCTGCCCTTCGCGACATAGGTCGATTGCGTATGGGGATGATTGTGCAACGCACCACATGCGCCGGTTTCGAAACGGAACGAAACAACCATCAGATCGGAGTTCTCGGCCAATACCTGCCGCTGGACGCCTTTGTCCGGAGTTGCGACGGGATATTCGGGACGGGACATAGGGAATCTCCTCACTCGTGCAAGATGTCTTATAATACCAGACATCCTGTAAGACAAGTTATATCTAAGCTGCCGAGCCACCTGCCCGCAGCAATTCCTGGTAACGTTCGAGGCTGCCGCGCAGATGTTCTTTCATCCGCTGGGCAGCCGCAATGCCGTCAGCCTCGAGAATGGCGTCAACTATGCGACTATGCTCGTCTTGCAAATGCAAATTATAGTCGCGGGGACGCTCTCCGGGTTGCCCGCCCTGCAATTCTCCACGCGGAATAATGCCGGAACGGATCAGCTGCAGGAATTCGGGAAAGCGGCGGTTCTGTGTCGCATTGGCGATGGCAAGGTGGAATTCGAAATCGGCATCGCGGGTCGGCTGACCCTCGCGCAGGCAGCGTTCGACGACGCGGTGCGCGTCCAGAATGGCCTCTAGTTGGGACGGAGACCTGCGGGTAGCAGCCAAGGCAGCCGATTCCACTTCGCAGGCGGTGCGCAATTCCAGCAATTCGATGACCGAAGAAATCCGCGCGGTCGTCAGCCCGTCAAAGGGGCGCGCCTCTCGCGTCGCCGGATCAAGGGCAAAGACCCCTGCCCCTTTCCGCGCCTCGACCAGACCATCGGCGCGCAATGCGGCGATGGCCTCGCGCACGACAGCGCGGCTGACCGAATGGATTCGGGTCAGTTCATGTTCGCTCGGCAAGCGATCTCCAGGCCGGAAGTTGCCTGCCTCAAGTTCGCGACGCAGCGAGTCGCTGATACGGTCCACCATGGACTCGCGCATGGGGGGAACTGCGGCTAATTCTGGTTTCATGCTAGTTCTCCGGTTTACGCCTGACTTGTCTAGCATATTTCCGAGCCTGTTATAGCCGTATCAGACACGCCAAATGCCTGCCCTAACCAAAGTAACGCCGTGTCCTGCCGGAGTTTGCCGAATGCGTGCCCGCCCGGCGGGCGCTCGAGCCGCAGGTTTTGCACGACTCCTGCCGCCGTCCAGATAGCGCCAAGCTGTTCATATGCAGCCGCGACCGCAGCCGCAGGAAACAGGTGATCCTGATCGCCAACTTCGAAATACAACGGTTTTGGCGCGGCCAGTCCGGCCAGATCCGGCAGGTCCAGATGTGCGTGCAGTCCCGGATGGGTCATCCAGAATGCCGACTGCCCGCGCATCTGGTTGTTCCCCGGAACGGCCAGCCCCGGTAGACTTGCCATCCAGCCCGAAGCCACCGCTGCCGAGATATGCGGCGACAGTGCCGCGAGCTGCCATGCCCGAAATCCGCCCAACGAAAAGCCGACTGCGCCGATCCGCTGCGGATCGACCCCCGACAATCCGGCCAAAAACCGTGCCGCTGCGATATCCTCGGCAGCCAGGATACCGGCGGGACTGGTCCCGATCTGCATCAGGTTGCAGGCCAGCGCCTGCTGTGCCTCGTAGCCGTTGCCCTGCCGCGCGCCCCAACCAAGCGCATCGACTGCCAGCACCAGATACCCCCGTTCCGCCAGGCGGTCACCCGGCCAGACACCGTCGAAGAACCGGTCGGCCCAAGCCTGCGCTGGCCCCGCATCCGGTCTGAGCGGACGAATGCATTTTTCCTTGCCGATGCGGAATTCCGAGCCGTGATCATGCAACATCAACGCTGCGGGATGAGGCGCGGCAGATTTCGGACGCAGCATCAATGCCGGCCATTCGTCATCGTCCTCAAGAAGGATCGCCCCCTGATGCGCGACATAGCCACCCCGATCCTCGGTCGCGTCGGTGCGCCAGCCGCAAGGCTGTTCCCGCAAAGCCGGATCGGGCAGGATATGGCGCTCTGCCAAGGCGCGCGCGGCATTTTGCCAATCGGCAAACCCACCGCCAGTTTGCGCCCAGCCCGCGGGAAACCCACGGGCCAAGGCCATTTTCTGCAGCCGTAACACCAGATTATCTGCGGTGATCCCGGCCATAATGCTGGATTACCGCGTTTTGGTGACGGTCTCGAAGCGGGTCAGCCACGGGTTCACAGTCAGACCTTCGATGTCCGAACGGAACGCCGCACTGTCCACCACTTCCGAGAACGGAATGATCGAGGTCACGGTTTTGTCCATATAATTCTGGATTTCTTCGTAATCGGTCTTTTGCTTGGCCGCATCGCGTTCCAGCAGCGCCGCCTCGATCATCTCATTCAGCTTGGCGTCGTAATAGCTGGTGCGCCAACCTTGATAGTTGGTCAGCTTCGCCTCGTCCGCGTTGTCGGGGTTATAAGCCAAGGCGCGCAGGTTGCTGTCCGGGTGCGGCTGCTGGCCGCCGCCGCCACGACCGACGAGCAGTTCAAAGTTACGCTCGCGCATCGCGCCATAGATCTGGTCGCCCGAACCGGTGATCATCTCGGCCTGAATGCCCGCCTGCGCCAGAGTGTTCTGGATCGCGGTCGCGGCCTTGATGAACGGGTCTTCCGACAGCACGCGCAGGGTGGTCTTGAAGCCGTTCGGATAGCCCGCCTCGGCCAGCAATTCCTTGGCCTTGGCGACGTCCAGCTTGTAGCCCTGATCGGGCAACTGGCCCAGAACGCCGGTGGTCAGCGGACGCTGGTGCAGTTTGCCGTAGTAAGGCATCACGGCCTTATCCAGACCTTCGTAATCGATCAGCAGCCGCAGCGCCTCACGCACTTTCGGATTGGCGAAGCGCTCGTCCTTCATCGAGACGGACAGGTAGTAGAAGCCCGCGCCGGGGGTCGAGGCGATCTTGATATGCTCGTCCTTCTCAAGGGCGGTCAGATCGGGTGCCTGCATCGAATAGGCAACGTCGATATCGCCTTTTTCCAGCATCAGGCGCTGCGATTGCGATTCCGGCAGGTGGCGCATCAGAACGCGGTCCATCGCCGGAGCGGTGCCCCAGTAATTATCGCTCTTGGTCAGGATGATATATTCGTTCGACGCCCATTTGGTCAGGACATAGGGCCCCGAACCGGCCGAGTTCAACGTCAGCCATGCCTGCCCCTGATCGCCGTCTTTCTCGTTCTCAAGTACGGTCTTGCTGTCAAGGATCGAGCCGGGACCGTTCTGCGCAAGGATCATCAGGATCATCGCCGGATCATCGGGCTTCGCCAGCTTGAAGGTGAAGGTGTTAGCGTCGTCGGCGATGAAATGCTCGGCGGCGTTCTCGGCAGTGACGCCGCGCGATTTAAGGAAGCTCGCCTGTGCGAGGTTCAGCGTCATCACACGCTTCAGGCTCCAGACTACGTCATCGGCGGTCACCGGATTGCCCGAAGCGAATTTCGCGTCCTTGCGTAGGTGGAAGGTGATCGACATGCGATCCTCGGCCACGTCCCAGCTTTCAGCCATGCGCGGCTGGATCGAGCGATCCTCGGGGGACAGGGTGACCAGAGTGTCGTAAAGGTTGTTCAGAACCTGAACCGTCTCGCGACCGGTGATCGCAGCAGGATCGAGGGTCAGGATGTTGCTCATCGTCGTCGCGACGATCAGCTGATTGTCAGGCGTTTCGGCCCATGCTGCCGGAGCCGCACCAATCATCAACGCGCCAAGTGCTACGGATGCCAGAAAACGTTTCATCATTCCTCCCTTTGGTGCCGCGTCAGTGGCGTGCGGCTCGCCGTGGGACCAACCTGTCGGGCAGGTTGGTCGAATTTGATCACGCGAGCAAGTCCGCTACCGGTCCTGCCAGCGCCTTGCCGATCGCAATGGTATTTGCGGCGTCTAGATGCACACCATCCTCGACCGAGGGGTTGGCCACGGTCGCCGCATCGAAGAAGCCGCAACCCAGTTCGCGGGCAAGACTTGCGTAAAGCGGCGCGAAAAGCTGCGATTCAGCAATGATCCGCCCGCCCGCAGGTCCGCCGGAAGCGGTGGGACCACAAAATGGCGGTGCGACAATCAACAGCTTCGGCACGGCCTTGCGTGGCTTGTAGGGGAAGGTCTCGACAATCTCGGCCAGACGGCGGATGCCGCTTTGCGCCGAGATCGCCTGGCCGCCATGCACGGGCTTCAGATCGTTCGTCCCCAGCATGAGGATCACCAGATCCAGCGGCATATGTACGCCAAGCGCCATTTGCAGCGCCCATGCCCCATTGCGGCTGGCGGCACCGGAATGGTCGTCACGGATGGTCGTCCTGCCACCCAGACCGTCGCCGATGACGCGGGCATTGCCAAGCTCGGCTTCCAGCACCATCGGCCATTGCGCGGCAGGCGGGTGACGCAGACCCGTGACCGGATCAGCACCCCAGGTCAGGCTGTCTCCGAAGGCAAGGATCTGCTTCATCTTCCCCTCACTTCAAGCGGTTGTTTTCGATGAAGTCGAAGTCGATGTCTTCGCCCAGACCCGGACGGTCCGGCACATGGACAAAGCCGTCGCGGTCCATCGGGTCCGAAAGCGATTTCAGGTAATCGTGCCCGTCATCATATTCGAGGAACGGATGCAGCAGCCCGCGCTCGTACCAGCGGCAGTTCTTGGTTGCGGCAACGACATGCAGGTTCATCGCCGTGTTGCCGTGAACCTCGCATTCCATGCCGAACGCTTCCGCCATATGCATGGTTTTCAGCGCCGGAGTAATGCCGCCGACATCGTTCACGCCGGTGCGCAGGATGTCGCAAGCACCAAACTTGACCCATTCCGCGCGGTGCCAATGCTTGCCCGCGGCGCTTTCAGGACCCACGACCGGAATGTCCAGATTCTCGGAGAGCCACTTATAGGAGGACATCGACTGTTCATCCATCGGCTCTTCGATCCAGTCAAAGCCCAGCTTTTCCAAGCCCTTGCCAAGCGCCAGCGCGTCCGAGCGCGAATACCAGTGGAAGGCGTCGATCATCAGGCGGATATCGGGTCCGACCGCCTCGCGCACGGCGGCGCAGGCTTTCAGGTCCATGCGGACATCCGGAGCCCAGCTGACCGGAGGCATCCATGTATGAAGTTTGATGCCCTTGTAGCCGCGCTTGACCAGCGTTTCGGCAAAGCGGCCATAATCCTCGGGGGTGGCAAGGCCGCCCTCGAGTTCGTCGCCACACATGATCGAGCCGTAAGCCAGAACCTTGTCGCGATAGCCGCCGATCAGCTTATAGACCGGCTGGTTCAGCGCACGGCCTGCCAGATCCCACAGCGCGCAATCGACAACAGCCAGAGTGCGGTCGGTCAACTGCGCCGCCGAACCACGCTGCCAATGCGCCAGTTCCTGCCACAGACGCTCGCGGTCGCGGGCATCCTGTCCGACAAGCACCTTACGGACGAATTTCTCAAGCACATGCTCGCGCACGATTTCCGGTGCGGTAAAGGAGTGCCCCTCGTGTCCGTCCTCGGTGCGAATGGTCAACATCGCCTGCTGGACTTGGTGGGCAGGCCCCGGATGGGCATGGCCCGCGCTGTCCGAGTGACGGCGCGTCGTGGTCTTGAAGACGCGCGCCTCTACATGCGTGATGATCATGGCAACTCCTCGCAGGCTTCGATTTTCTGCAATATGCGTACCCAATCTGCCGAGTACCTGTCAAGACTTGTCTTACATGTTGGCAAACATGCTTGAGTGGACATGAAAAAAAGGCGCGGCCGAAGCCGCGCCTTGATCCATTTTGATTCGAAAGCCGTCTATTCGGCGGCCAGTGACGCCACATATTCGGCTTCGGCGCTGGCCATCATCAGCGGGCCGACACCCTTGGCATCGTCGGCGACGACAGCCTCGGTCAGGTAGTATTCCGGCGTGCCGTCACGATAGACGCCGCTGAACCCGCCCAGACCGGCGACCGAGCAGATCCCCGAGAAATGCCGCTCGCCGCTTTCCGACACGACACAACGCGTCTCAAGCGCATGCAACGCCTTCAGCCCCGCATCGCGCAAACGGTCCGCATCCGCGCTGGAGACCACCCCCAGCCTTGCCGCCCGCAGGAACGCATAGGCAAACATCGCCGAAGCCGAGCTTTCTTCATAGTTTCCTTGCAGATCGGGCGCTTCCAGCACCTGCGACCATAGCCCGCCCGCTGTCTGTAAATCCGCGAGTTTCAGCAACATACGCTTGGTCCGCAGCCGCAACCCGGCCGTCGTCTCGTCGTTTGGCAGCATAACCAGCGCATCGACCAGCGCCATGGCGAGCCACCCCATAGCCCGCGACCACACCGCCGGAGACTTGCCGGTTTCGGGATCGGACCAACGCTGCTCGCGGCTTTCGTCATAGCCATGGGCGTATAGCCCGCTGGGCGTTTCAGTCAGATCCAGCGCCGACTGGAATTGGGCCAAAGCGTCCTTGATCCGGTCGGTTTCGCCAGTCGCTTGCCCGAATTCGATCTGGAACGGCAGCGCCATATACAACCCGTCCAGCCAGACCTGATGCGGATAGCGCAGCTTGTGCCAGTAGTTTCCGGTGCTGATACGAGGATGCCGATCAAGCTGTCCGACAAGCAGGCGCGCTGCGGCCAGATAGCGGTCATCGCCGGTTTCGCGCCATAGCGGGAACAGGACACGACCCGACAGGATATTGTCGATGTTGAATTCCTCGGGATCATAGCCCTTCAGGCTTCCGTCCGGCCCGATCTGCGCATCGACAAAGCGATGCAGATGCGCACGCCAGCGTGGGTCACGGGTGGCATCGGTCAGCAGGTCCAGACCGCGATAGATGCAACCATCTTCGTAGCACCACGGTCCGCCCTTATACGCCTGATATTTCCGGCAATAAGCATCGAAGTAATCGGTCAAAGACATGGGGTAACCTCAGGCAAGGGTAATCGGCGCAAGCGACACCAGTTTGGCGTCGTCGCAATCAAGCATGGCCTGTTCGGCCAGCAGCGGTTCATGCAGCATCGGACGGACCCGATCGGCCATATCAGGCGGAGTCGGCACCGCATCGGCATCAAGCGATCCGATATTCAGGCGCCGGATGCGGACGTCTTCGATAGGAGCCTCGGGCAGTCCAAGGAAACAGCCCGCCGCGTGGGCAAGCCCGTCCAAGGTCACGTCCTCGACCGTGATGCCGCGGATATGCGGCGTGCGATCATCGACCGGAGCAGGCGCGCGATCTTGCACCCATGCCGCATGTCCGTCGGGGTCGCAGTGATAATGCGCGTTGACCGACAGGGCCGTCTGCACGCCCTTCATCGTGACGCGGCGCATGGCGATATCCGACACCACGCCGCCCCTGCCCCGACGCGTCTTGATGCGCAAGCCGCGATCCGTGCCCAGCATTTCGCAATCCTCGACCGCGACGTCATACACGCCGCCCGACATTTCCGAGCCGATGACCAGCCCGCCATGTCCGCGCTCCATCAGGCAGTGCCGGACGCGGATATTGCGTGTCTCGGCCAGATGATCGTCCTGACCTTCCGGACCGCGCTTGCCCGCCTTGACCGCGATGCAATCGTCACCGACCGAGAAGCGGACCCCTTCGATGGTGACGTCCCAGCACATTTCGGGATTGAACCCGTCGGTGTTCGGGCTGTCCGCCGGAGCCTGAATGTTCAGCCCCACCGCCTTGATGCGGTCGCAGCCTTGCGGGTGGATCGTCCAGCTCGGCGCGTTGCGGATGGTAAAGCCAAGCAAGGTCACGTCGCTGCAACCGATCAGATGCAGGCCGCGCGGGCGGCGGGCGCCGTCGCGGGTTTCCTTTGGCCAAGTCCACCAATCGCCCTTGTCGCCCGAGCCATCAACGCAACCTCTGCCCGCAATCACCAGCCTGTCCGCACCAATGGCGTGCAGCGGAGCAGCAAAACAGTTGGCGGGTAAACCTTCCCAGCTGCCCAGCATCTGGCCTTGTCCATCACGCGCGGGCAAGATCGGCCAACCGTCGCGCAAAGATGGCGCGCGCAGAAAAGCACCCTCGGCAAGATACAGGGTCATATCGGATTTCAGCGCGACGGGCATCGTGACCCAATCGCCTTTCGGCAAATAGACCGTGCCGCCGACCGAAACAGTCGCCACGGCGTCGGCCAGAATCGCAGCATTGTGCCGCGCCGTCGCCAGATCATCATGCGGCGCGCCCTCGATCATCCCTTCGGGACGGATCAGCCCGGCGCAAACCGGTGTCCGGAATTCGATTTCGTCCAGCCCTTCGACCCGCAACCGGTAGCTGGTCGCAGGTTCCAGATCGTCCAGCAACAGGACGACGCTTTCGGCCTTACCCTGCCGCTCGGGCTGGTTCGAAACCGCTAACCGCCAGTTCAGAGGCTGCGGCAAATGGTAAAGCGCTCCGTTGACGGGAAGCCGCAAGGCGACGGCCCGCGCCGACACGGCGAGAGGGATAGGGCTGTTCATCGTGATGCCTTTTGCGAATTACCCGCCGCACCTGACGCGGCACGGCGGGCGGGGATCGTCAGTCGAACTCGGCCAGAACGTCGTTCGTGCCGTCGATGATCTGCTGGGCCGCGTCTTCGGCCGAGATCTTGCCATAGGCGAACTCTTCGAGCGTATCGATGAAGTTGCCGCGAACCTCGGGATGCTCGTTGAAGGGCGAGATCACCGGACCCGATGCCGCAACGACAATCGCGTTCGCCGCGCGCACTTCAGGCTCGCCCTCGCCAGCCAGCCGCTCGGCTGCGACTTTGGACGACGGCAGACCGCGCGACGTACCCAAGGCGTCGATACCTTCCGGCTCGTTCAGCAGGCAGTTCACGATCTGCGCCGCTGCTTCCTGATTCTTCGAGTTCTTCGAGATCGAGAACAGCATCGACGGTTTGCGATAGACACCATCCGTCACCGCGCCTTCGATATGCAGCATCGGGAACGGCTTCAGGACCTGCCCCTCTTGCAGCGGATCGGCGTATTTCGAGAAGGTCGAGTCCCACTCATACGAACCGGCGATCTTGCCCGCAGCCCAATCGGGCTTCTCGAACAGGTTCACATTGCCGTCCGAGGCTTCCTGCTTCTGCGAGCGGATTGCGCCGATTTCGACCAGATGACCAAGGAAATTGATGCCCGCAGTCAGATCCTCGGGCGTCCATGCGACGCGGTTGGTCTCGGGATCGACCAAATCCTTGCCGGTCTTCTGGACCACGGCCAGCGTGACCAGAAGCTGCGCCGTCTCTTTCACCGCGTTGAAGGTGTAATAGTCGTCGCCCAGCTTTTCCTTGATAGTCTTGGTGGCGGCTTCCAGTTCGGCCCAGTTGGTCGGAACAGCGACACCGGCCTTCTGGAAGGTCGTTTCGTTGAAGAAGAAGGTCCGGCCCGTGGTCGAAACCGAGATCCCCTGCAACTTGCCATCGACCGAACCAGAGTTCAGATCGGCTTCGCTCCATTGCGTCAGATCCAAACCCTTGAGCGTGCCCAGATCGGCAAAGCCCGTGCCATCGCGCGAGAACAGCGGCATCCACGGCCAGTTGATCTGGACGATATCGGCCTCGGTTCCGCCAGCCATCTGCGTGGTCAGCTTTTCCAGATAGCCGTCAAAGCCGGTGAACTCGCCCTTGATGGTGTGGCCGTGCTTGGCGCCGCAGGCTTCCAGCGCCTTTTGCGTCGCGACATGGCGGCTGTCGCCTCCCCACCAGGACATGCGCAGTTCGGCGGCGGACGCGGCTTGCGCGACCGTCATCGAAATCAGCGCGGTGCTGGTCAGAACAGCCGCAAAGCGTTTCAGTTTCATGGTTTCCCTCCTCTGTAGCCTCGAAATCAGGCGGCCAACCTGTGCCGATCCAGCGAAACATTGCTGCCATCGGACTTGTCAAAAATGTGCATGTGCTCGGCAAGAGGCCTTAGCCCGATCATGTCCGCGCGGCCCAGTTGCTCGTATTCGGCGGTCCCGATCACGGCGATGATCTTCTGCCCCTCCAGATCGGCATGCAGATAGACCTCGTGGCCCATGAATTCGGCATTGGTCAGACGCGCTTTCAACCCGTTCGGGTCAAGCACCAGATGCTGCGGACGCACGCCCAGAACCCCGTCAGCCGGTTGCGAGGCCAGACGCGACAGGACCTCGTCACCCAAAGTCAGGCGCTGGTTGCCGATGACGAACTGGCCGCCCTGCAAATGGCCGTCGATCAGGTTCATCTCGGGGCTGCCGATAAAGCCTGCGACGAACAGGTTCGCGGGGTGGTTATACAGTTCTTTCGGGGTCGCGACCTGCATGATGTGTCCGGCCTGCATGACGCAGATGCGGTCGCCCATGGTCATGGCTTCGGTCTGGTCATGGGTGACATAGATCACCGTCGAGGAAAGCCCCTCGGCCTTGAGACGCCGATGCAGATCGGTGATCCGCACCCGCATCGAAGCGCGAAGTTTCGCGTCAAGGTTCGAAAGCGGCTCGTCGAACAGGAACACGCTGGGCTTCTTGATCAGCGCGCGACCAAGGGCCACACGCTGGGCCTGACCGCCGGAAAGCTGCTTCGGCAAGCGGTCCAGAAGCGGCTCGATTTCGAGGATGCGGGCCACGTCATTGATCGCGGTCTCGATCTCGGGCTTGGACTTGCCGGCGATCTTCAGCCCGAAGGCCAGATTACCGCGCACTTTCATATGCGGGTAAAGCGCGTAGTTCTGGAACACCATGGCAATCGAGCGCTTGCCCGGAGGCAGGTCGTTCACCCGCTGGCCACCGATGATCACCTCGCCGCCGGTGATATCCTCAAGGCCCGCGATCATCCGCAGGGTGGTGGATTTCGCGCAACCCGAGGGGCCGACGAAGACCATGAACTCGCCGTCCTCGATGTCAAGATTGATGCCGTGGACGGCCTTGACCGATCCGCCATAGACTTTTTCGATGTTGCGAAGCTGGACGCGTGCCATCAGCCCTTCACCCCCCCTGAGGAAATACCTTCGATGAAATAGCGCTGCGCGGCGAAGAAGATGATCAGCGCGGGCGCGATGGTCAGGACCGACATCGCAAGGATGCGGTTCCACTCGAAGGCTTCGGTTGTATCGATAGAAAGCTTGAGCGCGAGGCTGACCGGATATTTGTCCACCGAGGACAGATAGATCAGCGGCCCAAGGAAGTCGTTCATGGTCCACATGAACTGGAACAGGCAGACCGAGATCAGCGCCGGAGCCAGCATCGGCACCACGATATAGATCAGCGTCTGCAGGCTGTTCGCACCGTCAACACGTGCGGCTTCCTCCATGTCCGAGGGCAGCGAGCGCAGGAACTGCACCAGCATGAAGACAAAGAACGCATCCCCAGCCAGTGCCGACGGCACCCAGAGCGGCAGGAAGCTGTCGAGCCAGCCCAGATCACGGAACAGCAGATATTGCGGAATGCGCGTCACCACGTTCGGCAACAGCAGCGTCGCGATCACGGTCGTGAACAGGATCTTTTTCAGCGGGAAATCGAAGCGCGCGAAAGCATAGGCCGCCATGGTGCAGCTGATCGCCGTGCCGATGGTTTTCGGCAGGATGATCAGGAACGAATTCCAGAAAAAGCGCCCGAACGTATAGGGGGTCGAGGTCTCCCAACCCTTGATATAACCGTCCAGCGTCGGTTCACGCGGGATGAAGCCCGCGCCCGAGAAGATCTCGGAATTGGTCTTGAAGCTTGCGCCGACCAGCCAGATCAGCGGGTAAAGCATCAGGATGCCGACCACGAAAAGCAGGACGTAACGAATGGTCGCCGATATCATCCGCATCCGGGCGCGCTTGGCGGCCTGAGCGTCGTTGAAGGCATCCATATCCAGCATGGCATTGGTGTCCATGGCTCAGCTCCTTTTATCGCCGGCGTAATAGACCCATTTCTTCGACGACCAGAAGGCGATCAGGGTCAGGACCATGATGATGCCGAACAGCACCCAGGCGATGGCAGAGGCGTAGCCCATGTTGAACTTCTTGAAGGCCTCGTCGTAGATATACAGCGGCAGCAGATAGGTCGATTTCAGCGGGCCGCCCTGCGTGATGATGTAGGGGCCGTTGAACTCCTGGAACGCCTGCACCATCTGCATGATCAGATTGAAGAAGATCACCGGCGTCAGCAGCGGCAGTGTGATCGAGAAGAACACCCGCGTCTTGCTGGCCCCGTCGATGGCCGCAGCCTCGTACAGCGACTTGTCGATGGATTGCAGCGCCGCCAAAAAGATCACCATGGCCGAGCCGAACTGCCAGCAGCGCAGCAGCGTAATGGTGAACAAGGCGTTGGTGGGGTCTCCGAACCAATCGACCGGACCCAGCCCGATCATGCCCAGCCCCATATTGGCCAGACCCTCGGACGCGAAGATGTAGCGCCACAGCACCGCGATCGCGATCGAGCCGCCAAGGATCGACGGGACGTAGAAAGCGGTGCGGAAGAAATTGATGAACTTGAGTTTGTAGTTCAGGATCGCCGCGATAAACAGCGCGAAGGCCAGTTTCAGCGGAACGGTCAGGAACACATAGGTCAGCGTGACCCACAGCGACTTCTCGAAAGTCCGGTCGCGGGTCAGAAGCTTCTCGTAGTTTGCCAGCCCCGCCCAGCGAGGCTCGCTCATCAGGTCATATCGCGTGAAGCTCAGGTAGAACGACGCAATGAACGGGATCGCGGTAAAGACCAATAGGCCAAGGACATAGGGCGCCAGATAGGCCAGACCCAGAAAGCGTTGCCGTTTCATGCGCAGCCCCTTTCGGGACACGCGACGGTCCAAGTTGCGGAATCGTGCAAGTGTAACCTCCAGATCGGGCGAAGCGGATTGGGCACGAGATGTGTCCCAAGGCTTGTCCCCGATCCCTCCCTGTCAGAATTCGGTAAGCGACTTCTTGTCAGGAGGTGGAATAACCGAAATCTAGGGGCAGACTGAATTGACAAACGAGGAAAAAAAAATGGACGAAATCGAAGGTGGGATTCTGGCCTCGATTCCGCCTTCCGCGCTGTCGCTGACGCTGACCCGCGCGGCGATCCGGATGGAGCATTCGACCACCTGGGCCATCGACAAAACGAACCCTGTCGATGACCTCGTGATCTGCCTCGAAGGCCGCGGGCATTACCTGATCGACGACGAGGCCCGCGTGCTGGAGTCGGGCGACGCCATGCTGATCCGCCGTGGCCAGCGTTTCCGCGGCCATAACGAAGGCCCCGCCACCTATCGCGGTGTGGCCCAGCACTTCACGCTGAACATCTACGGCTTGCACGACCTGATCGGCCAGATGGACCTGCGTCCGCATCTGCATCTGTCGCGCTGGCCGTTGCTGGAACCGATGGCATGGCATTACCGCCAAAGCGCCCCGCCTGAATCGGTGACACTGGGCCAACATCACCTGTTCATGGTGCTTCTGATCGCCTTTATCGAGGATGCCTTCATCGGCTGGCGCGACAGCGCGACCTATCTGCCCGAAGGGACTCATGCGCTGGATCTGGCGGTGATGAAGGCCGCGACGATGATCTCGGCCAATCCCATCGACCCGGATATCGCGGTTCGCGCCGTTGATTCGGCGCCTTATAACCGCGACTATTTCCTGCGCGAGTTCCAGCGCCGCGTCGGCCGCACGCCGCGCAAGTATCAGGAATACCGCCGGATGGAGCGCGCGATGCATCATCTGGAATCGGGGCTGAACGTCTCGGCCACCGCGGCAGAGGTCGGTTATTCCGATCCCTATTACTTCTCGCGCATGTTCAAGCGGACGTTGGGCCTGTCACCGCGCGAACATATGCGCCGGATCGAAAAAAGCCGCCATGGCGGCTTCATGCGGCTGGACGAGGACGAACAGGAATCCAAGCTGGCCGGAAACTGAAAGGGCCCGCCAAACCGGCGGGCCCCTTGATTATTTGAAGACCGAAGGCAGCCACAGCGACAGCGCCGGTATGTAGGTTACCAGCATCAGCGTGCCGAAGGCCGCGCCGTAAAACGGCCAGATCGTCTTCATCACCTGCCCGATGCCAATCCTGCCAACGGCGCAACCGACGAACAGGACCGAACCGACAGGCGGCGTACACAGCCCGATGCCAAGGTTCAGGATCATGATGACGCCGAAATGGATCGGATCGACCCCGAAAGCCATTGCGACCGGCAGGAAGATCGGCGTGGTGATCACGATCAGCGGCGACATGTCCATGAACGTGCCAAGAATCAGCAACGTGATGTTGATCAGCAGCAGGATCACGATCGGGTTGTTCGAGATCTGTTGCAGGAACTCGATCATCTGGGTCGGAACGCGCAGATAGGCCAGAAGCCAGCCGAAACATGCCGCCGAACCGATCACCATCAGCACCATGGCCGTGGTGCGGACCGCACCCAGCGTGGCCTCGATGAAGTCCTTCATGCTGAGCGTGCGATACAGGAACACCGTCACCAGCAAGGCATAGACCACCGCGATGTTCGAGCTTTCCGAGGCGGTGAAAATTCCCGAGCGCACACCACCGAAGATGATCGCGATCAGGATCAGCCCGGGAATGGCGCTCATGAACAGCTGGCCAAGAATGGCGAAACCGGGGAACGGCTCGGTCGGGTAGCCGCGCTTGCGGGCAACCAGCCAGGCGACGACCATCAACGACAGCGCCAGCAACAGGCCCGGAATGATGCCTGCCGTAAACAGATCGGCAATCGACAGACGACCACCGGCCGCGATCGAATAAATGATCATGTTATGCGACGGCGGGATCATCAGCGCGATGATGGCCGCGGTCACGGTGATGTTCACCGCATAATCCACGCTGTAGCCACGCGCCTTCATCTGCGGCACCATCAGGCCGCCGATGGCCGAAGCATCAGCCGTTGCCGAGCCGGAAATCCCGCCGAACATCACCGAGGTCAGGATGTTCACCTGCCCCAGACCGCCGCGCAAATGGCCGACTATCGCGCCAGCCAATGCGACAAGCCTTCGGGCAATGTCACCCCGCACCATCAGGTCGCCCGCATAGATGAAGAACGGAATCGCCATCAACGCATAGACCGACACACCCGAGTTCAGGCGCTGGAACACCACCACCGGCGGCAGCCCCATATACATGACGGTCGCGAAGCTCGCGATACCAAGGCAAAAGGCGACCGGCGTGCCGATCAGCAGCAGGAACGTGAAGCTGCCGAAAAGAATGATAAGTTCCATGGCCTTATTCCTCGACCAGATCGCCGAAACGCAGAGTACGCAGGCCGACAAGGCGGCGCAGAATGCGTTCGAAGGCAAAGATGACCAGCAGGACACCCCCGCCGATGATCGGGGCAAAGTCGAAGGCGCGCGACAGGCCAAGCCCCGGAATCACGTTATCGGCGGCCTTCGCCGCAAGGCTCCAGCCGTAATAGGTCATGCCGACGCCGAATGCCGCGATAGCGATATCCGAAATCGTGTGCATCCACCCCTGCAACCATTCCGGCATGATCATCAGCAGAACGTCAAAGGACAGGTGCGTCCCCTCGCGGATTCCGACTGCGGCACCAAGAAAGATGAACCAGCCCATGATCAGAACCGATCCCGGCTCGGCCCAATGCAGGCTGCTGTTCATGACATAACGCACGAACACCTGCGCGAAGACGAAAACGGTCATCAAGGTCAGCCCGATGCCGGCCACCCAAAGGGCAACCGATGCCAGACGACCAGTAAACCGTTCCGCCGCAAGCAAAAAGTCACGCATCACGCGCTCCTTGGAATGAATGGGCGGTACCGAAATGGCACCGCCGCGCAGGCTTACTCAGTAGCTTGGATCTTGGCGACGAGGTCTTTGGCTTCCGGGGTCGCGACATATTTCTCGTAGACCGGAGCCATCGCGTCGATGAAGGGTTGCTTGTCGATATCGCGGGTGATCTCGGCACCGGCTTTCACGACCGCAGCTTCCGACTCGGCGACCTTCTTGTTCCATAGGTCACGCATGACCGGGACGGATTCCTGGCCGACTTCTTTCAGCAGGGCCTGATCTTCGGGCGAGAGTTTCTCCCACGACAGTTTCGAGACCGCCAGAACCTCGGGCATGATCAGGTGTTCGTCGAGGGTGTAATACTTGGCAACCTCGGCATGGCCCGACGTGTCATAGGACGGCTGGTTGTTCTCGGCCCCGTCGATGACGCCGGTCTGGATCGAGGAATAGACCTCGCCGTAAGGCATCGGCGTCGCATTGGCACCAAGCGCCGACATCATGTCGACGAAGACGTCCGACTGCATGACGCGGAACTTCATGCCCTTCAGGTCGGCGACTTCTTTGATCGGCTTCTGGCTGTTGTAGAAGCTGCGTGCGCCACCGTCGTAATAGCCCAGCACGACCAGATCATGCTTGGCGAAGCCTTCGGCGATCTGATCGCCGATCGGGCCGTCCATGACCTTATGCATGTGGTCAGCCGAGCGGAAGATATAGGGCAGCGAGACGATCTGCGTTTCCGGCACGAGGTTGTTGAACGGACCGAACGAGGCGCGGACCATGTCGATCACGCCGAACTGGGTCTGCTCGATCGCGTCCTTTTCTTCGCCCAGGGCCGAAGCCGGGAAAACTTCCACGCAGATGCGACCCTGCGAGCGTTCCTTGAGCTGCGTACCCAGCCAACGCACCGCCTCGACGGTCGGATAACCATCGGGGTGGGTGTCGGCGGAACGCAGTTGTACTTCGCAATCCGCCGCAAAGGCAGCACTGGCCCCTCCGGCCAGAATAGTGCCACAAATCAGAAGCGTACGGGTCAGTTTCATATTCATCCCTCCCAAGGTCTGAGTATTTTTGGTTTCTTCCCTTACCGCCTCAGACTGGCGGCAATCCATAGAGTTCTTCGGGATTGGTCACCAGAACGTCACGACGCGTTCCCTCTGGCAGCCATCCCAAGGACAATTCTGCAAGCTTCACGTCGTCCGGATAATCCTCGGTGCGTGAAATGCCGTTATGCGGCCAATTCGTACCCCATACGATTCGCTCGGGCGCATGCGCAGCGATTCGGCGCGACAGGCCGGCGATATCCTCGTAGGGCCAGCTTTCCTGGCTGCTTTCGTAGACCCCGGCGAATTTGAACCAGCAATTTCCCTTGTCGATCAACTGCAACACCGCGTCGATCTCGGGGCTGTCAGCCGCCGCGCCACGGAAAAACTTGCCGTGGTGATCGAAGACCCAGCGCGATTTCATCGCCAACAGGCGCGGCAGATGGGTCAGGATATCCGAACCGTTGAACTGCACCGCCACCATCCAGCCCGCTGCATGGGCGCGGGCATCGACGGCCTCCAGATGCTCGAGGTTGAGCGCGCCACCGGGCAGATCCATGATCCGCGCGCCGACAATGCCCTTGTCCGACAGATCGGCCATCTCGGCATCCGAGGTGTTGCCGTCAATGATCCCGACGCCGCGCGCGCAGTCGCCCATTTCGGCGATGCTGGCCAGCAGGTTCGAGTTGTCGCGCTGATGGGCATTGCCCTGCGTGATGATGACGCGATCCAGCCCCATCCATTTCATCAACTGCCGATAGTCATCCGCGCCCGGCAACGGGTCGGCGGGCAAGGCCGGACCTCCCGGCAGCGCGGGATATCCGGGCAGATACATGTGCATCTGCGTGTCGACAGCACCACGTGGAAAAGGGACGCTCGGAGGCGTCCCTGTCAGCTTGCGCTCAATCATGCGTCTTTCATCCTGAATTCGGCCAAAGCATCGCGGTTGACCTCGATCCCCAGGCCTGGCCCGTT
Organism: Paracoccus aestuariivivens; assembly: GCF_009711225.1. Classification (GTDB taxonomy): domain Bacteria; phylum Pseudomonadota; class Alphaproteobacteria; order Rhodobacterales; family Rhodobacteraceae; genus Paracoccus; species Paracoccus aestuariivivens. The sequence continues at coordinate 160,841 of NZ_WMIE01000002.1, read as the reverse complement.
TGGAATGGCGACCGTGCCATGCACCGCCTCGATCGGGGTGTTCAGCACCGCCTGACGGAACGGGTTATGGGTGCGGTCGAATTCCATGATCGGCTCGACCGGATTGACGCGGACGGGGTCCGGCGTCTGCGCCGCCATGAATTGCAGGGCAGCAGCGATATGGACGCCCGTGCCCCAGACATGCGGCACAATCCGCACGCCGTGAAGGCTGGCCACCGTCGCGATCTTCATCGCCTCGGACAAACCACCACAACCGGCCATATCGGGCTGCAAAATATCGACCGCGCGGGCTTGCAGGGCCGCGTTCATGCCCCAGCGCGTGTGCCACGTCTCGCCGCCCGCGACGGGGATCGGCTGGTTCGCGCGCACCTCGGCATAGGCCGAAAGCTGTTCGGGGACGACAGGCTCTTCGAACCAGTCGATGTCATATTCGGCGGCGGCGCGGCCGACCTTGATCGCCTCGGCGACCGTATAGCCGTGGTTCGCGTCGATCATCAGGCGCATGTCGGGGCCGATGGCCTCGCGCACGGCGCGGATGACGCGCATATCCTCGGTAACGCCAAAACCGATCTTGATCTTGCAGGCGTGGAAGCCGTCAGCGCGGCGCTGCGCCATTTCGGACGCGTTGTCCTCGACGCGGTCCACGCCGTCGCGCTTGAAGCTGCCAGTGGCATAGGCGCGCACGGATTCGCGCCAGCGCCCGCCCAGCAGGGTCGAGACCGAGACACCAAGCGCCTTGCCCTTGATGTCCCACAACGCCATGTCGATGCCCGACAGTGCCGTGATGGTCAGCCCGCGCTGCCCTTGATCGCGCAGCGCGTTGTAAAGCGTCGCCCAATGCCGTTCGGTGGCCCGCGGGTCTTGGCCAATCAGCCAGCCCGCGTAGGAGGCGACCACCGCGGCATTGGGGCGTGCCGGGCCAAGGCATTCGCCCCAGCCCACCGTGCCGTCATCACACTCGACCTCGACCAGAACATGCGCCCGGCGGTCGAACCGCATCGAAGCACTCTCGAAGGGCACTTCCAGACGATGTTCCAGAAGGTGCGTGCGAATGGCGGCAATTTTCATCAGGCGGCTTTCTTGCGCTGATAGGGCTCGATCAGAGCGGCCATCATGTCCATTTCGGCTGCGTCCAGATCTTTCAGCGGCGAGCGGACGGCACCTGCGTCGAAGCCTTGCAGACGGACGCCTGCTTTAATGGCCGAAACGGCGTAGCCTTTGGAGCGGTTGCGGATCGCCATGAACGGGTAGAAGAACTCGTTCAGGATGCGCTCGCAGTTTGCACGCTCACCGGCGCGCAGCGAGTTGTAGAACTCGTTGGCCAGACCCGGAACGAAGTTGAACACCGCCGAGGAGTAGGTGGTGAAGCCAGCGCCCAGATAGGCTTCGGCGAACAGTTCCGCGGTCGGCATGCCACCCAGATAGGTCAGGCGGTCGCCCATTTTCGCGGTGATCTGGCGGACCAGACCGATATCGCCGGTGCCGTCTTTGAAGCCGACCAGATTCGGGCAGGCGTCGCACAGGCGGGCCAGCGTGTCGGCGGTCAGAACGGCGTTGTCGCGGTTGTAGACCATGACGCCGAAATCGACCGAGTCACAGATTTTCTTGACGTGGGCGTACAGGCCCTCTTGCGGCGCGTCGATCAGGTAGTGCGGCAGCAGCAGGATGCCGTCAGCGCCGATTTTCTGGACCGATTGCGCGATCTCGACAGCCATTTCGGTGCCGTAACCGCAGCCCGAAACGATCGCGGTCTTGCCAGCGACTTCTTTCGCGGCACCGACGATTTCCGGGATTTCTTTCGGGGACAGCGAGAAGAACTCACCGGTGCCGCCAGCAGCGAACAGAACCGGAGCGTCATAGCCAGCCAGCCATTCGACATGGGCGCGATAGCTGTCGCCAGCAAATTTGCCTTCACCGTCGAAATGGGTGACCGGGAAGGAAAGAAGGCCGGAGCCGAGGGCGATTTTGAGCTCTGCAGGCGTCATGAGACTGTCCTCTGGTTAGGGTTCGCCAGAGGCATACGCGATGCCCCTGACAGGTGTCAACAACTTATCATACGAGTTGTGTGATAAGTTAGCGGGCGAGCCAGCCGCCATCCACGTTCAGCACCGCGCCATGCACATAGGAAGCAGCCGCCGAGCACAGGTAGACCGCAGTCCCCGCGATGTCCTCGGAGCGGCCCCAGCGACCCGCCGGAATGCGCTCGAGGATCGAGCGGCTGCGGTCGGGATCGTTGCGCAGGGCCTCGGTGTTGTTCGTCTCGATATAGCCCGGAGCGATGGCGTTGACGTTGATGCCCTTGGCGGCCCATTCATTCGCCATCAGCTTGGTCAGGCCTGCGACGCCATGTTTGCTGGCGGTATAGGACGGCACGCGGATGCCACCTTGGAAGCTCAGCAGAGAGGCGATGTTGACGATGCTTCCCGGTTTGCCCAGCGCGATCAGCTCTTTCGCGAAAGCCTGACAGTTGAAGAACACCGCCTTCAGGTTGACGTCCATCACGTCATCCCAATCGGCCTCGCCGAATTCGACAGCATCGGCGCGACGGATGATACCCGCATTGTTGATCAGGATGTCGTAGCCCTGCCCCGCGAAAACGTCCTTCGCGGCCATGGGATCGGCAAAGTCGATCAGCAATTCGCTGCCCTTGCCCCCCGCCGCAGCGATCTGCGACAGGGTTTCCTCGGTGCTGCGACGCGCGGCGCAGACGACCTCGGCTCCGGCTTGTGCCAGACCGACGGCAATTGCCTGCCCAAGACCCGTATTGGCGCCAGTCACCAGTGCCTTGCGGCCTTCCAGCGAAAAGGGGCTCAACGCAGATCCTCCGGCTGGATGAAGTCCATATCGGTGTAATCGACGTTGTCACCGGCCATCGCCCAGATAAACGTGTAGGAACCGATACCTGCGCCCGAGTGGATCGACCAAGGCGGCGAGATCGCGCCTTCTTCGTTGCCGATGAACAGGTGGCGGGTTTCCTGCGGCTCGCCCATCAGGTGCAGGACGCGGGATTTCTCGTCCATGCCGAAATACAGATAGGCTTCCATGCGCCGGTCATGGACGTGGCTCGGAATGGTGTTCCAGACCGAACCGTCTTCCAGCTGGGTATAGCCCAGAACCAGCTGGCAGCTTTGCATGACCAGCGGGTGGATGAACTGGTTGATCTTGCGCTTGTTCGACGTCTCCACCGAACCGGTTTTCATCTCTTTGCTTTCGCCGAGAGTGATCAGCTTGTTCGGATAGGTGTGATGGGCGGGGCAGGAGGTGATGTAGAAACGTCCCTGCCCTGCGAAGGTGACGGCCCCAGCGCCCATGCCCAGATACAGCACGTCGCCGCGCTCCAGCGTCCAGGTCTCGCCACCCGCCGAAACGGTGCCGGTCTCGCCGACGTTGACGATGCCCATCTCGCGACGCTCAAGGAAGGTCGCGGTCTTGGTTTCGGCGACCTGATCCAGCACGAGGCTGCCACCGGCAGGAACGGCAGCGCCGATGACGAAGCGGTCATAATGGGTGTAGATCAACCGGATCTCACCCTCGCGGAACATGTCCGACGCCAGAAAGTTCTGACGCAGCGCAGCCGTGTCCATGGTCTTGGCATGGCTCGGGTGAACGGCCTGACGTGTCTCGACGGTCAGCATGGAATCCTCCTACAGGGTATTAATCATATAGGTTGACACTTGTTGTAGTATATGTTGACTACGTCAAGGACCATCTGACGGAAAAGACAGGGCAGGGCCTGTTGCCGTCACGGCAGACTGGCCCGGACAGCCTCTCGTCACAAGTTGGTGGCGATGACTTTTCATCCGGGAGGAAATTCATGCTCAAGCGACTGTTGATCACCGGTGCCGCGGGCGCGCTTGGCCGTGCGCTGACGCCACGCCTGCGCGATATGGCTGAAACCCTGCGTCTGGCCGACATCGTTCCCGTTCCGGACGCCCTGCCCCAAGATGAGGTCGTGCAATGCGATCTGGCCGATGCGGCGGCGGTCAATGCCATGGTCGCGGGCTGTGACGGCATCCTGCATCTGGGCGGCATCTCGGTCGAGCGTCCCTTCGATCCGATCCTGCAAGGCAACATCGTCGGCGTCTACAACCTGTACGAAGCTGCCCGCGTCCATGGCCTGCCCCGCATCCTGTTTGCCAGCTCGAACCACACCATCGGCTTCTACAAGCAGACCGAGCGCCTTGGTCCGGATTGCACCTACAAGCCCGACAGCCTGTATGGCGTCTCGAAAATATTCGGCGAGGCCGTGGCCCAGCTTTACTTCGAGAAATTCGGACAGGAAACCGCCCGCGTCCGCATCGGTTCCTGCACGCCGACGCCGGAAAACCACCGCGCCTTGGGAAGCTGGTTCTCGCATGACGACTTCCTGTCGCTGATTCGCGCCGTGTTCGAGGCGCCCTCGCTGGGTTGTCCGGTGATCTGGGGCGTGTCCGACAACGACGCCGGTTGGTGGGACAACAGCCATATCGCCGGACTGTGGCAAGCCAGTGACAATGCCGAGACGTTCCGCGCCAAAATCGAAGCGACCGTCGCCCTGCCCGCTGCGGACGAAGCCACGCGCGTCTATCAGGGTGGTATCTTCACCACCTACCCGATCTACCAGAAGACCGACGCATGACGTTCGCCACCCCGGCCCGCCATATGGCAACCAAGGTATGAGAACCAAGATGAAAGCGGATGACAGCCTTGCCCCGCCCGGCGCGACCCTTGTCGTGACCGTCCGGGATGAGTTGCGGCGCCAGATTCTGGCCGGGGATTACAAGCCGGGCGACCGTTTGCCCTCGGAATCGCGGCTGACGCAGGAATTCGGTGTCAGCCGCACCGTCGTGCGCGAGGCCATCGCGGCCCTGCGCGCCGATGGCATTGTCGAATCCAAACAGGGCGCAGGGGTTTTCATCCTGCCCCCGTCCGAGGCTGGCCCTCCGGTCTTTCGCGATGTCGATCCCGACCGCGTTTCCTCGATCATCGAGATTCTCGAATTGCGCACCGCTCTGGAATGCGACGGCGCAGCTTTGGCCGCCACCCGCCACTCGCCCGCACAAGAGGAAGAAATCCTCGAGGCCTTCCAGCGCCTGACCGAGTTGGCGCGCCAGCACAGGCCCACGGCCGAAGCCGATTTCGCTTTCCACATGGCCATCGCCCGCGCCTCGAACAATTCGCGCTTCGCCGAGGTGCTGCAACTGATCGGCAGCGCCATGATCCCGCGACTCGCGCTAAGCCGCGAAAAGGATCTGCCCGCGCCGCCCGACTACCTGAAGGTACTCGAGCAAGAGCACGGCGCAATCCTTGCGGCGATCCAGAACTCGGATCCCGAAGGCGCACGGCTGGCCATGGCGACGCATCTGAAAAACAGCCAGATGCGCTACCGCCAGCAATTGCGGAATGGGCGTCTCCCGTCGTGAAAAGGTGTCATAGGATGGCACCAAAAAGCACCTCGCGACCTCAAATCAGGAATATCGGATAAGCTGAGCAAACTGGCCTTTGACCAGCGACTGAGGGACTCAATTTCAGTGGCACCATCCGCCACTCTCGCGGCTTGCTCAAACGGCCTCCCCCCGCTCCGGGGAAAGGAAGCTTCGTCCCCTCGCGAATTGCCCAATCAGACCCTTGTTTTTTCTTTTTATTACAATAAGATACCCATGTGACGTACATGCTTCACAGATTTTCCACGAATGGACTTATTTTGAGAAAAACTCTGTTTGCCGCCAGCATCTTCCTGACTGCTTATTCCCTGCCTGCCTCGGCCGCTCCAACTTGGACCTTCTGGTCGGGCCCCATGAGCCAATATGAAGGCGGACTCAAGCTCTCCAGTGATAATAGAATCTCCTATGGCTGCACGGACTTCTCCAGTTCGTACGATATCGTTGTGCCCGGGAAGCACACTGGCGTCGCCTCCCTCTACATCGACGGCAAAGAGTTCCGCGAGGTCATCATGAACGCAGCTCCAGACGGGCAGAGTAGCAATTTTCACACGCGCGTGACCTATGAGGACACGAAGAGTGCCAAGCGCAGCATCAACAACCTGATCGACGCCCTCGCCGCAGGCCGTGAAGCATCGCTGCGCAGTCGCGACGGCATAACCACCTATGGTAGTTTCCCCCTGAATGGCTCGGCCAAGGCCAAGGTCTGCAAAATCGACTGAGTCTTACAAATCCAGCTGCCGTTGAACGCAACGAGCGCCAGATTTGGCATAGCCCCTGTCTTAAATGTTGAAATCAACCGAAGCTGCCGAAAATTCGGCGGTTTCTTTTCATTACGTAGAAAGAAAGCACCATCACTGCATAGTCAGAACATGTCTCGAAAGTTTCGTTGAAAGGGCGTGTTAGAGCTAAAATTCACCAAGCATTGATACAGAGTGAAGAATGAGCGCCATGTCATAGCGCTCACTACATTCATCAGTATTCATGGCATCGGTTAGTGCCCACTGACGCCCTTTCCCTTTCTTTCAAGCCAGTTCTTCGGCAAAGGGGTAGTCGGTGTAACCCTCGGCGCCGCTGGTATAGAAGGTCGCAGGATCGATCGGGTTCAGTTCCAGCCCCTCGCGCAAGCGGCGCGGCAGGTCGGGCGTGGCGATGAAGTTGACGCCAAAGGCCACCGCATCGGCGCGACCCTCGGCCACCAGTTCCGCCGCCGCCTCGCGTGACAGGCGCTCGTTGGCGATGACCGGACCGGCGAAAGCCGCCTTTACGTCGCCCAGCACACTGTCTTCCGCCAGATGCTCGCGCAGGGCAAGGAAGGCCACGCCGCGCGCGCGCATCTGCTCGGCCACGCGGACGAACAAGGCGCGCGGATCGCTATCGCCCATGTCATGCTGATCGCCGCGCGGCGACAGGTGGACGCCGACGCGGTCCGCGCCCCAGACGCCGATCACGGCATCGGTGACTTCTTCCAGCAGGCGGGTACGGTTCTCCAGCGAGCCACCATAGGCATCCGTACGCTGGTTCGTCTTGTCTTGCAGGAACTGGTCCAGCAGATAGCCATTCGCGGAATGTACCTCGACCCCGTCGAAACCGGCGCGCTTGGCGTTTTCCGCGCCTTGGCGGTAAGCCTCGACCACGCCCGCGATCTCATCGGTTTCCAGTGCGCGGGGCGTCACATATTCGCGTTTCGGGCGGACAAGGCTGACCGTGCCCGCAGGCTTGATCGCGCTTGGCGCGACAGGCGCAGCCCCGTCAAGGAAGATCGGGTCCGAGATCCGTCCGACATGCCAAAGTTGCAGCATGATCAGCCCGCCGCGGTCATGCACGGCCTTGGTGACCTGCTTCCAGCCCTCGACCTGCGCATCGCTCCAGATTCCGGGGGTATTGGCATAACCCACGCCCATCGGCGTCACGGCGGTCGCCTCCGACAGGATCAGGCCCGCCTCGGCGCGCTGGCCGTAATATTCGGCCATCAGGGCGTTCGGGACGCGGTCCTCGATAGCGCGGCTGCGCGTCAGCGGAGCCATCACGATGCGGTTCTTCAGCGTCAACGCGCCCAGCTTCAAAGGTTCGAATAGCGTCGGCATCTGTGTGCCCTTTCGTTCAAATCATGTCGGTTAGAATTGGGCACGATGCCGCAACGCCGCAATGACAGGCGCCGCAAAGCGGCATCGCACAAGATGCATGGCTCTCAAGCGCCTCCACTTTTCTGGAAGTCGTCGAGCGTGACTCTTTGGCGGGATAGTTCGCGAAACACGTCTATGAAGCAGCAAGGACGCGCCCTGAAAATACCAGTTCCATCCATCATTGTTCCATCAGGAAAATCACGATACAGCCGCAACTGGAGCGCGATAAATCGACGTAATCCAATGTTATATCTTTAGGAATATTATGAAAATCAGCAAATTTTTCTTTGTCACGGCGCTACCGCTTACCTTGGGCGCGTGCATTTTTGGCGGAAGCTCTCTTTCCGGAACTTACACTTCGTCCACCATCGGGGCAATCGAGTCGCTCACCTTTGATGGTAGCGAAGTGACCATGAAAGCAATGGGGCAGATCTCGACCGGAACCGTCGAATACAAGGATGGTAGGGCGATTGTCACAACCAGTGGCGGCAAGTTGGAGTTCGCAGTTGACGATAACTGTATCGTCGCAACGGGCCCCGTGAGCTTGCGCCTGTGCAAGAACTGACGCCTTCCGGCTAACGGGCACGGGATCGTTGGGATGCTTGCAAAGCCCTCAACGATCACCGTCGCTCACAAGGGGTCCACATCTTCATATTTCGACTAGGCGGCCTCCCTGATCGGGAACTCCTGTAGCGCCGCTTTTTGCTCGGGGTTCAGATCCTCCTCGCGGATGACAGATGTATGGATCGAGAACACCACCGCCCCCGTTTCCGGCAACCGGAACAGGCATTGCCGCTCGACGCGGATATAGGGCAGCGGGCCTTCGGGTGCGCGACCCTGTTCCTCGGTGCGGGGATTGTGCAAGGGCGCGTTCGAGTGATGGGCCGTCCCGCGCATCATCCCGATCCCCGGCCGGATGCCGTCCAGCAGGCGCTGCACCCGCTTGCCGATATCCTCGGTATATTTCTCGACCGGCTTATGGATACGCATCATCGGGCGCATGAATTTCTGCTCAAGCGTCCAGCCCGCCGGAAAACACAGGATCGCCCCGCCAAGGATATGCTCGTCGCCCTCGCCCGGAACCATCAGGCACAGATCCTCGGCGACCAGCCGACCCAAAGTCAGCAAGGGTTGCTCCGGATCGGCGCGGACTGTGCCGCCATCGGGACGGCGGATCATCTCGCCCATCTCGTAGCCATGCGCGGGAAGCAGCCGCATGATCCAGCGGTACAACTCGTCCGCGGCCGGACGACAGCCGGTGTACAGACGGTGTACGGCCTGTGTACGCTCGGTGATCAGCTTTTCACGCAATTCCATCTGCTTGGCAAAGGCGTCGTCCCTCACCAACCAGTCATTTTCATCGACCGGAATGACCCCCGGCAGCCGCCGCGTCCGCGGATCGACCCATGGCGCGAAGCCCAGATGTTTCTGCAATATCTCACTCATGTGGATATCATGCTTACGGCAAGGTTGCGGGCAAGGGGTCTTGCGGCTATCAGGCCTGCAAATACAGGAGAATCCGATGATCCCGCGTTATTCCCGCCCTGAAATGGTCGCCATCTGGTCGCCCGAAACCAAATTCAAGATCTGGTACGAGATCGAGGCCCATGCCTGCGACGCCCAAGCCGATCTGGGCGTGATCCCGCGCGAAAACGCCGAAGCGGTCTGGAAAGCCCGCGATGTGCAGTTCGATGTCGCCCGCATCGACGAGATCGAGGCCGTAACCAAGCATGACGTCATCGCATTCCTGACCCATCTGGCGGAACATATCGGCTCGGATCAGGCGCGCTTTGTGCATCAGGGCATGACCTCATCGGACGTGCTGGACACCACGCTGAACGTGCAACTGGTCCGCGCCGCCGACATCCTGCTGGCCGATATGGACCGCGTTCTGGCCGCCCTGAAGACGCGCGCCTATGAGCATAAGGACACCGTCCGCATCGGCCGCAGCCACGGCATCCACGCCGAGCCGACCACGATGGGCCTGACCTTCGCCCGCTTCTACGCCGAGATGGACCGCAACCGCACCCGCCTGCAGGCCGCGCGTGAGGAAATCGCGACCGGCGCAATCTCGGGCGCTGTCGGAACCTTCGCCAATATCGATCCGGCGGTTGAAGAGCATGTCTGCGCGAAACTCGGCCTGAAGCCCGAGCCGATCAGCACGCAGGTCATCCCGCGCGACCGCCACGCCATGTTCTTCGCGACTCTGGGCGTCATCGCGTCCTCGATCGAGAACGTCGCAATCGAGATCCGCCACATGCAGCGCACCGAAGTCCTTGAAGCCGAAGAGTTCTTCTCTCCGGGCCAAAAGGGTTCCTCGGCCATGCCGCATAAGCGCAACCCCGTCCTGACCGAGAACCTGACCGGCCTTGCCCGCCTTGTCCGCATGTCCGTGGTTCCGGCAATGGAGAACGTCGCCCTGTGGCACGAGCGCGACATCAGCCATTCCTCGGTCGAGCGCGCAATTGGTCCCGACACCACGATCACGCTGGATTTCGCGCTGAACCGTCTGGCCGGCGTGATCGAGAAACTGGTCATCTACCCCGAGAACATGCTCAAGAACATGAACAAGTTCAAAGGTCTGGTCATGTCGCAGCGCGTTCTGCTGGCGCTGACGCAGGCTGGCGTGTCGCGTGAGGATGCTTACCGTCTGGTCCAGCGCAACGCGATGAAGGTCTGGGAACAGGGCGCGGATTTCAAAACCGAACTTCTGGCTGATGCAGAAGTCACCGCCGCGCTTTCCCCCGCCGAGATCGAGGAAAAGTTCGACCTTGGCTACCACACCAAGCATGTCGACACGATTTTCGGCCGTGTCTTCGGTGAAAACGGCACGCATTAACCGCCCGTTCTTCATTTGATGCCAGACTGTCCCCGAAGCCAATGGAATCGGGGGCGGTCACATGATCCCACTCATCACGACACAACCGCTCAGCGCCCGCCAGAAAGCCGCGATCATCGTCCGCGTGGTGCTGGGCGAAGGCGAGGAACTGGATCTGTCGAAACTGCCGCCCGATTTGCAGACCGATCTTGCACAGGAAATGGCGCTGATGGGCCTTGTGGATCGCGACACCCGCAACGCCGTGCTGTCCGAATTCTGCGACAAGCTGGAAGCGGTCGGTGTCAGCTTTCCAGGCAATATCGACAGCACGCTTGACCTGCTCGATGGCCATCTTTCCGCCGATACGAACGACCGGCTGCGACGCCTTGCAGCCCTGAACGGCACCGGCGATCCATGGGAGCGGATCGCGAATTTCTCGCCGCTACTGCTCGCCGAACTGGCCCGCACCGAGTCAGTCGAGATTGCTGCCGTGATGTTCTCGAAACTTCCGGTTCCCCGCGCGACCGAAGTCTTTGGCCTGCTCGATCCGCAACGCTCGCGCCAGATCGCATATGCCATGTCCCTGACCAGCTCGATCGAGGAAAAGGCCCTGCACCGCATTGGTCGCGCCCTGATACAGGCCGCCGACGCTGTGCCCCGCCCCGCCATCGAAGGAAAGGCCGTCGACAAGGTCGGAGCCATCCTGAACGGCGCGACCTCGACCACACGCGAAGAAGTGTTGACGGGTCTGGACGAGGACGACACCGACTTCGCGACCGAAGTGCGCAAAACCATCTTCGCGTGGGCGAACATCCCCGCACGTGTCGATGTACGCGACATTCCCCGCATCATCCGTGAAGTCGAAGGCCCGACGATGATCTCCGCCATGGCCGGAGCCAAGGGCAAGAACAAGCCAACCGTCGATTTCCTGCTGGCGGGGCTTCCCACCCGATTGGCCGAAAGCCTGCGCGAGGAGGTCGAGACGATTGGCACGGTCACATCGAAGGACGCCGAAATCGCCATGAGCAATGTCGTCATGACCATCCGGCGCATGGAGGCCGATGGCGATCTGTTCCTCATCGCTCAGGATGCCGAGAGCGACGAACAGATAGACTGACCGCTTGCCGCCCTGCGCTGGCTGGCCTAGCTCTGTTCGCACTTTCGTTCCGAACTGGATGAACAGATGACCAATGTGATCGCCATATGCCTCGGCCTGTTGATTCTCGCATTATTCGCGGCCGACGCCCTTTTTCTGCATTGGGACTTGCCGGTATTTCTGGGCAAACAATTCGCCGAGTTGATCGAGTATCTCAGCTTCTGGCGCTAACATCCGGAAAGACCGGCAGCCGACCCGAAACTCTCGGCGCTAACATGATTAATTGACAAAACTTTTGGCCGAACCGGGCGTCCAGCCATTTGCATTTCCCGAAGTTTGCGGTCTATCTGCCTTCCAAACATCATCAGCGCCCGGAGGGACACCATGGCTGTAAAGGTGGCAATCAACGGTTTTGGCCGCATTGGTCGGAACGTTCTGCGCGCGATCATCGAATCGGGCCGGACCGATATCGAGGTCGTCGCAATCAACGATCTGGGCCCGGTGGAAACCAATGCCCATCTGCTGCGCTACGATTCGGTCCATGGCCGCTTCCCGGCCAAGGTGACGACGACCGAGGACACCATCGACGTTGGCCGCGGCCCGATCAAGGTCACCGCGATCCGCAACCCGGCAGACCTGCCTTGGGGCGATGTCGACGTCATCATGGAATGCACCGGCATCTTCACCTCGAAGGAAAAAGTGCAGGCGCACCTGTCGACCGGCGCGAAACGCGTGCTGATCTCGGCCCCCGGTGACAATGCCGACAAAACCATCGTCTTCGGTGTGAACCACGACACGCTGACCAAGGACGACATTGTCGTCTCGAACGCCAGCTGCACCACCAACTGCCTGTCACCCGTCGCGAAAGTGCTGAACGACACCATCGGCATCAACCGCGGCTTCATGACCACGATCCACAGCTACACCGGCGACCAGCCGACGCTGGACACGATGCACAAGGATCTTTACCGCGCCCGCGCCGCCGCGCTGTCGATGATCCCGACCTCGACCGGTGCCGCCAAGGCCGTCGGCCTTGTTCTACCGGAACTGAAGGGCCGTCTGGACGGCGTTGCGATCCGCGTGCCGACCCCGAACGTCTCGGTCGTCGACCTGACCTTCGAGGCTGCGCGCGACACCTCGGTCGAAGAAATCAACGCCGCGATCAAAGCTGCGGCTGACGGCCCGCTGAAAGGCATCCTCGGCTATACCGAAGAGCCGCTGGTCTCAACCGACTTCAACCACGACCCGCATTCGTCGGTCTTCCACATGGACCAGACCAAAGTCATGGAAGGCAGGCTTTGCCGCATCCTGACCTGGTACGACAACGAATGGGGCTTCTCGAACCGCATGTCGGACACCGCCGTTGCGATGGGCAAGCTGATCTGAAGCGCCTACCTTCGCCGAAAATGACGAACGCGCCCCAATTCGGGGCGCGTTTCGCATTCGTCAGGCGCGTGTACCGCGTCCGAGGTCACTTCTTGTTCGACAGGCGCTTCACATTAGCTTTGGTCCGGCGCCGATATGGACGCAGCGCCGCCGCCATCACCCGATCGGCTCGTTCGCCGCGCCCAGCAGCCCGCAGTGCCGCAACCATTGCCTCGGATGCGGCATCGGCCTTTTCGACCACCATCCGCGTCGGCTCATTCGCATCCTGCCGCACCAGCCCCATCATTCCGGCCGTGCGCATCGCAATCACCATCTGCGATTCCCAGGCGATCCGCGCCATCTGGGTCCACAGCACCATCGGATTGCCCATTGCAAACGGGTCAAGCTTGCCATTCGCCATTCTGACCTCCGTCGATTGATATATTAGCAAGCGAACCTGCGCCTCGCCGCCAAGATTGCCAAGTCATTCTTTCGAGTGATGCCCGTGAGCTATTTCCATGCCGTTTCTGCCGGTATAGAGGAAAGCCATGACAAATTCCGTGACGCTTCGCCGCCCTGACGACTGGCATCTGCATCTGCGCGACGGTGAGATGCTTGCTGCAGTTGCAGCATATTCCAGCCATTTCGGTCGGGCCATCATCATGCCGAACCTTGTGCCTCCGGTTGTCACCGGAGCTCAGGCGGCTGCCTATCGCGACCGCATTCTTGCGGCCCTGCCCGAAAATGTGACGCTGCGTCCGTTGATGACGCTGTATCTGACCGAGGCGACCGATCCTGCCGATCTGGTTGCCGCTCACCAGCAGGGAATCATCTCGGCGGTGAAATTGTATCCGGCCGGCGCGACGACGAACTCGGCCTCGGGCGTGCGTGATTTCGACAAGGTCCGTCCCGTGCTTGACGCGATGGCCGAAGCAGGCATCCCGCTTTGCATGCACGGAGAGGTGACTGACCCCGCCGTCGATATCTTCGACCGCGAGGCTGTCTTCATCGACCGAGTGCTGGACCCGATCCGCCGCGCCACTCCCGGTCTGCGGGTGGTCATGGAACATATCACCACGGCGAACGGCGTCGAATACGTCTCATCAAACGAGAACATCGGCGCAACGATTACGACGCATCATCTGGTGATCAACCGCAACCACATTCTCGTCGGCGGCATACGCCCCCATTATTATTGCCTACCGGTCGCCAAACGCGAGACGCACCGTCTGGCGCTGTTGAAGGCCGCGACCTCGGGCGATCCGCGTTTCTTCCTTGGTACCGACTCGGCACCGCATCCCGACCGCGCCAAGGAATCGGCCTGTGGCTGCGCGGGATGCTTTACCGCACCGAACACCATGTCGATCCTTGCGCAGGTCTTCGAAAACGAAGGAGCACTTGATCGGCTCGAAGGGTTTACCTCGCTGCATGGTCCTGCATTCTACCGGCTGCCGGTGAACGAGGACTCCATCCGGCTTGTCAGACGCGACATTCCGGCGGAGTACCCCACCCATATCCCCGCCGGAGACGAGACCGTCACCGTTTTCGATCCCGGCTTCCCGCTGTATTGGCATGTCGAGGACCCCGCATGACCCTGCCCTTCCCCCCGCGTGAGGAAATCGCGCGCCTGACCGCCCGGATGCTGCTTGAGATCAAGGCCGTCCATTTCAACGCGGCCGAGCCCTATACCTATGCTTCGGGTCTGAAAGGCCCGACCTATATCGACTGCCGCAAGCTGATCAGCTTCCCGCGCATCCGCTCGACGCTGATGGATTTCCTGTCGGCGACGGTGCTGCGCGATGCGGGTTTCGACGCTTTCGACAATATCGCCGGTGGCGAGACGGCGGGCATTCCCTTCGCGGCTTTGGTCGCCGAGCGGCTTGAACTGCCGATGACCTATGTGCGCAAGAAGCCCAAAGGTTATGGCCGCAACGCCCGCATCGAAGGCGCCATGTCCGAGGGCGAGCGCGTGTTGCTGGTCGAGGATCTGACCACCGATGGCGGCTCGAAGCTCAGCTTCGTCGATGCGATCCGCGAGACCGGTGCCTCCTGCGCCCATACCGCAGTGATCTTCTATTACGGCATCTTCCCGGAAACGACCCAGCGCCTTGCCGATCACGGCGTGCAGCTGCACTACCTCTGCACTTGGTGGGACGTTCTGGCCGAGGCCAAGGCGCAGGGCTTCTACGATGAAGCCACGCTGAACGAGGTCGAGAGCTTCCTGACCGATCCGCGCGCATGGCAGGCCGCCCACCCGTAAGCCGTAACGCTGCGGAAACATCACGCCGCCCGTGCCACAAGCGCGGGCGGCAATCTTGTCCCCAGCTTATCCACAAGATATCCAGATGGACCCCAGACCATCTAGGGTGGATAACAACCCTCACCCGAGTCGAACATCCGGAGCCCACAAGGGATGAGCGAGCTACGCGCCGTCGAAATCAGAAACCCAAGCGAGATCGCCGAGGCCGCCGCCGCGCAGGCCGTGCCCTTCTCGATCGAGGCCGAACAGCAATTGCTGGGCGCACTGCTCACCAATAACGAGGTCTATGACCACGTTTCGCGCATCATCCAGCCCAAGCATTTTTACGATCCGGTCCATCGCCGCATCTATGAGATCTGCATCGAGCGCATCGCCAAGAACGCCCTTGCCAGCCCGGTGACGATCAAGGCCTTCATGGAAAACGACGCGGGCCTCAAGGAACTGGGTGGTCCGGCCTATCTGGCGCGTCTGGCCGGTGCGGCGATCTCATCCCATGCCGCGCGCGACTATGCGCAGATGATCCGCGAATTCGCGCTGCGCCGCGACCTGATTACGCTCGGACAGGACATCTCTTCCCGTGCCTCCACCGTTTCGGTTTCCGATTCCGCTGAAGAGCAGATTAAGGAAGCCGAGCAAACGCTTTACAAGCTGGGCGAACAAGGCACCGCCGAGCGCGGCTTCCAAAGCTTCCTGTCGGCGGTCAGCGGCGCGCTGAATGCGGCGAACGCGGCCTTCAGCCGGGGCGGCGGGCTTTCCGGCGTCTCCTGCGGCCTGATCGATCTGGACGCCAAGATGGGCGGCTTGAACCGCTCGGACCTGATCATTCTGGCCGGTCGCCCCTCGATGGGGAAAACCTCGCTGGCCACTAACATCGCCTTCAATGTCGCCAAGGTGCATCGCATGGGCGAGCAGTCGGACGGCACACATGGCACGGTGGCGGGCGGCGTCGTGGGCTTCTTCAGCCTTGAGATGTCGGCCGAGCAGTTGGCCGCACGTATCCTTTCAGAAGCCGCCGAGGTTCCTTCGGAATCGATCCGTCGCGGTGACATGACCGAGGATGAGTTCCGCCGCTTCGTCAAAGCCGCGCATGACCTGCAGAACTGCCCGCTTTACATCGACGACACGCCCGCTTTGCCGATCAACCAGCTTGCCGCCCGCGCGCGCAAGTTGAAACGGACGATGGGCCTCGACGTGTTGATCGTGGACTATCTTCAACTTCTGCGCGCAGCGACCGCCAAGGACAGCCGCGTGAACGAGGTGTCCGAGATCACGCAGGGCCTCAAAGCCATCGCCAAGGAGCTGGACATCCCCGTCATCGCCTTGTCGCAGCTGTCGCGCGCCGTCGAAAGCCGCGAGGACAAACGCCCGCAGCTTTCGGACCTGCGCGAATCCGGCTCAATCGAGCAGGACGCCGACATCGTGATGTTCGTCTTCCGTGAGGAATATTACCGCGAGCGCGAAAAGCCCGCCGACCATGAGTTGGACAAGATGGCCGCATGGCAGCAGATCATGGAATCCTGCCATGGCAAGGCCGAGGTCATCATCGGCAAGCAGCGTCACGGTCCGATCGGTACGGTGGAACTGTCCTTCGAGGGCCGCTTCACCCGCTTCGGCAACCTCGAAAAGCATCGCAGCTGGGATCACAACTGATGACCCTGCCCGTCCCGGCCCTGACCATCGGGCTACTGCTGGCCTCGAACGTCTTCATGACTTTCGCGTGGTATGGGCACCTGAAGTTCAAGGCCGCGCCGCTTTTCGTCGTGGTCTTGGTCAGCTGGGGCATCGCGTTTTTCGAGTATCTGTTGCAGGTTCCTGCCAACCGGATCGGCTACGGGCATTTCAACGCGGCGCAGTTGAAAACCATCCAAGAAGTCATCAGCCTGTCGGTCTTCGTGGTCTTCTCATGGGCCTATCTGGGCGAGAAAATCACCTGGAACGTGCTGGCGGGCTTTGCCCTGATCTGCCTTGGTGCGTTCCTGATCTTTTCGAATTTCGGCGGTTCCTCGCATAAGGAAGAAGCACTTCCATACAATCAGCCGGTTGTCATTCCCGCGGAGACGCGCGAATAGATCGGCATGACGCCGAAAACCGATATGGCCGCCCCGCGGCCCAGCCTTCTGACGCTGGTTTCGATTACCGGCGTGGGCGCGCTTGCGATGAACATCTTCTTGCCCTCGCTGCCCGGGATGGCGCGGGATTTCGGCGTGGATTACGCCGTCATGCAGCTTTCCGTCTCGGCATTTCTGGGCGTCAGTGCAGTGCTGCAACTGCTTTGCGGACCGGTCAGCGATCTGTTCGGACGCAGGCCAGTGATCCTTGGTGCATTCTCGATCTTCCTTGTCGCGACGGCTGGCACGCTGCTGGCGCCAACGGCGGGCTGGTTCCTGTTCTTCCGCATGTTGCAAGCGGTGATCACTGTCGGCTTCGTCCTGAGCCGCGCCGTGGTGCGGGACATGGTTCCCGCGGAAAACGCCGCAAGCATGATCGGCTATGTCACCATGGGCATGTCTCTGGTGCCGATGATTGCACCGACAATCGGCGGTGTGCTGGATGAAAGCTTCGGCTGGAAGGCCAGTTTCGCCACGATGGGCATCCTCGGCAGCGTCGTTCTGGTCGTCTGCTGGTTCAATCTGCACGAGACCGCCCGAGGCGCGGGCGTTCCATTGCGCCAGCAGATTGCCACCTATCCCCAGCTTGCCCGCTCGCACCGGTTCTGGGGCTATGCCTTGGCAGCAACCCTGAGTGCAGGCGCCTTTTACGCCTATCTGGGCGGCGCACCGTTTGTCGGCCAAAGGGTCCTGCACCTGACACCCGCCGAGGTAGGTTACTGGTTCGCCGCGCCCTCGCTGGGCTATGCGTTGGGCAACTTTCTGTCGGCGCGGTTCTCGATCAGGATCGGCATGAACCGGATGATACTGGCAGGGGCCATCATCTGCACGATACCGTTGGCCATCGCCCTGCTCATCGATATCATCGGCAACCAGACGCCGCTGATCTTCTTCGGATCAGTCGCGGTTATGGGGCTGGGTAACGGTATGTTGCTACCGAACGCCAATGCCGGAATGATGAGCGTCCGCCCCGAACTGGCGGGCACCGCCAGCGGTCTTGGCGGTGCCATGGCGGTGGCAGGAGGCGCGGGGCTTGCCGCTTTGGCCGGTGCGTTTCTACACGACGAAGCCGGCGCGGCCCCGCTGCTGGTCATCATGGTGACGGTCTCGGCTGGATCGATCTTATCGACGCTGTGGGTCATGGCGCGCGAAAGGCAGCTGCTGCGGCAGGGCTGATCGCCGCAACGCGGACGCTGCAACGCAGCGTCATCTTCAAAGTTCCCACCTCGCACGTCGTTTCTGCCCGATTGCAGGGCATAAATGGAGCGAAAGCTAAACGAACCGGTTTTCCGCCCGACGCTACGGTATATGGCGGCATGTCACGGAGTTTTCCAAAAAACCTCAGAGATCTATGGCGAAAACCTCACGAAAGGCTCAGAACTTCGTGAATCAACTATGGGTTGAGTAGTGGCAAATCTTGACTGATTTGCCTGAAAAAGATCGGCGTCAATCCGCCCATATTCAAAGCAGTATTTCTCCAAATGTTGCGCTTTGAGCACAGCTCGGATTTATGAATGGCAACCGCGGCCGCCTCTGCTCGGTCAGGTCGCGAAGCAAACAGAATGGATCAGGGACATTGCGCATCACACACAGTCTGAATTCGGTGCTAGAGCGCTGGCTGCCAGAACAGCGTCTCTTTCTGAAATCGGACAGTTCGACCCGCTTCGTCAGGCTTAGCCCGGCGGTCCAGCTTGTTGCCTTGGGGGGCGCGGCTGTTCTGTTCGGCTGGACGATCATCGCCAGCTCAATCCTGGCGATTGACGCCATCAGCGCCCAAGGAACACGCGATCACGCCCGTCGTTCCCAAGGTGCGTTCGAGGCCCGCCTGACCGATCTATCGACCGAACGCGATGCCCGCGCTGCCGAGGCGGTCGCTGCGCAGAACCGCTTTACGGTCGCGCTTGACCAGGTCTCGGACATGCAGTCGCAACTTCTCGACTCCGAGGCCCGTCGCCGCGAACTGGAAACCGGCATGGACGCGATCCAAAGCAGCCTGCAGGTCGCTCTGAAGCAGCGCGATGATGCTTTGGGGGTCAACGCATCGGACAGCAAGGCGGTTCCGCTTGAACGCACCGCCGAACTGCAAGCCGCATTCGATATCCTGTCCGGCGAATTGAAGCAGGCCGTCGATGACCGCAGCAAGGCATCGGTCGAAGCCACCGAAGCCAAGCGCACTGCCGAGGCACTGACCGTCGAACGCGACCAGATTATCGCCCATAACGACGAGATCATGTCGCAGCTGGAAGATGCCGTGACGATCTCGGTCAAGCCGCTGGACGAGATGTTCCGCAATGTCGGCATGAATCCCGACGACGTGTTGAAAACCATCCGTCGGGGCTATTCGGGCGAAGGCGGTCCGTTGAACCCCGTCAGCTATTCATCGAGCGGCGACGCCGCGATCTCTCAGGGCGAAGCTAAAGCCAAAGAGATCATGATCACGCTCGACAAGATGAACACCTACCGCATCGCGGTCGAAAAGATGCCGCTGGCGATGCCGGTGAAAAGCGCCTTCCGCTATACCTCGCCCTTCGGGCGTCGTTGGGGTCGCGCGCATGAGGGGATCGACATGGCTGCGCCGGTCGGAACTCCGATCTACTCGACGGCAGAGGGGACAGTGATCTACGCCGGTCGAATGGGTGCCTATGGAAACCTCATCAAGATCCAGCATGAAATGGGCGTCGAGACCCGGTTCGGGCACCTATCCAAGATTAAGGTCAAGGTGGGTCAAAAGGTATCGCGCGGAAGCCTGATCGGTGCTATGGGCAGTACCGGTCGATCGACCGGTCCGCATCTTCACTACGAAGTCCGCGTGAACGGTCGTGCCATGAACCCTATGACCTTCATCAAGGCAGCCCAAAATGTTTTCTAAGACGCGAGTCACCGAACCCGGACCCAGGACCCAGCCCCAACCGGCGACCGAACCCGAAAGCACCCGGAACTTGGAAAGCAACTTCGACATCCCGGCCTCGCCTGCTTCGACTCCGCGCACGCGTACCGCTCCGTCGATCCTGTCCTCCGATCTGACGGTTACGGGCAATATCAAAACCCAGGGCGATATTCAGGTCGAAGGCACCATCGAAGGTGACATTCGTGCCCATCAACTGATCGTCGGCGAAAGCGCGACCATCCGTGGCGAGATCGTCGCCGAAGAGGTCGTCGTGAATGGCCGCGTCGTCGGTCGTGTCCGCGGCCTGAAGGTCCGCCTGACCGCCACCGCGCGTGTCGAGGGCGACATCATCCACAAAACCATCGCCATCGAATCGGGCGCCCATTTCGAAGGCTCGGTGCAGCGTCAGGAAGATCCGCTGGCCAATGGCATTACGCCCAAACTGGCTCCGCCGGTTGCCAAGCCTCAAAGCACCGAAGACTGACCGTTCGGGCACAGGGATTGAAGGGCGGCTGAATGGCCGCCCTTTTTTGTTGGATCAGGTCGATTGTTCGTCCTGGCCGGGATCGGGCAGAGGATCGGGCAAAGGCGGCCGATCCGGATCAGGGATCGGCATCGGGATAGGCTGCTTCGGGTCGTCAGGCATGGTCTCTCCTGCGGGATGGCCCGAGCGCCATAGCGTCAGGCCGGAAAGCGGGCGATCAGCGCGTCGTTCACGGCGGGTGGCACGAACTTGCTGACATCCCCACCAAGTCGCGCAATTTCCTTCACCAGCTTCGAGGCAATGGCCTGACGACGCGCATCGGCCATCAGGAATACCGTCTCGATGGTGGAATCAAGCGTCCGGTTCATCCCGACCATCTGGAATTCGTACTCGAAATCCGCGACAGCACGAAGCCCGCGCACGATGACCGTCGCCCCGACATCACGGGCGCAATCGATTAGCAGGTTCTCGAACGGATGGACCAGAATCTCGCCGCCGAGTCGCTTGGTGATCATGTCGCATTCGCGCCGGACCATATCGACCCGTTCGTCCAGTGGGAAAAGCGGTCCCTTGTCGCGATTGATCGCGACGCCGATCACCAACCGGTCAACCAGCGCCAACGCGCGTTCGATAATGTCCACGTGACCCAGCGTGATCGGATCGAAAGTCCCCGGATAAAGTCCGATACGCATGGACCTGCCCCCCTGTTTAACGAAACGGCCAACCGAAACAGGTTTTAGCGGAAATTTGCAAGGGGCTCCGCGCCCAAGGGCGATGCGGACAAGGCTAGTTCCCCATAATCATTCCGGTCAGTGCGTCGCGCTCGGCGCGCAATTCCTTGAGGCGGGCCGAAACCGCATCCCCGATCGAGACCAGCCCGATCATCGTTCCCGAGGCATCAACGACCGGCAAGTGCCGGAAGCGGCCTTCGGTCATGCGTTCAAGAACGGCGCGGGTGTCTTCTCCGGTTGTGCAGGTGACAAGCTTGCTGGTCATCAGGTCCGCGACCACCGCGTCCATCACCGCCGCGCCACGCTTGCCCAACTCGCGCACGATGTCGCGTTCCGAGATGATCCCCAGCGCCTGCTTGCCGTCTTCCGAGACGATGATCGCACCGATGCGCTTGTCCGACAGCATGCGTGCGGCATCTGCCACGCTAGCGGTCGGGGCGATGGTGTAGACATCGCTCGTTGGCTTCATCGACAGGATCTGCTTCACGAGCATAGTCATTCCTCCTCGGCGATAGCTACTTGATTTCAGCGTTGCGCTGCTGCGGCCTTGCGTCAAGTGCGCTCTTGGGTTGAACCTTCCGAGGTCAGCAACCCTTGCAAACGTGCCACCTCCGACCGGATGCCCTGCCCCAGCGCGTCGGCCAGACGGTTCATCCGCTGCGACCGGCGATCATCGGCATGACGGATCAGCCAGAAACTTCGGGTCAGTGAAATCTGACCAGTCAGAATGCGCCGGACCCCGGGGCAAAATGGAATGGCGAAGTCATGCACGATCCCCAATCCCGCCCCTGCCCTGATCGCCTGCATCTGCACCGAGACTGAATTCGAGGTCAGTTGCGCCCATTCCGCACCTGTCTCGGTCAGGTAATCCAGTTCGCGGTCAAAGATCATGTCGGGGATATAACCGATCATCCGGTGGCCCCGAAGATCGTCGCGGGCAAGGATCGGTGGGCGGCTGCGCAGGTAGTCCTCGTGCGCAGCCAGGTGCAGTTGGTAATCGGTCAGACGCTGCACCACCAACCGGCCCGCCTGCGGCTGGGATACCGCAATCGCCATATCCGCCTCGCGCCGCGACAGGTTGAAAACGCGTGGCAAGGCGATGATCTGGATTTCCAGTCCCGGATGGGTTTCGCAAAGACGGGCGCAGATCTGGGGAAGCAGATAGTTGGCACAACCGTCCGGCGCACCGATGCGGAACTGGCCGGTAAGGTTGTCGGGGCCGGACAGCGCCTCTTTGGCGCCGCTCAGGGCCAGTTCGGCGGATTCGGCATGGGGCAGCAAGCGCTCGCCCTCGGGGGCCAAGGCATAGCCCTGCGGGGTCTTCACGAACAGTTTCGCGCCAAGAGTGCCTTCCAGCCGCGCGATGCGCCGTCCCACTGTCGAGGCATCTATGTTCAAACGCTTGCCCGCGCCCGACAGGCTATCGGCCCGCGCCACTGCAAGAAAGATGCGAAGATCGTCCCAGTCCATGCCGTACCTTTGCAAAAACGCAAAACGCTTTTGCCAGACTTTCGCTTTATCCAGCAATGCTGCAAGCCTATTATCCGCCCAAACACAAATCCCTGCGGGAGGCTCGCTATGCAAGAACTGTGCCACTGGATCGACGGCAAAGAGGTCAAAGGCACCTCGGGTCGTTTTACCGATGTGATGAACCCGGCCACTGGCGAGGTTCAGGCCCGCCTGCCGCTGGCAACTCCGGCCGAGCTTGACGCCGCCATCGCCAGCGCCGAGCGCGCCCAGCAGGTCTGGGGCGCGACCAACCCGCAGCGCCGCGCCCGCGTGATGATGAAATTCGGCCAACTCATCAACGACAATATCGACAAGCTGGCCGAGATCGTCTCGCGCGAGCATGGCAAGACCCTGCCTGACGCGCGCGGCGACGTGCAGCGCGGCCTTGAGGTGATCGAGGTCTGCATGGGCACCCCCGCCCAGTTGAAAGGCGAGTTTACCGACAGCGCCGGCCCCGGAATTGATCTGTATTCCATGCGTCAGCCGCTTGGCGTCGTTGCTGGCATCACCCCCTTCAACTTCCCCGCCATGATCCCGCTGTGGAAAATGGGGCCGGCGTTGGCCTCGGGTAATGCGATGATCCTGAAACCGTCCGAGCGCACGCCCTCGACCGCGATTGCGCTGGCGAAACTGGCGCAAGAGGCCGGTCTGCCCGATGGCGTTCTGCAGGTCGTGAACGGCGACAAAGAAGTCGTCGATGCGATCCTTGACCACCCGACCATTCAGGCCGTGGGCTTTGTCGGCTCGACGCCCATCGCGCAATATATCTATGGCCGCGCCGCGAATAACGGCAAACGCGCGCAATGCTTCGGCGGTGCCAAGAACCACATGCTAATCATGCCGGACGCGGATCTGGATAAGGCCGCTGACGCGCTGATCGGCGCGGGCTATGGCGCTGCGGGCGAGCGTTGCATGGCGATCTCGGTCGCGGTTCCGGTCGGCCAAAAAACCGCCGATGCGCTGATCGAGCGTCTGATCCCGCGCATCGAGAAACTGAAAGTCGGCCCCTATACCGCCGGCGACGACGTGGATTTCGGGCCGGTCATCACCAAGGCCTCGCAGGACCGCATCAATGCACTGATCGCCTCGGGCGTGGAACAAGGCGCAAAGCTGGTCGTCGATGGTCGCGGGCTGAAAATCCAGGGCTACGAGAACGGCTTCTTCTGCGGCCCGTCGCTGTTCGACAACGTGACCCGCGACATGGACATCTATAAGGAAGAAATCTTCGGGCCGGTCCTGTCCACCGTCCGCGCCGAGACCTATGAAGACGCGCTGAGCCTCGTCATCGACAACGAATATGGCAATGGCACGGCGATCTTCACCGCCGATGGCGACACCGCCCGCGATTTCGCGAGCCGCGTCAATGTCGGGATGGTCGGGATCAACTTCCCGATCCCCGTGCCGCTCAGCTACTACACCTTCGGCGGCTGGAAGAAATCGGCCTTTGGCGACCTGAACCAATACGGACCCGACGCCTTCCGCTTCTATACCAAGACCAAGACGGTCACCGCCCGCTGGTTCTCGGGCATCAAGGAAGGTGCCAGCCTGAACTTCAAGGCGCTGGATTAAGACGACAAGGCGGGGGCATTTGCCCTCGCCTTTCCTTTTGGGGCGCTGCAAAACTGGCGCAACATTTTCCGGTTTTAACCGGACAGCCAATAACGAAAACCATGAGGGGGAGAGCATGGATTTCGCGCTGAGCGAAGAACAGCAGGCCATTTTCGACATGGCCCGCGAATTCGGGGCCGAGCATATCGCGCCCTTCGCGCAAGACTGGGAGGCCGAGGGGACGATTCCCCGCGCGCTTTGGGGGAAAGTCGCCGAACTGGGCCTTGGCGGGCTTTACGTCAGCGAGGAATATGGCGGATCGGGCCTTTCGCGACTCGACGGGACGCTGGTTTTCGAGGCGCTGTCGATGTCCTGCCCTTCGGTCGCGTCGTTCCTGTCGATCCATAACATGTGCGGCGGCATGATCGAGAAATTCGGCTCAGCCGAGGCCAAGGCCCGCTGGTTGCCCGATCTGTGCCGCATGTCCAAAATTTTTTCGTATTGCCTGACCGAACCCGGCTCGGGCTCGGACGCCGCCGCCTTGCGCACCCGCGCCGAGCGCAGCGATCAGGGCTGGCGACTGAATGGCACCAAGGCCTTTATCTCGGGTGGCAGCTATTCCGATGCCTATCTGTGCATGGTCCGCACGGGTGAGGCCGGGCCTAAGGGGATTTCCTCGGTCGTCGTCGAAGCAGGCACGGCGGGCCTCAGCTTCGGCGCACTCGAACGCAAGATGGGCTGGAAATCGCAGCCGACCTCGCAGGTGCAGTTCGATGATTGCGTGGTTCCTTTGGGAAACCTTCTGGGTGAGCAAGGGCGCGGCTTCTCCTATGCCATGGCGGGTCTGGATGGCGGGCGGCTGAATATCGCCGCCAGCGCCCTTGGCGGGGCGCAAGCAGCGCTCGACGCCACCCTGCGCTATATGGGCGAGCGTCGCGCCTTCGGGCAGTCACTCGACCAGTTCCAAGCCCTGCAATTCCGGTTGGCCGAGATGGAGACCGCGCTGCAATCCTCGCGCGTCTTCCTGCGGCAAGCGGCATGGAAGCTGGATCACGGGGCCAAGGATGCCAGCAAATTCTGCGCCATGGCCAAACTGCATGTCACCGACCGCGCTTTTGACGTCGCGAACCAATGCCTGCAACTGCATGGCGGCTACGGCTATCTCGCCGATTACGGGATCGAGAAACTTGTGCGCGATCTGCGCGTCCACCAGATCCTTGAAGGGACGAACGAAATCATGCGCCTGATCGTCAGCCGCGCCCTGCTCGCGGAACGCGCCTGATGGGCGATATCCTGATCCGCAAGGACCGCCGCGCCGGTCGCATCACCTTTACCCGCCCGCAGGCCCTGAATGCTCTGAACCACGAGATGGCACTGGCCATCCATGCTGCCTTGGCCATCTGGCAGGACGATTCCGACGTGTCGCTGGTCATCATAAACGCAGAAGGAGAGCGGGCATTCTGCGCTGGCGGCGACATCGCCGCCGTCTATCGCGCTGGCCTTAAGGGCGACCATCAGGTCGGGCGGGACTTCTTCCGCGACGAATATCTGATGAATGCGCGGATCGCAGACTATCCCAAACCGATTGTCGCCTTCATGCAGGGTTTCGTCATGGGCGGCGGGGTCGGAGTCGGCGGCCATGCCAGCCATCGCATCGTCTGCGAGTCCACGCAGGTCGCCATGCCTGAAACCGGAATAGGCTTGATCCCCGATGTCGGAGGCAGTTGGCTGCTGGGTCATGCTCCGGGGCGTATCGGCGAGTATTTGGGGCTGACCTCGGGGCGAATGGGTCCGGGCGATGCCATCCATGCCGGTTTCGCCGACACCTATCTGCCCGAAAAGGAATGGCCCGTCCTGATCGACCGACTGGCGGCAACCGGCGATGTGGATCTGATCATCGGCCAGGAACCACCCGAGGCGCCGCTGGAAACCGCCGATCTGTCGGCCTTTGGCGGACGCACCGTCGCCGAGATTATCGCGGCATTGGAAACGTCGGGCGATGAAGCCAGCCTCAAGGCATTGCGGCGCAATTCGCCCTTGTCGATGGCGGCAACGCTGGCGCTTGTGCGCGCGGCGCGCGGCGACCGCTCGGTCCGCGACAGTCTTGCGCGGGAATACCGCTTCACATGGCGGGCCACGGCTGAAAGCGATTTTCTTGAGGGCGTCCGTGCCCAGATCATCGACAAGGACCGCAAGCCGAAATGGGCCGCCGACCATCAGGACGCCAAAGTCAGGGCGATCCTTGAGCCGTTGGGCGATGCGGATCTGAAATGGGGGGAAGACAATTGAAAATCGGTTTCATCGGGCTCGGCAATATGGGCGGGCCAATGGCCCTGAATCTGGCGCGCGCAGGACATGAGGTCACGGGCTTCGATCTGAGCGCCCCCATGCCCGATGGGGTTCAGCCTGCGGCCAGCGCAGCTGACGCTGCCGCCGGAGCGGATGTGGTGGTCACCATGCTGCCGGACGGTGCAATCCTGCGCCGCGTCGCCGCCGAAGTCATCCCCGCAATGCAGCATGGGACAGTACTGTGCGATTGCTCGACGGTCGATGTCGAAAGCGCCAGAGAGGTTGCGGGGCAAGCCGCCCATGCGGGGCTGGGGTCGCTTGACGCACCCGTCTCGGGCGGGATCACGGGCGCTGCGGCCGGTACACTGACCTTCATGGTCGGCGGGGCGACCGAAGCGTTCGATACAGTCAAACCGCTATTCGAGATCATGGGTCAGAAGGCGGTCCATTGTGGCGGATCGGGCGCCGGACAAGCTGCAAAAATCTGCAACAACATGATCCTCGGCGCGACGATGATCGCGACCTGCGAGGCATTTGCGCTGGCCGACAAACTGGGGCTGGATCGTCAAAAAATGTTCGACGTCGTATCGACGTCATCGGGCTATAGCTGGTCGATGAACGCTTATTGCCCCGCGCCGGGGATCGGGCCGACCTCCCCCGCCGATAACGGCTACAAACCGGGCTTCGCGGCTGAACTGATGCTCAAGGATTTGCGTCTGAGCCAGCAAGCCGCCGAAGTCGCGGACGCCTCGACGCCAATGGGCCAACTCGCCGCAAGCCTGTATGCCCGCTTCGTCGAACAAGAGGGCGGGCGCGGCAGGGATTTTTCGGCCATGCTGCCTTGGCTTGTCGGGATGCATCGCCCCAACTGATGTATCAGAGACACAGTTCGCGTCGTTGCGAGCAAAATCGCGTGAGCTACCGGATCCATCCGGCCTAAACGCTCGTTTGCCTGACGAAGTGTTAGCCGGTCACCGGTTAACGATTTGGCAAGAAACGAGTGCTAGACTGTAACGATCATGACCGCCCATATCCGCAAATATCTCATAGCCGCTGCAATGGCAGTCGCGGCTTGTACCATGGCCCTTGCGCAACATAGCCAAAACAATGATGTGCAAGGAACGAACGCTCAAACCGCGGCACTTTCTGCGCCAAAGGCTTTGCGCGTCGGACAGCAGATCGAACCTGCGCATCTGCACCGGATCAACCGTCCGGGACTATACGGGATCAGCCAGGCACCGAACGGCAGCGGCTACGGGGTCATCGACGGACGACTTATCCGCTATGACGCGCAAACCATGCGGGTCCAGTCGATTATTCGCCAGATCGACAATATTCTGGATTGATCAACCCTGAAGCAGCACGCGAGCCGCCTCTCGCGCAGCCGTAGTGATTTCCTCACCGGCAAGCATTCGGGCGATTTCATCTACCCTTTGCGACGAATCGAGGGCCGCGACCCGCGACGTCGTCATTCCCTTACTGACCGATTTTGCGACACGGAAATGGTGTCCCCCCAGCGCTGCAACTTGCGGACTGTGGGTCACGACAAGGACCTGCGCACCATCCGCAAGTCGCGCAAGCCTGCGACCGACCGCATCGGCAGTTGCCCCACCTACACCTCGGTCGATCTCATCGAAGATCAGCACCAAGGCATCGTTACCGCGTGCCAGACAGACCTTGAGCGCCAGCAGGAAACGCGACAATTCGCCACCTGATGCGATCCTGTCCAAGGGGCCAGCTGGTGCGCCCGGGTTGGTTGCGACAGTAAAGGCAACGGCGTCCCTGCCCTCGGGTCCCGGTTCCGCGTCGGCCAGCCGTGTTTCGAACACGGCGCGTTCCATCCTTAATGGCGCAAGTTCGGCCGCCATCGCGGCATCGAGCCGCTTGGCCGCCGCCGCCCTTCGGGCGGTCAGTGCTGCAGCGATCTTGTCGTAATCTGCGTCGGCAGCAGCCACCGCCTCGGTCAACCGCGCAAGATTTCCCTCGCCCGCATCGATGCTGACCAGTCGCGCCCGCAAATCGTCGGCAAGGCTGGCAAGATCATCGGCCAGCACATCATGTTTTCGCGCCAAGGCCCGCAACGCAAACAGTCGCTCCTCGGTCAGTTCCAGATCGTGCGGATCGAAGTCCAGCGATTCGAGCGCAGACTCGACACCAGCCACCGCATCGGACAATTCGATCAACGCACGTTGAAGTGCCGCCACCGGAGCCTCCAGTTGCCCGCCCGCCCGTTCGGCAGCGCCATCCAGCCAGCGCCCCGCATCGAGCAGCGCACCTTCTGCCCCGTCAGAGCCCATCGCCTGCAGTGCACGAGCGACATCGTCGCGGATCCGCTCGGCCCCTTGCATCGCGCGGCGGCGTGTATCGAGTTCAACTTCTTCGCCGGATTGGGGATCAAGCTTATCAAGTTCGGCGACGGCGTGGCGCAGGAAATCCTCTTCGCCTTTCGCAGCCAGCAATGCGGCTTCGGCTGCCGCGAGATCAGCTCGTGCATCGCGACGGGCCGCCCATGCCGCGCGTACCGGTGCCAGATCGACAGCTGCAAAGACGTCCAGCAGTATCCGATGCCCGCGCGCATTCAACAGGCCGCGATCATCGTGTTGGCCGTGCAATTCGACCAGAGTTTCCGAAAGCGCACGCAGTACCTCGCCAGAAGCACGGCGGTCATTGATAAAGCCGGTCTTGCGCCCGTCGGCAACGTTCACACGACGCAGAATCAGTTCGTCCGTTACGGGAAAGCCGGCCTCGGACAGAAGCGCACGAGCGGGATGTCCCTCGGGCAAGTCAAAAACAGCGGTAACCTCGCCTTGGCTGGCGCCGTTACGGACCAGATCGGCCCGACCCCGCCAGCCCAGCACGAAGCCAAGACAGTCCAGCAGAATGGATTTGCCAGCGCCGGTCTCTCCAGTCAGAACGTTGAGTCCCGGCTGGAATTCCAATTCCAGCCGATCGATCAACAGCATGTCGCGAATATCAAGATGCCGCAGCATCAGACGATTACAGCCATTTGCCCTGGATGACCTGACGGTAGACCCCAGTCAGCCAGCTGTTGCCCGCAGCTTCGGGGGCAAGACCTGCACCGCGCAGCTGAGCAAACGCATCAAGATAGAACGGCGACGAGCGGAAGTTATGGCCTAGAATCGCGCCCGCGGTCTGCGCCTCGTTGTTGAGACCAAGCGCAAGATAGGCCTCGACCAGACGCATCAGCGCTTCGGGCGTATGGGTCGTGGTCTGGTAATCCTCGACCACGACACGGAAGCGGTTGATCGCGGCAGAGTAATGCCCGCGTTTCAGGTAATAGCGCCCGATTTCCATCTCTTTGGCGGCAAGGTGATCGAACGCCAGATCGAATTTCAGGATCGACGAGCGGGCGTATTCGCTTTCGGGATATTCCTCGATCACTTCGCGCAGGGATTGCAGCGCCTGGAAGGTCAGGCCCTGATCGCGGCCCACCTCGTCGATCTGGTCATAATAGCTCAGCGCCAGCAGGTATTTGGCGTAGGCGGCATCCTCGTCACCGGGATAGGTGTCGATGAACCTCTGCGCCGCGCCGCGCGCTTCTTCGTAGTCCTTGGCGCGATGATAGGAATAGGCCTGCATGATCAACGCGCGTTTGGCCCATTCCGAATAGGGATAAAGCCGTTCGACTTCCGAAAAATACCTTACGGCACCTTCGGGTTTGCGCGTGTTCTCGAGTTCGTACTCGCCGCGTTTGTAGATTTCCTCGGCGGTGAAGCTTTCGAGCGATTCGGGAGCCTTGCTAGTCGAACTGCCACCGCAACCTGCCAATAGCCCGACCGACAGTGCCACCACGACCAATGAACCCGCCGATCTGATGCCCGTCATGTCTGCTACCTGCCCGTCAAAATAACTTTCAAGCGCGCGGGGTTGCCCCACACAGCCCGGTCGTCCTAGCACAGAAAATCTGGGGGCGCAAAATGACAAAATACCACTGCGAGCATCAGATTGAGCACCTTTTCGCCATCAATGCAAATTTGACGTTACGCGACGGCGAGATGCTCGACCGGATCAAGCAGCCCACCCATCTCGGCCACGACACCCGCACCGGGAAGTTTACGCTGCATCGTGGGCGTCAACGTGACCCACTCCCATGCGTCCGGTGCGGCGAAAAGTGCGCGCAGCAGCTTGTTGGTCATGGCGTGACCGGCGCGGTGTCCGGTATAGCGGCCCAGCAACGGCGCACCGGCAAGAGCCAGATCGCCCACGGCATCCAGCATCTTGTGGCGTACAGCCTCATCCGAGTGGCGCAGGCCGCCCGGTGACAGGATGCGGTCGCCGTCGATGACGACGGCGTTCAGATAGGTCCCGCCCAAAGCGAGGCCGTTCTGCTGCATCTGCACCACATCCGACTGGCGGCAGAACGTGCGGCTGTCCATCAACTCGTGAATGAAGCTGCCATTCGCCATATCCAGACGTTTTTCCTGATGTCCGATCGCGGCATCTTCGAAATCGATGTCGAAATGGATCTCAAGATGATCGGCAGGCGAAAGGCGAGCGAAGCCCTGACCATGATGCACCTCGACCGGACGGAGGATACGGATAGCCCGCATCTCGGTTCCGTTCAGGGTACGGATGCCAGCCCGCACGATTCCCTTGACGAAAGGCTCGGACGAGCCATCGAGAATCGGAACCTCGGGGCCGTTGACCTCGACGATGGCATTGGTGATTCCGGTACCGGCCAGCGCGGCCATGACGTGTTCGACCGTCGAGACGGTTGCGCCCTTGCCGTTGTCCAGAAGCGTGCACAGTTGCGACGGGGTGACATGGTCCCAACGGGCGGGGATCCGGACGCCGCCCAGATCGACGCGTACGAAGACAATGCCGTGATTGGCCGGAGCCGGCAGGATCGCAAGGCGGACCGCTGCACCCGAGTGCAGCCCGACTCCGCGGAACTGAGCTTTCTGAGCGATGGTCGTTTGCATGATCTTGCCTGTCTTGTCTTCTTTGGTCGTCTGAGGGATGCGAAAGGGGCATATGCCCTTTGGCCTTGTCCTGAGTTAGGGCCGCCACCGGAAAGTCACAATTAACGAATTGTGACGAGATGAAACAAACCGGCCCCGCTTTCCGCCACCAACCGGAACACGGCCACAACTATCTGATAAAATGAAAGAAAAGGACCGCCTGAGCGGTCCTTCTCATCATTCCAGAGCGAAATTTGTGATCGGTTCAGTTTGCCTGACGACGCAGAAATGCCGGAATTTCGACATTGTCTTCTGCCCGATCAGGGCTTGCCAGATCGTCGAAACCCGCATCGTAACCGGTGTTGCGACGTGCGGCGACCCGATCATTCACGCGTTCGGCGATGGTCGACGCAGCGGGTTTTTCGGCAGAATGGTCGCTATGGCCTGAGATGCGCTCAAGCATCCGGCTCAGCCCGCCCATGCGGCTATGCACGCGGCTGGTTACGTCCTGCTGCGGTTGCGCTTGGGCTGCCGGTCGCTGTTGTGGAGCGGCCTGACGTTCCGGCGCGCGCTGCACGGCTTGGGCAAGGCGCTGCATCGTCGCGTCCGACGGAGTTCCGGGCGTTGCCGGACGGCGCGGCGGGATGAAACTACCCGAGTCGCCGTGCAATGCGTCGCTATGCTGTTGGCTCGGCTGACGAACCTCCGGCTGATAGGCCGGACGGGGCATTTCGTCCTCTTCATAACGCGCCGCCGGTGCTGCATGCTGCGTACGGGCCGCGGCGGGCTGATGCGCCGGTTCGACATGATCGGCAACCGGAGCGCGGCGCGGCGGAACCGGCGCGACCTCTTCGACCTTCTGCGTGACCGTCGGGGTCTGCGTCAGCGGCTCTTTCATGCCACGGCGCGGTGCAGGGATTTCGGCAGCCGAAGCGTCGATACCGGTCGCCACGACCGAAACGCGGATCGAACCCTCCATCGACGGATCGAGAGTCGAACCCACGATGATGTTCGCGTCGGCATCGACCTTCTCGCGGATCTTCTCGGCCGCTTCGTCCATCTCGAACAGGGTAAGGTCGTAGCCGCCGGTGATATTGATAAGAACGCCCTTGGCACCGTTGAGGCTGATCTCGTCCAGCAGCGGGTTGGCGATGGCTTTCTCGGCGGCCTGAACGGCGCGGTTCTCGCCCGAGGCTTCGCCCGTCCCCATCATCGCCTTGCCCATCTCATCCATCACGGCGCGGACGTCAGCAAAGTCGAGGTTGATCAGGCCCGGACGCACCATCAGATCGGTCACGCCCTTGACGCCCTGATACAGAACATCATCGGCCATGGCGAAGGCCTCGGTAAAGGTGGTCTTTTCGTTCGCCAGACGGAACAGGTTCTGGTTCGGAATGATGATCAGGGTATCGACGACCTTTTGCAGGGCCTCGACGCCCTCCTCGGCCTGACGCATCCGCTTGGTGCCCTCGAACTGGAAGGGCTTGGTGACGACGCCGACGGTCAGGATGCCCATCTCGCGCGCTGCTTGGGCGATGATCGGGGCCGCACCGGTGCCGGTGCCGCCGCCCATGCCCGCGGTGATGAAGCACATGTGAGCGCCCATCAGATGGTCGACAATGTCCTCGATGGTTTCTTCGGCGGCCTTGGCACCGATCGACGGTTTCGCGCCGGCGCCAAGGCCTTCGGTCACTTTCGGACCGATCTGGATGCGTTGTTCCGCTTTCGAATTCGTCAGCGCTTGTGCGTCGGTATTCGCAACGACGAAATCGACACCCTCCAGCTGCTTGTCGATCATGTTGTTGACCGCGTTGCCACCCGCACCACCGACGCCAAAGACGGTGATGCGCGGCTTCAATTCCTGGTCATCAGTGAGCATCAGGTGGATCTGCCGTTCCATGTCGCCTGCCTTGTTTGTTGCGCCGGACAGTGCGGAGTCCGGTCGAATCCCCGTATCAATAAAAGCCTAGCCAGATTCGGCCCCAGCGTCACCCAAAAATCACGCGCATTCCACAAAATATGGTCGAGCGCCAGAGAAATTCGGCGGTATCTTGCCCATTCTTCAGCATGTGGTGGGCGAATGTAACGCCTACCACTTTATCAAGATTTTATTCAACTACCAGTTGTTTTTGAACCACCTGTAAGCGCGCCGGATACTTCCTGCTGGATAAGCTTCGGCCGGCATTTCGAAATCCCACCATTCGTCCTGTGGATGTGCAGTCAGCAGCGACAATCCGATCGCCGAGGAAAAGCCCGGAGCAGTGGCCGTATGCGGCAACCCCTGAATGCGCAGCGGGCGTCCGATCCGCACGTTATGCCCAAGCATCCGCGCCGCCAGCACATCGAGGCCGGGGATCTGGCTGCCGCCACCGGTCAGGACGACCTGACGCGAAGGCATGAAGTCAAACCCCGCCGCCTCGAGGATCTCGGCAACATTCTCCAGAATTTCCTCGACCCGTGGCCGCATGATACCGATCAGATCCGACCGGCTGACCTGACGTCGATCGGTTTCCCAGTCGCCGGTATCGCCGCCCAGATCGATCATTTCACGGTCATCGCGCCCCGTGGCCTCGACCCCGCCATGCAGGGTTTTAAGCCGCTCGGCCTGCGCGTAGCTGACCCGCAAACCTTTGGCGATATCCTGAGTGATCAGATCTCCGCCGAAACGCACCGCATCGGCAAAGATCATGTGCTTTTTGATGAAAACCGAAACGCCCGTCGTGCCGCTGCCCAGATCGATACAGGCAGCGCCCAGTTCTTGCTCATCCTCGACAAGTGCAGCCAAGCCCGAGGCATAAGAGGCAGAAGCCACCCCGGCCAGTTCCATGTCGCAACGGCGGATACAGTGGACCAGATTGCCCGCCGCGTCGCCGTCGATAGTCAAAACATGCATATCGACCGCAAGCTTTTCGCCGCTATGGTCGCGCGGATCGGACAAGCCTGAACGGCCATCGACCGCAAAATTGACCGGCTGGGCATGCAGGACTTCACGCCCGCGCCCGAATTCGGGCACCTCGCAGGCTCCTAGCACCCGAGCCACGTCATATTGAGCGACCTTGCCCGCTTCCAACGAGACCTCGCCCGCCAGCCCGTACGAAGCCGGACGCGCACCCGAGATACAGGCAATCACATGATCGACCCGGACTCCGGCGTCTTTCTGCGCCTGCTGGATGACGGTCCGGATAGCCCGCTCGGTCTCGGCCATGGTCTGGATTTCGCCGCAACGCATCCCGCGCGAGCGGGTGTGGGCCGTGCCGACGACTCGGAAATTGGACTGACCGGCCATCGGACCAACACCGTCCGTCTCGCGGAACTGGCCCGGCCCGTCAAACTGAAGCACAAGACATGCAATTTTCGAAGTCCCGATGTCCAGAACAGCAATAACGCCGCGCTGCATGGCCTGACGGCGCATGTTCCGCATTGATCGCTGGCCCTGGTAGAGATCCTTCATTTCCCTGCCTCTTCAGTATGTTATTAGGTTTTTTTTGCGTCAGTTCCGGTCTTAGAAGTAATTTTCCCGCCTGCCGATGCCTTGGATTTTTCGTCAAGCGGTTGTCCATCCGGGCCGATTTCGACCTGACCCCGTGCACGGCGGATGGCGTTCTGGGCCTCCAGACCGATCTGGACGACCGGCCGGATGGAATTGCGAAGGTCGACGACGAGAACGTCGCGCGACAGAAGACTTTGGGCGCGATCCATGGCGACAACACGTTCCAGCGCGCGCAGGGCCCCGTCCTCGGGCAGTTTGATGCGCTGATCATTGTCCAGCACCAGATCCCAGCGCCGTTCACCCACCCGCTCGAGACCGCGCAGACGTGGCAGGATGGGGCCTGCGGCGTCGATCAGGGCAAGCGCCTCGGGGGCAGCGCGTTCCGCACCTTCACCGGCGATGATGGGCAAATCCTTGCGAACATCGCGCGCGGTGACCGAGGCAACACGGTGGCCGGTCTTGTCCAGCAGTTCGATACCGCGGGCGTGACGCCACATAATGGCCGGAACCCGCTCGGTCACGACGGCGGACAGGACGCCACCGGGCGTGATGCGCAGATCGACGGCCTCGACGGCGTCCAGCATCCGCACCTTTTCGCGCAGCTTCGCCAGATCGATGTCAAAGCTCGATGCGGGCAGCGTGACCGGCAGCATGGCCCGCAACCCGTTCGCCACCACATCCGAGGCTCCTTCGATCCGCATCGAATGGACCATGAACGCATCACGGTGCTGCACCTTGTCGACCAGTCCTTCGACGCCACTGGTCAGGTTGGCGCGGCGCGTGTCGTCAGACAGCCAGATGCCACCAACCATCGCCATCAGAAACGCGGGCAGACCGACGCGAATCAGACGGCGCATCAGCGGGCGCAGCATCATCCGGTTCAGACGGTAAGCGAAACGCGACGGCGCCGGATCGCGGCGCGGTGTCACTTTTTCGGGTTGGGGCGCAGGCCGCAACGGCGCGTGGCGCACAGGCGCGGGACGACCCTGTTCGGCATTGCGATGCCCGAAGGGGTTCAATCCCTGCATAGCGCCTCCTCGACGATCCAGCCGCACAAAGCGGGGAAATCCATCCCGACATGGGCAGCCTGCTCGGGGGCAAGCGAGGTCGGGGTCATTCCCGGCTGGGTGTTGACCTCAAGGATGATCAACCCGTCCAGACCACGGCTTTCATCCCAACGGAAATCGGTGCGGCTCAGTCCGCGACATCCCAGCGCATCATGGGCGCGAACCGCATAATCGCGACAGGCCTGCATGATCTCGGCAGGAATCTGGGCGGGGATGACGTGGCGCGAACCGCCGGGCTTGTACTTGGCGTCGTAATCGTACCATCCCTCGGTCACGATCTCGGTGACGCCAAGAGCGCGGTCACCCAGAACGGCCGTCGTCAGTTCCCGACCCGGAGCATAGGTCTCGACCATCACACGAGCGGGCATCCTGTCCGAGAGTTGCGGCGGAGAGTTCGCCGCTTCATGCACGATATAGACGCCGACGGACGAGCCCTCGTCATTCGGCTTCACGACATAGGGTGGCGACATCACATGCCTTGCGCGCACCTCGTCAGCATCGGCGATCAGGCTTTCGACGACCGGCAATCCCGCCTCACGGAAGGCTTGCTTGGCGCGGCTCTTGTCCATCGCAAGGGCCGAGGCCAGCACACCCGAATGGGTGTAGCGGTAACCCAGCCAGTCCATCAGGCCCTGAACGCAACCGTCCTCGCCCCAGCGGCCATGCAATGCATTGAATACGACATCGGGCGCGGCCTCGGCCAGACGCTGGGGCAGATCACCACCCGCATCAATCTCGATTACGTCGTAGCCCGCCTGCCGCAGCGCCTGCGCGCATTCATGCCCAGAGGACAAAGACACCTCACGCTCGGCCGAGGGTCCGCCTTTGAGTACTGCGACTTTCGGGGCTGTCCTGCTCGACCTGCCCGTCAATTTCTGCCTCATTTACCCGGTTGATCCGGGCTTTATACAATGAGGATAGCCGGTGATCTCTTTTCGCAAAAGTCCCTTTTCGCGTTTTACGCGATTTTTCCAGTCAGACCGGCGGGTTACGGCTCACCTATGCGAATGACTTCCCATTGCAACTCGTGGCCGCTGGTTTCCTGAACACGTTTGCGCACCAACTCGCCCAAGGCCTCAAGCTCCGCCGCCGTCGCGGCTTCGGCGTTCAGCAGGAAATTCGGATGTTTCTCAGACATTTGCGCGCCACCAAGGCGATGGCCACGCAAACCGGCTGCATCGATCAGCGACCATGCTTTCAACTCATGCGTGTCATCAGCCTTGCCGGTCGACGAAAACCCTGCCGGATTGCGGAAAGTCGAACCGGCGCTGCGATCCTTGGTAGGCTGGCTGGCATCGCGACGGGCAAGTTGATCGGCCATGCGGGCCTGCAGTTCCTGCGGATCACCTCGTCCGGCGCGGAATCGGGCCTCGGTGACGACCCATCCCTCAGGCAATTCCGAGTGCCGGTAGCCAAATCGCAGGTCAGCGGCCATGATTTCATGGCGCGATCCATCGCGGGCAACCGCGCGGACCGAGATCAGGTGATCTGCCACATATGCGCCGTAACACCCTGCATTCATGCGCACAGCACCGCCGATACTGCCCGGAATTGTGCGCAGGAAGGTCAGATCAAGACCGGATTCGGCGGCGCGACGAGCAGCATGCGCGTCCAGCGCCGCTGCGCCTGCTGTCACGGTATCGCCCTCGCAACTGATGCCATTGAAGCCGCGACCAAGCCGGATCACCACGCCACGAATGCCGCCATCGCGGACGATCAGGTTCGATCCGACGCCGATCGGGAACACCGGAACCGTAGGATCAAGCTTTTGTAAAAACTCTGCAAGATCGTCCTCGTCTGCCGGTTGGAACAGCACATCCGCAGGCCCGCCGACACGCAGCCATGTCAGGTCGGACAGCACGCGATCCGGCGTCAGCACGCCACGGACTTGCGGCAAGGCGTCATGGATCGGGGCGCTGGTCGGCATTGCGGGCTCCTTAGGCAATCGGCGCGCTTGGTAAACCAAAGCCGCGCATGGCGCAAACCCGGACTATTGCGCGCCGTGGCCAGCCGCACGACGGCGGCGACGTTGCAACCAGTCCAGCGGAGGCCAAACCAGTATCGACAGACCCAAGGCAAGGAACAGGACGCCAAGCGTCGGGCCGCACAGATAGGTCAGCCAGCCCAGCAAAGGTACGCCGGGCATGACCAAAAGCCAGATCGCAGCATGTCTGCGATGATGTCGGATCAAAGGCATCGCACAGGCAAGGACCAGCCAGCCGGCCGCGCAAAGCGCGGCTGCGCCGGGATGGGTTCCCAATGCAATCATGCCGCGACCTCGCTTAACCGTTCCGGCAGATTGTTGGCCCAGGCCGAGATCGTCCCCGCGCCAAGGCAGACCACCATGTCGCCGGGACGGGCCTGTTCACGAACCAACCGCGCCAGGTCGTCCTCATCGATGACGGCGCGAGCGTGGCGGTGGCCATGGGCGATGAGGCCCGCAACCAGATCATCGCGCGATGCGCCCGGAATGGGGTCTTCGCCTGCCGAATAGACCTCGGCGATACCGACGACATCAGCCTCGTTGAAGCAGGTGCAGAAATCGTCGAACAGGCTCGACAGGCGGGTATATCGATGCGGCTGATGAACGGCGATG
Source organism: Paracoccus aestuariivivens (assembly GCF_009711225.1). Taxonomy (GTDB): domain Bacteria; phylum Pseudomonadota; class Alphaproteobacteria; order Rhodobacterales; family Rhodobacteraceae; genus Paracoccus; species Paracoccus aestuariivivens. Next base: position 122,125 of record NZ_WMIE01000002.1, on the reverse strand, counting down.
ACGCGGCCCTTGGTCGCCTGTCGCGCGGCTTTGAGAACGGCTGCAATCTCGACCGGATGGTGGCCGTAATCGTCGATGATGGTGACGCCATTGACCTCGCCGACGCGGGTAAAGCGACGACCGACGCCCCCGAACTTGGCCAGTGCGTCACGGATCTGCGAGCGTTTCATGCCCAGATGGCGCGCGACAGCTACAGCGGCCAGCGCGTTCGAGACGTTGTGATCGCCCGGCATCGGCAGGGTGCAGCCCTCGATCACCGGCGCGACACCCTCATTCGCGGCAGCTTCGCCCTGCAGTGCGATGTCGAAATGCGCAACGCCGTTCTCATAGGTCAGGTTCACCGCCCGCACATCGGCCTGCGCGTTGAAGCCGAAGGTCACGATGCGGCGGTCGCTGACCTTGCCGACCAGAGACTGGACTTCGGCATGGTCGGTGCAGCAGACGGCCAGACCGTAGAACGGAATGTTCGAGACGAAATCCTGAAACCCTTTGCGCAGGGCATCGAACGAACCCCAATGCTCCATGTGCTCGGGGTCGATATTCGTGACGATCGCGATGGTCGCGGGCAGGCGGTTGAACGAGCCGTCGGATTCGTCGGCTTCGACCACCATCCATTCGCCCGCACCGGCCCGCGCGTTCGAGCCGTAGGCATGGATCACGCCGCCATTGATCACGGTCGGGTCGATCCCTCCCGCATCCAGAAGGGTCGCCACCATGGTCGTGGTCGTCGTCTTGCCATGCGTCCCGGCAATGGCGACGTTCGACTTCAGGCGCATCAACTCGGCCAGCATCTCGGCACGGCGCACGACGGGCAGGCCGCGGCGGCGGGCTTCTTCAAGCTCGGGATTGCCCTTCTTGATCGCGGTCGAGATGACGACCACGCCCGCCTCGCCGATATTCTCGGCGCGCTGACCCTCGAACACGGTCGCGCCAAGGCTTTCCAGCCGGTCGGTGATTTTCGAGCGCTTCGCGTCCGAGCCCTGGACCGCATAGCCCAGCGTCATCAAGACCTCTGCAATGCCGGACATTCCGATACCGCCGATGCCGACGAAGTGGATGGGGCCAAGCTCGCCCGGCAGTTTGGTCGCTGCGTTCATGCGGTCAATTCCGTAACTAGATCTGCAAGTCGCTGCGCCGCATCAGGGCGGCCAAGGGCCAAAGTCGCCGCAGCCATATTGGAGGCCCGTGAGCCATCCGTAAGGATTTCACGCATGTCGCGCCTGAGGCTCTCGGCGTCAAGCACGGATTCCGGCAGCACCATGGCCGCCCCGCTTTCACCAAGTGAGCGCGCGTTGGCGGTCTGGTGATCCCCTGTTGCCGCAGCAAAGGGGATCAGGATGGAGGGTCGGCCGATCACGGTGATATCGGCCAGAGACGACGCCCCCGCCCGACTGACGACCAGCTGACATTCGGCCAGACGGCGCGGCACATCATCGAAAAAGGGCTTCACTTCGGCAGCAATACCCGCCTGCCGATAGGCCACGGAGACCCGTTCCATGTCCTCGGCGCGGGCCTGCTGGCTCAGACGAAGACGGGCGCGGATCTCTTCGGGCAGGCCGATGATCGCATCGGGCACCACATCCGACAGCACGCGCGCGCCCTGACTGCCGCCGATGACCAGCACGTTCAGGGGACCGTCTCCCGCAGGGGCATAGGGCACACCGGTCTGTTCGAGCACCGATTGGCGAACGGGATTTCCGGTATGGGTTCCTTCAACTCCGGTCGGAAGCTGCGTCGGCCAAGTGCCGCAAGCGACCTTGTTCACATAGCGCGCAAAGGCGGTATTCACCCGCCCCATGACACCGTTCTGTTCATGGATCATACGCGGTATCCGCAGTGCCAGCGCCGCCGACATGGCGGGGATTGTAGGGTATCCACCAAATCCCACCACGATTGCAGGACGATCCTGTTTCATCGCGCGCAGTGCGGCCATCACGCCTTGGCTGATCCGGAACGGCACGGCCAGCTTTGCCGCGGCCCCGCCCCGTGCCGTAGTGGCCGAACTGACCACTTCGCGCACCACGTTATCAGGAAAGGCCGAGGCATAGCGCGCGCCACGCTCATCGGTCGAAAGCTTCACCCGCCAGCCACGGGCCAGCAAGGTCTCGGCCAGCGCCTGCGCCGGGAACATATGCCCGCCCGTGCCACCGGCAGCGATCAGGCAGTAAGGTAGTTTCACAGTCATGTACGTCCCCTGCCCAGCACGTCCGCAATGCGGCCCTGCGGGCGCGAGCGCGTCAACGCCAGCAGCATGCCAAGCGCAATTCCCGAGGCGATGACGGACGACCCGCCATAGCTCACGAATGGCAACGTCATGCCTTTGGCGGGCAGCAAGCGTACTGCCACGCCCATATTGATCAGGGCCTGCACGCCGAAGGCGCAGGCAAGTCCGGTTCCGGCGATCCGCACAAAGGGATCACGCTCATCGCGCAACCGCAGCAGCGAGCGCACGACCACCGTCATATACAGGGCAATGATCGCAAGTACCATGATCAGGCCGTATTCTTCGGCAGCGACGGCGATGATGAAGTCGGTATGCGCGTCCGGCAGCGACCATTTCACCGAACCTTCACCGACGCCGACACCGAAGAAACCGCCTTCCTGGATGGCATTGGTCGCATAACCGATCTGCGTCCTTGGATCGACCTCGGCGGCAAGGAAGCCGTCGATGCGGCGGGCGAAGTGCTCGGACGCTCCGTAGGCGAAAAAGCCACCCACGGTCGCCAGCCCGATCACCGAGAAGACCAGAGCAATCGGAGCGCCCGCGATGAAATACATCACGCACCACGAGAACAAGACCAGCGAAGCCTGACCGAAATCGGGCTGCATCGCCAACAGCAGGACCACGATTGTCGCCACGCAGAAGGAATAGATCTTGCCGGGTGGCCCGCCGACCTCTTGGCTGGCGGCCATGAACCACGCGCAGATCGCGACAAAACATGGCTTCAGGAACTCGGAGGGCTGCACCGACATCCCCCCCGGCAGGCGCAGCCAACGAACGGCTCCCTTGCCGAAATCCGTGCCGATGAACGGCAGCAGGATGATCGCCGTGATCGCGAAAGCAAAGCCCAGAACGCCCAAGCGTCGCACGAAAGCCGGCGAGAAGGTCGATACGACCAGCATCACGCCGATCGCCATACTGCCAAAGATCGCCTGTCGCGTCACATAGTAGAATTGTGGAAGGTTGTTTTTCTCGGCCAAAGGAACCGAGGCCGCAAGCCCCAGCAACAACCCCATGGCAAACAACCCCAGCACGCAGGCCAACGACCATCGGTCGACGGTGCGCCACCAGCGTGGAAGAATCGGATCACCAGCCCGCACGGGCGTAGTGCCAAAGACCATTTCGGTCATGGATGAACCGCCGTCACTGCCTCTAACAAATCCCGTTTCCGGGTGCCCGTTTTTCCGGGTCTGTCGAGGATGATAGCGCGATTGAATTGGTCGCGCTACCACGGATTCTCCAATTCGTTACCGCGCAATTTCCAACGGTCCTGCCACCGATGACCCTGCCCCCTTTTCACAGGCCGCTCAGAGTTCTAACTAACGCCTGACCGCAAAAGGATGTCCCATGCTTTACAAGACAAAAGCCGAATGGCTCTCGGCACCGCGCAAGCGGGTGCTTTTCTTCGGGATGTCCGGACTTGGGAAAACCTATCTTGCGACGATGCTGCGCAATGCGGGAAACTGGTTCCATTACTCGGTCGATTACCGCATCGGCACGCGCTACATGGGCGAATACATCGCCGACAACTTCAAACGCGAGGCGATGAAGGTTCCGTTCCTGCGTGAGTTGCTGCTGTCGGATTCCGTCTATATCGCCAGCAACATCACCTTCGAAAACCTTGCGCCGCTCTCGACCTATCTGGGCAAGCCGGGCAGCCAGTCCCGTGGCGGTCTTGAATTCGAGGAATACATGCTCCGGCAGGACCAGCACCGCTCCTCCGAGATTTCGGCTCTGCTGGACAGCAGCCAGTTCATCCGGCGCGGGCAGGAAATCTACGGCATCCCGAACTTCGTTTGCGACTCGGGCGGCTCGATCTGCGAAGTGGTTGATCCCTTTGCCGAAGACGAACCGCTGCTCGACGCATTGGAAAGGGACCAGCTGCTGGTCTGGATCAAGGGCTCGGACGCTCATACAGCGGAACTGGTGCGCCGCTTCGACCGCGCGCCGAAGCCGATGTATTACCAGCCGCAATTTCTTGATCGGGCATGGACCGATTACCGGGTTGAAAAGGGCCTGACCGAAGAACAGGTCAATCCCGACGATTTCATCCGCTGGACCTATTCCCGCGCCTTGGCCCATCGCCAGCCGCGCTACGAGGCAATGGCCCGTCGCGGCGTGACGCTGCTGGCCGAGGAAGTCGCCGAGGTGAAATCGCCCGAGGATCTGATCCAGCTGATCGGCCTCGCCATCGACAGAAAGGACGCATAATGCCCATTACCCTGCCAAATGACCTGCCCGCTTTCGACATCCTGTCGGATGAGGGCGTCATGGTCATGTCGCCGGGTCGTGCGGCGACTCAGGACATCCGTCCCTTGCGCATCGGTCTGCTGAACCTGATGCCGAAAAAGATCCAGACCGAGAACCAGTTCGCCCGGCTGATCGGCGCGACCCCCTTGCAGATCGACTTTCAACTGATCCGCATGTCGGACCATGAAAGCCGCAATACGGCGGCCGATCACCTGCAGTCCTTCTATCGCCGCTTCTGCGATGTCGAGGCGGCGGGCGAGAAATTCGACGGCCTGATCATCACCGGCGCGCCTATCGAGCATCTGCGCTTCGAGGACGTGACCTATTGGGACGAGTTGACCCGCGTCTTCGAATGGACCCAGAGCCATGTGCATTCGACCTTCGGCGTCTGCTGGGGCGGCATGGCGATGGCGTGGCATTTCAACCGGCTGGAAAAGCACATCCTCGACCACAAGGCCTTCGGCTGCTTCCGGCATCGTAACCTTGCGCCCGCCAGCCCCTATCTGCGCGGCTTCTCGGACGACGTGCTGGTTCCGGTCAGCCGCTGGACCGAGGTGCGTCAGGATGAGGTCGATGCCATACCTGCCCTGCGTACCCTGATCGCCTCGGAGCAATCCGGCCCCTGCCTGATCGAGGACCCAAGCCGCCGCGCGCTCTATGTCTTCAACCATTTCGAATATGACAGCACGACGCTGAAGGACGAATATGACCGCGACGTCATCGCCGGGAAACCGATCAACGTTCCAGTGAATTACTATCCTGATGATGACCCGAGCCTTGCGCCCACGAACCGCTGGCGCAGTCATGCGCATCTGCTTTACGGTAACTGGATCAACGAGATCTACCAGACGACCGAATACGATATGGATCTGATCGGGAAAGGGTAAGCCGTGGCGAAAAACTCCGAGAAAAAGGCACTATCCAAGGACCATCCCGATCTGCCCTTTGTTGGCGCGATCACCCGGTTCTTTGAAAAGGACGCGCCCTCGGAGATCCGAAAAGCCATCGAAAAGGCTGACAAGGACGACATCCTCAGCGACAGCTATCCTTACCCTGAGGAGATGAAGTCCAAGGACTACGACGCGCATATGGAGGTGCTGCAACAGCAGCTTGTCCGCATGATGCGCGATGTGATCCATACCGGCAAACGTGTCGTGGTCCTGTTCGAGGGCCGCGACGCCGCCGGCAAGGGCGGCACCATTGAGCGCGTGCGCGAAAACCTGAACCCGCGCTCGGCCTATATCGTGGCCCTGCCCAAGCCCAGCGAGCGCGAAGCCGGGCAATGGTACTTCCAGCGCTATGTCGACTGGTTGCCCGCGCGGGGCGAAATCGCGCTGTTCGACCGCAGCTGGTATAATCGCGGCGTCGTCGAGCGAGTCTTCGGCTTCTCCGACAAAGACCAGCGCGAGACCTTCTTCCGCCAGCTTCCGCCCTTCGAAGCGATGTTCGCCGATGACGACATCACGCTGGTCAAGCTTTGGCTCAGCGTGGACCGCGCCGAGCAGCTGAAGCGTTTCCTTGACCGCGAGAAAGACCCGCTGAAGCAATGGAAGCTTAGCTCCATCGACGTGGACGGGTTGGCGAAATGGGACGATTACACTGACGCCATCCATGACACGCTGAAGCGCAGTCACACCAAGGTCGCCCCTTGGACAGTGATCCGATCCGACGACAAGCGGCGGGCGCGTATCGCGGCGATCCAGACCATCCTGCATGCGGTGGATTTCCATGGTCGCGACGATGCGTTGATTGGCCAGCCCGATCCCAAGATCGTCGGCGGCCCCGAGATCCTGACGGATTGATGCGCGGGCTGTTCGCCCTGCTGATTTTGCTTCTGCCGTTGTCGGCACTGGCCCAAGACCTGCCCAAACCGCTCTCGACGGAGGTCAGCGATTACGCCCAGATCATCGCGCCGGATGACGAGGCCGCAATATCCCGCGCGCTGACCGAACTTCGCAACACGACCGGCGTGCAGGGCACGGTCGTCACGCTGGAGGATCGCGCGCAATATGGTGGCAGCGACGGGCTAGAGACTTTCGCCACGCGCCTGTTCAACCATTGGGGTGTGGGCGACGCCTCGCGTAACGACGGCTTCATGATCCTCGTCCTCGCCGAGGATCGCGAGGCGCGGATCGAACTGGGCGCGGGCTATCCGAACGATACCGATATCCGCGCCCAAGACATTATGCGCGGCACCATGCTGCCCGCCTTCCGTGAACACCGCCTGTCGAAAGGAACCCGCGACGGAACCGAGGCTGTTATCAACCTGATCGCCCGCCCCCATGCAGCGGGCCTGCCCCCGCCCGAGGCTTCGCACCGCAACCTGATCGACCGTGCGATGGGCCTGATCTTTTTCGGCGCCTTCGCGGCGATCTTCGGGATGATCGGGCTGAAGCACTGGCGGCGGCGGCATTGCCCGCAGTGCGGCAAGGGCGGACTGGAAACCACGCGCGAGCCGAACCGTTTGCCCGCCGAGCATGGCAGCTACACCGTCTCGGATACAAGGATGACGAAATCCTGCCCGCATTGCGGCTGGTCCGAGACGCGGCTTCTGCCCCTGCCGCAGCGCATCTCTTATGGCCCGGACAATCGAGAACTGCGGCGCGAACGCAATCCGGCCTATCGCAACCGTTCAAGCGGCGGCGGTTCGGGTTTTGGCGGTGGATCGTCACGCGGCGGAGGCGCATCGGGGCGCTGGTAACCTGCCGAATTCTTCATCACTGCCGTGTGGACGGGCAACCATAAATGCGTCCAGTGCTTGCGAGGCAGCAGATGCGCCGCTAGCGTCCAAGGCATCCACTACGCATCCAAAGGTCACAGATGAAACTTCTGCGCTCCTCCGCCCTGGCCCTCGTCCTCAACGGCATGGCCATTCCCGCCCTTGCCGCGGATTCCGAACTGACCGTCTTTGACTGGGCGGGTTTCGAGGAACCCTCTATTTTTCAAGGCTATATCGACAAATATGGCGACAGCCCGACCTATGCCTTCTATGGCGATGACGACGAGGCCTACCAGAAACTCGCCTCGGGTTTCAAAGCCGATGTCGCCCATCCCTGCTCGCAGATGATCTCGAAGTACCGCGATGCGGGCCTGATCGAGCCGTGGGATGTCTCGAAGATCCAGAACTTCAAGGATATCGACCCGAAATTCCTGAACTCGCCGATCTTCAAGGACGATCAGGGCGTCTGGTTCATCCCGACCGATTGGGGCGCGACCGCGATTGCCTATAACTCGGAAACCGTCCCAGCCGAGGATGTCGCCAGCCTGAACGTCTTCATCGATCCCAAATATCAGGGCCGCACCTCGCTGCCCGATTCGGCCGATGACGTTTGGGCCTTGGCCTATCTCGCAACCGGCGTGACCGACTGGACCAAAGTCACGGACGAGCAATTCGCGGCCGCCGCCGACTGGCTGCGCAAAGCACATGTGAACGTCGCGGCCTATTGGGCCGACCCCTCGGAACAGGCACAGCTGATGGCCTCGGGTGCGGTCGATATCGCATGGTCGTGGAATGACGGCGTCGTGCTGCTGCAGAATGACGGCTTCCCCGTCGGGTTCCAGCGCGCGCCGAAAGAGGGCTCGTCGACCTTCTTCTGCGGCTACATCAACATGAAGAATGGCCCCGGAAGCGAAGAAAAAGCGCATGAGTTCATGAACGCTTGGCTCGCTCCGACCTCGGCCAAGGCGCTGCTAGATACGATCGGCTACGGACACACCTCGACCGTCGCGATGGAAACGATCAAGGACGAACCCGCCGTCAAAGACGGCCTTGCCGAAGTCGACGCGCCGATTCTGGCACAGACGCCGAACGATCCGGCCCAACGCGAAAAGCAATTGGCCGAATTCGAGAAAATCAAAGCGGGCTTCTGATCCAAGATCGGAAATTACGACTACCGGGGGGGGGGCAATCGCCCCCCTTCTTTGTTTGGAGAATTCGTCAATCGGATCAAGTGGATTGACCTTGGGACAAGCGAAAACACGACGTTCCCCTCCTTGCGCCTGCCCGATGCCACGCCTATATTCGCCTCGTTCGGGTTCGCTCGGACTATGGACATAAACGCGCAGGTAATAAGCGGATCGGACCCGGGGGCGGTACCCGGCGACTCCACCAAACTCCTTCGTTGGGGGCACTTGGGGTCGAAACAGGATCGACGAACGTCTAAAGCTGTTTGCTTTGTCTCGGTGAGCTACCACCGATATCGGTGCAAATTGTACAGTTGCCAACGACAACCGTGCTCCGGTCGCTCTGGCTGCGTAAGCAGTTCGAGTTACCGAAACTTAAGCCCTTGCGCCTAGCAGCGTAAGGCGGGGCCCGCAGGAGCCTGGCAACAGAATCCTGCACTTTCCCCTTCCCTCTGGTTTTCTGCACCGCTCCGGCCTATTTCATGGCCAAGCAAGGGGAATGCCGCCATGAAAGACCTGACCCAGAACGATGCCGATGCCCTGATCGCCAAACTTGGTGCGGCTGCGCGTGACGCCGCGATCGTGCTGGCCGAAGCCACAGCCGAGCGTAAGCACGCCGCCTTGATCAGTGCAGCGGACGCGATCATCGCCTCGGAAGACGCCATTCTCGACGCAAATGCCGAGGATATGCGCTTCGCCGAGGCAAAGGGGCTTTCGCCCTCGATGCTCGACCGGCTCAAGCTGGATCCGGCCCGCATCCGCGCCATGGCCGAAGGATTGCGTTCGGTCGCGGCCCAGCCCGACCCCGTTGGCCGCGTTCTGACCGAATGGGACCGCCCGAACGGCTTGCATATCCAGCGTGTCGCGACCCCGCTTGGCGTGATCGGCGTCATCTATGAAAGCCGCCCGAACGTGACCGCCGATGCAGCCGCGCTGGCGTTGAAATCCGGCAATGCAGTTATTCTGCGCGGTGGTTCGGAAAGCCTGCACTCCTCGGCCGCGATCCATAAGGCGCTGGCCACCGGCCTGAAGGATGCCGGCCTGCCCGAGGCCGCGATCCAGCTTGTCCCCACCCGTGACCGCGAGGCGGTGGCTGCCCTGCTGCGCGCCCAAGGGCTGATCGACGTGATCGTGCCGCGCGGAGGCAAGGGGCTGGTCGGCCTTGTCCAGCGCGAGGCGCGGGTGCCGGTCTTTGCCCATCTCGAAGGCATCTGCCATGTCTACGCTGATGGTGACGCCGATTTGGAAAAGGCCCGTCGTGTCGTGCTGAACTCGAAAACCCGCCGCACAGGCATCTGCGGGGCGGCTGAATGCCTGCTGATCGATCGTGCCTTCTTCGCCAAACATGGCGGCGTGCTGGTGCAGGATCTGCTTGATGCGGGCGTCGAAGTTCGCGCTGACGGTGAATTGTCCGCCATTTCAGGGACGGTCGCGGCCGATCCCTCGGATTTCGGACAGGAGTTTCTGGACAAGATCATCGCGGTCAAACTGGTTGATGGGGTGCCCGACGCGATCACGCATATCCGCCGCTACGGTTCGGGCCACACCGAGTCGATCCTGACCGAAAACGACGCCACCGCCGAGCGCTTCTTCAAGGGCCTCGACAGCGCGATCCTGATGCGCAACGCCTCGACCCAGTTTGCGGATGGCGGCGAGTTCGGCATGGGAGCGGAAATCGGCATCGCCACCGGCAAGATGCATGCGCGTGGACCGGTCGGCGCCGAGCAGTTGACCAGCTTCAAATATCTCGTCACCGGTGACGGCACGGTCCGGACCTAAGGATAGTTTATTGCGCCATCCCGAAAGGCTACATGGCGACGGCCGCCATCGGGTAACGCTGTTCCGGACTCCCAGCGGCAGTGCGAAGGCGGTCGTCTGCTTCGAGCCGGGGCGGGATCTCATGAACGGTTTCGAAACGCCCCACTGCCCCGCCTTTGCCGAGCGCCTCGGGGTGGATGCGCTGATGGTCCAGACCGCCCGCCGCGACTGGTTTCTATCGCGCAACAACTACAAGCTGGCGAATGCTTTAAGCCGCGCCACGGCGGGTTATAACGATGTGACCGGTTCAGGCTTTTCGATGGGCGGATACGGGGCCTTACTGTTCTCGGCGGCAGCGCGGCTCAGACGCGTGCTGCTGGTCTCGCCGCAATACAACATCGACCCCGATATCGTCACCTATGATCCGGATCGCGCGAACAAGTTCCGTCGTATCGGATATGCGATGCCCTGCCCCGAAACACTCGGCGACACCGCGCTTCGCGGGCTGTTGATCTATGACCCTACGATTCCCGCGGATCGGGGCCACGCGGCTTGCGTCGCCAAGGCATTCCCCAAGCTTCGTCCTGTTACCCTTCCCTTTGGCGGCCATCCCGCGACCAGCGTGATCGGGGACGCCAAGAAGGTCGGACGACTGTCTACGATGCTGGTCGACGGCAAGCTGAACATCCGTGTCGTCCGCCGTCTGCATCGCGACGCGCGGCGGCAATCGGACAAGTACCGCCTGAATCTGGTACGCGCGGCCGTGGTCAAGCACCCTGCCACCGCACAGACCGAGCTGCACGACCTTGCGCGATCTGGTACGCCCTATGTCCGCTTCGAGGCCGGCATCGCACTTGTCGGTCTGGACGAGCCTCTGGCCGTTCGGATGCTGACCCAGCTTTTGGCAGATGTTCCCGATCCCCCGCCGCATTGGGCAGGACGCATGCAGGAAGCGCTGGATCATGCGGACTAAAAGGAAATCTCGCCGCCGCTTTCGTCCAGTTCCCAACTGATACCGCGTCCGGCGCTTTCGGCACAGGCGGCAAGCAACGCGAAATGGACCTCGGATGGCACGGGATCGGGGCGCTCTCGTCCCGGCTTGGGGTCCAGCCATGCCCATAGCGCGGGATCAATCTTCGCACGGGTCGCTTCGGCCACCAGACGCCAGCCTTGCGGCCCGCGGCAAACCAGAACCGAGCCGCCCCATGGCAAGCCGGTCTCGAAGCACATCAGTGCCAGCAGGATCATACGGGCCTCGATACGGGGCAGATCACCCTCGGCCTCGATACGGGCACGCAGGCGCCCGCCCTTTTCGAGATCCGACAAGATCCCCGTCAACTCTGACAGACTGACCCGCTGTTCGCTGGAGGCCGTCCCGAAAGCCATCCTGAACCAGCGTACCCTTGACCGCGACGCCTCGACACTTTCGGCGATCAGGGCGTATTCCGCGCTTTTCACCACGCCTTTGAATGCATCCGACATCTGCAACAGTTCCAGCCCGTTGCCGATCGCACCCAAAGGCGAGATCAGGTCATGGCACAGGCGCGAGCTGACCAGTGCCGCCAACCGCTCGGGCGAGAGCGGTTCGTGAGAAGTTGAAGTTCTGCCGATTGTCAGATCGTCCATCGAGGTCTAGCCTTGGCTGCGCCGCTGGAAAGGTCGCGACATGAATGAAATACTTGAACCCGGAATGATCGTCCGCCACCCCGGAGCCCCTGACTGGGGAATTGGACAGGTGCAGTCCCGCATCGGCGATCGCATCACGGTCAATTTTACAAATGCCGGAAAGCAGGTTGTGGATGGTCGCCATGTCGATCTGCAACTGGTTACGGATCACTCTTAAGTTATATATTTGCAGGCTAATACAACTTATGCGGGTGTCAACTGATGAACAGGCCTTCCTTTTCCCGAAACGGGCGCGTGTTGCAATGAATTCGGCCTGCGCCTAGACACGGGACAAGAAACCAATGGATCAGATTCCGCAGCCGACGATGACGCCCGACAGTTCGTATCTGGAAACGCGCCTTGCCTCGACCGAGAAAGACCTGCTGTCGGCGCAACGCCTGCGCTACCGTGTTTTTGTCGAGGAACTGGGTGGCGACGGCGATTTGGTCGATCACCAGAACCGTTTCGAGCGGGACGAATTCGACGAAGTGGTCGATCATCTTGTGCTGATCGACAACCGCCGCTCGGAAGCCGATCTCGACCATGTCGTCGGCGTTTACCGCCTGCTTCCGGGTGATCGCGCCGAACGCTTTGGCCGGTTCTATTGCGATTCCGAATACGATCTGGACCCGCTGCGCCGGTCAGGCCGTTCGCTGCTGGAACTGGGCCGCTCCTGCGTTGATCCCGGCATCCGTGGTGGCACGGGAATGTACCTGCTTTGGAACGCGCTGGCTGAATATGTTCTGGGGCGTGGTATCGAACTTCTGTTCGGCGTCGCCTCGTTTCATGGTACGGACGCGATGGCGCTCGCGCAGCCGCTGACATGGTTGCATCGCAACCATCTGGCCGATGCAAGCATCCGGCCGGTGGCGCGAGCTTCGGGTTATCAGAGCATGGACCTCATCGCACCCGAGGCCATCGACCGCCGCGCCGCGATGACCAGCATGCCTCCGTTGATCAAGGCCTATCTGAGGCTCGGAGGCACCATCGGTGAAGGTGCGTATCTCGACCATGCATTCAACACGACCGACGTGTTCCTGCTGGTGGATACGGCGGCCATGTCCACAAAGCACAAAAAATTCTACGAGACACGGTGGCAGTCACAATGACCGAGGTGATGGGCGATCCGCCCGGCGGTTCCCGCCATGCATGGTACGGAGACGACCCCATTCCCGCGCATCCCCGCCCTACCGCCTTGGGTTGGCTTCTGGTCGCCACGCGCGGGTTCGGCATCATATCGGTGCTGCTGATCGGCGTCCTGCTGATCCTGCCCCTGCGCGGGATAGAGCGCCTGTTCGCCGGTCCCCGCCGGCCTGTCACCGGCCCTTGGGTGCAGGGCGTTTGCAGGCTTTGCCTGTGGATCTTGGGCCTTGGCTGGCACCGAGAGGGACAACCTTTGCGCGGTCCCGGCGCGGTGGTCGCGAACCATTCGGGCTGGCTCGACATTCTTGTCCTGAACGCCGCCATGCCCGTATTTTTCGTCTCGAAAGCCGAAGTCGCGGGTTGGCCGGGGATCAATATCCTGACCCGCGTGACCAATACCCATTTCGTCACGCGCGACCCGAAACTTGCCCGCGCACAGGCTCAGGAGTTCGCCGAGCGCACGCGGGCGGGCCATCGACTGTTGTTCTTTCCCGAGGGCACCAGCACCGATAGCCGCCGCGTCCTGCCTTTCAAGCCGACACTGTTCCAGGGCTTCCTTGATCCGGCATTGCCCGAAGATCTGGCCATCCAGCCACTGACGGCGGTCTATCACGCCCCGAAGGGACGCGATCCGCGCTTTTACGGTTGGTTTGGCAATATGGGACTGGGGCCGCATCTTTTGTCGGTCCTGGCGCAACCGCGCCAAGGCAGCGTCACGGTCCGGTTGCTCGAACCGATCCCGGTCGCGGGCGAGAACCGCAAGACCCTGTCCCAGAAAGCCGAGACTGCGATCCGCGAAGGTTTCGAAAAAGGCTGAAGGGCCGGAGCAGGTTCCGGCCCGACAGGCTTACAGCGGCCAGATCAGCGGAATGGTCAGACATGCGACGATACCCGTGAGGATATCAAGCGGAATACCGACCCGCATAAAGTCGCTGAATTTATATCCACCCGGACCATAGACCATCATATGGGTCTGGTAGCCGATCGGGGTCGCAAAGGCGACCGTGGCCGAGAACATCACCGCCACCACATAAGGCCGCGGATCGTGGCCCAGTGATTGCGCCAAAGCGATTGCAATCGGCGTCAAAAGGACAGCAACCGCATTGTTCGACAGGATCTCGGTCATCAGCAGACCAAGGAAATAGACGCAGACCAGCGTCATGAAGGGCGGCAGTCCGGACAACCAGGGCGCCACAAAATCGACGATCAGATTGACCGTGCCGGTATGCTCCAGCGCCTCGCCGACGGCCAGCATGGCAAAGATCATCGCCAGCAGACGCCCGTCAACGAACGAAAACGCCTCTTCGGCATCGACACAGCGGGTCACAAGGATCACGGCCGAGGCGATGAAGGACAGTGCAAGGATCGGGGCCACGTCCAGCGCGGCAAGGATCACGACCGCAAGCAGCGCGAGGATCGCGATGGGCGCACGCTCGCGGCGATAGGCACGGGTCGAAGGACGCGAGACGTCCACCAGCTCCATATCGGCAGCCAGACGGGCGATATCTTCGGGCGCGCCTTCCAGCAGCAGAGTGTCGCCGACGCGAACGACCAGATCGTCAAGCTGACGCCCGATATTCTGGCTGCGGCGATGGGCGGCCAGAACATAGACGCCATAGCGACGGCGCAGGCGCATATCGCCCAGACGACGCCCGATCAGACGCGCACCGGGCGAGATCAGCACCTCGACCGTCTCGGTCGCGACCGAACTGAGTTTGTCGACCATTTGCAGGTTCTTGTTGGCCTGCATTTCCAGCAGATAGGCCATCTCGGTACGCAGAACGACGCGGTCACCCGGCTCCAGCACGACCTCGGCCAGATTTCGGCGCAAAGACGCATCGCCGCGCAGGACGTCGACCAGCCGCACGGCCTCGCGCTTGAAAAAGGGAACTTCGGTCACGCTTTGCCCGACAAGGCTTGAATCTTCGGGGATGGCGACCTCGGTGAAGTATTTCATCTCGCGCGGTGTGCCAAGGAAGCCAGCCAGCGAGGTGCGGTCAGGCAGAAGCTTGCGCCCGAACAACACGAAATAGGCAATCCCCGCCACAGTGACCGCAGCACCGACCGGAGCAATTTCGAAGATCGAGAAATGCTCCATCCCGGCTTTACGCGCAACGCCGTCGACCAGAAGGTTGGTCGACGTCCCGATCAGGGACAGCATCCCGCCCATGATGGTGAAGTAGCTGAGCGGCATCAGCAGCTTGGACGGCGCAAGGCCGATGCGCAGCGCCAGCTGGATAAAGATCGGAATCATGACAGCGACGACCGGTGTATTGTTCATGATGGCCGACGCGACGATCACGAAACCGAACAGCGCGCAGACGGTCAGGATCGGGCGATCCGCTGCATGGGCCGAAACCGCGCGCGACATGATCTCAAGCGCGCCGGTCCGCAGCAAGCCGCCCATGATCAGGAACATGAAGGCGATGGTCCATGGCGCGGCGTTCGAAAGCACGCCAACGGCCGCGTTCACCGGCAAAAGCCCGAGCAGCATCATCGTCGCTGCCGAGCCGATCGCTACGACCTCGGGGGGATGCTTTTCACGGATGAACTGGATGAAGGTAATTCCGACAATCACAAGCATTGCAATTGCC
Organism: Paracoccus aestuariivivens; assembly: GCF_009711225.1. Taxonomy (GTDB): domain Bacteria; phylum Pseudomonadota; class Alphaproteobacteria; order Rhodobacterales; family Rhodobacteraceae; genus Paracoccus; species Paracoccus aestuariivivens. Next base: position 106,591 of record NZ_WMIE01000002.1, on the reverse strand, counting down.
GCGTTGGTTCCGGTCAGTTCGAATCCGAGCATCAGGTCCCTGTCGAATGCGCCGATAATACACGGCTGTTTCGATGGGTTTTAGAATTTTTTAACTGCATGCCGCAAGCGAAAGCGGGGGAGTTTCCCCCTTTTCAACTCATGCGTGTGTCTGGGACAGGCGCCCGCCTTGACGAACCGCCTCGATAGCAGTGGCCTTTCCGGTGCGATCGTCAGTCGTCACCAGCACACCCGAAAGTGTGGCCTCGCCTTCGGCCGGAGTAAAGCGTTCGGAAACCATGCCGGTAATGAAACGGCGCAGCGGTTCGGCCTTGTCCATGCCGATGACGCTGTCATAGTCGCCGCACATACCCGCATCGGACTGATAGCCCGTCCCGCGCGACAGGATCATGGTGTCGGCGGTCGGCACATGGGTATGGGTTCCGACCACAAGGCTTGCGCGCCCGTCGCACCAATGACCGATGGCCATCTTCTCGCTTGTGGCTTCGGCATGGATATCCACAACCGACGCTTGCACCAAACCACCCATCGGATGCGCGCGAAGCACGGTATCAATGGCCGAGAACGGATCGTCGAAGGGCCGCTTCATGAAGACTTGCCCCAGGATCTGTGCGACCAGAACCTTGCGACCCCGAGTCGCCTCGAAGACACGTGCACCCTTACCGGGCGCTGCTTTGGAAAAGTTCAGTGGCCGGATGATGCGAGGCTCGGACTCGATATAGGTCAGCATCTCTTTCTGGTCGAAAGCGTGATCGCCCAGCGTGATGCAATCGGCCCCTGCATCAAGGATCAGTTTGGCATGACCGCCCGTCAGGCCCATACCCCCCGAGGCATTTTCCCCGTTCACAATAGTGAAATCCACCCCGAGCCGCTGTTTCAGCGGCTGGAGCCCTTCGACTATGGCGCGACGGCCCGCACGGCCCATCACGTCCCCAAGATAAAGAATGCGCATGCCGCTTCCGTTAGGACAAAGCGGCGTTCTGCTCAAGTCCCAGCATGTGCGGTCAACCCAGCCATGCGCCCAGAAACGCCGAGCCTAGCGCCAGAACCGCCCCGATGGCCATTCCGGCGGCAAGGCCGAAACGACGCTCGCGGCGACTGTCCGATGCGGATTCCTGCTCGCGCAGCATCTGCGGCATCCGGCGTTCTAGAAATTCGGGCAGCAGCGGCGCGAACCGCGCCAGAACCTGCACCGAGCGGCCCAGATCGCGCGCCGCAGCTTTCGGACCAAGATTGTCGCGAATATAGCTTTCGACCACGGGACGCGCGACCTCCCAGATGTTGATCTGGGGATCGATCGAACGCGACACACCTTCGACCACGACCATGGTGCGCTGCAACAGGATAAGCTCGGTGCGGGTCCGCATTCCGAACCGTTCCGTCACCTCGAACAGGTAGGCCAACAGGTTCGCCATCGAAATCTGGCTGGCATCCGCGCCGAAGATCGGCTCGCCCACCGCGCGCAGGGCGCGGGCGAATTCGGCCATGTCGCGATCGGCAGGAACGTAGCCTGCCTCGAAATGGACGCGGGCCACGCGCATATAGTCGCGGCGGATGAAGCCCATCAGGATCTCGGCATAGACGCGGCGGGTATATTCGTCGATCTCGCCCATGATGCCGAAGTCATAGATGATGACGTCGCCATTCGCCGCGACCTTCAGGTTGCCCTGATGCATGTCGGCATGGAAGAACCCGTCGCGCAGTGCGTGCTGCAGAAACAGTTGCAGCACACGGGATGCCACAGCGGGCAGATCCTGCCCTGCGGCTTTCAGGCCCGCGACATCGCCCATCGGCAGCCCCTCGGCCCAGTCGCTGGTCAACACGCGGCGGGCGCTGAGATGCCAATGCGGATGCGGCACGCGCATGCCGTCATCGTCGCGGGTGTTTTCGGCAAATTCCGAGGCGGCGGCGGCTTCGCGGCGCAGATCCAACTCGCCATCTACCACGGATTCGAAATGGCTGACCACGTCGCGAGGACGCAGCCTGCGTGTAGCGGGCGAGATGAACTCGATCATCGAGGCGGCAAAGTGGAAGGCATCGATATCGCGGCGGAACCCCGCCTCGACCGAGGGTCGCAGCACCTTGACCGCGACCTCGCGGCCATTGTCGGCGCGGCGGGCGCGGTGGACCTGCGCGATGGAGGCGGCGGCGACCGGTTCCGAGAACTCGGTGAACAGGACCTCGACCGACTTGCCCAAGGCATCCTCAACGATGCGGCGGGCCTGCTCCTGCGGGAAGGGCGGCAGCCGGTCCTGCAGCATCGAGAGTTGCTCGGCCAGTTCCGGGCCGACCACGTCGGGACGGGTCGAAAGGATCTGGCCGAACTTGATATAGGCCGGACCCAACGCGGTGATGGCGCGGGTGATCGGCGGCAGGTTCGCATCACCCTTGTAGCCCAGCCATGCAAAGGGCCAGCCCAGCACATGCGCGGCCAGCCGCACCCGCGCGGGGGCGTTCACCGCATCCAGCACCGCGCGCATCGCGCCCGTGCGCTCGAAAGTCGCGCCGGTGCGGATCAGGCGCCAGATGTTATGAGGGCCGCGCATGGGTCAGACCTTCCAGCCGGAATGCAGAGCGGCGATCCCCATGGACATGTTGCGATATTGCACGCGACCGAAACCGGCATGGCGGATCATCGTGGCGAAGGTTTCCTGATCGGGGAATTTGCGGATGGATTCGACCAGATACTGATAGCTGTCGCGGTCATTGGCGACGATCTCGCCCATCTTCGGGATGACGTTGAAGCTATAGCGATCGTATAGCCATTGCAGCATTGGGACCGGGATCTGGCTGAACTCCAGCACCATCAACCGGCCACCGGGCTTCAGAACGCGGCGCGCCTCGGCCAAGGCATCGGGGATGCGGGTGACGTTGCGGATGCCGAAGCTGATCGTATAGCGGTCGAAGCTTTCGTCGGCGAAGGGCAGCTTCATCGCATCGCCCGTGACCCAAGCCAGACGGTCGGCAAGGCGGCCCGCCTCGGCGCGCTTGCGGCCCTCGACCAGCATGGATTCGGTCATGTCGCAGACGGTGACGCGCGCCCCTGAAGCGCGTTGCAGGAAACGGAAGGCGACGTCGCCCGTCCCGCCCGCGACATCCAGCAGGTGCTGACCATCGCGCGGCGCAAGCCAATCCATCATCGCGGTCTTCCAGACGCGGTGGATACCCACGCTCATCAGGTCGTTCATCACGTCGTAACGCGAGGCCACCCGAGAGAAAACGCCGTGGACCAGACCGGCCTTTTCCTCTTCCGCAACAGTCCGGAAGCCGAAATGGGTTTCTTTGCGCTGGTCGTCGGTCATCATGCTTGTCCATTCGTCGTTTCGCGCCCAGATAGGCCATGCGCGCGCGGCGCACCATGCGACGAATGGAAAAGAAATGCCAGAACTGCCTGAGGTAGAAACCGTCCGACGGGGCTTGGCCCCGCATCTTGAAGGACGCACGATCACCCGCGTCGAGGCCCGTCGGCCCGATCTGCGCTGGCCTCTGCCTCCGGATCTGGTGCAGGTCGTCACAGGCGCCAAAGTGACCGGCCTGCGTCGACGCTCGAAGTATATTCTGGTCGATCTGGAAAACCGTGGCAGCGTGCTACTGCACCTTGGAATGTCGGGCCGGATGTTGATCGAAGGCGCGATACAGGGCGACTTTCACCGCGACCCCTCGATCCTGTCTCGCCATGATCACGTGGTGTTCTGGAACGACGAGGGCACGCAGATCACGTTCAACGACGCCCGACGCTTCGGAATGGTCGATTTGGTTGGCCCCGACGGGACGCATCCCATGTTGTCGCGCCTTGGCCCCGAACCCTTGGCCGATGATTTCACGCCCGATGTCCTGATCCACGCATTCGCGGGCAAGAAGGCTCCGGTGAAATCGGCACTGCTGGACCAGAGTCTGGTGGCGGGGCTGGGCAACATCTATGTGTCCGAGGCGCTATACCGGGCGGGCATAGATCCGCGCCGTCTGGCCGGACAAGTTCCCGAGCCGCAGGTCGGGGCATTGGTCGGCCATATCAAGGAGGTGCTGACCGAAGCCATCGCGGCGGGCGGATCGAGCTTGCGCGATCACCGGCAAGCTACCGGCGAACTCGGCTATTTCCAGCACTCGTTCCGCGTCTATGGTCGCGAAGGTGGTCCCTGCCCCACATCGGGCTGCACAGGCACGATCGAGCGCATCGTCCAATCAGGCCGATCCAGCTTTTTCTGCCCAATTTGTCAGAAGTAGCGCAGCACATTTGCGCTGCCGCCTCGGACTGGGGTCACCGAAAGACGGTCGCCCCAGCACGGAACTAGCCAGATGCTCGCGGCTTTGTTACGAGTCGCGACCAGCTTGAATGCGAAAGGCTAGGTTTGAATGGCTTACCAGACCCTCACCGTCGAGATCGACGACTATGTAGCGCTGATCCGGCTGAATCGGCCCGAGGCGCTTAACGCCCTGAACGCCCAGTTGGTGAGCGAACTCGGCAATGCGCTGGCCGATGCCGACCAGAACGAGAAAGTGCGCTGCATTGTCCTGACCGGCTCTGAGAAGGCGTTTGCAGCTGGCGCTGACATCAAGGAAATGGCCGCGAAATCCTATGTCGATGTCTATACCGAGGACCTGTTCGGCGCAGATATCGACCGCATCACCGCGACCCGCAAGCCGATCATCGCAGCGGTCGCCGGCTATGCGCTGGGTGGCGGCTGCGAGTTGGCCATGGCCTGCGACTTCATCATCTGCGCCGAAAACGCCAAATTCGGTCAACCCGAGATCAATCTGGGTGTTATCGCCGGAATCGGCGGCACGCAGCGCCTGACCCGGTTTGTCGGCAAGTCGAAATCGATGGAGATGCATCTGACCGGCCGCTTCATGGATGCGACCGAGGCCGAGCGTTCTGGTCTGGTCAGCCGCGTTGTTCCCACGACAAAGCTGATCCCCGAGGCAGTCGCTGCCGCGAAGAAGATCTCGGAGAAGTCCCAGATTGCCGTTCTCGCCGCCAAAGAGGCCGTGAATCGCGCCTACGAGACGACCCTGCGCGAAGGCATCCTGTTCGAGCGCCGCAGCTTTCAGGCGCTGTTCTCGACCGAGGATCAAAAGGAAGGCATGGCCGCTTTCCTTGAAAAACGCGAGCCGCAGTTCCGCGACCGGTGATTTCCGCTTGGCAATCGGCCCTACCCCCTATATAGGGCCGAGCTTACATGCGCGTGGGCCCGCTTAAGGCATGAATCATGACCGTCCGATTCGGACGGTGCCATGGGCTTTGCGTCATCGAGATTAGACATAGACAGACAGGATCGCACCCATGGCCAATTCGCCCCAGTCCAAAAAACGCGCTCGCCAGATCGAGCGTCAGACCGCCGTCAACAAAGCGCGCCGTTCGCGCATCCGCACCTTCCTGCGTGGCGTCGAAGAAGCAATCGCCAGCGGCAACGCTGAAGCTGCTCGCGCCGCACTGCAAGCCGCTCAGCCCGAACTGATGCGTGGCGTCACCAAAGGCGTCGTCCACAAGAACACCGCCTCGCGCAAAATCTCGCGCCTGTCGGCACGCGTAAAGGCACTGAGCGCAGCGTAATCGCTGCGGCATTTACGCAACTACCAGTAGAATTGGCCTGGGCGCGTTCGTTCCGAGCGTGCCCTTTTCCATTAAACCTGATGGGTCAATTCATTGAAATAATTAGGCATTTGCGCTGTCACAGATCTGTCACCCGCTCGTGAGATTCGAGCGGCAAACTTTTCTGTCAAGCGCGAAGATCGGTTGTCGGCGGAGCATCCTTCTTGCTAGCTTCGGTCCAGCGATTCACTTCGCACCTGGGGGACACGCCCGGAGGACCGGCTCTGCCGCCGGACGACGGGCAGGACGCATGATCGGGGGACGATCAGCGGCCATTGATACGTGAAGCGGTCGCTGCTGGCCGCATTTCATGTTTGGAGACAAAGCCGCGAACCGGCTTTCACGTCGCATTTGCGGCGTGCGGTTCTGTCGTTTTGTCTTCTGTCCGTCCGGGCGCCGATGCCGAATCAACTAACCGCCGGGCGAACCGTGCGGACATGGGCAACGAAACGGACTTGGGCGAGATGGACAATATTTGGGGGCAGGCGCGTGAAGAACTTCAGAAAATCGTCGGAACCGACAGTTTTGCGACCTGGATCGAGCCCCTTCGCCTGACCGGCGTGGATGAGGGCACGGCAACCATTGCCTGCCCGACGCGATTTCTTTCGGACTGGGTCTCGCGCCATTACAGCGACGATATCCTGAAGGTGCTGGACCGTCTGAACGGGCCGGTGCATCGGGTCAGCTTCGAAACGCGCAGCCAGACCAGCCGTCAGGTTGCTGCCGCGAACTCCGAGCCCAAGCGCCCTGCCCCGCGCGCTGCCGTCGATGAGGAATTGACCGCGCCGCTGGACCACCGCTTCACCTTCGACAACTTCATCGTCGGCAAGCCGAACGAGTTGGCCCATGCCGCCGCCCGCCGCGTCGCCGAAGGTGGCCCCGTCACCTTCAACCCGCTGTTCCTCTATGGCGGCGTCGGGCTGGGCAAGACCCACCTGATGCACGCCATCGCGCGCGAAATCCAGATCCGCCAGCCAGAGGCTAAAGTCCTGTATCTGTCGGCCGAGCAGTTCATGTATCGCTTTGTCCAGGCGCTGCGTGACCGCACGGTGATGGACTTCAAGGAACTGTTCCGCACGGTCTCGGTGCTGATGGTCGATGACGTCCAGTTCATCGCCGGCAAGGATTCAACGCAGGAGGAATTCTTCCACACGTTCAATACCTTGGTCGATCAGGGCAAGCAGATCATCATCTCGGCCGACCGCGCGCCGGGTGAGATCAAGGACATGGAAGACCGGATCAAGTCGCGCCTGCAATGCGGTCTGGTCGTCGATCTGCATCCGACCGATTACGAACTGCGTCTGGGCATCCTGCAATCCAAGACCGACAGTTTCCGCGTGCAATATCCGGGCCTGCAACTTGCGCCGGGCGTGCTGGAATTCCTCGCGCATCGCATCACCTCGAACGTCCGCGTTTTGGAAGGGGCGTTGCAGCGTCTGTTCGCCTTCGCCAGCCTGATGGGCCGCGAGATCACGTTGGATATGACGCAGGAATGCCTTGCCGACATCCTGCGCGCCAATGACCGCAAGGTGTCGATCGAGGAGATCCAGCGCAAAGTCGCCGAGCATTACAATATCCGCCTGTCGGACATGATCGGCCCCAAGCGCGTGCGCACCGTCGCCCGCCCGCGCCAGATCGCGATGTACCTGTCCAAACAGATGACCTCGCGCTCGCTGCCCGAAATCGGGCGTCGCTTTGGCGGCCGCGATCACACCACGATCATGCATGGCGTGCGCAAGATCGAGGAACTGCGCACGGCCGATCGCAGCCTCGCCGAAGACATCGATCTTCTTCGTCGTCTTCTCGAGGCTTAAGGCCCTCGATCTGCTTGACCAACCGGGCAAATCTGCGAGATTGCCCGGCACCGGGTTGGGCCTTATAGTCGGCCTCCCGCCGCGAACGACATATAAGGACCGACCATGAAATTTGCTATCGAACGTGCCGATCTGGTGAAGGCGGTTTCTCAGGCCCAGTCCGTTGTCGAGCGGCGCAACACGATCCCGATTTTGGCTAACGTCCTGATCGAGACGACGCCCGATGGCGTCAGCTTCCGAGCAACCGATCTGGACACCGAAATCGTTTATCTGGCCAACGCGCAGGTCGAACGCCCCGGCTCGACCACCGTTTCTGCCAGCATGCTCAATGACATCGCCCGGAAACTGCCGGATGGCGCGCTGGTACAACTTGATCTGGACGGCAGTTCGGGCCGCCTTTCGGTCCATGCCGGTCGCTCGAGCTTCAGCCTTGCAACGCTGCCGCGCGAAGATTTTCCGGTCATGTCCACCTCGGAATATTCGGCGAATTTCTCGGCCCCCGCTTCGGTGCTGCGTCGCCTGTTCGACAAATCGAAATTCGCCATCTCGAACGAGGAGACCCGTTACTATCTGAACGGTGTCTATATGCATGTCGCGCAATCTGACGACGGCCCTTGCCTGCGTTGCGTTGCGACAGATGGTCACCGTCTGGCCCGCATCGACGCCTCTCTGCCCGCGGGCGCGAACGAAATGCCCGGCGTGATCGTACCGCGCAAGACCGTGGCCGAGTTGCGCAAACTGCTGGACGACGATTCGACCGAAATCGCGGTTTCTGTTAGCGAAACCAAGGTCCGTTTCGCGACGCCCACCATCACGTTGACCTCGAAGGTCATTGACGGGACGTTCCCGGATTACAGCCGCGTCATCCCCTCGGGCAACACCCGCAAGCTGGAAGTGGATGCCGGCGATTTTGCCAAGGCCGTCGACCGCGTCGCCACCGTCAGCAGCGAGCGTTCGCGCGCCGTGAAGCTGTCGCTGGATGAGGACCGTCTGGTCCTGTCGGTCAACGCCCCCGACGCCGGTGCCGCCGAGGAAGAACTGCCCGTGGCCTATGCCGACGAGCCGCTGGAAATCGGCTTCAACGCCAAGTACCTGCATGAGATCGCGGGCCAGATCGACCGCGAGAATGCCGTCTTCCTGTTCAACGGCTCGGGCGATGCGGCGCTGATCCGCGAGGGTGGCGACACCACCGCCGTCTATGTCGTCATGCCGATGCGCGTGTGACGCTCACACGCCTGCATCTGACCCAGTTTCGTAGCTGGGCCCGTCTTGAGATCGATACCGACCAGCGGCCCGTGGCAATCCACGGGCCTAATGGTGCTGGCAAGACGAATATCCTTGAAGCCATTTCCATGCTCTCGCCCGGTCGCGGGATGCGGGGGGCCGCTCCTGCCGATCAGGCCCGCAAGGGGCCGGATGTCGGCTGGCAGATCCGTGCGACCGTGGGCGAGCGTCACATCCTGACCCGCGCCTTGCCCGGCCAGCCGCGTGAGGTGGCGCTGGACGACAAACCCTCGACTCAGATGGCGCTTGGCAGCCTGATGCGGGTGATCTGGCTCACCCCCGCGATGGACCGGCTCTGGAGCGACGCGCCGGAACAACGCCGCCGTTTTCTTGACCGCGTGACGCTAAGCTTCACCCCCGGCCATGCCGAGGATGCCTTGGGCTATGACAAGGCCATGCGCGAGCGCAACCGGCTGCTGAAGGACGGGGTCCGCGACGCTGGCTGGTATCGCGCGCTGGAATTGCAGATGGCCGACATGGGGGCTGCGATCACCCGCAACCGGCTTGACGCGATTGCCCGGATCACGGCCGCGCAAGACGGGGCCGAAACCGCCTTTCCCGCCGCCACCCTGACGCTTCTGCCGGGCGAAGGCGCGGCGGATGACCCGGACCCCGACAGCATCGCCCAGCGGCTGGCCGAAGGCCGCAGCCGCGACATGGCAGCGGGCCGCACCCTGACCGGCCCGCATCGCGCCGATCTGGGGGCGTATTGGGGACCGCAGGACATGCCCGCCGCTCTTAGCTCCACCGGCGAGCAAAAGGCCTTGCTCTTGTCGCTGATCCTCGCCAATGCCCGCGCGCTTTCGGACGAATCCCCGGTCCTGCTGCTGGATGAGGTCGCGGCGCATCTGGATGCCGACCGCCGCGCCGCGCTGCATGACGAAATCTGCGCGCTTTCCGCGCAATGCTTTCTGACCGGCACCGGCCCCGAACTGTTCGACACACTTCGGGACCGGGCGCAATTCCTAAGCGTCGCCCGCGACGGCGACGCCTCACGCCTTAGCTGACGATCAGATCAACCAGTTCAAAGCTGCGCACATCGACAATGCCCAGATCCGAGATGCGCAGTTCCGGGATCACCACCAGCGCCAGCAGCGAATGCTGCATATAGGCGTTGTTCAGGCTGCAGCCGCAATCCTGCATGGCCTGCACGATGGCTTGCGCGGCCTCGGCCACTTCTTCGGCGGGACGGTCGGACATCAGGCCACCGATGGGCAAAGCGACGCTTGCCAGTTCCGCGCCGTCGCGGAAGACGGTGACGCCACCGCCCAACTGCCCCAGATGGTTCGCCGCCGCCGCCATGGTCTCACGATCCGTGCCCACGACGATCATGTGATGGCTGTCATGCGCGACCGTCGAGGCCACCGCCACCCGGCCCTGATAACCAAAACCCGAGACGAAGCCGTTGACGACCCCACCCGTGCCCTGATGACGCTCGACCAGCGCGATCTGGCAGGTGTCGCCCTGCCCCTCGACCACGCCGTCGCGGATCGGCAGATCGGCCTCCAGAGCCTTGGTCGGAGCCTGATTCTCAACCACGCCGATGACACGGACGCGGGCCTGATCGCCGCTCGCGCGGACCTCGAAATCCGCGCCCGCCAGTTCCTTGCCCAAGCGGATAGATTTCCGCGCGCGTTCAGGCCAGTCGATACGCGGGCAGGCGACCAGCAATTTGCCGTCCTCGGCGACCAACTGGCCCTGCGCGATTACCATTTCGATCGGCAGCGACCGCAGGTCCGAGGTCAGGATCACATCCGCCCGCCGACCGGGGGTGATCGAGCCAAGCTCGCGTTCCTGCCCAAAATGGCTGGCGCTGTTGATCGTAGCCATCTGGATCGCGATCAGCGGGTCGCAGCCGCATGCGATGGCATGGCGCACGACGCGGTTCATATGGCCGTCATTCACCAGCGTGCCGGAATGGCAATCATCGGTGCACAGGATGAAAAAGCGCGGATCAAGGCCCTTTTCGGTGATCGCGGTGATCTGGGTTTCGACGTCATACCAAGCCGAGCCAAGCCGCATCATGCAGCCCATGCCCTGACGCACGCGGGCAATGCCCTGCGCCTCGCTGGTGGTCTCGTGGTCATCCGCCGCGCCGCCCGCGACATAGGCGTGGAAAGGGCGGCCCAGATCGGGGCTGGCATAATGGCCGCCGACGGTCTTGCCCGCCGCGCGGGTCGCCGCGATCTCGCCCAGCATCTGCGGATCGCCCGCCGCGACGCCGGGGAAGTTCATCATCTCGCCCAGACCGATGATGCCCTCCCAGCCCATGGCTTGGGCCACCTCGCCCTCGGTGATCGGGGCCCCGGTGGTTTCCAGTCCGGGCGCGGACGGCGCGCAGCTGGGCATCTGGGTGAACATGCTGACCGGCTGGATCAGCGATTCGTCCCGCATCAGCCGCACGCCCTCAAGGCCCAGAACGTTCGCGATCTCATGTGGGTCGTGGAACATCGTCGTCGTGCCATGCGGGATCACGGCGGCGGCGAAACCGGCAGGCGTCAGCATCCCCGATTCGACATGCATATGCGCGTCGATCAGGCCGGGCATCATGTAGCGGCCTTTGGCCTCAATCACCTGAGTCTCGGGGCCGACCGAAGTACCGGCATCTGGCCCGACATAGGCCACGCGGCCATCGGCCACGGCGATATCCATGCCCTCGATCAACTCGCGGGTATGGACATTGACCCAGACCCCGCCCCGGATGACCAGATCCGCATAAGCGCGTCCGGCAGCGACTTCGACCAGCCTTGGCTGCGCCTCGATCCAGGGTTTCAACATGACAGTCTCCTTGTTCCAATGAGCTAATTTGCGGCAGGGTGAGGCCGAAGGGAAGGCATGACGATGGAATGGCAGGGCGAAGCCAGCGTGATGACGCAGCGCAAACACGGCGAGAATGCCGTGATCCTGACCGTGCTGACGCGCGATCTGGGGATTCTGTCGGGCTTGGTACCGGGCGGGGCCAGCGCCAAGCGTGCCGCGATGCTGCAACCCGGCAACCGCGTCAGCCTGCGTTGGCGGGCGCGAACCGACGATCAACTCGGGGGATTCGCGGTCGAACCCGCCCGCGCTAGATCGGGGCTGATGGCCAACGGGGTCGCTTTGGCGGGGGTCAATGCGGTGACGGCGCTGCTGGTCTATGCCCTGCCCGAACGTGATCCCCATACGGCATTGACCGACGCGACCGAGCGGCTGCTGGATCTGATGGACGAAGGCAGGCTATGGGCCGAAGCATATCTGCACTGGGAAATGCGACTGCTAGACGAGTTGGGCTTCGGGCTGGATCTGGCAAGCTGCGCCGTCACCGGCTCGCGCGAGGGGCTGGCCTATGTCAGCCCGCGCTCGGGGCGCGCGGTCAGCGCCGCTGCGGCCGGCGAGTGGGCTCCGAAGCTTCTGCCGCTACCCGCGATGATGGGTGGGCAAGGCAATGGCGGTCTGGCCGATGCCCTGCGCCTGACCGGCTATTTTCTGGAAACCAGACTAGCCGAAACCCATGCCGGAAAGCCGCTTCCCGCCGCCCGCGCGCGGCTGGTGGCACGACTTAGTGGACAGGACGCCAGCGGATCGTGACCTCGGGGCCGGTCATTACCAGATCCTCTCCGACGAATTTGGCATGTCGGACCGCAGCTAAAGCGGCAAGGAAATCGGCCTCTCCGCCTTCGACCAGACAGGCGCGGCGAGTCGATATCATGGCCTTGTACAGCAACCCGGGAAGTTCAGCGTGATTCGCGCCACGATAGGTGTTGCAGGGCCCCTGCCCCGAAATCGAGCCGTCCGCCTCAAGACGGGCGGTCGGCGAATTCAGAATCGTTTTGCCCTCGACCTCGATCAACTGGTAATCGCCGGTGACAGGGCGGGTCTCTGCCTGCGCGGCAACGCCTGCGCAGCCCAAGGTGACAGCGAAAGCGATACCGCGCATAAGCATGATTTATTCCTTCCGGTAGCCCGGCTCGAAGGTCAGATAGACCGGACCGGTGATCTGCAGAACACCGCCGTCATAGGAGATGCCGTTCGCCTGACGGAGCGCGTCAAAATAGCTGGCCTCAAGCCGTCCGGCATTCCCGCTGCAAGAGGCGCCGCTGGTCGTGATCGAGCCGATCTTGAAGCCCGGAGGCATCGTCGTCTGCGGCGCGGCATAGTGATTGCACGGCGCCTGACCCGAGATCGAGCCGTCGGATTCGATGGTCAGACCGACATTGCGTTGCGGGACCGTATCCGAGCCGATCCCGACCAGAACATATTTTCCGGTCGGAACGTTAGTGCCGCCGCCCCCGCCGGCAGTCGGTTCGCAAGCGGCAAGCGCGGTTAGGCAGGCCGCGGCAGCGGCTAAGGTGATGATGCGGCTCATGGCAGCTCCGATCTGTTCAATTACGCCTATAATGCCTGAACACATGAAACTGTCCAGCACGCCCCAAATTTTCGCGACGGGACAGTGGCCTACGCGCAATGGCCCGACGGGCTTTCACCGATCTTGGTCGTGATGCCATTGCATCCGGACGGCGCGTGGGTATGGGTTGCGCCATGTTCGGAATCGACCCCACCCTATTCTGGATCTCGATCGCCATCACGCTGTTCTCGGGCTTCGTGAAGGGTGCGATCGGTTTCGCCATGCCCATGATCATGATGTCGGCGCTTGGCTCGTTCCTGACCGCCCAACAAGCGCTGGCGGCAGTGATCCTGCCGGTTCTGGTCACCAATATCCGCCAGATGCTGCGACAGGGGCTTGGTCCGGCTTGGCAAGCCACTTGGGCCTATCGCTGGCATATCGGCATGGTCGTGCTGTTCATCCCGATTAGCGCCGCCTTTGCCACCCGCGTGCCGCAATGGGTGATGTATGCCCTGCTGGGCCTGCCGATCACGTTTTTCGCCTTGTGGCAGCTGGCGGGCAAAAGCCTAGCGATACCGATCCACCACCGCCGCCGCGTCGAGATTGTCACCGGCATCATCGGCGGGCTTTACGGCGGGATCTCGGGCATCTGGGGTCCGCCGCTAATCGTCTACCTGCTGTCGATCCGCGCCCCCAAGGACGAACAGATGCGGGTGCAGGGAGTCGTCTTTTTCATCGGCGCGGCAATCCTGACCGTCTCGCACCTGTTCTCGGGCGTGCTGAACGCGCAAACCTTGCCCCTATCGGCCATCATGGTCATTCCGGCGCTGGTCGGCATGGGCTTGGGCTATCTGGCGCATGACCGGCTGGATGTGGCGCAATTCCGGCGCTGGACGCTGGTGCTTCTGGTCGCAACGGGCTTCAACCTTGTACGGCGGGCGCTGGAACTGTTCGGCGGACCGGTGTAACGGGTCGCCCGAATACAGGAGATCATGATGACCTCAATCACGGATGCCGCCGACCTGACGGCCCGCTTGATTCGCTGCCCGTCGGTCACCCCCGAGGAGGGAGGCGCGCTGCAACTGCTGGAACAGATGCTGACCAATACCGGTTTCGAATGCCACCGCGTGGACCGCAACGGCGTTCCGAACCTGTTCGCCCGCTGGGGTACCAAAGGGGCCAAGCGCACCTTCGGCTTCAACGGCCATACCGATGTGGTCCCGCCCGGAGACGTGGCAAGCTGGACCCATCCCCCCTTCTCCGGCCATGAGGAAGACGGCTGGATCTGGGGCCGCGGCGCGACGGACATGAAATCCGGCGTCGCGGCTTTCGCCTCTGCGGCGATCGGCTTTGCCAACGAATGCCCCGCGGACGGCGCGATCATCCTGACCATCACGGGCGACGAGGAAGGTCCCGGTAAGGACGGCACCAAGGCGCTGCTGGATTGGATGGGTGCGCAAGGCGAGCAGATGGATGTCTGCATCGTCGGCGAGCCGTCGAACCCCGACCGCATGGGCGAGATGATCAAGATCGGCCGTCGCGGCTCGATGACCTTACAGATCGCGGCCAAGGGCAAACAGGGCCATGCCGCCTATCCGCATCGCGCCAAGAACCCGCTGCATGCGCTGGTGCGGCTGCTGAACGAATTGACCGCCGAGCCGCTGGACCACGGGACCGAGCATTTCGACCCCTCGGGCCTGCAAATCACCACCGTCGATTGCGGCAACCCGGCCTCGAATGTGATCCCGGAAAAGGCCCGGGCCACGGTCAATATCCGCTTCAACGACGCCCATACCTCGCACACGCTGGACCGGATGATCCGTGACAAGGCGGCAGGCATCGCTGCGGAAACCGGCGTCGAATTCGACATCACGACCGATGTCTCGGGCGAAAGCTTCCTGACCCGTCCCGGCCCGTTTGTCGAAATGGTCCGCGACATTGTTCGCGATGAAACCGGCCTCGATCCGGTGCTTTCGACCTCGGGCGGGACTTCGGATGCGCGTTTCGTAAAAGACCATTGTCCGGTCCTTGAATTCGGACTGGTCGGGCATTTCATGCATCAGGTGGACGAGCGTGTCCCCGCCGAGCAGGTCAGGCAATTGTCCCGCATCTACCGCCGCATTCTGGAGCGTTACTTCGCATGATCGAAAAGACCGACGACATCGACACCTGCCGCGAGATCCGGCGCGAAGTCTTCGTGATCGAGCAATCCGTTCCCGAAGCCGAGGAATGGGACAATCGCGATGGCGAGGCGATCCACCTTCTGGCCCGCGACGACTCGGGACAGGCAGTTGGTACGGCCCGCATCCTGTTTGACGGCGCAACCGGCAAGATCGGTCGCGTGGCAGTGCGCAAATCGGCGCGCGGCACGGGACTGGGCGCGGCCCTGATCCGCGCGGCGATGGACGAACTGCGCACCTTTCCCGCCATTACCCACGCCAAGCTGGGCGCGCAGACCCATGCCATCGGCTTTTACGAAAAGCTGGGCTTCGCCGCTTACGGCCCCGAGTATCAGGATGGCGGTATCCCGCATCGCGACATGATCAGGGAGCTGTGATTGATCAGACCCGAGCTTGCCGAACGCCTGCGTCCTTGGGCCGAGACCCACTTGGCCCTTGCGCTGGTCGTTTTCGGTTTATGGGTCCTGTCTCTGGGCGGCTGGGTGTTCCAGCCGCTCGGCAGCCTGATTGCGATCATCGCGGCGGTCTGGGCACTTGATGCGCGTCGCCGGATGCGTTTTCGCAGCCTAGCGACCGCACCCGGCATCGTCGAACTTGACGAGGGCGCGATCCGCTACCTGTCCCCCGACCGCGTTCTGGGCGGCGAATTGTCGCTGCGCGACCTGTACGAGATCCGGCTTCTGCGCTTGAACGGACGGGTGCACTGGCGGTTGAAAAGCGTTGATGGTCAGGCAATTCTGATTCCGGTTGACGCAAAAGGTGCCGAGCTTCTGGCCAGCGCCTTTGCTTCGTTGCCCGGCCTCGACATGGGTCGGGTGGCGGCTGCACTTGCTGCCGACGGTCCTGCAATCCAGACCCTTTGGACGAGGTCCGAGCGCGCACGCTTGACTTGACGCGTGGCACTTGCCACCTGTGACACTCAAGGCAATTGAAAGGCCACCGATGTCCATTCCTCAACAGGGCGGCGGCCCGATCGAACGTCCCGAACAACTTGCTGAATACATCGCCTCGGGTGAGAAACCCGAGGAAAACTGGCGTATCGGGACCGAACATGAAAAATTCGGTTATCGCCATTCCGACCTCGCGCCCCTGCCTTATGACGGGCCGGCGGGGACGCCCACGGTCAAGAACATGCTGGAAGGCATCCGCGACCGCTTCGGCTGGAAACCGGTGCTGGAAGGCGAACACATCATCGGGCTTGAGAAGAACGGCGCGAATGTCAGCCTTGAGCCGGGCGGGCAGCTGGAACTGTCCGGCGCGCCGGTCGAGACGATCCACCAGACCTGCGACGAGGTGAACGGCCATTTGGCCGAGGTGAAAGCCGTGGCCGACGATCTGGGCGCGGGCTTCATCGGTCTGGGCGCGGCCCCGATCTGGAGCCAAGACCAGATGCCGATGATGCCCAAGGGCCGCTACCGGCTGATGACCGATTACATGGGCCGCGTCGGTGAGCTTGGCACGCAGATGATGTATCGCACCTGCACCGTGCAGGTGAACCTCGACTTCGGCTCGGAAGCCGACATGGTCCAGAAACTGCGCGTCGCGCTGGCGCTGCAGCCCGTCGCCACTGCGCTTTTCGCCAATTCTCCTTTCCTCGACGGCAAGGTGAACGGGATGAAAAGCTGGCGCGCCCATATCTGGCAGAACCTTGATGACGCCCGCACCGGCCTGCTGCCCTTCACTTTTGAATCGGGCATGGGCTATGAGGCTTGGGTCGATTACGTTCTCGATGTGCCGATGTATTTCGTCTATCGCGACGGCAAATACATCAACGCCTTGGGCCAAAGCTTCCGCGACTTCATGAAGGGCCAGTTGCCCGCACTGCCGGGCGAGATCCCGACGCTTTCGGACTGGGCCGACCACCTGACCACCGTCTTCCCCGAGGCCCGCGTCAAGAAATTCATCGAGATGCGCGGCGCGGATGGCGGCCCGTGGCGCAGGCTTTGCGCTTTGCCCGCGCTATGGGTCGGGCTGATCTATGACCAAAGCGCGCTTGATGCGGCATGGGACCTGTGCCGTGGTTGGTCAGCCGAGCAACGCAACGGTCTGCGCGTCGCTGCGGCGCGTGACGGGCTGCAAGGCGAGTTCGACGGGCTGCGGCTGCATGACATCGCCCGCGACGTGTTGGAGATCGCGGAATTCGGCCTGAAAGCACGCGGTCGTACCGGCGCGGGTGGTCTGGTTCCCGATGAGACGCATTTCCTCAACGCGCTGAAAGAAAGCGTCGATAGCGGCAAAGCCCCTGCCGATGAATTGCTTGCGAAATATCGCGGTGAATGGAACAGCGACCTGAGCAAGATCTACGGCGAATATTCTTACTAAAACAAAAGGGCCGGGTTATCCCGGCCCTTTTCGTATCACGATTGCAGTTCGCGAGGTTCGCTGCGGCCTTGCATGAACTGATCGAACTCGGCCTTGTCCTTGGCCTCGCGCAGCTTCTGCAGAAAGTCCAGAAACTCGCGGTGTTCATCCTCAAGCCGTTTCAGCGTTTCTTCGCGATAGGCATCGAAGGCGGCGTTTCCGGTCGGGGCCGAGAAACTGCGGGGCGAGAAACCGGAATGGCGGTCATGGCGGTGACGGCACGAAAACATGCGTTTGCTCCAGATCATGTAACCAAGAACTGCAAGGCCCACGGGCCAGCAGGCGACGAAACCAAGGATCATGGCAATGATCCATGCCCCCTTGCCGCGTTCGTCCAACCAGTCCCGGATCCCGGCCAAGGCCGAGCCGATCCGGTCCATCAAGGACGGCCGCGGGGCGATGTAGCTGTTCATTTACGGTCCCTTTCAATGTGAATGTTAATCACATTTACATAAATAAGGCGCCTGAACCGAGCTTCAATAGTCCCACTTTAAAAATCAGTCGGTAATGACGCCCAGCCCGCGCAGATAGATCAGCGTGCCGCTTTCCAGCATATCGGCGGGGGAAATGGGCGACCGCCCGCCAGGCTTGCCGCGGCTGAACAACTCGACCACGCCATGGCTGAGCGCCCAGATATGGTCGGCGGTCATGCCTGCGGGGGGGCGGTGTTCCTCGGGGATGCGCTGGAACAGGGATTCGGCGGCGCGGACAAGGATGCCTCGGGCGCGGTCGGCGGCCTGTGTCAGACCCGAGTTGCCCGCGATCGAGATGCCCGATTCAAACATCGCGATATAGTAACCACGACGCTCGGCAGCGAATGCCAGATAGGCTTGCCCCATGCCCAGAAACGCCGACAAGGGCGTGCGACCCTGCGCCAAGGCGGCCTCCAGACGGTCGGCGAATTCTTCGAAACCCTGCCGCGCTATTTCCTCGAGCAGTTCATCGCGACCGGTGAAATGGCGATAAGGGGCGGCGGCGCTGACACCAACCGCGCGCGCGGCCTCGGCAAGGGTAAAGCTTTGCGGGCCTTTTTCCTCGATCAGACTGACGGTCGCCTCGACCAAGGCCTGTCGCAAATTGCCGTGATGATAGGAATCGCGGGCCATGATCCGGCCCTTACATGCCTTCGCCGAAGAAATCCCCAACAAGGTTGGCCAATGCATCGGCAAGTTCCAATGCCTGCCCGCCCCGCGTCGTTACGCGGATCGTGCTGCCCCGCGGCGCGGTCAACATCAGCAGGCCCATGATGGAATCGCCCGAGACGCTCATCCCGTCCTTTTCGACGGTGGCCTTGGCATCGAATTTCTCGACCGTCTCGACGAATTTGGCGCTGGCCCGCGCATGCAGGCCCTTTTCGTTAATGATCTTGAGTTCGCGGGTAACGGACCCGTTGCTCATATCATTCATGAGACAGCGCGGTTCGGGACCGGAATGATATCGGCTGGCAATACATCATAGCTGTTGATGTATTTGCGGCCTGCATCCTTGGCAAGCGTGACTGCGTCAGCCACGGTCAGTTTTCGAGACTTGGCCAATTTTACCAGCATCGGCAGATTGGCCCCGTATAGAATCGAGCGGTTGCGGGCGTGACAGGCCATCAAGGACAGGTTCGATGGCGAGCCGCCGAACAGATCCGTGACCACGACCACGCCATCGCCAGTATCGACAGAATCAGCGGCGGCGCAGATTTCAGCCTGCTTTTCGCCGCGATTGTGATTCTCTTCGATGGCTACAGCCCGGATTCCCGCTTGTGGCCCCACCACGTGCTCGACTGCCGAGAGATATTCCCTGGCAAGCCCGCCATGCGCCACGATGACAATTCCGATCAATGTTTCCCACCACGCAAGGTCTGCCGTCAAAGCGTAGCGGTCACCGCGAGAGGTCCTGTCATAAGACCGTCATCAGGTGCCGGCGCCTTTTCACGGCGTTCAAGTTCCCTGTGTCTAATTGACACCTGCCAGCCGCCTTTCGCAAGCGCGTCTGCCATTTTTTCCGCCAATGTGACGGAACGATGTTGCCCTCCGGTGCAACCGAAGCCGATTACCAGATGGGCTTTACCCTCTTCTAGATGGGCTGGAAGGGAGAAAAGCACAAGATCCCTGACCCGTTCGAAGAACTCACCGAATCGGGGGTCGGACGTGACGTAACTTTGCACGGCGGGATTGCGCCCATCAAGGGGACGCAACGATGCATCCCAATGCGGATTGGCAAGGAAACGGCAGTCGAACATCATGTCGACACCGCGTGGAACCCCCCGTTTATATGAGAAAGACTGCACCGAAACCGTCAGCCTCCGCCCCGCGTCGCTTTCGAACCAGCGTGCCAGTTCTGCCTTCAGATCATGCGGGGACAGCTCGGACGTGTCGACCAGAACGTCGGCCCGCGCACGCACCGGAGCAAGCATGTCCCGCTCGGCCAGAATGGCGTCAAGCGGGGCGCCTTCGCTGCGAAGGGGATGCCGTCTGCGGGTTTCATTGAACCGTCGCAAAAGCTGCTCGGTGGCGCAATCAAGATACAGCACTTCGGGTTCGTAATCGGGAAGCCTTGTCAAACGGTCAATTAGCTCGATCAGGTTCGTCGCCGAAAAATCGCGGTTCCGGATATCGAGTCCCAAAGCCAGCGGCACGCCCCGCGCCGGACCATCCAGCAAACGCGGCACCAATGACAACGGCAGGTTGTCGATGGCCTCGTAGCCAAGATCCTCAAGGACGTTGATTGCGGTCGAGCGTCCAGCCCCCGACGGGCCGGTCACCAGCACGACCCGCTGGGTAGTTTCGTCCGGTGTGGCGTTCTCGGTCATGCCGTTCATCGTACGCTTCTGTTAGGCGGACAGTTCACATCGGGATGCCATCACGGGAGCGCATCATGTTTGGTCCCGATCCCAGCGTCCCGCAACAAGATATTGCAGCAATGCACTTGCAAGATGGTCCCGTCCCTTCCCGAGCACAAGCGGAAGTTTCCGCCCCAGAAAATCAATATGTCGGTGTGGCGGCAAACGGTCAGGCTCGGGTCGGTCCAGATCGACAGCAAGGACAACTTCGGCTGGCCCCGCAGGGTCGGCATTCAGAATGCCGACGCCCCGCGCCTCGATCCGGCCACGAATGGCTTCGGGGCAATCCGCGATCAACCTTAGATCGTCTTTTGTCAGCATCGTCCGGTCATCGGCCACCAATCCGGCCCCGAGCGCCATCAACTGCAGCGCCAGAGTCGATTTTCCCGAACCAGACGCGCCGAGAATCAGAAGCGCCCTGCGATTCTTTGCCACGCACGAGGCGTGGAGGATCAGATCGAAACCCATGCTCACGCTTGAAACTTCCTTTTCCATCTGATGAAAATGGCGCTCAGAGACTTGTCCTTTGGTCCACATAACGCATTTCTTATTCAAATGTTGGCGCGAACACGGGCTGGTTGCGCTAAACCTAGCACCTTGGTCGGTTCCGTCATCCTGCTGCCATGTTATAGCAATCGGGAAGACCCCAACGGGGTCAGACGATCATCAGGAGCTTTCAGGACATGTCCGAACCGCGCGTTAATCCGAATTGCCGTCTCGAAGATCAGGGGATCTCGGGAGTCGGTAATGTCTATTACAACCTGATCGAGCCCGCCCTGATCGACGCAGCCATCGCGCGCGGCGAAGGCAAGCTGGGCCAAGGCGGAACCTTCCTCGTTTCGACCGGCGCGCATACCGGTCGTTCGCCCAAGGACAAGTTCGTCGTCCGCACCCCTTCGGTCGAAGACTCGATCTGGTGGGAAAATAACAAGCCGATGTCCGAAGAGGCCTTCGACACGCTCTATGCCGACATGCTTGAGCACATGAAGGGCAAGGACTACTTCGTTCAGGACCTGTTCGGTGGCGCCGATCCCGCGCTGCGTCTTGACGTGCGCGTCGTGACCGAACTGGCTTGGCACAACCTGTTCATCCGCCACCTGCTGCGCCGCCCCGAGGCCGCGGAACTGGCGACCTTCCTGCCGGAATTCACCATCATCAACTGCCCCAGCTTCAAGGCCGACCCGGCTCGCCACGGCTGCCGCAGTGAAACGGTGATCGCGCTGAACTTCGACAAGAAACTGATCCTGATCGGCAACACCGCTTACGCCGGTGAGAACAAGAAGTCGGTCTTCACCCTGCTGAACTACATCCTGCCGGCAAAAGGCGTGATGCCGATGCACTGCTCGGCCAACCACGCGATCGGCAATCCCGATGACAGCGCCATCTTCTTCGGCCTGTCGGGCACCGGCAAGACCACGCTTTCGGCCGATCCCTCGCGCACGCTGATCGGCGACGATGAGCATGGCTGGTCGGATCACGGCATCTTCAACTTCGAAGGCGGCTGCTACGCGAAAACGATCAACCTGTCCGCCGAAGCCGAGCCGGAAATCTACGCGACCTGCTCGAAATTCGGCACCGTGATCGAGAACATGGTCTTCGACGAGGACACGCTGGAGCTGGACTTCAACGACAACTCGATCACCGACAACATGCGCTGCGCCTATCCGCTGGAGCAGATCTCGAACGCCTCGGAAACCTCGCTGGGCGGGATGCCGAAGAACGTGATCATGCTGACCTGCGACGCTTACGGCGTCCTGCCGCCGATCGCGCGCCTGACGCCTGCACAAGCGATGTATCACTTCCTGTCGGGCTTCACCTCGAAGACCCCGGGCACGGAAGTCGGCATCGTCGAGCCGACCCCGACCTTCTCGACCTGCTTCGGCGCGCCCTTCATGCCGCGTCGCCCGGAAGTCTATGGCAAGCTGCTGCAGGAAAAGATCAACGCCACGGGCGCGACCTGCTGGCTGGTCAATACCGGCTGGACCGGCGGCGCTTTCGGCACCGGCAAGCGGATGCCGATCAAGGCCACCCGTGCCCTGCTGACCGCGGCACTTGACGGCTCGCTGAACGAAGTCGAGTTCCGCAAGGACCCGAATTTCGGCTTCGAGGTTCCGGTCTCGGTTCCGGGCGTCGAGGACAAGCTGCTGGACCCGCGCCAGACTTGGGTCGATGCCGATGCCTATGATGCGCAGGCCAAGAAACTGGTCGGCATGTTCAGCGACAACTTCGCCCAATATGCCGACAAGATCGACGACGACGTGCGCGCCGCCGCGATTGGCTGATCTTGAAGAGGCGGGGCTTAGGCCCCGCAGCCTATCCCGAACAGAAAAGGGCGGCCCTAGGGCCGCCCGTTTTCATTTCAGCATCACTTGGTGTTTCGCACGCGCTTGCGCTTCTGGGCGCGCTTGACCTCGGACAGGCGCGATTGGGTCGCGCGTTTGCGGAAGGGGCCCTTGCCGCGACGGCCCGCACCGCCTTGCGGCATGGGCTTGCCCTCGACCTCCAGCAGTTCCAGCATCAGCCCGCCGGTCAGCGGCACGGCCTCGGACAGGCGCACGGTGACGCGCTGGCCGATGCCAATCTCCATGCCGGTTTCCGAGCCGATCAGCATCTGGGCTTCCGGGTCAAAATGGAAATATTCGCGCCCGATTTCGCGGATCGGCAGCAACCCGTCCGCGCCCGTCTCATCCAGACGGATGAAGGCACCGAATTTCTGCACGCCGCTGACCCGGCCTGCGAACTCGGCCCCGACCCGGTCGGCCAGATAGGCGGCCAGATAGCGGTCGGTCGTATCGCGTTCAGCCGCCATCGAGCGGCGCTCGGTGTCCGAGATCTGCTTGGCGGTCTCGGAGAGGTTCTCGATATCCCAATCCGACAGCCCGTCGCTGCCCCATTTATGGCCAAGGATCAGCGCGCGATGCACGATCAGGTCGGAATAGCGCCGGATCGGCGAGGTGAAATGCGCATAGGACCGCAGCGCCAGCCCGAAATGGCCGTAATTTTCCGGGTGATAATAGGCCTGCTGCATCGAGCGCAGCGCGGTCATATTGATCAGTTCATCGAAATCCGAGCCCTCGGCCTGTTCCAGAAGCCGGTTCAGGTGGCGGGTTTGCAGCACCTGTCCCTTGGCCAGCGTAAAGCCGGACGCCTCGGCGACCTCGCGCAGAGCGTCGAGTTTCTCGACGCTGGGTTCTTCGTGGACGCGGTACAGCAGCGGGCGGCGCAGATGTTCCAGTTCCTCGGCGGCGGCGACATTGGCCAGCACCATGAATTCTTCGATCAGCTTATGGGCGTCGAAGCGTTCGCGGAAATTGACCGATTTCACCCGTCCATCGGCGGTCAGGATGATCTTGCGTTCCGGCAGGTCCAGTTCCAGCGGCTGACGGCGGGCACGAGCGGCTTTCAGCAACTCATAGGCGTGCCACAGCGGTTTGATCACCGAATCCAGCAAAGGCGCGGTCTGGTCGTCGGCATTGCCATCCGCCGCCGCCTGCGCCTGCTCATAGGACAGGCTGGCCTGCGAATGCATCATGCCGCGATGGAAGGTATGGCTGGTCTTGTTGCCCTGCGCATCCAGCCGCATCCGCACGGCGATCACCGGGCGATCGACGCCCTCGTGCAGCGAACACAGGTCGCCCGACAGGATATCGGGCAGCATCGGCACGACCCGATCGGGGAAATAGCTGGAATTGCCGCGCTTCCTCGCCTCGCGGTCAAGGGCCGAGTTCGGGCGGACATAGGCCGCGACATCGGCAATGGCGACCCAGATATCGGCCCCGCCATCCTCGCGGATTTCGGCGGCGACGGCATCGTCATGGTCGCGCGCATCCGAGGGGTCGATGGTGACCAAGGGCAGATGACGCAGGTCTTCGCGGCCCTTCATCGTCGCGGGTTTCGCGGCATCAGCCTCGGCCATGACCTCATCGGGGAAGTCATCGGGAATGCCGTGCTGATGGATCGCGATCAGGCTGACCGCGCGAGGCGCAGACGGATCGCCCAGCCGCTCAAGCACGCGCGCCACCGGCAGGCCGATGCGACCGCGCGGGCCGATCTGCTCGGCCTCGACCAACTCACCATTCTGCGCGCCGTGGATCTCATGCGGCGGGACCTGCCATTCCTTGTCCGAGCCCTTGTCGATGGGCAGGATGCGCCCGCTGGCCTCGGGGCCGGCGGAACTGCGGCGGAAGATGCCGACGATCTTGTGCTGGACGGTGCCGATGCGGCGGATCAGGCGGGCCTGATATTGGTGATCTTCGCCATGGGTCTCGATCAGGCGGGCAAGGATGCGCTCGCCCGGCGCAAGGGCGGGATCGGCCTTCAGCGGCGCGTAAAGGATGCGCGGCATCGGGCCGTCGCCATTCCATTCGAGCGGCTTTGCGAAGATATCGCCATCCATGTCGGGCGGCAGAAGCTGGATCACCGTGACCGGCGGCAGACGCTCGGCGTCGTGATAGTGACGGCGGCGGCGTTCAAGCTGGCCCTCGGCCTCAAGCTCTTTGAGCATACGCTTCAGCTCGATGCGTTCCGCACCTTTGATGCCGAAGGCTTTGGCGATGTCGCGTTTCGCGGTGGCGTCCGGGTGCGCGTGGACCCAGTCGAGAATCTGTTGTCGGGAGGGAAGCTGTGCCATGCGGCCAAGCTATCATGCCCCCCGACCGGTTGGCAGAGGCAAAATCAGGCCCTTGCCGGCGTCTGTTCCGGCAGACGCACAAAGCGCGCCGCGTCACGAACGATGGGATCGGCCTCGGCCCCCTCGGCCAGATGGCGGACGAAATCCTGCCGCATCCGGGGCGTCCAGAAGGCGTTGATATGGCCCGCCACGGCCTCGGCGGGGGCGCCGGGCTGGCTGCGAAAGAAATCCGCCATCTGTCCGGCCATGCGGATCAGCTTGTCGTCGCTATTGGTCATCGTGGTCTCGGGTTGCGGCAATGCGCCGGGGATGGGTGTAAAGGTCAAAGGCATCGCCGCGCGCGCGAGCGATCAGGGTGATCCCGGCGCGCTCGGCCCAAGCCAGCGCCAGATCGGTCGGCGCGCTGGCCCCGATCAGCACCGGCGCGCCGATCCGCGCAGCCTTCTGCACCAGATCGACCGACAGGCGCGAGGACATGACGATTGCCCCCTGCCCGCCCGATCTGCCCGCACGGGCCAAGGCCCCGGCCAGCTTGTCCAGCGCATTATGGCGCCCGACATCCTCGCGCACGATTGCGCTGCTGCCGTCCCAGAAGCCTGCGCCATGGATCGCGGGCGTGTCGCGGCGCAGGATCTGGCCCTGCCCCAGCGCCTGCATGGCGGCAATCACCTGCGCAGGCGTCATGGCCCAATCCGAGGCGACCGTCCTGACCTTAGGCAGGGCCGCCGCGATGCTGTCGACACCACATAACCCGCAGCCGACCGGACCCAGCATGTTGCGCCGACGCTCGGCCAGCCCGGCGGCCAGACCGGGGCGCAGCCACAGGCGCGCCTCACGCGCGGGAAAGCCGCCTGCCTCGACCGCGGCATCCTCGAAATCGGTCACGTCGGCGGGGCTGGCGATCAGCCCTTCGGTCAGGGCAAAGCCGATGGCAAAATCCATCAGGTCGGCGGGCGTGGCCATCAGCACCGCCTGCGACATGCCGTCGATGACCACCGCCACCGGACATTCCTGCGGTGTGGGCGGCGGGGCGGCATGATGCCAGCCCCCGTCCCAGCGCAGCGGGCCTGTTGCTTGATCCTTCATCCTTGCCTCACTCGGCGGCGGCGGGAAGGATGCGGCGGGATTGTTCGGAATGGTGACCATACTCCTCTTGCCATTCCGACGGGCCGTTCGAGGGGCTGACCTGCACGGCCGTCACCTTAAATTCGGGGCAATTGGTGGCCCAGTCGGAATTATCCGTGGTCACCACATTGGCCTGAGTCGTCGGGTGATGGAAGGTCGTATAGACCACCCCCGGCGCGACACGTTCCGTCAAAAGCGCCCGAAGCGTGGTTTCCCCGGAGCGCGAGGCCACCCGCACCAGATCACCATCCCTGACGCCGCGGTTCTCGGCATCCGAGGGGTGGATTTCCAGAATATCCTCGGGGTGCCAGACGAGGTTGTCGGTCCGCCTTGTCTGCGCGCCGACATTGTACTGGGACAAGATCCGCCCGGTGGTCAGCAAAAGCGGGAAGCGCGGCCCGCTGCGTTCCTCGGTCGCGACATATTCGGTATGGATGAAATGCCCCTTGCCGCGCACGAAACCATCGACATGCATCAAAGGCGTGCCCAAGGGGGCCTTCTCGTTGCAGGGCCATTGCACCGAGCCTTCGCGGTCCAGCAGATCATAGCTGACACCGGCGAAACTGGGCGTGGTCAGGGCGATCTCGGACATGATCTCGCTGGGATGCGTATAGGTCCAATTCGCGCCCATGCGGTTCGCCAGCATCTGGGTAACCTGCCAATCCTCGAACCCGTTCTTGGGCGTCATGGCGCGGCGGACCATATTGATGCGGCGCTCGGCATTGGTGAAGGTCCCGTCCTTTTCAAGGAAGGACGAGCCGGGCAGGAAGACATGCGCGTAATTCGAGGTCTCGTTCAGGAACAGGTCCTGCACGATGACGATCTCCATCGAGGACAAGGCCGAGGTCACATGCCGCGTATCCGGGTCGGATTGCACGATATCCTCGCCCTGACAGTAAAGGCCGCGGAAGCGACCGGCCAAGGCTTCGTCGAACATATTGGGGATGCGCAGACCGGGTTCGGGCGACAGCGGCACGCCCCAGACGCGCTCGTAAAGCTCGCGCGTGGCCTTGTCCGAGACATGGCGATAGCCCGGATATTCATGCGGGAAGGACCCCATATCACAGGAACCCTGCACGTTGTTCTGACCGCGCAGCGGGTTCACACCCGTCCCCGGCACGCCGATATTGCCGGTCATCATGGCAAGGTTCGCAATCGACATGACCGTGGTCGAGCCTTGCGAATGCTCGGTCACGCCAAGCCCGTAATAGATGCTGGCGCGGGGGGCGCTCGCATAGGCGCGGGCGGCGGCGCGAATACCATCGGCGGGAACGCCGCTGAGCTTTTCGACCTCTTCGGGGGAATGGCGCGGGTCCAGCAGGAACTCGGCATAGGCAAGGAACTCGTCCCAGTCGCAGCGGGTCTTGATGAACTCTTCGTCGTAAAGCTTTTCGGCGACGATGACCTGCGCGATCGAGGTCAGCACGGCGACATTGGTGCCGGGCCGCAAAGGCAGATGCAGCCCCTGCCCCATATGCGGGGTTTTCAGCAGGTCGATCTCGCGCGGGTCAAGGACGATCAGCCCCGCCCCCTGCCGCAACCGCTTCCTCAGCCGCGAGGCAAAGACCGGATGCCCATCGGTCGGGTTCGCGCCGATCACCAGCGCCAGATCGGTTTCCTCGACCGAGTCGAAATCATGCGTCCCCGCCGAGGTCCCGAAGGTCGTGCGCAACCCGTAACCCGTGGGCGAGTGGCAGACCCGCGCGCAGGTATCAGTGTTGTTGGTGCCCAGAACGGCGCGGGCCAGCTTCTGGACCAGATAGGTTTCCTCATTGGTGCAGCGCGACGAGGTGATGACGCCGACGGAATCCACGCCGTGATCGGCCTGCGCCTTGCGCATCCGGGTCGCCGCGAAATCCAGCGCCTGATCCCATGTCACGACCTGCCACGGATCGGTGATCTTTTCGCGGATCATCGGGTTCAACTGGCGGTCCTGATGGGTGGCATAGCCCCAGGCGAAGCGGCCCTTGACGCAGCTATGGCCCCGGTTCGCCTTGCCGTCCTTGCTGGGTACCATGCGCACGACTTCTTCGCCGCGCATATGGGCGTCAAAGGAACAGCCGACACCGCAATAGGCGCAGGTCGTCTTGACGATATGCTCGGGCGTGCCGATCTCGATGACCTTGTTCTCTATCAGGGTCGCAGTCGGGCAGACCTGCACGCAGGCCCCGCACGAGACGCAATCGGAGGACAGGAAACTGTCCGAGAACATCCCCGCCGAGACGCGGCTGTCAAAGCCACGCCCCTCGATGGTCAGCGCAAACGTCCCCTGCACTTCCTCGCAGGCCCGGACGCAGCGCGAGCAGACGATGCATTTCGCGGGATCAAAGGTGAAATAGGGGTTCGACTGGTCCTTGGGCCGGTATTCCGGGTTCGGCCCTTCGGCATCGCGGCGGGCGAAATGGTTCGCGCCCGGCTCATAGCGGACCTCGCGCAGGCCGACCGCCCCTGCCATGTCCTGCAATTCGCAATCGCCATTGGCGGCGCAGGTCAGGCAATCCAGCGGGTGGTCGCTGATATAAAGCTCCATCACGCCCTTGCGGATGCGGGCAATGTCATCGGTCTGGGTATGGACGACCATGCCTTCGGCCACAGGCGTGGTGCAGGATGCCGGCGTGCCGCGCATCCCTTCGATCTGGACGACACACAGCCGGCAGGACCCAAAGGCGCTGACGTGATCGGTGGCACACAGCTTCGGGACCGAGATCCCGGCCACCGCCGCCGCCCGCATCACCGATGTTCCCGAGGGCACCGAGACCGCAATGCCATCTACCAACAGGTTGACCGTCACGTCGGATTTCGCCGCAGGCGTGCCGTAATCGCGGTCGGGGATAATGAAGTCTTTCATTCTGCGGCCTCCTTACGCGGCGTCCCGCGCCCGCTGAATTCGTCAGGGAAATGGGTCAATGCGGACATGACCGGGAAGGGCGCAAAGCCCCCCAGCGCGCAAAGCGAGCCCCATTTCATCGTGTTGCACAGATCGGTCAGCACCGGGATTGCATCCGCATCCCCCGCCGCGATCCGGTCGATGGTCTCGACGCCCCGGACCGAGCCGATCCGACAGGGTGTGCATTTCCCGCAGCTTTCCACCGCGCAGAATTCCATCGCAAACCGCGCGAGCTTCAGCATGTCGGCGCTGTCATCGAAAACGGTGATGCCCGCATGCCCCAGCAGCCCTTCGCGCCCGGCCAGCTCCTCATAGCCAAAGGGTACGTCGAAATCCTTGGCCGGGATATAGGCCCCCAAAGGACCCCCGACCTGCGCCGCCTTCACGGGACGTCCACTGGCGGTCCCGCCGCCGATCTCATTGATGATCTGGTCCAGCGTCAGGCCAAAGGCCGCCTCGAACAGCCCGCCATGTTTCACATTGCCCGCGATCTGGATCGGGATCGTGCCCTTCGACCGCCCGATGCCGAGCTTGGCATATTCCGCCCCGCCATTGGCCAAAATCCACGGGATCGTGCCCAGCGAGATTAGGTTATTGACCACCGTGGGCTTGCCCAGAAACCCCTCCAGCGCCGGGATCGGAGGTTTCGCGCGCACCGTACCCCGTTTGCCCTCAAGGCTGTTCAGCAGGCTGGTTTCCTCGCCGCAGACATAGGCACCGGCACCGACACGGACCTCCATGTCGAAGGCATGGGCCGAACCCAGCACTGACCCACCCAGCATCCCCTCCTGACGGGCAAGCGTGATCGCGGCTTCCATCACACGGATCGAATCCGGATATTCGCTGCGGATATAGCAGTAACCGCGCGTCGCCCCGACCGCGATCCCGGCAATCGCCATGCCCTCGATCAGGGTCAGAGGATCGCCCTCCATCAGCATCCGGTCGGCAAAACTGCCGCTGTCGCCCTCATCGGCATTGCAGACGATGTATTTCTGCGTGGCCTTGGCCCCGGCCACCGTCTTCCATTTGATGCCCGTGGGGAAACCCGCGCCGCCCCGCCCGCGCAGGCCCGATTGGGTGACCTCATCGACAATCGCGTCCGGCCCCAAGGCAATCGCCCGGCGCAACCCGGAAAAACCGCCATGCGCCTCGTATTCGGCAAGCGAAAGCGGGTCGATCACGCCGACACGGGCAAAGGTCAGGCGCTTTTGCGCCTTCATCCAAGGCAGATCCTCGACCGGCCCCAGCGCCAGCGGGTGATCCGCACCGCTGCGCAAAGCCTCAATCAGCCCGGCCACGTCGTCCGCTTCGACCGGACCATAGCCGTAGCGAACCCCGTCCCGCTCGACCTCGACCAAAGGTTCAAGCCAGACCATGCCGCGCGTGCCATTGCGCGTCACCTCGAAGTCGCGCGTAAGCGCCTTGGCCACCTCATCCGCGCCAAGGGCCTTTGCTGCGGCATCCAACGGAACCCAGACCCTCATGCGCCCGCCTCCGCCACCAACTTCTGCACCTTGGCCAGATTGGCCCGGACCAGCAGACGATCCCCCATCTGCGCGGACGGCCCACAGGCGCAAAGCCCCAGACAAAAGACCGGCTCCAGCGTCAGCCGCCCATCCGGAGTCGTCTCATGGAAATCGATCCCCAAAGCCGCGCGGACCTGATCGGCAAGCGCATCCGCCCCCACCGACTGGCAGGCCTCGGCCAGGCACAGGCGCAGCACATGCCGCCCCGAGGGATGATCGCGGAAATCGTGATAAAAGCTGACGACGCCATGCACCTCGGCACGCGTCAGACCCAAGGCTGCGGCAATCTGGGGCTGGGCTTCTTCAGGGATATAGCCCCATTCCGCCTGAATATCGTGCAGGATCGGCAAAAGCGGTCCTTCGCGATCCTTGTGGATGTCAATGATCGCGGCGAGGCGTTCTGAAAAATCAGCGGAAATCGCTGGAGTCGTCATGGCTGGGTCGATCCGGGCTCTGCTCTATTTCCAGCAGATTAGGCCCCGGCGATAGGCGCAACAATGGCGACATCCCGTCTATTGATTGATGTTTTCTATCAAACCCGCCGAGCGCAGCAGCGCATCGACCAAAGGCGGATGTGGCTCGCGCCGGGCGGTGACCAGACCGACCAGATGCCCCTCGCCGCTCAGGTCACGCGCCCGCACCCCCTCGGGCAAGGGCAGGCCCCGCGCCAGCGCGCGCGGCAGGATCGCCGCCCATTCGCCGGTCGCGACATGGGCCAGAATCGCCAGCATCGAGGTCGACTCGACCCGTGGCAGAGCCTCGGCGCCGGCATCCATCAGGTGGCGGGTGACGATCCGGCGGTTCTGCATGTCCGGGGTCAGCAGGCACAAGGGCAGCCGCGCGGCCTCGGCCCAGCCGACCGGGCCGGACTGGGCGTTGCGGGAAATCAGGCAATAGGTCTCGCGGTAAAGCGGCACGCTCTGGACCCGGCCCAACGGCTCGCTGTCCAGATAGGTGACGCCGGCATCCAGCTCCAATGCCTCGATCTGCTCGCGGATCTCATCGGAGGAGCGCGACAGGATCGACACCCGGGCATTGGGATGGCGCTTGAGGAAAGGGCCGGTCAATTCGGCGATGCGCGGCATGGCTGTCGGGATCACGCCGATCCGCAACAGGCCCGAGACGCCCTTGCGGCTTGCCTGCATCTCGGCCTGCATGGCGCGGGCGTCGCCAACGATGCGCCGGGCCCAGCCCAGGACGCGCTCGCCCTCGGGGGTCAGGCCCTGAAAACGCGAGCCGCGACGGACAAGCTGGACTCCCAACTGGTCTTCAAGCGACTTGATGGCGGATGACAAAGTGGGTTGGGTGATTCCAAGGGTCTCGGCCGCGCGACCGAAATGGGCTTCGCGCGCAAGGACCATGAACATCGACAGCTTGTCGATCAAGTGGCGCGTCCCCCTCCAAGGCGCCTCGTGCCGCCCGGCCCGAGGGCCGGACGAAGCCGGGGGTCAGCCCCCGGTCCGCAGCGGATCAGACGATCTCGACGGCGTATTTCTCGATGACCGTGTTGGCCAGAAGACCCTCGCACATGCGGGCAACTTCGGCCTTGGCGGCATCTGCATCGCTAGATGCCAGATCCAGCTCGATCACCTTGCCCTGACGGACGCCATCGACGCCCGAAAAGCCAAGCCCGCCAAGCGCGTGGCGGATCGCCTCGCCCTGCGGGTCGAGAACGCCATCTTTCAGCATGATGGTGACACGGGCTTTCATGGGCAGGCCTTTCAGTTGATCAGGGTAGGCTTCGAGATATTGGTCGTGTTCGCGGGCATAAGTCCCAGCCGGCGCGCCACCTCGGTATAGGCATCGGTCAGGCTGCCCAGATCGCGGCGGAACACGTCCTTGTCCAGCTTCTGGCCGGTCTTGACGTCCCACAGGCGGCAGCTGTCGGGGCTGATCTCGTCGGCGACGACAAGACGCATGAAATCGCCGTCCCAGATGCGGCCGATCTCGATCTTGAAGTCGATCAGCTTGATGCCGACACCGAAGAACACGCCCGACAGGAAGTCGTTCACGCGCAGCGCGAGGCTGACGATATCGTCCAGATCCTGCTGGCTGGCCCAACCGAAGGCGATGACATATTCTTCCGAAACGAAGGGATCGCCCAGCTCGTCATTCTTGTAGCTGTATTCGACGATCGGACGCGGCAGAGGCGTGCCCTCGTCCATGCCCAGACGCTTGGCGATCGAACCGGCGGCGAAGTTGCGAACGATCACTTCCAGCGGGATGATCTCGACCTGACGGATCAGCTGCTCGCGCATGTTGATGCGGCGGATGAAGTGGTTCGGGACACCGATATTGGTCAGTCCGGTCATGAAGTATTCGGACAGGCGGTTGTTCAGGACGCCCTTGCCTTCGATCGTGGCTTTCTTCTGGGCGTTGAAAGCGGTCGCATCGTCTTTGAAATACTGGATCAGAGTGCCCGGCTCGGTGCCTTCGTAAAGGATCTTCGCCTTGCCTTCGTAGATTTTCTTGCGCCTTGGTGCCATGCTGCGCGTCTCCCGTCCGCAAGGTATGTGAATTTCTTCTCGGGCTATAGGCCAGAAACGGGGTCAGGGGCAATACGGGCTTGCGATACGACCTTGGTCGGGCATACCGTATTTATGTGTCCGGAGAACACACGACTGGGGGGCCACATGACCACTTTCGACGACCGCGAGCGCGCATACGAGGCCAAATTCGCCCAAGATGCCGAGCTGAACTTCAAAGCCGAAGCACGCCGGAATCGACTATTGGGTGAGTGGGCCGCAAAACTGCTGGGCAAGACCGGCGACGACGCGCGTTCCTATGCGCTGACCGTCGTCACCTCGGATTTCGACGAACCGGGCGACGAGGACGTGTACCGCAAGCTTGCCAAGGACTTGGCCGAGATCGTGGATGAGCCTACGCTTCGCGCCAAAATGTCGTCAATGCGCCTGACCGCACGCGAGCAGATCCTGAACGAAAACTAGGATCACACGACAAACCAATTGAACCGTATGGATTTTATCGGGGGTGACGCGGCTTAAGCGGCTGCGGCCTCGACGCGCGGATATAGCCGCCACAGGGTCAGGCCGCGCAGCAGGCTCAGCACCGTCAGCGCGGCCCATAGTCCGTGATTGCCGAACTGCTGCGGCAATACGATCAGCACCGGCACATAGATCGCGACCGAAAGGATCATGGCGCGGCGCATCTCTCGGGTGCGGGTCGCGCCGATGAAGATGCCGTCCAGCATCCACGCCGCGACTCCGACAACCGGTGCGGCGATCAGCCACGGAAGATATTCCCGCGCCACCGAACGGACCTCGGGCGAAGTCGTCAGAAGGTCGATGATCGCCGGACCGCCAAGCGCAAAAACCAACGCAAGGGCCACCGCGCCGCCGACTCCCCATTGCGAAGTCAGAGTTGCGGCGCGGCGCAGATGATCGGGCCTACGCGCGCCGACGGCCTGACCCACAAGCGATTCGGCGGCAAAGGCGAAGCCATCCAGCGCAAAGGCAACCACGGAAAGGAACTGCAAAAGCACCTGATTAGCGGCCAGCGTCACATCGCCCTGCCCCGCGGCCATGAACATGAACGTGGTGAACGACGCCTGTAGCAGGACGGACCGAACCATGATGTCGCCATTGACCTGCAACAGGCGATGCAGCTTGTCGGCGGCAAACAACCCCGAACAATGCCCCCCCGCGCGGATCGCGTCACGGGCAAACAGCAGCCCCAATGCCAGACCGGACCACTCGGCGATCAGGGTCGCGATGGCGACACCCTCAACACCCCAGCCCAGCCCCAGCACGAACCACAGATCCAGCACGACATTCAGCCCGTTCATCAGCAACTGAAGCACCAGAACGTGTCGCGCACGCTCTAGCGCGATCAGCCAGCCGGTGATCGCATAAAGCGCGATAGCCGCAGGCGCGCCCCATATACGGATCGAAAGATATTGTCGGGCCAGCCCCTCGACCTCGTCCGAGGCAGGGGCCAGACGAAACGCTCCGTCAAACAGCGGGCGCTGTAGCAGGATGAAGACCAGCCCTGCCACGAAGGCGATAACCAATGCGCGCATCAGATGGGCTCCGGTCTCGGCAGTATCGCGCGCGCCATACGATTGCGCGACCAGCCCCGATGTGCCCATGCGCAAAAAACCGAACACCCAATAGATCGACGTCAGGATCACTGCGCCAATCCCGACCGCACCGATTGAAGCGGCATCGCCCATCTGGCCCACGACGCCGGTATCGACCGCTCCCAGCAGCGGTACGGTGGCATTCGACAGGACGATGGGCAATGCGATCGACAGGACGCGGCGATGCGTCAGGGCCCGCCCGCCCGCCACATCGCCCGTCCGTTCAGCCATTCTGCGGCATCAGGAAATGTCCGGTCGCCTGTGCGAATAGGCGAGTGCGCTGGTCCTGCCACGCCTCGACCTGCACGCTGGCATAGCGCCGCCCCGAGCGCACCACCCGCGCCCGCGCATAGGCATCCCGCGGCAGTCCCGAACGCAAATAATCCACGGTGAAATCGATGGTTTTGGGCAGGCGCGGCATGCTTTCGGGCACGGCGGCATTCGGCGCGATGCGGCCCTGCTCCATATCCTCCCAGATCTCGGTCCAGGTCAGTTCGACAATCGCGGCGACCTCAAGGAAAGCCGCCGTTACGCCGCCATGGATCGCGGGCAGCATCGGGTTGCCGATCAGCTTTTCGTCAAAGGGCAGGATCGCGGTCAGCTCGTCGCCGCGCCGGTCGAACTGGATTCCAAGCCAGCGGATATAAGGCACGCCCTCGACCAATGCGCTGAGCGTGTTGTTGCGGCGGGTCTTGATCGCGGCAAGCGGTTCGTTGCGGTCGGCCATATCAACGCTCGAAGGTAAATGCGCCGGTGGCCGAGGCCACGGGTCGGGTTTCGTCCTCGTCCATCGCCCATGCGCGCACGAATGCGACCGAGCGGGTGACATGATAGCATTCGGCCCGCGCCCTGATCCCCTGCCGTGGCGTGGCGCTGCGCATATAGTCGATGCGCAGGTCGATTGTCGCGGTGATCAAAGGTCCGTCGGGATGGGCCATAACCGCCGCGCCCGAGCAGGTGTCCATCAATGCCGAAATCACGCCGCCATGGATCACCCCGCTGCGCGGATCTCCAACCAGATCGGGGTTCCACGGCAGCGAGATCACCGCCCCCGCCGGAGAAAGTTCGTCCAGCGTCATCCCCAAGGCACGTGCATGGGGGATCGCTTCGATGAACTGGCGGGCAATCCGCTGCTGCTGTTCATTGGCGGCTTCGGGGTGGTCTTCCATCATTTTCCCTTGCTCGTTTCGGGGCACTACCGGGCTTAGCCCCAGGGTCAATATGTCACAAGTCCGCGCCGCGCCGTACGGTTGAGTTTGGATCAACCCTCGGATAATCTCGCGCCAATCCTGACGGGACCTTCCATGACAGATAGCGATTACATCAGTTTCAAAGAGATGTGCGCACGTTTCGACGTGACTCCGCGCACCTTGCGTTATTACGAGTACATCGAACTGCTCAGCCCCAAGAAAGAGGGCCGATCACGGTTCTATGGCCCGCGCGAGCTTGCGCGGATGACGTTAATCCTTCGCGGGCGACGCTTCGGTTTCTCGCTAGAAGAGATCCGGCAATGGCTGCAGATCTACGAGGAGAAAGGCACGCATGAGCAATATCGTGTCTGGATCGACCTTGCCAACCGGCAGCTCGAAACGCTGAAGAAGCAATTCGAGGAAATCGAGACCTCCATGTCAGATCTGCGCGACTTGCGGGACGAAACCCTGCGCTTGCTGGCCGCGATGGAAAGCGAGGACCAAAGGTCCGCCTGAAACATCCTTCGCACATCACCTCGCAAGACCTTGAAAAGACGGCGACCATCCAAGTGATCGCCGTCTTTTCTATTGCATCTCGCCGCTTAGTGACAGGCTGACGCCACGTCGGGGCTTACGTGAACGTAAACCTCGCCTATATTCGGTCCAGATGCACTTGGAGCCTTGGGGAGGGACGGCCATGAGCGAACGGTTGATAACCATCCGCGAGATGTGTGACGAGTTCGACGTCACGCCGCGGACCCTGCGCTTTTACGAATCCCGCGAACTGATCTTTCCGCTGCGCCGCGACATGAACCGCTTTTACGGGCGGTCGGACCGGGCGCGGCTGAAGCTGATCCTGCGCGGCAAGCGCTTCGGATTTTCCCTCGAGGAGATCCGGCAGTTACTCGAACTCTACGATCCGACCGAGCGGAACGTGACGCAAACCCGCGCCACGATCGCGACCGCCCATGACCGGCTGGCCGATATGGAGCGCCAGTACGACGAACTGGCCACCGCCATTCTGGAACTGCGCCACCAGATCGCCGAGGGCGAAAAGTGGCTTAACTCGATCCAAACCGACGCGCGTCAAACAGCCTGAATTTCCGGAGGAAACATGCCTGCCTATACTGCCCCCGTCCGCGATATCCAGTTCGTCCTGCATGACACGCTTGAAGTCTCGCAGCAGGATATCCCCGGCTATGCGGAACTGGACCCGGAAATCACCGAGGCCATCCTTGACGCCGCGGGAAAGCTTGCCTCGGAAGTGCTTGCCCCACTGAACCTGACCGGCGACCAGCAAGGCTGCCGGTTAGAAAACGGCATCGTCCGTACTCCCGACGGCTTCAAGGATGCCTTCGATCAGGTTCGCGAGGGCGGTTGGCCCGCGCTTGATTGCGACCCCGAATATGGCGGTCAGGGCATGCCCCGCGTCATCGGACTGGCCATTGGCGAGATATTCACCGCCGCCAACATGGCTTTCTCGATGTATCAGGGCCTGACCCACGGGGCTTATTCCGCGATCCACACCCATGGCACGGCCGAGCAGAAGGCGACCTATCTGCCCAAGATGGTCAGCTGTGACTGGACCGGCACCATGAACCTGACCGAGCCCCATGCGGGGACGGATCTGGGCTTGCTGCGCACCCGTGCCGAACCGCAAGAAGACGGCAGCTACGCCATCACCGGCCAGAAGATCTTCATCTCGGCGGGCGACCACGACATGGCCCAGAACATCATCCACCTCGTCCTTGCCAAGGCTCCGGGTGGCGGAGAGGGCACGAAAGGCATCTCGCTGTTCATCGTGCCGAAGTTCCTAGTGAATGCCGATGGCTCGCTGGGTGATCGCAACGCGGTCACGGTCGGCAGCATCGAGCACAAGATGGGCATCCACGGCAACGCGACCTGCGTGATGAACTATGACGGCGCGAAAGGCTGGCTGCTGGGCGACTTGCACAAGGGCATGCGCGCCATGTTCACCATGATGAACGAAGCGCGCCTTGGCGTCGGGGTGCAGGGATATGCGGTGGCTAGCGCGGCCTATCAGAACGCCGCGGCCTATGCCTGTGACCGCCTGCAAGGACGCGCCGTCACCGGCGCCGCGACGCCGGGCGCCCCCGCCGACCCGCTGATCGTCCATCCCGATATCCGCCGCAGCCTGATGGATCAGAAAAGCTTCGTCGAAGGCGCGCGGGCCCTGTCGTCCTGGTGCGCCCAACTGATCGACCGCAGCGAGCTTGGCAATGACAGCGATGCGGATGGCCTCGTTTCGCTTCTGACTCCGGTGGTCAAGGGCTTCCTGACCGACCGCGGTTTCCTGACCACGATCCAGGCGCAGCAGGTTTTTGGCGGACACGGCTACATCGAAGAACATGGCATGTCGCAATTCGTTCGCGATGCGCGGATCACCATGCTGTACGAAGGTGCGAACGGTGTGCAGGCGCTTGATCTGGTCGGACGCAAACTGGCGGCCGATGGCGGCAAACCGATGATGGCGTTCTTCGAACTGGTCAAACGCACGATCAAGGAACTGGAAGGCGATGAGGACCTGAAAACGGGCTTCCTCGATCCGCTCAAATCGGCATCGAAAGACCTGCAAAGCGCGACGATGTTCTTCGTCGAACATGGCATGAAAAATCCGAACGCGGCGCTTTCCGGTTCGTATGATTTCATGCACCTGTTCGGCCATGTCACCCTCGGGCTAATGTGGACGCGCATGGCAGCCGCCGCACGCAAAGCATTGCGCGACAACACCGCAAGCCTTGATTTCTACGAAAGCAAGCTGGCGACCGGACGTTATTACATGGCGCGTCAACTGCCGATCACTGCGACCCATCTCGCGCGGATCCGGACCGGCAGCGACACCGTCATGGCGCTGGCCGAGGATCAGTTCTGAGCGGGCAGGACATCAGCGAGAATGTGGGGATGCTGGCGGAAATGTCGCCGGATTGTTACGCCTCGAACCACCTGATCCGTCGGGGCGAAGGATCTGGCCGCAGCATGTGACATCGCGGTTCCGCAACCTCGCCCGTAACAGGATAATCCGCGCGGCAACGTCTGAAAGGAAACACATATGACGGCAAAGCTTCATTGTTTCGGGGAATCCGGCCACTCGTACAAGGTAGCGCTGATGATGCAGCTGACCGGTTACGACTGGCAGCCCGTCTTTGTCGATTTCTTTGGCGGTGCGACCCGCAGTCCGGAATATCGCGCCCTGAACGACATGGCCGAGGCACCTGTCTTCATCGAAAATGGTGAAATGCTGACGCAATCCGGCGTGATCCTGCTGCATCTGGCGGAACAGACCGGTCAGTTTTCCGATGGCGACCCGAACGAGATCCTGCGCTGGCTGTTCTGGGACAATCACAAGGGCTCGGGGCAGTTCGGGACGCTGCGCTTCCTGATGAACTTCCTGCCGCCCGAGAAGCGCCCCGCCGAGGTGATCGCCTTCCTGCAGGGCCGCGTGCGCGCGGCCCTAAAAACCCTTGATGCCCATCTGGACGGGCGCGACTGGCTGGCGGGCGATCAGCCCACCATCGCGGACCTGTCCTGCTGCGGCTATCTTTTCTACTCCGAGCCCTTCGGTTTCGACCGCGCCGAATGGCCCCATATCGACGGCTGGCTTTCGCGCATCGCGGCGCTGCCCGGCTGGAAACACCCCTATGATCTGATGCCCGGCAACCCTGCGGACCGGGCCGCGAAGGAGGACGCATGACCGAAGCCTATATCTATGACGCCGCCCGCACGCCGCGCGGCAAGGGCCGCCCCGACGGCAGCCTGCACGAAGTCACCTCGGTCGCGCTGTCCGCCCGCCTGCTGAACGCCGTCAAGGAACGTAACGGGCTAGAAGGCCACGCCGTCGAGGATGTGATCTGGGGCAATGTCACGCAGGTCAAGGAACAGGGCGGCTGCCTTGCCCGCTCGGCGGTGCTGGCATCAGAACTGGATCAGTCGATCCCCGGCCTTGCGATCAACCGCTTCTGCGCATCCGGCATGGAGGCTGTAAACCTTGCCGCGAACCAAGTGAAGGGCGGCGCGGGACAGGCCTATATCGCCGGCGGCGTCGAGATGATGGGCCGCGTGGCGATGGGCAGCGATGGCGCGGCGATTGCCGTCGATCCCAGCCTGACCTTTGGCACCTATTTCGTACCGCAAGGCATCTCGGCGGATATCATCGCCACCGAATACGGTTTCAGCCGCGAGGAAGCCGATGCGCTGGCCGTCGAATCCCAGCGTCGCGCCGCACTGGCTTGGGGCGAGAACCGCTTTGCCAAATCGATCGTTCCGGTGCTGGACCAGAACGGCCTGACCATCCTTGACCGCGACGAATACATGCGTCCCGGCACCAGCCTTGAGGATCTTGGCAAGCTGAAGGCCAGCTTCAAGGACATGGGCGAGTCGATGCCCGGCTTCGACAAGGTCGCGATGCTGAAATACCCGCATCTCGACCATATCGAACACATCCACCATGCAGGGAACTCCTCGGGGATCGTGGACGGGGCGGCTGCGGTGCTGATCGGAAACGCGGAATTCGGCAAAGCTTATGGCTTGACGCCCCGCGCCCGCATCCGTTCGACCGCCAAGATCGGCACCGATCCGACCATCATGCTGACAGGCCCGGTTCCGGTGACCGAAAAGATCCTGCGCGACAGCGGCATGGCGATTTCCGACATCGACCTGTTCGAGGTCAACGAGGCCTTCGCCTCGGTCGTGCTGCGCTTCCAGCAGGCGTTCCAGATCGAACCGAGCATCGTCAACGTCAATGGCGGCTCGATCGCCATGGGCCACCCGTTGGGCGCGACCGGCGCGATCATCATCGGGACGCTGCTGGATGAGCTTGAGCGTCAGGACAAGAACGTGGGTCTTGCGACGCTCTGCATCGCATCCGGCATGGGTGCCGCGACGATTATCGAGCGAGTCTGATGGCAATTTTCCGCAAGGACAGCGTTCCCGAGGTGCATGCCACCTCGTCTTACCCCGAGCCCTATAATCTGGGCTCGGGAAACCTGTCCTATCGCCACATTTCCGAAGCAGGCGGCCTCAGCCAATACGGCGTCGCGCTAGAGACTTTGCATCCCGGCGGGCAAAGCTCGCAGATGCATTGGGAGGAGCATGAGGACGAGTTCCTTTACATGCTCTCGGGCGAGTTGACGGTGATCGAGGACGGCAACGCCACGATCATCGGCCCCGGCGACGCCTGCTGCTGGAAGGCGGGCGAGCCCGTCGCCCATTGCCTCAAGAATCACACCGACCAGCCCGCGACCTATCTGATCGTGGGCAGCCGGAACCCCGACAATATCTGCCATTATCCGGGCCTCGACATGCTGGCGACGCCCGAGGGGTACACGCATCTGGACGGTACCCCCTACCCGAAGCAGGGAGAGACAGAATGACCGATTTCACCATGCAGAAGGACGCCGACGGCGTCGCCATCATCACCTGGGACGTGCCCGGCAAGTCGATGAACGTGCTGTCCTTGGACGGTGCCGCCACGCTGAACGGGCTGATCGACGACGCGCTGGCTGACGCCTCGGTCAAGGGTGTGGTCATCACCTCGGGCAAAAAGGACTTTGCCGGAGGGATGGACCTGAACGTGATTGCCGGCATGAAGGCAGGCGGCGCGCAGGGTGTCTTTGACGGGGTTATGACCCTGCATCACCTGCTGCGCAAGATCGAGCTTGCGGGGATGGACCCCAAGACGAAAAAGGGCGGCAAGCCGGTCGCCACCGCGCTGCCCGGCACCGCGCTGGGGATCGGGCTGGAGCTGCCGCTCGCCACGCATCGCATCTTTGCCGCCGACAACCCCAAGGCCAAGATCGGCCTGCCCGAGATCATGGTCGGCATCTTCCCCGGCGCGGGCGGCACCACCCGCCTGACCCGCAAGCTGGGCGCGATGATGGCGGCACCCTTCCTGCTGGAGGGCAAGCTTTCCGACCCCTCCAAGGCGAAATCCGGCGGGCTGATCGACGAGGTCGTGGCCGATCCGGTTGAGGCCGCCCGCGCATGGGTGCTGCAGGCCACGGGCGCCGATCTGGTGAAACCTTGGGACGCCAAGGGCTACAAGATGCCCGGCGGCGAGCCATACCATCCGGCCGGTTTCATGACCTTTGTCGGGGCCTCGGCCATGGTGCATGGCAAGACCTTGGGCGTTTATCCCGCCGCCAAGGCGCTGCTTTCGGCGGTCTATGAAGGCGCGCTGGTGCCCTTTGACACCGCGCTGAAGATCGAGGCGCGCTGGTTCACCAATGTGCTGATGAACCCCAGCTCTTCGGCGATGATCCGCAGCCTGTTCATCAACAAAGAGGCGCTGGAAAAAGGCGCGAACCGCCCCGAGGCCCCGGATCAGACCGTGAAAAAGGTCGGCATCCTTGGCGCGGGCATGATGGGCGCGGGCATCGCCTATGTCAGCGCCATGGCGGGGATCGAGGTCGTGCTGATCGACGCCGCCCAAGACGCCGCCGAGCGCGGCAAGGCCTATTCCACAGCCCTTCTGGACAAGGCGATCAGCCGCCGCAAATCGACCGAAGAGAAAAAGGCCGAGGTGCTGGCCCGCATCACGCCGACGACCGATTACGCGGCCCTTGCCGGTTGCGATCTGGTGGTCGAGGCGGTGTTTGAGGACCCCGCCGTCAAGGCCGATGTCACCAAGCGCGCCGAAGCCGCCATGCCCGAGGATGCGATTTTCGCCACCAATACCTCGACCCTGCCGATCAGCGGTCTGGCCAAGGCCAGTTCACGCCCCGCGCAGTATATCGGCATCCACTTCTTCAGCCCGGTCGACAAGATGATGCTGGTCGAGATCATCAAGGGCAAGGAAACTGGTCCCCGCGCGGTCGCCAAGGCGCTGGATTTCGTGCGCCAGATCCGCAAGACGCCCATCGTGGTGAACGATGCGCGCTTCTTCTACGCGAACCGCTGCATCATCCCCTATATCAACGAAGGCATCCGCATGGTGGCCGAAGGCGTCAGCCCGACGCTGATCGAAAACGCTGCCAAGATGATGGGGATGCCGCTGGGTCCGCTTCAACTGGTTGATGAAATCTCGATCGATCTGGGCATCAAGATCGCCAAGGCGACCAAGGCCGCGATGGGCGACGCCTATCCCGACGCTGCGGTTGATGCGGTGATCTTCAAGCTGGCCGAGCAGGGCCGCATGGGTCGCAAAAGCAAGTCAGGCTTCTACGACTATGACGAGGCGGGCAAGCGTCAGGGCTTCTGGTCGGGACTTTCGACCGAATGGCCCGAGGCCGAGACCCAGCCCGAACTGACCGACATTCAGCACCGGTTGATGTTCATCCAGTCGCTGGAGGCGGTTCGCGCGCTTGAGGAAGGCGTGCTGGAAGACATCCGCGAAGGCGATGTCGGCGCGATCCTTGGCTGGGGCTTTGCGCCTTGGACCGGCGGTCCCTTCGGCTGGCTCGACATGCTGGGCGCGCCGCGCAGTGTCGCGATCACCGAGGATCTGACCGCGCGCTTTGGCGACCGCTTCGCCACGCCGCAGATGCTGCGCGACATGGCGGCCAAAGGGGCCAGCTTCTATCCCGGCGCGGGCAGCAAGGCCGCCTGAGAAAAGCAAAAGGGCAGAGGCGCTAGGCCCCTGCCCTTTTTCCATTCGCGGATGGGTTCAGATCAGCCCTTCGGCGCGGAAAGCGGTCTTCAGATCGCTTTCAGGACGTGCACCGACATGGCCGATGACCTCGGCGGCGGCGATGCAACCCATACGCCCCGCGACCGCCAAAGGCGCGCCAGTCGCAAGTCCATAGATCAGCCCGGCAGCAAATTGGTCACCCGCGC
The DNA here is from genome assembly GCF_009711225.1 of Paracoccus aestuariivivens. GTDB lineage: Bacteria > Pseudomonadota > Alphaproteobacteria > Rhodobacterales > Rhodobacteraceae > Paracoccus > Paracoccus aestuariivivens. The sequence continues at coordinate 62,961 of NZ_WMIE01000002.1, read as the reverse complement.
CGGTCGCGTCGACCGGAACGATGCGGTTCACCGGGGCGGTCACGCGTTCATCGCCACGGATCAGGATCGCATCCTCGCCCGAGCGGGTGCAGATCACCGTGCCGCAATCGGCGCTTGCCAGACGCAGCGCTTCCTCAAGATCGGTGACCTGATAAAGCGAGGTCCATTCATGGACATTGCCGATCACGTAATCCATCGGACCGGCGACCAGACGGCGGAAACCATCGCGGTGGCGGTCGACGCAGAACGGGTCGGAAAGCGCGATGCCCGCCTGACCGCCCGCCTTGTGGCAGGCATCGGCAGCTTTCAAGAAGGCCGCTTTGCCCATGTCCTTGTCGAAGAGATAGCCTTCAAGGAACAGCCAATCCGCGCCGCTGAAGGTCGCGGGGTTCACGTCATCGGTGCCCAACTCGGCCGAGATGCCCAGATAGGTGTTCATCGACCGCTCGCCATCGGGCGTCACGAAAATGATCGAACGCGAGGTCGGCAGCACCTCACCCGCGACGGGCGGGTTGACGAAAACGGTACCCGATGCCTCGGTCTGCTCAGCATAGGACAGGCCCAGCGGATCGCCCGCGACGCGTCCGATAAAGGCGGTGCGCAGCCCCATCATGCCAAGACCTGCCAGCGTGTTCGCGACCGAACCACCGGGAACCAGACGGGATTTTTCATTCTCGGCGGCCTGCGCGCCGGTCAGAACCTCGGCCCGGTCGCGGTCGATCAACTGCATGATCCCCTTTTCGATGCCAAGGCGCGCAAGGCTTGCATCCGAGGTGGGCGCGATCACGTCCATGATCGCATTGCCGATCCCGATCACATAAGGGGTCGTCATTCGGTTTTCTCCTCAAAGGGACAGAGGTCTTCGATGGGGCAGATCTTGCAGCGCGGACGTCGCGCCTGACAGACATAGCGTCCGTGCAGGATCAACCAGTGGTGGCAGTTCTGCTGGAACATGGCGGGGACATTGTCCTCGATCGCGCGTTCAACGGCATCGACATCGCGACCCGGAGCAATCCGGGTGCGGTTACCAACGCGGAAGATATGCGTATCGACCGCCTGCGCGGGAAAATTGAAGGTGCTGTTCAGGACCACATTCGCGGTCTTGCGCCCGACACCGGGCAGCGACATCAGCGCGGCGCGGGATTGCGGAACCTCACCGCCGAATTCGTCGACCAGCCGTTGCGACAGCGCGATGACGTTCTTGGCCTTTTGGCGGAACAGACCAATGGTCTTGATTTCGTCGGTCAGCGCCTCAAGCCCCAGATCCAGCATCTGGCGCGGTGTCGTGACCCTGCGAAACAGGTCCTTCGTCGCCTTGTTCACGCCCACATCGGTCGATTGCGCCGACATCGCGACGGCGACCAACAGGGTGAAGGCATTGACATATTCAAGTTCCGTCACCGGAGACGGGTTCGCCTCGCGGAAACGCGAAAAGATCTCGACCTGCGTGCCATAGGGCAAGGCAGCGGGGGTTCTGGAAGCGGGTGAACGGGCCATGGCGATCAGATGCCTCGCGCAGCCCCACAGTTCAAGCACTGAACGCATGGACGTCGCGCAGCCAACCGGAAACGCGCGCATTTGGTCACGACAAACACGAATTTGTCACGTCTTCCTGTGGAGTTGCTCAGGAACCCGTGCCATTGTCACCACGTTTGGGCATCGGCGCCGGTCCAGAGGTGGGACCGGCAGCGTCGTTAGGACAGGCGGCGTCCGATCGCCCGAGAAGGAAAGGCATAATAAAATGAATACCCGTTTCTCTCTGCTTCTTGCCACGACCGGTGTACTTGCCCTTGGTGCCTGTGCAACCACGACCGACCCCTATGGCAATCCGACCACCGGCGGCATGAGCAAAGCCCAACAGGGCGCAGTTGCCGGCGCGGTCGTCGGCGGTCTGATCGGCGCAGGCGAAAGCCGCGAAAATGCGATCAAGGGCGCGGTCATCGGCGCGACTGCGGGCGCAGTCGGTGGCTCGATCCTTGATCAGCAGCAGAAAGCCCTGCAACAATCGCTGAACAATCCCAACATCCGCATCGTGAACAACGGCAAGTTCCTGACCGTCGTCATGCCGGAATCGACCCTGTTCGCGACGGATTCGGCAGCAGTCGGCGCACAAGGCCAGAACGATCTGTACACGATTGCGCAGAACCTGAACCAGTATCCGAACAGCCGCATTCAGGTGATCGGTCACACCGACAGCACCGGCTCGGCAGCCTACAATCAGGACCTGTCCGAGCGCCGCGCCCGTTCGGTCTCGGGTATCCTGTCGGCTGGCGGTGTATCGACCTCGCGCCTGACCACGACGGGTCGCGGAGCCTCGGCTCCGGTGGCGTCCAACGACACCACGGCTGGTCGTGCGCAGAACCGTCGCGTCGAGATCCTGATCATCCCGAACACCTGATCCCGATATCAGATGCCTAACAGAAGGGCTGGCATTCGCCGGCCCTTTTTCATTGGCACCTTGAGGGCGGATACAGAAAAACCCCGGATGTTGCCATCCGGGGTCAGGTCACTGTCCGTTGGACCGATTGATCGGCCCTTATCGTTCTTCAGTTCAGGCGACGGGCGACGTCATCGATCGCCTTGTCGATGCCAGAGCTACGCTCGGCCGCAGTTGCCTGCTTACCAAGGATCTCGGTCGCAGCCGCAATGGCCGTCTGGATCGCACGGTCACGCACGGCACGAACCGCATCTGCCTCGGCACCAGCGATCTGATCTTCGGCCGCTTTAAGGCGGCGTTCGATCGAGACTTTCAGTGCGTTCTTGGCCTTTTCGGCCTCGATGGTGGCTTCGCGCTTGGCATTGGCGACGATGTCAGCCGCCTGCGATTTCACTTCGCGCTGACGACGTTCATAGTTCGCATAGATCTCCTGGGCTTCTTCGCGCAGGCGACGAGCTTCGGCAAGATCATTACGGATCGATTCGGCGCGCTTGTCCAGCAACCCGCCGACCAGTTGCGGAACCCGGTAGTAAACCAGGATCGCAATGAACAGCAGGAATGCCAGGGTAACGACGAAATCCGTATTCCGCAGCGAGAAGAACGGACCAGACGCCGCGAATGCGGGGCTGGCGAGCAGGACAAAAAGAAGGCTCAGACGTTTCATTGCAGTGCCCCCTTCAGCCGCTGGTCGACGGCATCGTTGATCAGGTTCTGATCGACATTGCCACCAAACGACTGCACCAGAGCCTCGGTCACGTCGCGAGCGACGCTGCGGGCATCTTCGACAGCCGACGCACGGATCTCGCCGATGCGTTTCTCGGACTCACCAGCACGAGCAGCGATTTCGGCATCGGCATGAGCGATAGCCGCGTCGAGCTCTTTCTGGATCTCGGCCTTGTTGGCAGCGATGATCTTGTTCGCTTCGGCACGGGCATCCGCCAGCGCCTTGTCATAGGCAGCTTCGGCGTCCTTGGCTTTCTGCTTGAACTCCTCGGCGGCCATCAAATCGCCGGTGATGGCGCCCTGACGATCGCTGATAACACCGCTGATACGCGGCAGAGCCACACGCGACAGAACCCAGTAGATCACGGCCAGAACGACGAGCAGCCAGAAAATCTGGTTGCCGAACGTGCTGATGTCCAACTGCGGCATGCCAGCGTTGCTGGCACCATGCGCAGCATCAGCTGCGGCATGGGCCGCGTCAGCACCGTGCGCCGCTGCTTGGGCGGTCTCGGTGTGAGTCACCGTTTCTGAGTGTTCGACCACGACAGGCGCGGTCTGTTGCAACAGGCTGAACATTTCCTACCCCATGCCGGTCGTTTCACAATCGGGTGGGCGCATCACGCCCCCACCCAACCGCAAGGATGGCAAAGGATCAGACTGCGAACAGCAGAAGCAGAGCGACCAGGAACGAGAAGATGCCCAGAGCTTCGGCGAAGGCCATGCCGATGAACAGCGTGGCGGTTTGCGAAGCAGCAGCCGACGGGTTGCGCAGGGCGCCCGACAGGTAGTTGCCAGCAACGTTGCCCACACCCATGGCTGCGCCAGCCATACCGATGCAAGCCAGACCGGCGCCGAGGTACTGTCCCAGTTGACCCAGATTTTCCATATTCATGCTCCTTGAGGCTTTGGAAAGGGTTTCGAATTACCTGATTGCGGTCCGGGGCTTAGTGCCCCGGATGCAGGGCGTCCTTCAGATAGACGCAGGTCAGGATGGTGAAGACATAGGCCTGGATCAGTGCGACGAGCACTTCGAGGCCATACATAGCGGTGATCGCGACGATCGAGACCGGGGCGATAGCAGCGACAGCGGCGAAGGCGGCGAACACCTTGATCACCGCGTGACCGGCCATGACGTTGCCCGCAAGTCGGATCGAGTGGCTGACCGGGCGCACGAAATACGAGATGAGTTCGATCACGGCCAGGACCGGACGCAGCGCCAACGGTGCCGAGCTGACCCAGAACAGGCCGAGGAAATGCGTGCCGTTCTTGACGAAGCCCAGAACGGTGACACCGACGAACACCAGAAGCGCCAGAGTGGCGGTCACGGCGATATGCGAGGTCGACGAGAAGGATTTCGGCAGCAGCGCCAGGAAGTTCGCGAACAGGATGAAGCAGAACAGCGTCATCACATAGGGAAAGTACTTCAGGCCGTCCTTGCCCGTGACGTCCTCGACCATCTTGTGAACCATGCCGTAAAGCAGTTCGGCAATCGACTGCAGGCGGTTCGGAATGATGGCGCGGCCACGCGTACCAAAGACCAGAAGTCCGATGATGCACAGAGCGGCAAGAGCCATCCACAGCGTCGCGTTGGTCGGCGTGAACCAATGAACGTCACCACCGCCGAACAGCGGCTTGATGATGAACTGGTCCATCGGGTGGAATACCAGACCTTCAACTTCTTCTTCTGTCACCGCCATCGTCATTCACCCTTGTCGTCGCCGGGTTTCCCCGGTGCACTGCCTATTTCTTTCGCCGTCCGCATCATCGTCTTGATCCCGGCCGCCAGGCCCAGCAGGACGAAGACAACCATCAGAAGCGGCGTCGTGCCGAACAAATAGTCCAGCCCAAATCCGATCCCGAACCCTATGCCCAATCCGGCCACAAGCTCGGTCACCATGCGCCACGCCATATTGGCCTGGCTGAAATGTTCCTCACCGCGCGAACCCGGTTCCTTTGCCGCCCTGTCGCCCAGTTTGGCTTCAAGCTGCCGCAACCGCTCGGCGTCCCGGGCACGTGCGGTATCATGGTCGTCATCTTCGGCCATGCTCACACCCCCGTTATCGGTTGGCGCGGTGATAGGTGCTGCAGCCGTTCAAGTCAAGCAACGAGGAGTTCATCACAACATACTGTAATCACGCCATTTAGCGCAATCTTCGAACCATGCCCGACCGCTCTTGAAGCCTCGACGCACAAAGGCCAATATTCAACCCATCAGTTAAGTAAGCTTTGATGGCCCCACAGAACCCCAATCTGGACACGATTTTCGCCGCCTTAGCCGATCCGACGCGTCGGGCGATCCTTGGCATGCTGCTGGAAGACGACATGTCGGTGACCGATGTCGCGGCTCCGTTCGAGGTCAGTCTGGCCGCTATCTCCAAGCATCTGGCAGTCCTCGTCGCGGCGGGCCTGATCGGACAGGAGCGCCGCGGCAGGATCATCTGGTGCAAACTCGAGCCCGAAGGGTTACGCAGCGCTTCGGTCTGGATGCAGGGTTTCGGACAATTCGAACCCGTCGATCTGGACGATTTCGAGCGTTTTCTGCTGACCGAACTTGAGGCTGCCCATCCAGATCCGGACGAGCAGCCCTGATCGGCCCGAAAGCTACCGACTATTTGACGGTGATCCGCCCATCAATCACAGGGGCAAAGTTCGGACCGGCCTTGGCCAGAAACTCGGCCAGCACATCGGCCAGATCGGGACCGAAATCGTAAGCGCTCGTTCCATTGGCGGCGAACACCTTGTAGCCGTCCCCTCCGGAACGCATGTAGTTGTTGGACACGACGCCGTAGGTTTCGGACGGATTGATGGACTTCCATCCGTCTCCATCCTTGACCTGAACATCCGAGATCCGCTTGCCCGCTTCGGCGGCGGGATCAACCGTGTATTTCAGCCCGCCGACCTGAGCAAATCGTCCGGCCTTTTCCTCGAACTGGCTTGCCCCGTTCTCGAGCGCCGCAACCACATCCGCACCTTTCAACTGAAAGGTCGACAGGGTGTTCTGGAACGGCAGAACGGACAGAACCTCACCCATGGTCACAGGTCCAGCGTCAATCGAGGCGCGAAGCCCACCGCCATTCGCGATAGCGATGCTGATACCCTGGTCCTTGACCCGCATCAGCATGGCATCTGCAACCACGTTGCCCATCTCGCATTCCCGCTGACGGCAACTGTCACGACTACCGTCAATTGGTGCCTTGATTTCCGCGACAAGCTTCTGCTTCAGTTCCTCGATCGGCGCGCCCATCTCTTTGACCCGCGCAGCAATAGTGGGGTCCTGCGTGACCGAACTATCCAGCAGGATCGGTTGGCCTTCGGCTTTGGTCAGCTTGCCGTTGTCATCCCAAGTCAGCGTCAGGTGTCCCAGATACTTGCCATAGGCGTAGGCGGTCGCGACCGGAACCTCGGCGCCGTCCGCACCTTTGACCATCGTGGGATACGGTCCTTCGGCCCCTTCCATATCGCCCAGCAGCGTATGGCTGTGACCACCGATCAACGCATCCAGTCCCGGCACCCCAGCTGCGAGCTCCTGATCGCGCTTGTAACCTTCGTGGGTCAGCGCGATGACCTTGGTCACGCCCGCATCCGTCAATTGCTGAACATCAGCCTTGAGGCTGTCCATGTCGTCCTGGAAAATAACCTTGTCACCCGGCGAGGCCGTTTCGGGTGTGTCCATCGCCAGAGCAGAGACAATTCCGATCTTCTCATCTCCGACATCCAAGGTCAGGACGTCTCCCACCTTGCCCTTGAGCTCAGGCGACTGCGACAAGTCCAGATTTCCCGATATGATGGGGAATCTGGCACCCTCGGCCAGGACTTGCAGCCCGGCGGGTCCATCGTCGAACTCGTGGTTCCCGACCGCCATGGCATCGAAGCCGATGGCGTTCATGAACTCGACCGTGTCCTTGCCCTTATAGGTCGTGTAATAAAGGCTGCCCTGATACTGGTCGCCCGCGTCCAGAACGATCACATTCTGGCCGTCGGCTTTCAGTTGGTCTCGCATCTCGCTAATCTTGGTCGCAAGACGTGCAACCCCGCCAAAGCATTCGTTCTTGGCCTCGGTTTCCGCATCGCAGGTCGCGTCGAACTTGTTGATCGGCTCCATGCGGCTGTGGAAATCATTGATATGCAGGATGTGCAGCGTGTAATCCGCATGTGCGGCACCCGCACCAAGGGCAAGACTCGCCCCCGAGACCAAAAGCCAGCGTTTCATAGTCACCTCTCGTCACCGATGTTTGGACAAGAGGCAGCTTCAGGGAAGGCGTGCGAAGCGTCAACTGACGATGCCGTCGTGTTCGCGCTTGACGCCGGAGTGGCTCGGGCGCAAGAACCCAGCCATGCTGATTTATAAAGTCTTCCGCGCTTCGGAATTCGAGGCATTTCGTCGCAACGGCACAAGCGCAGGTGCACCTGTCGATCTGGCCGATGGCTATATCCACATGTCAACGGCAGAGCAGTTGCCCGAAACGCTATCCAAGCATTTCGCCAATGCCGAGGATCTGCAGCTTCTCGCAATCGATGCCGACACCTTGACCGATTGTCGCTGGGAGCCCTCGCGCGGGGGTGCGCTTTTCCCGCACCTTTATCGCACTCTTGAGGCGACCGACGTGATCTGGTCACGTCCCATCGCACTCGGCCCTGAAGGGCATGACATCGGAGACCTCGGATGAACTTTATCGAACGGTTCGGCCTTTCGGCTCTGCACCTGCTGGATCCGGAACGGTCACATGATCTGTCGATCATGGCGCTGGAATATGGTCTGGCACCGCTGCCCGGCAAGCCTGCGACTTCGGAACGACTCAAGGTGAAGCTGGCAGGGCTTGATCTACCTAATCCGGTGGGGCTGGCGGCGGGGCTGGACAAGAACGCTCGCGCCTTGCCCGCTTTGATGAAAGCAGGCTTCGGCTTCGTCGAGGTTGGTGCCGCAACGCCGCGTCCTCAGCCCGGCAATCCCAAGCCGCGCCTGTTCCGCCTGACCGAAGATCGCGCCATCATCAATCGCTTCGGGTTCAATAATGAGGGAGCCGAGCGGATCGGCGCACGATTGTCCCGACGCCCGAATGCCTATCCCAAAGGCATTCCGGTCGGCCTGAACATCGGTGCGAACAAGGATAGCCAGGACAAAAGCGCGGATTTCGCATCGGTGGTGCGCATCGCTGGCGGTTCGGCAGATTTTCTGACGGTAAATGTCTCGTCGCCAAACACCGAAAAATTGCGAGACCTGCAGGGCCCCCAGGCGCTGGCAGCTTTGCTGGATGGCGTTATTGAAGCACGCGACATGCTGCCCAACCGACCACCGGTGTTTGTGAAGATTGCGCCGGATCTCGACGATGCGGGGATTGCCGATATCGCCGCGGTATCCATCGCGGCGCCCGTTGACGGGATCATCGCGACAAACACGACACTGACGCGCAATGGCATCGGTCCGACCTATGCAGGGGAAGCGGGCGGGCTGTCGGGCGCGCCGCTGACCAAGCTATCGACCCATGTCTTGGCCAAGCTCAGCCACCTAGTCTCAGGACGTCTGCCGATTATCGGAGTGGGGGGGATTTCCTCGACCGAGGACGCCTGGCAGAAACTGCGTGCCGGCGCCTCCGCCGTCCAGATCTATTCGGCACTGATCTATCAAGGGTTTTCGCTAGCCGATCAAATCACCCATGAACTGGACGATCGCCTTGCGCGCGAAAAAATCAGTATTGCCGAACTGACAGGCAGCGGGATCAACGACTGGATCTGAGCCGATAACGGCTCAGAACAGGTCTTCGTGCCCCAATAACTGGTTCATGCTGTTGGACGGATCGGTGCAGCCTGCATCACCGACGATCCTTGCAGGCACTCCAGCGACCGTTTTGCAGGGCGGAACAGCGGTCAGCACAACCGAACCCGCCGCGATACGGGAGTGGTGGCCGACCTGGATGTTGCCTAGGACTTTCGCGCCTGCTCCGATCATCACGCCATTGCCGATCTTGGGATGACGGTCGCCATCCTCCTTGCCGGTCCCGCCCAGCGTAACCGAATGCAGCATCGAGACATCGTTCCCGACCACCGCGGTCTCTCCGATGACGATGGAATGTGCGTGATCGATCATAACACCGGTGCCGATACGCGCAGCAGGGTGGATATCGACACCAAATACTTCCGAGCAACGCATCTGCACGAAATAGGCCATGTCGTGGCGCCCCTCTTGCCACAACCAATGCCCGATCCGGTAAGCCTGTAATGCTTGGTAACCTTTGAAGAACAGGATCGGCTGCATCAGCCGATGGGTCGCCGGGTCACGGTCATAGACAGCAACCAGATCGGCTTGTGCGGCGCGGCTTAATTCCGGCGCGCGCGAAAAGGCGTCATCCGCGATTTCACGCAGGATTTGTTCGCTCATTTCGCGCGACGCGAGCTTAAGCGAAAAGCGATAGGCCAGTGCTGCCTCGAAGGTCGCGTGATGCAAAAGCCCTGCATGAATCAGCGCACCAAGAAGCGGCTCATCCCTGACGGCAATCCGTGCCTCGCGTTGAATTCGCGTCCAGACCGAGACGCGCGATCGCTCGCCCGTCTCGTCGATCCGCGGTTCAACAATTTCGTTTTGCAGGTTCATGGCAGATCGCCTGTCAGTTTGGTTCCTGCGAAATCTTAGCCCAATATGACGCAGGCCGAAAGGCCCGCTCAGTTGGGCAGCCGCAACTCCAACCAATGGACGACAACACGAACCTTGCCACCCGAAAACTGGCCACCGGCAGCAGTCAGGCGCAGCGGGGTCGGGCTCCAATAGGTCATCGGCGTGCCGAGTATCCCGCGCGACCATGAGCCAACTGCCTTACCCAGCCCTTCGCCAAACCGGTTGGTGGAATCGGCATTGCCCAAGGACCAGGTGGTCAAAGTGCCCGTAATCGCAGTCAGAACCTTGGCTGTCGCACCGATGACCATCGCGCCGGTTGGAATGACCATCAAGGTGGTGACAGTAGCCCCCGCGCTAATGTTCACGTCTTCGGTCAACTGACTCGCGATCATACCCGAGCCATGCAGCCCCATACTGATTGCCCCCGGCACCCAGACCAAGCCGTCATGAACGGCCATCATGCCGCGATCTGCGATCATCGCCCGACGGCCGAAAGTTGGTGCCACAAAGACCCAACCACCGTTTGCACCTATCGCGATCTTGCCGGCCTGCCCCTCCCATTCATTGATAGCGCCTGCTGGAACGCCCCAGCACTGGCCCTCGACAACCGGCGAAGGTGGAGCTGTCCGCGACACGCTTTGCAGCACAAGATCAACCATGCCGTCCAGACGCATCAAAGCATCATTCACCGTAACGTGCTTTTGCGCTTGCGCAGGCAGCAACAGCGGCAGCGTCAGGTTCGTGGTAGAGTTCTCAGACATTGATCATCATCCTTGCAAATGGACCCGCGCCGAAGACGTCGGACAGTTGAGCTACTTCAACGGCAAAATCACCTCCGGAACGGGCCCGAGTCCATTCCGCCGACGGAACGCTCCAACGCGCTTCCGATGTCAGGGCCTGCGCCAAAATCGTCCCGTCACGCACAAGTCGGACCGTGTAGCGTTCCTCGGCTTCTCCCAAGGGAACATCCGGTCCTTCCCACCCATCGCCCTGAATGCGCGTGCGACGAACCCATGTGACCAGACTGCCCGACACGCTAAGATGACAAGGTGACAGCGGTCGCAACCCTGCGCCTCGACATGCAATCGAAACCGAGCGATAACTCGGATCGTCTGGACTGCGCATCGCAGGTCCGACACGCCAGTATCGCATCTGGTTGCGCGCGCTAGGAGGAAGGTCAACCTGCTCCGCCGATCCGTCCAGCAGCACGACCATACTGCCATTGGGCCAGACCGGAGGCATAAAAGCATCTGTCCCCGCCTGCCCCCGCAAACGGTGCGAAATCTCCCAGATCCCCGGTGAAATCAACTTCGCATCCCGGAATTGTAGCAGTTCCCATGCCTCGGCAGTCCCGTCCCCGATTGCCAGAAGATTGGCCCCGCTTCTTAGAGCGGTTTCGGTCGCACCTTGCAAAGTTCCGCCCTTGATCTGGACACGCAGCGGAGAACTCAGATCCCAAACACCGGGACGGGCGGCCGCCAAGGGGCCATGAGTCACACCGACGATCGAAGGCGAGGTGACTACCATGTTCCGTACATAACCTCCCGCACTCTCCGGGGCGACATAAACGGCGGCGGCTCCGGGCCAAGGCGTGGCAGTGACGGCAATATGTGGGGCGTGAGGGGCCTCATCTCCTCGCAGCAACGGCAAATCAAGGAAAATCGGTAACATTGGTATCGGCGAAACAAAGGCCCGAGAAAGGTCGCTGTCTTCGACCTCGAGTCCAGGGCGGTATACCCCTGGTTCAACCCTGACCGCCTCGACGACCAAAGCCCCGCTCCGCTCGACCCGATCGATGCGCCACCTTCGCTCTGTTCCATGTGTGTCAGTCAGCGCAACGACGTCGCCGGGACCCAATTCACCGCGAGATGGTGGCAAAGCGAACCGTACTGTATCGCGCGACACCGCAGTCTCGGAAAGCCAGCGATCCGTCATGGATTGCCCTTCGGCGCGGGTCAGCGACATGGGCAGTTCGCTATCCGAGACCGTCAGAAATTCGGCGCCTGGCGCCAAAGTCTCGGTAGTACGGGTTGTGTAATCACCACCCGCATCGACATGCGTCAAACGGACCCGACCGGGCTGTTCAGTATCGCCGGATCGTATGCTTTCGATACCCGAAAGCTCGTCAGAACAGGCAAGATCATCAACTCCAAGAACGGCATCAATCTTCCCATCACGCATGATGAACCGCAGGATGCCATCGCGCTCGACCGCGTCGAAACCATGTGCCAGCATCAGGGGCTGCAGGGCGGCGCGACCACTCTCGGCGTCATTGATCGCGTAACCACGCACCAGACCAGAGAGCCCCTCGGCATCGAAAGCAACCACGCCCGCATCGCGGCAAATCTCAGCAACTACGTCGGCAAGAGGAACAGCACCCGCTCGCCCGTTCAACCAATGGCCCCTTTCCCACGCAGCACCATCGGACCAGACGTCGCGTCGCACGGGAAACTCCGGAAATGGACGAGCATCCCAGCACCAGACGTGAGCGCGGTCCATATCGATCATTCGCCCTGCTTCCATCCGGCCAAAAGCTGCGCGCACAGGATTGTTCTCTGCATCGGACCAGAACTCGGTCATTGCGCGAACGTAGGCCGCTTGCATCAGATCATCGCGTCGACCGGTCGAAAAATGTGGCAGCGAGGACTCCGAACTCAAAGCGTCCAAGAATTTGTTCGGCTGGTTGGTCCCCTTATCGATGGCGGCGCAACCCATCTCGGTGAACCAGATCGGTTTCGATCCGGGCACCCATTCAGTCGGACGCTCCTGGCGTACTCCCCCGATACGTTCATGGTGCTCGTTCAGCCACCAATTTCGGATGTCCTTGTAGCGCCACAGCCAATGCTCGTCGAACAGCCCGTCTCTGATCTCGGTACGGACTTGTGTGGCCCGATCCTCATCGCGGGCGTAGTACCAATCGTACCCCTCACCACCAAGCACATTGGTTTTAAGATAGGCTGGGTTATCGATCCGGCCCCAATGCGCGTCACTATGCGCCTCACCCTCACGCCAATCCGAGAGCGGCATGTAATTGTCGATACCGATGAAATCGACATTTTCGTCAGCCCAAAGCGGATCGAGATGGAACAGCGCATCGCCATTCGACGGATGGTAGCCGAAATATTCCGACCAGTCGGCCGCATAGCCGATCTTGACCTGCTCACCCAGAACCTCTCTCACGTCCCTTGCAAGACGGCGCAGTTCGGCGACGGCAGGAAAGCTTGTTCCGGCCCCCTGAATTTGGGTTAGTCCGATCATCTCGGAGCCGATCAGGAACGCGTCAATTCCACCCGCAGCGGCGCAAAGATGTGCGTAATGCAAGATGAAGCGGCGATAGGACCACTCGTCCGGTCCGGAGTAAGTGATCCGGTCCCCCGTTCTGGTAAAATGCGCCGGCTGAGCAGCTCCGAAAAACCTCGCCACCTCAACTGCCGCGGCCTCAGTTCCGGCGGGACTGCCTGTATGACCAGCAGCGACGCTTGTTGTGATCCTTCCCCGCCACGGCATGACGGGTTGATTCGAGGCTCCGGTCCAAGGGTCGGCCTTGCCGTTACCGGCCAACTGCTCCATCAAGATGAATGGATAGAAAACGGCTTTGCGACCGCTGGCAGCAACCTCGCGCAAAGCTTCGATAACCGATCCGTCCGAGGGTGTGCCACCGTAGATCGGTCTGCCATCGATCTGGGTGACAGCAATCGCCTGATCGCGGCCAATCCCGCCAGAACGCCAAGCCATTTCCTGACCATCACGCGACGGATCTTCGACTTTAGGGCGAATGGAGCAGTTGTTGACCCGCAGGTCATCGCCGAACCACGACACGACCAGCGACACGGAACCGACATTTGGCAGCTCACGGCCCAGAGTTCGCATCGAGGCGAGAAAATCCGTCTGCGCCATCGGGGTGTTGCGATTGACCACCCGTCGTTCACCCAACCCAAAATCGTGGCTGACCGGCGTTGTCGCAAGGGCGTATTCGCCGGTGCCGGGAATCATGGCAACCGCTTTGACCTCACGCGACAGCCCGCGGCCCTCATTTGCTTGCCGTGTCACCTCGAAGGAGAGTTGAGGGACTCGGTTGCCCCAACGATCAAGGGCCAAATCTTCGAGGACGACATATGCGACCCCCCGATATGCCGGAGCGTCCTCACCTTCCTGCGCCTGAACGGCGGGATCAGGAAGTTGGGCCTCGTCCCCCAGATAAACGCGCATATTCAGATCGTCAGGCGAAACCTCTTCTCCGTCAGCCCAAACGCGTCCGACGCCAAGTATCGGCCCTTCACACAATGCAAGCGCAAAGCTCAGCCGGTATCCGATCTCGGTAACACTGGGGGTAGCACCCTTGCCGCCGCTTTGCTTGCGCCGCAACTCGACCAGCGGACCGGCCCAGATGACATGGCCCGGCAACCGCATCTGACCCCAGATCCGTGGGATAGGCGCGCCCTCACCCGCCGTTTGAATCCGCATCCGGTCCACGCGACCGGTCTCGACGGCCTTTGACCCCGAGCCCAACAGCCGTTGATCCAGTGCACGACCAATGGTCGCGCCGACGGCTCGGCCGATCATCGCGCCCGACAGGCCAAGAACAGTTCCGCCGAAACCAGCACCCAACGAGGCACCGGCAGCAGCCAGCAGTAACGTCGCCATCGCGCTAATTCCTTGTCAATTCAGTGGTGGAAACCGAAACCGCCCCGCGATTCTTGACCGCCAAGGGATCGAAAGCGGGCTTTCGACGACGCCACGCCGGTCATAAGAATGGATAAATGTCGCGCGGTCCCCGATCTGCGCCAGAATACCCATATGTTTCGCGATCACTCCGGACCGCATCCGAAAGATCAAAACGTCTCCCGCCGCCTCGATATCCGAAGTCAACAATAAACGCCGTGCTCCGCCAATAAGTAGTTCTTCACCGAGCATCTCGCCCCAGTCCGGCGTGTAGGCAGGCAAAAGCTCGGGTTCGTCACCGTATAGCTCCCGCCAAACTCCTCGGACCAACCCCAGACAATCCGTCCCCGCCCCTCTGGCAGATGCCTGATGTACATAAGGCGTGCCGATCCATGCCCGAGCCGCTTTCACGATCGCATCCCTCATCGGCTCACCTGTGGAGCAATCAACCAGTCTTCCGGCGGAAGGTGCGGGAATCCCCGGAAATTGAGGAAATTCAGGAATTTCAGCCGACACGTCTCTGCCCGCTTGTCGCAGCCGGCAATCAACTTTACGCGGTCCCCGACTTGCGGATGCTGACCAAGTCCGCTCCACAATTCAACGTCACGACGGCTGCCCGAAAGCGGCAGGTCGATCTTGATCGAACCGCGCAATCCTTCGGCAGCACCCGATTGCACGACAAACGTACCGCGCTCGAACCAACGCGCGTCATGGCCTGAGACACCCGACAGGATGAAGCGTTGCCCCGCATCATGGCTTTCGATGACGCCTTCGGACCAATAACCCGGCTTCGACAATTGGAAATGACACCGTCCATCGCCCAATTCTGCCGAGCATCGCTGGTGATAGACCCGACCGAGTACCCTGTTCAACGGCTCGGAAAGCCCCCTCAGCTCTGCCCTGAACGCCCCACCGCTTCGAGATACTTCGCCCAACCGGCCCCGAAAGATCAGCCTCCGGTTCGAGGGGGCGTTCCAATCGACATCCCATAACCTGACATCTGCGCTGTCCCAGCGCCCCGCCAGCAAATCCACCTCAGTGATCGCACTGTCGGAAAGCGCTCCCATGGCTTCGGTATTGTCGACCGACAGACCCGAGGCTTGAACTACCGCCTTCGCGCTCAGCCCGCTGTCTGGGCGAAATGAGATACCTTCGAAATTCAGCGTCTGATCGTGATCGGTGAAGCCAAGGGTCAGCCCATCGTGACGAACAACCGCCCAAGCGCGCGCGACTGTTTCACTTTTCATACCCGCACCTCGACGACCGGAACCTGAGGCAGATCGCCAGCCTGAAATGACGCGACGGACACGGCGATGCGATCGGTGTCGAAGCGTACGGGCACCTCGAACTCGAAACCTGCCGTAACCTCGGCGCCATCCTCGGGTGGGGCAAGAAAGCTGACGATACCCGACGCCGGATCGACACTGTAATCAAGCGTGTCGCGCAGTTCGACTCCGCCCACGGCAACAAGCACCGTGCCCTGAACCGGTTTCACGATGGGCCGCAGATACTGCGCAGGACCGGACCGATAGGATTTGTGAAGCGTGAATGCCTTGCGCACCCCGTCACCGCGCCCCAGCTTTTGATCCATCGCGCTGACATACGCGCTAGGAGTAGCCGACTTGTAATCGGCCCAGTCTTTCCAGCGAAAACCGTGCAATTGTCCGGCTCGGGCCTCGAAAAAGGCGATCAGTTTCGCCACATCGTCCAGAGATCGCAGGCCCATTCCTGCATCATAGCGACGCCGCGAATGTGCCCAAGGAGATCGGCGTTCCTCATGGCCATTTGTCATCGCGACGATCTCGGTGCGACGCTCGGGGCCGCCGACACAACCGAATGACAGGTTCGCGGGGAAACTCACTTCGTGGAATGCCATATGTCACCTGTTCCTTTCGCCTTGCGCCAGCATGCGCCCAAGCTGGGCGGCGATCTGGGATTGCGAACGCTGGAAACTGCCCACATCCGGGGTCGAGATATTGAACGTCACGTTCATCGGACGACCGCCGCCCGCCGAGGCAACGCCCAGTTTTCCATCTGGTCCGCGCCGCAGCGGCATGATTGCTTCCGGGCCTGCCTCACCCATCAGACCCGTCGCGCCGCGCATCGGGAAATAGGTTGGCTGGCTCACGACACCCCCCTTCGCAAAGGGCATCACGCGGCCTTGGGTGAAGGCCCCGCCATCGGCAAAGGGCAATGCCTCGGATGCGAGTCCGGCTACGCCTTGCGAGATCGCACCCGCCATCGCCTGATTGATCGGTTTCATCGCAATCGAAAACGCCGTGTCCACCATGCTGCGCGCGACTGTTTGCAGCGCGTCCGATAGCTTCATTCCGTCAAATACCAGCCCGGCGAATGCTTGCCGCAGACCGCTGCTGATCCCCGAACTCAGCGAATTGACCTCGCGGCTCGTATACAGCATCGACTCTCGCAGGCGGCTTAGCTCGCGTTCGAAAGTCGTGATCGCCTGTTCGCCTTCGTCAAAGCCGCGCTCGATCGAGCCACCTTGACCGCCGCCAAGTTCGCTATCCTCCAGACCCATCGCCCGGCACTCCTGTTCACTATCAGTTTTCGTTACCCGACGGCCGCGGAATATCTGGATAGCGCGCTGCAAGTTCCGTCAGGCGATTGCGCGTCATGCCCGAGCTGCCAGCCTCGATACCCAGCATCAAAGCCAACTCGGCGGGCGTTAACGACCAGAAGGTCGACGGAGCCAAGCCGAGGCCACCTTGCCGTTCCGGCCCCAGTCCCATTTTCATCAGTCCAAGCCAGTCCAGCCCGCGCGCCATCAGGCACCATCGACCCGAAACGCGCGTCCCAGAAGCGTCGCAGCCAAATGCGCGGCCTGAACCGGACCACCTTTCAGTTCGGCCAACAGAAACTCGTCCATCCCTCCGGACCAGCCCCCGCCTCTCAGACCGGCCACCAGAACCGCCACGACATCGCGGCTTGAAAACGTGCCGCCCTCGAAGCGTTCGATCATCGCGATCATGCTGGTGACACCCAGAGACTCCTCCAACTCGGCCAAGGCCCCCAGCGTCAGCTTGGCCCGATGCGAGACGCCATCCAGCCAGATCTCGACTTCTCCGGCCCAGGGGTTTGCCATGTCAGATCGAGACGAAGTTGAGCGCGCCCGCGCTTGCCAAGGAAATCTCATAGCTTGCCTCGCCATTATAGCTGCCGGAGTACTCCAGACTGGTGATCTGGAACGGGCCTTCCACATTTCCGAAATCGGGGATCACCACCTGAAAGCGCGGGATCTCGCCATCGAAAAAGACCTGTCGCGCGCGCTCATCGGTAGTGCCGTCGCGGAACACCCCCGAACCCGCGATCACGGCGGAACGGACCCCTGCACCACCCAGAAGCTCGCGCCAGCGGCCCTCGCTTTCGATGCTGGTGACGTCCACCGTCTCGGCGTTGAAGGATATGCGCGACGCGCGCAGACCCGCGATTGTCTCGAAATGCCCGTCGCCGGTCATGTCCATCTTGATCAGCAGGTCGCGTCCTTGCTGCACCGCCATGTCGTATCTCCTCAACCCAGATCAATGCGAGCGCGAAAGGTCAGATCGACCTGCCTTCCTGCGCCGTTATCGGTTCGTTTCGCGCGTGATCGCAGGAACCACAGGCCAACCAGATGGCCGCGCCCCAAGGAAATCCCCGTATCTTCCAACACCTGAGCGACCGCCGAGGCAGCCGCTTTCACGGCGGCAAATCCACCGCCGCCATCGGCCCCCGAAAGGACCGATACGGTGAAGTCATGGACAGACCCCGCCCCCGTCATGTCGCCCGCATCGCGGACATTTTCGGGGCCCAATGCAACATATGTGCCGGTGGGCGCGTCGACCGGTTGGGCATCAAAGATCGCGTCCCCGACCAAAGCGGTCAGCCCTTCATCCTGCCGAAGAGCCTGAAACACGGCCGCTTGAAGCGCAGCAGCTGCAACAAGGGTCATGCGGCAACCTCCTCTTTGGCGAAGCAGACAAGATAGCGCTGCTTGGGGTCACTCTCCGCGACGGCCACGATACGGAAACAACGTTTGGTCTTCCCTTCCCCCATCACAAAGCGTTGGTCGGGACGCGGTCGCCTTGGATCACCGGAGCGCGCCGCCCTGACCGTGATCCGCCAACTCACGACGCTTTCCGGCCCAAGACCTGCTTTTTCGCCCCCCGAGCCCGAACGCATCTCGGCCCAAACGCGGCCCAGAACATTCCAGTCCTGTCGGTATCCGCCCATGTCGTCCGGAGTCCGGACCATTGCCTCAAGCTCAAGCGGGACCATCAAACGAGCCGCTGTCATGCGCGACGGCGCATCCCGCTGCGCCCTCCCAACACGCGTACCGACCGCCAGCGCTCGATCAGCGCGCTGACGCCGAAAGGCATCGCTGCCTGCGATCCCTCATAGCTGCGATCCTCGTAATAGCGGGCAGCAAGCAGAAGAACGGCATGTGCCAGATCCGCCGGAACCGCGTTCCAGCTTGTGCCGAAACCGGCCCGGAACGTCACAGTCACAAAACCAGCATCCGGAACGACCGGCAGATACATGCCCTTGGGCATCAGCGCCGGCCGCTGCATATCCGCAAGCAATCGCCATGACGCCGGATCGACGGACACGACCTGCCCCGCGCCGCTGTCGATCTCGACCTGATCAATCGCGCTGACGGGGGCAAACGGCAAAGGCTGGCCCGTCGGATCGCGCCAGTCATCCAGTCGCATCCGGAACTGGCGAGCCAACAATACCTTTCCGGTCCTCGCCTCGATTGTCGCAATCGCTGCGCGCAGGAACCCTGCCAATGCGGCCGCCTCGGCGGGATCGTCAGCAATCTCGAACCCCGCCCCCAATCGCAGGTGATCGCGCAACGCAGCGACCGGCAACGCATCCGCTGCCGGAGCCGTCAATTCCACAAGCATCATCTTCGAACCTCACCTCTCAAGGGGCGCTGAAACTATCGGGACGAAACTGGGGCCGCGCTGATCCACTCTCGCGCGCGCGGACAGTGCTTAGCCGGTCAAGTGGACTGGCGATACGCGGCCCCCTCCGGCCTTGGATCAGCCGAAGATCATCAGTTTGATAGCGCGAGCGTCGATTACGCCGCCGCCGACACGCTTGGTCGCATAGAAAAGGACATGCGGCTTGGCCGAGAAGGGATCGCGCAGAACGCGCAGATCGGGATGCTCGACGATGGTGTAGGCCGATTTGAAATCACCGAACGCGATCGAGGCCGAACCGCTGGCAATATCGGGCATGTCCTCGCACAGAAGCACCGGATAGCCCAGCAACTGCGGAGGCTGCCCCATGGCCAATGAATCGCTCCACAGGAAGCGCCCGTCCGTGTCCCGCATCTTTCGCACGGCAGCGGCGGTCTTCGAGTTCATCACGAAGGTGCCATTGGCGCGGAATTGTGCGCCCAGCGCATAGACCAGATCAATCAACGCGTTGGCGGGGTTCGTTGCCGCGAAGTCACCGGTTGCGCCCGACGGGATTGTTCCGATCTGCACATTCGTGGCCGAGGCATTGGCCGCGCGTGCGTGGGTCAGGAACCCCTTGGGCTTGTTGACACCGTCGCCACTGATGAACGCGGTCGCCTCGGCACGGGCGAATTTCTCGGCAATGCGGCCCGCCAGCCAGGATTCGACGTCAAAGGCCGCGTCGTCCAGCAGGCGCTGGCTTGCCTTAGGCATTGCCGACAACTCATGCACCGGAATGACCACGCGTTGCACGGTCGACGTGCCGGTTTCTGCCTGAGCGGTCGCCTCGGTCGACCAGCCACTGGCGATGTCACCCATATCGACCAGCATTTCGAAATTGGCCGACTCGACCGTGACAACGTTCGCCACGCGGCGCAGCGATGCGGTCACGTTCAGTGCATCCTGCACCTGCAGCGCAACCGTCGGTGCCGCAAGGAAACCACCGTCGCTCGTGGTTGACATCGCCTTGCCTTCCAGCGGCAGGCCACGCAGGGCGTCATCGTCTCCGTGACGGATATAGGCGTCAAAGGCCTTCTGATGCGGCGCTCCGGCATCGGCTTCGATCGACAAAGGAGCGCGGCTGCGGAGGATATTCTTGCGGTCCAGCATGGTCATGCGTTCTTCCTGTGCTTCCAGTCGTTTCTGAATGTCGGTACGGAATGCTTTGAGTTCATTGACGAACCCCAGCATCTCGTTTCCCAGATCTCCGGGCATGTCCGCCCCGGCCGCGGCCTTCGCCTCGGTCATGGTCTTCTCCAACCTGATCATCCTCACTCGGCGCGCAGCGCCATGGTCGCGGCTCGGAACGCCGCCGCCATCTCGAAAGCCTGATCGGATTTTTTTCCAACCTTGGCCTCGGCCAGCATCGGGAAAGTGACCAGAGACACTTCCCAAAGCTCGACCTCACTCAGCAGGCGCCTGCCCTTGGCATCGCGCTCTGCGGAAACGGTTCGATAGCCGATCGACAAGCCGTCGATCGCGCCAGCGGAGATCAGCGCCGCAGCCTCGCGGGCCTGCGCGATCTCGGGCAGAAGCCGCCCCTTGACCCACAGGCCCTTCTCATCTTCACGGATCTCGTCCCAGACGCCGATGGGGCGGGTCGGATCGTGCTGCCACAGCATCCGGATCTTGTAGCCCCGATCCGCAACACGCTTCAGGCTGGCAGCGTAGGCCCCCTTCACGACGACATCACCGCCCTGATCGACTAGCCCGAACAAGCTTGCATAGCCCTCGACCTGCGTGCCGTCAGACAAAAGCTGCGAACCCGTAGCGTGCTTCAACTCAAGCCCGTAATTCATTGAACACACGTCAGCCTCCTTTCGGCGCGTATTGCAGGATGGACTGCACCGCTTGCGTCAGGATCACGGCGACCACGCCGTAAACCGTCATCCACAACCGTCGCTCGAGTCCCTCGATCAGCGACTCGATCCGTTCCAGACGTCGGTCGACCTGTCCGAACTGCAGCGCCATAATCCGCTCTTGCGTGTCGAAACGCTGGTCGTGCCAATCGAAAGGCTCCTTGACGAAACGCGAGCCCTCCATCAGCCCACCTCGGCCAGAGGCGGTAGCCCCAAAAGCGCGCGCTTCTCGGCCTGCGTCAGGAAAACCGCCTCGCCGACCCGCCGCCATTGCTGGTCGCGCTCTTCAGCCAGCGCCGGAACCTGATCAGGATCGGCCCGCAGATCCATCTCCGCGCCAAGATGCTCGCTCAGCCACCAGGCCAACGCACTGGCGACCCGAGATACCAGAGGCAGCACCGTCAGCCGGTAAAAAGCGCGATGCGCCTCGGCGTAGTTGGCGTAGGTCGCCTCTCCGGGGATGCCAAGCAGCATGGGCGGCACGCCAAAAGCCTGCGCGATCTCACGCGCGGCGGCCATCTTGGTCTCGTGGAACTCCATGTCACTGGGGCTGAACCCCATCGGCTTCCAGTCCAGACCACCCTCCAGCAGCATCGGGCGCCCGGCATTGCGCGCGCCCTGATGGTGCATCTCCATCTCGGTCACCAGCCGGTCATACTGGTCCGGCGACAGGCTGCCCTGCCCATCCGCCCCCTTGTAGATGATCGCCCCCGAGGGTCGCGCCGCATTATCCAGCAGCGCCTTGGACCAGCTTGATGCGCTGTTATGGACATCGACCGCCACCGCCGCCGCCTGCATCGGAGACAGACCGTAATGGTCGTCCAGCGGGTGAAAGCTGCGGATATGGCAGATCGGGTCAGGACTGCCCGTCATGTCGAAACGATAGCTTCGCCCGCCGACGCCATATTCGTAGGCGACAGGCCAGCCATCCGCCCCCGGAACGATGGACATCCGGTCTGACCGCAGCACGTGCAGCTCGGACGGCAAGCCCTTTGCGCCTTCGCCCACAGCCTCAAGATAGCCGCTGCCGCTCAGCAGGATCTGACCGATCAGAGCCTCGAACAGCTCGGCCCTACCCTGACCCGCATTCGGTCTCCGCAACAGATCCAGCACCGGATGGGTTTCGTAACGCCGCTCGCGATCCTGACAGATCAGCGGCACCGCAGCAGCCGCCTCGGCGATCAACCGCACGGCACGAAAGCCCACGGGATTGTTGACAAAGCCAGACCGGGTCAGCGACACCGTATCGCGCGGCGACCAGACCACCCGCCCCGAGCCAGCAGCCAACGCCACCACCTTGCCGGTGGCACTGGCCTTTTTCTCGACATCGACAGGCGTTGCTCGGGCTCGCCCGAACCAATGAAATGCCATCGGTTTCCTCCTGAAATCGCAAGAAAAAAGGGCCGCTTGCAGCGACCCTCTCCGGACCAACGGCCCATCTATTTCCAATCCGCCGTGGCTACAGCGCCCGAACCTGAGGGCGCCTGTAACTGGCCGCAGGCTCGATCATCAATTCATGGATCGCCCAGACCAAAGCATCCAGCCGATCCGGAGAGCCACGGCCCTCATAACCCCGCACCGTCATCCGGCACATCTGGTCCTCAAGCGCGCCAAGCCCGCGCAAATGCTTGATCCGCCCCTGTTCGTACAAAGCGGCGACGGGCTCGGCGCGTAGCCCCTTGCCACGCCCGGCGCGCAAGGCACGGAATGGCACCAATGGATCTATCTGCCGGATCACGCTTTCCACCAGATCGCCGCCTTGGTTGACTTCCGCGACCAGCCGCTCGGCACCGTGCCGGTCCATTGCAGCAATCGCAGCCCTCGCCCAATCCGTAGGGCCGCCACGAATGGTCGCGTCCTCCAACACATAGGCGCGCCATTCGGTAACGGCGCCTTCACAAACGACGCCCGCAACAACGATGCCACATTCATCCGATCCGGCACTCCCCGTCACCGCCGGATCGACGGCGACAACTATCCGCGACATGCGCGGCGCCGCGTCGATCCGGCAGGCCTCGATGGTGGCTGTGCTCCACAGCGCACCCTCGACATCATCAAGCAGCAACCCCTCCAGCTCCTGCCGCCCCAATCGGGTTCCGGCATAGCGGCTTTCGACCTCGGTCAGGAAACTCTCGGCCAGATAAGCCCTGTTCGCCTCGGTCGGGGCATGCGTCGTCACGGTCGAGGCATTGCCCAAAATCCGCTTCAGCACCGCAACATTGCGTGGCGTCGTGGTCACGACCTGCTGCGGATGATCCCCAAGACGCAGCGCGAATTGCAGCATATCCCAGCTTTCCTCGGCCTTTTTCCACTTGGCCAACTCGTCCACCCAGGCCGCGTCGAATTGCGGACCGCGCAGGGCCTCGGGTTCATGCGCCGAAAAGACCTGAGCAGTTGCACCATTCGGCCAGACCAGCCTGCGCCGTCCGGCCTCCCATACCGGACGGCGATCGGGTGGAGAACACGCCAGAATGCCCGAATCCCCGAACACCATCACATCGCGTGCCTGATCGAATGTCTCGCTGACCAGCGCGACACGGCTCGCGCGTCCGGGCGCGTCGGGGGTTGCCCCCTCGACCTGCGTCCGGACCCATTCGGCACCGGCGCGGGTCTTGCCCGCACCGCGCCCGCCCATGATCACCCATGTTTTCCAATCGCCCTCGGGGGCGATCTGATGCGGCAATGCCCAGAACTCGAAGATCCACGGCAATGCCGCCAGCGCGTTGTCGCTGAGCCCCCCCAGAAACTCGTCAACCTCCTCCGGCTCGGCGGAGGCGAGCCAGACGGAGCCGGATTTCATCTCTTGCCGCGGCAAGGTCGAGGATACCTGTCCCGACATTTCCGGCAGCGTCCTTGCGAAGCTTGTCAACCTTGCTCCTTTCTTCCAGCACCATATGGGCTGCGGCCCGAAGGTCGCGCACCAGCTTGCCGGATTCTTTCAACTCGTCAGTCTCGCCCGCCTGTATTTTCAGGCGCAGCTTGTGCAGATCCACCGCGTAGGACCGAAAAATTCCGTCCGCGATCTCCAGAACGCTCGTGTCCAAAGCATCGGCTTCGGGCACGAATGGCCCTTCCAGGGCACTTGGCCCCGGATCGAAGTTCATCGTCATCGTATATCGCCCTGCCCTCGTGTGCCTGTCCGCACGAGCGAGACATGAAAAAAGCGGCCTCAGGTCCCTCGACCCGGCCGCTTGCCCATTTCTCCCAGCATGTATACTTTCTACCTTAGGGCGTTCAATAGGTCAACGAAAAACCATAGGTTGTAATTCTACATTCGGAAACTGTTTGGCAAACAAAGACTTAAACCGCGCAACACCCATACGCGCGCCCTGCGCAACGGGTGGCGAATCCCCCCGAAATCAGACCGAATCTAGTCGCCCTGAACCGGAGACAGCGCCTGTCCACGCTCCCGTTCGATCTTGCGCCAATTCGCGACATTCTGGTTGTGCTCCTCCAGACTGCGCGCAAACGCATGCCCCCCCGAGCCATCCGCCACGAAGAACACATATTCCGAACTTTCGGGATTCAGCGCCGCCTCGATCGAAGCCTTGCCCGGATTGGCAATCGGCGTCGGCGGCAGACCGGGGATCTGATAGGTGTTGTAGGGCGTCCGACGCCGCAGTTCCGAACCGCGCAAACCACGATCCAGCACGCTCTCGCCTTTGGTGATGCCGTAGATCACGGTCGGGTCCGTCTCTAGTCGCATGCCCCGTTCCATCCGGTTGACAAATACGCTGGCCACCATGCGCCTTTCATCGGGAATACCGGTTTCCTTCTCGATGATCGAGGCCATGATCAGGGCCTCTTGCGGGTTCTTGTAGGGCAGGTTCGCGACGCGCTTTTCCCATGCCTGCGTCAGGAAATCCGATTGCCGCTTTTCCATCTCGGCCAGCAGGACGCCACGATCCGAACCTTGCTGCACGTCATAGGTGTCTGGGGCAAGGCTGCCCTCGGCAGGAACCTTGGCAATATTTCCGGTCAGGAACGGTGCCTTTTTCAGCGCATCGACCACCTGCCAACTGGTCACACCTTCGGCCATGGTGATTCGCAGCCGCGACTCGGGGGCCTTTTCGGCGGCGGCGATGCGTTCCGGCGCGGGTTCGGTCGCCGGATTGTACTTCGCCTGCTCGGCCATCTGTCCCGTTTCAGGATCGATGTCGCGCAGAATGACCGAGTTCTCGCGCACGCCGACACGCAGGACCAGTTCGGTCCCACAGGTCGAAGGGCCTCCGGTCGACAAGACATCAACGACCTGCTCCATCGTGGCGTTCGGGGGGACAAGGTGCGAGCCGTATTTCAGACCATGCGCCTTGCCCAGATAGTCCGTCCCCGCGCGGAAGATATAGCCATTCGAAACGACTCCCTGCTCGGCAAGCTGGTCGCTGACCGTAGCCAGACTTGCCCCCGGAGCGATGCGCACGCATTGCGCGACAGCGCTGGGTCCGGGGCCGAAATACTGGTGCTTGGCCCATGCGACCGCAGCCGCGATGGCGATCAGGATGACGATCAGCAGCGTCAGGAAATTCGAAACGATATGGCGCCAGATCATTACTTGACGCGCCCCATCACAAGGCTGGCGTTGGTCCCGCCAAACCCGAAGCTGTTGGACAGGACGTAATCGACCTTGCGGCGCACGGCCGCGTTGGCGGCCAGATCAACCGCCGTCTCGCGCGCCGGATTGTCCAGATTGATCGTCGGAGGACAAATCTGGTCACGGATCGCAAGAATGCAGAAGATGGCTTCAACCGCACCCGCCGCGCCCAGCAAGTGACCGATCGACGATTTGGTCGACGACATCACCACATTTCCGGCAGCGTCACCCAACATGCGCTCGACCGCGCCCAGTTCGATCACATCGGCCATGGTCGAAGTGCCATGCGCGTTGATGTAGTCCAGATCGGAGGCCGAGATATTGGCACGCTTGAGGGCGCTGTTCATGCTGCGGAACCCGCCATCGCCATCCTCGGAAGGGGCGGTGATGTGATAGGCGTCGCCCGACATGCCATAACCCAGCACCTCGGCATAGATCTTGGCGCCACGCGCCTTGGCGTGCTCGTATTCCTCAAGAATGACAACGCCGGCGCCTTCGCCCATGACGAACCCGTCTCGGTCCTCGTCCCAGGGCCGGCTTGCGGTCTTCGGATCGTCTTCGCGTTTGGTCGACAGCGCTTTGCAGGCGTTGAAGCCCGCGACGCCGATCTCGCAGATCGGGCTTTCGGCGCCGCCTGCGACCATGACATCGGCATCGCCCAGCATGATCAACCGCGCCGCATCACCGATGGCATGCGCGCCGGTTGAACAGGCGGTGACGACCGCGTGGTTCGGGCCCTTGAAGCCGAACCGGATCGAGACCTGACCCGATACAAGGTTGATCAGCGCGCCGGGGATAAAGAAGGGGGAAACCCGCTTCGGCCCGCGTTCCTTGATCAGCACGGCCGTTTCCGCGATCGAGGCCAAGCCGCCGATCCCCGCACCGATCATGACGCCGGTGCGTTCGAAATCCTCGGTGGTCTGTGGCTCCCAGCCCGAGTCCTTCACCGCCTGCGTTGCCGCAGCCATGCCGTACAGGATGAAATCATCGACCTTGCGACGGTCCTTCGGCTCCATCCACTCGTCCGGGTTGAATGTGCCGTCCGTGCCATCGCCAAAGGGAATCTCGCAGGCATATTTGGTCGTGACGTCTTTCGTATCGAAACGGGTGATCGGACCCGCGCCGGATTCTCCGGCCAATAGGCGCTTCCAGGTCTCCTCGACCCCCGAGGCCAGCGGTGTGACCATCCCAAGGCCGGTGACGACAACTCTGCGCATAGACGGCTCCTTAACCTTCTTTTAATTCGGTCAGGTTCTACACGTCGCCGGACTTTGGCGCAACGTCATGGCAACCATGACCCGTTCGGGCGCGTTGGATGGCGGACCTCGGGCGGGAAACCGCATTCTTCATTTCTGGGTGCGGCGTCTTCGACGGCATTGAACAACCCCGAAAAGGGCATATCATTTTCGAAAGGTCCTGAATGAAAAACCGAAAGGACGACGGATGACCACCCAGACCAAGGCCAGCGCAGAAGCAGCATTGGACGAAATCAGGACCGTGACCTCGGTGGTCCTGCCCGACCCCGTTCCCGAACTTCCGCCGCTTGCCAACGTCCAAGGCGACGCCGCCGATGAAATCCGCCGCCGCATGGCCGAGATCGACCTGAAAGATACCGGCTCGATCGTCCATTTCGGCGCACGCGCCCAGAACGAGTTGCAAGAGATCAGTCAGGCGATGCTGGCCGATGTGAAAAACAAGGATGTCGGTCCGGCGGGCGAATCCCTGCGCGACATCGTGACCACCATCCGTGGCTTTTCGGTCAGCGAACTGGACGTCCGCCGCGAGCGTAGCTGGTGGGAACGCCTGACCGGTCGCGCTGCTCCCTTCGCGAAGTTTGTCGCCAATTACGAGGAAGTGCAGGGCCAGATCGACAAGATCACCTTCGATCTGGACCAGCACCAGCACACCTTGCTCAAGGACATCCGTTCGCTCGACCTGCTTTATGACCGCACGCTGAACTTCTACGACGAACTGGCGCTGTACATCGCCGCCGGAGAGGAAAAGCTCAAGGAAATCGACGCGACCGATATTCCCGCCAAGGAAGCGGTCATCGAAACCCTGCCCGAAGAACAGAAAGTCATGGCCGCGCAGGAGCTTCGCGACCTGCGCTCATCGCGCGACGATCTGGAGCGCCGCGTGCATGACCTGAAGCTGACACGTCAGGTGACGATGCAATCCCTGCCCTCGATCCGGCTGGTGCAGGAGAATGACAAGTCACTGATCACCAAGATCAATTCCACGCTGGTGAACACCGTTCCGCTTTGGGAAACCCAGCTTGCGCAGGCTGTCACCATCCAGCGCAGCGCACAGGCCGCCCGTGCCGTCAAAGAGGCGAACGACCTGACCAACGACCTGCTGACGCGCAACGCCGAAAACCTGCGGCAGGCGAACCAGCAGATCCGCACCCAGACCGAGCGCGGCGTTTTCGACATCGAATCCGTGCGTAGCGCCAATGCCGAACTGATTGCCACAATCGAGGACAGCTTGCGCATCGCCGACGAAGGCAAGGCCCGCCGTGCCGCGGCCGAGGAAGAACTGACCCATATGGAAAGCGAATTGCGCAATTCTCTGGCCGCCGCCAGTGCACCGCAGCGCCAGATCCAGCCTCAATCCTCCGCTGCTTCGGGAAAATCGTGACAAGACAGCTTGCCCTCAACACCGGCTATGGCGGTTTTCCATCCTCTCCGGGTCTGGCCTGCGTCGCCTTCGCCCTGCTCACCGCCTGTTCCGAGCAGACGATCGACCTGACGCCCCCCCCGGCGATAGATGCGACCGCCCCCGTCCCCCGCCCCGAGCGGCCCGAGGTGACGCAGGCGTCCTTGCGGCAGGCGCGCGCCGAAAAAGCCCGCGATGCCGGAAAAATCGCCAGCGCCGCCGCCGATACGCCGGCCAGCCGCAACATGAGCAGCTATCTCAAGGGCGTCGAGGAAGCCCTGATCGGTCGCGGCCTGTTGCGGACCGATGGCGGCACCGAGATCCAGCTTACGCCCGAGCGGCTGACCGACGATTTCGTCCAGATCGCGCTGCATGACGAATATGTGCGTGACGGCGAAAAGCTGATCTCGCGCAGCACGCCCGCACCGCTGCGCCGGTGGTCGCGACCGGTGCAGATGCGGATCGAATTCGGCGACTCGGTCTCGCCCGCCCAGCGCGCGCGGGACCGTTCTGACATCGCGGCCTATGGCGCGCGTCTGCAAAGCGCCTCGGGGCTGCCGATCTCCCTTGGGGAAGACGAAGGCAACCTGACCATCCTGATTCTCAGCGAGGACGAGCGCCGCAAGATCGGCCCGCGCCTCAGCGCAATGGTTCCCGGCATTCCCGATAGCGACGTGCGGGCTTTGACGGACCTTGCACCGCAGAACTATTGCACGGTCTTCGCCTATTCGCGCGGCAATGCAGTGAGCTACGATCAGGCGGTAGTGCTGATCCGCTCGGAAACCCCGCCCCGTCTGCGACGGTCATGCATCCATGAGGAGATCGCGCAGGGCTTGGGTCTGGCCAATGACAGTCGCATGGTGCGACCCTCGATCTTCAACGACGACGAGGAGTTCGCCTATCTCACTCCGCATGACGAATTGCTGCTGAAGATCCTGTATGATCCCCGTCTGCGCCCCGGCATGAACGAGGCCGAGGCCCGCCCGATTATCCTGCAGATCGCGCGCGAGCTACTGGCCACTCAAACCTGAGGCAATTCGGCGAAAACCGCACAAGACTTGACGCAGGTCATCGTCTTGGCACTATCGGACACGGCAAACCTCCGGTTCAAAACGGCACCGCGAAAGGCATGGTCATGAGTATCCTCGACATTTTCGGCGGCGAGTTCATCGACATCATCGAATGGACCGACGACACGCGCGATACGATGGTTTATCGCTTCCCCACCGTCGGAAAAGCGATCAAATACGGCGCTAAACTGACCGTGCGCGAAGGTCAATCCGCCGTTTTCATCCATGAAGGGCAACTGGCCGATGTCTTCGGCCCCGGCCTTTACATGCTGGAAACCAACAACCTGCCGATCCTGACACGGGTACAGCACTGGGATCACGGCTTCCGTAGCCCCTTCAAATCCGAGATCTATTTCGTCAACACCACCCGTTTCAACGACCTGAAATGGGGAACCAAGAATCCGGTCATCGCGCGCGATCCCGAATTCGGCCCCGTCCGCCTGCGCGCCTTCGGCACCTACTCTATGCGCGTAACCGATCCCGGCAAGTTCATGCTCGAGATCGTCGGCACGGACGGCGAATTCACCAAGGACGAGATCACCTTCCAACTGCGCAATATCATCGTGCAGGAATTTTCCCGCATGATCGCGTCTTCGGGGATTCCGGTCCTTGATATGGCTGCGAATACCGATCAATTCGGCAAGCTCGTCGCCAAGGCGATTAGCCCCACTGTCGCTGAATACGGCCTGACCATCCCCGAATTCTACATCGAGAACATTTCACTGCCCGATGAGGTAGAAAAGATGCTCGATAAGCGGACTTCCATCGGGATCGTCGGCGACCTGAACCGCTTCGGCCAATATGCGGCGTCCGAGGCCATGCTAAACGCTTCGAACCAGCCCGGCGGCGGAATGGGCGCGGGGCTTGGCGCTGCGATGGGCGCAGGAATGGGAATGGCGATGGGGGGCCAGCGTGGGCCTTGGGGGACCGCCCCGCAACAAGCTGCTCCGCAAACCCCTCCGCCGCTGCATCCCGAAACTGTCTGGCACATCGCGATCGACGGCCAAGCCGACGGCCCCTACGGGCGCGCCCATCTGGGCCGGCTTGTGCGCGAGGGGAAATTCACCCGCGACACGCTGGTCTGGACCCCCGGGCAGGACGGCTGGAAAACCGCCGACGATGTGGCCGAACTGGCGCAGCTTTTCACCATCGCGCCGCCTCCACCCCCGCCGCCGTTGCCCAAGCAGGACGGCTGAGCGGGTTCTGAATGCCTACCCCTCCGTCAGAGTTCCGTTACCCATGCGAGAATTGCGGGGCGAGCCTCGAATTCTCGCCCGGCCAGCGACGACTGGTCTGCCCCTATTGCGGGCATGAGCAGGATATCAGCCCCGGCGCGACCCGCGCCCCCAGCCGCCAAGCCAAGGAAGGCCCTTGGGGCGATCAGATCATCCTGCGCGACCCAGCGACGGGCCGTGCGCTGCAATGGGATGCCAGCCACAAGGCCCCCGAACTGGTGGAACTGCCGCTGGAACAGGGCCTGCGCATCGACCGCGACAGCGATCTGACCGAAACCGTCCGCACGCTCTCCTGCCCGAATTGCGGGGCCAAGATCGAGGCCACAACCGACAGCCACGCCTCGACCTGCCCCTTCTGCGCCACAGCGGTCGTGACCGATACCGGCACGACCCGCCTGATCAAGCCGCAGGGCGTGCTGCCCTTTGTCATCGGCGAGAGCGAGGCCAAGGCCGCATTGGACAGCTGGATGAAGGGCCTGTGGTTCGCCCCCTCGGGGCTGATGGCCTATTCGCGGCGTGGACGCAAAATGACCGGAGTCTATTCCCCCTTCTGGACCTTCGACGCCGCGACCCGCTCGGCCTATTCGGGCGCGCGAGGCGATTGGTATTACGAAACAGTCTGGGTCACCGAAGAGGTCAATGGCGAATTGCGCCGCGTCGCCCGTCAAGTCCGCCGCACCCGCTGGACGCCCGTCTCGGGTCAGGTCGCGCGGCATTTCAACGATGTGCTGGTTTTGGCCGCGAGTTCCCTGCCGCGCCGTATTACGGACGCGCTGACACCTTGGGACCTGTCGCATCTGACGACCTACCAGCCCGAATATCTGGCCGGATTCACCGCCGAGGGCTACACCATCCCCCTCGCCTCGGGCCATGATATCGCGCGGCAGGAAATGGCGGGCGTCATCGCCATGGATGTGCGCCGCGATATTGGCGGCAATGAACAGCAGATCGCCCAGATCCGCACCGCCCATGAGGCCGAGACCTTCAAGCATATCCTGCTGCCAATCTGGACCGCCGCCTATCGCTATAACGGCAAAAGCTACCGGTTCGTCGTCAATGGCCAGTCGGGACGCGTTCAGGGTGAGCGCCCCTATTCGATCTGGAAAATCGCCTTCGCCATCCTTTTCGCACTGCTCGTCATCATGGGTCTGCTCTGGCTGAACGAACGGGGCGGATATGTGCAAATCAACACCGGCGGCTATTCGGTCGATCTTAACAGCGGCGGCAGTTACCGCTATCACCCTCCATGACTGCATGAATGGAGGACAGGCATGATCCTGTGTGCTGGCGAATCGCTGATCGACATGGTGCCCGAGGCGGGCGCGTTCCGACCCCTTGCCGGAGGCGCGGTTTATAACACCGCCATCGCTCTGGGCCGGATCGGTGCTGAAACCGCCTATCTTTGGCCGATCTCGCGCGACCCGTTCGGAGAGATCCTGCTGCGTCCCTTGGCCGATGCCAATGTCGATATCTCGATTTGCCCCCGCTCGGACCGGCTGACGACGCTGGCCTTCGTCACCCTGACGAATGGCGAGGCGCGCTATTCCTTCTATGACGAAGGTTCGGCGGGCCGGATGCTTGCCCCCGCAGACCTGCCCGCGATCCCCGATACCGTCTCGGCGCTGTTCATCGGCGGGATCAGCCTTGTTCCCGATCCCTGCGGCGCTGCGATCGAGGAACTGGCCGCCCGCCTGAAGACCCGCGTGCCTGTCATCCTTGATCCCAACATCCGCCCGTTCTTCATCGCCGATGCCGAAGCCTATCGCGCCCGCCTTAACCGGTTGATCGGCATGGCCGATATCGTGAAGCTTTCCTCGGACGACCTCGAATGGCTTGCCCCGAACAGAAGCTTCGACGAGGTTGCGGCCGATCTTCTGAAGCGCGGCGTCAAAGTGCTGCTACAAACCGGAGGCGCTGCCGGTGCCCGCGCCCATTGGCAGGGCGAGCCGATCTCGGCCCCCGCCACCCGCGTCGAGGTCGCCGACACCATTGGCGCAGGCGACACGTTCAATGCAGGCGTCTTGGCCTCGCTGGCAGCCGACGGCGCGCTAACCCGCGACGGCATCGCCAATCTTTCCCCTGAATCCCTGCTGCGCGCGCTGACCCTTGGCACGCGGGCGGCGGCGATCACCGTCTCGCGCCCCGGTGCGAATCCGCCTTGGGCGCATGAACTAGCGGCCCTGCCCGCTTGAAATGCTCAGGGCCGCGCCCAAAATGCGCGGCCCTGATACTGTTGATTACGAATGACGAGCAGCAGGCGGCCGGTTTTCGCTAGGCTCGCAAAGAAGCGAATTGCGCCTTCTGCCGCTCGGTCCAGCGCACGACCAATCGCACGCCGGTCTCCTCGATGGTTTCGGATGTGACGATGCCCTGACCGTGAAGCCAGGCACGGCGGCGGCCATCCTCATGTCCAAGATGTAGTTCGGCAACCTCGCGCGGCTCGTCCAGCGTCTCGGCCAGACGTTCCTCGACCAAGGCCAGCAGATCGTCCAGACCCGCGCCGGTCAGCGCGCTGATCGCCTGCACACCTTCGGTACGGGCATCGGTGCGCTGCAAGGCGTCGCGCTGATCGTCGGATAGCAGATCGATCTTGTTCCAGACCTCGACCAGCGACACGTCATCCTCGACACCCAGACCATCAAGGATTTCAACGACATCGCCTGCCTGCTCTTCCGTCTCGGGATGCGAGATGTCCCGCACATGCAAGATCAGATCGGCAGCCAGAACCTCCTCCAAGGTCGCGCGGAAGGCAGCGACCAGTTCATGAGGCAGATCACTGATGAAGCCCACCGTATCGGACATGATCACCCGCCGACCGCTGGGCAGGGTCAGTTGCCGCATCGTCGGATCGAGCGTGGCGAACAACTGGTCCTTGGCCATGACATCAGCGCCGGTCAGATGATTGAAGAGCGTCGATTTTCCCGCGTTGGTATAGCCCACCAGCGCGACAATCGGATAAGGCACCTTGGCCCGCGCCTTGCGGTGCAATTCGCGGGTCTTGACCACCCGCTCAAGCTGGCGACGCAGGCGGATCATCTGGTCGTCAATGGCGCGACGGTCGGCCTCGATCTGGGTTTCCCCCGGACCGCCGACAAAACCGAAGCCACCGCGCTGACGCTCAAGGTGGGTCCATGCCCGAACCAGTCGCGTGCGCTGATAGGCGAGCGCAGCCAGTTCGACCTGCAACACGCCTTCGCGCGTGCTGGCCCGATCGGCGAAGATCTCGAGGATCAGGCCGGTCCGGTCAAGGATCTTGACGCCCCATTCCTTTTCAAGGTTGCGCTGCTGGACCGGAGTCACCGGCCCATCGACCAGCACAAGCTCGGCCCCCTCGCCTTCGGCGGCGGCCTTGAGATGTTCTCCTATTTCGGCGCGTTTTCCCTTGGAAAACAGCATTCCGGCTTCGGGCTTGCGAAGCTTCACAACTTCGGCACCCGCCACTTCGATTGCCGAAAGCGCGTGGGCCAGCGCCACCGCTTCCTCCAAGGCCAGCTCGGGCGAGCGGCGCGTCCGCGAATTCCCCAAATCCGGATGGATCACATATGCGCGTGTGGGGCGTTCGCGGGTCTCTGTCAGTTCAGCCAATCAATCCTCGCCGTCGTAAAGGCTGATCGGCTGCCCCGGCATAATGGTCGAAATGGCATGCTTGTAGACCAGCTGCGACTGGCCATCACGGCGCAGCAGCACGCAAAAATTATCGAACCAGGTGATCACACCCTGCAGCTTTACGCCGTTGATCAGGAAAATCGTAACCGGAACCTTGCCCTTTCGGACGTGGTTCAGAAACGCATCCTGGAGATTCTGTTTGTCGCCGGCCATTCCATGCACCTTGTTCTTATCGCTGTTTTTCAAGACTTAGGCGAGGCTTACGGGGCTTGCAAGCACAGGTTCTGACAAGGCCCCGACGGCGTTGCATGAACGCCATGTAACTTATTTTCGCCAGTATTCCGGCGAAAGCAACGCAAGTAATGCCAGCGTTTCGATGCGCCCGAGGATCATCGCTCCGGCAAGGATCGCCTTGGTCATCGCCGGAAGCCCTGCCCAACCCTCCCAAGGGGCACCGGCCATGCCCGCCGAGCCCTGAAAAGTGGGTGTCAACGGGATCACGCCAGCCAGCGGTCCGGTATTTGTCAATGCGGCAACAGAAAGGATGGTCGCGCTGTCGAACTCGATCTGCTGAAGCGAGATCAGGATCAGGATGACCGCCAGCGAACAGGCAAATAGCATGAAAAAGATGAAGGCCAGATAGGCACCTTCGCGCCGCAACCGCCGCGCCATGCGACCACCGCCGCCGACCGACGCCGGATGGACGATCTTTTCCAGCTCGCGCTCGCTATGACGGGCCAAAGCATAAACCCGCAGCAGCTTGACCCCACCTGCGGTTGTGGCAACGCCTCCGCCCATGATCGCAAGGCCCGCCAGCATCAATCCCGGCGAACTGATGCCCGACCAGTTCCGCGCGCCCTGCCACTCGACCGAGTTCCAGCCCGTCGTGGTCAGATAGCTCAGGCCATTGAAAATCCCGCCCCACGCCGCCGAGGCGGCACTGTCCAGCGTGTCCATCAGGCCCCTTGCCCCGCCCGGCGAAACGCCGATCGCACCGATGAAGTGACGCAGGAACAGCATCGAGGCGACCATCAGAACCACTGCCGCGGCCAGCAGCAATTCGGGGTCCGACCGCAATTTGTCCGAGGTCTTCAACTCACCCCCGCCCGGCCAGAACCGCCGCGACAAGGCGGGGATCAGGAACAAAAAGATCACCATCTCGCCGAAGACACCGCTTTGCTGCGCTGCTGGGCCATTTACCGGACTGATTCCGCTGGTCGAAAGTGTGCCCATGGCACGGGTCAGGGCCAGAAAGCCCGACTCGCCAAACATCAGAAGAATGACCCACATCGCGAGGGTCAGACCGGCATAAACCGGAAAAACCTGCCAGAACGCCCGGATCGAGCGGCTTGCCGGATCGCCGAGCCCCGAGCGGAACGAGGGCGCGGACAGATGCGTCACCACTCTTGGCCGATGGGCAGACTTGGGCAGGCGTTCGAAGTTCTCGTTGCGGCCATAGGGCGACGATAAGATCTCGAACCCGCCGACCCGCAGCGGCGCCAGCAAGGCGACCGCCGCAACCAGCATGAACAGCCCCCCCATCCAGCCCACCATCGAGCGCCATAGATGCAGCGGCGCCACCAGCAGATCGGCGGCATAAAGCGTCGCTCCGGTGGTTGTCAGGCAGGAAATCATCTCCCACCACGCGTTGAAAAAGCCGGTATCGGGCAGGCCAAGCAAAAAGGGGACCGCCATCATCGCGGGCAGAAGCGTCATCGCCCCCAACATGGTCAGCAGGACGCTGCGCGGGCGCGCACGGCGCGGATCGCTTGCCGTCGCGATCCCCAGAAGCGCCGAAATGATCAGGAAAACCGCAGCGCAGCTCATGAAGGCCGAGCCGAGCCGGTGCTGGTCCAGCACATGGGCATAGCCTCCCGGCACCAGCATCGCCAGCGACACGATCCCCATCAGGATCACCAGAAGCGGCAAATGGGCCAGACGCTGCATCCGGACCTCAGAAGAAGTCGATCGAGACCTGCAACAGGCGCTCGACCTCGGGGACATCCTTGGCGAGGGCAAAGATGATGATGATATCGCCCTCTTCGATGCGCAGATCGCCGGTCGGTTTCACCACGCGGTCGCGCTTCAATACGGCCCCGAGCAACGCGCCCTCGGGGAAGTCGATATCGCGGATCGGACGCCCCGCAATCGGCGAGGTCGACAGCACCTGCGCCTCGATCACCTCGGCCTCGGCATCGCCGATCGAGTAGATATCGCGCACCCGCCCGTGCCGGATATGGCGCAGGATGGTCGAGACCGTGCTGGCGCGCGGATTGATAAAGGCGTCGATCTCCAGCGTGTCCATCA
Source organism: Paracoccus aestuariivivens (assembly GCF_009711225.1). Classification (GTDB taxonomy): domain Bacteria; phylum Pseudomonadota; class Alphaproteobacteria; order Rhodobacterales; family Rhodobacteraceae; genus Paracoccus; species Paracoccus aestuariivivens. Next base: position 26,245 of record NZ_WMIE01000002.1, on the reverse strand, counting down.
GCGACATCAGCGTCGGATCGTTCACCAGAGAGATGACCAGCTTCGCTCCGGCCTGCTTGGCGCGGACAGCCGCAAGGATGTTCGTCTTGTCGTCGTCGGTGACCGCCAGAACCGCATCGGCGCGCGGCACGGCGGCTTCTTCCAGCAGTTCGGCGGCCAGACCGTCGCCATTCAGGACAATGGTCCGGCTGAGCGCATCCGCCGCGTCTTCGGCGCGCGAGCGGTCGCGCTCGATCACCTTGACGCGGACGCGCTCGGGGCTGGCCTCCAACGCCTTGGCGACTTCCAGCCCGACATTGCCCGCACCGATAATGACAACGCTTTCCTGCCGGGCGGCGGGTTTGCCGAAGATTTCCAGTGTGCGCGGCACGTCCTGACTAAGGGTGAACACATAGATCTGGTCGCCGTCGAACAGTTGATCGCCCGGCTCTGGCGCGAACAGCTTTCCGCCGCGCCGCACACCCGCAACGATGGCGCTGAGGCTGGAGAACATTTCATCCAGCTGCCGCAGGGGCGTGTTCAGCACCGGACTATCGGGATCAAGCGCGATGCCCAGCAGATGCACCCGTCCGTTCAGGAATGTCTCGGCGTCGAATGTCGAGGGGGCCGACAGCCGCTGCAATGCCGCCCGCGCCACCTCGCGCTCGGGACTGATCACGACATCGATCGGCAGGTGGTCGGTCCGGTACAGATCGGAATAGATCGCATCCAGATAGGCCGAGGACCGCAGACGGGCGATCTTGCGCGGCACCTGAAATACCGAATGCGCGACCTGACAGGTGACCATGTTCACCTCGTCCGAATAGGTCGCGGCGATGATCAGGTCGGCGTCGCGCGCGCCCGCACGGTCCAGAACGTCGGGATGGCTGGCAAATCCGGTCACGCCCTGCACGTCCAGCGCATCTGTGGCGCGACGGATCAATTCTGCATTGGTGTCGATGATCGTGACATCGTTGCGTTCTCCGGCGAGATGGCGTGCGATATGCCAGCCAACCTGCCCTGCTCCGCAAATGATGATCTTCATCGCCGCCTCGTGCAATTCTTCGTCGCAACGGCGATCCTAACCCGCCGGATGCGATGCGGATACAGCAAAAGATCGCCGACAGCAAAAGGCGTAACAGCGCAGCCTGTCGCAGCCCCCGCATCCAGCGAGGAGCTGCGGGTGAACAGCGACATCCCGGGGCCATCGTTGGAAGCGCGATGGCCACTTTGAACCGAGTATTCCAGCTACCGGCCAACCATCCGATCACTTCCTGCCAGTGCAGTGATGGCAGGAAATGATCGAACTTACTTGCCCATCATTTCCTCTTCGACGCGGACACCGCCCACCACGCCCAAGGACTTGAGTTTACGGTGCAAAGCCGAGCGCTCCATCCCGACGAATTGTGCGGTACGACTGATATTGCCGCCAAAACGGTTGATCTGGGCAAGCAGGTATTCCCGCTCGAACAACTCGCGTGCGTCACGCAAGGCAAGGCTGGTGATCTGCGGCCCAAGGGCCAGCGCCTCGCCCGAACCATTCGTCGTGCTTTGGCTTTCAAGCTCGGAAGGCTGGATCGGGCCGGTGCCATCGCCAAGGATCAGCACGCGTTCGATGACGTTGCGAAGCTGGCGAATATTCCCCGGCCAGGCCATGGATTGCAGGGCCGCGACGGTTTCCTCGGGCAGCGCGCGCTGGGGAAGCCCCTGCGAGGCGTGGAACTGCTCGATGAAATGCTCGGCCAGATGGTGGATGTCCTCGCGCCGCTCGGAAAGCGAAGGCACCGCCACGGGAACCACGTTCAGCCGGTCATACAGTTCCTGTCGGAAACGACCGGTCGCGATTTCGGTCGCAAGATCGCGGTTGGTGGATGAGATCACCCGCAAATCCACCCGCACCTTGTCAGTGCCACCGGCGCGCTGGAACTGCTGCTCGGTCAGGACGCGCAGGATCTTGGTCTGCGTGCCCAACGGCATATCGGCGACCTCGTCGAAATAGATCACCCCGCCATGCGCCTGCTCGAGCAAACCCGGCTCGATCCCGCGCTCGGGCGTTTCGCGGCCAAACAGCACTTCTTCCATGCGGTCAGGCTCGATCGTGGCGCAAGGCACGGCGATAAAGGGATCGCGACCGCGCTGGCTGTGGCCGTGGATATAGCGGGCGGCCATTTCCTTGCCCGCCCCCGGCTCGCCCGTCAGCATGACACGGCCATTGGATTTGGACACCTTGTCAAGCTGTTCGCGAAGCCGCCGGAACGCCGCCGAATTGCCCAGCATCTCGGCGGCCCGCGCCTCGCCGCGCTTCAGGGTCGAGTTCTCGCGCCGCAAACGCGAGGCCTCCATCGCACGGCGGATCACCACCAGAAGCTGGTCGATGTTGAAGGGCTTTTCGATGAAGTCGTAAGCGCCCTGTTTGATAGCCGCGACAGCTATCTCGATATTGCCATGCCCCGAGATGATCACAACGGGCACGTCAGGATTGTTGCGCTTGACCTGTTTGAGGATGTCGATCCCGTCCATCTTGCTGTCCTTGAGCCAGATGTCGAGGATGATCAGCGCAGGCTCCGCGATGTTGATCTCGGCCATGGCCTGATCCGAATTGGCGGCCAGACGTGTCGAGTAACTCTCGTCCCTGAGGATGTCCGAGATCAGTTCGCGAATGTCTTTTTCGTCGTCAACGATGAGAATGTCGGTCATTTCACGTGGTCCTGCTCAAGTTTCTGGCGCCGTGCCGTCAGGCGCACGGGCTGGCGTTCGCGAGGCAGACGGATCTGCGCCATCGCACCCGGTTGCCCCGGTGCGTCGGTCAGGATGAAGTTCCCGCCATGTTCCTCGACGATTTTTTTCACAATGGGTAGGCCCAGCCCGGTACCCCCCTGCTTCATGGTGACATAAGGCTCGAACAGCCTTGAACGGTCCTCGGGCAAGCCCGGGCCGTTGTCGATGATCCGGATGGTCACCGCATCCGGTGCTGCATTCATTTCGACCCTGATCCGCGGCGTCCACCCCTCGGGCGGGTTGGGCCGTAGCTCGTCCAGCGCCTCGCCCGCGTTTTTCAGAAGATTGGTAAAGACCTGCCGCATCATTCCGGCATCGGCATCGACGATGACCGGCTCCTCGGGAATATCCGAGACCAGCGCGCCTTGCAGGGCATCGCGCTGCATCAACTCGCTGTCACGCAGCAACTTGGAGATGTCGGTTTCCTTGCGATCCGGCTCGGGCATGCGGGCAAAGCGCGAGAATTCGTCCACGATCCGGCGCAGATCGTTGGTCTGCCGGATGATGACTTCGGTATATTGCTCCAGCGCCTCGCGATCATCGCCGGCGATAGGCCCGAATTTCCGCTTGAGCCGCTCGGCCGACAATTGGATCGGAGTCAGCGGGTTCTTGATTTCATGGGCGACACGGCGGGCGACATCACCCCATGCCGCCATGCGCTGCGCCGAAACCAGATCCGTCACATCATCGAGCGCGACCACATATCCCTCAAGCCCGCCTGCGGTGCCCCTTCGGGCGGCCATACGGACCAGCAGGCTTTCGACGCGGCCCTCACGGTTCAGGCGAATCTCGTCCTGCACGGATTCATTGACCGATTGGGCAAGCCGATCGAAAAGCGGCGCGAATTCCGGCACCGCCTGCCACAGCAAACGGTCATGCACCTGCGCCGGATCAAGCCCCAACAAGCGCGTGGCCGACCGGTTCAGGAAGTCTATCTCGCCTGCGGCATCCAACCCGATCACCCCTGCCGTCACCGAGGACAGCACGGAATCGAACAACCGGCGCTGATCGTCGGCGGCGCGGTAGCTTTCGACAAGTTCCTCGCGTTGGGTCTTCAACTGGCGGGTCATGCGGTTGAAACTTTGACCCAAAGTCTGGATCTCGTCTCCGGTGTCGGCTTCGGGGATTTGTAGGTCCAGATTGCCTTTGCCGACCTGCTCGGACGCTTCTGCCAAACGGCCGATCGGTCGCGACAGCCGGTCAGCGAACCACAGCCCCAGCCACATCGCGGCAGCGACCAGCAGCAGGGCAAAGCCCAGATACAGCAGCGAGAACTCCAGGAGCACCCGTCCGCGTTCCTGTTCGAGCCGCTGATATTCGCCAACGCTTTGACGCGTGTCGTCCAGCAGTCCCAGCAATTTCCCGTCCACATCGCGGGTGACGTACAGATAGCGATCCGACAGCGGCGTCAAAGGCAGAAGCGCGCGGAACTCGTTGTTCTGCCAGTCCTGAATCAGGACCAGACCGTCGGTCTGCGCCTGATCGAATTGCGGCTGCGAGGGTTGTTCGTACCAGAACTGGTAGCTGCGTTCACCGCGTGCCCGGATCGCTCCACCACCGTCGATGACATAGGCCTCGCGCAGGCCGCGCTGGATCAGCGCCTGTCCCTGCCCCAGCAGCAACCGCAATTCGCCATCATCCAGCATCGGATTTTGCCGCGCGGCCTGTGTCAGCGCCCCCGCCAGCATCTTGGCATCGCTGGTCAGATCGCGGCGGTGTTCTTCCTGATAGGCCTCGGCGGCGGACAAGGAGCTGCGCACCACTTGCTGCACGCGGTTCGAGAACCAGCCCTCAAGACCAATATTCAGCGTGATTCCGGCGAAAAGCGCGACCAGAACCGTCGGGACCAGCGCGATGGTGGCAAAGACGCCCACCAGTCGCATATGCAGGCGCGATCCGGCGGCCGAACGTCGCCTGGCGGCAACGATGCCCGTCATCCGCGTCACAACCAGACCGGTCAGAACGATCAGGTAAAGCAGGTCGGCCAGCAGCACGAGGCGCAGCCACGCGCTGCCCGATTCGACTCCGGCCAGCGGCCCCATCACGACAAAGGTCAGACCCGCCAGCAGCGGTCCCAGAACGACCAATCCCAATGTCGCGTAATTACGAACGCGGCGCGCGCGCCGCAAACGCGCGACGCGTTCCCATGTGCCCCTGGACAGCGTTCCCGCCAACTCGCCCGACCTCACGGTTTCGCCGCTGTGCCGCGGCGTTCCTGTGGCTGCTACGAAACGCTCATGCAACCATCTGTGGCCGTTTTACATCAGCTTGCGACGTCGTGTCACCTCGATATTCAGATCCGTGAGCTTCTTGCGCAACGTATTGCGGTTGATGCCAAGCAGATCAGCACATCTCAGCTGATTGCCGCCTGTCGCGTCCAGCGCGATTTCCAGCAAGGGTTTTTCAATTTCCCGCAGAATCCGGTCGTAAAGACCGGGCGGAGGAAGCTGATCGCCATGCAGATCAAAGTAGCGTTGGAGATGCATTTCGACCGATTGCGACAAACGCGCATTGGACGGTTCGGCCATCGCCGTGACCGGTGCGGCGGGGCTTGGCGCGGCGGTTCCGGTCGGCGCAGCCACCCGCGGCTGCATCGGCGTGACCGCAGCGGCAGGGGCGCCAAGCGGTACTGATTCGGAAAGGGCGGCGCGCGCCTCGGCATCGCTGATTTCGGCTCCGGCGGCCGTAAGCGCCAGACGACGCATCAGATTTTCCAGTTCGCGCACGTTTCCCGGGAACGGGTACGAGCGGATCATCGCCGTCGCGCCTTCGGACAAGCTGCGCTGCGGCAGACCTTGCGTCGCGGCCCGCGCCAGCAGGTGACGCGCCAGCGGCGGGATGTCATCGACCCGCGACCGCAGCGGCGGTACTGTGATCGTGACCCCTGCAAGACGGTAATACAGATCGGCGCGCAGCCGCCCGTTCGCGACATCGGCCTGCGGCTCGGCGCCGGTGGTGGACACAAGGCGCGGCATCTGGTTCCGGCCCGGTCCGACCTCCCATGCCTCGATCAGACCGATCAGACGTGCCTGCGCCGATGCGCCAAAACCCGCCGGATCCTCGATCAGCAACGTGCCGCCATTAGCACGTTCGGCTGCGCGGTGGATGGCTTCCTCGGACAGATCGGCCGAGGTCAGCACCGCAAAACCCGAATCACGCCGGTCGGAAAGATCATGGAACGACCGCGCGATGACGGTCTTGCCGACCCCCGCTTCGCCCGCGATCATCACCGGAAGATCCGCGTTCAGCACCCGCGCGACCATACGGAACAGGTTCTGCATCGCCGGAGCATGCCCGATCAGCGGCAGGGTCGGATCGGCGGTGTTCTCGGGCGAGGGGATACCGGTCGGGGTCGGATCGGATTTGCGGGCGCGGCGCGACAGGGCCTGTCCCGCCCGCACCATCAGATCGGGCAGATCGAAGGGCTTGGGCAGGTAGTCGAAGGCGGCGGCCTCGGTGGCACGGATCGCGGTGACGATGGTGTTCTGCGCCGAGATCACGATGACCGGCAGATCGGGTCGTGCCGTGCGGATCGCCGGAATCATGTCGATCCCGTTGCCGTCGGGCATCATCACATCGGTGATGACCAGATCGCCGCGGCCTTCCTCGACCCAGCGCAGCAATTGAGCCAATGAACCGGTCGCGTGGACACGACATCCCGCCCGGGTCAGGGCCTGAGTTAAGACGGTGCGGATGGTGCGGTCGTCATCTGCGATCAGAACGGTGCCGTCCATGGATTACCTCAGGCTTTGGGAAGGGAAAGTCGAAAAATTGTACGTCCGGGGCGGGAATCCAACGTGATCCACGCCCCGTGATCGGTGATGATCTTCGAGACCAGCGCCAGCCCAAGGCCGGTGCCGTTCTCGCGACCCGAAACAAAGGGTTCGAAGACCTGATCGGCGATAGATTCGGGAATGCCCGGACCGTCATCCTCGATCTCGATCTGAAGTGGCAGGCTGCGGCCATGCGGCTCGGCCTCGGTCGGAGCCATGCGCAAGGTGCCGTCATAGAAGCTGCGGATGCGGATCACGCCGGTTTCGCGCCCGTCGCGATGGATCGCCTCGGCGGCGTTCTTCACCAGATTCAGGCAAACCTGCACCAACTGGTCATTGTCGGCCAGTGCGGGCGGCAGCGAGGGATCGTAATCCGGCACGATCTTGAGCGCCTTGCCGAAACCCACCATCGCCGAGCGGCGGACGCGCTCCAGCACGTCATGGATGTTCACCTCGGTCAGCTTCGCGCCTGACGTGTCGCCGAAGCGCTCGACCTGATCCAGCAGCTCGACGATGCGGCGCGATTCCACGACGATCAGATCGGCCAGATCGCGGTCTTCGGGCGCAAGGTTCATGCCGATCAGCTGCGCCGCACCGCGAATGCCGGCCAGCGGGTTCTTGATCTCATGCGCCAGCATCTCGGACATGCCGATGGCCGAGCGCGCGGCCGAGCGGACCGCCCGCCCCTGCCCCAAGCGGCTGGAATTCTCGCCCGGCGTGATCAGAAACACGATGCCACCCGCAGGGCTGGGCACCGGACCGGCATAGATCGATCCCATCCGTTCCACATGACCGCCAAGCCGATCACCGATCTCGAAGCGCACGGCGGAACGGTTCAGTGCGTCATGCCCCTCTCCGACCCGTTCAAGAATTTCGGAGATCGGCGGCACGATCCGCATCCGCTTCAACATCTCGGGGCCTTCGATGTGGTGGCCCATGGCCGACCGGCGCGAGACGTTCAGAAAGGATTCCGCCAGATCGTTGATCGCCGCGATCCGCCCTTTCGAATCGACGATGACGGCGGGAATGGGCAATGCGGACCAGTTCGGACCTACCTCTGCCGGAATAAAATCAGACGGTGGCTCTGGCGTATGTTGCGCCGTGGAGCGGGACTTCATGTACTTGTCTCCATCGGAGGAAGGCCGGCCTGTCCGGCATCGGCAAAACCGGCCCTGATCGCGGCCAAGGTCGCCTCGGGCGACGCAGCGCGAAGCAATTCGGCGCGGTTCGGCGCGCCGTTCGCTTCGGCGTACCAGCCCAGATGCTTGCGTGCGACGCGCAGGCCCAGTTCGGTGCCGTAAAGGGACAGGATGTCCTGATAATGTTCCGCGATGTCATCGGCCAAAGCCGCGCCCTGCGGGATCTCCGGAGCAGTTGTGCCCCAAAGCTCGTGCGCGATCTGGGCAAGCTTCCACGGCTGGCCTTGCGCGCCGCGTCCGACCATGACCGCTTCCGCGCCGGATTGCTCGAGTGCCGCGCGGGCCGAGGCCGCATCGACCACATCGCCATTGGCCACGAGCGGCGGACGACCCGCGACATTCGCAACCTTGCGGATCCGCTGCCAGTCGGCGGTTCCCGTATAGAATTGCGCCCGCGTCCGGCCATGCACGGTCAGCATCCGGACCCCCGCCGAGGTGGCGCGGGTGGCAAGTTCGGGCGCGTTCAGGCAATCCTCGTCCCAGCCAAGGCGCATCTTCAGCGTCACCGGCAGATCGGGAACCGCGCCAACGACCGCATCGACCAGTTCCAGAGCGTGATCCAGATCGCGCATCAGCGCCGCGCCCGACAACCCGCCGGTCACCTTCTTGGCCGGACAACCCATGTTGATGTCGATGATCCGCGCACCCATTCCGGCAACGATACGGGCGGTTTCCGCCATCGCCCCTGCTTCGCGGCCAGCGATCTGGACCGAAACCGGCAAATCGCCCTCGGTCATCGCCTTGGCGCGCACGGCCATGCGGGTCGAGGGCCGAGGCGTCACCATCTCGGTCGAGGCGACCATCTCGCTGACCATCAGCCCTGCACCGCCGTGGCGGGCGACCGCGCGGCGGAAAGGCAAATCGGTGATGCCGGCCATCGGCGCCAGAAAGACCGGCGGGCCAAGTCGCGTATCGCCAAGGATGATCGGATCAGGAAGGCTCATGGGAAACTCGTAAGACGGGGCGCAGGAATGCGGAAGAATGGGGCGACTGCCTTTTCGACAGGCTTAACGCACCGCATCACGTTTGCTTAATAAACAGGCTCGATGACTGGATATAGTGCAGAGGACGTTTCGTCAAATGTCGCGGAACTGCCTGACGGGTGACGCAGCGCCTCTGGTAGGCCGGATGGGTCCGCACTAGCTTGGACCCAAGCCAGCAATTTGGCCAGCAAAGGTGGAATGCGATGTTTCTGTCGGTTTTCGACATCTTCAAGATCGGGGTCGGCCCCTCGTCCTCGCATACGATGGGACCGATGGTGGCCGGAGGCCGCTTTCTGGAGGCGCTTCGCGCCCAGCCCTTCCGCCCTCACGGTCTGCGCGCCAGCCTGCATGGCAGTCTGGCTTTCACCGGCAAGGGGCATGCGACCGATCGCGCTACCATACTTGGACTGGCAGGATTTCTGCCAGAAACCATGGATGCCGAGGCAGCCGAGACGGCGTTGGCGGCAAACCGGAATTCCCGCACCCTTACGCCTGCGGATCTGGGCGAACTGGCCTTTGATCCCGATGCCGACCTGATCTTCGACTACGACCATGCCTTGCCCGGCCATGCCAACGGCATGACGCTGATGGCGACCGACGCGCAGGGCGATGTCATCTATCAGCAGGTCTATTACTCAATCGGCGGTGGCTTCGTTCTGACCGAGGACGAGCTAGCCTTACGCGGCGACCGGACGCGCGGTGATGACGGTGACACCGTGCCATGGCCGTTTGTCTCGGCGGCCCAAATGCTGGATATGGCCGAAAAATCAGGCAAATCCATCGCAACCCTGAAGCGCGAGAACGAGCGGAAGTTCCGGTCCGATGCCCAGATTTCGACCGGCATCCGGCGGTTGTGGCAGGTGATGCGCGACTGCATGGATCGCGGCCTTGCAACCGGCGGAACCCTGCCCGGAGGGCTGTCGATCCGGCGCCGCGCCTCGGGCATCCATAGTTCGCTCAAATCCGAGGCCGGGATGAACCTGACGGCGCCCCATGTCATCAACGACTGGATGTCGATCTATGCCATGGCCGTGAACGAGGAGAACGCCGCAGGCGGACAGGTCGTCACAGCACCGACCAATGGCGCGGCGGGCGTCGTTCCGGCGGTGATCCGCTACTGGCTGGATCACGTTCCCGGCGCATCCGAGCGCCAGTTGGACGATTTCATGCTGACCGCCGCAGCCATTGGCGGACTGATCAAGCACAACGCCTCGATCTCGGGGGCCGAATGCGGCTGTCAGGCCGAAGTCGGCGCAGCCAGCGCCATGGCGGCAGCGGGCCTGTGCGCCGTCTTGGGCGGCACACCCGCGCAGGTCGAGAACGCCGCCGAAATCGCGCTCGAGCATCACCTTGGCATGACCTGCGATCCGGTCCGCGGTCTGGTGCAGGTCCCCTGCATCGAACGCAACGGCATCGGAGCAATCAAGGCGGTCGCAGCCGCCAGCCTTGCGCTACGCGGCGATGGCAAGCATTTCGTTCCCCTTGACGCCGCAATCGAGACGATGCGGCAGACCGGTCGGGACATGAACGAGAAATACAAAGAGACATCTTTGGGTGGACTTGCGGTGAACGTCCCCAACTGCTGAGGCAAAAACCGCGCAAATCTCCGCGCAGATTGGCCTGCAAGGCCGTTGCGGGGCGCTGGACGCTTGCCCAAAGCGGGGGGTTCCTGTAGCGATTATGACAAAGCAAAACTCCAAGGAACCGGGACAGAGCAGATGAAATTCCGTTCGGCTTTTGCCGTACTGGCGATGTCGGTGGCCGTGACCGCTTGCGGTGAGCTGCCTTTCCAGAAGAACACCCCCGAAGAGGCCCCCGCAGTCGAGAAGCCTGCTGGACCGCCCGCCGTGTCGCCGATCGACTCGCCAATCGAGACCGGAGAAGAAGGACGGCCGCTCGCTACCGCCGAGGCCAACACGGCGAATATCGCCATGTTCCGCGCCGCAGGTGCGGGCTGGACCGTCACCGCGAACAATTCCCGCGCCGTTTACGAGCGCTCGGGCGCGAAATCGACCGCCGTCTCGGTGCGTCGCATGACCTATGCCCGCGGCGTCGAGTTCATCGGCACGATGAACGGCTCGGTCTTCTCGCTGAACGTTCAGGCGGCCGAATGTCAGGCTGGCGACGTCAAGACCCCCTTCACCGCCAAACTGCGCGTCGGCAGCCAGCGCCTGTCGGGTTGCGCCGCCGCCACCGACACGATGCCGAAAGCGCAAGTGACCGCATCGTCGGCCGCGCCGAAGCCGAAATCGACCGCAAAGCCCAAGCCCGCTGCCGCGCCCGTGGCGAAACCGGCTGATCCGGCAACCACCACCCCGAGCACGGCGACGACCCCGGCTCCGGCGGCGACGGAAACCGCTCCGGCGACCACGGCTCCGGTCACCAGCACACCGCTGGCACCTGCCGTGACGACACCTGCGCCCGCAGCCGAGACGCCTGCGGCCACGCCCGCTCCGGCAACCACTCCGGCTCCGGCGGCCACGACGACCCCCGAAGCACCGGCTGCGACCACGCCAAGCGATGCTCCGGCCACGTCGGGAGTTCCGGCTCCGCAACTGATCCTGCCGCCCACACCTCCGGCAACGACCCAGTAATTCAGCTTCTGGCCCGTGCGATCCCAAGTCGCGCGGGCCTTGCCTAACCGCAGCCTCTCAGCCTGCGGGACGACATGTTAGAAGGACCCGCCGATGCGCGCCCATTCGACCCTGACCCGCCGCCTGCTGGCTTCGACCGTGCCGGTGGCTCTTTTGTTGGGACTGGGGGTATCTCCCGGTCTTGCCGATCCGCTGATCGGAACCAAGTTCAACAGCTACGGCCTGCCGGGCGGTATCGACACACCCACGGCGGAAATGCTGCCGGACGCGACCCTGAGCGCGACGTTGAACTATTCGGACCTCGCGCGCAAAAACGCGCTGGTCTTCCAGATCCTGCCCCGCCTGACTGTCGCGCTGCGCTACGCCCGTTTCGACTCGCAGGCGAACGGTGTTTCCCAATCGCGCGACTATATCTGGGACCGCAGCTTCGACCTGCGTTACCAGTTCCTTGACGAGAACCCGAACGGTTGGATGCCCGCTGTGGCCATCGGCCTTCAGGATTTTATGGGCACCGGCTATTACAGTGCTGAGTATCTGGTCGCGACCAAGACGATCAACCCGCGCCTGCGCGTCAGCGCCGGTCTTGGCTGGGGTCGTCTGGCGCAAAGCGGCGATATCGGCAGCCCCTTTGGCGACCGCCCCGGACCCGACGAGGAAGAAGGCGGCAAGCCCAATACCGACCAGTGGTTCAAGGGTGACATGGCACCCTTCGTCAGCGCGACGTGGCAAGCCACCGAGAAGCTGGCCTTGACCGCCGAATACTCGGGCGACAATTACGCCTGCGAAACCGGTATCGCCGAGGACTGCGCCCGCGATGTCTGGCTGAGCGACAAGGACGAGCTGAAGAACCACATCAACCTTGGCGCAAGCTACCAATGGGGCCAGAACTACCAGTTGGGTGCCTACCTGCTGGGTGGCCGGCAACTGGGGCTGCAGTTCTCGGTCGCGATGGATTCCAGTCAGGCCCCCTATCCTTCAGGGATCGAGAAGGCACCAGCACCGGTTCGCCCGCGCCCGTCTCCCTCGGCTGATCCCGAAGGTTGGTCCGGTGCATGGTCTGCCGACCCGACGGCCCAACCCGCGATCCAGAAAGTCCTGAGCGATGCCCTGGACAAAGAGGGGCAGACCCTCGAGTCGATGTCGCTCGACGCCAACCGCGCCGAGGTGCGGATCCGCAACCGCCGCTACATGCAGCATTCGCAGGCCATCGGTCGCACCGCGCGCCTGATGACGCGCGCCCTGCCTCCATCGGTCGAGACGCTGGTGATCACCACATCCGCCGACGGGCTACCGACATCCTCGGTCACGGTCCGCCGGTCCGATGTCGAGCGGCTCGAGAACTCGGAGGCGGGTCAGATCGCAGCGGCAGCGCAGCTGACCGATGCCGATCCGCGGCCGGGTAACCTGACCTTTACCGAAGGGTTATTCCCGCGCTTCAGCTGGGCCGTGAAACCCTATCTCTCGACGTCGATCTTCGATCCGGACGAGCCCTTCCGCTACGAAATCGGCGCAGAGGCGGTGGCCGAATACGAGTTCACCCCCGGACTGGTTGTCTCGGGGACCGTGCGCCAGCGCGTGCTCGGCACGACTGAACAGGAAGGCCCCGGAAGTCTTTCCGCCGAAGAATATGAAGCGCTGGACACGGATTACGCCTCGAACGGCGTTCCGCGCGTCCGCTCGGACAGCCGGATGTATTCGGGCAATGACAGCCCGACTATTCCGCGTCTGACCCTTGCATGGTACGCGAAGCCGACCGAAACGGTCTATTCGCGTGTCACCGTCGGCTTGCTCGAACGGGCCTATGGCGGCGCCTCGACCGAGGTCCTGTGGTGGCCGACCAACTCGTCTCTGGCGCTTGGTGCCGAGTTGAACCGCGTCAAGAAACGTGACTTCCGCGACGTCTTCGGCTTCCGCGACTACGAGGTCACTACGGGTCATGTTTCGGCCTATTACCAGTTCACCGACGGCATCCGCGCACAGCTTGATGTCGGTCAGTATCTGGCGGGCGACAAGGGCGCGACCATCACGGTCGAGCGTCAGTTCGCCAACGGTTGGCGCGTTGGTGCATGGGCCAGCAAGACCGATCTCAGCGACGAAGATTTCGGCGAAGGATCGTTCGACAAGGGCGTGAGCATCTCGATCCCGCTGGGCTGGGGCACGGGCGAACCCTCGCTGCGTCGTGTCGGCGGCGACATCCGTTCGCTTTCGCGCGACGGCGGCAGCAAGCTGCGCGTCGACGGGCGGCTTTACGACAAGGTCCGCGACAGCCAGTCCGGACAACTCTATCAAGGCTGGGGGAGGTTCTGGCGATGAGCGGGACGAAGATGCGCTTCATGCTGGGAGCCGCCGCACTCGCGATGCTGAGCGCCTGCGGCAATGTTGACAGCGACGAGGGCTCGATACCGGGCCTTCTGGCCGAGGCGGCGCGTCAGAGTGTCGCCCAGCGCAACCGTACCGAGGTCGCCGAAAAGGTCAGCCCCAGCGACATGGCTGCCACAGCACTTCGCGTCAACAAGGGGCCACTGATCCTTGTCGGGCTCGAGAATGCGGCCACGACACAGGTACTGGCCATGACGGGCGAGAACTCCGGTCAACGCACCTACATGACCACCAACGAACAGGCGATCATCCTGCGCGATGGCATGCTGGCCGGAACCCGAGGTTTGGGCCATGACTTGTCGGTTGCCGAAATGGCACCGTCCTCGGCGCTGATCCGTTCCGGTCGCAGCGGACAGGCCAATCGGGTGATGCGCTACTGGACCGGAGACGGGCTAGAGCGCCCGCTGCGGCTTGAATGCAGCATCGGTCCCGGACCGAAAGCGGGAGTCATTTTGGAAAGCTGCAAGAACGGCCCACTGGAAATCCAGAACAACTACATCGTTCAGGGCGGGCGGGTGACGGTCTCGCGGCAATGGATCGGGCCGGATCTGGGCTATGTGACCATTCAGGAACTGCGTCCCTGAAAATCAGGGCAGTCAACTCGAAAAAGCCCGCGGCAACGCGGGCTTTTTTCATGACGCGGCAACAGATGTGACCGAGGCGAGCGGACTGGCAAGATACGCGTTCGGCCGCGTCAGGGGCAGACAAAAAGAAATGGGCTGACCCGAGAGCCAGCCCATGAACCAAACTTCCCTAGGGAAGATTAGTTGGAGTCATCGTCATCGTCGTCGTCATCCGAAGCGACTGCAGCGATAACGCCGAGCAGCAGCAGAGCCGGAACAACGAGGCCAGCATTCGACGAAGCGGGCTTCTCGTCAACGACGACCGGCTCGACGTCAACGACGGGGGCGACGTAGCCACCGGCGAGGGCGGACGATGCCGTGAGGCCAAGGGCCAGGGCAAAGGTAGCAATTTTGGTCATGATCATGCTCCGTTCAGTAAATTTGAAAGCTGCCGTTTCCGACAACATCGGTGCAACAGTCGCATAAACCCAATGGCTTGGAAAGCGGTCTTGATGGCGCACTTTTCGTGCCGAAGTCGACTGTTGCATATTAGCCAACACATTTGAAGTCCGGCGGCAAGCTGCCAATGAGCCGGCCGATTCCCGCTTATACGGGAACCCCGACAGTTGATCACTCTTTGCCATAAAATACTAGAGTTAAAGCATAAATCGCCGCAGAAATGACAATGATCGAAGGACCGGCCGGCGTATCGAAGCGAAGGCTGCCCCAAAGCCCACCGCAGACCGAGATCGCACCGATAAACGTAGCGGAACCTGCCATCTGCTCAGGCGTTCTAGCGAGTCCACGGGCCGCTGCGGCCGGAATGACCAGTAACGCAGAAATGAGCAAAGCGCCCACAATTCGAATCGCGATTGCCACAACTATGGCCAGCGCGAGCGACAGTATCAGGCGTTCGGTCTCGGGGTTGATACCCGAAGCAAGGGCAAGTTCCTCGTTAACCGAGGCTGTGACCAGCCTTTGCCAGCGCCACAGCATCAGCCCCAATACAGCCGCCGCCCCAATCCAGATCCAGACCAGATCGGCTTTTGTCACGGCAAGAATGTCGCCGAACAGGTAGCTTTCCAGATTGACGCGCAACGACGGAACAAAGCTGACAGCCACCAGACCGGCGGCCAGCGCGGTATGTGCGATAACCCCAAGAACCGTGTCCGCGCTTTGGCCGCGTCCGGTCAGCCATGCGACCAGCAGCGCCATGGCAACCGCAACGGCCATGGTTCCGGCATAGAAAGGCAGCGAGAACGCAAAGCTCAGCGCCACGCCAAGGATCGCCGCATGCGACGTCGAGTCGCCGAAATACGCCATCCGCCGCCACACCACGAACGAGCCCAGTGTGCCGGTCGCCAGAACCAGCCCCAGTCCGGCGATCAGGGCACGGATCAGAAAATCATCTAGCATGTTCAGCCTTTGGCGTGGTCGTGAGCGTGAGCGTGATCATGGGCGCAGTCGGGGCCATGCACATGTTCATGGACGTGACCGACATCGTCATGGTCGTGGTCGTGATGGTGGCGATACAGTGCCAGAGTGCCCCGCGACTCGGCTCCGAACAGGGCGCGGTAGGCGGGGGCCGCGCTGACGGCCTGCGGCGTGCCCTGACAGCAGACATGCCCGTTCAGACACACCACGCGATCCGAGGCCCGCATCACCACCAGAAGATCATGACTAACCATCAGCACAGCGGCACCGGTCTCGGCGCGAACTTCCTCGATCAGCTTGTAAAAGGCGACGATGCCCGGCTGATCCAGACCCTGTGTCGGCTCGTCCAGAACCAGCAGTTGCGGCGCGTTCAGCAACGCCCGCGCCAGCAGAACCCGCTGGAACTGTCCCCCCGAGAGCGAGATGATCTGTCGCGACTCGAGCCCCGGCACGCCCGTGCGCTCCAACACTTGGGCTGCCTGAGCGTCATTGACCCGCAGCGGCAGGGACAGGAAGCGACGCACCGTCATCGGCATCGCGCGCTCGATATGGACCCGCTGCGGGACATAGCCGATACGCAGACCGGCCAGCCGCTCGACCTTGCCCGAGGACAGGGCCACCTGCCCTAGCAGCGCGCGGACCAGCGTCGATTTCCCCGAACCGTTCGGACCGACCACGGTCACGATCTCGGCCGGATCGATATGCATATCGATATGCGAAATCACCGGCCGATCCGCACCGGGATGGTTGACCGAAAGATCGCGGGCATCGATCAGGGCGTTCATACGTCCTGCGCCTTGGCTTGTTCGGCCTTTGCGCAGCGGGCACATATGCCAAGGATCTCGACAGTGCTGCGCTCGATGGTCAGGTCATGCGCGGCGGCCAAGGCGGCAAGCGCCTCGCGCATCTGCGGCGTATCGGCCTCGGCGACCTGCTCGCACAGGCGGCAGATCAGGAACGCGGGGGTGTGATCGCGCTGGTTCGACAGACAGGCGGCATAGGCGTTGAGCCGGCGCACGCGATGCGCCAGGCCTTGCTCGACAAGGAAATCCAGCGCACGATACGCCACCGGAGGTTGCTTGCCGAAGCCTTCCAGCGCCAGCCGCTCGAGCACCTCATAGGCCCCCATGGCGCGATGCGACTCGAGCAGGATTTCCAGCACACGGCGACGCACAGGGGTCAGGCGGACGCCTTCCTGTCGGGCCTGTTCCTCGGCACGGCGCAGCACGCTGGCCGCACAATGGTCATGGTCATGGGCATGGAACGGGTCCTGCGTTTCGGATTTCGACTCATGGCTCATTTTGTTATACTATCACAATTCACTTGACGCGTTACGATATAACATAAATAACCGCGCCGTTTCCGCAAGAGAGTCAGGATCATCCGCATGAAATCCCTTCGCCTTCCCTTGTTGGCCTCGGTCGCGTCACTGTCGTTTTGCGCCATGGCCAGTGCCGAGGTTCCTGTCGTCGTGACCGATATCCCCGCCATCGGCGCGCTGGCCCAGCAGGTCATGGGAGATCTTGGCACCCCCGAGGTTCTGCTGGAGGCGGGGGGCGATCCGCACCATTACCAGCTGCGTCCCAGCCAAGCCCGCACCCTGCAATCCGCAGGGCTTCTGATCTGGGTCGGCCCCGAACTAAGCCCGTGGCTGACGCGCGCAAGTGAAGGCATGAGTGACGGGACGTCGCTGCCGCTATTGATCCAGCCGGGAACAAAGCTGCGGGAATATAGCGCGGATCACGGCGACCACGACCACGACCACGACCACGACCACGACCACGACCACGACCACGACCACGACCACGACCACGACCACGAAGATACCGCCTCCGGCCATGAAGGCCACGATCATTCAGGTGTCGATCCCCATGCCTGGCTTGATCCGGCCAATGGTAAGCTCTGGCTTTCGGCGATCGCGGATGCCTTGGCCGCCCGTGACCCAAGCAACGCCGCGACCTATCGCAGCAACGCCGAGGCAGGGGCCGCCCGCATCGAGGCGCTGGACGCCCGCATTGCCGCAAGTCTGGCGCCTGTGAAGGAAAAGCATTTTGCCGTCTTCCACGATGCCTATGGCTATTTCACCGATCATTACGGGCTGGAGCCCGCTATCCCCGTTAGTCTGGGCGATGCCTCGACGCCTGCTGCCGCACGGTTAAAGGAGGTGCAGCAAACCATCACGGCCCGTCAGGTCGCCTGTGCATTCCCCGAGATCAACCACGATCCGAAACTGATGCATGTCGCGATCGAGGGAACGCAGGCCAAGCTTGGCACGGCGCTTGATCCCGAAGGAACGCAACTGCCCCAAGGCGCTGGCCTGTATGAAGCGATCCTTGAAAGTCTCGGTGATGCTTTGGCTGGATGTCTGGCTGGAAAATAAGCGATGTCGATTAATGGAAGTAGTCGGAGAATTAATTCCGACTATTTTCCTTTGACATGCCCAAGTATTTTTGTCAGGTTGTAGCTATCGCGACCGCTCAACGAGGATCTGGACATGACTGCGACCCGCCCCGCCGAATTCACGCGCCCCGGTGTGACCGCACTGCAGCGCCTGCCCCAATATGATGCCGAAGCCCTGACCGCCGGTGGAAACCAAGCCCTGATCGTTCTGGGCGACCAAGTCTACAATCTGCGCATCACCCGCGCCGGCAAGCTGATCCTGACAAAATAGGGCCGCAACCGGACAAGCCGAGAGCGACATGCGAAAAGGGCGCGGTGGTACCGCGCCCTTTTCGTAGTTCAGATTGAACGATCAGCCGCGACGCGGCCCCTTGGCCGGACCGCGGTCAGAGCCGCCACGCGGACCGGACTTCGGGCCGGGTTTCCCGCCAAAGCCGCCCGGTTTTCCACCCGGCTTTCCGAAAGGCTTGCCGCCACGGGCCTCCGGTTTGCCGTAGCTTTTGCGATCCCCGTCTTCGCGGCGAGCGAACGGCTTACGGTCGCCATCCTCACGCTTGGCGTAGGGTTTACGATCCCCATCCTCGCGACGGGCGAACGGCTTGCGGTCGCCATCGTCACGCTTGGCGTAGGGTTTACGATCCCCATCCTCGCGACGGGCGAACGGCTTGCGGTCGCCGTCCTCACGCTTGGCCCAAGGCTTGCGGTCGCCGTCTTCGCGCTTGGCGTAGGGTTTACGATCCCCGTCTTCGCGGCGGGCGAACGGCTTACGGTCGCCATCCTCACGCTTGGCCCAAGGCTTGCGATCACCTTCCTCGCGCTTGGCGTAGGGTTTGCGATCCCCGTCTTCGCGGCGGGCGAACGGCTTACGGTCGCCATCCTCACGCTTGGCCCAAGGCTTGCGGTCGCCGTCTTCGCGCTTGGCGTAGGGTTTACGATCCCCGTCCTCACGACGGGCGAACGGCTTGCGGTCGCCATCCTCACGCTTGGCCCAAGGCTTACGGTCGCCGTCCTCACGCTTGGCGTAGGGTTTACGATCCCCGTCCTCACGACGGGCGAACGGCTTGCGATCGCCATCCTCACGCTTGGCCCAAGG
Organism: Paracoccus aestuariivivens; assembly: GCF_009711225.1. GTDB lineage: Bacteria > Pseudomonadota > Alphaproteobacteria > Rhodobacterales > Rhodobacteraceae > Paracoccus > Paracoccus aestuariivivens. The sequence continues at coordinate 7,070 of NZ_WMIE01000002.1, read as the reverse complement.
CTTACGATCACCGTCTTCACGCTTGGCGTAGGGTTTACGATCCCCGTCCTCACGACGGGCGAACGGCTTGCGGTCGCCGCGCTCAGATTCGCTGCGGCTGGCACCGTGATCCCGGAAGCTACGGGGCTTTTCGTCCATATCTCCGGTCAGCAGTCCGCCAAGCTGGTCGCGCAGCACCTTGCGTTTGATCTCGCGGACCTCGTTCTCCTCCATGCCGGTCAGCTTGAAGGGACCGTAACCGACACGAATCAGCCGGTTCACGATCAGACCGACATGCGACATGGCACGGCGGATTTCGCGGTTCTTGCCCTCGCGGATGCCGACGGTCAGCCAGGCATTTGCCCCCTGCTGGCTGTCGAGCGCGATCTCCATCGGCGCGAAATCCTCGCCGTCGATGGTGACGCCGCGACGCAGCGGCGCGAATGTCAGGTCATTGGGCGTACCGTTGACGCGAACGCGGTAGCGGCGCAGCCATCCGGTCGTCGGCAGCTCCAGACGGCGCTTCAGCTCACCGTCATTGGTCAGCAGCAGCAGCCCTTCCGAGTTAAGGTCGAGACGACCGACGGTCATCACCCGCGGCAGATCGCGTGGCAGGGCGTCGAACACCGTCTGGCGGCCTTTTTCATCCGCCTCGGAGGTGACCAGTCCGACCGGCTTGTAATACATCCACAGGCGGGTTTCCTGCGGCTCGTCCATTTTCTTGCCATCGATCGTGATCCGGTCCGAGGGCACGACGTCCAGCGCCGGACTGTCGATTTTCTTGCCGTTGACCGTCACGCGACCCTCAAGGATCATGCGTTCGGCTTCACGACGGCTGGCAACGCCCGCACGCGCCATCACTTTGGCGATCCGGTCGGCGTCGCCTTTGGGCGCACCGGAATCGGCTGCCGTTTCAACGGAAGCCTCGGGCGCGGATTCGGTGGTGGGGTTCTCCGGAAGTTCCGGGTTTTCTGGTGTATCGGTCATGGCGATCTCCTGCGCATCTCTGCGGTAGCAAAAGCGGCGCTCTATGCCAAAATATCCTACAATGAAAGCGGTTCTTGCGCGATGCGGCAAGTCGCGCCAAAAACCCGCATGGAATTTTCATCTTACATGCCCGTCGCCATGGCCGAGGCCCATGCCGCCGCCGCCCGCGGCGAGGTGCCCGTCGGTGCGGTCCTGATCGGAGCGGACGGGCAAATTCTGGCGCGCGCCGGCAACCGGACGCGTGAATTGTCGGACCCGACGGCGCATGCCGAAATCCTTGCCATCCGCGAAGCCTGCCGCAGCGTCGGCTCGGAACGGCTGCCCGGCGCACGGCTTTGGGTCACGCTGGAACCTTGCCCGATGTGTGCCGCAGCCATCTCTGCCGCGCGGATCGCGGTGGTCTATTACGGTGCGGACGATCCACGCATGGGCGGGGTGCGACACGGCGCTCGGGTGTTCGATCATCCGCAATGTCATCACCGCCCCGAGGTTTTTGAAGGCATCTCTGCCGCGGAATCACGCGAATTGCTGCGCAACTTCTTTCAAGAGCGTCGCTGACTGATACCTTTGGTCGCGTATGATGAACGCCCTCTTGCGCTGCAATGCAGCATGACTACCATGCCGGATGGCAATGTCGGGGGAGAGACGATGTTCAACAAGATTCTGGTCGCCAACCGTGGTGAAATCGCGATCCGTGTGATGCGGGCGGCGAATGAACTGGGCAAGAAAACCGTCGCCGTTTACGCCGAGGAGGACAAGCTGGGCCTGCACCGCTTCAAGGCGGATGAGGCCTACCGCATCGGCGAGGGCCTCGGCCCCGTTGCCGCCTATCTGTCGATCCCCGAGATCATCCGCGTTGCCAAGCTGTCAGGCGCCGATGCGATCCATCCCGGCTATGGGCTGCTGTCCGAGAACCCCGATTTCGTCGATGCCTGCGTGGCAGCGGGTATCACCTTCATCGGCCCCAGCGCCGACACGATGCGCGCGCTCGGCGACAAGGCCAGCGCGCGGCGCGTCGCGATCAGCGCCGGCGTTCCGGTCATCCCCGCGACCGAGGTGCTGGGCGATGACATGGAGGCGATCAAACTTGAAGCCGCCGAAATCGGCTATCCCCTGATGCTGAAAGCCTCATGGGGCGGCGGCGGTCGCGGCATGCGTCCGATCATGGGCCCCGAGGAATTGCCCGAAAAGGTCCGCGAGGGTCGCCGCGAGGCCGAGGCCGCCTTCGGCAATGGCGAGGGCTATCTGGAAAAGATGATCCTGCGCGCCCGCCACGTGGAAGTGCAGCTTCTGGGCGACAGCCATGGCGGACTTTACCACCTGTATGAGCGCGACTGCACCGTGCAGCGCCGCAACCAGAAGGTCGTCGAGCGCGCACCCGCCCCTTACCTCACGCCCGAACAACGCGCCGAGGTCTGCGGTCTCGCCCTGAAAATCGGGCAGGCCGTCGGTTACCAGAACGCGGGTACGGTCGAGTTCCTGATGGATATGGACAGCCAGCGCTTCTACTTCATCGAGGTGAACCCGCGCGTGCAGGTCGAACATACCGTGACGGAAGAGGTCACCGGCATCGACATCGTACAGTCCCAGATCCAGATTGCCGAGGGCGCGACCTTGGCCGACGCCACCGGAGCGGCCAGTCAGGACGATGTCCATCTGTCGGGCCACGCATTGCAATGTCGGGTCACGACCGAAGACCCGCTGAACAATTTCATCCCCGATTACGGCCGCATCACCGCCTATCGCTCGGCCACCGGCAACGGCATCCGGCTGGACGGTGGCACTGCCTATGCGGGCGGCGTCATCACCCGCTATTACGACTCGCTTCTGGTCAAGGTCACCGCCCATGCCCAGACTCCGGCCAAGGCCATCGCGCGGATGGATCGCGCCCTGCGCGAGTTCCGCGTGCGCGGCGTTGCGACGAATATCGACTTCGTCATCAACCTGCTCAAGCACCCGACCTTCCTGAACGACACCTATACGACCAAGTTCATCGACACGACCGAAGACCTGTTCCATTTCAGCAAGCGCCGCGACCGTGCAACGCGCATCCTGACCTATATCGCCGATATCTCGGTCAATGGTCATCCCGAAACGGCAGGCCGCCCCCTGCCCGCGGCGGATGCGAAAACACCGGTCCCGCCCAGATCCCGCGCCGAACCCGCACCCGGAACACGGCAATTGCTAGAGGAAAAAGGCCCGAAAGCCGTCGCTGACTGGATGCTGGCGCAAAAACAGCTGCTGATCACCGACACATCGATGCGGGACGGGCACCAGAGCTTGCTCGCGACGCGGATGCGCTCGATCGACATGATCCGGGTCGCGCCGACCTATGCCGCGAACCTGCCCGGCCTGTTCAGCGTCGAATGCTGGGGCGGCGCGACCTTTGACGTGGCCTACCGCTTCTTGCAGGAATGCCCGTGGCAGCGGCTGCGTGACATCCGCGCGCGCATGCCGAACCTGATGACCCAGATGCTGCTGCGGGCCTCGAACGGCGTCGGCTATACCAACTATCCCGACAATGTGGTGCAGGCCTTTGTGAAGCAGGCAGCATTCACCGGCATCGACGTTTTCCGCGTCTTCGATAGCCTGAACTGGGTCGAGAACATGCGCGTCTCCATGGATGCGGTCGTGGAATCCGGCAAGATCTGCGAAGGCGCGATCTGCTATACCGGCGACCTGCTGGACCCGGAACGCGCCAAATACGACCTGAAATACTATGTCGCCATGGGCCGCGATTTGCGCGATGCCGGAGCGCATGTGCTGGGCCTCAAGGACATGGCGGGACTGTTGAAGCCCGCCTCGGCCGGAGTGCTGATCAAGGCCCTGAAGGAAGAAGTCGGCCTGCCGATCCATTTCCACACCCACGACACCGGAGGCATCGGCGGTGCGACCATTCTGGCCGCGGCGGCGGCTGGGGTCGATGCGGTCGATTGCGCGATGGATGCGCTGTCGGGCAATACCAGCCAACCGACGCTCGGCTCGATCGTCGAGGCCCTGCACCGCACCGACCGCGATACCGGACTGGATATCAGCGCCATCCGCGAGATCTCGAACTACTGGGAGGCCGTGCGCGCCCATTACGCCGCATTCGAAAGCGGCTTGCAGGCCCCTGCCTCGGAGGTGTGGCTGCATGAAATGCCGGGAGGCCAGTTCACCAACCTCAAGGCGCAGGCCCGCAGTCTGGGGCTCGAGGACCGCTGGCATCAGGTCGCGCTGACCTATGCCGAGGTGAACAAGATGTTCGGCGATATCGTCAAGGTCACGCCCTCGTCCAAGGTGGTGGGCGACATGGCGCTGATGATGGTGGCGCAGGGTCTGACCCGTGCGCAGGTCGAGGACCCCTCGGTCGAGGTCTCGTTCCCCGATTCCGTCGTGGATATGATGCGCGGCAATCTGGGCCAGCCCCCCGGCGGATGGCCCGAAGCGCTGCAGAAAAAGATCCTCAAGGGCGAAACGCCGATGACGACGCGTCCCGGTGCCTCGATGCAGCCGGTCGATCTCGAGGCCGTGCGGGCCAAGCTCTCGGCCGATCTGGATGGCGCAGAGATCGACGACGAGGATCTGAACGGCTACCTGATGTATCCCAAGGTCTTCACCGACTACATGTCGCGGCATGAAACCTATGGCCCCGTCCGCACCCTGCCGACCAAGACCTTTTTCTACGGCATGGACCCCGGCGACGAGATCGAAGCCGAGATCGACCCCGGCAAGACGCTGGAAATCCGCCTGCTCACCTTGGGAGAGACGGACGAGAATGGCGATGTGAAGGTGTTCTTCGAGTTGAACGGCCAGCCCCGCGTCATCCGTGTGCCGAACCGCATGGCCAAGGCCCAGACCGTCGCCCGCCCCAAGGCCGACCCTGCCAATGACGGCCATGTCGGCGCGCCCATGCCCGGCGTCGTCGCCTCGGTCGGGGTGACAACGGGCCAGAAGGTCCATGCCGGTGACCTGATGCTGACCATCGAGGCGATGAAAATGGAAACCGGCATCCACGCCGACCGGGACGGCACCGTCAAAGCCCTGCACGTCTCCCCCGGCCAACAGATCGACGCCAAGGATCTGCTGGTCGAGATCGAGTGAAAAGCCGAAGGGCGCTTGTCGCCCTTCGGACTTCCCCTTGTCAGAATTAAGAAAATCCGCTCAGATTTGTCCGGATCTGGAACCTTCCCTAGCGGAGAGCATCACTGCATGAGTGCCGCGCCTGACGTTACGGGCTTCTACGAGAAGCAAACCGGCTCGATCCAATATGTCGTGGCATGCCCCGAGACGGGACATTGCGCGATCATCGACCCCGTACTGGATTTCGATGAAAAATCGGGCGCGACAGCCACAATCGAGGCGGACCGGATTTTGCGGTTCATCGCGGATCGCGGCTATGATCTGCAATGGATTCTGGACACCCATCCGCATGCCGATCACTTTTCCGCCGCAGACTACCTGAAGCATCGTACCAATGCGCCGACCGGTATCGGCGAAAAGGTCGTCGAGGTGCAGAAGCTTTGGAAGGGTTTCTACAACTGGCCCGAATTCCCGACTGACGGCAGCCAATGGGACAAGCTATTCGCTGATGGCGAGACGTTCATGCTGGGCAATCTTCCGGTACAGGTGATCCATTCCCCCGGGCATACGCTGGCATCTGTGACCTATGTGATCGGCGACGCCGCGTTCATCCACGACACGATGTTCATGCCAGACAGCGGCACGGCACGCGCGGATTTCCCCGGCGGAAGCGCGCACGCCCTTTGGGCCTCGATTCAAAGAATTCTCGGCCTGCCCGACCGCACGAGGCTGTTCACCGGCCATGACTATTGCCCTTCAGGCCGCCCACCCGCATGGGAATCGACCGTGGCCGAGCAGCGAACCACAAACGTTCATGTGGCGCGCTACCTGACCGAACCAGAGTTCGTCGCCGCCCGCGAGGCCCGTGACAGCACCCTGCCGATGCCTCGCCTGATCCTGCAGTCACTGCAGATCAACACCAACGCCGGACGTCTTCCCCAGCCCGAAGCAAATGGGCGAAGCTATCTCAAGATTCCACTGAATCTGCTGCAGTCGCCCTGGGGGTGAAATCGGAGGGCTGCCTAGCTGTTTGCACCTTGAACAGAGCAACTCGCCACTTTGGAAGCGACTCTGCCCCCAATCGAAGGGCGTAGACCAGTTCCCAATGACGGTGCCAAAGCTGTCAGGTGGAACCACGTCGGAGTACCCGTTTTTGTCGACATCATTTGGACTCAGACGAGAGGCTGCGGATATCAGGCAGGGTTGCGCGCAGACTTCTCGGCCCTCTGAAGCTGGATCGTATGAAGCTGGATTTTTCAGCTAACCTTCTCAAAGGGAGTGGCAAAGGCGCATCGGTGTCCAGGAATTGCCTCAAAGCTGTGATCGGCCACCTATTCTGCCTGGAAAAAGAAATTGGCGTACTGCTGTCCGGCAAGATGCATCGGTTGAAGCAACTCGAGGGTGTGAACGCGCGATTGAAGTAAATCGTCGCGGATCCGACGCTCGATCGGCAGATGTTGCAAGACGTCACTCGACAAAAGTTCCGAAGCCGACACGGACGCAAGAACTGTTTCACGGGATCTGCGCAGATTGGGCGGTCCCGATCGGCGGGGCATGTGGCGCTGCGAGGATCGACTGTTCATGCTATCATTACAATTCGCGCCGACCGATCCGGCAGAGCTAAAACAGCGAATCAACGAGATCTGCGCTAGACGTGTGCGCTATGGCGATCACCGCGGTTGGTCAGCATTACGATGGTCAACAATGTTTACGGGGCCGTGGGACTACAACGGCGAATCAAAACCCCGAAACAACTGGCGAAGGTCAAGCTGCGCGAAATCGCGCTGAGACCATTGGGCCGAACGACGCTTGGGTAATGGAATTTGTCTACGGCCAGTTGGCCCGAGGTAAGAAGCTGCGTATCCTGACCATCTTCGACACACATTCCTGCTATTTGGTCCGCTCTGAACAACCGTTTCAGGCGAGTGCCAATGCACCCTGACGTCTGTTTGCATCCCGGATGGTCGTCGCACCCAGCTTAAGGAATAGAGAGCAAAGCGCCCGGAGATGAGCCCGTATCTTGCGGATGTTGTGACCGCAGG
>NZ_WMIE01000019.1 GCF_009711225.1 Paracoccus aestuariivivens | reverse complement strand
GCATTCGGTCTCTCCCCCATTCTTGAGGCTCGGCACCAGCCGACCTGGTGCAACCCTCGAACGGAGAATGCCGCGGGAGAGGCCGCCAACCCAGTCAGCTCACCTCCCGATCATCGGGTCTAAGGGGATGTGGGATTAGGCCTGCATCGTGAAGTGCAGATGCGGCGTGCTGGCGTCATGTTCGGCAAGGGCGAAGTCGCGATGCCTTTGCATATGGCGGATGAAGTCGCGCGAGGCCTTCTCGCCTTTCAGGCGCGTGCTGTTGGTCAAGGGATCGCTGATCAGGACGATTTCACCGTGCGGTGCCAGCGCCTGCGAGCAATTAGCGGCCATGCGGCGGATATCTGTCGGCGTGAAGTGATGCAGCACGCCCCCCAGCACGATAAGATCGAAACTCCGCTTGGGCCAGCAATGCGGCACAGTTCCTTGCCGGACGCGGGCATGGGAAATTCCGGCAAGCTGTTCGCGCGCGTGCAGGACCGCGCCCTCGGAGCAATCCACCCCTAGGAAGCGGTCGGCGCGGCGGGTCAATTCGCGGCTTAGAAGGCCGGTAGCGCAGCCGACCTCCAGCACATCCGAATAATGGCGACGGGTCAGATGTTTCAGGATATCGCGGCGCAGGGCGCATTGCCTGCGGCTGCATGGGTTGGTGAGGGTATCGGGACGGAACGATTGAAGCGGCCGGAAATCGCTGGTGCTGGCAATGGCGTTCATGATTTGGATATCCTGATCGAAAATTCTTGGGATCTTGGGAAATGCGGTTGGTCTGCGAAGGCTGGGCCGGGGCGGACCGGTGACCGGAAATGGGTCAGTCGCGCGGGGCAGGCGGGACGTGCCAGCGCACCCTACGCGAAAAATGCGGCGGCTGTTTTGCGCGGCTCATGGTGGTCTTCGGCATCTGTTGGTCGCTGTTCAGTCATTCCGGATCCGGAAAAGGTCCGGTTCGAGCTGTTCCAACCCCGCGACCACGGAATGGTTGCAAGTTCCGTCGGGTCAAAATCCGGACGGGCGGAAAGTCGCCGGATCAGACCGTCGCGCGTTCGACGATGCGGAAGCCCAGATCGACGACGCGATTTTCGGGCTCGCGACCCTCGATCCGGTCGATGAGCAGCCGCGCCGCCTCGTCTCCCATCAGGGCGCGGTCGATATTGAGCGTGGTCAGGGGCGGCACGATCTGGGCCGCGAAATCCTGATCGCCAAAGCCCATGACTGCGATCTGACCGGGCACGTCGATGGCGCGGACCGAGGCCTCGACCAGAACGCCATGCGCGATCAGGTCCGAGCTGCAGAATATCGCCCCTTTATCGAAACCCTGCGCCAGCAAGGATGCAAACGCCTTGCGCCCTTCGCCGATGCTGGCGGGTCCGGGCAGGTGGTGACAAAGGGCCGCGGGCAATCCCGCCGCCGAGATCGCCGCGCCGAAGATGCCTTCGCGCGACAGCGCGCGTTCGTCATTGGCCGAGATAACGGCGAAACGCCGATATCCCTTGCAAAGCAGGTAATCGGCGACATGCTGCGTGCCTTTGCTGTGCGAAAAACCCACACAGAAGTCGATCGGGTTGTCGTGCAGATCCCAGACCTCGGCCACGGGAATGGCGGCGGATTTCAGGCGCAGGCGGCAGATTTTCGAATGCGAAACGCCGGTCAGCAGGATTCCGTCAGGCCGTCTGGCCAGAGCCATTTCGACCAGACGTTCCTCTTCCTCGGTGGAAAAGCCGCTTTCGAACACCATGGTCTGATAGCCGGCATCCCGCGCCCGCGCCGAGAATACCCGCAAGAAGGACGTATAAACCACATTGCTGAGCATGGGGACGATGGCGGCCAGCAGATGGGTTTTGCGTGACACCAGACTGCTTGCGACCATGTTGGGAACATAGCCGGTTTGGCGCACCGCTTCCATGATGCGGGCCAGCGTCTCGGGTTGCAGCATCTCGGGGTGGTTGAACGCCCGCGAGACCGTCGGCTGCGTCACCCCCGCAAGGCGCGCGATCGAGGCCATCGTCACCTTTTGGGACGAGGCGTTCGGCGCCACACGCGGGGTCGGGTCGTTCTTGCTCATGTTGCGCCTCTGGTTTGCAGAGACTTTTCGCCAAGGGCGGGCCTGACTGCAAGCCCGCCCGAAGGATTACTCTTCCTCCTGGAAGGCTTCCTCGCGCTTGTTGCGGATCGCGGGAAGCAGGATGCTGATCAACAGCGCCGCAGCCACGAACAGCAGCCCCGCACTGATCGGACTGGTGAAGAAGCCCGTCGGGTCGCCCTTTGATATCAGCATGGCGCGTCGCAGATGTTCTTCCAGCATGGGACCTAGCACGAAGCCCAGCAACAGCGGCGCGGGTTCGCAATCCAGCTTGCGCAGGACATAGCCCGCCACGCCGAACAGGGCCATCAACCAGATGTCGAAGGTCGCGTTGTTGATGCTGAACACGCCGATGACGCAGAAGAAGACGATGCAGGGATACAGGAAGTGATAGGGAATCCCGATCATCCGGACCCATAGCCCGATCAGCGGCAGGTTCAGGACCAGCAGCATGACGTTGCCGATCCACATCGACACGATCAGCCCCCAGAACAGCGCGGGTTGCTCCGAGATCACCGAGGGGCCCGGCTGGATGCCTTGCATGATGAGCGCCCCGATCATCAGGGCCATCGTGGGGTTCGACGGGATGCCCAGCGTCAACATCGGAATGAACGAGGTCTGGGCCGCGGCGTTATTGGCCGATTCCGGTCCTGCCACGCCCTCGATAGCACCGTGACCGAAGCGTTCGGGCTGGCGCGAGACCTTTTTCTCCAATGCATAAGCCGCGAACGAGGCCAGCATGGCTCCGCCGCCGGGCAGGATGCCAAGGACCGAGCCGATGGTGGTTCCTCGTGCCACGGGGGCCATGATCCGGCGCAGATCGGCGCGGGTCGGCATCAGCCCTTCGACCTTGCGCGACAGCATGGTGCGCGTGGTCTCGTTTTCAAGGTTCACAAGGATTTCGCCGATGCCGAACATGCCCATCGCGACGACGACGAAACTGATCCCGTCGGCCAGTTCGAAACGGCCAAAGGTGTAGCGCAAGGTGCCGGAGTTCACATCGGTGCCGATCAGGCCCAGAAGCAGGCCCAGCACGATCATGCCGATCGCGTGCAGAAGCGATCCGCTGGCCAGCACGACCGAGGCGACCAGCCCCAGCACCATCAGCGAGAAATACTCACGCGGTCCAAAGGCCAGCGCGATATTGGACAGGGCCGGAGCGATGAATGCGATAACGACGGTCGCAATCGTGCCCGCGATGAATGACCCGATGGCCGCCGTGGCCAATGCCTTGCCCGCATGACCCTGCCGCGCCATCTGGTAGCCGTCCAGTGCCGTGACCACGCTCGAGGATTCTCCGGGCAGGTTTACAAGGATCGCCGTGGTCGAGCCGCCATATTGCGCGCCGTAGAAAATTCCCGCGAGCATGATCATCGCGGTTTCGGGGGACAGACCGAAGGTGACAGGCAGCAGCATCGCGATGGTCGCGACCGGCCCCAACCCGGGCAGAACGCCGATGGCGGTTCCCAGAAACACACCGATCAGGCAGTAGGCGAGGTTCCAGAAGCTGAAGGCGGTGGCGAAACCCAACCCCAGATTTGAAATCAGTTCCATGGCTCAGGCTCCGAACAGGCTGCCAAGGATCGGCAGCGGGACGCCCAGCCCCATTTGGAAGACAAGGACGCAGAAAGCGGTCAGCAGAGCCAATGCGCCAAGCGCAGGCAGGGAAATGCGGAACAACCTGCTGGCCGAGGCCGCCAGAAGGCACATCAGCGGCACGGCGATCAGCGTGCCCAGAAAGCGGACGCTGGCCGCGAAAATAAGGGTCGAGCCGACGACAAGGATCAAGGGCCGCAACTGGATGCGCCCGACGGCCTCGCCCTTGGACGTGAAGGACCGCAGGATCGACGCGAGGCCGATCAGGATCAGAATGCCGCTTAACACGGTCGGAAAATAGCCCGCGCCCATGCGCGCAGCGGTTCCCATTTTGTAGTCCTGCGCGATGACCAGCGCGGCAAGGCCAATCGCGACATAGACGCTTCCGGCCCAGAAATCTTTGCTTTGGAAATTCGAAGTCATGTTCCCCCCGATGAGGTGCGAATGAACGGACCATGCCGCCCGATTTCGGGCGGCATGGGACGGGTTCACTGCTCGGGCTGGATGTTGCCGTCCTTGATCACCTTGGACCAGCGACCGATCTCGTCAGCCACGAAGGCATCGGCTGCGGCGGGGTCATTGGCGACGACGGTAAAGCCCATCTTGGCGAATTGCTCGGTCACGGCGGGGGTTTTCAGCGCCGAGGTCAGCCCTTCGGACAGCTTCGCCTTGACCTCGGGGGGAAGGCCCTTCGGCGCTGCGAAGGCCTGCCACGAATAGACCTCCAGGCCGTCATAGCCCAGTTCCTTCATCGTGGGGATGTCGGGAAAATCGGGCGAACGTTCGTCGGCGGTGATGGCCAGAAGCTCCATTTTTCCTTCGCGGACATAGTTCGCGATATTGCCAAGGTTCTGGAACGATACGTCGGCATGACCGCCCATGATGTCGGTCTGGGCAGGCCCGCCGCCTTTATAGGGAACGTGGATACCCGTAGTTTCGCTGACCTGCCAGAACAGTTCCGCCGTCAGGTGGTCCGACGATCCGGTGCCGGACGAGGCGAAGGTCAGGGTATCCGGCTCGGCCTTGAGCTTGGCGACGAGTTCCTCGACGGTCTTGGCGCCCAGTCCCGGACGGGTCACCAGCGCGTTCGGTGTGCGAACGGCGATGGTCAGCATCTCGAGATCCTTGCGCGGGTCGTATTCCAGATCCGAGCGCAGGGCCGGATTGATCCCGAAAGTGCCGATCGAAGCCGCGATCAGGGTGTATCCGTCCGGCGCGCTGCGCGCGACCGAGGCGGCCCCCAGCGCGCCGTTCGCGCCCGGCTTGTTCTCGACGACGATGGATTCGCCGAAACCCGGTTGCATGGTCTGGCTGGTGACGCGGCCGATCGTGTCGCTGGCCCCACCTGGCGGGAACGGAACGATCAGGGTGACGGGTTTGCTGGGATAATCCTGCGCGGCCAAAGGGCCGGCCAAGGCGCCGCAGGCCAAAGCTAGGCCAGCAGCCACCGAAATAATGCGGTTCATGTCTTCCTCCCTAAGCGATGCATGCAGCTATGCAGAGCAATGCATTCGTATGCATCATTGGTGCGTACCGCGCGAATCGTCAAGCGGGATCGCATTGCTTGGTGATTGCACGGATGAACGGCGACCGCGGGGTTTGTGAATGCCTTAGATGAGGGTGGCGCTGTCTTGGATAGTTAGAGGACTATGTCGTGACGCTGCGCGGTTCAGTCCTTGGCAAGTAGTTCCGAAATCGCATGCAACGACCGCGCCATATGCGTTCGCATCAGGGCTGCTGCGCGTTCACCGTCACGCGCCGTGATCGCCCGCAGGATATCGTCATGTTCTTCGCGTGACCGGTCGATGCGGTCGCTGCGGATGCGGAAACTGGCGTCGCGCCAAGGCAAGCTGCGGCGTTCAAGGTCCGTGGCAAGCGACGTCAGTACCTGATTGCGCGCGCCTGCCCGTAAAGCCGCATGAAAGCGCGAGTTCAATCGGGCGTAATCGTTGGCGTCATCCGTCAGAATGGTGGCAAGGGCGCTGATCTCGATCTCGGTCATGCGACGGGCAGCCAGACCGGCGCAGGTCGCCTCGATCTCGCCAAGGGCTTCGAACAACTCGGCCAGATCGGCGACTCCCATCCGGCGCACGATAAAGGCGCGCCGCGCACCGCGCTCGATCAGGCCCTCGGTCGAAAGACGGTGCAACGCCTCGCGGACCGGAGTGCGCGAAACACCGAATTCAGCGGCGATGGCCGCTTCGGCCAAGGGGGCGCCGGGTCGCAATCCGCCCGAAATGATGCGTTCGGACAGCAGGGCGTGGATGTGATCGGCAGAACGTTCGCTCATCGACACGGCATCCCGATTAATGTGTATACTTACGACGTCAATATGTATACATATGCCGACAAGCACACCAGACGAAAATAGCCGGAGACCACATGGGCTTTGATTTTCTTTCAGGGCGGCGTCCCTCGACCTACGCGGGTCAGGCGATGATCGCGACGTCGCATCCCTTGGCGACTTCGGCGGGTCTTGAGGTTCTCCAATCTGGCGGGAATGCGGTCGATGCCGCCATCGCGGCGGTTGCGGTGCAATCGGTCGTCGATCCGCTGATGACCGGAATCGGTGGCGATTGCTTTGCGCTTTATGCGCCAGCGGGGGGGCAGGTTCGGGCGCTGAACGGCTCCGGCCGTGCGCCGGAGGCCGCGACGGTCGCGGCGCTCAGGGCGGCTGGTCTGCAGGACGATATTCCGCCAAACAGCCCGCATGCGATAACGGTTCCCGGAGCCGTCTCGGCGTGGTGCAAGCTGCATGGCGAATACGGATCGCAGCCGCTTGAACAATTGTTTTCCCGTGCCGTCGGCTATGCCGAAAACGGCTATCCCGTGACTCCGCGCGTGGCGCAGGACTGGGAGGGAGCCAAGGATCTGGTCGCCGGCGATGTCCATGCCGCCAAGGTGTTCCTGCCTGACGGGCGTCCGCCGGTCACAGGCGAGCGCCATGCCCAGCCGCTGCTGGCGGCGCGCCTGCGCGAGATCGCGAAATCGGGAGCGAAGGGGTTTTATACCGGAGAAACGGCCTCACATATGGTCGCGCATCTGCGCAGCCTCGGTGGCTTGCACACCGAAGTCGACTTCGCGGCGGGCTGCGACGAGGCGGAATGGGTCACTCCGATCCACGCGAATTATCGGGGCTATGACATCCATGAATGTCCGCCGAACGGACAGGGTTTGGCCGCGCTTGTCATCCTGCGCATTCTGGAAGGCTTTGACATGGCCTCGCTTTCGGAGGCGGATCGCATCCACCTGCATGCCGAGGCCACGAAACTTGCCTATCACCATCGCGATGCGTTGATCGGCGATGCCTCGGTTTGTGCTGGTCTGGCCGAGGAACTGCTGTCGGATGCCGTGATCGAGACATTGCGCGCCCGCATCGACATGACGCAGGCGCAGCCTCCGGCATTGTGGGACGAGCCCGAGCATAAGGATACGATCTATCTTTGCGTGGTCGATGCGCATGGCAACGCTTTGTCTTTTATCAATTCGATCTTCAACGGGTTTGGCTCGGGTCGGCTTGATCCGGCGACGGGCGTGTTGTTCCACAGCCGCGGCTCGTCGTTCCGGTTGATCGAGGGGCATCCGAATGCCATCGGACCGCGGAAACGCCCGATGCATACGATCATTCCCGGCATGGTGACGCAGAACGGTCGGGTCGTGATGCCTTTTGGCGTGATGGGCGGACATTATCAGGCGGCCGGTCACGCCGCTTTCCTGTCCGGCGTGATTGACCGTGGCATGGGCGTGCAGGAAGCCATCGACCAGCCGCGCAGTTTCGCCTTTGGTGGTATGCTGGACCTCGAGAAAACGATCCCGCCCCAGACCCGCACCGAACTCGAGGCTCGGGGCCATACCGTACGCGTTCTCGATGCGCCCATCGGAGGGGCGCAGGCGATCCGCATCGGCGACGGCCTGCTCGAAGGCGGATCGGATAGCCGTAAAGACGGCATGGCGCTGGGATTCTGAGGCCGGAGTGAGAAGATGGGTTTCCTGAAACGGATTGGCATCGACAACTATATGCTGATGTTGATCGGCACTGTCCTGCTGGGGGTGATCCTGCCCGCGCAGGGCGTCGCGGCGGTTATCCTGAAGGGGGTGACCTATTGGGCGGTGGCGCTGCTGTTCTTTCTATACGGCGCAAAGCTCGACCCTGCCTCGGTGCGGGCGGGTCTGCTGAACTGGCGGTTGCAAGGTCTGACTTTCGGGGCGACCTATCTGCTGTTTCCGCTGCTGGGGCTGCTGCTTACCGCGATCTTTGGCGGCGTGTTGGGGGCGCAGGTCACGCTGGGGCTGCTGTTCCTTGCGGTGCTGCCCTCGACGGTGCAATCCTCGATAGCGTTTACTTCGATGGCTGGGGGAAACGTTCCCGCTGCAATCTGTGCCGCATCGCTGTCGAATCTGATCGGGGTCGCGCTGACGCCTGCGCTGGTGGCGGTGATGCTGCATCAGGGCGGCGGCGGCGTCAGTATGGACGCTGTCGTCAAGATCGGCATCCAGATCCTTCTACCATTCGTCATTGGCCAGTTGTTGCGGCCGGTCGTGGGTGAATTCGTCAAGCGCCATCGGACTTTGACCCTGACCGTGGACCGAGGTTCGATCTTGCTGATCGTTTACTCGGCCTTCAGCGCCGGTACGGTTTCGGGGCTATGGGCCTCGATCCCGCCGCAAACGCTGATCGTTCTGATGGTCGTAGTCTGGATCTTTCTGGCGCTGGTCTTTGGTCTGATGCTGGGTGCGGGGCGGTTGTTCGGGCTGCCCTATGAAGACCGCGCGGTGCTGTTTTTCTGCGGCTCGACGAAAAGTCTGGCCAGCGGTCTGCCGATTGCCACGGCGCTGTTTCCGGCTGCGACGGTCGGGGCCACGGTGCTGCCGATCCTGATCTATCACATGTCGCAGCTTTTGGTTTGCGCGATGATCGCGCAGGCCAGCGCTAGACGGCGCGCGAATGACGGAACCGCATTGGCTGGCTGATTTGCCCGCTTGGGGCTTCTGGCCGGTGGCTCGTGATCGGGCAGCCGGCCTTTTTCTTTTCCGCGACCCCCACGTTGATAACCGTGGAAAACGGGCGGTTGCACCTGCCGCCGCAACCGCTTATGAGGCCCGACACCGGTCGCAGCCTACCCGGTTATCAAAACAAGGGTTCTAGAATGAAAACTGCTGTTGTCTGCTCAGGCGGACTCGATTCCGTTTCGCTTGCCCATATTCTGGCGACGGAGAACGCGCTCTCCCGCATCATCTCGTTCGACTACGGACAAAGGCACCGCAAGGAGCTGGATTTTGCCGCGCGCACGGCGGAACGGCTGGGTGTGCCGTTCCATCTGATCGATATGCGAACAATCGGGGCGGCGCTGACCGGCTCGGCGCTGACCGATGATCTTGAGGTTCCCGATGGCCATTATGCCGAGGAAACCATGCGCATCACCGTGGTTCCCAATCGTAACGCGATCATGCTGACGATTGCCTTTGGCGTGGCTGCCGCCCAAGGTGACGATGCGGTTGCGACGGCGGTGCATGGCGGCGATCACTTCATCTATCCCGATTGTCGCCCCGGTTTCACCGACGCATTCGCGGCAATGCAGTCGGCCGCACTGGAGGGCTACGCCAAGGTCGCGCTGCATGTCCCCTTTGTCCGCAAATCCAAGGCCGATATCGTGGCCGAGGGGGCAAAGGCGGGTACTCCATTTGCCGAAACGTGGTCCTGTTACAAGGGCGGAGACCTGCATTGCGGCCGGTGCGGAACCTGTGTCGAGCGTCGCGAGGCCTTTGATCTGGCGGGCGTGCCGGACCCGACCCCCTATGCCGATCCGGATTTCTGGCGCGAGGCGATTGCCGCGCGGGGTGAGGTGGCCTGATGTACCGTATTTCGAAGGAATTCCACTTCTCGGCCTCGCATCAACTGACGCATCTGCCCGCCGGTCATCAATGCGCGAGGTTGCACGGCCATAATTACATTGTCGTGGTGGAACTGGCGGCAGCCGATCTGAACGCTGACGGCTTCGTCCGCGATTATCACGAATTGGCCGAACTCAAGCATTACATCGACGACCGTTTCGATCACCGTCATCTGAACGAGGTGCTGAACGTGCCATCGACCGCCGAGAACATGGCGCGGCATTTCTTTGACTGGTGTCGCGAACGCTGGGCCGAAGTCACAGCGGTGAAGGTGTCCGAGACGCCCAAGACGTGGGCCGAGTATCGGCCATGATCCTGCGTATCGCCGAGATTTTTGGCCCGACAATTCAGGGCGAAGGCGCGCTGATCGGCCAGCCCACCGTATTCATCCGCACCGGCGGCTGCGATTATCGTTGCAGCTGGTGTGACAGCTTGCATGCGGTCGACAGCCGGTATCGCCATGACTGGGCGGTGATGGATGCGCAGCAGATCATGGCTGAAGTTGCCCGCCTGTCGGGGGACCAGCCCCTGATGGTGTCGATCTCGGGCGGCAATCCGGCGATTCAGGATTTTTCCGGTGTGATCGCGTTGGGGCGGGCCCAAGGCTATCGCTTCGCCTGCGAGACGCAAGGCTCGGTCGCGCGGGATTGGTTCGCGGATCTGGCATTGCTGGTCCTGTCGCCCAAACCTCCGTCCAGCGGGCAGGAAACCGACTGGAGCGCGTTCGACGCCTGCCTTGCCGCAGCGAAAGACGCGCCGCGGATCATGAAGATCGTGATCTTTGACGACCACGATCTGGCATGGGCGCGGGAGGCCTCGACGCGCTATCCCGACTTGGCCTTGTATCTGCAACCCGGCAACCCCGAGACCGATCCGGACCTGCCGGTCGATCCGCAATCCTTGGCGGACCGGATGCTTTGGCTGGTTGACGCGACCGTCGGCGCGGGCTGGCTGACCCCTAGAATCCTGCCGCAGCTGCATGTGCTGATCTGGGGCAACAGGCGCGGTGTCTAAGCGCGAAAGGACGATCATGACCGAAACGATCTATAGCAATCTCAAGCAATTGGGTGGTACGACAGAACTGCCGCAAAGTCCTGAAGCGGCCGTTCTTGAACGCGTTGCGAACCCGCAGGCCGATGTGTCCTATAACGTGCGTTTTACGGCGCCCGAATTCACCTCGCTTTGTCCGATGACGGGCCAGCCCGATTTCGCGCATCTGGTGATCGACTATGTGCCGGGCGATTGGCTGGTGGAATCGAAATCGCTGAAGCTGTTCCTTGGTTCGTTCCGCAATCACGGCGCTTTCCACGAGGATTGCACCATCTCGATTGCGCGGCGTCTGGCTGATTTCCTCGCGCCGCGCTGGCTGCGGATCGGCGGTTACTGGTATCCGCGCGGAGGCATTCCCATCGACGTGTTCTGGCAAACCGGCGCGATGCCCGAAGGCGTCTGGATTCCCGATCAGGGGGTTCCGCCCTATCGCGGGCGCGGCTGATTTCAGGCAACCTTGTCCAAGGAACTGCTGATCGCGTGGCTGCTTTGGCTGGCCGCGCGGTCCTCGATCACCATGCGGGCCAGCTTGGCCCCGATCATCATGGCGGGCGCGTTGGTGTTGCCCGACACGATTTCGGGCATGATCGAGCAGTCGGCGATCCGCAACCCGTCGATGCCACGGACCTGCAGGCGCGGATCGACGACCGAACGGTCATCGTCGCCCATTCGGCAAGTGCTGGTCGGGTGGTAGATCGTCGTCGAGTTCTGCCGCGCCCAGTCGAGTGTTTCGTCATAGCCCTGCACGTCGGGGGCGGGGCGGAATTCCTGCGAGATGGCCTCGCGCAACGGGGCGGTTCGGGCGATCTGGCGGGCGATCTCGATCCCCGCGACGATGGTGTCGCAATCGGTACGGGCGGACAGATAGTTCGGCTGGATCAGAGGGGCGTCGCGCGCGTCCGCCGAACGCAGCGTGATCGTGCCACGGCTTTCGGGGCGAAGCTGGCAAACCGATTGGGTAAAGGCCGAGAAGGGATGGACCCCTTCGCCGGGGCTGTCCGCCGACCACGGCTGGATGTGGAACTGGATGTCAGGCGTCGCAAGATCGGGGCGGGTACGCAGGAAGCCGAAGACAAGGCTGGCCGCCATGGTCATCGGACCGGTGCGGAACAGCGCATATTCGAGCCCGATGCGGGCCTTGTTGAAGATGCTACGCACCTCGTCGTTCAGTGTCGCCTCGCGGCATTTGAAGACCAGACGAGCTTGCAGATGGTCCTGAAGGTTGCGGCCAACCTCGGGCGAATGGCGGGCAACTCGGATGCCATGCGCGGTCAGGTGCTGCGCATCGCCCACGCCTGACAACATCAGCAGTTGCGGCGAGCCGATGGCTCCGGCGCACAGGATAACCTCGCGCGCGGCGCGGATGATCTGGCGGTTGCCGTCGGGGCGGGCGATCTCGACCCCGATGGCGCGACCGTTTTCGATCACGACGCGCATTACCTGCGCTTCGGTCACGATTTGCAGGTTCTGCCTGTCGCGGATCGGGGTCAGGAATGCCTTGGCCGAGGAGCAGCGCCGCCCCTTGTCGACCGTCAGCTGGAAATGCCCGACGCCGTCCTGAACCGCGCCGTTGTAATCGGGATTATAGGGAATGCCTTGGGCCTTGGCAGCTTCGATCCATAATTCGCAGATGCGGCGGCGCAGGCGCGGGTCCGAAACCTGTAGCGCGCCTTCGGTGCCGCGCCCTTCGCCTTCGCCGCGCTGGAATGTTTCGAGTTCTTCGAAAATCGGGCCGACCTCGCTCCATGACCAGCCGCGATTGCCCATCTGGGCCCAATGGTCGTAGTCCTGCCGCTGGCCCCGGACGTAAAGCAACCCGTTGAGCGAGGACGAGCCCCCCAGCACCTTGCCACGTGGCCAGTGGATCGAGCGGCCTGCGATGCCAGGATCTGGCTCGGTCGAATAGCACCAGTCGAAATCGGGATTGTGCATGGTGCGGAAATAGCCAACCGGAATGTGGATCCACGGGCTGCTGTCGCGCCGGCCGGCTTCCAGCAGCGTGACGCGGATCGCGGGATCGGCGCTTAGCCGGTTTGCCACGACGCAGCCTGCAGAGCCTGCGCCAACCACGACATAATCGGCGACCTCGAATGCCTGGGTCATATCAGATCCTTTCGGACACTACGTCCGCTCAGAGTGATTGTCCGGTTTGCGACGCCCCGCAGGGGACGCCGCGATTGCTAGGGTTACTGACCGCGCGCCTGCCGCCGACCAATCAAGATCGCGCAGACCATCGAGACCAGACCGGCAAAGACGACGTAGCAGCACAGCCAGAACGGGTCGTTCCCGTTCGCAGCCATAAGGTAGGTCGCGATCATCGGTGTGATCCCCGAGGCGAAGATGCCCGAGAACTGATAGACAAAGGACACGCCGGTATAGCGGACGCTGGCGTCGAAAAGATCGGCAAACAGCGCCGCCTCGGGGCCGTAGCAGATCGGGTAGATGACCCCGAACGGCAGCACGATCCCCAGCACGATCAGTCCCGGATTGCCTGACGACATCAGGGCAAAGGCCGGAAACACGCTGAGAACCAGCAGGAACGCGCCCATGGCATAGGTCTTGGGTCGTCCAATCTTGTCGGACAGTCGCCCGAAGAACGGGATGCAGAAGATCATCACGACGGCTGCGGCGCAGACCGTCCATAGCGCAAAGGTGCGCTCCAGCCCGACATACTTGGTCAGATAGACGATCGAGAACACGGCGAAGATGTTGAAGAACACCCCGTCGATATAGCGCGCACCCATGCCCAGCAGGACATTTTCGGGGTAGCGCTTCATCATGTCGGTAAAGGGCAGGCCTTGGTCGCGGGCGCGGGATTCGGCTTTGGCTTTCTCGAATTCCGGGCTTTCGCCGATATTGCTGCGGATCCATGTCCCCAGCAGCACAAGCACGATCGAGGCGATAAAGGCCGAACGCCACCCCCATGTCAGGAATGCATCCTCGGGCAGCATCGTCAGCAACGCCATCACGCCCGAGGCCATGAACAGCCCCAGTGACAACCCGATCTGTGGGATCGAGGCGTAGAAGCCGCGCTTCTTCTCGGGTGCGAACTCGTAGGCCATCAGGACGGCCCCGCCCCATTCACCGCCGATCCCGATGCCCTGTAGGATGCGCAGGATCAGCAGGATGATCGGCGCGGCGATGCCGATGCTGTCATAGGTCGGCAACAGGCCGATCGCCACGGTCGCGCCGCCCATCAGCAATAGCGTGATGATCAGCATGGTCTTGCGGCCGATCCTGTCGCCGAAATGACCGAACACCAATCCGCCCAAGGGGCGGGCGACAAAACCGACCGCGAAGGTGGCATAGGCCATCAGGATCGAGACGGTCTCGTTATCCGATGGAAAGTAGAGCTTGTTGAATACAATCCCTGCGACGACTCCGTATAGGAAGAAGTCGTACCATTCGATCGTCGAGCCAACGAGGCTGGCGAAGACGACCTTCTTAACATTGCTTTCACGTGTGGAGGTGCCAAAGGCACCCATGCTCAGATCCGACATGACGCCCTCCCGTGCGATGTTGGTCTTCGTGCAATTTTTGTGTGGATCGGCGCGCCTCCTCGCACGCTGATAGGGGGATGCTGCATTAGCTTACCGATCCGAGTCAAAGTATTTTTGATACCATTAGTCTCAAAACTCAATTTTCCGTTTGTCGGTCTTGTGGTTGGAGCGGCGCGGCACTCGGGCTAGAATGGCGTTTCCAGATCAAAGCATGTGAGCCGATGGACCAAAGTAGCGACCCCAGCCCTGCCGCGCCCAGTTTGAGAAATCTGCATATTCTGGAAGTGGTTGCGACCGAGGCGCGCCCAATCACAGCGACCGAGATAAACGCCGTCCTTGGTCTGCCGAAGCCGACGATCCATCGGCTGGTGTCGAACCTCGAACTGGAAGGTTATCTGAGCCGTCATCTTGACGGGCGCGCCTATCTGCCCGGGCCGAAGTTGCGCGAGATGATGCTGGGCGTGATGCGCGCGGGTCAGCATCAATTGCCGCGTCGCGAGGTGCTGATGCGCCTGCACGAGAAGGTGGGTGAGACATGCAACCTGTCGATTCCCGATGGCGATGCGATGATCTATGTCGATCGGGTCGAAACCCAATGGCCGTTACGGATCGCGCTGAAGGTCGGCTCTCGGGTTCCGCTGCATGCGACATCTGCTGGTAAGGCAGCGTTGGCCCAGATGCACGAACCCGAGCTGCTACGCTATCTGGCCAAGGCGCGCTTGGTCGCGCATACGTCGCAATCGATCACCGATCCGGAAGCATTGCGCGCCGAGATCGCGGCCATTCGTGAACGGGGTTATTCGACCGATAGCGAGGAATTCGTATCCGGAATGATCGCCATTGCGGTTCCCGTGCGCGACCGTTCGGGAAGATTTTGCGCAACGGTCTCGTTCCACGCCCCGATGCAGCGGTTGACGCTTGAGGCGGGGCGTCGGTATGTCCCTGACTTGCAAAAAGCTGCGGAAGAACTGGCGGATCTGATCTAGGCGTGGCGGCTGGCGCATCGGTTGCTGGCTTCGTCGCGGTGCGATTACCCCGACGAAACCAGAATGTCTTTTGCGAACCTATGGCTGCGGCAATCGTTGAGCGGCCGTCAGAACCCGATCAAGAGATTGCAGGAAGTGCGATTTGTCCGCCTTTGAAAATGCCGCGCCGCTGCCTTGGTGAAAGGGATTTGCTGCGCGGATATCCTGCATCAGATCGCGAGTCGCCAGGCGTTGGCCGATATTGGTAATTGTCAGCACCTCTCCGTTCGGCTGAATGACTTGTGCGCCTGCCTTCAGACAACGATCCGCCAACGGAATATCGGCGGTGACGACGACATCGCCCATACCGCAATGCGCTGCGATCCACTGGTCGGCGACATCCGGCCCCTCGGGCACGATCTGCAGCGACACAAACGGATTGGTCGAGGGCCGGATTCCTCCGTTACAGACCAGTATCATGGGCAAGCGCATCCGTGTGATCACACGCTCGGCCTCGAGCTTCACGGGACAGGCATCCGCGTCGATATATAGCGTGGTCATCGGGTTTCTTCCGTTTGTCAGGGGCTAGGCATATTGCCCCTGATCCCGATCCGGCGAAAGGACCGAAAATGCCGAGGGCAGTTTTGCCTGAGCCCAAGATCGCCTGATGCCAATCCAGAATGCTTGTGATCACACTCGCCGAAACGCAGATCGCGATGGTACGTCAGGCGTCACATGGATCGGATGAGGAGCCGCCCGATCCAGTCCACAATCTGGGCATTATTCTTCAAGAAACACGCGGGTCCGTGTTCGCGTAAGATGCTCGTTCATGGCATGCCTCGCGGCCTCGGGATCCCGCTGCTGGATTGCTTCCACAATGGCCTCGTGTTCCTCGCAAACCTTGGCAATGCGCTGAGGACTGATCTTGCCCGACAGGCTACGGGCAAATTCGATGCTTTTGATGAATTGCGGCCCGGCGGAAGCAAGGGCCGAGCACAGAAAGGCATTGTGCGCCGCCTCGGCAATCGCGAGGTGGAACAAGCGGTCCTCTTCGATCCCCGGATGCCCCTGACTTAGCGCGTCCTGCACCGCATCATGCGCGGCGCGGATTCGCGCGAATTCCTCGGCGTTGTGACGGGTCGCGGCGAAATAGGTGATCTCGGCCTCGATGACCTGCCGGAATTCGAACAGACGCTGCATCGTGGCGATGCTGCCGATTTCGGGGTAGTCCAGAACTCCGGCATTGGGACGCCGCAGGACCATGCTGCCTTGACCGCGACGCGACGTCACAATGCCGTCGATCTTGAGCCGCGACAGGGCCTCGCGAACCACGGTTCGCGATACCGCGTACATCTGGCAAAACTGCGCTTCGGTCGGCAAACGACTGCCCTCGGGCAGCGGTTTGTGCAGGATCAGGTGCAATATGTCGTCGTAAATCTTGTCGGCCAGCGTCGTCGATCCAGTGCCTCTGGCTGGCTCGCCGCCTAATCTAAGTTCGTCCTTCAAAGCATTGTCCACCCGTATTGCGACGTCATGCCATTGGCGCAGGACGCCTCCTCCGTTGGCGAAGATAGTGCGTCTTTCGTCGTATGTGGAGTCGCGAGGTCAAATGCGAAGTTGTATTATTTGTATTGTCAAATTGACGTCATTTCGACTAGTTGTATGACATAAACCTGACGGCGGCCCGAAAAGCCTACAAAATCATTGTCTTACGCGAGGGTCGAATCCTTGAAGCTACGGCATCGATTCCAAAAGCACGGCGTTACCCGCGCCGAAGTGGTCGTCTTGATCTGACACTGGCTCGGGAGGAACAGCCTTTGGATATGTCAACTCAAATGGGCACTGCTTCGGCAGTGGCCAAGCGCACGAATGCCCGCTGGGGCATTCTGGCAATGCTCTTTATTGCAACCACGATCAACTATGCCGACCGAGCCACCATGTCGATGGCAGGCAAGGACATGAGCGAGGCGCTTGGCCTTTCGCCGGTCCAGATGGGCTATGTCCTGTCGGCATTTGCGTGGTCCTATGTTCTGGCGCAGCTGCCCATGGGCACGATGCTGGACAAGTACGGTTCGCGCCGCGTCTATTTCTGGGGCCTGCTTCTGTGGTCGCTGTTCACCGTCATGCAGGGGACCGTTGGTTTCCTGACCGGCGGCGCGGCCGTATTCATGCTGTTCGCCTTGCGTCTGGCGGTCGGTGCAGCTGAAGCGCCCTGCTTCCCCGGCAACGCACGCCTGACCTCGGCTTGGTTCCCCAAGCAGGAGCGTGGCTTTGCCTCGGCGATCTTCAACTCGTCGCAATATTTCGCCACGGCAGCCTTTGCGCCGCTGATGGGCGCGATCATCCACCACCTTGGCTGGCAGGCCGTGTTCTACATCATCGGTGGTCTTGGCGTCGTTCTGGCCGCGATCTGGGGCAAGGTCATCTACCCGCCGCGTCTGCATCCGACCGTCAACAAGGCCGAGCTGGACTATATCCGCGAGGGTGGTGCGCTGGTCGACATGGACTATGCCCAGTCGGAAGCAAAACCCGCGCAGGTCGATACCAAGAAATGCGTCAAGGAATTGCTGGCCAGCCGTATGTTGCTGGGCGTGTACAGCTTCCAGTTCTGCATCAACATCCTGACCTATTTCTTCCTGACGTGGTTCCCGATCTATCTGGTCAAGGAACGCGGCATGTCGATCCTGAAGGCCGGTTTCGTTGCCTCGATGCCTGCGCTTTGCGGCTTCGCTGGTGCGATCCTTGGTGGCTATATCTCGGACCTGCTGCTGAAAAAGGGCTACTCGCTGACCTTCGCGCGTAAGGCTCCGGTCGTTGTGGGCATGTTCCTTGCGATGTCCATGCTGGCTTGTGAATATGTCGAATCCGACGCTCTGGTCGTGTTCTTCATGTCGCTGTCGTTCTTCGGCAAGGGGATCGGCTCGCTGGGCTGGGCCATCGTTTCGGATACCTCGCCGAAAGAGGCCGGTGGCATCTCGGGCGGTCTGTTCAACACCTTCGGCAACTGCGCCGGTATCGTGACCCCGATCGTGATCGGCTACCTCGTGGCTGCAAGCGGTGGTTCGTTCAACAGCGCGCTGGTCTTCGTCGGTCTGAGCGCCGCGGTCGCCCTGTTCATGATGCTGTTCGTGGTCGGCAAGATCGAGCGCGTCGAGCTGAAAAAGTCGCTGATCGCGCAACCCGCGAAATAAGCGTCCCAGTCTGAACGGCGGCAGCTTCACGGCTGCCGCCATTTTGCGATATTCTGGCGCCCGAACGCGGCGCATCGAGGAGATATCCCGCCATGACCATCCAGCAGGCAGCCCCCCAAGCCCCCCGTTCGATCCGGCTCAATCCCAATGACAACGTGGCAATCGTCGTCAATTCCGGCGGCTTGCCCGCAGGTGCGGTTCTTGAGAATGATCTGGTCCTGATCGACCACGTCCCGCAGGCGCATAAGGTCACGCTGCAAGACGTGCCGGAAGGCGGCGAGGTCGTGCGTTACGGCGAAGTCATCGGCTATGCGCTGAAGGCCCTGCCGCGCGGTTCGTGGGTCAACGAACTGCTGCTGGAACTACCCACGCCGCCCGAGTTGGCAAGCCTGCCGCTGGCGACCAAGGTCCCCGCCGACCTGCCCCCGCTGGAAGGCTATACCTTCGAGGGCTACCGCAACGCGGATGGTTCGGTCGGCACGCGCAACGTGCTGGGCATCTCGACCTCGGTGCATTGCGTGGCTGGCGTGGTCGATCACGCCGTCCGCATCATCAAGGAACGTCTGCTTCCGAAATACCCGAACGTCGATGACGTGGTCGGCCTGAACCACCTTTACGGCTGTGGCGTCGCGATCAACGCGCCCGAAGCCGTGGTGCCGATCCGCACCCTGCAAAACCTCGCCAAGAATCCCAACTTCGGCGGCGAGATCCTTGTCGTCGGCCTTGGCTGCGAGAAGCTGCGCCCCGAGACCCTGATGCCCGAGCTTCCCTCGGATCAGGCCATGAAGAACATCATGAGCCTGCAGGACGAAGGCTTCACCGGCTTCCAGCAGATGATCGACCGCATCCTGCAGATGGCAGAAGAGCGCCTTGAGCAGCTGAACCGCCGTCAGCGCGAAACCGTTCCGGCCTCGGAGCTGGTCGTCGGTCTGCAATGCGGTGGCTCGGACGCGTTTTCGGGCGTGACCGCGAACCCGGCGCTTGGCCATGCCGCCGATCTGATCGTGCGCGCAGGCGGCACGGTGATGTTCTCGGAAGTGACCGAGGTGCGCGACGCCGTCCACCTGCTGACGCCGCGCTGCATCGACGAGGAAACCGGCCGCGCCATGCTGCGCGAGATGAAATGGTACGACGATTATCTGGCGCAGGGTCGCACCGACCGCAGCGCCAACCCCTCGCCGGGGAATAAGAAGGGCGGGCTGTCGAACATTGTAGAGAAGGCTTTGGGGTCGATCGCGAAATCGGGCAACAGCAAGATCTCGCAAGTTCTCGCCCCCGGTGAGCGTGCGACGAAAAAAGGTCTGATCTTTGCTGCGACCCCTGCCTCGGACTTTGTCTGTGGCACCCAGCAATTGGCCTCGGGCATGACGCTGCAGGTCTTCACCACGGGCCGCGGTACGCCCTACGGTCTGGCGGCAGCTCCGGTCATCAAGGTTGCGACCCGCACCGATCTGGCTAAGCGCTGGCATGACCTGATGGATTTCGACGCGGGCCCCGTAGCCACCGGCGAGGCCACCATCGAGGAAGTCGGCCAGCAGCTGTTCGAGCTGATTCTGGATGTCGCCAGCGGTCGCAAGAAGCCGTGGTCCGATGTCTGGGGCATCCATAACGCGCTTGCGGTCTTCAATCCGGCTCCGGTGACCTGAGCCAGTAGAATCCGCCCTTTAGGCGAATAAAGAATGTCGGCCATCGGATCCGTCCTCTCGGGCGTCCGGTGGCCGAATGCATTTCCGGACCAGCCTGCGACATCCGGCCCCACGGGTGACGGTCGTCCGGTTATTTATGTTTCCCGCATTTAGGCGTATAGGACATAATCCTAAAAGGCTGCAGGTGACTATGACTGCCATCGGAAAATACCCGTCCGGATTGACCTCGCTTTTCCTTGTCGAGATGTGGGAGCGATTCAGCTATTACGGGATGCGCGCAATCCTTGTGCTGTACCTGATCGATGCCATCGCGAACGGCGGATTGGGGCTTGCCACCTCCGAGGCGGTGGCGATCTACGGGATCTACACCGCAGCCGTGTACATTCTTGCCCTGCCAGGCGGTTGGATATCCGACCGTTTCTGGGGGGCGAGACGGGCGATCATCGTCGGCGCTGTCATCATCATCATCGGCCATGTGCTGCTGGCGATTGCCGGCTCCAATGAGATGACTTTCATGCTGGGACTTGCCAGCATCGCTGTCGGGACGGGGCTGTTGAAGCCCAATATCTCGTCCATGGTGGGCGAGTTGTACGACAGCGACGATATTGGCGGACGCGATGCCGGATTCTCGTTCTTCTACATGGGCATCAACGTCGGCGCGATCCTGGGCGGCTTTGTCGCGGGATATCTGGGCGAGACCTGGGGCTGGCACTGGGGCTTTGGCGCTGCGGCCGTCGCCATGTTCGCGGGGCTGGTGAATTTTATCTATGCAGGTCAACGGGCATTACGCGGAAAAGGCGAGCCGCCCAAACCGCACCATCACCCCAATGCAGATACCGCGCGGTCTGACCACCTGATTTCGGGCATCCTCGTCGTTGCGGCCATCGCCGTGATGGCGGCGCTGACTTTCACCGGCTGGATCAACCTGCGCAGCGCCGAAGGCATTGCCGAGGCAATGGGTGTGTTGATCGTGACGGTGGCGATCGGGTTCTTCCTGAATATCTACGCGGCCGGAGACCTGACCGCCGAAGAAAAGCGCCGCATGATCGTGCTGGCCATACTCTTTGTTGCGGCAGCCATCTTCTGGTCGCGGTTCGAGCAGGCGGGTTCATCGCTGTCGATTTTCGCAGCCGAGATGACCGACCGCCAGTTCGGCAGTTTCGAGGTTCCGGCCTCGTGGTTCCAGAACCTGAATCCGGCCTTCATCATTCTGCTGACGCCAGTCATCGCCTCGTTCTGGATCTTCGCCCAGAACCGCAAGTGGGAGATCTCGGTCTTCGTCAAATTCGGTCTGGCGCTGATCCTTGTCGGATTGGGATTTCTTCTGCTGGTTCCGGCCGCGCAAATCGCCTCGACCGGCGGCAAGGTTTCGTTCCTGTTCCTGTTCGGTACATTCCTGATCCATACCTTGGCCGAGTTGCTGCTTAGCCCCGTCGGCCTGAGCACGTTCTCGCGGCTCGCACCGAAACGGTTCGTGAGCCAGATGATGGGCTTCTGGTTCCTTGCGGCCTCGCTGGGCAGCCTGATGGCGGGTCTGCTGGCGACGGGAATGGATACGTCCAGCCCTGCCAGCATGCCCGACCTGTTCAGCCGCCTTTTCTGGGGCAGCCTGTTCCCCGGCGTGGCACTGATCCTGATCGCGCGTCCGCTGACGCGTTGGGCCTTGGGCGGCAGCGAGCATCTGAAGCCCACGCCCGAAACCGACTAAATTGTGGGGGCGTCCGGCAGCCGCAGAAAATCGCGTAGCTTCGGGGTCATGAAGTCAAGAAACGCCCGAACGCGATGAGGCAGACGCTCTCCTCCCAGAAACAGGGCGCTGACGTCTTCGCTGTCGCCTTTCGTGGCCGAGGGCAGGACTTCGATCAACCGACCTGCGGCGATGTCTTCGCGCAGATGGAACTCTCCCATGCGAGCCAGCCCCATCCCTGCCAAAGCCATGCGGCGGACGGTTTCGCCGTTATTGGCCAGAAATGGTCCTGCCACGCGGCGCTCGATGACGCGGCCTGCCTCGCGCAGGGGCCACATCGGCGCAGAGCGGCGGAAGTTGAAGCCAAGGCAACGATGCGCCGAAAGATCCTCGATCCGCTGCGGCGTGCCGTGCTGATCCAGATAATCGGGCGAGGCGACAATCTTGCGCGGAGCGGTCCCCAGCTTGCGAACGGTCATCCCTGAATCGGGCAAGGGACCGACGCGGAACGCGATATCGGTCCGGTCCAGATAAAGGTCCACGATCTCGTCCGACAGGGACAGGTCGA
Organism: Paracoccus aestuariivivens; assembly: GCF_009711225.1. GTDB lineage: Bacteria > Pseudomonadota > Alphaproteobacteria > Rhodobacterales > Rhodobacteraceae > Paracoccus > Paracoccus aestuariivivens. The sequence continues at coordinate 42,749 of NZ_WMIE01000019.1, read as the reverse complement.
CGACAATATTCGGATAGGCCTGCCAGAAGGCAGGCAGAAGCGGCTCGACCCCCAGTTTCCCGAAACCGACCGAGGCGCTCACCCGCACTGTGCCGCCCAAGTTGGTCGCTCCCTGCGACAGATCATGTTCGATTTCCTCCAGATCGCCAAGCAGCGTCTGGCTGCGTTCGTAATAGATCCGTCCCTCGGTGGTCAGCGATAGTCGCCGTGTCGAGCGTTCCAGCAATCTGACGCCCAGACGTGCCTCGATCCGGCTGATCAGCTTACTGACGGTCGAGGGGGTCAGCCGCAGATTTCGTGCCGCATCCGAGAAGCTGCCGGTTTCGACCACGCGCAGAAAAACCTGCATCTCGCCCGCGCGATTATCCATATTCGGTCCGATCTGTGAAACTTGTTCTCAAATCATGTGCATCTTCGGCCGATTATCAAGACGTCGCCTACTGCGTATCTGATCGGGACCAAGACGGCATGTGCCGCAACCGCGCCCCGAGCAGGAGAAGACGATGCAATTTGTGACCGCCCATGGTGCCCGCATTCCCGCACTGGGATTCGGTGTGTTCCGGATGAGCGATGCCGAGGTCGAGCAGGTTGTCCCTGCGGCGCTGGAGGCAGGCTTCCGGCATTTCGATACCGCCCAGATCTATGGCAACGAGGCCGCGTTGGGTCGTGCGCTTGGCGCGTCCGCTGTGCGCCGCGACGATTTGTTCCTGACAACCAAGGTCTGGGGCGACAACTATTCCGCGGATCGTTTCGCAGCTTCGGTTGATGAAAGCCTTGACCGGTTGGGCGTCGATCAGGTCGATCTGCTGCTGCTGCATTGGCCCGGAGACAAAGTTCCGCTGGCCGACCAGATCGGTTGGCTGAACGAGGTGCAGGCGTCGGGAAAGACGCGCTTTATCGGCGTCAGCAACCAGAACATCACGCAACTTCGCCAGTCGGTCGCGCTTAGCACGGCTCCGATTGTCACCAACCAGATCGAGATGCATCCCTATCTGGATCAATCCGCGATGCTTGCCGCTGCCGCGCCGTCCGGCACGACCGTCACCGCCTATTACGGCATGGCGGATGGGGCGGTCCCGAAAGATGCCGTGCTGCAAGAGATCGGAGCGCGCTACGGAAAATCTGCCGCTCAGGTTGCTTTGCGGTGGCTGGTCCAGCAGGGCGTGATCGCCCTGTCGAAAACCGCCCGTCCCGAACGTGTCGCCGAGAACTTCGCGATTTTCGACTTCGCTTTGAGCAATGACGAGATGGCCCTGATCAGCGGGCTAGCCCGCGCGGATGGTCGTCTGGTCAGCCCCGAGGGGCTTTCACCCAACTGGAACGAATGAGGTTTCCATGAATACCGCACAAAATCCGGGCCGGGTGAACTGGCCCCTGATCGCCTTGGCTATCGGAGCCTTCGGGATCGGTACCACCGAATTTTCACCCATGGGTCTGCTGCCTGTCATCGCTGACGGGGTCGGAGTCTCGATCCCGTCGGCGGGGATGCTGGTCAGCGCCTACGCCATCGGCGTGATGGTGGGGGCTCCGGTCATGACGCTGGTTTTCAGCCGCTTCGGCAAGCGGACGGCGCTGATGCTGCTGATGGCGATCTTTACCATCGGCAACCTGATGTCGGCCTTCGCGCCGGATTACGTCTCGCTTCTGGTAGCGCGGTTGGTGACCAGCCTGAATCACGGCGCATTTTTCGGGCTTGGTTCGGTGGTTGCCGCCAGCGTCGTGCCGAAGGAACGCCAAGCCAGTGCCGTCGCAACCATGTTCATGGGGCTGACCATCGCGAATATCGGTGGCGTTCCGGCAGCGACCTGGGTCGGCCAGCAGATCGGCTGGCGCATGGCTTTTGCCGGCACCGCAGGGCTGGGCCTGATTGCGATCGCCGCCTTGTGGTTCGCCTTGCCCAAAGGCATGTCCGGCACGCGTCCCGACGTCAAGCGCGAGCTGCGCGTTCTGACCCGCCCCGAGGTGCTGCTTGCCATGGCGACGACGGTCATGGGTGCGGGGGCGATGTTCTCGCTGTACACCTACGTCGCGCCGATCCTTGAAACCCTGACCGGAGCCTCGGGCGGTTTCGTCACGCTGGGACTGGTGCTGATCGGGATCGGCTTCACCATCGGCAATTGGCTTGGGGGGCGCTTGGCCGATTGGTCGCTGGACAATGCCACCATGATCTTCCTTGCCGGTCTGGCCGCGATCATGCTGGCGATGCCCTTGCTGCTGGGAACCCATGTCGGAGCGGCAATTGTGTTGCTGATCTGGGGCGGTGCGGCTTTTGCAGTGGTTCCGCCGGTGCAGATGCGCGTGATGCAATCGGCCTCGGAAGCGCCGGGACTGGCCTCGTCAATCAATATCGGCGCATTCAATCTGGGCAATGCGCTTGGCGCGGCGGTCGGTGGCGCGGTCATCAGCCTTGGCTGGGGATACGCTGCCGTTCCGGTCGCGGGCGGGGCGTTGGCTGCCCTCGGGCTGGCTCTGGTCTGGCTGGGCCGACGCCGTGAGGTGTCCGAGGCGCTATTTGAAGTCTGACATGACACTTGCGGGGCCGATGCGGCCCCGCAGACATATCTGCCCGCCAGAAACATCTGGATCGCTTCGATTACAAATGTATTATCGCGGCAGGGAATCTTCGGCGGGGGGTGGCTGCGTGCAAGGGTGTTGGCATCAAACAACCGGCATGACCATGAGCAGCCCAATCCATGCTCGCACCTGACGCTCTTGGCCCGACCCTCTGCATCGGCGAAATCATCGTCGAGATTGTCGCCACCACGACAGGAGACGGCTTTCGTCACCCCCAACCATTGCTTGGCCCGTTTCCCAGCGGGGCGCCCGCGATCTTTATCAGCCAATGTGGCCGGTTGGGCGGGCAAAGCGCGATGATCGGAGCCGTTGGAGCGGATGATTTCGGTGCTCTCAACCTTGCCAGATTGCAGTCGGACGGGGTCGATGTTTCGGCGGTCGCGCTTGATCCTGAATGGCCGACCGGCAGCGCCTTTGTCCGCTATCGCGCGGATGGCTCCCGCGAGTTCGTGTTCAACATCAACCATTCCGCCGCGACCCGCTTTGGTTGGAGCGAACCCGTGGCGCGGCTTGTGGCGCGCGCCGGTCATCTGCACGTGATGGGCTCTGCCCTGTCGATGCCGCCCGCGCGCGAGGTCATCGTCCGCGCCGCCGCAATGATCAAGGAACGCGGTGGCACGCTGTCGCTAGATCCGAACTTGCGAAAGGAACTGTCCGGCGGTCCCGAGATTGCCGAACTGTTCCAGTGCCTTGTCGGCCTATGCGATCTGCTACTGCCATCCGGCGCCGAGCTATTTCCGGCCGCCGGACTGGACGCGCCCGATACGACCGAGGCGCAAGCCATCGCCCATCTTCTGCAACGTGGTGTGACCGAGATCGTGTTGAAACGCGGACCTAACGGCGCGAGCCTGTTTACCCCCGACAGCGTTATCCGTGCCGCGCCGTTTCAGGTCGATGAGGTCGATCCGACCGGCGCCGGAGACTGCTTCGGCGCGGCCTATGTCACCTGTCGTCGCCTTGGCATGGGGGCCGAGGCGGCCTTGACCTATGCCTGCGCTGCGGGTGCCCGCAACGTCACGGCCGTCGGCCCTATGGAGGGGGCGGGTACGCTGGCGGAACTGGATGATTTCATTCGTACCACAGCACGGCGGATTTGACCGAGGGGGGAAACGATGACGCTTGAAAGGTTTCGGTTGGACGGCAAGGTTGCGTTGATTACCGGTGGTAATCGCGGGATCGGTCTCGCCATCGCAAAGTTGTTTCTGGAAGCAGGTTCTTTTTGCATGTTGTCCGGCCGGTCGCAGACTGACGGGCTTGGCGCGCTTCTGGCGGCGTACCCCGACCGTGCCGCATGGTTTCAGGCCGATGTGAATGACGAGGCAGCACCCGAAGGCATGGTTGCCGCGACCGTGCAGCGCTTTGGTCGGCTGGATATTCTGGTCAACAATGCGGGCATCGCCGATAATGGCGATTTCCACGATTTCGACGACGCAAGGTTGAAGCGGATCATGGACACCAACCTTATCGCGCCATTCCGCATTGCGCGGGCTGCGATCAAGCCGATGCTGGCGCAGGGGAGCGGTTCGATTGTGAATATAGGCTCGATCTCGGGTTATGTCGCGAACAAGCCGCAATTGCAGGTCGCTTACAACGCATCTAAGGCCGCCGTGCACCAGATGAGCGCCGTCATGGCCTATGAATATGCCGGTCGGGGCATCAGGGTGAATGCTCTGGCTCCGGGCTATGTCGTCTCGGATATGACGGCGGGGGGTATCGCCAATCCGGAATGGAACCGGATCTGGACCGAAAACACGCCGATGGGCCGATTTGCCCAGCCCGAGGAAATGGCGACCTGTGCGCTGTTTCTGGCATCGGACGCGGCCAGCTATGTCACCGGCGCGGTGCTGGTCGCGGATGGCGGATACACAACGCATTGAGGGGGGGAAAGATGGGCGAGATTTTGACGGATAAGGTCGCGTTGATTACGGGCGCGGCTTCCGGGATCGGACTGGCCACGGCTCGCGCGTTGATCGGGCAAGGTGCGCGTGTGGTCATGGTCGACCGTGACCGCGCCGCGCTGGATCGGCTGGCTGGCGAACTGGGTCCGGCGGCGATCCCTCAGCTCACCGATCTGCTGGATGCGGAGAGCTGCGCCGCTATGATCCCAGAGGCGCTGGCCAAGGCTGGTCGCATCGACATACTGCATTGCAATGCCGGAACCTATATCGGCGGGGATCTGGTCGAGACGGATGGTGCGACTATTGACCGGATGTTGAATCTGAATGTGAACGCCGTGATGAAAAACGTTCATGCTGTCATTCCCCACATGGTCGAGCGGGGCAGCGGCGATATCATCGTCACCTGTTCGGTCGCGGGCCATTCCGCGATCCCGTGGGAACCGGTCTATTCCGGATCAAAATGGGCGATTACCTGCTTTGTCCAGACCATGCGGCGGCAGCTGAACCGCAAGGGTATCCGCGTCGGTCAGGTTTCTCCGGGGCCGGTGATCTCGGCCCTGTTGGCGGACTGGCCCGAGGAAAACCTGCAGAAGGCCAAGGATTCCGGCAGTCTGATCGAGCCCGACGAGGTTGCCGATGCCGTGATCTATATGCTGACACGACCGCGAAATGTGACGATCCGCGACATGATCGTCCTGCCCACCAATTTCGACATCTGAGGGCGGCATGGGCGATTTCAGCGGATTGACCGTGCTGGTCACCGGCGCGGCCGGAGGGATCGGTCGCGCTATGGCGGAACATTTTGCGAAGGCCGGAGCGCGGCTTGCGCTGGTCGATGTCAAGGATACCGGCACGTTGGCTGCCGGATTTGGGTCACATCATCGGGCGTTCACGCTGGATCTGGCCGACCCCGCAGCGATCAGCGCGATCGTGCCGCTGATCGGCGAAGCGATGGGGATCGACGTCCTGATCAACAATGCCGGTTTGGGTATCGTGTTTCCGGCGGCGCAAGTGTCGGTCGTGGATTGGGACGCGACGATGGCGATCAATCTGCGCGCGCCTTGGCTGATGTCGGTGGCGGCGCTGCCCTATCTGAAACGCTCGGGGCGGGGCAGGGTGGTGAATATCTCGTCCCAGGCCGGAGTGATCGCGATTGACGAACACGCGGCTTATGGTGCTAGCAAGGCGGGGCTGAATCTGTTGACCAAGGTGCTGGCGGTGGAGTGGGCGGGCTTTGGCATCACGGTGAACGCCATCGCGCCGACCGTGGTCGAAACGCCGATGGCGCTGGTAGGCTGGGCCGGAGAAAAGGGCGAAAAGGCCCGCAGGGACATCCCCGTCGGGCGTTTCGCCAAACCTTCCGAGATTGCGGCAGCGGCGGGCTTTCTCGCCTCGGTCGAGGCGGGGATCATCACGGGCGAGGTGCTGATGGCCGATGGCGGTTATACCGTACGCTGATCACTGCGCGGCACGGATGGCCGGATAGGCGGCTCGAAACGCGGCGTAACCGGCATCGAAAGCATCGCGTAGCGCGGGATCCGGCGCGATCTCGGTCGTGGTCGCAGGAGAGGTCATCACTTGATCGACCGGACCTGCGCCCGCAGCGACCATGCCCAGCCTTGCCGCACCCAGTGCGGCACCGAACTCTCCGTCCGATGGTAGGGCCAGCGTCACGTCAAGCGCCGTCGCGATAATCTGCAACCACGTCTGCGAACGCGCGCCGCCTCCGATTGCCATCAGCCGGTCGATCCGGACGCCGGTCACCTTCAATGCCTCATGGCTGTCGCGCAGGCCGAACGCGACGCCTTCGAGTACGGCGCGGGTCAGGTCGTCGCGACCGGTATCCGAGCCGATGCCGGTGAAACTGCCGCGGATCAGCGGGTCGTTATGTGGCGTCCTTTCGCCGGAAAGATAGGGCAGGAAGCGCACCGGACCGGGGCGACGCAATTGCGTGCCCAGATCCGAGGTCAATCGGGACGGGCTTGCCCCCGTGATCTGCGCCAGCCAGTTCAGGCTGTCGGTGGCGGAAAGCATCACCCCCATCTGGTACCATTTTTCCGGAACGGCATGGCAGAAAGTATGTACGGCCGTTTGTGGCGCGGGCCGATAGCCATCGCGCGCGACCAGAAGCACGCCCGATGTCCCCAATGAGACAAAGCCCTGTCCTTCTTTCATCGCGCCAATGCCACAAGCGGCGGCGGCATTGTCACCTGCTCCGCCAGCGACGGTCACCAGACCCGCAAGGCCCCATTCGCGCAGCAATTCGGGCCGTAAGCGGCCCGCGACCTGACTGCCTTCGACCAAGCGCGGCATCTGATTGCGACGCATGTGACCGGCGACCAGCAGATCATCCGACCAGTCGCGTCCGCCCGTATCCAGCCACGAGGTTCCTGCGCTGTCGGACATGTCAGCAACGTGCTCGCCGGTCAGCCACAGGTTGAGGTAGGCGGTCGGAAGCAGGACATGTGCGATCCGCGCGAAGTTTGCCGGCTCATGCGTCCTGACCCATTCCAGCTTCGGTGCGGTGAAGCCCGGAAAGACGATATTCCCCGAGGTAGCGCGGAATTCCGGCATGGCGTCCAGACGCGCGGCCTCGGCATGGCTACGGGTGTCGTTCCACAGGATGCAGGGACGGATGACCTGATCCGCGGCGTCCAGCAGTGTCGCGCCATGCATATGCCCCGCGACCCCGATCCCTTTCAGCGTGGCGAATTCGGGTCGGGTGTCGCGCAGTTCCGAAACCGCGCCCTGCAATGCGGCGATCCAGTCGGCGGGGTCCTGCTCGGACCAACCGGATTTCGGGTGACTGACGCGGTAATGACGCTCGGTCGCGCCCAAGGGACTGCCGCTGTCCGAGACCAGCAGGGCGCGCAATCCCGACGTGCCCAGATCGATTCCAAGGAAACTCATCGCGTCACTATGCCAGATAGCGGGTCAGCGCCGCTCGCGCCCCTTCTTTGTGAATGAGCCTTAACCATCCGTCAAACGCATCTGCAAAGGCCGCTGACCGCGCCAGATCGCCATAGATCGCAGGGACTAGCCAAGCCGCGGGATCATCCTTGGCGATCTGCGCACGGGTTTGCAGGGCGGACCAGTCGGGATCATTCGGCTCGATCAGCGATCCATCCTCGCGCCGACCCGTGCAATAGCGCGCCCAGAGTGCCTCGACCAAGGCCAGCCCCGTAACCGGCAGACCCGCCGCAAGACCGTCGCGGATCGAGGGCAGCACGAAGCCCGGATGACGGCTCGAGCCGTCAAAGGCGACCCGCCGTGTGGTGTCGCGGATCGCGGGGTTCGAGAAGCGCCGCTCGATCAGGTCCAGATACGCTGCGGGCGTGTATTCGGGAACGGCGTGGACATGAGGCAGGATCTCGGACTGCTCGACGTGGCGAAACAGGGCCGAGATCTGCGGATCGGCCATGGTTTCCGCGATGGTCACGATGCCCAGCAGGTCCGCGACATTGCCGATGATCTGATGGCCGGCGTTCAGGATCCTGATCTTCATCCGCTCGTAATCATGCACCCGATCCGAGAATGTTGCCCCTGCAAGATCCCAATCGGGACGACCGGCGCAGAAGTGATCCTCGATCACCCATTGCCGGAAATTCTCATGCGTGACGGGGGCGGCGTCCTCGATACCGAAGTCCTGCACCAGCGCCAGTTCGGCAGGGCCGGTGGCGGGAACGATGCAATCCACCATGGAGTTGGGAAAAGCACTGTTCTGGTCAATCCATTCGGCAAGGGCGGGATCGTTCAGTCGCGCAAGGCCGACGATGGTCTGACGCAGGATCGTGCCATTACCTTGCAGATTGTCGCAGCTTTGCGCGGTAAATGGCCCGAGATCCGCTGCCCGCCTTCGGGCCAATGCCGCCACCATGGCCCCGAAAGCCGTGCGCGGTGCGTCGGGATTGGCAGCGTCGTGGCGGATATCGGGATGCCCGGTATCCAGGCCTTTATCGGGGTTCAGGTAGTAGCCGCCTTCGGTCACCGTCAGGGCGACGATCCTGATAGCTGGGTCCGACATCGCCGCGACCAGGGGGGCGTTGTCGTTCCGGACCGGAATATAATCAATCATCGAGCCGACGATCTCGGCCGAGCGGCCCGCAGGATCAAGTTCGATCAATGTGGTCAGATAATCCTGCCGCGCCAAGCGGTCGCGCATTTCCGCATCATAGGCTCGAACTCCTGCGCCCAGAATGGCCCAATCATGCGCGAGGCCCTGTTGCATCAGGCGGTGCAAATACCATGACTGATGGGCGCGGTGGAAATTCCCAAGGCCGATATGGACGATGCCGGGGCGCAGCGCGCGGCGATCATATTGCGGGCGCAGGATCGACGGGTCCAGATCGGCAAGGGTGGCATTGCACAGGCGGGTCATACGGTCCTCGGAGGTCACAGGCGGCGTTCGGTCTGGCGGTCGAAAAGGTGAACATTGGCGGGGTCGATGACGAAACCGACCTGCTCACCGGGGCGGGCATAGATGCGGTCGCGGACCACCGCATTGATCAGGTCATTGTCCACCCGCGCGAAAATCTGGGTCTCGGAACCGGTCGGCTCGGTCACGACGATATTGACCGGCACCCCTTCATCGCCGATGGCGATGTGTTCGGGGCGGATACCGTAAGTGACCTGATGGCCGTCAGCCAGACCGGCTTGCGGCATGGGCAGTGCAAGTCCGCCATCGGTCCGGAACACCTGCCTGCCCTCCTGCGAGGACACAGTTCCATGCAGGAAGTTCATCGAGGGCGAGCCGATGAAGCCCCCGACAAAGACACTTTCCGGTCGGTCGAACAGGTCCAGAGGCGCGCCGATCTGCTCGACCCGCCCGTCCCGCATGACCACGATCTTGTCGGCCATAGTCATTGCCTCGATCTGGTCATGGGTGACATAGACGATGGTTGTTCCAAGGCGCTGGTGCAGTTCCTTGATCTCAACCCGCATGCTGACGCGCAGCTTGGCGTCAAGGTTCGACAGCGGTTCGTCGAACAGAAAGACCTGAGGATTGCGCACAATGGCACGGCCCATGGCGACGCGCTGGCGCTGGCCCCCCGAAAGCTGCTTCGGGTAGCGATCCAGCAGATGCGCAAGGTCCAGAATCGACGCCGCGTGGTTCACCTTCTCCTGAATCTCGGATTTGGGGCGCTTGGCCATTTTCAGGGGGAAGCCGATATTCTCGGCCACGGTCTTGTGCGGATAAAGCGCGTAGGACTGGAACACCATCGAGATGTCGCGTTCCTTTGGCGGCACGTCATTGACCACGCGTTCGCCGATCGAGATGGTGCCGTCACTGATCTGTTCCAAACCGGCCAGCATCCGCAACAGGGTCGATTTTCCGCAACCCGAGGGGCCGACGAGGACGACGAATTCGCCATCCTCGATATCGACATTGACGCCGTGCATGACCTGAAGTGCGCCGTAGCGCTTGAATACATTGTCGATTTTGACACGCGCCACGCTGTTTCCTTTCTATTGCGGCATTTCGATCTGCATTTTCACGTCGCTTGCAGGCGCGGAAGCTGCGATCTCGAATGCCTGAACGCTGTCGCTAAAGGCGAATGTCCGCGTGATCAGCGGTTTCACGTCGATTGCCCCCGAGGCGATCATGTTCACGCAGCGCGGAAAGGCATGGGCATAGCGGAAGATATTCTCGACCCGCGCTTCCCGGACCATCGCCGCGCCCGCATCATAGGCGATCGGATCGGGTTGGCCGCCGATCATGACGACACATCCGCCCGGAGCGAGCGGTTGGAAAATGCCCGCCGCTGCCTTGGGTGAGCCTGTCGCCTCGAACACGACATCGGCGCCCCAGCCGTCAGTCTCGCGCAGGACACACTTGGCAAGATCATCTTGCGCGACATTCACCGGTATGATGGCGCGGGACAGACCAGCGCCGATATCAAGCTTTGGCTGAGCGACATCGGACAGGAAAACCCGCGCGCAACCTGCGGCCAATGCTGACAGTGCCGTGACCAGCCCGATGGGCCCCGCACCCATGACCACGGCATTGTCTCCGGGCTTGATCCGCGCCTTGGTCGCGGCATGGATGCCGACGGCGAGGGGCTCGACCATCGCGGCTTCGGCGAAGGACACGGTGTCGGGCAGCTTGAAGGTGAATGCCTCGGGGTGGACACAGGTCGGGCGCAGGATACCATGGACCGGCGGGGTCGCCCAGAAGCGGACGGCGGGGTCAACATTATACATGCCCAGACGGGTGGCGCGGCTGTTCGGCTCGGGAATGCCCGGCTCCATGCAGACGCGGTCGCCGGGTTTCAATGTGCTGACGTCGGAACCGGTTTCGATGACGGTACCCGAGGCCTCATGTCCAAGGATCATCGGCGCATTGACGACAAAGGGGCCGATGCGGCCATGGGTGTAGTAATGCACGTCCGAGCCGCAGATCCCTACCGTATGCAGCCGGATGCGGACATCGCGCGGACCAAGTGTTTCCTCATCATGGTCGATTGCGGGGAAATCTCGCAGCGACAGTTCTCCTTGCCGCTCAAGCACCAGTGATTGCATGATTTATCCCCTTTTCACGATGATGATGGCCAGCGCTACCGAGATCGCGACGCTGATCCAGATCGAAAGCCCAAGGGGTTCGATAAAGCGCAGCCAGAACAATGACAGCGCGACCCAAAGCACGATGCTGATGAAAAGGCGGTCGAACCAGTTTGTCTCGATGGGCAGAAAGCCCCGTCTGTCCTTGTCCATGGCCTATCCTTTCACCGCGCCGAAGGTCAGGCCCGCGACGATATGGCGTTGCACGAGACTGAACACGATCAAGGCCGGTATCAGCGTGAAAACCGAGATCGCGGCCATGATCCCCCAGTTGGTCCCCGTGGTCGTGACATATTCGGATAGTCCGGTGGTCAGCGTGCGGGCGTTGAAGTTGGTCAATGTCGCCGCCAGCAGATATTCGTTCCATGCAAAGACCCAGGTCAGGATCAGCGTGACAGCAAGTCCGGGCCGCGCGAGCGGGAAGACCACCTCGCTGATGACGTTCCACGGGCTTGCGCCATCGACATAGGCGGCCTCGTCCAGTTCCTTAGGGATACCGTCCAGCGTCGGGCGCAGGGTCCAGATCGCGAAGGGCAGGTTGAAGGTGCAATAGACAAGGATCATCCCGATCCGCGTATCGGCCAGCTTGAAATCCCCGATGCTGTAGACCTGTGTCATCAGCAAAAACAGCGGCAGAAGGAATACGGCCGGTGGCGCCATGCGGTTGGTGATGGTCCAGAAGAATACGCTTTCCTTGCCCGGCAGGTCAAATCGCGACAGCGCGTAGCAGGCCAGAAAACCCAGCGTGGTGCATAGCACCGCGTTTCCTGACGAGATCACCAGAGAGTTGACCATATAGCTGCGCAGGGTGCGGTCGTTCAGCACATCGGCGTAGTTTTTCCAGTACAGATCGCCCGACAGCCAGACAGAGGGGGTCGAGAACAGCTCGATCGCCGGTTTGACCGAGATGACGAACAGCCAGTAGATCGGGAACAATGTCAGAAAGCTGAGCAATACCCAGAACAGCACCGACAGCCACGGATTGCCCTTACGCATCGCCTAGCCCTTTCCCTTGTTACGCGGGGCGATCAGGCCAACATACATCAGCCAGCAGACCACGATGGTGAGGTAAAGCACGATGACCGACACGGCCGAGCCATAGCCGTAATTCGTGCGCGGAAAGACCTCTTTGAAGATGTGGACGCCGACATAGCGCGTGGCAGAGCCGGGGCCGCCTCCGGTCAGCATCAGGACCTCGTCGACGGTTCGCATCGCGTCCATCATGCGGATGAAGACTGTGGCAAGGATCGCCGGCCGGATCATCGGCAGCGTGATGTGCCAGAAGATCTGCCGCCGGTTCGCGCCGTCGATCTGGGCCTGCTCGAACGGATCGGCGGGCAGGGATACCAGCGCCGCGATCAGCGTCAGCGTGACCAGCGGCGTCCAGTGCCAGATGTCCATGATGACGGTGGTGGCAAAGGCCTGCCACGCGCTTTGGCCGATATTCAGGTCATAGCCCAGCCAGTTCGACAGGATATTCGGGATGATCCCGATGGACGGCGTCGTCATCAACTTCCAGACCGAGCCCACGATGATCGGCGCCATGATCAGGGGCAGGGTGTGGATGGTGCGAAAGAATGCCTTGCCGGGGAAATCCCGCATCAATGCTTGGGCCAGCGCATAGCCCAGCACGAGTTCCGACAGCACCGCGAAGAAGACAAAGGCCGCCGTCACCCCCAGCGAGGCCAGGAATTGCGCGTCGAAGACCAGCTTGCGGTAATTCCCGGCCCAGTTGAACAGCATGTCGGGATTGGCCCCGAACGGGTTCCATTGGTGAAAGGACACGAACAGCACATAGATGAAGGGCACGACCCCGAACAAAGCCAGGATCAGCAGCGTGGGGGCCAACAAGGCCCAGCCGAGGAACTTGGATTGCATGGCTTTTCCCGTCCGATGCGCGGATTGCCAATCGCCGCGGGGATTGCCCCCGCGGCGACCGGGGGGAGGAACGCTTATTTCCGGTAACCCAGATCGGTCAGTTCCTGCTCGGCCTTGGCGGCCATCTGGTCCAGACCCGCATCGGGATCGACCTTGCCGGTCAGGATGTCATAGAAGATCGGCGCGGTCGCCTCGCGCAGCTGGGCGTGGAACGGATAGGGGGGCGCGCCGCCGAACAGCTTGCCGTCATCGCGCAACATGCCGAAGTAATTGCCCAGCTTGTCGTTCAGCTCGGTGACCTTGGGCGACTCGTAGGTTGCGGTTGTGGTGATGCGCGATCCGGCGACGGCCCAGTCGGGCTGCAGGTCTTCCTCGGCAAGGAATTGCAGGAACAAGGCGGTCGCATCCGGGTTCTTCGAGGTCACCGGCAGGCCAAAGGCGCCGCCATCGTAATAACCGATATAGCCCTTGCCCTCTTCGGCGGCCTTCAGCACGCCTTCCGACAGCGGCGGCAGCGCGACCGAGATCTTGCCCACGACCTTCGATTGGTTCGGGTCCGAGGCGATCCAGGCGACGTTCTCGCCATAGACCAGCCCTTGGGCGGCACGTCCTGCGGCCATGGTCGTCGCCACTTCGGACCAGGTGGACTGCACCGATTCAGGCGGGCCGATATCGCGCAGATGCAGCCACCATTTCATCGCTTCCTTGGCCTGGGGCGAGTTCATCAGCCCGCCATGTTCGACCGTGGCGCCGTAATTGTTGGCCGCGTCGATGCCCCAGTTGTAGACGCCGAAGGTCGGCGCGACGGATTCAAAGAACTCATACCAGGATGCCGGATGCCCGGTATGGGCCTGCGCGGTCGAGCCCCACAGGTCCAGCTTGTGATCCTTGCCCCATTGGGTGAAGAAATCCGCGATCTGGGTATATTCCTCATGGGTCTTGGCCGGGGCCAGGTCGCGGCCGGTCTTTTCCTTGAAGGCGGCCATGATCTCGGGGTCGTTGAACAGGTCGGTGCGATAGACATAGGGCTTGATGAAAGCCTCCATCGGCATCCCGTAAAGGTCGCCATTCGCGCCGCGGAAGTAATTGGCGAAGGTGGTCAGCTTGGCCTCGTCGAAATCCGGGGCCTTGAGGTCCGGCTTCTCCTTCAGCTTGGCGGTCAGATCGACCAGAAAATCGCGGGCCAGATAGGCATAGACGATGTCTTGTTCGATATAGACCATGTCATAGATGCCGGTCTTGGCCTCCATGTCCTTGATCGCCTTGTCGTACATCTGGTCCCACGAGGTCGTCTCGATATCGACACGAATGCCAGTCAGTTCCTCGAATTTCGGCGCGAGGACGTTGCGGACATAGTTTGATGCGGGCGTTGATTCCGTCACGCCTCGCAGGGTCACGCCCGAAAACTTGCTGCCTGCCTGCTTGTAGAATTCTTCATCCAGAGCCCAGGCGCTGCCTGCCACAAGGGACAGCGCGAGCACGGATGCCCCCAGTCTGACAACCTTATTCATCAACCATCCTCCCTGATCCAACGAGGGGAAACGGCGGGATTCGTGTCGCGATGCCCTCCGGCGTTCCTCGTCCCCGTTCGCATCTTGGCAAATCCGGCAGGGCTGGTGCAAGAAAAATCTTGCAAATGTAATGAATGAAATACAGTTGTAAAATAGACTGGATTTCCGCCAGTTGACAATGCCGACGGGGCCGATGAGATGCGCCTATGACGAATGAAGACCTTCCCGAGGCCGATGCGTTCACCGTCGAGGTGTGCTGGCACTATTTTGTCAACGAGCTGACGCAGGCCCAGATCGCCAAAGCGATGGGCGTGACACGGCTGCGGGTGAATCAGGCGATCCAGCGCGCGCGCTCGCTGGGCATCGTCAAGGTCGAGATCGACTCGCCCTTATTGCCCAGATTCGACCTTCAGGACCGGTTACAAAAGCGGTTCGGCCTGATGCGGGCGCTGGTCGCCCCCGCCAATCCCGAGAATTACGATTATCACGGTGCTTGTGGCGCGGCGCTTGCCAGCTACATGGCCGAGCGTCTGCGCTCGGGCGAATGGCGGCGGATCGGCGTGTCTTGGGGCATGACGCTGCAATGCGCGATCAACCGGATGATGCGGCAGGTCTTGCCCGACCTTGAGGTCGTTTCGATGATCGGCGGCACCAGTCGGGGTGAATCGCTGAATGCGTTCGGCATTGCCTCGGGTCTGGCCGACCGCTTGGGCGCGCGCTATTCCCTTCTGGCCGCGCCGGTGTTCCTTGCTTCGCAGATCGACCGCGCCGAATTTCTGGCTCAGGACATCTTCACCGAACATTTCGAGAAGCTGCGCCAACTGGATGTCGCGATTCTGACCGCCAGCAATATCTCGGAGCGCAGCTATCTGATCCGAACCGGTCTGCCTGCCGTTCTGGGCACCGAAGACCTGATCGCAGCTGGTGTGATCGGCGATGTCGTCAGCCGTTTTCTTGATGCCGAAGGGAACCACGTTCCGACTTTGCTGGACGATTGCACCATCGGCATCGAACTTGATGTGCTGCGTCAGGTTCCCGAACGTGTGCTGGCGGCAGCGGGACCGCATAAAGTGCCTATCGTTCGGGCCGCGCTTCAGGCCGGGCTGGCGAATGTTTTGATCACCGACGATTTGACGGCCAAGATGGTTCTGGATGCCGATTGACGGGCAGTCTTTGTTTGGTTCGGCGCACGGCTTGTTGCAATGTTCTGCTGTTTTCCAAGGCAGGACCGCTGCCGAGCAAAAATCCTGCACAACCTTGCTGGAACACGCCCGAAAAACACGGCAAAGCTTGGCGGATATCGTTTCATCCGAGCAAGGGAACCCGCGGTCATATGCCAGATTCTCAGCCAAATGGCCTTCCTACGATCCGCACCATCGCGATGCCTGCCGATACCAATCCTGCGGGCGATATTTTTGGTGGCTGGCTGATGAGCCAGATGGACCTTGCGGCGGGGTCGGTCGCGGCGCTGACGGCGCGCGGCCGTACGGCGACCATCGCTGTCGAGGGTATGAAGTTCCATCGCCCCGTCAAGGTCGGGGACGAGGTGTCGCTGTATGCCGAGGTCGGACATATCGGCCGGACCTCGATGCGCATCCATGTCGAAGCCTGGCGACGCCAGCGTGAAAGCGAGATCACGCAGAAGGTCACCGAAGCGACCTTTACCTTTGTGGCGCTGGATGAAAAAGGTGCGGCGCGGCCGGTCTTCCCGCCCGAGGTTTAGACCCCCTTCATCACCCTTATCTGCGGGTGATGCCTTCGATCGATTGCGGCGGGTACGGTTGGGTCACCAGATCCCGATGCCGCCTTTCGTAGAATGCGTTGCCTCCGGTCACGAGGACATAGTGCATATTGTCATAGGACGCCCTGTAGCTTGCGCTATGGAAAAACATCGCGTTGCCGATCAGGGGATGGCGCTCGCCGCGCAGTACTGATTTCGCGGCCTCGCGCACCTTCGGCAGGCTTTTGCCATCCATGCGGCGGGTCATGATTCCTCGCGCGAACTGATTTTTCTGCCCGACAACGCCGCAAACCGAGTTGGGGTATTTGTCGGATACCACGCGGTTCATGACGACGCTGCCGACAGCGATCATGCCGTCACGGCTGGACTGGTTCGATTCGAAATACATGGCGCGCTCCATGCATTCCAAAGGGGAATGCCGGTTGCCGAACGAGCAGCCCGCAAGGACCACAACCATTGAGGCCAACGGTATGGCCATCCGGACTTTCATCGACGTGAATTTCATTGCCTGCTCGTGTGACTGCACGCGGACTTTTCGTCCTTTGATGAAGGATTAGCAGTCAGCCGCGCGAGGCATCAACGCAAAATTCGCGTTGAGCGCGAATACCGCCGTAGCCAGTCAAGGATCGGTCGTGGCTGGCCCGTCACCGGCCCGCCCTGTCAGCCAGAGTCCCGTTCTAACGATTGCGCGTATCCACCGGATAGGCGCTGGAGAAACGGATACGCTCCATCGAGAAATGCGAGGTGACGTTCTTGATCGGCACGGCATCCGTCAGGCGTTTATAGAACTGGTCGAAGGCCGACATGCTCGTAACGGCGACGCGCAGCATGTAATCCATTCGTCCGGCCATCCGGTAGACCTCCATGACCTCGGGCAGGGTATCGACGGCGCGCGTAAAATCCTCGCGCCACTCGGCCGAATGGTTCGGGGCCTCGATCTCGACAAAGACCAGAACGCCCAGCCCGAGTTGAAGCGGGTCGGCCAATGCCACGCGACCGGTTAGAACGCCGCTGGCCTCAAGCTTTTGGATCCGCTTCCAGCAGGGTGTCTGGGACAAGCCGACCTTCTCGGCAATCTGCGAAATAGGCAGCGTGGCGTCACGCATCAACTCGGCCACGATCTTGCGGTCGATCAGGTCAAGAGCAGTCATATCCTGTCCTCCTGCAATTCAAGGGAACGCCAGTGCGGCGGCTCGAATTAAAACGATATTGTCTATCTTATAGATCGTGTATTATCCTCCGCGCAAGACTTGTGATTGTCAAAGGAATCGCAGCCATGACTGTTCCGCATCGGTCCGACGCAACAAATCCTGCGCCAAGCGCCCGTAATAACGGACTTTTTTCCGTTCGTCTGATCGATCTTCGGACCGGCGAAGTGCCTTCGGTGAACGGAAATCCGCTAAGTGTCGTCACCGACACCCCCCGACAAGCCGAGGCAGAGCTGATGAAAGGACGCGACCGCGCCTTGTGGCAGACACAGGTCGATCCGGTCGGTCCCGATCCCGCGCGACCGGCGCTTGCCAGAACCCGACGCTGGTAAAACGGCCGCGGCAGGGAAAATTATTCCTTTCGCGCAGGCGCAAAGGGAAGGCGACCTCTGCCGCGGCCTCGGGATTGGGAATGGCGGGGCGGCGGGTGAGGGTTTGATACTGAAGTTGCAAGACCGGCCATTCAAGACCGGCGACCAGACGGAGAACGAGGCATTGCTGAAACTAGATGAGATGCGTTTGCATGGAGAATTGCTGCGGGCTGTTCCAAGCGGTCCCGAGGTGATTTTCTGTTCGTTCCACACGCCGGACGACTATTACGCGCAATCGGCGCAGCGGCTGCGCAATTCGCTGGATGGGCTGGGGATCAAGTACCAGATCGCGCGGGTCGATAAGGCTCCGGGCGAGGAATGGCTGGAGATCTGCCGCAAGAAAGTTCCTTTCCTGCATTCCGTGTGCCAGAGCCATCCGCAGGCGAGGGTGTTCTGGATCGACGTCGATTGCGACATCGACTATCTGCCGGATCTCGTATCGGGATTTTCCGCGGATATCATCGGTTTCCAGCGCGGCTTCGGCCATCCCCTGCGCATAGGTTATTCGAACAGCGCGCGGTTCTGGGAGCCGTGCTTCTGGGGCATCAACACCACCAAGGCCGCGCGTGCTTTCATCGCTGACGCCGATGCGGCATGCGCGACCATGACCCTTCGGGCAACCGACGATTATTTCTTCGAAGAGGCGTGGCGCAAGAACGCGGACCGGCTGAGTTTCCAGATGATTCCGTCCTCGATGCTGGTCGGGCGTGCGGACAGGCCCGAAACCGATGCACGACCGTTCTTCTATTTCGGGTCCAGCGGCAATGTCGCGACGTTCAAGGGCTTGGCTGCGCAGCACAATCGTGCGGGTCAAGCCAAGACGGCGGGGCCACAACCCACTCCCCGGATGAAATCGGCCGCTTTGAGCGCAGCAAGACGGGTGCAGGGCGCGCTGCCGCAGGGATTGGCCGTCCCGCTGCGGCGCCTGTCGGATCGGGTGGGCATGACCGAGTTCTTGCAGCCTGTCGCGGCCAAGGGGCGACAGCTTTCCCCCAACAGTGTCTACCGCGTGATTCATGATGCCCGCGCGGGCCGAGAGGCGGCAGTGCGGGCTCGAGTGGCTCAGGTAACCAGCCGCAAGTTGCTGGCGGCGGGGGATCAGGTGGTGATCCGTGCCGCCGAGGCATTCCTTGAGCACGCGACTGCGACCGATTCCGGTCGGGGCGCTCCGTTGCGGTTGCTGTGGTGGGACAAACCCTATCCGGGGAATTTCGGCGACTGGTTGTCGCCGCTGGTTCTGGCTGCGGCCTCGGGTCGGGCGGTGCGCTATCAATCGCATGACGAGACAGGTGCTGGGCCGCATTTGCTGGGCATCGGCTCGATCGGGCGTTTCGCGCAGGCGTCGTCCATCGTCGTCGGGACCGGTATCAGTCGCGGTGATGTCGAACTGTCGCGTGACGCAGACTATGTCTCGTTGCGCGGGCCATATTCGGCCAGCGCGCTGCTGGCGGCAGGCGGGCCCAAGGTCGATCGGTTCGGCGATCCCGCGATTTTGTTGCCACGGCTGCTGCCCTTTGTCCGGCCAGCGCGCACGAACGGGCGGATCGCGCTGGTCAGACATTTTTCACATCGGGGTGTCGCATTGCGTTTGCCCGAGCGGGTGGACGAACATTCGGTCCTCCGCTCGGGTCGAGCGGATATCTCGGCGCTGATCGAGAACCTGCACAGCTATGATGCGGTGCTGACCAGCGCGATGCATGTCTTCATCACCTGTCAGGCCTATGGCATTCCGGTCGGGCTGATCACCTTTGACGGGTTCGAAAGCGCCGTTCATGGCGACGGGATCAAGTATCTTGACTATGCAGCAGGGGTCGGGTTGCCCGAGCGTCAACCGGTTCCGGTCGCCCACGACCTGCGTCACCGCGATTTCGACACGCTGATCACGGACGAACGCGTTTCTGCTACCGCGATGGATGCGGTTCAGGCTGCGCTGGACGATGCCTTTGCGGCTTTCGACCTGGCGCAAAGCAAATGGCGCGAAAAAGCGGCGGGTGAGCCGAAATGAAGGTTCAAGAGCTTCCGCGCCAGTTCAAGACCGGAAATCCGCGCATCCCGCCTCCGGTGGCGCGGGCGGGCTGGACCGTGCGGCATACCATGTTGGCGGTCAGTTTTGTGGTTGCGGTACTGCTGCCCGCCGTTGTCGTCGCAAGCTATATGTTCCTGATCGCGCGAGACCAATATGTTTCGGAAGTGTCGTTCGTCGTGCGAGATGACGAAACGCCGAATATGGGGCTGTTGGCGGGAATCGGGCTGTCCTCGGTCGGGAATGCGACCACGGACGCCAAGATGCTGTATGAATATCTGCGCAGCCCGACATTCGTTGCAGAAACCGACCGCCAGATCGGCTTGCGCGGGATGTTCGCCCGCACCGAAAGTGATCCGGTTTTCTCGCTAGGGCGCGACGCCACGCAAGAGGATCTGGTCGCCTTCTGGCGGCGGATGGTTACGATCAGCGTCGATTCCGCGACCGGCATGATCGGCATCGAGGCGCAGGCGTTTTCTCCGGCGGATGCGCGGCGCATCACGCAGGAAATTCACGACGCGGCGGGACGGCTGGTCAACAACGTCTCGGACAAGGCGCGTGACAACTCGGTCCGCTATGCCGAACGTGATCTGGCCAAGACCGAAGCCCGTCTGGCCGAGGCCCGCATCGCCATCGCGCGCTTCCGCGACCTGAACAGGATGATGGACCCGCAAGCTGCAGTGAACATCAACTCGACCGTCATTGCCGGACTGTCTCAGGAACTGACCGAGGCGATGATCCAGCTTGAGACCCTGCGTGCACAGGGCAGCGCGGATGTCAGGTTGGTGCAGGCCCAGACCCGCGTCGATGTCTTGCGCAGCCGGATCGAGGACGAGCAGCAAAGCTATGTCGGCGGGGGCAAGGCCGATGTGAGCTTCAGCGCGGTTCTGGACGGCTATACCAAGCTGCAACTGGACCTCGAACTGGCCGAGAAAAGCTACAGTCTTGCGCTGGCCGGTGTCGAGGCCGCGCGTTCCAAGGCCGAACAGGATACCCGCTATCTGGCGACATTCGTTCCTCCGACCGAGGCGCAGACCGCGACCAGACCGCGCCGGTTGATGATCACCCTGCTGACCGTCACCTTCATCTTCATCGCGTGGCTGAGTGCCGTGCTGATCGTCTGCTCGAACCGCGACCGCTTCAAATGATCAGGCTCGAGAACCTGTCGAAAAGCTTCACAGTGAATGGCCGCACGACCATCGTTGCCCGAAACATCAACGTGACCTTTCCGCAAGGCGGTGCGGTCGGGCTGCTTGGCCATAACGGTGCGGGCAAGTCTACGCTGTTGCGGATGATCGCGGGTGTAGTCCGGCCGGATCGGGGCAGGGTGGTGACGCGCGGAACCGTGTCCTGGCCGGTCGGGTTCTCCGGCAGCTTTCACCCCGACCTGACCGGAGCGCAAAACACCCGCTTCATCGCGCGCATTTACGATGCCGATGCCGAAGCCCTGCTGCGGTTCGTCGAGGGGTTCGCCGATCTCGGGCATCACTTTCACCTGCCGTTTCGCAACTATTCGTCGGGAATGCGGTCGCGGCTGGCCTTCGGTGTGTCGATGGGTATCCATTTCGACACCTATCTGGTCGATGAGGTGACATCGGTCGGGGACGGCTATTTCCGCGAGAAAAGCAAAGCCTATTTCCGCAACCGGTTGCTGAACAGCGGGGCAATCATGGTCTCGCATTCGATGAGCATGATCCGCGCCATCTGTTCATCAGCGGCGGTGCTGCATCAGGGCCAGCTGACCCATTACCCCGACGTCAACGAGGCGATCCGTGTCCATCAGAATAACATGGGTACGACATGGGACGAGGAAGACGATGACTGAGGCCCGCCGCCACCCGTTAAGCCGGTTTCCGGCATTTCGTGCGTTGGGCGCGCTGATCTTCCGCGAAATGGCGACGTCCTACGGGCGTTCGCCCGGTGGCTTCGTCTGGACCGTGCTGGAGCCGGTGGGCGGGATTGCCCTGCTGACCGTGATCTTCTCGATGGCGGTGCGGGTTCCGCCGATGGGTTCCAGCTTTGCCTTGTTCTATGCCACCGGTTTGCTGCCGTTCCTTATGTTTCTGGATGTCAGCCGCAAGATCGCGCAGTCGCTGTCATTCTCGAAGCAGCTGCTCTTTTATCCGGGCGTGACGTTCGTCGATGCGATCATGGCCCGTTTCGTCCTGTGCTGCGTCGTCCATGCGCTGGTTTTCGTCATCGTCCTGAGCGGCATCATCGCCTATGATCGCGTCGATCTGATCCTTGATCTGCCTCGGGTCGTGTTGGCGTTTCTGATGGCCGCGGGCCTGGGGCTGGGCGTCGGCTGCATGAATTGCTTTCTGATGCGACGCTTCCCTCTATGGTCGAATATCTGGGCTATCGCCACCAGACCGCTGTTTCTGGTTTCCTGTATTTTCATGCCCTTTGACAGCGTGCCTCAGGGGTTTCGCGATGTTCTGTGGTTCAATCCGATCATCCACATCGTCGGCATGAACCGCAGCGCGTTCTATTCGACCTACCGTGCCGACTATGTCGAGCCGGTCTATGTCGCGCTGGTGGCAGCCATTCTTTTCGCGTCCGGATTGGCCCTGTTGTTCAAATGGCACCGCGATCTGGCACAGCGCTAGGCAGGTCGCGGGACGGCCGCAGTATCGTCGCTAGGAATTCGTTCCCCAGCCTGTTGCGGAAAGAGAAACTCTTGACTGTCGCAGGTTGAAAATAACACGACTCAAACTATCGTCATTTAAGCCTCGTTTGATAAAGTTCTCGTAACGCCACTCTGCAAATCGAGACTCCGATGCCGATCTCAAGGATTTCCCAGATCTACGAACACGAAGGGATGGCCGGCTTTTATTCGCGCATTCGCTATCCCAAGGCACGCCGTTTGCCGCAGGGCTATCGCTCTGTTTCCGAGGACGTCGTGATCATCGGAGACGATTTGACTTTGGTTCCGGTGTTGGCCGAGATGTTGGCCCATGCCGGTCGGGACGTTGTGGGTTGGGGCAACCGTGACGACCTGACGCGGTTCCATTTTGATCCCGACATTTCGGGAGCGCGTCGTTTTGACCGCAACGATGTCCTGATCTTCTCGGCTGCGGCGCAGTATCATGTCGGCCAGCTGCGGATCGTGGCCGAGGAATGCCACGCGATCATCGAAACCT
This sequence comes from Paracoccus aestuariivivens, assembly GCF_009711225.1. GTDB lineage: Bacteria > Pseudomonadota > Alphaproteobacteria > Rhodobacterales > Rhodobacteraceae > Paracoccus > Paracoccus aestuariivivens. The sequence continues at coordinate 19,844 of NZ_WMIE01000019.1, read as the reverse complement.
CGGACGCGCGGTTCCGCACGATTTCGGAAATGCGGATCGCGGGCGACCGGCTGTTCAACGCCGCCGGTAGCCCCGACGAGTTCCGCCGGACGCTATACCGCTTCTTTGTCGCCACCGGCGCAATCGAGCCCGATCTGGCCTATTGGCGCTATCTGATGCCCGCACCCGAGGGGGCCGAGGCGAGGTTCTGCCTCAGCCTGCCGGAAACGCCTGAGCGGCGCGACGCATTTCGCAGCACGGGGCTGGGTGATTTCAGGGTCGTCGACGGGCTGGTGATGAATGAGGGTTGGATCGGCGCGGCGCTTGGTTTTCGCAGCATTGCCGAGGCCTGCCTTGCGACCAATGTCCAGACTGCGATGATCTGCGAAGACGACGTGCAGCCGGCGCCCGATTTCGCGTCCCGATTGCGGGTCGTCATGGACTATCTCGGGCAGACCGAATGGGACGTATTCTCGGGCCTGTCCAGCCATGTCGGCCCGGAATACCGGATCGAGCGGATCGAGCGTTTCGGTGGCGAAACCTTTGTGCATTTGAACCGGACCACCGGAATGGTCTTTAACATCTACAACCGCCGCGCATTGGCGCATCTGGCGAACTGGAGCATTGCGCGCCACGGTGCTGCCAGCATCACGATCGACCGCCATCTCGAAGAAATGCCGGGTTTGCGTGTTGTCACGACGCTACCCTTTCTGGTCGATCACAGCGACGAACTATCTTCGGCTGCATGGGGCTTCCAGAACCGTCGCTACCGCTCGTTGCTGACGGCAAGCAGCCAACGGCTTGGCCGGTTGGTCGAGGGGGCCGAAGCTGGCAGTATTCGGGCGACGATCTGACAACCTACCGCATTCGCGCGGTTGACACGGCGCGGTTGCCGATCGGTCGTGGACCCCGTCAGGTGTCGCTCAGTTACAGGCCGGGTATTTGTAGCGATCGGCCTCCGAGACATCCGGCGGGCATGTCGCGGGCTTGTGTTTGTGACCGGTATTCGCGTGACCGACCTGACAGATGCCATTGGCGCGGTTCGGGCCGGTATAACTGACCTCGACCGTGTTGTCGGGATTGATCATCAGCGAAACGGTGACATGGCCATGTGTCGCTTCGACGTAATTGTCGTTCTGGGAGGTGATCTTGGCGTCGTTGCCGTTGAAGTAGATCGGGCCGTGCTCATCGGCATGGATCTCGATCCCGGTCGGGCAGGTGGCATTCACCAAAGGGATCTAGGCCGAGGCCGGGGTGGCGATGACGGTCAGGCTGATCGCGATGAGGATGCGTTTCATCATGTCTCCATCCTTTGTCCGGTCGCGGCGGGGGCGAGGTGATGGCAGGCGTCTATCGGGTGTTGCCGGATCGGGACGTATTGCGCCACTTTTCGTTTTGATCAGCGAAATTTTTCGGTCCACGAGACCGCCCCGTCCCCGAGCCAACGAAAATTCGCAGGATCGACCCACGTGAAGTTTCCGCAAACGCGCGGGAAATGTTATGATGTCGCCATCTTCGAACAGGAGAAGCGCGAATGCGGTCACTGGTAGTGCTTTTGGCTCTCCTGCCGCTATCCGTCCACGCGCAAGAGGGCGAGTGGACCTATTCGGCGAATATCTACGCCTGGATCCCCGGATTGGACGCGAGCGTCCAGACGCCGCTAGGCGAGTTGAATAGCCGTTCCAGTGGCGGGAATGTTCTCGACAATCTCGACATGGCGTTCATGGGCACGTTCGAGGCGCGCCGCGACAAATGGGGCCTCCTGTTCGATGGCGTTTATGCCAAGCTTTCGACCAGCAAGGACACACCCTTTGGTCTGGCATTTTCGCAAGGCGAGATAGCAACCGAACTGTCGGCGGTTTCGGGATACGCGCTTTATCGCAGCTATGACACGGAAAGACTGACAGCGGATATCGGGCTTGGTCTGCGGGCCTTCGATGTGGATCTGGATATCGGTCTGGATGCTGGCCAGATTGGCGGTGACCGCGCATTCGGTGGTAGCAAAAGCTGGGTCGTTCCGCTTGTCGCGGGACGCTTTACTGCCCCGATCAGCGAGAAATGGTTCGCCACCGCCTATTTCGACTATGGCCAGACTTCGGGCGACGACACCACATGGCAGGGTGTGGCGACTATTGGCTACCGCTTCAACGAACGCTGGGCCGTGCAAGGCGGATACCGCCACATGGAGCTTGAGCAAGAGATCGGCGGGCTCGATTCCGATATTTCACTGAGTGGTCCGGTTATCGGACTGAATTTCCGGTTCTGACGGGAAATGGCGCTACGCCTTTAACGACGGAACCAAAGCAGCGCGGCGCTGATGGTCAGATGTGCCACAATGACCGGCCAGATCGCGACGCCGGTCGCCACGCCGGAAATCGCCAGATAGGCGAGGTAAACCGCCACGGCGAAGCCATAGATGATCATTCCGGCGCGTGGCGATCCGGGCCAGCACGCGATGCCGAGGCCGACCAATGCGATTCCGGCGATACGGGCGAACCCTACGGCGACCCCAAAAATTTCCACGCCCAGCAGCAATTCGGCAAGGGGGCTTGGCCGGACCACAAGGGCAAGACCCGTCGCGATCTCGGCGATTGCGGAAATAACAAGAGTGACCGAAGCAACAGAGTTGGAGCCGTTCATTTCAGCATGGACCCCTGCAATGAAAGCTCCTGAAGTGGCGGTCGCTGCAGATAATCCGGTCTCGGGCCCCTGCGGAGAGGCCCGATCCCTTGTCACGCAACCGTGCTATTTCAGCGCGACGGTCACGTCCTCGATCTGGCCGGTAAAGGTGAACGGAAGCTGATAGTTGAAGTCCACCGCCGAGCCAACATCCATGCCGATATCCAGCCCTTCGCCAAGCGCCATCTGGATCGGGATGGTCTTTTCGATCTCGCCCTTGGCAACCTCGGTTCCGTTGACCTTCATGGTGACGGTGGCGCCTTTTCCCATCTCTCCTGCCGCGCCGTGATAGGCGAAATCGAGTTCCAGCTTGACCTTGCCCGCCGGTAAAGGATCGGTGGCGGTGATCGTCGGGCGGTCGAGCGAAAGGTAGTTATAGACGAAACTCGGTTTACCGTCCTTGAGGTAAAGCCCGTAGCCGCCGACCAAGCCGCCCTGTGTTACGATCATTCCGTTGGCGTTTTCAGCCGGAACATCGACATTCGCGGTAATTGTCCACGACTTGTTCAGAACGCGCGGAGACGCATCCGCCGCGAGCCCCACCTGTCCGGGATAATAGGTGAAGCTTTTGGCATCGCCGGACAAGACCGGCCGCCCCATCGCTTCGGCATTGAGGCGCTCGACCGCTCGACCGTCCAACGGCAGAACGTCGTAGCGCGCGGCCTCGGCCCACCACAGATCCTGCAACTGGCGCAGTTTCTCGGGGTTCTCGGTGGCGAGGTCATGGGCCTGGCTGAAGTCCTGAGCGACGTTGTAAAGCTCCCATTTTTGCTTGTCGGGATCATAGGCCTCGCGGACCGAAACCCAAGGCGCCGAAGCCGGAGCCGAGGCCATCCAGCCGTCCTGATACATGCCGCGATTGCCCAGCAGTTCGAAATACTGCTTGGTGCGATGCTCGGGCGCGTTCCCGTCCAGAAGCGTGTCCGCAAAGCTGATGCCCTCGATCGGCTTCTGGGCGATGCCATTCAATGTTTCGGGCGGGGTGATGCCGATGACCCGATAAAGCGTCGGAACGATGTCGATCGTATGGGTGAATTGCGAGCGGACCCCACCGGCGTCGGTGATCTTGCCGGGCCACGAGATGATCATCGGGTTGCGCGTGCCGCCGAAATGGCTTGCGACCTGCTTGGTCCATTGGAACGGCGTGTCCATCGCATGCGCCCAGGCCGAGGGGAAGTGGTTGAAATGTTTCGGTCCTCCAAGCTCGTCGATGACCTTGATGTTGTCCTGCCATGTCTCGGGGAAGCCGTTGAAGAACAGGTTCTCGTTGACCGAGCCTTCAAGCCCGCCCTCGGCGCTGGAGCCGTTGTCGCCCGCGATATAGATGAAGATGGTGTTCTCGGCCCCCGGAAGCGATTTCACCGCCTCGATCACGCGGCCCATTTCGTGATCGGCATTCGCGCCGTAACCGGCAAAGACCTCCATCATGCGGGAATAAAGCCGTTTCTGGTTGTCGTTCAACGATGCCCATTCCGGCAGCCCCGCCGAGCGCACGGTCAGGTCGGTATTCTCGGGTACGACGCCCAGTTCCTTTTGCCGCGCAAGGGTATGCTCGCGATAGGCGTCCCAGCCCTCGTCGAACTTGCCCTTGAAGGGTTCGGTCCATTGCTCGGGAACCTGATGCGGCGAATGGGTCGCGCCGGTTGCGACATAAAGGAAGAAGGGCCGCGTGGGCGCGATGGTCTTGACCTTCCGCACCCATGAAATCGCGTGATCGGCCAGATCGGTCGTCAGGAAATAGTCGGGATCAGCCGAGGCCGGAACAAGGTTACGGTTCTCGTAAAGGATCGGGTTCCAGTGGTTCATGTCTCCGGCGTTGAAGCCGTAGAAATAGTCGAAACCAAGGCTATTGACCCAGCGGTCAAAGGGACCGGCGGCGCTCCCTTCCCATGCCGGAGTGTTGTGGTTCTTGCCGATCCATGCGGTCATGTAACCGTTCTGGCGCAGCACCTCGCCGATGGTTCCGGCGCTTTTCGGGATGATCGAAGTATAGCCGTCATAACCGGTCGCGGCCTCTCCGATCACGCCCGAAGCGACGGAATGGTGGTTGCGACCGGTGATCAGCGCGGCCCGCGTCGGCGAACAAAGCGCCGTGGTGTGGAAGCGGGTGAAGCGCAGCCCCTCGGCCGCCAAGGCATCCATCGTGGGCGAGGTGATCCCGCCTCCAAAGGTCGAGAACTGTCCGTAACCCGCATCGTCCAGCAGGATCAGCACGACGTTCGGCGCACCGTCAGGGGCCTGCACCGGCTGCGGGAATTGCGCCGGATCGCTGTCCGCGATGCTGCGACCGATGTTTCCCTCGAAGCGGAAATCGGGTCGCGGCAGGACGGAGGGGGTCGAGGGGTCGGGCCAAGGCTTCGCTTCTTGTGCTGCGAGTGGCGGCGAAATCGCAATGGCAGAGACGATAGCGGCAATCTGCAAGGAACGCATGGTCAGCCTCATACTTTGATGAATCAAAGAAAATTCTGGCTTGGTGCGGTGTGTGCCGCCTTAACTTTAGCGAAACGTGGGGATTCGGACAAGAAACGTGGTTTATCCTGCCCGTGCGGGCGGGTCTTGGCGCAGGACACGGGCCGATATAGAATCCGTAAGATGAGCAATTCTCATCCCAACTGGACCGCTACTGCCCAGCGTATCGAAATATCGACGCGCTTCGGTGCTTTGCCATTGGTCATCGCCGCGCGTTCAGGCGATCCGGTCGGAACCGTTCTGTTGGTTCATGGCAGGAACGGCGCCCCTGATCAGGCCCAGATTGCCGAGATTGCCGAGGCATATCTGGCGCGGGGCTGGCGGGTCGTGGCCCCCGAACTGCCTTATTCCGCTGCCTTGCCTGAGTCCGGCCCTGCGGATCGCGTGACCTTTTCCGGTCATATCGATGCGGCCCGTGCCGCTTGGGACTGGATCGCACGCGAATGGCCGCATGGCTCGCGTGCGCTTGCGGGCCATAGTCTGGGGGGGTACGCGGTCGCGCAACTGGGGGCCGGGGCCGATGCTCATCATGTTCTGGCCATGTCTCCGGTTCTGTCGGGGCGGGCGCTTCTGTTGGCGCGCGAGGCAATGGGGCAGGGCGCGATAGACGAGGTCCGCCGCGAGGCCCCTGCCTATTTCGCCGAGATGCAGGTTGCGGATGCCGCGCCCGCCCTGCACCGGATGACAGCGCCGCTGGCCGTCGTGACCGGAGGGGCGGACGGGCTGATCCCGCTCAAAGATGCGCACAGCTATTTCGACGCGGCACCGAATGCGAGGTTCTTCGCGGCACTTCCCGACGAACACCATTGCCCTGCGGGCGAGGCCTGCGCCCGCGTGCTGTCACTCGCCTTGTCGATGCTGGAGGCCTAGTGAACTTCCCCGATCCGCTTTGGATTGCGGCGCAGCGCTTTGCCTCGGCGCGCGCGATGCGGAATGCCTGTTCAGCGACGCATTTGACCCGCCATCGCGCCGGTTTCGGCTGGACTGTCCGGCCCGCTGCCGGCTCTGTCCTTGCTTCGCCCCGTATTACGCACTGGGACCCCGAGCCGGATTATTTCCATCACTGGGTCCGCGATTCCGCCATTGTGCTGCGCGCAGTGCCGTGCGCTATCGCGGCTGATCCCGACTCCCGCCCGTTCTGGCTGCGCTTCATCGCAGATTTCATCGGTTTCTCGCTGTTCATCTCTGACCCGAAACGCTTCGGCCCCGCGACCAATCCGTTGCGGGGCTCGACTATGCCAAGCCATTTGGAATACCTGCGCCCTGATGCCGAGCTGGCGGCCTTGCAGGGCGATGCGTGGATGGAAGAGCCGCGTTTCGCGGTGGATGGCTTACCGGATCCTGAGCAATGGAACAGGCCACAGGATGACGGCCCCGCATTGAGGGCGACGGCGCTCATGTCCGTTCTGGACGATCTGCCCGATGCCGATTTTCCGGATGCACGGGGTCTGATCGCCCGTGACCTCGCGCGGGTTATGCAGACGGCTGGTCGTTTAAGCATCGGTCCGTGGGAGGAGGCCCCAAAGCGGCGCACGACATTTACGCTGATCGTCCAATGGGATGCGCTGGATCGGGGTAGCGTCTGGTTCGGCCGCCCCGATCCGGCGATGCGGCAGGCGGCGGGCCGTCTGGAAGGCCTGATAAAGCAGGCGCTGGACAGGCCGAGCGGTGGTTGGCGGGAAAGCGTTGAGGCGACCGAGGGCAGGCTGGACAGCGCGACCTGCCTTGCCATTCTACACGCCCGCCGTACCGATGGCCCCTTCGCCGTGTCAGATCCACGAACCCGCGCGACGGCAGCGGCGCTGGAACGCGTATTCGCGCGGCTTTACCCGATCAATCAAGGGCGCGAGGTTCCTGCAATCGGGCGTTGGCCCGAAGACAAATACTTCAACGGCAATCCATGGTATCCGACGACGCTGGGTTTTGCCGAGTTGCATTACCGGATCGCCGCCCAGACCAATGATCGCGCTGCCTTTGAAAAGGCCGAAGCGTGGCTGGCGCTGATCCAGCAAGTTGCGCCCGAACCCGCCGGTGCTTTGCCCGAACAGTTCGACCGCGTTACAGGGGCAGGGGTCTCATCGCTTGATCTGACATGGTCGGCGGCGGCATTTCTAGAGGCTGCTGCGGCTCGGGACAAGGCGGTTCGGGCGCTGTTCCAGTCGTGAGATAGGGCGCGGTAAAACCAAGCGCCCCAAGGCCGCGGCGTATCTCGGGCCGAGCCGAGACAAGCCGCCAGATCAAACCCGAGCGGTAATTTTCTAGCCCGATGACGATGGGGGCCTGATCGACGGCAAGGCGGCTTTCGGCTGTCCAGTCATGACTTGGGCTGAAGGCATCGACGAATCCGGCTTCGCCCCAGATTTGCGCACCCAGATCGTCATGCAGGTGGCGCAGGACCGGCATTGCCTCGTGTGGGGCGAAAGGAAACGAGCCAAGCGCGGCGGTGGGGGTGATGACGCCAGTATCCTCGGTCGGGGAATGCGCGACATATCCGGTCGGGTCGTCGCTAGCCGTCAGACCCCAAAGGGTCGCGCCGTAACCTTTCCAGCCATGCGGATTTTGCAGACAGTGGTAGCGGTTGATCAAAGCATGGATGCGGGCCTGCTCGCCGTAATCGGCATAGGCATCGCGCAGGCCGCGCGGGTCGATGCCGAGAAACGGATACTGCGACAGAAACAGTGGCCCGCCCCAATCCAGTCCCAAGGGCAGGACCATCCCGCCATAGGTTTGCCCGTTCCTGAAGGCCGGTGCCATGGCCCAGCTTTGATGATAGGAGGATGTGGGCAGCGGATGGGAAAGCGAGCCGGTGCCAAGGACGAAAACCGGAAATGCCTCGTTCCAGCCACGAATCGGCAGCGATTTCGGCGTCCATGCCCGATCAGGGTGGCGATGCCACATGACCGCGCCATCCTCGCGCAGATGGGCGGTCCATTCCACCGCGTCAAACAGCGTCTGAATGCGGGTACCCAAGGACGGTTCTTCGCGGAAATAGGCCGCCGCCCCCAGAAGGCCGAGCATCAGAAAGGCCGTCTCGACCAGATCGCCGCCGTCGTCGCCAACCATGAAGGGTAGGACGCGTCCGGTCGTGCCGTTCAGGAAATGCGGATAGACCCCGTGAAACCGGTCGGCGGTCTCCAGAAAACCCAGTATCCGCTCAAGGCGGTCCAGAACCTCGCGGCGTGGTCGCCATCCGCGCTCGACCGCAACGATCTGGGCAAGGAGGCCGAAGCCGGTTCCTCCGGTGCAGACGGTCTCGGCGACGTCATAGCCGAAATCGCCTGCGCTGCGCTCACGGGCCATGCCGCTGACGGGGTGGCTCCAATCAAGGAAATACAGCGCGGTGGCCTGTGCCACGCGGTCGCGCAGTGCCGCATCGTCCAGGCCCCTGATTACGTTAGCCATGTCAGTTCCACCATCTGGGTATCGCGGCTGTTCGGGCCGACATGCAGTTGGATCCCTCCCGGATCGCGAACCCATTCAGCGCTTTCAAGCGAAGGGGCGAGCGGGTAGCTGAACTGATCGGCAGTGATCTGGAATGTGACCAGACGACGTTGGCCGGGATTAAGTGGAACCTGTTTGAAGTCGATCAGCTTTCGCCTTGGTCGCGTGACGCGGGCGACCGGATCGCTGGCGTAAAGCTGCACGGTTTCTACTGTCGGGCGAGGGCCGGTATTCTTGACGCCGATCCGCAGAGTGACGGCTTGATCCGCCGTCGCCGTCTTGCGCGACAGGCGGGGCGGGGCATAGTCGATCCGGCTAAAGCCAAGACCGAAGCCGAACGGGAATGAAGGCGCATCGTCGGGCAGGTCCAGCCAGCCGGTCAGGAATTTGGTGAAGTGGTCTCTTGCCGGACGTCCGGTCGGGTCGCAGGCATAGGTCAGGGGCACCTCGGCCGTATGGCGTGGCAGCGACACGGCAAGGCGAGCCGTCGGCTCGGTTGCGCCGAAGATCAGATCCGCGACGCCTTCGGGGCCAGCGACACCGCCGTGCCACGCGTAAAGCAGGGCGTCGGCCTGCGCGGCAATCCCGCCAATGGCAAGCGGGCGTCCGGCAAAGACCACCACCAGCAAGGGCTTGCCTGTGCTTGCCAGCGCCGCAATCAGGCGGCGTTGCGAGGCTGGCAGATCGGGCGACAGGCGCGACGAGGACTCGCCCGCATGCTCCTTGGCCTCGCCAACAGCCGCGATGATCACATCCGATGTGGCTGCCAGTGCCACCGCCTCGGCCAGAAGTTCCGCCTCGCTGCGCGGATCGCGGGTCACGGTCACGCCATGGACATTCAGGCGTTGCTCCAGCCAAGGCTCGTCAACGATATTGGCGCCCCAAGCTGTTTCTGGGACGTTTCCGGTCAAGGTTGCGATGGCTTCGTTCAGGGGGATGACGTCCTCGGCACGTCCCGATACGGCCCATGTTCCCAGCATATTCGCCCGATCCGCCGCGAAGGGGCCGATCAGGGCGACCTTGGTATCGGACGCTAAAGGCAGCAGTCCGCTATTCTTCAGCAAAACTGCTGAACGGGTTGCCGCTTGCCGCGCAAGTTTGCGCCCTTTGGCGCGCGAGGGCGCTTTCGGTTTGCCGCCCAGCCCGCGAAAGGGATCGTCGAGAAGGCCTAATCGAGATTTGAAGGTCAGGACACGCCGACAGGCGCGCGTCACAAGATCTGCGATCTGGTCTGCGGAAAGCGAAAAACCGGCGTCCGAAGCGTGCAACCCGTCGCGCAAAAGGGATGGCAATTCGCGCAGGTAGTCTTCACCGACCATATCCATATCGACGCCCGCATGTAGCGCGCGCGCAACGGACACGGCGGGTTGGCCCAGCCCATGCGCCGCCAGTTCCTTCACGCCGGTGTAATCCGAAACAACGAGGCCGTTGAAACCATGCCGCCCCCGCAACCAGCCTTCGATCAGTGGGCCATTCGCGTGCATCGGCAGTTTGTTCACCGCGTTGAAGGCTACCATGATGCTGGCCGCCCCCGCATCTATCCCTGCGAGGAAGGGCGGCAGGTAGGTCTCGATCAGATCCTCCCATGCGAGGCTGACATTGTCATAATCGCGACCGGATTGTGGTGCGCCGTAAGCCACGAAATGCTTCAGGCAAGCGGCCACCCGACCTTCAGAGCCCAAGCCAAAGCCTTGCAAGCCGCGCGTTGCGGCAACCGCGATACGCGAAGCCAGCAGGGCATCTTCCCCGGGGCCCTCGGCCACACGGCCCCAGCGGGGATCGCGGCTGATATCAAGCATGGGGCCGTAAACCTGATGCAACCCTTCGGCGGCGGCCTCGGCGGCGGCATATGCGGAGGTTTTCTCGATCAGCTGCATATCCCAGCTGCAGGCCATCGCGATGTTCAGCGGGAAAACCGTCCGGTGCCCGTGGATCACATCCTCGGCGAAGAACAGCGGAATCCCCAGCCGCGATCCGGCCAATGCGCGTTCCTGCATGGCACGCGCCGAGGCAAGGGATTTGGTGCCGAAAATTGCGCCGACCTGCCCTGCGTCCAGACGTTTCGAAAGCGAGGTCGGCTGGTGTGCCCCGGTGACAAGACCTTCGCCTGCGGGCAACAGGTTCAGCTGTCCGATCTTTTCGTCCAGAGACATCTGCGAGATCAGGCATTCGACTTGGTCGTGGATCTTCATGTCCTCTCCGTTGCCTTTTTATTCTGCTGCGTGACGGGCGGCTTCGTAGACGCCGATCAGGGTCGGGCGAAGCGTGCCGATACCGTCTTTGATTTCCAGTTCCGCCGTATAGAAAGGCGCGCCGTCCGGAGCATAGGGCGCCGTTTCCCCATGCAGGACCGCAAGAACCGCTGTATCTGGAAGCGCTCGGCATAGCGTCAGATGGAAATCCACAACCCCTTCGACGTCGAGTGCGGATGTGGCCTCATCAAGCAACAGCAGATCCGGTTTGGACAGCAGGATGCGGGCCAGAACCAGACGCTGTTTCTGACCGCCGGAAAATACATTCCGCCAGTTCCTGCCCAGATGCAGGGCGTCATCAAGGCAGTGGATGAATTCTCCTAGCCCGACACGCGACAGGGTTGCTGCGACGGCGATGTCCGAATGCTGCTCGGGGGCGTCGGGATAGGTCACCAGCGCTTTCAGCGCCAGGCGGTCGGGAATGTCGGGGTCCTGACCGGCAAAGAACAGGCGCGCGCCCTGATGGATCGAGACCCGACCCTGACCATAGGGCCAGATCCCCGCAACCGCCTTGAGAAGACTGCTTTTGCCGCAGCCGTTCCGGCCCGTCAGGAAGACGCGGTCGCCGGGATAAAGCTGAAGTCCCGGCAGGGTCAGGAAGGCAGGGGTATCATGGCCGCGATGGTGCAGTTTCAGGTCGCGCATGGCCAGAATAGGGCCGGACTGGTGGCGGATATGCTCGAAGCGGCTGATACCGGTTTCGCCGTAGAATTTCTGGCGATCCTGCACACGGTCAATCGCGGCGGCCAGTTCGTTCAGACGTGTCGCATGGGCCTTGAGCGTGGCGATTGCGGGCATGACATTGATGAACCAGGACAGCTCTCCGATCAGTTCGGCCGTCAATTCGCTGCTGGCGACGAAATTGCGGAAGCTGAGATTGCCCGCCATATAGGACGGCAGCGCGGGCAGATAGGACAGCAGGCGGGCCGAGAGAAAGCTGTACAGGCTGTTGAACAGCAGCATCGCCGCCTCAAGCCAGTTCTGCTTGCCCCATGTCCGGTCCAGTTCGGTGTAAAGCTGTTTGTTGATCCGGCTTTGGGCCTGTTCGCCACGGGTCGCGGCCATCTGGTCGACGCGGTTCAGCGTGACGCCCCACTCGCCCCGCCACGCCCCGTTCCTGCGTTGCCGCTGGATGCTGAGGCGTTCGATCACATGGCCTAGTTTCCATGCGATGAAGGTGATTGCGGGGACATAGACCGCCACGAGCAACAGGCACAGAAGCGCCGAACCATACTCTCCCGGGACGAGGTTTACATGGGCTGCGACACTTGGACCGAACCAGTCCGCCAACGCGCCGTTTGCCTGTGTGCCCCAGATGTCAAGAAAGGGAACGGGTTTGCTGCGTTCCAGCAGCGCGGACGAGACAAACCAGACCGCCGCGATCGAGCCCCACAGCCCCATCGCAAGACCGATCAGCCCACCGTAGAGGTTCACCGAACATTCATCCACGCGCTGGTCAAGCGCATCCGGCATTCGCGAGGTTCCACCGCTCTGCGAGCGGTCGCTCATCAGGTCAAGTGCAATGCGCCCGTCGGCAAGGATCGCGTCGTTGAACTGGCCGACGAGCCACCCTCTTGCGCGACGGTGCAACGTCATCGAGGTGAAATGCCGCACCGCCACCCCTGCCGTTCTGGCAAGGAAAATGGCCAGATAGGCCGCGCCCGCAAGAAGGATCGTTTGCGCCGGATCGGGGCCGTTATCCCCAGAGTGGAAATTCGCCAAGGAAGCAAGAAAATCGGCACTGGCAAGCGCGACCCAGACGCTGGCTTTGCTGAGAAGCGTGGTCATCGCAAAGATGATGACAGTCAACAGCCACGCCTCGCGCCAGCGATCCGACAGCCAATAGGCAAACAATAAACCCCAGAACCGACTTAAACGTTTCACCCGCTTCGCCTTTCGGGTGCCGAGAAACGGCCACATCATGCCTCAGCAACACAAAGTCGCTGATGGGCCAAGTCCGGCACATTGTCTGAATTGTTCTGATCGCATTGCACGATTCTTCGGCTTTGCGACCTCCCTGTCAGGAAAGCGTAACAAACCATTCTGTCGGCGGCAAATTGCCGATGCTGGGTCGGTGGTTATATTATTGGGCAGGTTTTGCTCGCAGATGACCTGAATCCCGAGGGTGCGAACGATTTCGCTGGCCTGATGACATGAATCCTGCTTGCCGATGCGACCGATCTGGACGTGCCACTCGCGCGTGACCCCTGCGGGCAGATTGCCGCAAGCGGTTAGCCTGGTTCGAAAAACTCAAGGCCCGATCTGAGGCTTTCCTGCCAGTCCGCCCAGCGAACATCTTACCCCATATGCGACATTGACGATGTCTAGCCGTGACGCCTGCGGATGTGCGGGGGATTGCGCTTGGTCATACCTGCGAGGGTTGCTGTTGCCAATGCGCCCCAGTCTGGCCAGAAAAAATCGCTCGCCACGGTTTGATTAGGGTGCGACAGGATGGCGTAGCGGCGAAAGCGAAGCAGACGAATTTAAGGGCAAACGTCGGGTTCCCGGAGGCGGATCGGCGGTCCGATGAACGGTTTCTGTCAGTACTTTACTTGACCCTGTGCGCAGAAAGTGAAAGGTCGACGTAAATAGTCAATAATGGCGCCGCGTGATGCAACTTTCTTTCAACGGTCGTATTCCGGCCTTTCTTTTTGGTTTGGTCCTTGCGCTGCCGGTGTCCGGTCATGCGCAGACTGGCGAGACACAGTTCCCTCTGACGATCGAGCACGCGTTCGGAACCACCACGATCGAGCAGAAGCCCGAACGCGTCGCGACTGTCGCTTGGGCCAATCACGAGGTTCCGCTGGCGCTTGGCGTCGTTCCGGTCGGTTTTGCCGCAGCGAGTTTTGGCGATGATGACGGCGACGGCGTTTTGCCTTGGGTCAGCGCCAAGTTGAAAGAGTTGGGGGCCGAACCCCCCGTTCTTTTCGATGAAGGGGACGGCATCGACTTCGAGGCGGTGGCGGCCTCGAAGCCAGATGTCATTCTGGCGGCCTATTCCGGCCTCAGCCAGAACGATTATGAAACCCTCAGCATGATTGCACCGGTTGTGGCCTATCCGGAATCGCCTTGGGCGACGGACTGGCGCGAGATGATCCAGTTCAACAGCGTCGGCATGGGCATGAAAGCCGAAGGCGATGCGCTGATTGCCAAAATAGATGCGGAAATTGCCGAGAGCGTTGGCAAACATCCCGAGCTTAAAGACAAATCGGCGATGTTCATTACCCATCTCGATCCGACCGATCTGAGCCTGATCCGGTTTTACACGGCCAACGATACCCGGGTGAAGTTCTTTAAGGATCTGGGGCTCAACTCTCCGAAAAGCGTGATGGACGCCACCAAGCCGGGGCAATACTCTGGCGAGGTCAGCGCCGAGCAGATCGATCAGTTCAACGACGTCGATATTTTCGTGACTTATGGTTCCTCGGAAATGCTCGAACCGCTGAAATCCGACCCGCTGGCATCCCGGATGACCGCGATCTCCAAAGATGCGGTGGTCATGCTGGGCAATAGTCCTGCGGCAACGGCTGCCAATCCGACGCCCTTGGCGATTTCTTGGGTGCTTGACGATTATGTGGGGATGCTGGCCGAGGCGGCGCGCAAATCCGAATGAGCACGGCCACAAATCCAGTCGGAACGCGGCCCACCTCGGGCCGCGTTCAGCTTTTCCGGACAGGCGGTCTGGCCTTGCTTGGCGTCACTCTTCTGGGATTATGCTTCCTGTCGGTCGCGGTCGGCACCCGTTCGGTCGCGTGGAGCGATATCTGGGCCGCACTTTCGGGCCAGACCGAGACCATTGCACAGGCCGCAGTCGCCGTGCGCATTCCGCGCACGATCTTTGCCGCGCTAGTCGGCGCGGCGCTTGGGCTGTCGGGCACGATCATGCAAGGGGTCACGCGCAATCCGTTAGCCGATCCGGGCATCCTTGGGGTGAACACCGGAGCCGCGCTGGCCGTGGTCATCGGGCTCGCATGGTTTGGCATGACGATGGCGCATACATTCGTCTGGACCGCGATCCTGGGTGCGGGCGTGACGGCGGTCTTTGTTTATACGATCGGCTCGCTAGGACGCGGCGGTGCGACCCCGCTGAAACTGGCACTGGCGGGGGCTGCGACCTCGGTCGCGTTTTCCTGTTTTACGATTGCGGTGATCCTGCCGCGAAACGACATCGCGGGCGGGTTCCGGTCATGGCAGATCGGCGGTGTCGGCGGGGCGACCTTTGACGGAATCCGGCTGGTTTTGCCGTTCTTGCTTGCCGGTTTCGTGATCAGCCTGCTTTCGGCGCGCAAGCTGAACTCGTTGGCGCTTGGCGACGATCTGGCGGCCGGTCTGGGCGAGAATGTCGCGCTGGCCCGTGGAATGGCTGCTCTTGGAGCGATCCTGCTATGCGGCGCGGCCACCGCGGCCTGTGGGCCGATCGGCTTTGTCGGGTTGATGGTTCCGCATCTGTGCCGTCTGCTGGTCGGGGTCGATCACCGCTGGTTGTTGCCCTATGCCGCATTCAGCGGAGCGGGGCTGCTGATCCTCGCCGATGTGGTCGGTCGCATCATCGCGCGCCCCAGTGAACTTGCCGTCGGGATCGTCACGGCCTTTATCGGCGCGCCCTTTTTCATCTGGATTGTCCGCCGCCAGCGGGTTCGCGAATTATGACCACCATTTCCTTTGCCTACACCGTAGCCGCAGGGCGGCTGGCCCGCGTTCGCCAGTGGCGCCGTGTGGTCGTGGCCCTAATGCTGCTGGTTCTGGCTGGCTTCGCGCTGACCCTGATGCTGGGGCAGTCCTTTACCCCACCTGACGAAGTGCTGCGCGTTCTGGCGGGCAAGGACGTCCCCGGTGCCAGCTTCACTGTCGGCCAGCTGCGCCTGCCTCGGGCCGTCATGGCGGTGCTGGTCGGGATGTGTTTCGGCATGGGCGGCGTCGCTTTCCAGATCATGCTGCGCAACCCGCTCGCCAGCCCCGATATTATCGGCGTCAGTTCAGGAGCCAGTGCGGCGGCAGTTTTCTGCGTCGTCGTTTTGTCGATGGACGGTGCCGCTGTTGCAGGAATTTCGGTCGTTGCGGGCCTTGCCGTTGCCCTGATCGTTTACGGCTTGTCGTTCCGCAACGGTGTCGCCGGAACCAGACTGATCCTTGTCGGCATCGGCGTCGCCGCCATGATCGACAGCTTCATTGCATTCGTCCTGTCGCGTGCCCCGTCTTGGGACCTGCAAGAGGCATTGCGCTGGATCACCGGCAGCGTGAATGGTGTAAAGCTTGATCAGGCCCTGCCAGTTCTTGTGGCGCTTGCGGTTTTTGGCGGGTTGCTTCTGAGCCGGACCCGCGATCTCGAGGCGTTGCGCATGGGCGACGACACCGCAGCCGCATTGGGCGTGCGGGTCGGGACGACGCGGATCGTCGTGATGTTGGCCTCGGTCGGAATGATTGCGGTTGCGACCGCAGCGACCGGTCCGGTGATGTTCGTGGCTTTCCTGTCCGGACCGATTGCCGCGCGCATTCTGGGCCCCAAGGGCTCGCTTCTGATCCCTTCGGCCCTTGTCGGCGCGGTCCTTGTGTTGGGTGGCGATTATATCGGGCAATTCGTGCTGCCCCATCGCTACCCTGTGGGTGTTGTCACCGGCGCATTGGGCGCACCTTATCTGCTTTATCTGATTATACGCGTTAACCGCGCCGGAGGCTCGCTATGACCCCATCGCATTCGCTTGTGGCCGAGAACCTGTCCGCCGGATATGGCGACAGCGTCATCCTGAATGGATTGGACCTCGAGGTTCCGCCCGGCAAGATCACCGCCATTGTCGGCGCGAATGGCTGCGGCAAGTCTACCTTGTTGCGCACCATGTCACGCTTGCTTCCAGCTACGCAGGGCCGCGTTCTGCTGAACGGAAAGTCTGTCCATCGCAGTCCGACACGCGAACTTGCCCGCAAACTGGGCCTGCTGCCGCAATCACCCATCGCCCCCGAGGGGATCACGGTTGCTGATCTCGTCAGCCGCGGCCGGCATCCGCATCACGGGTTGATGTCGCGCTGGACGAGACATGATGACGAGGCCGTGGCACAGGCGCTGGAGGTGACCAAAACCGCCGATCTGTCGGAACGGGCCGTCGATGAATTGTCAGGGGGACAACGCCAACGGGTCTGGATTGCCATGGCCCTTGCTCAAGAAACCGAACTGCTGCTGCTGGACGAGCCGACGACCTTCCTTGACGTTAGCCATCAGATCGAGGTTCTGGATCTTCTGACCGACCTGAACCATTCGCGCGGTATCACCATCGTGATGGTGCTGCACGACCTGAACCTTGCGGCGCGTTATGCCGATTGTCTTGTCGCTATGGCGAATGGCCGCCTTCATGCCTATGGCAACCCCGAGGATGTGATGACCGAAGCCAATGTCGAAACCGTATTCGGATTGCGCAGCAGGGTTATCCCGGACCCGGTTTCGGGCAAGCCGCTGGTCTTGCCGATTGGTCGGCACCGGTTGTCGGGCCTGTAGTTCCCGACTGCTAGAAAGTCTGGCAGGCGCTGTTGCATTCGCACCACACCTGCCAAAGTTCGATTCAATTTGTCAGATTAACGCGTCGTATCGCTTGATGCCAATTCCAGCGGGCGATAACGCCATTCCCAAATATTATAAAATAACTAAGGAAAGGGACACGGATGGCACATTCCCATCGCTGCGTTCTTCAGCGCTTTTCACGCGGTTGTTTGACGACTGCTCTTCTTGGCTGCACGGCACTGGTGGCTGTTTCGACCGGAGCGCACGCACAAGACGCGGAAAATGCGGCGGAAACAACCGCCATCCGTCTGAACCCTGTGACGCTGCAGGCCCGTGGCAGCGTCGACGATGACGCAAACAGCATTGTCGCTCGCGAACTGTGGGTCGGTGGCAAGGTCGCGACCAGCATTCTTGATACGCCCGCGTCGGTTTCGGTCATTACCGGCAAGGAAATCCAGGATCGTGACGCCGAAACGCTCGAGGAAGTGCTGCAATACTCGGCCGGCATCGTCACCGACTACTATGGCACGGATGACCGTAATGATTATTTCCTTGTGCGCGGCTTCCAAGCGACCACCTATCGCGACGGCCTGACGCTTGGCTCGATGCGCGGTGTGCGCGAAGAGCCCTTCGCCTATGAGCGTGTCGAAGTCATCCGCGGTGGCAACTCGACCTTGTTCGGCGCGGCAGATCCGGGCGGAACCATCAACTTCGTGACGAAAACGCCGAAATTCGAGCGGATCGCCGAAGCCTATCTTTCCTACGGTTCGTTCAATCACGCCGAAGTCGGGGTCGATTACGGTGACGTTCTGAACGCCGACCAGACGATGGCTTACCGATTCACGGCAAAGGTGCAGGACAGCGACCTCGAGTATGACCACTCGAAAGACAACTCGACCTTCCTGATGGGCGGACTCACCTGGCAGCCGACGGATGCGACGACGCTCAGCTTAGTCGTCGACTACCTGAAGCGCGATGGCACGCCGAACAGCGGTGGCTATCCTTTCATCGGCGAGTATGACCGCAGCGATTTCTTCGGCGAACCCGATTTCAACTACCACGATGTCGAGCGTACCAGTGTTACGACCATGCTCTCGCATGATTTCGGTACGGGGCTAAGCTTGCAGGCAAATCTGCGCTACAGTGATCTGACCGACAATTACGGCTATGCCTACATCGAAAACCGCAGCCCGCGCGTCGGCACAACGGTTGAGCGTGGGGCCATGGCTACTGACCGTTCGGCCGAGGAAGTTATCGGCAATGCTATCCTGAAATACGATACGAGCTTTGACAGCGTCGACAGCAGCACGCTTGCAGGTATCGAATTCCGCGATGCTTCGACTAAAGATACCTCCTATTTCGGTGCACTTCCGGCAATCGACACAGTCAACCCGGTTTATGCCGGTCGGCCTAGCGTGTCCGTCACCGGAGAAAGCGAGAACGACTATTCGACCCAGTCGTTGTTCGTGCAGCAAAACCTGGCGTTCGATGATCGCTTCATCGCCACGATCGGCCTACGCCATGACTGGATGGACGTGGCGATCAAGGGCTACGATTGGCAGGGCGCGTTCGACAAGCAGGATGATTTCTCGGAAACTTCGGTTCGCGCGGCGCTGACCTACAAGGTGACCGACGAGATTTCGACCTATCTCAGCTATGTCGAATCCGTCGCTCCGCCCTCGGATGCATCGTCGACCTTCGGTTTCGACCCCGCTCGTGGTGACCAGTACGAACTTGGTGTGAAATACGCACCTGCTGGAATGGATGCCCTATTCTCGGCCGCGATCTACGAACTGAACAAGAAGAACGAGACGCGGACCTACTGGCCGGCAGGCAGCTCGACCTTCGAGCTGACCAATATCGACGCCCGGGTTCGTGGTCTCGATCTGGAGGCCAAGGCCGAGATCGATGAAAACTTCAGCGTGATCGCAGCCTACTCCTATATGGATACCGAGATCCTTCGCGGTCAGGATTACGGCAGCGGTGCGGATCTTGCCGGAAACGAGCTTGGTTCGGTCCCGAACCACACTGCTTCGATCTGGGTCAACTATTCGTTGGCAGGCGAAGGGGCACGCGGAGACATTACCTTGGGACTGGGCGCGCGTTACGTCGGGTCGTATTACTTCTCTGACTCGAATGATGAAGGCACGTACAAGGCCGCGGGCGATAACGGCAAAAGCTCGGCAGCGACCCTACTTGACGCCGCATTTACCTATGAGGTGCAGGATGGCACCGACCTTGCGATCAACGTGAGCAACCTGCTTGACGAACAGCATGTCGTCGGCGGCGCGTCGGCCTATTATTACAACCCCGGCCGCGAGATCCAGGCAACGCTGCGCCATCGCTTCTGATGCAGGCAAAGACAAGCGACCGAGCCTATCGGTCGCTTTGTTGCATCATGTTGCTTTGTTGATTTTCACCGAGAAGTGAGCCATCGCTGACTATGGAATTCGGGTCATGCTTTGGTCAATGTGTGTGTGGTCTCCTTCTTTTTCGTCGCCAATGCAGCTGAGCTGGCCTTAAAGCGGAAGCTG
>NZ_WMIE01000018.1 GCF_009711225.1 Paracoccus aestuariivivens | reverse complement strand
ACGCGCTCTTGCAGCTTCTCACGGTCGTAGTCCGAGGTGGTTTCCTCGATCTGCTGACGGATCTGGGCAACGCGGGCTTCGATTTCAGCTTTCTCGCCAGCACCGTCAACGATGGTGGTGTTGTCTTTGCTGATCGAAACTTTCTTCGCACGGCCGAGCATGTCGACGGTGACGTTTTCCAGTTTCATGCCCAGGTCTTCCGAGATGACCTGACCGCCGGTCAGGATCGCGATGTCCTGCAGCATGGCCTTGCGGCGATCGCCGAAGCCCGGAGCCTTGACGGCAGCGATTTTCAGGCCGCCACGCAGCTTGTTGACGACCAGCGTGGCCAGAGCCTCGCCTTCGACGTCTTCAGCGACGATGATCAGCGGCTTTTGCGACTGGATCACTGCTTCCAGCAGCGGGACCATCGGCTGCAGCGACGAGAGTTTTTTCTCGTGCAGCAGGATGTAGGCGTCTTCCAGGTCGGCAATCATCTTGTCGGCGTTGGTGACGAAGTAGGGCGACAGGTAGCCGCGGTCGAACTGCATCCCTTCGACGACTTCGACTTCGGTCTCCATGCCTTTGTTTTCTTCGACGGTGATCACACCCTCGTTGCCAACTTTTTGCATGGCTTCGGCGATTTGCTGGCCGATGAAGGCTTCGCCGTTGGCCGAGATGGTGCCGACTTGGGCGACTTCAGCCGAGTCGTTGACCGGACGCGAAGCCGCTTTGATCGCTTCGACGACTTTGGCGGTCGCGAGGTCGATGCCGCGCTTCAGGTCCATCGGGTTCAGGCCGGCCGCAACCGACTTCATGCCTTCGCGGATGATCGCCTGGGCCAGAACGGTGGCGGTGGTGGTGCCGTCGCCGGCTTCGTCATTGGTGCGCGAAGCGACTTCCCGGACCATCTGGGCGCCCATGTTCTCGAACTTGTCAGCCAGTTCGATCTCTTTGGCGACCGAGACGCCGTCTTTCGTGATGCGCGGAGCGCCGAAGGACTTGTCGATCACGACGTTGCGGCCTTTGGGGCCGAGGGTGACTTTGACGGCATCCGCGAGGATGTTCACGCCTTTGAGCATGCGGTCGCGGGCGTCGGTGCTGAACTTGACGTCTTTAGCAGCCATTCGAATTACTCCTTGGTCTTCTACTTGATCGGGGGAAATGGCCTTCAGGCGGCCTTTTCTGCTGCGACAGGGCTCTCGATGACGCCCAGAATGTCGCTTTCTTTCATGATCAGCAGCTCTTCGCCGTCGACCGTCACTTCGGTGCCCGACCATTTGCCGAACAGGACGCGGTCACCGGCGGAAACTGCCGGTGCGATCAGCTCGCCCGAATCCTTGCGCGCACCTTCGCCGACCGAGACGACTTCGCCTTCGGCGGGTTTTTCTTTCGCGCTATCGGGGATGATCAGGCCGCCCTTGGTTTTATCGTCCGATTGGACGCGACGGACCAGAACCCGGTCGTGGAGTGGTTTGAACGCCATGTTTGTTCTCCTCAATTGGACAAACAGTTTGTAAGGCCCCTCGCCTCAGAGGAAGGGCCGCGCGTGACCCTAGCGGCATCACGTGACAGAAGACCTACTACGCCTCCAGACGGTTTCAAGAGGGCCGGGAAAGATTTTTGTCACTCAGACACACAGACTGCCAACAGCTTGAGGACTCTGAGCAATAGCCTGTGATTCCAGTGCCCTCAAAGGAAGGACAGGCTTGACCTCTCCGGAGGTCAGGCCAAACTTTCCCTATGGGAAGAGTTCGTTCAGACTGATGCCGAGGGGTGCATGACGAACACATATCTCGCCGCTGCCCGTGATCTGGTGATCAAGGGAATGTGCGAAAGCCAGGTCGTTCTGTCCGCGGAGCTGGAATTTCATCTGGCTTCGACGCTCGCACACTACATCGATCACCCCATCATGCCGGACCGCCTGACGCTCCGTTTGCTGGAGATGGTCCAAAGGCGTGCGAGACAGAATGAAACGCGTGAGCTTGGCGACGAATGCCTGATTTCCTGCGCCTTCTTTGCCTCAAGGCTGACGCGCCATGGCGGCACGATCGTCCATTATGCCGGACTGGGACAGAATGCCTATGAGATTGCGGGGATGCCGGATGTGGCACATGGCTTTCCCGACATGCTGGATGTGCTGCAGGCCAGCAGTCCGGTCATCAGCGAACAGGCGCTGAGAGATGAGGACGAGCCACAGGAGGAACGTGCTGTCCTAATCCTGGGGCGGGGGCTCAGGTACTGACGCTATGCGAAATCCGAGGATGCTCGGCCCGGTCTCGTCAGAGTCTGGGACACGGGGCAAGGTCAAAGTTCATCGCGTTGCAGGTTGCCTCAAGATCGCCTGTCTAGGTGACCCAATTTTTCCCGCCAGCACGAGAGCGGATTAATTCAGATCCTCTCCCACCTGTCTCACGCCTCTAAAGATGCTCACGGGTCCAACTCCCGCGCCTTTGTTTCGGCAATCGTCTCGTGCAGCCGGGAATGGGCGGATTGCCATGCATCAAGCGCGCCCACAGCCTGATCGAGCGCCGTTCTGTCCGGCCCTTCAAATTGCGGAGCCGCTTCCTTGACCGCCCAGTAAAGCCGACGAACAACCGGGGTCACGCGCTCGAGCCATGCAAGGGCCTCTTTCAATGTCTGCTCGCTGCCGCCAGGGTCGGAACTTTCTGCCTCTTGCAGCGCCTGCAGTTCCAGTTCGCTCACACGCAGTGCGAGGGCGTCCATTCGGTCGTTGAACTGACTCTCAAGATGCGCACCTATACCATCCGTCTGCCCGTCCCCATGCAGCGGCTGCTCGTCATGGCCCCCTTTGCTTGTCGACCATGCCTCGTTGGTGGCCGGATCATCCATACCGTTCGTGGCGCGAACCAGCATGTCATACTCGGCCCCGCCTGTTTTTCGTCGCTCGCCTACTCGCGCCCTGTCCTGTAGGAGAGGGCGTTTCTCGACGCTGTCGGTGATATCTTCGGAATCCATTAAATGGACCTCCCTGTTGCCGGGCGAAAGGACACGAACCGGCATTGCTGATGTAAGATGCCTGGGGCGATGCTCCAGAGCAGACAGTTGGTATCTTTGCGATGGCCCGAGATCGAGCGGAACCCGTCGCTAATCAGTTGACCAGACCGCAAACATTGGCAAAACGTGGTCGGCTTTGAGAAGAACCGGAATGGCAGTCTGCTCGCCGTTCACATGCACAAGTCTAATAAGGCTTCCCCGCGCATGTGCGGTAACGCCTTCCAGACGCCATGGTGGTGAGGCATAGGTTTCACGTATCCCACTGAGACAGTTCACGAGTTCGATGTCTTGCCTCATTTTGTTTCCTTCGGGTGAAAGGCTGAAAAGGCGGGGAGGTCGCGACCTCCCCGCCTTGTCCTGTGAGTTATTCATTCAGCACATCGGTGCGGACGGGTAGTCCGAACCTCGCTGCGCCTTTTCTAGAAATGTAGTGTCTGATCGCCCGCAGAAACTGGGAGCGATCAGGCTTTGCTCGACGCCGTCAGCCGCGCTGGTCGCGCTGCTGCTTTTCATGCTCGCCGGGCCGCTCGATTTGATTGCTTTTCTCTCCGTCGCCGCGCTGAGGCATGTCAGGCGCCTCTTGAGTTTGCTGCGGGGGATTTTCCTGTTGGACTGGCTTCTTATGTTCTTGGTCGGCACCCATTGTCGGGTCCTCCATGACACCGCCGGAACATACCGGGGGATACACATAAGCTGGGGCCTTCGGCATTAAATTACATCGGGCGTCGCGGCGAAATCGCGTAGCCCCTAGTTAACGCCCGGAAGAAAGTAAGATCCCGTCATTCGCGACAGCAGCGAAAGACCTTCCTATCACTGCCAAAGGTGTCGGATGTCGGACCTGACTATCCATCGGACGGACCAAGGCGTTACAGCCAATCCCCTCCTCGCATTGCCGCCATTTACATGCACGGCCTACCAACCAGCCGTAGGGCCCTCGCTGAAAAATCACCTCGATCCCGGACTGCGGCCATGAAGTCGAATTCTAAGAAACTGGGTATCTATCCGCAAGGAAAGGTCTAGGCTTTCAAATCCGTCGATTCCCGATGGCAATCCGAAGGAGCAGGCCAATGGCCAAGGGCATGAACAAGCGAAAACGTGACGAAAAGAAGCCCAAGACGGTCAAACCCAAGGTCATCGCGGCTGCACCGAGCACCAAGGACAAAGTGTCCGGATTCGTCTCGGGTAAGCCTAAATGACTGGCGCGCAGGCGCAACCGGCAGAGAAATCCGCGACACACGCTGAAGCAGAACTGCAGATCATTCGAGCAATCCTGACGAATTGCTCTGCCTTGGGTGTCGCGCCAGGCGAAGCAAGAAATCTGGCAGCGCGCGCGATCGCGAACCGGAGACGAGTGCAGGGAAAAGCCTGAGATTGGGTTGTAAAGGTTGCAGAATCCGAGAGAGGGGCCAATCACTGCCGGTATCGTAACCTCGCGCCATTGCCGCCTTTCGCCGCGCAGGAATATCTCTATGATCCGCATCGGGCCGCCACAGTAGGCGCACGCTTTGGGCAGCGCCTGCCGAACTATCTCAACGGCAGCCTCAGGTGCGGCCCGCTGCGCACCGCCTGAACGACTGAACCCGCAATCATGCCGCGGCTGTGGTGCCACAGCGCAGTGGGTAGCTAACCGCCCGCAGGACATGTGACGGTCGAGATTTCTCGGCAACGCGCACGAACGGCAGTTATTGCCAGCTTGCTGCGTTCGCAATGCCGCGCCGCAGTGGTCAGCTCACCGCCCAATATGTCGATGTCGTGCCAGCTCAGACATCCACCTGCGGAGTGAGAACCCTGCGGATTTCCTGCCCATCCTGGCCGGGGGGCGATCCGAATAGACGGCGATATTCTCTACTGAACTGTGACGGGCTCTCATAGCCGATGGCGTAGCCGATCCTTGCGACATCGGCATTGTCGGAGAGCAGCAGGCGGCGCGCCTCCTGCAATCGAAGCTGCTTCTGGTACTGCACCGGCGTCATCGCCGTTACTGCTTTGAAGTGGCGGTGGAAGGTGGCAGGGCTCATGCCTGCGAGATCGGCAAGCTGCCGTACATTCAACTGATCCGCAAAGCTTTCGCGGATGCAGGCGAGGGCCCGGCCGATCCGCGCCATGTGGCTGCCTGCCAGGCCGATCTGGCGCAGCGCCGGCCCCATCGGGCCATTCAGCAGAAGCCAGGTGATTTCCCGCCGGATCAACGGCGCGAGGATCGTGATGTCGCGCGGTCGCTCGCACAGGGCCAACAACCGGCAGAGAGGATCGGCAAGCTCTGGCCCAAGGGCATGTACCGCCAGTGCCGCACCAGCGGGGGCGTCGTCAATTCCGTCCAGTTCCAGCAACAGATCGGAGATCGTCGCGGGGTCCAGGGCGAGACTGAAGGCCATATAGGGTCGATCCGGCGTAGCGCGCGTGATCTCCGCCCGGATCGGCACCTCCATCGAGGCGATCAGGCATTTCCCTACGTCATAGCGATAGGCGCGATCGCCAAGCATGCTGGTCTTGGCACCCTGCACCACGACGCAGAGCGACGGGCGGTAAACGGCATGGATAGGCCCGGTCGGCGCAGTGACCGAGGTCAAAAACAGCCCATCGATCGGGGCTTCCCGGCCATGCGCCTGCCATAGGCGGGCCAACAGCTCTTTGAGCGGGGCGAGATGATCGTTTTCCATGCCTCGCAATCTAGGATTTGTGCGCGGATTTCACAGCCCAAAATCGGTGCGAATGAGAGGATCGTGCAAGGATTTGCGAGGATCGGCGTGGCGAGCCAAAGTGCGGCAACCCTATCTTTGCCTTAACCCGGGGCATTCCGCCCTGGCGCCCACCCGGCATAAAGGAACATTCCATGCGTTATCGCACTCTTGGCCCGAGTGGCCTCCTCGTCTCCGAACTTTGCCTCGGCACGATGACCTTCGGCGGTTCTGAAGGCATGTGGAGCCAGATCGGGCAGGTCAGTCAGGAAGAAGCCGACACGTTGGTCAAGACGGCCGTCGACGCCGGCATCAACTTCATCGACACCGCCAATGTCTATGCGGGAGGCGAGAGTGAGCGCATCCTCGGTCATGCCATCCGCAACCTCGGCATCCCACGCGATGACGTGGTGATCGCGACCAAGGTTCTTGGGCCGATGGGCGAGGGCCCGAACGCCCGCGGTGCCTCGCGCGCCCATGTTTTGGCGCAGGCCAAGGCCAGCTTGCAACGGCTGCAAATGGATCACATCGACCTTTACCAGATTCACGGCTTCGATCCGTTGACCCCGATCACCGAAACGCTCGAAGCGCTCGATACGCTCGTGCGGCAGGGATATGTGCGCTACATCGGCCTGTCGAACTGGGCGGCCTGGCAGATCGTCAAGGCGGTCGGTATCACTGACGCAAGAAAGCTCGCGCCAATCCTTTCCCTGCAGGCCTATTACACGCTGGTCGGCCGCGATCTTGAACGCGAGATCGTGCCGATGCTGCAAGCCGAAGGCATCGGCCTGATGGTCTGGAGCCCGCTGGCGGGTGGTTTTCTCTCGGGGAAGTATAGCGATGGCAATACCGCGGAAGACAGCCGCCGGGTGAGTTTCAACTTCCCGCCGGTGGATCTGGAGCGCGGCGATGCCGCCATTGCCGTGATGCGCGAGATCGCATCGGCCAAAGGTTGCACCGTGGCGCAGGTGGCGCTCGCCTGGCTTCTGCATCAGCCGGTGGTGACCAGCGTGATCGTCGGCGCCAAGCAGATCGATCAGCTGCAGGACAACATCCGTTCGACAGAGGTGGCCTTGTCGGCCGAGGAGTTGCTGGCGCTCGACAAGGTGACGAAGCTCCCCGCCGAATATCCGGGCTGGATGCTGGAACGCCAGTCGCAATATCGCGCGCCGTCCGCCTCATAGAGGGGCGGACATCCCTGCGTCGCCCTGCCCAAATTTTTGGGCGGGGCCAATGACGCCAGTGCTAGCACCGACCTTGGCTTTGCTGCGCGCAGGGGTGGTGATGCCTCGGGAAGCTGGTGCGCGTATTGGGGGCTGGCGCAGGGTGGCATTGCTACGGTGGGGCAGCTGCAAGTGTAGCGGCTCGTCATCGATCTGACGGTTGCAGCGACGCTGCTGCACCAGCTTATCCGCCCGCAGATGCTGCTGATGACCCTTGCCGTGATCGGCTGCGTACTCGGTGTGCAGCGCTTCGCACGCTAGCGTTCGTCAATAACTCTCGCGATCCCGCCATCCACGACCGACAACGAGCTCCCGGAATGCCCAACTCCGGGTTGGCGGCCTTCTGGCCATCGGATGCGGCAATTGCCACTATCGCCGAATAGCGACGCGGTCGCGGCTCATTGGCTTCGACCTTCACCGGACAGCGAATGTTCGATTTCGGTACCTTTGCACTGACCGCGCCTGAAATCGAACCGGGTAAATGCCGCAATATTTTTAATAATAATAACAATTAAATAACGTCGCTTCACCGAAATCAGCACAGTCAACGGCTTCGGAGAAAATGGCGCCTAGAGAACGCTATTGGGGTTCGTGACGGCAAAACAGGTGTAACGCCGCACACGCATAACCCTCGAAAACAACGATAAAATACCGCCGTCTCTAGCCCTAGAGAATTGTTTTGTTAAGCCAAGTGGCGGAGGAGGTGGGATTCGAACCCACGGTGGAGTCACCCCCACGTCGGTTTTCAAGACCGGTGCATTAAACCGCTCTGCCACTCCTCCGACAAATGCCGACTAGCGCGAACGCGCGTAGGGGGCAAGGGGCCTTGAACAGTATCGTGCGACTTTCATTCGGCAGTCTGCGACATCGGGTTGTTCGGGTGGGTTGTCCAGTTCCCGTAAGGCTTTACGGCACGCCCCGTGCGGGCGTCGACTTCGCCGATTGCCAGTTCGCGCATCGAGATGCAGTTCTCGACCGGACAAACGTCAAGGCAAAGATTGCACGCGACACATTCTTCCTCTTTGACCGAGAACACCCGGCCTGGACCCATCTCGATCGCCTGATGTGAGGTGTCCTCACAGGTAGCATAGCAGCGACCGCATTTGATGCAGGCGTCCTGATTGATGACTGCCTTGGTGGTGTAATTGAGGTTCAGATATTGCCAGTCGGTGACATTCGGGACTGCACGACCGATCAACTCGGACATTGCGATGTCCTTGTCGTCCAGATAGTCGCGCAGTCCCGAGATTATTTCTTGAACGACCTTGAAGCCGTAGGTCATCGCTGCGGTGCAGACCTGCACATTGCCCGCACCCAAGGCCATGAATTCGGCCGCATCGCGCCAGGTGGTTATGCCGCCGATGCCGCTGATGGGTAAGCCATGGGTCGCGGGATTGCGGGCGATTTCAGCGACCATGTTCAGCGCGATGGGCTTGACTGCCGGGCCGCAATAGCCGCCATGGCTGCCCTTGCCGTCGATGGTCGGCTGCGGCGAGAACAGGTCCAGATCGACGGAAGTAATCGAGTTCACCGTGTTGATCAGGCTGACCGCATCGGCCCCGCCGCGCTTGGCGGCCTCGGCGGGCTTGCGGACATCGGTGATGTTGGGCGTCAGCTTCACGATGCAGGGCATCCGGGAATGCTGTTTGACCCAGCGGGTCACCATCTCGATATATTCGGGAACCTGACCCACGGCCGAGCCCATGCCGCGCTCGGCCATGCCATGCGGGCAGCCGAAGTTGAGTTCGACCCCGTCGGCACCGGTATCCTCGACCTGTTTCAGGATCGCCTTCCAGCTTTCCTCATCGCAGGGGACCATCAGGCTGATGACAAGGGCGCGGTCGGGATAGTCGCGCTTGACCGATTTGATCTCGCGCAGGTTCACCTCCAGCGGGCGGTCGGTGATCAGCTCGATATTGTTGATGCCAAGAACGCGGCGGTCGGCGCCATAGACCACGCCGTAGCGCGGGCCGTTCACGTTGACGACGGGCGGGCCTTCGCTGCCCAGCGTCTTCCAGACGACGCCGCCCCAGCCGGCCTGAAAGGCGCGGCGGACGTTCACTTCCTTGTCCGTGGGCGGGGCCGAGGCCAGCCAGAACGGGTTCGGGGATTTGATCCCGATGAAATTCGAGCGCAGATCAGCCATGAGCGGCCTCCATCAGTTGCGCGTGGATGTCCTCGGCCGCGTCGCGACCTTCGGCGACGGCGGTCACGGTCAGGTCGTCGCCCCCTGCGGCGCAATCCCCTCCGGCCCAGATGCCGGAGATCGACGTCCGGCCCGATCCGTGGATCGCGATCTTGCCGCCCGACATGGCAAGGCCGGTGGGCACGCCATCCAGTTTCTGGCCGATCGCGCGCAGAAGCTGGTCGGCTGGCAGGCGGAAGCGCTCTCCGGTATCCTCAAGCCCGCTAGGGCCTTCGCGGGTCAGCATGAATTCGACCTCGCGCACGGTGCCATTACCATGCACCTTCAGCGGCGCGGCATTGCAGATGATGCGGACGCCGGAATGGGTGGCGTGGTCCTGTTCATGCTGGCTGGCCGACATGCGGTTCTGGCCACGACGATAGACGATGGTGACGTTCTGCGCGCCCAGCAATTTGGCCTGAACGGCGGCGTCCACCGCGGTCATGCCGCCGCCGATCACCACTACATCGCGTCCGACGGGCAGAGTGGAAAGGTCGCCCGACTGGCGCAACTCGCGGATAAAATCCACGGCATGGGCGACATGGGCGCGGTTCTCGCCATCGGTGCCAAGGGCGCTGACGCCTTGCAGGCCAAGACCAAGGAACACAGCGTCGAAATCGGCGGTAAGGCTCCCCAGCGTGATGTCGCGGCCGAGCGCCTTGCCCGAGGCAAGGGTGATCCCGCCGATGCCCATCAGCCAGTCAACCTCGCGCGCAGCAAAGCCGTCCACGGCCTTGTAACTGGCAATGCCGTATTCGTTCAGGCCGCCAGCTTTGGGGCGGGCGTCGAACAGTGTCACCTCATGGCCCTTGGCGGCCAGACGATGCGCTGCCGACAGGCCCGCCGGACCCGCGCCGACGACCGCAACGCGCTTGCCGGTCGCGGTGCCTCGACGGAAGGGGTGACCGTCCTGTGCCATCAGGTGGTCGGTGGCGTAGCGCTGCAGCGCGCCGATCTCGACTGGCTTGCCCTCTGCCTCCATGCGGACGCAAGAGCCTTCGCACAGGTTCTCGGTCGGGCAGACGCGGGCGCAGATGCCGCCAAGGATGTTCTGGTGAAAGATCGTCTTGGCCGCCGCATCCGGTGTTCCGGTCGAGATCTGACGGATGAACAGCGGAATGTCGATCGAGGTGGGGCAGGCCGTGACGCAGGGCGCGTCATGGCAGAAATAGCAGCGGTCGGCAGCGACCCGCGCTTCGTGGCGGTCCAAAGGCGGTGCAACGTCCGAGAAATTCGCGGCGTAGGATTCCGCTGGCAAACGGCCGGGCACGACTCCGGGCGTGAGCTGGCTGTTGGTCATCGACGTGACCTCCCTGCTTGCTTGCTCTTGTAGGAATCAGGCTGGCACAGGTCAGTTTTTTTATCAAATGGTAAAAATATACGGTGTAGTTTTGTGTATATTTCTGGAAACGCTATGTGGGTAGCAATAATCTTGCCGATAATCCGCCAAGCTTCGACCGTTCCAGCCTCAAAGCTCCACCATGCAACCTGGCCAGATCGGAAACAATCGCCAGCCCAAGGCCGGTGCCGGGCGGTCCGGATTCGTCCAGCCGACCGCCACGCGCCATTGCCAAGGCGTGGTCTTCGGCGCTCATACCGGGTCCGTCATCCTCGATGGTGATGGAAAGACGTCCCGTGCCTTCGGAGCGGGCTTTGACTATGATATGGGTATTGGCCCATTTGACCGCGTTTTCAATCAGGTTGCCGATCATTTCCTCCAGATCCTGTCGTTCGCCCGCAAAGGCCAGAGTGGCGGGTAGGTCCTGTTCGACCCTGATACCGGATTCGCCAAGGGGGCCGCGCAGAACCATAAGGATATCATCCACCACCGGAGCAAGGGCGGTGCGCTGACCTAGCGTCCGAGCGCTGCCCGAACTGCGGGCGCGGCGCAGATGCCAACCGATCTGGCGGTCCATCCGGGCGACCAGTCCGTGGCCCGGATGATCCTCGGGCAGGCTGTTGGACAGGGCGGAAAGCGGAGTTTTCAGCGAATGCGCGAGGTTCCCGACATGCTCGCGTGTACGGGACAGTACCTGCCGGTTCTGGTCGATCAACCCGTTGATCTCTGACGCAAGGGGTTGCAACTCGGCGACGCGGGGCAGGGGCAGCGCATCCGCGCGCCCGTTCCTGATCGCGCGCAGATCCCTGCCCAGACGGTCGAGGCTGCTGAGTCCCGCTGCGACCTGCAACACGCTGGCCAGAGCCAGCACCAAACCCAGAACGATCAACGAGATCGCCAAAGGGCGGCGGACTTGCGCGACACTTGCGTCTATCTCGGCGCGGGGGATGGCAACGATCACTGCAAGCGGCGATGTCGTATCGGGCAGCGAGAACTCATGCCGCAGCACCCTGAGCGCCGTGCCATCGTGACCGGTTCCGGGGCCACCAACGAAATCGGCATCGGGCGGGTGCATGACGTTGTCGTAAAGCGAAGCCGACTTCGCGACCGCGCGACCGTCCTGTTCCAGTTGCCAGAACCAGCCCGACAGGGGCAGATCGAAACGGGGATCTATTGGCGCGCCTCCGGCGACAAGACGTCCCGACCCGTCGATCGTGGCGGAAGCAATCAGCGCATCAGCGGTGGCCTCGGCATCCGCGTCGAAGCGGTCGGTCACGAAGCGGTCAAGGATCGCCGCAATGGCCAGATAGCCGGCAACCAGTGCGGCGCCGATCAGGATTGCCGCCAGCCCGATCAGCCTTGCGCGGATCGAATCCCGAAGGATCATGCTCGCGCCCGCAGGACATATCCTTCGCCACGTCTGGTTTCGATCAGCCCTTCGCCGATCTTCTTGCGCAGGCGGCCAATGACGACCTCGATGGATTTGAAGTCGCGGTCTGCGGCGGCATCGTAAAGGTGGTCGGACAGTTCCGAGCGACTGACGATCCGGTTCTGGTGCAGGATCAGGTAGGACAGGATGCGGGTCTCGAATCCGGTCAGTTTCAACGCCATGCCATTGCGGGTGATGACGCCGAGCTGGCTGTCAAGGCGCAGCGGGCCGGCCTTGATGATGGCCTGAGCATGTCCAGCCGCGCGTCGGACCAGCGTTTGGGCGCGGATCACGACCTCGTCCAGACGGAACGGTTTGACGGCGTAATCATCGGCTCCGGCACGAAAACCCGCGACCTTGTCGGTCCAGTCGCCGCGTGCGGTCAGGATCAGAACCGGCATTGTGACCCCACCTTCCCGCCAATGGGTCAAGACTTCGATACCGGGCATGCCGGGTAGGCCAAGGTCGAGGATGGAAAGGTCATAGCTTTCGGTCGCGCCAAGATATTCGCCCTGCGCGCCATCATGCGCGATATCGCAGGAGAAACCCCCTTCGGTCATGGCGGTGTCCAGCTGTGCGGCAAGGACGGGGTCGTCCTCGACGATCAGGCATCTCATTCGTGGTCCTCGTTTCGGCGTCTGGCCTCGGTCATGCCCGAGCCCCTGACTTCAAGAAATGCACCGGTGCGGGCGTCCAAACGGATCATCAACACATCACGACGCCGCGTCAGCAGGCGTAGCTCATGCACCAGTTCGACGCCCCGTGCACGTTCCTCGGGTGTCGGCGGGCGCAATCTGGCGGCAATCAGCCGACCCCGAAACCGATCCGTGGCAAGTTTTGTGGCCTCTTGCAGCGGGATGACGCGGAACTCGGGCTGGGCCAGCATCTCGAATTCGCGGTCCAGTTCGTCAGGCTGGGCCAAGAATTCCTCGTCTCTGGGACCAGCTTTGGGATGGTGGTGAAGCCCCACCACGACCGTTCCGGCAAGAGCCAGAACGATGGTGGCGCGCAAGAGCAGGGATTTCAAACCGGACCTCATCATGCAATCAGCATAATGCCGCATTTCCAAATGAAACCCAAACGGCTTGTTGGAGATTGGTTGGTGACGGGGCGGGTAATGATGATTCTCATGGGGCCGCCGCCCCGATCGTTCAGTTAGAACTAGGAACTATGAAATGAGCAGATTTTTCACCTCGTCGGTCGCAGCGACCGCTTTGATGGCCCTTCTGGCGGGGTCGGCTGTCGCGCAGGAAGCCGCGCCGGCCCATGCGACCGAGGCGGGGCAGTCCGAGGCCAAGGCGCCGGTCGAGTTGCCGCAAGTGCTGCGCGATATCGGTCTGACCGACGTCAAGAGCAAGGCCACGCGCCACGGCCAACGCGTTTCGGCCAAGCTGCCCGATGGAAGCGACATCAACGCGCTTCTGGATGACAAAGGTGAATTGCGTGGCCTGCGCGCCGGCCGTGGCAGCGTCCTTCCCGCGAACCTGATCGAGCGTCTGGTGCCGCAACCCGTGCGCAACCAGCCGATCTATGGCGAACTCGGCAAGATCAACGCAATCTTTCTGGGTGACAAGGGTGTGATGCTGTCGGGCCGCGATGCCCAGTCCAAGCCTGTCCGCGCGGCATTCGCCGAAGATGGCACCCTGATGCGCTTTGGTCGTGGCGACGAGCGCGGCATGGATATGGGACCGGATCATGGCCCGAAAGGTCACGGCAAGGGACATGGTGACCGTGATCACAAGGACAAGGATCACGGAGATCGCGACCACAAGCGGCATGACCGTCAGGATGGGGCCGACGCGACACCGCCGACCCCCGACGAGGTTCGTGCGGGTCTGGAGGATGCCGGTTACACCGATATCGGCCAGATCCTGCAACAGGGTCGGGTGACCATCGCGCAAGCCACGAATCCCGAAGGCGAGGCCGTTCTGGTCGAGCTTGGTCCCAAGGGTCGGGTGGTTCGTGAACTGAACCGGTGACCCGATAGCCACTCATGGCGTAAAATCAACTATGCGGAGCGCGGGAACTTTCCCGCGCTCTTTTTATTTTAACTAATTCGATCCAAGAATTGGCAAGGGCTTGCCGTTTCGGGGGAAAGGGCTTGCCTGATTGTTGCTGCAATGCCAAATCGCACCAAAATTCCGGCCTCTTGGGGCCGATTACTGGGACCATTCGATGCATCGTCGTGAATTCGTCATCTCTGCTGGTGCGGCATTTGCCGCTGTCAGCGCGCTTTCAACGGGTTTTGGCCCGGCCAACGCGCAGGAAGCGCCGGTGGACCCGTCCGCCGCAACCGAGCCGGTCGAGCCTGCAACCGCGAAGCCATTCGGCTTCGAAGACGTAGCGGTCATGGCAAATGAGCTTGCCGCAAAGCCTTATGCCTACCGCGATTCCGACCTTGTTGGCAGCTTTGCCAACCTGACATATGACCAATATCGCGGCATTCGCTTCCGCCGCGACCGCGATCCGTGGTTGGGCAGTCGGGATTTCGCGCTGGATCTGCTTCCTCCGGGCGCGATCTTCCATGAGCCGGTGGATGTGAGCCTTGTCGATGAGGGCGTCGTCATCCCCGTGAAGTTCGATCCCCATATGTTCGAATTCGATCCGGCGCTATTCCCCGATGGCGTCGATTATGAAGCCATCGGCAATATGGGCTTTTCCGGTTTCCGGCTGCGGGCTCCGCTGAACCGTCCCGACGTCATGGACGAATTCTGCGTTTTCCAGGGCGCCAGCTATTTCCGCGCAGTCGCGCGCGGCACGCTATACGGTATCTCGGCGCGCGGTCTGGCGATCGGCACCGGCAGTCCCGAGGGCGAGGAGTTTCCCCTGTTCCGCGGCTTCTGGATCCACAAGCCCAGTGAACAGGACCGCTCGGTTCTGATCCATGCCCTGCTGGATAGTCGCTCGGTCGCTGGCGCCTTTGAATTCCGCGTAACCCCAGGGGCCGAAACCGTCTTTGACACGCGCGTCGCCTTGTTCCCGCGTCAGGACATGAGCAATGCGGGCATCGCGCCGCTGACCTCGATGTATTGGTTCGGACCGACCGATCGCACGCGGGTCGATGACTACCGTCCGGCCGTGCATGACAGCGATGGTTTGCAGATGCTGACGGGCGGCGAGCAGCGCCTGTGGCGCGTCCTGTCCGGACACAACACCTTGCAGATCTCGGCCTTCATGGATCAGGATCCGCTCGGCTTTGGTCTTGCCCAACGCGCGCGCAGTTTTGATGCCTATCAGGACGCCGAAGCGCGATACGAAAAGCGGCCCTCGGCATGGATCGCCCCGCAGGACGGTTGGGGCAAAGGTACGGTTACCCTGGTCGAGATTCCGGTCCAGAACGAATTCAACGACAATATCGTGTCGTTCTGGCAGCCGGTCGATGTGCTGAAAGCAGGCGAGCGGTACGATTTCAACTACCTTCTCAGCTTCTCGCCCGAACCGCCCGACAGCGCACCGATTGCGCGGGTGCTTGAAACGATGTCCGGCCAATCGGTCAACAATCCGGCCGCAAGAAGCTATGTCATCGACTATGATCTGGATCTGTTCGGCGCGGACGATCCCGTGCCGCAAATCCGGACCTCATCGGGCAGCATCGGCCATAGCTATCTGCTTCGCTTGCCCGAGCAGGGCCGGATGCGTCTGGCTTTCGAATATATTCCCGAAGGTGCGAAACTTGCCGATCTTTCGGCGGTTCTGAATGGGCCGGAAGGCCCGTTGAGCGAGACGTGGATCGCTCGTTGGACCCGCGAGTGACGCTGTGACCAGGATCGAAGACACGAACCCGCCGCATGCGCCCGCCGACGGCGGGTTTGATCTGCCGCTGTCCGAAGAGGCAGAGTGGGAAGCGCTTGACCTTGAACTGCCGGGTGGTCCCGCCACACCGCCCGAGGCCCATCTGGACATGCCCGAGCAGAACTTTCGCGCCCGTCCTCCGCACGGACCGGATAGCGGCTGGCCCGGTTTGCGGACCATCGCGGCGCGGCTGATCGCCTTTGGCGGGGCTGGTGCGATTGCTTGGTTCGGTCTTCTCGAAATGGACAAGGTCTTTGGCGACAATGTCACCTTCCTGCAGATGGTGCTGCTGGTCCTGTTCGCGATCACATTCACTTGGGTCGGATTTTCATTCACCTCGATGATCGCGGGATTTCTGGCGCCGAACCTGAAAACCCCGACCGGTCCGAATGACGCGAAAGTCGCGGTCATCATGCCGGTCTATCACGAGGATGCCGCGGCAACCGCTGGCCTGCTGGCTGCGTTGGCGCGTGACCTCTATCGTGTCGGCATGTCGGACCGGACCGAAATCTTCGTTCTGTCCGACAGCCGCCAGCCAGGCGCTGTTTTCGAGGAAATGATTGCGATCAGTCGCTTGCGCGACATATCTCCGGTTCCGATCTGGTATCGGAGGCGGCGCAGCAACAAGGGCCGGAAAGCCGGCAACGTCGCCGAATTCGTCATGCGCTGGGGTGGACGTTACGATCAGATGGTCGTTCTGGACGCTGACAGCGTCATGGGTGGCACGACGATCAAGGCACTTTCTGCGCGCATGAATGCCGATCCTGCCGTCGGTTTGATCCAGACCATGCCGATGCTTGTTGGCGGACAGACGATTTTTGCCCGCCTGACACAATTTGCAGGGCGCATTTACGGGCCGGCCATCGCAAGGGGTGTCGCCGCGTGGTCGGGCGACAGTGGGAACTTCTGGGGTCACAACGCGATCATCCGCGTCAAGGCCTTCGCCCAATGCTGTGGTCTGCCCGATCTGCCCGGCAAGCCGCCGTTCGGCGGCACGATCCTGAGCCATGACTTCGTCGAGGCGGCTTTGTTGCGTCGTGCGGGGTGGAAGGTCCGGCTGGATCACGACCTGAGGGAAAGCTTCGAGGGCAGCCCTCCGACACTTCTTGACATGGCGGTGCGCGAGCGCCGCTGGGCGCAGGGCAATTTGCAGCACTCGCGACTGATTTTCTCGCGCGGATTTGCTTGGATCAGTCGGGCGCATTTCGTGATCGGTATTTTCGGGTTCCTGATGTCGCCGATCTGGCTGGCGATGATCCTTGTCGGATTGGCGCTGTCGGTGAATGTTCTGCTGTCGCGTCCTGATTATTTCCCGCAGACTTATCAACTGTTTCCTGATTGGCCGACCTTCGATCCGGTGCGGATGCTGTGGCTGTTCATCGCCGCCATGTCGTTCCTGCTGATCCCCAAGTTTATCGGCATCTTGCGGGCGTGGATGCGTCCTCTGGCGCGAAACTCGGGCGGGGGGGCAAGGCTGCTTGGCTCGGCCTTGTTCGAGATCACGCTGTCCGCACTGATCGCGCCGGTCCAGATGCTGATCCAGACCCGCCAGATTTTCGACATCTTGCGAGGGCGCGATTCCGGATGGGAGGCGCAGGTGCGCGCGGGGCAGATGCCGCCCTGGGGCATCGTCCTGCGCCGGCACGCGCTGCATGTGTCCTTGGGTATCGGGACATTGCTTGTTCTGGCGATTTTCTCTCCGGGGCAGCTTGTCTGGCTGTCTCCGATCCTTGCCGGATTGATCCTGTCGCCGCTGACCTCACGCTGGTCGGCCAGTCCGGTCTTCGGTCGCTGGGCCCGTCGACACGGCTTGCTGGTCACCCCCGAGGAACGCGATGCCCCCGAAATCCTGACCGCTGCCAATGCGCTGGATTACCGCATCGCAGGTAGTCTGCCGCGCGACGGCTTGGCGGCGGTCGGCCGCGACCCCGCCATGCAGGCGCGTGTGGCCTCGCTGCTGCGGGCGGGTGCTCCGGTAGGTCCGGCTGCGTCGCGGTTGGACGCGATCTCGGCCGAGGCGAAGCTTGCCCATGCCGCAACCCAAGCCGAGGCGCTGAGTTTTCTGACCGAATCCGAAAAGCTGGCCATGCTGGAAAACCGCATGCTGGTGGAAGTCTTTGCAAAGTTGCCGAAATGAAGCGGATCGAAGCGCTCGACATGCTGCGCGGTTACGCGCTGGTCTGTATCATGTTGGACCACATGCCGCTTGGCGTGATCCGGAACCTGACTCTGTCCAACTTCACGGTTTTTGATGCGGCCGAGTTGTTCGTCCTGCTCTCGGGTTTTCTTGTCGGGATGGTCTGGGTCAAGGTCGAGGAAAGGCAGGGACGTCGGGCGGCGCAGTGGCGGTTCCTGAAGCGGGCGTTCAAGGTCTGGCAGGCGCTGGTGATCGGAGCGGTGCTGCTCGCGCTGTTCTCTCACTTGCTTTACCAGCTGAAGATGAACCATACCGCCGTGTGGTTCCAGTATTCGCGCTGGATCGTGGAAAACCCCTTCGGCTATATCGCGACGGTCGCACTGATGTGGATGCAGCCGAACCTGCTGGATGTGCTGGCGCTTTACGTGCTGTTGATTGCGACTGCGCCCGTCACCGTTCCTTTCCTGCTGCGCATGCCGTTCACGGCGATGGCGGTCTCGCTTGGGATCTGGTGGCTGTCCGAGCCGCTGAATGCGATGATACCCAACCAGCGAGAGGGGCAGGGGCTGTTGTTCAACCCGTTTGGCTGGCAGCTTTTATTCTTTACCGGCGTCGCCATCGGAGCATTCCGGGACAAGATCATGCCGGTCCTGCGCCCGCGGACCGGAGTGCTGAACGGCATCAGCATCTCGATCCTGTTGTTCGGTCTTGCTATCATCATTTGCTGGCGCATCGGCGAGCCCGCGAAACCGGTCGCCGATATATTGAAGCAGGTCTATGGCTCGATCGACAAATGGTCGCTGGATGGGCTGCGCTATATCTCGATCCTCGCGGCGACTTGGATGGTGGCGGTTCCGCTGGCACCGGCATTCGGTTGGATGTCGCGGACGGTGTTGGGACGCGATCTGGCCGAGATCGGGCGCGGCGGTCTGTGGTCGTTTGTTTCCTGCGTGCTGCTCTCGATGTGGGGGGACGCTTTGGATATGACCGCTCCCGCCGGACTGAACGGGTTTTTGCTGAGGCTTGCCATCGATGTCTGGGTGATCCTTGCGCTTTGGATCTCGGCAGCGCTTTGGTTGCGGCGCGAGGAATGGCTCGGGCGGATTCGCGCGAAACTGCCCCACTGGATATGACGCTATAAGGCAAGGGACCCCCATGAAATCCGATATCGAGATCGCCCGTGAAGCGAAAAAACGTCCGATTGCGGAAATCGCCGCCAAACTTGGCATGGGGCCGCGGGATTTTCTGCCCTATGGCCATGACAAGGCAAAAATCACCCATGAGTTCATCGCCGGACTAAGTGGCCGCAAGCAGGGGCGCCTGATCCTGGTGACCGCCATCAACCCGACTCCGGCGGGTGAGGGCAAGACGACGACCACCGTTGGTTTGGGCGACGCACTGAACCATATCGGTCGTCGCGCGACGATCTGTATCCGCGAGGCGAGCCTTGGTCCGAACTTCGGCATGAAGGGCGGGGCCGCGGGGGGTGGCATGGCCCAGATCGTCCCGATGGAGGAAATGAACCTGCATTTCACCGGGGATTTCCACGCCATCACCAGCGCGCATAATCTTTTGTCCGCGATGATCGACAACCATATCCATTGGGGCAACGCGTTGCGCATAGACCCGAGGCGGGTAACGTGGCGGCGTGTTCTGGACATGAATGACCGTGCGCTCCGCGAGACAACGATCGGCCTTGGTGGGCCCGCGAACGGGCATCCACGCGAAAGTGGCTTCGATATCACTGTCGCCTCTGAAGTGATGGCGATCCTGTGTCTGGCGTCCGATCTGCAGGATCTGCAGGAACGGTTGGGTCGGATCGTGATTGGCCAGACCTTTGACAAGGTGCCTGTGACAGCACGAGATATTGGCGCTGATGGCTCGATGACCGTCCTGCTGCGCGATGCCTTGCAACCGAACCTTGTCCAAACACTGGAAAATAACCCCGCGCTGGTGCATGGCGGGCCGTTTGCGAATATCGCGCATGGCTGCAACTCGGTCATGGCGACGCGGACGGCATTGGCGCTTTCCGACTACGTTGTTACCGAGGCAGGATTCGGCGCCGATCTGGGGGCCGAGAAGTTTCTCGACATCAAATGCCGCTTGTCTGGTCTTTCTCCGGATGCGGTGGTGCTGGTCGCGACGGTGCGCGCGCTCAAGATGAATGGTGGAGTGGCGCGCGCCGATCTGGCGGTCGAGAATGTACCTGCCCTGCGCGAGGGCTGCGCCAATCTAGGGCGACATATCGAAAACCTGCGCGGCTATGGCCTGCCGGTCGTCGTGGCCATCAATCATTTCACTTCGGATACCGATGCCGAAGTTGCCGCCGTAAAGGAATACTGCGCGGAACACGGCGTCAAAGCCGTCCTTTGCCGCCACTGGGCCGAAGGTAGCGCTGGCGCGGCCGAGCTTGCCCGCACGGTCGCTGCGTTGGCCGAAGCGGATTCCGCCGAATTCCAGACGCTTTACCCCGATGACATGACGCTTTGGCAAAAGATCGAGACAGTCTGCAAACGCATCTATCGCGCCGATCATGTCGAGGCCGCACCTGCCATCCACGAGAAACTGGCCGAATGGCAATCCGCTGGACATGGCCATCTTCCGGTTTGCATGGCCAAGACGCAGTATTCGTTCTCGGCCGATCCCAATCTGCGCGGCGCTCCGACCGGCTTCACGATCCCGCTTCGCGAAGTTCGTTTGTCGGCAGGGGCGGGGTTTGTCGTGGCGATTTGCGGCGAAGTCATGACCATGCCCGGCTTGCCGCGGGAACCTGCGGCGCTGCGGATCGGGTTGGACGCCAAAGGCCGGATCGAGGGGCTGTTCTAAGCCATGCGGGCCGGATTGCCACTTGCGTTGCCGGGCATGCGGATCGGCCTGCTTGGCGGTTCCTTCGATCCTGCGCATGAGGGGCATGTCCATATCACCGAACAGGCCATGCGCCGTTTCGGGCTGGATCGGGTCTGGTGGCTGGTCAGTCCCGGCAATCCGCTGAAAACGCGCGGACCAGCGCCGTTGGATGAGCGTTTGCGGATTGCGCGCAAGCTGATGCATAATCCGCGGGTCGAGGTGACGGCGCTTGAATCCCGGTTGGGGACACGGATGACAGCAGACACCATTGCCGAGATCCAGAGACTCTATCCATTTGTGCGTTTTGCATGGCTGATGGGGGCTGACAATCTGGTGCAGTTTGACCGTTGGGATCGCTGGGCCGAGATCGCAGCCCGTGTTCCCATTGGTGTGATTGCACGGCCGGGTTGGCGGATGCCCGCGCGTTTCTCGCGTACCGCACGCGGATTATGGCGCTTTCGTCTGCCCGAGACACGGGTCAGCCAGCTTGCCGATTGTCCTCCGCCTGCATGGGCCATAATAAACGTGCCCATGAGCAAACTATCCTCAACCGCCATCCGGGCGCGTTCTGCGGGAGTGACAGCATGAACCTCTCGAGACGAGAAATCCTTGCCGCGCTTGGTGCAATGATGGTGCCATCCGTGACTTTGGCAGAAAGTAGCGCCATCGCAATAGCCCCGGCAGCACCGCCGTTGGTGTTTGACGCCGAGGCCGCGATTACGGCTGCCAAGCTGGGAGCAGAGGTTTCTTTTGCCGTGATCGATCCGGCGAGCGGTCAGGTGATTGCCTCGCGGCATGAAAACAGTGCGATGGCTCCTGCCAGCACGCTCAAGATCGTAACCTCGCTTTACGCCTTGGAGAAGTTGGGGGCGGATCATCGCTTCGTCACACGGGTCTGGCGGTCGGGTGATACTTTGATTCTGGCGGGTGGCGGTGATCCGTTGCTGGATACCGACGGCTTGGCGAAACTGGCCGCGGCGACCGCTGAAAACTGGCAGGGGCCAGCGCCCACGAAGTTTCAGGTCTGGGGTGGCGCATTGCCGCAGATCGATCGGTTATCTGCTACGCAAGACGAACATTTGCCTTACAATCCAAGTCTTTCCGGCATGATATTGAACTTCAATCGAGTTCATCTGGGATGGCGGCAGGGCAAGATGTCACTCGAGGCGCGGGGCGCGAAACAGTCGCCGCGTGCTTATACAGTGACCATTGGGGCAGCGGACCGTCGCGCGCCGCTGTTTACCTATGACGGATCCGGTAAGAAAGAAGCTTGGACGATCTCGCGCGGCGCAATCGCGAAATCGGGGTCGCGTTGGCTGCCTGTCCGTCATCCCGAGCTTTACGCGGGGGATGTGTTCCAGACCTTGTGCCGCGCCAAAGGCCTTATCTTGCCGTCGGCTGAAGTTGCGACCGTTGCGCCCAGCGGGACGGAAATCACAAAGCTGGAAAGCGAGTCCCTGACCACGATCGTGCGGGGCATGTTGAAATATTCGACGAACCTGACCGCCGAGGTGATCGGGATCGCGGCCAGTGGTGCCAGCACGCCAGAAAGCTCGGCGAAAGCCATGCAGGAATGGCTGCGCGGCCTGCTTCCGAACGAG
The DNA here is from genome assembly GCF_009711225.1 of Paracoccus aestuariivivens. Classification (GTDB taxonomy): domain Bacteria; phylum Pseudomonadota; class Alphaproteobacteria; order Rhodobacterales; family Rhodobacteraceae; genus Paracoccus; species Paracoccus aestuariivivens. The sequence continues at coordinate 47,679 of NZ_WMIE01000018.1, read as the reverse complement.
CAGTTCGTATTCCACGATCACTCGGGCCTTTCGGCCGAGAACCGGTTAACGGCGATGAGTCTGGCCCGTCTGGTCGCGGATCAGGGGCGCCGGCGCGGCTTGCAAGAGGTTCTCAAGCACATTCCCCTGCGTGACGAGAAGGGCAAAAGCAAGCAAAGTCCGATCGAGGTGCTGGCCAAGACCGGAACCTTGAATTTCGTATCGAACCTGTCGGGTTATGCGCAGACTCCGGATGGCCGCGCGGTTGCATTTGCCATTCTGACCGGAGATGAAGCCCGTCGTTCGGCGAGTGAAGGCAAGGAAATGCCGGATGGTGTCTCGACATGGACCCGTCGCTCGAAGGTTTTGCAGCAGGCGCTGATCGAGGGCTGGATTGAGGCTTTGCCTGCGCAGATCGCTGCACCGGCGGGTGTGACCCAGCCGGCCAGCGTCCTGCGCTAGACCAAGCTTACAGCACGCGGTGACGGGCGCGGGCGGCCAGTTCGATCGCGGCGGAATGCAACCGGTCGATTTCCAGCTGATCGCGGATTTCGGCCAGCATGGCGGTTTCGATTTCGCCCAGACGACCGTCCGAGGCCGCAACGTCGCAGGCCAGCAGGTAGGCCGTATCGAAAAGCTGTTCGGGCAGCGCCGAGCGCACCAGCCCGAACAGTGCATCCAGACCGTCCTCTTCTTCGAACAGTGTCATCACGGTTTGCGACACGGCCCGGATGCGGTCGATGTCGTAATTTGCAAAGACCGGCGTGTGGTTAACCGCACGTTCGATTGCCACCAGTTCCGCGGTACGCAGGTTCTGGTCCGAGGCCGAGACGCCCACCATGACCGCGACAAGCGCATCGCAAGGTGAGAACGAGGGAAGGTTTTCGGCCATTGTTAAATCTCCGTTGGGTTTCCCGGTAATTATTGACCATTTCGTGCCGTTTCAATACGGGGAAGGTTCAGCAATGGAGACCCGAAATGACCGCTCTGCGTGACGCCGCGATGAAATCCAAGGCATGGCCTTTCGAGGAGGCGCGTCGCGTTCTGAAGCGCTACGAGAAGAAGGACCCCGAAAAGGGCTATGTCCTGTTCGAGACGGGCTACGGTCCTTCGGGTCTGCCGCATATCGGTACCTTCGGCGAAGTGGCGCGGACCACGATGATCCGGCGCGCCTTCGAGATGATCTCGGATATTCCGACGCGTCTGTTCTGCTTCTCGGACGACATGGACGGGATGCGCAAGGTTCCCGAGAACGTGCCCCAGACCGAGATGTTGCGCGAGCACCTTCAGGAACCGCTGACCACTGTCCCTGACCCGTTCGGCGAGTACCCGAGCTTCGGCGATCATAACAACGCCATGCTGCGGCGTTTTCTTGATACATTCGGCTTCGAATACGAATTCATCAGCGCGACCGAGTTCTATAAGTCGGGCCAGTTCGACCAGACGCTGCTGCTGGCCGCTGAACGCTATGATGCGATCATGGATGTGATGTTGGCCAGCCTGCGCGAGGAGCGCCAGCAAAGCTATTCCTGCTTCCTGCCGATCAGCCCCAAGACCGGCAAGGTGCTTTATGTCCCGATCAAGCATGTCGATGCCAAGAACGGTACGATCACCTTTGACGACGAGGACGGTCAGGAACTGACCCTGCCGGTTACCGGCGGCAATGTGAAACTGCAGTGGAAGCCCGATTTCGGTGCTCGCTGGGCGGCGCTGGACGTCGACTTCGAGATGTACGGCAAGGATCATTCGACCAATACGCCGATCTATGACCGCATCTGTGAGATCCTTGGCGGCAAGAAGCCCGAGCATTTCACCTATGAGTTGTTCCTTGATCAGGACGGGCAGAAGATCTCGAAATCCAAGGGCAACGGTCTGTCGATCGACGAATGGCTGACCTATGCCTCGACCGAGAGCCTGTCCTATTTCATGTATCAGAAACCGAAGACCGCGAAGCGGATGCATTTCGATGTGATCCCGAAAGCGGTCGACGAGTATCATCAACAGTTGCGTGCCTATCCGGATCAGACGCCGGATCAGCAGGCGGCTAACCCGGTCTGGCATATTCATGGTGGGAATGTTCCCGCCTCGGATATGGTCGTGCCGTTCCAGATGTTGCTGAACCTTGCCTCGGTTGCAGGCGCCAAGGAAAAGGGTCCGCTTTGGGGCTTTATCCAGCGTTACGCGCCCGAAGCCAGCCCCGAAACCAACCCGGCGATGGATGCCGCTGCCGAGTTCGCAGTGCGGTACTTCAACGACTTCGTTGCGCCGACGCGGGTATTCCGTGCCCCGACCGATGTCGAGCGTCGTGCGCTTGAGGATCTGGCCGGACGTCTGGCCGCTTGGGAGCAGCCGGTTGATGCTGAAACGCTGCAAACGATGGTTTTTGCCATCGGTCGCGAGCATGGCTTCGAGCCGATGAAGGATTGGTTCCAGGCGCTTTATCAGGTGCTGCTGGGTGCCGATCAAGGTCCTCGCTTTGGTGGGTTCATCGCGCTCTACGGCGTCGAGGAAACCCGCAAGCTGATCGAGCGTGCTTTGGCGGGCGAGTTGGTCTCGCAAGCCGTCTGATCGCATCAGACCTGTTGCGCGCGGTTCTGTTGCCGCGCGCGCATGGTTAACGCCCGGTTAACGCCGGATTGTCAAATTCTGTCCATATCCGCGCGGCCTTGACGGCTCGCAATCATGGGAGAAAATGGCATGGCAATTGCCGTCGTTGGTAGCAAGGCACTGATGCCGCGCGAGTTTCGGCTGGGTCTGAATCTTTGGTCACGGACGAATGGCACGGCGGGTTCGCCAACCTGGGCGGGGCAGGCCAATGCTGCCATCGTTCCTGCTGACGAGGATTTCGGCACGTGCCTTGAGATCCTTAAGCAAGAGAACGTGACCTCGCTGCGCTATATGCGGCAAACGCCGATCAGTCCCGGCTGTTATCTGCGCGTATCAACCCGCGTCAAGGCGATTGCGGGCAATATTCCGCAGGTCCGGATTGCCGGATATGCAGGAAATTCCAACGGAAACGTCACTGGCGTTTTGCAGGTCGGGCCGACGGTCAAGGTGTCGGGCTATGGCAGCGTGGTCGAGGTCTCGGCCATTGTGGGCACAGGTAGCCGTGACGGCGTGGATATGCCATGGGGACGCGCGGCGACTTTCGGTTATCTGGGTATCGACCTTCTGGGCGACAATAACGGCGCCATCCGGATCGAAAATCTGGTCATCGAAGATGTGACTTCGGCCTTTGTTCCGGGCATGCTCGACTGGGTCGATGTGCGCGATTTCGGCGCGGTCGGCAATGGTGTGGTTGATGATCGTTCGGCGTTTGTCGCGGCCAACCAAGCGGCGGGCAAGAACCAGATTCTGGTTCCCGAAGGCACCTATTATATCGGCTCGGATCTGAGCATCAGTGCTCCAGTGCGCTTTGTCGGCAGACTGACGATGCCGAGATCGGCGCGTCTGGCGCTTACGGGCAAGTTTGATTACCCGACCTATGCTGCGGCATTCGGGGACGAAACCGAAGGCATGAAACGCGCGCTTCAGGCCATGCTGGGCTTTACCGATCACGGCTCACTGGATCTGTGTGGCCGGAATGTCCATTTGACCGAGCCGTTGAAGGTTGCCGATTTTGCACCGGGTGTAACCAGTTTCTCGAACCGGCGCGTGATTACCAACGGCCAGATCTCGATTGTCTCGGGCAGTGCATGGGATACGCGGGCGGTCAACTCGGTGGCGACCTATAACCCGAACAACTCTCTGGTTCTCAGCGGTGTCGCCAATATCGCGAATATCGAGATCGGCTCGCGGATCAGCGGCAACGGCGTCGGTCGCGAGGTCTATGTGAACGCCAAGAACGTCGCGGCAGGCACGCTGACATTGTCGCAACCGCTTTATGGCGGAGCCGCGACGCGCAATTATACGTTCTCGCGCTATCGCTATGCGTTCGACTTCTCGGACATGGAGCAGTTGAGCCGGCTGAATTTCGACGATGTCGAATTCTTGTTGGACGGCAACGCCAGTGGTGTGATGTTGGCCCAGACCGGCTCGATGAACTGCTTTCGCGATTGCTACTTTACCAAACCGAAAGATCGCGGGATCACGTCGATCGGCTCGGCTTGCCAAGGGATGCTGGTCGATCGCTGCGAGTTTCTATCGAACGAGATGGGCGAATTGGCACAGAACCGCTCAACGATCGCGATCAACGTCAACAACAACGACACCAAGATCCGGCATAGCCGGTTTATCCGCTTTGGTCATTTCATGGTTGCCGCAGGCGGCGGGCATATGATCGAGGGTAACCATTGGTTCCAAGGGGACTCGGCGCAGAATGGCGTCCGCTTTGGTGGACTGATCCTGACGCAGACCAACCTGCAGGTGACGATCACCGGCAATTATGTCGATAACTGCTCGATCGAGTGGACGAACGAACATGATGCCAAGCCGAATTTCGAAGGCAACGAGTACTCGTTCGGCGCATTGACGATCACCGGAAACACGTTTCTGGCGTCAGATACGACGGCGGGATTCAACTGGCTTGTCGTGAAACCATATGGCACCGGACAGTTCATCCATGGTCTGGCCGTTCTTGGTAACGTATTCAAGTCTCTGAATAACAAGGTGAACCGGATCGAGAAGGTCGACACCAGCATTGCCGATCTGGATTACACAAGGATGCGGAATATCGTGTTTCAGGGCAACATGTTCAACGGCGTCCTGAACTATGTCGCGAACCCGGTGGATATCGATTTCAGTCAAGGCACTGCTGCGACCCGTTGGGTGGTTCCGGTGAATGTCGCTTTGCCGTTTGGCGGCTTCGCGAAGAAGATCGAGTCCGTGGTTCCGACCTCGGCGATCACGACCTCTGCCAATGCGCGCGTAACCGAGATGCCTTGGGTCCAGCCCATGCAGGGCACGAACAAAAGGCAGGTCGGCATCAATTGGAGCAAGGCAGCCAAGGGCTCGATTTCGCTGCGGGTCAGGATGGATGCTCCGGAGTAGATAACTGCACATCCCCTCAGGAACGCCCCGGTAGCGCGATGCTGCCGGGGCTTTCTGCGCTGATGGCGTCGGGCCTGTGAGACACGCCCCCGCGTTGTGAAGCATTTACAGTTTCACCGCAGTTTCGGTGAAATTATTTACAAATTTTCCCTGTAAAGAAAATAGTTTACCGACTTGGCTTGCTTGTATTAACGTATCGATCAACCAACCGGTCATGGCCGATCTGCGCGAGGGGAGAAGCGCGCAGGTTCGGTCCGGTGAAGGGAATAGAGGAGGCCCGAATGTCCGTTGAAAATACAGCCAAACATCCGATTCCTGCGGGTTTCGAGAATGCTTTGCTGAAACCCGCCGATTATCAGCGGCTTTACGACGAATCGATTTCCGATCCCGCTGGCTTCTGGGGCCGTGAAGGCAAGCGGATCGACTGGATTCATCCCTATAGCGTGGTGAAAAACACCGATTTCAGCATGGGAAAAGTCTCGATCAAGTGGTTCGAGGACGGAATCCTGAACGCCTCGGTTAACTGCATCGACCGCCATCTGCCGACTCGTGCAAACCAGACCGCGATAATTTTTGAGCCCGATGACCCCAAGGCTCCGGCGCGGCACATTACCTATGCGCAGCTGTCCGAAAAGGTGAACCGCTTCGCCAATGTGCTGCTGAGCCAAGGCGTGATGCGTGGCGACCGCGTCGTGATCTATATGCCGATGATCCCTGAGGCCGCCTATGCCATGCTGGCCTGCGCGCGGATCGGGGCGGTGCATTCCATCGTCTTTGCCGGCTTCTCGCCGGATGCATTGGCCAACCGGATCAATGACTGTGGTGCCAAGCTGGTCATCACCGCCGACACCGCTCCGCGTGGCGGGCGTCGCACGGCGCTGAAATCGAATACCGACGCGGCTTTGCTGCATTGCTCGGATCGGGTGCGCTGCCTTGTCGTCAAGCATACCGGCGACCAGACGACTTGGATCGATGGCCGCGATGTCGATGTCCTGAAGCTGATGGACGAGGTCAGTCCGGACTGCCCTCCGCGCCCGATGGGGGCCGAAGATCCGCTGTTCATCCTGTATACCTCGGGCTCGACCGGCAAACCCAAGGGCGTCGTGCACACGACCGGCGGTTACCTGGTTTATGCTTCGATGACGCATCAATACGTCTTCGACTACAAGGACGGAGACGTGTTCTGGTGTACGGCGGATGTCGGTTGGGTGACCGGACACAGCTACATTGTCTATGGCCCGCTTGCGAATGGCGCGATCACGCTGATGTTCGAAGGCATCCCGACCTGGCCGGATGCGGGCCGTTTCTGGGAAGTCTGCGACAAGCACAAGGTCACGCAATTCTACACCGCGCCGACCGCGATCCGCTCGCTGATGGGGCAGGGTCCGGAATGGGTCGACAAACACGATCTGTCCAGCCTGCGCGTCCTTGGCACCGTGGGTGAGCCGATCAACCCCGAGGCCTGGGTCTGGTATGACAAGCATGTCGGCAAGGGGCGCTGCCCGATTGTCGATACATGGTGGCAGACCGAGACCGGCGGCCACATGATCACCTCGCTTCCCGGCGCGATCGAGACGAAACCGGGTTCGGCCACCTTGCCGTTCTTTGGCGTGAAGCTTGACGTGCTAGATGCTGCTAGTGGCGAAGTCCAGAAAGGCAACGGGGTCGAGGGCGTGCTGGCGATTTCCGACAGCTGGCCGGGACAGATGCGTACGCTTTGGGGCGATCACCAGCGCTTCATGGAGGCCTATTTCCAGCAATATCCGGGCTATTACTTCACGGGCGACGGCTGCCGCCGCGACGAGGACGGCTATTTCTGGATTACGGGCCGCGTCGATGACGTAATCAACGTCTCGGGGCATCGCATGGGCACGGCCGAGGTCGAATCCGCCCTTGTCGCGCATGAGAAAGTCGCCGAAGCCGCCGTCGTTGGCTATCCGCACCAGCTGAAAGGGCAGGGCATCTATGCCTATGTCACGCTGATGAACGGCATCGCCCCCAGCGACGACCTGAAGCGCGAGCTTGAGACTTGGGTTCGTACCGAGATCGGTCCCATAGCCAAACCGGACCTGATCCAATGGGCGCCCGGTTTGCCCAAGACCCGTTCGGGCAAGATCATGCGCCGTATCCTGCGCAAGATCGCCGAGAACGACTATGGCAGCTTGGGCGATATCTCGACGCTGGCCGAACCGGCCGTCGTCGAGGAACTGATCGAGAACCGGATGAACCGGGCTTGATTACAACGGCGCATCGGGCGGAAACGCTTGGTGCGCCCGCCGGTCAGAAGGCCGGCCCGACCAGAATGCCGTGCCCGGATAGGGAGGTTTTCGGACACGTAGCTAAGGACCGTTCGACAGGACGGAATACAAACATCGGGTAAGGACGACTGTCCGTTAACTTTGCAGCCTTCGCATGCGAAGGGCGGATGCGCTTTGCCTGAAAACTGCCAGTCACGAACTGGCTACAGGGGAGGGGCCTTATGGCATATAACCAAACGGATGTGGCGGGTGTTCGCTCACGTCCCATGACGTCGGAAGAGAAGAAGGTGATCCTGGCCTCATCGGCTGGCACCATCTTCGAATGGTATGATTTCTACCTGTACGGCTCGCTCGCGGCGATCATCGGCGCGCAGTTCTTCACCTCGTTCCCGGAAGCGACCCGGAACGTTTTCGCGCTGCTGGCATTTGCCGCGGGCTTCATCGTTCGTCCTTTCGGCGCGCTGGTCTTCGGCGCGATGGGCGACCTGATCGGCCGGAAATACACCTTCCTCGCCACGATCCTGATCATGGGCTTCTCGACCTTTCTGGTCGGTCTGCTTCCCGGTTATGCCAGCTGGGGCGTTGCCGCGCCGATCATCCTGATCGTGCTGCGCATGGCGCAGGGTCTGGCCTTGGGCGGCGAATACGGCGGCGCAGCGGTCTATGTGGCCGAACATGCGCCCGCCAATCAGCGAGGTTACTTCACCTCGTTCATCCAGACCACGGCAACGCTGGGTCTGCTGCTGTCGCTGGTCGTGATCCTGCTGGTGCAGGGCTATGTCAACGGCAACTGGGAGCCGACGCCGGTTCTGGACGCGGCCGGTGCGGCGGTCCTGAACGCGGATGGCACGCCCAAGATGATCAAGGCCTTTGATCTGTGGGGCTGGCGGATTCCGTTCCTCGGCTCGATCTTCCTGCTGGCGATCTCGTTGTATATCCGGCTGCAAATGAACGAGAGCCCGGCCTTCAAAAAGATGAAGGAAGAAGGCGCGCAGTCGAAAGCCCCGCTGAAAGAGGCCTTCGGCACCTGGAAAAACGGCAAGATCGCCCTGATCGCCCTGCTGGGTCTGACCGCCGGTCAGGCTGTGGTCTGGTATTCGGGTCAGTTCTACGCGCTGTTCTTCATCCAGAACGTCATCAAGGTGGACAGCTTCTCGGCCAACGTCTTCGTGGCATGGTCGCTGATCCTTGGTACCGGCGGCTTCATCTTCTTCGGCTCATTGTCGGATCGTATCGGGCGTAAGCCGATCATCCTTGGTGGTTGCCTTCTGGCCGCGATCACGTACTTCCCGGTTTTCCACGCGCTGACCAAAACCGCCAACCCGGCGCTTTATGCCGCGCAGCAAACTCCGGTGGTCGTGACGACCGATCTGTCGACCTGCTCGTTCCAGTTCAACCCGACGGGAACAGCCAAATTCACCTCGCCCTGCGATATCGCCAAGGCAACTCTGGCGAAATCCTCGGTGAACTACACGACCGTTGCCGGAACTCCGTCAAGCGGAGCCGAAATCAAGATCGGCGATACCGTGATCCCGTCCTATGACGCAGCCGCACTGAGCGGCACGGATCTGACGACTGCCAAATCGACGTTCGAAAAGGCCGTGGCCGAGGCGCTGAAGGCTGCCGGCTATCCGCTGACCGCCGAAAGCAACCTGACCGTCGCCAAGGCAAACCACTTCTTCGACATCTTCACCGGACAGAAGTTGGCGATCGTCGTGATCCTGACCTACCTGATCCTGCTGGTGACGATGGTTTATGGTCCGATTGCCGCCATGCTGGTCGAACTGTTCCCGACCCGTATCCGCTATTCCGGTCTATCGCTGCCCTATCATATCGGCAACGGCTGGTTCGGCGGTCTGCTTCCGGCGACCGCCTTCGCGATCTCGGCCCAGTCCGGCAACATCTATGCTGGTCTTTGGTACGCGATCATCGTCGCGGCGTGCACCGTGGTGATCGGAACGATCTTCGTCCCGAACGGCACGCATAAGAAAGACATCTTCGCGGATTGATGCGAGGTTGCGCCGGGTCCGGTCTCCGGGCCCGGCATTCCTGTCTAAAGGTGAATGATGGCGAATATCCTGATTGTCGAAGACGAGGACAATATCGCCGTCGCGCTCGAGTTCCTGCTGGGTCGTGCGGGTCACCATCACAAGCGGCTGGCAAGCGGGGCCGGAGCCTTGGACGAGATCCGTGTCAGTCGACCGGATCTTGTCCTGCTGGATGTCATGCTTCCCGATGTATCCGGATACCAGATCGTCGAAAAGCTGCGGGCCGATCCTGCCCTGCACGATGTCCGCGTTTTGATGATGACCGCCCGCGGATCTGTGGTCGAACGCAAGCGCGGGCTAGAGCTTGGAGCCGATGGCTTCATCGCAAAGCCGTTCGAATTGGCCGAACTCCGCGCCGAGATGGACCGGCTTCTGGCTAGCTGATCCGGTCCCGAAATGTCGAAGGCCCCCGTGCGGAATGGGGGCCTTTGTGATTCACGCGCTTCTGGCGACTTCCTCGGGTAGCAGGGCTCCGGGGAAATGACAGGCCGTCCGATGCCCTTCGCCCAATAATTCGGGCTTATGGGAAGCGCAAAGCTCTTGCGCGCGCGGGCAGCGGGTGCGGAAAACGCAGCCCGAAGGCGGGTTCATCGGTGAGGGCAACTCGCCCCGCAACGGGATCATCCGCTTGTTGCGTTCAAGTTGCGGATCAGGGATCGGAACCGCAGAAAGCAACGCTTGGGTATATGGATGTTGCGGCTCTGCATAAAGCGACTCGGCCTCGGCCAGTTCCATCACGCGACCCAGATACATCACCAACACCCGGTCGCTGATATGCTTCACCACCGACAGGTCATGCGCGATGAAGATCAACGCCAGCCCCAGATCGCGCTGCAATTCCGCCAGCAGGTTGATGACCTGCGCCTGAATAGACACGTCCAGCGCCGAGACCGGCTCATCGCAGATCACCAGCTTCGGCTGCACGATCAGCGCCCGCGCGATGCCGATGCGTTGGCATTGCCCGCCGCTGAACTCATGCGGATAGCGGTTGATCTGGTTCGGCAGCAGGCCGACCCGGTCCATCATGTCCTTGACGCGGCGTTTGACCTCGTCGCGCGACAGGCCCTTGTGATGGGTGGTCAGCGGTTCCGCGATGATCTGGCCCACGGTCATGCGCGGGTTCAGGCTCGCCAGCGGGTCTTGGAAGACCATCTGGATCTCGCTGCGATATTTCAGCATCTTTCGCGGCGACAGGCCGATCAGATTGGTGCCGTCTTGCCATTTCGCCTGACCGGTGGCCGGAACGAGGCCGATCAGCGCCCGCGCCAATGTCGATTTTCCGGAACCGGATTCGCCGACAATGCCCAAAGTCTCGCCCGGCATCAGGTCGAAATCGACCCCGCCCACCGCGTGAAGAAGGCGCGGCGGCGTCCAAGGCATCCCGCCCGAGGGCAGTTCAAAGGTCACGCGCAGATCGCGCGCCGAGATCAGAGGCTTAGTGGTCATGGGCGCTCTCCTGCATCTCGTCCAGATCGGCGGCGGCGGGCTCGGGCAGGTCGGGTTGCGGCGCATGGCCCTTGCGCACCACGTCCAGCGAGGCATAGCAGGCCCGCTCGCGGCCAGGCGCGAAGGCGTCCAGCGGCGGCATCGCCTGACCGCAGACCGGCATGACATAGGCGCAGCGCGGGGCAAAGGGACAGCCCGCCGGCGGATGGGTCATATTGGGCGGGCTTCCGGGAATGGCCGAAAGCTGGTCGCCCTTTTGATCCACACGCGGGATCGCGGCCAGCAACCCTTGGGTATAGGGGTGCGCCGGATCGGCAAAGATCGGATCGACCGGGGCGCGCTCCATGATGCGGCCGCCATACATGACCATGACGCGTTCGCAGGAACCGGCAACAACGCCCAGATCATGGGTGATCAGGATCATCGCCATGCCGAATTCGCGTTGCAGATCGGCCATGAGTTCCATGATCTGGGCCTGAACGGTCACGTCCAAAGCCGTCGTCGGCTCATCGGCGATCAGCAGATCGGGGCGGCACAGCAGCGCCATGGCGATCATCACCCGCTGCCGCATCCCGCCCGAAAACTCATGCGGATACAGCCGGATACGACCCTTGGCATCGGGGATCTTCACCGCGTCCAGCATCCGGGCGGATTCCGCCACGGCCTGCGTTTTGCCCATGCCCTTATGCAGCATCAGGACCTCGGCCATCTGGTCCGAGACCCGCATATAGGGGTTCAGGCTGGTCATCGGGTCTTGGAAGACCATCGCAATGCGCTCGGCCCGGATCTTGTTCAGAAGGGGCGCCGGGGCGTTCAGGATCTCGGCCCCGTCGAAACGGACCGAGCCAGTGGCCCGGCCATTCCGCGCAAGCAGTCCCATGATCGAGAAGGCCAGCTGCGATTTGCCCGAGCCGGATTCGCCGACGATGCCCAGCGTCTCACCACGGGCCACGTCCAGATTGATCCCATTGACCGCCGAGACCTCGCCATCGGTGGTGGCGAAGCGCACGTTCAGGTCGCGGATTTGAAGCAGGCTCATCTCAGCGATCCTTCGGGTCAAGGGCGTCACGCAAGCCGTCGCCAACGAAGAAGAAGGCGAAAAGCGTGATGCAGAAGAAGAACAGCGGGAAGATCAGCTGCCAAAGCGTGCCATAGTTCATCGTGCCCGCGCCCTCGGAAATCAGCGCCCCCCATGAGGTCAGCGGTTCTTGCACGCCAAGGCCAAGGAAGCTGATGAAGCTTTCCGACAGGATCATCAGCGGCACCAGCAGCGTCGCATAGACCGCGACGACGCCCAGAAGGTTCGGGACGATATGGCGGATGATGATCTTCCATCCCGGCACGCCGGTGGCACGCGCAGCCTCGATGAATTCTCGGTTCTTTAGGCTAAGGGTTTGACCTCGAACGATTCTGGACATTTCCAGCCATGAGATCAGGCCAATGCCCAGAAACAGCATGGACATGGACCGGCCAAAGATGACCAGCAGCAGGATCAGGACGAACATATAAGGAATGGCCAGCAGGATATCGACCGTGCGCATCATGATCGCATCGGTGCGTCCGCCGACATATCCGGCAGTTGCGCCGTAAAGCGTGCCGACAATGACCGCGATGCCTGCGCCGATCAGACCGACCATCAGCGACACCTGCGTGCCCTGCACGGTGCGCGAGAACAGGTCGCGCCCCAGATCGTCGGTGCCGAAATAATGGCCGTTGGCGAAGCTGGGCATGCCCATCGTGGCGGCATTGCCCATGACCTCGAAGTCCATTTCCTCATTCGACCAAGCGGCGATGGAATTGCCGAAGATCGCGAACAGCGCGACAAGGATCAGCACGACAAGGCTGATCATCGCGGCCTTGTTCCTGCGAAAGCGGCGGCGGGCATCGGCCCATGGGCTCCGGCCCTTGACCTCGGCCTCAGTCATGCGCGCGGCGAGGGATTGCATCTGTTGAGTGTCGATCATGGTTTAGTACCTGATCTTGGGGTCGATCCATGCGTAAAGCACGTCCACCACGAGACTGAAAAGAATGGTCAGCGCACCGACAAGGATGGTGATCCCCATCATCACCGCATAGTCGCGGTTCAGCGCCGAATCGACGAAGCTGCGCCCGATGCCGCCGGTCGAGAAATAGATGTCGACCACGACCGAGCCAGTGATCATCGTCACGAATGCCGGACCAAGATAGCTGATCACCGGCAGCAGCGCCGGTTTCAGCGCGTGGCGCAGGATGACCTTGCTTTCCGACAGGCCCTTGGCGCGGGCGGTGCGGATATGGTTCGAGCCCAGCACTTCAAGCATCGAGGACCGCGTGATCCGCGCGATCGAGGCCATGAAGCTGGTCGAAAGCGCCACGACCGGCATGATCCAGAAGATCGGCCCGCCCCAGCCGCCGCCGGGCAACCAGCCCAGCCACAGCGTAAAGACCAGCACAAGGATCGGCGCCATCACGAAATTCGGCAACACCTGCGCGCCGATCGAGGTGCCGACGGCAAGGTAATCGACCCATGTGTTTTGCCGGATCGCCGCTGTGACGCCCAGCGAGACGCCGACGACCACTGCCGCGACAAAGGCGATGCCGCCATAGGTCAGCGTGACCGGGAAGCCCGCCGCGATGATCTGGTTCACCGTGCGGTCGGGATAGACAAAGCTGGGGCCGAAATCGAAATGCGCGACGATGCCCCAGACGTAGTTCACGATCTGACGCCATAAAGGCTCATCCAGACCGTATTTGGCGTTCAGGTTCGCGATGATCTGCGGGGGCAGGGCGCGTTCCTGCGTGAAGGGGCCGCCAGGGGCCGCGTGCATCAGCAGGAAGGAAAGGACGATGAGCAAAAGCAACGTCGGAATGGCGACAGCAAGTCGCCTCAGGATAAATCCGAACATGTTCAGGTTCCCGCGTAAGGTGCCGGACAGTTTCGGCAGGGCGGCCCCGTTTCGGGGGCCGCCGCCAAAAGCTTACTTCTCGATCCGGTAGATGTCTTTGGCGAGCCAGTCGTTCATGACGTTCTCGGTCGGCAGGCCCTTGATCACATCGCTGATCATATCGACCTTGGCATATTGATAGATCGGGACCAGCGGCATTTCCTCGGCGATGATCTTTTCAGCCGCGGTATATTGGACATTCGGGTCCGCTGCGGTCTTCGACTCGTCCAGCAACTTGTCGAACTCGGCATTCTTGAACTTGCCGTAGTTCATCCCGGTCGAGCGGAAGTAATCGAGGAAGGTCGAGGCCTCGTTATAATCCGCACACCATGCGTAGCGGGCCATTTCGAAATCCTGCGATTGCAGGCGGTCGGTATGGACCTTCCATTCGACGTTGTTCAGCTCGATCTGGACGCCAAGCTGCTTGTAGAACTGCTGGGCGGCGACGGCGATCTTCTTGTGGTTCTCGTCGGTATTATATTGCAGCACCAGCTTCAGCGGCTTGTCGGGGCCGTAGCCCGCCTCGGCCAGCAGGGCCTTGGCTTTCTCCAGACGCTCGGCCTGCGACCATGCGGCATAGTCGATTTCCGGCATCTGGAAGCCTTCGATCGCCCAATGGGTCCAGTTATAGGACGGCTTCTGGCCACCTTGCAGGATCTTGTCGACAACCACGTCGCGCTGCATCGCATAGGACAGGGCCTTGCGGACGCGCACGTCTTTCAGTGCCTCGGGGCCTTTGTCCGAGAGGTTGAACAGATAGCCATAGGAGCAGGAATAGGGGATCGAGATCGCCTGATCTGGGAATTCCTTTTCCAGCGACGGATATTGGCCCGCCGGGATCTGCACACGGTCAAGCTCGCCGGCCTTGTAGCGGGTCAGGGCGACGTTGTTGTCGTTCACCGTCAGGCCTTTGATATGCTCCATGACGACATTGGCGGCGTCCCAGTAATTCGGGTTCTTGTCCATGCTGATCTGGACGCCCAGATCGTGGCTGGTCAGGGTGAAGGCACCGTTGCCGACCAGCTTGCCCGCTTGGGTCCAGTTGTCGCCCTCGGCCTCGACGACCTTTTGCGGCACCGGGAAGGTCGAGCTATGCGTGACCATTTTCGGGAAATAGGGGGTTGGCGCGGTCAGTTTGACTTCCAGCGTGTGGTCGTCGACAGCCTTGATGCCCAGTTCTTCGGGCTTCTTCTCGCCCTTGACGACGGCGGGGGCGTTTTCGACGTTCATCAGTTCCATGAACCAGGCATATTCCGAGGCGGTGGCCGGATCGGCCAGACGACGCCAGCTGTAGACGAAGTCATTCGCGGTGACCGGATCGCCATTCGACCATTTCGCCTCGGGGCGCAGGTGGAAGGTATAGGTCAGCTTGTCATCCGACAGATCGAACTTGGTCGCGACGCCCGGAACCGGGGCGCCCTTGGCGTCCTCGTTCAACAGGCCCTCGAACAGCTGGCGGATCACGTCCGAGCCTTCGACGTCCGAGTTCTTGTGCGGGTCGGCGGTCTTGATCGCGTCGAGCAGCCAGAAAGTATAGCTTTGATCTGCGGCCAGTTTTTCACCGGCGGCGGGCTGAACGGCCAAAGCAGGCAGGGCAAGGCCCATGCTGAGTGCAGTAGTCAGGAACAGGCGGTTCAATTTCATGAGGGACCTCTCTGAAGTTGTTCTTGGCGCGTTGATCGGGGCGTTCACCCGCGCGCGATCTGCCAAGCTTGCGCGAAATCTGTCTGACAGCAAGCGCTGATTGCGACTTTTCGACCGAGGGTCATTGTGAAAGAAATGAACTATGAACAGCGAATCCCGCATTGTCATGGTCACCGGAGGCGCCCGCTCGGGGAAGTCGGCGCTTGCTGAATCAATGATTTCCCGCATTCCGGATCACCGCATCTACATCGCCACCGCCGAGGCTTGGGACGATGAAATGACGCAGCGTATCAAACTGCATCGTGATCGCCGCGCCGATGGATGGACGACACTGGAAGAGCCTATCGATCTGTCCGGAGCGTTGGCGCGCACCGATGACGGAAAAACCGTGCGTCTGATCGATTGCCTGACGTTGTGGCTGTCGAATGTGATGGCGCAAGGCGATCCCGGCCCGCATGTCGATGCACTATGCGCCCAGTTGCGCGCCCAGCATGGCCCCGTGGTTCTGGTCACCAACGAATTGGGCTTGGGGATTGTGCCCGATAACGCACTGGCGCGGAAATTTCGCGATCAGCATGGCTGGATGAACCAGGCCATAGCCGGTATTGCCGATGAGGTCTGGATGGCCGTCAGCGGCCTGTCGCTTCGCTTGAAACCGCAAAGAGAGACGTCTTGAAAATATTCGACGAATCGGCCGCCGCTGCCGCCCGCTCGCGTCAGGCGGAATTGACGAAACCGCCGGGGTCTCTGGGTAGGCTCGAGGAGCTTGCGATCTTCATGGCGGGTTGGCAGGGCCGTGAACGCCCGAAAATCGACCGCGCGCAGGCTTTAGTCTTTGCCGGCAATCACGGAGTCACCGCGCAGGGCGTGAATCCGTTCCCCGTCGAAGTTACCGCACAGATGGTCGCGAATTTCCGGAACGGTGGTGCTGCGATCAACCAGCTTTGCCGTGCTGCCGGTGCGGATCTGTCGGTTATTCCGCTTGAACTGGATCGTCCGACGGCAGATTTCACCCAAGGCATGGCGATGGAGGTTGCCGATCTGGTTACGGCTATCCAGACCGGCAAGGATGCCGTTGATCCGGAAGCCGATGTGATCATTCTCGGAGAAATGGGCATCGGCAATTCGACGGTTGCCGCGGCCTTGGCTGCCGCGACTTTCGGTGGCACTGCCGAGGACTGGGTCGGCCCCGGCACCGGCGCTGACGACCGGATTTTCGCCAACAAGATCCGCGCGGTGAATGCGGGATTGAAGCGTCACAAAGGGGCGGCGACAGCAGCTTCGATCCTTGGCTCGTTCGGCGGGCGCGAGCAGGCCGCCATTTGCGGCGCGGTGATCCGGTCGCGTGAACTCGGCATTCCGCTCATTCTGGACGGCTTCATTTGTTCGGCCGCTGCGGGGGTACTGTTGGTCAACGACGCCAATGCGTTGGATCATTGCCTGATCGGCCATGAAAGCGCCGAACCGGGCCATCGTCGCCTGATTGCGGTGATGAAGAAGTCTCCAGTGGTGACGCTGGACATGCGGCTGGGAGAGGGCTCCGGCGCGGCGGTCGCGCTGCTGATCCTGCGTGCGGCGCTTGAGTGCCATAATGGCATGGCGACCTTCGCCGAGGCTGGCATTGGTTGACCGCTGGGCCGAGGCCGTGACCGCTTTGGTCTGGCTGACGCGCTTGCCCTTGGGCAAATTCCTGCCCGCGCAGGTGCCGTCGCTATCCAAGGCGGCTTGGGCATTCCCGCTGGTCGGGCTTGTTCTCGGCGGCTGTGCCAGCGTGGCATTGCTGATTATGCACATGCTTGGATTACCGGCCGTAGTGGTGGCGATTGTCACGACCGGTTCGATGATCCTGCTGACCGGTGGCCTGCACGAGGACGGGCTGGCCGATTACGCCGATGGCTACGGCGGGGCCAACCGCGAGCGCAGCCTCGAGATCATGCGCGATTCACGGATCGGCAGCTACGGTGTGCTGTCTCTTGTTCTGGTCACCGGTCTCCGTATCGCCGCATTGGCAGCTTTGATCGAATCCTCGGTGACAATCGCGGCTTGCGCATTGATGGCCGCAGCGGTTTTTTCCCGTGTCGGAATGTCGGTCGCTCTGGCGCTGATGCCCGCAGCGCGACGCGACGGGCTGGGGCAGGCGGCGGGCCGAGCCTCGCGCGGGCAGGCGGCGGTGGCGCTGGTGATCGCCGCTATAAGTGTCATTTTGCTGTCAATATGGGCGAACGGCATACCACATCTTTGGGGGATTGCCGCCTTTTTCGGCGGTGCTGCGCAGGTCTGGCTGGCCCGTGGCGCACAGCGCAGGCTGGGCGGGCAGACTGGCGATGTGCTTGGCGCAATCCAGCAGATCGGAGAGGCAACCGTTCTGGCATTTCTGTCGGCCAAAGCCTTGGGTCCAGCCGCTTGACCGGCATTTGCCGTTCCGTCATACGAAAACACACAACGACCGGGTAGACCGGCGGCCGCGCCTTGAGGAAGGTGGCGGGAGGAGAAAAGGGGAGGTTTGACGCATGGGTGCCCTTTTGGGCCTGTCACGCGGTATAGATCGCGTTAACACCATCATTGGCCGAGGAGTGACCTGGCTGATCTTGGTAGCCGTTTTGGTCAGCGCCGGGAACGCCATCATCCGCAAGGTGATGAACACGTCCTCGAATTCGTGGCTTGAATTGCAATGGTATCTTTATGGCGCCGCCTTTCTGGGCGCAGCCGCCTATACCCTTAAAGAGAATGAACATATCCGCATCGACATCATCTACGGGATGTGGAGCCGCCGCCGTCAGCACTGGATCGACCTGATCGGCCATTGCCTGTTCCTGATGCCCTTCGTCACCTTGATGATCTATTTCCTGACCCCTTGGGTCATGCGCAGCTTCCGCAGCGGCGAGGTCTCGACCAACTCGGGCGGTCTGATCCTGTGGCCGGCCAAGGCGATGTTGCTGGCGGGTTTCATCCTGCTGTTTTTCCAGGGCATCTCGGAAATCATCAAGAAAATCGCCGTCATGCGTGGCGATATTCCCGATCCCAACCCCTTCGTCTCGCATCACGCCGCAGCCGCCCTTGAGGGCGAGGCCATGGCTCGCGACATGGAAGCCGCTCTGGACGACGATGCCAGCGGGGAGAACCGCAAATGATGGAACTTATCGCGCTGAACATGGCGCCGATCATGTTCGCATCGCTCATCGTATTCCTGCTGTTCGGCTATCCGGTCGCTTTCGCGTTGGCTGCGAACGGCTTGCTGTTCTTTGTCATCGGGGTCGAGCTTGCGCCGCTGTCCGGCGGCTCGATCAACCTTAGCTGGCCGCTGCTGAACGCCATGCCCGAAAGGCTATGGGGGGTGATGTCGAACGAGACATTGCTAGCCATTCCGTTCTTCACCTTCATGGGCATCGTCCTAGAGAAATCCGGCATGGCCGAGGACCTTCTGGACACGATCGGCCAGCTTTTCGGCCCGATCCGCGGCGGTCTGGCTTATGCCGTGATCATCGTGGGCGCGCTGCTTGCGGCAACAACCGGCGTCGTCGCGGCATCCGTTATCGCGATGGGTCTGATCTCGCTGCCGATCATGCTGCGTTACGGCTATGACCGGCGCATTGCTTCGGGGACCATCGCGGCCTCGGGGACATTGGCGCAGATCATCCCGCCCTCGCTGGTGCTGATCGTTCTGGCCGACCAGCTGGGCCGTTCGGTCGGTGACATGTACAAGGGCGCGATGTTGCCGGGCCTTGTGCTGACGGCGATGTATATCGGCTATATCTTCGTCATGTCGATCTTCCGGCCCAAGCTGATGCCTGCGCTGCCGAAAGAGGCCCGCACGCTGGGTTCCGGCGTCACATCGTTGTTTGTTGCTTTGGCGGCGACAGCGGCTGGCGGATATCTGGCTTTCAAATGGCTTTATCCGACGCATGGCAAGGATGCCGACATTCTGGCCCCCGCGCTGGCTATCATCGCGATCTATGTCGTGGCGTTGCTGGACAAGTCCCTGAAAATCAACGTGATGTCGCGTCTGGCGCAGCAGGTCATCATCGTGCTGATCCCGCCGCTGGCGCTGATCTTCCTTGTGCTGGGCACGATCTTCCTTGGCATTGCAACCCCTACCGAGGGTGGCGCGATGGGTGCCGTCGGTGCGCTGCTCCTGGCGGCCATCAAAGGCCGTCTGAACTATGACGTGGTCCGTCAGGCTTTGCTGGCCACGACGCGGCTATCGGCCTTTGTCATGTTCATCCTGATCGGGGCGCGAGTCTTCTCGCTGACCTTCTACGGCGTGAACGGGCATATCTGGGTCGAGCATCTGCTGACCTCGCTGCCGGGTGGCGAATATGGCTTCCTGATCGCGGTGTCGGTTCTGGTCTTCCTGCTGGCCTTCTTCCTCGACTTCTTCGAGCTGGCCTTCATCATCGTCCCGCTTCTGGCCCCCGCGGCCGAGGCGATGGGGATCGACCTGATCTGGTTCGGCGTCCTTCTGGGCGTGAACATGCAGACCAGCTTCATGCATCCGCCCTTCGGATTCTCGTTGTTTTTCCTGCGTTCGGTTGCCCCCAAGGCCCCGTATCAGGATAAGGTCACGGGCAAGATGATGGAGCCGGTGACCACGGGCCAGATCTACTGGGGCGCGGTTCCCTATGTCTGTATCCAGTTGGTGATGGTCGCGGTTGTGATGATCTTCCCCGGATTGGTCATGCACTATAAAGGCCCGCCGATCGACACCTCGAACGTCAAGATCGAGATCCCCGCAGGTGGCGGTCTGGGTGGCTTGGGCGGAGGCCTTGGCAATCCGTTCGGCGCGCCGGGAGCAGCCCCCGGAACGGCTCCGGGTGGTCTTGGTGGTCTGGGCGGAGTGCCGAATTTCGGCGCACCTGCACCTGCACCTGCACCTGCACCGACGCCCGCTCCGGCAGCGCCCGCGGCCGGTGGACTTGATCCGCTGGGTGGTCCGCTGGGTGGTCCGCCTCCGGGGCTTACGGCCCCGCCGGCCCAGCCTGCAAACTAGAACTGAAAAAGGCGGCTCTCGGGCCGCCTTTCTTTTTGCAACGCTCGCGGGGCTGGCTCAGATGCTGCCCTTCTGTTTCTGGATCATCATGTAGGTGTCGTAGGTGTAATCCGAGATCTGCTGGTACTGGAATGATTTGCCGCGGAACCCGATCATCGTATCAAGGATCTTCTTGAAGGTCGGGTTCTGGGCGCTGATTTCGGCATAGACCTCGTTGCTGGCTTTCAGACCGGCATCCATGATCGCCTCGGACATGGGGCGAAGCTGCGCACCCGCACCGACCAGCCGCAGCAGTGCGTCAGGGTTTTTCCAGTCGTAATTCGCCATCATGTCGCAAGTCACAGCCTGCGAGGCCACCTTCAGGGCCACGCGATAGGACTCGGGCAGGTCGTTCCATGCCTTGAGGTTGAACATCGCATGAAGCGTCGCGCCGCCTTCCCACCAGCCGGGATAATAGTAATAGGGCGCGACCTTGACGAAGCCCAGTTTGTCGTCGTCATAGGGACCGACCCATTCCACCGCGTCGATCGTGCCCTTCTCCAGCGCGGCATAGATGTCGCCGCCGGGGATGTTCTGGGGCACAACGCCCAGCTTCTCCATGATCTTGCCGGCAAAGCCGCCGATCCGCATCTTGAGGCCCTTGAGATCCTCGGCGGTGTTGATTTCCTTGCGATACCAGCCGCCCATCTGCGCGCCGGTATTGCCCAGCGGCAGGCCATACAGGTTCTGCGTGGCATAGAATTCGTTCATCATGTCATTGCCGCCGCCGTAATAGAACCATGCGTTCTGCTGGCGGGGGTTCAGACCAAAGGGAATGGCGGTCGGCAGCGCCCAGACGGGATCCTTGCCCCAGTAGTAATAGGAAGATGTATGCGCCGCCTCGACCGTGCCTTCGGCCACGGCATCCGCCGCCTGCAATCCGCCGACGATCTCGCCGGGGGCGAAGACCTGAATCTCGAAGTTGCCGTCGGTCATGCCGCGCACATATTCGGCCAGCGTGACTGCGCCCTGATGGATAGTATCGAGCGATTTCGGATAGCTCGATGTCATGCGCCACTGCACCTTCGGTGCGGTTTGCGCGATGGCGGGTGCTGCAAGGGTGCCCGCCGCAACCGAGCCTACTGCGCTGGCGCGCAGGAAAGAACGTCTGTCCATTTGTCTCCTCCTCTGGAACGGGCCGAGAATAGCGGCGGCCATGCAGGTGGGGAAGACATGAAAACGCCGCCGAAGGCCAAGGCCACGGCGGCGTTAATGTAGTATATTCAGGCGATTACAGCATGTTGTTGCGCTGTTGGATCATCATGAACGTATCATAGGTGTATTCGGCGGTCTGGTTGTACAGATACCAGTTCGCGCGCGATTCCTTGATCGAGTCCCAGATCTTCTTGAAGCCAGGGTTCGAGGCGTCGAGCTCGGTATAGACCTCGTTTGCGGCCTTGTAGCAGGCGTCCAGAATCTCCTGGCTGAACGGACGCAGTTGTGCACCTGCGGCGACCAGTTCCTTCAGCGCGATCGGGTTCAGGTGATCGTATTTCTGAAGCATGTTCGCGTCGGTGGCCTGCGCGGCGGTGTGCAGCAGCGACTTGTAGTGTTCGGGCAGCGCCTCGTATTTGTCCTTGCCGAAGAAGAAGTGGACGGTCGGGCCGCCTTCCCACCAGCCGGGGTAGTAGTAATAGGGCGCGACCTTGTAGAAGCCCAGCTTCTGGTCGTCATAGGGGCCAACCCATTCGGAAGCGTCGATGGTGCCTTTTTCCAGCGCCGGATAGATGTCGCCGCCAGCGATCTGTTGTGGAACCGCACCAAGACGCTCAAGCACTTTGCCAGCGAAGCCGCCGACGCGGATCTTCAGACCCTTGATGTCGTCTACGGTGTTGATTTCCTTGCGGAACCAGCCACCCATCTGAGCGCCGGTATTACCGCCCGGAAGGCCGAAGATGTTATATTTGGCAAGGAATTCGTTATACAGGTCAATGCCGCCACCGTGGTACTGCCACGCGTTATGCGCGCGAGCCGACATGGCGAACGGAACGGCAGCACCCAGCGCGAAGGTCGGGTCTTTGCCCCAGCTGTAATAGCCGACGGTGTGGCAGGCCTCGACGGTGCCATCCGTCACGGCGTCTTGCGCCTGCAGGCCGGGGACCAGTTCGCCCGCTGCGAACACCTGGATCTGGAATTTGCCGCCCGTCGCTTCCGACAGGTATTTCGACAGGACTTCCGCGCCGCCATAGATCGTGTCCAGAGACTTCGGGAACGACGAGGCCAGACGCCATTTCACTTCCGGCATTTCCTGCGCGATCGCAGGAGCGGCAAGGGCTGCGCCGGCTGCGGCGGTCGCACCGCCGACCGCTGCGCGAGTCAGAAAGCTGCGCCGGTCGAATTTGCTGTTTTTGTTCATAGTTTCCTCCGCGTTGGTCAGCCTCTCCTGGCGGCTGACGTCGGCATGTTGCACGGGGCGGACCGTTGTGTCGAGATGCTGCGCAAGTAAATTGCGCGACATTCACAAATGAGCCTTGGCTTATCTTGTAGCTCGATCTGTGGGCTACCCAAGCTGTTATGGTATGCCTATAGTGGCTGAGGTTCGGGCTAAATTGAGGACAAGGGATGCGCTGTCCGTTCTGCGGAAATGTGGACACCCAGGTTAAGGATTCGCGTCCTGCCGAAGACAATGTCGCCATTCGTCGCCGCCGGTTTTGTCCGGCCTGTGGCGGGCGCTTCACCACCTATGAGCGCGTCCAGCTTCGCGATCTGGTGGTCGTCAAGACCAGCGGCAGGCGCGAGGATTTCGATCGCACCAAACTCGAGCGTTCGATTCGCATCGCGATGCAGAAACGACCGATCGATCCCGAGCGCATCGACCAGATGATCTCGGGGATCGTGCGGCGGCTGGAAAGCATGGGCGACACGGATATCCCGTCGAAGGTGATCGGCGAGATTGTCATGGAGACGCTCGCCCGTATCGACACGGTGTCGTATGTCCGTTTTGCCAGCGTTTACAAAAACTTCCAGGCGGCGGACGATTTCGACAAGTTTGTCTCGGAACTGCGGCCCGGCCCGTTGGAAGAGTGAACGACCCGCGTCATATGGATCACGCGCTGACCCTGGCGGCGCGTGGTTTGGGCAATACATGGCCCAATCCCGCTGTCGGCTGCGTGATCGAACGCGATGGCAGGGTGCTGGGTCGCGGTTGGACTCAACCCGGCGGCAGACCCCATGCGGAAGTGATGGCCTTGGCGCAGGCGGGCGATGCGGCCCGAGGTGCTACCGCCCATGTGACGCTTGAGCCATGCGCGCATTACGGCAAGACACCGCCCTGTGCCGAGGCGCTGATCAGGTCAGGGATAGCGAAGGTTGTCGTCGCGATCACCGATCCTGATCCGCGAGTCTCGGGCCGCGGCATTGCGATGCTGGAATCGGCGGGGATTTCGGTCATTCAAGGCGTGCGCGCGGCGCAGGCGCGCGAGCAGCAGCGCGGCTTCTTGACGCGCATCACCCAAGGTCGGCCGATGCTGACCCTGAAGCTGGCGAACAGCTTTGATGGCCGGATCGCCACGGCATCGGGGGACAGCCAATGGATCACCGGACCCGAAGCGCGGCGTCACGTCCACGCGCTGCGGCTGGCCCATGATGCCGTTATGGTAGGCGGCGGCACTGCGAGGGCCGATTTGCCCGCGTTGAATGTGCGGGGAATGGGATCGGTGCGGCAGCCGGTGCGGATCGTCGTCTCCTCGCAAGACCTGCCCGAACTTCCCGCCGAGGGTCGCGACTTTGGGCCGTTATGGCAGGTCGGTGGCGAGCCTGCCGTCTTCATGGCCGAACTTGGTGCCAAGGGCCTGACGCGCGTCTTTTGTGAAGGCGGCGGAGTCCTTGCCGCCAGTCTGATGCGCGCGGGGCTGGTTGACCAGTTGATCGGCTACACGGCTGGCGTGGTATTGGGGGGCGATGCCCGCCCCGCGATTGCGGCGATGGAGCTTGGTCGTCTGGCAGAGGCACGCCGCTTCCGGCTGGTCGAACACCGACGGATCGGCGCGGATGTGATGCATCGCTGGCTGCGCGACTAGCGCCGCCAAAGCCATGCATAGCTGCTGAGCGCGCCCTGAGCCTTGGCCAGAATCCGCAAAGCCGGACTGCCACGAAGATTCTGGTCGGGATTTGCCAGACGTTCGACCGCGATCTCGGGCGGGCAGGGCAGGTCGCTGATCGGATCATGATAGCGCGGATAGCTGATTAGTGCGGCATGGACCAAACGGTTCAGGTCGGCCTTGGCCTTGCGGCGGGCGGGCACCGGACCAAGATCACGGGTCAGCCCCCAACCGGCGTAGAACGGAGCCCCGAGGGTAGTGACCTTGAGGCCCCGCAAAAGCGCCTCGAAACCAAGGGTCGATGTGATCGTCCAGACTTCGTCAACCTCGGCCATCAGGCTGGCGGCGCTGCTGTGACGGGCCACGACATCAGCCAAGCGTTGCAAATCGGAATTCGTGATAAGCCCGGGGCGAAGGCCGGCCTCGACGTCGGGATGCGGTTTGTAGATCAGCACAGCATCGGGATTTTCGGCCCGAACCCGTTCCAGCAAGGCCAGATTCGTGCGCTCTGTTCCGGCGCCCAGACGGATCGAGGCGTCGTCCTCGACCTGACCCGGCACAAGGATGCGATGGCCGTTGGGAAGGCGCGGCAAATCTCCGGTCAGATTGTATTTTGTCACTCCGGATGCGGTCAGGGCTTGCGCCAGGTTTGCGGCACGGACCGCTCCCTGTGGGGGAAGATCGCTGTCCATGGTCCGCTCGAAGCGACTTTCGCGGGTGGGGTCGTAATAGATCCCCAGATCATCCGCGACCAGCGATAGCGGCGGGACCAGTGCCGCGCCAAGACCGCGAGAGCGCAGGAATCCGTCCTCGACCCGAATGGCCTGCGGAACCTGATCGGCCTTGCCTGCCCAAGCCAGCGTAACCTGTTCCGACGCGGTATTTGTGAACCGCACGCCCTTGCCGCCGCCGAACACCCGCGCAAGCGAGGGGCGTTTCCAGAGCCGCATCCCGAAGGCCAGATGGCCATTGTGATCCTGTCGCCATGCCTTTGCCTCGGCCTCGATCTGGCGCAGGGCGCCCTCGAAGTCGGTCAGGCGGTCGCCGCAGGGATCGTACCAGACCGGAGCGATCAGATGGCTTGCTGCGAACAGTTGTTCGATGCTGGCTGGGTTTCGGCGGGCAAAGCGGTGCTGGTCCGACGAAAGCCCCCAACCGGCATAAAAAGGCTGGCCAAAGACGCGTGGCACATGACCCGCGAGCATGGCTTCATAGCCAAGCTGCGAGGACATGACATAGACCCGTTCGGCACCGCGAAGCAGGGCCCAGGGCGAGACGGGCGTGTCGCAGAACTCGTCGCCTTTCCGCAGGTCGGATGCAGTGAAGTGCCCCGGTCGCAGCCCAGACGCCGTTTCGGGATGGCTGCGGATGACAATGTGGCAGCCCGGATTTTCATCCCGCGCGGCCGCGAGCATGGTCAGGAAGGCGTCTCGATCTTGCCCGAGCAATGAGGCATCCCCGCGTGTCTGGTCGATGACCAGAACGTAACCGGCCTTGGGCGGCGGGACGCGTTCGAGATGGGCGTTGTATTTCGACACATCTGCCGCGATCAAACGCTGGATGGCACTGGCCGCGTCAGCTTGCCTCGAGATGGCATCTGTCGAGACGATGGTCTTTTCGATCAATGACGGTGTGTCGGGTCTGAAATGCAGGCCGACATCATCCAGAATCAATCCGATCGGGCCGCGCCGTGCCACGGAACCCTTTGCCCGCCCGGGCAGGATCGAACGCAGGAAAGCGTCCTCGATCCGGATGATGTGCGAGCCGGTGCGATGTGCAACGGCCTCGCCGCGCCATGCAGTCGGGCTTGCGCCCCAGACGCCAACGAGATCGTCGGACGCGGGTAGCCCGATCACCGGTCTGTAGCCCGACAGCGTCAGAATGCGACGCAGGCGTGGTTGTTTGAAAAAACCGCCGTTGAATACGAAAAGCCGCCGGAAATCTCCGGCGGCCTTATTGTCTATCCTCACGCTCTTAGAACCCGCTTTCGGTCGTGCGGATCTGGTTGACCGGAGCAAGGATGACGTTGAGCGTTTTGGTCCACTGAACCATCGGGGCCTCGGTTACATAGACCGTGTCGCCATCGCGGATCGTGAAGTCGCGTGCCATGAACATGCCGTCGGGCTTGGTCAGGTCAAGCACATAAGCGATGCGCTGGGTACCGTAGACATCGCTGCGGCCAAGAACGGCGCGCGCCACCGATTGAGGTTCGTCGCGCAGGACGAATACGCCCTTGGGGTCAGCCAGCGCGGTCAGTAGGCCGCCGACCATCGCCACGGCCTCGATCGCGCTGATCTGCTCGTTGCCCAGCGGAACCTTTGTCTGCCCGCCAAGCGCACCGAGTGCGGTGAAGCTGCGCTGGTCTTCTTCGACCAGAATGATGTCGCCCGGACGCAGCGCGATGTCGTTGCGCGAGCTGGAGTACAGGTCACGCAGCCAGACCTTGCCGGTTGCACCACCGCGTTTGACGGTGACAACGGCAACTTCGGGCTCGATCGAGACGCCACCTGCCTTCGACAACATGGCCGACAGGGTCCGGGTCGGACGCTCGATCGGGAAGACGCCCTGACCGTTCACCTTGCCCATGACGGAAACTGTCGCGCCGTCTCCGGCGATGCGGGTGACCGTGACTTGCGGGTCCGGTGTCTGGGTTTCCAGTTTTTGCGTGATGATGCGGCGCAATTCATCGGGACTGTTGCCAGCGGCGCGGATGCGACCGGCATAGGGCACGAAGATATAGCCTTGGCTGTCGACTTGCAGTTGCTGCAATTGCGTAGAACTGGAACCCATTGAGGCCAGAAGCCCGTCATCGACGTTTTCCCAGATCGACAGACCCAGAACGTCGCCGGGGCGGACTTCGTCGGCTCCGACCTGTCCGGCGGCCTGGAAATCCGAACCGAAGCCATAGGCTGGCGAATAGCTTGCCGCGCGGTTAACGCGGTCATCCACCATGACGACATGCGAGGAACCACCTTTTTCGATGGACCCGTCAAGAATCTGACCGCGGGTCGGTCCCGAGCGCGGCAGACCGCAAGCCGAGACGAAAACGACCGCTCCGATCACCGCGATTTGACCCATTCTACCGGCCCACGAGCGGCGCGAGCGTAAAGCTGCGTCACCGGCGGTGCGCGAAAAATTCAATGTGGTCAAGTTGTTACTCCTGTCTCTCGTCCCCTGCTGGGTTTCGCCCAGATTTATTTGTGGCCAGCCTAAAGCAGCTTTTTCGGCTTTTCCATGATTTAGCGCTCGATCACTGAGCATTCCGCTCCATCTGTTGCCGATATTTCCCACGTCCGGCTACCAAAGCCTGATAGGGATCCTCGGCAGCAAGGATCATATCGACAACAAAGCGTAAAGTATGTGCGCGCGACCAATTGGCATAAAAGCCGCCGGGGACTTGGCTGCTTTCCAGCAGAAAGTCGCGATACCGCCGATACGAAGCGGCGTTCGGAGGCGTGGGATCGGCGAAAAATTGCGCCAGTTTTTGCCCTGAAACCAGTCCGGGCTTGCAATATACCGCGCGTCCCATTGCCTTGACGGGCAGGCCGCGCCATAGGGCCTGTTGTGCGGCCGTCGAGTTCACGGTGACTGCGGCCCGGGCCTGGTTCAGCAACCGCGCCAATTTGCCGCCCCGCACATAATGGACGCGGTCGGTGATCCCCAACTCGGTTGCTTTGCGTTCGATCGCGCCCCGAATGCCGCCGCGTCCGTCTTCCAGAGGATGGGCCTTGAAGACCAGATGGTGATGGCGCGGTGCGAATTTGCTATATGCTTCAAGCACTTCATTGGTGAAGTCCGATAACGTGGAATAATCGGAATGGGCCACGAAGTTCGAATCGTGTTCGAGCTGCATCAGCACGATGGCATAGGGGAATCCGCCACGCTGGATCTGTGACGTTTCGCGCATCTGCGCGAGCATATCGACCGGCGTGAGCAGGAACTTGCGAAGGTTCAGCCGGAATTCGTGGAACACACCGATTTTTCGGTGGGTACGGTAACCCTTGTAGCGCTGGTTGGCGACCAGAACGAAGAAATGGTAAAGTGCGCCATAGAATTTGTGCTGGCGCATATCGCCCCAATGCGCTGGCGGTCGGCTGAGCTCTCCGCCGCGACCATACATCGCGCGCCGCATGTCGCGCAGCGGGATATCGATCAGCGCCGAGTGACCGTTCGAGCCGCCGCGTTCATAGGTGATCCAGTAGGGGCGCAGATACCCCTCTTCGAAGACATGCAGGACAAGCCCGTTGCGATGACAGGCCTCGCGGGCGGTGGCGTGAACGGGGCGGACATCGCCGTAAAGGACAAGATCGGTCACGCCTTTCTCGCGGATGATCTGTTCAAGATGCTCGGGCCATTCCTCGGGGGTGCCGGTGTGGCGGATCAGATGCTCGGGATCTTGCCAGAAGAATTCGTCGCCAGCGTTGAAGCTGACGCGCCAGACGGTTGAGCCTGCTTGCCGAAGCTGTCCCGCAAGCCGGTTGAAAAACGGCCCGTGCGGGCCTTGAAGCATCAGGAAGACGCGATGCTCCGGCGCACGGACAGCCAGCACGGTCGGCTGGATCTGCTGGGGGGGTCGCGTCAGTATCGTCAAGTCATCGCCCTCATTGCGCCGGACATCGTTCTGGCAGCTTTGGTCGTCGTGAAGTGCTAATCGGTCGCAAATAAGATTTAAGATGTAAAATTTGAATGCACCAAAGAAGCGAGTCTGTCACGGGCTTTCATTTCGCACCGGCAGCATTCGGCTCAGCTTCGCTTGAAGATTGCGCAGCAAAGCTCTACGTCTCGGCCCAGATATACGCATTGGGGGCACAATGTTTACGGGGATTATAACCGATATCGGCACGGTCAGCAGCGTAGAAATTCGGGGCGATATGCGAGCCCGCGTTGTTTGCCACTATGAAATGAGCGGCGTTGATCTGGGCGCTTCGATTTCATGCGATGGAGTTTGCCTGACAGTCGTGGACAAAGGTCCGGACTGGTTCGATGTCGATATCTCGGCTGAAACTCTGTCCAAGACCAATATCGGCGCGAATGGTTGGGCCGCTGGAAAGCGATTGAATCTTGAACGCGCCCTGAAAGTCGGTGACGAACTGGGCGGACATATCGTCTCGGGGCATGTCGACGGTGTCGCCACCATCGAGGAAATGCATACCGAGGGCGACAGCACCCGCATCACCTTCCGCGCGCCCGATGCACTGGCCCGTTTCATCGCGCCCAAAGGTTCGGTCGCGTTGAACGGCACATCTCTGACGGTGAACGAGGTCGCGGGCGCGACCTTCGGGATCAATGTCATTCCGCATACGCAAGAGGTCACGACCTGGGGCAACGCCAAGACGGGTGATGCCGTGAACCTCGAAATCGACACTCTGGCCCGCTACGTCGCTCGTTTGGCCGAGGCGGGCTGATGGCAGGCATCGGACACAACGGCGGTCCGGGTCTGGGCAGCGGGTTCCGCACCCATTGCTGGACAGTTGCGAGACGCGAGCTTCTGGGCGCGCGCTTGCCGGTCGAAGTTGTCCGGATGCAGGTGCGTCGCGCCATGCAACTGGGCCTTGAATACAAGACCTATGCGGGCGTTCGGGCCACGACGGGGCGGGATCTGGTCGCCTTTCTTTACTCGTCGAATGCACTTGGTGTCTTCCGGCGCGACCAGGCCGTTCCGCCTGTCCTGACCACGCGCATTGCAGATATCGCCGCGTCACCCCATCTGGGATGCGCGCCGGGGCTTGCGCCAGAAGTGTTGGCGCGTCAGATCGGTGCTGTCTCGGGTCGTGCCCTTGCGCCGTTCGGAAGCAGCTGGAGCATGATGCGTGACGAGATGAAAGTCTGGCTCAAGGCTCAGGGCCTGCCGGGAGATGCCGTTCTGATGATCGGCGAAACCGCGCATGAGCGCGAGATGATGACGGCGGGCGGGCTTGCGGGTTTCGTAAGCGGGCAGGCCTTCTTTGCAGGAGTTGCGGATGCAATATGACAATCCCGGACCCGTCGAACGTGACTGGTCGGATGCGATCTCGACCACCGAGGAAATCATCGAAGAGGCCCGCAATGGCCGCATGTTCATTCTGGTCGATCACGAGGATCGCGAGAACGAGGGTGATCTGATCATCCCCGCCCAGATGGCCACGCCCGAGGCGATCAACTTCATGGCCATGCATGGCCGCGGCCTGATCTGTCTGGCCCTGACCGGCGAGCGCATCGACGCGCTTGGTCTGCCATTGATGAGCCCCAAGAACTCCAGCCGCCATGAAACCGCCTTCACCATGTCGATCGAGGCGCGTGAAGGTGTGACGACCGGCATTTCCGCCCACGACCGCGCCCATACTGTCGCAGTCGCGATCGATCCCAGCAAAGGTGCGGCCGATATCGCCTCGCCCGGCCATGTCTTCCCGCTGCGCGCGCGAGATGGCGGCGTGTTGGTTCGGGCAGGCCATACCGAAGCTGCCATCGACGTGCCGCGTCTGGCCGGACTTAGCCCCTCGGGCGTGATCTGCGAGATCATGAACGAGGACGGCAGCATGGCGCGCCTGCCTGATCTGGTGGCGTTTGCGCAGAAGCATGGTCTGAAGATCGGCACGATCAGCGATCTGATCGCCTACCGTCGCAGGCATGACAATCTGATCGCCGAAACGGCGCAGCGTCCGGTCCGCTCTATTCACGGTGGCGACTGGATGATGCGGCTTTTCGCGGATGAAACCACGGGCGCGGAACATGTCGTTCTGACCAAGGGCGATCTGACCACCTCCGAACCGGTACTGGTCCGCATGCACGTTCTGGACCCGCTGCATGATGTGCTGGGTGTTGGTCGTGAGGATGCCGGTGATCTGTCCGCAGCCATGCGCCTGATCGGCAATGAGGGCAGGGGCGTCATCGTTCTGTTCCGCGACCTCGAGAAGAAGCTTCAGGCGCAGGGCGAGGTTTCACCCCACACGCTTCGCCAATACGGTCTCGGAGCGCAAATTCTTTCCTCGCTCGGGCTGTCCGAGCTTGTTCTTTTGACGAATTCGGCGCCAGTTAAGGTTGTCGGGCTTGACGCCTACGGCCTTTCGATCCATTCCACGCGTCCGATTCCCAAAGAGTAAGCCATGGCCGCCAGTATCGAACATTATCAGCTGCCGCTGCCCAAGATCGAGGGCAGCGTCCGTCTGCTGGTCGTGGTCGCGCCCTATTATCGACAGATTGCGGATGACCTTGTTGCCGGTGCGAAAGCGATCGCGACCGAAGCAGGGGCAAGCGTCGATCTGATCGAGGTTCCCGGCGCGCTCGAGATCCCGACGGCGATCGGACTGGCGGCGGCACGTGGTCTTTACGACGGATATGTGGCGCTTGGCTGTGTGATCCGCGGCGAGACAACGCATTACGATACTGTTTGCAATGACAGTTCGCGCGGCCTGACGCTGCTTGGGTTGCAGGGTGTATGCATCGGCAATGGTATCCTGACGGTCGAGAACTTCGATCAGGCTGCTGTCCGTGCCGAGCCCGCAGGACAAAACAAAGGCGGCGGTGCTGCCGCCGCTGCACTTCACCTGATTGCGCTGCAGCGCCGTTGGGAAGGTCGCCCCGCTTCCGAGGCTAGCAGCCTAAATTGTGACGTAATCCGCATCGCGGGTGAACTTGAAGGACCCCGAGGCGAATGACCGGGCAAGGCGGAAACCGGTTGAATCCGGAAGAAAAAGCAGCGCGTCAGCTGCGTACCTCGGCTGCACGACTTTATGCCGTGCAAGCCCTGTTCCAGATGGAGGCGGGCGGCCAGTCGGCTGACCGCGTCATGGCCGAATTTGGACAGTGGCGCATTGGCCGCATGGACGAAGACGAGGACATGGTCTCGGTCGAAGCCGACGAGGGCCTGTTCCGGCGCGTCGTGGACGAAGCCGTCACATGGCAGTCCAAGATCGACCAACTGACCGATCGCGGGCTTGTCGCGAAATGGCCGATCGACCGGATCGACCCCGTTCTGCGCGCATTGTTCCGCGCGGCCGGTTCCGAACTGGTCGCGTCGAAAGTACCTCCGCGGGTCGTCATCACCGAATATGTCCGCATCGCGCAATCGTTCTTCCCCGAAGGCCGCGAATCCAAATTTGTGAACGCGGTACTGGACCATATGGCACATGAGGCACGTCCCGAGGCCTTCTGAGGCGCTTGGGTATTGCCCTTTTTCAGGTTATCCTCTGTGCAAGACATTGCGCGGAGGATCACTTGCCCCGGCTCATCCACCTTTATCTTGTCAGTATTCTGGTCGGAGCGGGACTTGGTGCTGTTTTTACCGGCTTGCTCGTCGGACTTGATGTCGCAGGGCTGCGGCACTTGCTGACCGGTAGCGGCTCGGGTCTGATCGGCTTGTTCATGCTGATGTTTTTTCATGCAGCTTTATTCTCGGGCGTGCAGTTCGCGATTTCGGTTATGCTGATGGGTAATCGCAACGCCCAACCTCCGCACGGCCGAGGTCGGCTGGTTATCGGCAAAAATGCAACCGTGCTTTCCCCAGCAAATGCTGGAAATCGGCGGTAAGCAGTCGCGCGGTTTCGGCGCTTGGCCAGACGGTTCCCGACCAAAAGTCAGCATTCGCTGAAAACTGTGGATCTGGCGCAACAATCATGGCGCGGATGCCACGGTCGACCCGTGCCTAATCTCGCGTCACTTATTTCCTGTCCGCGTCGTTGTTTCATCCGGTACGCATTTCGTGAGCAATCTGACGGCGTATTAGTTTCTGACAATAAACAAAAATCACAACATAAATATTAATGGTAGATTTGGTTTCATCACGATTCTGAGTGCGCTATTTTCCGCTGATATTAATCACGCACGAAATATTCACGATTTTGCGAGCGCAATCCAATTTCTCGACGGGGTTTTAGCGACTCTCTCGCCGCATTAATTCTGTCTCAGCAGAGATGCTCGTGGCGATAAATACAGGTGCCACGGACACTAAACGGTTCAGAAAAGGACTGAGAAGATGAAAGCATTTGCTTACCTTGCTGGTGCAACCGCCTTGGCTGCGGCACTTAGCTCGCCCGCCTTTGCCCAGTCTGAGATTGCTACGGGTGCGAACGCGACCGGCATCTCACAAGTTAATGAAGGCATGAAAGACGTTGAGGAAGCGGTTCGCGACGACTTCGACCGTTCGGCAGATTCGTATCGTTTCGGCACTCCGGACAGCGCCGAAGGCGTGTTCGGTTCGGTTGCGCTGAGCTATGTCGGCCGTACCGGCAACAGCGAAAATCAGGACTTCAGCCTTTCGGGACGTATTTCAAGCAACCAAGGCGCGTTCTCGCAGTCGGTC
Organism: Paracoccus aestuariivivens; assembly: GCF_009711225.1. Lineage (GTDB taxonomy): Bacteria > Pseudomonadota > Alphaproteobacteria > Rhodobacterales > Rhodobacteraceae > Paracoccus > Paracoccus aestuariivivens. The sequence goes on along the minus strand of NZ_WMIE01000018.1, from coordinate 14,048 downwards.
GGTATTTTGCTTGAATATGGCGAGGACAATAACGGTGAGAAAGACACCGATAAAACCTCGACCATCTATGAAGGCATGTACAGCATCAATGATCGCTTCTACGGCTTCGCACTTGGCCGCTTGACCACCGATGCGCTGGCAGACGATCCGGTCAGCCTTGATGAAGGCGACACTTTCGATGATCTCGATGGTCGCATGAAACGGGACGCCTATTTCGGCTTCGGTCCGGGCTACCGCATCATTAACAACGGGACCACCGCATGGCGCATGCAGGCCGCTGTGGGTATCCGTTATACCAAAGCCGTGAACGTAATCGATCCGGTTGCCGAAACGCTGGAAACCGTCTCGGATACCGGCGTGGGTTATCTGGTGTCGTCGCGCTTCTACCATCGCTTCAACGAAACGATGTTCCTGACCAACGACACGGACTATCTGACGTCGGACGCGAACGATACCGCGACCAACGAACTGGGTCTGAACTTCAAGATGGCGGATTCCTTCGCGACCCGCATCTCGTACAAGACCGAATATGTTTCGGACCGTGCAATCCGCACCGACAACACGCTGGGCGTGTCGCTGGTTTACGGGTTCTAAGTCCCGAACTTCCCTTCTCTCTCTCTTGATCTGGGGCGGCCTTCGGGCCGCCCTTTTTCAGTCAGGGCGGCGAAGGAAGTGGCGGGAACCGCAGCAACCGTGGCAGCGCAGGTTTCCCCGAAAGCCTGGATGTCCAGGTGGGGACCAGATAACGAGACCAGGGCCTCGACAGAGCCAGCCCCCTCGGTGAAATTATAGGCCAGTGGAAAAAAAGGCCGCACACGCGAAGAGCAGAAACCCGCCACGTCCGTAAATAGGGCTGATGGGGTGGATGCGCAAGCCGGGCGTGGGGCGTCTTGCGGCATGTTCCCATTTGGTTCATGCTGCCGAAATGTCGATGCCCGCTGACGGTTTGGAACAGGACGCATTCGGAAAACCGGGCCAGCGACTCGCGCGGGGGGTTTCGCGTATGCTGACTTCGCTGGGTCATGCGCCACTGTTGGAATTTGTGCCGACAGGTGGCTTGCGGGTTGATGTGATCTCGATCTCGCCCAAAGGCGAGCTTTGGGTCGTCGAATGCAAAAGCAGCCGTGCCGATTTCATGGCTGATCGGAAATGGCAGGGATATCTGGAGTTCTGCGACCGTTTCTTCTGGGCGGTCGATACCGACTTTCCCGATGAACTGCTGCCCGAGGGATGCGGTCTGATCCGGGCCGACAGCTGGGGGGCCGAACTACAGCAGATGGCCCCCGAATCCCGTCTGGCCGCAGCGCGGCGCACACGACTTTTGCGCGACATTGCGCGGGTTGCGACCGCGAGGTTGCTCGCGGTCACCGATCCGATGGGTGTCAGCGCTTCGGTTTCTTAGCCGAGCCGCCTTTGCCACCGTTGCCCTGAATTTCGCGGGCAGCTTCGGCCGCAGCCAGAAGTTCCTCGGCGATTTCCTCGGCCTCTTCGGGATCGAAGTCGAGCGGAAGATCGACACCTTCACCTTCGACATAGATGCGCACCATGCCACGGTCGGTCGGACCGATCTGCAAATTTGCTGCGATATCGCTTTGACTATTGAGGCTCATGCGTGGCCCTTCCGGCTTCTGTTGAGGGTTGTTAAAAAATCATTACATCGCGCAAAATTTTCCGGCAAGTCGGGCTTGCATCCCCCGGAATCTGGTTATAGTAACCCGCCAAGAAGGCCGCCTTAGCTCAGTTGGTTAGAGCGCTAGATTGTGGATCTAGAGGTCCCCCGTTCGAGCCGGGGAGGCGGTACCATCTTTCCTAGAAAATTCAATCGGGATACGGTCGTTGGTGGCCTTGTGCGGTTCGGGCCTGATGGCTCTTGCCGTTGTTCCCGTTTGCTGGCCCGCCTTTATATAGGCGCGCAAACCATCCCGCCACAGCCGCACCGCGAGGGAAGATGTTGTCCGAAGTATTTGTGATCGAAGGCGTTCTGTCTGCCCCGACATTCGAGGGGTGGGTGCGCAGCCATGCCGACCGGATCGGGGTCGCGGCTCGATTTCGCGAATCTGGCGCGGACTCGGTCTCGGTTCTGGTCGAGGGGCCGCCAGCACTTCTGGACGCGATGGAAATGGCCTGCCTGCTGGGACCGATCGATGTCTGGGTCGAGCGGATTGTTCGCGAGGCGGCCTGAGCGATAAGCTGCCACATGCCGACTGGATAAAAATTAAGCAGCGCCGTAACGGCATTTCATCTTTTTGTACGTCGGTGCGGCAATTTGCCATGGCATTTGTCGCTTCATTGTGATGATAGCGGCCCGTTCAACACGAATTAACGATAAGAGTGCCATGAACTGGACCCCTGCCGCGCTTTCCCAGGATATTCCCTCAGGTAGCGCCGCGCCCGGACAACTGGGCGATAAGGATATCGTGATCTGGCGCAGCGCCTCGGGTCGGATTGCAGCCTGGTCGGATCGCTGCCCCCATCGCGGCATGCGCCTGTCGCACGGCTTCGTTCGCGGCGAGTTTCTGTCCTGCATCTATCACGGCTGGCGCTACGGCGATGGCGGGCAGTGCCATCGCATTCCGGCTCATCCGGAACTGACCCCGCCCGAGGCGATCAAGGTGCCGGTATTCGCGGTCGTTGAATCCGGCGGCATTGTCTGGGTCGCCGAAAAAGACGCCGAACCGGCTGATCTTCCTATGGAATTTGCCGGTTTTGCAAGCTTTCGCACCATCCGGACGACGGTCCCGGCTTCGATTGTGGCGGCGGCTTTCGGTTGTACGGGACTTGAACTGCGCGGTACGCTTGGTGGAACCGATGTCGTTCTTTTGCTCCAGCCGCTGACCGATGGTTGCAACCTGCATGTCCTTGCGGCTGACGGGACTGGTCCGGATCAATTGGATCGGGTTTCAGTCGCTGTCGAAGCCCTGCGTCGTCAGGCGGAATCAGTTCAGGAGTTCGCAGCATGAATGGCGGAGCAATGCGAGACCAGTGGTATCCGGTTGCGATCGCGGCGCAATTGCCGCAAAAGGGCCGCGACAGCCTGCTGCTGGGCGAACCGATCCATATCGCGACCGATGAAACCGGCGGCGCGCGTGTCACGGACGGGGCAGGGCGCATCCTGCCGATCATCTCGCGTTACGGCCATATCTGGACGAGTTTGGGTCAACCCGAACAGGATCTGTTCCCGATTCCCGAAGCCGATCAACCGGGACGCCGGCTGGTCGATGTGGGCAGCGTCAAGGTCCGCTGCTCGCCCCTTCGCGCGGTCGAGAATTTTCTGGACATCGCGCATTTCCCCTTTGTTCACACGGATATTCTGGGGTCCGAGCCGCATACGGAAGTCGAGCGTTACGAGGTCGAGATCCGCGACGATGTCGATGAGGTCTGGGCAACCAAGGTGAAATTCTACCAGCCGCAAGCGGCGAAATCGGCGCAAGGCGGGATCACCACCGAGTATATGTACCGCGTGCCCAGCCCGACCTGCTCGATCCTTTACAAGACTTCTCCGCCGCGACCGGGCGAGTGGGACGTCATCACGCTGTTCGTCCAGCCCCTGACCGAGGAAACCTGCGAGGTCTGGCCTTGGATGGCGCTGTTCGATGACGATAGCTCGATGACCGACATGATCCATTTCCAACAGATGATCTTTGTTCAGGACCGCTCGATCCTTGAAAACCAGATTCCGGCGCTTTTGCCGCTGGACCCCGGCAAGGAAATTCCGACCCGTGCGGATATGACCTCGATTGCCTATCGGCGCTGGCTGAAACGGCACGGCTATACTTACGGCGCGCAATTGGTGGCGGCATGAAACTCTACGATTATATCCTGTCGCCGTCCTGTTATCGTGTGCGCCTGATGGCGGCGCTGGCCGGGATCAAGCTGGAATTGCGGCCCGTCGATTTCCATCCCGGAGCCGAGCATCGTGGACCGGAATTGTTGGCGCTGAATCCTTCGGGAACAATTCCGATTCTGACCGAGGGCGATCTGGTTCTGACCCAGTCGACAGCGATGCTGACCTATATCGCCGCGACCCACGCTCCCGAATGGTTGGGGGACGACAAGCCAGCCATGCGGGCGCAAGTTGCGCAATGGCTGGCCTTCGCACAGCGACTGACCGATTCTGCCGGTGCAGCCCGTCTGCATGACATGCTGCAGATGCCCGGCGACATCGTGAAGCTGCGGCTTGCAGCTACGCGGACCCTGCGCGAGCTCGAGGCCGCGATCAGCGCGGCCCGCCGTCGCGGCCGGATTTTTCTGGCCGGAGACCGCCCGACCATCGCCGACATTGCCTGCTTCCCTTATGTCGCTTTGGCACCGGATGGGGGGCTGCCGCTGGATGCTTATCCCTCGATCCGGCTCTGGATGCGGGCGGTTCGCGGACTACCCGGATTTGTCGAGATGCCGGGCATCCATCGCCTGCATGAACTGATGCCGGAACCCGGTCCCCAACCAGATGTCGTTCGCAAGGAATCTGCCTGAATGTCCGGATATCTGCTCAAGGATTGCGCCGCCGTCGTCACCGGAGATCAGGTCCTGCGCGATGTCGACATCCTGATCGACGGTCCCGCCATCAGCGGTATCGGCGCGGGCCTTGCGGCAGGAATGCCCGCTGGCACCGAAGTCATCGATGCGCGCGGCTGGTTTGTTTATCCCGGCCTTGTGAACACGCATCACCATTTTTTCCAATGCTTCGTGCGCAACCGTGTCGAGTTGGACTGGACCAAGCTGTCGGTGATCGAATGGTTGGACCGGATCTATCCGATCTTTGCGCGTCTGAGCCAGGATTGCTTCTATCATAGCTCGGTGACGGCGCTGGCCGAACTGGCAAAGCATGGCTGCACAACCGCTTTCGATCATCAGTATTGTTTCCCGCGTAAGGCAGGAAAAGGCATTGTCGATCGTCAATTCGAGGCCGCCGAGAAAATCGGTCTGCGCTTCCACGCCGGTCGCGGCACGAACACCTTGCCGAAATCCGAAGGCTCGACCATCCCCGACGAGATGCTGGAAACCACCGACGAGTTTCTGGCCGATTGCGAACGGTTGGTCGGCGCATATCATGATCCGTCGCGCTTCTCGATGCGCCAGATCGCGCTGGCACCGTGTCAGCCGGTTAATTGCTACCGCGAAACATTCACGGAATCTCTGGCGTTGGCGCGTCAGCACGGGCTGATCCTGCACACCCATGCCGGAGAGGGCGAAAGCGAGGTCATCCGCGCCCGCCACGGGATGCGCACGGTCGATTATCTTGAAGAGATGGGTTTCTGCGGTCCCGACACATTCTACGCCCATGGCTGGGAGTTGTCCGAGACGGAACTTGCGCAGTTGTCGGCGTCGGGTACCGGTATCTCGCATTGCCCCGAGCCGGTCTATCTGGTCGGCGCCGAAGTCACTCCGATTCCGGCGATGCACGCATTGGGCGTGCGGGTCGGGCTCGGCTGCGATGGCGCCGCGTCGAACGACAATTCCAACCTGATGCACTGCGTCCATTCTGCTTACATGCTGCAATGCCTTGTCGCCTCGACCCGCAACCATCCGGTCCCTGCGCCAGCCGATTTTCTGGGCTACGCGACCTCGGGTGGTGCATCGCTGCTGGGTCGTCCCGATATCGGCAAACTGGCACCGGGGATGGCGGCGGATCTGTTCGCCATCGACAGCCGTCGGATGGATTACGTCGGGACGCGCCACGATCCCGCCAGCTTGATCGCAAGGGTGGGGATCGGAATGGCGACTGACCTGACCATGGTGAATGGCCGGATCGTCTGGGACGGAGAAGCCTTCCCCGGCCTTGATGAGGCCCAAATGGCCGCCGAGGCAGAAGCCGCGCTGGCCACAATAGATATCTGACAAGGAGATGAACCGATGACCTCCCCCATGAATCGCCGCAGCTTCCTGCGGTCGACCGCTGCCGCTGGCCTTGCCGCCGGTCTTGCTCCGTCGCTAGCCTTCGCGCAGGACGCACCGCTGGGCATCACGCTGGTCCTGCCCTCGCCACTGGGTGATGTGGGTTGGGGGCGTGCGTTGGCTGACGGACTCGAGCCGGTCAAGGCGGCCTATGGCGACAAGGTCAAGGTCACAATCCTCGAGAACATCATGGAAGGCCCCGATGCCGACCGCATCATGACCAAGTCGGTCGCGGACGGGAACAAGTTCCTGGTCGCGGGTTCGTTCGGTTATCAGAACGGTGCGCTACAGATCGCACGCCGCAATGCGGATGTCAGCGTGCTGCACGCCTCGGGCTTCATGGTCGCTCCGAATTTCACGCCTTTCGCCGCGAAGAATTTCGAAGGCACCTATTTGCTGGGCATGGCTGCGGCAGCGGTATCGAAAACCGGCAAACTGGGCTCGGTTTCGGCCTTTGCGATCCCCGAACTGATCACCTCGATCAATGCCTTTGCCATGGGTGCGCAGGCGATCAATCCGGCGGCTGAAGTCGCCGTGGTCTGGGTGAACTCGTGGTTCGATCCGGCCAAGGAACAAGAGGCCGCCAAGGCGCTGATCGCGCAGGGCTGCGACGTCATCTTCTCGAACGCTCAGGACACACCTTCGGTTGTTGATGTTTGCGAAAAGTCAGGTGCTTACGTCTGTAACCTCAACTCTTCGATGAAGGCTTATGCCGCCACGAAGTATCTGGGCTGTGCTGCCACCGATTGGTCGCCGTTCTTCCTTGAGGCGGTGAACGCCCATTTCGACGGCAGCTTCAAGGGCCATAACGCGTTCCTCGGCACGGCCGACAAAGTCGAGAAAGTCATCGACTGGAGTGCCGATATTCCTGCCGACGCGATGGAAAAGATCAAAGCCAAAGAGGCAGGCATCATTTCGGGCGAAGCACCGGTCTTTGCCGGCCCGATCAGCCGTCAGGATGGCTCGGAAGGCGTAGCTGCAGGGGCTGCCCTGAAAGACGAGGAAATCGTCGCGATGGATTGGCATGTCGAAGGCGTGACCACGCCGCTGCCGAACTGATCCCATGCCCGCGCCGCTTTTATCCCTTCGTGGGCTGACCAAGACCTACGGCACGGTCCGCGCCAATCGCGGCATCGACCTGGAAGTTGCCCAAGGCTCGATCCACGCAATTCTGGGCGAGAACGGCGCGGGCAAATCGACGCTGATGAAACTGATCTACGGCGTCGAAACACCCGATGCGGGCGAGGTCATCTGGCAGGGGAACCCTGTCCGGCTGACCTCTCCGGCCGAGGCGAGACGCCAAGGCATCGGCATGGTATTCCAGCATTTTTCGCTGTTCGAGACGCTGACGGTCGTCGAGAACATCTCGCTGATCGTTCCGGGCCGCAAAGCCGAGCTTGCCGCGCGTATCCGCGAACTCGGTCAGGAATACGGCCTAGAGGTCGAACCGCGCGCCCATGTCCATTCCTTGTCCGTAGGTGAGCGTCAGCGGGTCGAGATCATCCGGTGCCTGATGACCGATCCGCGCTTGCTGATCCTTGACGAGCCGACTTCGGTGCTGCCGCCGCAATCGGTGACGCGGTTGTTCCAGACCCTGACTCGCTTGCGTGATCGCGGGGTCTCGATCCTGTTCATCTCGCATAAGCTGGAAGAAATCCGCTCGATCTGTGACCGCGCGACCATTCTGCGCGACGGGCAAGTGACGGGAAACATCGATCCGCGCGAACATGATGCGCATGATCTGGCCAAGATGATGATCGGTCGTGACATGCCCGCGCCGCGTCCTGCCATCGCCCGCGAACCGGGTGAAATACGTCTTGAACTGGCAGGATTGGACTACCGACCCGACGATCCGTTCGCGCAATCCCTGTCAAAGATCAGCCTGCGCCTGCACGCGGGTGAAATTCTGGGCATCGCGGGCGTTTCCGGCAACGGGCAGGCTGAACTGGCCCGTCTGATCTCGGGTGAAACGACGCGACCGGCAGCCGCGGACGAGATCCGGATGATGGGGAAATCCGTCGGTCATCTTGGCGCTGCCGCGCGGCGAAAGCTCGGTTTTGCCTTTGTACCCGAAGAACGGCTTGGCCGCGGTGCAGTTCCGGAAATGTCATTGGCCGATAACAGCCTGCTGACCGCGCACCGTTTCGGATTGGTGCAACGCGGCCTGATCAACCGCAGCCGAGAGGCCGATTTTACCGCGCGCTGTATCAAGGATTACGACGTCCGCACCCCCGGCCCGCAAGCCGAGGCGGGCGCGCTGTCCGGTGGCAATCTGCAGAAGTTCATTGTCGGTCGCGAAATCATGCTGGCCCCGAAAATTCTGTTCGTCTCTCAGCCCACATGGGGGGTCGATATCGGCGCTGCGACCGCGATCCGCAGGCGTATGGTCGATCTGCGCAACGATGGCGTCGCTGTCCTGATCATCTCGGAGGAAATCGAGGAATTGTTCGAAATCTGCGACCGCATTCAGGTCATCCGAGAGGGGCGACTTTCCCCTTCGCTGAACGTAGCCGAGACACGGGTCGAAGATATCGGCCGGTACATGATCGGCGCGGAAGAACGGGCAGGGATCTGATGTTGCTGTCCCGCTATCAACTTGTCCGCCGTAGCAGTGCTTCGCGTCGCGTCGCGATCCTTGCGCCGATTACCGCGCTGCTGGTGACGATTGTGCTCAACTTCGTGCTGTATATCGCGATGGGCAAAGCTCCCGCTGCGGTCTTTTACGCGATGCTGGTCGAACCGGTGGTGTCGTGGTCCTCGTTTTCCGAAGTCCTGCTCAAGATGACGCCGCTGCTGCTGATCGCGCAGGGATTGGCGATCGGATTTCGCGCCAATGTCATCAACATCGGCGCCGAGGGGCAATTCATTCTGGGCGCGATCTTCGCCGCCTCGATTCCGGTCTGGGTACCGCAGGCGACCGGTGGGTGGATCTGGCCCGCGATGCTGCTGCTGGGCGGGATCGGTGGCGCGCTATGGGCGGTGGTTCCGGCCTTCTGGCGCGTACGGCTGAATGCCTCCGAGATCCTTGTTACCTTGATGATGAGCCTGATTGCCACTCAGTTGCTGGCCTATCTTCTGGTCGGACCATGGAAAGACCCGATGGGTTTCAACTTTCCGCAATCGGTGATGTTCCAATTGGACGCCACGCTACCGCTGATCATCCCGGGGACGCGGGTCAATGTCGCGTTGATCCTTGCGCTGGTCTGGACGTTGGGTTGCTGGGTCTACATGCAGCGCAGTTTTCAGGGCTACAAGTTGATCGTCGGCGGTCTCGCGCCACATGCAACGGCCTATGCCGGTTTCTCCGAAGGACGGGCGGTCTGGATCTCGCTGCTGATCGGAGGCTTTGCCGCAGGGCTTGCCGGCGCTGCCGAAGTTGCCGGGCCAATCGGCCAGCTGCAACGCTCGGTCGCGTCAGGCTACGGCTATTCGGCGATCATCGTCGCCTATCTGGGCGGGCTCAACCCGATTGGCATCCTGTTCTCGTCGCTGCTGATTGCCATCCTGTATATCGGCGGCGACAACGCGATGGTCTCGACCGAACTTCCGATTGCTGCGGTGCGGGTATTCCAGGGGTCGCTGCTGGTCTGCTATCTCGCGGCTATCACGCTGGTGCGCTATCGCATCGTGCGTGTCGTAACGACGGAGGCGCGGGCATGAACGCGATCACATTCGTTCTGGCCGGAATGCTGGCCGCCGCTACGCCGTTTCTGTTGGCCGCCTTGGGCGAGTTGATCGCCGAACGGGCAGGCGTACTGAACCTCGGGATCGAGGGGATGATGGCGGTCGGGGCGGTTATTGCCTTTCTGACCGTGCATCAGTTCGGAACGCATTCTCTGGGCTTTTTGCTGGCCGGTTTGGCAGGTGCGGCGCTGTCGCTGGTCTTTGCGTGGCTTTCGATCTCGCTGCGGGCAAATCAGGTCGCGGCAGGTTTGGCCATCGGCATTCTGGGGCAGGGGCTGTCAGCGCTTTTCGGCAAGAACTATGAAAGCAAAACCGTAAGCGGTTTGCCCAAACTATCGGTTCCGGGCCTTGGGGAACTGCCTGTCGTCGGAGGGCTATTCACTCAGGATTTCGTAGTATGGATCGCCTTGCTTGCGACCTTTGCGATCTGGGCCGCGTTGCGTTTTTCCAAGATGGGTCTTGTCATTCGCGCCGTGGGCGAAAACCCTGCGGCCGCACGGTCACTGGGCTATCCGGTCATCGCGATCCGTTACGGTGCGGTGCTGTTCGGCGGGCTGATGGCCGGTTTTGCCGGTGCCTATGCGTCGACCGTGTACACACCGCTTTGGGCCGATGGCATGATCGCCGGTCGCGGCTGGATTGCATTGGCATTGGTGGTATTTGCGACCTGGATGACCGGACGGGTGTTCTTTGGCGCCGTATTGTTCGGAGCCGTGTCGCTGGCGCAACTTGCGGCGCAGGCGGGCGGGGTGAACCTGAACTCGCAGCTTCTGGCGTGCCTGCCCTATTTGGTCACCATCGCGGTACTGGGCATTATTTCTTCGAACCGTCGCCTGCTGAAAGTGAACGGCGTCGCGTCCCTTGGAAAAACCTATATCCCATGAACAGAAGGCGCGGCCCATTCGCCGCGCCATTCGGGCTTAGAACCCTGTCACAAGGACAATATCGGTTTCGCGCTGCTGGTTTTCGGGCAGTTGGGCATACTCGGCAAAACCCGAGACACTCAGCAATCGGCAGTTGCCACCGTCACGCGCCGCCTTGAGATTCAAGCCGCTCGATTTTTCCAGATCGCCCAGACTGATCGTCAAGGGACTGGCGATGAACAGAGATTTGACCTCGAATACCTTCGAGACAAACTGGTTATAGCCCTCGATCGTCCAACTGGTTGCAGCATTGTGGCCGTCGCCGTTGACGATCAGTTCCATCGTCCATTCACCACGCGCATTAGTCGTCGTCTCGACCTTTTGCGTGACGATCCGCAGGCCGTCGTCGAACACATCCGACCCGCTTAGGGTAGCTATGATCTTCCCTTGCGCGATCGGGGACAGGGTGGCATCGACAAGGACGCCTTTGACTGTGGCTTTATTCGGCACGAACTACTCCTGCAAATCGAAGGGATAAAGCTTCGCGCCATATTCCGCGATCCAAGGGCGTGTTGCGCTGCTGCGTATAGCAACGTTCAATAGTATCCGGTGACGCTGCTACAAGGAAAGTGATCCGATTCCGACCCTATCCGTTGGATCGTCGCAGTGAACCGCGCGATGCTCGATATCCAAACACCGCGCGATTCATCTTCGCGTGCTTTAGACGAAATCAAACACATCCGAGAGCAGGATTGTGTCGCCATTGCCAAAGCTCAGCAATGTTCCGTCACCCGTCTCCCGCGCATTGTAGCTTCTGCCTGCAAGATTGAGCACGTCCAGATCCGATTCGAATCCGAATATGGTGTCATTCCCGTCACCCGCGCGGAAGATGACGACGTCACGGTCTCCATCGGCTTGACGGCCGTCTTCGCCGATCCAAAGTTCGTCATTACCCCTGCCGCCGGTGATCGTGTCCCGTCCGTCATCGGTCACCAGAATGTCGTGCCCACCGGTGCCGGTCAGCGCATCGTGACCCCAGCGCGTGTTGAAAATAATACCGGCTTTATTTGCGGCGACTGTCGCATTTGCTCCGTTGACGGTGTCATTCCCTTCATGAGTCCAAGCCTGTTCGAACTCGGAGAATCGCAGGCTGGAAGCCCCACCGATATTGGTTGAGGCAGTTCCCGCGAAAGCGCCGGCGTTGCTCACGTTATTAATCGTAACGGATACGCCGCGAATTCCGACGGCCTCGTTGTCGATATCTCCGTCTTTGATCCAGATATTAATCAGATCGTTTCCGGTTCCGCCGTAAATTGTATCATTTCCGGGATTATGCATATTCGATCCGGAGCCCCAGCGGATATTCTCGTCGCCAGCGCCGCCATAAATCAGGTCACTACCGGTGCTTGAATGAATGACATCACCGCCGCCTCCAGCGCGAATGGTGTCATTACCTGCTCCGGCGTCGATGATGTCGTCAAAATTTGAAGCGACAATATCGTCATTCCCGCCATAGGTATAAAGCGTGAGGCCATGCTGAGGCGTGCCGTCATGTGCCGCGGTCAGTTTAGCGTTGCCGCCGCGAACGATGTCGTTTGCAGAAGTGCCCTCTAGTCTCTCGATTCCATCGAACGTCAGTCTGTTACTGCCGATCTGGACGGTCCCGGCCTCGGTCGTCGAGAAGGTGATCTTAGCCCCGACATTACCTTCCAGTATGAGGCGATCCCCTCCGGGGTTTCCCGGCGTATAAGGGTTTGCGTCGTAATTATCGCCCGCATTTCCTCCGTGGATTGTATCGTTGCCTATTCCACTCCTCCAATAGAAGATATCGGCGCCGCCAAGGCCAGAAATTACGTCATTCGAGGCTGTACCTCGTAGCGTGTTACTACTGTTTGTTCCGTTGATGATTGCCATGCTGAACTCCAGTCAGGCTGAGGGGAGGAAGTCGTCAATGCGTATATGCAGGCATTTTTGACGAATGATACTCTCCTCAATGTCGATGCAGGTTCGCAGGCGACATTTTGCGTCTTGCCCTAAAAATTACGGCAAACTTCCGCTGAGCAATGTGGCAGAATGCCATTTTGGTATATATTTATCATCGCGCCGTGATTGATTGTCGCGGATAGGTATATTGATCTATGTATATATTCTATTTGCGGTTGCTTTAGTGTTGCTTCTGAGGTGAGTTTTGTTTCTGTTATTGAATCGTTGAAGGCATTCTGTGTCTTGTGATCAATTGAAAAGATGGAAGTTGTATTATTTTGGGGTGTGAGTTCTTAGGCTCAGGACCCCTTTCTGTTCATAGCTAGATCATCATCGCTGCGGTGAGGGCGATGGCTGTGAAGAGATTTTCTGGTCATCTGTCGTACCCTGTGGCGACCCGTCGCCAGTCCTTGAGCGACCGAACATGATCCCGATGCAGTTGCGTCGCTAATATCGCTGCTTGTCGTGTTTGATGGGCCACATGCGGTTCTTATGGCTTGGGATGCAGACCTTTATCCTTTTGTCTTTCAGCGCTTCCCGGAACCAATCAGCATCATCGCCTCTGTCGGCCGACAGTCCTCAGGTTTGGGCAGACCGCTCAGAAATGCCGCCGCGCCGGTGTAGTTGCTGACCTGTCCGGAAGATATGTAAAATTCGAGCACCCGGGGTATTAGCAAGCCGATCAGCGCCCGCGAATGCAGTCAAGAAGCTTGCTCATCTGCTGCCCCATTCCTCTGCCATACGTCGCCCGACGGCATGGTAGAACTCTAAAGGAGGTCGCAATCCCGATATCGGAAGCCGCCGCGAGAGTTGCGGCGGTGACGCCTTCCCATGGGCCGGGGGCGACCCGCGGCGGATCTTCGCCCTCAAGGATTGGAGGGTGGGCGTCGAGTTGGCTATCCTCGAAGATCAGCAACCGGTTGGGGTGTGCTGGATCTTCAGTATCCGGGGCCACGCGGTGTTCGTGACACTGTAGAGATTGCCGCCCACCGCGACCATTCCGTGGCGGTTAACACACGGCGCTCCACCGACAAGACCGCCGCATAGTGAAGGGCGGCGGGATGCGGTCGAAGGGCAGGCCTTTTCGGTGAATGCCTCGCCGACGATCCTCAGTGTCGTGGTATGGTTGCGGGTATTGGCGATCGTGCTGCGCCAGGTCTCGAACTACCGATTGAGATCGTCGAGGTTACGGAAGAACCGCACTAAGAAAAAGTCCTTCCGAATGTAGCGGAAGGAGGGCTCGATCTTGCCCTTGCTGTAGGCCCGGTAGGGGCGGCACGCGCGTGGCACCGCACCGTAATGGTTCGGCAGCGCGACAAGCGCGCGGTTGTAGGTCACGACCCCCGCCTCATCTTCCCCGATGTCAGAGATGTTCCGGGAATTTGGACGGGTTTGCCGCTCGGCTCAGCTTCAGCATGGGGTTCATGTCAGGCGGCGGCTTTCAGGTTCTGGTTGGAGGTATCATAAGCTTCGGCCGGGGTCAGCAACCCGTGTGATGAGTGCGGGCGTTTTCCGTTGTAATCGCTGATCCGGGCGCCGATCCCCTTGCGTGCCTCCGAGCCGGCCTCGAAGGCGTTCAGGTAGACCCATTCGTATTTGAGCGATCGCCACAGCCGTTCGATC
>NZ_WMIE01000017.1 GCF_009711225.1 Paracoccus aestuariivivens | reverse complement strand
TCGACGAGCAGAACACGAGGCGGGCCGAATTGACGGCCAGTCTACGGGCCCAACGTCTTGCCAAGGAAGCTGACAACGCGGTCCCAAACGCGTCAAAGCCGCAAAGAAGCAGACCTGCCAAAAAGAACTAAACGGGCCTGTATAGCCACAACCCGCGCAAGCCGTGTCCGATTTCGGGCATGGAAGGCGCGGGATTTTGTCGCGCGCGATGCAACTTCCCAACTTATCGAATTCAGAAAGCTGAAATGCCCAACAGGAGATCCATCCGACGAAAGGCCAATCAAAAGCAGTAGGACGGGCGTCGCTTAGCCGTCCTGTATACTAGCAAGCAGGAAGAATCTGCTAAGTTCTCCCTGCCGGTTGGCCAGAAACGAGACTCTACAGCGCGTCGCGAGCTTTGAACTCCAGATTGATCGTGCCCCGGGGCCTGGAGTAATAGCGCTTACCAAAGCAAGGAATGTCAGCCCACTCCGCCTGTCCGACCCTGCTCGTGCCGCAAGACAGCATTCGCCGAGGCGGTCATTCGTAACCCGCGCAAGCGGTTAGCTCACTGGCCGAGAATAAGGGATAGACGGGAGATTGGTCATACACGTCGCTTGCATCAGGGTATAGCTCCGCCACTTGTCAACATGACGTAGCAAAAAGGCCGCCCGAATGGGCGGCCTTCTCTGCCTGGTTGGGCAGGGGGATGATTACATCATGCCGCCCATGTCGGGCATGCCGCCGCCGGCCGCTTTGGGCTCGGGCTTTTCGGCGATCATGGCTTCGGTGGTGATCAGAAGACCAGCAACCGAGGCCGCGTCTTCCAGTGCGGTGCGGACGACTTTGGCCGGGTCGATGACGCCGAATTTGAACATGTCGCCATATTCTTCGGTCTGGGCGTTGAAGCCGAAAGCCTTGTCCGAGGATTCGCGGACTTTGCCGGCAACGACAGCGCCGTCGACGCCAGCGTTTTCAGCGATCTGGCGCATCGGAGCTTCCAGAGCGCGGCGGACGATGGCGATACCAGCGTCTTGATCCGAGTTCGCACCGGTCAGGCCTTCGAGGACCTTGCCGCCTTGAACCAGAGCAACGCCACCACCGACGACAACACCTTCTTGAACCGCAGCGCGGGTCGCGTTCAGGGCGTCATCAACGCGGTCTTTGCGCTCTTTGACTTCGATTTCGGTCATGCCGCCGACGCGGATGACGGCAACGCCACCGGCCAGTTTGGCGACGCGCTCTTGCAGTTTCTCGCGGTCGTAGTCCGAGGTGGTTTCCTCGATCTGCTGACGGATCTGCGAAACGCGGGCTTCGATCTCGGCTTTCTCACCAGCACCGTCGACGATGGTGGTGGTGTTGTCCTTGTTGAGAGATGACGACGAGCCGCAGGAGGAACGCGCTGTCCTCTTCCTGGGGCGGGGGCTCAGGTACTGACGCCACGCGCGATCCGAAGATCCTCGGCCCGGCCTCATCAGAGTCTGGGATCACGGGGCAAGGTCAAAGTTCATCGCGTTGCAGGTTGCCTCAAGATCGCCTGTCTAGGTGACCTCAGCCTAGTCGCCCCTAACCTAATTTTTCCCGCCAGCACGAGAGCGGTTTAATTCAGATCCTCTCCCACCTGTATCTCTCATCGAAAGATGCTCACGGGTCCAACTCCCGCGCCTTTGTTTCGGCAATCGTCTCGTGCAGCCGGGAATGAGCGGATTGCCATGCATCAAGCGCGCCCACAGCCTGATCGAGCGCCGTTCTGTCCGGTCCATCGAATTGCGGAGCCGCTTCCTTGACCGCCCAGTAAAGCCGACGAACAACAGGAGTCACGCGCTCGAGCCATGCAAGCGCATCCTTCAATCTCCGTTCGCTTCCGCCAGGTTCCGAGCTTTCTACGTCTTGCAGCGCCTGCAGTTCCAATTCGCTCACACGCAGTGCGAGGGCGTCCATTCGGTCGTTGAACTCAATCTCTCGCTTCGCACCTATGCCATCCGTCTGCTCGTCCCCATGCAGCGACTGCTCGTCATGGCCCCCTTTGCTTATCGACCTTGCCTCGTTGGTGGACGGATCATCCATACCGTTCGTGGCGCGAACCAGCATGTCATATTCGGCCCCGCTTGTTTTTCGTCGCTCGCTTACTCGCGCCTTGTTTTGCGGGAGAAGGCGTTTCTCGACGATGTCGCTGATATCTTCGCAATCCATTAAATGGACCTCCCTGCTGCCGGACAAAAGGACACGAACCGGCATTGCTGATGTGAGGTGCCTGGGGCGATGCTCCAGGGCAGACAGTTGGTATTGATCTCCCCCAAAAGTCCGAGAGGTGGATGTTTACGATGGCCCCAGATCTAGCGGAACCCGTCGCTAATCAGTTGACCAGGCCGCAAACATCGGCAGAACGTGATCGGCTTTAAGAAGAACGGGAATGGCAGTCTGCTCGCCATTCTCATGCACAAGTCTAATAAGGCTTCCCCGCGTATGTGCGGTTACGCCTTCCAGACGCCACGGTGGCGAGGCATAGGTTTCACGTATCCCACTGAGACAGTTCACGAGTTCGATATTTTGCCTCATTTTTTTCCTCGGGGGAAAGATTGAAGAGGCGGCGAGGTCGCTACCTCCCCGTCTTGTCCTGTGAGTGAATCATTCAGCGCATACGTGCGGACGGATCGCCCGAAGCTCGATGCGTCATTTGAAGAAATGTAGTGTCTGATCGCCCGCAGGAACTGGGAGCGATCAGGCTTTGCTCGATGCCGTCAGCCGCGCTGGTCGCGCTGCTGCTTTTCATGCTCGCCGGGCCGCTCGATTTGATTGCTTTTCTCTCCGTCGCCCCGCTGAGGCATGGCAGGCGCCTCTTGCGTTTGCTGCGGGGGATTTTCCTGTTGGACTGGCTTTTTATGTTCTTGGTCGGCACCCATTGTCGGGTCCTCCATGACACCGCCGGAACATACCGGGGGATACACATAAGCTGGGGCCTTCGGCATTGAATTACATCGGGCGTCGCGACGAAATCGCGTAGCCCCTAGTTAACACCCGGAAGAAAGTGAGATCCTGTCATTCGCGACAGCAGCGAAAGACCTTGCTATCACTGCCAAAGGTGTCGCATGTCGGACCTGACTATCCATCGGACGGACCAAGGGCGTCACAGCCGATCCCCTCCTCGCATTGCCGCCATTTACGTGCTTGGTTTACCAACCAATCGTAGGGCCCTCGCTGAAATGAATCACCTCCATCCCGGACTGCCGCCACGAATTCGAATTTAAGAAACTGGGTATCTATCCGCCAGAAAAGGTCTAGGCTTTCAGATCCGTCGATTTCCGCCGGCAATCCGAAGGAGCAGGCCAATGGCCAAGGGCATGAACAAGCGAAAACGTGACGAAAAGAAGCCCAAGACGGTCAAATCCAAGATCATCGCGGCTGCACCGAGCACTAAAGACAAAGTGTCAGGATTAGTCTCGGGTAAGCCCAAATGACTGGCGCGCAGGCGCAGCCGGCAGAGAAATCCACGACACAATCTGAAACAGAACTGCAGATCATTCGAGCAATCCTGACGAATTGCTCTGCCTTGGGTGTCGCGCCAGGCGAAGCCACAAATCTGGCAACGCGCGCGATCGCGAACCGGAGGCGAGCGCAGGGAAAAGCCTGAGATTGGGTTGTAAAGCTGGCAGGTTTCAGTACCTCGCAAAACCCAAGTCCGAGTGAGGGGTCTATAACTGCCGGGGTCGTGACCTCGCGCATGATCGCCGCTTTTTGCCGCGCAGGAATATCTCGATGATCCGCATCGGGCCGCCACAGTGGGCGCACGCTTAGCGCAACGCCTGCCTAACTATCTCAAAGGCAGCCTCAGGTGCGGCCCGCCGCGCGCCGCCTGAACGGCTGAATCAACAATCATGCCGCGGCTGCTGTGCCGCATCTGCAACGTCAGCATACCGCCCATTCTGACGATCGCGAGACACGATACGTTCCGAGAGGTGAGGGCTGATAACTCGAGTATAGGGCCGGTACGTCGAGCAATGGTTCGCCGGGATTAGTTTTTAATTAACATAAATCGGATTATACTACTAGGAGGTATTATAATACCTCGACTCCCATCCCGTGAGCTATGTGCGATGCCGCAGCGCCTCGACCACAACACGGAACGCGGGAAGGTTCTGGCGGCGGCTCGGGTAGTAGAGGAAATAGCCCGGAAACGGCTGAGACCAACCCGCCAGGACCTCGACGAGATCGCCTGAAGCGACATGGGCGGCCGCAATATCTTCGGGGACATTGGCAATGCCGTAGCCAAGAAGCGCCGCATCGACCATCTCGTAGGAGCCGTTGAAGGTCAGCTGCCCATCGACCCGGACGCGGAGTTCGTTGCCGTCTTTCTCGAATTCCCAGGCGTAAAGGCCACCCGCCGCAACCTGGCGGATGTTGATGCAATTGTGGGCGATCAGATCCTTGGGGTGGAGCGGAGTCCCACGTGCGGCGAGATAGGATGGTGATGCCACCGCCGCCATGCGCCAATCGGGGCCGATCTTGACCGCGATCATGTCGTTCTCGACACTCTCGCCCAGCCGGATACCGGCATCGAAGCCGCTGTCGACGATGTTGCGAAACGCACTGTCGATGCTGAACTCGACCTTGATATCGGGATAGTCGGTCAGCACGTCGCGCAGCTTCGGCCAGACCAGGGTGTGCAGCGCGTGATCCGACAGGGTCAGGCGGATACGCCCGGCCGGCTTGTCGCGATATTCCATGATCGAGGCCATCTCGGCCTCGATCTCGGCGACGCGGGGGGCAAGCGACTGATGCAGCCGTTCTCCGGCTTCCGTCGTGGCGACGTTGCGCGTGGTGCGGTTCAAGAGCAGCACGCCCATCCGGGTCTCCAGGCGCTTGATCGTATGGCTCAATGTGGATTGCGAGATGCCCAGCCGTGCGGCGGCGCGGGTAAAGCTGCGTTCCTCGGCCACGGCGAGGAACCAGAGAAGATCGTTGAACTGCTCGCGTGCCATGGGACCCTCCGCAACTGCTTGGGCATGATTTATGGCTCAGGTCGATCAATGCAAGCAAATTGGCATGGGTAATCTCGAGGATCGGTCGATGCTAATTAGGGTTCATCGCAAGGCCGGAGGCGATGGAGCCTCCCCAAAGGAACCCCGAAAATGGATGCAACCGTCGACTTACCGACCAAGGCAGGCGCGGCCTCGGCTGCGGTGCTGTCGATGGCGCTTTGCGTCGCCGTCCTGATCGCCTCGGAGTTCCTGCCGGTCAGCCTGCTGACACCGATCGCGCAAGACCTGAGCGTGACCGAAGGCCATGCCGGGCAGGCGATCTCTGTCTCGGGCCTCTTTGCGGTGATCACCAGCCTGACCATTGCTGGCGCGACCCGCAACGTCGATCGGAAGAAGGTGCAGAGCCTGCTGACCGCGTTGCTGTCGGTCTCTGCCCTCATAGTGACTTTCGCGCCGAATTTTACCGTGCTGATGCTGGGGCGCGCGCTGCTGGGCGTGGCGATCGGCGGTTTCTGGTCCATGTCCACCGCGATCGTGATGCGGCTACTTCCGGCATCCGAAGTGCCGCGCGGCTTGGCCGCGCTGAATGCCGGCAATGCGGTTGCCGCCACGATTGCGGCCCCTCTGGGCAATTGGCTGGGAGATCTGATCGGATGGCGTGGCGCTTTCTTCCTGATCGTGCCCTTAGCGCTGCTTGCTTTGGTCTGGCAATGGATTGCGATGCCGCCGCTTCCCGCCAGCGGG
The DNA here is from genome assembly GCF_009711225.1 of Paracoccus aestuariivivens. Taxonomy (GTDB): domain Bacteria; phylum Pseudomonadota; class Alphaproteobacteria; order Rhodobacterales; family Rhodobacteraceae; genus Paracoccus; species Paracoccus aestuariivivens. The sequence continues at coordinate 65,763 of NZ_WMIE01000017.1, read as the reverse complement.
GTGCAGAAAGAACAAAAGCCCCTTTGCCTTCTGGCGCGACCCTCGGTGGCAGCGGGGATGGCGGCGATCTTTCTGCTCTTCATGGGCCAATTCGCGCTCTTCACCTATCTGCGCCCGTTCCTGGAGGGCGTCGCCGGATTTACCGTGCCGCAACTGTCGCTTTGCCTGTTGCTGATTGGTCTGGCGGGCATCGCCGGGACCTGGGTGATCAGCCGCCTACTGCGGGTTTGGCTCTATGCGCTTCTGATCGGCATTCCGCTCACCATGGCCGCCATCGCCGCCCTGCTGCTTGGCCTTGCAGCCAACCCGGTTGCGATCATGGGGCTGCTGTTCCTCTGGGGCTTTTTCGCGACCGCCGCACCGGTCGGCTGGGGTACATGGCTTGCCCGCTCGCTGCATCGCGATGCCGAGGCCGGGGGCGGACTTCAGGTAGCGGTGATCCAGCTTGCGATCATGGCTGGCGCGGCTGTGGGTGGTCTCGTCTTCGACGCGCGCGGTTGGCAGGTCAGCTTCGGCATGGCAGCCTCACTCCTGCTGACTGCCGCTCTGGCCGCAGGCCTTGCATGGAAATGCCAGGAGGTTCCGGAATGAGCGGGTGGAAACGTCGCCATGTCCTTGCCGGGGTGGCGAGCCTGATGCTGCCGAACCTGGCCCATCCACAGAAGGCAGGAGTTGAAATGCGTCTGCGCTGCCGTTTCGCCGATCGGGATTTCAGCTATCGGCTCGTCGATCATGCGACCACCCGTGACCTGACCTCGCTGCTGCCCTTGAGGCTCGAGATCGAGGATTTCTCGACCAATGAGAAACTGGCGCATCTGGCCCGCCGTCTGGACGAGACCGGGCGCCAGCCCATCACCGCCGAGGCCCCGGGCGATCTGTGCTATTTCCGGGGTTGGGGCAATCTTGCCTTCTTCCACGGCCCCTACCGTTACCGGGACGATCTGATCCTGCTGGGCAAGATCGAAGGCCCGCTTGATCCGCTTTTCACCCGAGGCAGCCACGCGCTGCAACTTGACCTGTTGTCCTGACACAAAGGAGCAGAGACATGGAGATCTTTCGTGCCGGCGCGACGCCGTCCCGCGCCGGTCCCGCAGAATGGTTCACGGGCGCGGTGCGCATTGACGCGCTGTTCAACCTGACATCCCCCGACCGGGTGCAGGGCGCAAGCGTCACTTTCGAGCCCGGTGCCCGCACCGCCTGGCACACGCATCCGCTGGGGCAGACAATCTACGTCACCTCAGGCACTGGGCGCTGTCAGCGCGAAGGCGGCACGGTCGAGGAAATCCGACCAGGTGATGTGGTCTTCTTCGGGCCGGGCGAGAAGCACTGGCATGGCGCTTCTCAGAACAACGCCATGACTCATATCGCCATTCAGGAAGTCCAGGACGGCAGGGTCGTCGACTGGATGGAGCATGTCAGCGCCGCGCAATACGGCGCCTGACCGCAACAAGCCTGACAATCACTCGAAGCCCCCGGTCGCCAGCCCCTTGGCGCCCGATGATCCCTTTTGCCCTTTCATCAGGAGAGAGACCATGACCGACCTCACCCCGAACCACGATGATCGCCCCGCAACCCGCATCGGGCGGCGCAGCCTACTGAAAATGACCACGGCCGGCGTCGCCGCATTCGGCGTCGCAGCACTTTCCAATGCTTCAAAGTCAAAGGCCCAGACCATGACAAGCGAATGGGACAAGGTGTTTCCGTTGAGCGAGAAGGTTGACCACGAGAAGGTCAGCTTCACCAATCGCTATGGCATCACGCTTGTCGGCGATCTCTATCTGCCGAAAAACCGCGCGGACCGGCGCCTGCCGGCGCTGGCCGTCGGCGGTCCCTTCGGCGCGGTGAAGGAGCAGTCCTCGGGCCTCTATGCCCAGACCATGGCCGAGCGTGGTTTCGTCACGCTGGCCTTCGATCCGTCCTATACCGGCGAAAGCGGCGGCGAGCCGCGCAATGTCACCTCGCCAGATATCAGCACCGAGGATGTCAGCGCCGCCGTAGACTATCTCGGCCTGCATCCCTCCGTTGATCGGGAGCGCATCGGGGTCATCGGCATCTGCGGCTGGGGCGGATTCGTCCTGAACGCGGTCGCGGCTGACAAGCGTATCAAGGCTGTTGTCGCCAGCACCATGTATGACATCTCGCGCGTCAGCGCCCATGGCTACAACGACAGCGTGACCCCTGAACAGCGGGCGCAGACACTTGAGCAACTGAGCCGCCAGCGTTGGGCCGATGCGGAAGCCGGAACCCCTGCCTATCAGCCAGCCTTCAATGTTTTGAAAGGCGGCGAGCCGCAATTCATGGTCGATTACCACGATTACTACATGACGCCGCGCGGCTACCATCCGCGGGCGGTCAATTCCGGAAATTCCTGGACGCAGACGAACCCTTTGTCTTTCATGAATATGCCGCTTCTGAACTACATCGCGGAAATCGCGCCGCGCCCGGTTCTTCTTATCCACGGCGAGAACGCCCATTCGCGCTACATGAGCGAAACCGCCTATGAGGCCGCGGCAGAGCCGAAAGAGCTGATGATCATCCCCGGCGCCAGCCACACCGACCTTTATGACAAGGTCGATGTGATCCCGTTCGACAAGCTGCAATCCTTCTTCGAGCAGAACCTCGCCTGACCCGGCGGGCGTCACCAACCTCCGGCAAGGACCGGATATGCGCTTCCCTAATGGTGTCGCGGCTCTGTCGCGACACCTGACACGTTTCAGCAAGGAGACCCCAGATGGTGGTCAAGGCCTATGGCACCCCGGCGGCGGACCAGCCGCTTGCCCCTCTGAACATCACCCGCCGCGCCGTCGGCGCGCATGATGTGCAGATCGAGATCCTCTATTGCGGCATTTGTCATTCCGACCTGCACTAGGCGCGCAGCGAATGGGCCGGGACGATCTATCACTGCGTCCCCGGCCATGAGATCGTCGGTCGCGTGGCTGCGGTCGGCGACCACGTATCGCGCCACAAGGCGGGCGATCTGGTCGGCGTCGGCTGCATTGTCGACAGCTGCCAGCATTGCGCCGAATGCGACGAAGGGCTCGAGAATTACTGCGACGGCATGATCGGCACCTATAACGCGCCGACGCCGGACGCGCCGCCCGGCCATACCCTTGGCGGCTACTCGCAGCAGCTGGTCGTGCATGAACGTTACGTCCTGAAAATCACCCATCTCGAGGACCAGCTTGCCGCCGTGGCTCCGTTGCTTTGCGCGGGCATCACCACCTATTCGCCGCTGAGGCACTGGGGCGCGGGTCCGGGCAAGAAGGTCGGCGTCGTCGGCATTGGCGGGCTTGGCCATTTGGGGATCAAGCTTGCGCATGCCATGGGGGCGCATGTGGTCGCCTTCGCGACATCCGAGAGCAAGCGCACTGACGCCAAGGCTCTTGGCGCCGATGAGGTCGTGGTGTCCCGCAATCCCGAGGAGATGGCTGCCCATGCGAAAAGCTTCGACTTCATCCTGAACACGGTGGCAGCCCCGCATGATCTGGATGCCTTCCTGGCGCTTCTGAAGCGCGACGGCACGATGACGCTGGTGGGCGCACCCGCAGCGCCACATCCCAGCCCGAATGTCTTCAACTTCATCATGAGGCGCCGCAGCCTTGCCGGCTCGATGATCGGCGGCATTCCGGAAACGCAGAAGATGTTGGATTTCTGCGCCGAGAAAGGGATTACCGCCGATATCGAGATGATCCGCGCCGAAGAGATCGAAGCGGCCTATGAGCGGATGCTGAAGGGCGATGTCAAATGCCGCTTCGTCATGGATATCGCGACCATATGACGCCCGTGGCGATTACGTGCATTCGAACAAGTTCTGGTCCGCCCGTGGCCGGGCCAGAGCTCGTATGCACCAGGGGTGAGGCGCATAAGTCTAACTTGGCACATCACTTACCGACAACCTTAGCAGGCCATTAGCGTCGCCGGGTCTTGGCGGTGCGACGCTATATTTTCTCGTCGAGATTATGCAGCATCTGCCGCATCACCCGCAAAAAGGTGTCGAGATCTTGTGCAGGCACCTCGTCTACCAGCTTGGCCTCATAGTCGAGTGCGATGCCCAATATCCGCTCATGCGTCTCCAACCCTCTTTCCGAAAGCCACCAGCGGCGCTTGCGCGGATCCGTCGGATTGGACTCAAAGCGGAGGTATCCTGAATCATCCAATATGCTCAGTGACTTGCTGACCGCCGACTTGTCCAGGCGGACGACATCGCAGATCCGGTTCGCACTGATCCCGGGCTCGATATTCAGCATCGAAAGCACCCGCCATTCGACGATGCCCAGCCCGAACTCATCGCGGTAACGGGCCGAGGTCAGACGCAGCCAAGCGTTGCTGACCGCGTTGAGGAGGAATGGCGCATAATGGTCGATGTCGAGGATGGTCGTGCCATCCCGCAAGGTCACCGGACTGGAAATTCGTTCCGCTTTTTCAGACCGCTGCGCCGGCTTCGCCATCGACTACCCCTATTCACACCATTGCGAGGTCATAGTCCCGTTCGGCAAGACTGTCACGCCTTGCGGATGCGCCACCGGCCAGAAGCTTGCGTGCCTGCATATGGGCCTTCGCATCGTTGACTGTCTCGACCGCCGTCAATACACCGTCGGCAAAGCGAAGCACTGCTCCGTCGTCTCGCGAAACGCTCTCGTCCGAGGGATCGGCGAGCCCTGCGATCTGAAGCTTCCAATCGGCCTGATCTGACCAGAACCACGGCACAGCCGTATAGGCGACCTCGCGGTCGCCGACGAGGCGCTTCGCGATTGTCCGCGCATGGTCTGTGGCGGCCTGCACGCTTTCGAGCCGAACCAAGCGTCCGGATCCAGTCAGCGGAAAGACCGCGCAATCGCCAAGCGCCGAGATCGCCGGGTCCGAGGTCAAGAGCCGGGCATCGGTCACCACGCCATTCGCGGTCGCAAGCCCGGCCTCGGTCGCGAGTTCGATATTCGGGACTACCCCCGCGGCCAGCAGCACCAGATCGGCGTCGACGAAGGCTCCGTCGGTCAGGGCGATGCCTTCGTCGGTCACCTCGGTAACTGCAGAGCCCAGCCGGATATCGACTCCGAGGCCCCGATGCATCGCGAGGAAGCGCGTCGAGATTTCGGGTGAGACGGCGCGGGACATCAACCGGGGCGCAGCTTCGGCCACGGTCACCTCATGTCCGAGACGTCGGGCGACGGCGGCGAATTCGAGGCCGATGAAACCCCCACCAATCACGGCCACGCGGCGCTTGCCGGGCAATGCATCGCGCAACTTCCGGGCATCCGCCAGCGTGCGCAGGTCCAAGGCCCGCTCCAGACCCGGGATCGGCGGGCGTAAGTTCCGGGTGCCGGTTGCTAGAACCAGATGGTCGTACGCGATATTGCGCCCACAGGCCGTGATGCGAGCAGCAGTGCGGTCGATGCCTTCGATCCGGGTTTCCGGCATCAGGTCTATGCAGTTCTTCTCGAAGAAACTCGCTGGGCGTAATTGCAGCGCCTCTTCCTCGCCCGACTTGAGATAGGCCTTGGACAGCGGCGGGCGCTGATAAGGGAGGCCGGGTTCTGCGCCGATCAGGGTGATCGGACCCCCATGCCCCTCGGTCCGCAGGCTGGCAGCGGCCTGAAAACCGCCCTGCCCTGCGCCGACGATCACGACATGCCCGACGCTCACAGCTGGGCCTCGGGCAGATACACGACCAAACCGCTCAATCCCTCGGAAAGCTTGATTTGGCATGACAGCCGCGAGGTCGGGCGCAACTCGGACGCTGCACAATCCAACATGTCCTCCTCGCCATCCATGCGGTCGCCCGAGCGCTCGCTCCATCCGTCATCCACATAGCAATGGCAGGTGGCGCACATCATCGAGCCCCCGCACTCGCCCACGATGCCCTCGACATCATTTGCCAACGCCGTCGCCATGACGCTGTCCCCGACCCGGCCATCGACGGTTTCTTCGCGCCCGTCGGAATGGATGAAAGTTACCTTGACCATGTTGCACCTCGTCAATTCGGGATCAGTTTCAGGGGCAGCCGGTCCAGCGCACGGATGCCGTTGTTCGGACGCCATGTGGGCTCCCCAGCCGGTTCGATGCGGGCGACGCGCTCGGCCATGACGCCAAGGATCGCCTCCAACTCGCCGCGTGCGATGTTCTGCCCGACACAGCCATGGATGCCGACACCGAAGGCCAGATGCCCGACCGGGCGGCGGTTGATGTCGAAGCGATCGGGATCTGGCCATTTCTCGGGATCGAAATTCGCCGCGCCAAGGACGCAGAGCACCTTGGTGCCCTCGCTGACCGGATAGCCCGCGATCTCGGTCGCGCGGTTTGCGGTGCGGCAGAAGGTGTGCACCGGGGACGTCATGCGCAGCACCTCCTCGAAACAGGGCCGCGCAAGGCTTGGATCGGCCTTCAGTGCCTCCCAGGCTTCGGGATTCTGCGACAAACACCAGAGCGCGCTGCCGATCCCGGTCACGGTCGTATCGACCCCGGCCGAGAGGAACGAGCGCACCAGCATGGCCGCCTCGTCCTCGGTGATCTCGCCCGTATCGGCGGCGGCATAGACCAGCGCCCCCAGCCCGTCATCGGTCAACCGGTCACGGGTGCAAGCTGCGTTGATCCATGGCACGATCTCTCCGGCGCGGGCCATGGCCTCGCGGCGCAGGGCATTGTCAGGGCCGACCGCGTTGAAGACCATAGCGCCGTAATCGACGAGGTGGCGGGCATGGCTGTCCTTCATGCCGACGGCCTTGGGAAAGACCCGCGTCGGGAAAGCCTCGGCCAGTTCTGTCACCGCCTCGATCGTCCCTCTGGCAAGAACCCGATCCACCAACTCCTCTGCGACTGTGCGGAAGGACTCCGCCATCGTCTTCACCACCTTCGGCGAAAGCGCGCGGGCCATGATCTTGCGGGTGCGGGCATGGTCCGGCGGATCGACCTCGAGGATGATCGAGGGCGCGCGCCAAGGTTTTTCCAGCTTGAAATCGTTCAGGCCGACGCCGCGCGACGAGACGAAATTCTCGTGATCCGAGAAGACGGTCTTCGTCTCCTCGTAGCGCCCGACGGCCAGCACGCTGTAGCGCGGGATGAAGACGACGGGTCCGAGGGCGCGCAACTCGGCATAATATTCCATCGGATCGCGCAGGATTGCCGGATCATAGGGGTCCACGTCAAAGACCGGGATCCCGTCGGCCGGCGTGATCGACCGGTGCCCTTCGATCAATGTCATCTGTCTTTTCCTTGTCTATTCCGCGATCGCGACACCGACATGGCGGTGCAGAAGATCGCTGCGGCGTTTCAATTCGGCGGCCTCGCCATTCCAGGCGACAGCGCCGTTGCTCATCAGGATGGCGCGATTGGCGAAATCCAGCGCGGCATCGGCATGCTGCTCGACCAGGACGACGGAGCGCCGGCCATCCGAGGCAAGTTGCTCGAAGGCCGCCATCAGCTGCTCGCAGATCACCGGGGCGAGGCCCTCTAGAGGTTCGTCGAGCAACAAGATCTCGGGACCAGTCATCAGGGTTCTGGCAATGGACAGCATCTGCTGCTCGCCCCCAGAAAGCTGCGTTCCGCCATTGCGGCGGCGCTCCTTCAGGCGGGGGAACAGGGCATAGGCCTCGTCCAACGAGGCGTCGCCCCGCATGGCGCAGATGAGGTTCTCCTCGACGGTGAGCGAGGGGAAGATGTCGCGGGTCTGCGGCACGATCCCAAGGCCCAGCCAGGCGCGGCGATAGGGGGCAAGGCGCTCGATCTGGCGGTTGCCAAGGCGGATGGTCCCGCCATGCAGCCTTGTCAGCCCAGCAATGGTCGCCAGTAGCGTGGTCTTGCCCGCCCCGTTGCGGCCGATCACGGCGAGGCGTTCGCCACGGGCCAGGGTCAAGTCGATGCCACGCAGGACATGGGTCGGGCCATAACCCGCCGTGACGCCTTCGAGTTGCAGGATGGTCTCAGCCATGGCTTTTCCCCAGATAAAGCTCGCGTACCTTGGGATCGGCCGAGATCTGCGCGGGCGTCCCCTCGGTCAGGATGCGGCCAGCGACCAGCACGACGATCGAGCGGGCGACGCGGAACACGAGATCCATGTCATGTTCGATGATCAGCACCGCGAGGTCCTTTGGCAGGCGCTCGATAGCATTGACGATCAGATGCGTCTCGCTCGACGGCACGCCAGCGGCGGGCTCGTCGAGGATCAGGACCCGCGGGCGCAGCGCCAGCGTCATCGCCATCTCGACGAGACGCTGCTGGCCGTAAGCCAGCAGGCCCACCGGACGATCGGCAAAGGCGGTCAGTTCAAATTGTTCGAGCAAATCCGCCACCTCTGCCTCGGTCTCTGGCGAAGAACCGGCGCGCGCGAACATACTGTAGCCGCGTTTCTCACGCTCGAGGATCGGCAGGCGCAGGTTCTCGCGCACGGTGAGCTTGCGAAACAGCGTGGTGATCTGGAAGGTCTTGGCGATGCCCAGCTTGACCCGACGCGGCTCGTCCAACCCGCCGATATCTGACCCGTCAAAGCGGATCTCGCCCGAGCTTGGCCGCAGGATTCCGGTCACAAGATTGGCGAAGGTGCTTTTTCCGGCACCATTCGGTCCGATCAGGGCCTTTCTCGCCCCGGGCGGCAGGTCGAAATCGATATTTTCGGACACGGTCAGACCGCCGAAACGCTTCGAGAGGCCGCGAACTTCAAGCCCTTGCATGGCGAGCCCCCTTCCACAGGCGGGTCACGGCCAGAGGGAGCGAGACCAGCCCGTTCGGCACGAGGAAGACGACAAACAGGACCAGCGCGCCGATCACGAAAAGCCAGTTGAAGGGATCGTTCGCGGCTGCGACGTGATGAACCACCATGAAGATCACCGTGCCGATGACGGCACCGTAGAGCCGCCCTGCCCCACCGAGGATCAGCATAATCAGCGCCTCGGCCGAGATGGTGAAGGAGTAGCTTTCCAGGCTGACAAGCTGGGTGATCTGGGCCGCAAGTGCTCCGGCAATACCTGCGATGCCGCCCCCGATCGTATAGGCCGCGACTTGACGCCAATAGACCGAGACGCCGATCGCCGCCATTCGCGCCGGGCTTTCATGAATGCCCCGAAGGCTCAGCCCGAAGGCCGATCGGGTCAGAACCGCCAGACCCGCAAAGACCAATACCGTCACACTCAGCGCGTACCAGTAGCCGGTCTGTCCCGCGAAATCGAAGGGGAACAGACCCAGGACCGGCTGCATGCGAATGCCGCGCAGCCCGTCCGCGCCGCCGGTCAAGCCACGCAACTGGTTCGCGGCCTCGAGACAGAGCGAAGCGACGGCAATGGTCAGCATGATTAGCGTCAAGCCGCGGGTCCGCATCAGCAGCAACCCCGAGACCAACGCCAGCGCCGCCCCGGCGAACGCCCCGACCAGCAGCCCGGCTAGGGGATTACCCGAGGCATGGACCGCGAAAAGCCCTGCCGCATAGGCGCCTGTCCCGTACATGGCTGCCTGACCGAGCGTCGCGATACCAGCAAAGCCCAGCACCAGATCCAGCGACAGGACCAGGAGGATCATGATCAGGATGCGGGTCAGGAAGGCGAGGTTATACGGGAAGAGCAGGAAGGCGGCCCCGGCAAGGGCGAGCACCAGAAAAGGCGTGAGCCAGGATTTCATGCGGAAACCTTTCCCATCAGGCCTTGCGGACGCAGGGCCAGGACCAGAATGACGATGGCGAAGAAGGCGATGGTGGCGAGATCCGGCGCGAGATAGCGCGCGGCAGTTTCGATCATGCCCAGCCCCAAGGCGGCGGCGAAGGAGCCGGCGATCGAGCCCAGCCCGCCCACGGCAACCACGATCAGGAACAGGACCATGTAGCGCAGGGGATAATAGGCATCGATCGGCAGCAGCTCGGCGCCAAGGATCCCTCCCAACGCGGCAAGCAGTGCGCCAAGTCCGAAGGCCACCATGTAGATCCGATCGGTGTCGATCCCCAGCGCCGAGGCCGTGCCACGATTGTCGACGGCAGCGCGCAGACGGATGCCGAAGCGCGAGCGGTCCAGCAGCAGCCAGAGCCCCGCGATCACCGCAAGCCCGCTGCCGATCACCACCAGCCGGTGCAGCGGCAGGGTGCGGAAGCCAAGATCGACGGGACGGGCGAAGCTTTCCGGCAGCGGCACTGGCAGCAGCGCCGACCCCTGCCACAGGTTCACCGCGGCGATGATCAGGAAGGTCAGCCCAATCGTCGCCAGCACCTGCTGCAGCTCGCCGAAGCCGTAGATCCGGCGATAGACCAAACGCTCCAACGGCAGTGCGATCGCCAGCGTGCCAAGCATCGCGACAGCGAGGGCCAGCGGGAAGGCCAGGCCAAGATCCTGACCCGCCCAATGGGCAAGCGTCCCGCCGATCAGCGCGAAGCCGCCATGGGCGAGGTTGACGACCCGCATCAGCCCCATAGTGACTGAAAGGCCGACCGCGATCATGAAAAGGATCATGCCGTAGGCGGCACCATCCACGAGGATGTTGAGAAAAAGTCCCATTCCGTCACCTGTGCTCATGGCGGGAGCCGCCTGGGCGTGCCCCCGCGCTATCCTCTAGCGGGTCCAGCCAAGGTCGCCGACATTGGCGATGACGCCCTTTTCGCGGTTGACTAACTGGCCCGAGGCCGGGTCGCGTTCGACCTCGCGGATATAGACGTTCTGGGCCACGGTCCGGGTCTCCGGGTCCAGCTTCAGCGGGCCGCGCGGGCTTTCCCATTCGCGACCCAAAGCGGCCTCGATGGCGGCGGGGCCGTCGCTGCCGGAGGTCTCGACCATGTGATAGATCAGATCGACCCCGTCATAGGCTCCGACCGAAGACCAGTTCGCCACCGCGCCCGGAAACATCTCGGCGAGCTTTGCAGTGAAGGCGCGGTTTGTTTCGGAATCGTGCGCGCCCGAGTAATGATAGGCGGTGGTCAGGCCGACAGCGGCTTCGCCAAGACCTTGGAGGTTGACCTCTTCGGTTTCTGCGGTGCCGAGGAAGCGGATGCCCTCCTGAGCCAGACCATTCTCGTTATAGGTCTTGGTATAGGTGAAGGTCGGCGGCCCGCCGGGCAGGAAGGTAAAGACCGCATCCGGCTTCTCGTCGCGCACCCGCTGCAGGAAGGGCGTGAAATCCGTGGTCGAGAGCGGCATGCGGATGGCATCGACGACCTTTCCGCCACGCTCCTCGAAGGCGGCGCGGAAAGCGGTCTCGGCATCGATGCCGGGGCCGTAATCGCTGACGGTGGTCGCGACAGTCTTGATCCCCTGATCAAAGGCCCATTGCGCCAGCGGTTCCGAGACCTGCCACATCGTATAGCTGGTGCGCAGGAAGAACTTGCTCTCCTTGTTGATCGAGGAGGTCGCCGCGTTGAAGATCACCGTCGGCGTCTCGGACTGGTCGATCAATGGCGCGACGGCCAGAGCGTTCGGCGTGAAGGTGAAACCGGCGAGATAGTCGACCCGGTCGCGGATCAGCAGCTCCTGCGCGATGCTGCGCACCTGATCCGGGTTCGGCCCGCCGGAATCCTTGTAGACGAATTCGATCTCGTGCTCGCCCGCCTTGTTACCATGCTGGGCGACATAGACCTCGATCGCGTTGCGATACTGGGTTCCATAGGTAGCGAAAGGTCCCGAGAAGGGTGCGATCACCCCGACCTTGATCGTGTCCGCCCCGGCCATCTGGCCGCAAAGGGCCGTCAACGCAGCCGCTATGGCTGCGCAGGAAATGCGTGTCATGATTGTCCTCCCTGGACGCGGCGAATCCCTCCCCGGATCGCCTATCAGTTGATGCGTCAACTCGTCGCAGAATGCTGCAATGTGAGTTGTGATGTCAACTTGATTTCTTGCAAATCGGCACTCTCGGCGCCAATGCGCCGAGAGCTCAGATGTTTAGGTCAGTAAAGGACGACCGAGCGGATCGACTCGCCCGAATGCATCAGGTCGAAGCCCTTGTTGATGTCATCAAGCGGCATGGTGTGGGTGATCATCGGGTCGATTTCAATCTTGCCGTCCATGTACCAGTCGACGATCTTCGGCACATCGGTCCGGCCGCGTGCGCCACCAAAGGCCGTGCCCTTCCAGACCCGGCCGGTGACCAGCTGGAACGGACGGGTGCTGATTTCCGCGCCTGCCGCCGCCACGCCGATGATGACCGACTGGCCCCAGCCGCGATGGGTGCATTCCAGCGCGTCGCGCATGACCTTGGTATTGCCGGTGGCGTCGAAGCTGTAATCGGCCCCGCCGATCTGGTCGAAGGGGGTCTTCGTCAGGTTGACGATTTCCTGCACGACCGAGCCTTCGATCTCTTTCGGGTTGATGAAATGGGTCATGCCGAAATGCTCGGCCAGGCCCTTCTTATCGTTGTTCAGGTCGACGCCGATGATCATGTCGGCCCCGGCCAGACGCAGACCCTGGATCACGTTCAGCCCGATGCCGCCCAGACCAAAGACCACGGCCTTGGCGCCGATCTCGACCTTGGCGGTGTTGATCACCGCGCCGATGCCAGTGGTGACGCCGCAACCGATATAGCAGATCTTGTCGAAGGGCGCGTCCTCGCGGACTTTCGCCACGGCGATTTCCGGCAGGACTGTGTAGTTCGAGAAGGTCGAGCAGCCCATGTAATGGTGGATCGGCGTGCCATCCAGCATCGAGAAGCGCGAGGTCCCGTCCGGCATCAGCCCCTGGCCCTGCGTCGCCCGGATCGCGGTGCAGAGGTTGGTCTTGCCCGACAGGCACGACGCGCATTGGCGGCATTCCGGGGTGTAAAGCGGGATGACGTGATCGCCCGGCTTGACCGTGGTGACGCCCGGACCGACCTCGACGACGACGCCCGCGCCCTCATGGCCAAGGATCGCGGGGAAAAGCCCTTCCGGGTCGGCACCCGAGCGGGTGAATTCGTCGGTGTGGCAGATGCCCGTGGCCTTGATCTCGATCATCACCTCGCCGGCCTTCGGGCCTTCAAGGTTCACCTCCATGACCTCCAGCGGCTTGCCAGCCTCGAGCGCAACGGCTGCACGTGTTCTCATTTGCACGATTCCTTTTCAATTATCTTGGCCGCCCTGGCGCGGACGGCCTTCTTGCTGCGGCACATCCTTGCCGCCGCCAGAGATACTGGAGTGGCGCCAAAGGGCGCCGTGCCTGTCGCACTATTCGATGATCGCGACCGGTCGGCACCAGCCGGCCGAGCCGCGGGCGACCTTGATCGGCAGGCAGATCACCTCGAAGCCGGTCGCCGGAAGCTGGTCGAGATTGGCGAGCTTTTCCATGTGGCAATAGATGGTTTCAGCGCCGGCCTTGTGCCCCTCCCAGAAGAGGTCCCATTGCCCGGTGGCGCGAGCCTTCTCGGCCACGGCCTTGAGGGGGGCGTCCCAGCTCCAGGCGTCGGTGCCGCAGATCCTCATGCCACGCTCGGCCAGCCACAGAGTCGCCTCGCGGCCGATTCCGCAACCCGCCGCGACATAGCCGGGCTGGCCGTAAAGCGCGCCGGCGCGGGTATTGACCAGCACGATCTCGCCGGGGCGAAGGTCGTGGTTGATGCGGGCGAATTCGGCCTCGATCTCCGCGGCACTGACGACATGGCCATCGGGCAGATGGCGGAAGTCCAGTTTGACCCCCGGGCCGATGCACCATTCCAGCGGCACCTCGTCGATGGTGATCGCCCGCTCGCCTTTGTTCATCGTCGGGTGGTAATGCCAGGGCGCGTCAAGATGCGTGCCGTTATGGGTGGTCAGCGTCAGGCGCTCGACCGCCGCTCCCGCGCCGTCCAGCTGGTGTTCGACCGGGACGCCAAACATCTTCTCGTATTCCAAGGCGCCCGCGTCATGCGCCATATAGGTGATCTGCGGGCCCATGCCCGGCGGATCGGCGGGAACCTCGTCGGTCAGGGTCACGGAAAGGTCGATGATACGGCGGCTCATGCGCGGCCTCCTTTGACGACGATCTGGTCGAGGCGGCCAAAGATCGGCGCGCCCTCGCGGCTGCGGCATTCCATTGCCACGCGGTCCCCGAAGCTCAGGTAAGGCGTGCGCGGCGCGCCTTCGTCCAGTAATTCGATTGCGCGGCGCTCGGCGATGCAGGAGGAACCGATCTCGCGGTAATTCTCGTTCGAGACCGTCCCCGAGCCGATTACCGTGCCCGCCACCAGATCGCGGGTGCGGGCGGCATGGGCAACAAGTTCATCGAAACCGTAGCTCATGGCATGGCCCTCGGCCCGACCGAAGGTTTCGCCGTTCAGCTTGACCTCCAGCGGAAGGTCGATGCTGGCATCGCGCCATGCCGGGCCAAGCTCGTCCGGCGTCACCGCGACGGGCGCGACCGAGCAGGCGGGCTTGGCCTGCACCCAGCCGAAGCCGGTCTTCATCTCGATGGGCGCGATGGCGCGCAGGGACCAGTCGTTGATCTGGACGAGCAGACGGATATGGGACGCGGCAATTGCGGCATCCGCGCCCATCGGCACGGCATCACAGATCACGCCGAATTCGCCCTCGAAGTCGATGCCGTCATCGGTGCTGGGCAGGGGAATGTCATCCGTGCCGCTGTAGAAGCGGTCCGACATGCCCTGATACATCAGCGGGCGACCTTTGGGGTTCGGATCAAGGCCGAAGACCTTCTGCATCAGCTCGCCATGGCTGTCATAGGCCGAGCCGTCGAGCCATTGCCAAGTGCGCGGCAGCGGCGCGAGGGCCGTGGTCGGATCGAAAGCCGTCCCGCCCCCCGCGTTCAGCACGTTATATTGTGCCTGCAGCGCGGGGGCGTGGGTCTCCCAATCCTCGATCAGGGCCAGCAAGGTCTGCACCCCTTCGGCGGGGATGCAGCGGGCATTGTCGCGGCTGACCAGATGCAGCCTACCGTCGCGGGTGCCGTCCGGCAAAGTCGCGAAACGCATCAGGAGAGCCTGCCGCCCAGAGTTTCTGCAAACCAATCCGCGATGAAGTTCCGGCCATAGGTCATGTTGTCGGCCCCGACATGCTCTACCCCGCCTTCGCGGTCGGTGAAGATCTTCAGCTCGCGGCGCGGCGAATTCACCAATTGCTCATAGGCCTGATGCGCGTAATCGAGGCTGATCTGGCGGTCATTCGCGCCATGCGTGACAAGGAAGGGCACGCGGATCTTTTCCATCTGGCCATTCAGATTGAACCCTTCGGCCTTGGCGAGGAATTCGTCCATATCCTTCGCGCCAAAAACCCATTGGACGTGGTTCCAGTAATGCGGAACGGGGTTCTCGCCCTCGCGTTTGAGGCGCTTCTGCTGGACCTCGGCCCAGTTGTGGTTCGCGCCCCAGACCGCACCGCTGGCAAAGCGAGGCTCATGCGCGCAAACACGCGGCGCGTAATAGCCGCCCAAAGAAATGCCGGTGATGCCGATCCGGGTCGGGTCTACCTCGGGTCGCGCAGCCAGCCATTCATAGACCGGCGTGCCCCATTTTTCGCTGTCGAAATGCGCGGGCAGGTCCTGCAGGCGCAGGCTTTCGCCGGTGCCGGGCTGATCGACGCAGATCGAGGCGATGCCGCGTTTGGCCAACTCATGCGGCAGGAAGGACCAGTAGAGCAGTTCCTTGCAGCTATCGAGACCGTTCAGATAGACCACCGCCGGGGCCGGGCCCTCGATGCCTTCGGCCGGGGTGTAAAGGACCGGGATCACCTTGTCGCCATAAGGGATTTCGAAGCGGCGGACCTTTTCGCCCGCATATTCCGTGCCCTTCAGGAAATTCGTCAGACCCTTGCGATAGGTCACCATGCGCTGCGGATCGCCCTGGCCCTGCATCCGCTCGGCTAGGATATAGTAAAGTGCCGCGCGCTTGAGTTTGTCTCCGGCCGAGAACAGCCTTCCCTGCGCCTCTTCCTCGGCGGCAACCTCGCTCAGCCGGTCGGCGACACGGACCCATTCGACCATGAAGTCACGGGTTCCGGCATCCTCGCCCGCCTTGGCTTTCTCCAGAAGCGGGGCGCACATGTCCATGATCTCGCCGATCTCGGCACCGCTTGCCAGCGCGATCGAGACCGTCAGGTTCCAGACGTAATTGGGGAAATAGTTGAACATGGCCATGGCAGGCTCCTTCGAAAGTGCAGTCGGGCCGGGACAGTGGCCCCGACCGGTTGGTGTTTGGCTCAGGCGCGGCTTGTGCCGCGCGCGAAACAGCTGACGGACAGGGCGGCGACCAGCACAGCCGTGAGACCCAAAGCAGCTATGGAATGGCCCTCGATCAGCATGCCCCCGGCGATCGGTCCCAAGGCCGAGCCGGTCATCAGCATCGCGGGGGTCGCAGCCACCGCCCGACCCGTAGGATCCATGCGCGCGAGCAGGCCGAAGGCGAAGGTATGGGTGAAGATCTGAACCGCCACGAAGATTGCTGCGACCGGAGCCCAGAGTGTGAAGGCCGTCGCAAAGGTCAGCGCCAAGGCCAGAGCGGCCTGCACAGCAGGTCCGGCCAGCACCACCCGACGCGGAGCGAGGTGTTTTTCCAGCAAGGCCGCCAGCGGCGCGGGACCGATGAAGTTCACGAGCCCAATTGCGATCAGCGTGCCGATAATGGCCTGCGGGGCGAAGCCCCGCGCATGGCCGATCACCTCGACGAAGGAAAACACCATCGCCTGATTGAAGGTCATCAGGCTGACCCCCGCGACGACGGCCAGCACGCCCGGCGCGAAACGCCCGCCGTGCTGCTGGCCCAGATCCAGCGAGACTTCCGGAAAGGCCAGCAGCGACGCCAAGGCGGCCACGACCATGATTGCGGCAAAGCTCAGGAACAGGGCCGCGCCGCCGTGAAGCTCGATCAGCTTCGGCACCGCGCCCATATAGATGACCCCGAACAGCCCCAGCCCCGCGCCCGCGATGGCAAACAACCGATGCGGATTGGCCGCGCGGCCCATCGTGCCATGAACAAAGCTCAGCGCCATGCCGTTTGCCGCACCGCCCAACAGATGCAGCAGCGCCAGCGCCGCGAACCCGCTTTGCCGCGAGGCCAAGGCAAAAGCCAACGCCGCCCCGGCATAGCCGAGAACCGTCAGAGCCCGGCGCGGCGCGCGGTTGAAATTCCGCGCCGAGACAAGGCTTGCCGCCACAGCCCCCAGCAGGAACAACGTGACCAACGCACCGGCCTCGCGCGGGCCGAAGCCATAGCGCGCGATCAGCGCCCCGACCCAGACCGGCAGCGCGACCAGATCGACCAGTCCCGCACAATGGCCGACCACAAGGGCTGCGGCCCCTGCCCCGCGGATGCCCCGCACCGCGGTCGGCGCCGGGCCAAATCCTGTTTCGCTCATGTCTCTCCCCCCTTTGGGCCGGTCCTCCGCCGGCCGATGTTCCTGGCCTGATCGCCCTGGCGGCGGCTCAGACCGGCTCGGTCAGAGCCATCATAGAGCGCCCCATGATCGCGTTATGTTCAGCCTGCTCGCCGCCGGTGATCTCGATCTCGGAGAGTCGCAGGGAATTGGTCACGACCATCTCGCAGCGCTTCCAGCGGCGGGATTGATGCGCGGCAAAGGCATCCGCGACCGTCCCGGAGCGCAGCAATTCCTCGGCCAGAACGATGCCGTCCTCCATGCCGATGCAAGCGCCCGCGCCCAGATGCGGCGTGGTGGCATGTACCGCGTCGCCGATCAGCATAACGCGGCCAACATTCCAAGGCTGAGGCAGCAGCAGCTTTTCCAACGGGCGATAGATCACCTTGCTGTCCAAGCTCAGTCCCTGCTTCACCGCCGTCAGGATCGGCGAGGGGAACCGGTCCAGAAGCACCTGCAGACGCGGCAGCAGATCCCCCTCGTCCACCCAATCATTGGTGGGCCGGTCCTCGGTCACGAACATGTAGGAGCGTCCCGGTGCGACCGGATTGATCCCGACCTTGACGCCCTTGCCGAGCCACATGTTGAGCGTGTCGATCCCCTCGGGCGTCGACAATTCGGCCCGCCAGACCGCCTGCCCGACATAAGCGGGCTGGGGCGCGTCGGGCATCAGCACCTCGCGGGTCTTGGAATACAGCCCGTCGGCCCCGATCACCGCGTCATAGCGGCCGCTGGTTCCGTCGGTGAAGCTGACATCGACGCCGCCTTCGTCCTGCGTGATCGTCTCGAAGCTGCTGCCGAGGCGGACATTGACGCCGGCAGCGCGGGTCGCCTTGGACAGGATCGCGGCCA
This sequence comes from Paracoccus aestuariivivens, assembly GCF_009711225.1. Classification (GTDB taxonomy): domain Bacteria; phylum Pseudomonadota; class Alphaproteobacteria; order Rhodobacterales; family Rhodobacteraceae; genus Paracoccus; species Paracoccus aestuariivivens. The sequence continues at coordinate 47,684 of NZ_WMIE01000017.1, read as the reverse complement.
AGGCCGGCCGCATGATTGCGGCATTGCCCGGCAGGCCGGTCCCCGGCATCGGCGGGGTCGGGATCGTCACGATGACATGGTCATTATGCGGCAGGCGCACCACCAGCCCGTCGGTGGCGGAGCCCGTGGCCTTGTAATCCTCGATCACGCCCAGTTGCGCGAGAACCCGCAGGGTCGCACCATGCAGGCTGATCCCGGCGCCATAGCTGCGCCATCCGGCGTCGATCTCGACAAGATCGGTCGCGATCCCGCCTCGCGCCAGCATGATCGCGGCGGACATGCCGGAAAAGCCTCCGCCGATGACCAGAACATTTTGTGCTGCAGCCATCTTATTCCTCCCTTGCGGCGCGACCGGCGACATGCGCGGGCACGCTCAGATACCCGGCCTGATCTTCGGTCAGGGCCACGCGGGTCAGTTTTCGTCCCAGGCAGGGGCCGGACACGCAGGCCCCCGTATCGATGTCGAAAAGCGCGCCATGGGCGTGGCAGGCCAGATGCGTGCCCTCGCCGTTCAGATAGGCGTCGCGACGCCATGCCATGGGCGTGCCGCCGGTGTAATGCGGGCACGCATCCATATAGGCGTCAAGCCGGGTGCCACGCCGGACCACGATGACCCGGCGCGGGGCATCAGGCAGCGGCAGGAAGCCGCGCGCCGCGCCTTCTGGAATATCGTCGCGATGGCACAATGGCAGCGAGGCCATCAGCCCTTGGCTCCTCCCTCGGGGCCGCCACCGGGGGCCCATTTCTCGCGCCATTGCAGCAGGAACACCTGCGAGGCCTCGGGACCGTTCGGCGCTTCGCGCGCGACCCAAGCATCGTCATGTTTGTCCATGTCCGCGTCATATTCGAAATGAACGCCAAGCGGGCTATTGAAATACCAGAACCAGTTCGAGCCGAACTTGTGCCGCCCCGGACCCCAGAAGCTTTGATAGCCCTTGCGGGTGAAGCGGTCGCCCGCAACCATCAACTCGGTCGGACCGCCCATGTGGAAGGCGAGATGCTCGCAGCCCTGCATATAGGCGGGGGTGCGGATAAAGAAATGCGTGTGGTGATCGTCATTCGCCGCCGGACGCAGGAAGGGTCCCGCCCCGGTCAGGATATCGGTGATCACGAAGCCGAGGCGCCGGGTGTAGAACTCGACCATCTTGTCGATATCGGGCACGAACAGCACAACATGGCTGAGGCTGCGCGGCAGGGCCGGCACGTCATCGGTCACGCCCAACTCGTTCGGGGCGCGCTGCGCCGGGGCGCCCGGGGCATTGATCTTCTCGGCCGGCATGTTGAGGGTGCGGCGCCGCGTAACCTGAAAACGAAGCTCGAAGCCCAGCACGTCCTGAAACTCGATTGCGCCATCGGCCAGACGGGTGACTCGGCGGTCCCTCGACATCTCGGCCTCGATCGCATCGATGGTTGCGGCATCCTCTACCCCGAAGACCTGCTGGCGCAGCATGTTCTTGGTCTGCAGCGCCGGCGGCAGCTTGGGATCGTCGCGGTGGCGGATGACGACGCCGGTACCGTCCAGCGCCTCGTAAAGCCAGCCGGTCGCGTCCAGTTGCACGGGCTTCAGGCCGAAATCCTGAAGATAGGTCCTGGACCCTTCAAGATCGTCCACCCCAAAGACCAGGTAATCCGGTCCGATGATCCGCATGGCTTTCTCCTCCTGCTGCGCGCCAAGGGCACGCGAATTCCTGCTTGCAGTGGGATTAACCTTGCCTGCAGTATTTAAAAAATTGCTTTGGTGAATGGGTGTCATTTACCAAATTGTTGAATGGATGGAAAATGCGCTTCAACAAGCTCGATCTGAACCTGCTCGCTGCACTGGATGTGCTGATCAAGACCCGCAGCGTGACCCGCGCCGCGGATGAGATGTTCATCACCCAATCCGCCATGTCGAACGCGCTGGGGCGGCTACGCATATTCTTCGACGATCCGTTACTGGTGCAGGTCGGGCGCAGCATGGAACTCTCGCCGTTGGCCGAAACCCTGCAGGAACCCCTGCGCGAGATCATGACCCGTGTCGATGCCGCGACCCGGATCCGACCGCATTTTGATCCGCTGACCGATGATCGGGTCTTCAACCTTGTCATCTCGGATTACTCACTAGCGGTCATGGGCGCGCAGCTGTCGCAGCGGATCGCCGCATTGGCCCCGAACATCCAGTTGAACCTGCGCCCGCAGCATGCCCATCCCAGCCAGCTTCTGGACCGAGGCGAGGCCGATCTGGTGATCCTGCCAGATTTCATCGACCCCGAGGGCCATGCCCATGAGTTGCTGTTCGAGGATCATCTGGTCGTTCTGGTCGCCGATGACGGCCCCCATGCAACAGCGGAAATGACCGAGGAACGCTTCGGCGCCGCTCCGCATGTGGTGATGGAACCCTTCACCGCCCAAGAGAGCTTTGCCACCGTGACGATGCGGGTGGCCGGTGTTGTGCCGCATAAGGTGCTGTCGACCTATCTTTTCTCGTCGATCCCAGAGCTGATCCGAAAGACCGACCGGATCGCGCTGATTCAGGGATTGCTGGCGCAGCAGGCCTTGCGGCGCGGGGGGTTTGTGATCAAACCCGCGCCTTTCCCCTGCCCGCCCCTGCGTCAAAGCATCCGTTGGCAGAGCCATCGCAGCCGCGATCCGGGACTGATGTGGCTACGTGACCAGATCATGCAGGCGATGGGCGATGTATTGGCGGAATGAATTGTTCATCATCAATTCCATGAATACATGCCGGAAAGAGAATCAATTTTTCAATCTGCCAACCCCTGCCTAATTTGCCCGGAAGGAGATGGCGGAGGAGATACGCCGCTCCGACGGAGGATAACAGATAGTGATGTGCCGGACCCGCTTCACCGGGTTCAGGGGCATGATCGGGGAAGCCCGTCAGGCCGTGCGCCAGAGGCATCTGGCACGCGACGCCTGACCTAATATCCGGCGAGAGGTGCGACACCACCCGTCTTGCGGGCGTGATCGCCTGCGCTGGTTCCCCGACACTACCGACAGGTGGGAGGAAACACCGTGAACAGATATACGCTGCCTTGCGCGGCTTTGGCCGCGCTTTGCGCTAACGCCGCATCAGCCGAAGGCCTGCCGCAGGGTTTCACCCCGCCGCCGGGCGTGATGGCGCAGATCAATCTGGGCGAGGCGGGGCTGCTGCCCTCGTTCTATTCGAATGAGGTCTTTGGCACCGTGCAGGGCCGGATCGGGCAAGCCCGCGCGACCTATGGCGCGGCCTCGGTTCCCGGCGCGCCCCAAACGGGCTATGAGGATTCATCTAGCGCGCTGGTCATGCCGATGACCGCCCTGCAGGCGCTGCCGGACGGGAAATCCTTCATCCGCTACACGCTGGCCGCGACGCTGGGCAACGGCAAGCCCAACCCGGTCGAACTGGACGGGCGCTTCACCCGGCTCGATGTGCAATACCTGACCTTCCCCGATGCCGACACGATGTATGCCTTTGGCGCGGTGCTGGGCCGCTCGACCGTCGATGTCGTTGGCTCGGGCACGGTCGAAAAGCACGAATTCGGCCTGCGCGGTGATATGCTGCGCAAATTCAACGCCAATTGGGGCATCGCCGCCCGCGCCGAATATGTGCTGGGCGATCAGGACAAAAGCATCCGCATCGCGCCGGGCATCACGCTGGACCATAAGCAGGACGACAACCGCTTCTACACTCAGGCGGAACTGATCGGAACCTATCGCAGCGACGAGACCGCGCTGGCCCCCGAAGGCTGGGTGCTGCGCCCGATCCTTGGCGCGCAGTTCCAACGCAACTTCCTCGAAGAGACACGCAACAGCTTTGGCGCACTCGTTTCCGGACCCGAGGGCGACACCGAGGATTACGGCACGGTCTGGGCCAAGATCGGGCTGCAAAAGGCGGCGGCTCCGGGGCAATGGTCGCCCATGGCCTCGATCGGGCTAGAGCATGAATGGACAAACACACTCGACAAATATGTCGACGATCCGGATTTCGTGGTCGCCTCACTGGGGGCCTCCATGGTCACCAAGAGCGGTGCAGGCATCGTCGCCAATTATACCCGCCACGAGGGGCTGAACGGCAAGCGCGCGAATGATTGCATGACCTTCTCGCTCAACGTGCCCTTCTGATGACCCCGGCCGTCTGCTGATCCGGCGGGCGGCTTCGCGATTTAGCATCTGGACGACCCCGGAGACTGACGATGAGATTTTCTTCCCTGTTCGCGGCAAGCTGCGCCGCATTTGCTGCGCTGGCCTCGATGGCCATGGCCGAGAACAGTTTCACCACGCTGGGTACTCAGGCCGGCCCGATCCCGATCCCCGGCCGCAGCCAGCCCGCCAATCTGCTTGTCGTGGACGGCACACAGAACCTGATCGATGTCGGCGACAATGCGGCGCATCAGCTGTTCAAGGCGGGGGTTCTGACGCGCCAGTTGGACCGCATCTTCATCAGCCACCTGCATGGCGACCATATCGGCGGGCTGTTCGCGATCCTCGCGCTCAGCGTCCAGACAAATCCCGAGAACCCGATCCAGATCTACGGTCCCCCCGGAACCGAGGAGATGGTTACGGGCCTGCTCGCCGCGCTGAAACCTGCGATGGAGGCGGGCTATGGCTCCCCCGGCGCGCCAGAGCTTGGGCCTGAGGATCTGGCCGTTGCGCATGACCTGCATGGCGGCGACAGGCTGGAGCTTCCGGGCATGACGGTCAGCACCGCCGCGAACACGCATTACAGCTTCGCCCCGGACAGCCCCGAACATGACAAGTTCCAGTCCCTCAGCCTACGCTTCGATATGGCCGACCGCAGCATCCTCTATACCGGCGATACTGGTCCCTCGGACGAGGTCGCGGCCTTTGCCAAGGGCGCCGATCTCCTAGTGGCTGAGGTGTTCGAGGTCGAACCGACCTTGGCTCTGGTCAAAGCTCAGGCCCCGAACCTGACCCCCGAGCAGCTTGGCCATCTCGAGAGCCATTTCCGCGAGCACCACTTGACGCCCGAGGCCCTCGCCAAGCTCGCCAGCGCCTCCGACACCCCGAAGCTGGTCGTCACCCATATCGGCACGGACCACCGCCACCTCGATCCTACCAAGCTGGCAGCAGAAATAGCGGCCGGCTACAGCGGCGAGGTCACCATCGCAAACGACTTGGATCGGTTTTGAATAGAAGTCCTGCCTCGGGTGCATGTGCAATCCGAGGCAGAAATTGCTCCTGGATTTATCGGCTTGCGGGCGGCAAAAAAGGCGTCGACACCACCAGCGCTTCTAAACTGTGGTACAGTCGGGCCATCCGAATTCTCAGGATCCAACATGCGGCTCGGAGCTTCACCTTCGCGCCGGAGAGGAGCGAGAACCATGTCCGCGGCAGACCTTATCGACCCGCAGCCCACGCCTGCAGAGACGGCCACGCCAGCGCTGCTTGTGGTCAACTATCAGCTCAAGATCCCCTCGGATCAGTTTAGATCCGCTGTCAACGAGGTAATCCCCGCCACTGTCGCGGCCGACGGGCTGGTCTGGAAGATCTGGGGGCTGGATAACTCCACGGGGCGTGGCAACAGTGCCTACCTGTTTCGCGACCGCGCCAGCGCAGAGGCCTATGCCGAAGGACCGGTGATTGCGGGCCTACGCCACGGACCGGCCCAAAGCGTCGAGATCAGCATCGCGCTAATCGATCAGGCACTCTCGAGCCTCACCAATGCCTGGCCGGCACTTGCCCCTGCCTTGGCTTCGGCCTGAAGCAATAGCCCTCGGTTCGGGCGCTGTGGCTATGCACTTCAGCACTGCGGACCGCCTGCTCCCAAATGACATCATCCATGGCGTCCTGCCGGCCAGCAGCCACACCTTTCGGGAAAGATGCACACGGCCTATCCAGGTGACGCGGTCGATGATGCCAAGGATGATTCAAAATCGCGACGTTAATCCGCACCAATATTACTCTTTGCGGATGCTTGAAGAAGTATAAACAATGCCCCATTACCCCCGCTAAGGTTCTCTTATCATGAATAATGAAGAACCCTCCGAACCAGGCGATCTGTCGCGGGGAGAAGATCGCGAGAATGCCGCCCATCTCCGCAGGAAAATGACAAAAGTGGCCGAGAAACCCGCTCGCGCGGGTACATAAGATAGCGAGAAACTGGCAGAAGATAACGAGAATCCTGCGCGTACCTACCCGGCAAGACCGCTCCGCATCAACGCTCCAAGTGCTTGTCGTTGCGCCCGCCCGGTGAGGCGAAGCGCGCTTTGGCCAGCAGCGTTTCCGCCGTTTGCAGGTACCAGCTTCTGCCTCGTCCGAAGGATCGCTGTGGTATAGGTCTTCCGCCAATTCCCAACTGCCCTGGAGACCTGACCCAACTCACGTTTGCGACACGAACTTGGGCCTCGCGCGCGTTGCTCTTTATGTTGTACCTCTACTTTTTCTTGATATCCTGTGTCTTTTCTGAACACAGCCTCGAGATAAGACGCAGTTTCTTGCTATCTTATGTCACACGAACTCATTGTTATTGTTTGCTAACCCCTCTCATCATCTCTGCACTTCGACAGCAAAAACTCGCCACGGCGTTCCCAACAAACCTGCGCCCTACCCCGCAGACCGGCGCTATCATAGTGCGCGAGAATGCCACCAAAGGCATAGATCAAAGCGCGACTGTGCCCCAAAGCGAACTTATGGGCAGCGCATAGTTTCGATCTCCAAAAGTGAGCTTTTCTTTGCCCAAATAGAAAACGATCCCAGTACATGCCCTAGTGCGGCCTGGTCCATCAGTGGAAAACCATTTCAAATGTTTAAAGTCATCATTCGTGACCGAAGTTGACGACTTAACCTCCACGTTCACCAGATGGTGCCCTCCGTCGATCAGGACGTCTATCTCCCGTTGATCTGCGCTGCGCCAGTGGTAAAGCCTGTAATCACCATCCTGCATCGGCAAAGCACGCTGAAGCTCGCCAACGACAAAGCTTTCCAGCACGCCGCCCAATGATTCCGGGGAGTTTCCTACCGAAAACGTTGCTTCAGTGAAACGGCGCAAGGCGCAGCTTACACCCGTGTCCACAAAATGAAACTTCGGCTGCTTTATTTCCCGCTTTCCCTCCCCCGAAGTCCAAGCACCAAGCTTCGTCACCAAGGATAGGCGGATTAGGATATCAAGGTACTGATCAACGGTGATGCGTTGCAACTTGGTGAGCTTCGCTAGCTCCGACGCGTTGATCTCTTGAGCCGTACGAACGGCCATCTGATCGATAAGAATGCGCAACGCATCCGGTTTCCTGACTGGCATAATGTCAGCTACATCGCGATCGACAACAGCGTCGATATAGTCTCTGTACTGACGCTGCCGCGACCTCAGGGGTAAGGTCCGGGTCTCTGGGAAGCCTCCCGCCAAGATGAGGTCTATGTAGTCACGTCGGGTTAGCTCTTCGGGATCTCCCAACTGAACAAGCGATGGATTCGTTTGCATTGCCCAATCCATCACGCGGTTGAGTTGCGCTCGTTTGATTTCGGCAGTCGAAAGCGGCCAGAGCTTTAGGGTGCGCATTCGCCCGGCAAGCGAGTCCGCCACGTCTGTCGTTGTAAACACATTGGAGGAACCTGTGAGGACGAACTGTCCCTTCCTACGATTGGCATCCACTATCTTCTTGATGGCGAGAGCCAACTTCTTTGATCGTTGCGCTTCGTCTATGATGAGCGGAGCATCCTTTAGACCTGCCGTGAGACTGACAAGTTGCCCTTCGGGGTCAGCGTCGAGGGCAGCCAAAACGGCAGCGTCATCCAAAGTCACAAAATTTCCGTGACCAAACAGATCGCGTACCAACGTCGTCTTACCTACTTGTCGTGGGCCTACAAGATTGACAACTCGAGCCGTTGCCAATGCATCTTCGAGTTCAGGAATAAGATGCCTCGGCAAGTACTCTTCAGTGCTGTTCATAGGATAGCTTCTCGTTCCGAATGTCTTGGGTGTGTAGTGCGCCACCATCACGAACTGATCATCTTACACTCCACCAAATGTATAATAGAATATCCACCGTTTGCACAGTACAACTCCGATCATTTACTCAACTTAACCTCTAATAGCATGATAAGCTTAGGCATTAATGAGAGCTATCCAGGCGAGACCGACAGCAAAAATGTGAGAAACGATGGTGGCGTTGGATGGGCAATTTGGATCATTACCCCCTGCCCTTCCGCCAGTTGAACTGCTCACTCATTTCGCCCTGATGAATGAAGCAGGGAGAAGCTCCATTTATGACCGCGGTCATAAATGGCCAACGCCGTCTCGACCACCTCAGATCACATAACGACGTGCCGTCCGTTAAAGCAACAACGCGCGCGACTGTTCGATCTAGCTGCCGCTCCAGGATTATGACCGCGGTCATAATCCTGGAGCAGGTCATTTAACGACGGCGGATAATCAGGCCCGATCTGTTGTGTAAGTTCCAACGAGAATTCACGTGGTGAGCCCTGATCATTGGAGTTTTCCCAAGATGGTCTGGGAGGTCACGCCGACAGGAAAGCGTGGTCGACAGCGCATCTATTACGATGTCGCGATCCAGACCTGACTGTCGATGAGGGTACTTCGGCACCACCCTCCGCCAAACGACCGGTTGTCGAAAGCTTTCTGGAATTGACCGGGCCGGACTGGTCGGCGCCCGACCTCGGCCGCTCCTGCTACTGTAAGGCTCGCTAATCATCCTCAATGAAGCACCCTGCCCTGTTGGCAGAAGGTCGCGGACGTGAGAACCCGAGATCGTGGCTCACCAGATCCGTCAGACCTGCGGATCGACAGCACCGGGATCAAGGTAGAGGGCGAAGGCGGCGCAAGGTGCACATTGGGATAGAAGGGGAAGCGGTGGAGATCCGGTCGGTCGAGTTCACTAGGAACGATGACCCCGTGCTTCCCGGACTGGTGGACCAGATTCCACCCGATCCGGAGATTGGCACCGTTACCGCCGCCATGAGGCCGAGTTTAGATCCGTGTTGGAGTCCTCAACGGCTTTACTGCACTCGGTCTAACTATCACTGAGGCTCAGGGGTTGTGCTGGTCGGGGAATGGGGAAGTACACCGTCATGTGATTTATGGAACAACGCTGGTCTGCGAGAGCACTACCTACACATTCGTAACCCTTACCCTCGAGAGCAAGTACCCGGTTGGGTTTCTAACCTTGGTGAGGTTCCTTGCAAGTTGGTTTAGGCTTTCAAGAAGGAGCATCGGGTCAGTTGTTTCGATAAGTTCAATAACAGTCAGTCTTCGGACACCAACAAAACCTGAAAACTCTTCGATGATCTTAAGGATGTCCGTCATTGTGCGAGGTTCGACGGGGTAGAGGGATGCAACTTCAGTATAAGCCCGCCAAGGCTTAGTTCGGTGATGGTTTGTTGAACATCTCTCGTTGGTGCGTCCCATTCTCGACAGTAGGTATATTTCTTTTCTTTTACTGTCTGAGTGCCGGTTGGATTGTCCGTCATCGACGGTCGATTTGTCCGGCAACGATGGAGGCACAGCTGCTGGTTCAATAGCGTCCTCTTGAACCGCCTCACGGTAGGTTGTGATTTTAAGTAGTTTTTCTTCCGCCCTTAGAAGGTCTGTTGTCTTTGAAGACACGCGTCGAAGGACGTTTCTGATCTCGTTGAGAACGGCCGCGAGGTCGGTTGCAAGATAGGTTTTCTCCTCCATCGCTTGACGCTTGATCGCGGACAATCGGGCGCTAATTCGTGAGCGTAACGCGGCTGTCCGACACCGATCCTGTTTTGCTTGTTCACGCAGATCACAGAGCTCTTGATGACGAAGGAATAGGGGTCTGAGATCTATTCCATAAGCATCAATTGCGCGGCCACTCGCATCCCTAACTGGAAAACGGCGGCCGTTGCCACTCAGGTTCCTATAGATAAAGCCGAGTTTTTCGAGTTGAGCCTCACCCCGACGGAAACGGCGTTCATCCATGCAGTTTGCACGGTTCAGCATACCGCTCACTTGAGCATATGACACGAGTAGCTGATCGGCACGGATGGGGCCAGGAGTTAGAACGCTAAGGTGAGCGGCCAAGATGGCAATCTCTCGTTCACCAATTCCGGTTTGAGTCGACGTATCCTTGACGAGCTGGAGCATTTCCCAGCGGTCGATCACGAAGCTGCCGGGACGGGGGCGACCAAGCAATAGATCCCCGGTCTCCGGCGTGATGTACGCCGCAGTCATGTGTTTCATAAGCGTTTCAGAAGACAATAAGAAACCCTGCACCGAAAAACGGTGTTGAAACTGAACAGCTCTCAGGATATCAAAAAGGTGCTAAACGTCTTGATGGCCCTTCAGAGCTTCGGTTCTGGGGGGTCTTTTATTTGCCTGTTCTCTGCTCCCTCATTTTTTGGTTTCTAGGTACGCCCCCCTTTTGGGGCTCGTTGCTGTCGCGGTTTACTCGCGATCAGTTTTAGTGCTTTCGTATTCTGCAATCAGTTTCGAAAGCCGGTCTTGCAGAAAATCAAGTAATCCTTCCGGGGCCTCAGCACCTGCCTTGAGCGTCAGAGAACGGGCCGTCCGTGCTGCTTTTACCCCATAGCCAAGATTTGTTCCTGACATGGGGGCAGGGGGCTTTGCTGTGGCCTTCTTGGTGATGGTGCGCCGCTCCATCAAAGTGAGAAAACCCTCAAACCTTTCTGTACTTTCGGAAAGAGATGGCACGTCTCGGCTAAGCGCTTCGACGGGCTTCCCGCTGTCAGCTACAAGCTTCTGGAGACGCTCCCACTTACGGCGACCTACTCCTCGAGCCGGTCCGATCGCGAGAACGAGTTCCTCACCAAGGCCGGAATAGATCGATTTCATGCGCGAGATCATGGTTTGGTCGACCCCGAGAAACTTCTCGACTTGAACCTGAGTGAACCCAGCATCAAGCGCTGAGATAATCGTGCGTGCTCGCTCGATGAATGAAGTTTCAAGCCGCTCGTTATTTTCCACGCCTTGGGCAATGAATGCCTCCTCGTCAGACATGCGTTTGACGAAAGCCTGGATCTGATCGCGACCAATTTCCTTGGTTGCTTGCAGGCGCCGGCGTCCAGTGACTATTTCAAAGCGTTCTCCGTCGGCCTTAGGCCTGACGAGGATCGGAATTTGTTGGCCCTCTTCCGCAAGGCTGCGTTTTAGGGGCTCGAGGTCCTCCGTTACATCAATGCGATCCCGTATGAGAGAAGGGTCGATTAGCGAAACCGGGATCATGCGGTACATGCGGGTTTCGGCAGCGGCGGACTGTTGGGCCTTGTCCAAGCTGGCGGCACCCTTGACAAACATGGGTGGGCGACGGGCGTATTTTTGCGCCGGAACCTCGTCCTGCGGTGCGTCGGGCGTTGCGGGGAACGCGGTACGTGGCTTGCGAGCCATCAGCTTTCCTCCCTAACAAACGGGGTCCGGCCCCAAGATTTCATAATCTCGGCATCTACCTCGTCGGCGATGCCAGAAAGGCTGCCAAAGATGCGATCATAGGTTTTTCTGTGGAAGCTCGAAGGATCAACTTCCAACAATGGATTCATTGTGTTGCCGGCGTCGGCGATTGCCGTAGAGCTGACAAAATCGTGTTTGAGCATAGCTCCGCCCAGATGGCTCCTCAAAAACGAGGAAAGTTGCAGTTGAGCGGGATCCGATGCGGAGTAACGGGTAAGCACAAAGCGAATAAAGTCGTAACGTTTGTCTTGATGCTGCTCGACGACCTGCATGGTGCCGGCGGCCAATTCAAGGAACTTGGCAAGGGACACCACATCCAGCATGCCAGCCGACAATGGGATAAGCATACCAGTTGCCGCAAACACTGCTGAAATCACGGCAAAAGAAAGGTGTGGTGGGGTATCAAACAGCACGAGATCATAGAACTCATCCACTGTCTCGAGGGCGTCGGAGATACGCCGGTGAAATGGTGTGGCATCCGCTCCCGCACGGAATGAGGCAGAAGTCTCAAACTCGAACTCAGTCATCGACATGGATCCCGGCACAATATCGATATTGGGTACGTAGGTCCCTTGGATTGCCTCTGTAATCGAGATGGGGCCGGTCCCGGTCGCGTGATCCTCGTATTTGAGCACGTCGTAAATTGATGGCAGGTCGTCGACATCAGCCTGAATGTCAAACATGTCCGAGAAGGAGGCTTGAGGATCGAGATCAACCACAAGGATCCGATAGCCCTGTAGTGCCAGGATCTGTGCCAAGTTGGCAGAAAGTGATGTCTTTGAGACACCACCCTTGAGGTTGTAGACCACCAGACGAGCCTGTGGATCACCAGGTTGGCGACGCGGGAAGCGCTCAAGGCCAATTTTGCCTTCTTCCAGCAGCACTTCGAGGATCTGGTTCACCTCTTCCGCCGTATAATACTTCCTATTTCCCGTCTCAGTTGTGCCTGGTGGCATTCCCTCAAGGGTATTTAGGTATTGGCGCAGACTGTTGTATTTCACTCGCAGAAAATGGGATACCTCGCGCACCGAAAAGGATCGCAGAGGTTGGTCGGACTTACGTTTGTCCGGGGAGTGGAGTAGTTCTTTCTGCTGCGTCAACGCGGTGTCAATGATCCCGCTGAAGCGCATAAGCTGTTCGGATGCCAGAAGATCTGCCACTTACTTACCTCGGCTGCTCTACTTCTTGCTTTTGATGGAGCTTATATCAATTCACTCGGATAAATCTACAATTTGTTGACATGAAATCAACAATTTGAGACGCGCCTCAAATTTTGACTATATTGCTTCCTAGCATCTAGTTAAGCTGTTGAAATTTATATTTTTTCATGAAATCGGCGCACTTGCTTGCCTGGTTCTTGGGAGCCGCGATGGTGGGTTCATGAAGGCTTAGGTGCCTGCCATCAACAGGGCGTGCGTGAAGAGCGAAGCGAGAAGCGCTAGAGATTCGCGACTCAATGGTGACCGCACTGCTAAGGTTGCCTGTTGGCCCCATTCTTCACCCCCACATATCCCGCATGCTGGCGCGGATATCGACGCGGCCGGGGGCAGGGGAGGCGGCCTCGCCAACAATCGGCGGTGCCCAACGCGTGACGTCGAAATGCTCTAGCATATCGCTGGTGATGAAACGGGTGCGGGCGGCGAAAAGATGCCGGTCGCCGCGCTTGGTCTGCTGGGTGACATAGAAGCGCAAGGGCACGCCAAGGGTCAGTTGGTCCTTGGCTCGGGTCATCGCGACGTAGAGGAGACGCCGCTCCTCTTCGAGATCGGCGGTCTGCCCGGTGCCGAGATCCGAAGGGATGCAGCCATCGACCACGTTCAGCACGAAGACCGCCTTCCATTCCTGCCCCTTGGCGGAATGGATGGTCGAGAGGATCAGATAATCCTCGTCCTTCAGCGGCACGCCAGCCTCGGCGCTAGTGGCCTCGGGCGGGTCGAGCGTCACATCGGTCAGGAACTTCTCGCGGGTGGGATAGGCGGAGGCGATCTGCTCCAGTTGCAGCAGATCGGCGCGACGGAATTCGGCATCCTCGTGGATGCGCTCAAGGTGCGGTTCGTACCAGAGGCGGGCGCGACCCAATGCCTCGGGCCAGCCGCAGGGTCGCAGCACCGCGATCAGTTCGTCCCAACCCGTCACTTTGGCGGGCGCGGGCATCTGCGCCAGTGCTGCTAAAGGATCAGGCGCGGCGGCAAGGCGGTCTAAAACCTTCGCCGCCGTGCCCGGCCCCAGTCCCGGCAGCAATTGCAGCAGCCGGAACCCCGCCACCCGGTCGCGCGGGTTCTGGGCAAAGCGCAGCAGCGTCAGCAGGTCCTTCACATGCGCCGCGTCGAGGAACTTCAGCCCGCCGAATTTGACGAAGGGGATATTGCGGCGCGTCAACTCGATCTCGAGCTGGCCGGAATGGCTGGAGGTCCGGAACAGCACCGCCTGTTGCTTCAAACTCATGCCGGTCTCACGGTTGACCAGAACCTGATCGGCGATGAAGCGGGCCTGATCGGCCTCATTCGGGAGGTTCACCAGCCGCGGTTTCTCGACGGATGCCCGATCCGACCACAGATCCTTGGTGAACCGCTCCGAGGCGCGCGCGATCACCGCATTGGCCGCTGTCAGGATCGGCTGGGTCGAACGGTAATTGCGTTCCAGCATTACCACGCGGGCAGGCGGGGTGAAGGCAGTGGGGAAGTCGAGGATATTGCGCACCGTCGCCGCGCGGAAGGCATAGATCGATTGCGCGTCATCGCCAACCACGGTCAACCCGCGCCCCTCGGGCTTCAGCGCCAGCAGAATGCGCGACTGCAAGCGGTTGGTGTCCTGATATTCGTCGATCAGCACATGATCCCAAAGCGCGCCGATATGTGCGGCAAAGCCCGGATCGTCCATCACCTGTGCCCAAGCCAGGAGCAGGTCGTCGTAATCGAGCACATTCTGCGCCTGCTTGGCCGCGACATAGGCCCCAAACAATCGCTTCAACTCGGCCTCCCACATGGCGCACCAAGGGAAGTGGTCTATCAGCACCTCGCTGAGCGGCGCGCCGGAATTCACCGCGCGGGAATAGATCGCAAGGCAGGTGCCCTTGGCCGGGAACCGGGTCTGCGCCTTCGAAAATCCCAACTCGTGGCGGCAGAGATTCATCAGATCGGCGGAATCTTCGCGATCATGGATGGTGAATTCCGGATTCAAGCCGATCTGCGGCGTGAGATCGCGCAGGAGGCGGGCGCCGATGCCGTGAAAGGTGCCGGCCCAGGCCAGGGCCTCGGCGCCGTAGCCGGTGCCCATGACACTTTCAGTGATCCGCGACACCCGCCGGGTCAGTTCCGAGGCCGCGCGACGCGAGAAGGTCATCAACAGGATGCGACGCGGATCGGCACCTTGTTTCAAAAGATGGGCGACGCGATGGGCGAGGGTATTGGTCTTGCCCGATCCGGCCCCGGCGATGATCAGCAGCGGCTCCATGCCATGCTCGACCGCCTGGCGCTGTGCCTCATTGAGGTTTTGTAGATAACCCATGTCGCCCCTCGGTCCTTGCAGATGAATTAGCGCAATTGGAACGGAAAGGGAACGCATTTGGCTGGGTCGGGCCGCGCAGTCCGGTCTGACGTTGCAAGAGGAGGGCAGGGGAGGGGAGGAGGCTGCCCGATCCGGACGCCCTGATCTCGTTTCAGGAAGAAGTTCAGAGGCGCGGGGATTCGGACGAGCCGAACGCCCGCATTCCTGCTTGGGCCGCGCCAAGGCGCGTTCGTGCTTGGGAACCGCCGGTTCCCCCACGCAAGCCCGGCGAGCGGCGTCAGAGGAGGTGTCCCCAACCACGGTCTCGGCCGGGGGCCGAGCTGCGTGGCCGGGTGATCCCCCTCCCCCTCTTCCTTGTCGCTGGGCTGGCGCGGGCCCCCCTCCTGCCCTCGCCGGGAGGCAGTCCGGCAAGAGAGGCGCCGCTCTGCGGACCTCACTTGCCAGACCGCCCCGATTATTCGGCAACAGACCGGAACGGGGCCTCACCACGAAGGAGGCCAGATATGGCTCAGTATCAATGTAAAAGCTGCGGCGAGATCGAAGTCTCGGAACTCGCCGCCCCCGAGGCTTGCACCCATTGCGGGGAAAGCGGTTTGATCGATCTCGAGGCCCAGACCGCAGAAATCGCCAAGGCCAATGACGCCTTTCGGGCCGCGATCATTCTTGGCGGCCATCCCGAGCTGCTCGGCCAGGTGGTTTGCACCCAAGGCGTCGCCGCCGAAGGCCTTGGCTTCATGGCCCGCGCCCAGATCGAAGTTGCGGGTTTCTCGAGCTTCACCGAGGAAAACGACCCTTATGGCGATCACTCTTTCGGCGCTCTGACCATCAGCGGCAAGAAGATCTGGTGGAAGCTCGATATCTATGACGCCGATTACCGTTTCGGTGCCGCTGATCCTTTGGACGCGACCCAGACCCGCCGCGTCCTGACCCTACTTTTCCCCAGCGAATACTGATCCCTGTCCCGGCCCTGCGCGGCAGGGCCGGGACCCCAAGGCGCAACCCGCGCCGGAAGGGAGGTGAGACAAATCCACGCTGAGATGATGCAGCGCCGCCGGATCGAGGCTTGGGCGCTTCTCAGGAAGGGCGATCGCTTTGGCCTCGGCCGCCGCTTCCTGATCCAGCACGGGGCGATCTGAGCCCCCACGCCTCAGACCATAAGGGCTGGGGCAAGCCTAGCAGAAACTTTTCCAACATCACAAGGAATGTCCCGATGAATGAACAAAGCCGCATCACGGTTGACGCAACCCGCTTCCCGCTCGCGCAGCTCGTGCTTTCCACGATCAACCCGCGCCAGCATGTGGAGGAGGCCGAAGTCGCGGAGCTGGCCGAGAGCATCTGGACCGCAGGACTGATCCAGAACCTTGCCGGGATCGAGACGGAGGCCGGTGAGATCGAGATCGTCGCCGGCGGTCGGCGTCTGCGGGCGCTGCAATTCCTCGCTGCGCGTCATGATGACCTTGCCCAAACCCATCCCGAACTCGCCAACCCACCGGTGCGGATTGCACCCGATGTCCCCACCGCGCAGGCTTGGGCCGTGGCCGAGAACGCCGCCAGACGCGATCTCTTAGGTTATGTTTCCAAAGTGTCCTTCGATGGAATGGGCGAGAGTGCGGTGTGCATGTTCCAAGCCGCCTGTCGCGCTTACCCAAAGAGCTGGCGGTGGGTGGCTTGGAACATGCATTTGCGCGGCGGTTATGGTATTGTCCCATACGCAAAGAAGGATGACGACGCCGTCATTGGGCCTCTCTTCGGATTTGTCGGCGCGCCCTCGCGCGCTTCACATATAAACATGGGGTAGAATTTGTCCTTTTGAGCGTAACTGTCAGCTCTTAACGGCACCAAACTGTCCTGTGATTCAGTGCGCTCGACGCGCCACGGAGGACAGATGGTGCGTATTGTCAAAGCGCTACCGGGCTATAGCGACATTCCGGCGAACTTCCCGGTCATCCTCGACGAGAGCATGGCTATCGTCGAGCCCGCGTTTGCGTACCTCCACGAACTGGCAACCATCCCGGGACGTAGTCACGCTGTCGAGACGATCCGTACCTATGGCGAGCATCTGCATGACTGGTTCGACAGCTTGGAGCAATCGGGGCTCGACTGGCGCGACGTGAGCGAGGCCGAGGTTGCAACATGGCGTAATCGCATGTTGTCACAGCCGAGCCCGCATACCAAGCGCCCCTATGCGCGCTCGACGGTGAACGATCGGGTTCGCACGATCTGCCGATTCTATGCCTGGGCGCAGCGCCGCGGCTGGATTGAGACCCTGCCGTTTCACTTTGTCGATGTGCGGGTGGGGTCTGGCCGACGGCAAGCGTTTCTGGCGCATGTGGATGGGCGTCCGGGTGTCATGACGGCGAATATCCTGACGGTCTCCGAGCACGAGCGTTTGCCTCGACCATTGCGTGTCGATCAGTTGCGCCGGGTGTTTACGCATCTGGAGATGCCCTACCGCCTGATGGCGGAATGGGCGTTGGCGACTGGATTGCGGCGCAAGGAGCTTTGCGGCCTGGCCGTTTTCCAAGTTCCGGAGACGGCGCATCTGGACGATGAGGATCATCCGCTGATCGGGGTGCCGCTGACGATCACCAAGGGTAACACGCCGCGCACGATCTACCCGCCGATCCGCTTGGTCGACCGCACGCAACGCTATCTCGACGAGGTTCGCACGCCGCAGGTTCGGGCTTTGCGGCGTCGACGGCCGAACTATCGACCGCCCTCGGCGCTCTTCCTCAATCATCAGGGAAACGCAGTCAGCAAGGCGCGATTGACGGCGGTGTTTGCTGAGGCGTTCCGGGAGGCTAGTGTGACGGGAACCTTGCATTACCTGCGTCACACATTCGCGATGACGATGCTAGTGCGGCTGCAGCGGCAGGCAGCGACCACACCGGACCTCAATCCGCTGAAGATCGTGCAGGTCCTGCTGGGCCACAGTTCGATCCAGAGCACCTCTATTTATTTGCGCTGCGTCGAGCTGAATGCGCGGGAACTCGTCGAAGGCATCGACTATCTCTATGGCGAGTTGATCCCCGATGGCCGTTAGACGCGAGCGCATCGACCGGCGCCTGTCGCCTGCGCCACCGACTATTTTGGACCGGCCGGCCGACACCATCATTGTCTTCCGAGATGGCTGGGGCGAGGTCACAAAACGCTATGATCTCGACAGGCTCGGTTTGTCGCCTGACGTCGCGAATCTTCTGGCCGACGCCTTCCGCCATCATCATGCCGCCTCGAGCTATGACGCGCAGCGCCATTGCTGGATGGGGCTGCGGACATTCGCGCGCTTCGTCGCGGAAGAGGGCCTTGTTCTGTCGGTCGGTGATCTGACCAGTGCCATGGTCGGGCGCTATATCTCATGGCTTGATTGTCAGGTCACAAGGCGGACAAACCAGCCATGGTCGAATGGCACGCGGACAAATGCACTAATGCAGCTTCGCCAGATGATCGACTGGACCAAGCGCCGGCACCCGTCCCGGCTGCCCGCGCGGATCGACTTCCCTTCGCGGGTCTGGCTGAACCGCAATGCCGTTAACAGGCCGCGCCTGAGCAGCGCTGATCTCAAGGCGATCCTGCGCGCGTGCTATGAGGAAATTGACGAGGCTTGGGATCGCTTCGAGACGGGGAGGACTATCCTTGCAGCACGAGGACTGGTCGATGGTGTCGATCCCGAGCTTTGCGAACTGATCCGGGCGCTTGCCGGTGTAGATGGCGGTGTCGTGCCCGCGCGGTCCCTTGCGATCCGCAGTGGTGTCGGAATAGCGGCGGTCTACCGCCATGGTGGGCTACGTCACCTTGGCGGCTATCTGCATCTGACAGCCGAAACGATCGCTGCATTCTTCATTGCGCTTTCGATCCAGACGGCGGGCAATCCGGACGCGCTGCGGCTGGTCACGCGCGATTGCCAGGTGGCGCATCCGCTCGACGAGCATCGTAGCATCGTCGAGTGGGCCAAACCCCGGGCCGGAGCGAAGGTGAAGCGTGCGCAGAGGCGGTCGTTTGATCGTCGGCGTCGTTATGCGGCCCCGAATCTGATCGATAGGCTGCTGGTGATGGCTGAGCCGCTCGTCTCCCGTGCGACCCGGCAGGACCGCAATCGCCTGCTTCTGGTAAAGAGCCAGAAGAGCCAAGCGGTTACACTGATTGCGAAAGACACTTTGTCCCATGCGCTCAGGCCATTCATCAAACGCTCCAATGCCCGGATCGCGATCTGGAACAAAGCCGCGCCGGAGCGTGCGCGCCAGCTCTTGCCGGATTTTGCGGCTGTGCTGCTGCGGGGCAGCGTTGCGACCGAATATTACAAGGCATCTGGTGGTGACATCGTCGCGACGCAGGACGTGCTCAACCACGCCCGCGCCGACACGACGGAGCTTTACATCAAGGGTCCTCAGACGCATCGCATTCAGCAAGAAACCGTTGCCCGTTTGCAGGAACTGATGCTTGCCTGGATCACCGGTCCGAAGGCAGACGCACAAGATCAGATGCGACAGGAGGGCATTGAGCCGATGAATGATGCGACGGTTCCATTCAGCCATGATTGCCTCAACCCGGTCGCCGGCATCGCGCCTGGAACGATTGCAGGTCGGGTGTGCCGATATTTCGGCGGATGCTTGCGCTGCCCGGGCTTGGTTATCCCTATCGATGCCGAACACTTGGCGCGGGTTCTTCAGGCTAAGAAGGAACTGGAGCGTGCGCGCGAGCGGATCGATCCGCGTCGCTTCGAGCTTCTGTATGCGTCGAGCCTGTGCATTCTGACGCACGACATCCTGCCAGACTTCCCGCAATCACTTCACCCGGAGGCCGAACGCCGGATCGCGAACCTGCCAACCCTTCCGGCGCTGGAGTGAACGATGCAAGCGTCTGCTGAGCGCGATCTTAGTCTCCAGGCGCGGCCGGCCCTTCGGATATCAGCGCGTTCGATGTGGTCGGATCAGGTCTGGCACCTCGAGGGCGTTCGTCCCGGCGGAAACCGGAGCGACTTCTCGCTTGACTGGGGCTTTGCCCTCGCTGACAGCAGCCGCTTCAGTGATCCGCAATGGGCTGATTGGCGAGAAGCGGCGAAACTGTTTCTTTGGAGCCTGAAGCTGGACCCTCCTCCAGGCCGGCGTCATGTTCAAGATTCGACGATCGCCAAAGACTTCAAAATGCTGCGGAAGCTGATCTGCTGGATGGCGGCACAGAAATACCATAGCTTCGCGGACCTCAATCGTGATGGTTGCGACCGGTTCATGGCGGCGACGGCGCAGCGTCCGGGTCGCAAGCCGGGCGAGACGTTGAAGAGCACGACGTTGCGCAACTATACCAGTTTGCTGGCGTGCCTGTATCTCCAGGGCGCGAAGTTCCCGGAAGTGACGATCGACGATCCGTTCCCGGGGGGCGCACCGTCCTTCGTGCGGCATGATCGCGGCTGGCTGCCCTATACACCCGATGCGGTCGCGGTGCCGTTAGTCTCGGCCGCGCTGCGGCTGATCGGGGAGCCGGCGGATGACATCATTGCTTTGCAGGCGATAGCGCAGGCCAAGTATGACGACGCCCTTGCCAAGGGGATCAGCCAGACGAAAGCCGGCTTTTTCGTCACCGATGCAATCGCGCCGTTCGTTTTCTCGGCGCTGCCCGGAGAGGAAGCTCCCTGGCATGAAGCGCCAGTCACCAGCACCAAGCAGGTGCGTTATCTTGCCGACCGCATCTACGACGCCTGCTTTGTCGTGATCGCTTATCTGGTCGGCGCCCGGGTGTCGGAGATCCTTGGCCTTCAGGTCGGCTGCATCGAGCATCACCCTTCCGGCGATGGTGGCGAAACCTTCGCTTATCTCGTCGGCCAGATCTATAAGACGGCGCGCGGCATGGATGGCGAAGCCCATCGCTGGATTGCGCCAGTGCCGGTCGAGCGGGCAATCGCGGTGATGGATAGGCTGACCGCTCGCTTGCGAGCGCAAAGCGGGCGGTCCGAGCTTTTTTTGGTGATGGCCAGCACGGGCCTGGTCGGTCCTGCCCCCCGCATCGACCTGCCTGTCCTCACAACCGTCCTACGGCGAATGAATAACTTGTTCGCACCGTTCATCGGGCTGCCGGACCATGAAGGTGAGCGCTGGCATCTGAACACCCATCAAGGCCGCAAGACCTTCGCGCGCTTTGTCGGCAAACGGGACCGTACCGGCCTGCATGCGCTTCAGGCGCACTTCGGGCATGTGACCCGGGCCATGACCGATCGTGGCTATGTCGGAACCGCCTTCGCGCTCGACGATCTCATCGACCGGCATGCCCAGGAGGAAACCCGAGCCGCCCTGGAAGAAATGCTGACGGCAACGTCTCTCGGAGGTAAAGGTGGTCACATGATCGCCGCTCGCTCGCAGTTTCGCGGACGCACCCGCGATGGCGATGTCCAGACCTATGTCCGTTTTCTGATGGAAGAGACCGACCTCCGGCTCGGTGTTTGCGACTGGGGCTATTGCGTCTATCGCGTCGAAACGGCTGCCTGTCTAGGTCACGAGCGGGGGCCGAACCCCGTGCTGAGAACTGAAAGCACCTGTGTCACCTGCGCCAACTTTGCCGTCACCGCCAAGCACAGGCCGGTCTGGCACGCACGTCGCGATCGCAATGCCGCCCTCCTCGATCAAGCAGGTCTAGACCCAATTAGCCGGAGGCTTGCCGAAACACGGATTACAGAATGCGACCGCATTCTCAGCGAACTCGATCATGAAAAGGATGGTCGCAATGGTGCCTAAATCCAGAGAAATGCCGACGCTGACGCCGCACGAAAAGCGCCTGCACAACACAAACCTCAGGCTGCGGGAGGCTCTAGAGCGCCTTGTGAAGGGGATTCCCACACATCCGGACCTGCAAAAGCGATCCTACCGTCTGACCGTTGCGGCGCTCGCCCGAGAGGCGCGTGTTGGCCGCAACGCCATCTACACCAATCATCGCTCGATCATCGAGGATCTGCACCGCGCCAGCGAGCGTAAGATCATCCCCGAAAAGCTGGCAGTCTGGGAAGACAAACTCGCCCAACAGCACGCCCTGATCCAGGTCATGCAGATCGAGGAGCGGCGCATGGTGACGGAAAATGCCGTCCTGCTGAAGCGCATTCTCGAAGCCGAAAAGGAGGTTGAACGCCAGAAGCGTCATAACGCTCGCATGATCGCCGAACGTGATCGCGCAGTGAAGCCCGTGCCCCTGCCGCAAGGGCAGAAATCCTGATGAAGGCTGCGATTACCAGAGAAGATTCGATGAACGTCGAAAGAAGTTGCCCTGACCCGCGCCGTGATCATTCTGCACAACATGATCCGCAGTAAGCTCGCCCCCTCCGATCCGGATTGCTTCACTGTGCGTGCCGATGTTTATAGGAGAGAGCGTCGCGCAGCCGAACCTTCCGCAGACGCTGTGGCATGGGCCGATCGGCGCAAAGAGCCCTTCGCCGACACTCGTCCAGGCAACGGCGTAGGCCTGCCTTCGCAAATGCGGCGAAGAAAGGCTACTCCATAGCGGCCATCCAGCCGTGACGAACGCTGCTCTGCATAAACTCCTGAAGCGGCCTCGCAGACGCCTTGAAGCTAGAATTTCATAAGCTTGGCCAAGGCCAACCCATTGCAGACAATCGTGCAGCACGCGGTATCGCTCGCTATTTGGAATTGCAGTGTGATGAGCGGACAAAGGCGACCGTCGCGCCCATTGCACAACAATTCGACGAACACTTGAGGCGTCTAGGTATCGCCTATGACCTCAGCGGAGAACGACAAGCACTGCGCCCAAACCGATCATCACAACGCCGACCCATGCCGTCATCGACAATCGCTCGCCAAGAAAGACCGCAGCGATGATCGCCACCAGAACGACGCTCAGCTTATCGACTGGTGCGACCTGAGCCGCATTCCCCAGTTTCAATGCTCGGAAATAGCAGATCCACGATGCCCCAGTGGCCAGGCCGGAGAGGATCAGGAACAGCCATGTCTTGCCGGAGATCTGGTATGGGTCCATCCAATGCCCTGTCGCGAAGACCATGACGCCCGCCGCGACCAGAATCACGATCGTGCGGATGAACGTCGCGAAGTCGGAGTTTACGTTCTCAATGCCGACCTTGGCAAAAATCGCAGTCAGGGCCGCAAAGCTTGCGGAAAGCAAGGCCCATATTTGCCAACTGTCTAACATCTTCATGTTTTCTCCAGTCTGTTGTGTTCAATAGGGTCAGGTCTTTGAACAATCGAACCTGACCTCGGCCAGAAACCCGTCGAGCTTGCCCGGCGCGGGCGAGGTCAGGTGCAACGCGGCATCGGCATTGCGGGCAATGGTCTCGACAATGGCAAGGCCAAGGCCCGAGCCCAGATTCTGGCTGCCCGCACGTTCAAAGCGCCGGGTCAGCTTGGCCAATGCTTCGGGGGCGACAGGCGGCCCGGAGTTTTCCACGACCAGTGACGACGCGGACAGGCGCACGGTCGCGGGTGATGTGCCATGGACCAAAGCGTTCTCGATCAGGTTGCGGGCAAGAACGGCGAAGGCGTCGATATCCATGGCGATCGGCGCGGGCGCGTCGGGCAGCTCCAACCGCACCCGCCCGTCGAAATCCGAGGCCAGCAGGCGCAGCACCGGGACCATGTCATGCAGCCCGTGATCGTGGCCCGACATGCCCTCGGCGCGGGCCAGATCCAGCAGCTTCTCCGACAGCCGCGACAGGCGGCGCAGCGAGGTGGCGATGCCTTCGGCGCGGCTGCGGCTCTCAGCGTCCTTGGTTTCGGCGATCAGGCGCTGGGTCTGGGCCAAGGTGGCGGCGATGGGGGTGCGCAGCTCATGTGCTGCATTCGAGGAAAAATCCCGCTCGGCAGTCAGGGCCATGTCCAGCTGTGCCATCAATTGATCGACCGCCTTCTGGATCGGCTCCAACTCGGCGGGCAGGTCGTTCAACCCCAGCGAGCGCAGATCGCGGGCATCGCGCCCGGCCACTTCGCGCGACAGAACCTCGACGGGCGCAAGGCGGCGGCGGGTGAACCAGCTGACGCCCAGAAAGGCCAGCGGCAGCAGCAGGATTGAGGGCAGAAGCATCCCCGCCAACGTCTCGCGCGCGGCGGCTCCGCGTTCCTCAAGCGGGGCCGCGACTTGCAACAGCCCGCCACCCTCGGTCTTGATCGTCAGAACCCGCATGTCGCCGGCGTCGGAAAACCCCTCGTCGCGATGGCTCGCGAACAGCGCATCATCGGCATTGCGCGAGCGGAACAGCACCTGCCCCTCAGGGCCGGTCATCCGGGCTACCAGATCGCTGCGCCGGGGCGTGCCACCCGGGATGCCCTCGATCGCCAATAGCCGGTCGGCGGTGCGGCCAAGGGCGGCGTCATAGACCTCGTCGATCTCGCGGCGCAGGATAGCCCAGCCGACGAGCAACGCGATCAGCCATGTCAGGGCGATGCCCGCGCCGAAACCAAGGGCAAGATCGCGGCGCAGGCTGCGGGGGCGGGACATGGGGACTCCATCGCTGGGCCCCTTCATTGAGGCCGGATTCCGCGCCACGTCCAGCCGCAATTTCTATTCGCGGCCCAGCAGAAGGGGTTCGCTGGCCGGGCTTTCCGTCCGCACCGGGCGGGGCCGGCCGCTGCGCCGGATCAGCCATGCCGCGCCCAGCAGATCGACCGCTCCAACCAGCGCGCGTTGCAGGTTCGAATAGTTCGACCGGCCGGAAAGGCGCGCGCGATGACTGACGGGGGCGACCAGCACCTCCCAGCCGTCGCGTCGCATCATCGCCGGGGTGAAGCGGTGGATATGGTCAAAGAAGGGCATGGCCAGCCATGCCTCGCGCCGGAACAGCTTCAACCCGCAGCCGGAATCGGCGACCCCGTCCTGCAGCACCGAGTTGCGCAAACCATTGGCCAGTCGCGAGGCGATGCGCTTGCTGGCCGTGTCGCAGCGGCCCAGGCGCTGGCCCTGCACCAGCCCGACCTTTGCTGCGGGCGCGATGGCGAGGGCCGCGATCAGCACCGGGATCTGGTCGGGCGGGTTCTGCCCGTCGCCGTCCAAAGTTGCGATCCAGTCATACCGCGCCGCCGAGACGCCGCTGCGGATCGCCGCCGACTGCCCGCAGCACCGCGCATGGCGGATCAGGCGCAGGCGCGGCTCAACCGCGGCCAGTTCCAGCACCCGCGCGGCAGTGGCGTCCTGCGAGCCGTCATCGACGATGATGACCTCGACCTCGCGCCCCGGCAGGGAGGCGAAGCATTCGGCAATCAGCCCGGCAATCGCGCCTTCCTCGTTATGGCAGGGAATGACGACGGAGAGAGAAGTGACGCTCATTTGCATGCCTCGTTGTTTTGTTGGTCTTGGTCGGGGGAAAGCCACAGCCCATAGGTCTGGCTGCGGAAGGTGATGATGTCCGAGGGCGCGGGCTCTTGCGGCGCGCGTGCGGTGGGCATGACAAGGATGCGCGCGGGGCATTCGGCCAGCCATGCAAGCCCGGCCTCGGGCGCGTCGAACAGCTTCACAGGGTTGCGAAGGCGTCCGGCATAGTTGAACTCGCCCGCGTAATTGCCGCCGACCAGACCCACGCCCGCCGCGTCATGCACTGCAAGGCGGTGACCCAGACTGCCGGCGTCATAGATCTCGGTCATGCGGCCCAGAAACAGGACCGAAAGCGACAAGATGATCGCGCTGCTGGCAAGGGCGGCAAGCGGCCCGCCACGCCAGACCAGCAGCGCGGCGGTCAGGGCAAGCGCGGTCGCCAGAAGCGCGGGCGCAAGCGGCTGGGCCGCCACGCCCCATTCCTTGGGGCCAAAGCCAAGGATGATTGCACCCAGCAGCAGGGCCAAAGCCATAGGCACCAGCGCCGCCACCCCCAGCGGCAGGCGTGGCAAAGCCAGCGCCGGGGCAAAAGCGATGGCCACGGCGGGAAGCATCGGCAGCAGGTAATGCGCTTGTTTACCGCTGATCAGGCTGAAGATCGCGAAAGTTGCAAAGGTCCAGACCGCCAGAGGCCCCGGCAGTCGTGCCGCGCGCCAGCTGGCAAGGGACCAACCCCAAGGCCAGATCAGCAGCGGAGCCATCGCAAGGAAGAACCAGATCGGCTTTTGATGCGCAAAGGAATCGACCATGCGTCCCGCGCTTTGCGTCCACAGGACGGCGGTGCGGTATTCCGACCCGCCTGCGATCAGCGCAGGACCCAGCCAAAGCAGGACGATGCCAAGACCCGTCAGCAGTCCCAACGCCAGCCCCTTGCTGGCTTGGCGCCAGCCGATCCCGGCCCAAAGCGGCGTGGTCAGCGCCACGGGCAGCAGATGGATCAGGATGACCGGCCCCTTGGCCAAAGCGCCAAGCGCCAGCGCCGCGCCCCATCCCAGCCATGCCGCCCGCCCGCGCGTGGCGACCCCGGTCAGCGCGGTGACGCCCAGCACCGTGGCCAGCACCTGCATCGCGTCGAACATGGTCAGCCCGGCGAAGAAGCTGAAGCCCAGCATTCCCGACAGCACCAGCGCGGCATGGCCGCCGATTTCGGGCGCGTCCGGCACTAGCCGGCGCGCCAGTCGCGCCGTCGCCCAGATCGAGGCCAGCCCGAAAGCCGGCGCGACCAGCCGCGCCGCGATCTCGGAGGGACCGGTGACCAGCCAGATCAGGTTGATCAGCCAGAACAGCAAAGGCGGCTTGTGGCTATAGGGCAGCCCGTTCAGATGCGGGACGAGCCAGTCGCCGGACAGCCGCATCTCCCATGCGACAGTCAGGTAGCGGGTCTCGTCGATGGGCATGGCCGGGCGCAGCAGGACGCCCAGCACCGAAAGCCCCGCAAACAGGAGCATCGCCAGCGCAAGCGGAGGAACTACCAGCGTGTCGCGGCGGATCTGCGAGATCTGGTCGCTCATGCGGTGGCCTTGGTTGCGGTTTCGGCCCGGATCAGGCGCAGATTGCGCAGATAGACGACCAGCCCCGAGGCCTGTCCAATGATGAACACCGGATCGCGCCGCGCCACCGCATAGGCCAGCAGCGTGACCCCGCCCGCAAGACTAAGCCACCAAAAGGCCAAGGGGATGACGCTGCGGCCCTGCCTTTCGCTGGTGATCCACTGGACCAGAAATCGGGCGCTGAACAGCATCTGGCCTAAAAACCCGATGCCAAGCCAAAGGTTGGATGTGGTCATGTTCCCGTCCATGCAGTTCCGCTCCGGTTGCCGTTGGTGCGGCCCGGATCATCGTTTCTGCGGCGGGGTTAGACGGCGAAGCTGAAGCGAAGCTGAACGCCGGACAGGTTATTTCGGGATGCGGTATCCCAAGCCACGCTGGGTCTGGATGCTGTCGCGGCCCAGCTTGCGGCGCAACCGGCTGACATAGACCTCGACCGTGTTGCTCTCGACGCCTTCCTCGAAGCTGTAAAGCCGGTCCTCGATCTCGGGGCGCGAGACATAGCGCCCGGCATTGCGCAGTAGCGTCTCAAGCACGATCCATTCGCGGCGGCCCAGATCGACCGGCCCCTCTGGCCGGGTTACCTGTCGCGCGGCCAGATCGACGCGGAACGCGCCAAGCGCGATCAGCGGATTGGGGTTGCCGTTATAGCGTCGGGCGACGGCCCCGATCCGGGCCGAAAGTTCGGACAGATCAAAGGGTTTGACCAGATAATCATCGGCCCCGGCATTCAGCCCCTCGATCCGGTCCGAGATCCGGTCCATCGCGGTCAGGATGATCACCGGGGTCGTCGCCCCGCGCCCGCGCAAGGCGCGCAGAAAGGGGATCCCGCGCCCATCGGGCAGCATCAGGTCCAGCAGGATCAGGTCGTAATCGACGGTGGCGGTGCAGGCCTCGGCATCGGCCAGCTCACGCACCCAATCGGCCAGATGACCGTCGGCGACGATCTGTTCGCGGACGGCGGGACCCAGCCCCGCATCATCCTCAATTAGCAGGATCCGCATGATCACCCCTTTTGTGACCGCCGTTCAGCTTGCCTTCAGCTTCGCGCTTCAAGGACGCGGCATGACAGAATCATCCGCCCCTCCCCGCCCTTTTCGCCCTTTCCTTTTCATCGCCGCAATCCTTGTCCTGCAAGCCATCATTCTTGCCGTGGTCTGGGCCATGCATCTGCAGGCCAGCGGAAATTTTCACGAGGTCATCAAGGGAGAGCTTTATCGCTCGGCCCAGCCTGACGGGGTGCAACTGGCGGATTGGGCGCAAAAGCACGGCTTTCGCAGCGTGCTGAACCTGCGCGGGGCCTCGGACGGGGCGTGGTATGCCGAAGAAATCGCGACCTCGCAACGGCTGGGGCTGGAGCATGCCGATTTCGGCATGAGCGCCGGAAAACCCCTGTCGCAGGATCGCGCGGATCAGCTGATCGCCCTGATGCAGCGCCTGACGAAGCCGCTGCTGATCCATTGCAAACAGGGCGCGGACCGGACCGGGCTAGCCAGTGCGCTATATCTGGCGGCACGCGGTGCGGGCGAGGATGAGGCCGAGGGCCAGATCTCGTTCCGCTATGGCCATGTCGGCCTGCCGCTGACTGCCGCATGGCCGATGGATCAAAGCTGGGAGGCGCTGGAGCCCTCGCTGGGCTTTGAAAGCTGAACCGGAGGGGCCGTCATACTAGGAACTGACCGAACGGTCGCTTCTTCAGGTTAGGGCGGTCGCTGTGCCGCACCGCCATCAGGCCGTTACTCGCCCAGCGGATCACTCATGTCGCCGATGGGAGCCGCCCGCATGCTGCACCTGCGAACGGCAGCAATGTCCGGTCCGCTGACCTTGCCGCTCCCCCGGCGAGAGGGGCCGTGTCGGCCTTCTCAGCGAAACCAGGTCCGTTCACCCATCTCCGATGCAGGGATGATCGCCAACCGCCGAGCGACAGTCACCGTGGCCGTGGCAAAACCTCGACGGTGTGCGGCACACCTTATCAAACCGTTCAGCTCCGTTGGGCGGACCGCAAGTACTACCCGAAAACCTGCATTCTCGACGACATCAACAAAGGCGATCGCCAAGGACATGTGCATATCAAAGGGTGGCTATCGCTTTCGCCGAAAAAAAGTAACTGACCGCCTCTGCGAGCTTCGAATCCAAAAATACACGCGAGTCGCGGCTCATGGCGAAAAAGCATAGAATATCAGCGTTATTCGGTTAAAAGGACACTTGACGCATAACCTAAGATCTCCACCCGGCGGACGAGATCCGCGCCTATGGCAAAATGGCGCAAAGCGGCGCACCAGTTTCCAGCATCGCCCGCGCCTTTGCCGTTAGCGAAAAACATGTCCAGCGCCGCCTTGCTTTGGCGGGATTGCCGGAAGCGGTGCTTGCCGCCCTGGCCGCCAATGAGATCAGCCTCGGCATGGCGGCGGCCTTCACCATCAGCAGGGATGAGGCGCGCAGCCTCGAGGTGCTGGACCTCTGCAAGAGCCGGGATTGGTCAGAGCATCAGATCAGAAAGGCGCTGAAACCCGAGGCGGTGAAGTCGAGCGACCGACGCGCCTGTTTTGTCGGGCTTGAGGCCTATCAAGCCGCCGGAGGACGCCTCAGTCGCGATCTATTTGCCGAGGATGTCCTGCTCGATGATCCCGAGATCCTCGATGCGGTCTTTGCCGAGGCGCTGGCCGCGCTTGCCGAGTCCTATCGGGACGAGGGCTGGAAATGGGTCGAAACCAGCTTCGAGAACTATATCGGTTACTACCAGATTGAGGAGAGGAAATTCGCGCGGCTTTACAAGCAGGAGGGTGCGCTTTCGGAAGATGAGACCGCGCGTCTTGATGAACTCACCGAACTGGACGTGGCCGAGGCGCTGGATGCGGCAGGCCGCGAGGAACTAGCCGCGCTGCAAGCCATCCTCGAAGGCAGCTATAGCGCAGCGCAGAAGGTGCATTCAGGCCTGATCCTCTATGTAGATCCGCGCGGCGCGGCGCAGATTTGCGCCGGGCTGGTCCGCAAGGAAGACAAGCCAGCAGCCATTGCCGCCGGGCTTTTGACCGCTTCGCAGCACGAGCGCGACGAGACCCCGAAATCGCCGATCTCGCAGAAGCTGCGCGAGGATCTCGACCGGGTCGCGTAAGGCGCAAGGCAGCATGCGGTCCTGCGTGATCCGGATCTGCTCCTCGACCTCTTGGCCTTCCAACTCAGCCATGCGCTGCATTGGCAAAAGCCTTTCGGGATTTCTCCGGGCGAAGTGCCGAACTGGCCAACGACCGGGACCGAGGGCTATGCGCTCGATCCGCGGCTCTCGGAAAGCGCTGCCCGTGACATGCAGGGCAAGGATCTCGCCAAGAGCTTCCGCGCCTTTCGCCAAAAGGGCGGCGGGCATATCCGGGGCGAACTCACGCGTTTTCTCGCCGCGCAATATCAGGGTGGAGATGCCAAGCTTGCCGCGCTGATCGAGAAGGAGGTGCAGCCCCGAACCCGCGAGATCTGGACCCCCAATGCCGCGAATTTCCTCTCGCGCGTCTCAGGCCCCTACCTTTCGCAAATCTGGCGCGAGCTCTTGGATCTTGCGGAAGATGCGCCGAGCGCCACGGCATTCGACAAGCTCAAAAAATCCGAGAAGGCGGCGCAGTTGGAAAGCCTCTTTTCTGATGCCACCACGCGCGAGGCGCTTGGGGTCACCGAGGAACAGGCGAGCCGCATCGCCAATTGGCTGCCTGAAGGCATGTCCTGAAACCGCGGCGGGGCAGAGCGCCCCGCCATGTCTTTCCTGGTTCGGCGGCGCGTAGGCGCCACCGCGATCAGGAAGGTTGGAACCTGGCTTCGTGGTGAAGCGCGCCTTGGCCCCGCATCTTGCGGGGCCATTTTTTTAGTGCGCGGCTTGCGCTTACCCCGCACCCAAAATGTAAGGGAAGGATTTCAGACCCTTGGCGAGAAATGCCTGCTGCTGCTATTCTGGCCCTACGAGGGGAGCAGGATCCAGATGCGCGATCTTGAAGATCAGATCGATGTGTTTCCGCGCGAGATGGTGCTGCGGCGGATCGATCCTGACCGCAATATGTGGCGCTTCTATCGCCTCTCGGTCGAGCCTGATCTCTTCGGTGGTGCCAGCCTGGTGCGGGAATGGGGCCGCATCGGCAGGCCGGGACAGCATCTGAGCGAGCCGCATGCGGATGAGGGCCAGGCCATCAATGCTCTGCTGCGACTGGCCGCCGCCAAGCGCAGGCGCGGCTATCAGGCCTGAACACCGCGCGGTTGGTGCTGACGTGGTCGCAGGCGCAGGGCAAACCGCGCGCGGCCCATCCCATCAGGAAGGCTTAACCGCCCCTGCAGGTCTGGCTCAGGCTTCGACTTTCAGTTTTGCCAAGGCTTCGGTGATCTGAACCGGATCCTGCGGCAGATCCACGCCGAAGAGCTTGGCGGCGAGCTGGCGCAGAAGCACGATCTCGGTGGCCATCACTGAGGCCACCTTGCCCTGCAGATTGGCGAGATCGGGGCCATGCAGCGCGGCATCGAGTTCGCTCAGCGCGCGGGCAGCGCTGGTGATGCCGGTGAGGATGTCGGCGCGGGTCTGGCTGTCGAGTGGCAACGCTTGGCTTCCTTTCTTTAGTCTCTGGGGGCGGCAAATAGTCGCGCAAGGGCAGGGTGACCATGACGCTAGGTAAGCTTCGGCGGTTTATCGCGGCAAGTTTTCGTTGAAACCGGCGGAGAATTGCCCCGTGCGTCGCGGTCTCGGCGACCAGTGACCAGAGAAGACCATGAGAGGCGTCGATTTCTGCGTAACCTAACGAAGGCCTGCCGCATTGGCGGCGGAAGCGATCGGATGATCCTTTCATGATCGAATGAGGTCCGCGCCAGAGGCGCGGCCCGAGCCGGGAAATTGTCGGTGCGGCGGATCGACCGGGCAGGGCCCGTCTCACCGCCGAACCGCGGTCTTTTCCAATCCTGATCTGTCCGCCTCGCATCCCCGGCGCGGTCGGATCAATGGGCAAGCGCCGCGCGGTCGCGCGTCGTCGCGCGACCGGGCCGTGTCCTCGGCGCAAGCGCCTGCGGGCCGCACCACCCCGGTTCCGCGACCCATGACCGCCCGCGCCGGGGCCACGGGCAGGGCTTTGCCCTTCCCGCTCTGCCCTCCGGAAAACACGGGGGTTTTCCAGAGACCAGACGGAAAGGCTCCGCCCAAAGCGGACGAGGGGGCGAGAGCTCTGAGGCCGCGACAGCATTGGAGGGCCGAACATGGCATTCGATCTTTATCAGCAGGTGACCGACAGCATCATTGCCAGCCTCGAGGCGGGCAGCCCGGCATGGCGCAAGCCCTGGACCGGCGAGGGCAGGGCAGCGCAGATGCCCCTGCGCGCCAATGGCGAGGCCTATCGCGGCATCAATGTGCTGATGCTTTGGCTGGCCGCATCGGCGCAAGGCTATGGCAGCGCCTATTGGTTCACCTATAAGCAGGCCGAGGCCGTAGGCGGTCAGGTCCGCAAGGGCGAGAAAAGCGCTTCCGTGGTCAAATATGGCACCCTCGCGCGGGAAGATGAAGACAGCGGAGCCGAGAAGCGCATCCCCTATTTGAAGAGCTACCGCGTCTTCAATGCCGATCAGATCGACGGCTTGCCCGAGGAGTTTTACGCTGCAGCCGCTGAGCCGGTCCGCGATCTTGGTACAAAACCCGATCCACGCCTTGAGGCTTTCTTCGCGGCGACCGGGGCGGAGATCCGCGTGAGTGACGAGCCGCAGGCCTATTACGATGCGCAGGCGGATTACATCCATATGCCGCCGATCTCGAGTTTTTATGACGCAGCCGGGTTTTATGGGACCCTTGCCCATGAAGGAATCCACTGGTCTGGCCACGGCTCGCGTCTCGACCGGCTCAGCCGCTTTGCCGAGCGCAAGGCCTATGCCTTCGAGGAACTGATTGCGGAGATTGGCAATTGCATGCTCTGCGCCCAGCTCGGCCTGACCCCGGATTTTGGTCAATCGGCGGCTTACCTTGAAGGCTGGTTGCGCGCACTTCAGGATGACAGGCGGCTGATCTTCAAGGCCGCGACCGAGGCGCAGAAGGCGGCAGATTTCCTGCTGGCCTGCGCCGGAGAGGCCAAGCCGGTCGAACCAAGCGAGGCCGCCTAGCGGCCCGCGAGCTCCCACCGATTTACAGCCCGTCGCGTCCAGCGGCGGGCCTCTGGAGGGAAGCGGAAAATGCGGTCGAGCCGGATTTGCTCCTGTGAGACCCGCGCCGGGCTCTAGACGAGCCGATCGCGGTCAATAACCCGCTGGGGTAGACTTCGGGGACCTCGCGTGTTCGCGCCCGATCAAAGGCGTCACTCGGTTAGGCTGCCACTTGTCGTTACAGTAGCTGATCGTGTTGGCGCACCGCGCGGCAGGCCGCCGTCCGGCCGTCCTGGCATGACGCACGCAGTTCCGACGGGGTTTTGCCTTTGACCGATCCACCGGATGAGCAGGCGCTTATCGCCATGATGACGAGGACGAGGCTGTATTTGGTCATGAGCTTCCTTTTTGTATGCGGGCGTGAGGGCGCCCGGTCACTGACCCGGGCGACAACTCACCTTCCTTGATGACGGCGGTTGACGTCGTCTCGATGCAGGTCCTGGAGGGTGCCCCATGTGCGGAGTCGTGGTCAATATCCCGCCCGGGTCAGGAATTTGTCGAGATGCGCGATCACCTTGGCCCGGACCCAGCGCGACAGGGCCGGGGTCAGCCCGGCCAGACCTTCGGGATCGATCTCGGCGCACAGGCGGGCATGGGTGGCACGGGACAAGGTGATCGAGCTGTCGAACCGATGCGCCGATTGCTTGGCGCGCTCCGCCGGGATGTCGCGATAGTCGATCCCGGCCTCGAGTGCCGCGACAAGCTCGGGGCGCAACTCTGTCATCGCGCGGCGGAGCACCGTGCCGATCGGGCAGCGCGCTTTTTCGGCCCAAGCTGCCGCGCGGGCGACCAAGTCATCGGGCAAGCGATATAGCACCCGGATTGTTACCATGTCCTCGCCTGAGGGCCGCAGCCCGCGCGACGGGGCAGGGGTGGCACCGGGTCGCGGGGCTACGCTGCGCTTGCGCCTCGGCGCAGCTTTTACCGCTTCCGCTTCTGTTGATTGCGGCGCGATGCTGGATCCAACTGCCTTCTCGGTCTCGGTCTCGGTCTCGGTCTCGGTCTCGGTCGCGAGCGGTACGGGCACCGGATCTTCCACCAGCTCTGCCGGAGCCTCGAATTCCAACCGCCGGCTGAAACCGGGATCGGGGGCCGAGATCCGGCCCGGCAGCTTGAGCTTGGCCATTACGCCTCCTCCCGGATGGTGCGGTCGAGCTCGGCCAGGACCTCGTCCATTTCCTGCAGCGCCGTCCCAAGGTGGCTGGCGACGCCGGGGTTCTTCGTCTTGCGGCGGATCTCGCCCAAGAGCCCCTGACCGTCGAGCCGGGTATACATCGCTCGGTTCATCACCACCTCGCCCAGCACCGGCATATTGCGGATCACCTTCTCATAGATTTCATGCTCGGCGGCCGAGCGGGAAAGCGGTACGCGATTGAGCAGCACCCGGAAGGGTGGCAATTCGTCCGGATCTTCGACGCGGGATTTGAGCCGGATATACCAAAGCCCGGTCTCGAGGCTCTCCTCGTAATTATTCGCCGAGAGCATGCAGGGCGCGATTAGCAGATGCGAGATCTGCGCGAGATGATCCTGCGCCTCCGAGCCGCCGCCAAAGGTGTCGACCAGGATCAGGTGTTCCTGATCAGGTTGGGCGAAGATCGCGCTGATCTCCTCGATCACCGCAGCCGCAGAAAGCGTCGGGATGACCCGGACCAGATCATTCCAATGACCCTGCGCCTTGGCGCGTTCCATCCATTTCCAGCTGCTGCGGCTTTCGTCGGTGTCGAAGATGGTGACGCTCTCGCCACGCTCGGCAGCGGCCGAGGCGAGCCCCATGATCAGCGTGGTCTTGCCGCAGCCGCCCTTGCGGTTCATCGCGGTGATGACACGAATGCCGTTCTGCATCAGCTCTCCTTCGTTTCCGCCGCGCGAAGTTCAACGCACCTTCCACAAGACAATACCCGCATAGCGCGACACAGAACACACGAAACACGAAGCGTGAACCGATAAGCGGAAAGCGGCACACGTGACGCGGAACCCGCTTCGCGGCATGCGGGGCTTGCGTTTGGAGAACGCTCGTCTCCCCGCGCCAACTCCGGGACCTCCGACGCCTGCGATCTCTCTGCTGCGACACGCTGAGACTGCGCCAATGGGTGCCGCCAATGTCTCGAGCTCAGATACCCGCACGCTACGCCATCCGCTTCATCGCTAGTTTCTGGGCAAATTGCTCCCTCCCTCGCGTCAGCTACGCCGGTTTCTGCGGTGAAGGCCGGGCCGCCGCTCTGCCATGCTCACAGGTGCCAGGCAGCCGCCACAACACTGCCCGCAGGCCTTTGGGACTGCCTCACGGCAGCGGCTGCCCGTCTGGGCAGCCTCAGGGCGCAGGCGCCCGAAACGGCCGGGCCTCTGGCCCGAAGCCTGGTACCTGGAAGCAAACGGACCCTTTGCGCCGCACCGACGGACTCCCGGTCAAAGCGCCCTTCGCAAGCTCCGGTTGCGTTGACACATGGAGTCTCATCTGGCAGCAAAGGGCTATGGCAGGAAATGCAGAATGTGTACAAAGCGCGCGCCCTGCCGGATCGGAGGGGCAGTGACGGGTATCACGCAGGGCTCAGATCACAGGCGAGAGGTGGTAGGTACCACCGTCGCAGGGATGGACGTTACCAAGCTGAAGCGCGCCAAGGCCCGGCGCATCCGGGAAGCCGGGGCGACCACGACCTCGGGCAAGGCGGTGACGGTGCGGCTTTCGCCGGAAGAGCTCGAAGCGCTTTCTCGGTTGCAGACCCGCATGGGGGCGGGATCGCGTTCGGATGCCTTGCGCTCGGTCCTGCGCGCCAGTGTCGGTTTGCTGGAATTCCCGCCGGAGGAAGCAGCGAAGCTCAGCGAGATCAAATCCGAGCTGCATAAGATCGGGGTGAATGTGAACCAGATCGCCTTGGCGGCCAATCGCGGGCGCGTCGATCTTGCCCGGGTCGAATGGCAGGCGCTGAACGAGTTGCGCCTCACGCTGCCGAAGCTTCGGACCTGGCTCAATGCCGTGGTCGAGGAACAGCGCCGCCGTGGTGTGCGGCTCTTCCGCAGCTATTCGGAACGCGCTGATGGCTAGCGCGACGGAAGGGGTCCTCGAGGACTTGCGCCTGCGTTATTTGCGCGGCGGCAGCGGATCCACGCGGCAGCGTTTCACCGCCCGGGCCAATAATCTCTGGCGTCTGGCCCAGGGCTCGAATGCCGCAGTGCTGAAGAAGATCCATAATGGCGGCACCCATAGCCGCAAGCAGCTCGGCAATCAGTTCGATTATCTCTTCTCCAAGGCCAGCGCGATCTTCGGCAATATGGTTGAGCATGATCCGGAGCGCCGCACCTTGAGCCGCGAGGAGCGCAAGACCATTGCCGGGGATTGGGAGGATGCCTGGACCGGTGATCCGAAAAACGGCCATACCACGCATCTGCTTTTGTCCTTCCCGGCCGATGTCGCACCGCATCGCGCATTGCAGGTCGCCGAGATCTGGGCCGCGGAGATGTTCCAGAGCGGCATGCATGTCGAGGATGAATGGGCCTATATCGCGGCTTTGCATACCGATCGCAGCCATCCCCATGTCCATATCGTCCTCAACAATCGCGGGCTGGAGAACGACAGCTGGTTCTACATGGCCAAAGGCCATGCCTTTGACGTGCTCACGATGAAGGAACGCATGGTCGAGATCGCCGCCGAGCAGGGGCTTTTTCTCGACAGCGCCTCGCGCATCGAGCGCGGCAAACTGACCTACGGCCCCTCGCGTGCCGAGCTCGAGCGGGCTTTGCGCGAGGGCCGCGAGGTCCGGGAAGTGCCGCTGCAGGGCCCAGCGGTGCGCGATGCCATGGCGCAGATCCGCGAGAATGTCGCCACCTTGCAGCTCTTCTCCTCAATGGCGCGGCAGAGCCGCGAGGCGGAATTGGCCAGCAAGTTTGAGGCGGTGGCGCAGATCCTCGCGCGCGGCGGAATCATTCAATCGACGGAGGAGTTCATGCAGGCACAACATGTTCAGACCCGAGGCGATCTCGGCCGCTATTACGATGCCTGGATCGACCGGGTCGAGACCGGCATCCGGCAGTTGCCGCAATCCGAGCAGAGCGAGATGCGGCGCGAATTCTATGCGGCGGCATCCGATGTCGCCCGCGAATTGGGCGATGACCGAGGCGCGACGCTAATGCAGCGCCCGGCGCGTGAGGCGCTACATCGCAGTCAGATGGGAGAGACCGCGCTTATCCGCGATGGCACCACCCGTGAAATCGGCAATGACGGCATTGCCGAGATCCGCGAGAAAATCTCCGAGGCGGCGAAATCCGTCGGGCTTGATCCGGCCCAGATCCAGAACCGCATGGGCCAAGGCGCGGCCAATGCCTGGCAGGAACGCGATTGGACACGGCAGGATATCCAGGCCGTGGCCGAAAGCCGGCATCTCGATCTCGGGCGCCAGAAGGATCGCGGCAAGGCGGCGAGCCTCGTCGAGAGCTTCTACGCCAAGACCGCGGAACTCCTCGATCGCGCCCTTGAACCGCGCCGCGAGCATGACCGTCTGTCACGCACGTTGCAGACCATAGCGCAGGCATTGAAGCAAGACGGGCAGGTGGCCTTCCAGAGTGATGACCATGCCGGGCGCTTCGCCAGGGATCTGACCCAGCGCTATGGCGAGGACCTGATGGCGCGGCTGGTCAAGGGCGACGATCGGGCCTTGGCGCTCGATATTCCGGATCCTGCGCAAAGGCGCGACTTCGCGCGTGCCATCGTTACTGCAGCCGAGCAGCATGAGAGCATGGGCATGAACCTGAAACAGGTTCAGGAAGCCAAGGCGCGGCTGCAGGATCTGGGTGATAGCCAGACAACGCGCGAAGCGGAGCCCTCGCAAACGAAAAACCGTGAGGATCGCGACCGGGAACGCTAGGACCAAGGCGCAGGAGAGGAGGGCAGGGCTGTGGAAATAGCTGAGGGCAAGATCGGCGAATGATTGCTGGCCCGTTCGTCTCGAGCTATTTGGCCCGGCCCTTGTCGCTGTCATATGCCATCAATGCATCGCGACGGAAGCGGTGCCTTTTATCTTGCCAGATGCTGGTCGTTCGATTGGGATAGCAAGATGTGCGGAAAGTAGGAGGAAATTTCCAGATGTCGAAGTCCCTGACCAAGGCTGAACTGATCAATGAGCTTGCCAGTCGTGCAGGTACAGAAAAGAAGGCGGCAACCGCGATCATCGAGGCGCTTAGTGGCTTGATCCACGATCAGGTGGCCGCCGGGGGCGCAGTCACCATCCCGGAGGTTGGCAAGATTTATTGCCGTGAGCGTTCCGCACGCACAGTCCGAAACCCCTCGACTGGGGAAGCAATCGAGAAAGACGCCGACCGGGCGGTGAAGATGACGTTTGCCAAGATGATCAAGGACAAGGTGAACGCCTGAGATCTGGCTGAGAACTTGTACGGCGCGCTGTCAATCAGCGCGCCTTTCGAACCCGGAATCTGCGTCTGCTTCCCAGCGCCGTCGAAGGCCACACCCTTCAAGGCTCTGGGCCGCAGGCGCCGTATGGAAAAGCCGGATTAGGCCCGCGCGGCGCGCAGAGAGGCGGGAAGACGCGAAAGACAACCCACCTGCGACAGCAGCGCTGCCTGCACCGAATGATAAATGTCGGGTTTGCCGGCAAACTGGCGGGCGTCGGGTTTGCCATCGGCATCAAGTTCAGGGAACCACCCACCGCGCGCATGGTCGATCAACGCCAGATCGGCAAATGCCCAGAGCCGGCGATACCATTCCTCGTCCTGCGGCTGAGCAGCATGGTTCTGCAACGCGGCCATCGCCCCGATCGCCTCGGACACCGGCCACCAGTAGCGGTCGGAGACCGACACTGCCCCGTCGAGTTCGAGCGTATAGACAAAGCCTCCTGCCGCAGGCCATGCTCCTGGCACCCATGCATCGGCCAGCGCCGTCTCGATCAGTCGGCGTGCAATCTCAGGGGCGTCACTTTCGGGGCGGCCAGCTAGGTCCCACCATTGCAGCAGCAGCCGGCCCAGTTCGAAAGAGTGGCCCGGTGTAGTGCCGCGTGGGCGGAACATCGGGTTGCCCTGATAATCCGCGTCCACCTGCCAGTCGGCGGTGTAATGCTCGGGCAGGCGAAAGCCGTAGCGGGGCGCGATGCGTCCGGTGAAGAAATCGAGGATCCGCCGCGCCCGAGTCAGATAGATCGCGGAGCCCGTGGTCTCGTAGGCGGTCAGCATCGCCTCGATCCCGTGCATATTGGCATTCATTCCGCGATAGGTTGAGAAGGGCTGCCAGTCGCGGGTGAATTCGTCGCGCAGCAGACCCGCCTCTTCATCCCAGTAATGTCTGTCGATCAAGGCCGAAACATCGGCGATCAGCCGGTCGGCATCCGGGTGGCCCGCCACTTTGGCCGAAGCCGCCGCCAGAAGCACGAAGACATGGCCATAGGCCAGTTTGGTGCCATCGGCCACGCCCGCCGCGTCGACCGACCAGACATAGCCACCATGTTCGGCGTCCCGGTGCCGGTTCCACAAGAAATCCATCCCCGCGCAGATCACCGGGTCGCAGTCGGGCAGGCCCGCCGCCTTGGCCAGCGCAAAAGAATGCACCAGCCGGGTGGTGGTATGCAGTTCCTGCAGGCTGCCTGTCAGCGGCACGCCGGCGAAATCCAGCACGGCAAAGCTACCGTCGGTCTGCAGGCTGGGGCGGAAGAAATCCACCTGCCGCGCCACTTCGGCGCGCAGCCATTGCTGGTGTTCGGGGTCCTGACGCATCGTACGGTCTTGGGGCACTTCGGGCAGTGGCATCGAGGGGTGGTCCTTCAAGGGGTCAGGCGAGCTCTTCAAGAAAGCTGGCGGCTAAAAGCTGGCGGGCATAAGCGTCGCGGGCTTCGCCGGCTCCGATGTCGGCGGGGCTGAGCTCGTCGACGAAACCGCCGTTCTGCATCACGAAAATGCGGTCGCACATATGGGCGACGACTGACAGGTCATGGCTGACCAGAACGAAGGTCAGGCCGCGTTCATCGCGCCGGTCGGACAGCAGGTTGAGGATTTCGGCCTGAACCGACACGTCAAGGGCCGAGGTCGGCTCGTCCAGCAGCAGCACTGGCGGCTCGACGATCAGCGCACGGGCGATCGCCACGCGCTGGCGTTGTCCCCCCGACAGCTGATGCGGGAAACGGTCGGCAAAGCTTGCAGGCAGGCCCACCTCCTCCAGCGCCGCGGCGATGCGAGCGTCATCCACTGGCAGGCCCATGCAGCGCGCAGGTTCAGAAAGCGCGCGGCGGATCCGGTGCCGCGGGTGCAGCGAGGCGAAGGGGTCCTGAAATACCATCTGCGCGCAACGCAGCTGGTCTTTGGTGCGGATCGGGCCAAGAGCCTCGCCATTGATAGAAATACTACCGGTCCAGTGGCCTTCAAGTCCCACGAGGCTGCGCAGCAAGGTTGACTTGCCACAACCGGATTCGCCCACGATCCCCACGCATTCGCCGCGCGCGACCGAAAGGTTCACGCCCCGCACAACATGGTTTTCGGATTTGCCGCTGTGATAACGGACATTGATGTCCTGCAGTTCGATCATACTCATGCCGGCGACCCGCTTCTTTCGGTGGCGTCAAAGGTGGCGCGGTCCGGCACCCGGAGACGGTGCACCGGGTGGCGCGCATCCGGCATCGCCGCGATCAGGCCCAGCGTATAGGGATGGCGTGCATCGGATAGGCGTGACAGCTCTTCTACGATGCGACCCTTGTACATCACCACGATCCGGTCGCAGAAGGACGCGACCATGCGGATGTCGTGGCTGATGAGCAGCAGGCTGGAGCCATCGGCCGTCACCAGCTCGTTGAGCAGCTCCAGCACCTCGCCCCGCACGCTGACGTCCAAAGCCGAGGTCGGCTCGTCGGCGATCACAAGGCGCGGCCGCGACAGCAGCATTGCCGCGATCATCACGCGCTGGCCCATCCCACCCGAAATCTGATGCGGATAGGACTCCATCACCCGGGCCACATCTTTGATGCGCACGCGATCCAGCATCTCGGCTGCAACGGCGCGCGCGGCCGATTTTGACAGACCCTTGTGCAGGATGGCCGTCTCCGCGACCTGACGTCCGATGGGCAGCACCGGGTTCAGCGAATAGCGCGGATCCTGCATGATCAATGACATGCGGTTGCCGCGCAGGGCGCGCATCTCGCGTTCCGACTGCGACAGCAGCGGGTTGCCGTCGAAGGTCAGCTTGCTAGCCGTGACGGTGGCCGAAGGCGGCAGTAGCCGCATGATGGCACGGCCAAGGGTCGACTTGCCGGACCCGCTTTCGCCCACGATGCCGACCTTGCCCTGCCCCAGCGACAGGCTGACGCCGGCGACTGCTTTCATTGCGCTGCGGGCAAAGGTCACATCAAGGTTCTGGACCGTTAGGATTTCCTTTGTGTCGGTCATGGTTCAGTTCTTCGTATGGCGCGGGTCAAGCACGTCGCGCAGGGCGTCGCCGACCACATTGAAGGCTAGGCTGGTGAACAGGATGGCAAAGCCAGGCATGACTGCAACCCACCACTGATCCAGCATGAAACGCCGCCCGGCCGAGATCATGGCCCCCCATTCGGGCATCGGCGGCTGCGCGCCAAGGCCCAGAAAGCCCAGCGAAGCTGCGGTCAGCGTAATGGTCGCCATGTTCAGTGTCAGCCGTACCACCACCGAAGGGATGCACATCGGCGCAATGTAAAGCGTTAGGAGGCGCAGGTTCGATGCCCCGTAAAGCCGGGCCGCGGCGACGTAATCAGTATTGCGCACGATCAGCGCCTCGGCCCGGGCCAGCCGCGCGATGGGCGGCCATGCGGTCAGCGAGATGGCGATGATCGCCGTTCCCAACCCCGCACCCAATGCCGCGGCAAAAGCCAGCGCAAGGATCAACGAGGGGAAAGACAGCACAATGTCGGTGATGCGCATCAGCACGGCATCGACCCGCCCGCCGAAATAGCCGGCGGTGACCCCGATCAGCAGGCCGATCGGCCCCACGATCGCGGTGACCGAAAGCACAGTGCGCATTGTGATCTGCGCGCCCCAGATCAGGCGGCTGAGGATGTCGCGGCCGAATTCGTCGGTCCCCATCCAATGCGCGACCGAAGGCGGCTGCAGTACTTCCGACAAGGATTGTCGACTGGGTGAATAGGGCGCGATCCATGGCGCCAGGATCGCCACAAGGATCAGTGCGACGATCAGCATCAGGCCGATGAAGCCCAGAGGCTCGCGCCGCAATTCGCCAAAGAAGCTGTGGAGGGTGCCCCAAGCATTGGCCATGGGTCGCGGACGGGACAAGGTGGTGCCGTTCATCTCAGCGCTTCTCCTGCGTGCGTGGGTCAAGCATCGAATAGGCGATGTCCGACAGGAAGTTCAGTGTCATGAAGACCACGCCGATCATGATGGTCGAAGCGAGGACGGCGTTCATGTCACCGATCAGCAGGGCCGAGGTCATGTACTGGCCCAAACCCGGCCACGAGAAGACGATCTCGGTGACTACCGCCCCCTCCAGCAGCCCCCCATAGGAAATGGCAAGGATCGTGACCAGCTGGACCGAGATGTTGGGAAGGATGTGGCGGAACAGCAGCCGGGCCGGCGATGCGCCCTTGGCCTTGGCCGCAGTGACATAGTCCTGCCCGATCTGTTCAAGCGTGAAGGCGCGGGTCATGCGGGTGATATAGGCCATCGCCGCATAGGCCAGCATTAAGGCGGGCAAGATGATGTGCGACAGCGCGTTCCAGAAGATTTCAGTCTCGCCCGCCAGCAGCGTGTCGATCAGGATCATCCCCGTGACCGAAGGCACCAGGCCTTCAAAATAGACATCCACCCGGCCCGGCCCGCCCACCCAGCCCAACCCCGCGTAGAAGATCACCAGCCCGACAATCCCGAACCAGAAGACGGGAATCGAATGCCCGACCAGCGAGATGATCCGAGCGAACTGATCAATCCAGCTGTCGCGGTTCAACGCCGCAGCCAGGCCCAGGGGAACGCCCAGAACAAATGAGATGATCACGGCCAGCGTCGCTAGCTCCAGCGTGGCCGGAAAAGCCAGCGCCAGATCCTCGGTCACCGGGCGCCCGGTAAGTGCAGCCACCCCGAGATCACCATGCAAAAGATTCCAGATGTAGCGGCCGAACTGCACGACAACCGGCTGATCCAGCCCTAGCCTTTCGCGCATGGCGGCATAGGCTTCGGGGCTGGCCAACTCGCCCACGATGGCCCCGACCGGATCGGTCGGCAGAAGCCGCCCGATCACGAAGGTCACCGCGATGAGCGCGAAAAGGCTGAGGACGAGTTGCCCGATGCGGCCGCCCCAGGCGGCGGCCACGGAGGTTTCTGAATTGCTGGCCATGCCTGTTGTCAATCCGCCTTGGTTACGTTCTCAAGCCGCACAACGTTCTGCGCATGGCCCTGGTAGCCGACGACGCGGTTCGACACCGCCACCGGCAGGAAGCGTTCGAACATCGGGAAGACGGCGGGAACCGCCCTCACGAATTGCTCCTGCATTTCGGTGTAAAGCGTGGCGCGCTTGGTGGTATCCTGTTCGCGCAGCGCGGCGGCAGTGACCTCGGTCAGTTCGGGGATGTCCCATGCCGAACGCCAGACGAAGTTCCCGGCGTTGTTGGCCTCGCGCGAGTTGTCGGGGTTCGACGAGAACTGCTCCATCGAGCCCATAACATTGGGCATGTAGGCGCCGGTCTGCGGGATCAGGATGTCGAAGTCGCGGGCACGGTGGGCGGAGATGATGTCGGCGCCCGACCCTTGCACCACATTGGCGGTGATGCCGATTTCGGCCAGTGCGGCCTGCACGCTGGTCGCCAGATCGACCCGCGGGGTCTGAGCGATGGTCTTGATGTTCACGGTGAAGCCGTCGCCATAGCCGGCCTCTTCCAGAATGGCTTTGGCAGCCGTGGGATCATACGACCAACCCTCCGGGTCGGGAATGGCGCTGGCATAGTTTTCCGGCACCGGAATGTGGCGCACGCGGCCATAGGGTCCAAGGATAGCACTGGCGATCCCGGCATAGTCGATCGACTTGAAGATCGCCTCGCGCACCTTGGGCTCGGCCAGCTCC
The DNA here is from genome assembly GCF_009711225.1 of Paracoccus aestuariivivens. GTDB lineage: Bacteria > Pseudomonadota > Alphaproteobacteria > Rhodobacterales > Rhodobacteraceae > Paracoccus > Paracoccus aestuariivivens. The sequence goes on along the minus strand of NZ_WMIE01000017.1, from coordinate 3,763 downwards.
TTGCGCTCCATGTTCATCGCCAGAACATAGAAGCCGCCGGTTGGAACCTGCTGAATGGTCACGCTGTCTGACCCCTGGAAGTGCAGCGTGTCGCCGGCAGACAGGGCGCCTGCGATGTCGATATCGCCTCCCTCAAGCATCAGCCGCTCGACCTGGCTTTCGGGCACATGGCGCATGATCACGCGCTTGAGCTTGGGCGCACCGGCCCAGTAATCCTCGCGACCTTCCATCAGTACGATGTCATTGGGGGACCAGCGTTTCAACGCAAAGGGGCCCGACCCTGCGCCATTGGTGCGCAGCCATTCGTTGCCATTGTCACCATTGACGGCATTACTTTCGACAGCCTCGCGGTCAACAATCGAAGCTGCGACCTCGGAGAGACGGTAAAGCAGCAGATCGGGGGCGATGTTGCCGGTCAGGTCTATGCGGAAGGTGCGCGCATCTATGGCATGCAGCATCCCGCCGATGTTTTCTTTGGTGTAGCCTGCGGGCTTCAGCTTGGAAGACGGTGCTTGATCCATCGCCATCAGACGGTTCAGCGACCAGACCACATCCTCGGCCGTGACTGGGCGCCCGCTGGCAAAGACTGCATTCTCGCGCAGCTTGAAGGTGATCGAGGTCTCCCTGATCTCCCAGCTTTCGGCCAACTGCGGCGGCAGGCTGCCGTCGGGCATGCTGCCGACCAGTCGATCGTAAAGGTTGGCCATGATCTCGAGCGAAGTCGCCTCTTGCCCCTGATGGGGGTCAAGCGAGATCACCTGCGCCAGCGAAGTACCGTAGACCAACGTGTCGCTGGGGGTTTCGGCAAAGGCCGCCGTGCCCATCGGCAGAACAAATGCCGTGCCTGCCAGAAATGCTGCCAGAGTTGCACGCCGTGTGATTGATCCGAACAAAGCGATCCTCCCCAGATGCTCGTAAGATGAATTCTGGAAATCCATACTATGATAATTTCAGCCTGTCCAGATGTGTTACCTTGACGATTTTGCCAGTCATTTCGTTATATTTTGAAAATTTGCACTAAGATTGCCATAAACAGACTTGGAACTGGGTGAAAATTCGTACTACTAATTATAGAACGAATAGGCCTTGGAGAAGATGAATGTATCTCGGGACTCAACTCCCCGCCCGCAACGACGATGATTACCGGGTGATGAAGCAACTTGGCGTGGACAATATCTGCGCCGATCCCGATGGTGATTGGCGCAGCTGGGACGGCGCTCATCTGTCGCGCTTTCGTGAAAAGATCGAGGGATTCGGCCTCAAACTTGACATGCTGCAACTGCCGCTGGCCTCGGTGCCGGTGGGCCGTGCGCAATGCCCAGACATCTTGCTGGCCGGGCCCGACCGGGACCAACAGATCGACCTGATCTGCCAGCTGATTGAGAATTGCGCCGCGGCGGGCATCCCTTCGGTGAAATACAATTTCAACTACATCGGTATCCCGCGTAGCCCGATGGAAAAAGGACGGGGCGGCGCCATGGCCGAGGCCTTCCGCTGGGATCTGATGGATCAGGAAGAGGCCGGCCCGGCAGGCGTCATCAGCGAGGACGAGATCTGGGACCGGATCGACTATTTCCTCGGCCGCGTCGTTCCGGTGGCCGAACGCAGCAACATCCGTCTCGCCTGTCACCCGCATGACCCTGCCACCCCGCCCGGCTACAAGGGCGTGACCCGGGTTCTGGGTTCGGTCGAGGGCATGAAGAAATTCGTCTCGCTGCACGAAAGCCCGATCCACGGGATGAACTTTTGCATCGGCACGCTGGGCGAGATGTTGGAAGATGTCTCGCAGGTGCCCGAGATCACCCGCTGGTTCGGGGCGCGCGGCAAGATCATGAATGTCCACTTCCGCAACATCGCAGGCGGGCTCTATTCCTTCCGCGAGACGATGCCCGATGACGGCGACATCGACATGCCCGCAGTGATGGATGCGCTGCGCGATACCGGCTACAAATACATGGTCATGCCTGACCATGCGCCCACCCTGTCTGGCGAGAACGAACGCGGTGTCGCATTTGCCTTCTGCTATGGCTATATCGCGGCCCTTCTGCAAGAGCGCAGGGGATGATGCGCAATGCGCTTTGCGCCCCGCAGGTCTTTGGGGCACAAAGCGAAATACCCAGCCGATGGAGCTAGATCTGACCACCCGCAAGCCTCGCCTTTCAGAAAAAGTCGTCAAACAGCTCAAGGCCGAGATTCTGTCGGGCGGTCTGCATCTGGGTGCGCAACTACCTACCGAACCGGGCCTGATGGAGCGGTTCGGCGTAAGCCGCACCGTCGTGCGCGAGGCGATCGCCGCCCTGCGCAATGACGGGCTAGTCAGCTCGACCCAGGGGCGCGGAATGTTCGTGACTGATGTGTTGCCCGGTGCCTCGATCTGGCGCCCGCCCGAGGAAGTGGACAGCATCCCCCGCAGCATCGACCTTTACGAGTTCCGTCAGGCCTGGGAGCCGGAGGCAGCCGCACTGGCTGCCGTGCGCCGGTCGGCCACGCAGGATTACGCCATTCGCAGCGCCCATGAAAGGGTCTGCCGCGCGGTTCAGGCCAACCAGTTTCCGCTGAACGGCAATTACGATTTCCACCTGGCCGTCGCGCGGGCAACCGGAAACATGGTCTTCGAGGAAGCGATCGTGCGCTTCGGCCCGCATCTGAAGACCGGAACCGATTATCCCAACCTGTCGCAAGATCAGGCAGCGAATTATTTCCGCACCGTTATTCTCGAACATGCGCGGATCGTCGACGCGATCTCGGCCCGCGATGCCATCGCCGCGCGCGAGGCGATGATGGCCCATCTGGTTCGCTCCTTCGCAAGCTACCGAGAAGAGGTGGCACTGGCCCCCGCCACCACGATCTCCCCGCCCGGCATCTCGCTCTGACCTGGGACCGGGTCACTGATCAGGGGGGCAGGATCGGTCTTGTCACGTAGATGGGGTGGTAATTGGCGTCGGCCCGATTTCGGCGAAGCCGATGCTGACAACGATGATCGCGACTCGCGAGGCCATGCTCTCCGCCATGCCACCGCACGAAGCGCGCCAAGGGATGCCTCTGCCGCAAGACCGGACTGGCTATGGCCTTCAAGCTGATGATGTCAGCACAGCTGAAATGGCGCCAACTCGATGGCTAAAACCGCTTGCCGGACAGTCATCCAAAGGGTTGAATTCCGAGATGGTCTCCGCCAACTTCGAGTCGCCTCTAGGCGTCACCAACTTTCGCCCTGAACCGCCCCGGGTTTACCGGAGAGTTTCTGGTTCAATGATTAGGCCGCATTTTCGTCGGCGATCAAGTTTGAGTAGAAGACCTCCTCTGCTTCATTCGGCGTGAGGTAGCCGATGGCGCTGTGCAGGCGCGTTTTGTTATACCAATCGACCCATTTGAGGGTTTCCCATTCCACCTGAGCGACGGATTTCCAAGGGCCGAGGAACTTGATGACCTCGGTTTTGAAGAGGCCGATGATGCTTTCCGCCAGGGCGTTGTCGTAGGAATCGCCGACGCTGCCGACCGAGGGGTCGATGCCTGCCTCAGCCAAGCGTTCGGTGTATCGGATCGACAGATATTGGCTGCCTCGGTCGCTGTGATGGATCAGCTTGTCAGCCTCGGACGGTGTCCTCTGGCAGATGGCCTGATTCAGGGCGTCGAGCACGAAGCCGGTGGTCATCGAGGTCGAGACACGCCAGCCGACGATCTTCCGGGCGAAGACATCGATCACGAAAGCAACGTAAACCATGCCCTGCCAGCTCGAGACATAAGTGAAATCCGAAACCCAGAG
>NZ_WMIE01000016.1 GCF_009711225.1 Paracoccus aestuariivivens | reverse complement strand
CCTCCGGCTCGTGCAGGGAATAGATCCTGTCCTTGCTCTTCGGGGTCTGTTCCAGCAAGCGACCGACCAGCCAGAGCGCTTCGAGCACCTTGTCGCGCAGGGCTCCCCCGGGGATGTCTTGCAGATGGTAATCCTCCCAATGAATAGGGGGATGGGATTGTGGAATTTTCTCGATGCGTGAGCCGATGAGATTCGGATGAGCCAGATGATCGTCCACCGTTTGACAACGTCTTCCAATGGTCTGCTCATCGCTACGTCCTACTCCTTATAACATGAGCAGGTTTTCACTGGGGCGGTACAGAATGACGCTGGTTTTGCGACAAAGGGCACCGTCGCGGGTGCCTTTTCGCATTCCGGCTTTCAAACTGGACAATCGGTCGCACGGTGGCCTGATAGTCAAAAGATGCAAAATAATGCTACCCCCCTGCCTCCCCGTGTTAGCCTTCACTGGCGACACCAATGCGAACGCCAGTGGGAGTGCTCCTGTGCCTTATTCCGTTAGTATGTCCACCCGATCCCCCATACCGACGCCAGACAAATCCCCCCGCAAACGCCATTTTGCCGCCCCGCTTTTCGCGGCCATGCTGCTTTTCACCCCCGTTGCGGCGAGCGCGCAGATGATCCCAAGTGGCGGATCGGACACGCCTCCGGTCGCCTCGCAAGAACAGGTGAAAGCGGCCGTCAAGGAGCTGGTTACAGCTGGTGATGCAAAGCCCGGGCCGGTATCGACCGCCAATCTTGACGTCACGACGGATGAACTGGGTTTCCTGCTTGAACCTTTGACGCTTTCCGAACTCAAGACCGAAATGTCGGGCTGGCAAGGTGAACTGCAAAAGGCTGTCGGCAATCTCGCCACGGCCGAGCTGGAATCGCTGAAACTCAACGCCGAGATCGAAAAGACCAATGCCGACGCGCCCCCTCTGGCCGAAGGCGAGACCCGCGAACTGACTCCCGAACAAAAGTCGATGGTCGAGAAGATCGCCAAGCTGCGCGAGATCCGCACTACGATCTCGGACCGCTTCCGCGAGGTGATGGACGCATATGAGGACAAGGGCGGTGCCCCCGAGGACACAACGAACTACCGCGCCTATGTGAAAGATGTCGGCGGTGTTCAGGTCGACACCACCAACCTGCATTCCGCCCTGCTGACCCTGAAAGTCTGGGCCAATGCCGAAGATGGCGGCCAGCGCCTGCTGCGCCGGATCGTGTCCGTGCTTCTGTTCACCATCGGCGGTATCATCGCGGGCTGGCTGATCAGCCTGATCGTGAATATCGCGCTGAAACGGACGCATCTGACCTCGAAACTGATGCGTATCTTCCTGCGTAGATGGATTGCCCGTCTGGGCGGGTTGGTCGGCTTCCTGTTCGGACTGTCATGGATCGGGACGAACATGACTCCCATCCTTGCCGGACTGGGTGCCGCAGGTTTCATTCTGGCCTTCGCATTGCAAAACACCATCAGCAACTTCGCCAGCGGCATGCTGATCCTGTTCCTGCGCCCCTTCGATGCCGGAGACGAGATCGAGGCCGCAGGCGTGTCGGGCGAGGTCGAGAAGGTCTCGTTGTTCTCGACCCATCTCAGCACGTCGGAAAACCGCAAGGTGATCGTTCCGAACAACAAGATCTGGGAAGACGTCATCGTCAATTCGACGGGCGCAGATACCCGCCGCCTGTCGCTGGAGGTTGCCGTCAACGCCGGAAAGCACAGCCTAGACGAAGCCGAATCGCTGCTGCGTCAGGTCATGGAACAACATCCCGACGTTCTGGATGATCCGACGCCCTCACTGACGCTCAGCGCCATGACGGATGAAACCTATACGTTCACCTGCTGGCCGTGGGTCCGCACCGCAGACCGCGATCGCGTCCGCTGGGAACTCGTCTCGCAATTCGGACGTAAACTCAGCGTTGTCAAAGGTACGACAGCGGCAAGCTAATCCGACCGGTCAAGGGGCGGGCAGACCGCCCCTTTTCACAACACCTCGCGCAGTGCATCGGTCACGGGCAGGTGGAATAAAAGTTCGGTATTCGTGTGATGCCATGCACAGGCGATGCTTTTATCAGTGCTGATCGACGCCCGTGAATTGAGCAAGCCGAAACCGTCCAGACTGCCCATCACGTCGATCACCCGCTTCCATGGGCGTGGCATATGGATCTTGGCACTGACGGTCACGATCCGCGACCGGTCGGCCAAGGCGTTCGCCAAGCGCGGCTTGTGTTCGGTCAGTTCGAACAGCGCCTCGGAAATCACCAGATTCCCCTTGGAATGGCCGACAAGCAGCGACCAGTCCAGAAACTCCAGCAACGAATACAGCGTCTTCACGTCAAGGCTGCGGCGAATCACCGTCGTCAGGTTCCCCGAAGTCGTCTCTAGCGTCGAGGGCAACATCCGTGTCATCGCATCAAGCGGCTCGAAGCTATGCCGCATCGCATTGAGCCAGCCGAACCAGAAGAAGCCGCCCAGCGCCTCGGACATCAGATCGGCCAGACCATAGCCCGAAACCACACTCAATACCGGCCTGCCAATGGCATCCGCCACGTTTCGCGAGAATGCCGCCGTGCCAAGACCCGATGATCCGACCCCCGCCACAGCGATGCAATCGGCCATTTTCGGATATGCATCAGCCTGAAAGCTTTCGAATGTCTGCCAGACCGTCAGCCCGCCCGCGCCGGAAGGCTCGGTCAGGATGATGGCCCCTTCGCGCGCATAGCTGGGGGCCAGTTGCGCGACCTCATCTTCTTCCAGAACGCGCAGATCGTAGAAAATGTAGTCCAGAAAGGCATTTCGTTCGCGCAGCGGCTCAAGCAGCGCTTCCTTGTACGGATTCGGCGCGGCCAGCTTTGTCGGCAATGAAATCAACCGCGAGGCCTGCGCTATTCCAAAGGATTGAGCAGATTTCATGTCATCATCCCCAATCGACTGGAGATGATATTAACCTGAATGACCGCCTGATAAGGCTGGGCTTTTTGGATAGGTCAATTCCGAACGAAACCGGTCGAACAGACCGGAATCGTTCGAAATATGCCGGATCTCCGGTAGAAACGCGGTTCCGGAATTATCCGTCTTCTTTCTCGGCAAGCACCATCCATTCCTCTTCGGCCGCAGCCAGTGCAGCTTGCCGTTCGGTCAGACCGTCGCTCGCCTTGGCGAATTTGGCGGGTGCGGTGCTGAACAGATCAGGCTGGGCAAGGAACTCGTGCAGCTTGCCGATTTCAGCCTCCAGTCGCTCGATAATACCGGGCAACGAATCCAGCCGTTTTTTCTCGGTAAAGCTCAGGCCGGATTTTACGGGCTGCGCCGTGATTTCAGGTTTGGACGTGACAGGTGCAGCCTTGACCTCGACCTCGGGCGCGTCATCGGGACGTTGGGCGCGGTAATCCGACCAGCCGCCGGGATAGATCACGGCGCGGCCATCGCCCTCCATCGCCACGGTGGTGGTGGCCACGCGGTCGATGAAGTCGCGGTCGTGGCTGACCAGCAGCACGGTCCCGTCATATTCGCCAAGGATATCCTGCAACAGGTCCAGCGTTTCCACGTCCAGATCGTTGGTTGGTTCGTCCAGCACCAGCAGGTTCGAGGGCCGGGCCATGATCCGCGCTAACAAAAGCCGCGCTTTCTCGCCGCCAGAAAGGCTGCCGACCGGCGCGCGGGCCTGTGCCTCGTCGAAGAGGAAATCTTTCAGATAGGCCACGACATGTTTGGGATTGCCGCGCACCATGACCTGATCCGAGCGCCCAGACACACGCATCTCGGGATCGCCGGTCATCGCGTCCCACAGGCTGACCGTCTCGTCGATCGCGCTGCGGGCCTGGTCAAAGATCGCGATGTCCAGATTGGTGCCCAGCTTGATTTCGCCCTCATCGGGGGCAATTTCACCGGTCAGCATCTTGATCAGCGTGGTCTTGCCCGCGCCGTTCGGGCCGACAAAGGCCACGCGGTCGCCGCGCAGCACGCGCAGATCGAAAGGCTTCAGAATGGTGCGATCGCCGAAGGCCTTGGAAATGCCCTTGGCGTCGATCACGCGCTTGCCCGATTGCTGGCCCGATTCCAGTTCCATCAGCGCCGCGCCCTGACGGCGGATCTGACCGGCGCGCTCGTCGCGCAGCGCCGCCAGCGCCCGGACACGGCCCTGATTGCGCTTGCGCCGTGCGCTGATGCCTTCGACGGCCCAGCGGGCCTCGGCCTTGATCTTGCGGTCGAGCTTGTGGCGGGCGTCATCCTCGGCGGCCCAGACTGTCTCGCGCCAATCCTCGAAATTCTCAAAGCCGCGATCCTGACGGCGGATCTCGCTGCGGTCGATCCACAGCGTGCCACGGGTCAGCGCGCGCAGGAAGGCGCGGTCGTGGCTGATCAGGACGAAGCCGGTGCGGGTCGTCGACAGCTGCTCTTCCAGCCAGCTGATGGCCTCGATATCCAGGTGGTTGGTCGGCTCATCGAGCAGCATCAGTTCCGGCGCCTCGGCCAAAAGGCGGGCAAGTGCCGCACGGCGACGCTCACCGCCCGAGGCGGTGGCCACGACACGGTCGGGGTCGAATTTCAGCCCCTCGGCGGCCATTTCGACGCGGTAATCCTCGCCGTCATGCAGGCCCGCGCGGGCGAAATCGCCCAAAGTGGCAAAGCCCGACAGATCGGGGTCCTGCTCCATATAGCCGACTTTGACGCCGGCGGGCGTGACGACCTGACCCGTGTCAGGTTCGACCAGCCCGGCCATGACCTTCATCAGCGTGGATTTGCCCGAGCCATTGCGGCCAACCAGCGCCAGCCGGTCGCCCTGCTGGACGGTCATGTTCAGACCGTCAAAGACGGGATTGCCGCCGAAGGTCAGCGAAATATCGGTGAGTTGCAAAAGGGGTGCGCGTGCCATGAGGCGCAGATATGCTGCGCCGCAGCCTTGGTCAACGCCCCCCTCACAGGCTTTGCACCAGATCACCCGCCAGCGCATGCAATTCCGTCCGGTAGCCGGTGCGCGCCGAGGGTTGATCCGGCTCCGAGGTCATGGCGATCACCACGGGCACGGCGCCGGGAAAGACATAGACCATCTGCCCGCCATAGCCCCAGCCGTAACGCACATCCCGCCCGCCAATCCGGCTGATGAACCAGCCATAGCCATATTCCTCGCCATTGAAGAAGGATCGCGTGCGCGGCTGCCAGCTTGCGTCGATCCATTCCGGCGCGATCACCCCCTGCCCGCCTGCCGCATAGGCCGCGCCAAAGGCCATCAGGCTGCGCGTCGACATCGCCATCTGATTGCCGCCCAGATAGATGCCCTGCGGGTCACGCTCCCATGCGGTGATGGCAAAGCCGGGAATATCCAGCCAGTCCCGCGCCAAGGCCAGCGTCGACCTGCCCCCGGCCTTGGTCAGCATGGCCGAGACCAGATGGCTCGAGGCCGTCGAATATTGCATCCGCCCGCCGGGATCGGTTTCAAAAGGCGCGGCCAATGCGGCGCGCACCCAGTTCGGGCTGCTGACCCAGCGCCCGTAATTCGGCCCCGATTGGCGCTGCAAGCCCGCCTGCATCGACAGCAGATGCCCCAGCGTCAGCGATGCCATGCGCGGGTCGGGATCGGGTGGCAGATCGCGCGTCAGGACCTTGTCCACCCGCTGATCCGGGCCGGAAAACACGCCCTTGGCAATCGCGATCCCCGCCAAGGCCGAGATCACCGATTTCGAGGCCGATTTGATATTCGTGGGCTGATCCGGCCCATAGCCGCGATAGCCCTGCGCCGCGACCTCTTCGCCGTCCCGCCAGACGGCAATGGCGCGCAGCGGCTGCATCGCCCCGGCCTCTTGCAACAGGCCCGCAGCCGTCGCCCGCGCCAAGCGCGGCGCGGCCAGCAAAGCGGTGGCGGCAAGGATCAGGGAACGGCGCTGCATCCTCGGACTATGCCGCGGACACATCCTTGGGGAAACGCGCAATCTCTTGGCAATGGTCACATCTGCGTTGCCCAAAGGTTGCCGCCCTGCCCACCCGCGTCTAATGTGTCGCGGCAGAGAAAAGGCGGACCATGAGCGAAAGCGAAAAGACCTATCAAGTTCTGGCGCGGAAATACCGCCCCGAAACCTTCGCCGACCTCGTGGGTCAGGACGCGATGGTGCGGACGCTGAAAAACGCCTTCGCCGCTGACCGCATCGCGCAGGCCTTCATCATGACCGGCATTCGCGGCACGGGTAAGACCACCACCGCGCGCATCATCGCCAAGGGCCTGAACTGCACCGGCCCCGACGGCACGGGCGGCCCGACGACCGAACCCTGCGGCACCTGCGAGCATTGCGTGGCGATCAGCGAGGGCCGCCATGTCGACGTGATGGAGATGGACGCCGCATCCCGCACCGGCGTGGGCGACATCCGCGAGATCATCGAGTCGGTCCATTACCGGGCGGCCTCGGCACGCTACAAGATCTACATCATCGACGAAGTTCACATGCTGTCGACCAGCGCCTTCAACGCGCTTTTGAAGACGCTGGAAGAACCGCCGCCGCATGTGAAATTCATCTTTGCCACCACGGAAATCCGCAAGGTTCCGGTCACGGTGCTGTCGCGCTGCCAGCGTTTCGACCTGCGCCGGATCGAACCCGAGGTGATGATTGCCCTGCTGCGCAAGATCGCCAGCCGCGAGAATGCCGAAATCACCGACGATGCGTTGGCCCTGATCACCCGCGCGGCGGAAGGCTCTGCCCGCGACGCGACCAGCCTTCTGGATCAAGCGATCAGCCATGGCGCGGGCGAGACCACCGCCCCGCAGGTCCGCGCCATGCTGGGTCTGGCCGACCGTGGCCGAGTCCTTGACCTTTTCGACATGATCCTGCGCGGCGCGGCGGCCGAGGCGCTGGCCGAGTTGCAAGCGCAATATGCCGATGGGGCCGACCCAATGGCAGTGCTGCGCGATCTGGCCGAGATCACGCATTGGATTTCCATCGTCAAGATCACCCCCGAGGCGATCGACGACCCGACCATCGGCCCCGATGAGCGCGCCCGCGGTCAGGACATCGCCACCCGCATTCCGATGCGCGCTTTGACCCGGCTGTGGCAAATGCTGCTGAAAGCGCTGGAAGAAGTCGGCCAAGCCCCGAACGCCATGATGGCGGCCGAGATGGCGATCATCCGCCTGACCCATGTCGCCGACCTTCCCGACCCCGAGGCGCTGATCCGCAAGGTCCAGACCTCGATTTCGGCGGGCGAGTTCAACCGCGCCCCCTCGGCCCCCGCGCAGCGTCCCGCTGACGCCCCGCGCATGGCCGCCCCCCGCGCCCCCATCGCCGCCCGCCCCGATGGCGGCGCGCTGGCGATTGCGGTCTCGCCCGATGCCCTCGCGGCCTTCCCGGATTTCGAATCCGTCATCGAGCTGATCCGCCGCATGCGCGACATGAAGCTGCTGCTGGATGTCGAGGATCACCTGCGCCTTGTCCGCTATTCGCCGGGCCGGATCGAGTTCGAACCGACAGACCGCGCCCCTCGCGACTTCCCCCAGCGACTGGCCGAGCGTCTGCACGGCTGGACCGGCGGGCAACGCTGGGCCGTCACGGTCGTCTCGGAAGGTGGTCAGCCCACAATCAGCGAACAACGCGCCGCGCGCGAGGTCGCAGCCCGCGCCCGCGCGATGGAGAATCCGACCGTGCAGGCAATCTTCGCGGCCTTTCCGACGGCGAAAATCACCGCAATCCGTCCCGTTCCCGCCCCGCCAGCGGTTGAAAAGCCCGTGGGCGAGGATACATCCCCGCATGACCTGACCGAAGGCCCCGTGGCCGAGGTCGAGGAATGGGACCCCTTCGAGGACGAGGAATAAGAAATGTTCAAAGGTTTGGGCGATATGGGCGATCTGTCGAAGATGATGGAAGCGGCCCAGCAGATGCAGACCAAGATGACCGAGATGCAGGAAGGGCTGAACCGCCTGACCGTCACCGGCGAGGCGGGCGGCGGGTTGGTCAAGGCCACGGCCACCGCCAAGGGCGAGCTGACCGGCCTCGATATCGCCCCGTCGATCTTCCGCTCGGAAGACAAGGAAGTGGTCGAGGACCTTATCCTCGCCGCGATCAAGGATGCGCAACGCCGCGCCACCGACAAATCGGCCGAGGAAATGGCGCGCCTGACCCGCGAAATGGGCCTGCCCGCAGATCTGAAGATGCCCTTCTGACATGGCCTCTGGCCCCAGCGACGATATTGAATCGCTGATCTCAACGATGGCGCGCCTGCCGGGGCTTGGCCCCCGCTCGGCGCGTCGCATCGTGCTGCATCTGATCCGCAAGCGCACGGGTCAGATGGCCCAGCTTGCGACGTTGATGTCGGGCGTGGCGGAATCCGCCCGCGAATGCCTGACCTGCGGCAATGTCACCCAATCCGACATCTGCCCGATCTGCCAAGACCCTGCCCGCGCCACCGGCGAAATCTGCGTTGTGACCGATGTCGCCGACCTTTGGGCCTTGGAACGTGGCCGCGCCTTCAAAGGCCGCTATCACGTCCTTGGCGGCAGCCTGTCCGCGCTGGATGAAATCGGCCCCGAGGACCTGCGCATCCCGCAACTCATCACGCGCATCGCAGATGAAAACGCGTCCGAGGTGATCCTTGCCCTTTCCGCGACGATCGAGGGCCAGACCACCGCGCATTACATCGCCGAGGCGCTTGAACCGACCGGCGTCACCGTTACCGGCCTTGCCCAAGGTGTGCCGATCGGCGGCGAACTCGACTATCTCGACGACGGCACGATCACCGCCGCTTTGCGCGCCCGCCGCAAGCTGTGAATCAAAAAGGGCGCGGCCTTGACCACGCCCCGAAATCTCAAGTCCGGGGGCGCAATGCCCCCGGCAGCGGGATCAGGAATCCAGCTTCTCGACCGCTTTCACCGTCTTCGAGATCGCGATGCGGCGCGGCTTCAGCGCCTCGGGGATCTCTCGGATCAGGTCGATATTCAGCATCCCGTCCTCATGGCTCGCGCCATCGACGCGGACATGGTCGGCCAGCGTGAAGCGGCGCTCAAAGGCGCGGGTCGCGATGCCGCGATGCAGGAAGGTCCGACCTTCCTCCTCGGGCGATTTCCGGCCCGAGACGATCACGGCGCCGTCCTTGACCTCGACATTCAGGTCATCGGCACCAAAGCCCGCGACGGCGATCGAGATGCGATAGGCATTCTCGCCGGTCTTCTCGATATTATAGGGGGGATAGCTCGCGATATCGGCGGACAAAGCACGGTCCATGACATCAGCCATACGGTCAAAACCGACCGAGGCGCGATACAGCGGGGTCAGATCAAAATTGCGCATTTTCGCATCCTTCTTCAAGCGATACAAAGGCTTGCCCCCCTTTTCGGGCGGGCAGGTCTGTCGGCGCCCTTGGGCCCTCCGACAGAGTTTAGCTAGGTATGCGCTGGCCCCGTTTCAAGCCTCGGCCAAGGCGCGCGGCTTCGGCCCGCCGCTCGCCCAATCGAGCAGTTCGACCGTATGGACAACCGGCACACCGGTCCCCGAGCCGATCTGCATCATGCAGCCGATATTTCCCGCCGCGATGACCTGCGGCGAGGTCGCCTCAAGCGTCGCGACCTTGCGGCGCTTGAGTTCGCCCGAAAGCTCGGGCTGCAGCAGGTTGTAGGTCCCAGCCGAACCGCAGCAGAGATGCGGGTTTTCCGGCTCGACCACGGTAAAGCCCGCGCGTGTCAGCAGCGATTTCGGCGTGGTCTTGATCTGCTGGCCATGCTGCAGCGAACAGGCCGAGTGATAGGCCACGCGCAGCCCCTCGCCTTGCCCCTCGGGCAGACCGTGACGGTCAAGGAACTCGGTCACGTCGCGGGTCAGGCGCGCGACCTGCTCGGCCTCGGGCTGCATCGGATCGCCCGCGAAAATCTTGCCGTAATCCTTGATCGTCGTGCCGCAGCCCGAGGTGTTGATGATGATCGCGTCCAACTCGCCCGCCGCCAGAAAGCTGCGGATGGTGGCACGGGCGGAATGCAACGCCTCTTCCTCGCGGCCCATGTGATGGGTCAGCGCGCCGCAGCAGCCGAAATCTTCAGGGATCACCACTTCGCAACCCGCGCGGCGCAGCAGGCGGATCGTCGCGTCGTTGATGTCGGTGTTCAGCGCCCTTTGCGCGCAACCGGGCATCATCGCCACCCGCGCCCGCTTCTCGCCGATAGGCGCAAAAACCTGCCCCTGATCGTTGCGGCTGACCGAGGGGATGGATTTCGGAGCCATCTCCAGCATCGCCCGCAGCCGCGCATCGGGCATGAACCGCGCGAAGGGCCGCGCGAGTTTGGCGCCCAGCAGAGCCAGCCGGAAGCGGCCCTGATAGGGCAGCACCTTCGCCAGCATCCAGCGCAGCGCGCGATCCTGCCACGGACGCCGATAGGTCTTTTCGACATGGATGCGGGCATGGTCGATCAGGTGCATGTAATCCACACCCGAGGGGCAGGTGGACATGCAGCTGAGACACCCCAGACAGCGATCCAGATGCTTGACGGTCTTCTCATCCGCATCCCGCCCGCTTTCCAGCATGTCCTTGATCAGGTAGATCCGCCCCCTCGGGCTGTCCAACTCGTCCCCCAGCACCTGATAGGTCGGGCAGGTCGCCGTGCAAAAGCCGCAATGAACGCAAGCGCGCAGGATCTTGTTCGAGCGCGCGACCAGCGGGTCGCTCAGCTGCTCTTCGGTGAAATTCGTCTGCATGAAATCCTAGCTGGCAAAGATCCGGCGAGGGTCGAACCGCTCGCCAATGCTGGCATTGAGTCGCGCCACAACCGGATTGGGCACGGGAAGGGTCATCGGTTCGGCTCCGGTTACGCGGGTGGCGTGGCCCGACCATGCGGGCAGGTTGGGGGCCTCGCCCGCAGACAAAGCGACCCAGATCAGGCTGCCCCCCCAATCGACTGCCAAGGGCTGCGGCAGGGTGGCCAGCAGCGCAGGGGCCTCGGACGGACGGCAGACGATGCGCCACAGATCGCCTTCGGCGGCGGTCGGAACCATCTGCGACCAGCTTGTGCCGTCGCCCTCAGCCACCTCGCCAAAGCTCGACAACCGCTCGGTCAGAGCACGGCTGCGAATGCTGACGGAACCTTCCAATCCTTCGATCCGGATCAGCGCGCCCTGCCCCGGCAGCCAAGCCGCGCCGGACACATCGAACGGCCCGGTCAGAGCCGAAGTCAGCGCCGCCACCGCACCTAAGGCATCCAGCCCCGGCAGCGCCAACGTGGCAGAACAAGGCGGCATCGGCGCGGTTTTCAGCGCGACCTCGGTCAGCACGCCTAGGCGGCCCCGCGATCCGGCCATGAGCTTCACCAGATCATAGCCGGTGACGTTCTTCATCACCCGCCCGCCATTCTTGACGACCTCTCCCTGCCCGTTGACATAGCGCACCCCGATCAGTGCATCGCGGCAGGCCCCAACCTGCACTCGACGCGGCCCCGAGGCATTGGCCGCCACCACGCCCCCGATGGTCGAACCGGGGCGCGCGTCAGGCTCAAAGCCCAGCATCTGCCCCTCGGCGGCCAGCGTGGCCTGCACCTCGGCCAAGGGCGTCCCAGCCCGCACCACCAGCGTCAGGGCGGCGGGCTCATACAGCACCACCCCGCGCAGGCCCGAGACGTTCAGCCGCTCGCCCGCACCCTCGCCCGGTTGCAGCCGCGTGCCGCCGCCGATGGGTGACAAAGGCGCGGAGGCGGAACGGATCAGGTGGGACAGGTCGTCTTCGGATTCAGGCCGCATTGCGGATGCCCTCGCGGCGGGGGGCCGAGACGGCCAGCGGAAAGACCTTGGCCGAGTTCAGCAACCATTGCGGATCAAAGGCGTCCTTGACCCGCATCTGGGCCTCAAGGTCGATGTCGTTGAATTGGGTGGACATCAGTTCGCGTTTCTCGACGCCGACGCCATGCTCACCGGTCAGGCAGCCGCCGACCTCGACGCAAAGCTTCAGGATCTCGGCACCCAAAGCCTCGCAGCGTTCCAGATCGCCGGGCTTGTTGGCGTTATAAAGGATCAGCGGATGCATATTCCCGTCGCCCGCGTGGAAGACATTGGCGACCTCTAGCCCGAATTCGCGGGACAAGTCCGCGATGCCTGCCAAGACCTGCGGCAAGGTGCTGACCGGGATGGTCCCGTCCAAGCACATGTAATCGTTGATCTGCCCCATCGCGCCAAAGGCCGATTTCCGGCCCAGCCAGATGCGACGGGATTCGTCCTCGGACTGGCTCTCGCGGAACTCGATCGGGTCGAAGCGCGAAGCGATGTCACGGATCAGGGCCAGTTGCTCGTCGATCTCGGGCGGCGTTCCCTCGACCTCAATGATCAGCAAAGCCTCGCAATCGGGGTAGCCGGCATGGGCGAAGGCTTCGGTCGCGAGGATGCAGGGGCGGTCCATGAATTCAATGGCGACGGGCAGCACGCCCGCGCGGATGATCGCCGCCACACAGGCCCCTGCGGTTTCCGAGGCGTCGAACGCCACCAGCACGGGCCGTGCCCCGGCGGGTTTAGGCAGGATGCGCAAGGTCGCCTCGGTCACGATGCCAAGTTGGCCCTCGGACCCGCAGACGACGCCCAGCAGGTCCAGCCCAGCAGCCTCGCCCATCGGGCCGCCCAGTTCGACGACCTCGCCATCCATCAACACGACCGTCACGCCCAGCAGATTGTTCGTCGTGACGCCATATTTCAGGCAATGCGCGCCGCCGGAATTCATCCCGATATTGCCGCCAATCGCGCAGGCCAACTGGCTTGACGGGTCGGGGGCATAGAAGAAGCCCGAGGCATCCACTGCGCCCGAAACCGACAGGTTCGTCCGTCCCGCCTGCACCCGGATGAAGCGGTCGTTGTAATCAGCCTCCAGCACCGCATTCATGCGGGACAAACCGACAATCACCGCATCCGCCGTGGGCATCGAGCCGCCCGCGAGGCTGGTCCCTGCGCCACGCGGCACGACCGGCACGCCTTCATTATGGCAAATGCGCAGAACGGCCGAGACCTCGGCGGTCGTCGCGGGCAGAACCACCGCCAAGGGCGGGCAGCGATAGGCGGAAAGCGCGTCGCATTCATAGGCCCGCGTCTCGGCCGGATCGTCGATCACAGCATCTGGCACCGCCTGACGTAGCCGGGCAGAAATGCTGGCGCGCCGTGCGATAATGCGCGGGTCGGGCTGGGGCATTTGCATCAGAAATGCCCAACCGCGATATATCGGATTGCTGCCATTTGCCTCCTCCAAAGAAATGGTAACTTTCCTTGGATAGCCCTGCGGCAAGTCACTGGCAACCGCGGAACGGCACGGCTAATCTCGCCGCATGGAGAATAGCATTCTGATCCTTGGCCCCTTCACGACCGGCGACGCCATCGCCGTGCTGTGGCTTTTCGTTGCATGGTTCGGCATCGGTTGGCTCACCGAGCATCCGCCAAAAGGCTATCCGTCCGTATCCGTCCTGATGAAGGAATATCGCCGCGAGTGGATGCGGCAATTCGTGACCCGTTCACCACGGATATTCGACGGCAATATCCTGTCATCCCTGCGCGACGGGACGGCGTTTTTCGCCTCGGCCTGCATGATCGCGGTCGGGGGCGGGCTGGCGCTGATCGGGAATACCGACCAGATCGCTGGCGTCGCGCGCCAGTTCGATATGGCCCATGTTCCGGCGCTGATGTGGGAAATCAAGATCGTGGTCGCGCTGTTCTTCGTCGCGAACGCGCTGCTGCGCTTCATCTGGGCGCACAGGCTTTTCGGTTATTGCGCGGTGATGATGGCCGCTGTCCCGAACGAGATCGAGAATCCCCATGCCATCCCCCGCGCCCTGCAAGCGGCCGAGATCAACATCACGGCCGCGAAGAGCTTCAACTCGGGTTTGCGCTGCGTCTATTTCGCGCTTGGTGCGTTGGGATGGCTGGCCGGACCGGTCTGGCTGTTTATCGCCACGACGGCGGTTCTGGCGCTGACGGTCCGGCGGGAATTTGCCTCAGGCTCGCGCGGGGTAATCCTGGGCGGAATGCCCTGAGGCGCGGGACTGCCACCAGGCAAAACCCAGCGCCACGATCCCTGCCAGCGACAGACCGACCCCGACCAGCCCCGAGGACCGCCAGCCCCAGCCAGCGGCCAACGCCATGCCTGCAAGCCACGGCCCCAGCGCGTTCGCGGCGTTGAAGGCGGCGTGGTTCATCGCAGCAGCCATCGACTGAGCCTCTCCGGCGACTTCCATCAGGCGCGTTTGCAACGGCACCGCCATGGACGCGCCCACCCCGACCAGGAATGACGAACCGATCATCAGGACCCAGTTGCCCACCGCGAGCGAGGCCATTGCCTGCGTCACCCCCATAAACACCATCAAGGCCAGCGAAGCGCGGAACTCACCCAGACGGATGGTGAGTTTGGCCGCGATAATGCTGCCCAGCGTCATACCGATACCGAAGACGGAGAGCAGTGCCGCGACCGCCCATGCGGGCGGTTCGGTCGTGGCCAGCATCGCGGCCGACAGGAACGCGTAAACCGCAAAGACGCCGCCGCAACCGATCGCCCCGACCAGCAAGGTCAGGATCACGGCGGGATTGCGCAGCGCCTTCAGCTCGGCCAGCGGATTGGCATCGGGCGATGCCCCGACCCGAGGCGCAAGGCGCAGGATCAGCCAGCCCGCGATCAGCGCAAGCACGCCCGGCAAGGCAAAGCCCCAGCGCCAGCCAAGCCCCTGCCCCAGCACTCCAGCCAAAGGCACGCCCGCGATATTTGCAATGGTCAGCCCCAGAAGAACCTGCGTGACGCCCTTGGCGCGTTGCTCTTTCGGCAAGGCATCGGCGGCGAACAGCATCGCGACACCCAGATAGCCACCATGCGGCAGGCCTGCCAGAAAGCGGGTGAAAACCAGCGTGCCATAGCCCGGAAGGATTGCCGCCAGAAGGTTCATCACCCCGTAAGCCGCGATCAGCGCCGCCAGATAACGCCGACGCGGCAACCGCGCGCCGATGATCGAGGTAATCGGCGCGCCCACGACGACTCCCAACGCATATGCGCTGATGACGTGACCGGCTTGCGGCTCGGTGATGGCCAGATCGCTGGCATACCATGGCAACAGGCCCATCGCAGCGAATTCGGAGGTTCCGATCGCGAAGGAGCCCAGCCCAAGGGCAAGGATGGCAAGTTTTAGGTTCGGCTGGGGCGACATGCGTCTCATTCCGATCAGTCTGAGGGGATTAAGGTATACGTTGGCGATAACAGATCGCCCCTTTCCCTGTCAGCATCCCCTCAGATCAGGTCGGCCATGCGCTCAGCGCAAGGCTATGCCTGCCAACTTGGTTTCTCCTTTGCGAAGAAGGCGGTGATGCCTTCCCTTGCCTCATCGGATTGCCAGACCTCGACCAAGGCATCGACGGTTTTCTCGATCACATCTGCGTCGATTCGGGGGCCGAGGCTGCGGGCAAGGCGTTTGGCGGCGGCAACGGCTTCCGGCGCACAGGAAAGATAAGGCAGGACTTCGGCCTCGATTGCAGCGTCCAGCGTGGCAATATCGGCGCAACTGGTGATCAGGTCGAGACGCTGCGCCTCCTCGGCTCCGAACAGCCGCGCCGACATGAAGACGCGGCGGGCCTTGGCCTCGCCCATTCGGGCGATGACATAGGGGCCGATGGTGGCGGGGATCAGTCCAAGGCGGGTTTCGGTCAGGCCAAAGCGCGCCTCGGGTGTGCCGATCGCCACATCGCAGACCGAGATCATGCCGACGCCACCGCCAAAGGCATTGCCCTGTACCCGCCCGATCAGTGGCTTGGGCAGCGTGTTCAGCGCCTGCAGCATCAGCGCCAATTCGCGCGCACCGGCGCGGCGGGTTTCGGCATCGGCAGCCATCTGTGCCTGCATCCAGCCCAGATCACCGCCGGCGCAGAAGCTTTTACCCTCGCCGGCGAGGACGATCACCCGCACGGAAGGGTCCGCGCCCAGCAGGCTCGCGGCTTCCGTCAACTCGCGGATCATCTGGGCCGAGAGGGCATTATGCTTCTCAGCCCGCGCCAGCCACAGATGCGCGACGCCGCGTGCGTCGGTCTCGATGCGGATCGTGTCCATCATTCCCCTCTTGCCCGCAGTGCGCGGGCCATCTCGGCGGCTTGGGCAATCACGCCGAGATCAAGCCCCGTCTCAAATCCCCGTTCCGCCAGATGCGCGGCGACGGCTTCGGTCGCGACATTCCCTGCAGCACCCGGCGCATAGGGGCAGCCGCCGAGACCGCCCACCGCAGCATCAAAAACCCGCAATCCGCGCGCGAGACTAGCGTCAATATTGGCCAGCGCCCGCCCTGCCGTGTCGTGGAAATGGCCGGCGAGTTTCTCGGGAGGCACTTCCTGCAGCACCGCAGCCAGCATCGCGTCCACCGTCTCGGGACGGCCCTGCCCGATCGTGTCGCCAAGGCTGATCTCGTAGCAGCCCATGTCGCGCAAAGCCGCCGCGACCCGTGCGACGTTTTCGGGCGGCGTCGGCCCGTCAAATGGGCAATCCGTCACCACCGAGACATAGCCGCGCACCGGAATGCCATCGGCCCTTGCCGCCCCAACAACGGGTGCAAAACGTTCAAGGCTTTCGGCAATCGTCGCGTTCAGATTGGCGCGCGAGAAACCCTCGGATGCCGAGGCGAAGATCGCAACCTCGCTGGCCTTCGCAGCCCGCGCCCCCTCATAGCCCTTCATATTCGGGGTCAGCACCGCGTAGCTGACACTGGGGACGCGGCTGATCCCCGCCATGACCTCGGCGGCATCGGCCAGTTGCGGCACCCATTTCGGGCTGACGAAGCTTGTCACCTCGATGCGCCGGAAACCGGCGCGGGACAGCAGATCGACCAGCGCGATCTTGTCTGCAGCCGGGATTAGGCGCTTTTCGTTCTGCAACCCGTCGCGCGGTCCCATTTCAAATATTTCAGCGCGTTGCATCTGGAACCTCGTAGAAATCTTGGCTGTAGATCACCCGCGTGTCGGGCGCGGGCAGCGCCGCTTGAAACGCCGGACGGGCGGCGCAGCGGGCGGTGTAAGCGGCCAAAACCGGACGGGTATCGAAGCGGACAAAACGCGCGGCGGTCCAGACCGAATAGCCGATCTGGCAATCCACGCCCGAGAACTCGCCCAGCAGCCAATCGCGGTCCGCAAGCGCCGCCTCGACCAGCCCCAAAGCGCGGGACAGTCGCGCCGCTTCCAGCTTCATCACCGTGGGCGAGCGCTGCCAATCCTCACGCAGCATGATGTGGTGCTGCGTCAGGTTCGCCAGATGTTGGCCCAAAGTCTCGCCGAAATGCAGCCAGTCGAGCCATGCGGCGCGATCTGCCGTGCCAGCCGCGCGGGTCAGATGCGGCGCGCGGGTCTCGCACAGCCATTCGGTGATCGCGCCGGATTCATGCAGCGTGACCGCGCCGTCCTGCAGCGCCGGAACCCGCCCGACCGGATGGATCGCGGCATAGGGCGGTTGGCGCATCGAGCCGTCGAAGAAATCCAGGCTCTCGATCCGGAAGTCGCAGCTGATCTCATGCAGCAGCCACAGCGCCCGCATCGAGCGCGACAGCGGCACATGCCACAGCGTGAGGTCAGGCATCGGCATCCTCTTCCAGCCGGATCAGCGCGGCACCGGCCTCGACCTGATCGCCGGGCTGGGCTAGCACCTCGGCCACGCGCCCGTCGCGGGCGGCGGTCAGGCTATGCTCCATCTTCATCGCCTCGAGGATGGCAAGGCGGTCGCCCGCCGCGACCTCTTGCCCCGGCGCGACGAAGACCGCCTTGACCAGCCCGGGCATGGGCGAAAGCGTCAGCCCGCCGCCGACCTCCTCGCCGCCCCGCGCCAAGGGGTCCAAAGGCAGCAGCGTCAGCGAACGCCCGCCAAAGACACTGGTCCCCGCCGCATGGCTGACGATGCGCGCACGGCGCGGCTTACCATCAACCCACCAGCGCCCGCCCTCATAGGCGATCTCATGCGCCACGCCTGCCAGAGTGACGCGGGCCGCGCCGGGGCCAAGGACCTCCAGCACCGCCTCGCCGCCTTCCCAAGCGATGGTCCGGCGCAGGGGCTGCCAGAGCGTAATCCCGCCCCTGACCAGCGGATCGGCAAGACCCGCCAGACCCAGCACCGCCAGTGCGCGGGTGGCCGGATCGGGCTCGGCGGCCTCGGTCAGCGCGCCAAGGTCGCGGGCGATCAGGCCGGTATCGACCTCGCCTTGGCCAAAACCCTTGTGCCGGGTCAGCGCGATCAGGAAATCGAGATTGGTAACCGAGCCCGCCACCTCGGTATCACACAGCGCCGCTTCCAAGGCCCGCAGGGCGATGGCGCGGGTCGCGCCATGCGTCACAACTTTCGCGATCATCGGGTCATACCACGGGCTGATCGTATCCCCCGGACGCACGCCAGACTCGATGCGGGCTCCGCCGGGGAAGTGCAGATGTGCCAGCGTGCCCGTCGCCGGGAGGAAGCCTGCCGGCACGTCCTCGGCATAAAGCCGCGCCTCGAAGGCATGGCCGGAGATCGACAGATCCTCTTGCCGTGCGGGCAAAGGCTCGCCCGAGGCCACGCGCAGTTGCCATTCGACTAGATCGACGCCGGTGATTGCCTCGGTCACCGGGTGTTCGACCTGCAGACGGGTGTTCATCTCCATGAACCAGAAGCCGTCGGGACGCAGACACTCGCTGCCATCGACGATGAATTCGATCGTGCCCGCGCCGGAATAGCCGATGGTTTCGGCGGCACGGACGGCAGCGGCGCCCATGGCGGCACGCATTTCCTCGGTCATGCCGGGGGCCGGAGCTTCCTCGATCACCTTCTGGTGGCGGCGCTGCAGCGAGCAGTCGCGTTCGAACAGGTGAACGGCGCGGATGCCATCGCCAAAGACCTGCACCTCGATATGGCGCGGCTGCTGGATATACCTCTCGATCAACACCGCGGGATTGCCGAAGGCGGTCAGCGCCTCGCCCTGCGCCGAGGCCAGCGCATCGGTGAAGTCAGCGGGCTTATCGACCAAGCGCATCCCCTTGCCGCCGCCGCCCGCGACGGCCTTGATCAGCACCGGATAGCCGATCTGGCCTGCCGCCTCGGCCAGATGCGCTGGGTCCTGATTGCTGCCGTGATAGCCCGGCACAACAGGCACACCCGCCTCTTCCATGAGCGCTTTGGCTGCGTCCTTGAGGCCCATCTTGCGGATCGCCTCGGCCGAGGGCCCGATAAAGACCATCCCAGCCTGCGTCACCGCATCGACGAAATCGGGATTCTCGGACAGGAAGCCGTAGCCCGGATGGATCGCCTGCGCGCCGGTCTCCAAGGCCGCCGCGATGATCGCATCGCCCCGCAGATAGCTGTCGCGCGGCGCAGACCCGCCGATATGGGCGGCCTCATCCGCCAAAGCGACATGGCGGCTGCCGCGATCGGCATCGGAATAGACCGCGACCGTGCGGACGCCCAACTTGCGGGCGGTGTCGATGACGCGGCAAGCGATCTCGCCACGATTGGCGATCAGGATTTTCTGGAACATCAGGCGGCTCTCGGATCGGGAATGGTCATTCGTCCAGCTCTTCCGACAGGATGCGGGCGCTGGCGGCGTCAAAGGCGACAAGTGTCACGGCAAGGCCCTGCCCCTGGGCGCGGATGGTCTCGAGCGCGATACGCGCGGCACGATCGGCAGGAAAGCCGAAAATGCCGGTCGAAATGGCGGGAAAGGCGATGCTTTCAAGGCCATGTTCGCGGGCGAGGTTCAGGGAGTTGCGATAGCAGGCGGCGAGCAACTCGTCTTCACCCTGTCCGCCGCCCTGCCAGACGAAGATCGATTGTTCGGGCATCGCCTCACATCCTGAAAATGCCAAAACGCGTCGGCTGGATCGGGGCGTTCAGGCTGGCGCGCAGCGACAAAGCCAGCACGTCGCGGGTCTTGCGCGGGTCGATGAGGCCGTCATCCCAGAGCCGGGCCGAGGCATAGAGCGGGTGCGACTGGCGCTCGAACATCTCGATGGTGGGGCGCTTGAACTCGGCCTCGTCCTCGGCGGACCATGTGCTGCCGGCACGCTCAAGACCCTCGCGGCGGACGGTGGCGAGGACGCCCGCCGCCTGTTCGCCGCCCATGACCGAGATGCGCGAATTGGGCCAGGTCCAGAGGAAGCGAGGCGAATAGGCGCGGCCCGACATGCCGTAATTGCCCGCCCCGAAACTGCCGCCGACCAGCATGGTGATCTTGGGGACATTGGTCGTGGCGACCGCCGTGACCATCTTGGCACCGTGGCGGGCGATGCCTTCGTTCTCGTATTTGCGGCCGACCATGAAGCCGGTGACGTTCTGCAGGAAGACCAGCGGAATGTTCCGCATCGAGCAGAGTTCGATGAAATGCGCGCCCTTCTGCGCGGCCTCGGAAAAGATCACGCCGTTATTCGCGACGATGCCGACGGGGCAGCCTTCGAGATGGGCGAAACCGGTGACCAGCGTCTCGCCGAAGCGCGGCTTGAACTCGTCGAAGCGCGAACCGTCGACCACGCGGGCAATGACCTCGCGGATGTCGTAGGGCGTACGCAGGTCGGCGGGGACGATGCCGAGGATCTCCTCGGGGTCGTAAAGCGGGGCCTCGGGGGATTGCCATTGCACGCTTTGCGGCAGGGTGCGGTTCAGATTGCCGACGGCGCGGCGGGCCAGCGCGAGGGCATGGGCGTCATCCTCGGCGAGGTAGTCGGCCACACCCGACAGGCGGGTATGCACGTCGCCGCCGCCGAGTTCCTCGGCCGAGACGACCTCTCCCGTCGCGGCCTTGACCAGAGGCGGACCGGCCAGAAAGATCGTGCCTTGGTTCTTCACGATGATGGTCACGTCGGACATGGCCGGGACATAGGCCCCGCCCGCCGTGCAGGAGCCCATCACCACCGCGATCTGGGCGATGCCCTTGGCCGACATTCGCGCCTGGTTGTAGAAGATGCGCCCGAAATGGTCGCGGTCGGGAAAGACCTCGTCCTGATTGGGCAGGTTCGCGCCGCCACTATCGACCAGGTAGATGCAGGGCAGATGGCATTCCTCGGCAATCTCCTGCGCGCGCAGGTGCTTCTTGACCGTCATCGGGTAATAGGTGCCACCCTTGACCGTGGCGTCATTGGCCACGACCATCACATCACACCCGTTGACCCGCCCGATCCCCGCGATCACGCCCGCGCAGGGCGCGTCACCGCCATACATGTCATGCGCCGCCGTCGCCCCGATCTCGAGGAAAGCCGAGCCCGGATCGAGCAGGTTCGCCACCCGCTCGCGCGGCGGCATCTTGCCGCGGCTGACATGCCGCTCCAACGCCTTCGCGCCGCCACCGGCGGCGGCGGACAAAGCCGCCTCGCGCACCGTCTCAAGCACCGCCAGATGCGCCGAACGGTTCGACCGGAACGTGTCGGAGGAGGGAACGGCAAGTGTCTTCAAAAGCATATCAATCGTTCCGCATGTTCTTGAGTTCTGCCGCCCGATGCGCGGTATGGCGCAACTGGCAATCCGCGCCGACGATCTGTCGGATGCTGCCATCACCCCAGACGTCATAGGCGAATTTGCAATCGGCATCGCGGAAGGCGATCCATGCCCTCTGCGCCGCCTGCAGGCCTTTTTGCAATTCGGGCTGATCCGCGTAGTTCTTGCGCAGAGTCTTGTATTCACCGTTCAGAAGGTCGTCCCACGCCTTGGTCTCGGCCATTTTGCACTGGCTGATGCCCAAGGTGGTCTCACCCTGTTCGGTGGTGGCCGAGCAGGCCTCGGCGGCATTGCCGATGCAGGGCGCGTCGATCAGGTCCCTAGGAACCTCGTTGAAACAGGCGTTGACCAGCTTGGGGTCGACTTTGAACTCTTGCGCAATGGCCGTGACGGGCACAGCGATGGCAAGTGCGGCGAACAGCTTCAACATGCGCGTCCTCCTGATCAGGGGTTTAAACCAGCCCCATCAATTCGCGTCCGATCAGCATACGACGGATTTCCGAGGTTCCCGCGCCGATTTCCATCAGCTTTGCATCGCGGAAAAGTCGGCTGACGACCGAATCGTTGAGGAAACCCGCCCCACCCAGCGCCTGTACGGCCTGATGCGCCTGCACCATCGCCTGCTCGCTGGCGTAAAGCACCGCACCCGCCGCGTCCTGCCGCGTCACGCGACCTGCATCGCAGGCGCGCGCGACCTCGTAGACGTAAGCCCGCGCGGTGTTCAGCGCGACATACATGTCGGCGATCTTGCCCTGCATCAGCTGGAAGGACCCGATCGGCTGGCCGAACTGCTTGCGGTCGCGCAGGTATGGAATGACCTCATCCAGACAAGCGGCCATGATCCCCGTGCCGATGCCCGACAGCACAACGCGCTCATAGTCGAGGCCCGACATCAGCACCCGCACGCCCTTGCCCTCGGCCCCCAGCACGTTCTCGAACGGGATCTCGCAATTCTCGAAGATCAGCTCGCCCGTGTTCGAGCCGCGCATCCCCAGCTTGTCGAAATGCGGGCTGGTCGAGAAACCCGCCATGCCACGCTCGACGATAAAGGCAGTGATGCCCTTGCTGCCCGCCTCGGGGTCGGTCTTGGCATAGACAACCAAAGTGTCGGCGTCAGGAGCGTTGGTGATCCAGTATTTGTTACCGTTCAGCACATAGCGGTCGTTGTGCTTTTCGGCCCGCAGCTTCATCGAGACGACGTCGCTGCCCGCCCCTTCCTCGGACATCGCAAGTGCGCCGACATGCTCGCCGGAGCAAAGCTTCGGCAGGTATTTCGCCCGCTGTTCGTCCGTGCCGTTCAGCTTGATCTGGTTCACGCAGAGGTTCGAATGCGCGCCATAGGACAGGCTGATGCTGGCGCTGGCCCGCGCGATTTCCTCGGTCGCGATGACATGGGCCAGATATCCCATTCCTGCACCGCCGTAACCCTCGGCTACGGTAATGCCCAGCAGACCCATCTCTCCCATTTCGGGCCAAAGCTGGTTCGGGAACAGGTTCTCGCGATCGGTATCGGCCGCCAGAGACTTGACCCGATCCTGCGCCCAACGATGCACGACATCACGTAGCGCGTTCACGTCCTCGCCCAGATCGAACTCCATCCCCATGGTGAACATCGGCTTCTCCCACTTATTGAACGATTGTTCATTTAATGCGATTTAGGCGCAGGCTCCGTCCAACGTCAAGGTCTGAAACTGGGTTGATGTTGCGGCGGGTCGGTCCCTGCGGCAAGTCCTGTCTGTTGACTTGGGACAGCGGTCGGGCGATGCGGATCGGAGGACGGATAGAGGAGCAGACATGGCCGAATTTGCCCGCTTGCTGCTGGCCCGCCACGCGCCTTTGGTCCAGCCGGGGCTGGCGGGACGACGGGATGTCTGCGCGGATTGTTCCGATGATGCCGCACTTGAATGGCTGCGACGACAACTTGAGGCAACGACGATCTGGTCCAGCCCCGCAAGGCGCTGCCGCCAGACCTGCGCTGCGATGGGCCTCGCGCCGCAATTGATCGACGATCTTTGGGAGCAGGATTTTGGCCAATGGGAGGAGGACGGCATCCCCGACCTCGGCCCCATGCCGCCCGAGGATCTGGCGGCCTACCGACCAGCCAAGGGGGAAAGCTTTCTGGACATGGCCGCACGGGTCCAGCCCGTCCTGCAGGCCGCTACCGGAACTACCGCCATCCTTGCCCACGCGGGAACCGTGCGCGCTGCGCTGGCACTCGCGGTCGGACCCGCGGCACTTTCATTTTCAGTTGCGCCCCTATCGCTGACCGTCATCCTCCGAACAGGCGCAGGATGGGCGGTCGAGGCCGTCAACAGGATCGCGCCGACAACCTAGCGCCAGTCGAAGAACCCTGAAGGCGCGCGCGACAGCAGTTCCTGAGCCAGATCCGTCCCCATCTGCGGGCCGTCGCTCAAACTGCCCCGACGCTCACCAGAGATGACCTCGCCGCCATCGGGACGCAGGATTTCTCCACGCAAGCGCAATTCGTCGCCGACGATCTCGGCCAGACCGGCGATCGGCGTATCGCAAGAGCCGTCAAGCCGCGCCAGAAACGCGCGCTCGGATTCGACCCGACGCGCCGAGGGCGCATGGCTGATTGCCGCCAGCATCGCAGCGATCCGGTCGTCCGAGGCGCGGCGTTCGACGCCGATGCAACCTTGGGCCACGGCGGGCAACATCTCGTCAGGTTCGACCGCGCCGCGCGCGACATGCGTCATGCCCAATCTCGACAGCCCCGCCATCGCCAGAAAAGTCGCAACAGCGACGCCATCTTCCAGCTTTTTCAATCGCGTCTGAACATTTCCCCGAAACTCGACCAATGCCAGATCGGGGCGTTTCGCGGCAAGCTGCGCACGTCGGCGCAAGCTGGAGGAGCCGACGACGGCCCCCCGCGGCAATTCCACGATCCCGCCATACAGGTTCGAGACAAACGCGTCGCGCACATCCTCGCGGGGAAGGTAGCAGTCGATGATCAGCCCGTCGGGCTGGATCGTCGGCATGTCCTTCATCGAATGGACGGCAATGTCGATCTCGGATACGGTCAGGGCATCCTCGATCTCGCGGGTGAACAAACCCTTGCCGCCGATTTCCTTCAGGGGCCGGTCCAGCACGCGATCGCCAGTGGTCTTGATGACCACGATCTGGAACGCTGCTTCGGGCAGATCATGCGCCGCCATCAGCCGGTTGCGGGTTTCCTCGGCCTGCGCGAGCGCCAAGGCCGAGCCGCGCGTTCCGATGCGAATTGGGTTCTGGGGATCAGGCATCTGGGTCATACGCTTGGGCTTAGCGCCCGACCGCGCACTTGACAACGGGGACACGCACGCCATGAAGGCGGGAACGAGGTGAACATGACCCAGAAAACCATTCTGCGCGCCCTTGCGGGCGAACGCCTGCCCACCCCTCCGGTCTGGATGATGCGTCAGGCGGGGCGCTATTTGCCCGAATACCGCGCGACGCGCGAACAGGCGGGTGACTTTTTGTCGCTGTGCTACAATCCGGATCTGGCCGCCGAGGTCACACTGCAACCGATCCGCCGCTACGGTTTCGACGCGGCGATCCTGTTCGCCGACATCCTGCTGATCCCGCAGGCGCTGGGACTGGACCTGTGGTTTGCCACGGGCGAAGGGCCTCGACTTTCGACCGTGACCACCGCAGCCGAAGTGGGCCAGTTGAACTCGGTCGATGCGATCCACGACACGCTGTCCCCGATCTACCAGACCCTGCGGATTCTCTCGCGCGAATTGCCGCGCGAGACCACGCTGATCGGCTTTGCCGGAGCGCCATGGACCGTCGCGACCTATATGATCGCCGGACGCGGCACGCCCGATCAAGGTCCGGCGCATGCCTTCAAGGCCGCCGACCGAGCGGCATTCGCCGCCCTGATCCATCGCGTGACGCTTGCCACCATCGAATACCTCTCGGCCCAGATCGAGGCCGGAGCCGAGGTCGTCAAGCTGTTCGACAGTTGGGCCGGATCGCTGCAAGGTCAGGATTTCGACGATTTCTCGCTAGAGCCTGCGCGCCAGATCATCGCCGCCCTCAACGCGCGCCATCCCGGCATCCCCGTCATCGCCTTCCCGCGCGAGGCAGGTTTGCGCTATGTCGGTTTCGCCCGAGCGACAGGGGCCGATTGTGTGGCCTTGGATAACTCGGTCAGCGCCGAATGGGCCGCTGCCGAGGTGCAGAAAGACGGCTGCGTTCAAGGCAATCTGGACCCGAGACTGCTGGTATTGGGGGGCGACGCTCTTGAATCGGAAACCCGCCGGATCGTCGGCGCATTCTCACAGGGGCCGCATATCTTCAATCTGGGTCACGGCATCACGCCCGACGCCGATCCTGACAATGTGACCCGCATGCTGGCCGCGATCCGCAGCTGAGATGTTCTGGATTCCGGTTACCCTGATCGCTGCGGCGGCCCAGACCGCCCGCAACGCCGCCCAACGCGGCCTGACCCTGGAAATAGGCACGATGGGCGCGACCGCAGTCCGCTTCATCTTTGGCCTACCCTTCGCCATCGCGTTCCTTGCGCTTTGGTCGCTTTGGCATCGGATTCCCGTCCCCGACACCACTGTTCTGGGCTGGGTCACACTTGGCAGCCTCGCGCAGATCGCAGCGACCGCGCTGATGCTGGTCACGATGAAATCGCGTGGCTTCGGGGTGACCACCGCGCTGCTCAAGACCGAGCCCGTGACGCTGGCCCTGACCGGCGCAATGGTTCTGGCCGAGCCGCTGGGTCCGGTAAGGATGGCGGCCATAGCCACCGCGACAGCCGGCGTCGTGTTGATGTCGGGCGCCAACTGGCGCGGCGGCGGCTGGCGGGCGGCGGTGTTGGGCATCTTCGCTGGTGCCCTGTTCGGTCTGTCTGCCATCGGTTTCCGGGGCGGCATCCTTGCCCTGCCCTTCGGAGATCAGCCGACCCGCGCCGCCACGATCCTTGTCCTAAGCCTTGCAATGCAAACCGCGATCATGGCGATCTGGCTTGTCTTGGCCGATCGCGAGGCCCTGCGCGGCATCGCGTTCAACTGGCGCGATTCGCTACGCGCAGGCTTTCTCGGGGCATTCGCGTCGCTATTCTGGTTTCTGGGCTTCGCGCTGACTTCGGCGGCCAATGTCCGCACCTTGGCGCTGGTCGAGGTGTTGATGGCACAACTCGTGTCTGGCCGTATCTTCCGCGAGAAAGCAAGCCCGCGCCAGTATCTTGGCATGGCCCTGATCGTCATCGGTGTTGCGGCGTTGATCGCGGTCAGTGCCGGATAACGGGCAGGATCGAAAGAACCAGCAAGCCCGCCATCGCCAGATTGAAGATCTGCAACCGGCGCGGCTCTTGCAGGAAGCCGCGCAACCCCTGCCCCAACGCGGCCCAGACCGCGACCGAGGGCAGGTTCACCATCGTAAACACCAGCGCCACGATCAACTCGCCGCCGACCCCTGCGGAATAGGCAGATAGCGCGCCCAGCGCCATCATCCATGCCTTGGGATTGACCCACTGGAACGCACAGGCCGCCAGAAACCCCATCGGTCGGCTTGTCGCGATTTGCACATCGCTGCCGGGTGGCGCAGATTTGGCGATCTTCCATGCCAGCCATAGGACATAGGTCAGGCTGACCCATTTCATCACTTGCGCGATCACCGGATTGGCCGTGATGATCCGGTCGATGCCCAAGCCCAGAATTGCCACCATCGCTCCGAAACCCAGAGCAACGCCCAGCATATGCGGCATGGTCCGCCGCAAGCCGAAATTGGCACCCGACGCCATCAGCATAAGGTTGTTCGGCCCCGGCGTGACCGAGGTGACAAAAGCGAAGGCAACGAGCGCCAGAATAACGTGATCCGACATGATTTTTCATTCCCCTCAAATTCGGCGCAATGATACCATGTTCTGAACGCAATTTCTGATCGATTATTTCCAAGAGCGGGCACATGACACAACAAGAGCCGGATAACGACCAGATTTCCGCGCGGATCTTGCAGATCCTTTCCAAGAATGGACGTATCCCGAATCAACAGCTTGCCGCCGAGATCGGTCTTTCCCCCTCGGCCTGCCTGCGGCGGGTGCAGGAATTAGAACGTCGCGGCGCGATCACCGGCTACCGCGCCGTCATCGATCCGTCGGCCCGCGATGCCGGTTTCACCGCCTATGTGACCGTCGGGCTGTCCCGCCATTCGAACGAAGCGCAGCAGGCTTTCGAACGCGCCTGCCTAGCCTCGCGTCAGGTCCGCGAGTGTCACAACATCACCGGTTCGGTCGAATACCTTCTACGCGTCGAGGTTCGTGACCTTGAAGCCTATCGCCGCTTCCACAGCGAAGTCCTTGGCGCATTCCCGCAAATCTCGACCATCACCACCCATGTCGTGATGGGCTCGCCCAAGGACGAACGCGCCTGATCAGCCGCCGCTGCGGCGGATGAAACCGAAACGGCCTTTCCGCCCCTGTTCCGAGCGGCTAACAAGGGCAAATGAACTTGCCCACACTTTCCCACGATCAGGCGGAAGCCTGGGACGCTCTGGCCGCCGTGCTGGAGGAATCCGGCATCGATCTTGTCGCCGAAGAGGTCACTCCGGCCACGCAGGGCAAAGGCCGCGTCATGGCCGTGATCGGCAAGGCCGGATCGGGCAAGACATTGCTTCTGGCGGAACTGACCAAGGCGCTGAAGGCTGCGGGCGTCGAGATCATCTCGGGCGATTACGAGGGCCGCAAGCGCAAGGAGCGCCGCACCGTCGCCATCCTTGCACCGACCAACAAGGCGGCGTTTGTCTTGCGGATGCGGGGAGTGCCCGCGACGACCATCCACCGCATCCTGTACACGCCGGTTTACGATCCCGATTATGAACGCAT
The DNA here is from genome assembly GCF_009711225.1 of Paracoccus aestuariivivens. Classification (GTDB taxonomy): domain Bacteria; phylum Pseudomonadota; class Alphaproteobacteria; order Rhodobacterales; family Rhodobacteraceae; genus Paracoccus; species Paracoccus aestuariivivens. Next base: position 44,197 of record NZ_WMIE01000016.1, on the reverse strand, counting down.
CGCCGATTGGCTGGTTGGCGCTGGCGAACGTCCGCAGGTCGAAGGCGTGATCGACGGTTTGACCGACGCGGCGCTGGATCGTGCCAAGGCGTTTTACGAACAGCACGCCTCGATTCCTGGCGCATTGGCGGCGGCGGGGCTGCGGGGTTCGGATTTCATCACCGGCTGGAAGCGGCGCGAGGAAGGGCTGGATATCGGCCTGATCGACGAAGCCTCGATGCTTGATGAACGGCAGTTCGAGGATCTGCGCGAGATTTTCCCCGTTCTGGTCCTGTTCGGCGACCCCGCTCAGCTTGCTCCGGTCGGGCAGTCGGGCGAGATGGTCTTTGACAAGCTGGCGAAATCGCAACGGTTGGAACTGTCGCGCATCCACCGTCAATCCGATGACAGTCCGATCCTTGATCTGGCACATGCCTTGGCCGATCCGCAGCTCGAATTTGCCGATTTCGAACGCATGGTACAGGACGCCGCGCGCCGCGACGAACGGGTTATCTGGGCTGAACGTGTCGAAAGCGATCTGATGGCGCGCAGTCCGGTGCTGGTCTGGCGCAACGTGACCCGCGTCAAGCTGATCCAGGCCTTCCGCTCGGCCTATGGCGCGCCCGGAGACGCGCTTTTGCCCGGTGAGCCCCTGATCTGCGACGGGCTGGAACTGCCGCTGAAGCACCGCAAGAAGCGGATCGACCTAGAGGCGCGCGGGCTGATCAAGGGCGCTCAGGTCGTATATCTTGGCCCCGGCCGGAAACCGGGCTTCTCGCGGCTGCATGTCGTGGGGGCGGAAGATCCTCGGCTATCGGCGGCCTCGATCGTCAAGATCGAGATCCCCGATGTCGAGGAACCCTTTATTCCCTATGCGGCGCGGATGGGCGCGACCTTCCTGCATGGCGCGGCGGTGACGATCCACAAAGCGCAGGGCTCGCAATGGCCGGATGTGCAGGTCTTTGGACCCGACATCAATGCCGCCGCATGGTCGGGCCGCTCCGAGGCCGGTGTGCAATTGTGGAAGCGGTTGACCTATGTCGCGATCACCCGCGCGCAGGAACGGCTGCATTGGGTGGTGCGTCCACGCCTTGCAAGGCCCAGCGCCCCGCTTGGGATCGACCATCTGGAAACCGGTCCGGCGGCGCTGGAACTTGCCGCCGAGACCGAAGACTAGGTTCCGGACATTCAGGCCGACGCGCGGCGCAACTGCTTGCCGGTCGAGCCGGGACGGATTTGCTCCATCCGCATCAGCAGGGCCTCGACCACGGCTTCGCGCGGAAGTCCGGTTTCTTGCGACATCCGCAGCAGACCGAAATTCACCCGCGCGATTTCCTGATAGTAGCGCGTGAAGCTGTAATTGATCGCAGCCCCCGCGACCGCACCAAGGATCGGCAAGGTCTGGGCGGCGAATTTCTGCGCCAGCGAGGTGGACAGCTTGGGCGCGACCCGCGCGATCAGCGTCTGCACCGTCTGACCCGAGATCGTCAGCCGCGCCGCCAGCAGGCCCAGATCGGCCCCCTCGTCAGAGGCCAACGGCCCCGCAGCGGCGAACACGTTCAGTGCCTCGCGCCGCGCCAGCTCGCTGTCGGGATCGAAGCCATGCTCGGCGGCGATATCCATGATCGCACGCAACAGCAGGGTCACAGTTACCGGCAACTCCAGCGTCGCACCTGCGATACCGGCGAAACCGCCAACCGCGCCCGAGGTGGTCGATAGCATCCGGTTGAACCAGTCGCCGCGCTCGGTCAGAAGCCCTCGTGAATGCGAGGCGGCATCGAAGGCACGGTTCAACGCGCCATAGGTGATGCGGTCCATACGCGAACGGATCGGCGTCGGCAGACGCTCGATCATGCCCTCGGCCTTGCCTCCGATCGCGTTCAGCATTTCCATACCGATGCCGCCTGCATTCAGGTAGCGCCTAGCAAGCCGGTCAATCTCGGCGTGAACCGTGGGATCGGTGATGGGCGGCAAGATTGCCTGAGTGATCGGAACGGGACTACTATCGGTCATCCTGAGAATTCCTGGCCTTTCCATGTCGTGTCGCGATCAACGGACACTGATGCAACAAAGATAGGCGTTGCGTGGTTCCTTTTCACCCGACTGGCGCCAAAAAGCGAGCCGGACCGATCAACGACCAAGGAGCCCCCATGACCCTGCCCCGAACCGCGATAGCCGCCGCACTGGCATTCGCCGCTATACTGCCCGCTTATGCGGAGCAACCGCCAACGCTTGCGGATATGGGCCAGGTCGCGGCACTGAAAACCGCATTCGAGGCAATGTTCGCAAACAGCGAGAAGCCCGAGTGGCTGGCAGACGGTATCGTGACCACACCGTCGCAAGTTGCCTCGTTCAATGGACAGTCGTGGCTGGTCATGTCGGGCTGCAAACCGCATGACTGCGCGTCGAACCAGATCGCGGTGATCTATTCGACCACGACCGGCACCATGCACGGCGTCCTGTCCGAGGCAGCCGAGAACGCCCCGCAGATGCTGACTTGGCTCAATATCGGCGGTGGAGCCGAGTCGATCGACGGGCGCACCATCCTGTTCGCCGCCTTGACCGGAAGTCTGGCAAATCACCCAGATGCGTTCGATTACGACTGAGACGTCGCGTCCTGCGCTCCGACGGGCTCCATCTCGGTACAAAGCTGACTTTGCGGCGGATCGCGCCGGATCTCGGCCAGTCCGGCGGCGACATCGGCTCCCGACTCGCGCATGACGGGACCGGTGATCCCGTCCCAAGCCCCTTCGACCAACTCGTAACCCAGCACGCGGTCGGGGTTCGTCGGAGGGGGCATTTCGACATCGTCAAGTTTTGCGAACCCGAAGCGCCGGTAATAGGGCAGATCGCCGACCAGCATCGCGCGTTCCCAGCCCAGTTCCTTGGCACGACCAAGGCTTTCGCGCATCAAAAGCCCGCCCAGCCCCTCGCCCTGCGTTGTCGGGTGTACGGCAACCGGCCCCAACAGAAGCACGGGCTTGCCGCCGACCCGCACCGGCCAGTAGCGGATCGCACCCAGAAGCACGCCGGAACCGTCCCTGAGAACAAGGCACAGCGCGCCGACCGCCGGAACTCCGTCTCGCAGCCGGTACGAGGACAATGCCGTTCGGCCCGGTGCGAAGCACAGGTCCAGAAGCGCCTCGACTTCGGGCGTGTCATTGGGGGATTCCGGGCAGAGTTCGTACATTGAGACTCCCGATACAGGGTTGACCGACGGGGTGCGACGGGTGGCGGCCCCCTAGCACGCTTGTACGGTTACGAAAACAACAGAGCCGCGACATTTCACAAAAATCTTCGTGCCATGCCGCGTCGTGAAAAGCCGCCCATGCTTGACGGGAAACCCTTGGGCGGGCAGAGCGTTCCCGATCATGCGGCGCGATACCGACGCGCCCCGCCCCCCGCAGACGAGGCAGCAGATGTTCTACCGACCCGAATCCGGCCATGGCCTTCCCCATAACCCGCTGAATGCCATCGTGGCCCCGCGCCCCATCGGCTGGATCTCGACGCGGGGACGTCAGGGCAACAATTTGGCGCCCTATTCGTTCTTCAACCTGACCGCATATGTACCGCCGCAGGTGATGTTTGCCTCGACCTCAAGCAAGCCCGACCGGCGCGTCAGCAAGGACAGCGTCGAGCAGATCGCCGAAAGCCGCGTCTTCTGCGTCAATATCGCGGATGGCGCGATGCGGGATCAGGTCAATGCCAGTTCGGCCGCCCATGCCGCAGGCGTAAGCGAATTCGAAGCCGCCGGAATCGAGGCCGCCGAATGCGAAACCATCGACTGCCCGCGCGTGGCCCATGCGGCTGCCTCGCTGGAATGTCGTGCCACCCGCATCCTGCGTCTGGCCGGAGAGGCGAATTACATGGTGCTGGGCGTCGTGACCGGCATCCACCTTCGCCCTGACTGCGTGATCGACGGGCGTTTCGACCTGCACGAAAAAGGCTGGCTGGCGCGTATGGGCTACAAGGATTACACGGCCACCACTGAAACTTTCGAAATGGAGCGACCCTGATGGCTAAACCGGCCAAGCGCAGCCGTGACACCCGCGAGGTCCGTGACTATATCCGCACGATCGTGGACTTCCCGCATGAGGGAATCCTGTTCCGCGACGTGACAACGCTTTTCGCGGATGCGCGCGGCTTCCGTATGGCCGTCGACCAACTGCTGTCGCCCTATGCCGGTGAGCCGATCGACAAGGTCGTCGGCCTCGAGGCCCGCGGCTTCATCCTTGGCGGTGCCGTCGCGCACCAGTTATCGGTGGGCTTCGTGCCGATCCGCAAGAAAGGCAAGCTGCCCGGCGCAGTTCTGAGCCAGGCCTACACGCTGGAATATGGCGAAGCCGTGGTCGAGATCCACGACGACGCGCTGAAACCGGGAGACCGCGTGCTGATCGTCGATGACCTGCTGGCCACTGGCGGCACGGCTGCGGCGGCGATCTCGCTTTGCGAAAGGCTGGGCGCCGAGGTCATCGGTTGCGCTTTCGTCATCGATCTGCCCGAACTTGGCGGCCGCAAGGTGCTGGAAGGCATGGGCCACGAGGTTTACGCCCTGACCGCCTTCGACGGCGCCTGAGCCTTGCGAGAGCGCAGCCGGAACGCTAGGTGAGAGGCATGGATACGAAACCGCCCCTGACCCTTTATCTGGCCGCGCCTCGCGGTTTCTGCGCGGGCGTCGACCGCGCCATTAAAATCGTCGAGATGGCGCTGCAGAAATGGGGCGCCCCGGTCTATGTCCGCCACGAGATTGTCCATAACAAATTCGTTGTGGACAGCTTGCGCGACAAGGGCGCGGTCTTTGTCGAAGAACTGCACGAATGCCCCACGGATCGTCCGGTGATTTTCTCGGCGCATGGCGTGCCCAAGGCCGTCCCCGCCGAGGCCCGCCGCCGCGAGATGGTCTATGTCGATGCGACCTGCCCGCTGGTCAGCAAGGTCCATGTCGAGGCCGAACGCCACCACGCCGCCGGTCTCCAGATGATCATGATCGGCCATGCCGGACACCCCGAGGTGCTGGGCACGATGGGCCAATTGCCCGAAGGCGAGGTCCTGCTGGTCGAAACGGTCGAGGATGTCGCAAACATCGCGCCGCGTGACGCCTCGCGACTGGCCTATATCACCCAGACGACGTTGTCGGTTGACGATACCACCGCCATTGTCGCCGCACTGCAAAGCCGCTTCCCCGACATTGTCGGTCCCGCCAAGGAAGATATCTGCTACGCCACGACCAACCGTCAGGCCTCGGTCAAGGCGATTGCCGACCGGATCGACGCGCTTTTCGTGATCGGTGCGCCGAACAGCTCGAACTCGCGCCGTCTGGTCGAGGTCGGCTCGGCTGCGGGCTGCAACTATTCTCAGCTGGTGATGCGTGCGGACCAGATCGACTGGCGCGCCATCGAGGGCATCCGCTCGGTCGGCGTCACCGCCGGTGCCAGCGCGCCGGAAGTTCTGGTCGATGAGGTCGTTGATGCCTTCCGCGCCCGTTTCGATGTCACGGTCGAACTGGTCGAGACCGCCCGCGAGAATGTCGAGTTCAAGGTTCCCCGCGTCCTGCGCGAGCCGACCTGAGCCAACCGGCCAATTCTGGCCGAATATCCAGATTGTCGAACCTGAATCCGCACCCGTATTCTGGAGTTGCTGACCGTTGCCGGTACGGGACCGGCAGCGATTTCAGAGGGGTTATCCGGAAAATGACCGTCTTTCTGATTGCCGAAATCAAGGTCACCGACGACGGATGGGTGCCCGAATACGCAGCCCGCGTTCATGAGATCGCCGAGCGGCATAGCGGGCGTTACTTATCCCGCACCGCCAATATCGAGACGCTCGAAGGCCCTGCCAGCGACCAGACCGTCATCGCGCTGATCGCGTTCCCCTCGCGCGAGGATGTGATGGCTTTTGCCGCCGATCCCGAATACGGGCCGCTTGGGGCGGCAAGGCGGTTGGGCTCGGTCTGTCATTTCCGGCTGATCGACGACACAGATATTGCCGGTGCGATCCCCTATCTGGCACAGCCGCGATAATCGCCCCTGATCGGCCAAATGTCCGATTGCCCGTGGCGGGGTTGGCCTCCTATGCTGCCTCTGCTGGCCGCAGCCGGAACGGTCGCGGCAGATCCCTGAGGGAGGAGAACCGCCATGACCGTCTTTCTGATCGCAGAAGTCAAAGTCACCGATGACGCATGGGTGCCGGAATATGCCGCAGCCGTGCATGACATCGCCGCCAAGCATAATGGCCGCTACCTGTCGCGCAGCGGCAATATCGAAACGCTCGAAGGCGACCAGACCGATGAGACGCTGATCGCCCTGATCCAGTTTCCCAATCGCGACGATGCGATGTCCTTCGTCAATTGCGAGGAATACGCCCCCTTCGGCAAGGCCCGTCAGGAGGGTTCGGTCAGTCATTTCCGCCTGATCGACGATACCGATATCGCCGGCGCAATTTCCTATCTCGCCAAGCCTGTCTGAAAACCGCGCGGTCAGCTTGCGCTAGCCGCCTTTGCCCTTCCGCCCTATAGTGCCGTCCGAGCGAGCCCGCGATCTGGCGGGCGACGGGAATTCTATTCAGGCAGGTTCAAAGATGCGGCTTTTTTCGATGCCCTCCTCGGGTAACAGCTACAAGGTCCGGTTGCTGCTGGCATTGCTGGGACGTGAATACGACATCACCAGCGTCGAATACCAAACCGACGCCTTGGACAGCGCCAAAGCCGATGGACGTCTGCCGTTCGGCAAGGCTCCGGTGCTGGAACTGGATGACGGACGGCTTTTGCCGGAATCGAACGCGATCCTGTGCTGGCTGGGCGAAGGCACGCCATTTGTTCCCGCCGACCCCTTCGTGAAGGCCGAGATGCTGTCATGGATGTTCTGGGAGCAGAACCAGCACGAAGGCGTCATCGCGGTCCGCGCCGCGCTGCAGATCTATGAACAGCGCCGCCATCTGGCCACGCCCGAGCGCATGGCCGAATTGCTGGAACGTGGGCACCAGCTTTTGCAGATCATGGAGGACCGGCTGTCGAAACAGGACTGGCTGGTGGGCGATGCCGCCTCGCTCGCCGATATCTGCCTTTACGGCTACACCCATACCGCAGGTTCGCTGGGCGGGTTCGACATGACGCGCTTTCCGGCCATCAATAGCTGGATCCAGCGCGTTGCTGCGCTACCCGGCTATGTCGGGCTGAAGGCATGACCGTCCTTCTGGCCTGGACCGACGGGGCCTGCAGCGGCAACCCCGGCCCCGGCGGCTGGGGCGTCCTCATGCGCGCCATGGACGGCGACGCCATCCTGAAAGAGCGTGAACTGTCCGGCGGCGAGGCCGACACCACCAACAACCGGATGGAGTTGATGGCTGCGATCAGCGCGCTCGAAGTGCTGTCGCGCCCCAGCGAGATTACCGTCACCACCGACAGCGCCTATGTGAAAAACGGCGTCACGCAATGGATTCACGGCTGGAAACGCAATGGCTGGCGCACCGCCGACCGCAAGCCGGTGAAGAACTCCGAATTGTGGCAGCGTCTGGATCAGGCACAGGCCCGCCACACTGTTCGTTGGGAATGGATCAAGGGTCACGCCGGTCACCCCGAAAACGAGCGCGCCGATGAACTGGCCCGCGCGGGCATGGCTCCGTTCAAGCCAGCGAAGGCCGCAGGGTGAACGCGCAGGACGCCGTCCCATTTCTTGATTACGCCAGCGTTCTGGTCTTTGCCCTGACCGGTGCGCTGGTGGCGAGCCGCGCCCAGCTTGACATCATGGGCTTCGTTTTCTTCGCGACTTTCACCGGCATCGGCGGAGGCACCCTGCGCGACCTGCTCCTGGGACAGGATCCGGTCTTCTGGGTCGGAAGGCCGGGACTGCTGGTCGTCACTTCGCTGGCAGCCATTCTGGTGTTCTTCACCGCGCATCTGTTCGAAAGCCGCTACAGCCTGTTGGTCTGGCTCGACGCGCTGGCACTGGGCGTCGCGGTTCCGGCAGGGGTCGATGTGGCTATGACTGCAGGCGCGGGGCCGATTGTCATCGTCGCCATGGGCGTGATCACCGGCACATTCGGCGGCTTGGCCCGCGATACCGTGGCAAATGAATTGCCCCTCGTGCTGAAACAGAATGAACTTTACATCACCGCGACCTTCGGCGGCGCCGTCACGGCAGTCGCCTTGATCTGGCTGGGGGTTTCCGGCTTCTGGGCGCTGATCGTCTGTGGCATCACCGTCTTTGCGCTGCGCGCGGGCAGCCTGCTTTTCGGCTGGAGCGTACCGACCTATCGCCCGCGCCCGCCCAAGACCAAGGGTTAGACCTCGGACCAGACGGCCATTTCGGTGCCGCCCGGTTCGCGGAACTGGAAACGCCGACCACCGGGGAAGCTGAAAATCGGTCGGGTAATCTCGGCTCCGGCTTCGGTCACCTGCGCCAGCGCAGCCTCAAGATCATCGGTCTTGAGGATGACCAATGGCGGCGCAAGCGGTCCTGCTGCGATCCCGCCCGAAACTCCGGCATCGGCCAGTTCCTGATATTCGGGACCGTAATCGTTGAAGCTCCAGCCAAAGGCGCGGCCGAAGAAGTCCTTGGTGGCGGCGATGTCAGGAGAGCTGAATTCCAGATAGTCGATCTTCACGGCAACCTCCGGCGTGTTCCCTTTTTGTTTACGCCTGCCGAACGATCAGCGCAATACCGGAGGACCGCCCCGCATCGGCTGCATGTTCTCGACCCCCATGCGCAGGCCGGCACCGATCCGGTGTGCCAGAGCAGACCATCCCGCCGCACTGTCAGCGGGCAACGTCCGGCGCAGGGTTTCGTCGAACAGCATCAGCCATGTCGGGAAATGTTCCGCATGGACATTGCCCGCCCGCATATGCGCCTGCATCGGGCTGCCCTCGTAGCTGCGTTCGTAAAGGATCGCGTTGCGCCAGAAGGCGGCAATCTTGGCCTCATGCGCGGGCCAATCTGTAACATGCGCGCCAAAGACCGGACCCAGCACCTCGTGCTTGCGGATGGCGGCGTAGAACACCGCGACGACGCGGTCGATCTGTTCGGCGGAGACGGGAAAGCGTGGCGGCATCATCGCGCCGATATGGGCCGTAACCGCGCCTGTCACAAGGCCTTCGCTTGACATGCTTGCAGGCACGCCACCCGTTTCCTATAACCGCGCGCATGTTCAGCATGGGCCGGATCATTCGAATTATCCGCCCGGCGGCGTAGGGGTTCCTCGCCGCCGGGTTAAGCACGCCTGCCCTGCCACCGAAGGATCCCGCCAGATGAGCGACACGACCGATACCGCGCCCGACTACCGCGACACCGTTTTCCTGCCCCAGACCGATTTCCCGATGCGCGCTGGCCTGCCCCAGCGCGAGCCCGAATGGCTGGACCGCTGGGAGCGGATGGGCATCTATGACCGCCTACGCCGCAAGGAAGGCCGCGCGCCCTTCATCCTGCATGACGGCCCTCCCTATGCGAACGGGCATCTGCATATCGGCCACGCGCTGAACAAGGTGCTGAAAGACTTCATCACCCGCAGCCAGCAGATGATGGGCCGCGATGCGCGCTATGTTCCGGGCTGGGATTGCCACGGTCTGCCGATCGAATGGAAAATCGAGGAGCAATACCGCCAGAAGCAGCAGAACAAGGACGATGTCGATGTCGTCGAGTTCCGTCAGGAATGCCGCAAGTTCGCCGAAGGCTGGGTCGAGACCCAGCGCGAGGAATTCAAGCGCCTTGGCATCATCGGCAAATGGGAAGACCCCTATCTGACGATGAACTACCACGCCGAAGCGGTGATCGCGGCCGAGTTCATGAAGCTTCTGATGAACGGCGCGCTGTATCAGGGTTCCAAGCCCGTGATGTGGTCGCCGGTCGAAAAGACCGCCCTCGCCGAAGCCGAGGTCGAGTATCACGACCATACCAGCCACACGATCTGGGTGCGTTTTGCAGCGCAAGGCGCGCTCGACGGGGCCTCGGTCGTGATCTGGACCACGACGCCTTGGACCATCCCGCAGAACCGCGCGGTCGCCTATAACCCGTCGATCGCCTACGGCCTCTACGAAGTCACCGCCGCCGCCGAAAACGCGACCGCGAAGCTGGGCGAGAAACTGGTGCTGGCCGATGCGCTGGCCGAGGGCGTGATGAAATCCGCCAAGGTCGAGGGCTTCACCCGCCTGCGCGACGTTCCGGCCTCCGAGATGGAAGGGCTGCTGCTGGCCCATCCCTTCCGCGGCGTCGAGAATGGCGCGGGCGAATGGGATTACGACGTGCCCCTGCTGCCGGGCGACCACGTGACCGAGGATGCGGGCACGGGCTTTGTCCATACCGCGCCCAGCCATGGCGATGACGACTATCAGATGGGCCTGAAATTCGGCCTGCCGATGACCTATAACGTCGAGCCGGACGGGACCTATCGCAAGGAACTGCCGATCTTTGGCGGTCAGGCGATCCTGACGCCGGAAGGCGCCGAAGGCCCGGTCAATGTCAACGTCATCAAGCAACTCGCCTATTCCGGCGCGCTGCTGGCCAAGGGCAAGATCAAGCACAGCTATCCGCGTAGCTGGCGCTCGAAAGCGCCGCTGATCTATCGCAACACGCCGCAATGGTTCGCCTCGATCGACAAGGCGCTGACCGATGGCATGGGCGAATATGGCGACACGATCCGCGCCCGCGCGCTGGCCTCGATCGACCGGCTGGTGAAATGGACGCCGCAGACCGGGCGCAACCGCCTGTTCTCGATGATCGAGAACCGCCCCGACTGGGTTCTGTCGCGTCAACGCGCCTGGGGCGTGCCGCTGAGCTGCTTCGTCAAGAAAGGCGCGCGCCCGGACGATGCCGACTTCCTGCTGCGCGATCAGCGCGTCAATGACCGCATCATCGAAGCTTTCGAGAAAGACGGCGCAGATGTCTGGTATCACGCCGATTTCAAGGCGAAGATGCTGGACGGCGTGGCTGATCCCGAGGCCTATGATCAAGTCATGGATGTGCTGGATGTCTGGTTTGATTCCGGCTCGACCCATGCTTTCGTGATCCGTGACCGCGCCGATGGCTCGCCCGACGGCATCGCCGATCTGTATCTGGAAGGCACCGACCAGCATCGCGGCTGGTTCCATTCCTCGCTGCTGCAAGCCTGCGCAACCAAGGGCCGCGCGCCTTACAAGGGCGTGCTGACCCACGGCTTCACGCTGGACGAAAAGGGCATGAAAATGTCCAAGTCGCTGGGGAATACCGTCGCACCTGCCGATATCATCAAGGAATATGGCGCGGATATCCTGCGTCTTTGGGTGGCGCAGTCCGACTACACCACCGACCTGCGCATCGGTAAGGAAATCCTGAAGGGCACCGCCGACAGCTATCGCCGCCTGCGCAATACGCTGCGCTTCGTCCTTGGCAACCTTGACGGTTTTGATGCCGCCGAGCGCGTCGAGGTCAAGGATATGCCGGAACTGGAACAATGGGTCCTGCACCGCCTCGCGCAGATCGATCACCAGCTGCGCAAAGGCTACGACGCCTATGACTTCCAAGGCGTGTTCCAGACCGTGTTCCAGTTCGCGACCGTGGACCTGTCGAGCTTCTATTTCGACATCCGCAAGGACGCGCTTTACTGCGACGCGCCGGACAGCCTGCGCCGCCGCTCGGCCCGCACAGTGCTGGATATCCTGTTCCAGCGTCTGGTCACTTGGCTTGCGCCCATCCTGCCCTTCACCATGGAAGATGTCTGGCTGAGCCGTAATCCTTCGGACGACGACTCGGTTCATTTGCAGGACTTCCCGGCAACGCCCGCCGATTGGCTGAACGAGCCGCTGGCCCGGAAATGGGACGCGATCCGCCGCACCCGCCGCGCGGTGACAGCCGCGCTGGAAATCAAGCGCACCGACAAGGTGATCGGTGCCAGCCTTGAGGCTGCCCCGGTCGTTCATATCGAGGATGCCGAAGTGCTGAAGGCGCTGAAATCAGTCGATTTCGCCGATATCTGCATCACCTCGGACCTGAGCCTGACCGCCGACCCTGCCCCGAACGAGGCCTTCCGCCTGCCCGACGTCGCGGGCGTCGGCGTGGTCTTCGAGCTGGCCGAGGGCGAGAAATGCGAGCGCTGCTGGAAGATCCTGCCCGATGTCGGCAGCCATGATCACGCCGGTACATGCGAGCGTTGCGACGCCGCGCTCGGCACCGCGCATTAAGAACCGAAAGGCCCCAAGGATATCCTTGGGGCCTTTAACTTAGCGGAACCACAACCCTTCGCGCTTGAGCTTGTGGCGGATGGGCTGTTCAAGCAGATCGGCTTCGTTCTCGAACATCGGCCGGATCGCGCTGCGCCCCAGCCCTTCAGCGATGACGCGGCCAAAAGCTTCGTCGTCACGAAATAGCGCGGCCAACCGCGGATCACGCATCAGGTCCTCGACCAATGCGATGGTTTCCTCGGATTCGCGGGCGTAAAGCAGCGGCAGATTGCGGTAGTGGCAGCTTGTCACTCCATCCAGAGTCGCTTGCGTTTTGTCGGGCCTGCCGCCGCCAAGCGCATGGATCACCAAAGGCAGCGCGATCTGGTCAAGCCAAGGGTCCAGACTTTGACACGCCAGTTCCTCGCCGGGTTCGTCACGGATCGCCAGAGCAAATTGCAGGAATTTCTGGCCGAACTCCTGCGGATCGGGGCCAAGGAACCAGCCCGCGTTGAAATACAGATAGCGCTCCCAATGCTCATCAGGCTGGCTCAGGTCGAGCGAGGTCGAAAACTGCAGCCCGAACCGGTCATAGAGCGATTTCCAGATCTCGTTCGGCCCAGGCCCATAAAGCGGCGGAGACGGCCATGTTCCCGTGCGTCGCATCGAGGCCGAAGGGCGGGAAAAATCGATCCCCGCCCGATTGATCGGTTTGGTTATGACCGTGTCGCTGTCGAAAAAGATGAACGGCTGTCCAGACGGCAGGACTGCCATCGCCTCGATCTTGTTACCGTAGGGATAATCCTTGCCGAAATGGCGCGCGGTAAAGGGCAGGATTTCGGCCCCGAAGTTCTCAAGCGCCGTGCGCGCCTCGGACGAAATACGGGTCGATTCACCGGCCCAGCCGGCCTCCTCGCGCGGTTCGGCAATGATCAGTCGGCCATTCCAGTCCGGCGCATTGCGCCGCAAGCTGGCCGCGAACAGGGCTGCTTCGCGCTCAAGGCGCCCGGCTTGAGCGACCAACAGAACATTGAATACCGTGGATGAGACAGGAGGCTGATCGTCGGATTCCGACGCTACGCCGGATTTCGGCTTCTTCCCCTTTCGCGCGTCGCGTTCGGCCTGATTGGCCGCGCGTCGCGCTTCACGTTCGGCCTGATTGGCTGCGCGGCGGGCTATCCGGTCTGCGGCCTTGTCGGTGGAAGCATCGGGGGCAGATTTGTCGCCTTTAGGCGGGGACACGGTTTTTGGTTTCGCCACGCCTTGCTCCTCGGTCAGTTCGTCCAACATGAAAAATTCACACGCTCAAGCTGAGCAAAGCATAGCAAATTTCACATGAAAACCACGAGGAAACCTCACCAAAAAGCCAGCTTCCGCAGCGTCCCTATCAAAGGCAATCTGCTAGTCAGCCGCTTAAAGATTTTTCTGTTTCCTTTGTATGGCTAGACCGGGTGAGGATGGCAGTTCCCTCACCCGGTCGAGACATTTTCAAGGTCCGCTTTGCCATTGGCAACCAGCGAAACCTGAATGAACCATACAACCCTGATCGTACATCGGAAAGAAAAAGCCAAAACCTTGGCGAAAATTTTCCATACGTCCTTAAAGCGTTGCGACAAATTGCCCAAAAAGTATGCAGGCATATTAACCAAGTATAGGTTTAGTTCTTGCAGATTCAGACCGCGATGCCCTGCCGTCCGGCGAGATCGGTGAAAAATTGCCAAGCCACCCGTCCCGAGCGCGATCCCCGAGTCGCTTGCCATTCGATCGCCTGCGCGCGCAGATCTTCGTCGCCTATCGAAATGCCATAAGCATCGCAGTAGCCGCGGACCATCGCGAGATATTCGTCTTGCGAGCAAGGATGGAAACCAAGCCACAACCCAAAGCGGTCCGACAACGACACCTTCTCTTCGACGGCCTCGCCCGGCTGGATTGCTGTCGAGCGCTCGTTTTCGATCATGTCGCGCGGCATCAGGTGACGGCGGTTCGACGTGGCATATAGAATCACGTTCGAGGGACGCCCGGACAATCCGCCATCCAGCACTGCCTTGAGCGATTTATACTGCGTGTCGTCGTGGCTGAAGGACAGGTCGTCCGAGAACAGCAGGAAGCGGCGGTCGCGTGCCTTGCCGAGAATCGCCAGCAAACGCCCCACCGAGGCTAGGTCTTCACGCGCGATTTCAACCAGAACGACCGGTAATCCCTGACGCACCGCCTCGGCATGGACGGCCTTGACCAGCGAGGATTTCCCCATGCCGCGCGAACCCCATAGCAGAGCGTTGTTCGCCGCATGGCCTTGTCCGAATTGCAGGGTATTCGCCAGCAGCGTATCGCGCGAACGATTGATCCCTATCAACTGCACCAGATCGACGCGACTGACCTCGGCGACCGGTTCAAGCCGGTCGGGGTCGGGATGCCAGATATAGGCTGTCGCCTCGGAGAAGCTGGGTTCGGGCGCGGGCGGCGGGGACATGCGGTCCAGCGCATCCGCGATTCGCTTCAGCAGATTACTCGACATCGGATTCTTGTTCTTCCTGATCGCGTTTCTTCTCGATCCGGCGGACGAGGAAAATCGAGATCTCGTACAGCCCGTAGATCACGCTGAACAGCACGACCTGACTGATGACATCAGGCGGCGTAATCATCGCCGAAAGCACAAGGATCACGACCACCGCGTAGCGGCGCACGCTGGCCAGACCTTCGGCGGAAACCAGTCCGGCCTTGCCCATCAGGGTCAGGGCGACCGGAAGCTGGAAGGACAGGCCGAATGCTAGAATGAATTTCGTGGTCAGCCTCAGGTATTCCTCGACCGAACCTTGGAAGACCACACCAGCCCAAGGGTGTTCGGCTGCATCTTGTCCCGCGGGCACAGTAACCGTCGGGTCATTGGGCAGCCCCAGAGACCCTTGTTGGAAGCCAAGGAAGAAATCGAAAGCCCAGGGAAGGATGACATAATAGGCGAATGCCGCACCCAGAAGGAACATCGCAGGCGAGGCTAGAAGAAAAGGCAGCAAGGCGTTCTTTTCGCTGCGATAAAGTCCCGGAGCGACAAAGCGCCATAGCTGGTAGCCCACCACCGGGAATGCCAACACGAAGCCGCCGAAGAAGGCGATGCGCATGGCGACGAAGAAGCCCTCTTGCAGCTTGAGCAGGATCAGACCGCAGGTCTGGCCGCGCTTTTCCAGTGCGTGACAGATGGGTTGCGTCAGGAAATCGAAGATCGGGTTCCAGACGAAATAGCACAGCACCATGGCCACGACGAAGGCCAGAACCGACCAGATCAACCGCGTGCGCAGCTCGGCCAGATGTTCGATCAAGGGAGCGGAGGAGTCTTCGATATCATCCGACTTGGCAGATTTCGTCGCCACGCGGCAGCCTTTCCTGTCGTTCTATTGGTCGATATCCGAGCGACGCACCGCGTGCAGGCGCCGTTTGCCCCCCGCTGTGTCGCCGGGATCGACATTCTCGGGATGTGGCGCCGGCACAGTCGGCGGCGCGGGAAGCGGCGCTTCGGCTGCCTGCGCAAAGCGCGACCCCTCGGGGTAGCTCTGAGGCACGACCGGTGCGGACGGATCGGGCGTCGCCCCGTTCTTGTCGGTCGCATCCTTGGGATTCAGGGGATCCCATTTCTCGAAACGCTCGGTTGCGCGTTCCAAGGCATCAAGGCCCAACGCGCGCTTCGACGTCAGCGAGTTCACATCTTTCAGCGCCTTGCCCGCCTCATCGAGGCCCGAGGATTTGGCAGCATCCTCCATGGCGCTGGAGAACTCGCGCGCCATGCCACGCGCACGCGCCGTCAATCGTCCCAGCGTGTGGAACAGTTTGGGAAGATCCTCGGGGCCAATGACGATCAGCGCAACGACGCCGATCAGCAGAAGCTCACTCCAGCCGACATCCAGCATGTTCGTTCAATGCGCGCCGGATCAGAGCTTGTTCTGATCGGCAGGCGTCACGTCGCGCAGTCCGGCATCGGCGGACATGCGGGCGCGGTCGGCATCAAGTTTGGCGCGTTCGGCAGCCAACTCGGCACGGGCTTTGGCAATATCGTCGGTCGAGTTAAGCTCAAGCTCTTTTGCTTCTGCTTTTTCTTCCTCAGCGCCGTCCTTGACGCCCTTCTTGAAAGCCGTGATTCCCTTGCCGACCTCGCCCATCAGGGACGAGACCTTGCCGCGTCCAAAAAGGACCAGAACGACGATCGCGATCAGCAAAAGCGCCATGGGGGAAGGTGCGTGCATGTGTTTACCTCCGTGGCACGGCACTTTGAGGCCGTGCATAGCATAGACTGCCACTGATATAGGCCGCGAGGGGCCATCGTGAAAGCCCCAAACGCGTGATCGCCTGCCTGCGACACTGCCTGCCTTTCCAGCCGACAATATCCACGACATACTAAGGCACGAAATGGACACCACTCAGATCATCAGTGCATTCGTCACGCTATTCGTCGTCATCGACCCTGTGGGTCTGGCGCCGCTGTTCATCGCCCTGACCCGCGGCATGAGCCCGCAGCGCCAACGTCGAATCGGTTGGCGGGCGCTTCTTATCGCGGCGGTGCTGCTCACGCTTTTCGGCCTTGCCGGAGAAGCCATCCTTGCGGCCATCGGCATCTCGCTTTCGGCCTTCCGTATCGCCGGAGGCGTGCTGCTTTTCCTGACTGCGCTGGACATGTTGTTCGAGCGCCGGACCGAACGGCGCGAGGGCCAGACCCGCGAGGATCCGGTTCGCGAAGACCATGACGACCCTTCGGTTTTCCCCTTGGCAACGCCGCTACTGGCGGGCCCCGGCGCGCTCGCCACGATGATCCTTCTGGTCAATCAGGACCAGAGCCCGTCACATACACTGATGATCCATCTGGTGATGCTGGCGGTTCTGGCTATCGTGGCCGTCATGTTCGCTTTGGCCGGACCGATTGCCCGCCTTTTGGGCAGGACCGGAACAATGGTCCTGACTCGGCTGTTCGGGATGCTTCTTGCCGCATTATCTATCCAATTTGTGATCGACGGACTGAAGGGATCAGGGCTGTACTAGATGAGTGAAGATCTGGGTCGTCTCGCCTATCTGGTCCTGCTGTTGATCGCGATTGGCGGCTTCCTTCTGGTCGAATTGCGCGGACAGCCCGGCCGCACCCTGCGTCTGGCCGCGGCTTGGGCCATGATTTTTCTGGGCGTCATCGCCATCGTCGGTATCTGGGGAGAGATTCGCCAGACGGTCGCACCGCAGGCCAGAATGGTCGACAATGACCGGATCGAGGTACCTCTGGGCGATGACGGGCACTTCCATCTGATTGCCGAGGTCAACGGTTCGCCCATCCGATTCGTCGTCGATACCGGCGCGACGACGATTGCCTTGGGGCAAAGCGATGCGCGCAAGGCCGGAATCGATACCGACAGCCTTGGCTATGTCGGCGAGGCCCGCACCGCCAATGGCAATGTCCAGACCGCGACGGTCACGCTGGATACGGTCGCGGTCGGCGACGACATCCACGATACGGACGTTCCGGCGCTGGTGCTGCGGTCGGATCTGGACATGTCGTTGATGGGAATGTCGTATCTGTCGCGCTTCGCGCGTGTCAGCATCGAGGGAAACCTGCTGATCCTCGAACGCTAGGACCGACTACTGCTTGCGTTCCCAGCGTCCATCAGCTTCGGACCAGTATTCGGCTGTCACGCCTGCGGCCCTCAGATCGCGCCACTGCCCTCGCGCCCGATCCAGCGCCTGAGGATCATTGCCGTCGAAAATGATGCAGACCCGCTGCATCGACTCGCATTCCGCAGCCGAAACCACGGCCCCGTCCAGTGCGATGATGCAAAGGGGCGAATTGCCCGCCCCCTGCTGGTCGGTGGTCAGCAAGACCGGCTGACGCCCGTCATGCGGCCCTCCGGCAAGGCCGTGGGGGATGAACCCCTCGCCAAGCCAAAGATCCTCGTCAAGCGTGGCTTGGCTTGCGCGATCCCTGCCCCGCAACTCGACCCGCCAGCCCGCCTGCAGGCTTTTGCCGAGAAGTGTCGGCAAAAGCTGACCAGCGCCCGAACGGGTCAGGTGATAGAACAGGGCCGATCCCATCAGGCTTTCGCCTCGAAGCTGTCGCGGATCAGACGGTTCAGCGTCATCACGCCCCAGCCGGTCGCCCCTTTGGGGGCAAGCGCCGTCGCACCCGGCGGCAGAGCCACACCCGCGATATCAAGGTGGATCCACGGCACGTCCTTTGCCACGAAGCGTTGCAGGAACTGCGCCGCCGTGATCGAGCCTGCGGGACGTCCGCCGGTATTCTTGATGTCAGCCAGACGCGAGTCGATCAGCTCGTCATAGGCCGGAGCGAGCGGCAGACGCCATGCGCCCTCGCCTTCGGCCTTGGCTGCGGCCAGTAGCTGTCCGGCGAATTTGTCGTTGTTCGAGAAGACGCCAGCGTTCTCGTGACCCAGCGCGATAATGACCGCGCCCGTCAGGGTCGCCAGATCAACGATCCCGCTCGGTTGGAAACGCTGCTGCGCGTACCACAGCACATCGGCCAGAACGAGACGACCTTCGGCGTCGGTATTGATGACTTCGATAGTGTCGCCTTTCATCGAGCGCACGATATCGCCCGGACGCTGGGCCTTGCCGTCGGGCATGTTCTCGACCAGCCCGACCAAACCGACCACGTTCGCCTTGGCGCGGCGCAGCGCCAGCGTGCGCATGACGCCCGCGACGACACCCGCACCACCCATGTCCATGGTCATTTCTTCCATGCCGCCTGCGGGCTTGATCGAGATGCCACCGGTATCGAACACGACGCCTTTGCCGACCAGCGCCAGCGGAGCCTCGTCGCCACCGCCATTCCAGCGCATGACCACGACCTTGGACGGGCTTTCCGAACCCTGCCCCACGCCCAGCAGCGCGCGCATGCCCAGCTTGGCAAGCTCGTCCTCGTCCAGCACCTCGACCTCAAGGCCCAGTTCTTCCATCGCCTGAAGGCGGTCGGAGAAATCGCTGGTGGTCAGGACGTTCGCGGGTTCGTTGACCAGATCGCGGGTGAAGAATACCCCTTCGGCCAAAGCCGCGCCGTCATGAGCCTTGCGGGCAAGCGACTCGGGGTCCTTGTGCATGAAGATCACACGCCCGCGCGGGCTGGGATTTTCCTCGGCGGGGTCAGCGGGTGCGTCGGCCTCGGCGGAGTCTGAATCGGATTTTTTCGTCTTGTATGCGGAAAAATCATAGGCGCGCAGGGCCATGCCCAAGGCAATTTCGGCCGCTTGCGGGTGATCCCCGGCCAGAACCACCGTATCCGTCTTGCCAAGGCTCGCGCCGATTGTCGCACCCGCCTTGCGCGCCGTCACGACATCGGCACGGCGCGGCGCCGAGACCAGCTGGATCGCATCTGCCTCCATGCCGGCGGGGAAAGCCAGTTCTAGGGCCTTCCCCGGCTTGACGGCCTTCCATGCGTCGGATTGCAGCGCACGCTGCACCGCCAGCCGCGCGGCACGCGACAACCCGCCGGGAAGTCGCGCTCCGGGGGACAGCAAGATCGCGATCCGGCCCTTACGGGCGGCAAGGCCCTCGGTCTCGGATGAAGTAAAAGAGATTTCGACCGGATGTGTCACCAACCTGCTCCTCTAAGCGATGTATTTGAGCGGAAACTAGTCACCCGACAAGCACTTGACCAGTGCCGGGGCTTTCCCAACTCCACCTCACGGGCTAAGGAATCTGGAATTGCTCCGCAGCGAAAGCCCCCATGCCCCGGATTGACCGCTACATCCTGTCGCAGTTTCTGACCTTGTTCGGATTTTTTGCGCTGGTTCTGGTTTCCGTCTACTGGATCAACCGGGCCGTATCCCTGTTCGAGCAACTGATCTCGGACGGACAGACCGCGCTTGTCGTGCTTGAATTCACTGCGCTCACCCTGCCCTTGGTCATTTCGGTCGTGTTGCCGATCGCGGCCTTCGCCGCATCGGCTTACGGCACGAATCGGCTGGCCTCGGAATCTGAGCTGGTCGCGATGCAGGCGGCGGGCATGTCGCCGTGGCGACTGGCCCGACCGGTATTGGTATTCGGCGTGATCGTCGCCGTGATGGTAGCCATTCTTGTGCATTCGATCGTGCCCATGGCCCGCGCCCGCATGGCCGACCGTCAGGCCGAGATTGCCCAGAACGTCACGGCGCAATTCCTGAGGGCGGGCTCGTTCCAGTATCCGGCCAAGGGCGTCACGCTGTATATCCGCGACATTGCCCGCGATGGCCGGCTCGAGGACTTTTTCCTTGAGGATGCGCGCGACCCGAACAATCAGGCGACCTACACCGCAACCGAGGCACTTGTCGTCAAGACCGATGCCGGACCGCGTCTGGTCCTGCTGCACGGTATGGCGCAAAACCTGCGCCTGAGCGGCGGGCAACAGCAACTGTCGATCACCCGCTTTGACGAACTGGCCTACGATATCGCCGCCTTGGCCGAGGCCGAAAGCCAACGTAATCGGGACCTGCGCGCCTATTCGACCGCACGACTGCTGCGCCCTGACGCCGAGTTGTTGGCAATCACCGGCTCGACCGCCGACAAGGCTTTGGCCGAGGCGCATGAGCGGCTTTCAAAGCCGTTGCAGGCACCGGTGGCCGCGATGCTAGGCTTTGCCATGTTACTGCTGGGCGGTTTCAGTCGCTTCGGCGTCTGGCGGCAGGTTGTCTGGGCCGTGGTCGCTTTGATCTTCGTTCAGTTTCTGGATACCGCGGCAAGCAATCAGGTCGCACAGAATGCCGCGCGATGGCCGTTGATGTATGTGCCTTCACTGGTCGGCGGGCTGATCTGCGCCTTCGTGCTGTGGCGCGCCGCCCGTCCCCGCGGACCCAAGCTCCGGGCCACCAAGGGGGACGCGCAATGATCCTGTCATCCTACGTCGCCCGCCGCTTCCTGCGCATGTTGCTGATGATCGCCGCGATCTTCGGCGCGATCCTGTTCCTGATCGACATCGTCGAGCAGATCCGCCGATTTTCCGACGAGGATATCGGCCTTGCCGGTGCAGCCAAGCTTTCGGCGCTAAACATCACGGCCAGCTTCTATTCGATCCTGCCGCTGGTTGTGGTGCTGGCCGGGATCTCGATGTTTATCAGCATGTCGCGCAGTTCCGAACTGGTGGCGATCCGCGCATCGGGCCGCTCGGGCATCAGGATCGTGGCAGCGCCTGCCGTCACCGCCGCCCTGACAGGGGTATTGGCTGTCGCGATCCTGAACCCGATGGTTGCGGCAACGACCAAACGCTACGACGACGCCGTGACAAACCTGCGCAGCGACGGCGGACAGACGGTCAGCCTTGGCGAAAGCAATGTCTGGCTGCGACAGGCCCTGCGCGACGATAAAGAGGGGGCGGGTCAGGTGGTCATTCGCGCCACCCGAGCCAGCCCCGACGCGACCACGCTTTACGACGCGACGTTCATGGTCTTTGCCGCGGACAGGGGCCCGACCCGTAGGATCGACGCCTCGGAGGCGCGGCTGACCCGTGGCGCATGGCAATTGACCGGCGTCAAGGAGTGGCCGCTGACCGATCCGAACCCCGAGGCGACGGCCCGCACCACCGGAACGATGGAGCTTCCGACCGATCTGACCGCTGCCCGTATCCGCGACAGCTTCGGTCGCCCCGAAGCGATCCCGATCTGGAAAATGCCGCAATTTATCCGCGGACTCGAGCGGGCCGGTTTCTCGGCGCAGCGGCACAAGGTCTGGTTCCAGATGGAACTGGCATTGCCGCTGCTGATGGCCGCCATGGTCGCCATCGCCGCAGCCTTTACCATGCGCCATATGCGGGGGCGCAAGATGGGCATGCTGGTGCTGGGCGCATTTGGCTGCGGCATCGGATTGTTTTTCCTGCGCAATCTGGCGCAGGTTCTAGGAGATAACGGCGACATTCCTCCGGTCCTTGCCGGATGGACCCCGCCGCTGGTTGCGCTGCTTTTCGCCCTTGGGGCGCTTTTGCGGCTGGAGGACGGCTGATGCAAAAGCGTGCGCGCAAAAAGACCGCGAAACAGGGCAGCCGCCCAATTCCTGCAGCATGGCTTCTTGCAGCCTGCGCGGTGGCCTTTCCGATCGCCCTGTCCGGTGCATCTTCTGCCCAAAGTCTGATGACCGATGGCCAGACCCTGCCGGTCTATCCCGACGATACCGACGGCTTTTTCTCGGACGGGACGCAAGGTCCGGCGCTGGCCCCGACGGAAGACCCCGACGACAACCAGCGCCTTGCCGACGGAACCGAGGCAGCGCCCCGACTGACCGTGGCACGCAGCCCCTCGGCGGTGCGTATCAATAGCTCGGCAAGCGCCGATTCCGACAACAGCCCCGCGACGGTGCTGGCCGATTCCGTGACGCTGGACGGCAACAAGAACCTGACCGCCTCGGGCGGAGTGGTGATCTGGCATCGCGGATCGCGGCTGATCGCATCGCGGGTGGTCTATGATGGACAGACCGGCGGCGCGGTGATCGAAGGACCGATCCACCTGACGCGCCCCGCTCAATCGGGGACCAGTGACGACACAATCGTCATCGCCAATTCGGCCCAGCTTGATCCGAACCTGCAAGATGGCATCCTGCGCGGCGCGCGACTGGTCTTGGCGCGCGAGTTGCAGATGGCCGCACGCGAAATGCGGCGCGAGCAAGGCGGACGGATCACCGTCTTAGACAATGTGGTCGCGTCAAGTTGTCAGGTCTGCGCCGAAGACCCGATCCCGCTATGGGAGGTCCGCGCCCGCCGCATCACGCATGACGCCCAGACCCGCCAGTTGCATTTCGACCAGCCCCAGTTCCGCGCCTTCGGTGTGCCGCTGCTGAGCCTGCCGTCCCTGACCGCACCCGATCCGACGGTCGAGCGCCTGACAGGCTTCTTGCGTCCTCAGTTCCGCACGACATCAAGTCTTGGGGTCGGGTTGAAGCTGCCCTATTTCGTGACGCTTGGCGATCATGCCGACGTGACACTGACCCCATATCTGGCCCTGAACCGCACCACGACTTTGGAAATGCGCTACCGTCAGGCCTTCCGGAATGGCGAGATGGAATGGAATGGCGCCATCAGTCGCGACGATATCGAGCCGGGCAAGACGCGCGGCTACCTGTTCGGCGCGGCCCGTTTCGAACTGCCGCGCGGCTACCAGTTGGGCATTCAGGTCCAGATGGCCAAGAATCGCGCCTACCTTCTGGATTACGACATCACCGATGCCGACCGGCTATGGAGCGGTGTCACGCTGGACCGCGTCCAACGCGACCGCATGGTGATGGCCCGTATCGGCAATTACGAATCGCTGCGCGATGACGAGCCGGACGAATTTACCCCTTCGTTGGTGGCCGATGCGTTCTGGCAGCGTCGCTGGCAGCCGAACCGTCTGGGCGGAATCGCCAGTCTGGAATGGTCGCTTCACGCCCATCGCCGCAGATCGGACGAAGATATCCTTGGCCGCGATATGGCGCGGGGATCGGTCGCGATGGGATGGCGGCGCAATGAAATCCTGCGCGGAGGTGTCGTCGGCTCGGTCGAGGCCAGACTGAACGCCGATCTTTACAACATCAATCAGGACAGCCGCTACGAGGATTGGGTTGTCCGCTCTGATCCGACCATTGCGACGGAACTGCGCTGGCCTTTCGCCCGCCATGCCGATGGCGTCACCCATATCATCGAGCCGGTTGCGCAACTGGTCTGGTCCCCCAAGCGGGAGGCCGAAGACGAAGTGCCGAACGAAGACAGCCGTCTGATCGAATTCGACGAGGGCAACCTTTTCTCGCTCAACCGTTTTCCCGGCTGGGATGCGCACGAATCGGGGCTAAGGGCCAATCTGGGCGTCAGCTGGACACGGATCGACCCGATGGGCTGGCAAATCGGGATGACGGCAGGCCGTGTCCTGCGCACCGAGCCCGATCCGGCTTTCAACGACAGCGGTCCCTTGGGGGGGAAAAGCTCGGACTGGCTGCTGTCGGCCAGCTACTCGGGAACGAACGGGCTGGCGCTGGTCAACCGGGCATTGTTCGATGACAGTTTCTCGCTCAGCCGCAACGAAACGCGTCTGGGCTGGCTGAAGCCGGGACTGCAAGTCTCGGCCGGATATCTGTGGATGGATTCGGACCCGCGAGAGGAACGCGACGAGGATGTCTCGGAATTGACCGTCACGGCGGGCTGGCAGGTGCGCGATGGCTGGTGGGCCAGCACCGAAACCCGCTACGATTTTACCGCCAACCGCGCCCAGAAGGCCGAGCTGGGGCTGGAATACCGCAACGAATGTGTCACCGTCGAAATGTCGGTCGAGCGGCGCTTCAGCGCCTCGGACACGTTGAGCGAGGATACCAGCTTTGATCTTGGCGTCCGTCTGGGCGGATTTGGCAAGCAGCAGTCCGGACCGGGAACGGTGGCGCGTCGCGCCTGCCTGCGATAAGGTCCGGCAAAACCATGCGGCGAGGAAGCTGATGCAGCGAATTCTTCTGGGGGCGGCGGTGGCCGCAATGCTTGCGGGAACGGGAATCGTGCCCGGTCCTTTCGTGCATCAGGCGCAGGCTCAGTCCTCCAACCTGTTTCAGCCGTTGGTCTATGTGAACGATTCGGCTGTCACCCGTTATGAGGTCGAGCAACGTATCCGCTTCCTGCAAATGCTGCGCGCACCGGATTCGGATCGCGCGTCAATCGAAAAGGCCCTGATCGACGACCGTTTGCGCAGCTTTGCCGCCAAGCAGGCTGGCATTTCGGCCAGCGACGAACAGATCAATGCCGGTCTCGAGGAATTCGCCAGCCGTGGCGGCATGAGCCTTGACCAGTTCGTCGGGGTTCTGGGCCAGAACGGCATCGACCGCCAGACCTTCGAGGACTTCGTCGTTTCCGGCATCCTGTGGCGTGAATTCGTCCGCGCCCGCCTTGTCGGGCAGGTCGCTGTCAGCGATGCCGAGGTCGATCAAGAATTGAAGGGCATCATCGAAACGCCCGAGATTACGCATGTCTCCCTGTCGGAACTGATCATCCCCGCTCCTCCGGGGCAGGAAGCACAGGCCAAGGCGCTGGCGGACCGGATCATCAGCGGTTCCCAATCCGAGGCCGAGTTCGCGGCCTTCGCGCGGCAATATTCCGCAACGCCTTCCAGCGCGAATGGTGGCCGCCTGCCGATGATGCCCTTGGCGAACCTTCCGCCTTCGCTGCGACCGATCCTGCTGCAACTGCAACCGGGGCAAGTCAGTCAGGCGCTTGAGGTTCAGGGCGCTATCGTGCTGTTCTTCCTGCGCGATACGCGCGGCACCCTGCGTCCCGGAGCGACTGCCCAGCAACTCGATTACATGCGGGTGCGTCTGGCCACGGCGCAGGAAGCGGCTAATTTCGCGGCTCAGGCCCATACCTGCGCCGAGCTTGAAGCCCTGACCAGCAGCGTTCCGGCCAACCAGATCACCCGCCAGACCGCCTCGCAAGGCCAGATCCCGCAGGGCGAGGCGATTCGACTGGCATCGCTTGATGACAACGAAACGACGGTCATCAACTACGGCGGTTCGGTCGATCTGCTGATGCTGTGTAAGCGCACGCCCTCGCTGCTGGCAAACGCCCCCGAGGCTCCGGTCGCGACCAGCAAGGACGATCCGGCCAAGCCCGCAGATGCGATTCCGGCCCGCGAGGAAGTGCGCGATCGCGTCTTCAACCGCAAGATCGCAGCGGCAGCCGACAACTATCTGGCCGAGCTGCGCGCGAACGCGATCATTCGCCGCCCGTAAAGGCCATTACCCCAAAGCCGGCGACGGCAATTTCGTCATCGGTCTCGGCACCGGTGACGAATTTTTGACTCTGACTGGACAGGAAACAACATGCCTGCTTCACGCCCCATCATTCTGACCTGTGGCGAACCTGCAGGCGTAGGGCCAGAACTGGCGCCCAAGGCACTGGCCTCGGGTGTGCCCTTTGTTTTTCTAGGCGATCCCCGTCACCTGCCCGAAGGCACCGACTGGGCCGAGGTCCAGGCCCCGGATGAGCAGGTTGCCAAAGGGGTCTTGCCTGTCCTGCGTCACGACTTCCCCGCTGCGGCGATCGCCGGACAGCCTGATCCCCGAAACGCGGCGGCGGTGATCGACGTCATCGCCCGCGCCGTCGATTTGACCATGACAGGTAAGGCAGGCGGGATCTGCACCCTGCCGATCAACAAGGAAGCCCTGAAAACCGGCGCTGACTTCCCCTTTCCCGGCCATACCGAATATCTCGCCCATCTGGCCGGAGATGTGCCGGTGGTGATGATGCTGGCCTCAACCACGGTGACGCCGCCCTGTCGGGTTGTTCCGGTGACGATCCACGTCGCCATCAGCGAAGTGCCCAGACTGCTGACCCCCGAATTGCTGGAGAAGGCGATCCGCATAACGGATGCCGCGATGCGTCGCGATTTCGGCCTTGCTGCGCCGCGTCTGGTAGTTGCAGGGCTGAACCCGCATGCCGGTGAAAACGGCGTCATGGGCGACGAGGAACTGCGCTGGATGGCGCCGCTGCTGGCGAAACTGCGGGCCGAGGGTTTTAACCTGAACGGTCCGCTACCTGCTGATACGATGTTCCACGCTCCGGCGCGGACACGATACGATGCGGCGATCTGCGCCTATCACGATCAGGCGCTTATCCCGATCAAGACCCTGGATTTTGCGGGCGGCGTGAACGTCACATTGGGCTTGCCCTTTGTGCGGACCTCGCCCGATCACGGAACGGCATTCGACATCGCGGGCAAGGGGTTGGCCGATCCGGCCAGCGTGATCGCGGCGCTGCGAATGGCCCATGACATGGCGGAGAAAAGATGAGCGCGATCGACGGATTGCCCCCCTTGCGCGACGTGATCGCGCGGCATGACCTGCAAGCCAAGAAGCAACTAGGCCAGAACTTCCTGCTGGACCTGAACCTGACCGCCAAGATCGCGCGGGCCGCAGGCGATCTGACCGGCTGCGATGTGATCGAGGTTGGCCCCGGCCCGGGCGGTCTGACCCGCGGGCTGCTGGCCGAGGGTGCGCGCCATGTGCTGGCAATCGAAAAGGACGCCCGCGCCATGTCCGCGCTGGCCGAGATATCGGATTTCTATCCGGGGCGGCTGCATGTCATCAATGGCGACGCGCTCGAGATCGACCCTCTGGCCTATCTGACGCCACCCATCCGCATCGTGGCGAACCTGCCTTATAACGTGGGCACGGAACTGCTGATCCGCTGGCTGACCCCGAAGGAATGGCCGCCTTTCTGGCAATCCCTAACCCTGATGTTCCAGAAGGAAGTTGCCGAGCGGATCGTGGCCAAGCCCGGCAGCAAGGCCTACGGGCGTCTGGCGCTTCTGGCGCAATGGCGCTCTGATGCGAAGATCGTGATGACGCTGCCGCCCGAAGCCTTTGTTCCGGCGCCAAAAATTCATTCCGCCGTGGTGCATCTGACCGCGCTGGCCGAGCCGCGTTATCCGGCTAACCCTGCGGTTCTGAACAGGGTGGTGGCAGCAGGGTTCAATCAGCGGCGCAAAATGCTGCGCGCCTCGCTGAAGGGGCTGCATCCGGCAATCGAGGATCTTCTGGTCGCGGCGAATATCCCGCCAACCGCTCGAGCCGAGGAAATCGAACTGGAAAGGTTCTGTGCGCTGGCGCGGGCCTTGGCAGCCGCGCCGCGCTGACGGAATGTCTCGGGCTTACTCGCCCGAGGCCTTTTCAGGTGCCGGAGCAGCTTCGGCCTCGACCGGAGCTGCAGCGGCCTTGCGCCGCGTACGGGGCGCTGCGGTGGTCGTACCGGTTGCGGCGGTGCTGCGCGTCCGGCGACGCGGTGCCGGTGCGGCGACCTCCTCGGCAGCAGGCGCAGGTGCGGCTTCGGCCTGAGCCTCGGCAGCGACTTGAACCGGCACTTCTTCGGCAACGGTTTGAGCCGGAACGGGCGTTTCGGCGGTTTCCGGCGTTGCGACGGGGCCGACCTCTTCCTCGGCCGAAATCACGGGCGGAAGGCCCTTTTCCTCGGCTGCAACATCAGCGCGCGGCGAGGCGGGCTGGCGATCCTCGCGACGGGAATCGCGGCGATTGTCCTGACGGCCTTCGCTACGGTTATCGTCACGACGGTTGTCGCTGCGGTGCTCGTTGCGATTGTCATCGCGCCGGTTGTCATCGCGACGGTTGTCGTTGCGATGCTCGCTGCGGCTGTCATTGCGATTGTCGTCGCGTTGATACGAGGCATGGCCATGGCCATTGCCGTTCTGCGAAGGTCCGTTATCGCCATCTTCGCGGTCGTCGTCACGCGACGAGCCGTTCTGATGCTGCTGACGCTCGGCCTGCTCGCGCTGCGCTTCACCCAACATGCGGGTGTAATGCTCGGCGTGCTGCAGGAAGCTTTGCTCGGCCACGCGATCGTTCGACAATTGGGCGTCGCGTGCAAGCGTCAGGTATTTTTCGATGATCTGCTGGGGCGTGCCGCGCACTTTGCCCTCGGGACCCGAGGAATCGAAAACGCGATTGACGATATTCCCCAGCGTACGCTGGCGGTTCGACTTGTTACGCGAACGGGATTTGGATGATCTCATCAGCTTGTTGTCAATTCATGGTCCGGCTCAGGCCGGCTCAGGTTAGGGTCAGGTTAGGGTCATCTCTTGCAGAGGGTGTCAGCTCAGGAGCGGCCCGAGGCCCGGTTCCCTGTGTTACCAGTTTGAGGCTGAGTTACTGACCCGTGCGTGGGCGCTACGCCCCCGTCACAACAGCCACTAAGCATCCCTCAACGGTGCTGACAAGCAGAAACTTCGTCGCATCGCCGTAATTCGGCAATTACGTGCTTTGCGGCACCGGTTTGCGACCGGAAACGACACGATCACGACCGTCAAGGTCTTGGCGCACCGTCACTTCGATCAATCCGGCGTCCAGCATCAGCTTCGAGACATCCGCGCCCTGCGTCGGGCCGATTTCGACCATCAGCCTGCCTTGCGGCTTCAGATGCGCAGGCGCTCCACCACAAAGGGCACGATAGGCCGCCAAACCGTCACCTTCATCCGTCAGGGCCAAACGCGGCTCCCAATCGCGCACTTCGGGTGCGAGATCCGGCATTTCGGCAAGAGCGATATAGGGCGGGTTCGACACGATCAGTTCAAACAGACCATCGACCGAGGCAAACCAGTCCGAGGCCAGGAAACAGGCCTCGACCCCGATCATCTGGGCATTCGAGCGGGCCACATCAAGGGCCGCCGGTGACAGATCGACCCCTACCCCGCGCGCAGCAGGACGTTCGGCCAGCAGCGAGATCAGGATTGCGCCGGTGCCGGTTCCCAGATCCAGCACCGAATCAAAGGGTTCGCTCAGCGCAAGTTCGACCAGCAATTCGGTTTCGGGGCGCGGGTCCAGCGTGTCCTGCGTCACGCGGAAATCATGTTTCCAGAACGCGCGGCGTCCCGTAATCTGGCTGACGGGCTGGCGCGCCTCGCGGGCTGCAATCATCGTTGCGTAGATTTCCGCGACCTCGGGAGAGACTGCTTTCGCCAGATGCTCGCGCAGCGCGTGACGTGGGACGGGCCTTCCATGCGCCTTGGACAAGGCATGCAGAAACAGGATCTGGGAGTCGCCAGCTGCGCCCGCGACTCCGGCGGCACGCAGCCTTGCCTCGGCTGCGGCGCTTAATTCCTGTCCGGTCCGGCTCATCCCAGTTCGACAGCCAGACGCGCGGCCTGATCATGGGCGATCAGGGCATCGGTGATCTCGGTCAGATCGCCCGCCATGATCCGGTCCAGCGCGTAAAGTGTCAGCCCGATGCGGTGATCCGTCATCCGCCCCTGCGGGAAGTTGTAGGTCCGGATGCGCTCGGACCGGTCGCCCGAGCCAACCTGCGATTTACGGTCGGCAGCACGTTCGGAATCGACCCGCATCCGTTCCATATCGTAAAGCCGCGCCCGCAGCACAGCCATCGCATTGGCGCGGTTCTGGTGCTGCGATTTCTCGCTGCTTGTCACGATGATGCCGGTCGGCAGGTGGGTGATCCGCACAGCCGAGTCGGTGGTGTTGACATGCTGGCCACCTGCCCCGCTGGCCCGCATCGTGTCGATGCGGATATCGGTCGCGGGGATGTCGATATCGACTTCCTCGGCCTCAGGCAGAACCGCGACGGTGGCGGCGCTGGTATGGATACGGCCACCGGATTCGGTCTCGGGAACACGCTGGACACGATGCACACCGGATTCGTATTTCAGGCGCGCGAAAACGCCCTCACCCTCGATCCGGGCCATGGCTTCGCGTACGCCGCCCAATTCGGATTCGGACAGCTCCAGAAGCTGGAAGTTCCAGCCACGCGACTCGGAGAAGCGGCGATACATGTTCAGCAGATCCCCGGCAAACAGCGCCGCCTCGTCCCCGCCCGTACCCGGGCGGATCTCAAGGATGGCAGGGCGGGCATCGGCAGCGTCCTTGGGCAGCAGCGCAATGCGAAGCTGGTGCTCAAGTTCGGGCAAGGTGGCGCGTAGTCGCGACAACTCGTCCTCGGCCAATTCCCGCATCTCGGGATCGGCCAGCATCGCCTGCGCCTCGCGGATGCCGTCTTCGGCCTCACGCCACGCATTGATCTGGGAAACGACCGGCTTCAGATCGGCATATTCGCGACTGATCCGCGCGATTTCATCAGCGGCGGGTCCGGAATTCAGTTTTGCTTCGAGAAACTCGAAGCGCTGGATAATCTGGGAAAGTCTGTCCTGAGGCAGCATAGCGCGGCAACTATCCCCTGAGACGTGCCGCCGCAAGGCAGATTAGATCTGTCGCGACATGTGCGCCGGCAATCGCGGTGGCTCCGGTCGTGTCGTAAGGCGGCGAAACTTCAACGATATCGCCACCGACAAAGTCGATGCCCTGCAATCCACGCAGCAGGGCCGCGGCCTGCCAACTTGCCAACCCGCCCCAGACCGGCGTGCCGGTACCCGGAGCAAACGCCGGATCAAGCGCGTCGATATCGAAGGTGACATAGACCGGACCCGCGCCGACAACCTCGCGGATACGCTTCAGCGTTGCGGGCACACCATCCTGATGAACCGAGGGCGCATCAAGGATCGTCACGCCCAACGTATCGGGATTGTCGGTGCGGATTCCGACCGAGACCGAGCGGACCGGATTTACCAGCCCCTCGCGGACGGCTTTATACAGGAACGTCCCGTGATCGATCCTGTCGGGATCGTCGTCCGCCCAAGTATCCGAATGCGCGTCGAACTGGATCAGACCGATCGGACCATGCCTAGCGGCAATCGCGCGCAGGATCGGCAAGGTGATAAAGTGGTCCCCGCCCAGAGTGACCGGAGTTGCACCAGCTTCGAGGATATTCGATATATGTGCCTTGATTCGATTAGGAACTTCCGGAACGTTCGCGTAGTCGAACGGCATATCGCCATAGTCGACGACAGCGAATTCTTCGAGCGCGTTGAAGCTCCAGCCATAGGGTTTGTCAAAGGGTTGAAGGCAACTGGCCTCACGGATGGCACGCGGGCCAAAGCGGGTGCCGGGCCGATGGGTGACCGCCTGATCGAAAGGGATGCCGGTGACGGCGATGTCGACCCCTGACAGGTCCTTTGTATAGCGGCGGCGCAGGAAACTGGTCGCACCGCCAAAGGCATTCTCGTAGCTCAGACCCCGCAGATCCTGTCGGGTAAACGCCTCGTCCACCTGGTTCTTTGCGTCTTCCAGAGCCATCCTGTTTCCCCTTCTTTGATCAAGCCGCACATTTCTCCAGAAATGCGGACCGACTGCGTGGCAAATCCAGGGCAGTGTCATCCGGCACAAATGTCAACGCAACTTCCGTCCGGGCGTTTCGCGAAGCAACTCCATCAGCCAGCCGCCCCGTAACCCGATCCCGCAACGAAAAACGCCCTCGCAACAATGTGCGAGGGCGTCCCGAAGCAAGATCATCAGATGTCGTCCGGCAGCCGACCCGCCGGACCAGAATGACTATTCGGCTTTAACGGCTTCGACGGTGATCGAGATTTCGACCTCGTCCGAAACCGCCGGAGCAAACTTGCCCATGTTGAAGTCCGAACGTTTGATCGTGGTTTCGGCGTCAAAACCCGCCGCTTCCTTACCCGTCATCGGATGGGCCGCGATCTGGTTCAGATCGACGTCCAGCACGATTTCCTTGGTCACGCCGTTCAGCGAGAAATCGCCCGTAACCTTGGCTTCCTTGTCACCGTCGACCTCGACCTTGGTCGATTTGAAGGTGGCGACAGCCGAAGCCTGATCGCCGCTCAGGAAACCTTCACCAAAGATGTGCTTGTCCAAATCCGGCGAAACGGTGTGCAAACCGGACAACGGAATGGTTGCCTCGACGCTGGAATTGGCCGGAGCCTCGGCATCCAGCAGCAGCTTGCCGGTCACGCCGTTGATGATGGCCGTGCTGGTCGAGAAGCCCATGTGGCTATATTCGGCCACGACCTGGCTATGCGAGGGATCGAAGTCATAGGCGACCGGTTCGGCAACAGCTGCGGTGGCGCCAAGCAGAGTGAAAGCCGCGAGGGGAGCGATAAGGGTTTTCAAGCGAGACTCCTGATTGAATAGGTCATGTTTGATTAGTGATCAGGAAATGCGACAATCACAACAATGGTTTCCGTGAACTTTTCTGACATTATTGTGTTGCGTCGCAGCGCGGAAACAGTTTCGCCGCTACGGCGAAATTCCGGGTTTCTTGCGTTTTTCCTTGCGTCGACCCGTTTCGCCGCTATAAAGCGCCATCCATCCGCAAATGCGAAACCGGCGTACCCTCTCGTGGCGGGGCGCGGACAGGATTTCCCGCCGTTGAAGTGCGCCCTCATATAAAGGTGCAGTCATGCCGCTTTACGAGCATGTGCTGATCGCCCGCCAGGACCTGTCGAACACGCAGGCCGAAGGGCTGATCGAACACTTCTCGACCGTTCTCGCCGATAACGGCGGTAAGGTCGTTGAAAACGAATACTGGGGTGTCCGCACCCTCGCCTACAAGATCAACAAGAACCGCAAAGGCCACTACGCCTTCCTGCGTTCGGACGCGCCCTCGGCCGCCGTGCAGGAAATGGAGCGCCTTGCCCGCCTGCATGACGACGTCATGCGCGTGCTGACCGTCCGCGTGGACGAGCACAAGGAAGGCCCCTCGGTCCAAATGCAGAAGCGCGACGAGCGTGAGCGCGGCGATCGTGGCGACCGCGGTGATCGTGGCGAGCGTGGCGAACGCCGCGAGCGTCGTGACCGCGACGACCGGAACTAAGGGAAGGAACCAGAACAATGGCTAACAAACCCTTCTTCCGCCGCCGGAAAGTCTGCCCGTTCTCGGGCGAGAACGCTCCTGCCATCGACTACAAAGACACGCGTCTGCTGCAGCGTTACATCTCGGAACGTGGCAAGATCGTGCCTTCGCGCATCACCGCCGTCTCGGCTAAGAAGCAGCGTGAACTGGCCCGCGCCATCAAGCGCGCCCGCTTCCTCGCCCTGCTGCCCTACGCCGTGAAGTAAGGAGAGACGACAATGCAAGTCATCCTGCTGGAACGTGTGGCCAAACTGGGCCAAATGGGCGAAGTCGTCAAAGTCAAAGACGGCTTTGCACGCAACTTCCTGCTGCCGCAAGGCAAGGCGCTGCGCGCCTCGGAAGCCAACGTCAAGGCTTTCGAAGCCCAGAAAGCCGAACTGGCTGTCCGTAACGACGAGACCCGCGCAGTAGCGCAAGCCGCTGCCGAGAAAATCGACGGTCAGACCTTCATCATCATCCGCTCGGCCTCGGACGCTGGCGCGCTTTACGGTTCGGTCACCCCGCGTGACGCCGCCGAAGTCGCCAATGCCGAAGGTTTCTCGGTCGAACGCCGTCAGGTAGTCCTGACCGCACCGATCAAGTTCCTCGGTCTGCACGAAGTCCGCGTCCACCTGCACCCGGAAGTCGACGCAACGATCACTCTGAACGTTGCCCGCTCGACCGAAGAAGCAGAACTGCAAGCTTCGGGCAAATCGATCCAGGAACTGGCTGCGGAAGAAGACGCTGCCGCCGATTTCGAGATCGCGGAGCTGTTCGACGAGATCGGCGCTGCCGGTCAGGACGACGACGCGAACTAATCGCGCCGTCATCGAGCGAAAACGGAAAACGCGCCGCAATCCGGCGCGTTTTTTCATGTCTGCCTGTCCGCCCAAAGGACGGAACATTCCCCCCGTTTCGGGGTTGGGTCATCAACAGACCTTCGCAAGAGGATCAGCACGATGAGCCATCAGTCGCCGTTCGACGAGAACCGCAACCATCCGGACATGGCCCGGACCGAAGCAGACGCGACCTCGGAAACGCGCTTCGGACCTCGCCCCGTGCCCGAAGGCCATCGCCGCGCCCATAACCAACCCGACTTCCGCCGCACCCCACCACATGGCGACGTCTCACCCGATGGACGCCGCGCCTATCCCCGCCCCTCTCCTTTGGCAAAATGGCTTGTCTGGGGCGGCACGACTATTGCCGCAGCGGCTTTGACCGCCGGATCAGTCATCGCCGCCCGGCATGTTGCCGGCATGATCTCGGGCGACGGACGCCCGCCCAAGCCAGATCCCTACCGCCCCGACAATGCTCCGCGTCCTCGGATGCATCTGTCAGTACAGCCCGAACCCGATCACGGCCCCGAGGCACGCGGACCCCGCCCGCAACGACAACCGCGCCGCAGCCTGATGGAAGAGATCGAAACGAACACCGCCTCATTGACGAATAATGTGGATAATGTGGTCCGCTCGGTCACCGCTGCCGTCGAAGGCTTTCACAGCGTAGCGACCCAAGCGCATTCGATCATGCGCGAGTTTGGTGATGCCGCAGAATTGGTGCGCGACATCATCAATCGCCCGCACGCGCCGCCCCAAGGCGAGACGCGCCGTCCGTTCCACGCCGCCCCCAAGGATCCAACGGCTGAAACCGCGTATCATGCGACGCGCGATGAGGGAGAATATGTCGGTCCCGCAGACCATGATCCGCGGACACATCGCCTATAAAGGCAAACGGTTCCTTGCGCCGGAAGGCGCGGATCCATCTTCAATGCTTGATTATTTGGTGGAGCCAAGGGGAGTCGAACCCCTGACCTCTTGAATGCCATTCAAGCGCTCTACCAACTGAGCTATGGCCCCACCGGAGGTCAAAGCGACGCTGCCGCCGCTTTCGTA
Source organism: Paracoccus aestuariivivens (assembly GCF_009711225.1). Classification (GTDB taxonomy): domain Bacteria; phylum Pseudomonadota; class Alphaproteobacteria; order Rhodobacterales; family Rhodobacteraceae; genus Paracoccus; species Paracoccus aestuariivivens. The sequence goes on along the minus strand of NZ_WMIE01000016.1, from coordinate 9,042 downwards.
GGCCGTCATATATGGGTGTCATCGAGCGGGCACAAGTGAAAAATTCACTTGGAAAAACATCTGCTAAACCGCAGGCAAAAAACCGGCCCACAGCTGGCCAACAACCGGACCACAACCGGAATCCGAAACAGATTGACGGCCCTGAAGGGCTGTAGTGCCTTGAAATTTCGAGATTTATTTGGTGGAGCCAAGGGGAGTCGAACCCCTGACCTCTTGAATGCCATTCAAGCGCTCTACCAACTGAGCTATGGCCCCACCGGAGGTCGGAAGGCGTTGCCGCCGTCCTTGTGGGGCGTCGTATAGGGAGGTCCGCATGGGGGCGCAAGCGGAAAAACGCATCGGCCTCGCAGTATTTTCATGCGGCCGTCCCGACGCCGATCACAACCACCGGGAACATGCCCGAACGCGCACGGGACCGGACGATCTGCCGCGCCCGAATCCTACGCCAAGGCCTGCCCCGCAGCCGCCTTGGTTCTTGCTATAGGCGGCAAAATCCCATACCTAGCGCGCTGAAACACTGCGGGGGTGCTGAGGGCGCATAATGCCCTTTGCCGGGGACCCTTCCCCACCGCAACTTGGTTGGATGAAGGAACGCAAATGCAGGTCAAGGAAACCCAGAACGAAGGGCTGAAGCGCGGCTATGAATTCACCCTGCCGGCGGCCGATCTGGCGGCGCAGGTTGAAGCAAAGCTGAAAGAAGCCCAGCCCGAAGTCGAGATGAAGGGCTTCCGCAAGGGCAAAGTCCCGATGGCGATGCTGAAAAAACAATTCGGCCAGCGCGTTCTGGGCGATGCCATGCAAGAAGCCATCGACGCAGCTCTGCGCGGCCATCTGGAAACTTCGGGCGACCGTCCGGCCCTTCAGCCCAAGGTCGAAATGGTTGACGGCGAAAACTGGAAAGAGGGCGACGACGTCGTCGTCACCGTCGCCTACGAAACCCTTCCCGCCATTCCGGATGCCGATCTGTCGGGCGTCGAGCTGGAGCGTCTCGTCGTTGAAGCCAGCGACGAGCAAGTGACCGAAGCTCTCGAAAATCTTGCGAAAAACGCCCAGTCGTTCGAAGACCGCAAGAAAGGCACCAAGTCGAAAGACGGCGATCAGGTCGTGATCGACTTCAAAGGCATGGTTGACGGCGAAGCATTCGACGGCGGCACTGCCGAAGACTACCCGCTGGTTCTGGGCTCGAACAGCTTCATCCCGGGCTTCGAGGCTCAACTCGTTGGCGCCAAAGCCGGCGACGAAGTTAAAGTCGAAGTGAAGTTCCCCGAAGACTACGGCCACCCGACTCTGGCTGGCAAAGATGCCGTCTTCGAAACCACCGTCAAAGCCGTCAAAGCGCCGAAAGCCGCTGAACTGGACGACGAGCTGGCCAAAAAATTCGGTGCGGACGATCTGGAAGCGCTGAAAACGCAAATCCGCGGCCGTCTGGAAGCTGAATACAAAGGTGCTTCGCGTCAGATCCTGAAACGCGCCCTGCTGGACAAGCTGGACGGCCTGGTCAAGTTCGACCTGCCCGAATCGCTGGTCGAAGCCGAAGCCGGTCAGATCGCACACCAGTTGTGGCACGAAGAAAACCCGGATGATCACGGCCACAACCACGGCGAGATCGAGCCCACCGACGAGCACAAATCGCTTGCCGAGCGCCGCGTCCGTCTGGGCCTGCTGCTAGCTGAAATCGGCCAGAAAGCCGAAATCACTGTCTCTGATCAGGAAATGACCCAAGCCGTCCTGAACCAGGCTCGTCAATATCCGGGCCAAGAGCGTCAGTTCTTCGAGTTCATCCAGCAGAACCCGCAGGCCCAGCAGCAGCTGCGCGCTCCGATCTTCGAAGACAAGGTCGTCGATCACATCGTTGACGGCGCGAAAGTTGCCGACAAGACCGTGACCAAGGAAGAGCTGGAAAAAGCCATTGAGGCTTTGGACACCCTCTGATCCTGACGATCAGTCCGCGTTCAGGCCGTCCCTTCGGGGGCGGCCTTTTCGTTTGGGCAGCCGCTTGTATCGAGAACTGTGCAGGACAAACGAAAAACGCCCCCTTGCGGGGGCGTTTCGCTCAAACCTGACGGTCCGATCAGAAGCGGTAGGACGCACGCACCTGGAACAGATCGGTGTCCAGATCCGCGCCCGAACCGACAACATCCTCGGCAACGTCTTTGAAGTCGTTGCGCGAGTATTCCGCGCCGACGGTGAACTTGTCGTTGATCATGTAGTCAGCACCGATACCGTAGGTGATGCCGGTTTCCGACAGATCGTCGCTTTCCAGCTGCGCTACACCCAGCGTTGCGTAGGGCAGGAATTTACCCATGTCGTAACCTGCACGGCCACGCAGACGGAACAGGTCGGCATCGCCGCTCTCGTCAAGGTTGATGCGGTTATAGTCGGCTTCGCCGCCCAGAACGAACTGGCCGAAATCGCGCAGGTAACCAGCGTGCAGGCCATAGGCGTCGAAATCTTCGTCAGCCGAAGCACCGGGAACGCTGAGCTCGGCATTGCCTTTGCCGTATTGGACACCGGCGTAGAAGCCAGTCCAATCAGCTGCGACCGGCTCGACCGTTTCCACGATCGGGGCCACGGGCGTCTCGACGACCGGGGGGACATAACCACCTGCGTTTGCTGCAGTAGCGGCCAGACCTGCGATGATCGCGTAAGAAGCCAATTTCATAGTGTATCTCCTGTAGTAAGGAGACTGCGACTATCAGCCACACCATTGATACAAAAGACAAAACAATGTGACAATTCCGTTACGGAGATCGGCGGAAATCCACCCATATAGGCGAAAACCGGCCAGACAAAACACGCAAAACGGGTCGCAATTTATTGCGACCTGAAGCGACTGGATTGTCCGAAAATCTGTGGTGCGGGTGGAGGGACTTGAACCCCCACGCCTTGCGGCGCCAGAACCTAAATCTGGTGCGTCTGCCAATTTCGCCACACCCGCACGACACTTGGCGCTAAGCGCGAAGTATCGGTCTATTAGCAAAGCCTTTGGCGGGTGGCGAGAGGGAAAATGCGCTTAGTTCCACAATGTTCGCAACACAGCCGGAATCGCCTCGGGCAAGTCTTCGGCAATCAATCCCGGACCGAATTGCCGTGCGGCCTCGGCGTGAAGCCAAGCCGCCGTTCCTGCTGCATCAAGCGGCTCGAAACCGCGCGCCAGCAGACCCGTGATCAGGCCGGACAGAACGTCACCCGAACCGGCGGTGGCCAGCCACGGCGCGGCATATACTCCGGTTGCGGCAGCGATAAGGGCCCGCCCCTCGGGCGATGAAATGACCGTATCCGGCCCCTTCAGCAGCACTGTCGCGCCACAACGCGCCGCAGCCAACCGCACGGCATCAAGGCGCGAAAATGCAGGACCTTTCGCCGTTTCATCCCTGACCTTGCGCGCAAGGTCAGGGAACAGACGGGCGAACTCGCCATCATGCGGGGTCAATACCGCTCCTTCGTGCAATTGCGCGAAAAGTCCATCCGGACCGTCCGCAAAGGCCGTCAGCGCATCCGCATCCAACACGACCGGTCGCCCGACCGAAAGCGCGGCAGGAACCAGTTCCTTGGCGCGCGGCAGCCCCAATCCCGGCCCAAGGCACAGGGCATTGATTCTTGGGTCGCGCAGCCTTTGCAGCATCGCCTCGGCATCCGAGAGTCCGTCCAGCATGATCGCATCGAGTCTGGCCGCGTTTTCGGAAAGCGCATCAGGCGGCGGAGCCACCGTCACCAAGCCAGCCCCGACACGCAGGGCGGCGCGGCCCGACAGCCGCGCAGCGCCGCCTTTGCCCGCGCCTCCTGCCATGATCAGCGCATGCCCATGACTGTATTTGTGACCTGCCCGCTTCTGCAGAGCCTGCGATGGCCCTGCCAATAGAACCGAATCCCCCGCAGCTTCGCTCCACGGCTCAAGTCCGATATCGCAAGTCACGACCTGACCGCTCAAAGTGCCGCCATCGGACAGGAAGTGTCCCAGTTTCGGGCGGTGGAACGTCACTGTCAGATCAGCTTCCGGCAGACGTATATCCCCCAGAACCCGCCCGCTGGTGGCGCAAAGGCCGCTGAGGATATCGACCGCCGCGATCGGACAGCCCGAGGCGGCAATCCCCCTGAGAAGACCCGCGATTTCGGGGTCCAGTGGCCGGGAAATTCCTGTCCCGAATAGCGCATCGATGCACAATCCGATCCGCCGGCCCGAAGCCATGCTGACCGAACCGATCCCGACCGTCTGACCACGCCACAAGGCGGACGCGCCTTCGGCCTCGACGGTACCGGGTTGCCCAAGGGCAGCCACGCGCACGGGCCAGCCCTGCCCCGCGAGATGGCGCGCGATCACATAACCGTCTCCGCCGTTATTGCCTAAGCCGCATAGAATCAGCGCCTCGCGCCCGTCCCGAATGAACTCGGGCCAATGTGCCGCAATCGCCGCGGCTGCCGCCCGACCGGCACGCTCCATCAGGCTGCTACCTGTTTCGACACCGCTGCTGATCGCGGCTTCCTCGACCGCGCGCATCTGTCGAGTCGCCAGGATCGGCGAAGAGCTGCCCATATCTGCTGCACATCCTTTGGGCCAATTGCACAAATTTAACGCAATATAGCCAGTTTCAGAGTTTCCATGCCGCTTTCCCCATCATGCCGCATGGACGATCCTCATCAAACCCGCCAATCAGATCGCAGGCAAGTCGCGAGGAAGGAACAGGCGATGAAGAAAGTCGAAGCCATCATCAAGCCCTTCAAACTTGATGATGTGAAAGAAGCGCTCCAAGAAGTGGGCGTACAAGGCCTGTCGGTCACCGAGGTCAAAGGCTTCGGTCGTCAGAAAGGTCATACCGAGCTTTATCGTGGTGCCGAGTATGTCGTCGATTTTCTGCCCAAGGTGAAGATCGAGATGGTTCTTCCCGACGATCTGGTAGAAGTTGCCGTGGACGCGATCATCTCGGCTGCACGCACCGAGAAAATCGGCGACGGTAAGATCTTTATTCTTCCTGTCGAGCAAGCCATCCGTATCCGCACCGGTGAAACCGGCGACGACGCGGTCTGATCTCGCGGCGCAATTTGGGGCCGGCCTATATAGGCCGGTCGTAAACCTTACCCTGTCCGGCCGCGGCGGTCGGGCTGACTGAATGGAGGAAGGAATCCAATGAAAGTCAAGGACGTACTGGATCTGATGAAGGACGAGGACGTAGAATACGTCGACGTTCGCTTCACCGATCCCAAGGGCAAGCTTCAGCACGTGACGCTGGTCGCCGATCTGGTCGACGAAGACTTCTTCGAAGAAGGCTTCATGTTCGATGGTTCGTCGATCGCAGGCTGGAAATCCATCGACCAGTCCGACATGAAGCTGATCCTGGACCCGGCCTCGGCTTACATCGACCCGTTCTACGCCGAAAAAACCCTCTGCGTGCACTGCAACGTGGTCGAGCCGGATACCGGCGAAGCCTATTCCCGCGACCCGCGTGGTACTGCCGTCAAAGCCGAAGCCTATCTGAAGTCCTCGGGCATCGGTGATGTCGCCTATTTCGGTCCGGAAGCTGAATTCTTCCTGTTCGACGACGTGAAATACCAGGTTTCGCCGCAGAAAGTCTCGTTCGAGATCGACGCCGTCGACGCCGCCTGGAACACCGATTCCTCCTATGAGGATGGCAACCTCGGCCACCGCGCAGCCCATAAGGGCGGCTATTTCCCGGTAAACCCGATCGACGCCGCCCAGGACATTCGCGGCGAGATGCTCTCGACCATGAAGCGCATGGGCATCAAGGTCGACAAGCACCACCACGAGGTTGCGACCGCGCAGCACGAACTGGGCATGATCTTCGGCGGGCTGGTCGAGCAGGCCGACAACATCCAGAAATACAAATACGTCATCCACAACGTGGCTGCCGCCTACGGCAAATCGGCGACTTTCATGCCGAAGCCGATGAAAGGCGATAACGGCTCGGGCATGCACGTGAACATGTCGATCTGGAAAGACGGGAAGCCTCTCTTCGCAGGCGACAAATATGCCGACCTGTCGCAGGAAGCGCTGTATTTCATCGGTGGCATCCTGAAGCACGCGAAAGCGTTGAACGCGCTGACCAACCCGGCGACCAACTCGTACAAACGTCTGATCCCGGGCTTCGAGGCTCCGGTTCTGCGCGCCTACTCGGCCCGCAACCGCTCGGGTTGCGTTCGTATTCCGTGGACCGAGTCGCCGAAAGCCAAGCGCGTCGAGGCCCGCTTCCCCGATCCGGCCGCAAACCCCTATCTGGCCTTCGCCGCTCTGCTGATGGCTGGTCTGGACGGCATCAAGAACAAGATCGATCCGGGTCCGGCTTCGGACAAGGACCTCTACGATCTGCCGCCAGAAGAACTGGCCGAGATCCCGACCGTCTGCGGTTCGCTGCGCGAAGCGCTGGAAGAGCTTGAGAAGGACATGGACTTCCTGCTCGCCGGTGACGTGTTCACCCGCGACCAGCTGGAAGGCTACATCAAGCTGAAGTGGGAAGAAGTGTATGCCTACGAGCACACCCCCCACCCGATCGAGTACGCAATGTATTACAGCTGCTGATCGGCACACGAAGCAAACAGGAAAGGCCGCCAATGGGCGGCCTTTTTGTTTCGGGGGGATTGACCGCAAATCCGTATTTGCGATCATCTTCAGACTGACGGTTGCCCCTGCTGCCGGACTGGGGGTGCTTATACTTTCAGGACGAAGGATCAGTCCTGAACACAGGGCCGCACCACGGTTAACCTTGCCCCGTGATCCCCGACTGGGAGTTAATTTACTCTCGGCGGAGGGGATCAATGATGAGCAAGGGAGCACGTCGCCGTTTCACGGCAGAATTCAAGGAGCGGTCTGTCGCACGCCTGTCAAAGCCGGATGTCACGCAGGCCGGTGTTGCGCAGGAACTTGGCATTACCTCGTCGCAGCTGAAGGGCTGGCGGCTCGAGCTTGAGGCCGCGGGTTCCGCCGAGGTGGTGAGGCGACGGAAGGCCGAGGCGGAACTGGCCGAGCTGGTTTCACGCCTGGCGCGCTGCCGCCCCGAAACGGGCGGCGCGCCAAGCCGCAGGGGACGCGTTTGCCACGAAGATCCGCGCAATCTTCGAAGGCAGCCAGCGACACTATGGTGCCCCGCACAATCATGCCGAGTTACGCGATAAAGGCATCCTGATCGCGCGGAAGACGGTCACCAAGCTGATGAACGAGAACAGATTTCGAACACCGCGCCGCGCTCACTCGGTGCCTCGGACGACGGATAGCCGTCACCAGTTCGGCATTGCGCCGAACCTTCTGAAGCGGAACGTACGGGCGATAGCGCCTGTCCGGGTCTGGCTCGCCGACATCAGCTATGTGCCGACCGACGGGAGCTTGCTTTACTTGGCGACGATGGAGATATCGGCTGGTCCATGTCGGATCGGCTCAAGAGCAGCCTTGCCGTCGACGCTCTGCGCATGGCGCTGCTGAACCGCCGACCCGCTCCCGACCTGATCTGCCATTCTGACTGCGGCGTGCGCTGGACGGCCACGCGACGACATTGGCAGCGATCGTCCGGGCCTTCGACCAGCCGGAGCGCCTGCGCATTCTGAACAGCCGTCCGGGCTTGGGATTTTTCCGCCTGCAACTGTCCGACTCGATCACCATGGCGCATCTGCGGGTGTTTCACGCCGCCAAGGTCCTGCGCAGCGCGGTGTTCGCACAGATGCATCGCCAAGACTGCGGTGCCCTGACCCGTCGCGGCATAGCCTGCAAACTGAAAAGCGAGCCGGGCAAGGCGCGCTGCCGGTTGCACGGCGGGATCTCGACCGGCCCAACGACCCCAGAGGGCTAGGAACGCATCGCCGAGGCACAGCGAAGACTCTGGGCTAAATACCGCCAGCAGCTCGAAAAACCTGATAAAACCTGACATCGCACCGACATCACCGGGCACTCATGGGATCTTATACAAACCTGTGCCGCCATTCAGCCGACCTTCGCACGACACAATGAGTGCCGCCAAATCGATGTGGTACTGAAACCATGTGGTTGTGTCGCAACTTTTGGCATGGCTTGAATACAAGCCTACCCGTGGACAGAGTCAGCCCGCGAGTTCAGCGGAAACCTGAAAGGGGCGGCGATTCCTGTTGGCGATCGGCCCCTTGCGGATCATATGTGCCACCTCGATCCCGGCCAGAGTTGCTTCGGCTGAATGGAATGCCTTGAAGCCCATCATCGGTTTGGTGATCCGCTTGATGAAGCGATGGTCCTGCTCAAGGATATTGTTCAGATATTTTGCCTGGCGGATGTGGATTTGCGTGCCTTGGTCCGTGAATTTCAGGATGACGTTGACCGCCTGAAGCCCCACGAGATTGGCGCCGCTCTTGTCGATAACGACCCGTTCCGGCCCGCTGTTGCTGGCGATGACCTTCTTGAAGAACCGCCGTGCAGCAGGCAAATTTCGCCGCTCAGACAGCATGAAATCCAGTGTCTGCCCGTCTCGGTCAACAGCGCGGTATAGATAGGTCCATTGACCCCGCACCTTTATATAGGTCTCGTCGGCCCGCCATGAGCTGGCCGACGTTCGCTTGCGGGCGTGGGCCTGATCGGCAAGGAGCGGTGCATATCGGACAATCCATCGATTCAGCGTCGAATGATCGATCTCAAACCCACGTTCGGATATGATCTCTTCAAGGTCCCGATAGGAGACGGGGTAGCGCAGATAGAAGAACACCGCGAAGAGGATGACACTCATCGGATACTGCGCCCACTTGAACGATATCGACACGACCCGCCGCCCCTCGGTTTTCCCCCGGGGCGTTGATAACGGCACACAACGCCATACAAAAGTCGCGACAGAACCTTCATGAGCGGTGTGATGCATCCCATCAGCGGATGGGATCACGTCTTCGCCATGCTGGCGGTCGGCTTGTGGAGCGCGTTCCTTGGCCAGCCCGCGATCTGGATCCTGCCGGTGGTCTTCCCGCTGGTCATGGCTTATGGCGGCGCGCTCGGGGTGCTGGGCATTCCCATCCCCCATGTCGAGACCGGCATTGCGCTCTCGGCCATCGTGCTGGGGCTGGCGGTCGCCGTGGCCCTGCGCG
>NZ_WMIE01000015.1 GCF_009711225.1 Paracoccus aestuariivivens | reverse complement strand
TGAACCGCCCCGGGTTTACCGGAGAGTAAAACACTCGAAGGATGAGCCCTATGACGAAGCAGAAATTCACCCCCGCCTATCCTGCCGAACTTCGCGAACGCGGTGTCCGGCTTTTCCGAGAGAACCGCGCCGATTATGCCAGCGATACGGCGGCCTACAGGGCGATTGCGCCAAAGCTTGGCTGCTCTCCAGACAGTCTGCGCGTGTGGTGCCAGCAGGCCGAGCGTGACAGTGGGCAGCGCGCCGGACTGACCAGCGCCGAGAAGGACCGGATCAGAGAACTGGAGCGGGAGGTCCGTGAACTTCGAGCCGCCAATGAGATACTGAAGAAGGCGAGTGCATATTTCGCGGCGGCGGGGCGATCAGCCGAAAATCATGATGGACGCCGCCAAGGGTCGGGCCGAGGCGTCAGGCGGTGCGGGTGCCCGCCTGCGCGATGCCAGACGCGAGGCGGCGGATGAGGCGTTGTCCGCCGCCCGCGAAATGATCGAAATCCTGCAACCTTTGCGCATGGACATCCCCCCGACCGGCCTTGCCCCCAGCAGAACGGTGTTGCGACTGGATAGGGTGACCGGCGGCTACGATCCTGATCACCCTGCGATCCGCGATCTGTCGCTGACCATTACCGGCCCCGAGCGCATTCTCATTGCCGGGCCGAATGGCATCGGAAAGACGACGCTTTTTAAGATCATCGCCAGGCAGATCGTGCCGCAAAGCGGTCTCGTGGACCTGTTGGTGCCTTTCGCGCTGCTGGATCAGCATGCGCGGCTGCTCGATCCGGCCCTCACCCTGCGCGACAATTTCCGGCGCCTTAACCCCGTGGCGGATACGCATATGGCCCATGCGGCACTGGCCCGCTTCGGATTCCGTGCGGCAGATGCCTTGCGTGACGCGTGCGAATTGAGCGGGGGCGAGCGTTTGCGCGCTGGTCTAGCCTGTGCCCTCGGAGCCACCCCGCCGCCGATGCTTCTGATGCTGGACGAGCCGACCAATCACCTCGATCTGGACGGCATAGCGGCATTGGAGGCTGCGCTGGCGGGTTATGACGGTGCGGTTTTGGTTATCAGCCACGACGCGGCATTTCTTAGATCGCTCACGCCGGACAGAACAATTCATCTTGGGAAATGACCGCTTTGTCCGCATCTCTTCGGTATTGAATGAGGTTCCTGGGAACGACCTCTCCATGACGTTGTTGGGTCGGAGGAGGAAATGACATGAAAAGCAAAATTCTTCATGATGCCGCCGGCCAAATGACCTATGTCTTGATCTTGGAAAGCGGTGACGAAGTAATGTCCTGCCTTCAGGGTTTTGCTGAAAAGCAGGGACTTTCTGCGGCTAGTTTCAAGGCGATCGGTGCATTCGAAAGCGCAACGTTGGCATTCTTCGATTGGGCATCGAAAGCATATTTGCCAATCCAGGTGGCTGAGCAGACTGAGGTCGCATCGTTTACCGGGGACATTGCTCAGGGTCCCGACGGCAAACCCGCGATCCATGTCCACGTTGTCTTGGGGCGGCGAGACGGAAGCGCCCTAGCAGGACATCTGAAGGACGCGACAGTCCGACCGACGCTTGAGGTCATTCTCATCGAGTCTCCGCGGCATCTTTGTAAGCATCATGATGCCGAGACAGGACTTGCCTTGATCAGTCTCGATTGACCCGGGCTTGCCAATCTACAGCGGCCCGAAAAATTCTTTAGCACAAGCGTCGCTCGGAGCCCGTTATCGCCGCTCGACCACCGGGCCATTCTGCATCCGGCAGAGACGCTGCAGCCCCAATCCGGACATTCGCAACTGTCCCAACAGGCTGGAGACACAGGGGCAAGACCAAGCGCATCGCCGGGCGGTGTGGGAGCAGAAGCGGGGACGCTCTTGCGGCCTTGAGCAAGGCCGCTGGTCTGGGTCTCATTGCGTCATTCGGCACGTTTGCCGTTCCCGGGAGCTTTCGCCTTGATCACCGACCTCATCGGAGCGAACGCTCCTTATCTGGCCCTCGCCATCCTTGCCCTGCTCTTCGTGGCGTTCGCGATAGAGGCATATCCTCCGGATGTGACGGCCGCGGGGGCTGCGGCACTGTTTATCCTTTTCGGGCTAGTCCCGCAGGACGAGGTCATGGGCGTATTCGCCAACTCGGCGCCGATTACCATCGGGGCGATGTTCGTCGTGTCGGGCGCACTGGTGCGAACGGGCGTGCTGGACGCCCTTGCCAAGATAATCATCTCCCATGCGCGCGAGCGCCCCTTCCTTGCCGTGCTGACCTTTCTGGTGGCGACGGTGGCAGGCTCGGCGTTCATGAACAACACCCCCGTGGTGCTGGTGCTGATCCCGGTCGTCATCCGCTTGGCGGCCAGTCTGGATCTCGCACCGAAGCGCCTGTTGATCCCGCTGTCCTACATGGCGATCCTCGGGGGCACCTGCACACTGATCGGCACCTCCACCAACATTTTGGTCGATGGGATCGCGACCCAGAACGGGCTGGAGCCGTTCTCCATCTTCGAGATCGCCCCCGTGGGGCTGGTCACCGCAGCCGTCGGGGCGGTGGCGCTACTGGTGCTGGGGCGCTGGCTGCTGCCTGATGGGGATGTCGGCGGCGATACGGGCAGCGAAGAAATCAACTTCCTGTCCGAGGTCGTGATCCTCGGAACATATTCGGGCGTCGAGGGGGCGATTGCAGATGCACCCGATTTCCGCCGCGACGGGGTTCGCGTGGCCGGACTGCGCAGGGGTGGCACCATCCTGCGCAATCTGGACGATCTTGTGTTACAGACGGGCGATGCGGTCATCGTGGTGACCAGCACCTCGGAACTGCTGACGATGGCCGAACAAAAGGGCCTCAGCGTGGGACTGCGGCGCCGCGCCTCCCTGCCGCAGGATGTGGATCTGAAGGTGGTGGAGGCTATCGTCACGCCCAACCATGCCACTACCGGACAGCGCATCGCCAACCTGTCGCTGGGCCGCAATGCAGGCGTGCGGGTGCTGGGCGTCTTCCGCCAGGGCCACGTCGCGGGCGCGGATCTTTCCAGCGCGCGGTTGCGTCCCGCCGACCGGCTGTTGCTGGAGGCGACACCAGAGGGCCTTCGTGCCTTGGCCGAAACGGATGATGTCGTCGCCATCTCCGATCCGGGTGGGCGGGCCTATCGGCGCAGGCAGGCCCCTGTTGCGCTGCTGGCGCTGCTGGGGATCGTGGGGCTTGCCGCATTGAACGTCATGCCGATCGGCATCCTTGCCCTGATCGCCGTGGCGGCCATCCTCGTGCTGCGCTGCATCGACAGCGACGAGGCGTGGCAATCCGTGGACGGCTCGATCCTCGTGCTGATCTTTGCCATGCTGATCATCGGCGCGGGGCTGGAGAACACGGGTGCAGTAGCCCTGATCGTCGAGACTTTGACGCCGCTGCTGAACGGCCTGCCACCCCTCGTCACCTTGCTGGCCATCTATGCCATCGCGTCGATCCTGACAGAGATCGTGACGAACAACGCAGTCGCGGTGGTCTTCACGCCCATCGTCATTTCGCTTGCGGGGCAACTGGGCGTGGACCCCCGACCGTTCGTGGTTGCGGTAATGATGGCTGCAAGCGCAAGTTTCGCCACGCCCATCGGATATCAGACCAACACACTGGTTTATCTGGCAGGCAATTATCGCTTCATCGACTTTATGAAGATCGGCATCCCGATGAACGTGATTGTCGGCATCACGTCCACGCTCGCGATCAGTCTGTTCTTTCCATTTTAGACGATGAAAAATGGGCAGCCTTGCACGCTGACTCCAATGACTCACCAGGCGTGCGGCTCAGCCAAGAGCGACAAGGATCGCCCAGAATATGACCAGAAGCTTCGATACGACATTGAGGGAACGATAGGCGGTCCAGCAAGAATTAGATGGCCGCTTAAGAAGGGCAATACCCTGTTCATCAGGATGGATCAGGTTAGCGCGAATGGCAGGAATGTCCGGATCGCTACGATCTCGCCGAGGATTTCGCCGCGCAGTGCCTGAGGGGCGGCTTCTGTGAATGCTGCCGCGCAGCATGGTGACAAGCCGAGCGGCAGCAAAGGGCCGGCCTTCCCTATCAGAGGGGCGGGACGCCCTCCTCAGCCGCATCAGCGACACCGTTCCCATGTGAACGGACCGCAAAAGAGAGCTGACCAAAATGCCCGATTAGAGAAGTGGACTGTCAGCTATCGCTAAGGCCTTTCAGCTCCACCGCTACAATAACCTCGGGGCGATCCTCCTGCATCAGATGCCCGGTATCAGGAACACCCGTGGGCCGGGCAAAGCTGTCGACTATTCAGGCGCCGGGCCGCGTTCGAGGAAGGTGGATAACGTAATATAACTGCGCACCGAGCGCACACCTTCGAGGCTTTGGATCTCCATGAGGAAGCTCTCCAGCCCCTCGGTGTCGACCGCCCTCACCTTGATCAGCACGCAGCCGTCACCGGCGACCGTGTGCAGCTCCTCGACCTCGGCCCTATCTGAGAATTTGAGGAGATTGCGCGTGGCGCTGTAGCTGCTGGTATCCACAACCAGGAAGGTCAGCAGCGTTCGCCCCAGCTTGCAGCCGTCGAGCTTGGCGACGGTGCCTTTGATCACGCCATCGCGCTTCAGCCGCTTCACCCGGTCGTGCACGGCCGGAGCAGAAAGATTCACGATCTTGCTGAGTTCCGCGTAGCTGCGAGACGCGTCTGCGGCGAGCGCGCCTAATATTTTTCGGTCGATCTGGTCGAGTTCTGCCGGCTGGTGCCGCGCCTGCCGAATGACATCTGTTTCTTTGTTCAAACCGTCCATCGCAGGTTTATTCCCGAATGCAATGTCTCATATTCGGAAACTAACCGAACACTGTTCGGATAGAAACATCCCATTTGGAGCCTCTCCCATGCCAGTCGCACTCTTCGCGCTGGCGATCGGCGCATTCGGTATTGGATTGACCGAGTTCGTCGTCGCCGGCATTTTGCCCCAGATCGCCGACGATTTCGGCGTCGACATCCCTACCGCTGGTCTGATGGCCACCACCTACGCCCTCGGTGTTTTCGTCGGCGCCCCGATCTTGACGGTGCTGGGCGCGAGGGTGCCGCGCAAGACGATGCTCATCGGGCTTGCGCTGCTCTTCACGATGGGAAACGTCCTGACGGCACTGGCCCCAAACCTGCCGGTTGCGCTCACTGGGCGCGTCCTGACCGCATTCAACCACGGCACCTTCTTCGGCATCGGCTCGATTATCGCTGCCTCCCTCGTCGCGAAGGACAAGCAGGCCAGCGCCATTGCCTTCATGTTCTCGGGCCTGACATTTGCCAATCTCTTCGGCGTCCCGGCCGGAACCTGGCTCGCACAGACATTCGACTGGCGCCTGGTCTTCTGGCTTGCGGCGGGCATCGGTCTTGTGACCGTGCTCAGCGTGGCGCTGTTCGTGCCCCGGATCGCGGCGGGCAAAGCGATCGCTTTGAAATCGGAGTTGCGGGCCTTCGTCGATCCGCAGGTCTTGCTGGCCATGGGCATCACCGTCTTCGGTCCGGCGGCCTTCTTCACCTCGATCACCTATATCGCGCCAATGATGATTGAGGAGGCGGGTTTCACGAATGCTGGTGTCGCGCAGTTGATGATCCTGTTCGGCCTCGGACTCGCAGTCGGCAACTGGCTCGGCGGACGATTTGCCGACCGGTCGCTGTTCGGGACGCTGTTCGTCACACTCGCCGCTCAGGCTGCGGTGCTGCTGGTTTTCTGGCTCCGGGTGGATAGCGCCATGATCGCGTCTGCTTCTGTGTTCCTGATGGCGGCTTTTGGTTTTGCCACCGTCTCGCCTATTCAGAAGCTGGTCATGGATCGTGCCGACCGCGCAGGCGCGCCGACGATGGCCGCATCGGTCAATATCGGCATGTTCAACCTCGGCAATGCTATTGGCGCTTGGGCTGGTGGAGCCACCATCGCGGCCGGGTTTGGCCTTGCGTCCCCGAACTGGGCAGGCGCGCTGCTCTCACTTATCGCTTTCGGGCTTGCCGTTATTGCATGGGCTACAAGTACGCACGGTTACGGCACAGCAATCGCGGAATAGTTGAAGAAATCATTGGAACAGTTTCTCGCCGCCCGCCCCCTGCTCAGGGGTGCGGGCGGCGCTGTTGACTAACCATCACGCGCAGCTTGAGAATTTACGCGTTGCTGACACTCTTTTGAGCAGTTCGCTGCACGGTGCCTGAGCGGCGGTATCGGATAAACCTGCGGTGCAGCAAAGTTGGGGTTCGACCGGCCAGTTTGGGCCGTCCCGCCCAATCCGAGGGGCAGGACGCCCGCTTCGGCCAAATCTATTAATTTCCGCACCGCAGCATGTTGATCGGTCCGCATCGCTGCGATCTCATCATGGATTTCGCTGCAAGGTGCCTGAGGGGCGGCTTCGGTGAATGCTGCCGCGCAGCATAGTGACAGGCCGAGCGGCAGGTAAGGGCCGTGCATTCCCTAGCAGGTTTGACAGCGTCAAATCTTGCATCACTCAGCAGCTACGTGAGACTTATCCTCCGCATCGCTTGGCTCCGCCTGAAACACCGTTTGACCATGTCGTTTCATGCCGGCAGCATCCAAGAGGGCACGATTATTTTCACGTGCTGTCCTCAACACATAGTCCCACGGCAAAGCATCAATTGTTACGCCCTCGAAGTCGCCTTTCAACGTAAGTTGCCTAGCAGCTCTATTGTGGATATAATCCCAAGAAGCAATTTGCGTCTCAAAGCCACCCACAAAGTCAGCAACTATCGTGCAATGGAAACGGCAGTCACTTGAAACCTTAATAGGTCTACGGCCAACCCCTTCAATCTGTCCGCCCCGAATAGCTTTTACATATTTCTGGACCTGCAACTGAACGTTTTCTTCTGGCCCATAGCTCTTCCTACCAGGGTGCTTAAGTTCCACGATGAAAACCTTAGACTGCAGTTCGACATCATCGACCAGTTCATCACCATTCTGACTGCTCACCGAACCAAGGCCAAAAAGGGTATCCCACAGAACCAAGTCCGGACGATCATCTTGCGTATTGTCCTTTACAAAGGTTCGCAACGACACATCTGATGTAAAGCCTGCCGTAAATGCTAGTCGCTCATCAAGAATCCACAAGTCATGTGACGACGGCTCACTCTCAGTATGGCCGGCCCCTGAATACTGCATTGGAGCGAGGAGGGAGTGTAATGTTTTCTCCAGATGGTAAACATCTTCCTTACCATCACGCTCTCTGACGCGACGGATCAGAACATCCAAAAGATCAAGGACTACTCTTCTCCGAGCGGCATGGTGCGCCAAAGCGTTACGCTCGTTCTCATGAATGCCTGCCGCTGCCGAACGGATCGCATCAGAAAAGTCCACCGGTAACTTGTCGCCAGTAACAACAGCGTTAACCAAATGCTGTAAGCGCTCCTCTCTTTTTCTTTCAGCACGCATGCGTGGTATCGCGAGAGCACTTGCGAAGCTTTCCGCACTGGTAGCACTAGTGGGAAGCGACGCGAAAATCTCACTGGCTTGCCCGTAGCCAAAGATTGGCTGTTCTTCCAGAAACTTATCGAACGAAGCTCGGCGCTTAGCATCAAAAGCTTTGACCTGTTCTGCAATAAAGTCCTTACGCGCCATTTCAACGACGAGTTTTACCAGTGCAGCAATGTCTGTCTCAGGCATAGTAAATGCCGTGCGGCTCTCTGATGTGCGTTGGTCTAGATAGTCACTCGACACAACCAAATGCATCGACAGATTATCGTTACCATTATCTGATAGAGATGAGATTCCAAGTAAATCATCAATTTTTCTGGTTTCTACAGTGCGCCCATTTCCTAATAAATGCACATGGTGCTTACCCGGCAGTCCCCGACTTGTCTGCTTATCACAAAGATATCCAATAACGTTCACGCTTGCTTTGCTATCCCAATCCAAGATAGGAAGCGTTACAGGACCCTTCATTACCAGCTTTTGAACTTCCGAAGGATATTCGACGTCAAGCTCGACTCCGTGCTTGCCCTTACAGGTTAGATTAATATGCGTGCCCGCCCCGCTCAAAAAGTTTGCAATAAACTCTGAAGCGAAATGTCCCTGCAATACAGGAGCCTTTAGGGGATAATTATCCCTATACGGCCCAAAGCTAACCCCGTGTAACCTGACGACGGTTCCCGTCTGATTCTGGGGCCAGCTTTCTACAGGATCAATATCTGTAATTTGATCCTGGTCCTTCAGTTCGAACTTAAATGCCCGAGTGGAAATTACGTCACCCTCAATAAAACGACTTTCCACTTCCACGTGTGAAAACGCATCAAGCCAGAAAAGGCGACCCACACCCTTTCCGCCCTTTTTCTCTTTATAATCAGTATCTACAGTGCAAAATGCTTTAAATCTTTGTTGATCAAGTCCAATCCCATTGTCGCGCACGATCATTGAAACCTGCTCGGTTCCCAGCCCCTGCACAACGATACTGACCCGACCCTCATAAGAGGTGCCAAGCGCTTCTGCTTGATCATCAATCGCCATGAGTGCATTACTGACAGCCTCAAAAAATGGCTTCAGCGCTTGCGCTGCATTTCCTGGCTTGGGTAGCTTACGAATACGATTTCTTAAATTCTCTTGCAGCGTAGCCATAACAACCTCTTAGTATCCTGTATATATGGCGGACCTCAGAGAGGTTGTCACCGATTTTGTAATGGCAGCACGATCATCTTCAATGACATAAGGAGCAATGCACCGACTCCCAATTCGCCGTCCGCGCCTCGGAAAATATACTTTAATTATCAGTCACTTACCAGATGTGGATGTGACGGTCCAGCTTTCGCTGCAAAACTCACGAGCGGCCGCTATCTCAGATTGCTGCGGATGCTGTGCCGCATGGCCGAAGGTCGGGTCACTGCCCGGCGGGTAGTTCATGTCGAAAGTTTGTGAACACTCCCGTGGGGCGGACGCGACCGGGCGGTTTGTCCCGCATCGCTCCCATGTCATCACGGGTTTCGCTGCGCGTAGCCTGAGGGGCGGCTTCGCGGAATGCTGCAACGCAGCATGGTGACGGGCCGATCGTCAGCAAAGGGCCGGCCGGCAAGGATCCTGTCGGCCAGTGTGCTGTTTACAGATCGGTCCCTTCAGACAACGCGAGTGCGTCATCAAGATCAACACCAGAGATATGGGCGAAAGTTGGTGACGCCTGATCAGGCGGCGGCTTGAAGTTGGCGGAGGCCGTCGCGGAACTCAACCCCTTGGATGATTTCCGGCAGGCGGTTCTGGCCATCGAGTTTGCGCCATTTGCGCTGCGCTGACATCATCAGCTTGAAGGCCATGGCCAGCCCGGTTTTGCGGCTAAGGCATCCCTTGGTGCGCTGCGTGCGATGCCGGACGGTAGCGAAGGTGCTTTCAATTGGATTGGACGTCCGGACGTGTTTCCAGTGTTCGGCCGGATAGTCGTAAAAGGTGAGCAGCGCGGAGCGATCCTTGACCAGCTTGGCAACGGCCTTGTCGTATTTCACCCCGTAAGTCTCGACGAAGAAATCAAAGGCGGCGCTGGCCTCGGCCTTGGTTTCGGCTTGCCAGATATCCTGCAGATGAGCCTTGGCCTTGTCCTGCAGCGATTTGGGCAGCGCGTTCAGAACGTTCATGGTCTTATGCACCCAGCAGCGTTGCTCGTGGGTGGAGGCGAAGACCTCGCGGAGTGCGGTCCAGAAGCCAAGAGCGCCGTCTCCGATAGCCAGTTTCGGGTCTTGCTTCAGGCCTCGGCGTTTGAGATCGAGCAGCAACTCGCGCCAGTTCTCGGCGCTCTCGCGGAAGCCGTCGGTCATCGCCAGAAGTTCCTTGCGGCCATATTCATCGGCCCCGACGATCACCAGAACGCATTGCTTTTCTTCGGCCATGCGAGGTTTGAAATAGACCCCGTCGGCCCAGATGTAGAGGAAGCGCCGGTTGCCCAGGTCGCGTTTTTGCCAAGGCTCATAGTCATTCCACCAATCTGCCTTCAGCCGGGTGATCGTCTTGGCGGAAAGACCCGCGGCCTTCGGGCCCAGAAGAGCCGCCAACGCTTCGCTGAAATCGCCGGTGCTGACGCCCTTGAGGTAAAGCCAAGGCAGCAATTCCTCGACCGATTTCGCCTTGCGCAGGTATCGCGGCAGGATGCTGGGCGTGAAGCTGATCTTGTCCTCACCGGGTTTGCGATCCCGCACCCGAGGAACCTTAACGGGCACTGGGCCGATCCCGGTCATGACCTCGCGTTCCGGCAAGTGACCGTGCCGCACCAGCCGCGATCTGCCGTTCTCGAGCTTTTCCTCAGAGAATGCGGCCATCAGCGCCGCCAATTCTGCGTGGATCGCTTGTTCGATCAGCTTGCGCGCGCCGTCACGGATGATGTCGGTGAACGGGTCGGCGCTGAAACCGGATGGATCGGGCAGCTGCGTGATGGTAGTCAATGACATGTGGCGTATCCTTTTCTCTGCTGAGAACTGACGGCGTCTTGAACACCGCCTTGATATGCCACCCTTCAGACCATCACCAACTTTCGCCCATTACTCCAACACCAAGATAGCGGACAGTGCTGTCCATCTTAGTGTGGCCAAGCAGAAGCTGCACCGCCCGCAAGTTTCCCGTATTCTTGTAGATCTGGGCCACTTTCGTTCGGCGCATCGAATGGGTGCCATATGCACTTGGTTCCAATCCGATCGACATCACCCATTCGCGCAGGATCCGCGCATATTGTCGCGTCGACAGATGCAAGCTGTGGTGCAGGCGACTGGGCCATAAATACTCAAGGCCGAGCATCTCGGGATCTGCGATCCAGTGCTCAAGGGAGTGACGCGTCGTCTCGGTGATTTCAAAGCGGACTGGCTTGCCAGTTTTGCTTTGGGTAACCGATGCGCGCTCCTTTACCCGTCCTGCGGCGAACACATCGCGGACTTTCAAGCGGACCAGGTCGCAGCCGCGCAGTTTGCTATCAACGGCCAGGTTGAACAGCGCCAGATCGCGCTTGTTGCCTGCCATCTCCAGACGCACGCGGATCGACCAGACGTGTTTCGGCAGCAGAGGGCGCTTCTGGCCGATGATGCGGCCCCGGTTCCAGGCGGGCCGCTCGGGTCGCAGCGCAGGAAGAAGGTCGTTGGACATGGTTTTGCCTCCTGTCCACCAATCCCACCCAGACTTCGGCTGATCCGACGCCGCGAAAGGTATCATATACTCGCCGAGTCGTTCCGCGTTCCCATCGCGAACGCGTCGGTATCGTTTAAAGACCGCGCCCGTTGTCTGCCATTAGACCGACAAGGAACGGCTGGTAAATTCGAGCCCGAAGCGGAACCTGACACACAGCCAATTCCGCAGCATGACCGCCGTCCGCCCAACCAGATGCCGCAAGAAGTTTATCTTACCCTCTGGACGTAAGCTATCCCTCGCCCTGCTCGGATCGTATCCATGAAAGGAAGGCTTGGCGCGCCCTGCGTCGCGCGCCATCGATCGGGATCAGGCTGGACTGCGTCAGATAGTAACCGAAATCCTCGAGGACCGAGATCTCGGAAAGCTGGACTAATCGCCCCTCGGCCAGATCGGGCTGGATCATCGCCAGAGAGCATAGAGCGACGCCCTGTCCAGCCAGGGCGGCGGCGCGCAGCAGGTTGAAATCCTCGAATACCGCACCAGGCAACCGGTCCGGCACCGTCTGACCGGCCCGTTTCAGCCAGGTCTGCCAACCTGCTAGGTCACTGTCGTGCAAAAGCCCGACCTGAAGCAACCACCGTGATGTCAGTTGCGCGGGCGCAGAACCGACCAACGGGGGACTAGCCACTGGAACGCTACGCCCCGACAGGAACGGCTCCGCCACGATGCCGTCGCTCACGGGGCGCGAACCGGAGAAGGTGAAGGCGAGGTCGGTCGTCATGAGGTCGATGTCGTGCCCATGATGAGCATAGATCACGCGCAGCTGAATTTCTGGGTGCCGTGCCCGAAAACGCGGCAATCGCGGGATCAGCCAGCAGATCGCCACGGATGGAATAGCCGCCACCACCAATGCTCCGTCCGAGCTGGCAGGGCGTGCCCTCCGGCATGCAGCATCGATGGCGTCCAGCGCCATGGTCAGATCTCGGGCCAAGGCAGCGCCGCGCGGCAACAGCGTCGGCACCCTTCCGCCACGCTCGAACAAAGGTGCGCCAAGCCATTGTTCGAGATGCTTTATCTGATGACTGACCGCCGGCTGGGTGACGAACAGGCTTTCGGCGGCGGCCCGAAAGCTACCGGTCCGGGCGACGGCCTCAAAGGCGCGAAGTGCGTTCAGCGGCGGTTGGTTCATGCGTCCCACTCATGAGAAAAACTTATCAACCGATTATAAAACCTCTTTTGACGCTCGCAACTCACGACCCTCAACCTGAACGAAATGTAACGTAAGGAGGGTCGGATGGCCGAACGTGAGAGACTTCAGAGCTTTGTCGGGAACGGAGAGAAGGCCAAAGGCACATTCTCGGCCTCCGAGATGCAGCGCAGGCTGGTTGAGATCCGCAAGCACATGGCCGCCAGCGATATCGATGCCGCGCTGTTCACGTCCTACCACAACATCAACTATTACGCCGATTTCATGTTCTGCCAGTTCGGGCGGCGTTACGGTTTTCTTGTCGATCAGGACCATGCGACCTCGATCAGCGCCGGGATTGATGGTGGCCAGCCCTGGCGGCGTACCTTTGGCAACAACCTGACCTATACCGACTGGCAGAAGGATAATTACTTTCACGCCATCCGCCAGATCATCGGCAGCGCAAGCCGGATCGGCATCGAATTCGACCACGTCAACATCGACCTGCTGGCACTGCTGAAATCCGAGTTTCCGGGCGTCGAGTTCGTGGATATCGCTGCTGCGGCCATGCGCCTGCGCATGATCAAGTCGGCCGAGGAGATTGCACATATCACCGAAATGGCCCGGATCGCCGATGTCGGCGGTGCCGCTTGCGTCGCGGCATTGGCCGTCGGCGTACCCGAGCATGAAGTTGCGCTGCATTCGACCGCGACCATGGTTCGCGAGATCGCTGGAACTTGGCCGGATGCCGAGTTGCTGGACACCTGGACCTGGTTCCAGTCAGGGATCAACACCGATGGCGCGCATAACCCTGTCACCTCGCGGCGGATCGAGGCGGGTGATATCCTGTCGCTGAACTGTTTCCCGATGGTCGCAGGCTATTACGTTGCGTTGGAGCGTACGCTCTTTGCCGAGCACGCTAGCGACGAACATCTCCGCCTTTGGGAATTTAACTGCAGGGTGCATGACCGCGGCAAGGAATTGCTGGTACCGGGTGCGAAATGCTCGGAGATCGCGGCCGAACTGAACGAGATGTATGCGGCACAGAACCTGCTGCAATATCGCAGCTTCGGCTATGGCCACAGTTTCGGCGTGTTGTCGCACTATTACGGCCGTGAAGCCGGGCTGGAGCTGCGCGAGGACTGCGACACCGTACTGGAGCCCGGCATGGTCGTCTCGATGGAGCCGATGATCACCATCCCCGAAGGCCAGCCCGGCGCCGGTGGCTATCGCGAGCACGATATTCTCGTGATCGAGGAGGCCGGAAACCGCAATATCACCGGCTTCCCCTATGGTCCCGAGCATTTGATCGTGAAGGGCGCGGCCAAGGCCGCCTGAATCCGCATCCATGCGCGGCCGCTTTGACGGCCGCCCATCGCGCCACCTGATGTCTCGACGCAAGAGCAGGCTGCCAAACCCCAAGCTCAGACCACAGCAGGTGCTGGAGACTTGGAAAACAATATCCAACAGGAGAGCAATGATGAAGAAGATCGCAATTACCACCGCAATGACGCTGCTTGCCGCGACCGCCGCCGCAGACGAAATCACGGTCATGTCTTGGGGCGGCACCTACGGGCAAAGCCAAGTCGAGGCCTATCACAAGCCCTTTACTGCCCGAACAGGTATCAAGGTGGTCGCGCTCGACAGTGACAACCCGGCGATCCCCATCAAGGCGCAGGTCGAGGCGGGCAATGTCACCACCAATGTCGCCGATGTCGAATATGCCGACGCGATCCGCTTGTGCGACGAAGGCCTGCTGGAGCCGATCAATCCCGCGATCCTACCGCATGCACCCGACGGGACCCCGGCGAGCGAGGATTTCCTGCCTCAGGGTCTGAGCGATTGCGCGGTCGGTTCGATCGTGTTTTCGACGATCTTTGCCTATGACAGGACGAAATTCTTGGACGCCAAACCGCAGACCATTGCCGATTTCTTCGACATCCAGAAATTCCCCGGCAGGCGCGGGATCAAGAAGGTCCCCAAAGCGGTTCTGGAAATGGCCTTGATGGGCGACGGCGTGCCAGCGGACCAAGTCTACGCAGTGCTCGATACCCCGGAAGGCGTCGACCGAGCCTTTGCCAAACTCGACAGCATCAAGAAAGATATCGTCTGGTGGGAAGCAGGCGCGCAGCCGCCGCAGCTTCTGGCCGATGGCGAGGTCGCGATGACGATGGCCTATAATGGCCGGATCTTCGGCGCCGCCGTCGCAGAGGGGAAACCCTTCGAGATCGTCTGGGATGGACAGGTCTATGAATACAACCTGTTCGTCATCCCAAAGGGTGCCGGGAAGCAGGAACATGCACTGGAATTCATCAAGTTCGCCACCGACACGCAAAGGCTGGCGGACCAGGCAAAATGGATCAGCTACGGCCCCGCACGCAAGTCATCTGCCGGGCTCGTGGGCCGATATCAGGACGGCAAGACCGAGATGGCCTCGCATATGCCAACCAACCCCGACAACATGTCAAACGCGCTTGGATCATCCTACGAGTTCTGGGTCGATCACGAGGCAGAACTGGCTGAGCGCTTCAGCGCATGGCTCAGCCTGAGCTAACCTTGGAGACTCTGCATCGCGGCACTCATCTCTGCCTGTTCGATCGACAGGCAGCGCGAGGCAGGAGTGGAGCTAGACGAGTCCCTCGGCTAGTGCGCGAGGCTATCCGTTGGATGTATTTTGCTTATTTTCATTCAAAGCAGATCGCCGAAGGAGGTTTATGAAGCGATCTAGAACCTGTGATTTGTGGTTACGGCCCCAGACTGCAGTAACAGGTAGCTTACTGCTGACATTTCGCAAGGGACGGACCTCGACTCCCTGACGTGGAAGGTTTCCAACACAGCTCGAATAGATCGTTACGCCGACCCCGGCAACAACAAGTCCGAAAATACCTTCGCTGTTGGATGCCTCAAGGACAATGTTGGGAAAAAAGCCACGACTGCGACATTCGGCGAACAATCTCGTGCGAAATGCTGCCCAGTTTTCGCCGGTACCTAGCACAAAATTTTCATCCGCCAGTTGCTCCAGCGTCAGAGACGTCTCCCTGCATAGAGGATGGGAGGCGGGAAGCAGTGCAACATATTCGTCCTCGTCAAATGTAATACAACTTGTGGTCTTGTGGCGGAACTCACCGATCATGAACCCCACATCGATCGTCTGCTGTAATAGCGCCATGTGCTGGCTGGTCGTTGGCATGAAGATCAAATTCAAGCGAATCTGGGGGTGGGCAGCGGCGAAGTCACGCAAGAAATGCGGGAGACGACCATTGATGGCGAAATCGGTATAGGCGATTCTCAACTCGCCTCGGATGCCGCGAGCGGCATTCCGCGCACTAGCCACCGCTTGCTCAATTTGCGCCTCTATGGTCGAGGTCTCGTCTAGAAACGCCTTTCCGGCCTCGGTCAGTTCGACCCGACGAGTGGTCCTTAGCAGAAGCGGCGTCCCGATTTCGGCTTCCAGCTGTTGCACAATTTTCGAAAGCGCGGGTTGGGCGAGATGTAGCGCGTCGGCCGCTCGACCGAAATGCAACTCTTTTCCCAGTGCTGCGAAAACGCGCAGATGGCGTAGTTCCAAGCCCATTTTTCCGCCCGAGATTAATAGCGATTTGGAATTAATATAGTAAAAATTAATATTGTACAAACGATGAATACGATCTCATCGTTTTGGGGCCTTCGAATGGTTTCGGGCCACCGGAGCCACAGGAAATCACAGAAAACAGGGAAGATTTCACCATGAATAATGGATCTCCGCTATCCTCGGGCCCGACGCGCCGCCGGATGCTCGCCCTGGCACTGGCGGGAACGGCGCTTCCGACCCTGATGCCGCGTCTGTCTCATGCGTCACAGAACACTGTCGTCGTCTCGAACTGGGGCGGCGATTGGAACGATCGAACCGTCCGCTTCGTCGAGAAGCCGCTGCTTGAGGACAAAGGCTTCAACGTCGTCCGCGATCTGGGAATGGAGCCCGAGCGCAAGGCCAAGCTGCTGAGCGAGAAGCGCATCCGTCGCGCCTCCTCCGACCTGATCCATGTCAACAGCTCGGACGCCTTTGAGTTGAAGCAGCAAGGGGTCATCGCGGATCTCGACCTGACGAGGATCCCGAATTACGCCGATGTGGTTGAAGAACTGAAGGCACCCTATTTCGTGCCATGGCTCTATAGCGGCGTGGTCATCATCTATAACAAGGATAAGGTCAGCGAACCGCCCAAATCCTATGCCGATTTGTGGGACCCGAAATGGGCCGGACGCATCGGGCTGACCAACCAGCTGTATTTCAATTACATGATGATGGCGGGACTTGTCGCCAAGGGTGACATGACCAGCGTCGACGACGGTAAGCCTTTGCTCGAAAAGCTTGTCAGTGACAGCCAGCCCAAACTTTACGCAGCCCACCAGCAATTGCAGGCGGGACTGGCAAATGGCGAGGTCGACATTGCCATCAACTACAAGGCGCGCGGTCTGCAATGGGCCAAGGACGGCTTGTCTCTGGGCATCCAGTATCCCGATGAAGGGGCAATCGCTGTCACCTTCGGCGCATGCCTGACCGAGTTCGGTCCAAATCGCGATGCGGGCTATAGCTATCTGGATGCGATGTTGGACCCGACCGCAATGGCGGGACTGGCGGAAGCAAGCCTTTATGCCCCGGCAAATCCCAAGGCCTCAATCTCGGACGAAACCCGGGCATTGGTCGATTTCACCCCGGAGCAGCGCAGCAAGATGCGCTTTCTCGATTATGCCTATGTGGCCGAGAACACTGCCACATGGCTCGAATGGTGGAACAAGTCCTTTGCTGGCTGATCCCCGGACCGCAGGCGGAGCAGGCGCATGAGCACGACCGAAACCTTCTCAGTCTCCCGACCGCCAAATGGTGCCCCGAAAGGAGCACCGCGACGGCTGGGAACACCAATGCTGGCCACGCCCGCAATCATCTTCGTGGCAATAGGGCTTCTTGCCCCGTTGGCGCTAATGCTGCGCAACAGCCTGAACCATTACGACCCGACCGAGCTAATGATCAGCGCAGTCACGGCTGAGAACTACCTCAAATTCTTCAGCGATAGCTTCTATCAGGGCGTGCTGTGGCGCACGGTCTGGATCTCGGGCCTGTCGACGGCAATCTGCCTCGCGGCGGGCGTGCCCGTCGCCTATTTCCTAGCCCGTCATGTCGGCGATCTGGCCAAGCGAATGCTGATGATCGTGATCCTTGTCCCGCTGCTGATCGGCAATGCCGTGCGCACCTCGGCCTGGATGCTGATCCTGAACGACAAGGGGGTTCTGGCCGCGTTTCTGGGCCTGTTCGGCCACAAGGGGCCGCTGGGGCTGATGTATTCCTCGGCAGGGGTGGTGATCGGGCTGATCTCGGTCCTGTTGCCCTTCATGATCATCACACTCAACAGCGTCTTTGAATCGATCGACCGCAATCTTGAGGACGCGGGCGAGAGCCTTGGAGCCAGTCACCTGACCATCATGCGCCGGATCGTGCTGCCGCTGGCATTGCCCGGCATCCTCTCCGGCTCGGTCCTGTGCTTCATCCTTTCGATGAACGCCTATGCGACGCCGGTGCTGATTGGCGGCCCGACATTTCACATGATGGCACCGACCGTGTACCAGCAGATCGCCAAGGTGATGAACTGGCCCTTCGGTGCGGCGCTGGCCTTCATCCTGATGGCCGTGACCCTGATCCTGACCGTCGGCGTATCGGTGCTGGTCCAGCGCAGATACCGGAAATGGAGCGAATGATGAGTAATCGGGCAAAATCCGTCCGCTTGGCCTATACCGCGACCAGCATCCTCGTCATCGGCTTCATCGTATTGCCGTTGGTCTTTATTGTCTGGATGAGTTTCTTCTCGAACAAGATCCTGTCCTTTCCCCCTGAGGGCTATACGCTCGACTGGTATCGCCGCGCATGGGAGATTTCCGATTTCCGGAACGGCTTCTTCCTCAGCCTGCGCACCAGCTTGATCGCGACCTGCGTGGCATTGGGTCTTGGTCTGCCGGCAAGTTTTGCGTTGGTCCGCGGACGGTTCAAGGGCCGCGAGACGATCAACACTATTCTGATGTCCCCGATGATCGTGCCCGGAATCGTCGGCGGCAGCGCACTGTTCGTCTTTTTCCTCGAGGTCGAGTTCCTGACTGGCTGGCGCATCGCCGGGTCCAGTATCGGGTTGATCATCGCCCATAGCCTGATCGCGCTGCCTTGGATGATCCGGCTGGTCACGACGTCACTGATCAGTGTGCCTCCCTCTGTCGAGGAAGCCGCGCGTAGCCTTGGCGCTGGCCCGCTGACTGTGTTCTTCCGCGTGACGCTGCCGGTGATCCGCTCGGGCGTGATTGCGGGATCGCTTTTCGCCTTCGTCAATTCGTTCATCGACCTTGAGAAGTCGATCTTTCTGGTCGGGCCCGACAGCACGACGCTGCAGATCGCGCTGATCAACTATCTCGAATGGAACTTCGACTCGACCATCGGCGCGGTGGCGACGGTCCAGATCGGCCTGATCACCCTGCTTCTGCTGATCACCGACCGTTACGCCAAACTCAGCCGCGCTTTCTGAAAGGATATACCATGCCCGAAGTCGTTCTTCAGGATGTCGCCAAGCATTACGGCAATTCGATCGCGGTCGAGAACATGAGCCTGCGCATCGGCGACGGCGAACTGGTCGCGTTGCTGGGGCCCTCGGGCTGTGGCAAGACCACGACCCTGCGCATGATCGGCGGATTTGTCGACGCGACCAGCGGCCAGATCACGGTCGGCGGGCGCGACGTGACCCATCTGCCGCCGAACCGTCGCAATATGGGCTTCGTGTTCCAGAATTATGCCCTGTTTCCACATATGACGGCAGCGCAGAACGTGGCCTTCGGTCTTGAGATGCGCGGTCTCAACAAGGCCGACACTGAACGCAAGGTGCGCGAGGCGCTGGCGCGGGTGCGGCTGGGTCATCTGGCCGATCGCCTGCCGCGCCAAATGTCGGGCGGCCAGCAACAGCGTGTGGCGCTGGCCCGTGCGCTGGTGATCGAACCTGATGTGCTGCTGCTTGACGAGCCGCTCTCGAACCTTGACGCCGCGCTGCGCCACGAGATGAAGATCGAGATCCGCCAGCTTCAGCAATCCCTCGGCCTGACCACGGTTTTCGTCACCCACGATCAGGACGAGGCGATGAGCACCGCCGACCGGATGGTGCTGATGTATAACGGCAAGGTCGAGCAGGTCGGCCCGCCGGACGAGGTTTATGGTCGCCCGCGTTCGGCCTTTGCCGCAGGCTTCCTCGGCATCCCTAACCTGCTGCCCGGACGTATGACAGCGACGCAGGACGGCTTTCGGATGGAAGCGGGGCCGGTCCTTCGCCTCGACGGGCAAGAGGCGCAGATGGGCAAGTCCCTCCTTGCGTTGCGTCCCGAGGTCGTGGGCATCGCTGCTGAGGCACCAGAGGGGGCGGCCAACATCCTGCCCGGTCGGGTCGAGGTCATGACCTATCACGGCGCGGCGGTCGAATATCATCTGCGGACCGAGGCCGGTCCCATGCTGACCGCCCGCGCAACGGCGCCCGGACTGGGCGGGCCGAATGTGCTGCCGGTCGGCGCGCGGGTCTGGCTGCACTGGGCGCCTTCGGCTGGCGTGATCGTCAGCGAGAACTGATCCAAACCTACGGAGAACATGATGAACCAGCACGCGCCTCTTTCCGAGGCCCAGTCTCTGCATGCCCGGCTAACCGTGATTGACGGGCTGATCGTGTCCGACTTCGGCCCCGATATCTTTCGCGACATGCAGAAGGGCGGCATCACCGCCGCCAATTGCACCTGCTGCATCTGGGAAGGTTTCACCGCCACCATGCAGAACATCATGCAGTGGAAAGCATGGTTCCGCGATCATCCCGATTTGATCATGCAGGTCAAGACCACCGCCGACATCCGCCGCGCCAAGGCCGAGGGAAAAACCGGCATCATCCTTGGCTGGCAGAACGTCTCGGGGATGGAGGATCAGATCGGCTATCTGTCGCTGTTCAAGGAACTTGGCGTCGGCATCATCCAGATGGCCTACAATACCCAGAACCTCGTCGCGACCGGCTGCTATGAGGGGCGCGACGGTGGCCTTTCGGACTTCGGCCGCGAGGTGGTGGCCGAGATGAACCGGCTGGGCATCCTTTGCGATCTGTCCCATGTCGGGGGCAACAGCAGCCGCGATGTCATCCTCGCCTCTCGCCAGCCGGTGGCCTACTCGCATTGCCTGCCTGCGGGCCTCAAGGCGCATCCGCGCAACAAGACCGATGAGGAACTGCGTTTCATCATTGATCACGGCGGTTTCGTCGGCGTCACCATGTTCACGCCTTTCCTTGCCCGTGGGACCGAAGCGACGGTCGACGATTATGTCGAGGCGATGGAATATGTCATCAACCTCTGCGGCGAGGATCGGGTCGGATATGGGACCGATTTCACCCAAGGCCATGAGAAGCCGTTCTTCGACTGGATCACGCACGACAAGGGTTATGCGCGTCGCCTGACCGATTTCGGCACCATCCAGAATCCTGCCGGTATCGACACGATCGGACATAGTTCGGCGCTGACGGCGACCATGTTGCGGCGCGGCTGGTCGGAAAGCCGCATCGAGAAGATCATGGGCGAGAACTGGGTCAATCTGCTGGCCGAGGTCTGGGGCGAATAAGCCATCGTCTAGCAAGGTCTAGGCCCCCTCCTTTCCCGGCGGGGGCCTTTTGCACTCCTAAAGGTCTTCGCGCGGCCCGCCCGCAATCGGGGTCTCGACGGGGACGCGGGCGAAACGGCCCTGCCCGACATACACCCAGTCCAAGCCGACCGAGGCCGCCAGATAGTGCTCGTCATTCCGCCCAGCCAGCTCGGCCTGCGGGTATCGCGACAGGACCAGCATCCGCGTCAGCGCGAGGTAGAGGACGAGCCCCAGTGGGAAGCCGATCACAAAGGCATAGGCCGACCACCAAGCCGCGATCCCTCCGGCCGCGAGCCAAGCGAGCAGACCTGCGGGGTTGAAGCCTCCGGCATAGCGATACTGCCCCTCGGGGTCGAACAAAGCCGGCACGTTCACGCGGCGACGCCGGATCACATAGTAATCCGCCACGATGATGCCGCCGATCGCCGAGAGGAAGGCTCCGTAATACCCAAGGAAGGAAAACAGGTTGTCGAGGATCAGCCACGGAAAGCAAAGCGTGCCGACGATGCCCGCCAGCGCGACGCCGCTGCGATACGAGATCAGGCGCGGCGCGAGGTTCACGAAGGTCAGCGCCGCCGGGATCAGGTTCGCCGAGTTGTTGGTGGACCATTGCGCCATGACGATCAGCAGCAGCAGGACGAGCAGCGCAATGCCCTGCGCGTCACCCTGAATAACCTCGATCGGGTTCCAGTTGCCGGTCGCGATAAAAGAAACCGCCCCGATCCCCGCGATCATTGCCTGTGTCAGCGGCAGGGCGAGAAGCTGGGCGACAAAGATGGCGCGGTTGCGCGCGAAATAGCTGCGCGTTCCGGTCGTGGTGCGGACAAAGCGGGTCAGGTTCGGAATGTCGATCGCCATCGTGGACCAGAAGCTCATATTCGCGATGAACAACACCAGCAGCGAGGCCTGACCCTCAGCTTGGAAGGTCCAGATGTTCATACCCTTGGTTTTGGCGATGCCGTCCAGCGTGAAATACATCCAGACCGAAATCGCGATGATCGCGGGCGCGGCCAGTGCCGCCAGCCGCTCGACCGATCGGATGCCCAGCATGGTATTGCCGACCTGAAGTACGGCAAACAGCGCATACCACAGGAACCAATTCGAGAAGCCGAGGAAATACTCGCCGATCCCGTTCAGCGCCAAAGCCCCCAGATAGGTCTGGATGCCGAACCACATGGCCGCGACCACGCCACGCGACACGGCGGGCAGATGCGTGCCACGAAGGCCGAAGGGCGCGCGCAGATAGACCGCGAAGGAGAGGCCGTGCTCGGTGCCGATATCGGCGGTCAGCAACATCAGCGTTCCGATGGCAAGGTTCGCCAGCATGATCGTCAGCACGGTGGCGGTCAGGCTGAAGCCGCCCTGAACCCCGGTCGCGCCAAGCGAATAGGTGGCGATAATGACGGCGATACCGACCCAGATCCAGGCATAGCCAAGCGCGCCGATCGGACGCTCGGCTGCTCTTGTGGGCAGGATGCTCTCCTCGATCAGGCCGGTGCGCTGGTGACACGCCGCCGCAGCGTCTTCGGTTGTGGTCATGTTGAAATTCCCTGTCGTTTGACTGAACGCAACCGGCACGCGGCCTTGCGGCTCGCGCGCGGTCTTCTTGCCGAGATGGCAGGGGCCGCTGTGACGCGGCCCCCCAATATTAGGAATGTTTCTGCATTGCCAGCCGTAGCCGCTCGGTTGCGGCCAGATCGACAGTCTCGGTCTCGGCGTCAATCACCACGCCATAGACCTCACGCGCATGCCCGACCGAACAATAGCCGTCCAGCACATCCTCCAGCACCTTCGTTGCGGGGCGGTCTAGCGGATCACCGTAACCACCACCATTCGGACTGTAATAGGTCATCACATCATTCGGCCCGACCGCGAGGCCCGAGAACTTCGAATACATCTCGAGTTCCTCGCCCGGCCGGTTCGGATTGCTGATCGTGCAGCGCCCGACGGTTCCATCCGTCCCGCCAAAGATGCCCCATGGCGATTCGCTGTGGCGTTCGGATTCGTGGGTGATGAAGGCGGGCGTCAGCACCCGTTGCGCCTTTACCACCCCGATGCCGCCCCGGTACTCGCCCGCACCGGGCATGGCGTCGTCGCGTAGCTCATAGCGGTCGCAGATCATCGGGATATGCATCGCCAGATCTTCCAGGGGGTTGTTGCGGGTATTGGCCATCAGGTTGTCGATACTGTCCGGCCCGTCCGAGCGTGGCCGCCCGCCATAGGCACCCTCGTTCACCTCAAGAAACACCCAGTAATCGCCGGAGGGTCGTAACCCGGAATAGGCCGCGAAGCTGATTGAAGCCGAGGAACCCGCGATCACCTTCTCGGGCATGACCGGGGCCAGGGCGCGGATGATCAGGTCGATCATGCGGTTACATTGGGTAAAACGCGCCTCGGCCGAGGCAGGCGGGCGCGGATTGAAGATCGAACCCAGCGGCGCCGTCACTGTGATCGGACGGAACGATCCCTCATTCGAGGGAACCCGCGTGTCCGATGTCGCGGCGTCCAGCAGCAGCTTGCGAAAACCCGCATAGGCCGCAACCTTGGTCGAGCCCTCGAAGGGCACATTATAAGCGGTGGGCGTCTGGTCGGCCGAGCCGGTCAGGTCGACCTCGACCTCGTCGCCGCGCACGCGGATCGTCACCTTGATCTTCAGGCGCTGGTCACGGTTGCGGCCATCATCGTCCAGCCAACCCTCGGCGGTATAATCGCCATCCGGAATCTCGCTGATGCGCTGGCGGGTCATTCGCTCGGCATAATCCATCAGTTGATTGGCGGCGGCGAAGACCGTCTCCTCGCCGTATTTTTCCAGCAACTCGGCAAAGCGCCGCGCGCCCAGCCGGGCCGAAGCGATCTGCGCCTCGATATCCGAGACAAGCTGCTGTGCGGCACGCGAATTGCGGCGGATATAGTTCCACATCGCATTGTTCGGCTCGCCCTTGCGGTAAAGCTTGGTGCCCGCAAACAGCATCCCCTCGGCATAGACATCGGGAACGTCGATGATCAGGCCGGGCGTTGCCGCGCCGATATCGACGTGGTGGGCGGTATTTCCGGCAAAGCCGACCAGACGGTCGCGGTAAAAGACCGGCACCACGATCGCGAGGTCGGGCGTGTGGCTGGCACCGTGATAGGGGTGGTTGTGAACGACTACATCGCCCTCATACCACTCGCCATCCTCCAGCGTTTCGGCAATGCCGCGCAGATAGCCGGGGATCGAGCCGATATGCATGGGTGTCGATTCCGATTCGCAAAGCGTGTTGAAATCGAGGTCGAACAGCCCCGCGCCCAGATCCTGACTTTCGCGGATGATCGAGGAAAACGACATGCGGTAAAGCACATGGCCCATTTCCTCTGCGATTGTCTCGAAGCTGCCACGGATGACTTGCAGGGTGATCGGATCTACAGTGGGTTTCATCTTGGACATCTGGTTCATGGTTATGTCCTCTCAGGCGCCAATGGCGCGGATGCGGGTGTTGCCGTGGTCCAGCGTTTCGGCGACATAGCCCGGCGGGACCAATGTGGTCGCATTGTGCTGATGCAGGATCGCGGGACCCGGCACATGGTCGCCTGCAAGCAGCTTGTCCCGGTCATAACGCGGCGTTTCGAGCGTGCGACCGTCATCGAAGGTGGTGGGGCGCACGAACATCAGCGCCTGGTCGATGGATGAACCGTTCGTCGGTGCGATCTTCGGGATCACGATCCTTGGGACCGAGGCCGAGCCGATGGCGCGCAAGGTAATCAACTCCACCTCGGCCTGACGATAGCTGTAGCCGTAATCCTGCTGGTGCTGGTCATGGAAGCTGTCGAGGATGGTGGCGCGGTTCGCCTCTGTTACCGGACCATCTGGCATGGTTGCGCGAAGCTCGAAGCCCTGACCGTGATAGCGGCATTCGGCCAGCACAGTGATCTGCTGCTGCTCGCGTGGGATACCGTCCCCGTTCAGTTCCGCCCGGACTGCGGCGCGCAGGCTTTCGAGTGCCACATTGATGCGGTCAATTTCCGCGACACCAGCCTTGGTCAGTTCCACGATCACCGCCTCGGTATGTTCATATTGCAGGTCGGTCTTCAGCAGGCCGACAGCGGCGGTGATGCCGGGGGCAACAGGCACGATCACGTCCCGGGCCGAGATCGCCTCGGCCAGCGCCACCCCATGCAGGGGACCCGCGCCGCCGAAGGGCATGATTGAGAATTCGCGCGGGTCGATGCCGCGCGCGACCGAGTTCGACCGGATCGCCAGCGCCATGTTGTTGTTGACGATCCTGATAATCCCCAGCGCCGCTTCGATCACGGTCATACCCAGGGGCTTGGCGATCATCGTCTCGACCGCCGCGAAGGACAAAGCCGGGTCAAGTTTCAGGTCACCCCCCAGCGCCATGTCTGGGTCGAGTCTGCCAAGGACGATCTGGGCATCGGTCACCGTGGGTTCGGTCCCGCCCCGGCCATAGCAGGCGGGACCGGGCTCCGACCCGGCCGAGCGTGGGCCGACATGGAACGCCCCCGCCGCGTCGATATGGGCGACCGATCCACCGCCCGCGCCAATGGTGATCAGGTCGATCATCGGCGTCAGCACCGGATGGCCCGAGACATAGGTATCGCGCGGGTTCATGATCTTGACCGTTCCGCCCGGGATCGTGGACACATCGGCAGAGGTGCCACCGATATCGACGGTGATGATGTTGGGCGTGCCCGCCATTTCCCCCTCCGAGGCCCCGCCGATCACACCCCCGGCCGGGCCGGACATCAGGATACGGATCGGCTTTCTCGCGCAGGCATCGACGGTCGAGACCCCGCCATTCGACTGCATGATGCGCAGCTTGGACAGGACCCCCGCCTCGCGCAGGCGGGCGTCGAGGTCGCGCAGATAATAGGCCGTCCTCGGCCCGACATAGGAGTTCATCGCGGCGGTCGAGAACCGCTCGTACTCGCGCATGACATTGGCGACCTCGGAGGAGAGCGTGACATAGGCGTCGGGCATTTCCTCCAGCACGATCTCCTTGGCGCGGCGTTCGTGGCTGTCGTTCAGGAAGGCGAACATGAAGCCGATGACGACGGAGTTGATACCCCGCTTGCGAAACAGCGCGCAGGCCTCGCGCACCGCTTGTTCGTCCAGCGGCTCGGCAACTTCGCCGGAAGGGGGCAGGATACGCTCGCGCACGGCGATGCGGTTGCGACGCTTGACCAGCGGCTGGCTTTGCCACGGCACGTCGAAATGCAGCGAGAAGTTATAGGGCCGCTTGTGCCGACCGATATGCAGGATGTCGCGGAAACCCTGCGTGGTGATCATCCCGCATTCCGAGCCGTTATGCTCGATGGTGATGTTGGTTGCGGTGGTGGTGCCGTGGACGATCATCTGAACCTCGGACGGCGCGATCCCGGCCTTGCGGCAGATGCCCTGAACGCCATCGACCACACCGATGGACTGGTTCTTCAGCGTAGTCGGCACCTTGTGGTAAAAGACCCCGTGGCTGCATTCCAGAACGAGATCGGTATTCGTCCCGCCCACATCGACGCCAATTCTGGCCATGTCGTCTCTCCTGTTGCTGGCGGCCCTATTTGTCGGCCCTCTTTATTCCAAGGCCTCGCCCGCCTTTGGCGGGCAAGGCAGAGCGGCCTTATTCGGCCGCGATCTTTTGCGCCGCGAGGCTGTCGATATAGGCAACGCATTCGTCGACGGTGTGCACGTCACCGAATTTTGCGTCGATATCGAACAGGTTCCACGCCACCGCCCCCGGTACGCGATCGCCGATGCATTCCTTGACCGCGATGGTGCGGAAGCCGTCGGCGATGCCGTCGCAAACGGTCTGACGCACGCAAGCGCAGGCGGTTACGCCCGTCACAAGGATCGTGTCCACGTTATTCGCGCGCAGGATGCCCGCCAGTTCCGTGCCGTGGAAGGATGAGGCGCGTTTCTTCAACAGGGTATATTCGCCCTCGACCGGGGCGATGCGGCTGTCGATGGCCCAAAGCTCGGTATCCCTGATGTCGACGACATCGACCGGGATCTTGTTGTGCCAAAGGCCCATATCGGTGAAATCGGCATTGCGGTCGGTGATCTCATAGGCAGTGGTGACATGGATGACCGGCAGCCCAGCGGCGCGGAAGGCCGTCAGAAGCTTCTGCATCCCCGGTATGATCTCATTGTCCATCTTCTCCTGATCGCAGGTGAAGGGGTTTCCGGGCCGGGTCCAGGCATTGGCCAGATCGACGCTGACCAGCGCCGGACGTTTGCCAAAGCCGACGCGGCGCTGGAAGCCGCGCTCTTTGTACAGCTTTGTCGCGGTGTCGAAGGCTTCTTGCAGTAGGCGGTCCAGTTCCTTGGTGTCAACGTCGCTCATCTTCGCGTTTCCTTGTCTCATTGATGCAGGCTGCCGGCGGCTCACCTTTTCTGTCGAGCCGTTCGAAAAGCCAGCAAAGCCTTACGATCCGCAGCTCTGTCCTCATGATCAACGAGGGCTTGACGAAGGGGAAATGGCGATTCAACATTTATTAATGCGCAATCTGCATCAATAAGGCGAGGCGATCCGATGAATGACCTTTTGGGGATCGAGAATGTGCAATCCTTCATCACGCTTGCCGAAGAGCTCAACTTTCGTCGCGCGGCTGAGCGCCTGAACCTTGACCAGTCGGCGCTGAGCCGCCGCATCCAGAAACTGGAATCGGCGGTGGGATTCCGCCTGCTGGAGCGCACCACGCGTGAGGTGGCGCTGACGCAGGCCGGCCGTAGCTTCTATGACGAGAACGCCCATCTAATGCGCCGCTACGGCGATGCGGTGCAGGCCGCGCGGCGCATCGCCGAGGGCAAGGCGGGCGCGCTTTCCGTCGGCTACATGGCCTTTGCCGCGACCGAACTGATGCCCTCGGCAGTGTCGCGCTTTCGCCGGAGGCATCCGGATGTCGACCTGAAGATCAGCTATATCCGCACGCAGGGCCAAAAGATCGCGCTCGCCAATGACGAGATCGACCTTGGCTACCTGATCGGACCGTTTGATCACTCCGACTACCACACGCTGACGCTTTCGGCCGAGCCGCTCTATGTCGTGACGCCGCGCAATCACCCGTTGCTGCGCCTGCCTATGGTAACTCCTGGCGATCTGTCCGGACAGGATGTCATCCTTGGCGACATGCGCGAGTGGGACGAATATCGCTGGCGACTGAATGACCTGTTCAGCGCCGAGGGCGTGACGCTGAAAGTGACGTTGGAGGCATCCAGCACCCTTGCGCTGCTTGGCCTTGTCGCTGCCGGGCTGGGAGTGACGGTCTATCCCGAAAGTCTGATCGGTTTTCTGGGCCGCAACGTTGAGGTACGTCAAATAATGCATCCATTGTTTCGGAACCGAACAGTCTTAGCCTGGAAACGATCAAATCGCTCAAGACAGGTTAGGGATTTTGTCGAAATTGCTGGAACATACGGTTTGGGTAGAGAATGAACGATCGAGACCCTGGATCGTGTCGCGAATGCTGTGGAAATTCCCTGGCGGCCCGCTCCGGGCGTGTGAAATTGGCTCCAGTTAAGCTGCGAGGTCAATCGTCATCGGCTCGAGAGGCTAAGAGATGGTTTCCTAGCCGTCGATCTTCCGCATTTGGATCTGGCCTGATACCATTAGCGCCCAGAGCATAGGCCAAGCACAGCCGTTCCGGATCTCCATAAATGGTGGTGTAGCTCATGACAGAAAGGCCCGGCAAACTCGCTGTCTCATACGAAACCCACTGCGGGTAACCTGAACGGCGGCTTCGGGGAATGCTGCCGCGTAGTATTGGGCGAAGCCGAACGGCCGCAATGGGCCGACCTACCTTATCTTTGGGGGTAGGACGCCCGCATCAACCCAACCTGCCAAGTGCTGCTGTCCCGCGGCATGAGCAACCTGCCTCGATAGGTGCGCTGGAGGCGCGTTGGGGCAAATGCATCGGCCATAGCAGGCACTTGAATCACACTCAGACTGACGTCATATTCGGGCAGTTAAAGTGGAGGTTCGGATGCAACTCGAGAATTTCGCCAAAGCCGGGCAGTTCGCGCCGGACCGGATTGCCGAGGTCCTGCGCACCACTCGGGATGAGGTCGCACGCACCGTTGGCCTCGGCCGCGATGCGGTAATGCGGCCCAACCGCATCGCCAGCGCCAAAACCCAGAAGCGGCTGCGCGAGATGGTGGAGATCCTGAACCGTGTGGAACCGCGCTTCGGATCTTCGCTCATCGCCTATGCCTGGTATCGGTCGGAGCCACTGCCAGGGTTCGGCGGGCTCACCGCAATGCAGCTGGTGCGGGACGGGCGGGCGGGCGACGTAATGGATTACATCGACGCGGTCGAGGCGGGCATCCACGCCTGATGCGCTACGACGGACTTCTCTACCGCGCGCTGAACCCGGTTTGGGCGCGCGAGCCACTGTCTGGCGAAGGTGCGCGCCGGTATGGCGGACGCTTCAACGCGAAGGGCACGCCAGCGCTGTACACCGCGCGCAGCATCGTTACCGCCATCCGCGAGGCGAACCAGATCGGAACGCTGCAGCCCACCACGCTCGTCGCCTATGAAGCGCGGATCGAACGAATCTTCGATGCGACGGATCCGGCGAAGTTGGCGGCTGCCGGGATCGACCCGGCGACGCTCGCCGCCGATGACTGGCGCAACCGGATGCTGGCAGAGGGTCGTGCGCCAACGCAGATTATGGCCGGACGGTTGATCGGCGAGGGCTATGCAGGCATGCAGGTGCGAAGCTTCGCACCAGGCGCCGGGTCCGGCGATGTCAACATCGTCCTGTGGCGCTGGGGCGTGGCCGGCGATGCGATACTGACGCTGGTCGATGACGAGGGGCGGCTCAGGTAATCAGATAGCCCTAAAGATCGCGCTAAGGTTCGCTTCCCTTAATCTAACAGCCTGCTGAAATAGTCGGCTCTCGACGCGGATTGCAGAACATGATTCATCGCCGGCATGGCCTTGTCGGAGATGATCATGCGGGGAACGGACGAGAAGAGCGGGTCGCTGTTCAGCTATGTTGACCTTGAAGAGCGCATCCCCGCGCGGCATCCCCTGCGGAAGATCCGGCAGGTCGTGAATGACGCGCTGGCCAGCCTCGATGGGGATTTTGATCATCTCTATGTTGATTTTGGCCGCCCTTCGATCGCGCCGGAGCGGCTGATCCGGGCCAGCCTGCTCCAGATCCTTTTTTCGGTCCGATCCGAGCGGCAGTTGATGGAACAGATGCAGTATAACCTGCTGTTCCGCTGGTTCGTCGGCCTCGGCATTGATGATCCGGTCTGGGTCCCGACCGTTTTCACCAAGAACCGCGACCGGTTGCTGACAACTGAGATGTCGCGCAAGGTGATGGCTGCGATCCTGGCTCATCGCGACGTCGCGCCGCTCTTGTCGGATGATCACTTCTCGGTCGATGGGACGCTGATCAAGGCTTGGGCTTCGATGAAGAGTTTCAAGCCGAAGGCGGCGGACACACCGCCCGAGGATGAGGGTCCTGGCGATCCGCCTGCACAGGATGTCGCCCCCGATATACAAACCGCCGAGACCAAGCCCGAGACCACCCCGATGTCCCGCCCCAGTCACAGAAACCGCAATGCCGAGGTCGATTTCAAGGGCGAGAAGCGCTCGAACAAGACCCATGCCTCGACAAGCGACCCGGAGGCACGGCTCTACAAGAAATCCGCCGGCACTGGCGCCGTGCTTTGCTTCATGGGTCATGCCTTGATGGAGAACCGGAACGGGCTGATCGTTCAGGGCGACCTGACCCTCAGCCACCCCCGGACAGAGGCGGCGGTGCTGAAGGCCCTGAAAGTGGCGCGCAAGAACGGGTTGCAGACCGCGCTGGATATTGATTACCGGCCCAACCTGTGGGGCGTGGCGCGGCATGGTGACGGCGAAAGCCGTTTCGTCGAAAGCGCTGCCGTGACGTCCAAGCTGCAATCGACGCTGCATCTTTTCGATCTGATCGTCGGGACAGAGGAAGAATTCCATATCGCGGGCGGCACCACCGACACCATCAAGGCCCTGCAAGCCGTGCGGGCTGTCAGCGATGCGACACTGGTCTGCAAGCGCGGTGCAGCCGGTGCGGTGGCCTTCGAGGATGCGATCGAAAGCTGGGACTGCGGCCAGACAGGCCCCGGTTTTCCGATCGAGGTTTTCAACGTGCTGGGCGCGGGCGACGGATTCTTTTCGGGTCTGCTGAAAGGCTGGCTGGATGGCGAGCCCTGGCCCCGTGCGCTGGAGTACGCCAATGCCTGCGGCGCGTTCGCCGTCAGCCGCCATGGCTGCACACCCGCCTATCCCAGTCTTGCCGAACTGGAATTCTTTCTGAAACGCGGGGTTGTGCGCCCTGATCTGCGCAATGACGGGCCGCTGGAACAGATCCATCTGGCGACCAACCGCACCAACCCGGGCGCCGGCGACTGGTCGACCATGCGGGTTTTCGCCTTTGACCACCGTTCCCAGTTGGAAGAGATGCCGGGCTATACCCCGGAAAAAGGCGGCACCTTCAAGCAGCTTTGCCTGAAAGCCGCGCTGACGGTGGCAGACGGGCGCCCGGGCTATGGCATCTTGTGCGACAATCGCATCGGGCGGCGTGCCTTGCATCTGGCGGCTGGAACCGGCCTGTGGACCGGCCGACCCTGCGAATGGCCTGGCTCGCGTCCCTTGCGGCTGGAACCCGAGCTTGGTCCCGATTGCGGCGGCCTGTTGCAATGGGCGCGCGAAAACGTCGTCAAGGTCCTGTGCTTTTGCCACCCCGATGATGACGCCGCGCTTTGGTCCGACCAGATCGCAACCGTGGAACGGCTGTTCAGCGCCGCGCGCCGCAATGGGTTGGAGTTCCTGCTGGAGGTGATCCCCTCCAAGGTCGCGCCGGTAGATGACACGACGACCGCCACGCTGATCCGCCGTTTCTACGGCGCGGGGATCTATCCGGACTGGTGGAAGCTGGAACCGATGGCCACCCGCGCCGCATGGCAAAATGCCATTGACGCCATTGAAGAACACGACCGCCATACGCGTGGCATCGTTGTGCTGGGACTGGACGCCTCCGAGGAAGAGCTTGCCGCAAGCTTCGGCGTCGCTGCCGGCTTTGATCTGGTGCGCGGCTTTGCTGTCGGCCGGACGATATTCGGTCAGGCCGCGCGGGACTGGCTATCGGGCCGGATCGGCGATGAAGAGGCCGTGGCACGCATGGCCGCGCGCTATCAGGGCCTGTGCGACAGCTGGGACAGGGCGGCAAACAACCGCGCAGCTGCATAAAGGGCATTGCCAAATTGATCACGTCCTTCGGTCCGGATAGCTACTGCTCATGAGACCAGTACCGACCATGCCGCGCCTGAATGGCTTCCGCTTTCCACGCGAGATCATTTCCCATGCCGCCTGTCCACCTCGCCCGACTGATAGCGTCGGGGCGTTAGACCGAAGTGGGCGGCAACGGTGCGCGATCGACTGAACCTTGCAGGGTCGTCGACGGCTGCCCGGAAGGTCAGCGCCGCCACGGGACCCACCCCCGGGGATGCCCATGAAGCGTCGACAGACCTCGTCCCGGCTCGCTGCCTGTTTCACGCGCCGGTCCAACTCGCGATAGGTCTGGTAGAGAACCGCCCGAGCATCCAGCAGCGGCAGCAGGGCAGGTGATAGGTCCGGATCCGCGACGATGATCGCCCGAACGCGATCATCGAAAGCCGCTTGCTCCAGGCGCGGCGGCAGGCGCAGGCCGAAGACCCGAAACAGGCCCCGGATCTCGTTTGCGAGGTCGATGTATTTGCGCTGGATCGCCTTGCGGCAAGTCAGCAACGCCCGGATCGCATGGGCTTCGCGGCTCTTGATATGAACCGGACTGAACCAGCCGGAGTGTCGGACCTGCGCGATGCCGCGTGCATCGGTGCGGTCGGTCTTGTTGCGCATTGCAGAGAGGGCGGCATTCAAGCCGGCCGCTTTCAGACCGCGGTAAAGGTGTTGGCTCATCGCGCCTGCTTCGAAGCCTATCTGCTTCAGAGGCCGCCCGCAGGTTTCGAGGCAGTTGACGATGTCTGCAATCTCGAATGGGACGCTCCGCTCGAAGATGATTGTTCCCTGAGCATCGATGACGCAGAACGCAACCGAGCGAAGCGACACGTCCAGTCCGGCATAATCCTGTGATGCAGAAACATCTGCAGTCTACATTGAGCTCGACCCCGCTGGTGCGGCACCGTCCGATTACCCATGCTTCGTCCGCATCGTTGCCATCTCATCACGGGTTTCGCTGCGCGGTGCCTGAAGGGCTGCTTCGGTGAACGCTGTCGCGTAGCATGGTGACGGGCCGATCGTCCGCAAAGGGCCGGCCCGCCCTATCCGAGGTAGAGTTTGCTCCCTCCGATCAGACCTGCCACTTGTTGCCCCGCAATATGTCGTTCGGAGCCAGAAGCTGCCGTTTAGCGGTCGGTTCATTGCTTCAGAGCAGTTTCATCGAACGGGACTTTCGTTCATGCTACAGCATTTCCACCGCCCAGATCGCCGCCGCGTGGACGAACCTGCTGTTCGCCGCAGATGCACGATCCTTGCTGCGCCTGCGGTTGTTTCGGCGTGTCAGACTGGCAGCGGACATCGGACAGTTCCTTAAGTTGAGGAGCATCGACCAAAAAATAACCGACACCCAAGTCGCCACCTAAACGCTCAACGGCATGACTGTCTTTGGTCACGCAAAGTTCTTCCGCACCTGAGTATCCATGGGACACGAGAACCTTCGCCGCATGTTTACCCATTTAACAACATAACAGTAGACTAATTTAGATATAGAAGATCAGAAGGTGTAGCGCAGGCCGGCGAGCAGGTCGAATGTCTCGAGCTTGCCGTCGAAGTTATCGCCGCCCGGTCCGTCGAACCTGCCCGACTCGGTCTGGAACCAACGTCCCTCCGCATAGAGGGTGATATTGGGATTCAGTTCGTATCCAACACCACCGATCAGCTGGTAGGCAAATAACGTATCGGCGTCGTAATCTTGGCCGGGAACGCTCGTCTCCACCTGGACCCCGCCGATGCCGCCGCCGAGATAGGGTCGGACTGTCCTGTTAGTGCCCATGCCATCGAACATGTAAATCGCGTTGACCATGAGAGCGTTGGCAGAGGTATCGCCGTCCGCGCTTTCGCTTTCGTCATCCTCGTCACGGTCCGTGATAACGGCATCGGCGCTGCGGTAGGAATACTCGATCTCCATCGAGAAATTCGGTGTGAAGTCCGTGCCCACTGCGACGCCCAGAGTATACCCGGTATCGTAGTCGAAGCTGGGGCGAGCGATCTGCTCGCCGTCCTCCTTGAGGGTGGTGTCGAAGTTCGACGGCCAGGTCGCGCCTCCAAAACCTTTCACGTAAATATCTCCCAGCGAAAGCGCCTGTGCGGAAGCTATCCCCGCGCTTGCTGCCAGCGCCGCGACCGCCATGGCTGCCGCCGAACCTGCCTGTTTCATGGCCAACTGTTCCCCGTTCACTGTCTAACCTGGAAGGCTATTCCACCTGGGATGTTGTATAAATCGACATCCCTCAAGCGGGACGCCGACCGTTTCACGGTGCACCCACTTTGCGCTCTGGTCAAGTTTCAAGGGAGAGGTGGTCCGCCATCCCATTAGCGGCCATACAGAAGGACATCCATCGCGCCGATAGACGAAGTTGCCGTCGTCAGTTTGCCAGCATTGCATCAATTGAGAAAGCCCGTTTCTACGATTTGCATCTGGACCAGCTGAATGATCGCCAAAGAAGAGCGATCGAGCGGATGTTCCGCGAAGGTCCAAACTGGCATAAGAGTCGGTCAGCACCCGTCCTCCTCCGAAATCACCGCATTCAGGATTTCTGCCACGATGCCGAGAAATCGTTCCGGATCGTCGAGGGCATTGCTGGCCAGGAGCAGCGGCATGGCCCGGACCGTCAGCAACTCCCCGTTCTCGCCACGCCGAGGCGGCGCCTGAACATAGATCGCGAGCTGCGGTTTTCCGGTTTTCGTCCGATAGGCCGGCTTGACGAAGAAACCGATCGGGTGGCGCCTGTCGCTCACGGCTCCTGCCCCACCGCAGCCTTGGCTCTGAGCCCCAGTTGGTCCAGCCGCTCGAGAAATTGCCGGTGTCGCTCCGAGACCTCGCGCGCTCGTTCGAACTCGATCTGGCGGGTGGCGTCCATGCAGGCGAAATATTCCGAACTCGCCGCAAAGTAGCGCTCGAAGTCTTCGGCAATGAGATCGGCATATTGGGCCAGCGCTGCATCATCTACGGGTAAGAACGGCTCTTCTGGCGGCAGGCAGCCGCCCGTGATCCCGGCCCCCTGCCCGAGCCCCGGAAAAGACCAGAGCGTTAATGCCAGAGCGCATGCCAGAGAAAACGCCCGGTTCATGCAGCGGCCCGCTTCCGGCGAAGCAAGCCTTTCAGCGCACCGGAGAGATTGAATTCGCCCAGCCGGTCCCGCGCGGAAAAGCCACGCAGCATCGCCCCTGCGTTACGGACGGGCACATCAGGATGTTCGCGGTTCGCCTCGATCAACAGCACCGCAAGGGACGCGCGCAGCGACCCGAGTTGATCAAGCGCTTCCTCCCAAGCCGATTCCGTGATG
Organism: Paracoccus aestuariivivens; assembly: GCF_009711225.1. Taxonomy (GTDB): domain Bacteria; phylum Pseudomonadota; class Alphaproteobacteria; order Rhodobacterales; family Rhodobacteraceae; genus Paracoccus; species Paracoccus aestuariivivens. The sequence continues at coordinate 38,386 of NZ_WMIE01000015.1, read as the reverse complement.
CCGAGATCTCGGAGCAGCATGATTGCCGTGCTGCGCAAGGCGCGTTCAGTGATTTCGCCGGTCGGGCAAAGCGCCTCAAGGCAGAAGCGGAAATCAGCTCCCGCCATCTCTTTGACGATCTCGGGGGTGATCCATCTCAGATCATCGCCTTTGTCTTCCTCAGCATTGCCATTGGTTGACGGCCGGCGCGTATCCGGTGGGGGCGTCGTCGGACGTGTATCCACCCTTACAAGATTCTTTAGAGTTGCATTTCCTATTGCCGGAAGTCCGGCTTCCGCCATGGCGGAAGTTTCTGCGCAACATGCGAGGCAGGCGCGAGCCTCAGCGGCCACCGCGTCGATCTCAGCGAGATGGCAGGCGAGATTCTCGGCGCAGCGGAAACCGGCATAGCGACGCGGCCAAGCGGCGAAGCGGCGCAACAATTCCGGCAGTGCGGCATGCTGGGGATCCAACTCCAACAACTGCTCGATCGCCTGCTTGGCATCACGTTTGGCGGCCGAACATTCGAGCCGCAGCACAGAAATGCGATGCGCCTCCTCGCGATGCTCGGCATCCATGGCCAGAAGCCGGCCGAGATTTTCCAAAAGCGGCCTAAAATTGATCCCAAGCCTGCGACCATGCGAGAGATGCCGTCCGGAACGCCGGCCATTGGCCGCCGTATCGATCCGAATGATCCCAAGCACTTCCAACCCCTTCTCATGCAAGCGCAATGTGCGGTCGCTGATGCCAAGATCGCGCGCCAAATCCTGTTGGGCGCGGAAACAGACCGGATCACAGCCAGGATCGCCCCAATCGGCCGGCGCGGTCTGACGCATCATGCGCAACAGCACCGCACGACGGGCAGCGCCCAGACCGAGATGCCGCGCCAGACGTTCGACGAGTTCGATGATGTGGCTGAGTGTCATGCCTTCCGGCAGCACCGGGTGCGTCACTCGGGCGATCGGGTTCATCATGTTCTGTCCTCATTTTCGAGGCACAGGGCCGCAGGCAAGCCGGATCCATTCGCAAAAGCTGCGGCTTTGGTCTTGAATCCGTGGGAGAAGCAGGTGATTATGCCGTTGTGTGATGACGGCGATGCGGGTGGCTAGACCTGCGTTACCTTGCAAATCCCCTCGTGCGGTCCCCGCGCGGGGGTTTTTTGTTTTTGTGGGGTCTGCTTGTTTGTGTTCAGTAGCGGATCCATTCCTCCGAAATATTGCCCTGATGGTCGCGCCAGCGCAGCAGCATGCCACGCCAGAGCCGGACCGAGCCGAGCTCGACCAGAACGGCGTTTCTGGACACCCCGCTGGCGGCATAAACCCAATCTGGTGCCTCGCGGATGCGTGTCGGGACCCAGCTGAAATTGCCTTGCGCGTCATAATGACCGAGTTGCGAGCGGTCGGTGACATAGGTCGTGCCGTCATGGCGGCGCTGGCCGTAGATGATGTGATAAAGCTCGATGCCGTCGCGATAGCGCGCAACCTCGGGCGGCAGGGCCTGCACTCCCCCCGTCGCTGAACCTGAGAGCGGATTGCCCATCGGGCAGTTCCAAAGCTGCAAGGGCGGCTCGATCGGCCAAGGTGTGATCCGCCGGATCATCTCGGCCTTGGCCGCCCCACATTCCGCCGAGGCCGGAAAGCCGCCGGCAAGACAAAGCAGGATGGCACAATCGATCGGATAGGCCTTGGCAGGCGGCGCGCTCAGCGAAAGCGCCGCAAGGCCCGCAGCCCAAAGCGTTCTGCGACGGGTTTTCTTAATCTGTCCGGGAGCTCTGTACATATTTGCAATCCATGACTGGTTTGCAAATATGTACAGAGGTGATTTGGCGAGATCAACCCAAGGTAAGCGCCACCGGCGCGACAACCGGCAAATCGGCGCCCGGATCGAAGCTCATGCCTTCGGGAAGTTCCAGAACCGAGAGTTCGCCGGTATTCCAGGAATAGAGCCAGACCTGGCTCTCCGGACCGCCAAGTGCCTGCACGGGCTCGGCAATGCGGCGCTGGTCTTGGTTGGTGGTTGCCATGGCACAGTCCCCTTCACTCGTGTCAGGAACTTCTTGCGCCTGTCGGTCCTAAAATAAAGCCCCAACAGCGAAACTGGCTAATTGGACTGGCTAATCAGCTAGATCAGGTCTTCCTCGACCGCGCGCACCACGGCGGCGGTGACATTGCGGCAACCGAGCTTCTTCTGTGCGCTGGAGAGCCGCAGTTTCAGGGCCGAGACGCTGATGCTCAAGCTTTCGGCCGCTTCAGCGTGAGAAAGCCCCAACCGGATCTGGCGCAGGCCCTCGATCTCCTTCTCGCTCAAGGTGACCATGTTCTGTGCATAGAGATGGGCGAGAAGATCGAGCTTGCCGGCAAGCAGGCTCAACTCGGCATCACTATATTCGCAATCCGGACGGGCAACCGAGAGGCAGGAGCGCCGCCGCCCGGTGATTGTGACAAAGGCCGCACCGTAGCGCAGTCCGTATTTGCGCGCCGCTTCGAAGATGCCAAAATCATCGGGAATATTGGCTGCGATCTCGGACCATCTCGCAGCACTTTCCCTGGGCTGCCCGACGATCCACAGCGCAATCGGGTCACGGCTGACGAAGATATCCTGTTCCCAACGTGAGACCCAGGCTTCGGGGAATCGATTGATAGTGGTCACCGGTCTGCCGAGCTTGAAACCGAGACCGAGGAAAAAGCCGGAAGGTGCAAGATCTTCAAGCCCGGAGATGAGTGCATCATGATCCGGAATGACGGTCTCGAGCATCGTGGCACCTCGTCTTTTCTTGTTTTTCGACTGGCAAGATATAGCCAATTAGCCTGTCTAAAAAGACAGGTAGGTAGCCTCTTGCGCTCAATCGGCTATGTTCTGCCGAAACACGAATCTGAGCAGGAAATTTTCATGAAGATGTGCGGCCCGACTGTCGCCCTGAGCGAAAACCCCCTCCGCGCCTCGGCCAAGCTCGATGCCGGCATGGTACAAACGCTGTCCTTGATGCTTGATGATGGAAGTCAGCCGGTGACGCTCGAATTGCGCGATTTCGGGATCTGGGCGGTTACCGAGGACGGTGTGCGCATGTTCATCGGCTCGATGGAGAAGCGCCCGGATGCGCCGGATATTCCACGCCCTTCCTAAAGAAGACGGCCTTCCGTCGCTCGTTCAATCCGGGCGAGGCGGCAGCATGACTTCGCAAAGGAAGTCATAAATTTACCCCCGAAACCAATCCGGGCCGGAGCTTGCTTCGGCCTTGGAAGACATCTGCCCAGCGTCTACAAAGCTCTCAGAGAGAAAAGCTCGGCACGTGTCAAATTTGCATGTTGACCGAGGTTTGCAAATTTGACACGCTGGCATTCGGAAGGTGCTGCGTGGCCATGCTATGGAGACGCGGGCCGGTGATTGATCTGAGAAAAGAGCCCCCGAATGTGGTCACGGTCGACGGACTCAAGGAACTTCTGGAGCAAGGTTGGTTGCTCTGCATCTATTGCCATGAGGAGCCGGAACTGCGCAGCCCGCATTACCACGGCGTCTGGTATGTGCTGGCGATCGAGCCCAAAGAGCGCAAACGTTGGGCGGCCCTTATCACCCAGCGTACAAGGCGGGCACGTCAGCCCGGTGCAACCTCTGCCGCGTCCAAAACCGATCTCGCCTTCCGGGAAATCCGCACGCTCAGCACCGTCTTCACCATGTGCAAGGAGCTTGGCTACACCATTCCGGCCGCGCCCATGGTTCCTGGCCAATCCGTCATTATCGACAGCAAGGCCGAGTAGGCGCTCTCCCGGCTTCGCCGCCCTGCTGCCTTTGATGCTGCTGGGCGGTGCCCTGCCGGCACAGGCCGATGTCATCCGCTTCGGCGCGGGGGCATTGGCTGCCGAGAGCGCCACGACCTCCTCGGTCTTGCGCTATGACGCTTCCGGAAAACGCCTTCTGCCGAAAGCGGTGACGCGTGCAGATGTTGCAGCCAATGCCGAAGAGGATCTGATCCGGGCCGCCTTGCGCGAAACCACGTCTTCCCCGCATTCCCGCGCCTCCGCTGCCATCATGCCCGGGATTGATCGGGTCGCCGCGCGTTACCAGCATCACCCTGCCCTGCGCGCGGCCGAGTTGTCGCCGCAGGAATGGCATGCGCTGTTTCGGGCGATGATCTGGCAGGAATCCCGCTTCAACCCCAAGGTCCGCAGCCCGAAAGGCGCACTCGGCCTGACGCAACTGATGCCCGGCACCGCATCACAGCTCGGGGTCGATGCCGCAGATCCGATGCAGAACCTCGATGGCGGGGCGCGTTATTTGCTCGCGCAACTCCAGGCTTTCCGCAGCCCGATGCTGGCGCTGGCCGCCTATAATGCCGGTCCCAAGGCGGTGCAAAAATACGGCGGCGTGCCGCCTTATCCCGAGACCCGCGATTACGTGATCCGGGTGCTTTCCGAACAAGACCTCCTCATCAAGACCCAGTAGAAGGATCCACCCCATGTTCCCGAAGCTAGCTTTCCGGCGCTTTCGCCGGGCGATCCCGCTTGCCCTGTCGCTGCCGCTTATCGGCCTTGCTTCGCAAGTGATGGCCCAGGCCAATCAGGGCATCGATTTCTCCAAGGCCAATACCTTGGGCAACAGTTGGACGACCTGGATCATGGGCAATCCGGTGACCTGGTTCTTCTCAACCGCCTTCGTCATCGTCGGGATCATGGCGGCGCTCAATCGCGCGCCTTGGGCCTGGCTGCTCTACGTCGTCATCGGCGCCGTCATCGCCATGCCGGCCTCGACGCTGGTCACCAATCTCAACAGTTTTCTCTGAGCCATGGAACGCACCCCGGTCATTCTCGGGCTGACGCGGCAGGCGAAGCTCTGGGGCCTGCCGATGCCCTATATGCTTGCGGTGGCGTCAGTCACCGTGCTGCCCTTCATGTGGACATCGCAGCACCTGATCTTGTCGCTGACCTTCCTCGCCCTCGGGCCGGTCTGGTACGGATTGGCCCGCATCGCCGCTGCCGCCAATCCGAATGGCACCCAGGTATTGCGCGTCATCCTGCAAAAGACCCCGCCCGCGCTGAACCGCAGCCGCAGGAAAGGCCGGCGCTATGTCTAGCTTTGCCTCGATTGGCCGCAATCCAGCGGCGCAGGCCCTCCTGCCGAAGGATCCCGGCTTCTTCACCCACCTGCCCTATCTCATCGAACTCGATGACGAGGTTGTCCGCACGCGTCAGAACGGGTTGATGATCTCGCTCGAAATTGGCGGACTCGATGGCATGACCGCCGCAACGCAGGACATTCACGATCTGCGCCGCGCTCTGGCCGGAATGATCGACGGGCTCGATGAACGTTTCAGCTTCTATATCCACCGCTTGCATCGCCGCGCCGATCTCGGGCTCACCCCTATTCATGGCGAGAGTTTCGCAAGCGATCTCGACCGCGCCTGGCGCAAACATCTCGAAGCGCAGGACCTGCATGATTTTGTCGTCGTCCTGACCGTGGTCTCCTCGCTGCCCGCGCCGCTGCGGGTGCCGCTCTTCGGAAAGGCGGCAGCGAAGCTTCTCGAATCCGATACCGAGGCACGGCTGCATGATCTGCGCGAATTGGTCGAGGTGCTGGAAAGTGGCCTGCCGCATGTCACCACCCGGCGGCTGAAGATCAGCGATGGCAGCCTGATCGGTTTTTACACCGCGATCAGCACCGGGCTTCTCGCCCCAGCCTGGCGCGGTGAGATGAGCCTGATTGCCGAGGATGCCGTGCCCTCGGCCGCAACCTTCTACCCGGACGAGATCCTGTTCGACGAAGGCATTGGCCCGCCGCGTCATGCCGCGGTCCTCGCGGTGAAACGCTATAGTCAGGAGACCTGGCCCGGCATGCTCGATGCGCTCGACGCGTCCTTGGGTACCGTGATCTGCCACAGCTTCACCCCGATCGCGGCGGAAAAAATCGCCGGTCGGGTACGGCTCCGCGTCGAGCAGATGCGGGCCGCCGATGATCTCGCGACCACGATCCAGCAGCAATTGATCGAGACCGCCGATGAGGTCGAAAGCGGTGGCAAGAGCGTGGGGCTGCATCAGCTCACCATCACCGTCTTCGCAGAGAGCCGCGAAGAGCTCGATCAGCGCATCTCGAAGATCAAGGGCATGGCCGAACGCGCCCGGGTGAAGCTCACCCGCTGCACCCATAGTCTCGAGGCCAGTTTCTTTGCCAGCCATCCCGGCAATATGGATTACCAATGCTGGGGCATGGCGGTCGCCACCACGACCTTTGCCGATATGGCCTCGCTGCATATGAGCGATGCCGGTAGCCCCGCCGAGGCGCTGCATTGGCGCACGCCGATCACCGTGTTCCAGAGTGCCTCCGGCGCGCCGCATCGGTTCAGCTTCCAGGGGCCGGGCCGACCGGAATCCGAGCCACCGCTGGGCCATACTCTGGTGCTCGGGCCCTCAGATTCCGGCAAGACCACCACGGTCGCCTTCCTTGCCGCCCAAGCGCTGCGGGTGCGACCGCGGATCATCATCTTCGACAAGGATGAGGGGCTCAAAAGCCTGGTCGCAGCTTTAGGCGGAACCTACGCTCGGATCCGCGCCGGACAGCCGACCGGGCTTAATCCGCTGCTGACCGAGACCGGATCCCGTGGCGAGGCCTGGCTGATGGATTGGCTTTCGGCTTTGATCGAGCGTCGCGGCACGCTGTCGCCGATCCAATCGGCGGCGCTCAAATCCGCCATTCGCCGGATTTCTGCCGCGCCCGAGGCTTTGCGCAGCTTTGCTCATTTCGAGAGTCTGGTCGGCGATGTCCAGGACGGGCGTGAGCTCGCCATGCGGGTGGCGGAATGGGGACCAGAGGGGCGCTACAACTGGGTCTTCGGGGCAGCAGATCAGCCGGTCGTCGATTTCCGCCGCAGCAATGTTGTCGGGCTCGATATGTCCGAGATCCTCGAGCATGCCACCGAGCGCACCGCGATCCTGAGCTATATTTTCCGCCGTCTCGAGCTGATGTTCGAAGACCGTGTACCGACACTCCTGATCATCGACGAGGCCCATGCCGCGCTCGATGACGCCTTCTTTGCGGCCCGCATGCCGAAATGGGCCGTCACCATGCGCAAGCTTGCGGTGACCATGGTGCTGATGACGCAGTTTCCGAGCCAGATCGAGGCGAGTAAGGCCAAGACCATTCTCGAGGGCCTGCCGCATCGGCTGATCTTCCCGAACGGTCAGGCGCTCGAGAGCCAATATGCCGGGCTCAACCTGACCGAGAACCAACTCGGCTTCGTGCTTGAGGGCCAATATGGACCACGCCGCGCGCTGTGGCATGGCCCGACCGGTTCGACGCTTTTGGATGTCGATCTTTCGCCGCTGGGCCCGCTCTTGACCGCCTTGAGCGGCGGCAAATCGGCCTTGCGCGCCTTTGGCGAGGGGTTCGAGACCCGGCCGTTTTTCTGGAGGATGGATCATGGTTAGAGCATTTCTGCTTGGGGCAATTCTGTTCGGCCTTGCCGGCTGCGCCGCCGAGACACCGATCCGCAAGAGTAATTGCTGGTCCGGCATGTCGCTGCTCGAACAAGCCAGTGATGATTGCGAGTTCCGCGATGTGCCGGAGGTTTAGATCCATGGTCTTCGCCCTCTCCCTCACCGCCCTGCCTTTCACGCCCATTGCCCATGCCGCCGGTGTGCCGGCGGTGGATCTCAAGCAGATCGCAGAATGGCTCATGCAAAAACAGCAGGATCTGGCGCAGCGCGCCGCCGAGGCCCAGGAAAACACCCGTCGCACCGCGATCCTCAAGGAGCAGGATGCCCAGCTTGCAGCGCTGGATGAAACCCTGCGCCTCCTGACCGGCACAAGCGCCTTCATTCCGGATCTGGAAGGGGGCGGTGACATGGGCGGCTTGAGCTTTGGTGCCGACGCGGTCTATGCCATCGAGGATGACAATCCCTTTGCCAATAGGCTCTTTGGCGACGCGCCCGCCACCATCGAGGGCATGATTGCCGAGACCGCGATGCGCTATGGAAACCATCCGGCGCTGGCCAAGGCCGGGATCAATGCGGTGGAGTTTCGCTGCTGGTTTCAGGGTTTGGTGAAGCAGGAATCGAATTTCAGCATTGGCGCGAAAAGCCCGAAAGCGGCTTTCGGCCTCACCCAGATCATCCCGGGCACAGCGCAGGGCCTTGGCATCTATCCGGCCTATTACGACGATCCGCGTCTGCAACTCGATGGCGGCGCGCGCTATCTGCTGCAGCAATTGAGCAAGTTCGGCTCAATGGAACTGGCGCTCGCCGCCTATAATGCCGGTCCCGGTGCCGTCCAGAAATATAGCGGCATCCCGCCTTATGCCGAAACGCAGAACTACGTCCGCCGCATCCGGGCGCATTATCAGCTCTATGCTGGTCGGATCAGTGGCGCCGATGATCTCGGCACGCTCGATCCCAAGGACATGGTCGTCGCCGAGAGCTCGAATGTCGCCGATGCCGGGCTGCATTACGCGAGCCATTCAATGACCAGTATGCAGGCCGCAGCGACCCGGCTCCGGGCCATCACCACCCGGATCGGTGCCACCGCTTCGGTGAAGGAGGCAATAGATCTCAACACCTATGCCCGCGCCGAAGCGACCCGCATGGCCGCGATCCTGACCCGGCTGCAGGCGACCCAGCGCAAGGTGGAGGCGGCGCGCTATGCCCTGCTGCTGCAGGCTTACGCCGAGGACGAGACCTATCTGCAAGTGAGGTTGGAACGATGAGTTTTGGCAAAGTAATGCAGCGCGTAATGGCCGCGTCAGCACTCGTCCTCATCCCGGTCGCGATCACCGCCCAAGGCGTGCCGACGATCGATGTCACCAGCATTGCCCGGCTGCAGGAGATGATCTCCGAGGCCAAGCTGCAGTTGAAGGAACAGGTCGCGCAGAATGTGAAGCTCGATGCCCAGACTTTGAAGCTGATCGAACAGATCCAGCTCCTGCACAGCCAGATCGCGGCGCTGAAAGACGGTCTCACGCTGGCCGATCTCGGCTTTGACAAGGAGAACTTCCTCAAGGAGATCATGCCTGGCTTCAGCGACCTGACCGCCTCGCTCGATGCCGCGAAATCCGGCGATTGGGCCTCTGTCCTCGCGGAGGGCGGCACGCTGAGTGGCGGCACTTCTTCCCATGTCGACAAGGCCTTCGCCTCGGCAGGGCTCGAACGCGCGCGAGTCGATCAACTGGCCAAGAGCGAGGATGCGCCGGCGGCACGGATCGGCACTGCGGCCAATGTGAATGCCTTCATGTCGGTGGCGGCGGAGTCCTCGTCGCAAGGCGCACGCGACAGCCTGACCCGGATCGACGGGCTGGTTGGCAAGATCGAGGGCACGGAAAATCTCAAACAGGCCATCGATCTCAATACCCGCGTTGCTGCCGAGCTCGGCATCGCGCTGGCCAATGCCTGGGCCATGCAGGCGGTACAGACCGTGGGCATGGGTGAGGCCGGCATCATGGATGCCGCCACCGCCGCCGATGAAGAAAAATACCTGAGCATCAAACTGGAGGAATGAGCATGACCCGTCGCATCGTGATCGGGGGCGCAGTCCTCGCTTTGACCCTGACTGCCGTCATCGCCCTTCCTGTGTGGCGGGCGCAGGGACAAGATCCGGCGCAGCAAAAGGAGCCGACCGCCGAAAACCCCTTCGCCGCGCTGGATCACTTGGTGGATGAGGCGACGCAGGATTTCGGATCCAGCGATCAGGCGGAGGCAGGCGATCAGGATTTTCTGCGCCTGTCACCGCAATCGGGGACACAGGATGCTCCAATGGCACTGACCGAGAACGTACCATATAGCAGTTGTGAAAAGGCGGAAGGCTTTGAGACGGAGGCGTTTCAGGCGTCAACTGTCGAAGCGGCCGCCCGACGCATGATCTATGCCTATGTCCGTCAGCAGCATGTCCTCGACACGCGAGATTGCACCTGCTCAGGAAAGGCCGCGCCGGTTGGGCTCGTGGAAGAGGCCATCCAAAACATCGAGGCGACCAAGGGCAAGGACTGGAACCGGATCGCCATTGGCAATGACTTTGCCGCAAACGCGAGACAGTTGCGCGATCAGGTCGAGGCCATGTGTGGTGGAACCTTCTGATGGGACTCGTCACCACCATCATCGAAACCCTCGACGCCAGCGTGAAGTCTACCGGCGAGCGATTCTTCGAGAGCACCGCAACCGCCGTCGGCCCACTCTGGACTGTGCTCTTGACCCTGCTCTTGCTGATCATCGGCATGAATATGGCGCTCGGCATCTACCGCATGAGTGCCAAGGATAGCTTGCAGATCGCGACGCGGATCGTCCTCGTCTACATGTTCGCTTTCTCCTGGGCGAATTTTGGGACGTTCTACGATGCCTTGACCTCGGCCAGTGGCAATCTGGCATTGGGATTCTTTGATCTGGCAGGGGCCAATGACGCTGGCATCAACGCGGCCATGGACGAGTTCGCCGCGAATATGGGCGAAACAGCCGACGGGGTGATGAAAAGCATGGGCTCGATCACCCGCGGCGTGCTCGGGGCCCTCTTCTTTGTCATCCTCGCCATATTGATGGCGGTCTATGTCCTGGTGGTCGGTTTCGCGAAGATCATGATAGCTTTTCTGCTCGGCGTTGCGCCGCTGGCGATGATCTTTACCATCTTCAATCGCACCAAGCCGCTCTTCGAGGCCTGGCTTTCCTCCTTCGTCTCCTACCTGATGTATCCGATTGCGGCCTCGGCAGTGATATCCGCGGTCGTGGCGATGGCCACGGCGCAATATCGCGAGCAGGCCGAGATCGACACGCTCGGCAGCCTCGTCGGCTTCATGGTTGTGGTCTTTGTCGGCATCTTCGCCCTGATGAAAATCCCGGAAGCGGCCAATCACATTACCGGCCAGATGAATCTCGCCTCGATCGCCCCCGAAGCCATGCGCCTCGCCGGATCCTCGCTGCAGCGTCCAAGCCAGGTCGGGGCCAATGCCTTCGGCGCGCATGGCCTTGCCCATCCAAAGCAATATCTCGCCGGGCTGACCAGCCTGCCCTCAGGCCTCACTGATTCCAAATCCACCCCGCATCAGCGCTCGGCCCGCGAGGCCGGCATGGCGCTGCGCCAGAAACTCGCGGCCCTCGACCTCATGCGCCGGAACTAGGCGCGCGGGTCCAGCCACCCTCCATCTCGGGAGAGATCTATGACAGACGCCTTGTCTGAAGAGAGAAAGCTGCTCGCCAGACAGCTCTTCATCGAGCCGACCCGCCGGGAAAAACTGGCCTGGCTCGTCGCCGCTGGCGGCATGGCTTGCGGCATGCTCGGCCTTGCCACCACCCTCGCCCTGCTGCCGCTAAAACAGACCCAAGCCTATCTCACCATCGTCGATCGCGACACCGGCATCGCCAGTCGCGCCGTCGAGGTCGAACGGGCGACCATGGAACATGCCGATGCGGTGAGCCAAAGCCTGCTCTATGGCTATGTGCTCGCCCGCGAGACCTATGATCCGAATGACAATGAGGCGCGGATGCTCCGCGCCTGGCGACAATCAAGCGGCGAGGCGCAGGCCTCACTGCAGGCGCTCTGGGATGGCAAGAATCCGAACTATCCGCCGACACTTTACGGCGATACGGGACGGGTGAAGCTCGAGGTGCTTTCGATCAACCAGGTCAATGACACCACTGCCCAGGTGCGCTTCGTCAAAACTCTGACCCGGCCGAACCAGCCTGACCGGCTGGGAAACTTCACCGCCACGGTCAGCTACCGTTTCCAGCCGACGCAGGAAAGCGCGCTCGAACTGGTCTGGCAGAACCCGTTCGGCTTTGTCGTGACCGGCTATCGCGTCAGCTCGGATTCTCTGGAGGCCCAGAAGGATGACTAGGTTTTCACTCAGCGCGGCGGCACTTGTGTTTCTGACTGCCCTGCCCTTCACCGCGGCAGCGGAGGTCCGACCGAAGGCTGGGTCGCGCGATGCCCGCGTCACCTATGCCAATTTCGTCGACGGGCAGGTCTACCATGTTTCGACCCGGATCCGGAACATCACCCTGATCGAGCTCGGCCAGGGCGAGGAGATCCGCTCGGTCGCGGCGGGCGATCTCGAAAGCTTCCAGATCGATAAGCTCGAAGGCGCCAATGTCTTCACCATCAAGCCGGTGATCGAGGGCGCCTCGACCAATGTCACCGTTGAAACCAATCGCCGCTTCTATTTCTTGCAGGTCTCGGAAAGCCGTGCGACGCCGAACTGGTCGGTGAAATTCAACACCCCGGGCAATAGCCGCAGCAACCGCGCCGCCCCGAACGTCCGTCCTCTGCCCACCGCGCCGCCACGCAAGATGCGCTACGCGGTCTCTCAGGGTTCCTCTGGCGCGGATTTCGCCCCGGTCGGTGTCTCGGATGATGGCCAGAAGACCTATTTCCAGATCCCGCCCGGCGCAGCGATGCCCTCGCTGTTTCGCGTCGATGCCAAGGGTCGGGAATATTCCGTCAACAGCCACACCAAGGGCGAGATCATCACCGTCGCGGCGCGCTCGGAGCGCTGGGTGCTGCGCTATGGCGACGATTATATCTGCGTCACCGGCCAGGAGGACTGAGCCATGGTCGAGGATCAGGATGACAAGGTTGCGGCCCGGCTCGCCCGGTTGAAATCGCCACCCCGCACAAAACGCAATCTCCGGGCCTATTTTATACCGGCGGCAACTCTCGTCATTGGCACGGCGATGGGCGCATGGGCCATGATGCCGCGTGCAGACGGTAAGGCCGAAGTCGAAAGCCTGCCGACCTCCAGCGTCACCGAGTTCCAGCAGGATCCCGGTCTCGCCGGCTTCACGATGACGAAATCGCAGCCAGAGGTTTCGCAACCCGCTGCCGAGCCGACCAAACCCGCGCCGGCCATGGCACCGGACCCGGCGCTTGAGGAATTGCGCGCGCGTCTCGCCAGTCTCGAGCGCGAGAACAAGGCAGCAGTGGAAAAGCTGCAGGCCGAGGTGGAGGCCGAGAAAGCCAAGGCGGCCGAACAGGAACAGGCTCTCAATGACGCCGAGGCCGAACGCCGCCGTCTTGAGGAAGAATTGCTGAACACCGCGCAATTCGGCCTGCCCGATCAGGCGGCGGCCGAAGCGGAAGCGCAGCGTCTCGCCGATCTCGAACGCCGCCGTCAGGAAGCAGCAGAGCAGCGCCAGCGCCAGATCAATTCGCCAATGGTCGCTTTCCGCGCTGGCGAAAATGCCGCGGCCAATGGCGCGGATCCGGCCGCCGACATCGAGCCGGGAAGCGCTGCATCGGACTCTGCCGGAGCGCCCGACTTCCTGCGCGCGGGTGCGGGACGCGCCGAGATCACCAAAGCCGAACGCATCGCCCATCCCGGCCAAACCGTGGTGCAGGGCACGATGATCGAGGCCACGCTCGAGAACTCGGTGGATACCAGCTTGCCCGGCAATGTCGTGGCCAATGTCAGCCAGGATGTCTGGTCGATGGATATGAGCCAGGTGCTGATCCCGCGCGGCGCCAAACTCTACGGTCGGTACTCCAATGAAATTACCCAAGGTCAGCGCCGGGTGATGATCGCCTGGGACCGGCTAATCCGCGCCGATGGCCTGACCGTGCACCTCGAAGGCTATGGCAGCGACCGGGTCGGGCGTTCCGGACTAAGCGGCAAAGTCAGGAACCATACGCTCAGCCGTTTTGGTGCCGCCACCATGGTCTCGGTGATCGGCGCCCTGCCCGGAATTCTCGAGGCCGCTGCCAGCGATGGCGAGGAGGATGACGACAGCGAAGCCCTCGCCGAGCTCTATTCCGGCCTTGGGCAAGGTGCATCCAATGTCTTGGGCGGCACCATGGCGGGCTATCTCAACCGCCCGCCGACCATCACCCTAGATCAGGGCCAGGTGGTGATCGTGCGGGTCAACAATGATCTGGAGCTCTTTTGATGGCGGTTGGCTTTCTCGAGCATTATCTGCAGCCGCTCGCGGCGTCGATCGAGGATCCGGGTGCCATCGAGATTTCGATCAATGCCGATGGCCGGGTCTGGATCGAGCGCGGCGGTGACGCCCATATGTCCGCGGTCACGGATCTCACCCTGACCCCACGCGCGGTCAGCGATCTCGCCAGCCAGATCGCCAATGAGGTGCGCCAGCCTCTGACAGAGCAATCGCCGATGGTCTCGGCCACGGTAGGGTTTCGGGGCGTCACTCTGCGGGCTCAGGCCGTGCTGCCGCCGGCCTCAGTTCAAGGTGCGGTGCTGGCCTTTCGCGTGTTTCGGGCGCGCGGCGAAACGGATAAGCCAAAGCAGTTTGCCTTCCTGCGCACCCCGGACACCTCCTCCGAGGCGGCGCGACGCGAAACGATCCGGTCCATTCGCGCGCTGATCCAGCCCGACGGGGATCCCGATGCGTTTCTGCGAGCCGCCATCGCCGAAAAACTCAATATACTCGTCTCAGGCGGCACCTCGACCGGAAAAACCGAGCTTGCGCGTCGGCTGCAATGGATGATCCCGGCGGAGGAACGTCTGGTCCTGATCGAGGACGCGCCCGAGCTGATGCCAGGGCAGCCCAATCATGTGAACCTTGTCGCCAGCCGCGATGAGACCTCGCCGCGCTCGGCCGAAAAGCTCCTGCAGGCAACGCTGCGCTTGCGGCCGGACCGGATCATCCTCGGCGAATTGCGCGGCCGCGAGGCCGTCACCTATCTCGGCGCGATCAATTCCGGCCATGGCGGCTCCTTCACCACGCTTCATGCCGAAACCGCCCGCAAGGCCTTCGACAAGCTGGCCTTCCTCGTCCTGGAAACGGGTACCCGTCTGAGTTTTGCCGAGGTGTTGCGCTATCTGTGCGGTTCGATCGATCTGGTGATCCAGGCCGGGCGCATTGGCCATCGCCGTGGCATTCTCGAGCTCTGGTTTCCGGGGCTCGATGAGGATCCGGGAGCGGCGACATGACCAGTTGGGATTTCGCCGCCGACTATCCGGAGCTCACGGAATCTGATGCCGAGCGTCTGATCCGTGCCCATGGCCATGATCCTGATGAAGTGCGCCAGGATCTCGGAGAGAGGTTCACTCTGACCGCCGAGCTCTTTGCCTGGCTCGGCTATTGAGCGGGTGCCAGCTGGTCTCGTAATCCCGGCCTTGCTTCACCCTGTCTCCGTTTCAGCTTGAGGTGGAATTTCATGTCCGAGGATCACCCTTCCCTGCTTCAGCGGTTACGCGCCTATCTGGCACCCACATCGGCAGCATCGCTCCGGACCGAGCTCATTGCCCGCAGCGCCGCCGCGGCTGAAAGCCGTCGGATGATGGAGGATACCGACGGGACGAAGCCCGTCCGTCTGGTGTCGCCCCATCAGACCGAGCACGAGGTTTCGAATAAGGGTCTTAGAAAAAATGCCGGTGCACCCAGCCCTATCCCCGAAATGCCTCGCGCCATATTGAGCGATACTCGCCCCAGTCCTGTGATCGATGAGACCTCGCAGGCTCCCGGTCCCCGCGCCGCGGATGCTTCGGAAAAACTGACCGTCGAGGGCTTTGAGAAACGAATGTCGCGGGCGGATTGGCATTACGCCTATGCCGATGATCCCGAAGCCCGCCGTTCAGGCCGCGCTGAGATCGCCGCGCTGACCCAAGGCGCCGCGCAACTTGCCACCCGATCTCACCCAACCGCCCTTCAGGTCTCGCAGATATGGGACCGCATGGTGCCGCAAGATTATCGCGTCAGCTTCGAGGGCTATGCCGGGCAGCGGTACAAACAGCTTGAACAGGATGCTGGCCGTCGGGATGAACGGGACAGATCCGGAGATCGCGAAAGATGAGCATGCCCAGATTGCTCATCGTCCTACCGGTCGCTGCCGGTCTGGGATTGCTTCTCGGATTGATGGCTGGCGGGATCTGGGTGCAACTCAAAACCGGCGGCAATGCGCTGAATGGCGATATGTTCCTGCTCATTCGGCAATTCCCGGGCCGGGCAGAAATGTGGCACGAGCCTTGGGCCTCGGGCTATCGCCTCGGATTGATCGGGGCCGTGCTGCTCACGGGTTTTGCACTCCTCCTCTCCTTCGGCCAGAAGCTGACCGAATATGGCCAGGCGCATTTTCAGAGCAAAGCCGAGATCCGCCGCAATGGGCTATTGCAACCCATCGGGCGCGGCCTCGTCTTCGGAAAGCTTGGCAAGCCCAAGACCAGCAAGGCGCTGCTTGCCGCGGATTACGACAAATTCCCGCATTGCCTCGTCGTCGCCCCGACCCGAGCGGGCAAGGGCGTTGGCTATGCCATCCCGAACCTCTTGCTGTTTCCCGGATCCATGGTGGTCCTTGACGTCAAAGGCGAGCTTTTCGAGGCGACCTCGCGCCATCGCCAGACTCAGGGCGATGCGATCTACTATTTCTCGCCCTTCGATTTTAACCATCCTTCGCATCGCTATAACCCGCTCGAGCGCGTCGCCCGGATCCGTCATTCCGATGAATGCTATACCGAGCTCGCCAAGATCGCGGATTACTTCCTCACCGTTTCCGACAAGGGTAGTGCTGGCGATTTTCTGACCGAAGGGCGTGATCTCTTCATTGCCGCCGGTCTGCTCGCCATCGAGCGCGGTCGCCCGACCATCGGCGAGATCAGCCGTATCCTCTTCGGCCAGGGCGCAACCTCGAGCGCCTATGCTGCCCATGCCGAGGAAGTGAAGCATCCCTCCGCCGCCCAGACCTTTCGCAAATTCGCGGGCTATTCCGACCGTACGCTGAGTTCCCACGCCTCGGTCCTGAGTGGGGCCGGGCTTTCGCTGTGGAACAACCCCGCCGTCGATCGCGCCACAAGCGGCAATGACTTTTCTTTCGCCGATCTGCGTCGCCAGCCCATGGCCGTCTATCTCGTGGTCAATGCCGATGCCATCAAAACGCTGGCTCCGCTGATCCGGCTGTTTTTCGGTGAGCTCATCGCCACATTGCGCGCCAGCATGCCCGACCCTGCTCAGGAGCCATGGCCGGTGAAGATCATGCTTGATGAATTCGACCAGCTCGGGCCAATGCCGATCATTGTGCAGTCGCTGAAGCAGCTGGCCGGTCATGGCGGTCGGGTCTCGATCATCACCCAATCGATCCCGGGGCTGGAATCGACGCCTTATTCCGAGAACGAGCGCCTCGGCATCGAATCCGCCGCCGGCATCAAGCTCTATCTCGCCCCGAACGAGAAGAAGACCGCCGAGGAGGTCTCGGAGGGCCTCGGCAAGACCACCAAGCTCGCGATCAGTGACAGCCTTTCGCGTGATGGATCAGGCCTGCTGCGCCGCTCGATCTCGCGGCGCAATGAAGAACGCCCGCTAATGTCTCCGGATGAGCTGAAAAAGCTTGATCGCGACAAGGTCATCCTGATCCCCGAGCGCCAACATCCGATCATAGCTGAGCGCATCGTCTATTATAAGGATCCCTATTTTAAACATCTGATGGCGGCGCAGAAAGGACCCCTGCCCTATCCTTCGCGCGACGGTGAAAACCTGCGGCGTTTGCGCGAAACCGTCGAAGACCTGACACGGCGGATCGAGGAGCGCGGCCTCATCTCCTATCCGTCGATGAGCCAGCCAGAGCCTCCCTCCTGGGGTGAAACCACGATTCCAGATGCGCAAAGCGAAAGCAGCGCAGCATCGGCCGCGAAGGTGAAATCTTCATCGCCGAAACCAGATGACGGCGCATCAAGCCCCACCATCCAAAGCCCGCTGCAGGACATAATCGAGGAGAGGCCGACATTGAGTGCTGAGGAGATGTTGCAAGCATTGAAGCCGCAGGATCAGCGCGCCCTCAAGACCATGCAGGAGATCGAGCAGAAACTGCTGCGCAAGTTGGGAATTTGAGCCGGCCCGTGTCAATTTGCCGGCCCCGCGTCATCACGAAATCATTGTCAATGTGCTGCTTGTCCTGCGAGACGCCCGATGCGTCATTCCCAATCTGGCGTGAGCTTTTTCTGATCGGGTTTTGCAGGCCCAGCTGTCACCAGATCCGCCACGAACTTTGGCAGGGCGCTGTGCCTTACGGGGTCCAACCTTTCCTGTGGCAGCCGATCCTCGATCAGGTTGAGGACCGCTTCAGCCTGAATCTTATCGCGCGCGGCCTTGCCGGGATCACGGTCTGCTCTTTGGGAGATCCAAAGCTTATGCGCCGCCCATATGGCCGGCGCTGGCGCGGTCATTCTGACCGGAAAGCCACGGTCGTCGATGGCGATGCCCGTGAAGGCCGGCGCAGACACCAGCCATTCAAGGCCAACAATCGGGGCCGGAACGGCATCTCCTTCGATGCCGCTGTTCTGGCCAGGCATGACTCGGTGCGCCGGTCGCGCCTCGGGACGGATAAACTCGACCATGAACCCGTCCTTGTTGGTCAGCCGAAAATCTCCCCTCTGACGCTGCTGGAAGGACGGATCGACGGATCTGGCGATGGCCTCCAGGCCTCGCGCTTCGCCGTCAATCGCGATGCGCAGAGGCGCGCGGTCGTCGATCAGGACATCCAGATCTCCGGTGGCGACCATCTCCCCGTTGAATATCACCGCTGCCGCAGCTTCATAGGCATAAAGCGCATGCGTACCCACCACCCGAAATCGGGCCGCCGCCGGGCTTTCATCCAGCTTGCGGATCAGCCTGGCCGCGATGCTCGGGACACGCTGGTGGTTGAGCGCCCGCATCACTGCAGCCAGTTGGTTGATCTTGCCGGCCAAACTCGCGAGCCGTTCCTCGGCCTCCTGTTTCTGTCGCAGATAATGCGCAAGAATGGCGTCTGTTTTATCAGATCGAGGGCCGAGGCTTCGGGTCGACCTGATCCCGTTTTTTGTCGTTCTGCGGTACAAATACTCGCGGCCCGCCCGGAACTCATAAGACATGTTTCCGCTGAATTCGTCCTGTGATAGATTTCGGACCCGTTGCCACTCTTCGAATGTCGCGACGAGATCAACCCGATCACGGATCACACGGCTGTCTAAAGCATTGTAATACATGAATTTGGTACTCCGACGCACTACATTGTCAAGTATAATCACCAAACTCATATTTTTCAATATGATGCGGTACTACCATGGCCATGTGCGTCTGCGGAACCTTCGATCATATAGACATGACTGAACGCAACCTTGCCACAAAACGCCGGGGCCGATGGCCACACCATCGCAGGCGAAATCTGACAAGGCGATATCAAAGAAAGGCTGTGCCGGCGAGCCGACAGAACTAGCAGGGGTCATCCACCCCAGGTCATCCCGCCCAGAGCGATCACTTCCAGCGCGCGGCCCGCCATCCCGCCGCAATGGCTTCCTGCTCGTTGCAGAACCAGCGCTCGCCTTTCGCGAGATTAATCCGGGTCTTGGCATATGCCGGAGACGAGGGCGGGTGGTAGATCTTCTCGCCCTTGGTCGAAATATTGCCCTTGATCGGACAATTCTCCCGCGGTGCGACCGGCGTGGCACGTTCCCAATCCTTGGCGCGGAACGCCCAGGCTGGTTCGGACTCCGCCTTCCAGATCCCAAGGCGTTCTCTCTTCGCGAAGGCCTCGATGTCGACATAATCATCCGAATAGCGGATGAAGGCCCAAGCATGGCCGCTTCGCACCATTTCTCGGCCAATATCCTGCTTGCCCGCGAAGCATTTGGCCACAAGCCGATCGTAGCGATCGCGCTCGACCGGACGGCAGGTGATCTGGCGGCCCTTGACCAGCTTTGCCATGAATCCGGTGGCGACCTTGCCGCAAGCCCAGGTGCCACCCCCCGCGCGGGCACAGGACTGGCTGTGCTCGGGAGCGTCGATGCCATGGATCCGTATTGTCTCCGATCCGAGTTTCACCGTGTCGCCGTCTACGACGACGGCATGTCCAGCGAGACGCGGGGTGTCTCCCATGGCGCATGACAGGTTAGGCGCGAGGGTAAACAGCGACGCGGCGAGTGAGACAGCCAGACAAAGGCGCCAGTCAATGGCAATGCGCAATTTGGCAGCAGATCGAGCCGGATCACAGACGTTGGCCGCAGCACCGCGGAAAAGGGCCGGAATATGAAGAACGGAAAACAAGAATGCGCTCGTGAACGATGAACTTGGAGAGTTACATACGCGGGGAAAAACAGCTCCACGAGCACAATATGCGGAAGATGCCACGGTTTCGGCTGGCGATGTCTCGATTTATCTGGGTTGCGAATCATTGGTGTTCTCTAAATGTTCTTTCAATGACCCGCCGCAGCTCACCCCAAGCCAAGACCGATGACCGCGCCTTTCCCTTGCGCCTGCGCCTATATGTCCCGCCTAACGGCTTTGGCCGGTTATCTGATGCAATGTATCTCTGGCTGGATCGAGTCATTGGCCGAGACAGTTACGCATGGCATAGCGGTGGCACGACTGCAGGACGCGAATGCATTGCGCTATATTTCCGTAACGCTGCCGATGCGGAGGGCTTCTGTGCTGCCTTCCCGGAACTCGAACTGGCTGACGGTACGCGGTATCCCGGCTATTCTTCCCCTGCTTTGCCGTTTGGCAGGAAAACTGGCGAGGATGAGGCTTTGTGCAATCTCTATAACGTCTCGACCACACAGGAAGCGATGCGGCAACTGTTCCGTAGCTTTGAATTCACTGACAAAGCCGGCAATCTGGAACCCGGCAGCATCTATCCGGACCGGCTGGCCCCCATCATTCGCCACAACCGAGAGGCCTTGGAACTGGTGCGCGCTCGCTGGGGAATGCCTTCGCCCCCATCGGTCTTGAAGACCGTTCGAGACCCTGGCGTGACCAATGTTCGCAACACCTCGTCACCGCACTGGCGGCGCTGGCTCGGCCCCGCGCATCGCTGCTTGGTTCCGGTCACATCATTTGCCGAGCCATTGGGCCCGGGAAAGGGCAACCAGTGGTTCGCCGCGGCCGGTGATGGGCCGATGTTTTTCGCCGGCATCGAGGCGCGCGATTGGCAATCCGTCCGCAAGGTGAAGGATGGCGAGACGACAGACGATCTCTTCGCCTTTCTGACAACCTCTCCCAATGCGATGGTTGGCGCGATCCATCCGAAGGCGATGCCGGTGATACTGAACGAAGCCAAGCAATGGGAAACTTGGTTGTCGGCGCCCTTCGAGTTGGCCCTGAAGCTGCAAAGGCCTCTTCCGGACGATGGTCTTCGGATGATTGAAAACCCGATTTAAAGGCCGAGCAGCATGCTACCGAGCTGAAGGGAACTGCTGGTTTACAGTCGCTCAGGCAGAGAATCTCCGGCTCGAACCTGCCTTCTGCAGACCTAAAATGCTGCGTGGCGTCATTCCCGGATGCGGTCATTTGTGGCCTATATTGCCCTGCCGCATTACCGGAAGCGGCCGGACAGTCTTTACGCAGCGAGATCACCATAACCGTGGTTCGTGTGCGGACTCGCTCGATCGCTACCAAGAAGCATGCTAGGCAACTAGCATCCTGGGCGGAAACCACAGAAGAATGTTCATGGATCAGGTCACCTTACTGAGGCTGAATCACGTCATCGAGGCAAACTCAATCAGTCCTATGCCTAGCAGAAATAGTCCGGGTAACGTTCCCGCAATTCGGGCGCGTGTATAACTGTCCGGCTAAGATGCGCGCGCATGGCGATCCTTGCCTTGCTCTCATCCCCTGAGGAGATGCTGTCAAGGATTTCATGGTGTCCCGACAGAATGAAGCTGATTTTGTAGGAATCATGCGGTTGCATTTTGCGCATCCGCCCCAGATGCCCTGATCGGTGCTGAAGCACTTCATGCAGGCCCCCGTGCCCAACCCCGACAAACAATGTCCGGTGAAAATTTTCGTCCAGTTGCTGGAACTGTGCAAGCTGG
Source organism: Paracoccus aestuariivivens (assembly GCF_009711225.1). Lineage (GTDB taxonomy): Bacteria > Pseudomonadota > Alphaproteobacteria > Rhodobacterales > Rhodobacteraceae > Paracoccus > Paracoccus aestuariivivens. Next base: position 16,710 of record NZ_WMIE01000015.1, on the reverse strand, counting down.
TCGGGCATTCCGGCAATGGCCTCCTGCATCCGAACGATTGCACGCGCATTGGCGATGGTTTCTTCGCTGCGATGACGGGCGAGTTGTACCACAACCTCTATTTCCAATGCGGTGCGCATGAAATGCGCCTCGTAGATCTGGGCCATGTTGATCCGGCTGACCACGGTCTTCGATTGTGGATGCACATGCACCAGCCCGTCCTGATCCAGCCGCTGCATCGCATCACGCAAGGGTGTTTGACTCACACCGTATTCGGCTGCCAGTTCGGGCCTGAGCAGAATAGTTCCCGGCGGAAATTCCAGCCCAATTATCCTGCGACGAAGATCACTGTAAAGCTGCGACGCCCCGGATCGGTGGCTATTGGCCTCTGCTGCCTGGTTCGGCATTGCGTTCGGGTCGGTCACGTTCGTAATAATCCCCTGTCCGGGCGGGTGTGGAGCCCAGCCCCACACTGGCAGGGCTGATAGCAAATAGCTCTCATCCTATGCGGCCGACCTGTTGTCAAATTTGAATTCCAGCCCCATGCGGTCGATCATCGACCGGATCTCTGCCCGGTCCAGCGCGGTCAGAACCGGGCCGGGCGCGCGCAGCGCAGCGCATTCCATCGCCCCCCTTTGGCGCATGACCTCCTTGCGGATCGCGATGCCCCATTCGCCCTGCGCCTCATAGCGCAAGAGCGGCAGATAACGGTCAAAGAGATCATGTGCGCCCTCCCTGTCGCCGTTTCGCATCAAATCGTCCACGCCGGAAAGCATCTCCGGGAACGAGAACCCTGCCATCGGGCCATCAGCACCGCGCGCCAACTCCTGCGGCAGATACAGACCATTGTTCCCCGTCAGAATCCTGACGTTGGTTCCCAGTTCCTCACGCAATTTGGTAATCTTGGTGATGCTGGGCAGATCCTCCTCCTTGATCACGCCGATCTGTGGAAAGGCCTCGACCAGCCTGCGGATCAGCGAAGGCGACATTTTTACCCCGGAATGGACGGGAAAATCCTGCAGAACGGTCGGCGTGTTACCGATGCGGGCAAAGACCTCGTCGAAATAGCGCATCAGATCGTCATCAGTCTGCGTGCCACGTGGCGGGCAGATCATCACGGCATCTGCACCCTCAGCCATCACGTGTTGCGTCACTGTGACAAGCTGTGCCAAGCTGGGGCTGGAAACGCCGACGATGATCCGGTGACCGTTCGCAGCCGCAATGAAACGCGCAGCCGTGGCAATGCATTCGTCAGGCGTCAGCTTGCCCTGTTCGCCGCTGACACCCAGTACCGTCAGGCCACGCGCGCCGTGGCCATAGTAGAACGCCGAAAGCGTATCGATACTATCCAGATCCAGCGCGCCATCAGCCCGGAACGGGGTCTGGGCGACAACGTGCAGACCCGTGCAATCCTTCAGTGATGATTTTGTCATGGTTCTCCCCCTAGTTCCGTGCCGCCAAACCCTGCGCGCGCACCTGCGATAACGTCGCGCCAGAGGACAAGGCCTCTGGATCAAGCCGCAACTCGATCACGGCAAGGGTTCCAGATGCGCGTGCACGGGCAAAGGCAGCGCCAAATTCCGCAGTGCTGTGAACGGTTTCGCCATAACCACCATAGGCCCGCGCCAGCGCGGCGAAATCAGGGTTTGCCAGCGCCGTCCCGGAGGGGCGTTCAGGATAATGCCGTTCCTGATGCATACGGATCGTGCCGTATTGACCATTGTTGGCCACGACAACGATCGGTGCCGCGTTGTATTGCCGGGCAGTCGACATTTCGTTCAGCGTCATCTGGAAACAGCCGTCGCCCGCCAGACAGACCACCGGGCGATCCCGGTGCTCGATGGCCGCGGACACGGCGGCGGGAAAGCCGTAGCCCATGCTGCCAGAGGTGGGCGCAAGCTGCGTGAAGGGTTTTTTGTAAACGAAATAGCGATGCAAAAACGCCGCGTAATTGCCAGCGCCATTGGTCAGGATCGCATTGTCGGGCAGGTTTTCCGACAGCCAGTGGATGACCTGCTCCATTTTTACGTTGCCGGGAGTTTCCTTGGGTTGAACCCACGCTTCGTATTCGGCGCGCGCGGTGGCGGTCCAACCATCCCAGCCGTTATTGGCTGGCTTGGTATGCGCAAGCGCGGCGATCATATCGCATGTGGGCGCGACGATACCCAGATCCGGGCGATAGACTCGACCGAGTTCCGATGCGTCGGGATAGACATGGACGATCGTCTTTGTCGGTGCGGCAGGGTCCATCAACTCATAGCCCCGGGTCATGCTGTCGCCCAGCCTGCCGCCGATCATGACAAGGCAATCTGCCTGCTGAAGCCGCGCGCCCAGTTTCGGGTTCATGCCGATACCCAAATCACCGACATAGTTCGGATGGCGGTTGTCCAGATGGCATTGCCGGCGGAAAGGCACCGCTACCGGTAGATTCCAGGCCTGCGCAAATTGCGCCAGATCATCGCTCGCCTTTTCATCCCAGAGCGTTCCCCCAACCATCAAAAGCGGCCGTTCGGCACGGGCCAGAGCGGCGGTGAGCGCCTCGACCTGCGCGGGGCTGACCGCTGGCAGGATCGGTGCAGCGGCGGGCAGATCGGCAACATCGGCACGGGCCGAAAGCATGTCTTCGGGCAACGCCAAAACTACCGGACCGGGGCGCCCCGACATCGCCACGTGAAAAGCGCGGCTGATATATTCAGGCAACCGCTCGATCTGGTCGATCTCGGTCACCCACTTGGCCACGGTGCCGAACATCGCGCGGTAATCGACCTCCTGAAATGCTTCCCGGTCGCGGTGTGAACGGTCAATCTGGCCGACGAACAGGATCATCGGGGTCGAATCCTGCTTCGCGACATGCACTCCGGCCGAGGCATTGGTCGCACCCGGCCCGCGAGTGACAAAGCATATGCCCGGCTGTCCAGTCAGCTTGCCATGCGCTTCAGCCATCATCGCCGCGCCGCCTTCGTGGCGGCAAACGATATTTTCTATGGCGCTATCATGCAGCGCGTCCAGCGCTGCCAGAAAGCTCTCTCCCGGAACGGAGAACACCCGTCTGGCGCCATGAATCTTCAGTTGGTCGATGAGAATCTGTCCGCCGTGCCGCATGGTTTGGGTCCTTCAGGTCAGGCTGGGGAAAACGGTCGCGGCGCAAGCGCTGTGCCGCGACGGGTTGTGTCAGATCACGGCGCAGTAGCGGCCTTGGGTTTGCGAACGACAATCATGTAGACGAAGGCCGCTGTCAGAAGCAGGAAGAAGATGCTGTCCGTACTGGTCAGGAAGATCATAGGATCGCCGTCCGACAGCGACATCGCACGCCGGAAATACTGCTCCAGATCGGGACCGAGGATAAAGCCCAGCAACATCGCCACCGGAGAATAATTCGCCCGGCGCATGTAGAAGGCCAGAACACCCAGAACCAGCGACAGCGACATCTGGAAGATCGACAGCGTCGCAACGTAGCTTCCCACCAGCGCCACCACGGCGATACCGCTGTAAAGCAGCCCGCGAGAAATGGTGACCATCTTCAAAAACAGCGGCCCCAGAAGATATAGCGTCAACGGGATCAGGATCAGGGCGCTGATAATCAGCGATGCGAACATCGGAGAGATCAGGTCGGCCTGGTTTTCCAGAAGCCGCGCGCCCGGTTGCAGGCCGTTAATCACCAGAACACCCAGAACAATGGCAGTGGTCGGATCGCCCGGAATGCCGAACATCAGCATCGGCACGAAGGCCCCGCCGCACATGGCATTGTTGGCCGATTCCGCCGCCGCAATGCCTTCGCGACTGCCATTGCCGTATTCCTGTGGTTTGCGCGAACTGCGGCGCGCCTCGATATAGGAGACAAAGGCGGCCATGGATCCGCCCGCACCGGGCAGTACGCCGATCAGATAGCCGATCACGGTACTTTTAAAATACGTCCAGAGACCGATTTCGCGTACTTCGGACCATAACGGGATGAAGTCGCGGCGCTTGATCCTGATCTTCTTGATCTCATCAAGGTCAACTTCACTTTCCAGCCGCCAATTCTGCGCCTGAATGAGTATCTCACTGATGGCGAACGCCCCAATGACCAGTGGCATCAGATCAATGCCCTCCATCAAGTTTTCTGTGCCGAAGGTGAACCGCGGGACAGACAGCAGCTCGTCAATTCCGACGGTCGCGATCATCAGCCCCAGGAGCATGGCAATGGTGCTTTTTGCGATATTGCCTTTTTCGACAATGACGATGACCACCAACGCGAAGAAGATCAGCGAAAATTTCCCCGGCGTCTGGATCAGAAGCGAAAGCTTGGCCGCTATCGGCATGAACGCCATCAGCAGCACGGCCCCCAGCGTTCCACCGATCATCGACCCCAGCGCGGCATGGCCAAGCGCATTCGCGCCCTTGCCGCGTTTCATCAGCTTGTTGCCGTCAAGCGCAGTCATCATCGAAGATGGCGCGCCGGGAATGTTGATGGTGATGGCGGTGATGGAGCCCGAATACATGCCCGACATGAAGATCGAGGCGCACATGATCAACGCAGGCACGACATCAATCTGATAGGTCACCGGCAGCAGCAGCGCGATTGCCAGCACCGATGTAAGCCCCGGCATTGCACCGAAGAAAGTGCCGACCAGAAACCCGCCAATCATGACCGCAAAGTTCAGCGGATCGAGAAGCGCTGAAAATCCGTTGAAATAGCTAAGAAAAGTGTCCATCAGATAACCCCGAACAGTTCAGGCAGACGCACTCCGAAGATAACGGCATAGAGAATGTAGAAGACGGCCGTGACGACGAGCGCGTAGATCACGAAGGCCAAGCGCTGCCGCGTCCTAAACTCGAAAATGAAGAACAGCGCGAAGACGTAGAGAAGCGTTGACAGACCGTAGCCAAGCGGCTCGAAGACGTAGATGTAGACTCCCGTGGCAACCATCACCCACACAGGACGCAGGATTTCTCCTGGCTGGGATTTTGCATTGCTCGTTCTGAATTGGCGGACCAGTACGAACAGCAGCAGCGCATACATCATGACGGATGCCACGATTGGGATCGCGCGCGGACCCTGCCAGAAAGGCTCCGAAATCTGGGCGCGGATTGCGAAGGCGGCGGCCAGATAGATTGTGGTTAAAATCAGAAAAAAGACCGGCAGGGCAAATTCCATGCTCAGAAGCCTTTGGCGGCTCATCATTTGCATCTCCGTGGAAATGGATCGCGTCGGGCTTTCAGGCCCGACGCTGGGCTGGTGCCGGTTGGGTTACTTGGACAGGATGCCCTTTTCGACCAGTGCATCCATCTGGCTGAACAGGGTTTTCTGTGTCTCGTTGGACCAGCCGGTGACCTCTGCCGTGCCGAGCCAGCTCGGGGTGACGCCGACGTTAGCGACCCATTTCTGGAATTCTTCGCTGTCATAGGCCGTTTTGTAGGCCGCCTCGATCTTGGCCACGACGTCATCGGGTGTTTTGGCGGGGGCCGCGATTACGATGAAAGAACCAATTTCCAGGTCAACGCCAAGATCCTTCGCCATCGGCACATCGCCGTAGGTGGGGTTCGGCGAGGAGGAAAATTCTGTCAGACCAATGACCGTCTTGTCATCGAGCAGGTTGGCAAAATCTCCCAGCGATGTGACCGCTCCGGCCGCTTCCTTCGACAGAATCGCCTCTTTCTGCGGGCCCGCACCACCGGGATAGGAGACGATCTTGAACTTTGCCCCCGATAACTGCTCGAGCTGCAGCGCTGCAAGGTGAACGCGCCCGCCAATGTTCTGCACGGCAATGCGGACGGTTTCCGGCGACGCCTTCGCAGCGGCAAGTAGCGCGTCGAGCGTTTTGTAGTCAGAGCTGGAATCGATCACCAGCGCGTCGGGTTCGCTGGTCACGCGTGCGATTAGCTTGAGGTTGTCCAGCTTGTAGTTAGGTAGCATTTCCTGCCACGGAATGGTGATGATGCTGTCATAGGTCAGCGCCGCAATAGTGTATCCATCGGGACGCGCGCGCATTACCTGGCTGACACCGGTCGCACTGATGCCGCCATCGATGTTTTCAACATACATTGTGCCGCCGATTTCTTTCTCGGCTAGCAAGGTCAGCTTGCGAACGATCGCATCGGTGCCGCCCCCGGCACCCCATGGAACAACGACACGGATATCGCGCTCGGGGTATTCTGCCGATGCGGCCATCGGGGTCGAAACCGCTGCACAGGCGACCGCAAGGGCCGCAAATAGTTGGTGTTTCAAATCCTGTTCCTCCATTTGAAACTGGCACCGCCGTTCCGCGACACCCGTCAATATGACTGAGCCGCACCCGCGTCAGAGCAGGTGCCGTTTCCGCATTTCGCTATCCGAAATGATCGTCAGTATCCCACTCCGACAATCAAACGCTTGCCTCCCGCGCGCTCATGTATATTAATGCACGAGAATTATGAGCTGACAATGCATGAAATGCTGAATTTTTTCGATGTATTGCCAGATAATGAAGTTGGAGGATACTTCAGTGATATATGACCACCGCACCTATACCTGCCGCCCCGGCACGATCAAGAAGCAACTGGCGCTTTACGCAGAAAACGGTTGGAAAACCCAACGTCACCACTTGGGCGACCCTGTGATCTTTGCCGCAACAGAGACCGGTGACGTGAATTCCTACATTCACGTATGGGTCTACAAGGATGCCGCCGACCGAGAACAACGCCGCGCACGTCTGCAACAGGACCCGGATTGGATTGCCTACCTGAAGTTGAGCGCTGAGGCGGGGAACTTGATTTCTCAAGTCAACAAGATCCTGACCCCGACCCCCTTTTTCCCGAGTTAAGACGCGCCGATCAATCATCACGCCGAATGGCTGACGGTATCGACCTGGGCCTCGATATTACTTTTCCGCCGAGGCCCAGAGTCGGCTGTCAAGTTAACATGGCTTCGTTGGGCATTGGCACGAAGCTACTGGATTTCAGGCGACAGTTGCTGAGAGGAGTTGGTCCGGAAACGCGACTACTGACTGCGCCGAAAACGGGCTCCGATCACCATGTCGCTAGGCAGAAGTAGGCAAGTTTGGATGAGTCGGAGGTCCTGACGCCAGGATAAAAAAGGTCGGCCCATAGCTGACGGTCACCAGCTTCCAATGCTGCTCGGCGGCGTTCCTGAAAGCGGTCATTCGGCGCTTATCGCAGAAACTTCCAGTAGAAGGCTTATGGGCGCGTCAGCAGGCGGGCGGCCATCAGACGAAACGCTTCCTGCGCTTTGGATAGAGTTTGGGCAGGGTCGTCGCAACTCGCCACCCATAGGGCCGCGTTGAGGGCGGCGCCGTTCAGCAGGCGGGCGGCGGCCTCGGTATCGACCTCGCGCAGCAGGCCTTCCGTGCGCATAGCCGTGACGGCCGCCCGCGTCGCTTCAAGGCAGCGGTTATGGCTGGGCCAGCGCGACGGATCCCCGCTCAGGGGCACCGGCCAGATCACCGACGAGAATTAGCGCATCAAGACCACGGATCTCGGGAGCGGCCACGGCTAATGGGCTGCGAGACGAGCGGCGCCACGGGTCACAATGCACATCTCCCAAAACAAGGATCTTCATGGCGGGGTTAGGGTCATCTTGATCGTTTTCGCGATTTGCCCGGCCTCGCATAGGACTTTCAGGATGCGCTGGAAGTGCTTCACGTCATCGAATGTCAGGGCGCGACCCTTGCGATCCTTGAGCCATTTCTGGCCGGGCTGATAGCCGCCGATATAGGCATTCCAGGAGGCGGAAGGCACGTTGTCGAAGCATTGGGTGGCGTTAATCCATATGCGGCCGCCCTCCAGCTTCGGCGTGTCCACCACGTTGTCCCCGTCGCCCATGAACGGGTAGGGGGTCTCCCCTACGGCCGCAGGATCCAGGAGATGCAGCGCGCGAAGCTGTGCGCCTTTGGCGGAGATGTCCCAGAACTCGTCCGAGTTAGCGGGCCATGGAATGCGTGGCGTATCGATGCGGAGGAATTCCTCGAAGGTCTGAAGATACTCCTGGCAGTTCAGGACACCATAGATGTAGTCGAAAGTCGCCAGTTCGTCAGGACTTCCATGGATCGGATGAGATGCCTTTGAGCGCATCTTCTTCCATAGCTTGGGGTCGAAGTTCACACGGCGCCCTTGGTCCAAGTCCTGCTCTTCTGGGTGGAGATAGAGCGGATAGACCGAGTTGATATCATAGGCCGAGAAGGTTTTGTGCCCCGCGATAGATTTGACCACGATACCACCAAGCCCGTCTTTCGTCTGGCCTGGCGCGCAAATTGCAAGATTCTCATGGCCGACCAAATGGCGCATCACCTCGCCTCGGGGGCGACAATGGAAACCGCGGGACGTTCCGGTGAAATATGTCCAACGGATGTCTAGGGGACGATAATGGATCGGGACCGGATCGAGTTTAGGCAGACTGTTCGCAATATCCTTTTGCGCCCATCCGACCTTCCAATCTTCAGCTTCTGAAATTTTTCCGTTCTTCCGCCGGGCATATTTCTGCAGCGCGTCCCCCGGCTCCATGTCCGCAAAGGCCTTCACGCGGGCAGAGAGCGCATCCCGATCCATGTCGATCGTCAAGCCGTCATTCGCAGTGACAATCCCCACGGAATTGACGGGGAAAAACTCCGTCAGGGCGAATCCGCTATCATATGCCTCGAGAAGGTCTCGGTTGATCGGGTAGAACATCAGGTAGCGTGGATCAGGATCCAGCTTATTCCAGGAGATGCCTTTGAGACTCGCCTTCTGAAGGCTGTCGTATTTCCTCCTGCGAGGTCCCCACATTTCGGCGTGGTTCACCTCGGCGGGGGTCTTCTTTGCCAGCTTATCCTTCGTGCGGTGCTTGACGCCTAGGATGATTGCCACCCCCTGTTTGATGTCGAACACGTTGACATCGTTGGAACCGTCCGGCGCGACCTCCTTCTTGTTGGAGTTTCCGTGCAAATCGATGATGTAGAGCTTGTCGAAGCTCTGCATCAGGCGCCAGCGCATACCTCGGAAGGTCGGGTTGTTGATGTATCCGTGGTTCGTAATGAAACCCAGAACACCCTCGCCGGTTTTCTCGATCATGTGCTCGGCGAAGCGAATGAACTTGACGTAGTCGTCATTGATCCACTTCGAGTTACGTTCCTGGAGCTTCGTCTTGCCGCCAGGCTCGACCTTGTAGGCCGAAATCAGGTCCATGGCCCACTGGCCCTTGTTGGAGCTTTCCCCGGAATATGGAGGGTTTCCTAGGACACACATGATAGGCATGTCCCGCTTGATGGTGTTGGCACCCTTGGCCTCCCGGCTCAGCCACTGCGTGAAGGGCAGGGTCTGGTTTGCGGGCTCGCCCTCCTCCAGCGAGTTAGTCAGGTAGACGGAGAGGCGAGGGGGCTGCTTTGCCGGTTTGTAGCCCATCTCGGTCAGAATCATGTCGAGCTTCATATGGCACATCGCGTAGGAGGCCATAAGCAACTCAAACCCATGAAGTCGAGGGATTAGGTCCGATTCGATATAGCTCGACCACATGCCCGGCGCGACGCCTTTGACCTTGGGCGCGATCTGCTTGATCACCTCTGCCAGGAAGGTCCCGGTCCCGGTGGCCGGGTCGAGGATCTGGACGCGATGGACCTCCTTCTTGATCGTGACAGCCTTGCCCTTCTTGTCGGTCTGACCGGTGTCCCAGTCCAGTTTGACCTTAGAGACATCGGCGAGACCGTCGGCGAGGCCAAACTCGCTCTGCAGGACATCGTCTACGGCCCGGACGATGAATTCCACCACCGGCTCCGGCGTATACCATACGCCTCGGGCCTTGCGCTTGGCCGGGTTATAGGCGGCCAGGAAAGTTTCATAGAAATGGATGAAGGGGTCCCTGCGTGCCGACAGGCTGCCGAAGTCCTTCATCAATTTTGAGATGTCGCAGGCCTGGAAAACTCGGGCCAGATCGTCGATGATCCAGGCGATCCGATCGTCCAGATCATGGCCAGCCACATAGCCGAACAGAGCCCGCAGGAACGGATTAGATTTCGGAAGGAGTTCCAGCGCCTCTTGGCGGCTGAACGTGTTCCGGGTCTCATCGTGAAGCCGCGCCGCGAACATGCCGTAGGCGATGGTTTCCGCGTATATATCGGCGAAATCCGCGGGCGTGATGTCCTTAATCAGGTTTTCGCGGAAGGCCTGATACTGGGACATTAGCTCGCTTTCCAAGACCTCGTCATCGACCAGGGTCTTGCGCAGCACGTCCTTGATCAGGTTGGCCTTGCCGGCCATCCGGACGGCCAGATCCTCGGGGTCGGTGATCGTCTGGGGGCGCTGATTGACGAACTCTTGAAGGAGGTGCTCGAGAGCCTCGTAGCGGTCGGGGCGCGGCACAACACCCACCAGCAGATCCCCGATCGTCACGGAGGCGATCAGATCTCCGTCGCGGTAGAAATCCCAGTCCAGGCCGTTCGTGTAGATCAAGTTGGGCAAAGCGGCCCTGTAGCGCTCCTGCTGGGCCTTGTTCGCATCCTTCATGCCTCGGATGCTCACGTGGAGATCCTTGGCCTCCAGGTGGCCGATGACGAGCTCTCCGGAGGACACGATGAAGTCCGGGGCACCGCATTTGACGCGCTTCGGTTCGTTCAGGGCGGTCACGCCGAAATCGGCAAAAAGGGCCTCGAATGCGGATCGGTATGAGTGCTCGGTCGCGACGCCGGTCTTATGCACGGCCTGAACCTTGCTGATAAAAGCCTTAATTTTCATAGAATCCCCCGAGGCTTATAATTGTCGTCACGATAGCCCAGCCGGGTCTGGCAGGGAATCCCTGATGGGTGTGATTGGATTCAGGCCAATCACGGTCTAGGTGTTCAGTCCCGGCATCTGGTGGGTCGGGTTCACGATGAATCTGTCTGGCTGTGTTTCGGCGTGCAACTTTGATGGGGTGGACGGCCCCTATTCGGACCGCGGCGCAATTCGGCACCGTGGTATGATCAGGGCTCCAATATTGGAGGATCCACCATGTCAGATATCGCGACGATCGGACTCGACCTCGCGAAGAATGTGTTCCAGGTCCATGCCGTCGATGCCGCTGGCGTCGTCATCATACGTCGCAAACTCCGCCGCGCGGATGTGCTGCGCTTCTTCCCATCACAGCCGTCCTGCCTTGTTGGTATGGAAGCCTGTGCGACATCGCATTACTGGGCGCGGGAGATTGGCCGCCTCGGGCATGCCGTGCGGATAATGCCGCCGGCCTATGTGAAGCCTTACGTGAAGCGCGGAAAGACCGACGCCTCTGACGCCGAAGCGATCTGCGAGGCTGTAACCCGCCCGACCATGCGCTTCGTGGCAGTGAAGACCGAAGACCAGCAGGCCGTGCTGATGCTGCACAAGGCGCGTGAGCTTCACGGTCCACCAGCGTACGATGCTCGCCAATGCCATTCGCGCTCACATGGCGGAACTCGGCACCGTCACCCCTCAGGGCACCGACGGGCTAAAGGCGCTGAAGGCACACTTCCACGCGACACGGGCCGACATGCCCCGGCACGCCGCAGCAGCTCTATTGACGTTGATCGCCCAGGCGGACTGATTTGAATTGGGTCGCAAGCAATCGACGAACTTCGAGCTTTCAGTGACCTTAGCAACACCTCTCCCTGAGCATTGTTTCGGTCCATTTTGGCGAGTTTCAATCTCGTGCTGGACAACCTGTCGATGGACAATAATAATCTATTACGAATCAACATATTCGGGGAAGTGGAACTGCGTGGCGCTGGCACCGACTGCCGACCTGATTACCGTGCGCGAGGTGCTTGCAAAGTTCGAAGCCGAGTTCGCGACTGTCGCGGAGGCGGTCGAGAATGGGGAGTTCGCCTTATGGGTGGGGTCTGGCATTTCGCACCTTGCGCCCAGCCTTGGGGATCTCATCGAAAAGGCGTTCGACTATCTCCGCGAGCGTGCCGCAGACCCGCTGACCACTGCCACGTATATGCCGGCGCTCGAGGAGGCCCTGGGATTGGTCCAGATCGACCCCGGGACCGTTCTGGCGCAGATCGGCCAGCCCCTGGCGACGTGGCCGGAGCATGATGCCATCATCAACGGGCTCTGGAACCAGTACTCGCGCGTGCTGGATATTCCGATCGCGGGTATGCCTTCGGATTTTATCTTGTGGGACGCGATCGACGTTCGAGAAGCGTTCGCCAATCCCGCGCCTCCTGCGGCAGAGCATCTGTGCACTGCAATCCTCATCCTCGAAGGTGCGGTCCAGGAGATCGCCTCGGCAAACTGGGACGGCTTCATTGAGGCGGCCGTCGAGCGACTGAGCGGCGGCGTGCGCGGTATGCTGCAGGTGATCGTGGATCCGAACCAGCTAAGAGGGCCCGCTGGTCGCGCACGGCTGCTGAAATTCCACGGATGCATCATCCACGCGACACGGGAGCCTGCCGTCTTTCGGCGGTTCCTGACGGGCAGCTACACCCAGATCATGGGGTGGCCCCAGTCCCACGATTTTGCCGCGATGTGTCAAGCAATGGTGGGGCTAGCGACCTCGCACAAGACGATGGTGCTTGGCCTCTCCATCCAGGACAACAACCTACAGACGCTGTTCTCGCGCGCTGAGGCCATCCACGCCTGGCCTTGGCCCAGTGCACCGGCGGCGGCGGCGCACATTTTCTGCGAGGATACCATTCGCCCAGGACAGCGCGACGTCCTTAGGCTGTCCTACGGGGCTGCTTATAACCATAATCCCGCCGCGATGCATGATGCCACACTGCTTCGAGCCTGGGGGGAGAAGGTCCTGATCGCGCTCGTTCTCAAGCTCCTGACCGATAAGCTCGCTCATCTGGTCGATCTTACCCTTGCCCCGTTGGGCAAGGGTGCCATTGCCGCCGCGCTCATTCCCTTGCTGGGCGAGCTGAGAGACGACATCGCGGATCTGGCGGTTCCACCGCCAGGCGGCCGTAGCCGGACTCCGTTCGTGAACACTGCGATCGCTATCTGGTCGCGCTTGCTGGCGATATTCCGGGCCGGCGCTCTGCCGGCGAACGCCGACGCCTACGAAGCGCTTTGCGCCTCGACCCCTAATCTGATGGCCGCCGATCAGAACGCGATCGGCATGGGCCTCGGGCGGCTCGGGCTTGCGCTCGGCCTGCTGCAGGGTGGCCGAACGGCTGGTCTTTGGGAGCTGCGCGCGCCGGTATCGGCTGCGCTCGACGCCGGAGCAATGACCGCGCGCGCCGCGCGCCCCGATGGGGTTGATCGGCCGCTCTTCCTCGTCAAATCCGCGACCGAGGCGATCTCGCTCAAGAGCCAGGGTGCATTCGCGAATGACAATGCGATCGTGGTCCATGCCGACCATGTCTGGCAGCAGCTCGCCGGAGGCGCGAGCAGCGCTCGCCGGGTTCGCGCTGCTCCGGGACGAACCGGCCATGTCGGCGAAACCCATGTGAGCTTGGGCGCTCTGCTTGATCGCTGCGGGGACGCCGCCACCCTCCAGCGCGAGTTCGTCGCCGAGATGATGCTGTGAGCGCGCCGTTGGTTCAGGCCATTCAGGCCCGACTCCGCGCCGCCTGCTATGTTGATCTGTCTACGCCGTTCAGGGTGGCCGGCGTCGAATTTGCGTTCACTGGTGCCATGCGCGGCATCGAGGGGCGTGGGCTGGATCTGATCCTCTTGGTCGATACCACGACGGGAGATTTTGGCGACCGCGACGGCGTTCGTGTCCGGCAACGAGTCGAGGCGCTGAGCCGCGCGCTCGACGTCACGGCGTCGCGGTTCGTCGTGACCGTTATCCTTGCAGGCGCCGCTCTTGCCGAGGGTATCGAAGCGCTATCGGAGACATGCCGCGTGCTGCAGGTCGAGGGCGTGCCGCTCGACGATCAGGGAATGCCGGCGGACGCAAGTGCTGCATTGCAGCTCGACGACCGAATCCGAGTGCTCCTCCCGCTCACCTTACCCGCCGCAGCCGGCGAGACAACCGACGGGGCCGGTCCGGCGATGGCGCAGTTCATAAAGGCGCTGCCTGCCGGCACGAACCAGGAGCTTCTGGAGGCCGCGATGTTGGCCTCGAGCGACGGCGAGCAGGCGGTGACCGATGCGGTGGCGTCCGTTATCATGCGAACGCTGCAGCAAGATACAGGCGAGACACAGCCATGAACGATATCCTGCTCAAGAGCTTGGACGTCACAAATTTCCGCAGCATTCGCGGTCACATCCACGCGCCACTCGACGCCAAGGTGGTGCTCGTCCACGGCGAGAATGGCGCTGGAAAGACGAGCCTGCTCTCATCAATCGAGCTCGCGCTTACCGGCCGTGTCCAGTCTCTCGAACGCGCCGATCAGGGCTATGCGCGGCAATTGCTGCACCGCTCATCGATCAAGGGCAAAGTGGTGCTGCGGACGGCGCTTGGCGCGACAGAGCGAGACTACGAATCGCTCCTGACCGACGTTGGCGCGCACTCCGTCGCGGCGCTCGGCGCGGAGCAGGCGAAGTTTTTCCGGGAGCGCTCCTTCTTGCCGCAATCGCTGCTCGGTCAGCTCCTGCAGATCTATCAGGATGCCGGAAGCGAAGCGAGTTCCCCGCTTTCGCAATTCGTAGGCAAGCTCCTCGGACTCGATCGCCTCGACGCACTCGAAGCTGGGCTCAAGCCGCTCGCCGATGTCCGAAACGTCCGCAAGACGGTCGATGGATGGCTGGCGGCCGAGAATGAAAAGTCTCGCCTTGACCGGCTGCTCTCGGATCAGCGCACGGCCCGCAATGGCGTTGTTCAGCAGATTGCCACCGCCTTGAATGAGCTTCGCACACTGTGCATCGAACTCGGGCTGACAATCGAGGTCTCCGAGGAAACGTTGGACGCGGTCGAGGCGGCGCTCAACGACGCGTCCGATACCAAGAGCTTCGACACCCTCACGGATCAGCAGCGCCGGCTGGGTGCTATACAGCGCGAGATCAGCGCGGCCGGCAGCACCAACGATGGGAGCGGCGAGAACACCGCAGCAGACGAGGCAAGCGAGTCGTATGCGCGCTGGGAGGCCGAGCATGGAGGGAAGGCCAGCGACATACGTGCCCGTGTTGAGGCGCTGCTTGTTGACGTATCGCTGCCGAGCGACCCGGAGCAGCTTCTCGATGCAGCGTTAGCGCGTCTTCGCACCGAACATAAGCACGCGTCCGGTCGCGCGGATCAGGCCCGTACCGACTTCGAGCGCGAGGTCGCGGCGCAGAGCGAGCGGGACGTTGCGCAACTCCAGCGCGATACGATCGACCAAGAGGTCGGGCGTCTCTCGAGCACGGCTGGAAGCCTGGGTTCGGTGCTCGCCGAGCTCACATCTTTTATCACCGACGAGACCTGCCCGGTCTGCGATCGCGATTTCAGCGAAGTCGGCAAGGTGCCGCTAAGCGAGCACGTCCACCACAAGGTTCGGACACTGTCCGCGTCGGCTGAGCGATTGCTTGTGCTCGGCCGAACGCGGGGCGAGGTGCAGGTCACCATCGAGCGACTGAATCGCGAGATCGAAGCCATCGCGGCACGTAAGCCAGATGCGGAGGCACTTGCTGCACTCGACCGCAGGGTCGCGCTTCTCCCGGCGCTGATCAGCGAAGTCGACGGCCTCGGCGAGGTTTTCCGCGAAGGTGGCCAGCTGAGGGCGGCTGACGTTGCGGCACGACGCTTGGTAAGCACCGCACAGTCGCGCAACGTTGCGCTCTCGGCGGCACGAGAGACTCTCAGCGACTTCGCGCGCTCAATCGGCGCCGAGGGGCTCGCAGAGGGCGAAACCTTCTCGGCGGGGATGGCCCGACTGGAGGCGCTGCTCTCGGCACAGTCGACTGTGCTGGAGAACCGGCTCTCGCTACGGCGCCGGGGCGGCGACCATATTGCGGGCATCAGGTCTGCAGCCGCGCGCCGCAAGGTCAGCGACGATCGGATCACAGAAGATTTTGCGTTCTTCCAGCGGGCGGAGGAAGCGTTGGAGCGTGCGCAAAAGCTGCGCGACCAAGGCAATGCGATACGCAGTGCCGTCGACACGGTTCGATCGGCGATCATCCGGCGGGAGTTCAATGACCGTCTCAACCGCGTCTGGCGGGACCTTTTCGTGCGGTTGGCGCCTGGCGAGCCCTTCGTCCCGGCATTTCGAATTCCAGACGCATCGACCCAGAAGCTGCAGCCAGCGCTGATCACCGAGCATCGTGACGGTGGCAGTGCGGGCGGGACGCCGGGTGCGATGCTCAGCTCAGGCAATCTCAACACCGCTGCGTTGACACTGTTCATAGCGCTCCATCTCGCTGTCCCCAAGGATCTGCCATGGCTGATCCTCGACGATCCGGTGCAGTCGATGGACGATGTCCATATCGCCCATTTCGCCGC
Organism: Paracoccus aestuariivivens; assembly: GCF_009711225.1. GTDB lineage: Bacteria > Pseudomonadota > Alphaproteobacteria > Rhodobacterales > Rhodobacteraceae > Paracoccus > Paracoccus aestuariivivens. Next base: position 461 of record NZ_WMIE01000015.1, on the reverse strand, counting down.
GCTCCTCAGGACCCTTTCGAAGGAGCATGGCCGGCAGGTGATGATCGCGGTCCATGACCGGCAGCTTTTCGAGTATCTGAAGCTTGAGCTCAGCCCGGCCTTTCCGGACGACAGTCTGCTTACTCTGGAGCTTTCGCGAGGGCCGCGGCGCGACAGCATCTGCGTCCCACGCCGTTTCGCCTTCAAGGAGGAGACGGCGCTGCTCGGCGCGGCCTAGTCCGGTCAAGATGGGCGGGCTCGACCAAGATCCCGGTTTCCCGGATTTGCTGCGGATGCCATGCTGCATAGTGGTTAGGCGGCTTTCCGCCCTTTTCGATTGCCTTGGAGATATGGGTGAACCGCCCCGGGTTTACCGGAGAGTAAAACACTCGAAGGATGAGCCCTATGACGAAGCAGAAATTCACCCCCGCCTATCCTGCCGAACTTCGCGAACGCGGTGTCCGGCTTTTCCGAGAGAACCG
>NZ_WMIE01000014.1 GCF_009711225.1 Paracoccus aestuariivivens | reverse complement strand
GCGGCGATCACCATGGGGCCGACGACGCGCTCAACCACAAAGCTGGCGGAGGAGGCCCCATGGGCGGCGACGAAAAACGCGCGGCCTGAAAACGAAGACGAGTGACAACTCCTTTGACAAACACCGGTAGCCGACCAAGGCAGCCCGCGCTTCTGGCCTATAAAATCCTCAACGAAACCGTGAATGATCTCGCTCGCGGGGATGCGCTGGAAAGACCTGCCACCATAGACGTAATCGGCCTCACGTTCGTCTGTCGTGGTGAACAGATAAGCCAGCGGACGCCCGAATTTGTTGAACTCGACACCGTGCCGCACGAATGAACCATCGCGGCGATAATCCTCGTCGTAGTCCACCGGACAGCGTTGCGGATCCAGAATATGCAGCGCATAGCCCCACGGCCCCGCATCCGGACCCCAGACCTCGCGGATTATGAATTCGCCGTCTCGCGCCGCAGCGGTGGCGGCCGCACCTTGAATCACGCGAAAGCTGCGCTTGCCGCTGACATCGCAATTTTCCGAGCGGGACCATTCCACAAATGCCGCTTCGATCGCGTCATTCGCGCGAGTGTCCAACTTGCCGCCAGTGCCGCGGCTTTGCGCCTGCAGCCGGATGCCCTGTGGTCCAACGATGTTCTGCCGCACCATGCGCAAGAAACCACGCATGTAGTCATTGTTCGCGGCCTGCTCGCGCGACCGGGCGACCAGCACCCGCTGATGACGCCGGACGATAAAATCCGCGGGCATCGGCGCGCTAGGCCAGCTGCTCGTAAGCCGGTCGGTTTGGCCGGCATCAAACATGCGCAGGGCAACGGTCGGGGTGCGTCGGGGCGCGAGCTGCGGAACGCCGACGGACGATGGATCGGGTGCGCGCGAGACTTTAGGTTCGGAGCGAAGCGGCGCCACTGCCGCACGGCTAGAAAACGGCCATGCCATCAGAAGCGTACCTTCACCTGACGTCCCAGCAGGGACTGCCCGCCGTTGACCGCCTGTTCTTCGCGGCGCACCTCGTCTCGATAGCGGGACCGCAGCATCAAAAGATCAGCAACAGGTGTACGCCACAACTCGCGGTTATTGATCGAATATCTCTCCTGATCGATTGAGGCTCGGTTTTCCAACACAGCCTCGACCGCCTCCAGGACACGCCGGGCATGGCTGCGCCCGTCAAACCCAGACGTCAGGGACGCGATATCCGCGCCGATCAGCAGATCTCCGGTCTGATATTCAATAACGTCGGATCCGCGCAGGGCGCGCAGAGCCCAGACATATCGGCCCGGCAGCCATTCTGCAGTGATTGGCGCCGAGGCCTGAAGGCGATGCATGGCCCCTTGTGGCTCAGATTGCAGATCGATGCCCAAAGGTCCGCGCATATGCAGCCGCAATGACCAATCCGGTGCAGGATAGGCCGTCGCTGTGATCGTCACGTCAAAGGTGACGCCCGCCGTGATTTTTACCGGGATACAGGCCACGCCTCACCATCTGTTTACCCATCCGCCGCCAGTGCGGCGACGGCGCGCCCGTCGGACGCTCTTGGGCGCAGATTGCGGGTCCGGGGCCTCGGGTTCCTCTGGCGGAATTTCAACGGGGTCCGGCGCGGCCCTTGTCTGGCGGACTTGCTGTATCGCGTCCACCAACTTAGCCGCTGTCTTGCCGACCGTTGCCGCCGGGGCCGGTTCTGGCTCGTCAGCCTCAGCCGGAGGAAATGTGATCGCCATGCGCTTCGCCAAACGGGCAAAGTTCGGGTTCAACAGCTTCAGTGCGGCGGTGGCATAGACGCGGCAGTCAAAGACCTCGTTCCGGTCTCTCGTCTTGTGCCATTCGCGCACCGCGAAGCCTTTGGTCATTTTCGTGACCAACTTCTCAGACGTCATTTGCGCGAAATATTCCGGATCGAGCCCATTGTGGAAATGGCAATAACCAGGGCCGGGCCGCATGATGCCAAGGCGGCGGGTGACCACAACCTTCGCTTCGTCTACGCCGACCGGGAATAGATCGACCTTGCGCGCCCGCCGGCCGCTGGCCTTGCGCGTGGGGGTAGATACGATCGGACGCCCGAAACCAGACATCCCCTTGACCGCGAATAGACGACGCCCGGTCTTGCCACGTGCGTATTCATAGGCCGCCTGCGTCATGCCCGCACTGCCGCCCGTGTCCAGACAAGCCGACGCAATCGACAATTGATCGCCGTTTTCATGCTGCCACGTCTCGGCCAGCATGGCATCAAGATCGTCCCAGACATCACGCTGCATCGGGTCGCCATAGATCACGCGATGCTCGACCGTCCAGCTTTCCTCCCCCAAACCCCAGCCTACGACCTCGACCTCCAGCCTGTCCTGCTGCATGTCGATACCTGCGGTCAGCACCAGTGCCCCGTCAGGGACCGGCGCAGCATAGGCTTCGACTCGCCCCATCAGCGATGTGGCATCGACCTGCTCGCCTTCCAGTTCCCATGTCTCGGCCAGCGAGATGTTGGTGAACGACTGCATGTCATTCGCCGCGACCTTGTCGAGGAACGATTGCACGATGTGCGACAGGCGGCGGAAACAGCTGTATAGCTCGGACAGATGATAGCTGGCGTGCCCACGGAACGGCCGCTCGGCAATCCACCCCGCGCCGTCGCGCTCGGCCGAACGGATCGCCGCCCAACGCTGCCCATCGTTCCACGTCTTTCCGCACAGGATTTCACCTGTTTCGGGATCATGTGCGTCGCAGCGATACCGAGCGGTCTCGGGCAGATGCTCGCCCTCGTCGTCCTTGTCCCAAGTTACATTGGCCCATTTCAGGGTCTGCTGGTGACCGCAATGCGGGCAGCAGACATGGAAACGCCGCCGGTCACCGGCCAGAAATGCCGCCTCGATCCAACTCGCGCCCTTGATGCCAGGCGTGGAAATCTCCAGGAGAAAACCGTCATCGCCGAATGACGCCGCGCGCTGCGCCAGCAGGTTCACCGGATGGCCTTCTGTGACCCGATCATAACCATCGGTCTCATCGCAAACGATGAACGGCGCTGACCTGCCGCGCATCGTCTTGGGCGATCCCGCCCATGAAAACATGATAAAGCCGCCGGGATAGGACTTCATTTTATCGTTGTTGACGCCCTTCCGACCGCGCGGCGGCGCGATTAGCTTTTGCAGCGCCGGGTTGGCCTCAACCATCGGATTGAACTTGGTCTGCATCCAAGTGCCAAGGTCGCCCTGACTTGGCTGCATCATCATCTGCGACGTGGGATTCTGTTCGATACGGTACGACTGCGCGCACAGCGCCAGCGTCGTCTTTCCGACCTGCGCGCCCCACATCAGCGTGATGCGGCGGCAGGCCGAGTTGATCGTCATGTCCAGCGGTTCACGCTGGAATGGGGCATTGTCAAAACGGATCAGGCCGGGAACCGCGTTCCCCTCGGGAATGCGGACAGACTGCTCGGCATATTCGCTGGGCTTAAGGGTTGGCGGCGGGCGAAGGTGTCGCTGCGCCAGCGCGACAGCCCGTGCGATCTGGCTGGCGTTGCCGAAGGGAACGGTCAATCGTCATCTTCCTCGTCATCCTCGGCCTCCAGATCGTCGGCCGAGAGAATGCGGTCCTCCGACAAGGCATCAAGCGCCAGGTCGATCTCTTCCTTCAGGGTGGCTTTAACGTGGTTCAGATCGTTTTCACCGACCACCCGCGGCGCAGCGCGCGACGGGATGGTCCGCATCTTGGCCCGCACTTCCGCAAAGACCATAGATAGCGCACGTTCGAACTGTTCGATGGGGGCAACTTCGCGCTTCAGTTGCGCAAGCTTCAGCTCGGCAGTTTCTGTTTTTGCGGCCAACTCTCGGCGCAGCAATTCGTTTTCCGAAGCCTCGGAGGTTGATCGGCTATCATCGCGGATGACCTGATCTCGCCATTCGCGGATATCGGCTGTGTTGAATTGATAGGCTCGGCCGCGTCCGCCCTCTTTGGCTACGGGGCATCCCTGTACGACCCAGCGATCTACAGTCGGAGGTGTCACGCCGAAGATGTTGGCGAGGTCAGCTCGGCTGACCAGCTTACCCTTGCGCGCGGTCGCCATTTGCAGCCCAGACATAAAGATAAAACGCGGTCAAAACGCCCTCGCAGAAATGGTTTTTCGCGGGGAATGGCCCCCCGCATGGCGTACCCCTCCGAAAGAACCTAGCCATTGCCCACCGATTAGGCAGCCGACCCAGCTCAGACCCCGCTGCGCCTCGCTCTGGCCCCACCCAGCCCGCCGACGCGTGCGCCGCAGGCACACCAAGGAGGGTTGGACGGACCCATTTGTTGCAAGCTTGGCCTTTAAATAGGAAGGGCACGGCTTTCGCGCATGGGTCAGCAGACGGCTGCAGCGGTGGCGCGGGCCAATGCCTCGGTCAACTTGTCCACCCCCGCCCCGACCAAACCTTCGAGCTTGTCACTGGCAACCTGCTCCAGCTTCACCTTGGCTAGATCTGTCAGGACGTCAGAGGATGGTGCCAATCCCTTGATGGCATCGGGCACACTTCGCATTGCATAGGCCACCACCAGATCGATAGCTGCCTTCCCCGTCAGCTGTTGCTTCAGCGCCAACTCCGCACCGGTATGAAGCGCCCAGTGCAAGGCCTCACGTTGGCGAGCCTCGATCTCGATGCCCCACTTCTTCTTTGCAGCCGCTGCAAGCCAGCCGATGAGGCCGGTCAACACGACGCTGAGAGCTTCGAGCAGGCCCGGCATGGCGCCGCTGATGATGCTATCCATTGTTCAAATCCCCTTCAGAATGGGCCATGTCTTCGGCCCGACGACCCCATCAGCCCAAAGGCCGTGGGCGGTTTGCTCAAGCTTGACGGAAGCGCGGGTGCGGTTGCCAAAGTCGCCGTCGACGGAAATGACGTGGCCCTTTGCAACCAGCAGCACCTGAAGCTGGCGGACCTCCGGCCCTTTTGAGCCTTTCGCCAGGATCGGCAGGCCACTGGCCCAGTCGGTTTCCAGCACACCACTGTCCTCTGGGGCTTCCTGCGCGACCGGCTGATCCAGTAGGTATGCATCCATGCAGGCCAATGCCTCAGCCTGCGTCAGGGTCTTTGCCACGCGCCACGTGATCTTGCCCGCCCCGTCAACGCTCCAGACCGTCAGCTTTCCGGTCGGGTAAATGCCTTTGCGGAACAGCAGCTGCTCGGCCTCACGCCGCTCTTTGACCGCGGCGGGCGTCCGCCAGTTCATAAAGGCTGCCGCCGCCCCCGTGATATCACCGGCATTCAACAGCTTGGTCACGGTCGCACGCGCGATGGCCCCAGTGTTGTAATGGAACGAGACCAGTGCATCGAACTCGTGCTGGGACACCATGACCTGAACTGCCTGCCGCACATCCTCTTCATAGCTCGCCAGATCGGCCGCGAAGACGGTGAACACCTCATCCAGCGCGGCATCGAGGTCGACCGGCATCCCACGCGGCATTGATGCCGGGTGCGGCGCACCGGCAGCCGAGGTATGGCCCACGCCCCACGTCCAGACGCCGACACTGTCGAGATACGGCGCGGGCACGATGCCCTCATGCGAAATCAGGGCAGTGATGCCCGCAGGTGAGGTCGTCATGCGCCGGGACCGCGAAATGATGCCTACCATTGCCAGCTCCTGCTCAGAATATGCCAAGCGACGATGATGGCGGTGCCGCACACCCAAGTTTTGGCCTCTTCCCGAAGCCATCTGCGCAGCCAATCAGGCATCCGGTTGCCCGCTTCCGTTGATCCGGCGCACTTGCGCCTCGATGATGCCCATGAAGAATTTGGCGAGACTCATGCCCACGATTCCGGCGGCGAAACCGGCCGTGCCCTGCACGTCACCGGTCATGGATCCGAAATACTTCTCCAGCAGAGCCATCATCAGCGGTGTGGCGTATCTAGCCATCAGCATACCCGCGACGATGGAAACGACGCCGTCACGCATCTTTTTGCGCTCGGACATCAGCCATCGGACAAGACCACCAGCAGCACCGGCCAGAGCAGCGCGGCCAGCCTCTCCGGTAATCCACGCACCAATCAGGGTGGCGGTGAGCAGAAGTTGATCCGTCCAGCTGGGTTCGTTCATTCCGCCATCACAGGCGGCCAGCCCTTCCAGAGCCCGCATCGCCGTGCCTTTCCATCAAATCCGTGAGGGGAAGGTGATCTATTCGGCGACGCGCTTCCTCTGGCGGGATTTCATGGGCAGGAAGACCGGCGCAAAATTCTGGCTATTCTCGGAATAGACGCTCGTGGCTGGCTTACATGGCCGATATGGTGAGCCTCATCGGGAAGCATGAAATACAAGCCACTTGGATGTCACTCCGGAAAAACATACAAGTGGCTTGCATGTAGCTCTCCGCAAGCGCCGCTTATTGGCCCAGATCAAGGACGAAACGATGTCGCCGCAGACCTTCTCGAGCTGGCTAAACGAAATGCGCAATGCGGGGCTCATTAGGTCCGATGCAGATGCCGGTCGACTGCTCGGAGTGTCTGCAAATAGCGTCGCAGCCATGAAGCGCGACGGGGTGCGTGGCCCGTCGGCAGAGCGAACTGCCTTGGCATGTCGAGCACTACTCCACCGGCTCACGCCCTACGTATAAGTCGCGCTCACGCACCGGCGATAATATTCCGCACCTGCCACGCCGAGACTTCGACCACGTCAGCAATCTGCTTGTCAGACCATCCAGCGCCACTCAGTCGCCTGACCGCGGTCATGCGCCAGCGGAGATCACAAGGAAGGCCGCTCAGAAAGATGGACCGGCGACGGTTGACAAATTTGGCATATTTTCGTATTTGGTTGCCAAGGCACATGTGCAACCAAATACGGAGAGCGCCAATGCGCACCGCCGAAGCCCTGATACGGGACCAACTCCCCCCGAGCAACTGGCCAACCATCCCGACGCTTCTGCGAACCGCATACCGCGCTGCCGATGAGATCATTCGCGACAACCCGATCCTTCAGGTGAAGAGCGCGGAGGACAATCGCGGTCGCATCATACAATGGTCTGTTGATCTCAGGGTTGAAACCGCAATCAAGAACGGTTCACTTCCGTGCGACTATTCTTGGGAACACTTCGATAAACCCACCGGTAGATACCTGCAATTGCGATTTCCGCATTCAACGGCCTCCATTAGCCAGGTTTCGCGGCCTGATCGCCAGCCGCGCTCTGTTGTATTTAGAGAGAATGCACGCCTTCGCAACCAGGGTGTTTTCGAAGATTTTGACGATGGCAGCGAGATTTGTGGCCTGCCACATTTTCTTATTATCCATGGTTATCAGAACCTTAGCTTTGCCCACATTGCCCTGCCATCCGCGGATTCGCGGGTAGGTTTTGAGTTCAGAACGCCTAACTTGATGAGTATTCCCCACGAGATACAATCGGACCCCAAAATGGCCCCGACTGAGAATACGGACTTTGATCCGGATGAGTTGGGGGCATTGAAGGATGAAATTGAGAAGTGGAGGAAGGACCATGGCGGCGATTAATAACATAATCCATATTTCGCAAGCCGCCCGAGGGAAGCATCCAGGGCGGCTTTTGATTCCGGCCAGACTTACAGAAGCGCGGACCGCGAAAAAGATGACTCAATCGCAGCTAGCGGCCCAAATTGAGGTGAGCCGTCAATCCGTTTCCACCTACGAACTTGGAACGAAGAATCCAGACCCAGAGGTAATGGTGCGGATCGCGAGAGTTCTGCAGCAGCCGATGACATACTTCACGCGCGAAGAAATCCCGTCGTTCGGGAACAGAAGCACTGTTTTTTTTCGCAAGACCGGCGCAGACACCAAGAAGCGGAATCAAGCTTGCGCAGTCCACGCTGACTGGTTGGTAAGCGCGGCGGCTACGCTCGCGAACTATGCGCATCTCCCGCAGGTGGACCTGCCGAGCTTTGAACCGTCTGGTGTTGGCGTCTGCTATACTGATGATGAAATTGAAGAAAGCGCTGAATCTGTGCGCAAACACTTCAATCTCAATCACGGACCGATCTCGAACGTAGTCCGCCTATTGGAGGCGAAGGGCGTTATTGTATGTCGGCAAAAAATGGAGGGTGAGAATGTCGGAGCATTTTCATTCTGGTCAGGTGATCGTCCTTTTATTTATTTGGCATCGGATCGGAAAAGTGCTGCGAGAGCAAGGTTTGATGCCGCTCACGAACTTGGGCATCTTTGCCTACATAGATGGATAGGCGAAGACGAAGTTGATGACGCGGATCGCCTGAAGGAGATTGAGCAAGAAGCCGACCGTTTTGCCGGAGCATTCCTACTGCCCCGAAAATCTTTCCCCAATGAGGTCTTCTCGTCCAGAGCGGAAGGTTTTATTGAGCTTAAATCTCGTTGGAAAGTATCCATTCAAGCTATGGCGTATCGTTGCAAGGATTTGGGTGTCTTCGATGATCGACAAATAACAAATATATACAAACAAATATCTTATAAAAAATGGAGGACAACTGAGCCTCTAGATGGCGAGAACGGATTACCGTTCGAGGAGCCCGTGGTGTTGAGAAAGCTCACAGATCTCTTGTTGGATAGCGGAAAAGTATCCGCTGCTGATGTTGCGTTAGAGATTGGCCCATCGCCCGATATACTAAGCCAGATTCTTGGGACGGATCGCCTTCGCATGGGCGTAGAATCACGGGCAGATGCCCCTGACTTATCTCTAAAGTGAACTTTTAATGTTGCAGCTGGCCTCGCCCTTCCTAACCCGCGGGGCGGGGTCAATTGTTCGATGGTGGCGGAGGCGGTGAGGCAGGCCCCTCACATGCATCAGGACGCCGGCTTCCTGTATATCTCGCCGGCTCTCGCCAACGCCACGACGTATCAAGGCACCGATACGGGCTGGCATACTCAATCTGGCCAATCAAGCTCCACGGCCCACAACGACCGCAGGCACATTCGTATCTCCATCTCGGGTGCCACCAGCCGCGCTTGAACTGCTGCATCGTTGAGCCGCATTCGCAGGTCTGGGTGCAAAGCACGATCGAAGGTGCGGGCATCACATCCTCTCCACGTTCAGGCCATCTTTACAGAAACGATGTTCGCCACCTGACGCGCCGAGATGTCCAGCATCCCTGCGATATCCCGCACGGCCCAGCCCGCCCCATGGAGGCGCCTGACCTCGGTCGTGCGCCAACGGCGATGCAGAAAGCGGCAATTGCTGGGCTGTAGGATGATCCCGCCGAACTCGCGCACCAGCAGGTTAGCGTCCCGCCAGCCGATCAACGACACCAGCGGATGATCAGGGCCAATGCGCGTCGGGACATACAGGCAGACACGCCACGGCCTGCTACCAGATTGCGGAAGTCTGCCAATCAGGAACAGGGTCCGTTCACGTCCGATTACGTCAGCGATTTCCTGCGCGCTGGGGGGCAGGTCATCGCCTTCATGGCGCTTCGGTCGAATGTCCTGCTCGGAATTGAGCAGCCATTCCGTCAGCTCGGTGCAGTCGAACGTCGCCGCCCTTCCTCTGGTATCGACGCTCCGCATCGGTGCGCCCAGATCTACCCATTCGTCGATCCGCGCCTCGGTGACGCCCATCATGGCAGCGGCCTCGGTGCGTGTGATGGTGCGGCCATGCAGCCGGTATTTGCGCGGGCGAAGGGCTGGCAGGTTCATGCGCCGCACCAATCGTAGATAGTGACGCCCGTGCCCCGCCCAGCGCGCTCGACCTTGCCACAGGCGATCAGCTTTGCCAGCGCCCCCTTGGCCGCTGCAGCAGACAGCCCAGCGCGACTGGCATAGTCCTGCAGCGTCAGGGGTGAGACCCGTCCAGACGGCCTCTGGAATGGCCGGACAAGCTCGGCCATCTCATCAGCTCCGGAACCAAGGTCGATGTTCTGCAGCTCCTGATTGCGCAGCATCATCTTTCGGACGCTCGCACCATTGCAGCCGATCACGGCGGCGATCACCACCGAGGAAACTCCGGCGCTCCTGGCGCGGCGCATGGCAGTTCTGCGCGCCATGAGCACGAGGCGGGTCTTGTCCTTGCTGCAGATATCTGCGGCGCTGATGCCTGTCTCTGCTGCCACCTCATCCACGATGACGCGGACTGCATCCATAACGGCTCGTTGCTTCACAAATCCCTCGTCAGCTTCTTGAGCTTCTGCTTGCTGTCGCGCCTCTCGTGCTGCTTAGCGCTCTTGGCTTCCTCTCGACGTTCTTTGCGCTTTCTAGCTTCGGCCTTTGCGCTGGTGGCATTGCGGTCTGTGCCGCGATCTGCCGTGCGCCGCACTGGACCCTCTCCCGGATTGCCGATGCATCGCGCTGCCATGCAGCCGTCAGGTGTCAACCACTGGCAGATTGAGCAGCTCATGCATTCCTCCCGTTGGCGGCACTACTGGCCGCGATGAGGCTCCAATCCGACAAGGCGGCATCCACCTCAGCGACAGAGCGGACCACGGCCACGCGGCAGCCCAGCGCCCGCAATTGCTGATGCAGCGCCTTCTGGTCGGGGTCTGGGGTATTGCCAGGGGCTTTGACCTCGAACATGGCGATGACCGGTCCCGGCAGGATGCAGGTGAGGTCAGGCCAGCCCTTCACGGTTCCCATCGCCTCGTTATGGGCGATCTGCCGCATGATCTGGGTTCCACTCAGGCCTATGCTGTTCGGCGAGTGGTGGATCTGGGCAGCGGGGAAGCGACGCCGCAGGTGGTGTAGGATCTCGATGTGTATAGGACCTTCGCGATCGACACGGCGTTTTCCGGTGGCGCTGGGCATGCCGGGCGCTTTGCCATTGCTCTGGCGGATGATGCGGAGAAGCTTAGCCACGACCGATCTCCTCCAGCGCCCAGCGCAGAGCTTTGGACTGGTCTTGGGCGTCTTGGCCTTTGCGGGAGGATGCCGAGATCCATGCTGCCTCGATCTGCTCTCGGTTCCACAGGACCTGACGCTGTGTCTTGCCCCTTCCTGCTGCCCCCTTACGGATCAATTCAATGCCCTCCGACGTGAGCATGCGGACAGTGATCAGACCGATGGTGATCTGCCGAGAGGTTGGCGATGTCTCGATGTTCGCGCGGCCGGTCATTGCCAGAACCCCCCAGCGTGGAGGATCAGAGCAATCAGAGCGGCGCTGATAAGTTGATCAGCGGCGTTCATCGGGGTCCGTGGTCTTCCATGCTGCGTAACCCCGAAGAGCACGCTCAAAGCCAGCAGCACAACCATCGCTATTTGGGGCCAACCCATCACTGCACCACCTTCGCGGCGCTGGGCACGAACTTAGCGAAACGGCTCATCGCAGGATGATCCCGACGCGGCGCAGCTCGTCAGCGCTGACCATGCTCTTCGCCAGCATGTGCCTGGCAATTGCGGGCTTGAGGGACGAGACGGCGTAGCTGCGGCCTTCCTTGACCGGCTTGATCCAGCCCAGCGCCACGGCATCGAGATAGGCAGCAGAAGCGGGCATCGCTTTTCCGGCAGTCCCGGCTTTCGCCAACTCGCGCCAGGCACCACGGGCCAGCCAGTTCGCAGGCTTCATCGGGTAGCCCCGCTCGACCTGCCGCGTCCCGGCATAGGCCACGGCTGCCGCGATCAGGCTCTCAGCCTCGACTTCGCCGGATGCCAGAACCGCGTTGAACGCCTTCCGGGCCGCCTCGCGCTCCACCGGGCCGGGATAGACCGCCCAGAACCGGTCGAATGAGCTGGCCGCGTCCTGCTCGGCCTCGGCTGGGGCGTCTCGGACATCATCCGAAAAATCACCCACCCCACCCTGCCCTGCCCCCGCCAAGGGGGTAGGGGGTTTTTTCTTATCTTTTGTTTTTCTTATAGGGACTGAAAAACCGGCGGTCGGTTTTTCAGGCGGTCGGCCGATAGACTGATTTTCAGGCGGTCGGTGATCCTCACCGATAGACGGGTTTTCAGGCGGTCGGCTGTCGGCGTCGATCTCATCCTGTTCCCCGACATCTTGCGGGTGCGGATCAGCCTCCTTACCACATGCAGCGGCCTCCGGATCGTCAACGATCACCCATTCAGTGCCTGCCAAATGCCCGCCGTCGCCGCGCAGAACCTCGCGCACCACATATCCTGCAGCTTCCAGTTCCTTCAGCATTCCGCGCAGCTTGTCGCGCCCGACGCCGGTAATGGCTTGCAGATGCTCGACGACGAACGTCCAGTCATCGGCATAGGTCATCAGCAGCGCCAACAGGCCGCGGGCTTCTATGCTGACGCGCTCGTCGCGCATCGCGGCGTTCGGGATAGCGGCGTAGGCGCGGCCTTGGCGTCGGGATCGCTGTCTCATGGCCGCACCCCACCGCCAGCGTCGATTAAATCGCCGACAAGGCGCGGGTCTGCGGCCGACATGCACAAGAACGAGCCGTCGGCCAATTCCCGGAACCAACCATCATCGACCATACGCTGGGCCAGCGCCCAAGCATCGGGTTGCGAAATTCCCGCCCAGCGCGCTATCGCAGATACGGATGCAACGCCGCCTCCATCTGCAACAGCGAGATGGGCAAGCCGTCGCTCTCCGGTGAACAGCCCACAGTCCAACACCTTGCTAATCATCGCGGCGCTCATACTGACGTCCTCGACAAGGTTTGGAGCGATTTCGTTGTGGGGTGGCTAGCTGGCGGAGTGACAATGGGGATAACGATGGTCATGGTCAGCACGATGCCAACCTTCCCTGGCAGCATCGTGTCGCATCCGGTCTCATGGATTGCGGCTGCGCAGCTAGCTCTCTTCTTTCTTGCAGTTCTGTGTCGATACGTTGCAGCGAGTCTGACAGACTAACGATGCCCACAAGGGCTGCGAACGAGAATGCCATACTCAAAGTCTGAATAACCCAGAAGAAAGCAATCCACTGCCGGATGGTCATGGCGTGTCCTTTCGACAATGCTGGCGGTTTTTCAGCGCTTCGGCCCCATTACAGAGGCCAGCGCGAAAACCATGGAAAATCGCCCTACCGCCGAAACCATTTCTGGGCCGCTGATAGGTCGCCGTGAACTTTATGTTCACGTTTTGTTTGTTCGGGATGGAGAGAGAAACGCGCTTCATGAGCACACACCAGATCTAGATGTAGTCAAGAAGAACATTGCAAAAACATCTCTGCAAAGATGCGAGAAATAAGATTCGCGCCATCTAGATATAGTGCTGTAAAAGGATAGGTGCAGAACGACTCGCGCCAACGAGTCGCCCTGCGAGTGAAGCCGCCGCACTCTGACAAACGACGGCACCACGGCAGCCATAACCAGTGGAGGTTTATCATGGCTACTTTTCGTGACCCTGAAACGGGTGTCTTGCTGAACCATATTACGGTCCAGCGGTCCAGCCTCGGCGAACCAGAAAGAGCGGTAGCCCGCTCGCTGTATCGTCGCGGCTATAAACAGCAGCACATCGCCGCCATGCTTGGCACCAACCAAGGCAGGGTCAACGAGGCGTTGGATTGCGGCGGCGCAAGAGGCAACGGCATCGTCCAGCCTTCGCTGTTCTGAACCCTGACCGGGCGGAAAGGAGGGGAGGTCCTCCGGCCGGTCAACTAGGCTCAATCCCACTACACTATCACCTGCTGCGTACCAGCAGCCTTCAGCGCCCTTTTCATCGGCCCGAACCGAAGGGATCAGCCGATGGAAAATCGCCCTACCGCCAAAGCGGTTCTCGACCGGGCCAGCCGCAGGTTCCACGATCCCAGATGTTTGCCGCCCGAAGCGGCCGGAATCGTGACGGGTTAAGGAGCAGGTGCTGCGCCCCGCCCCGATTCCCCGCTTCGGGCAACCTGGAAACCCGATCCCCATCACCGCCCCCGCATGACCTGTTCGTAACGGGGCAGCGTGGCCATGGCGTGGTCGACGATGTCGCCATAGGGGCGGCACATGCCGTCGAACCAGTTGCAGGCGGTCTGGAATGTCACGCCAAAATGGACGGCGCATTCTTCGCGGCTGGAGAAGCTGCCAATCATCAGCAATGACCAGCGCCGCATGAAGGCGTCACGGTCGATGCCATGGACGTGGGCACGGCGCATGACACTGGCCGAGCGTCGAAGGTCAAACGTCCTTGCACGGGACATTTGACGGCATGCGTGGGAAGCTTGCGAAAGCTCAGATTTACTGAGGGGTTTGGACATGGGGAATCTCAAGATGGGGGGCCTCTTGGGCCGGTTGGCACGGGGAATTGGCCTCCGAGCCGTCAACCCAGCTCGCAACAGGGACAGCACCGCCAGTCAGACGTTCTATCCGCACCGCGAGCTCGAGAGAGGGGCGTTTCTTTCCGCTCTCGAGACCAGAAAGATAACCGCGCCCGATGCCGAGCTGATCGGCAAAGACGGCACGCTTGAGGCCAAGGGATTTGATGACATCGGTAAGCATGGCCAAGAATTACTCTCAGCTAACTTTTTGGGTCAAGGTGAAAGTTTGCTGAGAGGTAATTATTGCTCCCAGCCCGTCGCGTCAGACCCGCACGCGATGCATGAAAGCGGGATGAGATTGCGATTAGGTCAGATCCTTACCGAAAAGGGCATCAAGCAACGGCAACTTGCCGAAATGCTGGACGTGTCTAACGGATACGTAAGCCAGCTAGTTAGCGGCAAACGCCAACCATCACCCGAGCTTCTTCTGCAATTATCGCAGGCGCTCGGAGTAACACCCACGCATCTGATGGAGCCAAGTCGGCCAGTGGCCGTCGCCGGTCGCGTGGGCGCCGGCAACACTGTTGAACTTGTAGATTCATACGCTAAAGGGGGCGGCCTATTTTACGTGGCTGCTCCTGAGGATCTTTCTCCGTCAGGTATTGTGGCGGTAGAAGTACGAGGCGACTCAATGAGCCCCCTGATCGAAGAAGGGGATATCATCTTCTTTAGCCGGTACTTCCACGGCATTGACGAGGATGTCGTAGGTCACGTCGGGATTTGCGGGACGGAAGATGGCCGCGCGATGGTGAAGCAAATCAAGTTTGGGCGTGACACGGGAACATTCGATCTTTTCTCAGTCAACCCCAACCACCCACCCGAGTACGGTGTTAAACTTGCTTGGGCTGCACCTTGGCGAAGAATCATTCGCAAACGCGATGTGGAATTAATCGAAATCTAATACGCCACACCACACCGCACCAAACCCATTGCCATAGCCGCGCACCAAAACAGAGACCGCCCCCACACGCTGAAAGGGGCGGTCGCACATGTTGCGATCCCCGCAAAGAAGCAACTCTTAAAAGCAAATTTACTATCAGCTAACTTTTCTATTGCCGCAGCATTAGCTGTCAGCTAACTATGAGTCTATCCGCAACCCCTTGGATGGAGCTCATCATGCAGACCCATTCGCTACCGACCCCCTCTCGCGCATCTCTCGACGCGTGGCGGGTTGTCACTGATCCCGAATTTGCCGCCACCCTCCCAGCCAGCACCCGATTTCTCGCCCTGCGAGTCGTCGCCAACCAACGACGCCTCGGCCTATTGCGGGGCCTCAACCTTCCCTCGGCGCGGCCATGATTGACCGCAAGCACAGCAACACCCTGCGCGCGGATTTGTCGCGCGCAGGCTATTGCCCCGATGACATGCCCGAATGCGCCCAAAATCCCGACGGGCGGCTGCCGCTGATCGGACTGTTGGCGACTGCGATGCTGGTTGTGCTGGCGGTCGTTGCCGTATGGCTCGCATTCGTCGCGACAGACTGGCCCGCCTTGCTGGATCTGACCACGCGCGCCTCGACGCACGAGGTCTAACGATGGGAATGTTCGATCATAAGCTTCTGTCAGACGCCGCGCCGAATGCGCTGCTACAGAACCTGATCATGCGCGGCCTGCTATTCCGCGCCCGCCAAAGGCTTTTGACCATGCCGGACACGGCGGAACTAGCCGATGATATTTCGGCGGCGCTAGACCGCCGCCACCCCTTTGCCAGCGGGCCAGCCGCCGCATCGTTTCACGTCTCGGCCGATCATCTGTCGCCTGCCGAAGCCATGCGAGACCCGATGCCCGAGGCATGGCAGATCACCGTCGCCATGATTTGCGGCGCTGTTCTGGGCGCAGCGGGATGGGTCGCGGCAGATTGGTTTGTAGGCGGTCTGATCTGACCGTCGAACGGAATGGGTGCGCCAAAAGAAGCCTGCGCCCCGACTTGCTGGCCGCTGCCGGTCTTTTCACCACCACGATCTGCAGCGGTCAGCACTTTTCGCGTTCCGTGCCCATCAGCATCTGGGCATCATCAAAAGGAAACCAGGATGGCTCAGACCGTTGATTCCCCCTCCGACACCACAACGATCAACCTCAAGGTTGGCGATGTTGAAACCGGACCGGTCAGGCTCGGCATGATGCGCGAGGCGCTGGACAAAGTACGCGGCGCGATTCCGATGAAGGAAGATCCCGACTGGCAGGGGCACAACAGCTCGGCCTATGGGGTGGCCGCTGGCGAGTTGCGTCAATTCATAGAGCAATTCGAGGCGCTCGATGCCGAGAAGAAGGACGTGAACGAACGCCAAAAGGAGCTGATGGCCGAGGCCAAAGCCCGCGGCTACGACACCAAAGTCATGCGCAAGGTCATCGCTCTGCGGAAACGTGACAAGGATGACGTGGCAGAGGAAGAGGCTATCATCAGTCTTTATAAATCGGCCTTGGGAATGGAATGATGGGCCACCACGCGCCACTTTTTGCGAGCGAGAGGACTGCTGCACAGTTGCTGGACATGAAGCCCGCCGAGTTCAAAGCGCTTGTGTTGGCAGGCGCTTTGCCCGGGGCGGTCCTTCACGGACGCTGGGATGTAGCAGAGCTGCAGGCGATCATGCGCGGCAACAAGATCAAGCCGTCAGAGGAATTCGATCTTTGAGAAAGCAGCGCAAACCATATGTAACGAGCAAGACGAAGGGCGGCCGAACCCGCCTCTATTTTCGATTGACCTGGACAGTTGACGGGAAACGGCGAGAACGGTTTATCCCGCTACCCGACGATCCCGACAGCTCCGAGTTCGACCGAGCGTATTGGGCGATCCGATCGGGACAAAGCGAGGCGGTAAAGGCCCCTGCCCGCCAGACATGGCAAGAGCTGGTGACAGCCTATCGCGGCAGCGCGCGCTTTGCGAAATTGGCTCCACGCACTAAAAAATCATACAACGACACTATCGAGTGGATTTTGCAGGCCAATGCCGCAAAGTCCGTCACAACGCTGACCCGTCAGAAGCTGCGCGAGCTGCATGTGAAATATGCCGGCACTCCGCGCAAAGCCGATCTGCTGGTCCAGATAGTTTCGATCCTGTGCAATTTCGCGCGCAAACAGATGGATTGGAAAATCGACAATCCAGCTGAGGGGCTCGATCTTTACGGGAAGCAGCGCGAATACGAGCCTTGGCCGGACTGGATGGTCAAAGCGCTGGACGACGCGCCACAGGTGGTTCGCAGCGCCGCTGAACTTATCCTCGGGACCGGTCAGCGCCCCGCGGCCGCCATCGCGATGCGCCGTGACCAGTTTCAGGGTGAATGGATGACAGTCACCGACGAAAAGGGCGATGAAACCTATGAAATCTACTGCCCTGCCATGCTACGCCGATACCTGAACGAATTGCCCATCGGCGGCACCCATATCATTCCGCGCAACCTGACACAGCCCATGCGCTACGATAGCGTCGAAAAGCAATTCCGTGCCTGGCGAGAATCCCTGGGTGATCGCGCCGCTCCCTTCTCGATGCATGGATTGCGCAAGCTTGCCATTGTCCGTCTGGCCGAAGCCGAGTGCACTGATGCGCAGATCCAGGCGATCACCAACCAAAGCGCGCAGACCGTGGCCTATTACCGCAAGCGCGCCAGTCGCAAAAAGCTATCCCGCTCGGCTATGGAGCGAAACGTGGGCACCAATTAAGCGCGAGGCGATCTAGACGACAGATAGCAGCCCTTCTGCGCCATTCAGTCAGGCTGGGGTATGGCCCGAGATTAGCAAGTGCAGCGGAAGGCTCGGCCCATTACCGCCGCTCGACCATGACGTATGCCGGACCGCCTCATGCGTGGGAGTGGCCGTTCAGCCGTACTGCAGCGATACCCCCGACGGGATCGCAGCAATGCGGGACAAAGCATGGGTTATCGGGCGATCTCCACACCTGTGGGGTCGAGCTCAATGTAGACCGCAAGTGTTTCTCCATGACAGGGAAGCGCGGATATCTATGCAGATCTGATCGGCCCACACAGGGATTTCCAGCCGACCCAAGGTCAGCGCCAACCGACAGAATAGCCAAGCCATCGGACCAAAAAGCAACAGTCGTTCCACAATGTGTCCGCTCTATCCTGGCGCCACCTAAAACACGCAGTTCTGGTCTTGACCACGCGCACCATCTCAAGAATGAGCCGAAACACTCGGGCAATTGATAGCCAGCCATTCTTTGGAAAGAGCACCCTGTGACGACTGACGCACGGCATCTTGTTGAAAAACCTGACCTTGATCATCTGGCTTCCGTTAAAGATTGCGCATTCGCTGTGGTCTCGGTGATCGGCCTGTCTTTCGCAGCCGCAAGCCCCTCATCGGCGCTCTCGA
Organism: Paracoccus aestuariivivens; assembly: GCF_009711225.1. Lineage (GTDB taxonomy): Bacteria > Pseudomonadota > Alphaproteobacteria > Rhodobacterales > Rhodobacteraceae > Paracoccus > Paracoccus aestuariivivens. The sequence goes on along the minus strand of NZ_WMIE01000014.1, from coordinate 56,850 downwards.
TCAGCAATGTCCTCAGTTACTCGATCGAGAACCAGGCCGAGGGCGTTCTGGCCCTGCTTGGCATTTCGGCCATCCCGGATTCGGCATCGAGCGCTCTGCAGCTCAAAGGTAACCTCGCCCGTGGCTCCAGATCGAAATTCGAGGCATGGCAGGTCAGCGGCGGCTTCACCTGGAGCGAGGACCTACCGCTCTATCTGGAAGGATCGATTGGGTATAACCGGTACAACCCTGATCTGCTGATCACCGAAGATGCCGAAAGCGCACGTTTTCGTCCAAAATGGACCGGGATTGCCGCGACCGGCGGTATCGGTTGGGACTTTCATTTGACGGATACGCTGACGTTTCGTCCGATCCTGAACCTGACCTATGGGAAAGTATTCAGCGACACACAATACGTCGCCCAGTTCATTGCCGAGAGCCTTGGTAACTACAACACCGCTTTCATCAAGGATGGTGGCCTGACCGTCGGAGGTTACGGCGGTGCACTTGCCCTCGTCTATAATGAAACCTGGGATGACGGGTCTGAGGCGGATGCGGTCCTGCGCTATACCGATATTCACCTTCAGCCGATAGGCGGCGACAAGGATGTCGTGGGTTCGGCATCGGCGAGAACGCTTGCCCTTTGGTCACGTCTTCGGGTTCCGAACTCGTTGGAGGCCTTTGGTAGTCCGATGCGGACAGTCTACGAATTTTCAGCGTCGTACCTTGCGGGCGATCAGGGCGAAATCCTGCACACCGACTGGCTTGCTCAGATCGGGGTTGGCCTCGAGGTCAACACCGAGAAGACCAAGGTTCCTATGATCGACGAAGGCCGTCTGGTTTTCCGCTACACGATGGGCGAGAAGCTGAACGGCTGGGGCGTTGGATTGGCGGTCAGCTTTTGATCGGACCAGAGTGCTGTAGCATTGATGCTGTAACCGCCCCCCCAAACGGCATCGAATGTGCCAGGGTGGGATCGCAATAATCCACTTTGGGAGGCGTTCACGGATTGTCAGGTTAATTCCCCGTGGATGTGCTCGGTCGGGGTGTTCATGTCGCAAGGGCGAACACTTACGTGCAGCGAATGCGAACGGCCGGTTTGTCCGCATCACCCTGCCCTAGAATCGAGAGCCCATTCAGACGGTCGAGCGAGGCGCAGCACAGATCGTCGCGGTATTACAGCTGCTAACTCGACCGCGGGCAGCGATCTCACCTGTGGGAGACACGATGCTCAGCCAATTGCCGACGGATAGTGAAGAATCGCATTCTCGCCGCATAACGATAGCAATTTTTCGCGGTCCGTCACCCGAATTCGGCCATAGCCAAGGTCCAGACAGTTTAGATCGTGAAGGCGCTTCAAGACCCGCTGCAATGTAGGTTGTGACAGAGCTACCAACTCACCGAGCTTTGCTTGCGACAGTTGAATCCATCCTTCGGGATCCGGGGCTTGCTCCAACTGCATCAGCAGACGTAGCGCGACACGCGATTCCGATGACGCAATCGAGACATTTGCCAGAAGAAAAAAGGTCGTCGCAAAATTCTCGTATGTCAGGGCATAGAAATCGCGGACAACGCTCGGTTCTCGCTCCGCAAGATCCCGAAGTTCGTCTGCGCCGATTTCTACAACGGTAGTGCTGGCTGCAGCATGGACGGAAACAAGCCTTTTTGCCGAAGACATCAGCGCGAGATCGCCTACCCAAAATCCGGGATCGGCACGGTGAAATGTAAAGTCATTGCCATCAGCGCGAGGGATGGAGACATCCAGCGCCCCAGCGACCAAACCAAATACACCATTTGGCGTGTCGCCTAACAAATAGAGCGGTTTTCCTGCCTCAAATGTCCGCAAGCGTGCAATTTCGGCTATCTGATCGCGAAATCGTTCAGAACGCTGCGCAAACCATCCTTTCATTGAAAGGCGAGATAGAGCCTCCGTCAGACCAAATTGGTCGGAAAATATTTCCGGCGATTTCACCCCAATCCCCTCAAATGAATTTTTTGCACAGGTCTGTAACCACTAAGGTAACCTCAACCACAGATCGAATCGAAGTTGGTCGTCAAGGGAAGTGGTCGCGGCTCGAGCCTGACTTGCATCACTTTCGCAAATTGGCCTGCTCCGCCCCTGCGACGCGCGTTCAAAATATAATGCAGGTGAAACACATGCCTATTCCAAGACGCTTGATGACTTCTGCGGCGCTGGTTGCGATCCTTGCGGTTCCCGCGATCGCGCAGGACGATCCGCGCAAGGAAGCAAGCCAAGCTACCATCGCCGAAAATGCGAAGCTGCTCGATTACCTTCCATTCGACGACAAGACGGATTTCGAGAATGCCAACAAGGGCAAGCTGGCCGATCTGCCGTCCGAGTTGATCAACACGGCAGATGGTGCGCTGATCTGGGACCCGGGCAAATACGGCTTCATCAAGGAAGGCTCCGAGGCCCCGGCTTCGGTCAACCCAAGCCTGTGGCGTCAATCGCAGCTGATCAACATCAGCGGCCTGTTTGAGGTGGTCAAGGACGGAATCTATCAGGTGCGCAACCTCGATCTGTCGAACATGACGATCATCGAGGGCAAAGAGGGGATCACCATCGTTGACCCGCTGGTCTCGGCAGAAACGGCCAAGATCGCGCTGGACCTTTATTACAAGAACCGCGGCGAAAAACCGGTCAAGGCTGTCATCTACACGCATAGCCACGTCGACCATTATGGAGGCGTCCGCGGCGTCACCAGCGATGAAGATGTCGCAAGCGGCAAGACCAAGATCTACGCGCCCGACGGATTCCTTGAAGCAGCGGTGGCCGAGAACGTCTTTGCCGGCACGGCCATGAGCCGACGCGCCAGCTATATGTATGGCAACCTGTTGCCACCAGACGAAAAGGGTCAGGTCGGCGCTGGCCTTGGCACCACCACCTCGGCCGGCACCGTAACCCTGATCCCGCCGACCGATATCATCACCAAGACCGGCCAAAAAGAGACCATCGACGGTCTAACCTATGAGTTTCTGATGGCGCCGGGTTCGGAAGCGCCGTCGGAAATGCTCTGGTATGTCGAGGACTACAAGGCAATCGAAGCCTCCGAAGACGCGACCCACACCCTGCACAACACCTATTCGCTTCGCGGTGCCAAGATCCGCGAGCCGTTGCCGTGGTCAAAATATTTGAATGAAGCGTTGGTGATGTGGGGCGACGATGCCGAGGTGATCTTTGCACAACACCATTGGCCCACGTGGGGCAACGAAAACGTGGTCGAATTGCTTGAAAAGCAGCGTGACCTCTATCGTTATATCAACGACACAACGCTCAACATGGTCAACAAGGGCATGACCATGCGCGAGATCGCCGAGAACTTCAAACTGCCACCCGCTCTCGACAAGTTCTGGGCCAGCCGCGGCTATTACGGGTCGATCTATCACAATGTCGCCGCAACTTATGTCCTGTATCTGGGCTGGTTCGACGGCAACCCCTCGACCCTGCACGAATTGCCGCCCGCTGAAGGGGCCAAAAAATTCGTCGAATACATGGGCGGTGCGGATGCAGTGATGACCAAGGCCAAGGCCGATTTTGATGCGGGCAATTACCGCTGGGTCGCCGAGGTCATGAACAAGGTCGTCTTTGCTGATCCCGAGAACCAGCCGGCAAAAGACCTAACAGCCGACGCATTGGAGCAATTGGGCTATCAGGCTGAATCCGGCCCTTGGCGGAACTTCTATCTCTCGGGTGCACAAGAGCTTCGCAAGGGCGTCGCGCAGCTACCGACCCCGAACACCGCCAGCCCTGACACCATCGAAGCTATGTCGCTGGAGATGATCTTCGACTATGCCGGTGTGCGTCTCGACAGCGAAAAGGCGGGCGATGCCAATATCAAGCTGAACTTCGATTTCGGTGCGGATGGCAAGTATCTCGTCGAGCTTGAGAACGGCGTTCTGAACCACACCAAGGACATTCAGGCCGACGATGCTGGAGCCACGGTGACCCTGCCGCGCAGTGCGCTGAACAAGATCATGCTGGGCGAGGAAACCTTGGATCAGGCCACGTCCTCGGGCGAGGTAAAGGTCACGGGCGATTCGGCCAAGTTGACCCAACTTGTCTCGTATCTCGACAAATTCGAGTTCTGGTTCAATATCGTGACCCCCTAAATGCCTTTGGAAAGGCGGCGTGATGGAACGCCGCCTTTTCTGCCCGCACGCGCGAATAACGCGCCACCTCCGAGTGCCCTACCCATCACTGTAATGCGAGTTTGTAAGAATGACAGCTAGTTACGAAATCGGTACTGCAGCACTATACCGCGTCGACAACAGCACAAACCCTCCGACATATACACTTATCACGGGTGACACTTCCGGCGAGCAGGGGTCTGCCATTTCATCAAGCCCGGTTCCGTATGACACCACGCTGACCACGACTGACGGAGGCTCCCTTGATAATGAGAACTTCGAAGTAGGGGAGAACACCAGCAGCCCTGCCGGTCTTGCAGGGCAATACGAAGGTGTCATGAATATCAATGGCACGGACTATCTGATGTTTTCGAACACTTCGGGCAATGGAACGGTCTATCTGGTGTCCTCCTCGACCGATACCTCCAGCTATCCGACGAATTTCACGCCGGATGATGTCAACACCGACCCGTTCCCCGAATGCTTTGCTGCAGGCACGCTGATCGCAACCCCGAAGGGCGAGATCCCCGTCGAATTGCTGGAAATCGGAGATCACGTCCTGACCGAGGATGGGCGCAGCGTCGAGATCAAATGGGTCGCGCGCCAGACCCTGCACAAGGTCTATACGCCCGCCGAGCGGTTTGTTCCCGTTCGCGTCAAGGAGGGCGCGCTTGGCGCGGGCATGCCGCATCGCGATCTGGTGCTGACGGCCGCCCATGCCTTGGTCATCGAGGATCTGGCAATCAACGCCGGTGCGTTGGTGAACGGCACAAGCATCGTCTTTGATCCCGTCGAGACCTTGCCCGAGCGGGTCACCTACTACCATATCGAGACCGAGGCGCATGACGTGATCCTTGCGAATGGCGTGGCTGCCGAATCCTTCGTCGATTATGTGGGTCGTCGGGCATTCGACAATTACCACGAATATATCGGCATGTATGGTTCCGAGCGGGTCATCCGCGAGATGCAGCGCCCGCGCATTTCGGCCCGCCGACTAGTCCCTGCCGCGCTTCGCTCGAAGCTCGAAGGTCTAGCGGTCAAAGCGATGCAGTTGGTCGGATAGCCAGACGTAGCGCAGTCTCGTTACTGGAACGGGGAGGAGACGGTTATCGTTTCCTCCCTTTTTGCTATCATTTAGAAAAGGCTGCAAACGCAACCACGCAAAGCACGATGGTGCTAAGCCGGAAAACCTCTTGCTTAATGAGTGTTTGGCAGGCAGTCATGCACAGCCAGCCAGAACAGAACGGAAACAGAACGTGAATGTGGGAACCATTGTGGGAACCCTTCGCACGGCCCTTCAACCAAACCTCTGAAACAGGAAGTCAATCAACATCGCAAGGCCCTTATCATATCTGTGGTTTGCTATGAAAAATCAGGTTTTTATATCCTTGCAGACGCCGCCCCGTCGGTCTAATTCTATCGCAGCGCCGGTTTAGCTCAGCAGGTAGAGCAGCTGATTTGTAATCAGAAGGTCGTGGGTTCGATTCCTATAACCGGCACCATTTCTAACACAGAAATGCTTTTGTACCGCCCTGCCATCGGGACGCATTCGAGCGGCTCTTTCGGCGAAGATCATTCCGGGCAGTGCTGCACGAGCACCGAGAATCAACGGCATTACCAAAGCAAAATAGTACGCAGACGCCCCAACCGCAGTCTTCAATCCCAATATCTTTGCGACAGGTATCGACGGAAAAAATGGTAGTACCGATAACCCGCCGCCGCCACCAATCCATCGCAACTGCAACAAGCCAGAACGACGCAGAGCCCTTGCGGGTTCGTCCTCTAGTCCCCGTTCGGCCCAAGGGTAAAGGCAATCGGAATGCAAACGGGGGCAGCCAAAGCCGCCCCCCCTATACTTAGTTTTCCAGTCGGATCAGACTTCGTCGCGGCCCGAGGCCCACAAGCACAGCAAGGTCACAACTGACGCGGCCAGCATGTAGTAGCCGACATGGCCAAGACCGTAAGTCTTTTGCAGCCAGGTCGCGGCATAAGGTGCCAGCGACGCGCCAAAGATACCGGCGAAGTTGAAGGTGATCGACGAACCGGTATAGCGCACTTGCGTCGGGAAAGGTGCAGCCAGCGCCGCGCCGATCACGCCATAGGTCAGCCCCATCAGGAACATGCCCACGGTGACGAAGACGTATAGCGCGCCCTCGCTGCCGCTCATCAGGGGCGCCAGCAGGAACGAGAAAGCACCGATCAGCACGGTCACGACCATCAGGAACGGACGGCGGCCCACACGGTCGGCAATCTTGCCCGCAATCGGGATGGCAATGCCGAAGATCACCGAGCCGAAGATCTGCAGTTTCAGCGCGTCAAGGAACGGAACGGCGCGGACCTTGACGTTATAGGACAGCAGCCAAGCCGAGCAGATGTAGAACAGAACGAAGGTCACCAGCGCGACGAATGTGCCCAGGAACAGACTGCGCTTGTGGTTGCGGAAGACCTCGACCACGGGAACGGCGGCGCGTTTGTCCTTTTTGACAGCCTCGGCGAACTCGGGAGTCTCGGTGATCGACAGGCGCACCCACAGGCCCAGCACGATCAGGATGATCGAAGCAAGGAAGGGCAGACGCCAACCCCATGCCAGCAGGTCCTCTTGCGACATGAAGTGCAGCAAAACCCAGAAGAAGCCCGACGACAGGAACAGCCCGACCGGCGCGCCCAGTTGCGGGAACATGCCGTACCAGCTGCGTTTGCCTTCAGGGGCGTTCTCGGTCGCAAGCAGCACGGCCCCGCCCCATTCGCCACCAAGGCCGAAACCCTGACCAAAGCGGCACAGCGCCAGAAGCGCCGGAGCCGCAACGCCGATCTGCGCATAGGTCGGAAGCAGGCCGATAATGACCGTCGAGACACCCATCGTCAGCAAGGCGGCAACCAGCGTGGCCTTGCGGCCAATGCGATCGCCGAAATGGCCGAACACGATGGCACCGAACGGGCGGGCAAAGAACGCGATCGAGAAGGTCGCGAACGAAGCCAGCAGCGCCGTCGTCGGATCGCTTGCGGGGAAAAACAGCGCCGGGAACACAAGAACGGCGGCGGTAGCGTAAACGTAGAAGTCGAAAAATTCGATGGTTGTGCCAATAAGGCTGGCAAGCAACACCTGCGCCGGAGAGTTGACACGGGTCTGGCCGCGCGCCGTCTGGGGCGCGCCGATGGTCTGGTCAGTCATTTCGTTCTGGTCCGCAATTTCAAGGAGGGGAGCATCGCGGAAGATGCGCTTGGCGCGCATAGCCGATGACCGCGCCGATGGAAACACCGTGCGAGTCCTGATATTGCGTTTGCATAGCTGGTTTGCGCAACGGAATTAGCTCAAACCAATATAGGTCAGCAATTATTCCATAATTTTACCTATTGCAAGGGTCGCGGGCAAGAATTTTCCCTGCCCGCGAAATTCCTCACAGTGTGATGCGGAAACGGGTGAAACCGCCCTCGCCTTCGCCGATTTCCTCGATGGCGAGGTCGCGTGCGCGCATGGTTTCCAGATAGTCGCGGGCTTTGGGGCCGGTCTCGAAAACTGCGGTGGCCCCTTCAATCGGGGCGAACCGCCAATTCGCATCCGCCTTGGGCGAGATCGTGCCCTGTTCGACGATATAGCGCACCAGAACGTCGCGATTGGTGTCCGGCGCCGCCAGAATGACGGTCGAACCATCCGCGCCCGGAAACTCTCCGCCACCCGAGGCGCGATAGTTATTCGTTGCAATGACGAATTCCTGCGCCGGATCGACGGGCTTGCCGTCATACGCCAGATCCTTGATCCGGTTCGCATCGGCATCGAGCAGCTTGCCGTCATCGGCATTGTATCTGGACGGTTGGCTCAGGTCGATCCGATAGGTCACGCCGTCGATCACATCGAAATTATAGGATCGGAAGTCCGGATTCAGCAGCGGAGCGTCCTTGGTTCCGGCGGTGATCTGGTTGAATTGCCCTGCCGAGCGTTCGAGCCAATCCTTGAGTTGGGCTCCGGTCACTTTCACGACCTGCAGGGTGTTCGGGTACAGATACAAATCGGCCACGTTCTTGATCGCCACCGGACCTTTCGGAACATCGGTGTAGTAATCCGGCCCGCCGCGCCCGCCTGCCTTGAAAGGCGCCGCAGCCGAAAGCAACGGCAGGGCCTCGTATTCGCCGCCTTTCAGCAATTGCCGGACATACCAGAGCTGCGCCAGCGAAACGATCTGCACCGACGGATCATCGGCCACCTGAGCAAAATAGCTGAACAGCGGCGCGTCGGTCTGCCCGACCTCGGCGCGAACATAGTCCAGCGTTGCTTCGTGGCCCGCTTTGGCGGCGGCAAGCGCAGGGGCGTAATCGCCGACCAAGGCCTCGATCTTGCGGTCCTCGGTCCGGCGCGAGATCGGCCGCGCCTCGGACACGGCATCGGCGACCTTCCAGCCTTTGCCGTCATGTTCAAGCAGCAGATCGATCAGCCCCATATGCGAGCCCCAGAATCCGGCCATGACGGCAGGCACGCCCTTGATCTTGCCGGTCGGAAGGTCCAGCCCCTCGCCACTATAGTCGTCCGAGGGCCAAACCCCGTGGGCGTGACCCATCACGATGCCGTCGATCCCCTCGATATCGGCAAGGTAGTAGGATGCGTTCTCCATTCCCGGCGTCGCCGGATCGGTCGAAAGGCCGGAATGCGACAGCGCGATGACGACATCGGCACCCTGCCGACGCATTTCGGGAACCCAGACGCGGGCGGCCTCGATAATGTCGCGCGTTTCGTATTTGCCCTGCAGGTGGCCCGCATCCCATTGCATGATCTGAGGCGGCACAAAGCCGATCAGGCCGATGCGGATCGGACGTTCCTTGCCCGCACCATCGCGCAACTGTCGCTCGAGGATGGTGAAAGGCTGAAAAACCAGTGCGTCGTCTTCGGGCTTCGCCCCCAGCTTGCGGGCGAAGTTGGCGCAGACAATCGGGCGGGTCGTCGTCTTGGTCACATGGTCAAGGAAATCCATGCCATAGTTGAACTCGTGATTGCCGACCGTGCCTGCGTCGAATTCCAGCGTGTTCATTGCGGCGATCACCGGATGGGTATCGCCATCCTTCATGCCCTTTTTATAGGCCATGTAATCGCCCAGCGGGTTGCCTTGGATATAGTCCCCGTTATCGACCAGAATCGAGTTTCCCGCCTCGGACCGGATCGCCTCGATCAGGCTGGCGGTGCGGGACAGACCGACGGTGTCGTTCGGTTTGTCGGCGTAATAGTCGTAGGGATAGATGTGGCAATGCAGATCGGTGGTCGACAGGATGCGCAAATGCGCCTGCCCCGCCTGCGCCTTGGCGGCAAAGGGATGCAGCACCACGCCTCCGACCATTGCGGCAGAGCTGACAAGGAAATTTCGACGGGACAGCGACAAGGGGTTTCTCCTGCAAGGTCCGGAAAGCATTGATCCGGCATGAGGCTTGCCGATCCGTATGGCAACGTCAAATGACAAACGAGCGGCAGGCGGACATCTGCTTTGTCGCGCCTGACCGCTTGTCATGTGCCGGATTCGCGGCTATCAGCCTCGGCTTTTCGCGGTAAGGGACAGGACATGGGCGACATTCTTGCCATCGACTTCGGCACGTCGAACAGCGCGGCTGCGATCCTGCAGGACGGGGCCATCCGTCGCATCCCGATCGAGGATGGCGCGGACACCTTGCCCACCGCGGTTTTCTTCCCGACGCGGGGCGGGTCCATGCGGATCGGCGCGGCCGCTGCCGAGGCCCTGATCGAAGGCGATGACGGTCGCTACATGCGCGCGCTGAAAAGCGTACTGGGCACATCGCTCGTCCATGACAAGCGGCTGATCGGCGGCAAACGCCGCACCATCGCCGACATCGTCACCGACTTCCTGCGCGAGGTCAAATCCCGCGCCGAGGCTTCCAGCGGCAAGCGTTTCAGCCGCGTGCTCTCGGGCCGTCCGGTGCATTTCCACACGAACAACCCCGAACGTGACACGCAGGCCGAAGCCGATCTGCGCGCATGCTATCTTGCCGCCGGTTTCGATGAGGTCAGCTTTCTTGTCGAGCCCGAGGCAGCCGCCCTTGCCTCGCATGGCCTTGGTCGCGCCGGAGGTCTGGGGCTGATCGTCGATATCGGCGGCGGCACGTCGGATTTCTCGGTTTTCCGCAGCAACGGTGATAGCGCCGAAATCCTCGCCAATCACGGCATCCGCCTTGGCGGCACCGATTTCGACCATGCCGTTTCCATGAGCCATGCCATGCCCGCTTTGGGTCACGGCGGCGAGTTGAAACGCGAAATGGGCGCGGGACTGCTGCCGGTCCCGAATGCGGTCTATTCCGAACTGGCGACATGGGCGCGCATCCCGTTCCTGTATACGCCCGAGACCCGCCGCATGGCGCAGGATATGGCAAAGCTTGCGGTCGATCGTAAAGCCATGGGACGGCTTGTAACCGTACTGGACGAGGAATTGGGCCATGAGCTGGCCTTCGCGGTCGAACGCGGCAAGATCGCTGCCAATGGCGGCGGCAACGACGCCAGCATCCGGATGGGCTTTATCGAGCCGGGTTTGTCCTGCGCTGTCACACCCGCCTCGCTGCACGCATCACTTGTCAGTCATCGCGATGAATTGACCGCCGCCGCGCGCGAGACGCTTGCCTTGGCCGAGGTCACGCCAGATCAGATCGAGAGCGTCATTCTTGTCGGCGGCTCAAGCCTGATGGAGCTGGTCACGGGGGTCTCGCGCGACCTGTGTCCCGCCGCCGATCTTCAGCGCTCTGAGGCATTCACCGCCGTCGTAGACGGCTTGGCACTGGCCACGGAACGGGCGGTCTGACTTCATCACCGCGTCACTTTTTGCGGTCAGACATGAGGAAACGATCCCCCCTGCCCGCCCATTCGCCGCTTGCAGCCCGGTGCGATCTGTTATGATGTGAACCCGCGCATACCGGACGAGAATGATGACGACAGCCGAGGCAACCGACCGCAAGACCAGCAAGACCACTGCCGCGCAGGTACGCGCGACAGGGCTTCGTCCGCACCGCCAGCCGCTTCTGACCAATATTTCGGCGGCGAGATGGCTGCTTCTGGGGATCGTGCTGGCCTCGGTCTATTTCTTCCACGGCTTTCTGGTTCCGGTTCTGGCCGCTGCGGTGATCGCGCTGGCAAGCTGGCCGCTGCGCCAGCGCGGAGTCTACCAGTTCGGCGTTGGCCGCACGTTGACCGCGACGGCGATGGTGCTGATCCTTGTCTGCTTCCTTGTCATTCCGATCGCGATGGCGCTGGTCTATGCCTTTCGGGAGCTGCGCGAATGGATCAACTGGGCGATCCTTGTGAATGCCTCGGGGGCACCTACTCCGGCATGGATGATCGACCTGCCGCAGGTCGGACCTTGGCTGGACGAGCAATGGCGCACCTATATCGGCCATCCTGGCGGCATCAGCGAAATCGTGCAGGCAGTCTCGGGTTCGAATATCGGGACGATCTATCGCGGCGCCCTGACGGCAGGGTCGCTCGCCTTCCATCTGGCTTTAACGCTGCTGTTCATGCTGATCACGCTGTTCGTGCTGTATCGCGATGGCGACCGGATGGTGGCGCAGCTTGACCGCGTCGGCGCGCGCATCCTGCCCGACCGCTGGGACCGCCTGTCCCGCGTCGTCCCCGCCACGATCAGTTCGACCGTGACCGGCATGACCCTGATCGCCATTGGCGAGGGCGTCATTCTAGGCACCGCCTATTGGATCGCGGGCGTTCCTTCGCCGGTGACATTCGGCGTCATCACCGGCTTCATGGCGCTGATCCCGGGCGGCGCACCGCTGTCATTCACTCTGGTCTCGGCCTATCTGGCGGCCAGCGGATCGCCCGTCGCGGGTCTGGCCCTGTTCCTTTGGGGTACGTGCGAGTTGTTCATCGTCGACAAGACCATCCGCCCGCTTCTGGTCGGCGGTCCGGTCAAGCTGCCGTTCCTGCCGACATTTTTCGGCCTGATCGGCGGGGTCAAGACCCTTGGGATCGTCGGGCTATTCGTGGGTCCGGTGCTGATGGCGCTGCTGGTCTCGATCTGGCGCGAATGGCAGCGCGAGATTTCCGAGGACGAGATCCGACTTGCCAAGGCGCCCTCCACGCCCGAGTGACCGCGCGACTGCCTGCTTTTTAGCCATATCTCTGTCTGCCGGACATCGCGGAGCCTTCGCGCGGTTTCCAAACCCCGCATGGCGCTGCTAGCAATTTGTCAAGCAACAGGAAGCGGACGGACCATGTCGATCAAGGCCAGCATCTATCACCTGACCCATTACAAATACGACGCTCCCGTTATCCTTGGCCCACAGATCATCCGGCTGCGCCCAGCGCCCTACAGCCGGACCCGCGTGATTTCCCATGCGCTGAAGGTCAGCCCCGGCGGCCATTTCGTGAACCACCAGCTTGATCCGTTCGGCAATTGGCTTGCCCGCTTCGTCTTCCCCGAACCCGTCCGCGAGTTGAAGATCGAGGTCGATCTGGTCGCCGACATGACCGTCTACAACCCGTTCGACTTCTTCACCGAGGACAGCGCCGAGTTCTGGCCCTTCGACTATCCCGGAGATCTGGTCGAGGATCTGTCGATCTACCGCCGCCCCGACCCCGCCGGCCCGGCGCTGCAGAAGCTTCTGGACAGCATCCCGCGCGAGAAACAGCGCACGACCGATTTCATCGTCTGGCTGAATGCCCGCATCTCGCAATTGGTAAACTACACGATCCGCCTTGAGCCGGGTGTGCAAGACCCCGAGGAAACGCTGACCCTTGCCAGCGGCTCGTGCCGCGATTCAAGCTGGCTGCTGGTGCAGACCCTGCGGCATCTGGGCTTTGCCGCGCGTTTCGTCTCGGGCTACCTGATCCAATTGAAGCCCGACCTGAAGGCGCTGGATGGGCCATCCGGCACAGACCACGACTTCACCGACCTTCATGCTTGGGCCGAGGTCTATCTGCCCGGCGCGGGCTGGATCGGGCTGGACCCAACCTCGGGGCTGCTGACGGGGGAAAGCCATATCCCCTTGGCCGCAACCCCGCATTACCGCAATGCCGCGCCGATCAGCGGCGGCTATACTGGTGTTGCAAATACCGAATTCGACTTCGACATGCAGATCCGTCGCGTGGCGGAACATCCGCGCATCACCAAGCCGTTCAGCGACGCGGCTTGGGACAATCTGGACGCGCTTGGGCAAAAAGTCGATGCCGCGCTGAATGCGGGCGATGTGCGCCTGACCATGGGCGGCGAGCCGACCTTTGTCTCGATCGACGATTTCGAAAGCGCCGAATGGAACACCGCTGCCGTCGGTCCGGTCAAACGCACCCTTGCCGATCAGTTGATCCGACGCTTGCGCAACCGCTTCGCACCGGGCGGCTTCCTGCATTACGGACAGGGCAAATGGTATCCGGGTGAAAGCCTGCCGCGCTGGACCTTCTCGCTGTATTGGCGGCGCGACGGTCAGCCCGTGTGGCAGCATCCCGAACTGATCGCGACCGAGGGCGTCGATCACAAGGCCACGCCGCTGCAATCGCAGGAACTGCTTCGCGAGATCGCCGCCGAGTTGGACGTGCCGACCGACAATATCGTTCCCGCCTTCGAGGACCCTGCCGAATGGCTGGTCAAAGAGGCGAACCTGCCCGAGAACGTCACCCCCGAGAACTCGAAGCTGAAAGACCCCGAAGAGCGCCACCGCATCGCCACTGTCTTCAATCGTGGCCTGACCGAGCCGGTGGGCTTCGTCCTGCCGGTGCAGCCTTGGCAGGGCCACGCTGGCAAGCGAAAATGGCATTCCGAGGCATGGCGGTTGCGGCGCGGCAAGATGTTCCTCGTCCCCGGCGATAGCGCGGTCGGCTATCGCCTGCCCTTGGGCAGCCTGCCGCATCTGACGGCGGGCCAATATCCCTATGTGAACCCGATGGACCCGACCATCGCGCGTCCCGACCTGCCCGAGCCGATTCCAATCGCGGCCGCCCGCAGGGCGCAACCCACCGCCAGTTTCGTGGCGGATGCCCCACAGCAATCCTTCAACGAGCAATCGGTTACCGAGGTCGAGGGCTTCGTACGCACTGCACTGACGGTCGAACCCCGCGACGGGCGGCTTTGCGTCTTCATGCCGCCGGTGACCATGCTCGAGGATTATCTCGATCTCCTGCATGCCGCCGAGGCCGCCGCTTTGCGCCTTGGCCTGAAGGTCCATATCGAGGGCTATGCGCCGCCGCATGACCCGCGCCTGAACGTGATCCGCGTCGCCCCCGATCCCGGCGTGATCGAGGTCAACATCCACCCAGCCCAGAACTGGCAGGATTGCGTCGACGTCACCACGGCGGTCTATGAGGAAGCCCGCCAATGCCGCCTTGGTGCGGATAAGTTCATGATCGACGGCAAGCATACCGGCACCGGCGGCGGCAACCATGTCGTCGTCGGCGGGCAAACCACGATGGACAGCCCCTTCCTGCGCCGTCCCGATCTGCTGGCCAGTCTGATCCTGCATTGGAACCGGCATCCCTCGCTCAGCTACCTCTTCTCGGGTCTGTTCATCGGCCCGACGAGCCAAGCCCCCCGCATCGACGAAGCGCGCCACGACGCGCTTTACGAATTGGAAATCGCGCTGGCCCAGATCCCCGCCCCCGGAGAAGGGATGCCGCCCCAGCCTTGGCTGGTGGATCGCTTGCTGCGAAACATGCTGACCGATGTGACCGGCAACACCCACCGCGCCGAGATCTGCATCGACAAGCTTTACTCCCCCGACGGCCCCACGGGGCGTCTGGGCCTGATCGAGTTCCGCGGCTTCGAGATGCCGCCCGATGCCCGCATGAGCCTTGCCCAGCAGCTTCTGATCCGCGCTCTGATCGCACGTTTCTGGGCCAATCCGGCCAAAGGCGAACTGACCCGCTGGGGCACGGCTTTGCATGACCGCTTCATGCTGCCGCATTACCTCTGGCAGGATTTCCGCGATGTGCTGGCCGATCTGCGCCAGCACGGCTTCGACCTCAGCGAGGAATGGTTCGAGGCCAGCCGCGAGTTCCGCTTCCCCTTCTGCGGCGAGGTCGAATACGAGGGCGCGCATCTGGAACTGCGCCAAGCCCTTGAGCCTTGGCATGTCCTTGGCGAAACCGGCGCGATCGGCGGCACGGTGCGCTATACCGACAGTTCGACCGAGCGGCTACAGGTCAAGCTGACCACCACGGACCCGAGCCGCTACCATGTCCTGTGCAACGGCCGCCGCGTGCCGCTGCAATCCGTGGGCGGGGGCGAGGCCGTGGCGGGCGTCCGCTTCAAGGCATGGCAACCGGCCTCGGCGATCCATCCCGTCCTGCGTGTTGATGCCCCGCTGACCTTCGACATCTGGGATATTTGGTCGGGCCGCAGTCTGGGCGGTTGCACCTATCACGTCGCCCATCCCGGTGGACGCAACTACGACACCTTCCCCGTCAACGGGAACGAGGCCGAGGCCCGTCGCCTTGCCCGCTTCCAACCCAATGGCCATACGACCGGCCACGCCTTCCGGCCACAGTCCGAACGAATCTCGCCCGAATTCCCCATGACTCTTGACCTGCGCAGACCCGTGGGCCTCTAGTCTGGTCCATGGAATCTGCCGGATCACAAACGAAAACCGCCGCCCAACCCCGTCGCGCGACGCTGGGGATCGATAGCTATGCCGCGCTGCAAAGCGTGCCGGACGAAATGCTGGGGCCGGATGGGAAAATCCGTCCGGTCTGGCTGCCGCTGCTCGATCATCTGGAAAAGCTGCCGCCCGAAAATCTGGTGCGCTCGCTGGCGCGCGCGAACCAGTATCTGCGCGACTCCGGCGTGTTCTACCGGCAATATGGCAGCGGTGCCTCGACCGAGCGGCCATGGCCGCTCAGCCATATCCCCGTCCTGATGGCGGAAGCCGATTGGGAGGAAATCTCGGCCGGACTGATTCAGCGCGCCGAGTTACTGGAAATGGTGATGGCCGATCTGTACGGGCCGAACCAACTGGTGGCATCGGGGCATCTGCCGCCCTCGCTTGTGGCATCGAACCCGCAATGGCTGCGTCCGATGGTCGGTGTGCAGCCAAGGATGGGCAATTACCTGCATTTCATCGCATTCGAGATCGGACGCGGCCCGAAAGGCAAGTGGTGGGTGCTGTCGGACCGCACCCAAGCCCCCTCGGGCGCAGGCTATGCGCTGGAAAACCGCGTCGCGACCTCGCGGGCCTTTGCCGATCTTTATTCGGAACAGAACGTCCACCGCCTTGCGGGCTTCTTCCGCGATTTCCGCGACCGCCTGCTACAGGAACCCCTGAACAGCGACGCCCGCATCGCGATCCTGACCCCCGGCCCGTGGAACGAAACCTATTTCGAACAGGCATGGATCGCGCGCTATCTGGGCTTCATGCTGGTCCAAGGTGACGATCTGGTGGTCGAGGAAGGCCGCCTGATGGTCCGCACCGTTTCGGGATTGCGCCCCATCGACCTGTTGTGGCGGCGGATGGATGGCGATTATGTCGATCCGCTGGAGTTGAACCCCGCCTCGCGTATCGGCACACCCGGCATGGTCTCGGCCCTGCGAAGTGGTGGTCTGAGTATGTTGAACGCGCTGGGATCGGGCGTGCTCGAGGCGCGGGCGATGATGGCGTTCCTGCCCAAGCTGTCGCCGCTATTGACCGGTCAGCCGCTGGCCATGCCGAATATCGCGACCTGGTGGCTGGGCAGTCCCGCCGAACGCGAAGCGGTTCTGGCCGACCCCAGCCATATGGCGCTTAGCCGCGCGCTGGATACCGGCCTGCCCTTTGAAAACGATCCGCCGGCGATTCTGGCCTCGTCGCTCGAATGGATCGAACTGGAACGCCGTCTTGCCGCCGAAGGTCCGGATCTGGTCGCGCAGGAAACCGTCAGCCTGTCTACGACACCCGCATTGATCGACGGCCGCATCCAGCCCCGTCCTCTCAGCCTGCGGGTGTTTCTGGCCCGCACCGCGGATGGATGGCAGGTCATGCCAGGTGGTTTCGCCCGCATCGGGTCAACGGCGGACCCGACGGCGCTTGCCATGCAGCGCGGCGGCGCCGCCGCCGATGTCTGGATCGTCAGCGAAAACGAGGTCCCCGCGATCACCATGGCCCCGCCGCGGCGCGGACCATATCGCCGAAACGCTCCGGCAACGCTGCCGTCGCGGGCGGCGGATAACCTGTTCTGGATGGGCCGTTATGTCGAGCGGACCGAACAGGTCGTCCGCATCCTGCGCGCCCGCCATATCCGCGAGGCCGAAAGCGGTCGCGGCGCCGAGCCGCTGCAGAACGCCTTGGACATCCTGCTTGAGGATTACGGCATCGTACCGGGAGATCCGATCCCCGAGGGCGTGATCGCTACCCTATCTGCCGCCGTTGGCAGCGCCGGACAGGTGCGCGACCGCTTTTCGACCGATGGTTGGTCAGCACTTGTCGATCTGGAAAAGACAGCCAAGTTGCTGGCGGGCAAGGTTGCGGCCGGTGACGATGCCGCGCGTGCGCTGTCAGCGATCCTGCGCAAGATCGCCGGATTCTCGGGCCTCGTGCATGAGAACATGTACCGCTTTTACGGCTGGCGTTTCCTGACGCTGGGACGGTTGCATGAACGCGCTTTGGGCATGACAGGCGTGGTATCCGCGCTGGCTCGCCCCGATGCCCCCCACGGCGCGCTGGATCTGTGCGTCGAACTGGGCGACAGCGTTCTGACCCACCGCCAACGCTACGCGATTTCCACCTCGCGCGAGACGGTCATCGACCTTCTGGTGCTTGATCCGCTGAACCCCCGCTCGGTCCGTCATCAGATCGACCAGATGATGGCGCAGGTCAGCGAATTGCCGGGCTCGGTCGGCAATGGCGAATATTCCGCCTTGGCCCGCGCTGTCCTGCGCTGCCAGACCGAGGTCGCGACACAGACCCCCGAAACGCTGGACACCGAAGCGCTTGACGCCATCGCCGAGCAGGTCTCTGATCTGTCCGTCCTTCTGACCGAGGCATATTTGCGGTGACCACCTATCGTATGCAGGTCATGTTCCAATACGAATTCGAACGCCCCGCCGGTTCGGGACGGCAACTGTTCCGCGTCCTGCCGACGACCATTCCCGGCACGCAATCAGTCGAAAGCGCCAATATCCGCATCGACCCCGATCCGGTCGAGACCCGCGACTTCATCGACTTTTTCGGGACAAGAGTGATCGAACTGGTCATGCCTGCCGGCATCACCGAACTGGAATTCGTCCTTGAAGCCGAAGTCCACCGCGCCGCGCACCAGATCGGACTGGATATTTCCGCACCGCTTGGCCGGATGGCAGTCGAAATTGCGAACCAACGCAGTCTGAATGCCGCGTCGCCGCATCACTTTCTGGCGGCGACGCCCCGTATCCCCCATGTCCCCGAGATTGCCGCCTATGCCCGCAAGGCCACGTCTGATGCCGCCACCGCCCGCGAGGCGGTCGAGAAATTGGGGCTGGCACTGAACCGCGACATTGCCTTTGATGCCGAGGCCACGGATGTGAACACCCCTCCCGCCGAGGCGTTCCGCCTGAAACGCGGTGTTTGTCAGGATTTTGCCCAGATCATGGTGGCGGGCCTGCGCAGCCTGAACATTCCTGCCGCCTATGTCGGAGGTTATCTGCGCACTTTGCCTCCACCCGGTCAGCCGCGTCTGGTCGGCGCGGATGCAAGCCATGCTTGGGTCAGAGCGTGGTGTGGCGCGGATGCGGGCTGGATCGACTACGATCCGACCAATGCCTGTTTCGCGCTAGGCGATCATATAGATATCGGCTTTGGCCGCGATTACGACGATGTCGCTCCGGTGACCGGCATGATGCGGCTGGACGGTGCGCAGACCGGAAAGCACAGCGTCGATATCGAGGAAGCGCCGGTCCAAAACCAGTCCGCGACACCCAGTTGGACACCGCTGGCGCTGGATCTAGGCCCTAAATCCCGCAGCCGCCGCACCGAAGATATCGTGCGCGAGCCAAGCTGAACGAAAAAGGGGCGGAACCTGCGCTCCGCCCCTTCCCCGAATATTCAGCCCTCAGTTCGCGGGCGTGGTCGGCACGACGCTTTCCTGCTGCGGCGGCGTCGCCAGCGATTCCGGCAGCGGCGTCAGCTTGACACCCGCATTCTCGCCCAAAGGCTGGCCCTCGCGGTTCGTGGCCTCGGGGGCGACCGGCTCGTCGCTCGTTTCCGGCGCAGGGGCCGAGACGGGCGCGACCGGAACCGGATTCGCCCGATCCGCGCCATCATTGCGCAGATAATCGAAGAACTGCCCCTCGGGCTTGATCACCAGCGAACTGTTCTCGCCTTTCAGCGAACGCTCATAGGACGTCATCGAGCGGGTGAAGGCGAAGAACTCGGGATCGCGGCCGAAGGCATCGGCATAGATCGAGTTCCGGCGCGCATCGGCCTCACCACGGACGATCTCGGCCTTCTTGCGGGCTTCCGAAGTCAATTCGACCACGGTCCGGTCGGCAGCGGCGCGGACGCGCTGCGCGGCCTCGCCACCACGGGCGATCTCGTCGGCGGCCTCGCGTTCACGCTCGGCGCGCATACGGGCATAGGTCGCGGTCAGGTTCTGCTCGGGCAGGTCGGTACGGGTCAGGCGCACGTCGATGACGCGAACGCCCAGATCCTTGGCGTTTTCGCGCGCAAGGTCGCGGATCTGGTTCATCAGCGGCGTGCGGTCATCCGACAGCACGGTGGTCGAAGGAACCGAGCCAAGCACCTGACGGATGGCGTTGGTCACGATATCGGCCAGACGCTGCTGGGCGAACTGGATGCCGCCTGCGGCGGTGGCGCGGCGGAACTGCACCACATCGGTGATCTGCCAGCGCGCGAAGGCATCGACGACCAGACGGCGGTCATCAAGCGGCGTGACCTCCATCGGCGGGGTCGGGATGCCAAGAATACGCGCGTCATAGCGTACGACTTGGTCGATGAACGGAACCTTGATGCCCATGCCCGGATTTTCGCGCACATCGACAACTTCACCGAAGCGCAGGACCAAAGCCTTTTCACGCACATCGACGATATAGACCGAAGCCATGACCAGCAGGGCCGCCACGACAAGGAAGGGAAGGACCAGAATCGAAAGCGTACGGTTCATCACTGGTTCCCCCCGCTGGTGGTGTTGGCATTGCCTGCGGGCTGCGCTCCGCTGCGCAGTTGGTCAAGCGGCAGATAGGGCACGACGCCCTGCCCCGCATCGCCATCCAAGATGATCTTGTTGGCCTGCCCAAGGACTTTCTCCATCGTCTCCATATACATACGACGACGGGTCACATCCGGAGCCTTGATATATTCGTCATAGACCGAGTTGAAACGCGCGGCCTCACCTTCTGCGGTGTTCACGGCCTCGGCGCGGTAGCCTTCGGCACGTTCGATCACAGCGGCGGCTTCACCGCGGGCATTGGCCAGAACGCGGTTCGCGTAGGCGTCAGCCTCTTTTTCAAGGCGGTCGCGCTCCTGCTGGGCGGCCTGCACTTCGCGAAAGCTGTCGATCACCTCGCGCGGCGGATCGGCGCGGTCAAGGTTGACGCGGACCACGTTGATCCCCGCCTCATAGGCGTCCAGCGTGCTTTGGACCGAAAGCTTCAGATCCTCGCCGATGGTACCGCGGTCGCGGTTCAGGATCGGGGCCAGTTCCGAACGCGCCACGATGTCGCGCATGGCAGACTCGGCCACGGCGCGGATGGTGTCTTCAGGGTCCGCAAGGTTGAACAGATACTTTTCAGGGTCCGAGATGTTCCACACGACCTGATAGGCCATGTCCACGATGTTCTGATCGCGGGTCAGCATCAGACCGCTATCCAACGGACCAGCGCGGCCCGTGCCGATTTCGGTGGTGCGTTCACCCGAAACCGAGACGACCTCGGCGCGCACGACCGGCCAAGGCGCAAAATTCAGACCCTCTTCGCCGGTGGCAAAGGGGCGACCGAACAGCAGTTCGACCGAGCGTTCCTCGGGATTGACGGTATAAAAGGACATGAAGCCCCAGAAAGCCAAGGCGCCCAGTGCGACCAGCCCCCAGCTTCCTTTGCTCATCGCCAGATTAGGACCGTTCGGCGGACGGCGCGGACCGCCACCTCGGGGGCCGCCGGTCTTGCCGCCCATCAGGACGCGCAGCCGGTCCTGACCCTTGCGGACCAGATCCTCGATTTCGGGCACTTGATCGCCACGGCGTGGACCGCGCGGTTCCTCTCCTTTATCGCCACCCGGGCTTCCCCAGGGACGCTGCCCCCCTTGGGGCGGCTCCTTGCCGCCCTTACCGTCATCTCCACCACTGCCCCAAGGGCCTTGTCCCGCCATGCGTCTCTTGCCTCGTCTGCTACTCGTGCACTGTTTCAGGGTTAACTGGGGCCGGAGCGGCAAAAATCAAGCCGAACCAACGGTTTTGTCAGGATGTGCCCCACCTATATAGCGCGTTGGCCTGCGCATCGTCACCAATTCTTCGGCCAAGGTCGGATGCACTGCGATTGCCGCGTCGAAATCGGCCTTGGTCGCGCCCATCCCGATCGAGATGGCGACAAGCTGGATCATCTCGCCCGCCTCGGGGCCGAAGATATGGCAGCCGGTCACCTTGCGGGTCTGGGCATCGACCAGAAGCTTCATCATCGAACGCGCGTCCGAGCCGGCGAAAAGCGAGCGCATTGCGCGGAAACTTGCGACAAAAACCTCGTGCGGGCCCTTCTGGGCGGCTTCTTCCTCGGTCAGTCCGATGGTCGCGACCTCATGCGGGCGTAAATAGACCGCCGAGCCGACCAGCCCGTGATCGACCTTACGCGGCTTGGCCCCGAACACGGTGTCGGCGAAACTGTGCCCTTCGCGGATCGCGACGGGGGTCAGATTCACACGGTCGGTGACATCGCCCACGGCAAAAACCGACGGGACCGAAGTCTGCGACCACTCGTCCACGACGATCTGGCCGTTATCGCCCAGTTTGACGCCGATTTCCGCAAGGCCAAGCCCCTTGGTGTTCGGCACACGACCGGTCGCGAACATCACGGCGTCATAAACCTCGTCGGTGCCGTCGGGCCAGATCACACGGGTCCGGTCGCCGTCACGCTCAAGACGTTCCGGCGTCGAACCAAGCCGCAGGTCCACGCCGACCAGGCGCAGTTGTTCGGTAGCGTGACGGCGCAGTTCCTCATCAAAACCGCGCAGGACGGCATCTCCGCGATAGCTGAGAACCGTTTCCGCCCCCAGCCCCTGCAGGATCGTCGCAAATTCGCAGGCGATGAAGCCCCCGCCGACAACCAGAACCCGACCGGGCAACTTTTCCATCAGGAACAGGTCGTCCGAGATCAGGCCAAGTTCCTCGCCCTCGATGCCCGGACGCTGCGGATGGCCGCCGACGGCGATCAGGATATGTTTGGCGGTCAGGCGCTGGCCATCGGCCAGTTCGACGGTATGGGCATCATGCACACGGGCGCGCTGCTTGTGGATCGCGACGCCAGCAGCCACCAGACCACCAGTATAGGCGCCTTCTAGACGGGTAAGTTCGGCATCCAGCTTGTGACGGAACATCACCCAGTCGAACGGGCCGGCACTGGCGGTCTGCCAGCCATAGCCGCGGGCCTCGGCTGCCATGGCCTTGGCCTGCGAGGCAAAGACCATCAGCTTTTTCGGCACACAGCCGCGAATGACGCAGGTGCCGCCCATGCGGCTTTCCTCGGCCAGACCGACGCGAGCATGGTATTCGCTGGCAGCGATCCGCGCTGCCCGTACCCCGCCCGAACCGCCACCGATCACGAACAGATCGTAATCGAAGTTCATTCCAGATCCTCTCGCCGCAACTCGACGACCGAACCATCCGGTCGACCGATGATCGCAAGATTGCAGATATTCAAGAAGAAGCCGTGTTCAACCACCCCTGCGATCGCCGATAGCGCATTGGCCAATGATTTGGCGTCGTGGATTTCCTCGAGCGCAAGGTCGAGGATGAAGTTGTTCTCGTCGGTCCGCACCGGCTGGCCGTCGCGTTCGCGCAGGATGACGGGGCGGCCTTCCAGCCCCAGTTCGGCCAAGGCACGTTCGATATGGACGCGGGTCGATTGCCAACCGAAGGGAATGACCTCGACCGGCAGCTTGAACTTGCCAAGGCAATCGACAACCTTGCCCTGATCCGCGATCACGACCATGCGGTCCGATGCCGTCGCCACGATCTTTTCGCGCAGATGCGCCGCTCCGCCGCCCTTGATCAGGTTCAGGTCGGGATCGACCTCGTCCGCGCCGTCGATGGTCAGGTCCAGCCAGCCCAGATCGTCCAGTTCCTCGACGACCAGCCCCAGCGAACGGGCCTGATCGGCGGTCGCCTTCGAGGTCGAAGCGCAGCGCAGATCCATGCCTTCGGCGTGAACGCGCTCGGCCAGGCGGTCGACAAACACCTTTGCGGTCGAGCCGGTGCCAAGCCCCAGCTTCATGCCGTTTTCGACCAGCGCCACGGCGGCACGCGCAGCGGCGTCCTTGGAAAGATCAACGGAAGAGGAATCGGTCATCTGGGCTGCTCCGGAACGGGTAGGAGGTTGCAACGATTGGCCCCGACAGGGCCGTCGCGAACCTTATAGCCAGAACACCCGCCATGGGCCACCTTCACGCGCCGGAAATCTGCCGCAGGTTCTGGCGGCGGGCCGTGGCGTCAGGCGATGATTGCCTCGGGGCCGCGCCTCGCCTAATCATGCGGCCCATGAAGATACCTGACACATATGCCGTGATCGTCACCGCCGCAGGCCGGGGCACGCGCGCGGGCGGCGACGTCCCGAAACAGTGGCGCGTTCTGGACGGGCGGAGCGTCATCGAACGTAGCATCGAAGCCTTTGCCGCCTTTCCCCGCATTGTCGTGACGCTCTCGCCCGAGGATATGCAGCGCGGCATTGACGAGCTATCCGGCCCCGTTGTCCTGGTCGCTGGCGGTCAGACCCGCAGCGAAAGCATCCGCGCCGCGCTGGAGACGCTAGAGGGCAGCGGCATCACCCATGTTCTGATCCATGACGGCGCGCGTCCGCTGGTCCCGTCGCCGGTCATCAGCGGAGTCGTCTCGGCTTTGCAGGCCGGAGCCGTAGCTGCCGCCCCCGCATTGCCGGTGACGGATGCGTTGTGGCGCGCCGAGGATGGCCGCGTCACCGGAACCGCCAGCCGCGAAGGACTGTTCCGCGCGCAGACGCCGCAGGGCTTCCGGCTGGACGCGATCCTTGCCGCTCATCGCTCCTTCCCCGAGGGCGGAGCCGATGACGTGGAACTGGCGCTACGCGCCGGACTGCCCGTGACAGTGACCGAAGGCTCCGAGGACAATCTTAAACTGACCTGGCCGCAGGATTTCCCGCGCGCCGAACGCATTCTGGGGAACACGATGGATATTCGCCTTGGGAACGGATTTGACGTGCATGCCTTTACGGCGGGCGATCACGTCTGGCTTTGCGGGGTGAAAATTCCGCATGACAAGGCGCTGCTCGGCCATTCCGACGCCGATGTCGGCATGCACGCGCTGACGGATGCGATCTATGGCGCGCTGGCGCAGGGCGATATCGGGCGGCATTTCCCGCCGTCCGATCCGCAATGGAAAGGCGCGGAAAGCCATATTTTCCTGCGCCATGCGGTCGAACTTGCGCGCTCGATGGGGTTCAGCCTATCCAATGCCGACGTAACCTTGATCTGCGAGCGCCCCAAGGTCAGCCCCCATGCAGGAGCGATGCAACTGCGCCTGTCCGAGATCACAGGCGTCGATCCGGACCGGATCAGCGTCAAGGCCACCACATCCGAGCAACTCGGTTTCACCGGCCGCGAGGAAGGCATCGCCTCGATCGCCACCGCAACTTTAATCAGGGCGTAAGATGGATAAGCAGATCGCGACATTCTTCGGTGTGGGCCTGATGCGTCCCGCCCCCGGCACGTGGGGCTCGGCGGCGGCGGTGGCGCTGGCCGTGCTGGCCTGCGAGCTTGGCAGCGCACTGCTGGTTCCGCTGGGCTTTGTGATCGCGACGGTCCTTGGCTTCTGGGCGGTGCCGCGCGTGGTCGCCGACCGCGAGAACAAGGACCCTTCGGAAATCGTCATCGACGAGGTCGCAGGCCAGTGGCTGGCCATGTGCTTCACCGTCATTCCGCTGTGGCGGCACGGAGTCTCGATCCTTGATGCATGGCCCGCCTATGTCGTCCCGTTCCTGCTGTTCCGTCTGTTCGATATCCGGAAGCCGTGGCTGGTCGGCCGCGCTGACCGTCGCGGCGACGCCAAGGGCGTCATGCTGGACGACCTGTGGGCAGGCTTGTTCGCGGGCATCGTCTCGGTCATCCTTGCGGGGCTGTATCACGCAGTTCTGGAGCCGATGCTGTGACCCCAAGCGAAGTCCTTGATCTGGCCCGTGCGCACGGCGTGATGATCGCCACCGCCGAAAGCTGCACCGGAGGACTGATCATCGGTCGCTTGACCGACGTCCCCGGATCGTCGCGCGCGGTGGACCGGGGCTATATCACCTATTCGAACGCCGCCAAGACCGAGATGCTGGGCGTGCTTCCCGAAACGCTGGAAGCGCATGGAGCCGTCAGCGAAGCGGTTGCCGCAGAAATGGCGCAAGGCGCACTTGCTCGCTCGCAAGCCGGAATCGCGGTCGCGGTCACCGGCATTGCCGGTCCCGGCGGATCGGACCACAAACCCGAGGGTCGGGTCTGTTTCGCCATAGCCGATGCGTGGGGCATCAGAACCGAAACGGTGGATTTCGGCGCTTTGGGCCGTGACAATGTCCGCGCAGCGACTGTCGAGCACGCATTGGAACTTCTCGCGGCAGCCCTGAGGGATTAGGCCCCGCGCAGAAGATCCAGCAAACGGCTTACATCCTCGTCGCGCGTAGCCCAACTCGTGACCAGACGGACCGTGACCGGCTCGCCCTTGGCGGGCGGCTGATCCTGCCAGACATGATAAGCCGCGCCATGCGATATTGCCCGCTCATGAGCCTCGGCCGGCAAGCGCGCAAAGATTTCGTTCGCTTGGACCGGTGCGACCAGCGTACCCCCTGCCTGCTCGATCCCCTGTCCCAGCCGCGTGGCGGCAGCGTTGGCGTGGCGCGCCAGATCCAGCCACAAACCGCCCTCGGCCAAGGCCAGCATCTGCGCGGCAAGATAGCGTTGCTTCGACCAGACCTGTCCGGCCTGCTTGCGACGGTAATCAAAGTCCGCAGCATGGGCGGGGTCGAAAAAGATGACCGCCTCGGCCCCCATTGCGCCGTTTTTCGTGCCGCCAAAGCATAGCGCATCGACACCGACACGTTGGGTCAGGTCCGCCGCGTCGCAGCCTAACCCCGCCACCGCATTGGCAAAGCGCGCGCCGTCCATATGCAGCGGCAGGCCCGCCTCATGCGCGACGGCGGCCAGTGCAGCGACCTCGGCAGGAGCGTAGGTCGTACCCCATTCCGTCGCATTGGTGATCGAGACCATGGCATTGCGCCCGTCATTCAGGCTGCCCGCCTTGCCGAAACGGATCGCCTCGGCCAGCGTGTCGGGCGAGAATTTGCCATGCTCGCCCTGCAAGGGAACAAGCTTGGCGCCGTGACTGTAAAATTCCGGCGCCGAGCATTCATCGCGATGGATATGGGCGCTGTCGTGGCAATAGATCCGGCCAAAACTGGGTGAAAGCTGCGCGCATACCAAGGCATTGGCTCCGGTGCCGGTCGCGACGAAACGCACTACGGCCTCGGGCGCATCCAGCAATTCGCGATAGACCGCTTCGGCCCGCGCGGTGATCGGGTCCGAGCCGTAAGCCCCCATCGCGCCTTCATTGCAATCGGATAATGCCTGCAAGACTTTCGGGTGGACGCCATGCACATTGTCCGATGCAAAGTTCATGCCAGATCCTCGATGATATATTCGTCCCAGTCGTCTTCGGTCACGGTCAACTCATTGACCGTACGCCCGCGAATGCTGATTCCGGCCTGATGGATCGACTCGCGATCCCCCGAGATCAGATAGTGCCACGGGAACAAAGGCTTGCCCTCGATCCGCAGGCGATAGGCGCAGGTTGCGGGCAACCACCACGCGATTTCCTTCAGCTTTTTCGGCGTCAGAACCACGCAATCGGGCACGAATTCGTGCCGGTTGTGGTAGCTGGAGCATTGACAACTATGCCCGTCCAGCAGCCGGCAGGACACGCAGGTAAAGGCCAGCTCGCCCGTATCCTCGTATTCGATCTTGTTCAGGCAGCATTTGCCGCAACCGTCGCAAAGCGCCTCCCATTCGTCGGGCTTGAGGTTCTGCAGCGGCATTTCCCAGAAGTTTTCACGCATCACCGGGCCGCCAGAATCTCTCGCGCTTTGGCGCTGTCCTGATCCATCTGCGCGACCAGTGCCTCGAGGCTGTCGAATTTCATTTCGGGACGCAGGAACTCGACCAGCGCGACCGAGACGTGCTCGCCGTAAAGATCGCCTTTGAAATCGAAGATATGCGTCTCGAAGTTCGGAACGTCACCCGCGAACATCGGCCGCACGCCCAGATTGGCAACGCCGGTATAGCTGCCGCGTTCGGGACCGGTCAGAACATCGATCAGCACGGCGTAAATGCCAAAACGCGGCAAATGCAGGCCGTTGACCGCCATATTCGCGGTCGGATACCCCAGATCGCGCCCGCGCTTGTCACCATGCAGCACCTCGCCGTCGATCCGGTGCCAATGGCCCAGCATACGCTCGGCATCGCGCGAGCGACCTTCGGTCAGCGCGGTGCGGATTGCGGTCGAACTGTATTCGTTCTGCCCGTCGCCAATCAGCGGCGCAATCGTGACACCGAAACCGAACTCGCGGCCCAGACTGGTCAGCGTCTGCGCCGTCCCCGAGCGTTTGCGACCAAAGCAGAAATCCGCGCCGACGGTGACGTGACGGACGCCCAAGCCCTCGACCAGAACCTCGCGGACGAAATCTTCCGGAGCAAGCCCGGCCAGAACGGTGTCGAATGGCAGCTGGTACAGATGTTCGACGCCCAGTCGCGCCAAGCGGTTCGCGCGGGATTCGGCATTCATCAGGCGGAAGGGCGGCGCACCCGATTGAAAGACCTCGCGCGGGTGCGGCTCGAAGGTGATGACCCCAAGAGGCGCATCGGCGGCGGCGCGCGCCGCGTCGATCACCGAGCGGTGCCCCAGATGCACGCCGTCGAAATTGCCCATGGCGACGGTCGCCCCCCGGGCGTCAAGCGGCAGCCCTTTCCAATCGTGATGGATGCGCAATCAGGCCCCCGATGGGCCGGCCCGGCCCTGTCAGTCTAAATTAGGATATGGCGGCGGCAATGCCGCCTTACCATTGAGTAGGTCCGTATCGCCGACGAGGCAACGGGTTGCAAGACACCGCCGCGCAACCCAGCCTTGCGGCCCCGTGTCTCAGCGCAGACGACCGATGCTGTAACGCGGGTTCTCGCTGCGCAGCGCCAGCCATTCGGCCAGTTTCGCGGCTTCGGGATTTTCGACATCCGTGCCGAACTGGTCAAAGGCCAAACCGCCGGTGATGAACAGCGCGTCGATCCCCTCGCCCGCAGCACCACGGATGTCAGTCGCGATCCCGTCGCCCACGGCAAGAATGCGGGTATCTTCATCCAGACCCAGCTTCCGGCGCGCCAGATCATAGATCGGAGCATGGGGCTTGCCGAAGTAAAGCGACGTACCGCCCATGTCTTCGTAATATTCAGCCAGCGCACCGGCGCAATACAGCCGCGTTTCCCCCAGATCCACGATGATATCGGGATTGGCGCAAAGCAGCTTCAGCCCCTTTTCCTTCGCCAGCATCAATGGCGCGCGGTAGTCGTCCGGCGTCTCGTTCACCTCGTCGAAAAGACCGGTGCAGACGATTCCCTCGGCTTCTTCCAACTCGACGCGTTCGATTGCGGGAGCGTCTTTCCATTCCTCGGGGATATCGGCAAAGAAACCCTCGTCCTTGGCGACCGAGATCGCCCAGACCTTGCGACCCACCGCGCCGGCGAACATCGCATCCTGCGCGGCGTCACCCGAACTGACAACCGCGTCCCATGCGTCGCGCGGCACGCCCATGCGGTCAAGCTGCGCCACGACATAGTGCTGGGGACGCGGGGCATTGGTCAGCAGAACGACACGCCCGCCCTTGGCGCGAAAGGCGCGCAACGCCTGAACCGCGGCGGGATAGGGCTCGACCCCGTTATGAAGGCAGCCCCACAGATCGCAGAACAGCACGTCGTAATCGGCCGAGATATCGGCCAGCGAATTGATGATCTGCGTCATGTGAGGCCTTTTTCTTAGATCGCCAGAGCGGGGATGATCTGTTTCTTGCGCGACATGATGCCGGGCAGAACAACGGTGTCACCGGACACGGCCGCGTTGAAGCTTTTCTCGGCGACCTGTTTCACGAAGTCGTTCGGGACCAGCAGCGTCGCTTCCTCGTTCAGGATATCGACCACGAACAGCAGAACCTGATCGGCTCCGTCCTCGGCGGCGACGGCGGGCATCGCAGCCATCAGCGCGGTCTTGCGGTCCAGCACGACCTGAGGCGCGGTGGTCTCCAGCACCGAGACGCGCAACTGCTTGCCGCCCAGTTCGTATTCCTTGCTGTCCATGCGCAGCAGCGCCGCTTCCGAGAAGGCCGAGACATCGGATTTCGCGGCGAACATTTCGGCGGCGAAGGCCGGAATCGAGACGCCCAGATCCTTCGCGACCTTTTCGGCGACGAAGCGGTCATGCGGCGTGGTGGTCGGGCTGCGGAACTCCAGCGTGTCCGACAGGATGCAGGTCAACATCGCGCCCTTGATCGCGCGGGGGGCGCGGGCATAGGCTTCCTCGCCCATCAGGTCGAACATGATCGTCGCGGTGCAGGCCAGCGGACGAATGGTGATGTTGATCGGCAGGCGCGTCTTGATGCCACCGGCCAGCATGTGGTGGTCGATGATCTCGATCACCTCGGCATCGTTGATCGAGGCCGGAAGTTCCGCCGGATTGTTGGTGTCGACGATGACGCATTGCTCGCCCGCGGCCACGTCCGAGATGATCTCGGGCTTGGCCAGATCCCATTTCGCCAGCATCCATGCGGCTTCGGTGTTCGGCTCGCCCTGCAACACGGCGACGGCCGGCTGCTTGCGGACCTCCGAGAGATACCATGCCCAGATGATGGGCGAGCCGGTCGAGTCGGTGTCGGGGGCCTTGTGGCCGAAAACCTTGATCATGAGCTACCTGCATGAGATCGGAAAAGTCGAGCGCGTTATATGGCTTGGCGCGCGGGATGTCTATCAAGCTACCGGGCAATCGCGCTGACAACGAGCGCCAGCAGCACCGTGTTGTGAACAAATGAAAACACCGAATGCAGCAGGGTGATCCTGCGCACCTGCGTGCCCAGCGTCGAGATATCCGCAGTCTGGGCGGTCATGCCAAGAACAAAGCTGTAATACAGGAAATCCCAGATTCCGGCCTCGCCCCGATCTGGCAGTCCCGGAAAGGCCAGACAGCGCGTCTCGTGGCCGTCCGGTTGACGCGCGTACCACAGATGCGCGTAATGGAACGCCATGACCGTATGGATCATCGTCCAGGCCAACGGCACCGAGGCCAGTGCCAGCGCGAACTGGAAAGTCCATGCAAAGCCGCCAGAAACAGCCGCAGGGTCAGCGGATGCCAGCGAACTGGTGGTCTGAAGGATCGCCCACAGATTGATCGCGACCGATCCCATCGCCAGCGGCACGATCAGGCGCATCCCCTCGTCGTCCAGATCGGCATGGGCGCGCAGCATGTCGGTGGTCAGGCGACGCATCAGCAGCCCCGTCAGCACGAGATAGCACAGGCTGAACGTCACCGAGAACAGCAGCAGGCGTGTGACCATATCCAGCCACCACGGCAGCAGGCCCGCGACCAGCCCGACCGTAAAGCTTAGCAGAAAACGGATGTGGCGGCGCAGGTCCGCCAGCATCACGCCAGAGTTTGCTGATGTTGCAGGATGCGCCAGTCTCCGTCGCGACGGACCCATGTGGTGGTGCATAATGCACGGTAGGTCTCGGCCCCTGCCCTGCGCGCGGTGGCGTGATAGGCCAATACGCAGACCTCATCGGTTTCGATGCTGGCGCGATCGATCAAGGTGACCTCTTGCCAGCGGGGCGTGGTGGACAGACTTTCGACCACCTTGCGGCGCGTCAGGATTCCCGCCGCAGGAAGGACCATCAGACAACCATCATCCAGCTTGCGTGCCGCCTCGGCCGAGCCTGCCAGCCAGAAATCGCGTTCCTCTCGCCAGAGTTCATCCGCCATTCGCTCCCTCCTCAATCTCAAGCTGCTGGATGGTCCAGCCCGACTTTTGCAACAACGACAGAACTCCATTCTTGCCCGGAAGATGCAACGCGCCAAATCCCACCACGATGCCCTTGCCCCGATCGGCGGCCTGTGCGGCGGCGGTTTCGATCGGAGCGATCCAGTTGCGGTTGCGCTGGTCCATCAGCTTGTCTTGCGCCAGCCGCATCTGCTTATCGACCTCGGCCCGCGACAGGCCGGATTTGTCATAGGCGTCGAAGCGACCGAACTCCCAGATCAGCCAGCTGTCGCCGGTGAAATAGGCCTCGGTCAGGGTCACCGCATAATCATCGGCATATTCCGCGGCAGGCATGGCGGAACGGATCATGTCGATTTCTTCGGCCGGAGTCATACCCTCGAACAGGCTGAAGACCGTGTTCCATGGCTCGAGTGCTCGGACAGGAACATCCGCAGCCTCGGCGCGGTCGATCAACTGGTGATCCAGCCCGCCGGTATCGCCGGTCCTGCGCACCGTTTTCAGCATGCACGGAGAGATGCCAAGCATCACCGAGACGTACCACGGCCTCATCCGGCTGGTGACCACGGCGGGCATGCCGCGTGCCTCCATCGCGGTCCATAGCGATTTCCAGTCCTCGGCCGACATGCGTTCCGGCAGGGTCGCTCCCTTGGTATCCATTATCAGCGAGGGGTCTTTCGCCATCGCTTCGGCAAGGCGCTTCTCCTCGGTCGGTCCGGCCTCGACCAACAGGACATCTGCCGCGTCGATGGTCGGCCCAAAGCGGGCCATGGTGGCGTCGTGGCGCGGATCGTTGAAATGGTAGGTGCCGATCAAGGTGATCTTTTTTTGGTCTTTGGTCGCTTGCCAGAACAATCCGCGGTGGAACGGCACATTGCGGGTCGACGCCCGAAGCTCGGCCATCCGCGCCGGAGACAGATCATTGAACAGATTGCGCCCGACACATTCCTGCCCTTGCGCTGGCAGGCCGAAGCCCAAAGCAATCGCAAGACCGGTGATGAATTGGCGCAAACGCATGGCAGACGTCCTTCCTGTTGGCCAAAGGATGGCACGCCAGAGGCTGCCGTGCCAATGCGTCACGTTCGATGCGGCGGCGGCAACTCCTGCGGCAAAGCTTCCCCGTCAAGGATGGCGCGCCAGATCCTTTCGACCTGCCGCGCCTTGGCGGACCAAGTGAAGTCGCGCATGACCTTTTCGCGGGCAGCTTTTGCCATGACCGGCAATCCCGAGGGATCGGCGACTATGGACTGTAGCAACTCGCGCAAGCCCGCGACGATCTGGGGACGGCTTCCCATCGGAATGCGAAAACCCGTCATGTCATCGACCAATTCGCCAGGTCCGGCGTAATCGGCAATGACCGGCACAACCCCCAGCGCCATCGCCTCGAGAACCACACCACCACCGAATTCGCGCACCGAGGGGAAGACCAGCAGTTGCGAGCGCGCAGCGACGGATTGCACCTGCGAATGCTCTAGCCAGCCGTGGAAATGGACCGCCCCCGAAACACCCTCTTGCGCGACCAGATCGCGCAGCGCCTGTCCTTGCGGGCCGTCCCCGATGATATCCAGCGCCAGCGCCCCCGATTTGAGCATCGGCAGCGCAGCCTCGATCGCCATATCCGCGCCTTTATAGGGGACCAGTCGCCCGATGAAACATCCGCGCAAGGGCAAGGTGCCAGTCTGATCCGCGACCATGCTGAAGCGTTCGGGGTTGATCGCGTTTTCGGGCAGCCACACCGTCTTGTCCTGATAGCGCGCCGGAATCTCGCTGCGGGTATGGGCCGATCCGCAAATGATCGCGCTTGAAGCCGCCAGCGTCGAGGCCCGCCCCGGCAAAGCCTTGTAGGCGCCACGGACATAGGACAGCCATTCCTTTTCGCGCCGACGCTCGGAATCGAAGCCCTTGGGCCACGGGACACCGCCGTTCAAAGGGCCCATGACAAAAGGAACGCCAGCCGCCTTGCAGCGCGGAGCGATCCGGCTTCCGGCGGTCGGGGTCAACGGGGTGATCCGATGCACGATGTCGTATTGCTTGTTCCGGATCGCCTCGCCGAACCTGTCCCAGATCAGGCGTTCGAAATAGCCGTAGCCCAGCGTGGAAATCGCCGTGGTCATGGTCCAGCCGACGCCTTTGCCCATGCGCAGCTTTTCGGCCAGCCTCCACAACGGCGCGGCCAGTTTTTCGCTGTCGATCACGGTGAAATCGCGGCCCTCGACCAGCCCCGCACGCAAGATGGCGTCACGGTTGCGGATCTGCGTCACGATATGGACGTCTGCCACCTCGCGCAGCGCATTGGCCAGCGACCAGCCGACCAAGGGAACCGAGACCCATTCGGGATTTGCAGCTTCGGCAATGACAAGGGCCTTGATCCGTCTATTCACCATCCGCCCCAGTCGAACTGCGCTGTCCTTGGGTATTCGGCGGCAGGAAACTCCGTCAAGAAAATAGATCGAAAAAAACGCGGCATCCTGACGTTGACACGTAATCAGCCGCTGCCTAGATGTTCCCGCACTGGCACTCACCAAGACCGAGTGCCAACAACGAAACACTGCAACCTGTAACACCGGAGTGTTCACATGGCTTTCAAACCGCTGCACGACCGCGTTCTGGTCCGTCGCGTCCAGTCGGACGAGAAAACCAAGGGCGGCCTGATCATCCCCGATAGCGCCAAAGAAAAACCCGCTGAAGGCGAAATCGTCTCGGTCGGCGAAGGCGCGCGCAAGGACTCGGGCGAGCTGATCGCACCCTCGGTCGCGGCCGGTGATCGCGTGCTGTTCGGCAAATGGTCGGGCACCGAAGTCACGATCGACGGCGAAGAGCTGCTGATCATGAAGGAAAGCGACATCCTGGGCGTCATCGCCTGATTTCCGCTTTCGCGTAACCCATTCCAGGAGAAGAACAAATGGCTGCCAAAGAAGTCAAGTTCAGCACCGACGCCCGCGACCGCATGCTGAAAGGCGTGAACATCCTCGCGGATGCCGTCAAAGTGACCCTCGGCCCGAAAGGCCGTAACGTCGTGATCGACAAGTCCTTCGGCGCTCCGCGCATCACCAAGGACGGCGTCTCGGTCGCCAAAGAAATCGAACTCTCGGACAAGTTCGAGAACATGGGCGCCCAGATGGTCCGCGAAGTCGCTTCGCGCACCAATGACGAAGCCGGCGACGGCACCACCACCGCCACCGTTCTGGCCCAAGCGATCATCCGCGAAGGCATGAAGTCGGTTGCGGCTGGCCTGAACCCGATGGACCTGAAGCGCGGCATCGATCTGGCGACCTCGAAAGTCGTCGAAGCGATCAAAGCAGCTTCGCGCCCGGTCAACGACTCGGCTGAAGTCGCCCAAGTCGGCACCATCTCGGCCAACGGCGAAGCCTTCATCGGCCAGCAAATCGCCGAAGCCATGCAAAAAGTTGGCAACGAGGGTGTGATCACCGTCGAAGAAAACAAAGGCATGGAAACCGAAGTCGAAGTCGTCGAAGGCATGCAGTTCGACCGCGGCTACCTGTCGCCCTACTTCGTCACCAACGCCGACAAGATGATTGCCGACCTGGAAGACGCCTACATCCTGCTGCACGAGAAAAAACTCTCGTCGCTGCAGCCGATGGTCCCGCTGCTGGAAGCAGTCATCCAGTCGCAAAAGCCGCTGATCATCATCGCTGAAGACGTCGAAGGCGAGGCTCTGGCCACGCTGGTCGTCAACAAGCTGCGTGGCGGCCTGAAAATCGCTGCCGTCAAGGCTCCGGGCTTCGGCGATCGCCGCAAGGCCATGCTGCAGGACATCGCGATCCTGACCGGCGGTCAGGTCATCTCGGAAGACCTGGGCATGAAGCTGGAAAACGTCACCGTCGACATGCTCGGCCGTGCGAAGAAAGTGACGATCAACAAGGACAACACCACCATCGTCGACGGTGCTGGTGAGAAAGCCGAGATCGAAGCCCGCGTTTCGCAGATCCGTCAGCAGATCGAGGAAACCACCTCGGACTACGACCGCGAGAAACTGCAAGAGCGCGTCGCCAAACTGGCCGGTGGCGTTGCCGTCATCCGCGTCGGCGGCATGACCGAAATCGAAGTCAAAGAGCGCAAAGACCGCGTTGACGACGCCCTGAACGCGACCCGTGCGGCCGTTCAAGAAGGTGTTGTCGTCGGTGGTGGCGTTGCTCTGGTTCAAGGTGGCAAGGTCCTCGAAGGCCTGACCGGTGCGAACTCGGATCAAGACGCCGGTATCGCCATCGTTCGCCGCGCTCTGGAAGCTCCGATGCGTCAGATCGCTGAAAACGCTGGCGTCGACGGCGCTGTCGTTGCTGGCAAAGTCCGCGAATCGACCGACAAGTCGTTCGGCTTCAACGCCCAGACCGAAGAATATGGCGACATGTTCAAATTCGGCGTCATCGACCCGGCGAAAGTCGTCCGCACCGCTCTGGAAGACGCGGCCTCGGTTGCTGGTCTGCTGATCACCACCGAAGCCATGATTGCCGAAAAGCCCGAGCCCAAGGCTCCGGCTGGCGGCATGCCCGACATGGGCGGCATGGGCGGCATGATGTAATCATCCCCCTGCCCACCAGGCAGAGAAGGCCGTCCCGAAAGGGCGGCCTTTTTCGTTCAAAGCGGTCCGGGCATACGTTCTTCGGACAGCAGCACGTTGGCCTCGACCTGCCCGATCCCCGGCAGGGTCATGATGCGGCGGCGCAGGATGCGTTCGAAATCCGCGATGTCGCGAGCGCGGACGCGCAGGCGATAATCGAACTGGCCCAGCACATGCTGCACGGTCTGAATCTCGGGGATCGCCGTTACCGCGCGCTCGAAATCCTCAAGGCCGACGCGCCCCTTGGCCCCTAGTTTGATCCCCAGAAAGACCGTGACGCCGAAACCCAGCGCCGCGGTGTCGACGACAATCCGCCGCCCCGCGATAACACCTTCGTCGGTCAGGCGCTTGATCCGCCGCCATGTCGCGGGTTGGGTCATGCCCAGCAACCGCCCGATTTCTGCGGCACTGCGGGTCGCGTCCTCAGAGAGCAGCCGCAGGATCGCCAGATCTGTCGCGTCGGGCGTCATAGCGGCAGCTCCTGCACGTCCTTGATTGTCGAGACCAGCATCAGCGCGTCGCTGTCTTGAACATGCGGCAGGGTCAGGATGCTCTCGCGGTAGATCTGCTGCCAATGCGCCATGTCGCGCGCGATCACCGACAGCCGCATGTCGACCGAGCCAAGGAAGGTCTGGATCTCGGTCACCTCGGGCACTTTGCGCGCGGCAGCGATGAAATTGTCGAAGGCGCGCGGCTCGGTCTTGTCGAGGGTGAAGCGCAGGCTGACCTGCACCTCATAGCCCAGCTTGCGCCAGTCGATGCGGGCCTCGAACCCGCCGATCACGCCACCCTCGCGCAGCCGGTCCAAGCGACGCCACAGGCTGGCGGGCGTGACGCCGGCGCGCTCAGCCAGTTCGGCATTGGGCAGTTCGGGATCGGCCAAAAGTTGGCGCAATATGCGCCGGTCTGTCGCATCGGGCATGATTTTTTCACCTCTGGCGTGGATATGGCATGATCATCGCCAAATTTCCAGAAACTTCGCGAAGATTGCACAGAACTGCGCCCCACTCGCTGCTAGAAAGACTGCATCGAATGAGGAGAGACGCTGATGCGTGTGTACTATGATCGCGATTGCGACGTTAACCTGATCAAAGACAAAAAGATCGCCATGATCGGCTATGGCTCGCAAGGCCATGCCCATGCGCTGAACCTGCGTGACTCGGGTGCAAAAAACGTCGTCGTCGCCCTGCGCGAAGGCTCGGCCTCGGCCAAGAAAGTCGAAGCCGAGGGCCTGAAGGTCATGGGCATCGCCGAGGCAGCCGCCTGGGCCGACGTCATCATGTTCACCATGCCCGACGAATTGCAGGCCGAGACCTACAAGAAATACGTTCACGACAACATCCGTGAAGGCGCGGCAATTGCCTTCGCACATGGTCTGAACGTGCATTTCGGTCTGATCGAGCCGAAGCCGGGCGTCGATGTCATCATGATGGCTCCGAAAGGTCCGGGCCACACCGTGCGCGGCGAATACACCAAGGGCGGCGGCGTCCCCTGCCTGTTCGCGGTCCACAATGACGCGACCGGCAAGGCTCAGGACATCGCTCTGTCCTATTGCTCGGCCATCGGCGGCGGCCGCTCGGGCATCATCGAAACCAACTTCCGTCAGGAATGCGAAACCGACCTGTTCGGCGAGCAAGCCGTTCTGTGCGGCGGTCTGGTCGAACTGATCCGGATGGGCTTCGAAACCCTGGTCGAAGCTGGCTACGAGCCGGAAATGGCCTATTTCGAGTGCCTGCACGAAGTGAAGCTGATCGTGGACCTGATCTACGAAGGCGGCATTGCGAACATGAACTACTCGATCTCGAACACCGCCGAATACGGCGAGTATGTCTCGGGCCCGCGCATCCTGCCCTACGAAGAAACCAAGGCCCGCATGAAAGCCGTGCTGACCGACATCCAGACCGGCAAGTTCGTGCGCGACTTCATGCAGGAAAATGCCGTCGGCCAGCCCTTCTTCAAGGCGACCCGTCGCATCAACGACGAGCATGAAATCGAGAAAGTCGGCGAAAAGCTGCGCGCCATGATGCCTTGGATCTCGAAAGGCAAAATGGTCGACAAAGAGCGCAACTAAGACCTTCGGAAAGCCCCGCCAAGTGCGGGGCTTTCTTCATATTGTCGATGCGGTCGTCACATCTCGACCAAGTCATGGACACCGGCAACGCCGGCACCATTGATCGGGTCAGGGATCGAGAAGCTGCGCAAAAGCTGGCGATCACCACCCAAGGCGCGCTCGGTAATATCCAGACGCGTGCGGATGCCCATCAGCCCCTCGAACATCCCGTCGCCCTCATAAAGAACGACATTCCCGCTGACCCGGAAGCCCGGCTGCGGAAAACGGGTGAAGATATCCCTGACGGAATGGAACCAGAAATAGTGGCCGTCGATACGATCCGGGCTATTGCTGCAAACGTAGCCCGATAGCGTGCATTTGCTATGGAATCGTTGCGAGAATTTGCGCTCATCGACAAAAAGGGTCGCCTCGACCTCGGTATTTGCGGGCACCTTGATCGGCTGGTTGACCTGCCAGCTACGCTGCTCGGTCGAGGTTTTCGTTTCGGTAGCGGAAAAGCTCAACTCGCCAGAAATGGTCGTCTCCGCACTTGCGATAGGCGGGACGCCGACAGCGAACTTCACGCTCATGCCGATCTTGAACCCTTCCTGAAGCGACCAAGTGAAGGTGCTGGTCGTCGTCTTTGACAGGCTCACGGTCTGCGATTGCTCGACCGAGGTCCGGTTGGTCAGAACCTGCTTTGCGCCGACCTGCGGGATCATCTCGGTCTTGGGTTCATCATAA
This sequence comes from Paracoccus aestuariivivens, assembly GCF_009711225.1. Lineage (GTDB taxonomy): Bacteria > Pseudomonadota > Alphaproteobacteria > Rhodobacterales > Rhodobacteraceae > Paracoccus > Paracoccus aestuariivivens. Next base: position 18,164 of record NZ_WMIE01000014.1, on the reverse strand, counting down.
TATTCTGCGCGCATGTCCGAGATCACGAGGCGGCGATCCTCATATCCTGATTGAACAGGGTTCATGCGGTCGCATTTTCCACCATGCTCTTTGCACCACCAGTCGCCATACTGTTTGAAAACGCTGTCGAGATCGGGATTAGGCATTGGTCACTCCGTATTCGCAGTTTCAATGTTGCTATCGAATCAAGCTGTAACACGGTCATTTGAACCTAATGGTTGCAAATTCTAAAGCTAATTTATCGCATAGGTTGTTCTGCGTGCCGAAGTAGCGGACCGCACAATCCCACAGTGGATCAACCTTTAGCGGCGTGGCCGTGGATACTCCTGATTGATCTTTGACTAATCGGCCACGCTTCCGGCCCAATCTCTTCATCGATTTAGGCCTGCAAGGCCGAGTGCCTGCAGTCTGAATCCCAAAGCCAGAAGGCTGGTGGGAATGGCTTCGCCAGCGCCAGATGTCCGTCATCCCGCGCGCTGATCCCGTCAAGAACGGTCAACACCGTTAGGGACCGGTCCGTCATTGCGCTCTCTTATCGCCGATGACGGTCCGGGATATGGCCCTATTCCTCCAGCACCTCAAGCACACCGGGGATAACACGCAGGGCCTGTCGCGCGGGCGTGGTCAGGGGCGCGTCCTCGGTGATCTCGACATCCACCAGATCCTCGCCATCCTTCAGCCGTAGCGTGATCGGACCACGGGCGCGGGCGGGGGCCGCGACTTCGGCCTGAATGCGGGCCAAGGCCTCGGCAATACCGGGGACAGCGTCGATGCCAGCGATCTCGATCGCCAACCGGTTCGCACCGGCATCGGCGACCGCCTGCTCCAGCGGCACGACACTGCGCGCGAGCAGCTTCACCTGATCGCCTGAGGGTTCGACCTGCACTTGCAAGACGACATTCTCGCCCGGCTCCAGATGCTGACGATGCGCGTCGAGCGTGTCCGAGAAAACCGTGACCTCATAAAGCCCTGTCGGGTCCGACAGACCGACAAAGGCAAAGCGTGTGCCACGCGCGGATTTCTTTTCCTGCCGGAAAGCAACGGTTCCGGCAAGCGAGGCAACCAGCGCGCCGTCTGCCGCCGCCTGCGTCACCTCGGCCAAGGTCTGGACGTTCTTGCGGCGAAGCGCGGGCAGGTAGTCGTCCAACGGGTGGCCGGACAGATAGAAGCCGACGGCGGCATGTTCCTCACCCAGCTTCTCGGCGGGCATCCAATGTGGCGCGACGACCGGACGCGGTGGCGGCAGATCCTCTCCGCCCCCGAACAGCGAGCTTTGCGACGAGGCCGCAGCCGATTGCACTGCAGCCGACCATGCCACCAGACCGTCCAAGGATTTCATGACCTTGGAGCGGCTTTCCTCGAGAAGATCGAAGGCCCCTGCACGGGCCAGCATCTCCAAGGGCCGCTTGCCCACACGCTTCATGTCGACGCGGCGCGCGAAGTCATGCAGGTCGCGGAAGGGCTTGCCGCCCCGCGCCTCGACAATCATCCGCATCGCCTCGACGCCCACGCCTTTCAGCGCGCCCAGCGCATAGACAATCTTGCCATCCTTGACGCTGAAGGTCGCAAGCGAGCGGTTCACGCAAGGCGGGATCGTCTCGATCCCCATGCGGTCCGCCTCGCGTTTATAGACGGCCAGCTTGTCGGTCAGGTGGATATCGCAGTTCATCACCGCGGCCATGAACTCGACCGGGTGATTGGCCTTCAGCCATGCGGTCTGATAGCTGACCACGGCATAGGCGGCGGCATGCGATTTGTTGAAGCCGTAATTCGCGAACTTTTCAAGAAGATCAAAGACCTCGCCGGCCTTCTTCTGATCGACGCCATGCGCGACCGAGCCTTCGACGAATTTCGGCCGCTCCTTGGCCATTTCCTCGGCGATCTTCTTGCCCATGGCGCGGCGCAGAAGGTCGGCGCCGCCCAGCGAGTAGCCCGCCATGACCTGCGCGATCTGCATCACCTGTTCCTGATAGACGATGATGCCCTGCGTCTCGGCCAGAATCGGGTCGATGCTGGGATGGAGCGATTCCAGTTCGCGCAGCCCGTTCTTGACCTCGCAATAGGTCGGGATGTTCTCCATCGGGCCGGGGCGATACAGCGCCACCAGCGCCACGATATCCTCGATACAGGTGGGCTTCATGCGCCGCAGCGCATCCATCATCCCCGAGCTTTCGACCTGAAACACCGCGACCGTGCGGGCGCTGGCGAAAAGCTCATAGCTGGGCGTGTCGTCCAGCGGGATGGCGTTGATCTGGTTCTCGGCCCCGTCGGCGGGCTGGTAAAGCACGCGCCCGTTAGCAGCGACATGCAAAGGCCGCCCGCCCCCGTTGATCAGATCCACTGCGTTTTGAATGACCGTAAGCGTCTTCAGGCCAAGGAAGTCGAACTTCACGAGGCCCGCTGCTTCGACCCATTTCATATTGAACTGGGTCGCGGGCATCTCGGAGGCCGGATCGCGGTAAAGCGGCACCAGCTTGTCGAGCGGCCTATCCCCGATCACCACGCCCGCCGCATGGGTCGAGGCGTTCCTGAGCAAGCCTTCCAGCTTCGCCGCATAGTCCAGAAGGCGTCCGACGACCTCTTCCTTGGCGGCCTCGCGCAGGCGTGGCTCATCGGCCAGCGCCTTGGTGACGCTGACGGGCTTCACGCCTTCAACGGGGATCATCTTGGACAGGCGATCCACCTGACCGAAAGGCAGTTGCAGCACGCGTCCCACATCGCGCACCGCTGCTTTGGACAGAAGCGCGCCGAAGGTGATGATCTGGCCGACCTTGTCGCGGCCATATTTCTCTTGCACGTAGCGGATCACCTCTTCGCGGCGATCCATGCAGAAATCGATATCGAAGTCCGGCATCGAGACGCGTTCCGGATTCAGGAAGCGTTCGAAAAGCAGCGAGTAGCGCAGCGGATCAAGGTCGGTGATGGTCAGCGCATAGGCAACCAGCGAGCCTGCGCCCGAGCCCCGCCCCGGCCCGACCGGAATCCCGTGATCCTTGGCCCATTTGATGAAATCGGCCACGATCAGGAAGTAGCCGGGGAAACCCATCTGCTCGATAATGCCCAGTTCGAACCGCAGTCGGTCTTCGTATTCCTCGACTGTGACGGCATGGGGGATGACGCTCAGGCGGGCGCGCAGCCCGTCCCACGCCTGACGGCGCAACTCCTCGACCTCGTCATCGGCAAAACGTGGCAGGATCGGCTTGTGTTTCTTCACCGCAAAGGCGCAGCGTTTCGCGATCTCGACGGTGTTCTCGACCGCCTCCGGCAGGTCGGCGAACAACGCCACCATCTCGGCCGGAGATTTGAAGTAATGCTGTGGTGTCAGGCGGCGGCGGGGCGCAGTCTGATCGACATAGCTGCGTTCCGAAATGCAGATCAGCGCGTCATGGGCGTCGTAAAGCTCGGGCTTGGGGAAATAGACGTCATTCGTCGCGACCAGAGGCAGATCCAACGCATAGGCCAGATCGATCATGCCACCTTCCGAGGCGACCTCCTCGACCACGGGCGATCCGCCGCCGTCACGGTGACGCTGCAACTCGACATATAGCCGTGTCGGGAACATCGCGGCCATACGCTCGGCCAGCGCTCGTGCCTCGGGCAAACGGCTCTGCCCGACCAGTTGCCCCAAGGGCCCAAGCGCGCCGCCGGTCAGACAGATCAGACCCTCGGAGCGGGTCGCCAGTTCATCCAGCGTGACATGCGGCAACGAGCCATCATCGCGCAGATAAAGGCAGCTCGAAAGCTCCATCAGGTTCAGCCAGCCCGCCTCGTTCTGGGCCAGCAGAACGACGGGCGCGGTGACCTCGGCCTGTAACGTCACCTGACAGCCGATGATCGGCTGAACCCCCGCATCCTGTGCCTTGACCGAGAATTCCAGCGCCGCGAACAGCGCGTTGGAATCGGTCAGCGCAACGGCGGGCATGCCGTTTTGTGCTGCAAGATCAGCAAGTTTCTTGACCGGCACGGCCCCTTCCAACAGCGAGTGTTCGGAATGCGTGCGCAGGTGGATGAATCGGGGTGAAATTTCCGGCATGCCGCCAATCTAGGCCCGACCTATCCAACTGTGCAATTGCTCCTCGGCGGAAAACCGCTAAAGGTGCAAGAAAAGGGCAAAGAAGGCGCGCGACAGTGAATGACGTTTTCCGGGCGGAGGGCCTGGGCAAAACCTATCCCGGCGTGCGCGCCAATGACGACATCAGCTTCTCGGTCGGCGCTGGCGAGATCCATGCGCTTCTGGGCGAGAACGGAGCCGGTAAATCGACCCTCGTCAAGATGATCTATGGCCTCGTCCGACCGGACGAAGGGCATATGGCATTCCTTGGCGCGGCGCACGCCCCAGCCGATCCGCGTGCCGCGCGGGCTGCGGGTGTGGCGATGGTCTTCCAGCACTTCAGCCTGTTCGACGCGCTGACGGTCGCGGAAAACATCGCCTTGGGCATGGAAAATCCCCCGCCCCGCGCGGAACTGGCCCGTCGCATCGCGGAACTGTCGAACGCTTATGGTCTGCCACTGAACCCCGCCCGCCGCGTCGCGACCCTGTCCGCGGGCGAACGCCAACGCGTCGAGATCCTGCGTTGCCTTCTGCAGAACCCGCGCTTGCTGATCATGGACGAGCCGACCAGCGTCCTGACCCCGCAAGAGGCCGAGATCCTGTTCGCCACCCTGCGCCAGCTTTCCGCTGCCGGAACCGCGATACTGTATATCAGCCACAAGCTGGAAGAAATCCGCAGTCACTGTGACCGCGCCACCATCCTGCGCCACGGCAAGGTTGTCGGCACGGTCGATCCTCGCGCCCATTCTGCCCGTGAACTTGCCGCAATGATGGTCGGGGCCGAAATGCGCGTCGTCGACCGCTCGGGCCGCAGTCCCGGCGAGGTCGTGCTGGCGGTCACGGCGCTGACGACCAGCGCCGCCGCTGCCGAAAGCGTCGCGTTGAAGGATGTATCGCTGTCACTGCGCAGGGGCGAAATTCTTGGCATCGGAGGCGTTGCAGGCAACGGACAGGACGAATTGCTGTCGGCCCTGTCCGGCGAGATCACCTCGGCACATGGCACGATCACCCTTGATGGCACGGACCTTTCGCTTTCCGGCCCCGAAACACGCCGCAGCGCGGGCCTTCTGGCCGCACCCGAAGACCGCCTTGGCCACGCCGCCGTGCCTCAGTTCAGCCTGACCGAGAACACCCTTTTGACCGCAGGCACCCGCCAGAACATCGTCCGCAAGGGCATGATCGACAATGCCGCAGCCCGCCGCTTCGCCGAAGAGGTCATCCGCGTCTTTGACGTGCGCACTCCCGGCCCCGGAACGGCGGCTGGTGCCTTGTCCGGCGGCAACCTGCAAAAATTTGTCATCGGCCGCGAGGTTCTGGGACGTCCGAATGTTCTGGTGGTCAACCAGCCCACTTGGGGCGTCGATGCCGGAGCCGCCGCTTCGATTCGGCAATCGCTGCTGGATCTGGCCGCCAAGGGCGCGGGCGTCATCGTCATCTCGCAGGATCTGGACGAACTGCTTGAGCTGTCCGATCGCTTCTGCGCCCTCAACGAGGGCCGACTATCGGCCCCCCGCCCGACCGAAGGCCTGACCATCGAGGAAATCGGCCTGATGCTGGGCGGCGCACATGGAATGGAGGTCGGTCATGTTCCGGCTTGAGCCGCGGGCAAGCGCCCCGCTGATCTGGCAGGTCGTCACACCCGTCCTTGCTGTTATCGCAACGATGTTCGTTGGCGGGCTGCTGTTTGCTGCCTTGGGATTCGATCCCGTCGCCGCGATCCGCACGATTTTCTGGGACCCGCTTTTCGGTCCGGCCGCGGGCTATTCGCGCCCGCAACTGCTGGTCAAGGCGGGACCGCTGATCCTGATCGCCTCGGGGCTGGCCCTTGGTTTCCGCGCGGGCATCTGGAACATCGGGGCCGAGGGGCAATATATCATCGGCGCGATCTGCGGCGCGGCGGTCGCGCTGGCCGCCTATCCGCATGAGGCCTTCTGGATCTTTCCCGCGATGATCGTGGCAGGCGCTGCTGGCGGCTGGGCTTGGGGCATGATCCCCGCGCTGCTACGCAACTGGTTCGGGGCGTCCGAGATCCTCGTCTCGCTGATGCTGGTCTATGTCGCGCAGAAAATCGCGGCATGGATGGCATTCGGCCCGATGAAGAACCCCGAAGGTTTCAACTTCCCCGGCTCGCGGAACCTGCAGCAATATCCCTCGGCATCGAATCCGGAACTGATCGCCAATACCGGTCTGCATTGGGGCGTCATCGCCGCCGTCATTGCGCTGCTGGTGACATGGTTCATCATGTCGCGCCACATCCTTGGTTTCCGCATCCGTACCGCTGGCGCGGCCCCCCGCGCCGCCCGCTTTGCCGGTGTGCGCCCCCAGCGGCTGGTCGCGCTTTGCCTTGGACTGTCTGGCGCGTTGGCGGGGCTGGCCGGTCTGTTCGAGGTCGCCGGACCCGCAGGCCAGATCACCGAAAGTTTCGGCTCGGGCTATGGCTTCACCGCGATCATCGTGGCCTTCCTTGGCCGGTTGCATCCCTTGGGCATACTGCTTGCGGGCCTGTTGATGGCGCTGACCTATATCGGTGGCGAACTGGCGCAGATGATGCTGCAATTGCCCGCCTCGACCGTGCAGGTCTTTCAGGGGATGCTGCTGTTCTTCATTCTGGGGTTTGACATTCTGACCCGCTACCGCATCCGGAGGCGCGGCTGATGATCGATCCGATTGCCGTTTTCGTGCTGCTGCTCGGGGCCGCAACCCCGATCCTGTTCGCCGCTCTTGGCGAGTTGGTGGTCGAACGCGCGGGCGTTCTGAACCTTGGCGTCGAGGGGATGATGATCGGCGGAGCCTTGGCGGGCTTTGCCGCGGCCCATGCGACCGGCAGCCCCGCAATGGGGTTTGTCGCCGCCGCAATCGCAGGCGCGGCCCTGTCCACGATCTTTGCCGTGCTGACGCAATATCTGCTGTCCAATCAGGTCGCGACCGGCCTTGCGCTTACGCTGTTCGGACTGGGCCTGACCGCGATGTTCGGCAAGCCCTATGAAGGCATCAAAGCGCCCTCGATGATGGTCGGACCGTTGGGGTTGAACCTGATGATCTGGCTGGGTCTGATCATGGTACCGGTGGTCTGGTGGGTTCTGATGCGGACGCGGACGGGCCTGATCCTGCGCGCGGTCGGTGAAAACCACGACGCCGCGCATGGGCTGGGCTATCCCGTCCGCACCGTCCGCATCGGCGCTATCGCTTTTGGCGGCGCGATGGCCGGACTGGGCGGAGCCTACATCTCGATCGCGACCGTTCTGCAATGGACCGAGGGCATGACCGCCGGCGCGGGCTGGATCGCGCTGGCCATCGTCGTTTTCGCACAATGGAACCCATGGGGCGTTCTGGCGGGGGCATGGCTTTTCGGTGGCGTCACGGTGCTGCAATTGCGCCTGCAGGCCGCGGGCGTTGCTGTGCCGGTCCAGTTGCTCAGCATGGCCCCCTATCTTGCCACGATTATTGTTCTTGTGCTGATCTCGGCACGCCAGAAGTTCGGCCGCTCGGGCCTGACGGCCACCCCCGGCTCGCTCGGGCAGCCTTTCCACGCGCTGCGCTAAGCAGCTAAAATCCCTGACAGGAGAGACAGTGATGAACCGCAGAACCCTACTTGGCAGCGCCGCCGCGCTGGTCGCCGCCTCGGCCATTCCGGCCTTCGCGCAGGATGAAAAGCTGAAGATCGGCTTCATCTATGTCGGTCCGGTCGGCGATGGCGGCTGGACCTTCCAGCACGATCTGGCCCGTCAGGCGGTCGAGAAGGAATATGGCGACAAGGTCGAGACGACCTTCATCGAAAGCGTTCCGGAAGGCGCCGACGCCGAGCGCGCGATCACCCAACTGGCGCTTGCCGGCAACAAGATGATCTTCACGACCAGCTTCGGCTTCATGGACGCGACCATCAACGTCGCCAAGAAATTCCCCGATATCAAGTTCGAGCACGCCACCGGTTACAAGCGCGCCGACAACGTCGCGACCTATGACGCCCGCTTTTACGAAGGCCGCGCCGTCATCGGCACCATCGCGGGCCGCATGACCAAGTCGAACAAGATCGGCTATATCGGTTCCTTCCCAATCCCCGAGGTCATTCAGGGCATCAACTCGGCCTTCATCCACGCGCGCAAGGTGAACCCCGACGTCGAGATGAAAGTCGTCTGGGTCTATAGCTGGTTCGATCCCGCGAAAGAGGCCGATGCCGCCGCCGCACTGATCGCCGAAGGCGTCGATGTCTTCATGCAGCACACCGATTCGACCGCTCCGCTGGCGAAGGCTCAGGAAGCCGGCGTGCTTGGCTTCGGTCAGGCATCGGACATGTCCAGCTTCGCTCCGAAGCCGCGCATCTCGTCCATCGTCGACAACTGGGCGCCCTATTACATCAAGCGCGTCGGTCAGGCCTTGGACGGCTCGTGGAAATCCGAGGCCACCTGGGCGGGCATCGGCGATGGCGAGGTCGTGATCGGCGAGATCACCGAAGCCGTACCTGCGGAAGTCAAAGCGGAAGCCGAGGCGCTGAAAGCCAAGATCGCTTCGGGCGAACACCACCCCTTCACCGGTCCGCTGAAAAAACAGGACGGCAGCGACTGGCTGGCTGACGGCCAGAAGGCAACGGACGAGGAACTGTCCGGTCTGAACTTCTATGTCGAGGGCATCACCGCCCCGATGCCGAAATAATCCGGCCACAAAAACAGGATCGTTGGCCCCGACCTACGCCTCAACCGGCGTAAAGGGTGTCAACGATCCGACATCGGATGGGCGGTCATTTGCTCCGCCACGACGGCAACAAGGATGAGGCAGATTGCCCCAGCCTTTCCGAGCGCCCGACGCGCTCGACATCGGGTAGCCCCGACATATTTTCGAAGAACGCCTCGGTCGGGCCGTAGAAACGGAAGTAACGGGCGCCAACGCTTCCAGCGATTATAAAGGGTCTTGTGCGGGCCGTAGCCCTGGCCCATCGCACCAGCGTGACCAATTGCGATCTAACAAGATTATCCCACTCAATACGCTGCGTATCATCGGAGCGCGGGTGCCCTTGGCTTTTTGAGAAAAAAGGGGCGTAAGCGCTCCATCTGCGCCATGCTCAGCCAGTAAGATTGCTCATTCATCTGGTCTCCTTGCGGAGCCTGCATCATGATAGAAACCTAAAATCCATGTGTCCTGAGCCCTATCAGGCGGAGCCGTCCTGTCGACAAGGTGGTTGTTCGTGATTTTTCGTCTAACGGTCTTGGCGAATATCCAAGCGAACCTGCCCCTTGATCCACGCAGTTCAGGCGTCTGGCGTTCGCGATTCAAACCCCTGAGCGACAATGAAAACACCCCTCCGGTACAGCGGAAGGGTGCAACGATTTCAGCATTCAGGGCACGCGTCGGGGACTTGGCCCCCGATCACCCGCGCGTTTCACCCATCACTCTAGGTGACTTTCCAGAAACCACAGATCCTTGTCGGCCGTCCGCGACGCGCCGGTGAACAGATCGGCGGTGTTCGCGTCGCCTGCCTCGGCGGTCGTATCAATGGCCGCGCGGACTCTGGCGCCGTAATCCCGCAGCCGTTCACAAATGGCCTTGATGTGATCTTCGGCCTTGGTCAGATCGGTCGGATATTCCTTGAGCGTGCTGGCCTTCGCCACTTTCTCGACCGTCCCGATAGCGACCCCGTCCAGAATCTGGATCCGCTCGGCCATTTCATCGACATGGACCTGCAGATTGCCGAAGGTGGTGTCGAACAATTCATGCACCGCGATGAAATTGCGGCCCTTCACATTCCAATGCGCCTGCTTGATGGCGGCGGACAACGCAACGGCATCGGCGAGCCGTGCATTCAACTCGGCGATCGCGGTTTTGCGTGCGTTATCGGTTAGTCCCTGAATCTTGACGGCCATTTCGGTCTCCTTCGTTCGAACACACCTACCGAACGAGACCACCCCTTACCGGGTTCCCGGATCTGCAGCTTCTAGCAAAATTGAAAAGGCGGCGCTCTCCTGTCGGAAAGCACCGCCCCAATCGCCGGAAGCGAAGTCTTATCAGACCGCGCCCTGGATGAACTTGACCGCGTCGCCGAAGGTCTGGATGGTTTCGGCGGCGTCGTCCGGGATTTCGATCCCGAATTCTTCCTCGAACGCCATGACCAGTTCGACCGTGTCCAGAGAATCGGCGCCCAGATCGTCGATGAAGGACGCGCTTTCGGTCACTTTGTCTTCGTCAACACCCAGGTGCTCGACGACAATTTTCTTCACGCGATCAGCAATATCGCTCATGTCTCTTCCTCATTTTCGCGGGCATCCGCCCAAGATGTGACAGCTCACGCTGACGACAGCCCAGGGCGGTTCCCCTGCAGCCTTATTCGCGGGATATAGCACGGCAACGTGATCTTGCAACCGCATAAACCCGCAATCACAGCATCGCCATGCCACCATTCACATGAAGCGTGGCCCCAGTGACATATCCGGCCTCGGCACTGGCGAGATAAACGACAGCGGCGGCGATTTCCTCAGCATGTCCCATGCGACCTGCCGGGATCTGCGTCAGAATGCGCGACTTCTGATCGTCGTTCAACTTGTCCGTCATCGCGGTTTCGATAAAGCCCGGCGCGACGCAGTTCACGGTAATGCCGCGCGAAGCGACCTCATATGCCAGACTTTTCGACATTCCGACCAGTCCCGCCTTGGCGGCAGCATAGTTGCCCTGCCCCGGATTTCCGGTTGCGCCGACAACGGACGTGATATTCACGATACGGCCCCAGCGGGCCTTCATCATGCCGCGCAGAACGCCACGGCACAGTCGGAAACTTGAGGTCAGGTTGACTTCAAGAACCTGCGCCCATTCCTCGTCGGACATGCGCATGAACAGATTGTCGCGAGTGATTCCGGCATTGTTGACCAGAATATCGACGCTGCCCATCGCTGCCGCTGCCGCTTTGGGCAGGGCTTCGACCGCAGCCGCATCGCCCAGATTGGCGGTCACCACATGGGCGCGTTCGCCCAGTTTCGCGGCCAGTTCCTGTAGCGGAGCCTCGCGCGTTCCAGAAAGTGCCACCGTCGCGCCCGCTTTATACAGCGCCTCGGCGACCGCGCCGCCGATCCCGCCGGATGCGCCGGTCACCAGCGCGGTCTTGCCCGTCAGATCAAACATCACAGCCTCGTTTCCATATAGTTCAGTTTATCCGGCGATCGGGGCAGCGCCCCCACCACTATCCTAGCCATTCAGAGCCGCAATTTCCGCAGGAGTGCCGATATTGCGTGTCACGGCCTCTTTCGAGATCCGCTTGATCATACCCGACAACGCCTTGCCAGCGCCGATTTCCCAGAATTCGGTCACGCCCGCGTTCGACAGATACGCGATCGACTCGCGCCAACGCACCGAGCCGGTGACCTGCTCGACCAGCAGCTGCCGGATTGCGCCGGGTTCCGAGACGGCCTCGGCCCGCACATTCGCCACGACCGGTACCGCTGGCGATACTATCTCGACCCCTGCCAGTGCCTCGGCCATCACGGCGGCGGCAGGCTGCATCAGCGCCGAATGGAAAGGCGCGGATACGGGCAGCATCAGCGCACGTTTCGCGCCGCGTTCCTTGGCGATGACAGCAGCCCGCTCGACTGCGGCTTTGTGACCCGAGATCACGACCTGTGCCGGATCGTTGTCATTCGCGGCCTGACAGACATCGCCCTCGGCGGCGTCGCGTGCAATCTGTTCGACAGCGGCAAAATCCAGACCAAGGATCGCGGCCATCGCGCCCTGCCCGACCGGAACGGCCTGTTGCATGGCTTGGCCGCGCAAGCGCAGCAGACGCGCGGTGTCGGCCAGCGTCAACGCTCCCGCCGCGCACAGCGCCGAATATTCGCCCAGCGAATGGCCCGCGACAAACGCTGCATCCTTGATGCCGAAACCTTCGGCCTCCAGCGCGCGGAAGGCTGCGAGCGAAGTCGTCATCAGCGCCGGTTGCGCGTTCTGGGTCAGGGTCAGGGTCTCGATATCGCCGTTCCAGATCAGATCCGACAACTTCTCGCCAAGCGCCTCATCGACCTCGGCAAAGACCTCGCGTGCGGCCGGATAGGCTTCCGCCAACTCACGGCCCATGCCGATGACTTGGGCGCCCTGGCCGGGAAATACGAATGCCCGCATTCTGCAGTCCCTTCTGCTTATTGAATTATCACTGCCTTAGCCGTTGCCGCGCGCTACGGCAACTGCGGGCAATCAGCGTGGAATAACGATTTCGGCCCGCAACCCGCCCAATGTCGCGCCGTCGACCAGCCGAAGCTGTCCGCCATGCGCCCGGGCGATATCCGCTGCAATCGACAGACCCAAACCGACGCCCTGCCCCTGGTTCTGGTTTCTGGCCGGAACCAATCGTGTAAAGGGCTTCAACGCCTCGTCGCGGCGATCCGAGGGAATCCCCGGCCCGTCATCCTCGACCGAGATGCGGAACCAGCTTGGCCCCAATGCAGCCTCGACCACGGCATGCTCGCCGTAACGGACGGCGTTGCCGATCAGGTTCTCGATGGCGCGGCGCAAACTGTCCTGCCGGAAAATCGCGCGGCCATTCGGCTCTCCCTGCATCTTGCCCAGTTCGACCGCCTGACCGCCACGCTGCGCATCGGCCACGATCCCGCGCACGAAATCCAGCGCGAGTTCGGCTGCCGGAGGCGCATCCTGCGCCGCATCCCTCGCATGATCCAGAAAGGCATCGACCATTTTCCCCATTGCGGCCACGTCGCTTTCCAGTCCGGCGATCTCGTCGGGTTCGGGAGGCAAATCCGGCGACAGCATCGACAGGCCCAGCCGCAACCGCGTCAGCGGCGTCCGCAAGTCGTGACTGACACCCGACAACATCTGCTTGCGCTGTTCGTTCTGCCGCTCGATCCGCCCGCGCATTTCGAGAAACGCGGTACCGGCGCTGCGGATCTCGCTAGCGCCTGCGGGACGATAAGGAATGATCCGGCCCTTGCCATATTCCTCGGCCGCACGTGCCAGCCGTTTGATCGGACGAAGCTGGTTGCGCAGGAATATCGTCGCAATTGCAGTCATCAAAAGCGACGTGCCGATCATCAGCACCAGCAACTGATGCGGGTTGGAGGCGCTGACCCGCCCCCGTGGAAAGACCAGCTGATATGGCCCCAGCTTGCTGTTCAGCGTCACCCGCACCTCGCGGCGCCTGCTCAGATCGACCGCGATGACCTGCGCCACGCGGCTGTGCAGTTCCTCGATCACGACCCGACCGGACAGATCCCAGAAATCGTGCCAGTCGCCATAGGGTTCAACGGCGGGCAGAACCAGCTGCAATTCAAGTTGCGTGGTTTCGCGCTTGGCCAGGGATTGCGCGGCCGGAATGTCTGCTGCCTCGTCAATGCGTCGCGCCACAAGCGTGATTTCCCGCGTCATGCTTCCGGTCATCTGCCGCGTCACGTCCTCGAAATGACGCTGCAGGAACATCACGGTAACGACGATGGTGACGACCACCACCGGCAAGAACAGGATCAGCGCGGCGCGACCGTAAAGTCCGCGCGGCGCGATCCGCTTGAGCCATTCAAAAACCATGCCGACCTTTCCGGGGCCTTCCTTACGCATCCTTAACAGCGCTAGGCTAATGCCATGACACAAGCTCCGATAGCCCTGCAAACCATCGTCGCCGCTAACCCCTCTCCACTAACGGGACAGGGGACGAACAGCTTCCTTCTTGGCCGGGACCAGATCGCCGTGATCGACCCCGGCCCGGACCTGCCCGAGCATCGTCAGGCGATCATCGCCGCTGCAGGCGCGGGGCGGATCACCCATATCCTCGTCACCCATGCCCATCTGGATCATTCCCAAGGCGCGCGCGCCCTCGCCGACGCAACGGGTGCCACGGTCTACGGTTTTGGTCCCGCGCTTGCCGGTCGCTCGCCGCTGATGCAGCGCCTTGCTCGCGAGGGCGCGTTGGACGGTGGCGAAGGGCTGGACATGGCATTCGTCCCCGACATCCAGATGCGGGACGGAGACCGGATCGAGACACCCGAATGGACGCTGACCGCCATCCACACTCCGGGGCATTTCGCAGGGCATCTCAGCTTTCAATCGGGCGGTGACATTTTCTGCGGCGATGTCGTGATGGACTGGTCATCAACGCTGATTTCTCCGCCCGACGGCGATCTGGCCGATTATTTCCGCTCATTGTCGCGCCTGCGCGAATCCGGTGCAGCGCGCCTGCTACCCGCTCATGGAGATCCGATCGAGAACCCGACAGTACGTATTGCCGAACTGGCCGCACATCGGCGCAAACGTACCGCGCAGATTCTGGCTTCGCTTCGCGACAGTCCGGCCACTGCCGAACAACTTGCGCACAAGATCTATGCCATTCCCCCGCACCTCATCCCCGCCGCGACCCGCAACGTGCTGGCCCACCTCATCGCCCTGTCCGAGATCGGAGCCATCGCGCCGCTTTCCCCCATCGGAACGACCACGATTTTTGCCAGCCCATGATCGATTTTTCGTTAAATTTCATTTTCTTAAAAAAATCGTCAAAAAAACACAAAGAGCCACTGGACGGCATCACAGACCACCGCTATACACCGCCCCGTGTTCCGGCGTAGCTCAGCGGTAGAGCAGTTGACTGTTAATCAATTGGTCGTAGGTTCGATCCCTACCGCCGGAGCCAACACAAACCGCGCCATTAACTTGGCAATAAATGTTCCGGCGTAGCTCAGCGGTAGAGCAGTTGACTGTTAATCAATTGGTCGTAGGTTCGATCCCTACCGCCGGAGCCATTTAGCCCAGAAAGCGCTGAATTCCCAAGGAAAATCCGCCTCACTCGAAGCGGATCGGGGATTTTGCACAGCGCTCTGCACAAAACCCGGATTCCCGCCCGCGCGGCACCTCCAACCCTGGGGGCTGACTTTGACGCGCAACCACGCCTATCTCGAACGTCGCGAGACCGGTTTCTACTAGCGCCGGCGGGTGCCGATGCGCCAGACAAACCGCTTCAAACAGAATTTTTTTGTTTCTCGCTGAAGACCCATTTGATCCACGAGGCCGCGGATCTCGCCCGCAGATTGACTGCGATCAGCGAGTTCTGCTTCTACGTGGAGTGCGATGTGTCGCCCGAGGTGATGACACAGATTCTGGATGGCTATTGCCGTTTCGAAATCGAGACGGCCATCCGGATTCATGCCGCCACCCCGACGCGATCGCGGGCCCAGGCCGAGGCCAGCCTCGTCTTTGAATCTGCCGCGCGCGAAGCCCTCAGGGACGCAGTGCTGCGCTGCGACCGCAAGGCGGCCTATTGGCCGATCCGCGCCACCGCAGAGCAGCTCGGCCTCGAGATCCGCGAGGAGGATCCGGACTATGATCTTCTGGCCGATCGGATGCTGCGCTGCATGCTCGATGTCAGCACCGAGCGCGAGAACCGCGCGCGCGCCAGGTTTTCCGGTCCCGGACCCTGGATGAGTGCGGCGCTGGCGCAAATCGACCGGCCGGTTGAGGGCAGGGAGACGGCGCCACAATCAGCAATTAAAACGGCAGCATGTCCGGCACAAGACGCAGCTCCGCCCGCGCCCGACAATGCGGTTGCCGCGAAAGGCGCGCCGCCCCCTCCGATCACCGAAGCCGAGCAGGCGAAATCACCTGACCCGATCGGTTCTGCCGCAGCCAAGAGGCCAGAGGCATCTGCCATGGCGGTCAACACAATCATTGCCATGCCTGCCGTCCAGGACGTCCCGGTCAAGCAAGCTGCCGAGACGGAAAAGGCGAGCGAGGAAAGAAAGACAGAATATCCGAGGGTGGTCGAGATCCCTGCCGCATTGCTGCATTTCAAACCAGCTGAATCGCAGAATGCCGCACCGGCCGAGACGCCCTCCCCTGGCATTCTCGACCTCTGGGATGACTGGTTCCAGGACCGGATCAACGGAATCGTGACCCAGGGTGCCTATACCTATAGTGATGAAGGCAGCGCCAAGCGGTTCCGCAAGGAATCCGAGACCACGAAATCGACTCGCAAGCTCATCGACAGCTATTTCGGCAATGCCCCGGTGCTCGGGATCAAGCCTGAGCAATGGCATGATTTCACCGATTTGCTGCGGCGCCTGCCGCAGAATCATGGCCGCTCGCCAAAAAACCGCGCGATGGGTCTGCAGGACCTGGTGAAGGCTGCCGATGCAAAGGAAAAACGCCAGAAAAGCATAACCGAGCGCAAGATCGCGCAGGCTCGCACCGGTGCAGACGACACGGATGAGGCACGTCGCAAGGCCAAGATCGCGCGCATCGCGCCGCGGACCTTCCAGCGCCACCAATCGAATGTCTCGGCACCGCTCGACTACGCGGTCGGTAAGGGGCGCATCACCCATAACCCCTACGCGCCCTTCGTGATGCCGGAAAAGATCATCGAGAACAGGCGCAAGGGCCTGCCTGATAGCAGCCGGCAACTCTGGGGCGACGATTTCCAGGTACTGCTCAGGACGAGGAAATGGTCCTCGCCCAAGACTCTGATCGAAGACGCGATCTACTGGCTCCCGATTATGGCGCGGCTTCATGGCATGCGCAGCGAGGAGATGCTGCAACTCAAACCGTCCAATATCCGCTCCGAGCGTGGCATCTGGTTCATCGAGATCGAGCGCGGTTTTGGACAATCCGTGAAAAGCGACAATGGCCGGAGAACCATCCCCATACATAAACAGTTGATCGAGTTGGGATTTCTGGAATTGGTCGAAAGGCAGCGCCGGCTCGGACACCCAAGGATATTCTCGCGGGCCAGCCGATCAAAATCTCAGAAAGCGACTTATACCGCCAATTTCACAAAGAGTTTCGCTTTTTACATGCGCTCGGTCGGTTGCTACGATCCACGTCGCGACCTGCATGACTTGCGAACGAGTTTCCATTCAGATCTGGTCGCCGCAAAGGTGCCGGATACCGCCCGTCGCTTCCTGATGGGGCATGCAAATTCGGATGTCGGCATCACCAATTATCTGCCCGAGGGCTTCGGCCTCGAGACCTTGCGGGACTATATCGAAATGATCCGCATCGATCTTTCGGCGATCAAACAGCGATTTGCCAAGGAAGCGGTACCAGGAGGGCTTCGTCTCGCGACCGACAAAGGTGTACCGGTCGAGCGAAATGGAAAGCGACGCCTACCGCCCAGTCGCCAACCCTGACGAAATCTCGACGCGCGCATAGTGGAATCCGGATCCCCTCGATTTTTATGCCTGTTTTGACACACAGAACGTCGACGGCATGCTGAGTTTCATCTGCCGGTACCAATCCGAATCCGGACGCCCCATTGCGGCTTTGATGCTCTGGGTGTCGGCGAAGCATTTCGTGCTCCGCGGCCACTTTTCCTCGTCAGGAGTCACGCCGGAGGCGGGTTCCGGCGAGGAAACTGACCGAGGTAGCGACTCCGTCGGGAAGTCGATCCCGCGACTCCTGATCCGCCTCAATCTCGGCCGAGTTTTTCATTCCGATCTTCGCGTTGGCCCTAGAAATACCAATGATCAGGCCTGCGCGATCACCCTTCTTGCAACTGCGGTTTGCGGCGAGGATGTCGCCGCGCCACACGCGAAACGGGAGGGGGAGATTATCAACGGTCATAATCACGTACCGACCTTTCGAGTTCGGCGAGAAACTCCTCGCTGGCGTTTTGGAGCGTCTGGACCTGCCGGAATGCCCGGAGCTTACCCACCGGCTTGCCCCATCGCGTGATGATGATCTCCTCGCCCGCGATTGCGAGATCGATCAACTCGTCCAGCCGTTTTTTTGCATCGGTAA
This sequence comes from Paracoccus aestuariivivens, assembly GCF_009711225.1. GTDB lineage: Bacteria > Pseudomonadota > Alphaproteobacteria > Rhodobacterales > Rhodobacteraceae > Paracoccus > Paracoccus aestuariivivens. Next base: position 412 of record NZ_WMIE01000014.1, on the reverse strand, counting down.
TCGCGACCAGAGAGGTGTTCCGGGAATTTGGATCAGTTTGCCGCTCGGCTCAGCTTCAGCATGGGGTTCATGTCAGGCGGCGGCTTTCAGGTTCTGGTCGGAGGTATCATAAGCCTCGGCCGGGGTCAGCAACCCGTGTGATGAGTGCGGGCGTTTTCCGTTGTAATCGCTGATCCGGGCACCGATCCCCTTGCGGGCCTCCGAGCCGGCCTCGAAGGCGTTCAGGGAGACGCATTCGTATTTGAGCGACCGCCACAGCCGTTCGATCATCCGGTTGTCGATCCGGCGCCCACGACCGTCCATGGAGATCTGCACCTTGGCGTCCAGCAGCACTTCGGTGAACCCGGCCCCGGTGAATTGCGAACCCCGGTCGCTGTTGAAGATCCCGGGCGTGCCGTATCGGGCCAACGCT
>NZ_WMIE01000013.1 GCF_009711225.1 Paracoccus aestuariivivens | reverse complement strand
GAACGGCTCTCCCGAACCGGTGGCGTTCGCCGTTCAACTTCTTGGCCAACCCGGCCGTCGTCAGTTCCCCGCGGATGGCCTCAAGAGCCACCTTCGCCCTGAACTCTGCAGAATAGCGTCTGCGTTTCGTCATTTCCGGTCATTCTTCCTCAGGCGCTAAAGCTTAGCCCCCGATCCGAATTCGTGCGACCACCTTTGTTGCCCGAGGGATGCCGTGAGGGTGCGGAGGTTGTGGCGCTGGCGGCCCAATCACGATTTCGTGACCGCCGTACCTTTTGCAGCACACCTTAACGCGATAGTGTTAAGAAACTTGCATAACATGAAAGGAGGTGCAGATGGCTAAGACGCCCGCCGAAAGTCAGCGTGAGTATCGGAAACGAGTGAAGCAGCGAAAGGCAGAGGCAAACCTAGAAGCATCTTCGGTATTTCGAAAACCGTTCTTCGAATATTTCAATGAGCAAGAGCTTTCGGATTCTGAGTTTGACTTCTGCCTTGGAAATGCGGGCTTTCAAACGCCCGAGTTCCCCGATGATCGTGGCCCGGAACATTACATGATTGACCCAGAACGCGATGCGCACGGGCAGCCTATGAACCCGTTCTATGCTGAGCGATCGGTTGGTCGGGCAGAGGTCATCATAGGCAGTCTGATCGACGCGGCGAACGATCTTGCGCACCACGTCAACGACTACAAGCGCACCGAGATTAAAGCCCGACTTGCCGAAATTGAGGCTTCCGACCTGTCAGACCCGGCAAAGAAGAATGCGGCGCTGACAGAGGCCATCCGCCTCAACAAGATGCTGGACCAGCTAGACAAGCAGGTCCGCAGGGCCTTCACGCAGTGGAGGGTGACGGGCTGAACAGTCTCCGACAGTGGGACGGGCAACTTAGTTTGCAGACCGTGGAAGCCCGCCCCCTGTCGTTTGAAACTGCGATATAGAAGGAAATCGCAATGACGAAGAATGTTACCATGATCGCGCCCACGGCAGCAACGCCGGTTACGATCATGATGAACACTGACGCTTTTTACCCTTGGCTGGCCGAGGTTCAGGGTGAAATCAACACCGAAACCGGTATCTGTGACCAACCGGATTTCTGTATCGAAGATATCGACGAACCTGACGCGATCTACTCCAAAGTGGAGGTATATCTGACTACCTCCGAGGGCAGGGTGATGGCCTGTCATCTGTATGGCGAGAACTTGGTCAAGGTCACAATCCGCAGTGAGACACCCGGCGCGAACTTTATGCGCACTGTTCGGGAGATGATTGAAGAAGCCCGCACTGATGTGGATGAGCTCAACAGGAAGCTGCGTGCAAAGGCGGCTGCATAATAGCTCTGAACCACATGCTGAAAGACCTTGTGAAGCGCTACGGCTCTTCAACGTGTTGGAAGGAACAGGTGCATCGGCTGTCGGCTGATGCGATGGAATACGACAACGAAGTTGCACGCCTCAACGCGGAACTGAAGGCCGCCAAGACTGAAGTGAAAGCCGTCCGGCTGGAACTGCGCGTGCTGAAGGCGGAACTGGCGCGTCGTCAGACACTGAACGATCTGCACTACGCCGAGTGGATGCAGGATCAGGAGAGCAAACCGCGCTGCGATTAGACGGTGAGTGCGCGGCCTAACCAGCCAAACCCCGTCATGGTGCGGCGACAGACTCCTTACAGTCGCGTGGCACCTAGAACTTTGTTAGTTGGTGAAAATGGGATGGGCGGGGCGAAAGCTTCGCCCTTTCTGCTGGTGGGAGAGTCGCCAACTTGCCCCATGTGTTACACACACGGAACTGTAACACATGCGATCAGCATGTCTACGTTAACTGCTTGAATTATAAGTAAAAAGAGTTGGCTGGGGCGGTAGGATTCGAACCTACGGTACACGGTACCAAAAACCGTTGCCTTACCACTTGGCCACGCCCCAACTCTGTGAGCGGGTATCTAGCTAACAACGCAATGGGTTACAAGTGCAAACAAACTAATAATCCAGTTTGTCATGCCAGGTTCTTTCGCCAACTACTTTAGCGCCCTTACCGACGTTTGCCTCATGCGCCCAAATAGTTCGAGTTGATGATCGAACAGCGTTTCTTCACTTTGAATGGATATTCCTTGCACCTTGTCCTTCAGAGGGCTGAACCTTGCGTTCGACGGACACGGAAGCGTTACACAGCGTCGAGTTCAAGCGGGTTGCGGTTCGTATCGCGCTAAGAAGCCGAAGGCATTCGACCTAGTGTTGGACGTCACCTTTCGCCTTAGAAGATAAGGCCGCTTAATACGAGAGCACCTGACCGGAACAGAACCGAGGCAGGTCAGTCAGGTGTAACTTAACTGCGGACGCCCCTGTTCCGGTTGGCGCGCACTATTCGCGCAAGGATCAAACTCGGCGTCACTTCTGACGATCCGTCGAGGGAGTTTGCTGACCTCTTAGGCGACTGTTCGGGGACGCAGGCTCGTATCTTGAGGTCGGCAAGGGCCGCGACCGGCCTGCCTCTGTGGTCGTCGCGCTGTAAAGACCACTCATGGACAGCAGATTCCGTTCAGATGGTCTATGACCGTTACGCCATTTTAGTTTGGCCAGCGATAACAGATCGGTCCGTCAATGCCGAACCGCCCGATTGTATCTCGGAACTGTGTTACCTGAGCGCAAATGCGGACGAATTCCATGAGTAAGGATCAGCATTGTCCTATGCGTATCACTTGCATTGGTCGCGAAGCGGGGGCAGGGGTACCGAAATTTCGACCAACCGCCGGATCAAAGGGATAATCACCTGCGATCACAGATCTGTGAGCTAATGATTTGACGGAGAACAGAAAAAATCTGGCTGGGGCGGTAGGATTCGAACCTACGGTACACGGTACCAAAAACCGTTGCCTTACCACTTGGCCACGCCCCAACTCTGTGAGCGGGTATCTAGCCAAGGCGTCGGAAGGGCGCAAGGGCCACACGGAAATTTCTTGTGGAGAACTTTCGCTGCCGTTAAGCGCCTCGCATGGAACACGTGGATACATTGGTAATTGGCGCAGGCGCCGCTGGCCTATTCTGTGCCGGGTCGATCATTCAAGCTGCTGGAAAGGGGCAAGAACAGCGGGTTCTTGTGCTGGATCACGCCCGGGCAGCGGGCGAGAAAATTCGTATTTCCGGTGGTGGACGCTGTAATTTCACCAACCTTGCCGCGAATCGCGAAAGGTTCTTGTCGCAGAACCCGCGATTCTGCGCATCGGCCTTGTCGGGGTTCAGCCCTCAGGATTTCGTCGAGATGGTCAATCGCGCGGGCATTGCCTGGCACGAGAAAACGCTTGGTCAATTATTCTGCGACGACAGTGCGCGCCAGATCATCGATATGCTTCTGCACAGGATGCGCGGTGCGGAATTGTGGCTTGAAACGGCTGTCCAATCTGTCGAGGCGAGCGATAGCGGTTATCTGGTGCGGACGAGCAGGGGTGTGGTTTCCGCCCGCAATCTGGTCGTTGCGGCCGGAGGGCGCTCCATTCCCAAGATGGGCGCTACGGGATTGGGTTATGAACTGGCCGAGCAATTCGGTCTGCGAATAATCGAGCCGCGTGCAGGGCTCGTGCCGCTGACATTTGCAACTCAGGATCTGGATTTGTGCCGCCCCTTGGCCGGCGTCGCGGTCGATGCGGTGGTAAGCCACGGGCAGGGGCGGTCAGCGACCCGGTTCCGCGACGGCCTGCTGTTCACCCATCGTGGCTTGTCTGGACCGGCCATTCTGCAGATCTCCAGTTTCTGGAAGCCCGGGGATGAGATCACGGTCGATCTTGCGCCGGATCAGGACATTGCTGCCGCAATGCGCGACATGCGCGGCCAGAACGGGCGTCAGGCGGTATCAACGGCTCTTGCGCGCTACCTGCCGTCCCGACTGGCGGACGCGATTACGGAGGAGTTGGGGTTTTCCGGTGCGCGATTGGCGGATCAGGCAAACCCGAAGCTTGACCGGATTGCGGAACGTGTCAATCGATGGCGGTTGCGACCTGTCGGGTCTGAGGGATGGCGCACGGCAGAGGTTACTCTGGGCGGCGTCGATACGCGGGATCTGGACGCCCGTACGATGCAGGCCCGCAATCAAGCGGGGCTGTATTTCATCGGAGAGGTCGTCGATGTGACTGGCTGGCTCGGGGGCTACAATTTCCAATGGGCTTGGGCTTCGGCCCATGCTGCGGCGAAATCCATCGCCGCAGCCGAGGCTTGATTCAGCCCATCACCGGATCCGATTTCGCCAGCGCGTCAAAGCGCATCAGCGAATTCAGCAAAGCCGGCATCTGATCCAGAGGGATCATATTCGGCCCGTCAGAAGGCGCGTTGTCGGGGTCCTGATGGGTCTCGATGAAGACTCCGGCAACGCCAAGCGATACAGCCGCACGGGCCATGACCGGCGCAAATTCACGCTGACCGCCCGACGAACCTCCCTGTCCGCCCGGTTGCTGCACGGAGTGTGTCGCGTCCATGATCACGGGATAGCCGGTCCGTGCCATGATGGGCAGGCTGCGCATGTCGGCCACAAGGGTGTTGTAGCCAAAGCTTGCGCCACGCTCGGTCAGCATGATCCGTTCGTTTCCGGTCGATGCGACTTTTTGCGCGACGTTCGGCATATCCCAAGGGGCAAGGAACTGGCCCTTCTTGATGTTGACCACCGCGCCGGTTTCGCCTGCGGCGATCAGCAGATCGGTCTGACGGCACAGGAAGGCGGGGATCTGGATGATATCGACCACAGCCCCAGCAGCGCGGGCCTGATCTATATCATGCACATCGGTCAGGACCGGGCAGCCGAATTGCTTGCGCACTTCTTCAAGCATGCGCAGTCCTTCCTCCATCCCGACGCCGCGCTTGCCTGAAAGCGAGGTGCGGTTGGCCTTGTCATAACTGGCCTTGAAAACAAAGCCAGCGCCGGCCTGTTCGCAAGCCTTGGCCATGGTCTCGGCGATCATCAGGGCATGATCGAGCGTCTCCAACTGGCACGGCCCTGCGATCACGCCAAGAGGCAAGTCATTTCCGAAGGTTACATTGCCGGTTTGTACATGGGTCATGAGGATACCTGTTCACGCAGGATCGAGGCTGTCAGCGAAAGCATCAGATAGACGCCCGAGAAGATCAGGAAGGCCACGATCGTGTTCTGGAAAGCTTTGGGATAGGTTGCCTCGTCAGGGGCGACGGGGGCAACCGAGAGAGAAAGATAGCGGACCTGCTTGTTGGCTTCGATCCGCGCGGTCTCCATCTGGGCGGCAGCGGTGGCCAGCAGTTCCTGACGGGTCGCCAGATCGGATTCCGCGATGCGGATCTGCCCTGAGATCGTCGCAAGCGAGCCGCGGGCCTCGCTGCCTTCGGTCAGTTGCGAGCGGGTCTCGGCCAGCATTTGCTCAAGCCGCGAGATGTCGCCTTTGACACCCTGCACGCGGCTGCGGTTCGGAGAGGCGTTGGACTGAAGCTGGCCCAGTTCAAGCCGCTTGTCCGCCAGCTGACGTTCCAGCTCAGCGACATGGCCCATGACGACGCTGCTTTCCGCCATCGGATCAAGCACGCCAAGCTTTTCCTGTAGCTCCTGCACATGAAGCTGGGCGTCTTTCACCTTCTCCTCGGCCTCGTTGTAGCTTTCGATCGACCCCTTCATCTGGTCGTCACGCAGCCGCGAGGTCATCTGGTCGACCTGGCCTTCGGCGTATTTGATCAACGCGGTCGAGAATTGCTGGCTGAGCATCGGCTCGGGGGCGATGACTTCCATGTTTATCACGCCCTCGGTCGGGTCGTAACCGATCTTCACGGATTTGCTGTACAGCTTATAGGTCTGCTCGTTGGTCGCATCGGGCGCGAGGCGAAGGATGGGATCGACCTGCTCGCTCTGGAACGCCGCCTTGAAGCCAAGTTCGCGATCCAGCCGCAGCATTGCGTCACGCGACATCAGATAGCTTTGGACCGAAACGGAATCGGTATTGGTCGCAAGCTGCGTGCCGCTGAACAATCCGCCCAAACCGCTTGCCGCGCTTTGGTCCGCCTGCTGGATCTGGAATTGCGAGTTGGTCGCGTAAAGCGGCGTCGCCATGTTGAAGTAGTAGTAACCCGCAATGATCGTCGGAATGCCCACGAATGCGATCAGCCGCGCGGCCAACATCGTCAACTTGCGGCGACGGCGGCGGGCGATGTCCTTCTGGATCTTGATGATCTCGGCGGCACGCTTGTCCTCGGTCATGGCTTCACGTGATGGCGCCTTGGACGAGTTCGGCCCGATTGGCACGATTTCGGAACCGCGCTTACGGGGCAGGTTCGATTTCTTGGCAGGAACGGGCAGGCCCGCTTGATCGCCATTCTGCTGGACCCGCGCCCCTTCCTCGGAAAGGATTTGCCCGACTGCGCCGCGATGGAACGGGTCTATGCCTTTATCGCGCAACAAGACGACCGCTTCGTAATCCGAGTCGACGTCGATTTCGTGCATGGCCGCGATCCTGCGGGCCATGCGCAATTGGCGTTGGGTCAGGTTCTCGGCCTGCACCGCCTCGATACGCTCCTGCATGTCATGCGGGACATTCGGCGACGTTGCTTCGGTGGCGCCCGGAAAGCGCATATCGCCGAACCCGTCGTCCTCGGCCATGAAAAGCTTTGAGGGGTCATTCTCCCCTTCGGCCATATCGTTACGCTTGTTCAATTCGACCTGTACCTTCCGCGCGGTTTTCACCGCATCTGATTCCCTTTTGACCGCAAGAACGGACTCGTCGCGGCTGATCCGATAGAGGCGCGCCTTAGGCAGAGTAGTCATAGTATTGCTTTGCCTCTTCGAGCGTTTCGAACTGATACAGCTTGCCATCGCGCAAAACGCAGGCCGAGTTGCAGAATTTCTCGATCGTTGCCGCCTGATGCGACACAACGACCACCGTTGAGGATTTCAGTCGCTCGAACAGCACCGATCCCGCCCTGCGGTTGAAAGCGACATCCGTCGTCGCAGGCATGCCCTCATCAATGAGGTAGACGTCGAATTCAAGCGCCAGCAACAGCGAGAACGTGAAACGTGACCTCATGCCCGAGCTATAAGTGCCGACCGGCATATCGAAATATTCGTTGATATCGGTCATCCAGCGACAAAATGCCTCAACATAGTCGGGGTCAAGACCGTATAGGCGCGCGATGTAACGGCAGTTTTCGTTGGCGCTGAGCTTGGGGGTGATCCCGCCCATGAAGCCCAGCGGGAACGAGACCCTGCAATCGATGCGGATCTTTCCCTCGTCGGGCTTTTCCAAACCGCACATCATGTTGATGAGCGTCGTCTTGCCGGTTCCGTTTGGCGCAAGGATGCCGATCGAGTGGCCCAGTTCGATCCTGAACGAGGCCCTATCCAAAATTACTTTACGCTGTGTTCCCGTCCAGAATGATTTGGAAACATTGTCGAACTCAATCATCCGGCGACCTCGATGCCAGCCTGCGCTGTCTTGGCGGACATGCGTGGCATTTCCTCAGTGGGTGTCCACCCCGCTCAGTTTCGTCAACCAAAGGGTGCGAACGGAACATTATTCTGCAGCGACGTCACTGTCCACCATGCCAGCGGATTGCTTGCCATTTCGTGACCTGAAGGGGCTTCGTTGCGCAACCAATGCTACTTATCTAGCTGGACATGGATCTTCTCGAGGAAATAAGCGCCTGCCGACTTTGCACCACGCGCTTTGCGGCGACTGCGACGGCGCACGCGCCCAACCCAGTCGTCTGGTTCCGGCCCGGCGCGCGTATCCTGATCGCCGGACAAGCGCCGGGGATGCGGGTGCATCTGGCGGGCCGGCCGTTCGCTGATCGCTCGGGTGATAGATTGCGCGAATGGATGGGCGTTTCCGAGCCGGCGTTCTACGATATGGCGCGCATCGCTATCGTCCCGATGGCCTTCTGTTTTCCGGGGTATGACGCGAAGGGGGCCGACCTGCCGCCTCCGCCGATTTGCGCAGCGACCTGGCGCGCCACCGTGATGCAACAGTTGCAGCCGGATCTGGTTCTATTGGTCGGCGGTCATGCGCAGCGCTGGCACCTTGGAAAAGCCGCATCGCAGGGCGTGACAGCAACAGTCGCGGCGTGGCGCGACCATGCACCGCGCATCTTTCCCTTGCCTCATCCGTCGTGGCGCAATACCCGCTGGCTGAAACGCAATCCCTGGTTCGAAGCCGAGCTTGTGCCCGCGCTACGCCAGGCCATCGACGATATTCTGAGAGAGGCCGATGACTCCGCTGGACTTGCTTTGCCCGATCCCCTTCCATGAAGCCATGCCGGCGCAACGTGCGCGCATCCTCTCGCGGCTGGCCGATACCGAACTTTTCGCGGCCTTGGTCGAGGAACCCGCCCATGATCGGGCCGAACTGAAAATTCACGCATTGCCCGATGGTCCGGTCGCGCTGGCCTGTGACGCCGAGGATCGCTTGGCCGACTTCATCGGTGGACCTGTTGCTTATGTCGCGCTGCCCGGAAGGATATTGGCCTCGGCTTTGGCGGCCGAAGGGCAGGGGCTGCTCGTCAATCCCGGCCAGCCGTCCGAGATGCTTCTAAGTGCCGACATGCTGGCTTGGCTCACCGAGGCTTTGCAGGCCGAGCCGGCAATTGCGCCTGATGAAGCGCCGGTTTCGATCCAGCCGCCGCGACCAGAAGTGGTCGAGGCCTTGGCTGAACCCCTATCGATCAGACTGGGCGACATGGTCGGGCTTGTCGAATCCGCAGCCCTTGTGGCGACCGTTTGGGCAAATGGGCGATCGAACCACAGCCTGATCCTGAAAAATGTCGAGGAAACCCGTCGTCCGGCATTGGCAAAGGCCTTTGCCGAATTGCTGGCCTTTCTGCCGGAAGTTGACGGTGGAACCGATATTGCCTTCTCGGACCAGACACATCCGTCGGTTGCATTGATTCTGGAACCGCCGGCACCCGAAGCCCCTGAACAGCCCCCGCGGCGAGATCCGAACGCACCGCCACGTTTGCGTTGAACCAGGTGTCGCGATGGCCTGAAACGCAAAAACCCGCCCCCAAAAGGGCGGGTCTTAGCGTGGTCACGCGAAAGTGATAATGCGTGGCTTAGGCGCCCCAATGACGCACTGGACCGCAATCCATATGCACAAAGTTCGAGCGCGAATATTTGCCGACACCACCCGCACCGCAGGAGGCAGCCGCACGGTACATCTGGGCGACCGAGCGCGACTTCAGCCGAAGGTCGGCAGCCTTGCCTACCATATGAAGCGAGTTTCTGGCCACGCCGGACGAGTGCGAGCGAAGCATCGCATTGGTCTTGGGCGAGCGATAGCCCGACAGCATCATGTAGGGTTCATTGGTTTGCAGCAGCCTGTGCGAGGCAGCGGCAACGTCAACGGTGCGCGGGTCGATCCCGATCACCTGGCCCGTGCGCCAATCGCGCATGAACACATTGATTTCATTCAGTGCATCGCGGATATATTTGCCATCGACCCAATAAACCGTGTCGATGCTTTCACCCGTCCGCCCCGAATACATGCGAATGCGGCGAATGTCGCCGGCACCGCGTATCAGACCGAAGGCATTGGCCATAACCGGCGCTGCTGCCACCGTCGTCGCCGCGAACGCACCAAGGATGCCGCGACGCGAGATAGTTTCAAACGTCATGTCAGATCGCCTGTCCTGCTTCGTTTGTTGTTTCCGGCGCTGGCCGGCTGTCCCGATTTAGTACGGAACTGATTAACAATATGTCACCAGCCGGTGATCCGAGGAAAGCAATTGATTCCCGCTACAGCGAACAATTGCCAATCTCGGCAAAAATCCGCCTACTGGAAAGTGAAACCGGAACCGTCAGGTCAAGATTGTGGAAGGCCGTGCCTTGGGTGCATCACAGCGCGGCAAAACTGTCACGGCTTCTGGACCTCTCGGGCAGGGGATGGCACAGAATCCGTACAAGGAAACGGGAATTTTTGTGATCATGGGCTCGCGTTTGATTCGCTCTTTGGTTGTGGTTGGGCTTGTGGCATTCAGCGGGGCGGGTCTTCCTGCCGCCGCTCACGCGCAGGGACTTGAGGCCGCCTCGTTGGCGGCGCTTCCTGCGCCTCGGCTGATTTTTTCCGATGATGAGATGGCTTTGGCCCGCGCTGTTGCCGGATCGCCCGGATTGGCCGATTTTTACGGTTCGAACGGGTTGAAGCGGATTTTCTCTGGTCCCGAAGCCGCAATTCGGCGGAATGCCCTGATTAATGCGATCGAGACCGCAAGCAGCCACGGTCTGCCGCCGTCGCGCTATAACCCGGCGAGGTTGCTGGAACTGGACGGTGAAGGCGGCGCGTCGTTGCAAGCCGAGCTTGCCTTTGCCCGCAGCTTCGCGCGCTGGACGCAGGATCTGACCGGTGGCGTGCTTGATCCGCGCAAGGTCTCGTCAGGGATCAAGCGTGCCGTCCACCGGAAGCCGACGGGCGAGATGATGCGAGAGTTCGTTGCCGCACCCGATCCGGCGGCGTGGCTGGCCGATCTCGCGCCGCACGATAAGGACTATCTTGCGCTTCAACAGGCCCTGCACGGGATGTCTCGCTTGGCAGCACCGGTCGGCACGCCGAAGGTTCCGAACGGGACGTGGCGTGAAGGCAGCGAAGGGGAGGGCGTCCTGTTACTGCGCGAGCGTCTAGCCGCGATTGGTTTCCCGGCTCGCCCGACGGGGGATATGTCGGTTTTCGATGCGGCGCTCGGCCAGTCGGTCGCCGAATTTCAGGACGCGTCCGGACTACACGCGGATGGCGTTGCCGGACCCCATACCGTGGCGCGGATGAACCGCGGCATCGGACCGGAGGCCAAAGGCATCCTGATCGCTCTTGAGCGGATGCGCTGGATGCATGGCTATGACATGAACGCACGTCATGTTTGGGTGAACTTGCCCAGCTATACCGCGACGATCCGCGAGAATGGCGAGACCGTCTTTTCGACCAAAGTCGTGATCGGCAAGGACGAGGATACCCACGAGACGCCCGAATTCTCGGAAAATATGAAACATGTGGTGGCAAACCCGCGATGGAATGTGCCGCGCTCGATCACGGTGAAGGAATACTTGCCGCGCCTGCAAGCGAACCGAAACGCGGTAAGCCATATCGACGTGGTGGATCGGGCGGGCAATATCATCCCCCGCAGCCAGATCGATTTCGGCAGGTATACCGCCTCGAATTTCCCTTACCGGATGCGGCAGAAGTCCAGTGATGACAATGCTTTGGGGGTGGTGAAATTCCTGTTCCCCAATCCGTGGAACATCTATCTGCACGACACACCGACCAAGCATCTGTTCAATGAAACGCGCCGCGCCTACTCGCATGGCTGTATCCGAGTCGGGCGTCCGCTGGATCTGGCAAACGAGCTATTGAAGGGACAATTCGCGAACCCCGAGGCCAGATTCTCGAAGGCGTTGGCCTCGGGTCGCGAATCCTATCTGAACCTGACTCACCCGCTTCCGGTCCATCTCGTCTATTTCACCGCCTTCCCCGACGAGAACGGCAAGATCCGCCGCTACCCCGATATCTATGGTCGCGACGCGGCGGTTTATGCCGCCCTGGTCAAGGCGGGTCTGGACAGCGGACTGGAAACTGGCGGGCAGGGCAACTAGATCATCCCCAACAAAGGGGAGACAGATGACACTCACCATCGCTGAACTGGCACGGGCGCTCGACGCCCGTTTGTGGGGGGATGGCAGTCTTGCCATCCTTGGTGCTGCCGAAGCCGGAATGGCTGGCGAAGGGCAGATCTCGCTTGCGACATCCGCTGCCTATACCCAGAAACTGGCTCCGGGTGACATGGCCATCCTTGCCGAAGGGACCGATCCAGAGGCGCTTGGCCTCAAAGCCGCAGTTCTGGTGAAGCGGCCGCGCGTCGCCATGGCCGGTCTGACCAAGGCTTTCGACCGTGGCCCCGAGATCGCAGCGGGCATCCATCCGTCGGCTGTTATCGATCCCACTGCCGAAATACCCGACGATGCGGCCATCGGTCCGTTTGTCGCGATTGGCGCAAGGGTGAAGTTGGGCGCGGGCGCGCGGATCGCTTCACATGTCAGTATTGGCCGCGATACCGTTATCGGCGATCAGGTCATGCTGCATCCGGGCGTCCGGATCGCGCATGAGGTCACGATCGGCCATCGTGTCATCCTGCATCCCGGCGTTTCAATCGGCGCGGATGGTTTCTCGTTCGTTACGCCTGAGAAATCCGGCGTCGAGGAAATCCGCGAGTCCTTGGGCGAACGCAGCGAAATCCGAGAACAGCACTGGACCCGCATCCACTCGCTTGGCGGAGTCGAGATCGGCGACGATGTCGAGGTCGGCGCGAACAGCACCATCGACCGTGGCACCATGCGCGCGACACGGATCGGGCGCGGTACGAAAATCGACAACCTCGTGCAGGTCGGACATAATTGCATCGTCGGCGAGGACACCATGCTGTGCGGTCTGGTCGGCATCGCCGGCTCGACCAGAATCGGCAACCGCGTGGTTCTGGGCGGACAGGTCGGCGTCTCGGACAATATCTTTGTCGGTGACGACGTGATTGCGGGCGGCGCAACGAAGATATTCACCAACGCCCCTGCGGGTCGCGTCTTGCTGGGTAGTCCGGCGGTGAAGATGGAAACCCATGTCGAAGCGCAGAAAAACATCCGCAGGTTGCCAAGACTTTACTCGCAAGTGGCAGAGCTTCGTGAAACTGTTAAGAAACTGATGGAGAAGCGCTCTGGCGACGACCTAGAAGAAGGCGGTCGCAGCGACGAATAGGGCTAGATGGGAGACCGAGATGTCAGATGTCCATGACCGCATCCTCAAGATCATTGCCGATCAGGCGATGCTGGAGCCGGCAGAGTTGAAGTCCGAGATGTCACCGCAAGATATCGGCATCGACAGCATGGGATTGGTCGAATCGATCTTTGCCATCGAGGAGGAATTCGACATCTCGGTCCCCTTCAATGCGAACGAGCCGGAAAGCTCGGATTTTGATATTTCCACCCTTGGTTCCATCATTGCAGCGGTCGAAAAGCTGGTTGCTGAAAAGGTATGAACGCCAAGAAGAACAAGGGCGATAAGCCGGAAAAGTCGCAGCGCAAGTCCGAGAAGGTCACCGGAAAGGTCAAATCAGCGACGTCTCGGGCGCGGACCATGCTGGGTCGTGTCATTATGGGGCGGCACGCCAACGGCATGCGGCGCGTGGCCATTACCGGAATGGGGACGATCAACGCGCTGGGGCGCGACGTGCCTTCCACCTTCGAGGCCATGCGCGAGGGCCGCTGCGGTATCGGAGAGCTGGATTTCCGCGATGTCGAACGTCTGGCCGTCCGTATAGGCGGGCAGGTCCGCGACTGGAACGCCGAAACCTATTTCAACCGCCAGCAGATCGTCCTTTACGATAAGTTCACCCAGTTCACCTTGCTTGCAGCCCGCGAGGCCGTCGATCAATCCGGACTGATTTTCGAAGGCGAGTTGGGCATCCGTTCCGGCGTCGTGCTGGGCACCGCTGCTGGCGGCATGAACACATGGGATGAAAATTACCGGACCGTCTACGAAGAGGGGAAGAACCGCGTTCACCCCTTCGTCGTGCCACGGTTGATGAACAATGCAGCCGCCTCGCATCTGAGTATGGAATACGGGCTGATGGGGCCAAGCTTCACGGTTGCGACAGCCTGCGCCAGTTCGAACCACGCGATGGGGATGGCCTTCAACATGGTGCGCTCGGGCGCGGCGACCGTCATGTTGACCGGTGGATCGGAAGCCATGCTTTGCTTCGGCGGCGTCAAGGCGTGGGAGGGGCTGCGCGTCATGTCCAAGGACGCCTGCCGCCCATTCTCGGCCACGCGTAACGGAATGGTCCAGGGCGAGGGCGCTGGCGTCTTCGTATTCGAGGACTGGGAGCATGCCGTCGCGCGCGGAGCCGATATTCTGGCCGAGGTTGTCGGTTTTTCCATGTCGGCGGATGCGCAGGATATCGTGATGCCCTCGGCCATCGGGGCAGAGCGCACGATCACAGGTGCGATGCAGGACGCCCAGCTTCGCCCCGAAGAAATCGGCTATATCAACGCGCATGGCACCGGCACGGCGGCGAACGATAAAACCGAATGCGCCGCAGTCGCGCATGCATTCGGCCATCATGCGGATCAACTGATGATGTCCTCGACCAAATCCATGCACGGGCATCTGATAGGTGGCACGGGTGCGGTCGAACTGCTGGCCTGCATCATGGCCCTACGCGATGGCGTGATCGCTCCGACCATCGGCTATGAAGAGCCGGACCCCGAATGTGCACTGGATGTCGTCCCGAATGAGGCACGGCAAGCCAAAGTCGGCGCGGTTCTGTCCAATGCCTTTGCCTTCGGCGGGCTGAACGCGGTGATCGCGCTGCGGAAAGTCTGACGGGACAGGCGCATCCTATAAATCGCCGCCTTCTCGCCTTGCCTCTGCCCGACTTCTGACTAGTATGCCAGTTTTACCGGCAGAGGCTGAAAATGACCGAGCAAACGAACTTCGCGAATGCGACGCAGCGGAGCGAATTCTGGGTCGGTCTGGGCTGGATGGCCCTTAGCATGGCCTCGTTCATCGGTATGTCGGTCGGCTCGCGCGAGATGGCGCAGAATATGTCGATTCGTCAGGTGTTGTTCTTCCGCGCCCTTGTCGGGCTTTTCGTTATCGCGCCGTTCTTGCCGCGCCTCTGGCCCGAACTGCGGCAGATGCGCAGCGTCGGCCTGCATCTGACCCGCAATATCGTGCATTTCACCGCGCAATATTTCTGGACCATCGGGGTGGTGATGCTGCCTTTGGCCTCGGTCTTTGCGCTCGAGTTCACGGCGCCGATCTGGGTCGCTTTCTTCGCATGGGCCTTGCTGGGCGAGAAACTGACCAAGGCAAGGTTGCTGGCCAATATCGGCGGCTTCATCGGCGTTCTGGTGATCGTCAGGCCCGGTTTCGAGGTCGTCGATCCGGCGGCGGGTCTCGTGCTGTTGGCGGCGGTGGGTTATGGCTTGTCGCTGGTTCTGGTCAAACGCCTGACGCGGCAGAACGCTCCGGCCGTGATCGTGGTCTGGATGATCCTGATCCAATTGCCATTGGGGCTGGCCGCCGCGCTGACCGACTGGAGACCGGTCCATGCCGCAGACACCCCGTGGATGTTGCTGGCGGGGGCAGGGGCACTCAGCGCGCATTTCTGCATGGCGCAGGCATTGCGCCGTCTGGATGCCTCGATCGTGATGCCTGTCGACTTCATGCGTGTGCCTCTGGCGGCCATCGCCGGATATCTCATCTACGGTGAGACCGTCAGTTTCTGGGTCTTCCTTGGGGCTGCGATCATCCTGACATCAAATTTCCAGGCGATGCGGGCCGAGCGGCGGCGCTGATCCGCTCGGGGCTTTTCAGTCTTGCGGCAATGCCCTATCTGCGTTGCAAAAGCGCAAGGAAGGCACCCATGGCAAAGATCACTTATATCGAGCACAACGGCACCGCCCATGAAATCGACGTCAAACCCGGCATGACAGTGATGGAAGGTGCGCGAGACAACGGCGTACCCGGCATCGATGCGGATTGCGGCGGAGCGTGCGCATGCTCGACCTGTCACGTCTATGTCGCCGCCGAATGGGTTGACCGCCTTCCGGCCAAAGACCCGATGGAAGAGGACATGCTGGACTTTGCTTACCAGCCCGATCCAACCCGCTCTCGCCTGACCTGCCAGATCAAGGTCACCGACGAACTTGATGGTTTGGTGGTCAACTTGCCGGAACGGCAAATCTGATCGATAGGGCGCAACGCAGGTTGCGCCTTTTTTCTTTCCGCGCGCTTAACCAGATGTTCCAATGAAAAAGGCACAGCTTCTTCCGAAGCTGTGCCTATGAATTTTATGGATCTGTTTGATCAGCTTGCACGGGCCTGACGCTTGCGCTCATGGGGGTCAAGGAAACGCTTGCGCAGGCGGATGTTTTTTGGCGTCACTTCGACCAGTTCGTCATCGTCGATATAGGCGATGGCTTCTTCCAGCGACATGCGCACCGGCGGCGTCAGGCGGACAGCTTCATCCGTGCCCGAGGCGCGGACGTTGGTCAGCTTTTTGCCTTTCAGCGGGTTCACTTCAAGGTCGTTATCGCGCGAATGCTCGCCGATGATCATGCCCTGATACAGCTGCTCTTGCGCGCCGATGAACATCTTGCCGCGCTCTTCGAGGTTCCACAGCGCGTAGGCGACCGAAACACCGTCCTCCATCGAGATCAGCACGCCCTGACGGCGGCCCTGAATCGGACCCTTGTAGGGGGCCCAGCTGTGGAAGATGCGGTTCAGCACGCCGTTGCCGCGCGTGTCGGTCATGAATTCGCCCTGATAGCCGATCAGGCCACGCGACGGGACATGGGCGACGATGCGGGTCTTGCCGACACCTGCGGGCTTCATCTCGACCAGATCACCCTTGCGGTGGCCGGTCAGTTTTTCGACTACGGCGCCGGTATATTCGTCATCAACGTCGATGATGGCTTCTTCGATCGGCTCGTGGCGGACGCCGTCGATGTCCTGATAAATCACGCGCGGGCGCGAGATCGACAGTTCAAAACCTTCGCGGCGCATGTTCTCGATCAACACGCCCATCTGCAGTTCGCCACGACCCGAGACGATGAAGGCATCGCCACTGGCGGTGTCTTCGACCTTGATCGCGACGTTGGTTTCGGCCTCTTTCATCAGGCGCTCGCGGATGACGCGCGACTGGACCTTGTTGCCGTCGCGACCAGCCAGCGGGCTGTCATTGATGCCGAAGGTGACGCTGATGGTCGGCGGATCGATCGGCTGCGCGGGCAGGGAGGTCTCGACCTCAAGCGCAGCCAGAGTGTCGGCCACGGTGGCTTTCGACATGCCCGCGATGCTGACGATGTCGCCGGCAACGGCTTCGTCGATCGGCGACTGGGTCAGGCCGCGGAAAGCCAGAACTTTGGAAATGCGGAACTGCTCGATCCGTTCGCCATCGCGCGACAGCGCTTTGACGGTGTCGCCGGCTTTCGCGCGACCGGATTCGACGCGACCGGTCAGGATGCGGCCGATGAACGGATCCGAACCCAGCGTGGTGGCCAGCATCTGGAAGGGCTCGTCCTGACGGGCGACCTGCTTCGGCGGCTCGACGTGACGCAGCACCATGTCGAACAGCGCCGACATGTCCTTGCGGTCGCCTTCAAGGGTTTCGTCGGCCCAGCCGCCGATGCCCGAGGCGTAAAGATGCGGGAAGTCCAGTTGCTCGTCATTCGCGCCAAGGTTCGCGAACAGGTCAAATACCTGATCCAGTGCCTGGTCCGGCTCGGCTGCGGGCTTGTCAACCTTGTTCAGGACGACGATCGGCTTCAGGCCAAGCGCCAGCGCCTTCGAGGTTACGAATTTCGTCTGCGGCATCGGGCCTTCGGCCGCGTCGACCAGCAGGCAGACGCCATCGACCATCGACAGGATGCGCTCGACCTCGCCGCCGAAATCGGCGTGGCCGGGGGTGTCGACGATATTGATGCGGGTGCCTTTCCACTCGACCGAGGTCGCTTTGGCAAGGATGGTAATCCCGCGTTCCCGTTCAATGTCATTGCTGTCCATCGCACGTTCCGCGACGGCTTGATTTTCGCGGAAGGAACCCGACTGCTTCAGCAGTTGGTCAACGAGCGTTGTCTTGCCGTGGTCAACGTGGGCGATAATCGCAATATTGCGGATGTCCATGAGTGCTGGCCTTTGAATGAAGTTGCGGCCCCCCTAACGCAGGAGGGGCCGAAACACCAGCATCAATCGCAAATCACGACAGTTCAGCGACCGCGTGCGGCAAGCGAGTCGATCAGGGGACGCACTCCGGACAGATCGTAGCCCGCCTTTGCCGCCGCTTCGAGCAGATCTGCGGTCGGTTCGGTGCCTGCGCGGCTTAGCGCCCACAGCACGGTCGACCGGTTGCCGGAGCGGCAATAGGCGATCTTGCGGCCGGGCAGGGCCAGCGCTTCGGCTTGGGCCTCGACCATCTCGGGCGTGACATGACCCGGCACGAAGGGAATCTCGCGGTAGTCCATGCCAGCGGCTTCGGCTGCGGCGCGCATCGCGACACTGTCCTCATCGGGGCCGACTTCGGCATCGGGGCGATTGTTGATCAGCACGCGGAAGCCATCGGCGACCAGAGCGGGCAGATCTTCGGGCCGGATCTGGGGCGAGACCGAAAGTTCGGGGGTAAGCGGGCGCAGGTCCATTAAAGGCTCCTTGGGTTCCGTCGGGCGGTTTATTGCTGCCCGACGGATCGTCGCGATTGGCATCGCTGTCAAGAGACGCGTGGCTCAGGCACGGGCAATCTCGGACTGTTGTTCGATCAGGCCCGGCAGATCGGCGAAGTCGTCGAAGCGCGCGGTATGATGCATCTCGGACGGGTCAGACTTGCGATAACCCCGAGTGAACAGCAAGAACGGCACATCAGTGTTCTTGGCGCATTCGGCGTCAAACTCGCTGTCGCCAACATAAAGGCCCAGCGGCTTTACCGGATCCGCACCAAGCAACGAGAATGCGGCCCGAAGTGGCGCAGGATCCGGTTTCCGTTGTGGCAGCGAGTCTCCTCCGATGACTGCAGCAAAAACTGAGGCGAGTCTGAAATGTTCCAGCAGTGCCTTGGTCGGGCGCATCGGCTTGTTCGTGCAGATGCCAAGCGGATGGCCACGATCAGCCAGAACGCCCAGGGTCTCGGCGACGTTCGGGTAAAGGCGGGTCAATGCGGTGGCGTCGTGGTATCGCGTCATGAACGAGGCAACCAGATCGCGATGCGCTTCGGCAGGCAGACCGGTTGCCGCGATCACACGTCGCCATAACAGATCGACACCGCCACCGATAAAGCTGCGAACCTGATCCAAGGTCAAAGGTGCGATCTGATGGATGCGCAGGACCGCGTTGACCGTCGCATGGATATCTGGCGCGCTGTCGATCAGCGTGCCATCCAGATCGAACACGACGGGACAAGGTGCAAGGCATGTATTCATTCAGCTTCTCCACTTGATCGAGCAACCCATGGACGGAACTTGCTCTCGCGGACCTTGACCGGTTTCCGCGATCAGCGCCATGGCCTCATATAACTCACGACGGGCATCGGGTTCTGCAGCCGTGCGACGCGAACCGTCGAACCTGCCGCGATACTGAAGTTCCAGATCCGCGTTGTAGCCGAAGAAGTCCGGCGTACATTGCGCGTCATAGGCGCGCGCGACGTCCTGCGTCTCGTCGTACAGATACGGAAAGGTGAAGCCGAGGCGCGCGGCCTCGGCCTTCATCCGGTCGGGGGCGTCTTCGGGATACTCGGTCACATCATTGGCAGATATCGCGACCACGCCGATACCAAGTTCTTGCAGCGCTGCAGCATCGCGTTGGATGCGATCGATAATCGCCTGAACGTAGGGGCAATGATTGCAGATGAACATGACAAGCATGCCGTTCGGGCCGGCGAGTTGCGACAGAGTGAAGCGGTTGCCGTCAGGATCAGGCAGATCAAAGGCCGGCGCGGGCGTTCCGAAGTCGCAGACAGGAGGAGTAACGGCCATCTATTTTTCCTTTCGTCGCAGTCCTGAGTCAGCCTTGAAACTTGTTCAGAATCTTTGCCATTCGGGCCAAATTTCTAGTGAAAGAACCAGCAAATACTGGGTTATGCAAAGCTATAAATCCACAAAATAAACATAATACTGATTATCGTGAATTTCGGTCAGTCGTTCTCGAACCCCGCCTTTCTTGCTGATTTCGCGCGCAGAATGCCCCGCTTGGCGGAATGCCCGCAATAACCGCATAAAACGTGCTGAGAACAAGCTTTATGTAACGGGAGCGTCAGTTCGTACGGTTTTCTGGGAAATCTACAACTTTCACCTGAATTACCCACTTTTCGCACTTTCCGGCCACCTTGCGAGCCGTTCAGGCTTCCCCTACATCAAGGGTATCATTTGAAAGGACCAACCATGGCGATGGAAGCCCATGACATCGAAGCGCTGATCCGTGCAGCCTTCCCTCAGGCGCGCATCTCGATCACCGATCTCGCCGGAGACGGAAATCATTACGCCGCCGAAGTGATCGACGAAAGCTTCCGTGGGTTGAACCGCGTTCAGCAACAGCGCGCGGTCTATGCCGCGCTGCAAGGTAAGATGGACGGCGCACATGGTGAGTTGCACGCCTTGGCCTTGACCACCAAGGCCCCTGAATAAGGCCGCGCGAAAGCGATCTACGGTCGACAAACCAGACAAAAGGAAGACCCAGATGACGGACGTTCGTCAGAAGATCCAGGAAACCATCGATGCCACCGATGTGGTGCTGTTCATGAAAGGCTCGAAAGAAATGCCGCAATGCGGTTTTTCGAGCCGCGTCGCAGGCGTGCTGAACTATATGGGTGTCAACTACAGCGACGTCGACGTTCTGAAAGACGCCGATATCCGCCAAGGCATCAAGGATTTCTCGGACTGGCCGACCATTCCCCAACTTTATGTCAAAGGTGAGTTCGTCGGAGGTTGCGACATCGTGACCGAGATGACTTTGTCGGGTGAGTTGGACCAGCTTTTCGATAAGGTCGGCGTTGCCTATGATAAAGACGCTGCCAACAAAATCCGCGAAGCGAACGGCTGAGATTAGGTTGGAATAAATATAAAAAAGCCCCGTAAGATACGGGGCTTTTCATTTTTTACTCAGTCATCATCCCGATGCCGTCGGCTTTGAAGACGTGACGCCAATGTGATCCCCACCGCCAGCGCGCCAAGAAACGGCGCGACCGATGACATTCGGGACGGCTCGTCCGTTTCAGACGAAGCAAAGCCGAAGCGTCGTGCGGCGGTCTCGCTCATGTTCCGGGCCGCGCCATAGACCCTGGCCTCGGCCAGATCGGCCGCGCGATTGGCGCGGTAACCCAGATTGTCGGCAACTGCATGGACCTTGTGTTCAGCTTGGTCTAGCACTTGTCCGGCTTTCACCGAAGCCCTGTCCATCGCCGCATCGGCAGCATCCGAGACCTTGGTGATCGCGGAATTGGCCATCAGGTGCAGTTGTTGTTCGACCTCGACGCGCAGGTCGTCGGTGCTGGGTGCTGGATGCCGTTCGACCCTTGCGATGCCAAGCACGATTAGCCCCAGCACCACAAGAACCGCACCGATGACAAGCGATGCCATCATCGAGCCCCAACCAAGGTTGTAGGTCAGATAGCTCCACAATGCGGCTAGCAGGAACCCTGCCCCGATGGTCAGAACGACCCCTGCCCCGACCGTCAGGCCTACGCGCCGCAGCTTGTCTGACGCGGCAAGCTGCATATTTTTGGCATAGGCGAACATGCGGACTCCTTAACGGCGCGAGACGATCAGACCCAGCAGGAAGCCGACGCCCACGGCAATGCCAAGCGCCTGCCCCGGATTGCGGCGCACCATTGCCGAAACATCGTCGTAATAGTCCTCGGCGTAGCCTGCGACGTCACCGGCGCGACGTTCGCCCTCGCGGTAGATCCGGCGGGCTTCGTCTCGGGCGTGTTCGGCATATTCCGAGCCCTTGCCGCGTGCACCTTCGTAGTATTCTGCGCCACGTTTGCGGGCAGCATCGACGAATTCGGCGCCTTTTTCGAAGGCCGAACCAAGCAGTTCGGCACTACGGTTTTTCGCGTTTTCCGCTGCATCTGCCGCATCATCGGCTGCGCGGCGCGCTTCGCGGCCCACATCCTCGGCGGCGCGGCGGGCTTCGGCTTTCAGGTCGTTGGTGGTGTCGTGATTGGGCATTGTTCTGTCCTTTCGAAGTGAACTGCCGTTTCAGATAGCCAACGCCCCCGACGGCAGGATCGTTCCCGCCACCTGCCCGCCGTGCCAGTCTTGTTACAACACCGCGTCGAAAGCGGGCTGCAGGCGCGCCAGCGTGCCCTCGACATCTTTCAGCTTGTCCAAACCGAACAAACCGATGCGGAAACTGCGGAAACTCTCGCCTTCACCGACCTGCAGCGGCACGCCCGCCGCAATCTGGTATCCCTCCGCAAGGAACTTCTTGCCAGTCTGGATTTCCGGATCATCGGTGTAGCAAACCACAACGCCCGGAGCAGCAAAGCCTTCGGCTGCAACGGAACGTAGGCCGCGCTTGGCAAGCTCGGCCCGCACAGCATTGCCCAGCTTCCACTGCGCATCACAGGCGGCGTCAAAGCCGAGTTCGCGGGTTTCGATCATCGCGTCGCGCATGCCCAGAATGGCATCTGTGGGCATGGTGGCGTGATAGGCGTGGCCGCCATCCTCATACGCCTTCATGATCGCGCGCCATTTCTTGAGGTCCAGCGCGAAGCTGTTCGAGGTGGTCTGTTCCAGCCTTTCGACCGCGCGGGCCGAAAGCATCACCATCCCCGCCGAGGGCGAAGCTGACCACCCCTTTTGCGGTGCCGAGATCAGCACGTCGACGCCCGTGGCCTGCATGTCGACCCAGATCGCACCCGAGGCGATGCAGTCCAGCACCATCAGCGCACCGACCTCATGTGCGGCATCCGCGATCGCCTTGATGTAGTCGTCAGGCAGGATCATCCCCGCCGCGGTTTCGACATGAGGCGCGAAGACGGCGTCGGGACGGGTTTCGAGAATTTTCGTCACGACCTCATCAACAGGGGCCGGTGCAAAAGGCGGCAGGGCCTCGTTTCCGGATGGCCGTGCCATCATCACGGTCGTCTCGCGGGCAAAACCGCCCATGTCGAAAATCTGGCTCCAGCGGAAGCTGAAGAAGCCGTTCCGCACGACCAACGCATGAGCATCGCGACCGAACTGACGCGCGACGGCCTCCATGGCGCAGGTGCCGCCACCAGGAACCAACGCCACCGCCTCGGCTTTATAGACTTCCCGCAGCGTTGCCGAGATATCCCGCATGACGCCTTGGTATTTCTGCGACATGTGGTTCAGCGAGCGGTCTGTAAACACGACCGAAAACTCCTGCAGGCCGTCGGGATCGACATCGGGACGCAGACCGGGCATGGGATTTCCTTTCCTCCGAATATTTCGGGGCGCAGCCTAGCTTGCAGAGTTCCCGGCCACCAGCCCCACGAAGGAACGAGGACTTGCCCGTGCCCACGCGCGCGACTACCTTTGATTCGAACAATCAACAGGCCAATCATGCGCATCGGCATACTGAAATGCGGTCAGTCGCCCGAACTACTTCGCGGCGAACTGGGCGATTACGACACCATGTTCGAAAAACTGCTCAGCGGACGCGGTTTCGACTTCACCAGCTACCATGTCGAGAACATGGACTTCCCCGGGGATGTCCACGACGCGGACGGCTGGTTGCTGACCGGCTCGCGGCACGGCGTCTACGAAGATCACGCCTTCATTCCTCCGCTAGAGGACTTCATCCGCAAGGCTTACGCCGGTCATATTCCGATGGTCGGCATCTGCTTCGGGCATCAGATCATCGCGCAGGCATTGGGTGGCAAGGTTACTAAATTCGACGGCGGCTGGGCGGTCGGGCCGCAGGATTACGAATTCGGCGACAGCCAGATCACTTTGAACGCGTGGCATCAGGATCAGGTGGTCGAGCGCCCGAAAGGGGCCGAGATCGCCGCCACCAATGATTTCTGCGAGAATGCGGCTCTTGTTTATGACGACCGCGCCTTTACGATTCAGGCCCATCCCGAATTCCACGACCATTTTGTCGAGGGCCTGATCGAGACCCGCGCCAAAGGCGTTGTTCCCGATCCCGTCCTGAAGGGCGCCCGCGCCCGCATCGGCACACCGCTGCAATCGGGAACCATTGCCGACCGTATCGAGAATTTCTTCAAGGCGCCCCGCTCCGCGCTGCGAACCCAAGGTGCCGCATGAAACCCCGCTGGATTGAAGAGACCCCTCAGGCAGCGCAGGACTTTGTCGCGGGCAGACGTCTGGATGAGGTCGAGTGCATCGTAGCCGATATCGCCGGAGTCGCCCGTGGCAAGGCCATGCCCGCCTCGAAATTCGCGCATCAGGAGCGGTTCTACCTGCCGAACTCGATTTTTCTCCAGACGATCACCGGCGATTGGGCGGACAACCCTTCGGGCGCATTCACCGAACCGGACATGATCCTGACACCAGATTTCTCCACCGCGACGGCAGCGCCGTGGACGGCGGATGTCACACTGCAGGTTATCCATGATGTCTCGACCCAATCGGGCGAGCCGGTCCCCACGGCCCCCCGCAACGTGTTGAAACGTGTTGTAGATCTGTACCGCCAGAAAGGCTGGAAGCCAATTGTCGCGCCCGAGATGGAGTTCTTCCTTGTTGCGCGCAACATCGACCCGAACCAGCCGATCATTCCGCCGATGGGTCGTTCGGGGCGTCGGGCTGCGGCAAAGCAGGCCTACTCCATGTCCGCCGTCGACGAATACGGCAAGGTCATCGACGATATCTACGACTTCGCCGAGGCGCAGGGTTTCGAGATCGACGGCATCCTGCAAGAAGGTGGCGCAGGTCAGGTCGAAATCAACCTTAACCACGGCGATCCGGTGCAGCTGGCCGACCAGATCTTCTACTTCAAGCGCCTGATCCGCGAGGCCGCGCTTCGCCACGATTGCTTCGCCACCTTCATGGCGAAACCCATCGAGGACGAGCCGGGCAGCGCCATGCACATCCATCACTCGGTGGTCAGCACGGATACCGGCCGGAATATCTTCTCGGATGAACAGGGTCGTGAAACTCCTGCTTTCATGCACTTCATAGCGGGGATGCAGAAGCACCTGCCTGCTGCAGTTGCGCTGCTGGCCCCTTACGTCAATAGCTATCGCCGATATGTCCCTGATTTCGCAGCACCAATTAACCTTGAATGGGGCCGCGACAACAGGACGACGGGCCTGCGCGTGCCGATCTCCGGCCCCGAGGCGCGTCGGATCGAGAACCGGCTGGCGGGTATGGATTGCAACCCCTATCTGGGTCTCGCCTCCAGCCTTGCCTGTGGCTACCTCGGGCTGATCGAGCAGGAAAACCCGCGTGCCGAATGTCTGGGCGATGCCTATATGTCGCAAGACGAACTGCCCTATAATCTGGGCGATGCGCTGGATCTGATGGATGAAAACGAGGCCATGCGCGAGGTGCTGGGTGCCGAATTCATCGCGACCTATCAGTCCGTAAAGCGCAATGAATACAAAGAGTTTCTTCAGGTTATCAGCCCGTGGGAACGGGAACATCTGTTGCTGAACGTATGAACCTGCTGCATTCCAACGACCGGCTGGGGGAATATCCTCCCAGTCTTTATGCCGACACTCGCGACCCTTTGCGGGGCTTTCCGGCCCTGCAAGGCGACGTGAGTGCGGATGTCGTTGTGATCGGGGCTGGTTATACCGGCCTTTCGGCGGCGCTGCATCTGGCCGAAGCCGGACGCCGCGTCGTCGTCCTTGAGGCGCATCGTGTGGGCTTCGGAGCTTCGGGGCGAAATGGCGGGCAGCTTGGCTCGGGGCAACGGCTTGAAGTCGATGATCTGGAAAAGATGGCGGGGGTCGATGTCTCGCACCGGTTATGGGATCTGGCCGAGGAAGCCAAACGCCTGACGCGCCAACTCGCCGCCCGTGCGAATGTTCCGATCACGAATGGGATTGCGCACGCCTTTCGCACGCCCGAGGAATTCGACCATGCGATGGACATGATCGAACGACTGTCGCGCGACTATGGTTATCACGAAATCGAGGCCCTTGCCGGCGATGGGTTCAAGGCGATCCTGCCTTCGGACGCCTATATCGCGGGCGAGTTGGACCATGGTGCGGGTCACGTCCATCCGCTGAACCTTGCCATCGGCATGGCAAGGCTGGCCGATGGTGCCGGTGCGCGGATCTACGAATTGTCCGAGGTGACGGGGATCGATCATGCGCAGCAGGCGAGCGGCAAGACCATCGTCACGACCGGACAGGGCCGCGTCCGCTGCGACCATCTGATCCTCGCCGCGAACGGCTATCTTGGCGAACTTGAGCCGAAAGTTGCGGCACGGGTGATGCCCATCAATAATTTTATCGTAGCGACCGAGCCCTTGGGTGACCGCGCGACCGAGGTGCTGACCCGCAATATCGGCGTTCACGACACCAAGTTCGTGGTCAATTACTGGCGTCTTGATGCTGAAGGACGGCTGATCTTCGGCGGTGGCGAGAATGTCAGCTACCGCTTTCCCAACGATATCGCGGCCAAGGTCCGCAAGCCGCTGCTGCAAATCTATCCTGGTCTCGCGGATGTCAAATTCACCCATGCATGGGGCGGCACTCTGGCGATTACCATGAACCGGATGCCCTGCTTCATCCGACCTGCGCCGAACTGCCTGTCGGCCAGCGGATATTCCGGCCACGGCTTGGCGCTGGCGACCTTGGCGGGCAAATTGATGGCTCAGGCGGTCGAGGGGCAAGCCGACGGTTTCGATGCGATGGCCGCCCTGCCCTGTCCGCCGTTCCCCGGTGGCGCAATGCTGCGTTGGCCGATGCTGGTCGCCGGAATGTCGTGGTACTCGCTGCGCGACCGGCTGGGAATTTAGTCCAGATTTGCCGATGGGTCGCGGATGCGCGCGACTTGCGCCACGTCGCTTTCAGCCTCGAGCGCGGTCAACAACGCATGCAGATGTTCGCTGTCGCGCAATTCGACCTCGATTCTCAGGCGGTAGAAATCCGGCTTACGATCAAGGAATTCCAGATCCGAGATATTGGCCCCCTGCCCGCCGATCAGCGTGCAGATGCGGCCCAGAACACCCGCGTCGTGGCGAATGGTCAACAGCAGATTGGTCGAGTATGCGGGCGGATGCTGCCCTTCGCGCCAATGCAGATCGACCCAACGCTCGGGGCTTTCCTCGTACTCGGCCAGCACGGGGCAGTCGATGGCATGGATCACCACGCCCTTGCCACGATAGGTGATGCCGACGATCCGTTCACCCGGCAAAGGATTGCAGCAGGGCGCGCGGGTAAATTCCTGATCGGCCTCAAGTCCGGCAACGCCGCGTCTTGCGTCAATCTCGCTGCGCTTGGCCGCAAGTTCGGGGTAAAGTGCGGATAAAACCTCATGCGCCGAGATTTCGGCACTACCGATGCGGGCCAAAAGCTCGTCCGTATCCGGCAAGGCCATGGTCCGTGCGGCAGTCCGAAGCGCCTTGTCGGTGACACGACGGCCAACGTGCTCGAACGCGACGCGGATCAGTTCCGAGCCAAGCCGGATAAACCGCGAGCGGTCTTCCTGCCGCAAGCTGCGCCGGATGGCTGCCTTGGCACGACCAGTCACGACGATATCCAGCCAAGTCGGCTGCGGACGCTGACCCGAGGCAGCAATGATCTCAACCGACTGACCGTTCTTCAATCGCGTCCACAAGGGCACGCGAATGCCGTCCACCTTGGCCCCGACACAGCTATTGCCCAGCCGCGTGTGAATTGCATAGGCAAAGTCGATCGGCGTCGCGCCTTTCGGCAGCGGGATGACGTCGCCCTTGGGCGAGAAGCAGAACACCTGATCCGAATACATCTCGAGCTTTACATGCTCGAGAAACTCGTCGTGATCTTCCTCGCCGAAACGCTCGGTAAGGCTGGCGATCCATTCCCCCGGATCGACGGCAAAGGGGTTTTCGGTGCGCACACCGTCGCGGTAAGCCCAATGCGCAGCCACGCCGGCCTCGGCAACCTCGTGCATCTGTCGGGTCCGCACCTGAACCTCGACCCGCTTCCCATCGCGCCCCGACACCGTGGTATGGATCGAGCGATAGCCGTTGGCCTTGGGCTGGCTGATGTAATCCTTGAACCGGCCCGGCACCGCGCGCCAGCGATGATGGATCACCCCTAGCGTGCGATAGCAATCCGGTTCGGTCCGCGTGATGATGCGGAAACCGTAAATGTCTGACAGACGCGAGAAACTCAGCTGCTTTTCCTGCATCTTGCGCCAGATGCTGAACGGACGCTTGGCGCGGCCATAGACATCGGCCTCGATCCCCTCGCGCTCAAGCTCGGCACGGATATCGGCAGTGATCTTGGGGATCACGTCGCCGGAATCGCGTTGCAGGCTGACAAAGCGACGGATGATCGAGTTTCGCGCCTCGGGATTGATGACCTTGAAGGCAAGATCCTCAAGTTCTTCGCGCATCCATTGCATACCCATACGACCGGCCAACGGCGCATAGATATCCATCGTCTCACGCGCTTTCTGGGACTGCTTTTCGGGACGCATGGATTTGATCGTCCGCATATTGTGCAGACGGTCGGCAAGCTTCACCAAAATCACGCGAAGATCGCGAGACATCGCCATGAAAAGCTTGCGGAAATTCTCGGCTTGTTTCGAGTGAGTGCCGGAAAGCTGCAGATTGGTCAGCTTGGTCACGCCATCGACCAGATCTGCGATCTCTCGCCCGAACATCTGCGAGACTTCGGCCCAGGTCGAGCGCGTATCCTCGATCGTGTCATGCAGCAGCGCGGTCACGATGGTCGCATCATCAAGTCGCATTTCTGTCAGGATGGCGGCGACGGCGATGGGATGGGTGAAATAGGGTTCGCCCGAATGGCGGAACTGACCCTCATGCATCCGGCGGCCATATTCATAGGCGTCGCGGATCAGATCCGAATTGGTCCGAGGGTTGTAGTTGCGGACAAGCGCGATGAGGTCTTCGACGTCGATCATATTTGCCGAAGACCCCGTATAGATTCAGCCTTAGTTGCGGCCTTGGGCTTCCAGCATCATGCGAAGCATGCGCTCTTCCGATTCTTCGTCGGCGGGCTTGGGACGATCGACTTCCGCGCCAAGCAGAAGCGCCATCGCGTCTTCTTCGGGCTCGTCGACTTCGATCTGGGTCTGCGTCGCTTCGATCATGCGCTCGCGCAGGTCGTCTACCGGCTGGGTTTCGTCAGCGATTTCGCGCAGCGCGACGACCGGGTTCTTGTCGTTGTCGCGGTCGATTGTCAGTTGGCTTCCGGAAGTGATCTCGCGGGCGCGATGCGCGGCCAGCATCACGAGATCAAAACGGTTCGGAACCTTGTCGACGCAATCTTCGACTGTCACGCGGGCCATCGGTCACCTTCGGCTTGGAATCAGGATGCAGGGCGAAGCAGGATATTTGGCGCTTCACCACAGGAATGTCAAGCATTCAAAGGCGCTATACCCTCGCGTGCCTCGGCTGGCAAGATGGACAAAAGCTCGGACACGCAACGTTTCAGTTGAGGATGTACCCAATTGGGCGCGATCTCGGCCAAGGGGAACAGAACAAAGCCGCGATCCTGCATGCGCGGATGTGGCAGGATCAGGGTTTCAGGGGCAGACAGCGCCTGTTGTTCCGGCGGCAAGCCCAGCCAACGTAGCTGAGTTTCCGCGTCCGGTAAGACGGCACCGCCATAGGCAATCAGATCTATGTCGATGCCCCGCGATTGCCAGCGCGGCCCCTGTCGCACCCGACCCAGATCGGCCTCGATCCGATGAAATGCTTCCAGAAGCGCCTCTGGTGCCGAATCCGTTTGCAAGCAGGCTGCCGCATTAACATAATCGGGACCACTGCCTTCCGGAAATGCGGGCGTTCGCCAAAAGCGGCTGACGCCTGTCAGAGCCACACTTGGAATACCGACAATTTGCCGTAATGCGGCGCGAAGCGTGTCCTCAGGGGTACCTGCCAAACTATGCAGGTTCCCGCCTAAAGCGATCAGGGCTAGCTTCGAGGAAAGTAAAGAATTCTGATTCATATCGAGGTTATCGTGTTTTACAAAGACGACAGGCTAGCTTTGTTTATTGATGGTTCGAATCTATACGCCGCGGCAAAGTCGCTCGGCTTCGACATCGATTACAAGCTGCTTCGCCAGGAATTCGAACGGCGTGGCAAGTTGATCCGCGCATATTACTATACTGCCCTGCTTGAGAACGAAGATTACTCACCCATCCGTCCCTTGGTCGATTGGCTCCATTACAACGGTTTCTCGATGGTGACCAAGCCGGCCCGCGAATACACCGACGCTTTGGGGCGCCGCAAGGTCAAGGGGAACATGGATGTCGAGCTTGTCGTGAATGCGATGGAGCTTGCCCCGCGGCTGGATCATGCGGTCCTGTTTTCGGGCGACGGAGATTTCAGGCCGCTGGTTGAATCCTTGCAGCGGCAAGGTGTGCGGGTTTCGGTCGTCTCGACCATGCGCAGCCAACCACCGATGATCGCCGACGAGTTGCGCCGTCAGGCCGATAATTTCATCGAGCTCGATGCGCTGCGCGAAGTGATCGGCCGTCCGCCGCGCGAAGTGACGACCCCGAATCCCGAGGCTTGAGCTAGCCGTTGGACAAGTCACGGCCAAGAACCTAGAACTGCCGCACCAATACTTACGTGCAAAGGTTCCAGCCGTGATGCCAACGAGGGCCGAATGAGCCTGACTCCGATTTTCAGCCCCGGCTTCAAGCCTGCATCCGATCTGGCCGTGATCGTGGCCTGCGATGCGAATTATCTGCCATATGCTTCGGTTCCGGCCTTGGCGATGGCAGCGGCAGGCTATCCCCATGACATTCTGATCGGCGGCCCCGAACCGGTCGAGTTGCCAGAGGTGCTGATGCAGGCCGGTATCGGCCATGTCGCCGCGCGCGATGAAGCTTTGCTTGACGCGCTGCCGCTCGACGCGCGGCGTTCGCTTGCGACTTATATGGAACTGTTTCTTGGCAACGCCTTGCGTGGCCATTATCGCCGCATTCTCGTGATCGATGCCGATATTCTGTATGAACGCGGCGATCTATCGCAATTGCTTGCCTCGGATATGCTGGGACATGCTGTCGCGGCTGTCCGCGACAACCGGCAATGGCGCACGCCGAACCGCAAGGTTCAGGAATTCAGCAAGCTCGGCGAGCCTGCCCACCCCTATTTCAATGCGGGTGTCGTCATGATCGACACCGAGGGCTTTGCGACACAGGACATGCCTGCGCGCGCGGCAAGCTTCGCGCGCAAGCATCTTGCCGGTCTGGGACGGGATCAGGCCCTGATGAATGGTATTCTGAAAGGCGATTGGGCGGAAATGAGCCCGCTTTGGAATTGGCAGTTCACGTCGGCATCGGCGCATCTGACGGCGATGGCAGACCCCTGCCTGATCCATTTCATCGGGACCCGGAAGCCTTGGCTTTCGATCTCGCAGGGAATTGTCCCTATGCGGATGAGGGAAGCATTTTCCCGCATCATCAGCCAACACTTTCCCGACGCGCCGCAGGTCAAGGCGGCAAGCAGCAGACACTGGCCGGACGTCAATGACTTGCGCTCGACCCTGTTCCGGCAATGGCGGGCGGCGGGTCCAATGCTGCGCTATCTGAACCGTTTTCCCGACCAATATGCGATGGTCGATCCGCGCGCCTAGCGTTCCGTCAGCTTCAACTCGATCCGACGGTTAGCGGCCAGCGATGCCGGATCGGTCCCATCGGTAACCGGACGGGTATCGGCAAAGCCAGCCGGCAGCAGTCGGCTGGCGGGGAAACCCAGTTGATCGACCATATATCGAACGACGGACAACGCGCGCGCCTGACTTAATTCCCAATTGTCGCGGTAGCGCCCCTGTCCCGACAATGGCTGGCTGTCGGTATGGCCGTCGACGCGGATGATCCAGTCGATTTCGGACGGGATCTCACCCGAGATCTGCTTCAATTGCTCGGTCACCCGCGCGATTTGTGTTTCGCCTTCGGCTGACAGGGTTGCTTCTCCGGCAGGAAACAGCACCTCCGAGGAGAAGACGAAGCGATCACCGACCACCCGAACGCCTTCGCGACCGGCAAGGATTTGCGATAGGCGTCCGAAAAACTCCGAGCGATAGCGGGCCAGATCGCGGGCCTCGGATTCGGCCTTGGAGCGGGCCTCCTCTTCCAGCGAGCGACGTTTGCGTTCTTCTTCGGCGGCGCGCACCAACGCGACGTTCAACTGGCGGCCCAGATCCTCGACCTTCAGATCTGCGTCGCGCTTGTCGTCGCTGGCGACATCAAGGACCGATTGCAGACTGCCAAGCTGGTCGTTCAACTGGGCGACCTGCTGGTTCAACAACGCCACGCGCCGCTGATCTTCGGTCGAAAGCGCTTCCTGTTCAGAAAGCTTTTGCTGGGCGACGGCAAGCAAGCCGGCTTGCTTGTCGGCTTCGGTCGTTTGCGAGGACAGCTTGTCGCCAAGTTCCTTCTTCGCGGCATCGGCTGCGGCGAGCAGGGTCAGCGTTTCTTCGGCCTTTTTGCGTGCCTGGTCCAAGGCGAGCGTGGTCGCAGTCAGTTCCGCACCAGAACTGTCCAACCGTTCTTGTAATGCTTTGGCGGCGGCGGCATCGACCAGTCGCGCGGCTTCGGCGTCGGACAATTTCAACTGCGTCTCGCTAAGACGCTGATCCGTGTCCTGATTCTTGGTCCTCAGATCAGTGACCAAAGCCTCCAGTGCCTCGCGTCTCGCGGCGGCCAGACGGGCCGCCTCGGTCTGCGCATCGATCTCGCCCCTTGCCTGAGCGACGGCAGCTTCCGAGGCTTTCAACCGCGTGCGCTCTGCCTCAAGATCACGATCAAGGTTTTGCGCCTGATCCTGCGAGCTGGAAAGCGCGTTGCTGAGTGCCGCGACACGATCCCCCAGTTGCTCCAATTCGCTGTCTTGCGTCGAGATGCGCTGGCGCAAGACCGATTGCAGCACCATGAAGATGGTCAGCGTAAAGATCAGCACCAGAAGCAGGGTCGACATCGCATCGACAAAGCCCGGCCAGATATTAGTCGAGAAGCGTTCGCCCCCTTTGCGGCTAAGCCCCATCACGTCCCTCCAGCGCCCGGATGGCGCGGGTCAGGGCGGCCATGTCCTCGCGCAACTCGGCGATCAGCCCGTCGCGGCTGCTGGCGGTTTCCTCCAGCAATCGACCCAATTGCACGTCGATCGAGCGCAACCGCATCCGCGATTCCGGATCATCCTGCGGCGCAGGTTTCGCCTCGGCCAGTTCGACCAGACGCGACTGTCCGTCGGCCAAACGGTTCAAAGCACGGGTCAACGATTGATGCTGCGCCGCATCGGCTTCCCGATCACCCACGGCAGGTGTGGACGGGGATTGCGCCATCAATGCAAGGCGTTGCTGGCTTTCCGTGATGCGCGCCAGAGCATGAGAAAGCTCGGGCGGCAGATGCACGGTCGGCGCAGTCTGGGCCAGAGAAATCAGATGGTCCTGCCCATCGGCAAAGCGGGCCAGAACCTGTTCGAGCCGCGCGGTCAGATCTTCGGATCGCGCGGTTTCCGATGCGGCAACGGTTGTCGCATCCACCAGACGTGCCTGCTGATCGGAAATGCGCTCAAGGATGCTGGTCAGGCGATAATGGCTTTCTGCCTGAGCCTGCCGCTCGGCGGCAAGCTCGGAAGCCATTGCGTCACGATCCGAACCGATCAGGTTGGTCAGGCGATCGACGCCGCCGACTAGCGCAAGAGAACGCGCATCGGCGTCGGTCGCTTCCTGATCGCGCAATTCATCGCGCTGAACGTAGAACTCCTGCAAATCGACAAGCTGGTTCTGCATGCCGGACATGAATTCGGCCAGATGGGCCTCATTCAACCCGCCATCGCCGCCCGACAAACCGATGCGGGTAAAGGTCGACAGCCATTCCTCAAGCTCGCGGTAGAAGCGGTTCTGGCCGTGGCTGGCAAACAGTTCCAGCAGGCCGACGACCAGCGAACCCGCCAGACCCAGCAGCGAGCTGGAGAACGCCGTGGCCATGCCGCCAAGCTGCGTCTCAAGTCCGTGCATCAGCTTGTCGAACACCTCGACGCCCGATTCGCCCTGTTCGGGGGCAAGCGTCCGGATGGTTTCGACGATGGCAGGAACGGTTGTTGCAAGACCGTAGAAGGTTCCCAGAAGTCCCAGAAAAATAAGAAGATTGCCCAGATAGCGCGTGATATCGCGCGCCTCGTCGATACGGGTCGCCAGTGATTCAAGGATCGAGCGCGCCGAGTCGGTTGTAATCGTCGCGCCGACCGGCCCCCGCGAGCCCAACAATTGCGCCAAAGGTGCAAGCAGTCGCGGCGCGGTGCTTCCCGGCGCCTGCTCGTTTGTTCCATATCCCAGTTTACCTGCAGCAAACCGCTCGATCCAGCTGACCGAGTTGATCAACTGTGCCACCTGCCAGAAGCAGGTCAGCACTCCCAATGCGAAGACCACTAGAATTGCGCCGTTCAGCAAGGGGTTCGCCGCAAAGATCGGCAGGATGCGGCCATAGGCGAACCACGCACCGACGCCGACCAGCGCCAGCACGATCAGCATGAACACGACCTGACGCACGGGCTGCGAGAAATGCGGTTCAGCCGCAGGCTGACCAGCCCGCCGTGCATTGCGGGTCGCGGTTAATCGCGACGCCCGCCCTTTGCGGTTGTAGCTGTTATCGTCTTCCAGCGGGTACTCCGCGCCGGTGTCGTCGGTGTCGGCCTGGGACAACTCCGCCCCCTCTTGATGCAATCGGGACCGAGTGTAGAGCCGAAGCGCTCCGATGCAAGCGGAACGGAAGCATTTGCACGGAAAGACTTAATCCGGCTTCCCGCCATGCCCCGTATCGTGCGAGATCAGCCCGCGAACAAGGCGGGCCAGCGCATCCATGTCCAGATCGGTGACGCCCATTTCGGCCAGATGCGAGGCGGTGTTGAAAAGATACTCGTAATTCGGTCCACGCCCGCCCCGGGCGCCCGCAATGATCCGGGCCTGCTCGTCCAGATCAAGCTCTCCGGCATATTGGTCATGGTCGCGGCGGATGACATAGCCGACCGCGCTGACGTGGCGCCCATCGGTCAGCGTCAGCGGCAGGATCCGTTCCTCATAGGCGTTGGTGGTCAGTTCCCGTAGGCGAAGCCCCTGGATCGCGTCAGGCCAATCGGCATCTGCCACGCGCAGCGCCAGACCGACACAATCCGCCCCGCCATCCGCATCAAGTCCAAGCACCAATCCCGGTGCATCGACCGTCCCGCGATAGACAACCGAGCGCAGACAGAACCGTCGGCTGAACCCGTCCAGCCGCGCGCCGACAGCCTCGGCCACAGGGAAACCCGGATCCCACATCAGCGAGCCATAGGCAAAGACCCAATGTTCGCTTTGTTTTGCCACCTTGTCGTCGACCTTTCGATGCGTCCTTTCGTTCAGCTAAGACTTAGGTCAGGATGTGGCATGTTCCAAGCCACCCGAAGCTGCATGAGGGGAAATTGCGCGGATTCATCATCTTGCTGGCCATTCTCGCCGTGTTTTTCGGCGGAATCTGGTTCGGCATCCAATCATTCATGGCCCGAGAGATCGGCAGATTGGCCGAAGCAGGGACCGGTTTCACGGTCGGTTCCATCACCAAGCTAAGTGATCCAAGCCGGATAGGGGTCCACCTGACCGAGCCTCGGATTGTGACACCGAATGGCAGCCTTTCCTTGCCGGAGGCCTATTTCTCGGTCGGGCCGTTGTCACCCACCACTGCAACGTTGACTCTGCCTGCAACGGCAACGCTTGATCTGGGGACCGGTCCGCATGAACTGGGCATGGCAGACCCCAAGGCGAGCGTACATTTTATGGCCTTTTCCGGTCTCGCTCCGGGGCGGGCGGTTATCCGGACTGGTCCGCTGACTCTTGACGGTCAACCATTGGCCGCGTCGCTAGAGGTTGACACAAAGCTGGGCGAATTGGCGCAGGACATGCCGCAGGGTTCGCAGGCCGTATATGACCTGACGTTCGATCTGGCAGGATTGAACCCTGCAGCCTTGCCCCAGATCGCCGGTTTGGCCGAGCGGTTCTCGATCAGCGATCCGGTGGCATTTCAGGGCAGCGGCAAGATTTGGCTGGATGCGCTCCCGACGTCGAAGGCGCTTCAAACCCCGCCGACACCGTTGCCGACCGGCTTGCAGATCGACTCGGCCGATCTGAAAATCGGCACCGTCGGAGCGCGCCTGATCGGCCGACTAGAAGCAGATGAAACAGGCCGCGCAAAGGGTGCGCTGGCACTTTACACCAGCGATGCTCAGGCGCTGCTTCAGACTGCGGCGGATGCGGGAATGATCCCGCAAAGCGTCGTGATGATCGGGCGCACGATGATCAGGACGGTATCGTCCCTGTCCATGGAGCCCGCCCCCAACATCAGTTTTCCCGAACCGCAGGCAGGCGAACTGCGCCTGCCGATCACCTTTGCCGAGGGCCGGATGCGGCTTGGTCCGATTCCGATCGGCCAAGCCCCATTGTTGCGGCCTTAGCTTTTGGCGTTTTCTCCGGGCTTCTGGCTGCGCCCGAAATCGGGTGCGGCCGTGTCCTGACCGGCCTCGATAATGCCGCGCCGGATCGCCCGCGTGCGGGTGAAATAATCGAACAGATGCTGTCCATCCCCCATGCGGATGGCGCGTTGCAGCACGAACAATTCCTCGGTGAAGCGACCAAGGATATCCAGCACCGCGTCCTTGTTTTGCAAGAACACATCGCGCCACATGGTCGGGTCCGAGGCGGCAATCCGCGTAAAGTCCCGAAAACCTGCGGCTGAATATTGAACGACTTCGCTTTCGGTGACACGTTTTAGGTGATCGGCGACCCCGACCATTGTATAGGCGATCAGGTGCGGCGTATGGCTGGTGACCGCCAGAACAAGATCGTGATGCGCCGCATCCATCCGCTCGGTATTCGCACCCATTGCCTGCACCAGAGTTTCAAGGCGGGTGATTGCGGTCTCGTCGACATCCTCGGCGGGGGTGAACAGCCACCACCGGTTGCAGAACAGGCTGGCGAAGCCCGAGCGTGGACCGGAATGCTCGGTTCCGGCCAAGGGATGGCCCGGCACGAAATGAACGCCTTCGGGCAAATACGGCGAGACCGCATTGACCACGGCCTGCTTGACCGAACCGACATCGGTAATGGTCGCGCCAGCTTGCAGATAGGGCGCTATTTCCTCGGCGACAGCAGCCATGGCTCCTACGGGTACGGCCAGCACGACAAGATCAGCGCCCTTGACCGCTTCGGCAGCCGTATCGAAGACGCGATCGACCAGACCTATTTCCAGCGCGGTTTCACGGGTCTCAGAGCTGCGCGCGTGGCCGACAATCTCGCGCGCAAGGCCTTTCTCGCGCATCGCCAGAGCCATCGAGCCGGCGATCAGTCCCAAACCGATCAGCGCAACGCGGTCATAGATAAAGCTCATGCCCCGATTCCCGCCCGCTCGGCCATAAACTGGCCGATGACATGCGCCACGCGGCGGCACGAGGCCTCGTCTCCGACAGTGATCCGCAGGCAATTCGGCAGGCCGTAACCGGCGACCTGCCGGACGATCAACCCCTGTGCCTTCAATGCCTCGTCGCAAGCACCAGCCGTTTCGGCATCGGCAAAGCGGGCAAGAATGAAGTTCGCGCAGGATGTATCGGTGGGTACGCCTTTTTCGGCCAGCGCCTCGGCCAGCCATGCGCGCATCCGCGCGTTCTCGCTTTGGCAGCGCGCGACATGGTCACGGTCGCGCACGGCGGCTTCGGCCGCGTCCATTGCGACCGAGGACAGGTTGAACGGGCCACGAATGCGGTTGAGGACGTCGATGATCTCGCGCGGACCGTAACCCCAACCGATCCGAAGACCGCCGAGCCCGTAAATCTTCGAAAACGTGCGCGTCATTACGACATTCGGAAGGCGGGTCGCGAGTTCCGCGCCACCGTCATAATCCTCGACATATTCGGCGTAGGCCGCGTCGACGACGATGATGGCCTGCGGGACGGCCCGTGCGAGCCGCTCAAGCTCGGGTAGCCCCACCATCGTTCCGGTGGGGTTATTCGGGTTGGCCACAAAGATCAGTCGGGTCCGCTCGGTCGCACCCGCGATCAGCGCGTCGACATCGGTCACGCGGTCACGTTCCGCCACCTGTACCGGCGTCGCCCCTGCTGCGTGGGCACTGATGCGGTACATCAGGAAGCCGTGTTCTGTGAACAGGACCTCGGTTCCCGGACCGGCATAGGCCTGACACAGGAAGTGGATGATCTCGTCCGAGCCAACGCCGCAAATGATCCGGTCGGGGTCTAGCCCGTGCACCTCGCCGATGGCCGCGCGCAGGCTGGCGTGATCGGTATTGGGATATCTATGCAGGGAATGGGCGGCGCGGATAACAGCTTCGCGCGCCTTGTCCGAAGGACCAAAGGGGTTCTCGTTCGACGACAGCTTGGTGACGTTCTCGATCCCGGCAACCTTGGCGGCACCCCCTTGATAAAGGGAGATTTCCATGATGCCAGGTTGAGGGACGATGTTCGATTGGTTCTGCGACATCTCGGGCCTCTTGCATGCCCGGTCGTCTTAGCCGCAGCAGTTGGGCTTGGGAAGACGTCTCGGCCCAACGCGCGATGATCGGCAGGTCTGCGTTTCCCAAATACCCGTGGGACGGCACAAATCCGCAAAGCGGTAAGCGCTATTCCGCGGCCCGCGCCTGTTCCAGTTGCGGCAGGAAGCGATTGGTGAAGTCTTCGCGGATCAGTGGCCCGACATGCCGGTAGAGGATCTGGCCGTCACCATCGATGATGAAGGTTTCGGGCGGCGCGGTCACGCCCCAATCAATGGCCGTGCGGCCGCGCGGATCGGTCGCCAGCGCGCGGAAGGGGTCGCCATGTTCAGACAAAAAGGAGGAAGCCGCCCCCTCGGGGTCCTTCAGGTCGATCCCGTAGACCGGAAGCTCTTTCGCAAGCTCGGTCAGGGTCGGATGCTCGGCGCGGCAAGGCGGACACCAACTGGCCCAGAAGTTCACGATCTTGACGCCGGGTTGTCGCAGCATCTCGTCGGTCAGTTGCACTTTCCCCGACAAAGTCTGCTGTCCGATTGGCGGAGCCTCGCGACCGACCAGAGCCGAGGGCAATTCGCCAGGATTCTCGCGCTGCATTCCCCAGAGGAACATCACCGCCAAGCCGCCAAATACCAGCGGAGGCAACGCGATCAATGGATTGATCCTAGCCACGGTTGTCATACTCCTCAAGCGCACGGCGGGCGCGGGCGTTGGCGCGCACCGTTTGCAGAACGATGGCCACCAGCAACACAAGGCTGATGCCATAGGCGGACAGAACCGTGGTGGCGTATTTACCAAGCTCGATCATGCGCGGTGCTCCCGTGCCAGCAATGCGGCCAATCGACGACGGCGGATCTCGGTACGGGTGCGGATCAGCACCAAAGCCAGAAACAGCAGGAAAAAGCCCAGCATCGAAACGTAAAGCGGATAGCGATAGACCGAGGACATCCGCTCGCCCGGCGCAACCGAAAGCGAGGCCCCCTGATGCAGGCCCTGATTCCAGAAATTGACCGCGTAGCGCGACAGGAAGGCGAATACCGAACCGACAAGGCACAGAAGGCCGGTCAGATCGGCGGCACTGTCGGGATCCTCGATCGCCTCCCACAAGGCGATATAGCCCAGATAGAACAGGAACAGCACAAGAAACGAGGTCAGACGCGGGTCCCATTCCCACCACGTCCCCCACATCGGTTGCCCCCAGATGGCACCGGTGATCAGCGCGATCAGCGTCATCACGGCTCCGACCGGCGCGGCGGCTTTCGCGGCCAGCGCGCTGACATGGTGACGGCGGATCAGCCAGACCAAGGACGCGACAAGCATCATCATCCAGGCATTGATCGCCATAAGTGCGGCCGGAACATGCAGGAATACGATCTTGACCGTTGCGCCCTGCCGGTAATCGTCAGGCGTCAGAAATCCCCAGACCAACCCGACGACCGTACACAGCGCCGCTCCCGCCACGATCCATGGCAAGACAATGCCCGAGGCACGCAAGAACTTGACGGGGTTGGCATATTCCCAGATCGACATGTGTTCCTCCCTACCCCTTCGCGCTGGCCCGCTCAACTGTCGGTACGTGATTCATCGCAGATTGACCCGCAAAGCCGCTGCGGCAGCAAAGGGAACCAATGCCAAGGTGGCAAAGGTGATTCCGGCCAGAAATACCAGCGGTGTTGTGACCTCGGTCCCCATCAGACCACGACGTACGGTCTCGGCGCCGAAGATCAAGGTCGGCACATACAGCGGCAGAACCAGCAGAGAAAGCAGCAGGCCGCCCCGACGCAGACCGACCGTAAGAGCAGCGCCAAACGCCCCCAGCATCGACAATGCCGGCGTCCCGACTGTCAGAGACAAGACCAGCCACGGATAGGCAGCGCCCGGAAGGTGCAGCAAGATCCCCAGAACGGGCGAGCAGATCACCAGCGGCAGACCGGTCGTCAGCCAATGCGCCAAGGCTTTGATCGCGACCATGCCCTCTAGCGGCAGCGGAGCGGTCGCCAAAAGGTCAAGGCTGCCATCCTCGTGGTCCAGCGCAAAAATGCGGTCGAGCGACAGCAGGCAGGACAACAGCGCGCCGACCCACAGAATGCCCGCAGCAATTCGGGATAACTGCCCGCCATCGGCTCCGACGCCAAAGGGGACAAGAGTGCAGACGATCAGGAAGAAGGCCAGTGACAGGCCAAAGCCGCCTCCGGCCCGAATCGCGAGTTGAAGATCACGCCACAGCAGCGCCTTCATGCAAAGGCCTCGTTGAAACCGGCAGGGCGGTCATCGCGCCGCGTCAAGTTCGCGCGATATGGCGTCAGATCCAGCAACCCCGCTTCAGGCAGGCCCAGATCAATATGGGTCGCAACAAGTGCAGCGCCGCCAGCCGCCAAATGGGCGCGCAGCATGGCTGCAAACAGCGCGACCGAATTGCTGTCCAGCGAGACGGTCGGTTCGTCCAGTAGCCAAAGCGGACGTCCTGTCACCATCAACCGTGCCAGTCCCAAACGCCGCTTCTGGCCCGCCGATAGGGTATGCGCGGGGCGCGCCGTCAACTCCGTCAGGTTCATCGCCACAAGAGCGGGCCCGATAGCGGGGCCACCAAAGACGGACGCCCAGAAACTCAGGTTTTCGGACACGGTCAATGCGGGTTTCAGCCCGTCCGCATGGCCAGCATAAGCGATTGAATCGGGGGGGCAGTCGATCTGGCCCGCGACGGCGGGTTGAAGTCCCGCCAGCGTGCGCAGAAGCGTGGTCTTGCCCGAACCGTTCGGGCCGCGCAAAACCAAGGCCTGCCCGCCCGACAAGGAAAAATCCAAACTCTCGATCACGCGCAGGCCGCCGCGGGCGACGGCCAGATCACGGACCGAGATCAACGTCATAGCGGCAGCAAAGCGCAGGCGACGCGCCTGCCCTCGGACAGGGTGACATTGTAGCTGCGTGCGGCCGAGGGCGAACCCATCGGCTCGGGCATGACACCGGCAGCCTCAAGGGCCGAGGTCAAGGGGCGCGGAGGAAACGCGACATCCGCCCCCATCCCGATGAACAGGACATCGACCGAACCGGCGAGGTCCAGAAGCGGTTGGACATCATCCAGCCCGCCCCAAGGCAGCACACCGTCCTGAGTGACGATGATCGAGCCGTGATGGACCTTGCCCCCGACGCGGAAGAACCCGGGGCCATAGCCGTCAATCGGAACGGCCCCAAGGAACTCGGTAGGTGTCATCGCCGACATCAGGGCGCGTCCCGGAAGGCGGCCGGAATGTCGTCCTTGGCCTCTTTCGGATCGGGCTTCGACCAGTCACGTTTCACGCCCAGCCACAACACGATGTTCTTGGCGACATAGACCGTCGAATACGCCCCGACGAACACGCCCCAGAGCATCGCGAAAACGAAGCCACGAATGACGTCGCCGCCAAAGACATACATCGCGGTCAGCGCCAGCGCCGTGGTGACAGCGGTCATCACCGTGCGCGACAGCGTTTCGTTCACCGTCAGGTTCATCACGTCGATCAGTGGCATGGCCTTGAACTTGATCAGGTTCTCGCGCAGCCGGTCGAAAACCACGACCGTATCGTTGACCGAATAGCCCAAGGTCGTCAGCAGCGCCGCGATGGTGGTCAGGTCGAACTTAAGCTGGAACACAGCAAAAATCCCGACCGTCAGCAACACGTCATGCATGATCGAGACCACCGCACCGATGGCGAACTGCCATTCGAAGCGCAGCCA
Organism: Paracoccus aestuariivivens; assembly: GCF_009711225.1. GTDB lineage: Bacteria > Pseudomonadota > Alphaproteobacteria > Rhodobacterales > Rhodobacteraceae > Paracoccus > Paracoccus aestuariivivens. Next base: position 38,772 of record NZ_WMIE01000013.1, on the reverse strand, counting down.
GATATAGAACATGATCGCAATCGTCGCCGCACCAACCGCATAGATTGCGGTTTTGATCAACTCTCCCGAGACTTTGGGGCCGACCGACTCGACTGCGGCGAAGCTGACTTGCGGGTCCACGGTTTTCAGCGCGGCCTCGACCTTGTTCAGTTCTTCTGGGGTAACCGAACCTGTCTCGTCCGTGGTGCCGATGCGGATCATCGCCACATGCTTTGATTCGCCGAAGCTCGGGTCGAACACTTCGGTGATCGAGACATCGCCGATCTGCAGATCATCCAGCACGCGACGGTAATCGCCGACCTCGAAAGCCGCAGGGCTTTCGGTCCGGATCGTGGTGCCGCCCTTGAAGTCGATACCGAAATTCAGACCCATGAACAGCACGGCGAAGATCGAGCCGACCATTGCGACGGCCGAGATACCGAAGGTCAGCCACTGCCAGCGGAAAAAGTTAACATTGGTCTCATCGGGGACCAGTTTCAGACGGAATGCCATATCCTCGCCCCCTTACAGAACCAGTTGCTTCGGTTTGCGCCAATCGAGCCACAGCACGATCAGCAAGCGGGTCAGGAAGATCGCGGTAAAGACCGAGGTGACCAACCCGATGGTTAGCGTCACGGCAAAACCTTTGACCGGACCCGAGCCAAGGAAGAACATCACCATCGCGGCAATGAAGGTCGTCACGTTCGCGTCGATGATCGCGCTCATGGCTTCGCTGAAGCCGTCATCGATGGCTTTGACCACGCGTTTGCCACGCCGCAATTCCTCGCGGATGCGTTCGTAGATGATGACGTTCGCGTCAACCGCCGTACCAACGGTCAGCACGATCCCCGCGATACCGGGCAGCGTCAAAGTCGCGCCCATCATCGACATGATGGACAGAATCAGGATAACGTTGACGATCACCGCGACCGAGGCGAATACGCCGAACAGGCCGTAGCTGGCGATCATGTAGGCCACGACCGCAACCGTCGCGATGATCGAGGACAGACGCCCTGCGTCAATCGAGTCCTGCCCGAGTTCGGGACCGATGGTCCGTTCTTCAAGGAAGGTCATCTCGGCCGGAAGCGCACCAGCACGCAGCAGGACCGCGAGACGGGTCGAGCTTTCGACATCCATCGAACCAGAAATCTGGCCCGAACCCGTGGTGATGGCCTGCCGGATGACCGGCGCAGAAATCACCTGATTGTCCAGAACGATGGCAAACGGCTGGCCGATATTCGACGAGGTATACGAGCCGAAACGCTTGGCGCCCGTGGGACCAAAGCGGAAATCGACCGACGGTTGGCCGTTCTGGTCGAAGCTCGGGCGCGCATCGGTCAGATCCTCGCCGGTGACGACGGGGCTTTGTTCGAGCGTGTAATAGACGCCCTGCTCGTCCATCGAGGGCAGCACGACCTGCCCTGCCGCGACGCGCGCATTCGCGTCGGTGCCACGGCTGACGACGGGGTTGAAGGTCAGTTTCGCGGTCGTGCCGATCAACTGCTTCAACTCTTCGGCGGAACCGATGCCGGGCACCTGAATCAGGATGCGGTCGGCACCCTGACGCATGATGGTCGGCTCGCGCGTGCCGACCTCGTCGATACGACGGCGAATGATTTCCAGCGATTGCTGGACAGTGCGGTCGTCCGTCGCGGCTTTCTCGGCGTCGGACAGTTGTACCGTCAGACGGTTTCCGCTGCCCTTGATGTCCAGATCGCTTTGACCCGCGCCGCTGATCGAGGTGACCGGCACAGCCAGACCACGCGCGATCTCGACCGCTTTCGCGATCTGCTCGGCATTCGAGATTTCGACGATCAGCTGGCCATCCGGTGCCGTGACACGGCGCACCGCACCGATGGTGTCGCGCTGAGCAACCAGCGCGTCACGAAGTTCCGGCCAAAGGCTGTCCATCCGCGCTTTGTAGACGTCGGCGACATGGACTTCGCCCAGCAAGTGAGCCCCCCCGCGCAGGTCGAGACCAAGATTGACCAATCCGGACGGAAGCCAGTCGGGCCATGCCGCACGGGCGGCAAGATCCTCGGGCGTCTCGACCCCGGAACGTTCCATATTGGCGATGGCGTCGTTATGCGATTCGACCTTGCCGTAAAACAGGTTCGGCATCGCAAACAGCAGACCCAAGGCGATCAGCCCCAGGATCAGCACACGTTTCCAGGCGGGGATTTGAAGCATGGCGAGCGGTTGTCTCAGCTATTGGCAGCGGCGGGTGCGGTTTTGTTCACGACGCCGGTGATGGTCGAGCGGACGACGCGGGTTTTGACGCCCGGTGCGATTTCGACTTCCAACTCGTTGTCGCGGACCGAGGTCACCTTGCCGATCATGCCGCCCTGGGTCACGACCTCGTCGCCTTTCTTGACCGCTTCGACCATGGCGCGGTGTTCTTTCATGCGCTTCTGCTGCGGGCGGATCATCAGGAAATACATGATGACGAAGATCAGGATAAGCGGCAGGAAGGAAGCAATGCTGGCTGCGCCCGAGGGGGCGGCGGCTTGGGCATAGGCGGGGGTCACGAACATGGGTTGATCCCTTTCTCAGGCATTATCCGGGCGGTCCCCCGGCGGAGTTGGCGCGCACCGTATCTGCCTGTCCGATGGATGGCAAGAAAGCGTGGAATAACGACTCCGCCAGCAGGCAGGGTGGCAGCGTGGACTTGGACCGGCACCTGTGGCAGTTCAAGGGCACAGAATGAATTCCTCTGATCGGGAAAGGTAGATCATGGCACATGACGCATTGCATCCGGCGTTGGCGGACAGATCTGCCATGGCGGACGAAACCGGTATTCCCCGGCTTCTGGCGATCATGGCGGCGCTGCGCGACCCGAAATCCGGCTGCCCGTGGGACATCGAACAGAACTTTGGCACCATCGCGCCCTACACCATCGAAGAGGCCCATGAAGTCGCCGATGCTATCGCGCGCGAAGCGTGGGACGAGTTGCCCGGTGAGTTGGGCGATCTGCTGCTGCAGGTTGTGTTCCATGCCCAGATGGCCGACGAGGCCGGAATGTTCGGCTTCGACGACGTGGTGAAGGCGGTGTCGGACAAGCTGATCTCGCGCCATCCCCATGTTTTCGGCGACGAATCCCGCGACAAGTCGGCCGAACAGCAGGTCAAGGACTGGGAAGCGATCAAAGCGCAGGAACGCGCGGCAAAAGCCGAGAAGGGCGTGCTGGATGGCGTCGCGCTGGGGCTGCCCGCACTAAGCCGTGCGTTGAAATTGCAGAACCGCGCCGCTCGCGTGGGCTTTGACTGGCCTGGGCCTCAGGACGTTCTGGCCAAGATCCAGGAGGAAGCTGCCGAACTGGTCGAGGCGCGAGAAACCACGGACCACGCGCACCAAACCGAAGAGTTCGGCGACCTGTTGTTCGTCATGGCGAATCTGGCTCGCCATCTCGACATCGACCCCGAAGAGGCGCTTAGATCCGCCAATGCCAAGTTCACTCGCCGCTTCCGTTCGATCGAGGCTCAGCTTGCAGCTGAAGGCCGTCGTCCGGAGGACAGCAATCTGGCCGAGATGGACGCGCTTTGGGATAAGGCCAAAGCCGCAGAGAGGGCCTAAATGGCTGTAATTTCAGCCACTTCCGCAAGGGCGGCGTCGTAAACTGCCAAGGCTTCAACGCGGGTTGTGGCCTTGGATGCACCCTCGGACAGCAATCGGCGCCAACCGCGCGCACCGGCCCGACCGTGGAACATGCCCAGCATATGGCGACTGAACTGGTGCAACCTGCCAGCATTTGTCACATGCTCATCAATCATGGCCCGCATGACACGAGCAGCGTCGATCGGATTGGAGAAATTCGGCTCTTCGCCCCATAGCCGGTCGGCCGCACCCAGAATATCCCAAGGTTGATGATAGGCCGCGCGACCAACCATGGCGCCGTCCATGACCTGCAGGTGCCCCTGCACCTCATCGATTGACGCAATGCCTCCGTTGATCGACAGGTGCAGATCGGGGAATTCGGCTTTCATGCGATGAACCAGAGGATAGTCCAACGGAGGAATCTCGCGGTTTTCGCGCGGCGACAGACCCTGTAGCCATGCCTTGCGTGCATGCACGGCGATCCGCCGCACACCGCTATCACGCATCAACGACAGGAATGCCGGAAGGACGTCCTCGGGGATCTGGTCGTCCACGCCAATGCGGCATTTCACGGTAACCTCGACCGGACTGACCCGCATCATCGCCTGCACGCAATCTGCCACCAGTTGCGGCATGGTCATCAGGACCGCGCCGAAACAGCCCGACTGCACGCGATCACTCGGGCAACCGACATTCAGGTTGATTTCGTCATAACCCCAATCCGAGGCGATCCGTGTCGCCTCGGCGAGCATCGCAGGATCGGAACCGCCAAGTTGCAGGGCCAAGGGATGCTCGACCGCGTCGTAATCCAGCAAGCGGCCACGATCGCCATGGATCACCGCCTGCGCCGTCACCATCTCGGTATATAGCAAGGCCCGCCGCGACAGCGTGCGATGCACCAACCGACAGTTACGGTCGGTCCAATCCATCATCGGGGCAACCGAAAGCTTGGCGGCGTCGGTGGTGGTTTTCGCGGTCACTTCACGTTCGATCTTGTTGCTATTCGGCAGTGTCATTGGGGCCTCGATTATGTCCCGAGCGGCGATGGCGCGAAAACGAGCCGATTGGTCAGCGGTCGCGAGACAACTTGAATACCATTGAGATCGGGATCGCGCGGATACCAAAATGCCACGATCTTCGCAAGATGCGGGTGACGGACGGATAAGGCTTGGCCAGAACGACAAACGCGACCCGATGGGTCGCGCCGGTATCGCTTCAGCGTCAAATCCGAAGGTTGGTACCCGAGGTCGGACTCGAACCGACATACCTTGCGGCGGCGGATTTTGAATCCGCTGCGTCTACCATTCCGCCACTCGGGCCTTCTGCCACCCGACTAAGGTGCTGCGAAAGCTTTTGCAAGAGGCAGTTTACGCCCGCCCCAGCTTCTTGAGCCGTGCCGCGCGCAATTGTGCGAAATCGTCCCCCGCATGATAGGACGAGCGCGTCAAAGGAGTCGCCGAAACCATCAGGAAGCCTTTGCCATAGGCCGATTTTTCGTAGCCCGCGAATTCCTCGGGGGTGACAAATCGGTCAACGCGGTGGTGCTTCGGGGTCGGCTGCAGGTACTGGCCGATGGTGATGAAGTCGATATCGGCGGCGCGCATGTCGTCCATGACCTGCAGAACGCCCTGACGGTCCTCTCCCAGTCCGACCATGATGCCGGACTTGGTGAACATCGTGGGGTCGAGCTCCTTGACCTTTTGCAACAGGCGCAGCGAATGGAAATAACGCGCGCCCGGACGGACCTGCGGATAAAGGCCCGGAACCGTTTCGAGGTTGTGGTTGAAAACATCAGGACGGGCTTCGACAACGATCTCCATCGCTCCGGCATCGGATTTGAGGAAATCGGGAACCAGAACCTCGATGGTCGAACTGGGCGAGCGATGCCGAATCGCGCGAATGGTCTGGGCGAAGTGATCCGCACCGCCATCCGACAGATCATCACGGTCAACCGAGGTGATGACGACATGCTTCAAGCCAAGCTTCTGCACGGCATGGGCAACGCGACCCGGCTCGAACACGTCCAGGGCCTGCGGCTTGCCGGTGGCGACGTTGCAGAAGGTGCAACCGCGCGTACAGATCTCGCCCATGATCATCATGGTGGCGTGGCCCTGCGACCAGCATTCGCCGACATTCGGGCAGCCCGCTTCTTCGCAGACCGTCGAGAGCCGGTTGTCCCGCATGATGTCGCGGGTCTGCTTGTATCCTTCCGATGTCGGAGCCTTCACACGGATCCACGAAGGCTTTTTTGGCTGGTCCTGATCGGGCCGATGAGCCTTCTCGGGGTGTCGCTGGTCGGGTATCCGGAGATCGCGCAAGGTCCTGTCCTTTCGGTCGCGGTTGGCGAAGAAATAGACCTTTGCAGTCGCGAACGCAACGCCGTGTCCGGAATGCAAAACGCGAGGGAAATTCCCCCGCGCCGCGATCGGTTTCTGGCTTATTTGTCTTCGCGCCTCATCCGGCTGTTTCGGGCCCACATGTTCAGCGCCTCTACACCGGCCGAGAAGGCCATCGCGGCATAGATGTAGCCCTTGGGAACATGCGCGCCGAAGCCTTCGGCGATCAGTGTCGTGCCGATCAGCAACAGGAACGCCAGTGCCAGCATGACGATGGTCGGGTTCTTTTCGATGAAGTTTGCCAGCGGATTCGCCGCCAGGAGCATGACCGTCACAGCCGCGACAACGGCCACCACCATGATTTCGACATGAGGGGTCATGCCGACGGCGGTGATGATGCTGTCGATCGAAAACACCAGATCCAGAATGAGGATCTGGACGATCACGCCGCCGAAAGTCGCGACGGCGGCACCTACCAGAGTATCCTCGCGATCATTGGGATCAACGTGGTGGTGGATTTCCTTGGTGGCCTTCCAGACAAGGAACAGACCACCTGCAATCAGGATGATGTCCTTCCACGACAACTCATTGCCAAGAATGGTCACGACCGGTTCCGTCAGACGTACGATCCAGGCGACGGTCGCAAGCAGACCCAGACGCATGATCAGGGCCAGACCGATTCCGATGCGGCGGGCACGCTCGCGGTGCTGCTCAGGCAGCTTGTTGGTCAGGATCGAGATGAAGATCAGGTTGTCGATGCCAAGCACGACTTCCATCACCACCAGTGTTGCAAGTGCAACCCACGCGGCGGGGTCCTGTAAAAGGGCGAGAATGCTTTCCATAGTCCTTCCGGCAAATGTTTCCGGGGCCTTAGTTGTGCATTGCACCCCGCAGGGACAAGCGCCGCGTGTGCAATTAACCGATCAGCGGTGCGCCCGAGCCATAGGTCTGGCGGTAATGCATCTCGAGCCGCATTAGCGCCAATCGCAGCACGATCTTGCCGGAACGGGCCGACCAGCCAAGGCGACGTTCGGTCATTTCGATGCCCTCAAGGAAGCAGCAAACGCGCAGGCACATGTCGCCCAGGCCAGGCCCCAGTTCGCGCAGCGCTGCGGCGACACGGTTACGGGCGTTTTCAGAACCGCCGCCGAAACCGGTGCTACTGCGCGACACATCTATGCCGGCGGTCAGAAAACCGTCCCAGTTCTGGGTGATGCGCGGCCCCATCTGGGCAAGTTCGAAATCCTCGCGCAGACGCTCTCCTGCCGCGACAAGTTCGGCGGCAAGAAAGGGCGTCCCGTTCTGTTCGCGACGGCGGGCCAGCATCAGAAGCGGGCTTTCGGCCAGATTGACACGCGTGCGGCGGCGGCGGCCATCCTCGGGGTCGGTGATGACGCGGTCTTCCCACTGGCGATGCTGCTCGGCATGGGAAAAGCTGGCGGCTTCTTCGGCGCAACCGGCCAATTCCCCGACCGGCGAGGCATTGGCGAAGTCAGGCTCTTGCGGCAGCATTCCTGCCCCGCGCGACGCGATCAGCCCGCGCAAAACTTCGCGTCCTTGCGGCGAGATCACATAGCGGCAGACCTTGCCCTGACCCGCCATCTGTACCCATGACCGGATCGCCATATGCTCGGCCAGTTCCCGATCGAGAATGGCGGTGCGGATTTCATTGCGCACAACAATGGCTTTCTCCAACCCGTCAGCGACCACGAGTTGCGCCGCCGGTTCTGCCAGACGCCGCAGAATGCGGACGATCTGGTTCATGCCGGTACGGCCAAGCTTGAGCGATGCTTTGCTATCTTCGACCGACGTCGCGCCCTGCGCGACCCGATCGACGCCTTGATCGACAAGCGGATCGTCGCGGCGCGACTCGAAACGGCGGATACGGCGCAGGATGGTCGAGGCATGGCAACCCAGTTCCCGTGCCAGTGAGCGGATCGTTTCACCGCCTTCGACATGGCGCAGATATAGACCGAGGTCGCCATCCTCGGACGGGGCCGGAAAAGGGACGGGCAGCGGCTGTTGGATGCTGAGCGGTGTACCAAGTGCGGCCCGAACGCCGGACGGTATACCAGCCAACGCAGCACCCACGATCAAATCACCCGCTTGAATGGTCATCATCATTCCTTCGCTTTCCGGAGGCGAGCCGGCGATCACTCGCCTTTTGGTTGTTTGGTGTCGTATCGCCAATCGGTCATAGGCGGCCGAGACCCTTAGATGATTCCTAACAATCCCTAAAGAATTCTTGCTGCTCCGCGCGGCGCTCGGGATGAATACGCAACACACGTTATGGTTGTTAAACGATGGTTACACCAATGAGCCGGAGAAACCGACATGACGATGATGCCCAATGTGATCCAGTTCCAGCCGCGGCCACAAACCGCAGTCCTGCGTCGGCCGCGATTGCTGGTTCAGGCCGCGCGACACGGCGCGGCCTCGTTCAATCGTAGCAAGGAGTTGAAGAGAATCCTGCGCTGCGAGGATCTGCCTGCTCCCGCGGCAGCCCTGCCTCGTTTATACGCGCAAGAGCAGGAACTGAATGATGCGCGGCTGGAGGTGAAGGCGGATTACGATCTGCAGCGCCACATCATGCTGCTGATCGCAATCCTTGCGGAAACCGCTCTGGCCGCGCCTAGCGCTGTTACTTGCCCCGGAAAAGCGATCCCAGCACACCCCTGACCAGCGCCTGTCCGGTCTTGGTTCCCAATTGTCGGGCGAGGCTTTTGCCAAAGGCCGATGCGATCGTGTCCCGATTGGACGAACGCGCAGCAGGCTTGGCCTGATCGCGGATCTGGATCGACGGATCATAGCGTCGCCCGCGCTTGTGCTCGGGCTCGATATTCCACAGATCGGCATCCGAGGCTTTCGCCTCGGCCTGCTCACCCTCTTTTGCGGCTTGTTCAGCGCGCTTGGCCAGCAATTCCGAAGCCGATTCACGGTCCAGCGTCTTTTCGTATTTTGCGGCCATGGCCGAGGCCTTCATCATCGACACCCGATCCTCGTCGGGAATCGGGCCAAGCTGCGCTAGCGGCGGACGGATAAGCGTACGCTGCGCGATCCCCGGCACGCCCTTGGCTTCTAGCAGCGATGTCACTGCCTCGCCGGTGCCGACGGCCTGAATTGCCTCGGCGATGTCGAATTCAGGGTTGGCGCGATAGTTCTGCGCGGCAAGCTTCAGCGCCTTTTGATCCTTGGCGGTGAACGCCCGCAGCGCGTGTTGCACGCGGTTCCCGAGTTGTCCCAGCACGGATTCCGGTAGGTCAGCGGGGTTCTGGCTGATGAACCACAGGCTGACCCCTTTCGAACGGATAAGCCGCGCCACTTGCTCGATCTTGTCGACCAATGCCGGAGGCGCACCGTCAAACAGCAAATGCGCCTCGTCGAAGAAAAACGCGATGCAAGGTTTGTCCGGATCACCCACCTCGGGCAGCTGCTCGAACAGTTCCGACATCAGCCACAGAAGGAACGTCGCATAAAGGCGCGGCGAGCTCATCAGGCGTTCGGCGGACAGGATATTGATCGTGCCCTTTCCCGACGCATTTACCCGCATCATATCGGCAAGCTCGAGCGCGGGTTCTCCGAACAGAAACGAGCCTCCTTCGTTTTCCAGTACCATCAGCGAGCGTTGGATCGCGCCCACCGACGCTGTCGAGACATTGCCGTATTTCAGACTCAGGTCTTTGGCGTTCTGACCGACCCAGACCAGCATGGATTGCAGGTCTTTCATGTCAAGCAGCGCCAAACCTTCCTCGTCGGCCACGCGGAAGGCAATATTCAGGACACCTTCTTGCGCATCGGTCAGCCCCATCAGACGCGACAGCAGCAGCGGTCCCATCTCGGCCAATGTGGTGCGAACGGGATGACCGCGTTCACCCCAGATGTCCCAGAAGGTTACCGGGAAGGACTGGTAATCAAGCGTGATGCCGATTTGGGCCGCACGTTTCTGGAACGCTTCGTTCAACGGCGCGTCGGCGCTGCCCGCCTTAGCGATTCCGGCCAGATCGCCCTTTACATCGGCCATGAAGACCGGCACGCCAGCCAGCGAAAAGGATTCGGCCAATGTCTGCAACGTGACCGTCTTGCCGGTACCGGTCGCGCCTGCGATCAACCCGTGACGATTGGCATATTTCAGCAGGATTTGCTGGGCGGTGGCGTAGCCTTCCGAGCCGCCTCCGACGAATAGGGTTCCGGCATCCAGATCGACGATTTCAGTCATTCGGTTCCTCGGGCACAGAAAATTTCAGTCGCGCAACAGAAAAGAAGAATACAACTGAAACCTTTTTGTGCCAGTGTAGTTATGCCGGAGAGTCGGGTGTTTATCCCTCCCCGGCTTTCCTCCCTGTTGGACTGCCGCGCCTTCGGGCGCGGTTCTTTTTTCTGCAGATTTCATCACCTTAGAGGCAGTCCATCGAGTGATTCTTAGGTCATTTTCCGGATGCGACAATATGGCGAATAGGACAGTTGACGGCTTGGATAGCCGCAACTAGTTTTCACGCCAATGAAGACCGGCTAGTCCGGCAGGGAAGGGAAGCGAGGGGGTCCGGGCATAGAAGTGCTCGGGCCCTTTTCAATATTTGACCTTGGCTGCGTTATTTGAGCAACTCGTTTCTGACACGGAAATGAAACGCAAAGTTGACGATCCGGCACGCAAACCCGACTGACAAGTAAAAATGCGCGTGATAGGACCAAGCCCACAAACTTGGACCAAAGGAAGATTACCATGGCCAACAGGACGTCCGCGGCGCTGATCGCTGCCATCTTCTCCATCGCCACTTCGGCAGGAGTCGCAATGGCGCAAGAGACGCCGGCACCTGCTCCGGCAACCGAAGCGCCTGCTGCTGCGCCGGCGGCCACCACCCCTGCCCCCGCAGCCGAAGCGCCCGCTGCCGCAGCCCCCGCCGCTCCGGCAGCAGCAGCACCGGCAGCCACCGCCGAGGCACCGACCAATGTTGAGCCGAAGGTCGGTCAGGCCTACGCCAAGGAAACCCATGGCGACTGGACCCTCCGCTGCATGAAGACCGAGGATGGCAAGGATCCTTGCGAGCTTTACCAGTTGCTGAAAGACCAGAACGGCGCGGCAGTGGCAGAAACCTCGATCCTGCCGATGAACGGTGACGTCAAAGCCGTGATCACCTTTGTGTCGCCGCTGGAAACCGATCTGCAGGCCGGGCTTGGTCTGCAGATCGACAGCGGTAAAGTCGCGCGCTACCCGTTCATGCTGTGCGCCCAGGTCGGCTGTATCTCGCGCGTGGGGCTGACCGACGCCGAACTGACCCCGATGAAAAAAGGCAACAAAGCCACCGTTTCGCTGATGCCCTTCGGGGCGCCGAAAGAGCAGATGGTGAAACTGTCGCTGTCGCTGTCGGGCTTCACCAAAGGTCTCGACGCGCTGGCCGAAGCAAACAAGGATCTTGCGCCGCAAGCGGCCCCGAAGCCCTGATTTTGGCAGTTACGGAATAGCAAAAGGGGCGCTCATCGGGCGCCCCTTTTCGCGTTTCGGGTAAGCGGCCCCGATCAGGGGCCGCTGATATCAAGTTCAGCCGATTGGCAGCGCGACAAACCGCGGTTCACCCGAACGGCGCACCATCAGCAGGATCGACTTGCGACCGGCCTCCTTGGCCTCATCGATCCGGGCCGAGAGGTCTGCCATCGACACCACAGGACGCTGCCCCGCTTCGGTGATCAGATCGCCGGGAGCCAGCCCTTTGTCGGCCGCGGCACCTTCGGGATCGACTTCACGCACCACAAGGCCCTTGGAATCGGTCGGGATGCCGATCTCGGCGGCGAGTTCCGGCGTCACTTCGGTGACCGACATACCCATCAACTTCGACGGCGAAGCCTCACCCGGTTTACCCGGTTTGGCCGATTCGCCGCCTTCGGCCAGTTCGCGGCGTCCGAGCGTGATTTTCAGGTCCAAAGGCTTACCGTCACGTTGTACGGTCACGTCGACCGCTTCGCCCACCGGAGCGTCCGCAACGCGACGAACCAGATCGCGGGGATCTTTCACCTCACCACCGGCAAAGTTGGTGATCACGTCGCCCGATTTCATGCCCGCGTCAGCAGCGGGACCGGTCGGAACATCGGTCACCATCGCGCCTTTTGCCTCGGCCAAGCCCAGCGATTCGGCGATATCTTCGGTCACGGGCTGGATCTTGACGCCAAGCCAACCGCGACGGGTCTCGCCGAATTCCTCCAGTTGATCGACAACCTTGCTGACCACATTCGACGCCATCGAGAAGCCGATCCCGATCGAACCGCCATTCGGCGACAGGATCGCGGTGTTCACGCCGATGACCTCGCCATCCATGCTGAACAGCGGCCCGCCCGAGTTGCCGCGGTTGATCGCTGCGTCGGTCTGGATGAAGTCGTCATAAGTCCCCGACAGGGCGCGGTTCCGGGCCGAGACGATACCGGTCGAGGCCGAGAAGCCCTGCCCCAGCGGGTTGCCCAAGGCCAGAACCCAATCGCCGACACGAGCCTTGTCGCTGTCGCCGAATTTGACGAAGGGCAAGGGCTGCGGGCTTTCGACCTTGAGAACCGCGATATCGGTCTTGTCGTCTTTGCCGATCACCTTCGCAGGCAGGGTCTTGCCCGAGAAGAATTCGATCTCGATTTCATCCGCGCCCTCGATCACGTGGTTGTTCGTGACGATCAGACCGTCTGCCGAGACCACAAAGCCCGAACCGAGTGCATTCGAGCGTTGTTCCTGCATCGGACCACCGCGCGGGCTGCCATCGGGGCCTTGCGGGAAGCCGGGGAAGCCGAATTCACGGAACAGATCCGAGAAAGGGCTGCCCTCGGGCAATTGTGGGCCACCTGCAATCGGAGAGGCTACGGTCGAAGTCGTGGTGATGTTCACGACCGCCGGACTGACCTGCTCGACGAGGTCGGCAAATGTCTCGGGCATGACCTGCTCTTTGCGGGCAGTGCTATCGGCTGCGGCCAACGGCTTATTGTCGTTCGCTGCGGCTTGGGCGGCGTCGGCCTGCGATGTGGCAGGCTGCTGGGCATGGGCCGCTGAAAGCGCCACGAGCAGAGCAATGCTTGAGGCGGTTAGGAAATGACGGGGTGAGAGGTTCTTCATCGCATTGGTCTCCTTCGATACCGCGCGGCCTGGCGTGGCCCTAGCAATATGCTCACTTTCAATGATATTTTCAGGTGCGTTGCAAATGAACCACGCTCGCAAAGAATGAACTGATCGTGACTTGTTCGAGGCGCTTCTGTGAAGCGTCAAAGCAGCCCTTTGGTTCCCCGTATTCGTGTTTCCCGTAAAAGATGGACGAAAAAGGCGGCCTGCCAACAAGGCAAGAGCCGCCAGTTTCTTTACTGTCCCCGCGATGCCGATCTGGCGGATCACGTTTAGGGTGGCATGTCATGCCCCTGCTCAATGTCGGAACGATCCTGAAACAGATCGCCTTCCTTGGGTCGCTCCGGATCGTGACGTCCGGTTTATCGCGCCCCTGTGCGGTCTTCGCCGCCCGACCTTCTTGCCCTCCCGTTCAAGGGATCAAGAGTTCTTCGCTATCGGTGCATTCAGCACCCCTGATGACCAAACCAGGTGGAGCAGACCCGGCCAGCAATCTGACGATGCCAGCAGACCAGACATCCATTTGTTCTTGTTCCAATTCAGGACGCCCAGCTTTGCTACCAGATTTGGTGGGCAGCCCCTTCGGTGACCACAAACTGCCGTGTCCCCCGACACATTTCAACTGAAATATTTCAGGGAAATGACATCGAAAACGTTGACAGAAGCACCATGCCATTCGCTGAAAAGATTCGAATCCACCCTGTCAAAAGAAGTGAATTCTCAGGAGTTGGCGAAAAATTCCGCAATCCGGCCAGCTTCGAGAAAGGGCCTGAAAGTTTTCCACAGTTCCGCCCACAGGGCCGCCGGAAGCGGATGGAATGCCGGTTTTCTTACGGAAACGCCAGAATTTCGCGATCGGTCACAATGAAGTCCAGCCGCTCGTCGGTCGACTCGAAGGGAATCGCGGGGATTTCTTGCACGGCAAAGGCGAATCCAATAGCCGTCACCGTTTTTCCGGCCCGCAATCGGTGCAATGTCCGGTCGTAATAGCCACCGCCATAGCCCAGACGATGACCAGCCCTGTCAAAGCCTGCTAGTGGCACGATCAGTACGTCGGGTTCGATCTCGGGCGCGTCAGCGGGAGGATGGCTGGTACCGAAGCCCCCGCGATCTAGCCGACCGTCGAACAGACGAAAGACCAACGGGCGCGCTGGACCTGTCACAACCGGCAAGCAGACGGCACCAGAATATTCGCGCATCGCCGTCCGCGGGTCTGCCTCGTCGCGCATCGGCCAATAGCCCGCAAGAACCTTGCCGCGATGAGGAGCCAGAACCTGCATCAGGTTGCGGGTCAGTGCCTCATTGTCACCGCCGGCACTTCTGGCGGCCAGCGCCATATTTCGCAGTTCGGACTTCACAGCAGCACCACCGAGGCAAGGCCGAGGAAGGTGAAGAAGCCCACGACATCCGTCACCGTCGTCACGAACGTCCCCGAGGCCAGCGCGGGATCAGCGCCTGCCTTCACCAGTCCAAGCGGAACCAGAATGCCCCCGAGCGCTGCAACGAACAGGTTCACGATCATGGCCATTCCGATCACAAGGCTCAGCTTGAGATCGTGGAACCAGAGGTAGGTAACGGCCCCCATGATCAGGCCGAAAATCAACCCGTTCAGGACACCGACCAGCATTTCGCGGCGCACGATCCGCATCGTGTTGGCGCGGGTCAGACTTTTGGTGGCCAGACCGCGCACCGCGACTGTCAGGGTCTGCGTGCCCGCATTTCCGCCCATCGACGCGACGATCGGCATCAGCACCGCCAAAGCGACCAGCTTGGCGATAGCGCTCTCGAACAACGAAATCACCGAGGCCGAAATCATCGCCGTGCCGATATTCGCCGCCAGCCAGGGCACGCGCTGACGTGCGGTCTCGATCACCGAGTCTGAGATCGAACTGTCATCACCAACACCGGCCAGACGCAGGATGTCCTCTTCGTGCTCCTCATCCAGAACCGCCATCGCGTCGTCAATTGTGATGACGCCGACCAACCGGTCATGCTCGTCGACGACCGGGGCCGAGATCAGGTGATACTTGTTGAACGCATGCGCGACGTCCCCCTCATCCTGGCGGGCCGAGATCGTGCGGAAGCTGTCCTCGGTGATCTCGCGCAGCAAGATATGCCGCCGCGAGGCCAGCAGTTTACCCAAGGTGACATAACCGACCGGATGTCGGCGCGGATCGACCAGGATGACGTGATAGAACTGATCGGGCAGCCAGTCCTCCTGACGCAGGAAGTCGATGGCTTCGCCCACGGTCCAATGCTCGGGTGCCGTCACGACCTCGGACTGCATCAGACGACCAGCGGAGTATTCGGGATAGGTCAGCGATTGCTCGACCGCGACACGGTCGGATTCGTCCAGAGCGGCAAGGATCGCCTGCTGCTCGGGTTCCTCCATGTCCTCGATCAGATCGACGACGTCATCACTGTCCATCTCGCGGACTGCGTCCGCAAGAACGTCGCGCGGAAGCTGCTCGATGACCTCGTCGCGAACGGATTCGTCGATCTCGGTCAGAATGTCGCCGTCGATCTCGCCCGAGTAAAGGCTCAGGAACTGCCGCCGCCGCTGGGCGGTCAGTTGTTCGATCAGATCCGCGATATCGGCGGCGTGCATCGGCTCGAGAAGCGCATCAAGGCCGGGACCATCGGCTTCGTCGATGGCCCTGTTGATGGCATCCAGATCCTGCCGGCTCATTTGGAAATCGTCTTCAGAGGAGTCAGTCTCGGCTTCGCGTTGCTCGATCATGGCTGGCTCCTCTTATCGGGCGTTTCGTGCTTGCAGGCACCTTAAACGCTGCGCCCGAAAGCCTCAATCGCCTGTCGGCTGGGCGGCCAAAAGTTCCAGCGCCTCGGCGTGAAGCTCGGCAGAGCCTGCGGCGATAATGCGGCCACCCTGATGCGCAGGTCCACCTTTCCAATCGGTGACAATCCCGCCCGCTGCCTGAACGACAGCGATCGGCGCGACAACATCATAGGACTGCAATCCGGCCTCGATCACCAGATCGACATGCCCCGCAGCGAGCAAAGCGTAGGCATAGCAATCCAGCCCGTACCGCACCAATCGTGCCTGAGTGGCGACACGCTGGAAGGCCGCCTGCTCATCGGCACTGCCAACTTCGGGATAGGTCGTCATCACGGTTGCCTGCGACAGGTTGACCCCTCGCCGAGCCTTCAACGCCGAATTGCTTTCGCGCCCGATAAGCATCGCACGACCGAAGCCGCCTTCGAACCGCTCGCCCAAATGGGGTTGATCGACGATGCCATAGATCGGCCCATGTTGATCGGTGACGCCGATAAGCACGCCCCAGCTAGGAGCGCCGGACATGAAGGCACGTGTCCCGTCAATCGGGTCCAGCACCCATGTCAGTCCGGTTGAGCCGGGGCTTGCGCCATATTCTTCGCCCAGAATTGCGTCATCGGGACGTTCTGCCCCTAAAATCGTGCGCATTGCACGCTCGCTGGCCTTATCGGCCTCGGTTACCGGATCGAAACCGGTAGTTGCCTTGTTGATCGGGCTAAGTTCCGGACTGCGGAACAGACGCAAGGTTTCGGTCCGGGCGGCATCTGCCAACCGGTGTGCCGTTGCCACGATTTGATCGATCGTCTCGACCGGGATCGTGGGCCTGACCGTTGCATCGACCGATTGCTGTTCCTGTCCCATTGCTATCCCCGTAAGCCTGCTTCGGTTGCAGGATTAGCGGCGGCGCGCCGAAAGCGGAACCCCGTCACATCGTTACCGACCGCTTCAGGCCGCGTCCGAGAGCACCCTTGCAAGTTCGAAGATCTGGCGGCGCTGCGCTTCTGGCATCGCATAATAAGCACGTACCAGTTGCAAGGCTTCCTTATCGGCCAGAATATCGCCTTCGACCGCCTGATGGGTCTGACCTTCTTCGAGTCCTTCGAAGAAGAAGCTGACCGGCACGTCGACGGCTTGGGCAATGTCCCACAGACGCGACGCAGAAACCCGGTTCATTCCGGTCTCGTACTTCTGGATCTGCTGAAATTTGATGCCCACCTTCTCAGCCAGCTGCTGCTGGGTCATTCCGATCATCCAGCGGCGATGACGGATGCGCTTTCCGACATGGACATCGACATTATGCTTCATGGTAACACCTCACTCAATCTATAGGGGCGCTATACCAAGGAGTCGCAATTATCGAGCGTAAAACCCAAGAACCTGACGAAAAAGATACTGTCACCTTCGATCAGTGGCTCGAACCCGAATTTGCAATCCCCCGCGACACCTTAGCGGAAATATGGCATCGTAAATCTTGTGTGAATACAGGAAAATAGTTCGGTTGTCCTAAAAGGCATGTTTGCACCCATTAGGCGAGTTTCCGCCAGTGCTTTTCTCTTTTTTGCACTAGTTCCGATAAGTTACCGAAATCGGTCCGCAACAAAGCGCAATTTTACGTATCCAAAGTGCTCGGACACCGATTCCGGCACGAGAAACATTGAAAAATATCGAGACTCTGCCAATATCTGTGCGGATGGTGGGTCGGATCGGCCGCACCGCGAATTTCGACCGGGGAGAACCTGATGCAAGACTATAACACGATCCGCACGGCCGGGACCGCGACGCGCTCGGCTGCCGTGGATGAAGGGCTTCGGGCCTATATGAACAAGGTCTACGGCCTGATGGCCGTGGGCATGTTGGTCACTGCAGGTGCTGCTTGGGGCATGGCCGGATTGGCCCTGTCCGAGGTCCAAACCCCCTACGCGCTCGGCAATGGCCAGTACCTGACCGAGTTCGGCAAGACGCTTTACCTATCGCCGCTCAAATGGGTGGTGATGTTCGCGCCGCTCGCAATGGTCTTCGCTTTCGGAGCCGCGTTGAACCGTCTTTCGGTGCAAGGCGCGACCACCCTGTTCTACGCCTTCGCCGCCATGATGGGCATTTCGATCAGCTGGATCTTCGCGACCTATACCTCGGTCTCGATCGTGCAGACCTTCCTTGTGACGGCAATCGCCTTTGCTGGCCTGTCGATCTGGGGCTACACGACCAAAAAGGATCTGTCCGGTTTCGGCACCTTCCTGATGATGGGCGTCATTGGTCTGATCGTCGCGTCAATCGTGAACATCTTCCTGAAATCGAGTGCGATGCAGTTCGCCATTTCGGGTCTGGGTGTGCTGATCTTTGCTGGTTTGACGGCTTATGACACGCAGAACATCAAGAACACCTACCTGCAACTGGCAAACTCGGACCGCGATTTCCTTGGCAAGGCCGCGATCATGGGCGCGCTACAACTGTATCTGGATTTCCTGAACCTGTTCATGTTCCTGCTGCAGTTCATGGGTAACAGAGAGTAAAGTTTTCGGAACACTTTCGCTTCCAGAGACCCCGTCAGCGCAAACTGGCGGGGTCTTTTGGTTTTCGCGAGTGCCCCTCTTTAAGATAAACTGCTCAACAACCTTTGCCTCGCACCGTTTGGAAAATGCGGCTGTAGGCAGGATGGGCTTGCCTTCTCCACCGCGACCATCGAGCAATGAAAGTAAAGGAGGCAAACCCACGAGAGCTACTGCCGACAATAAGATCTTGGTGAGCCACCTTGCGTGGTTACATCGCGATACGTGACTATGTCTTGGCTCGTGCCGCGATGTATCGCCCAGCTGAAAACCCGCTCCCGCTGCAGGTATTGAAACGTGGTGATGAGCGAACTATTGGAATATGTCATAAGGAGGTGGATGGCCAAGCGCAACTGAGGCGGTGACCGCCATGGGTCCAAGTGCCCCCCCGAAGGGCGTGTGGTCGAGATCACTCAGGGCATTTACGCGGGACCTTGTCCGCAGTGCGGCTGTGTAAGCCTCGTAACAGACCCTGCCGACCAATCCGCCTATGTCCGTCGGGAATACAAGAAGCAGCTGCGCGACCTGCAGGAAGCCCACGGCGAGGCTATTCTGGAACTGCCCGCGAAAACGGGGGATCGAGCCATGGATGCGCCACTGGTTCGAGCGACCATGGCGAGGAATAGATCCGGATGTTCCATGAGGGTCTGCTCGTGGATAGCTTCAAGGTACCGCTGGTGAAACTCTGCGCCTGGGCCGGCCTGCCCCGGCGGCCGGTCTATTACCAACCGACCGGCATCCGCGCCGAAGATCGATCCGCGCTTCGCCGAGCCGCCTAGGCAATGATCAAGGAGAACCCCTCTTTCGACTTTCGCACGATGGCGTTCCTGCTGGGCTCAAAGAGAACACCGAGCAGGGGGTATTCCGGCGTAGGAACTGGCCGTTCTTCGGGACAACAGCCCCCGGACTGTTCCCCGATCCTGCGAACCCATCGATTGCCACACCCGCGAACTTCCTCGCTGGCACCTGCTTTCGCATTGGCAAGGCGATAGCCGCCGCCCGCGCATTGGAGCACGCCTTGATAAACCGCTTCGGCAACCTGAGTCGTGTCAATCGCGAGTTCCTGTTACGATCAGACAATGGCAATCGCCATCGGGCCAGACCGATGGTGTCTTCGGGCTCACTCAACAGCAACCGCCATTCCGCGGCCTTGATCCGCTGCCGTGGTCAGAAGCAGGAGTTCTTCACCTCGCACTACCCGCAGCAGAACGCTTTGGTCGAGCGCGTGATATGGACGCTGAGAGAGCACCGCATGCATCGCTATCGCTTCGAAAGCATCCAACACGCCGTCGCGCCATCGGGGGCTAAACCCAGTTCTACAATACACAGCGCCCGCATCTGGCACTTGTCATGCGCATGCCAGCAGAGGCATTCGGATTAGCGGGTTAACCCGTACAGATCCCGCCGGGTCGATACGTTCCCGACAAAAGGTTTAGAAACCACTGCAACGATCTTTGCTAAGCTGTTTACCAGATGCTTTTCGCATATCGCGTGTCAAGTAATAGCGCGCGAGAGATACTATGACGAACACAATCCGGACTGCGGGTTTCCAAGCGGTGACCCCAAAACTGGTGAGAGCGCGGTTCCTAACACGTCGCTGAATAACCCGCGGCAGGTGGATATTGCTCGTCAATAACCCGTGAGGGCTGCCGCACCCGGCGGCTGGCCCGCCGACATGGCGGGCTCCGCCTTATGCAGCGAGCAATCCGGGCAGGCGCACAAGATTGCAGGCTGCCATCGTCAGGGTGAACTGGGCAGCGATCCGTTTGACTCCTCGCAGCATGGTTTGTGTAATGGGCCCCACCATCTTGCCCATCCGAAGGGCTCGTCGATCTTTTTTCGGCGCCGCTGCGAGATCGCATAACCTGCATGGCGGGTAGTCCGGCCGTCGATCGCCGAGCATTTCGTCTGTGCCACGCCGCATGCGGTGTGTGTGGCACAGGCATTCGGGAGAACGGTCCCCCGGCCCGTTTTCTGACCCTCCTCCACCCATGAAGCAAAGGATTGCACGGGCACCGGGGACTTTTTGTAGAGCCGCACCTCCGGATCCGTGAGTGATGCGTGTGTCGCATTCGAGCGCTTTTCGCCCCAGAAAATTTTCTCCGGCCTTCCCGGTGTCAGGCTTCGGCGTGGTCATCCGGGTCGGCTGAGGATGGGATCATTCGTAGGTTTCAAGGTCGATAGGCTGAGGGTGGCGGATTACCGGATCCACCGTCATCGCAGGGCGCGGTCGTCGCCTGCTTCGGTCGGAAGCCTTTCGTCGACGCCCATTCGCCACCGGGCTCGGACCGATAGCACCTAGATGGCTCACTTGATGAGCGTGCCATCGAACAGAATCGAAGGTCCGCGTCAGCGAAATGCCTGTCCGACAAAAGCGGTCCCACGTCGCGATCCGCGAGGATTGCTGCCATCACTTTGTGCGACATCTCGGTCGTCAGCCGCCGGTCGCGGTTCTTGGTGAAGACTGTCGGCCTTCGCTCCGGGGCGTCGCGCGTCCTTCACCCGAGACCGGATCATTGATCCCGAGATCGGCGAACCAGCGCAACAACAGGTTACACTGCATCTGTTCCGTCAGTTGCCGCTCGGAGCGGACCGAGAACAGGATCTGCAGCAGGCCAACCCGGATCGGACGTTCAGGTGCGATCATGGGGCCACCACCCATGGCATGAAGCCGGTCGAATTCATCATCGAGGCTGACGAGCGCGCCATTCACCACCTGTTGGACCTTGCGCAACGGATGCCGGGCAGGGATGCGCTGCTCAAGATCAACATAACTGAAGATCGAACCGCTCGCCTCGTCCGATCCCCGCATTCACTTTCCCTCTCGTCGTGCAGGAAGCGTGAATCAAGTTTCGCGGACAGCGGCGACACCGGTGTTTTGCAGCGATGAGTTAGGGCGTGATGACCCAACGCGACCTTGCCGATAAACTGGGATGCTATCCGGCCAAAGTTGGCTACATTGTGCGCGGTCAGAGAAGGCTGGACGTTATCGAAATGTTTTCACTGGCCCAAGCAATCGGAGTATCACCAGCACGATTCTTCACCGCCGAGATGGCGGGCATGCAGCCCGAAGAGCGCATTGAAAACTTCAGTGAGCCGCTGTCATCCCGATCCAGAAAGAGGACCGAGGAATAGCAATCCGGCATAGTGAATTCATTGTCGTTGGGTCGGCTTAGCTGTTGCTCGGCGGGGGCAGGAGGATTTGATTATCGAGCTGTCCATAAGTCAAGCAGCCGGACCCTGGAGCCAAAGGTGAAGGGAACTCCGACGCGAGGCGGTCGAAAGTGAACTGGTCCGTCGCCGCGCTTTCATAAGAGTTGGCGGCAGCAAGCCATTTCTTGCGGAACTTTACACTCGTGAGGAAACAACCGTTTTACGCCCCTGGAAATCTTTTAGATCAAGCGATTGATTTATAGGTGCATTGTGCCAGAAATGCACATTCTCCTCATATATAAGGCGTGCAGTTCACGGGCAACAAGGCGTGCAGTTCACGGGCAACCGCGACTAAGATCTTCACCAATAGGCCGACCACCTGCCCCACGGCTCCATGCCGGCGGGGTTTACTTTAATCGTTCCCTTAGGCGCGATCTAACAATTCAAACCAATGCAGCAGCCTGATCGAAAGACGACTAGCGTCGTCGTTCATGATAAGTGGGCGCGGATCGCGGGGGGCTGGGGAGGATGGCGATCCGCGCCCTTTCCCTCATGCAGCGCGGGTCAGTTTCACACCGGGAAAATCAACCGGCACCTCCAGCGCGACATTGAGGTAATTCGTGAACAGGTTTAGGGCGACATGGGCGACGATCTCGACCACCTCCTCGTCGTCGAAATCCGCTGCCCGCAGGGCATCAACATCGGCAGAGGCGATATCCGCCCGGTTCTCGACCAGCTTGATCGCGAAGGTCAGCGCGGCGGCGGTACGTGGATCGGCCGGGCGTTCGGCCTGTGCCTCGGCCATCTCGGTGCTGCTGGCTCCGACCTTGCGGCCCAAACCGGTATGCGCGGCAAGGCAATAGTTGCAGTTGTTGCGATCGGCGATGGCCACGGCGATCTGCTCGCCCAGTTTCGCGCCGATCCGGCCCGAGCTGAGCGCGGCAAACGATCCCCACAAGCTGGTCAGCGCGGCAGGGGAATTGGCTGCGGCCTTGAACATGTTCGGGACCATGCCGAATGCGGCCTTGATCTGGGCCAGTTGCTCGGCGGTGGTGCCCGTGGTGCTGGACGGGTCAACAAGATTGATCCGGCTCATTTGTGATCCTTTCCTCTCTGGTAATGGTCAATCCAAGGGCGCGACCTTGCCCGGTAGGCTAAGATCGCCCGACGCTACCTTGAAAACATCGCTGACGCAGAGCAGTGGCGCGTGCAGGTTGCCGTTCACCTTCAACCCCGCCGTCACCCCGTCATATGACGCGCCCGAGATGCCGCCGATCAGATGCAACGGGATTTCCACATCCACCGCATCTCCCTTGAAGGTCGTCGGGTATTCGGGACTGTCGATCAGCAACGGTACGCCCGGCCAAGTCGCGGGAAGTTTAGGTTTGGGGCCCTCGGGGATGTCGATGACCTTTAGGCCACCCCCGCAAGCCTCATCCTTGGCAAGCACGACCCAATGCGGATGCCAGACGTCACGGTTTACGCCGCCATTCGCCGCATCGTCGAAATCGGGATGAAAGGTCACGGCCAGCGCAACGATGCCTTGTTTGGCCTCGAAACCGATTTCGGCGCTATCGAGCGAGGTCGGCCAGACATAGGCATAGACATCCGAGCCCTCGAACTTGCCGGTGGCGGCAGGCTTTTCCGCGCCTGCCGCGCCACGGACGCGGGTCGAGAAAATGGCCGTCTCGTCCTTGATCGCGATGCGCGTCTCGATGATATCGAAGGCGGCATCCACGGCTTCGGCTGGTTCGGATTTCACCGAATGGGCGTTAGCCTGCCCGATCACGGCGAGCAGCGCCAACGGAGCGTAAAGCAGGATACGGGTCATGGGGATGGCTCCGCTTGGATCACTGGTTGCGTACGAAACTGGCGATGATATCCGCTGCAAGCTGGGGATGTTGGTGCTGCGGCCCGTGGCCAGCCTGCGGGAAGGTGACAAGGGTGACGCTCGGCAAAACCTCGTTCAGGGCGTACCAATTCTCGACCGGGAAGATGATGTCGTGATCGCCGCCGATATGCAGGATCGGGATCTGCGTCGATTTCAGCATCTGCAGGACAGGTTCTGCGGGAAAGGCCGGGCTGCGGGGGCCGTGCACCAGCAGGGGGCGGGCGAACTCGACGGGAACCGGAGGTGACAGTTCCTCGTGCCGGTCGTCGATGCGGGCCTGAGACCGGACCGCCGCCGCGCGGCTTGTCGCGGATTTGGGCTCGAGAAACAGCGCGGTGATATCCTCGATCGAATAGCTTTCCTTGCCCGCGAGATCGTAGAAAAGCTGTTCAGCCAGTTTTGCCAGATCTCCCGGAGGCGTGGTTCCCAGCAGCACAAGGTGGCTGATATGGTCGGGGTAAAGCGTCAGCGCCGCCTGCGCGGCCATGCCACCCAGCGACCACCCGCCAACGACAACATCGCGCAGACCCAGTCCCGCGATCAGATCTCGCGCGTCGGCGGCCATATCTATCGGATTATAGCTCGGGGTCCCGTCCGAAAGGCCAAGACCGGTATAGTCGAAGACGATGACCTGAAATCCCTGCCCCGCCAAGGCATCCAGAAAAGCCGGATCCCATAGGTTCATCACGCCACGGAAACGGTGGTACAGGATGATAGGACGCCCCTTGCCCATCGTGCGATAGGCTAGTGTCCGGCCATTGATAGAGAGGTATTCTGTGGGCGAGGTCGTCGCGGAAATCTGCTGGATATTCATGCGTCTCCTCCGTTTGGTAAGGATTTGGCATCAGCCTTTGAGCCAGACTAAGCCATCGCGGATTCGGGCGTATTGTACGCAATTGCTGCGCCGTCTCAGGCGCTGCGCGCCCGTAACCATCTGCCCGGAGGCAGACCGACGACATTGCGGAAATATCTGGTGAAATGCGCCTGATCGTAGAAACCGACTGCCAGCGCGACATCGGCAAGGGACGCATGCGCTTCTTGCAGCAGGGATTGTGCCACGCGGACCCTTTCACGGATCAGCCAGATATGCGGCGAGACCCCCAGCGAAACCTTGAAGGCGCGGCAGAAGTGAAAAGGTGACAGTTGAACCAGATTGCAAAGCTCGCTCAGGCGGATGTTCTCGGTCAGGCGGGCGCGCATGTATTCGATGACCACGCGCCGCTCGGACGGTGAAAGTCCGCGCGGGTGGTCCTCGTGCGGACGCTCGATCCGTGCGAGACTTTGCAGCAAAGCCAGTGCAAGCATGTCGTCGCGCAGCGTCTCGTGCTGTTCGCCATCTCCGCAGGCGGCCTCGTATTGGCGGGCGAAATGCAGCAACGCGGGGTCATGAAACATGTAACGGGGTCTGAAATCCGACGGTTCGTAGCCCTCGCCAAGCTGGCGACCCAGATTGGCGACGTCGAATTGCAGCACCAGCCAACGCAGCGGCCCCGAGGGTTGATCGAAGAATCCCCATTGCCGTGCGCCAGGGGCAGCCATGGTCATCTGGTGCGGTGTGTCATGGGTCGGGATCGGCCTGCGACGGCCATGCGGGCCGATGGTCACGCGAGTATCCGGCTGCGACAGCATGACGATCAGCCGCGAGCAATCCGCCTCATCGGAATTGACCGAGGGGCGCAGGCACGACGCCTCGACCACCTTGGCGCTAAGGTAAGCCCATGCCGAAACCGACTTGATGGCATAGTCGATCCCTTCGTGCCGGATCGCCGAGACCTGTCGCCATGCCTCGGGTCCGAAACGCTGCTGCGGATGGGCGGTTGGGCCGCGGCTCGGGCGCATGGTGTTTTGACCAGCTTACGGATCGACGGCCGCCAGCCGGTCGGACAGGGCGCTCTCGGGCGCGGGACCGAAGGAAAGCGCGGCCGCAACGCCTGCGCCATAGGATGGATCGGCACGCAAGCAATTCGCGACATGGCGTTGTTTGACCTCGGTCCCGACCCCTGCCATGGCGCGGGCCGTGTTTTCGAACAGGCGCTGGCGTTCCTCGGGGGACATGAGGCGAAACAATGCACCGGGCTGTTCGAAATGATCATCCGCCACGCGATGATCGTAGTGATCCGCCACCCCCTCAAGTGCCAAGGGCGGCTCCGACTGCCCTGTGCTGGCCCATTCATCCGCCGAGTTCGGCCAATAGGCGACCGTCGATCCGGCATTGCCATCGACCCGCATCTGCCCGTCCCGATGATAGGAATGGGCCGGGCAGCGGGGGGCATTGACCGGGATGCTCATATGGTTGACGCCCAGACGATAACGCTGCGCGTCGCCATATGAGAACAGCCGCGCCTGCAACATCCGGTCGGGCGAAAAGCTGATGCCGGGGACGATATTGGCGGGGCTGAAGGCGGCCTGCTCGACCTCGGCAAAGACGTTGTCGGGGTTGCGGTTCAACTCCATCACGCCGACCTCGACCAGCGGGAAGTCGCGTTTGGGCCAGACCTTGGTCAGATCGAACGGATTGTGGCGATGGGTCCGCGCCTCGGCCTCGGTCATGATCTGGACGCACAGTGTCCAGCGCGGGAAGTCGCCGCACTCGATGGCGGTATAAAGATCGCGCTGATGGCTTTCGCGGTCATACCCGATCAGCGTCGCGGCCTCAGCATCGTCAAGGTTTTCGATCCCCTGCCCGCAGCGCCAGTGGAACTTGGTACAAACCCGTTCATTCGCGGCATTGATCAGGCTGAAAGTGTGGCTGCCGAAGCCGTGCATATGGCGATAGCTACGTGGGATGCCGCGATCGCTCATCACGATGGTGACCTGATGCAGTGCCTCGGGCAGCAAAGTCCAGAAGTCCCAATTGCTGTGGGGGTTGCGCATGCCCGTCCTTGGGTCACGCTTGACGGCGTGGTTCAGGTCGGGAAAGCGCAAGGGATCGCGGAAGAAGAAGACCGGCGTGTTGTTTCCGACAAGATCCCAGTTGCCCTGTTCGGTATAGAACTTCACCGCGAAGCCGCGAATGTCACGCTCGGCGTCCGCAGCACCGCGTTCGCCCGCGACGGTCGAGAAGCGCACAAACACCGGCGTCTGCTTTCCGATCTGCGAGAACAGTGCCGCCTTGGAGTGCCTTGTGATGTCGCCGGTCACGGTGAAAATGCCATAGGCCCCCGAACCTTTGGCATGCATGCGCCGCTCGGGGATGACCTCGCGGTCGAAATGCGCGAGCTTCTCGATCAGCCAGATGTCTTGCAGCAGCGCCGGACCTTGAGGACCGGCAGTCTGGATGTTCAGATTATCGGCGACCGGCGCGCCATTGGCATGGGTCAGGGGCGTATCGCTCATGTCATGTGCCCTTTCCGAAGGCGTCCAGCGCCTCGATGAAATCGCTTGTGGTCAGGATCGCATGGGCAAAGGTCGGGCCGTTGACCTCATGCGCGCTATGCATCGCCTCGTGGCTGGCAGCGGCGGTGGCGTCGCGGAGCAGCGTCACGTGATAGCCAAGTTCCGAGGCGAAGCGCCCTGTCGCCTCGATGCAGGTATTGGCGATCAGGCCGATCAGCACGACATGCGTGACCTTGCACTGCTTCAGAAGTAGGTCGAGATCGGTATTGGCAAAGCCGCTCGCCCCCCAATGTTCCTTGACGACGATCTCACCGACCTGCGGCGCGAAATCGGGGAACCATTCCGCACCCCAGCTTCCTTTGGCAAAGACCTGATGACGCGCAGCGCCCAACTGATAGGGCGTCGGGTGGTCCCAGGTCTCGAAATCCCCCGCCTGCCATTGGTGATGGGGAACGATGAATACGTGCAATCCGGCCGTTCGCGCCGCCGCAAGTGCACTGCGCAGTTTGTCATGCAAACCGATGCCGCTCGCCACTTCTTGCACCAAGGGCCACAGCTTGCCACCCTCTGCCAGAAAGTCGTTATAGGGATCGACGAACAGCAACGCGGTCCGCGTCGGATCGTAAAAGGCGGATTGGGACATGGGGAGCGGTCCTGAGCCTGATTTTCGCGGAAAGTCTGGTCCCGCGCCGCGTCAAACGAAATTCTACGACCGTGTGGCGGGACCAAACCTTCGGATAGAAGATCAGGCGGCCTTGGCGGCTTGGCCCAGATATTCATCGGTCGACAATGCCTTGGCATAGGCGAATGACAGGGCCGACATAAAGGCCGCATGGGCCATCTCTGCGGGAACGCGGGTACCGTTGAACTCCAGATCGCGAGAGGCGCAGGCGTCGTGGATCAGCAGCACGCGATAGCCGAAATCGGCCGAGGCGCGGGTGGCGGCATCGACGCACATATGGCTCATATTGCCGCAGATCACGAGTTCCGAGACGTTACCCTCGTCCAGATGCGCCTTGAGATCCGTGCCGAGATAAGAGTTGATCTGGTGTTTCAGGACGACATGCTCGCCTGCCGCCGGAGCGATCGAAGGATGGATCGCCGCACCTTCACTGCCCGGACGAAAGAACGGTGCATCGACGCTTTCGAATTCATGCCGGATATGGACGACAAGATCACCCGCGGCCCGCGCTGCCGCGATCAGGCGCGCGGCATTGGCCGCCGCTTCCTTGACCCCGACCAATGGCCAGTCGCCATCGGGAAAATAGTCGTTCTGGATATCTATGACGATCAGGGCTTTCTTTGGCATTGCGGCGTCCTCGGTTTGGTTGATCGGCGTTAGACAAGTTGGGACAGATAGATCGGTATGCCTTGACGGGTTTCATCCATCCGCATTGCACCGGCTTGGCTGCTGGTCACGGGCGCCGGCATTGCAGGACAGCAGGTCGGGATCCGGTCATCTTCGGAGTCCCGAATTCTCATGACGAGTAAATCGTCGCAAAAAATTGCAAACCTTGCCCCCTGAGCGCACAGCCAGGCATTTAGATACTGCCTGGCTGGGGCTCAGGCGCGATGGCCATAATGCCACCATTCTGCGGATCATCGTTGCCGCAGGGGTCGTAAATTTTAGAACCGAAGGCGGTTCAACTCAATATCTTACTTCGGTAAGGCGACAGGATCGGACCGGTCCACTAGCATACCACGACCAATGGCGGATTTCCGCAGCAGCGAGGTGGAAGGTGGACGACGCGTTTCAACCCTCGGCAATGCAGCATGAGGTCCGTTTCGGGGAATATCGTTTCTTTCTCCGCTCGGGCGTTCTGCTGAGGCAGGATACTCCGATCAGGATCGGCAGCAGAGCACGGGTTCTGCTGCAGGCGCTCGCACGGAATCCAGGCGAGACCATCGCATATTCCGAGTTGATCGCTGCGGCCTGGCCCGGCATCCGTGTCGAAGAAGCGAATTTGCGGGTTCAGATGTCGGCGCTTCGGCGTCTGCTGGATGCTGGCTCGTCTGGTCCGTCCCACATCGCGAACAGTCCCGGTCGGGGCTATGCCCTGACCTGTCTGCCCACGCTCGACAATGACGACCAGAAAATCCCCGCAGCACCGATAGTCGGACTACTTTCGCCGCTTTCCTCGATGATCGGTCGGGGCGAGGATGTCGCCATCGCGCTTGACCGGTTGCAGCGTCACCGCTGTCTCAGCGTCGTGGGTCCCGGGGGCATCGGCAAGACCCGCCTTGCTATCGAACTGTGCTGGTGCTTGGCCGAGAATGCCGAATGCCGGATCTGCTTCGTCGATCTGGCTCCGCTCGGCTCGGGCGAACTTGTGTCATCGACCATCGCGGCGACCCTTGGCGGAACCGAGGATCCGCACGCCCCCGTCGAGCAGCGTATCCTTGCGGCGGTCAGATCCGTGCCGACCCTGTTGGTCCTCGACAATTGCGAGCATGTGCTGGAAGCAACCGCAGGGCTTGCCGACCGTCTGTTGCGGCAGGCACCTAACCTGCGCATTCTGGCCACCAGCCGCGAGCCGTTCCTGATCGACGGTGAGGCGGTTCTGCGCCTGTCCGGACTGGCGCTACCACCAGAAGATGCCCTGCCCGTCTCGCTGGCCGAGGCGCTCGACTATCCTGCAATCGAATTGCTGGTCGAACGGGCGATGGCGGCGCAAGGCGTTTCCTTTTCTGGACCGGATGTGCCTGCACTGGTCAGGATCGTACAGCGCCTTGACGGCATCCCGCTGGCCATCGAACTGGCCGCCGGACGGATCGAAGCAATCGGCCCCGAGGCCTTGGCCCATGCGCTTGAAGGGCAAATCAGCCTGCTTGACCGCGGCAGGCGTCCGGCCTTGCCTCGCCATCGCACCTTGGCGGCGACGCTCGAATGGAGCTTCGATCTGCTGTCCGAGGACGAACGCAGTCTGCTGGTCACGCTCAGCGTCTTTCAGGGTGAATTCCAGTTGGAAGGCGCCGGACAGGTCTCGCAGATAGAATTCGAGAGCCTGTTGCGCCTTGTCGCCTCGCTGGTCACGAAATCCTTCGTGATCGTCAGCCGCTCGGGTCAAGCGGTGCGTTACCGGTTGCTCGAAACCACACGCACGTTCTGCACCTCGCAACTGGCGAAGCGTGCCGATGCGTCCGAGATCCTGCACCGCCACGCCACCCATATGGTCGCCGAACTCGCGCCCGCCATCAGGACTAGCGGCACGGATGCTCAAGGACATGCCGAATTGCGCCGGATCGCCGCCGATATTCGCGCGGCCATGGTTTGGGGACTGCGCGAAGGCGGCGATGCGCGACTTGCCGTGCAACTGATCGTCGAAAGTGGGCCGCTATGGCTGCGCCTGTCGATGCTCAAGGACTACGCGCTCATCATCGAACGGGCAATCGACATTTTCTCGACCCATCCCGAACTGGACGAAACCGATCTGGTCTGGCTTGCCCCCAGCTTGCACAAGGCATGGTACAATTCGTTGGGTCTGTCGCCAAAGGTCCAGCCGATGCTGATCAAAGCGATCGACGTGGCGCGTCGGACGGAAAACCGCAGTTGCCATCTAGATTGTCTTTGGGCGATGTTCGGCACGCGCCTGACCGAGGCCAGATATGGTGGCGCCTTGTCCTACGCCCGCGAATTCCAGAAGGTGGCCGAGGCCTCGGGCGATGCGGCGCAGATCGCCATGGCCCATCGCATCGTGGCGCTCAGCATGTGGCGGGACGGCAATCTGGGCGATGCCGCGCGGCATGGACGTGCGGCTTTACGCTCGAATGCGCAGATGACGGCGCATGTCCAGCTGGACCTGATGTACAAGCAGGGCGTGACCTCGCGGGCGAATATGTCGAACCTGCTTTGGTTGACAGGTCAGGCGGATGCCGCGTTGGATTTGGCGCATGAGGCAGTCACGGTCGGGCTTTCGGGCGATATGCTGGGGCTGGCTTACGGGCTGGGGATGATGATTATCCCGCTGACCTTCTGGGTCGGCGATATCGAGCAGGCCGAGTCGCTTTCGGCGCTGCTGCTGAAGATCTCGGCCGAGAATGATTACAGCTATTGGGGGCGCTGGGGCCGGACCTATCAAAGTGCGGTCCACCGCCTGCGGCATGGCACGGCCGCCTCCGACGATGCAATCGAGGCCTATTCCGAGGAAATGGACGGGCTGCACCGCCATATCCTTGCCACGATCCTGCCCGATCTGCCGCTCGAATGGGTCACCCGGCACGACGCTGACGAGAAGCGCGATCACCCCCATTGGTGCACCGCCGAATTACAGCGTATCGTGGCATTGCAGCTTCTTGCCCGTGGCGACACCGAGGGAGCGCGCACCCAGCTTGAATTTGCCTTCGAGACCGCGCGTGGTCAGGGTGCCTTGGCTTGGGCGCTTCGCATTGCCACCAATCTGGCCGATCTGGACTTGCGCAACGGAGAGTGGATGCTCGCGCGGGACCGGCTTTCCCAGACATTGCTGCGCATTCCCCAAGGCACCAAGACAAGGGATGTCAGGCAAGCAAGAAATCTGCTGGCAGCCATGCGGTAAAATCTGCTTCTGGCTTTCTTCTGGCGGAACGCCATTTCACCGTCGGTTTCGAAATGAATGGAGCCCACAGCACCGGAGTTACCCCTAGATTTCTGGCGTGATTGTTTCGTCGCCGTCTGGTTGCTCAGGCGGGGCCGAGTGGCAGACCTACGGCGTACCAAACGACAAGCAGAAGCGTCCACAAAACCAGCAGTGTGATCGTATAGGGCAGCATCAGTGCGACAATTGTGCCGATCCCGGCATCTTTCTGATATTTTTGCGCAAAGCCGACCATCACAGCCAAATAGACGTTCAACGGAGTGATGACATTCATCGGGCTGTCTCCGGTTCGATATGCGGCCAGCACAAGGTCCGGATTTCCGCCAAGCCGCATGAAAAGCGGAACGAACACAGGCGCAAGGATGGCCCATTTCGCAAGTGCGCCAGTCAGAATGATGTCGATGATCGCGACCACCAGTACGAACAGGATGATATACCCTGTCGCTCCGATCGGTACGGTTTGCAGGAAATCGGCCAGATTGACCGCAAGCACCGTCGCGAGATTGGTGAAGTTAAAGAAGGCAATGAAGTTCGCGATGACGAACAACAGGAAAATCATGCCAGAAAGATTGCTCCATGTTTTCACTACCAATCCGATTGCGGCCGTCACATTCGCAATCGTCCCCGCCCCCCGCCCGTAGGCATAGCCGACACAAAGAAACAGAAGGCTGATCAACACGATCAGTCCGCTCATGAAAGGCGAACCGGCCATGATGCCACCGGTCTCCTGATTGCGCAGGATGCCCCATGGCAAGGGCGGCGCGGTCAATGCTCCAAAGACCAGAACAAAGACCAGCAGCGCGCGGCCAGCGAATTTCAACCCGCGTTGCTCTGCCTCGGAAAGCCCAGTCGAGGCCTCGACCGGCAACCCGCCATGATAAGGGCCAAGCCTTGGCTCAACGAAGCGCTCGGTCAAAAGGGTGCAGATGATGGCCATGATGATCGACGATGCGATCATGTAGAATAGGTTGCCCACGACAGTAATCTGGGCGTTCGGGTTCACGGTACGGATAGAGTCGTTCGTCACCTCGACCAGCAGCGCATCAGTCGGCGTCACGAAGACGTTCACCAGAAAGACAGCTGCAACGCCCGAGAATCCGGCCGCCAAACCCGCCAAGGGATGCCGTCCCATGCTGTGAAACGCCGCAGCGGCCAGCGGCACAAGCACCAGATATCCCGCATCAGCCGCGATCGAAGACAGCACCCCGACCATCACAATCATGAAGGTGAAAATCGACCTCGGCGCAGCGGCCACCAGTTTGCGGACCAGCGTCGCGATAAGACCGGATTCTTCTGCCAGTCCCACTCCGATCATGGCAACAAGAATTACACCGACACCGGTAAAGCCCAGAAAATTGGCGACCGGCGAGGTGATCATGAAACGGATTCCGTCGGGCGAAAGCAGGCTGCGCACGGTCGCAGTCTGGGTTACAATATCGCCTATGGCAGGATCATATCCCTCATAGGTGACTGTCGAACCAAGGGCCGAGAATATGACGGATAGGACGATCACGATCCCGATCAACATAAAGAATATGATCGCCGGATGCGGTACCATATTGCCCACCCGCTCTATCGTGCCAAGAAAGCCGGACATTCCGGGATCCGCACTATCTGCCGCAGGGTCTTTAACGGACTTATTTGCCACCCCACCCTCCGCCTTAAAGTCAGACTGCAGGGGTTTCCGCAGTCTATATCGAGGCATTATCTACCCAATGACCGTGCCTTAATTCATAAGGCTGCTATATCGCGATCATGACTCAGGACGAAACCGGTCCAAATTTCACAGTAGATTCATACCTTTGTCGAGGGCCCTACTCCTCGAAAAAGATGCCGCTATATTAATACAGAAATCCGCGTAGAACCATATTCAGCGCGGAATTGAAGATGGTATCGCGATGGATGGACGCAGCGCCTATCCACCCCTTCTCAAGGAGATTGAATTTCATTCAGCCAAACTGGACATGCGTCTTTTACGAAATACGTTGCCGATTTCATCGGCATTCGTCAAGATTGATCAAGCCTTAGCCACGAGGTCTTTCCTTGACAGATATTTGGATCGTCTTTGCTGTCATCGCGGCAATCGTCATCTTGTTCATCTGGGACAAACTTCCTGTCATCGTGGTGTGCATTGCCGCGGCATTGGCTCTTTGGGCGACGGGTATCCTGACCGTACAGGAGGCGCTGGCCGGTTTCGGCGATCCGGCTGTGATCTTCATCGCCGCATTATTTGTGCTTAGTGCAGGACTCGAGGCTTCGGGGGTCACGGCTTGGGCCGGACAGCTTCTCATCTCGCAGGCGGGCTCCAGCCGCACGCGGCTGATCGTCCTGATGATGGGATTTGTCGGCGTTCTTTGCGCGTTGATCAGCGTGAACGGATCGGTGGCGGCGCTGTTGCCGGTCGTCGTGGTCATGGCGATCCGGCTTGGCAGATCGCCGTCGCAACTGTTGATGCCGCTGGTTTTCGGCGCGCATGCCGGTTCGCAACTGATGCTGACCGGCAGTCCGGTCAACGTGCTGGTGGCCGAAGCATCTGAATACGCAGGCGGCGGCGGATTCGGCTATTTCGAATTCGCTCTGGTCGGCCTGCCGATCGTGATCGGCTGCATTGCCATCGTTGTTCTGTTCGGGCAAAAGTTGCTGCCCGAACGCAGCAGTACATCGCTGCCCCCCGATCTGAGCCGCCATGCGACCACGCTGTTCGAACAGTATCTACTGTCGAGCGATCTGCACCAGTTGCGCGTTCGCAGCGGCTCTCCGATCAGCGGAACTAACCGGGGATCGTTAGCCTTCACCAATCAACCCCAGCTAGCGCTTGTGACCATAAAAGACGCAAAGGGGCAGACGACCCTCGACGATATCGTAAAGGTCGGCGATATCCTTGTCATTCGCGGGCCGGCCGATCAGGCAACCGAACTTGCCAACGAAATGAAGCTTACATTCCGGCAAGACCCACGTCCGGACGGCATCTCCGAGACATTGTTCAATCGCGATTCCGGTCTTGCCGAGGTCGTTATTCCGCCGCGCTCGCCGCTGATCGGGATGCGGTTCTTTCCGGGCATGGTCACAGAAAGTGGCGATCTGATCGTGCTGGCAATCCAGAGGCAAGGCGATGATGTTCCGCGCGGGGCCGTCCTTGCCGCCGGAGATACGCTGCTGTTGAAAGGCACATGGTACGCGCTTGAAACTCGCCTCGCGCAACGTGAGGTTCTCGTCGTCAACGCGCCCGATCTGGTGCGCCGTCAGGCCGTGTCGATGGGGCCGGGTTCCAAAACGGTTCTGTTTGCGCTTGGGTTGATGGTCCTTTTACTGGCAACGGGCCTTGTTCCACCCGCCGTCGCTGGGCTTCTGGCCGCAGGTATCATCCTGATCGCAGGCGTGCTCAGCGTCGAGCAAGCCTATCGCGCCATCGGCTGGACGACCGTCATCCTTGTCGCGGCACTCATGCCGCTTTCAACGGCGATGCAGGTCACAGGGGCGGCGCAGCTTCTGGCGGATGGGCTGGTCTATGTGGTCGGCGATATGGGCCCCTATCCGCTGCTGGCGGGACTGTTCATCCTGTCCGCCATTCTTGGACAGGTTATCTCGAACACCGCGACATCCCTGATCATCATCCCCATATCGGTCGTGGCCGCGCAGAAGATGGGGATCTCGGTCCAGCCGGTGCTGATGTGCGTCTGTATCGCCTGTGCCGGGGCCTTCCTGACGCCCGTCGCCACGCCCACCAACCTGATGGTGATGGAGCCGGGGGCCTACAAGTTCGGTGATTACTGGAAGCTGGGGCTTCCGATGTTGATCTGGTTCTTCATCATCGCCGTTTTCCTCGTGCCACTAATCTGGCCGTTCTGATCTGCAACTGACCTGAGGGAGGTTTCGTTGATGTCCGATCTTGATAAAGTTCTGGCCCATATCGACGCCGATTTCGACAATGCACTGGATCGGCTGTTCCAGACCGTGCGGATGAAATCGATCTCGACCGATCCGGCCTATGCTGATGAAACCCGCGCCTGCGCCGAATGGCATTCGCAGGACCTGGCCTCGATCGGCTTCGCCTCCGAGGTGCGGCCCACCCCCGGCCATCCCATCGTTCTGGCCAAGAACCACGATGCCACGGGAACCAAGATCCTGTTCTATGGCCATTACGACGTGCAGCCCGCCGATCCGTTGGAACTGTGGGACGGCGATCCGTTTGAACCAAAGATCGCCACCCTTGCCGATGGCAGCAAAGAGATCCGCGGCAGGGGCGCATCCGACGACAAGGGCCAGCTGATGACCTTTGTCGAGGCCTGCCGCGCCTGGAAGGCCGTCACCGGCAAGCTACCGCTGCCGATCACCATCCTGCTGGAGGGCGAGGAGGAATCCGGCGGCGCGAACCTTCCGGGCTTCCTCGAAGCGGCCAAACCCGAACTGGGGGCCGATGTCGCGATGATCTGCGACACCAATATGTGGGATAAGCAGACGCCCGCGATCACGACCAGCCTGCGCGGTCTTTGCGCCGAGGAAGTTCACATCCATGCCAGCGATCGCGATCTGCATTCCGGCTTCTATGGCTCGGCTGCCGCCAACCCGAACCACGTTCTGGCCCGCATCCTTGCCGATCTGCGCGACGCCGATGGCCGCATCACGCTGCCCGGTTTTTATGACGGCGTGCCGGAGCTTCCGCAGTCCCTGCGCGACAGTTGGGCCAAGCTGAACTTCTCGGAAGCCGCGTTTCTGGGCGAGGTCGGGCTTTCCCTACCCGCAGGCGAAAAAGGTCGCTCGGTGCTGGAGCAGACTTGGTCGCGCCCGACCTGCGAGGTGAACGGCATGATCGGCGGCTATACCGGTGACGGGTTCAAAACGGTGATCCCCGCCGTCGCCTCCGCGAAGATCAGCTTCCGGCTGGTCTTTAACCAAGACCCCCACAAGATCCGCGCCGCCTTCCGAGACTTCGTCAATGCCCGCATTCCTGCGGATTGTCGCGTCGAGTTCACCGAATTCGGCTCGGGCAGCGCGGTGGCCTTCGAGGTTTCTGCTCCGGTCTTCCAGAAAACCCAGCAGGCGCTGAGCGACGAATGGGGCAAGGACGCTGCTTTCGTCGGCGGAGGCGGCTCGATCCCCGTCGCCACCATGATCAAAGAGATGCTGGGACTGGACGTGGTCATGGCGGGCTTCGGCCTCAGCGACGACCGCATCCACAGCCCGAACGAGAAATACAGCCTCACCAGCTTCCACAAGGGCATCCGCTCTTGGGCAAGGGTGCTCGCCGCGTTGTGACAAAGGTCCGGTTTGACCGCGACGACTTATTCAAGATGCTTGCGAACTTTGTTCCCAACCGGAATCGAGAGCCAAGGCCACATCACCCCGGGGACCCGACGTGCTTCAGGACTGGTGCTGGCCCTCGGCTTCGATCACCGCAATGCGGGCCAACTCCAATATTGCGTCACGGCTTGCCGCAACCGCAATGAAACGCCCGTTGTGGCAGAACTTGGCACCGGCCACGCCCGAGGCTGCTTCGAATGCCTCATCCGTCAGACCTGCCCAGCTTTCGGGAAGGTCGGCGCGAAGTTCGAACCCCTCGTCGTTCAGCCGGATACCGGTCAGCGTCCAGTCCCGATCACGCGGATGGACCACAAACAGCAGATGGTCTGCTCCCGCCTTTACCACCGCCGAGCGGAACGGCATGCCCATCGGCAGTTCAAGGACGCGGCCATCCCCTGCCCTCGCCACTGCCTCGAGCACCATGGCTTCGGCACGGTACTTGGCAGACTTGCGATTGATGCTCGCTTCGACGAATGCGCGAGCGACACCAAGTGCAGACTGGAAAGCGCGATCCTCGCTATCGGGTGACGTGTCATCGAATACGGGCTTCAAGCTCTCCATTAGCGCGGGCAACGTCAGGTCCGACAGCAACGGCCCAGCCGTTGACGGGCTAAGTGCGCCGTTATCGACCAGATCCACCGGCAATACAAAGCCCGCGTCGAACGAGGCGTGGATGGACTCGATGTCTCTTGCGGGAACATTCATCGCTGCCAGATAGTCGCGACCGAAGTGCTTCCAGATCAATCCGAACGAACTATAGGGCTGTCCATCGTCCCGCAGCGGCGCGTTGCGTTGATGGTGATCGAAGATTCTTGTACCCGCATCATAGTCGCGACCTACATCATAAATGATCCTGTCGGCACCCGGCGTGATGCATTCCGAGGCCCTTGTCCTGATCAATTGCGCATCGGGAAACAGCCGCGTCAGCACAACCGACGACAGCAGCTCGTCAGCATGAAAGCCGCCGTTATGCGTTACAAGATAGTCGGGTATAGATGCAGCAGTCATGCCAATCACGGCCTTTCATAAGGCCACAGGTTGGCCGTTCAAGAGTACAGACAGCAGCGATTTACGTCGTTCGCGCTGAATCAGCAACCGGTTGGGCCTTGGTTCCGATCGTCTTAGAAGCGGACGAGAGACCTGCAGATTATGGCGAACAGGCTTACCTTCGCACTACATCGCTGTCGAAAAGCTAGGCAGCGACTCCGGGTCTGGCAGAAGACCATCGTGGCGAACGAAGTGAGGAGTGCCGGAGCTACCCCAATTCGCAACGATCTATTGCAAGATCTGCACGCCCCCATGATCGTCCTGATGGATCGCACTGATCCGCGACAGGTGGGCGCACATCCGATGGGCCCTTTTCGGTACGAGTTTCCCGGCGGGCAGATCGAGTTCGTCCGGGCGTTCGGGCGCCGCCCCCTCGCTTTGGTCGTGAAGGTGCTTGGATACTCCATCATCGTTCATCGTGGCCTAATGCGTTAGCGACCTGTGCGTTGGTCCGATATGTATCCGACCGGGTAGTTCCCGCGCAAAACGACGACCTATCACCCGATTCAATCCATCTGACGATGTTCAGAAGTTCCGTCTTCCAATTCCAATGGCAGTAGTCTGATGGACTCGGGTCCAGTTCTGCATGGAAATCAACAGGACGCGTTACGGGCGCTATTGACCCCTAGATGGGTTCCGTATTAGGCGAAGCAGAGGTAGGGGCGTGTAGCTCAATGGTTAGAGCAGGGCGCTCATAACGCCTTGGCTGGGGGTTCGAGTCCCTCCGCGCCTACCATTATCTCAGATAAATCATCGCTCTATGCGTTGAAGTGCGTCCGCAGAATCGAGCGATTGCCCAGCTTGGGTCAGGGCAGTTAGGCTGCAGTGCCCCGCATGGTTTCGGCGCGATCAAAGACCCCATGTTCGATCTTTTTCTATTGCGTCGGTGTAATGCGCCTCGAGGACATGAGCGGTCCAAAATCCTCT
This sequence comes from Paracoccus aestuariivivens, assembly GCF_009711225.1. Classification (GTDB taxonomy): domain Bacteria; phylum Pseudomonadota; class Alphaproteobacteria; order Rhodobacterales; family Rhodobacteraceae; genus Paracoccus; species Paracoccus aestuariivivens. Next base: position 207 of record NZ_WMIE01000013.1, on the reverse strand, counting down.
AGAACGTTCAGAAACGCTACAGCCAGATGGAAGTACTTAGTCCGCTCTGAACACCTCCCGACGCATTGATTTTGGGTGATCAACCTTAGGCTTCATTCGCTTTGAATTGCAGGGTTTCGTATGCTTTGGCGAGAAACCCTGCAATTTCCGGTCGCCGATGAAGCCCCGTTCCCGCAGCCCTGAACAGGTGACCTGCTCCGCCCGCGG
>NZ_WMIE01000012.1 GCF_009711225.1 Paracoccus aestuariivivens | reverse complement strand
TGCATTCGGTCTCTCCCCCATTCTTGAGGCTCGGCACCAGCCGACCTGGTGCAACCCTCGAACGGAGAATGCCGCGGGAGAGGCCGCCAACCCAGTCAGCTCACCTCCCGATCATCGGGTCTAAGGGACCGTCTGACCCGCCGCACGCGCCGCACGGGCCTCGAGGGCACCAAAGCCGTGATGGATCAGGACCGCAAGGATACCGACGATCATGCCGCCCTGCACGACGAAGGCCGTATTCGATGACAACAGACCCGCGATGATCACCTCGCCCAAGGTGCGCGCCGCCACGGTCGAGCCGATGGTCGCCGTCCCAAGCGAGATGACCGCCGTCAACCGCATCCCCGCCAGCAGCAACGGCAATGCAAGGGGCAAGTCGATCCGCCACAGCCGCTGGTTCGGCGTCAGGCCCATTCCCCGCGCGGCCTCGGTGATCTCGGGTGTTTGGCCAGTCAGTCCGGCCAGCGCATTCTCGAATACCGGAAGCAACCCGTATAGAAACAGCGCGACCAGCGTCGGAGCCATGCCGAAACCAAGCACCGGAACCGCCAGAGCCAGAACCGCGACGGGCGGAAAGGTCTGGCCGACCGTTGTCACCGTCCGCGCCAAGGGCAGAAACTCGCGCCCCGAGGGTCTGGTGACGATGATCGCCAGCAAGATCGCCACCAGCGTCGAGGCCAGAACCGCGACCGCCACAATGGCCAGATGCGACAGCGTCAGTGCCAGAAGGCTCGTCTGGGTATAGATCGCGGGCGCATTGTTGCGCGTCAACGGCCGGAACAATGCCGTGAAACTTTCGGGCGACAGCAGGAACAGCGCAACGAATCCCGCCGCCAGCATCAGGAAAAGCCGCCCCGTCACCGCGCCGACCTTGCGCGCAGCGCCGCCAGCGTGACGATGCCGCCGCCCTCGAGCGGCAGGGCATCGCGTCCGCTGCGCATGATCTCGGCCAAAGCCTCGCGCAGGGTCAGATCACGCGGGATCGCAGGGCCGTAAGCATCACCCGCAATGGCGATCTCCGCCACAGTGGTCAGTGACAGAAGCCGATAGACGCGCTCGCTTGGGCCGATCAGGTCACGCACGAAGGGCGTCGCGGGATGTGCCAATACCTGCGCGGGCGTGTCGTATTGCAGCACCTTGCCGCGATCCATGACCGCGATCCGGTCGCCTAGCCGGACGGCCTCTTCGATGTCATGGGTCACGAGGATCATGGTCGTGCCCAACCGGCTCTGGATATCGCGCAGATCGGACTGAGCCTTGGCGCGAATGACGCTGTCCAACGCCCCGAACGGCTCGTCCATCAGCAACAGATCGGGGCGGGCGGCCAGGGCGCGAGCCACGCCGACGCGCTGCGTCTGCCCACCTGAAAGCTGGCCCGGACGACGGTCACGAAAGGTCGCGGGATCCAGCTGGAACAGCGAAAGCAGTTCATCGACCCGATCCAGAATCTGCGCATTCGACCAGCCCAGCAATCGCGGCACGGTCGCGATGTTTTCTGCCACGCTTTGATGCGGGAACAGCCCGACGCCCTGAATCGCGTAACCGATCCGCCGCCGCAACTGGTGGACCGGCATCGAAGCCGTATCGCGCCCTTCGATCTGCACCTGCCCCGACGACGGCTCGACCAGCCGGTTGATCATCCGCAACAAAGTCGTCTTGCCCGACCCCGAGGCCCCGACCAATGTCGCGATCTGGCCACGCTCGACCGTCAGGCTGACATGATCGACCGCGGCCACGCCGTCATAGATCCTCGTCAGGTCGCGCAACTCGATCATGCGCGCCTCTGGCTTAAATCGACCAGCAGATCCATGACAATTCCCGCCAGCAATGCCAGTGCGATGGTCGGCAAGGCTCCCAGCAGGACAAGGTCCATCGCGGTCTGGTTCAGGCCCTGAAACACGAAACTGCCGAAGCCTCCGCCGCCGATCAGTCCGGCGATCACCCCCAGCCCGATATTCTGCACGAGCACGATCCGCACGGCGGCCAGCAGGACGGGCAGCGCAAGCGGGACCAAGATCCGCATCAGGATCTGCGGCCGCGTCATTCCCAGCCCCTCGGCGGCCTCGCGGATGGCGACCGGCACGCCTGACAGACCAGCCACAGTGTTCGAGACAACGGGAAGCAGCGCGTATAAAAACAGCGCCGTCATCGCCGGAAAGATGCCGATCCCCGACAGCCCCCACTGCGCCGCCGTTGGCAATGTCGCCGCGAGCCAGCCGAAAAGCGGTATCATGATGCCGAACAGCGCAAGCGACGGGATGGTTTGCACGACATTCAACGCCGCAAGGACCGGCCCTGCGATACGGGGCGCATGGAAAAGTACCATCCCTAGCGGCAGTCCGACCGCAAGCGCCAACCCGAGCGAGCCAAACCCCAGCAGCAGGTGGGTGCGGGCGGCATTCAGGAAGGGCTCTCGGCGGGCGGCATATTCCCGCATGACCGAGACTCCATCCAGCAATCCCGTCGCCAGAACCACAGCGATCAAGACCAGCACCGCGCAAAGGATCAGCCAACGCGTGACCGCCGATGGCCGCAGCCGCGTGATCGCATCCCCGAACATCAGCGAAAACGCCAGTAGCAGCAGCCAGAAACCCCCAGCAGGCGAAACGCGGGCAAGGGCATTGTCCGCCTGCGCCAAGTGGCGGGCCGCCATGCCCAGCGACAGGGTCACAGCGACAACCCCCAGCAGGGCGACGGCGAGCCGCGTCAAAGCGGCCCAGCCTGCCCAGCAACCCGCCACGAGGATCGCGGCCAGACCCAAGGCGACCGCCGCGCCCCAGCCAAAGCCTGTGATCAGCACAACCCCTTCGCCCGCTGCGATACGGTTCGGCTTGAACTGCACCAGCGGCAAAACGATCCCCGACAGTCCGATCAGCGCGAAAAGGATGGCGGGACGCGACATCCTTGCGTCAGTTCAGAAATCCCGCGTCGGTCAGAAACTCCTGCGCGACGGTCGCCGCAGGTTCGCCTCCGACCTGAATCCGACCGTTCAGGCGTTGCAAGGTCTGCAAGGTCAGCGCGTCAAATATCGGAGCCAACACCTCGGCAATTTGGGGATGTGCTTTCAGAACCTCGTCGCGGATGATCGGCGCAGGCTCGTAGACCGGCTGAACCGCCTTGTCGTCCTCCATCACCAACAGCCCAGCCTCGGCTATCGCGCCGTCGGTGCCATAGACCATGGCCGCGTTCACTCCCGAAGTCTGCTGCGCCGCCGCCGCGATCGTGGCGGCCGTATCGCCGCCTGAAAGCTGCACCAACTGTTCGGGCTTCAGGGTAAAATCATACGCCGTCTGGAAGGCCGGAAGTGCTGCGGGCGAGGTCACGAACTCGGTCGAGGCCGCCAGCTTGATGTCGCCGCCGTCATCGATCCATTTGCCCAGTTCGGACATGGTTGCAATGCCGTATTCCGTCGCCACATCCTGCCGCAACGCAATCGCCCATGTGTTGTTCGCGGGCGCGGGTTTCAGCCAGATGATGTCGTTCTGGGCCTTGTCCAGTTCGGCGACCCGCGCATAGCCCTTGGCCGCGTCCTTCCAGACATCGCTATCGCCCTCGTTGAAGAAGAAAGCCCCGTTCGCGGTGTATTCGGGATAGATATCAATCTGCTTCGAGATGATCGCATCGCGCAGGATCGGTGTGCCGCCCAGTTGCAGACGATCCTGCACCGGCAGATCGGCATGACGCAAGGCAAGCAGGATCATATTGCCCAGAAGTCCGCCCTCGGTATCGATCTTGGACGAAACCACGATGTCCTGCGCCGAAAGCGGCAGCGGAATCGTCAGGCACAGGGCGGCGGCAAGCAAGGAAAGTCGCGGCATTGCATTCTCCCGCAGGTGGGAAGTTGACAAGGCAAGACGCGCGGTCGCCGGATTGGTTCCCGACTCCGGCTAGCGAAAGGTCTCGCGAAACCAGTCCCGCAGCAAGAGCTTTTCATGGATCAGCCGTTCATCGCTGCTGCGCGCGCGGGGATCGGAAAGATAATTCATATCCGACAGTCTGGCTGTGCCCTCGCGGGTCTTCCGGCCATTCTCGAACAAGGCATAATGCAGGTTGATACGCGGAGGCGTGATGTCGCGCATGATCCTGACATCCTCGAAGCCGCGACGCCACGGCTCGTATTCGCCCGCTAGATCCAGCCGCTGGATCTGGATGTGCAGCACCTGACCGGGACGGATATAGCGCTTGTCGAGCCGGTCGAACTCGCTGGACAACTCGTGAATGACGCCTTTGCGTTCGATGTCACGGCGCAAGGCGGGGTCCGGCGAGGCAGCCAGCGCATCATAATTGACAACGATCTCGGCGGCGGCGGGCGTCGCGACCGTCAGCGCCAATGTGATCCAAACCCATCTGAACATGGTCACACCCCCGAATATCATGCGCCCATTCGATCATTTGCGCTCCGCCTTGTCCAATGACTTCGCGGTTTGGCACCAGCCGCCAGATTTTCAACGCTGCCGCATCCACAGGCAGGATTTTGCCCCCTCAACGCAGCGATCCGCCGGTATCTGCCCCGCGCGGAACCCGATCACAACGCTCAGGTTGGGATAACTTACCGCAATAGGGCAATGAGGTACGATGCAACCCTGGATGGAAACCGCACTTGTCTTCCTGTTGGCATTGGCTGCTGCATGGAGCGCCGGCTACCTGCTTTACCGGCTTGCGTTGCGGGCGCTCGAACATCGCGACGAATTCTGGCGCAGGCTGGTCCGGCGGGCGCGCGCCCCGGTGCAGCTTGGCCTTATGGTGATGGCGGTATCCTTCGCCGCCAATATCGCGCCACTGCCGGTCAGCGAAGGCAATGTGCTGCGCCACGCCTTGCTGATCGCGTTCATCGTCTGCGTGACATGGATCGTCACCATCATGCTGGATATCTGGATGACGCTGCATCTGCGCCGCTTCCGTCTGGATGTCGAGGACAACCTGCTGGCCCGCAAACACGTCACCCAGACCCGCGTGCTGCAACGGGTCCTGATTATCGTCGTCATCGCGATCGGGATCAGCGCGGCGCTGATGACCTTTGATCGGGTCTGGCAATATGGCGTCAGCCTTCTGGCCTCGGCGGGGGCGGCGGGCATCGTGCTGGGTCTTGCGCTGCAACCGGTCCTGCGTAACCTGCTGGCCGGTATCCAGCTTGCGCTGACCCAGCCGATCCGGCTTGACGACGCCGTGATCGTCGAGGGCGAATGGGGCAATGTCGAGGAAATCACCGCGACCTATGTGGTCATCCGCATCTGGGACAAACGCCGCCTGATCGTGCCGCTGAACTATTTCATGGAGCAACCCTTCCAGAACTGGACCCGCAACGACGCCACACTGATCGGGACGGTGCTGATCTATCTGGATTACGGCGTCTCTGTCTCCGCTTTGCGCGCCGAGGCCGAACGCATCGTGCGCGCCTCGCCCTTGTGGAACCGCGATGTCTTCGTGCTGCAGGTCACCGATTTCCGTGAACGCGAGGTCGAGGTGCGTATCCTTGCCAGCGCGACCCATGCCGGAAAGGCGTTCGATCTGCGCTGCGAAATCCGCGAGAAACTGCTGGACTATCTGCAACGCGAGCAGCAATCCGCGCTGCCCCAGACCCGCGCCAGCATCACCAACCGAGCCGCTTCGGCACTGAACTAGGGCATCAGCGGCTTAGAGGCTCCGCCGACCCGCAAGGCGCGCGGCGGCGCGGTCGATGCGCCGGATTCCCTCGGCAATCAGATTGTCGGCAATCGTCGCATAGCCAAGACGAAAGAACGAGCATGGCTCGGGCGGTTGTTCGAAAAACACCTCGCCCGGTTCGATCAGCACGCTTTCGTCATGCAGGCGGTCGGCAAGGATCTGGCTGCCCACTCCGTCGGGCGCGCGAACCCAGACGCTGGACCCGCCTGCCCGAGGCGCGCCGGCAAGTTCAAGCGCGCTGCCCTGCAAGGCTTCCTCGATCAGTGCACGCCTGCGCTTCAGCGCCTCGCGCAGACGGACGATATGGGCGTCGTAATGCCCCAGCGCCAGAAAATATGCGGTGATCCGCTGCAAATGGCTGGGCGGGTGGCGCAGCATGATCGAGCGCAGCGCCCGCGCCTGCCGGATCAATTCGGCGGGGCCGACCATGTAACCGATCCGCAACCCCGGAAACAGGGATTTCGAGAAGCTTCCGATATAGATCACGCGCCCCGCATCATCCATCGACCGCAAGGCGGGCAACGGCTGGGCCAGATAGGACATCTCGAAATCGTAATCGTCCTCGATGATCAGGAAATCCTGCGCCGCCGCCCGTTCCAGCAATTCCCGTCGTCGGGCCAAGGGCATGGTTCCGCCGGTCGGGATGTGATGGCTGGGCGTCACGATGACCAGACGCGTGTTCGGCGGCAGATCGGCCGGATTTAAACCGCCATGATCCACCGGCAGAAAGCTGGTCGGACTTTGGGCGCGGCGCAACGTCTCGGCAAAATCGGGATAGCCCGGATCTTCGGTCACGGCGATGCGGTCGGCCCGAGCCAGCAACTCGACCGCCAGAAACAGCGCGTTCTGCGCGCCAAGCGTCACCAGAACCTCGTCGCGCCGCGCCCTGATCCCGCGCCGCGCCAAGGTGTTCGAGCAGATGTAATCGACCAGCAACGGATCATCCGCGCCGTAGCGGTCCGAGGACAGATCGGCGAAATCCCGCGTCCCCAAGGCCTGCCGCGCACATTCACGCCACGCATTATGGTCGAACAGGCTGGGGTCGGGCTGGCCATAGATGAACGGATAACGGAACTCGCGCCAGTTGGTCGGCTTGCGGATCACGCGGCGGGGCAGCTTGTGATCGCTCAGCCAGTCCTGCCAATCGGGCGGCTTTTCGGCCTGCTGCCGGATGCTTGGTGCGCGCAAACGCCGATGCGGCACGGTGGCCGCAACCGCGATTCCCGAACGCGGCAAGGTCTCCAGATAGCCCTGACTGACCAGATCCTGATAGACCAGCGTCACTGTCATCCGCGAGATCCCCAGCGCCCCCGCCAGCTTGCGGCTCGAAGGCAGCCGCGTGCCCGGCCGCGCCCGAATTTCCAATATTGCCCGCACGATAGCCGCTGCAAGACGGCCCTGCAAAGTGGGTGCCTCGTCTTCGCGCAACAGGATGATCTCGGCGGGAATCTGGCTCTGCATCTGGACCTAAACTCGGATCGAACTGGACATATCCGAGCGTCACATGTTCTGCAACAAATTGTCGCACCGACATCGCGACCAACGCGAGACGACCTCACAGGGAGCTTCACGATGACCTATCTGACCAGACTGCTCGCGGGGACCGCTATTGCCCTTTCGCTGGCCCTGCCCGCCGCCGCCGCCGAATACCGCATCGCCGTGGGGGATGGCGCGGGCGGCACGCAGGAAGCCTTGGGTAAAGCCTTTATCGCGGCGCTTGACGAACAGTCCGGCGGCAAGATGACCGGTAAACTGTTCCTGAACGGCCAGCTTGGCGACGAACAGGACACCGTGACCGCCGCCGCCACCGGTACGCTGGATTTCTCGATCCTCGCGATCAACAACATCACACCCTTCTCGCCCACCGTCGGCACGCTGACGCTGCCCTATGTCATCCTGTCGCTCGAGGATGCCGAGAAAATCACCCAAGGCGATCTGGGCAAGCAGATGGTCGACAAGACGGTCGAGGACGCGGGCGTGCGCATCATCGGCTGGGCCTATTCGGGCTTCCGCGTGCTGACCAACTCGAAAAAGCCGATCTCGACCGTCGCCGACCTGAAAGACGTCGTCGTTCGCGTGCCCAAGAACGAGATCATGATCGAGACCTATAAAAGCTGGGGCATCAACCCGACCCCGATGGCATGGAGCGAAACCTTCGCCGCGCTTCAGCAAAAGGTCGTGGACGGTCAGGACAACCCCTACATGACCGTCTATGCGATGAAATTCGACGAAGTCCAGAAATACGTCACCAACCTGCGCTACATCTTCTCGATCGAACCGCTGATCGTGTCCGAGCAACTGTTCCAAAGCCTCAGCGCCGACGAGCAGAAACAGGTGCTGGCGGCAGGTGAAGCCGCGACCAAAGCCTCGGGTGAGTTCCTGCGCGCCGAAGAAGCCAAGATCCGCGAGGAACTGGTCAAGCGCGGCATGGAAATCGCCGATCCCGCCGATGGCGAGAAAGAATTCATCAGCCTTGCGACCACCGCCGTCTGGCCGAAATTCTACGACCAGATCGGGGGCAAGGACGTGCTGAACAACGTCCTGACCACGCTTGGTCGCGAAAAAGTCGAATAAACCGACCCTGCGCGCGGGTCCGCCCGCGCGCCCACCCGCATTGCTACGCCGCCCGTCCTGCCCCGCCCTTTCCCGGAGGCCCAAATGTCTGCGCTCTGGTCTTTCCTAGACAAGTTCGAAAGCTACATCTGCCGCATCCTGCTGGCCGCCTTTGTCACGCTGCTTTTCGTCCAGATCATCGCCCGCCAGATCCTTGGCTTCTCGATCACATGGATCGAGGAACTCTCGGTCATCCTGTTCGTCTGGTTCGCCTATTTCGGCGCGTCCTACGCCGCGCGGATGGCCGCGCATAACCGTGTCTCGTTCCACCTGAACGCCATGCCGCGCCACATCGCCCGCATCATCGAGGCCTTGGGCGACCTGTTCTGGATCGGCTTCAACGCCGTCTTCATCTGGCAATCCTTGAAATTCATCAGTCACCTCAAGCCCTTCGTCAAAGCCCAGACGCTGGGATGGGAAATGCGCCACGTCTATCTGGTCCTGCCCATCGCCTTCACGCTGATGACGATCCGCATCCTGCAGGTGAACTATCTGAAACTCGTCAAGGGCATCGACCCGCGCGATCCCGACAAAGTCGAGGTCGAGCAGATGGTGGAACTCGCCGCTGACGACAAACGCCCCTTCCTGCGCGAGCAAGTCCAATGAACGAGCATCTCGTAGAAATCATGTTCGGCAGCTTCTTCTTCCTGCTGCTGCTTGGCGCACCGATCACGGTCGGGCTTGGCGTCTCGGCGCTGGCTGCGATGTTCTATCTGGGCGACAACCCGATCAAGATGGTGCAGATGGCGTGGTCCTCGGTCGGGTCGTTCCCGCTGATGGCGCTGCCCAGTTTCATCCTTGCCGGAGCCCTGATGGAGGCCGCGGGCCTGTCCCGCCGCCTGATCAACGTGGCCGAAAGCCTTGCCGGACCCTTTACCGGCGGCCTGTCCGCCGCAACAATCATCGCCTGCCTGTTCTTCGGCGCGATCTCGGGTTCCGGCCCCGCCACCACCGCCGCCGTCGGCATGCTAATGATCCCCGCCATGGCGCGTTCGGGCTATGGCAAGGGCTACGCGGCCTCGGTCACGGCGGCATCGGGCGGGCTGGGCATCATCATTCCGCCTTCGATCCCGATGGTGATCTTCGGCATCTCGGCCATGGGCATGATGCCGCCCCCCGAAGCCGTCGAAACCTATGGCCCGTTCCAGTCGGTCTCGATCTCGAAACTGTTCATCGCGGGCTTCCTGCCGGGCGTCATCATGGCGACGGGGCTGCTGATCATGAACTATGTCCGCTGCCGGATGCGTGGTTTCCGTGGATCGGTCGAGCCGCTGTCGATGTCGAAATTCCTGACCGCCGTCTATCAGGGCTTCTGGGCATTGCTCGCGCCGCTGGTCATCCTTGGCGGCATCTATGCAGGCCTGTTCACCCCGACCGAGGCCGCCATCGTCGCGATCTTCTACACGCTTTTCGTCGGTGCCGTGATCTATCGCGAACTGGACCTCGGCGAGATCGTCAAGGCGCTGGAAGCGACCACCTGGCTTTCCGGTCGTGTGCTTCTGGTGCTGTTCACCGCCACCATTTTCGGCCGCATTCTGGTCGAGAACAACATCCCCGGCATCATCGCTGGCGGCGTGCTGAACCTGACCACCAATGTCTACGCCATCTGGGCACTGGTCATCGGGCTTCTGCTGATCGTCGGCATGTTCATGGAGACGCTGGCCGCGATCATGATCCTTGTCCCGGTCATGCTTCCGGTCGCCTACATGGTCGGCATCGACCCGATCCATTTCGGCATCGTGATGATCTGCACCCTGTCGGTCGGCTTCCAGACCCCTCCTCTGGGCGAGAACCTGTTCATCGCCTCGGGCATCTCGGGCGTCTCGATCGAGCGGATCAGCCTGCGCGCCCTGCCCTTCGCCTTTGCATCAACCGCCGCGATCTTCGTGATCGCCTGCTTCCCCGAGATCGCCCTTTGGCTACCCCGCGTCATGGGCTACTGAACCAAGGAAACCACCAATGTCCGATACTCTGACGACCACGCGGCTGACCGCAGCCGATTTGAAAGCCACCTTCGACGCCTTCAACCGCCATGACATCGACGGCGTGATGACGAAATTCGCCGATGACTGCGTGTTCTTCACCGTCGCCGGCGACAACGAATACGGCAACCGCGTCGAGGGCAAGGAAGCCATCGCCAAGGCCTTCGTGAATGTCTGGACCTCGATGCCCGACGTTGAATGGGCCGATCACTCGCATTTCCTGTCCGAGGACGGCACCCGCGGCGTCAGCCAATGGACCTTCCGCGCCACCAATCCCGACGGCACCCGCATTGAGGTTCAGGGCGTCGACCTGTTCCGCATCCGCGACGGGCTGATCGTGGAAAAGCAGGCGATCCGCAAACAGCGCCCCGCCATCCCGTCCAAGTGAGGCCGATGATGCTGGATATCGCAAGACGCAGCGGATCGGTCCCCTTCGACCCCTTCTACGACCCCATGCATGCCCGCGCGCTGGGTCCGCATAGCGACTACGCCCCGACCTACTGGATCGGCACCGCCGGTCCCGCGCCGCAGGATGACGGCCCGGTCATGGGCGACATGGATGTCGATGTCGCCATTATCGGTTCGGGCTATACCGGCCTTTCGACCGCGATCCATCTCGCCAAGATGCACGGTATCAAAGCCACGGTGCTTGAGGCCAACGGCGTCGCCTACGGCTGCTCGACCCGCAATGGCGGGCAGGCCCAGCTTTCCGCCGGCCGCCTGAAGCGCAGCCAATGGATCGACCGTTGGGGCATCGACACGGCACGCGGGTTGCATTCCGAAATCACCGAGGCTTTCGATCTGTTCCGCGGCCTGATCCGCGACCACCAGATCGACTGCGAACCGCAGGAAGGGGGCCATTACTACATCGCCCACAAGCCCGCCCTGATCCCCGCACTGACCAGCGAGGTCGCGGTGCTGAACGACCAGTTCGGCTACGGCGCGCGGATGCTCTCGCGCGAGGAGGTGCTGGAAACCGTCGCCCGCGACCATGAGGCCCAAGGCGCGATGTGGGAGCCGGACGGCACGGGCATCCATGCCGCGAAACTGGCCTTCGGCTATCTGCGCGTCGCCCGCGAGTTGGGCGCGACCGTCCATACCGACAGCTCCGTACAGGGCTGGGAATACAAGAACGGCCTCCATCACCTGCGGACCCCCGGCGGCACCGTCCGCGCCCGCCGCGTCGCGGTGGCGACGGCGGCCTATGCCCCGCGCGGGTTGCACTCCAAGCTGCGCGACCGGCTCATGCCGATCATGTCGAACAGCGTCGTGACCCGCGTGCTGACGCCGGCCGAACTGGACGCCATCGGCATCAAGAAGCGCTCGCCGCTGACCGACACCCGCACGCTGCGCCATTACTACCGCCTGCTCCCGGACAACCGGCTGCAGATCGGCTCGCGCGCCGCGATCACCGGCAAGGATGCGGCGAACCCCGCCCATCTGGCGGGCCTGCGCGCGGGCATGGAGCGCAAGTTCCCTGCCCTGAAGGGGATCGAGCTGGACTACAGCTGGTGGGGCTGGGTCGATGTCAGCCATGACATGATGCCCCGCATCACCGGCCTGCCCGACCTGCCGGGTGCTTTCTACGCCATGGGCTATGGCGGCAATGGGGTGATGTATTCCGCCATGGCCGGACGCCGCATGGCGCAGCTGGTGGCGGGAGAAAGCCTGCCCGACCTGCCGATCTTCAATTCCGAACTACCCCATGAGGGCTGGAAAACGCCCTTCCGCCGCCTTGGCCAATGGGGCCTCTATCACCTCTATCACTACCGCGACGAACGCGCATAAGGGAGAGAACACTATGAAAATGACCACCGAAGAAGCCTTCGTCAAAGTTCTTCAGCTGCACGGCATCGAGCACGCCTTCGGGATCATCGGCTCGGCCATGATGCCCGTCAGCGACCTGTTCCCCAAGGCCGGGATCAAGTTCTGGGACTGCGCCCATGAAACGAATGCGGGGCTGATGGCCGACGGTTTCACCCGCTCGACCGGCAAAATGTCGATGGCGATTGCCCAGAACGGGCCGGGCGTCACCGGCTTCGTCACGCCCGTGAAAACCGCCTATTGGAACCACACGCCGCTGCTGCTGATCACCCCGCAAGCGGCGAACAAGACCATCGGTCAGGGCGGTTTCCAGGAGATGGAGCAGATGCGCCTGTTCGCCGATTGCGTCTGCTATCAGGAGGAAGTCCGCGACGCCTCGCGCATCCCCGAGGTGCTGAACCGCGTCATCATGCAGGCATGGCGGAACTCGGCCCCGGCGCAGATGAACATCCCGCGCGACATGTGGACCCAAGTCATCGACGTGGACCTGCCGCAGGTCGTGGCCTTCGAGCGCCCCTCGGGCGGCGAGAAAGCCGTGGCCGAGGCTGCACGCCTGCTCTCGGAAGCCGAATTCCCGGTCATCCTGTCCGGCGCAGGCGTCGTCCTGTCGGGCGCGATCCCGGACCTCATCAAACTGGCCGAGCGGCTGGATGCCCCGGTCTGCTCGAACTACCAGCACAATGACAGCTTCCCCGGCTCGCATCCGCTGGCTATGGGCCCCTTGGGCTATAACGGCTCGAAAGCCGGGATGGAGATCATTCAAAAGGCCGATGTGGTCCTTGCCCTCGGCACGCGCCTCAACCCCTTCTCGACCCTGCCGGGCTACGGCATCGACTACTGGCCCAAAGAGGCCAAGATCATTCAGGTCGATATCAATGCCGACCGCATTGGCCTGACCAAGAAGGTCACCGTCGGCATTCAGGGCGACGCCGCCAAGGTGGCACGCGGTATCCTTGGCCAATTGTCGGACGTGGCGGGCGATGCCGGCCGCGACGACCGCAAGGCATTGGTCTCGCAGACAAAATCCCGCTGGGCGCAGGAACTGTCGAGCCTCGACCACGAGGATGACGATCCGGGAACCGAATGGAACTCGGGCGCGCGCGAGAAGGACGCCGACCTGATGTCGCCCCGCCAGGCTTGGCGCGCGATCATGCAGGCGGTGCCGAAAGACGCCATCGTCAGCAGCGACATCGGCAACAACTGCGCCATCGGAAACGCCTATCCCAGCTTCGAGGCGGGCCGGAAATACCTCGCCCCCGGCCTGTTCGGTCCCTGCGGCTATGGCTTCCCCTCGATCCTTGGTGCCAAGATCGGCAACCCCGACACTCCGGTCATCGGCTTCGCGGGCGACGGCGCTTTTGGGATCTCGATGAACGAGATGACCGCCTGCGGCCGCGCGGATTGGCCCGCGATCACCATGGTGATCTTCCGCAACTACCAATGGGGCGCGGAAAAGCGCAACACGACGCTGTGGTATGACAATAATTTCGTCGGCACCGAACTGGATCGCGGCACCACCTATGCCGGGATCGCCAAGGCCTGCGGCGCGAATGGCATTCAGGTGCGTTCTGCCGAGGAACTGACCGCCGCGCTGCACGAGGCCGTCGATCGCCAGCAGAAGCACAAGGAAACCACCTTCATCGAGGTGATCCTGAATCAGGAACTGGGTGAACCCTTCCGCCGCGACGCGATGAAAAAGCCGGTCGTGGTCGCGGGCATCGACGCCGCCGACATGCGCCCGCAAACCGCGATGGCCTAAGCGAAACAGCGGGCCGTCCTCGGCCGGTCCGCCCCAAGATTTCCCGTCCCGACCGATCTTGTCGGGGCAGGAACCTGTCATGCCCGGGCCAGCCCTCGGCCCGCGAGGAGAAGCCATGTCCACGCCCAGCCCAGCCCTGCGCCGCGAACCGGAACAGGCCACCGAAGCCCCCTCTCTGCTGGCCCCGCAGGAACCACCCCGCAAGGCCCCGACCATGCCGATCCTGCCGCCCGCGCCGCCTAAGCCCGCATTTTCGGCCCGATTGCTCGGGGGGCTCAGCCTTGGACAGGTTTTCCCCGGCCTCGCCGTCTCGGTCCTTGTCGCCGCCACCGCACAATTCCTGTCCGAGCATTACGGCGCGCCCGCCATGCTGATGGCGCTGCTGCTGGGCCTTGCACTGAACTTTCTGGCCGAGACCGGCACCAAGACCGCCCCTGGCATCGGCTTCACCGCCAAGACGGTGCTGCGGCTGGGGGTGGCGCTGCTGGGCGCAAGGATCTCGGTCGAGATGCTGGCGGGGCTTGGCGGCGCGGCCATCGGCTTGGTCGTCGCAGGCGTCGTACTGACCATCCTGTTCGCGCTCGCGATCACCCGCACCGTCGGGCGCGACTGGCGCTTTGCCCTGCTGACCGGAGGCTCGGTCGCGATTTGTGGCGCCTCTGCCGCCATGGCCATCGCCGCCGTCCTACCCCGCCACGAGAAATCCGAGCGCGATCTGGTCTTCACCGTCCTTGCCGTCACCGTGCTCTCGACGGTCGCGATGGTGCTTTACCCGATGCTGGCGCAGGTTTTCGGTTTCGACGCCCGCGATTCCGGTGTTTTCCTTGGCGGCACGATCCATGACGTGGCCCAAGTCGTCGGCGCGGGTTTCTCGATCGGCCCCGAGGCCGGAGAGACCGCAACGCTGGTCAAGCTGATCCGCGTCTCGATGCTGGCGCCGGTGGTGCTGGTGATCTCGCTGGCGATCCGTGCGCGCGGTCTGGCCGATCAGGTCGAGGGAAAACGCCCGCCGCTGCTGCCTGGCTTTGTTCTGGGCTTTCTCGCGCTGGCGGCGGTGAACTCGCTGGGGCTACTGCCGGTCTGGCTGGCCGATGCGGCGGGCGTTCTGTCCCGCTGGGCGCTGCTGGTCGCCATCGCTGCGGTCGGGATCAAGACTTCGCTGGCACGCATGCTTGAAGTCGGGCCGGCGGCGATTGCGTTGCTGGTCGTCGAAACCGCCTTTCTTGGCATCTTCATAGTCGCGGGCATCCATTGGATCGCCTGACCGCCAAACCGGTGTACGCGCGGTGTACTGACTGTGCACACGCGCTGCACTCCTGTCACAGCAATTTTTCCTGCAATTTCAAGCCACATCTACATTCCAGACTCCGCCTTGTGTTCCAAGCAACGCGCGCCGCCGTTGCGGCACTCCGAAAGATTGAACCATGAAACCGCTCGACCTGATCTACCAGTCGGCCCGCGCCAATCCCCGCCACATCATCCTGTCCGAGGGCCGCGATCCCCGCGTCTGCGACGCTGCCCTCCGCCTCAGTTCCGAGGGGCTGGCCCGCATCACCCTGCTGGATGGGCCGGACCTGCCGGGAATAACCTCGCTATGCCCCGCAGAAGCCCCTGATCTGGTCGAACTTTCCGTCCACTGGCACCGGATGCGCGCCTCGCGCGGCATGACCGCTGAACGGGCCTTGGACGAGATGCGCGACCCGATCCGTCAGGCCGCCATGCGGGTGCGTCTGGGTCATGCCGATGGTACGGTCGGCGGCGCAGTCGCCACCACCGCCGATACCGTCCGCGCCGCGCTGCAAATCATCGGGAAATCCCCCGATGCGGGCATCGTCTCCAGCTTTTTCCTGATGCTTTCGTGCAAATCTTCCTCTGAAATCAAGGGCGGCATGATCTTCGCCGATTGCGGTCTGGTCATCGAACCCGATGCGACCGAACTTGCCGCCATCGCCCGCTCTGCCGCACAATCCTGCCGTCAGATCCTGCGCGAAACGCCCCGCGTGGCGCTGCTTTCCTTCTCGACCGCGGGTTCCGCCGACCATCCCAGCCTGCACCGCATCCGCGAGGCCCTGCGCCTGATCCGCGAGACCGATCCGGAACTGGAAATCGACGGAGAATTGCAATTCGACGCCGCTCTGGACGATGCCATCCGCGCCAAAAAGGCCCCCGGCAGCCGCCTGACCGGAAGGCCGAATGTCTTCGTTTTCCCCGATCTAGCCTCGGGCAATATCGGTTATAAAATCGCCCAAAGGCTGGGTGGGATGAATGCCATTGGACCGATCCTGCAGGGGCTAGCCAAGCCTGCCAACGATCTGTCGCGCGGTTGTTCGGTCGACGATATCGTGGCCGCCGCTGCGATCACTGCGGTTCAGGCGCAGCGGCTGGCCGAAACTGCGGCCCCTCCGGCATCAAACGATCAGCAGCTAACCGTGTGATAATTACCATCTAAATCAATTCACTGCGCTATACGGTACCCGCGTCATGCTGACAGAGCGCGACGCTTCCCTATCAATCACGTCCAACAGGGATTGCCCGAATTTCTTGTTCGTGTTCCCCGTGTAGTGACCGTCACCATAAAATGCCGAAGGATCGCGAATGGATTGAAGATCCGTCGTCGCGACAAAAGGAATATCGTTCGCTTTCAGATACTCGGCAAATATCTGGCGCAGATCGGGATCTTGGGAATTCCGCGTCTGGATCAGCAGAACGACAGGAATCTGCTGATCCGCGCGAGCGGTTTCGCTGAAATCCCGCACCATCCGACGCAGAACCTCCTGATAGGGATAGGGGTCGGATCCTTTGCCGGAATTGATATCCTGTTCTTTCTCTTTGATGCTTTGAACCGCCAAGGCCCGCCGGATCAGCCGCGCAAAGGGCGATGCATCCAGAACTGGCAGCGCAAAGGCGCTTTCCGAATATAGCCCGTCTTTTTCCCGCAACTGCCTATGCCATTTCGCGACCAGATCGGGATGGGCCTCCAAGGCGATCTCCTCAGATAGCGATTGCAGCACCGGCCCATCGGCGCGAAGCCCGTCCGCCCCCTCGGGCCAGAACACCGGATAGGTATAGGGCGCAGGCTGTTCGAACGCCCAAACGCGGTTCGAGTAAGAACTCATCGCGGCTGTGGTGGACGAAAGGATGCCCAGAACCGCGACATCACCGGGTTTCCTATTCTGTCGGTCTTCCAGAAACACCTCGTAAGAGAAATTTGGCGGGGCGTTGGGACCACCATGCACGTCTACCAGCATATCCGGCCGATGCGTCTGGGCGCCATGTGCGATGTCGGCCGCGAAGGACATTCCATAGACCCGCATCACCGGCGCCTCATCCGAGGCTTCGGCCTTGAACCCGACAGCCGATTCCTCGATCACATCGGGCAGCCATGCCACCGCCAGCAGATTACCGGGCGCACCGGGATGCTGCTTCATCTGCGCGATCTTGCCCGGCACCGAAGCGCCATAATCGAAGAAGCCTTTCAACGATGCCGGCGCCGGACCTTGCAGCAGAAGCGCGACAAGGCCGTCCAACAGGATCAGAAATCCGATAGTCAGTACGAAGGTTTTGAGTGTGGATCGCATGGCTCAGAACTGGAAATAAATGAACGCGCTCGGCGTGGTCGTTGCCCCGAAGGCCAGAGTATAAACCAGAATCGAATAGCAGGCAGCCCGTGCCGGTCGCAGCCAGACCTCATAGAAGCGCGGATTTCCGGTGACTTCGATCATGACGTCGACAAACAAGATTACCGCCATTCCGGCAAATGCCGGAACCGGAATGTTGATGAAGCCCAGATCCGAAAAATCGGACCAACGCATTGTCAGAAGACTTTTGGTAAAACGGGTAATCTGTTCGAAAGACGAGGCCCTGAACAACAGCCAGCCGTAGCATGTGACCTGAAAGAACAGCGCGATCTTGATGATGTGCAAGAACATGCCGCCGAAACCTTTATCCGTCCGCGCGCCAAGCTTGCCGACCAATTGTCGATGCAGGACCAAAAGCGTCCCTTGATACGCTCCCCATAGGACAAAATTCCATGCCGCCCCATGCCATAATCCGCCAAGGACCATTGTCAGCATCAGGTTGATCTGCGTCCGGCGCTTGCCTTTCCTGTTTCCGCCCAGAGGAACATACAGATAATCGCGAAGCCATGTGGATAATGAAATATGCCAGCGTCGCCAGAAATCCTGCGGATTGACCGAAAAATAGGGTTGCGCAAAATTCAGCATGAGGTTGAACCCCATGATCCGCGCGACCCCACGCGCAATATCGGTATATCCGGAAAAATCGCAATATATCTGGATCGCGAATAGCCACGTCCCGATCAGGATAACGCCGCCCGAAGGGTCCGGCATGGCAAATATCGTATCGACCGTCGGGCTGATCGCATCTGCGATGACGATCTTCTTGATCAGACCTATCAAGCACAACACCACTCCGCGCGTGACATTATCCCATGTCATGCGACGAGGATGACTTACTTCGGGCAAAAGATGGCTCGCCCGTTCGATCGGGCCTGCGACAAGCTGCGGAAAGAACGAAACAAAAAGCGCGAAATCCCGCAAACTCGTCGTCGCGCGAATATCGCGGCGATATACATCAATCGTATAACTCAGCGTCTGGAACGTATAAAAGGAAATGCCGACCGGTAGCACGATATGAAGCGCATGATAGGATACCGGAAAGCCGAACTTTTCCGAGAGCATCGCAAAACTCTCGATAAAGAAATTAAAGTATTTGAATATCCCAAGCACACTCAGGTTGGTCCAAAGCGACACGGAAAGCCAAAATCGCCGCGCCGATTGCGTCTCTGTCCTTTCCATTTTCAAAGCAATCAGATAATCTGTGCAGGTGGATAGCATGATCAGAAATAGAAAGCGCCAATCCCAAGCCGCATAGAATACGTAGCTTGCAATCAATAGCATCCAGTTTTGCGCGCGGAATGGCAGTGCCACATAAAGCGCGAGAACGATCGAAAAAAAGATCCAGAAGTCCAGCTGTGAAAATACCAATTGTCAACTCATAAAAAACGCCGCCGGGAAATGGTTAGTCCGGGGAGGAAATGAGTCAACTTGGTCTTTTGGGCAGAGCAATTGGCCGCGCGCAGTCCGCGGCTACTCCGTCTTGCCCTTTAGCAACGCCACAATCGCCATTGCATGACCGTGCCCGAGCTGGAATTCGTCCTTGAGCCACGCGATCACGGTCCCGGGTTTGACACCATCGCCCAACTGTCCGGCCTTGGCATAGCCCTTGGCTTCAGCCAACGCCCTGAATTCTTCCGGAGATCTACCGGTCTTGTCTTCGATATTGCGGAGATAGGCTGCAAAACTCATGTCATGCGCTCCTTGATTGCGAAGAACAGGGCAAGCACCACGCGATTTATCTTGACGTCAAGCTATATCGGCATTTTATCTTTGCATCAAGATAAATCGCGGGACCTCATGCACGACCCTATCGACCACCGACGCGCGCAATGGGCCCGCGAATTGCCCGATCTGGACACCGGTCCGATGGACATTCTCGGTCGCATCAACCGGCTTGCCAGCATCATGGCACCCGAGATCGAGGCGACCTTCCGCGAGTTCGGCCTTGAGCGGGGCGAGTTCGATGTCATCGCGACGCTCAGACGCGCGGGGCCGCCCTATCGCCTTTCACCGACAAAGCTGTATTCCGCGCTGATGATCACCTCGGGCGGGCTGACGCACCGACTTGCGAGGCTGGCCCAAGCGGGGCTCATCCAGCGCGTTCCCGACCCCGAGGATGGACGCGGACTTTTGGTCCAACTGACCGAGCGCGGTCGCCAGTTAGCCGAAACCGCCTTCCGCGAGGATATGCGCCGCGAGGCCTTGCTGCTTCACGTTCTGGCCCCGCAGGACCGAACCGACCTTCAGAACCTGCTGCGGCGTCTTGGCACCATCCTTGGCGACAAATAACTACGCCCTTGCTCCGTCCAACTCCTCCAACGCTGCAGCCAGTTGCAGCGCGAATTTAGCCGAGGCGACCGGAAGCGTCCGTCCGCGCATCTGCCCCAGAAGGAGCGTGCCAATAGGCAGATCGCGTTCCGGCAGTTCACGGACCACCATGCCCGCATCTCCGCCAGACCCCAGCCCGATAGGGATCTGGAAACTGATTGCCTTTTCATAAAGCACATAACGGCGCATCAACTCGAAGCTGTCGGCCTCGACCACGGGGTTCAGCCCACGGGATTTGCCGCGCGTTGCAAGCTCCAGCAGGTGTCGCACGCCATATTCGTTCGAGGGGATGACATGGGGCATGGCCAGACAGTCGCGCAGCCGTAGGCGGGGCTTGTCGGCCAAAGGGTGATCCTTGGCCATGACGGCGCAAACCGGCTGCGGGATCGACGTAATGATCTCGAAATCGGCAAGGTGGATCGGCTCGAACACCAGGGCAAGATCGCTGGTGAAGGTACTCAGATCGTGTTCGGCGGCGGCGCGGTCGCGGACACGGACGCTGAACGTGACGCCCGGATGCTTTGCCCGATACCGCGAGATCTGTTCCGGCAGGAAGATCGGGTTCACCCCCTGACTGCAGCCGATAGAGACATGTCCGCGCCGGACTCCTGACAGGTCGGCCACCTGATTTCGCACCCGCTCCAGATCGGCATTCTGGCTGCGGATATGCTGCAACAGCAACTCGCCAGCGGGGTTGAGTCGCACGCCGCGTGGCAATCGCTCGAAGATCTGGGTCCCGAACTCGTCTTCGAGCCGCTGGATCTGCCGGTTCAACGCCGAGGAGGTGATGTTCATATCTTCGGCAGCCTTGCGGATCGAGCCTGCCCGCGCGACGTCGTGGATCAGCGAGAACGTCTGCAAATACTTCATATAGAACCATTTTAGTATTCACGCTGCAAATTTTGCAGCATTCTGCTGAAAACATAGCATTAGATTTCAGCGCAAAATAGCCGCAACCTTTTGCAGCGCGGCAACGGTGTCGGACCACCCGCCGCCATCGGGATGCAATTCGGGGGCCAAGGATGACAGCGGATGCGTATGACAGCAGGACGCACGGTGGTCGACATGCTTGAGGAACTGGCATTCACCTTACCCGACTTGCGGCGCGCCTATGCGCAGGGGTTGCAGCCGACCGCCCTGATCGCCGAGGTCTTTCGCCGCATCGCCCACGCCCGCGATCCAGGCATCTTCATCCATGTGATAGATCGCGATACCCTGCTGGCTCAGGCCGAGGCCTTGGGCCGGTTCGACCCGGACCTGCCCTTTTGGGGCATCCCCTTCGCGGTCAAGGACAATATCGACGTCGCCGATTGTCCAACCACCGTCGCCTGCCCCGCATTCGCCTATGCCGCCGACCGCGATGCCTTCGTCGTGGCGCGCTTGCGGGCGGCTGGGGCGCTTCCTATCGGAAAAACCAATCTGGACCAGTTCGCAACCGGATTGGTGGGCGTGCGCACTCCTTGGCCGGCACCAAGGAATGCGCACGATCCCGATATCGTGCCCGGAGGCTCGTCGTCAGGTTCTGCGGTCGCGGTCGCAAGGGGGATCGTCAGCTTTTCCTTGGGAACCGATACGGCAGGCTCGGGCCGCGTCCCCGCCGCGCTGAACAATATCGTGGGCCTGAAGCCAACGCCGGGGGCACTGTCCACAACTGGCGTGGTTCCGGCATGCCGGACGCTGGATGCGGTCTCGATTTTTGCGCTGACCGTTGCCGACGCCCATGAGATCTTCCACGAGGTTTGCGCCTATGACGCGGACGACCCCTATGCCAAGCCCGTTCGCGCCGCTGCCATCAGCAGCCCGCCGCCGCAACTGCGCATCGGCATCCCCAGCCGCAACTCGATCCGGTTCTTTGGCGACGACCAACAGCAAGACGCCTTCGACGCGGCCTGTGATCGGTTGCGCGCCATCGCCACGGTGACCGAAATCGATTTCACTCCGTTCTACGCCGTCGCCACCCTGCTTTACGAAGGTGCTTGGGTGGCCGAGCGTGACTGCGTGATCGGCCCGCTTCTGGATACCAACCCCGAGGCCGTGCTGCCCGTCATCCGCCGGATCGTCGGACGCGCAAAAGACCTGTCCGCGACAGATGCCTTCCGCGATTTCTACCGTCTGGCCGATCTGCGCCGACAGTTGCAACAGGTGCTCGAGCCGCTGGACATGATCTGCGTCCCCTCGATCCCGAACTTCCCGACCGTAGCCGAACTGCAGGCCGATCCGATCGGTCCCAATTCCCGTTTGGGAACTTATACCAACTTCGCCAACCTGCTCGGTCTTTGCGCATTGGCTGTTCCCGCGCCAGCCCGCGCAGACGGGCGTCCGGGCGGAGTGACCTTGCTGGCACAGGAGGGGCATGACGCCTTGCTGGCAGGCCTTGGAACCATCATCGAACGCTGGGGCAGCCGGAGTTTGGGCGCGACCGGTTGGGCCATTCCCGACGCAGCCCCCCGCCCCGTCACCGCCAGCACGACCGAGGTCGAGATCGCTGTCTGTGGCGCACATATGTCGGGACTGCCCTTGAATGGCGAGTTGACCCGCCGTGGTGGCCGCTTCCTGCGTCAGGGTCCGACGATGCCGGAATACAACCTCTACAGCCTGCCCGGTGGCCCGCCGCGGCGCCCCGGCATGGTCCGCTGCTCAGAGGGCGGAACCTCGATACAGGTCGAGGTGTGGGCGCTGCCCGCAACCCAACTCGGCAGCTTCATCGCAGGTATCCCTGCCCCCCTTTGCATCGGCACGATCCGGATGGCCGACGGCACCACCCCCAAGGGCTTTCTTTGCGAAACCGCCGCGACAAGCGGCGAGGCGATCAATGTCAGCGCCTTCGGTGACTGGCGGCTGGTTCTGGCCGAGGCGACGCCATGAGCCGCCCGAGCCTAACTGCCAAGGCTGACATGGGCCGCAGCGATCTGCCAGCCTTGCGCCCCGCGCTGCCAGACCTGCGTCTGCGCCCCTTTCAACCCCGAACCCAGCCTGCGATATTCGGCCGTCGCCACCGCGATATCGGGCGACAGCACCCTGATCTCGACCCGCGTAAGCTCTCGCGCCATGTCGGTCGCGTCGCGCGATCTGCGAAAGGCCTCGATCTCGTCGATGCCGTAAAGGCCGCGATCACCCATCATCCGGATCGCCTGCGCATCCTGCCGGAAAAAGCCGACCAGAGCCGCCACGTCATTGGTGACCAAGGCGGTTTCGTAGCGGTCGAACTCCGCGCGAATTTCCTTGACTACCGCTTCACTGTCGAAATCCGCCAACGCCCTGCCCCTGTGCTTGTCGCGCTATGGTGCAGGTCCAAGGGCCAATCCTGTCAAGACCTTTCGCGAAAGGTGCATCAGCCATGCCCATGATCAGGCTTACCGCCGAACCCGCAGCCATCGTGCTGGATACGACCCGAACCGCGCTGATCATCATCGACATGCAGCGCGACTTTCTCGAACCCGGCGGGTTTGGAGAGACTTTGGGCAATGACGTCTCGCTGCTGCAACAGGCGGTCGTCCCCTGCCAGACCGCGCTTGCCTCTGCCCGCAGATCAGGATTGCTGGTGATCCACACGCGCGAGGGGCACCGCCCCGATCTCTCGGACGCGCCCCCCGCCAAGATCGCGCGCGGCGCCCCCTCGAAGCGCATCGGCGATCCCGGCCCGATGGGCCGCATCCTGATCCGGGGCGAGCCGGGACATGACATCGTGGCCGACCTTGCCCCGATGAATGGAGAACCGGTGATCGACAAACCCGGCAAGGGCGCGTTCCACCAGACCGACCTGACCCAGCTTTTACGCAACAGCGACATCGATACCCTGATCGTCTGCGGCGTCACGACCGAGGTCTGCGTCCAAACAACCATCCGCGAGGCCAATGATCGCGGCTATCGCTGTGTCGCCCTTGCCGATGCCTGCGCGTCGTATTTTCCGGAATTCCACCGCGTCGGGCTCGAGATGATCAAGGCTCAGGGCGGGATTTTCGGCTGGGTCAGCGACGCCACCAGCTTTGCCAATGCCCTCGATGCCGCCACGTGCGCGGCCTGATCCCAACCCATATTCCGGAGGAAGCCCATGAAGACCTCGCCAAAACTCTGGACGCCGGGCGATTGGAACGCCCTGTTCGGCTTCGGAACCAACATCCTCGTGAACCTGCTGGTGCTGACGGGGCTGCTGCGCTTTGTCCTGAAAATGCCGGACGAGATCGTCTTTGGCCGCATCCTGCCCGCGCTTGGCATGATGATGCTTCTTTCGACCGGATATTACGCGTGGCTGGCCTATAGGCTGGCCAAGCAGACCGGACGCGACGACGTCTGCGCCCTGCCCTCGGGGATATCTGTGCCGCATATGTTCGTCGTCACCTTCGTGATCATGCTGCCGATCTCGCTGTCGACCGGCGATCCGGTCAAAGGCTGGGAGGCGGGCCTTGTCTGGGTGTTTTTCCAAAGCTTCATCCTGATGATCGGCGGCTTCATCGCGCCGTGGATCCGCAAGATCACACCGCGCGCCGCGCTTCTGGGGACTTTGGCGGGGGTGTCGATCGCGTTCATCTCGATGCGGCCCGCGCTCGAGATGTTCATGAACCCCGTGATCGGCTTGGTGTGCCTGTCCATCATTCTGGTGTCATGGCTGGGCGGAGCCCGCTACCCGCGCGGCATACCGGCGGGTCTGGTCGCCATCGCCTTCGGTATGCTGGTGGCGTGGGGTGCGGCGGCGCTGGGATTTCAGGTCGCGGGCATCTCGCCTGCCGGAGTCGGAAACGCGCTGGCCGGTTTCGGCTTTTCGCTGCCGGCTCCCGCCTTTGACCATGTGTTCAGCGGTTTCCAGTTCCTTGGCATCATCCTTGTGACCGCCATCCCCTTCGGCATCTATGATCTGGTCGAGGCCATGGACAATGTCGAATCCGCCGAGGCGGCGGGCGACCACTTCCCCACCACCCGCGTCCTGACCGCCGATGGCGTCGTCTCTCTGGTCGGCTGCCTGCTGGGCAACCCGTTCATCAACGCAGTCTATATCGGCCATCCCGGCTGGAAGGCGATGGGCGGGCGCATCGGTTATTCCGCTGCCACCGGAATCATGGTCGCATTCCTGTGCTGGTTCGGGATCATCGCGCTTCTGCTGGCACTGGTTCCGGTGGTCGCGATCTCGCCGATCCTGCTTTACATCGGGATGCTGATAGGGGCTCAGGCATTCCAGACCACGCCCGCAACCCACGCACCCGCGATCATCCTTGGCATGCTGCCGCACCTCGCGGCATGGGCCAAAACCCTGATCGACGGAGCCTTGGGCGCAGCGGGCGTGCAGATGACCCCCGATCTGGTTCATAACATGGCGATGGGGGGCGTCCTCTACGAAGGGCTTGCCGTCTTCGGCAGCGGCGCGATCCTGACCGGTCTGGTGCTGGCCGCCATCGCCGTCTTCATCATCGAACGCAAATTCGAGATGGCAGCGGGCTTTGCCCTTGCCGGCGCGGCGATGACCTTCCTTGGCTTCATGCATGGCGAGACGCTGGGCTTGAACGTCACCCCGCTGGTGGCACTGGCCTATGTCATCGTCGGCGCGTTCCTTTACGCCTGCGCCAAGGCCAACGTCGTGGCTTACGGCCTACCCGAGCCTATTGCTTCGGATGCGCCCTCGGCGCATCCGGCCGAGTAGGTCCGCGCCGTGGATCACGACGCCTATATCGACGCCGCCTCGGCGATGGTCGGCCTGACCATCGCCGGGGAATACCGCCCCGGCGTCGCGCGCTTCCTTGCCGTCGCCGCCGAGATGGCCGCCATACTTGAAGCGGTTCCTCTCGACGACGCGGAACTGGCCTTGGCTCCGGTCTATCGCCCGCCCTTCCCAAAGGCCGAACATGCTTGACCCGATGGACGACCCGACTAGCCCTTGGTCCAGCGCCGCACAGATCGCCGCAGCCGTGCGCGGCGGCCATGTCAGCGCGGTCGAGATCACCCGTACGGCGCTCGAGCGGGTCCAGTCCCACAACCCCCGCATCAATGCCTATACCGACCTCACTGCCGGTCGCGCCCTGCGCGAGGCGGCGGCGATCGACCGCGCCCAAGCCGCAGGCCAGCCGCTCGGCCCCTTGGCGGGTGTCCCCTTTGCCGTGAAGAACCTGTTCGACGTCAAGGGTCTGCCCACCCGTGCAGGCGCGCGTATCAACCGCGAACTTGTGCCAGCCGAACGCGATGCCACCCTGATCTCGCGGATGAACCAGGCGGGGGCAGTCCTGCTTGGCACGCTGAACATGGGCGAATACGCCTATGATTTCACCGGCGAGAATGCCCATGACGGCCCCTGCCGCAACCCGCATGACCTGTCCCGCATGAGCGGCGGCTCATCTTCGGGATGCGGCGCAGCGACGGCAGCGGGACTTGCGCCGATCTCGCTTGGTTCGGATACGAACGGGTCGTTGCGGGTACCTGCCTCGTTATGCGGTGTGTTCAGCCTCAAGCCCACATATGGCCGTCTGAGCCGCGCGGGCACGTTTCCCTTTGTTGACAGTCTTGACCATCTTGGCCCCATGGCCCGCAGCACACAGGATCTGGCGCTGGCCTATGATGCGATGCAGGGGCCCGACCCTGCCGATCATGCCTGCGCCGACCTGCCCCCGCGCGCCTCGGACCCGATGGCCGGAATCCGCGGTCTGAAAATCGCGGTGCTGGATGGCTGGTTTCACGACAATGCCGATGATCTGGCGCGGGACGCCGTCGCCGCCGCCGCTGCGGCTTTTGCCGGTGTGACCAAGGTCTCGGTCGCAAGTTTCGATGCCGCCGAGGCCGCACGCGCAGCAGCCTATCTGGTCACCAATAGCGAAAGCGCGGGGTTTCACCTCGACCGGTTGCGCGGCCGGATCAAGGATTACGATCCCGATACCCGCGACCGTTTCCTTGCAGGGGCGCTTCTGCCCGCCGCATGGGCCAGCCGCGCCCAACGTGTGCGCCATTGGGGCCTGCAACAGGCGCTAGAGCTGTTCCGCTCGTATGATCTGCTGCTGGCTCCGGCCACCCCTTGCGCCGCGCCTCTGTCGGGCAGCAAGACCCTGCGCCTTGCCGGACAGGATCTGGCGCTCCGGCCCAATCTGGGGCTGCTATCGCAGCCCTTCTCGTCGATCGGCCTGCCCGTCGTCACCGCACCGATCTTTGCCCCCGATACCTTGCCCATCGGTGTGCAACTGATCGCCGCCCCGTGGCGCGAGGACCTGACCCTGCGCGCCGCGGCATTTCTGGAAACCTCCGAGACCGCAGCGGCCTATCCACCGACCGTTATCCCCCCTGCCCCCGCACGAGCGCGGTTGCACTGACGACAATCGACGACAGCGCCGCAGGATCGCGATCTGACGGTCCGATCCGGTCTTTCCTTGCCGGTTCCTGCCGCGATCTACAGCTTGATCCAGCCAGAGCGCGGACTTAACTTCTGGATCGCCCCACCCATTCGTGACCGAGTCAAAGGAAATCGCCGACGATTTTCGGAGGGGATCATGAACAGGCAAATTCAGGCTGCGTCCGACCTGATCGGCATGATCTACGATTGCGTCGTGGACCCTGAAAACTGGCCGCATGTGCTGGAAGCCGCCTGCCGGAAGATCCGTTTCCATTACGGCGCACTGTCGCTGCAAACCCTGCCCTCGGGCATTCCGCTGCTGCATGCCTGTAGCGGCCTCGCGCCGGAATGGCTGGCCCGCATTCCCGACTACAGCGCCGACTTCATCGAGCGTTGGGGCGGACGCCAGCGCGTCGATGCCCTGCCCCTGTCCGAGCCCGCCATCCTGTCGCGGGTCAATCCCGAATGGGCCTCGCCGGACAGCCGCTATTACAGGGAATGGGCGCAACCCCTGGGCATCCACGATATAATGGCCCTCGGCATGGTGCGCGAGCCATCCGCCATCGGCTCGATCATTCTGGCGCGGCATCACAGGCAAGGACCGATCACGCGGCAGGATCTGGAAACCGCGCGGTTGATCCTGCCCCATGCCCAACGCGCCATCGCGATCAGCCGCATCCTTGAAACGCGACGGCTGACGATTTCGTCGCTGCACTCGGTTCTGGACCAGATTCCCGTCGGTGTGGTTCTGGTCAATGCGTCCTGCCGGATCCTTCATGCCAACCGGACCGGCATCGCCACGCTTGAGGCCGGTCATCCCGTCGCGTCGCGACAAGGCAGGTTCCATCTGAACGACCCGGATCTGGACCGCAGGCTGGCGCAATCGGTCCGCGAGGCGGCGCGCGGATTTTCCCCCGACCTGCAAGGCGTGGACTTCCCGCTCCGCGATACAGATGGCAAGGGCTACATGGTCCAGATCCTGCCGGTCTCGGCGCATTCCCGCACGATGGAGGTCGTCGCGGGGGCGGCGGTGATCTTCATCAAGGAGCTCTCGCCCACCCTGCCCGCGCCACACGCGTCCTTTGCGGCAGTCTATGGCCTCAGCAAGGCCGAGGCGGTGGTGCTGGCCAAAATCGCCCAAGGCAGCGGTGTGGTGGAAGCCGCGCGCCAGCTTGGTCTAAGCGCAGCCACGGTGAAAACCCATCTGCAACATATCTTCGACAAAACGGGCGTCCGTCGGCAGGCCGATCTGGTTGCGCTGGTGTCGTCCAGCAGGATTTCGTCGGACCGTTAGCCCATCATCCGATCGGTTGATTACGCGGGACTGGCGATCCTTTAGGTTCGAATCCATTCCGCCAACCCGATAGCATCGCACCGGCCCTTGGCCGGAGAACGGAGGACAGAATGACCTTTCTCGTCTTCGCCGCCTGCCTTGCCCTGCAACCCGAAGAATGCCGCGAACGCAAGATCCGCGTCTACGGCAAGGGCGAGACGATCTCTTGCATGATGACCGCGCAACTTACACTGGCGCAATGGGCCAACGACCACTCGGAATGGCGGATCAGGAAATGGCACTGTGCCACCGATCCTCCGGTGATCGGCACGGTGATGACCGGCAAGGGCCAATATTCCGCACCGATCTCGGATTGACGCATCCGATCACGAACCGCCGCTTGCTAGGTGAAGGCAACGATCAATGGCCCAAGCAGGGTCAGGAACACGTTCGCCAAGGCATAGGTGATGGCAAACGGAGTGGTCGGAACCGAGTTACCGGCTTTCTCCAGCACCTCGCCAAAGGCCGGATTCGCGCTCCGCGTCCCCGAAAGCGCACCGGCAAAGATTGCGGTATTCTCGTAGCGCAGCACATAGCGGCCAAACAGCATGGTCAGGATCAGCGGAAGCATCGTGACCACCACGCCGATCAGGAAAAGCTGGATGCCGCTTTCGCGGATCGTCGTCACGGCCTGCAAGCCAGAATTCAGCCCGACGACCGCCACGAAACCGGCAAGGCCCAGATCGCGCAGCAAAGTCGATGCGGGTGTCGGCAGATTGCCCCGCGCATAGTTCTTGGTGCGCAACCAGCCAAAAATCAGGCCGGACAGCAAGGCGCCCCCGCCGCTGCCCAGAGTCAGCGGGACCGAGCCGATCCGCAGCACGATCAGACCGACCAGCAACCCGCAGGCAATACCCAGACCATGGAAAATCCAGTCGGTCTTGTCGCTTGGCACGATGGTCGTCCCGACCGCTTTGGCGACACGGTTGACGTCGTTGACTGTCCCGCGCACGGTTACCACGTCACCGGACATGACCATGGTCGTATCGGCCAGCTTGACCGGAACACCGGCCCGCGACAGCGCCAGCACATAGACGCCGTGACGCAGGTTAGGGCTGATCGTTTTCTGGATCTCGCTGACGGTCTTGTTGCGCAGTTCCGGCGCGGTGATCGCGACGTCGCGCGTCAGCAGTACCAACTCCATTTCCGGCGTCGGCAAGACCTCGGTGCCGAATTGCGGACCAAGCGCAACCACTTTATCGCGCCGGCCGACCACAAGGATCTCGTCGCCGGATTGCAGTTGTAGCGCCGGATCGACCTGAACCAGCTTGCCGTCGCGCATCACTTTTTCAACGGTCAAATTATGATCGCCAACGCCCTCCAGTTCGGCCACCGAGCGCATCCCGCCCTGCCCGACCTTGAACACACGTCCGACCAGCGAGGGCAAGGCAGCCTCCTCTCCGGGGCCATAGACCTTTGCTCCGGCCAGCATGGCGGCCTCGGCCTCAAGAGCGTCGTCGCGGATGGCCCGTCCGGTGAGCCATGGCAGGATATTGACGCAGACAAGGATCGCGCCGAACGAGCCGAAAATATAGGTCACGGCATAGCCGACCGCGACATTGCCCTGCAGGCGCTGCACCTCCTCGGCGGCTAGGCCCAGCTTTTCGATTGCCGAACCGGCAGTCCCGATGATGGCCGATTGCGTCAGGCCACCGGCAGCGACCCCCGCGGCAAGGCCCTTGTCCAAGCCGAACATCCGCGCCAGCACGACCACCGTCACCAGTCCCGAGATGGCCAGGAAGGCGGCAAGAACAATCTCGCGCAAGCTTTGTCGCCCCAGCGAGCGGAAGAACTGGGGGCCGCTCTCGAAGCCGACGGCGTAGATGAACAGCGCGAATAGCAGGGACTTGACCCCGTTATCGACCGTCACGCCGAATTGGCTGATGATGACCGCAACAAGCAGCGATCCGGCGACGCCGCCCAGCTGGAACTTGCCGAAACGGAAGTTCCCCAGCCAGTACCCTCCGGCCAGAGACAAGAACAGGGCAATTTCAGGCGATTGTGACAAGATATGCGATATCCAGGTCATAGCAACCTCCGGCTAGAAGCAGATGTCCGGCGCATAACGCCGCGCAGAGTCATTTACGTAACGGGCGCAGAGTATGAATTCGTGCACCGGATGAACGCGCCAATTTAGGAAAAGGTGCGCGATCCACTCTGCGGATCAATCATGTCAGGCCGAGCCGAATCCGGGATTACGCAGTATAATATTGGATTCTTTTGCAATTTGCAGGTGAGTCATCGTGAAAAGCAAGAACTGTTTGCGAAGGGCGTGAATATTTCCGCAATGTCCTCGCGGCTTGATGGCCCCAGACATATCGGATTATAGATGCCGCTTTGTATATCCGCGCCGTCTGCTCGTTGCAGAAGCCGACAAGGTGGCTTTTTTCGTCGCGACGAGGCATAGATCCGGCTCAAAGGTACCCGTTTCCGGTGCGCCGACAGTCTGCGTGTAACGTTATTCTTGTCTTCGCGGCAATTGTCTGACCCCAGCGGCCCGCTCCGTCGCAAGACAGGCCGGATTTTTATCCGCCCGACCTGACGCAGGCGACCAACAGCATATCCGCATTCATTTTCGATTTTGCGGATCTGTTGGATCAGTATAAGCCATCACTTTACGGCGTCCCATACGCTCGGATCAGCTTCGCGCCGCAGGTAACACTATCCGATTTGCCCCGCAACCACACAAGGTGGATCTAACGCGACATACCCGGACTCCCCTCATGCCTTCGGGCGCAGAATAGAAAATGGCCCGCCCAAACGGGCAGGCCAACATAGTGGCAGGTTTCGCGGCGAAACCTCTAACGATCCAGAAGCGATTTGATCTCGGCCATAAGGCTGTCCATCAGATCATCATCCAGCGCCCGACCCTCCAGTCTCAGCGTGTGGCCTTTCTCGTCCCTGCCCCGCCGGATCACGATGCCGCTTGTGGTTCGGATGGTCTTGTCGTCGATCCATCCGGCCACCAGCTTCGACCGTGGGCGCCCACCTTTCGATGACACCTGAGGCGTCGCCTCAACCGCCTCCAGCACGGGCTCGATCATCTCCCATTCGACCTCGGCATCATCCGGTTGCCGGACCGACAATGCCTGCCGCAGCCGGATCTCGCCGCCGCTTCGCAATGCCGCTGATAGCCGCAATCCGCGCCGCTCGGTCAACGCCTCGGGAAAGCGAAGCATGTCACCCAGCTCCTCAAAGATCAAAGCAAAGGACCGGACCTTCGACCGCTTCGCCTTAGAGCCTGTCGCGAACAGCTTGTTCACCGCATCTTCGGTATTCGCGAACGCCCCCTGTTGTGCGGCGATGACCGCGATGCGCCCCCGTTCGAAATGGCTCAACTCCTCGCGAACCTCGTTTTCCTCGACCATGGCGACAAACGCCTCGTCAGCCTCGGCGCGCGGACGGATCAGGGCGCGGATGCTGGCATGCTTCTCGGCTTGGGTCAGTTCGAAAAGCTCGCGCATTGCCTGCAAACGGCGATAGCCCGACAACAACCCGAAGCGCGGACCCTGCCCTGAAACCGGGTCCATCTGGAACACTTCGATCGGCAGTCGCTGGCCATGTGCCGCGATGGACAGCCGAAGCTCGATCATCTCCTCCTCGTTCATGACCATGCGGTCTCGGATCATCGCACCTTCGTCGATCTGCTCGATGGGCAGTTCGACGATCAGCAGACCGCGCTCTTCGGCTTCTCGCAGCTTACTGGCATCGGCTTCGGATCGCGCACGCGCTGCGCGGACCTCGGTACTTTCGACCGGAACCATCGAGGCCGATTCAGCCGCAACCTGCGAGATCGGCGCCATGCCACGGCCGATCGGCGGGCGTTCGGTGGTTTCGCTGCGAAACTCTTGTTCGATCCGGTTCAGATCCGCCGTGCTGGGAGTTTCAAGACGCCTGCGCTTAGCCATGGCTAAGCTCCTTCTTCACAGCACGTTGCTCGGCAGCTCCCTCCTGCATGTCCCGCCACCACGATCCCAGCACAAGTTCCTTAACCTCGGCCCAGGTCCGGTCGAATGTCTCGCGACCACGGACATAGGTCTCGCGGTTGAACTCGCGGTAATCGGCCTCGTAGATACCGTTGACCTGTTCGCCGGCCTGTCCAACCATCGCGGTCAGTTCCTGGCGATAGGTCGTCATGAAGTCGCCGAAGTAGGCCTGAATGACATTGGCCAGATCGGTCTGCTGGGCGGCATCAAAGCGGGTGACGATGGCGCGAACGGCATCCCATTCGAAGCGCATCTCGGGCAGACCGTCGCGCCGCCGCGCGGTGTTTTCGCCTTCCTCGA
Organism: Paracoccus aestuariivivens; assembly: GCF_009711225.1. Classification (GTDB taxonomy): domain Bacteria; phylum Pseudomonadota; class Alphaproteobacteria; order Rhodobacterales; family Rhodobacteraceae; genus Paracoccus; species Paracoccus aestuariivivens. The sequence goes on along the minus strand of NZ_WMIE01000012.1, from coordinate 50,585 downwards.
TGCTGGCAAAGGTCGAGTAGAGCATATCGAAGAACCGCCCCGTGGAATCGAATTCGAGGAACGATGCCCCCAAGGGAACCAGCAGAATATCAGCAGCAGCGAGCGCGTTGATCGTCAGGTACCCAAGTGCAGGGGGGGTATCGAGGATGATCAGATCGTATTTGTCGACCAGACCATCATTGACCAATGCGTTGCTAAGCGCATCCCATAGCGGCCAACCACGCAGACCCATGCGCCAGACCGGAACCTGAAACTCGGCCCAGTAAAGGTTCAACTGCGCGCCAAGAAGGTCGATATTCGGCCAATGGGTCGATTGGATCAGATCCTGCGCGGAAAGCTTCAATGCCTCGGTCAAGGTTTCATCGAAGGGCAGGGGGGCATGACCGGCGGCTTGGCGGACCTCGTTTTCCTGCTGCAAGGCAAGGGCGTAATCCTTGGCAAGTAGCGGGAATGCGGTCGACCATTCATCTGCCACGATCCCGCCCATGATCGAGGTCATGCTGCCCTGACTGTCGAGATCGATCACCAGAACCTTATAACCATCAAGCGCGGCGGACATGGCAAGATGGGCGGCAGTCGAAGTCTTACCTACCCCACCCTTGAAGTTCGCAACGGCTATGGTCTTGGCGGGCAAGCCTTCGGGACGCCAGGGACGGTATTCGCGGCCTGCCGCGCCTTCAGTCGCGAAGTGGTCGCGCAGGCGCAGCACGTCTTCCAGCGAGAACCATTTAGAGTTACCTTCGCCAGTGCCTTGCGGCAGATCGGGATTCTTCAGCAGCACGCGGCGGAAATGGGCCGGAGCAACAGGGATCAGGTAACGGCAGACTTCCCATGTCGAGAACCGGCGCAAGCGTTTGCGGCCATCGGGGGCATAGCCGCGTTCCGCCAGATCCTGCCGACCACGGGCGGCAAAGGCCGCGGCCTTTGCGAATCGGGATGTGTCGATCGGTTCCGAGAGCCGCTGGGCCGAGCGGGCCGGATCGATGTTGAAATATGGGGGGATGGGATCTTTGCCTGCTGACATATCACTGCCTCCGCGATGTGCTGCTTCTTTGGTTATGTGATACGAACTATTGCACATCGCGGCGCGAATGGGGAAGTCCTTTGGAGGTTTCGCAGCGAAAACCCTCAAATCTAAGGAAAAACGACCACGGAAAGTTTGTAGTTCTTTAGAACTGTTTAGAATCTTTACGCTGGTGTTTATTTAATGAAATCCGATTGTTATTAGGCATCCGGTGCCCGTTTTCGGGATGAAGGGAACCGGAATACGGGATGGCGGGCACCCGGATGCAGGGGGCAGGGTGCCGATTCTCAGGGAGAAGGGGCCCCAGAGGCGGGAATAGGCCCCGAAGTGCTGTATTTGTCCAATATAGACCGGAAATCAGAATCCGAGATCCCGCAAATGGATACCTTTCCCTGCTGGTATCCAGGTGAAAGGGTGGTCAGGAACCCGTTTACAGGACGCGGAAAACTTGTGCTTGGGAACCTGCTCGGGCGTTGCTGGAAGGTACCCTTTCGTTCATAATCGGAAAAAAAGAAAATAGGGCAGGCGATATGGACGAGATTCCAAGGGACCAGCTTTCCGGCGCATTGCGTCGGGGCGCGGTCAAGAAGCATGTGGCGGCAATCCACGTCTCAGGCAAGCTGACGCTGTTGCAGCGCAAATTGTCGAACGTCCTGCTGCTGAATGCCTACGATACCCTGATCAGCCGGACGCGGCATCAGATCGATGCCCGCACGCTATGTCTGATGATCGGCTACAATTCAAACGACATGGACACGCTGAAACAGTCCTTGCGCGGTCTGGCCGAGACGGTGGCTGAATGGGACATGCTGGATGAAAAGGGCCAGCAGGAATGGGGCGTGTCGAGCCTTCTGAGTTACGCCAAGCTGAAAGGAGGGGTCTGCGAATATGCCTACTCGCCCGCTCTGGCGGAAAAACTGCATGACCCCAAGGTCTTTGCGCTGATCAATCTGAACATCCAGCGCCGCTTTACCTCGGGGCACGCGCTGGCACTGTACGAGAACTGCTACCGTTTCGTGCGGACCGGTTCGACGGGCTGGTGGCCGCTGGATCTGTTCCGGCGTCTGATGGGGGTCGAGGGCTCGGCCTATTACGAGACTTTCAAGCATCTGAATGCCAAGGTCATCAAACCGGCAGTAGCCGAGGTGAACAAGACCAGCAATATTTTGGTCACGCCGGAAACCCGCAAACAGGGCAGGGTGGTCACGGAAATCCGCTTCCGCATTAAAGAGAACCCGCAACTGGCGATCCTTGACGTCGAGGAAAGCGAAGTCGCGCGTCTTGGTCTGGTCTATTCGCGACTGCGCGAATTGGGCATCAGCGACCGGCTGGCACGGCAATGGCTGTCCTCGCATGGCGAAGAGCAGGTGCAGGAAAAACTGGACTATGTGGAATCGCGCAAGAATGTGAAAAGCATGGTCGGTTACCTGACGGCGGCGCTGGAAGGCAATTTCACCGTGGTTGCGGAACCGGAGCCGGAGGTCGCGCCCCCCTCGGCGCGGGCGGAGCGTCTGCGGCGCATTCTGGATGCGGTGAAGGCGCGGACCCCGACACAGCGCGATGCCGACAAGCGTCTTTTTGCCGGACAGTTGACCGACAGCCGGATGCGCGAGGATTTCGAAAAGCATGGCTGGATGTCGCCGCTGAACAGCGCCCGCATCGCGGCGTTCTGGGGCGAGATGTCTCCGGGTCTGCTGGAGGGGCTGGAGCTTCAGTAAGCGACGTGACCCGAGGTCACGGCCGGTCGGGGCGCTTTCCTCGCGACCCCGACTGATGTATGACATCATATGTATTTACGAGGAAATCCATTCATGAGAAACCGCCGGGACAGTTTGGCCTCAGTTGTCGCCAAGGATATCGCGGACCGGATCGCGGCAGGGGAATATGCGATCGGGGACAAGATCCCGATCGAGGCCCAATTGTGCGAGATCTATAATGTCAGCCGGACGGTGGTGCGCGAGGCGATTGCCCATTTGCGCTCGGAGGGGCTGCTGGCGTCACGGCAGGGGGTCGGCGTCTTTGTGACCGGCCAAGGCAGCACCACGCTGAAGATCAGCGCCGAGAAAACCGGCGAGTTGGCCGAGATTCTGGAGATTCTCGAATTGCGCCTGGGTGTCGAGGTCGAGGCCGCCGGTCTGGCCGCGCAGCGCCGCGATCAGCAGGCCTTGGACAAGATCATGCAAAACATCGAGAAATCCTCGGATGTCGAGCATTTCAACGAATATCCCCGCGAACTGGATTTCGCGTTCCACATGGCCATCGCCGAGGCCAGTGAGAACAGCTACATGCCTAAATTCATGTCCTTTATCGGACCGGTGATCATCCCGCAAAGCAAGCTGATCCACGCCTCGGTTCCCAAAATCACCCGCGATTATCTGGCCAAGATGCTGGACGAGCATCGCCGTATCGCCGACGCGATCGAACGGCGCGATGTCGTCGATGCCCGCGATGCGATGCGGTTCCATCTGGCGGGCAGTCTTGAGCGCTACAGAAAACTGAAGCCTTCTTGATTCATATGTTGACAGTCATCATACAACTGCATAGCAAAGACCCCAGACAGGGAGACGGCATAGCTAGAAGACCCTAGACGGGCAAAGGCTGGCCACGGATCGACGCTTGGTTTGATCGCGGATCATGACCGCCTCGTTGTCGAAGGATGAGGAGCCCTGAGTCTCCTCTCTTGCGAACAGGGAACCCATGACTGTCTTGACCAAGCTTTATCTGAAAGGCCTGCGCTGGATCGTGATCCTGTGCATGGCCGCAATCCTGATCCTGATCTTCTGCAATGTGGTGATGCGCTATGTGTTCAATAGCGGCATCTATCTGTCCGAGGGTGTCTCGGGCCTGCTTTACGTCTGGATGACTTTTGTCGGTGCCTTGCTGGTGCTTTACGAGCGTGGCCATATCGGCGTCGATATGCTGGTGCGCCGCCTGCCTCTGGCGGCGCGGCGCGCGGCATTCGGGTTGGCGCATGTCGTGATGCTGGGCGTCACCTGGCTGTTGCTGGTCGGAAGCTGGCAGCAGGCGGCGATCAACTTGCGTGTGATCTCGCCCGCGACGCATCTGCCGATCGGGCTGATCTATATCGCGGGCGTCCTTTTTGCGGTGATGAGCGGGCTGTTCCTGCTGTCGCAACTGGCGCTGCTGCTGACCGGACGTCTGAGCGATGCGGATCTGACCGTCTCGGCCGGAGAGGACGATGACGAAGCCTCGCGCCTGCTGGGCGACATGAATGCCGGGGTGGCGAAATGACCATTACGCTTTTCACCGGCACCTTGCTTCTGGTCATCGCGCTGGGTGCGCCGATTGCCTATGCCCTGATCGTCACCGGCGCGGCCCTGATGTGGCAGATGGGGCTGTTCGACGGCCAGATCATCGCCCAGAACCTGCTGAATGCCGTCGACAGTTTCCCGATGATTGCCATTCCGCTTTTCATTCTGGCGGGCGAAGTGATGAACACTGGCGGTCTGTCGCGCCGGATCATCGCCCTGGCGCAGACGCTGGTCGGCCATCGCCGTGGCGGTCTGGGCTATGTCGTGATCTTTGCCGGCGTCCTGCTGTCCAGCCTGTCGGGCTCGGCGCTGGCGGATGCGGCATCGCTTTCGGCACTGTTGTTGCCGATGATGGTGGCCGCGGGTCATAGCAAGGCGCGGGCAGGGGGGCTGATCGCCTCGGCCTCGATCATCGGGCCGATCATTCCGCCGAGCATCGGTTTCATCGTTTTCGGCGTCGCGACGAACCTGTCGATCAGCAAGCTGTTCCTTGCCGGGATCGCGCCGGGTCTGATGATCGCGCTGGCTCTGGCGATCACATGGTTCTTCGTCTCGCGGCACGAGGATGTCGAGCCGTCGCCCAAGGCCACAGCCGCCGAGCGCCTGCATGCCTTTGTCGACAGCCTGTGGGCGCTGATGCTGCCGGTCATCATCATCGTCGGGCTGCGTTTCGGGATCGTCACGCCGACCGAGGCCGCCGCCGTCGCCGCTGCCTATTCGCTGTTCGTCGCCATGGTGGTGTATCGCGAGTTGAGCGTCGAGCAGTTGCTGGACCTGACCTTCCGCGCCGGAAAGACCGCCGCAGGGGTGATGTTCCTTGTCGCCGCCGCTGCCATTCCGGCATGGATGATCACCATCGCGGATATTCCTGGTCAGGTCATCGCGCTGGTCGAGCCGCTGATGGACAACCCGAAACTGCTGGTCTTTGCGCTGATGCTGCTGATCATCGTGGTCGGAACCGCGATGGACCTGACGCCGACCATCCTGCTGCTGGGGCCGATCCTTGTGCCGGTCGTCGTCGCGGCGGGTGTCGATCCGATTTATTTCGGCGTGCTGTTCCTGATCAACTGTGCCATCGGGCTGATTACTCCGCCAGTCGGCACGGTGCTGAACGTGGTCTGCGCTGTCGGCAAGATCAATTACGAGGCGCTGCTCAAGGGCACATTGCCGTTCTTTCTGGCGCAGGTCGCGGTCCTGTTCCTGCTGGTCCTTTTCCCCGAACTGATCACGGTTCCGGCGACCTGGATTTCCCACTGATCGGTCAAGGGGGCGCAAGACCCCCGGCCAATCGCTTCCACTCCCCACTCAAACCAACATGGAAATGACGATGAAAACCTTGATCGGTCTTTTGACCGCTGCCCTTCTTGCAACCTCGGCTCAGGCTCAGGACTACAATTCGCGCATGATCAAATTCGCCGCGACCGGCCAAGAGGGCACGCCGCCGGTGCAGGGCATGCATATCTTTGCCGAAAAGCTGGCCGAGCGCAGCGGTGGCAAGCTGAACACCCGCGTCTTCGCCAATGGCGTTCTGGGCGGCGACGTGCAGGTCCTGTCCTCGCTACAGGGCGGCGTCATCGAGATGATGGTGTGGAACGCGGGCAATATGATCACCCAGGAGCCGGATTTCGGCATTCTGGACCTGCCCTTCATCTATCAGGATGTCGAGGTGATGGACAAATTGCTGGATGGCGAGGTCGGCAAGCAACTGACCGACCAACTGCCCGAACATGGCGTGATCGGTCTGGCCTTCTGGGAGCAGGGCTTCCGTCTGCTCACGAACAACAAGCACGAGGTCCACAAGCTTGAGGACATGGCGGGCCTGAAAATCCGCGTGCAGCAGAACCAGCTTTTGATCGACATGTGGTCGGCGCTGGGGGCGAACCCGCTGCCCATGGCCGTGACCGAACTTTACACCGCGCTGGAAACCGGCGCTGTCGATGGTCAGGAAACCACCGCGCCGTTCATCTACGGTTCGAAATATCACGAGGTGCAGAAATACGTCTCGGTGACGCGGCACAATTACAATCCGCAGATCGTGCTGATCGGCAAACCCTTCTGGGACAAGCTGAACGACGACGAGAAGGCGCTGATCATCGATGTGGCCCGCGAAACCGCGCTCGAGCAGCGCAAGATCTCGCGCGAGGCGCAGACCACGGCGCTGGATGCGATCCGCGACGCCGGAAACACCGTCACCGAAATCGAGCCCGCCGAGCTGGACCGCATGAAAGAGGCCGTGCGCCCTGTCATCGCGAAATACTCGGAAACCTTCGATCCCGCGCTGAGCAAGACCGTCTTCGATGCGGTCGGCTTCAAGCTGGACTGACCTTTTCGGGGGCGGTGAGCGCCGCCCCCTTCATTCCAACGACCGGAACATATCCATGAAGATCTCATTCGCCCAGTTCTCGCCGATCCATGGCGACACCGCCGCCACGATCGCGCTTGTCGCGGAAAAATCCCGCGAGGCGGCCGGGCTTGGCGCGCGGCTGATCGCCTTTCCCGAATGCTTCCTGACCGGCGGCTCGTTCGATGACCGCGCCAGCCTGTTGGCAGCGGCGGTCGATATCGAGCGCGGCGATCTGGAGCCCGTTATTGCCGCAGCCCGCGACGGCAATATCCATATCGTCGTCGGCTTCTATCACAAGCGTGGCGACGAGGCGCTGAACACCGCCGCCCTGATCGGGCCGCAGGGCATCATCGGGCTGCATCACAAGATGCACCTGCCCTTCATGATCGGCGACCGTTTCGTGGATATTCCCCAGATCGAAGGCCCGTCGGTATTCGACACCGAGATCGGCCGCATCGGTCTGGCGATCTGCTACGAGATCCGCTTCCCCGAGGTTGCGCGGACGCTGGCGCTGGAAGGTGCCGAACTGATCGTGCTGCCCGCTGCCTGGCCCGAGGCCGCCCGCATCCTGCCCGACCTGTTCAGCCGCGTGCGCGCTGCCGAGAACTTTGTCTATTTCCTGTCCGCCAACCGTAATGACGTCGATGACGGCATGGGCTTCATGGGGTCGAGCCATGTGATCGGCCCCGACGGGCGCGAGATCATCAATGCCGGAATGGATGACGGCATTTTCATGGTCGATGTTGATCTTGAGCAGGCCCGCGTCAAATCGATTATCCGCGATCCGGGCGTTTACGAGGTGCATCCTTTCGCGGATCGCCGCCCGCAGGATTACCGCATCTGCGCCTCGCAGGTTTGCGCATGAGCAATCTGCGCGACAAGCTGGGACGCCCGACATTCGGGATGAATGTCTATTCCGGTGCGCCGGCCGTGGTCGAGATCGCGGGCAAATGGGGTCTGGATTTCGTCTTCATCGATGCCGAGCATACCGCGCTTGGACTTGATCTGCCGATGGAGCGGATGATCCTTGCCGCGCGGCTGGCGGGGGTCTCGCCCTTGGTGCGGGTTCCCGACAGCGATCCGGTGGGCTTGCGCAAGGCGTTGGAACTGGGGGCCGAAGGGGTGATCATCCCGCAGGTCCATAATGCGGCGCAGATGCGGGCCATCGTTCAAGCGACCAAGTTTCCGCCGCTGGGGCGTCGCGGCGGCGACAGCTCGGTCCGGTCGGCGGGCTATGGTGGACCGGATTTCGACTGGGCGGCCTATGCCGAACAATCGAACCGCGAGACCCTGCTGGTTCCGATGGCCGAAAGTCCGGAGTTCTTCGCGGAGATCGACGCCATTCTGGACGTGCCGGGAATTGACGCGGTGCATTTCGGTCCTGCGGATTACGCGTTGTCTTGCGGGATTCCGGTCGATTATTCGATGCGCCATCCGCAGGTGCGGTCGGCGATGCGGCAACTGGTCGAGAAATGCCACGCCCGCAACATCCGCGTCATGCTGCCCTGTTTCCCTGCCGATCCCGCGCAGGTGGCCGAATTGCTGGCCGAGGGCGGTGACATGCTGCTGGTCGGCAACGACATGGCGTTCCTGCATCAGGGCTGCCGGAACGCGGCCATGTTGGCGGCGCAGGTGCGCGGAGGACAGGAATGATCCGCCATCCACGACCGGAACCGGTCGAACTGCCCGAGGCGATGCTGGACAAGATGCGCGGCATTCAACCGGCATCTCTGGGGCATTACCTGACGACCGGCATCGTCTCGCCGCAGGTGCGGCCGCTTGTCGCGGGCAAGTTGCTGGGGCGGGCGGTGACTGTGCGCCAGCCATTGCCCGACGCCCTGCCGGTGCATCTGGTGCTGGACGAATTGCGGGCGGGTGACGTTCTGGTCATCGACCGGGCAGGCGATCATCATGTCGCCTGCGTCGGAGAGATGGTCGCCCGCGCCGCCAAGGCTGCGGGCGCGGCGGGGATCGTTGTTGACGGCATCGTCACCGATATCGAGGAACTGCAGGAACTGGGCCTGCCGGTCTATGCGCGCGGATTGAATGTGGTCACAACCCGCGTTCTGGATGTTCCGGGGGCCGAGTTGTTCGGTCCGGTCATCATCGGCGACGTGATCGTGCGGACCGGAGATCTGCTGTTTGGCGATGCGAACGGGTTGCTCAGGCTTGATCCGTGCGATCCGGCGCTTGGCGGGTTGGTCGATCGGGCGGTTGCCGACGAAAACCGCGAGGTGGAATGGCGTCAACGCATCGCCGCCGGAGAGTCGCTGGCCGATCTGAATGGCTCACGGGCGCGGGTAGCGGACAGGCCCTAGACGGATCGGCGGTCTTCTGCCCAAACCTTGGGCAGAAGCGTCAGTCTGACCGCAGAGGCGCGATTTCTCTTAACGAATCGATGCGGGTTTCACCATCTTCTCGAAAGGCTGGACGGCAGATCCGACGGGAGAGATCATGGCTAACTCATTACTTCTGAACCGGCGTCACATTCTGGCGACGGGGGTTGCGGCAGGCGCGGTGACTTTGGGTCTGGGGCGCGCGCGTGCCCAGACCGCTCCGATCAAGGTCGCGGGGATCTATACCGTTCCGGTCGAGCAGCAATGGGTCAGCCGTATCCATAAAGCCGCCGAAGCTGCCAAGGCTGCGGGCGGGATCGAGTACACGTTCTCCGAGAATGTCTCGAACACCGATTATCCGCGCGTGATGCGCGAATATGCCGAAGGCGGCGCGCAACTGATCGTAGGCGAGGTCTTTGGCGTCGAGCAGGAGGCCCGCGAGGTCGCCGCAGAATATCCCGAGACCGCCTTCCTGATGGGGTCGAGCTTCATGCCCGACGACGCGCTGGCGAATTTCGGCGTGTTCGACAATTATATACAGGATGCATCCTATCTGACGGGTATCGTCGCGGGCGCGATGACCAAGACCGGCAATATCGGCATGGTCGGCGGCTTCCCGATCCCCGAGGTGAACCGCTTGATGCATGCCTTCATGGCCGGTGTGCGCGAGACGCGGCCCGACGCGAAATTCCAGATCAGCTTCATCGGCTCGTGGTTCGATCCACCGAAAGCCAAGGAGACCGCTTTGGCGATGATCGAGGGCGGCGCGGATGTGATGTATGCGGAACGCTTTGGCGTGTCGGACGCGGCCAAGGAAAAAGGCGTGCTGGCGATCGGCAATGTGATCGACACGCAGGCGGATTATCCTGAAACCGTGGTCGCCTCGGCCTTGTGGCATTTCGAGCCGACGCTGACTGCCGCACTGGACAAGGTGAAGGCGGGGGCCTTCAAGGCCGAGAATTACGGGCTTTATTCCTACATGGCCAAGGGCGGGGCCTCGCTTGCGCCGCTCGGGACGTTCGACGGCAAGATACCGGCGGCGGCGATGGAGATGATCGCGGCCAAGGAAGCCGCGATCAAGGATGGCAGCCTGGAGGTCGCGGTGGACGATTCCGAGCCCAAGGCCTCGTGATCCGGCGATGAGCGGGACTGCCCCCAAGTCGCGGCCCGTCGCGCTGCGCCTTGACGGCATCACCAAGCGCTTTGGCGCGGTGCTGGCGAATGACGCGATCTCGCTTGAGGTCGCGCAGGGCGAGGTTCTGGCCCTGCTGGGGGAAAACGGCGCGGGCAAGACCACGCTGATGAATATCCTGTTCGGCCATTACACCGCCGATCAGGGCCGTATCGAGGTTCTGGGCGAGGCGCTGCCCGCAGGCCAGCCCCGCGCCGCGCTGGATCGCGGCGTCGGTATGGTGCACCAGCATTTCACGCTGGCCGAGAACCTGACGGTGCTGGACAATCTGCTGCTGGGCACGCGACCCCTGTTCGGTTTGCGGCTCAATCGCGGGGCGGCGCGGGCGCGGATTGCGGCCTTGGCGCAGGATTTCGGTCTGGCGGTCGATCCAGATGCGCGGGTCGCCGATCTGTCGGTCGGCGAGCGTCAGCGGGTCGAGATCCTGAAGGCGCTTTATCGCAAGGCGCGCGTCCTGATCCTTGACGAGCCGACCGCCGTTCTGACCCCGCAAGAGGCCGAGGCGCTGTTCGCCACCCTGCGTCATGCGGTGGCGCAGGGGCTTGCGGTGATCTTTATCTCGCACAAGTTGCACGAGGTGATCGGGATTGCCGACCGCGTGGTCGTGCTGCGGCATGGTCGGGTCGTGGGCGAAGTGGCCGTGGCAGATACCGATCCGGCGCGACTTGCGGCGATGATGGTCGGGGCCGAGATCAGATCCCCCGCGATCCCGACCGTCGCGGAAGGCGCAGTCGCGCTGCGGCTGGAGCGTGTCGCGACGCAAGGGTTCCACCCCGATCTGGTCAATGCCAGCCTTGATCTGGTGGCGGGGCGGATCACCGGATTGGCGGGCGTCTCGGGGAACGGGCAGGGGGCGCTGGCGGCGCTGATCGCGGGGCTGGCCGTGCCTGTCGCGGGCCGGTTCCAGATCGGTGGGCGCGACATTCCGGACTGGTCTCCACTGGCCGCTATCGGTCAGGGCGTCGCCCGCATCCCCGAGGACCGCCATCACGCAGGCACGATCGGCGATTTCACCCTGACCGAAAACGCGGTGATCGAGCGGCTTCGCGATCCGCGCTTCTCGCGGCATGGCTGGATCGACTGGCGCGCCGCGCGCCGTCATGCGGAAGGGCTGATCTATGGCTATGACATCCGTTGCTCCGGCCCCGATGCCCGCATCCGCCTGCTTTCGGGGGGGAATATGCAGAAACTGATCCTTGGACGCGCGCTGGAAGAAAGCCCCGCGATCATTCTGGCCAACCAGCCGGTGCGCGGTCTGGATATCGGCGCGGTGCGCTTCGTGCAGGAGCGCCTGCTTGCGGCAAGGGCGCGCGGGGCGGCGATCCTGCTGATATCCGAGGATCTGGAGGAGGTCATGGCGCTGTCGGATGTCATCCACGTGATCTCGGACGGGCGGCTGTCGCCGCAATTTCCGCGTGGTTCGATGAGCGCGGCGGATCTGGGGCTGTGGATGGCGGGGCAGGGGTTCGATCATGCGGCTTGAGCCGATCGCTGACCCAAGCCCGATGCGGCGGGTGCTGCCTGTTGTTATCGCGCTGGCCGCGACGGTCATTCTGGCAGGTTTTCTGGCGCTGGTTTCGGGGTCCGATCCGATGGCGGTGCTGGGACTGATCGTGAAAGGCGCGGTCGGCTCGAAATTCGCTGCGCTCGAGACATTGAACCGCGCGACGCCCCTGATCTTTACCGGACTTGCGATTGCCGTCGCGTTTCGTGCGCGGCTTTGGAATATCGGGGCCGAGGCGCAGCTTTATGCGGGCGCCTTGGTGACGGTGCTGTTGGGGACCGGCGCACTGCCCTTGCCCGCGCCGGTGCTGATCCCCGTCATGGCGCTGGGGGCCATCGTCGCAGGGGCCGCGATGCTGGTCGGTCCGGCGCTGTTGAAGCTGCGCCTTGGCGTCGATGAGGTGGTGACCACGCTTTTGCTGAATTTCGTGATGCTGCTGTTCATCTCGATGCTGCTGGAGGGGCCACTGAAAGACCCGATGGGAATGGGATGGCCGAAATCCGCGCCTTTGCTGAAAGAGGCGCGGTTGCCGCGGATCGTGTCGGGGTTGCGGCTGCATTGGGGCTTCGGGCTGGCGCTGATCGCTGCGTTGGCGGTTTGGCTGCTGGACCGCCACACTGTGGCGGGCTTTGAAATGCGGGCGGTCGGCGCAGGTGAGACTGCTGCCCGTTTCGCCGGTATCCGCGTGCCGCGCGTCGTGATCCGCACCGCGGTCCTTTCCGGCGGCCTTGCGGCCTTGGCTGGCTTTTCCGAGGTGGCGGGGCTGAAAGGGAACCTGACGCTCGATCTGTCACCGGGCTATGGCTATACCGGCATTGTCGTCGCGATGCTGGCGGGGCTGAACCCGCTGGGGGTGGTGCTGTCGGCCCTGTTCGTTGCGGCTATCTTTGTCGGAGCGGACAGCATGAGCCGCGCGGCGGGCGTTCCGACCTATATCGCGGATATGCTGTTGGCTTTCGCCCTGCTTGCCATGGTGCTGGCGCTGACCATGACCCGTTACCGGTTGCGCCGCGCATGAGCGAGATTTTCACCATTATCGCCTCGGTCAGTTTGTGGGTCGCGATGGTCCGCATCGCCTCGCCGCTGATCTTTGCCACATTGGGCGAGTTGCTGTGCGAACGCGCGGGCGTGCTGAACCTTGGGATCGAGGGGATCATGGTCGCGGGGGCCTTTGCGGGCTGGTTCGCGGCCTATTCGGGCATGGGACTTTGGCCTGCGGTCGGGGTGGCGTTTCTGACCGGCATGGGGTTCGGGGCCTTGCATGCGTTGCTGACGGTGCTGTTCGGCCTGTCGCAGCATGTCGTCGGCATCGGGATCACGCTGCTGGCCTCGTCATCAAGCTATTTCGCCTATCGGCTGGCCTTGCCCGAGGTGACGTCTCCGCCCAAGATCGAGGCTTTCGCGACTTGGCCGGTGCCAGTCCTGTCGCAGATCCCGTTGATCGGGCCGGTGCTGTTTTCGCAGACGCCGCTGACCTATCTGGCTTACGGTCTGGCCATCGCGCTTGCGCTGGTTCTGGCGCGTACGCCGCTGGGGCTGGCAATCCGTGCGGTTGGGGAAAACCCGACCTCGGTCGAGGCGCAGGGCTTGTCAGTCGCGGGCCTGCGCTCGGGCGCGGTCATCGCGGGGTCGGGGCTGATGGCGGTGGGCGGGTCGTTCCTGACGCTGTCGGCTTTCAACTCGTTCTTCTTCGAGATGGTGAACGGGCGCGGCTGGATCTGTATCGCGCTGGTGGTGTTCGGCGCATGGAAACCGGGCAAGGCGGTGGCGGGGGCGTTCCTGTTCGCGGCGTTTGATGCGTTGCAGATCCGGTTGCAGCAGACTCCGCTGGGGGCGCATCTGCCCTATCAGATTTTCCTGATGCTGCCCTATCTGCTGTCGATCCTTGCGCTGATCGTCACCTCGCGGCGGGCTTCGGTGCCTGCGGCTTTGATGCAGCCCTTCCGCAAGGGCGAAAGATGAAAGGACCGTCATGTTCGACCTGATCGTGAAAGGGGGCGTGCTGCCCGATGGCACCCGCGCCGATATCGGCATCACGGGTAATCGCATCGCGGCGGTGGAGATTCTGCCGGATGACATTGAAGCGGGCGAGATCATCGACGCGACCGGAGATCTGGTCAGCGCGCCCTTTGTCGATCCGCATTTTCACATGGATGCCACGCTGAGTTATGGCACGCCGCGCATCAATGCCTCGGGGACGCTGCTGGAGGGGATTGCGCTTTGGGGAGAGTTGAAACAGATCGTCACCGTCGATCAGATGGTCGAGCGCGGGCTGGCCTATTGCGATTGGGCGGCCAGCATGGGTTTGCTCGCGATCCGCAGCCATGTCGATACCTGCGACGACCGGCTGCTGGGCGTTCAGGCGATGCTGGAACTGCGCGAGAAGGTGCGGGACTATATCGATCTGCAACTGGTGGCTTTCCCTCAGGACGGGTTCTACCGCGACCCGACCGCGCGCGAGAACACGATCCGCGCGCTGGATATGGGCGTCGAGGTCGTCGGCGGCATCCCGCATTTCGAGCGCACAATGCATGACGGGGCCGACAGCTTGCGCGAGCTATGCCAGATCGCAGCGGACCGCGGGCTGATGGTCGATATCCATTGCGACGAGACCGACGATCCCATGTCGCGCCACATCGAGACGCTCGCCTATGAAACGCAGCGGTTGGGTTTGCAGGGCAGGGTGGCGGGCAGTCATCTGACCTCGATGCATTCGATGGACAATTACTATGTCTCGAAACTGCTGCCGCTGATTGCCGAGGCGGGGATTTCGGCCATTCCGAACCCGCTGATCAACATCATGCTGCAAGGTCGGCATGATACATTCCCGAAGCGGCGCGGCTTGACCCGCGTCAAGGAAATGCAGGCCCATGGCATCCGCGTCGGCTGGGGTCAGGATTGCGTGCTGGACCCGTGGTATTCGCTGGGCACGGCGGACATGCTGGACGTGGCCTTCATGGGTCTGCATGTCGCGCAGATGTCCGCACCCGCCGAGATGGCGCGGTGTTTCCAGATGGTGACGGAAACCAACGCGCAAATTCTGGGGCTGGACGATCTGGGGCTGGCGGTGGGCAAGCGCGCTTCGCTGGTCGTGCTGGATGCCGCGAATCCGATCGAGGCGCTGCGGCTGCGACCGGCGCGGCTTGCGGTCGTGTCGCAGGGCAAGGTCATTTCGCGCACGCCGCGTGGCGATGCCACGCTATCTTTGTCCGGACGGCCGTCGCATCTGCGGCGTCGCGCCTAGCCCGCGGCCAGTTTCGAGGCGTGGTGGCGGGCAAAATAGGCCCGATCATCCAATGTCGAGAAAACGAGCGCGACCAGCATCCCGAGGGCGATGCCCAGCAGGGTGTCCAGAACCCGCTCGGACGCCATCGCCGCGCCTGTGGATTGCGGGGCGGCGAGATAGCTCATCAGCAAGGCCATCGGCGTGACAAGAATCTGGCCAAGCCCGTAATTGGTGCCGATGATCATCTCGGTCGAGAATTGCAGCATGATCAGGATCGCGATGATCGCCCAGACCGAGGGCTGATGGATCAGGATCAGCCACACGAGGACGGCTCCGGCCATGGTGCCCGCCATGCGTTGCGCTGCCCGGGCCATGACGAGATGCAGGTATTGGCTCTGGATGACGACAATCGCGCC
This sequence comes from Paracoccus aestuariivivens, assembly GCF_009711225.1. Taxonomy (GTDB): domain Bacteria; phylum Pseudomonadota; class Alphaproteobacteria; order Rhodobacterales; family Rhodobacteraceae; genus Paracoccus; species Paracoccus aestuariivivens. Next base: position 35,271 of record NZ_WMIE01000012.1, on the reverse strand, counting down.
CATGGCAGCCCAGACGGGATGATGTGCGCCAAGGGCGTGGCTGCCGAACGCGGCGACTCCTGTGCCCATCGCGATCCGGATCGATGCGATCAGGCGGTGTGACAGGGGGCGGAGGGGTTCGACCGGAAAATGGCGATCCGGACCAGCGGCGTGCCGCAGGCGCTCGGACAGTCGGCAAACCGTCCAGCCAAGCGCGGCGACAACGCCGGTGGCCAGAACACGCTGCGCAATTTCGCCCCATGATCCGACCGGTGCCATGGCAGCACCCGCAGCGAAAACAAAGATGAGCATGCCCGGAGGGCCGAACTGCCCCGTGACCGTCAGGAAATAGCTGACGCCGCCAAACAGCGCGAGGAGCAGAAGTTGCTGGCTGGCGCTGGCGCCAAGGAAGGTGGCAAGCGACATCAGCAGCACAGCCGATATCTGGATTAACGCGCAGAACAGGACGATCCGGCTGCGCTGCCCCGAGGGTGCGAACCGGCCGAACAGGGCGACCAGTGCGCCAAGAGAACCATAGCCGATCATCTGGGGCCAAGGCGATATTTCGATCAACGGCAAGGCGATGGCCAAGGTCAGGGCGGCTTGCACTCCGGCCAGCGCTGCGTTGCGCAACGAGGGTTGACGGGCAAGCGTCACGCTGTCGCGGATATGCTGGCGATGCAGTAATTGCCGCGCGGTGCTGATCCGGCCGGTCGCCGCGATGGTGTCGGGCGTCGTCATGCGTCGGCCTCGGGTGTCGGGGCGAGCAGCCGTCGCTCGATCTTCTCGAAGCTGGTCAGGATGTTGGCAAGTTCCTGATCGCTGATGTCGAGCAGAAGTTCCTGTTCCGCCGCGACAAGCTGCTCGCGGATCTGGGCGACGCGTTGGGTGCCGAGTTCGGTCAGATGGATCAGTCTGGCGCGTCCGTCATGTTCGTCATGGCGACGTTCGACCAGTCCCTCTCGACACAGGAAGTCCAGCACGCGGACCAGGCTTGAACCATCGACCCCGACCAGCGCTGCCAGTTCCTTTTGCGAGATCCCGCCTCCGGTTTCCTGTAGGTGGATCAGCGGCACCCAACTGGCATCCGTCAGCCCCGCCGCCGCCAGGCGGGCGTCGATGCTGCGTCGCCAGCGGCGTGCGAGCAATGAAAAGCGGATGCCGAAACGGCTGCGGGGAGAGGTCGGGATCTGGGACATGCGGGCTTTCTAGCCGAATATAGTTTGATTTGCAATTCAAATTATATTTGATGCGGCGTAAGGCTGGCTGCGGCGACTTGACGCGTCGGTTTTATTTATTTACGAACGATCGTATTGAAAAAGGGACCGACCAGATGGGCCGCAAGCGCACGATCGATCGCGAAGACCTGATGCGGGCAGTCGAATCCGTCGCGCGCCGCGATGGAATCGGTGGCCTGAGCATCGACGCCGTCGCGAAAGAGGCGGGCGTCAGCAAGTCCAGCGTGGTCTATGATTGCGAAACCAAGGCTGGTCTGCTGGCCGCATTCACCCGACATCAACTGACGCAGCATCGGGAAAAATTCGAACCCATTCTTGCGCGTTATCAGGGTCAGCCTAATGCCTGTCTGAAAGCCCTGATCGAGAATTTCCGCACCGCGCCCACGGACGAAGACATCGCCATGGCGTTGCTTCTGAGCGTCGGGATGGGCGCGAATGCTGAATGCCGCGACATCATGCGCTGCGAAATGCAGCGCGATGCCGAAACCATCCGGGCCGAGGCTGCCGAGCCGCATCTGATGTTGCGCGTCCTTCTGACCCTGCACGGCATGGCCTTCCTCGAGTTCTACGATCTGCATCGTTTCGAAGAAACCACCCGCAACGAGCTGCTGGATGAGCTTATGGGCATCGCAGAAAGCGATGAAGGTGCGCCAAACCCGCAAGATTGATTAATTCGCCTCTCCCCTCCTCCCCCCTCCTGATCTGAAGGTCAGAAACATGCTTATCGCAAAAATGCCTGGCAGCTTTGTCTGCCTGATGGCCGGCTTTGCCTTGCTTGCAGGTCCGGTCGCCGCCCAACAATTGCCGCCCGCCATCGTCAGCGTGCAGACGCTGAAACACGAACCGCTCCCGGTTGTGAACGAATTGCCGGGCCGCGTTGCTGCGACCCGCACGGCCGAAGTGCGTCCGCGTGTCGGCGGCATCGTCATCAGCCGCGTCTTCGAACAGGGTAGCCTGATCAAGGAAGGCGATGTGCTTTACAAGATCGATCCGGCGACCTTTGCCGTCCGCGCGGCCAGCGCCGAGGCGACCTTGGCTCGTGCCGAGGCGACGCGCCAGAATGCCCAGGACCAGATGGAACGGGCCAGGGCGCTGCGCGAGCGCAAGGTGACGGCTGGCGTCGATCTGGAAAACGCCACCACCGTTCTGGCGCAGGCCGAAGCCGATGTTGCGATTGCCCGCGCTTCGCTACAGGAAGCCCAGCTGAACCTTGGCTATACCGATGTGACCGCCCCGATCTCGGGCGTGGTTGGCCGTGCTCTGGTCACCGAAGGCGCATTGGTCAGTGGCCAGACTGACATCATGGCGACGATCCAGCAGCTTGATCCGGTCTATGTTGACGTCACGCAGTCTTCGTCGGATCTGTTCGCGCTGCGCCGTGCTCGGGACGCGGGAACGTTGATGATGGCAACCTCGGACGAGGCCAGCGTGCAACTGATGTTCGATGACGGCACGGCCTATGCCCATTCCGGCAAGCTGCTGTTCTCGGAGGCCAGCGTGGACAGCACCACGGGCCAGATAACGCTGCGGGCCGAATTCCCGAACCCCGATGGCGATCTGCTGCCCGGTCTTTACGTCCGCGCCCGCATCGAGCAGGCCGTGCGTGAAAAGGCACTGACCATTCCGCAAATGGCGGTCCAGCGCGATCAGGCCGGTCAGGCCTATGTCTATGTGATGAAGGACGCTGACACGGTCGAGCGGCGCAATGTCCGTCTGGGCCAGACCACCGACAGCCGCTGGCTGGTGGAAGATGGCCTGCACGAGGGCGATCAGGTTGTCGTCGCGGGTGCGCAGAAGCTGTACCCCGATGCCAAGGTCGTCGCCGAACCCGTCGAGACCAAGGCCAAGGCAGAAGCCGAAACGCCCGCCGCGTCGGAACAGCAGGGATAAGCAGGCATGGCACAATTCTTTATCACCAGACCAGTTTTGGCCTGGGTGATCTCGATTTTCATCGTGATTGCCGGTCTGCTGGCGCTGCCATCGCTGCCCGTGGCGCAATATCCGCAGGTGGCGTGGCCGCAGATCACCATCGGCACGTCCTATACCGGCGCGTCACCGGGCGAGATCAACCAGTCGGTCGCACAGCCGATCGAGGAAGAACTGAACGGCGTCGAGGGGCTGGCTTATTACGAATCCGTCTCGGACAGCTCGGGCGCGATGTCGATCACCGCGACATTCGAACCGGGGACCGATATTGCCCGCGCTCAGGTCGATGTGCAGAACGCCGTCGCCCGTGTCGAACCCTTGTTGCCGCAAAGCGTTGTGGATCAGGGGGTTCTGGTCGAAGAGGCTGGAACGGGCTTCCTGATGATGGTCGCGCTGACCTCGGAGGACGGCACGTTCGATGACATCGCCCTTGGCGATTACATCAACCGCAACGTCGCCGGAGAGATCCGCCGGATCGAGGGCGTCGGTCGCGCGCAGGTCTTTGCACCCGAACGCGCGCTGCGGATCTGGGTCGATCCCGACAAGATGACCGGCCTGAACCTGTCCACCGCCGAGGTGGTCGCTGCCGTTCGCGCCCAGAACGCGCAGGTCGCGGCAGGCAAGGTAGGTGCCGATCCGAACCCGATGGGTCAGCAACTGACCGCGACCGTGCTGATGAAAGGCCAATTGGAAGATCCCGACGAATTCGGCAAGATCGTCCTGCGTGCCAATCCTGACGGCTCGGCGGTTCTTCTGCGCGACGTGGCGCGGATCGAGATCGGATCGGAAAGCTACAGCTTTGCCTCGCGCATCAATGGCAAACCTGCCGCCGCCATCGGCGTGCAATTGTCATCGGCGGGCAATGCGCTGAACACCTCGGAGGCCGTCCATCACAAGATGGAGGAACTGTCGCGCTTCTTCCCGCAGGGCATCAGCTATTCGATCCCCTATGACACGACGCCCTTCGTCGAGGCATCCATCGAAAAGGTGCTGCACACGCTGGTCGAGGCGATGGTGCTCGTCTTTATCGTGATGTTCCTGTTCCTCCAGAACATCCGCTACACGCTGATCCCGACGATTGTCGTGCCGATCGCCCTGATGGGGACGCTTGCGGTCATGCTGGTCGCGGGCTTCTCGATCAACGTGCTGACCATGTTCGCGATGGTTCTGGCCATCGGCATCCTTGTCGATGACGCCATTGTGGTCATCGAGAACGTCGAGCGGATCATGGCGACCGAAGGGCTGCCCCCGCGCGAGGCCACGCAAAAGGCCATGGGCCAGATCTCAGGCGCGATTGTCGGCATCACGCTGGTTCTGGCGGCGGTGTTCATCCCGATGGCCTTCTTCCCCGGCTCGTCGGGCATCATCTACCGTCAGTTCGCGCTTACCATGGTGGTGGCGATCCTGTTCTCGGCGTTCCTTGCCCTGACCCTGACGCCTGCACTATGCGCGACCTTCCTGAAACCGATCTCGGGACATCACGAGCGCAAGGGCTTCTTCGGCTGGTTCAACCGCAACTTCGACCGCCTGACCAACCGCTATGCCGCCAGCGTTACGCTGGTCACGCGGCGGCGGCTGGTGATGATGGCGTTCTATCTGGTTCTGGTTGCGCTGACCGGTCTGGGCTTTGCCCGCCTGCCGACCAGCTTCCTGCCGAACGAGGATCAGGGCTTTATCATCACGGATGCCCAGACGCCTCCGACGGCCAGTTCGAACCGGACCGACGAGGTGCTGGCGCAGGCCACGACGATGTACAAGCGCAACGAGGCGGTCGAAAACGTCGTTTCGATCCGAGGCTTCAGCTTCTCGGGGCAGGGGCCGAATGCGGGTCTGATCTTTGTCACCTTCAAGGACTGGTCCGAGCGTTCGCAATCCGCGCAAGAGATCGCCGGTGCCGCGAATATGGAGATGTTCACCTATAAGGACGCGCAGATGTATGCGCTGTCGCCGCCGCCCATTCCGGGCTTCGGCACCTCGGGCGGGTTCAGTTTCCGGCTGCAGGACCGCGCCGGACAGGGGCAGGAGCCCTTGATGGCCGCCGCCCAGCAGATCATCGGCGAGGCGAACAAAGGGGGCATCGTCACCGGCCTGCGCGTCGAAGGACTGCCCGCCGCCGCGCAGGTCTTTGTCACCATCGACCGCGAAAAGGCGAATGCGTTCGGCGTCAGCTTTGCCGATGTTTCGGCCACGATCTCGCAATATCTGGGGTCGGCTTACGTCAACGACTTCCCGAATGCGGGCAAGATGCAGCGCGTCATGCTGCAGGCCGAGGAAGGCTCGCGCATGCAGGCCGAGGATATCCTGAAGCTGACCGCGCGGAACTCGAATGGCGGCATGGTCCCGTTCTCGTCCTTTGCCAGCGTGACCTGGGAACAGGGCGCATCGCAGGTGGTCGGCTATAACGGCTATCCGTCGGTGCGGATCGCGGGCTCGGCTGCGCCGGGTTACAGCTCGGGTGCCGCCATGGCCGAGATGGAGCGTCTGGCCCAAGCCTTGCCGCAGGGTTTCGGCTATGAATGGACCGGCCAATCGCTGGAGGAAATCCAGTCCGGCTCGCAATCGACGCTGCTGTTCGCGATGAGCGTGCTGTTCGTGTTCCTGTTGCTGTCGGGCCTTTATGAAAGCTGGTCGATCCCGCTTTCGGTGATGTTGGTGGTGCCCTTGGGTGTCTTGGGTTGCGTGTTGGCCGTGATCCTGCGCGACATGCCCAACGACATCTACTTCAAGGTGGGTCTGATCGCGATCATCGGTTTGTCGGCCAAGAACGCCATCCTGATCGTTGAATTCGCCAAGGAACTTCAGGAAGGGGGTAAGACCCTGATCGAAGCGGCGGTCGAGGCGGCGCGTCTGCGGTTCCGTCCGATCCTGATGACCTCGATGGCGTTCACGCTGGGCGTGGTTCCGTTGGCGATTGCGACCGGCCCTTCGGCGGCCAGCCAGAACGCTATCGGTACAGGTGTGATCGGCGGCATGGTCGCGGCAACGGTGCTGGCGGTGTTCTTTGTGCCCGTCTTCTTCGTGTTCGTGCTGGACCTGTTCAGCCGGTTCACGAGCAAGGGCCGCAAGGCCGCACAGACTTCGGCAAGCTGAAAGCAGCCTGCCGACGCGCGGGCGGGATCGCTCCGGTCCTGCCCGCGCCCTTTTTCTTCCATCGAATGATCGCCATGACACAGAACATCCATGTTTCGCGCCGCCTGCTTCTGGGCGGGCTGGCTTCGGCATTTGCGCTGTCGGCCTGTTCGCCTACGGCTTATACCGCCCCGAAAACCGATCTGCCGACGCGGTTTATGTCGGATTCTCCGGCCAGACGGGCGGGCTCGAACGCATGGTGGTCGGCGTTCCGCGACAGCCAGCTGGACGGTCTGGTCCAGTCGGGTCTGGACCGGAACCTTGACGTGCAAAGCGCCGTCGCGGTCATCCGCGAGGCCGAGGCCAATGCCCGTGGCATCGGTGCGAACGACCTGCCGCAGGTCAGTCTTGAGGGCACCGGAAATCGCGGGATCGGCAGCAGTGCGGCATCTGTTTCCGCAAGTACCTCGGCGACGCTGGGCGTGTCATGGCTGATCGACATTTTCGGGGCGAACCGCGCCGCGCGGCGTGGTGCTTCGGCGCAGGTCGATGCCGCCTATCTGTCCGCCGAGGTCGCCCGCCTGACGGTCGCCAGCGCCATCGCCTCGGCCTATGTCGATCTGCGCTATTACCAGTCCGCGCTGTCCCTGACGCGGCAAAGCCTTGAAAGCCGCAAGCGCACTCTGGCGCTGACCCGCGAACAGGATTTCTTGGGCAGCGTGTCGCGTGTCGAGGTCTTGCAGGCGGAACAATTGGTCACTCAGGCAGAGGCGGCGCTGCCCGCACTGGAGGTCGGTTACGACCAGTCGATCAACCGCCTTGCGACCCTGACCGCCGGTCGCAGCAGCGATCTGGCCGCGCGCTTGCGCAAGGGCAGCGGCCAGCCGCGCGCCAGCTACCGCGCCAGCGTCGGTGTTCCGGCCGATGTCATCCGCGTGCGTCCCGATGTCGGTGTCGCCGAGCGCAACCTCGCGGCCTCGGTCGCGGCGGTCGGCGAAGCCGAAGCGGCCTTCTATCCCAAGCTGACGCTTTCGGGTTCGGTCACGCCGACCAATCTGTCCGGTGGCGGCAGCCTGAAAACATGGGGATTTGGTCCGCAGATCTCGGTCCCGCTGTTCACCGGCGGGGCGAACCGTGCGAACCTGTCGGCAGCTCAAGCGCGGGCCGAGCAGGCGCGTCTGGCGTGGCAGGCCTCGGTGCTGAACGCCGTCGAAGAGGTCGAGAATGCCCTTGCCGCCTATAACCGCGACGGTCGTTCGGTCGCATCCCAGACCCGTCTGGTGGCCAATGCCAGCGAATCCGTAAGCTTGGCCCGCACCACCTACGAGCTTGGCGAAGCGGGTTTCTTCCCTGTTCTTGACGCCGAACGGACGTTGTTGTCCGCGCGTCAGGATCTGGCCAATGCGGTGCGTCAACAGGCGCTGAACTTTGTCGCGCTCAGCGCGGCTTCGGCAGGTGGTGTTGGTCTGGCCAAAGCCAGATAAAGACCTGCGGCCTCGGGCAGACTGTCCGGGGCCGCGCTTTCAGACCGGAATGGCTGTTGTGTGCTTCACCCGACGCAGCACGAAGATCGAGGACGAACTGGCAATCGCCGGATGATCCAGAATGCCGTGCATCAGGACCCGCTCGTAATCGGCGACGTCTTCGGCCACGATATGCAGCATGTAATCCCAGTCGCCGCTGATCGAGTAGCATTCGACGACGTCTTCCTGCGCCTCGATAAAGGCCTCGAAGGCGGCGCGCATGGCGCGGCTCTGGTTCTTCATCCGGATCTCGCAGAAGACATCCAGCCCGCGACCCAGACGCGCCGGATCGACCAGCCTGACCGGCGGGCGAAGGATGCCGGCCTCCTCGAGCGCCTTTACCCGCCGCCAGCAGGACGCGGCCGACGAGCCGATCCTTTCCGCCAATTCCTGATTGGACAGGCCACCCTCGCGTTGCAGGGCGGCGATGATCTTGCGGTCTATCGAATCAAGTTGGGGCATTTGTTTCACTAATTATGCAAATGTGAAGCAAGCGTCTCATAAATCCATTTAATGTCGAGTTGATTGAAAGGAATATTCGCGGCGGCGGCGTAAAATTTCTCTCGAGGGAACGGGAGGAAAGATCATGGTCCGAGCAGCCGCTGTTTCGACGTTGCGCAATGCACCGGATATCGCCGTGGATTGGAGAATGGTCCTGCGCCACATGGCGCTGAGCCGCGCGCTGGACGAGATGGAGGAAACCCGCCTCGTGCCCGAAAAGAAGGTGCTGTATCAGTTTTCGGCCCGCGGGCACGACATGGCGCAGGTGTTGCTGGGCTTGCAACTGACCGCTCGGCATGATGCAGTCTGCGGCTATTATCGCTCGCGCCCGCTATTGCTGGCGCTGGGGATCGGGGCTGATGACGCGCTGGGTTCGGCCATGGGTCGGGCGGGGGGGTATTCGGGCGGGCGCGATATCGGTGTCGTGTTCAATCACCCCAACCCCGACGGTGCGTCGGCCCTGCCAATGAGCGGCGGGGTCGGGGCGCAATACACGCCGACCGCCGGATGGGCGCAGGCGCTGGAATACCACGCCAAGGTTCTGGGCTCGGAGGATCACGCGCGGTCGATCTCGGTTGTGCTGGGGGGCGACGGTTCGGTCGCATCGAACGGGTTCTGGTCGGCGCTGACCATCGCCACGACGCAGAAATTGCCGATGTTGTTCTATATCGAGGATAACGGCTTTGGCATCTCGGTGCCTTCGACCTTTCAGACACCGGGGGGAAATATCGCTGAAAATCTGGCCTCTTGGCAGGGGCTGACGATCCTTTCCGGCGACGGGACCGATCCCGCCGAAGCCGCCACGTTGATTGCCGAAGCCGTGGCGATTGTGCGCGAGGACCGCGCTCCGGTCCTGCTGCGTCTGACTGTTCCGCGCTTGCAGGGGCATAGTTTTCAGGACACCCAGACCTATAAATCCGACAAGGTGGTGGATGCTGAATGGGCGCGTGATCCTTGGCGGCGGCTGAAATCCTATCTGGTTCCGACGCGGATCAGTGCGCAGGATTGGGAGGCTGAATTGCGGACCGCCTCGGAAACGGCCGAAGCCGCACTGATCGCGGCCGAGGCCCGCCCGTTGCCTGTCCCGTCGTCGGTCATGCAGCATGTCTTTTTCGATGGCGAGATGCAGCAGGTCGGCGGTCGAGCCGACTGGTCGCCTCCGGCGATTGTGGATACCGCCCGCCCCGAGGGTCAGCGCATCAACATGGTCACCGCGATCCGGCGCGTGCTGGAGCAAGAACTGACCTCGAACCCGCGCATGGTCGTATTCGGCGAGGATATCGGGCAGAAAGGCGGGGTTCATGCCGTCACGCTGGGATTGCAGGACAAGTTCGGCACGTCGCGGGTTTTCGACACCTCGTTGTCCGAAGAAGGAATTATCGGTCGCGCTGTCGGTATGGCTTTGGCCGGCTTGCTGCCGGTTCCCGAGATCCAATTCCGGAAATATGCCGAACCGGCGACCGAACAGTTGAACGATTGCGGGTCGATGCGGTGGCGGACGAACAACCGTTTCGCCGCGCCGATGGTGGTGCGGATGCCGGTCGGCTTTTTCAAATGTGGCGATCCGTGGCACAGCCAGACAAATGAAGTGGCGTTCCTTCATAGCCCCGGATGGATGGTGGCCTCTCCTTCGAATGCCGAAGATGCAGTGGGACTGCTGCGGACCGCGCTACGCGGCAATGATCCGGTGATCTTTCTGGAACATCGCGCCATGCTGGACCATTCATGGGCGCGCAGGCCATGGCCCGGAGACGATTTCGCGTTGCCCTTTGGCAAGGCGCGACTGGTTGCCGAAGGGCAGGACGCCACCATCGTCACATGGGGCGGGATGGTCGATCGCTGCGCCGAAGCCGCGCTTGGTCTGTCGGTCGATGTCATTGATCTGCGCACGCTGTCGCCTTGGGACCGCGAGGCGGTTCTGGCCTCGGTCCGGAAGACGCATCGCTGCCTGATCGTGCATGAGGACCTGCAAACCGCCGGTTTCGGGGCCGAGATCGCTGCAATGGTCGCCAAGGATGCCTTCACGGCGCTGGATGCTCCGGTCGAGAGGCTGACGATGCCCGATATTCCCAGTCCGCATAATCCGGTGCTTCTGGAATGGGCCGTGCCCTCGGTCGCGGCGATCCGGTCAAAACTAGACGATCTGATGGGGTTCTGAGATGACCGATGTTCTGGTTCCGCTTGAACAAGAGGGTACCGAAGCCGTGGTGGCAAGCTGGCTTCGCGCCATCGGTGATCACGTCGAGGCCAACGATCCCTTGGTCGAGCTCGAGACCGACAAGGTTGCGGTCGAGGTCCCGGCTCCGGTCTCGGGCCGGTTGGTCGAGATCATGATCGGGACAGGTGCGCAGGCAAAGCCGGGCATGGTTCTGGGCCGGATCGAGGTGGGAGAAGTCGCGCCCCCCGCAAAGGCAAAGGACATGTCGGACTGGCACTCTCCGGCGGTGCGCAAGGCATTAGCGGAAAGCGGGCTTGATCCGGCCCGGATCACAGGGACGGGGCGCGACGGGCGGTTGACCCGCGCGGATGTGGACCGTGCCGTTGCGGAAGGGGCGCGACAACCTGCGAAGGTCGCGCGGGCCGATATGCCCAGCCATTCCGTCCCACATGACCAGATGCGGCTTGCGATTGCGCGGAACATGCTGAAATCGGTATCGGAAGCGCCGCAGGTGACAGCGGTGTTCGAAGCAGATTTCAGTGCCATCATGGCGCATCGCGCCCAGCACAAAGCGGCATTCGCGGCCGAGGGGATGGCGCTGTCCTATACGCCCTATCTGGTGATCGCTGCGGCCATGGCCATGCAAACCGTGCCGCAGGTCAATAGCCGGTGGCATGACGACCGGCTCGAGATTTTTCACGACGTGAATATCGGCATCGGCACGGCGCTTGGTGACAAGGGGCTGGTCGTTCCCGTCATCCGCAAGGTGCAAGACATGTCCTTGCGTGGAGTGGTGAGATCCTTGCAAGACCTGACCCAGCGTGCGCGCGAGGGAAAGCTGTCGGTCGAAGACATGCGTGGCGGAACGTTTACCATTTCAAACCATGGCGTTTCGGGATCGCTACTGGCCGCGCCGGTAATCATCAATCAGCCGCAATCGGCCATTCTGGGCGTTGGCAAGCTTGAGAAACGCGTCGTGGTGCGCGAGGTGGGCGGAGTGGATACGATCCAGATCCGGCCCATGGCCTATGTTTCGTTGACGATAGATCATCGGGTTCTGGACGGCCATCAGACCAACACATGGCTGACTGCCTTTGTCACCGTTCTGGAAAGCTGGGGCGCGACAGCGTCGTTCTAGTTCGAGAAGGCCTGAATAAGGTTCATCACCGCCAGAACCTTTTGTGTGCCGGAATCGACGCGGTAGATGCGATTGTCGTCGCGATAGTAATCCCATCCGCGCCGGTCTTGCAGATCATAGCGGCGCGGATCGCGGATGATGACGTAATCGCCGACGCGCAGCACGTCCCCGACGCGATTGCCGTAATGGCTGGCATGTTTGCGGGCCTGACCCGGAGGCACGCAACGCGGGTGCTTCTTGGCCAATCCGGGCGGGCAATCCGCGATATAGCCATATGAGCGGTATGGCTCGTGCCGATCCTGCTTGTGACCGGATTTGTGCTTGTGATGCCCTCGACCGGGATCGGCCGCAGCCGGAGTGGCAACGAATGCCGATGTCGCGATTGCGGCGATTGCGAGCGATGAAATCAGCCTCATTGTTGTGTCTCCTCACCAAGCGGGGCTCATCATATATCCCGCGAAAGGGCCGTCCGGTTGCATCGGATTTTCTGATCGGCGGGTCGTTGCCGATGCGACGTTGTGGAAAATTGGTCGCATCAACGCCTCGAGATGCCGCTTTCGCTGGCATTCCTCGCTGCATCCGCGCATGAGCAGATCAGATCAATCTACCCGAGAGACGTGATGAGCTATTTCCCTCATTGGCGCCCAGCCACTGGCGCCACTGTCTTGCCCGATGAAAGGCTGCCGATAGCCGCAGCCCTGCCGATGAGCCTGCAGCATTTGCTGGCGATGTCGGGCTCGACCATATTGGCACCCCTGATCATGGGCTTCGATCCCAATGTCGCGATCTTCTTTTCGGGCATCGGGACGCTGCTGTTCTTCGTCCTGACCGGCGGCCGCGTGCCGAGCTATCTTGGCTCGTCCTTCGCGTTCATCGCGGTGATCATGGCCGCGACCGGCTTCGCTGGCGGAGGACCGAACCCGAATATCGCCGTCGCCCTTGGCGGCATCATCGCGGCCGGTGCGCTTTATGCGCTGATCGGCGTCGTGGTCATGGCTGTCGGCGCGGGTTGGGTCGAAAAGCTGATGCCGCCCGCCGTCACCGGCGCGATCGGCATGGCCATCGGTCTGAACCTTGCGCCAGTCGCGGTGAAACAGCTTGCCGGCACCTTTTCCCATCTGGGCATCGCGCTTGCGACGGTTCTGTGCATGGCAGCCGTTTCAGTCTATGGCGGGAAGGCCACGCGCCGCATCGCCGTGCTGATCGCGCTGCTGTTCGGCTATGCGCTGGTTCTGGTGTTCGGAAACGGTGCAGGTCTGGTTCAGGGCATTGATTTCAGCGCCGTCGCCGCAGCCTCGTGGTTCGGGGTGCCGAACTTTACCGCGCCGAAGTTCGAATGGGGGGCGGTTGGCCTGATCGCTCCGGTCGCGATTGTTCTGGTGGCTGAAAACCTTGGCCATATCAAAGCATTGGGTTCGATCACCGGCCAGAACATGGACCGCTATATCGGTCGCGGCTTCCTAGCCGACGGGTTGGCGACGATGGTTGCGGGTGCGGGCGGCGGCACGGGCGTCACCACCTATGCCGAGAATATCGGCGTCATGGCGATGACCAAGGTCTACTCGACGCTGATCTTCCCGATGGCGGCTGTCATCGCCATTCTGCTGGGCCTGTCGCCGAAATTCGGCGCGATCCTGCAAACCATTCCGGCTCCGGTGCTGGCGGGGCTTGCGGTGTCGGTCTTTGGTTTGATCGCATCGGCAATGGCGCGGATCTGGGTCGACAACAAGGTTGATTTCTCGGACCCGCGCAACCTGTTCACCGTGGGTGTCGCGCTGATCTTCGGCGCGGGCGACTTTACCGTGAATCTGGGAGGTTTTGCCTTGGGTGGTATCGGGACGTCGACGCTGGCCGCACTGGTCCTGTACCAACTTCTTGGCATGAAGCGTCGCGCCTGACGGCGACGGATGCCTGCCGGGCGGTCGCCGCCCGGCAGGTCTTCAACTATTCGGCGGAACTTGCCGCCAGACCGCGACGGGTGTCGTTTGTCGAAAGCTCGTTGTTGAGGCGGCGGAATTCGGCATAGGCCTTGGGTCGCTGGTTCGCGTTCAAATAGGCATAGGCGCGCAGGATCGCCAGATCGCGGCGGAGATTGCCGGTCAACTGCTCAAGCGCGTCCAGATAGCGGATCGAATCGCGGAAGCGGCGCTCGCGATAGGCTTTGACGCCGCGCTGGTCCAGAATTTGCCGCTCGATATCGACGCGTTGCTGGCGGGTGAAGTCGGTGACGGCGGCGATCCGCGATGCCTGCTCGGTCATGCCGGCCTTCAGATAGGACAATGCCAGACCATATTGCGCCTCGCGTTGCTGCTGTGCGGTCAGGCGGCCGGACAAGGCGGTCCGGAAATCTGCCATCGCTTCCATCGTGCGCTCGAGATTATAGACGCACCATGCCCGCTCGAGCACAGTAGCGGCGTTGCGCGCATTCGCGGTGCGGGCCACACATTGGGCGGGGCTTTCCGACCTGCCCGCACGGGGCGCCGTGCGCGGCTGCGCGTTTGCGGCCGCTTCGGCCCGACGGGCCTGGGCTTTCGGTTGCACAGGTGCTTCGGGCGCGGCCTGCGCAACTGGGGCAGCGGGTTGGGTGCGCGCGGATTGCGTGGTTGTGGCCGGTGCCGGAGTGCGGACCGAGTTCGCCGCGCCACGTCCGGCCATCAGGCGCTGCAATAGGGCTTCAAAGCGTGGGGCTTCGGCCGGAAAGCGGCTGCTTGCTTGCGCCACCATCGCGCGCAATTCTGCTTCGCTGCTGACTGGATCGGCCTTTTCAATCGTCGAGCCGAGATCCGAGGGATTCACGCATGCGCCGATGATTGCGCGGTAGGTTGCCAGAGCCTCGGCCTTGTTGCCTGCGGCCTTCTGGCCATCCGCGATCCGCCATGCGTTGTTGATCCGGTCACAGCGCAACAGACCCGGATTTCGCGCCGCGACCGAGCGCGCAAGATCCACATTGTCGCTTTCCAGTGCGCTATCGAGGGCGCGTTGACCGGCAGCCGTTTCGAGCTGCGTCGTCATATCTGCGGGGGGCGTCCAGTTCGGATAGTCCTGGCGCATCGCTGCCAGGGTATCGCGCGCCTGATCGACTTGACCGGCCGCGATCTGCTTGTAGAACGTGTCGATTTCGGTGCGCGGCGCGCTGCTGGACAGGCGGCTGAGATCGGCGGGCGGCGTCCATTGCGGGTATTTCAGCCGCAAGCGACGCAGCTCGGCTTCGACAGCGGCGGTGTCGCCGCCTTGGACATAGATGTTCAGGGCCAGAAGCTCGTCCGGCGGCGGACTTTCCTGAGCATAGGCAGGAAGCGCGGCAAGGATCGCGGCGGCAAGAAAGGCGGATCTGATCATATCGGCACGCATTTCGGAAACTGGGTGGCTTGGGCGACGAGTGCCATCATATGCAACGTCGCGGGATAATATGGCTGTTCGGTCGTAAAGCGCGGCATGGCCGAGCCGACGCCTTTCGATGCGGCGCAAGCGCAAAGGGCAGCAACGGCAGCATAGCCTGCATGGCTACTGCGATCACGAACCTCGCGTGTTCTGGGGTCAAACACGACCGGCGTACTGTCCGTCTTGGCCGAGTCGAGTGTCGCCAGAGCGAAATTTGCGACGGCGGGCGAGCGACCGTCACCCGACCACATGGCAATCAGCGGAACACGTATCGCTTCATAGCCCGAGTTCTGTGAAAAATTTGCTGGCGGCGCTTCGACGCCCTTTGCGGTTAGCGCGATCCAGTCCGGAACCAGCCCGTCCTTTGCGAGACCGTTGATCAGCTCGACCCCCGTATCGGCCATGCTGTCCAACTGGGCGACGCCGGTCATCCGGGCCAACTCGCGCATGGCAAGCGGCATGTAATAGGACGGGTTTATGACCAGTTGCTCGGCAGTGCGGAAGCCCATTGCGGCGGGCAACATCATGATCTTGCCGCTGCCATCGGGATGGGGGACCGAGCAAAGGCGCACGATATCGTTGCAGATCTGGCGCGCGCGATCGGTCAGGTCGGGTCGTTCCTGACGTGCGCCGGCCATGGCAAGTCCCCATGCGTAGAACAGGTCGCCATCGGTGGCATTGTTGCGGTCCTGAATCGGGGGATCGGAATCCGGCTGCCAGCGCCACGCCATCAGCGCATCGTCACGGACGGCCAGATTGTTGTCGCTCCAACCGATGATCAGGTCGATGGCGGCACGGTCGTCAAAGATCGCGGCCAGCGTCAGGCCGTATCCTTGCCCCTCGGAATGGCTGGCCGAGTTCTGGAATCCGTCGATGACCCGACCGTCAGCCGACAGGCACAGTTTTTTCCACAGTTGCCACGATTGCTGCAAGGGATGCTCCGGCAGGAACAGGTCGGGTGTGGTCTGCGCCCGAGCCTGTAGGGGTGTGGCGGATAAAGCGACGGATGCGGCCATGAATGACAGGAAATCTCGGCGAAGCATCAGCGCAGTCTCCGTTTTCGGAACAGAATGACAATCAGCAGCGCCGGAACGATCGAGATCAATCCCAGCGTCAGCAGAACAACCGTGAACAGGAACGGCGACCAAGAGGCATAGTTGCCAAGGACTGGCAACATGTTGAGCGGTGTGACCAGATCGTCCACCTTTGGCAATTGCACCGAGGACCAGATCTGCCATGTCCCGTCATTCGACAAGAGCGCAGCGCCGCCCTCGCCAAAGCGGGTCGCGCGCAGATCGGTCAGCGCGCGGTTGATGCCGTCAAGCTGCGCCTCGGGGCCCAGAATGAGCCAAAGCGCATTGGGCTGTGTCGGGTCAATCGGCATCAGGACCGCATCGCCATGACGTCCGGCCAGCCAATCGGCGAAGCTGTCGCGTGAGTTCAGGAAAGCCGCCCGTTCCAGCTTTTCCCGCTGATGCAGGAACCAGCCCGAGATCGACTGGTCCGTTGGCGGTTCGGCGCTTGTGGCCGGAGCGTCCGTGGTGGTGCTCAGCCGATAACTTGGTGCCTGCGGTGCGGTCGAGGTGCCTGCACTGACCGCGCGCGGCAAAAGCGCGTCCTGAAGTGCCCGCGTCGGCAGATGGGCCGAGGATTTCGGAACGCTGGCAAAATCGACCAAGGTCAGCGTCACCCCCGCGTCCTGGTTTTCACTAGGCAGCAGGCTTGCCGCAAATTGCGCGGCTCCGATTTCCAGCTTGCGATGCTCGATCGCGTCGGGACTGACATTGATGCCGCCCGAAGTCAGGTTCGACAGCGGCGTCGAGATACCGCGAAGCTGCATCGCCGGAGAACGCGGCACCTCAAGCGTGGTCTCTTTGGTGACGACCAGCATATCGGTGGGATGGGGCACGCAGGCAGTGTCGGCGGGATTACCCGGCACCATCATTTCGAAGCTCAGCGTGTTCGAACCCGGATGCAGCAGTCTTGCCCCGAAATTGACGGCCAGCGGTTCAAGGATCTTGCCGCCGTCGCGGTCCAGCGGCAGCAGGCGGATGGTCTGGTCGTTGACCTTGACCAGCAGCGTTGCGCCCTTGGGTAGGTCGTCTGCGAAGCCGTATTGCAGATCCAGCCGCGCTTTCTGGTTGGCAAGCAGCAACCAGTCGTTCGGCAGGCGGAACTGGACGTCGTTGCGATAATAGCGCGTGTTGCCGATGATATCTCCGACGCCCAGATCGGCCAGACTGTGGCTTTCACCTGGTTGTAGAAGCGGTGGCAGTGCCGCTGGCAATGTGACCGAAGGCATCGCGTTGGTCAGATCCGGAGCCTCGCCATTGGCGTATTCGATCTGCATCGTGATCGCACCGCTGGCGTCCTGACGATAGCTGATCTGGCTGCGATCCGAGGCAATCAGCGCCACGGCTGCGCTTTGCTTGGGCGCGACCGAATAGAAGGACTGGATATTGATCTGGCCTTGTCCGCCCATCGCGGCCCCAAGAGAGTCGGTGACCCGGCGCAGCACTTCGATATCGGTATTGGTATCGGTCAGGATGCGCAAAGGGCGCCCCGTGCTGATCTGGTTTCCGACCGCCAGCGAGAAATTCTCGGCATTGGGGATCAGGGCCGTCGTCGGGATCTGGACACCGCTTTGGGCGAGGTCGAATTCGGTCCAGACGCCGAAACTGGCTTCGGGGCCGCAGAAGATCCGGTGTGGCTGGCGCAGCGATAGCGAGATCCGGTTCGCGCCGGGCACAAGGTCCGGTGTCGCAAAGCGCAGCATTCCGAACCCGTCGAAATGGTCCAGCTCAAGATCGACCGGATTGCCGCCATTCACCGACACTTGCAGAACAGCGGTGTCGGGCAGGACGTTGATGGCAGAGCGGGTCGCGAGCACCAGTTCGGTCGGCACTGCGATGTCCTGCGGAAGTTGCAGGCCAAGGTCGATATTGGCGACTTCGCCGGTCATGCGCAGGACGCCCGACGCGGGCAGGCTGGCGCCCATCCGGACGGTCTCGGGCAGCTTGGTCAGCGGGCGCAGGGCAAGCATCCGGGTTTTCGCCACCGCCGGAGCGGCATTTTCCGAACTGTCCCGAACCGCCGGAGCGGCATCGATTGTCGTACCCAATACGGGTTCCGGTTCGGGCGCGGCTTCGGGCTGGGTGGTTTCGGGCGGCAGGATCTGGATGACGGGTGCCTCTTGCGACAGTGCCGTGCTGGCCAGAAGGCCAAGCCCCAGCGCGATTCCGCCAAGCCCAAGCTGATTGCGGCGAGAGATCATCGTTGGACTTCCAGTTGCGCGAAGTTTTCGATCGGCGCAGGCATGGCCTGCGCGCGGTGCTCGGCGGTGTCGAAATCCGTGCCGAAGGCCATGAGATGCGCGGGCTTCTCGCTTTGGGTCGAGACCAGCGCATTCCGCCGCCGCCGCGCCGGTTCGCGCATGAAATCGCGGAAGGTTTTCGGGATCGAGGTAATCATAAGCCAGATGATATAGAACAGACCGGCAATCAGGCCCTTGCGACCGCGTGTCGCCTCGCGCTGCATGCGCCAGACCTCGCTGCTGCCGAAGATCATCTGGGCGACGGTTTCGCGCACGCGTAGCGGCTGGTCAGCAATAAAGCGCACGCCGAATGTCGTGCCCTGCTTGGCCGAGTTCAGAACGCTCAGCACGGTGGCATGGACGTCCTGCTCAAGATGGGGCGCATCCGAGAAAAGCGGGCGGAAGCTGATCTCGTCGCCCTGACGGATCGGACGGGTGCTTTCGGCGCGGTTCGCCTGATCGACGCGGATCTGGGCCCCGCTGGTCGAGACGTCGATGATCGTCGCTTTCAGGGGCACCGAGCCGGAACCCGCCCAAGAGGCGACGGCAGGCGCGTTGATGGTGACGCGTGGCGAGGCCCGGCGCTGTTGTTTCTCCGATACCGAGCGAAGCGACAGAGAGACGAGAAGCAGGTTGATGACCGCCCAGACGCCGACGACCGACAACACGCTGCGGTCACCGGGGAAGGCGATCCAACGCGCAAGCAACGCGACCACTCCGGCCACGGTCAGTCCGAACAGCCCAAGCAGCGGGCCGAAAATCGGAGAGGTGTAATCCTCGGCGAGTGTTTCGTCCTTGGCTGTCACGTTGAATTTGGCGCCGCGTGGCCGGAAAATGGTGCGGAAGATCGAACTGGCCAGATAAGGGGCCTGGGCGACCTCGTAGATTTCCGAGATCAACGGCCATCGGTAGCGGGCAAATATCGCGTTCTGAACCAGCAGGACCACGGCCATGTAGCTAAGCACATAGGCCATTGCCTCTTGGAAGGTGGTCACGACGATCTCGACACCAAAGAACAGATAGGTCAGGGGCGCAAGGATATAGACCAGCCGGACCAGCGGGAAAAACCAGAACGACATCGAGTTGATGTAGCACAGCCGCTGCAGCGGCTTGAGGCCGGGGCGGAACAGCGGGTTTTTCAGCATCAACATCTGGACCATGCCCGAGGCCCAGCGGCCACGCTGCTGGATAAAGGAAACGAAGGTCTCCGGTTGCAGCCCCGCGATCATCGCGCGGTCCAGATACAGACTGCGCCAGCCGCGGGCATGGATTTCAAGCGCCGTTTCCGCATCCTCGGTAATGGTCTCGCCGGCAAAGCCGCCGACGCTGTCCAGCGCCTTGCGCCGCAGGACCGCAGCCGAGCCGCAGAAGAACGCGCCGCCCCAGCGATCCAGACCTCGGTGGATCATGCCGTAGAACATTTCGTTTTCGGGCGGAGACTTCAGGCCAAGGTTGCGCTGGATCGGATCGGGATTGATGAAGTGGTGCGGGGTCTGGACCAGAAACAGCTTTGGGTCTTGCGCGAAATAGCCGACGGTGCGGGCCAGAAAATCGCGGGACGGCACATGGTCGGCGTCGAATACGACCACCAGATCACCGTCGAGCCGCTCAAGTGCCGCGCTCATGTTTCCGGCCTTGGCGTGTTCGTTGCGGGCGCGGGTCGAATAGATGATACCCAGCTCGGCGCAAAGCGCCTGCAACTCGGCGCGGCGGGCGCGGGCGCGGGCGGCAAGCTCGGGGTCCGGAGAATTGCAGCGTTGGTCGGTGCCGCCGTCATCGCACAGCACCACCCGCCGCCGTGAAGCCGGATAGACCATGTTCTTGGCCGCCGACAGCGTGATGCTGAGCATCTCGATCGGTTCGTTATAGGACGGAACAAGGATGTCGACGGTGGGTAAGTCCTCGAGTTCGACCTTGGGAGGAAGTCCTCGGTCCAAGGGGTCGGCAGTGATGAAGCCGCCAAGGAAGAAGACGAGGATCGAATAGGTTTCGACCAGCAAAAGCAGGATCGCGAAGATGAACGAGGCGTTCAGTCCCGGTTCGGGCAGGGTCGCGGTGACGCGCCAGAACCAGTAGCGCAGAACCACGATGCTGGAGACGGCGACCAGCGCGGTCCGTGCGATCGTGTTGGACGAAAACGGTTTGAGCAGGACCACAAGTGCGACAGCCGCAAGGCCAAGCATGGCTTGCGCGGCGTTTGAAACCGGAATTGCGCTCAACACAATCACGGGGATCAAGGTGACGATCCACAAGGTCGTCAGGATGAAGCTGAAAAACTTGTGACTTCTCATTGGCTTGGTCCCGACGCAGGAGTAATGGCGACCAGTCCGGCAGTGGGTGCGGCCAGCGGGGAAAGCATCCGGCTTTCGCCATTGCTGCCACTTGCAATCGGAGCGACGCCGATGCTGTTGCTGAACAGCGGCTCAAGCGCGTCCTGTGCTGATCCGTTGACGCAGTTGCGCAGGACGATATCCATCACCCCTGCATCGCCCGGCAGTTGCCGCATTCCTCGATCGACCCGCCTTAGGCCAAGAACGCAACTGACGCTACCGCCCAAGGTCTGCGAGGCCCAGAAATACGAACCCGAGCCGTCATCCCCGACCTGCAGATCGCCCGAGGTCAGGTTGGTGAACGGATATGGCAGCCCGCCGAACCTCGACACGATGTCTTCGAACCGGAGCCGACCATAGCTGCTCATGCCGCCATTGCGCGTCCTGAGCATCATCACGTTGTCGCCCTGAACAGTGGTCGTGTTGACCAGACTGATTCTCTGTTCGGCTCCGACTCGCAGGTTGCGCTCCAGCACGCCCCGCATTCCCGGTGCATTGACCCAAGCCTGACCGACCGAAACCGGAACGAACGGGGTGCGCTCCTCGAGTTGCGATTGGGTCAGGACCAGATTTTCCGAATCCATGACGCAGCCGGAAAGTGCTGCAACAACAATACCGAACGTGATGGTGGAACCAATGCGTCGTGCAATCGCAAGTGCGCGTCCGGCGCTTGGCATCACGTGCTGCCTGCGATCTCGTCCTGCGGTCATATTTACCCCTACTAATACTTAAGCGCGAACCTAGCCGAGTTGAAAATGCGTCACATCCGTTTCCTGCAAAACGCACAAGAATTGTGGCAAAGGTGATGCCCTCGCGCAGCGATTGTCGGATGAATTAATATTGGTTGCAACCGCTAGGCGACTGTCATTTTCCGGTTCGAGGATCGTTCAGGTCGCGACGTTCGGAATTCGGCAGGGGTTGCATCCAAGCCGCATGACTTCGGGTCAGTATCATTGGCCTTTTGCAGACCGTGCGTGAATGTTGTTTCACTATGCTTAAGGTCGTTATACGCCAAGGCGTGACACGGCCTGATTGAGGCCGCCTGCCTTGCCCAAGCATTTGCTTCGGAGATTTATGTGAATACCCGCTCGGTCAACTTCTCGCTTGGTTTGCAGCTTGGGCTTGTCATGCTCAGCTTTTTGCTGGTGGTCGCCACGGTCAGTTCGCTGGGCTATGTCGGGATGCAGCGGTTGTCTGACGCCCAGAACCGCGTCCGCGACCTGACGGCAGGCCTTACGGCGATCGAAGCGGTCGAACGCGCGATGCTGGCACGAGAATTGTCATTGGCCGAAAGTCTGGCTTTGGGGACGGAAGCCTCGCGCGCGCATTTCGAATCCGAGAACCGCGAGACCGTTACCGCGCTCGAAACGCTGTTGCGGCTACCGGTTCTTGACCCACAGGCCTTGTCGGATGCCATTGCCATTCAGGTTGCCAGCACATCGTGGCTGAATCTCAAGGCCCGCCCATTGCTGGCGCAGTTTCAAGAGAATGCGACCGGGGATGAGCGGGCGGCGGCGTTGACAAGCTATCTTGCGACCAATGAATCCGAGCGTCCCGATTTATGGCCAACCGAGGCATTCGCGCGATTGGAGGGGCTGATCCTGCGGCTTCTGACCGACGCGCGCGGTCAGCGCGATGGCGCACTCGAATGGCTGCGTTGGGCGACAGCGCTTGCGGCGATTGTGGTGATCTCGGCTGCAATCCTTGCTTACGTGATACTGTTCTACCGGATGGGTGTGCCTCTGGGACGGTTGGCCAATACGATGGAGCGCCTTGCCAATGACGACCGTTCGGTCAAGGTTCCGTTCCAGCACCGGCGTGACGAGATCGGCGCGATGAGCCGCGCCTTGCTGATTTTCCGGAATATCGCGGTGGCAAGGGATGAGGATCTTCAGGTTAAGAAATCGCTGACCGAGCTTTCGCTGAACGTGCAAAAGCAAAAGACCCTGAAGGATTTTGCTGATGCGGCTCTGCAAACGCTTGCGCCGCAACTTGGGGCCAGCGTTGGCGTTTTCTTTGCCTTCGACGAGCGCAGCGAAAGGCTGAAACTTTTTGCCAGCTATGGTTATAGCGCGCATGAAAATGTTCCCACCGGCTTTGCATTGGGCGAGGGGCTGGTCGGCCAATGCGGGCTAGAGCGCAAAACCCTCTTTGTTTCCTCGGTTCCCGATAGCTATCTCAAGGTCGTTTCCGGCACGGACGAAGCAAAGCCCGAACTGGTGTTGCTGGTACCTGTGATCGTGCAGGACCGCCTGATCGGGGTTCTGGAATTCGCGACCTTCGAGGCATTCGACATCATCCGTCACCGCATTGTCGACGAAGCGCCCTCGGTCGTGGCGCTGCCGCTCGAGAACCTGCGTCGCATCTTGCGCACGCGCGAACTGCTGGAGCAAAGCCAAAGCCAGACGCAGGAATTGCAGGCCGCCGAAGAAGAACTGCGCGCCCAGCAGGACGAGCTGCAAGCCACCAACGATGAGTTGGAACGGACGAACCAATATAAGTCCCGTTTCCTTGCGAATATGTCGCATGAATTGCGCACGCCGTTGAACAGTATGCTGATCCTTGCGCAGGACATGGCCGAGAACGCCGAGGGTAATCTGGACGCCGAGCAAGTCGAGGCCGCGACTGTAATCCACGCCAGTGGCGTCAGCCTGTTGCGCCTGATCAATGACATCCTTGATCTGTCCAAGATCGAGGCGGGCAAGCTGGATACGAACCGCGAGGTCATGTCCCTGTCGACCTTCTGCCAGATGCTCGAACGGACTTTCCGACCCGTTGCAGAACAGAAAGATGTGCGCTTCGAGTTGCAGCGCGATGCCTCGATGCCTGCAACGATCTTCACCGACATCGGTAAACTCGAGCAGATTGCGATCAACCTGATCGGCAATGCACTAAAATTCACGCCGCGCGGTTCGGTTCGGGTGGCGATCTCGGGGCTTGCCGAACTTGATGCGCTGTCTGTGGTCGTGACCGATACCGGTATCGGTATTCCTGCCGACAAGCTGGATACGATTTTCCTGCCGTTCGAGCAGGTCGACGCCAGTACGCGGCGGCAATATGGCGGCACAGGGTTGGGGCTTGCGATTTCGAGCCAACTCGCGACGCTGCTGGATGGCGAGTTGACGGTCGAAAGCGTCGAGGGGCAGGGGGCAAGCTTCCGGCTGATCATTCCCATGGGGTCTGGCATGGTGCCTCTGACATCATCGGGGCATGCGAAAACCGAAGAACCCGTCATGCCTATGCTGGCGCGGGCCGACGCCGGTCGGCAGGTGCTACGCGACCCGATCCGGATCAAGCCGGACAAGGCTCATGCCGTTCTGGTGATCGAGGATGACGCCGGCACGCAGATGGCCATCTCGCAGCTATTGTCGCGCGCCGGGATCGACGTGACTTCGGCCATGACCGGGGAAATCGCGCTGGATCTGACCGAACGTCACGAATTCGATTGCCTTATCCTTGATATCGGCCTGCCGGATGTGTCGGGTTTCGAGATGTTGGACTTGCTGTCACGGAACGGCAAGAATCTTCCGGTCGTGATCTATTCCGCCCGTGATTTGCTGCCCGAAGAAGTACTGCGCCTGCGCGAGCATACCGACAGTATCATCCTGAAAGGCGAACATTCACATAAACGGCTGCTAGAGGAGGTCGAGCAGTTCCTGCAAGAACCGCAACGGTCCGTAGTGGTTGCGCCAAAGCCGGCGCCGGAAACCATGGCGCTGAAATTGCTGCTGGTCGATGATGACATGCGCAATATCTATGCGTTGGCAAAGGTCTTGCGCGCCAAGGGTATAGAGGTGCTTCTGGCTCAGGACGGTATTAAGGCACTGGCCGAGCTTGACGCGAATCCGGACGTCCAGATTGTCCTGATGGATATGATGATGCCGAATATGGACGGGTACGAGGCTATGGCCGAAATCCGCAAGCGTGACGGCCCTTGGGCAACGCTGCCGATCATTGCGCTGACTGCCAAAGCCATGAAGGAAGACCGTGACAAATGCATCGCCGCCGGAGCAAGCGACTATCTGACCAAACCCGTCGATGTGCCTCGCCTGCTTGCGATGATCAGCGAGCAGGTTGGCAATGGACGCTGAGGTCTCGGCCTTCGCCGACGCCGTATTCGAGCGGCACGGCTATGATTTTCGCGGCTATAGGCATGGTGCCTTGGCCAACAGGCTGCATAATCTGTGCGCGAAGCTGCAACTGGACAGCATTCCCGATCTGACGGAATGGACATTGCGCCATCCCGACCGGATCCGCTTTGTCGTCGACCAGATCACCGTTCCGGTGACCGATCTGTTCCGCGAGCCCGAAACCTTCGCAGAGGTCAAGCGCTACGTCTTTCCGATGCTCACGAGTTTTTCGACGCTGACGATCTGGCACGCAGGTTGCTCCAGCGGTCAAGAGGTCTACTCGCTGGCGATCCTGCTGCACGAGGCGGGCCTGTATGCCCGAAGCCGCATCTTTGCCAGCGACATTTCGGGCGAAATGTTGCGCATGGCTGCCAGGGGACATGTACCGGCGGATCAGGTCGAGGATGCCGAAAAGCGGTATCGGCAAAGCGGAGGTGCGCAGAACCTGACCTCGTATTTTTCGAAATCGGGCGACACCGCGCGGATTGATCCTGCGATGATCAGCAACATCACCTTCATCGAACATAATCTGGCGACCGATGGCGTGTTCTGCGAAGCAAATCTGATCTTTTGTCGCAATGTGCTGATCTATTTCGACCGCGCCTTGCAGAACCGAGCCTTGGGCCTGTTCTCGGACTCCCTGATCCGGGGCGGGTATCTTTGCCTTGGCAGTCGCGAAAAACCCGTTGGCACCGGGGCGACCTTTGTTCGCGAGCAAGGATGCAATCTGGTTTACCGGCCTGTCACGAAGGCCCGCGCACAGATCGGGGGTCTTTATGATGCAGGCATTGCGCATCGCGACAGGAGCGGAAGTACATGATCACGAGTTTTGGCAGCGAATTGGCGGAACAGATCGCGCGTCCCAAAATCCTGATCGTGGACGATATTCATGCCAATCTGATCGCCATGCGCAAACTTCTGCGCGGGATAGACGCCGAGATCATGGCCGTCGATTCCGGTAATGAGGCATTGTCGCTGGCGCTGGATCATCAATTCGCGCTGATCCTGCTTGACGTCCAGATGCCCGACATGGACGGTTTCGAGGTGGCGACTTTCCTGCGCGACAATCCCGTCTCGGCGGAAACGCCTATCGTGTTCCTGACTGCCTCGAATACGGACGAATTCAGCCAGCTCAAGGGCTATATGTCGGGTGCGATCGACTATGTCGGGAAGCCGATCAACGAACGTATCCTTCTGTCCAAAGTAGCGATCTTCCTTGAGCTTTATCAGCACAAGCAGCGTCTGGTCTCGGCCCTGACAGAGGTGCATCGCCAACGCCAGATTCTGCAAGCGACCTTCGATTCCGTCGCGGATGGCGTGATCGCAACGGATAATGCGGGGCGGGTCGCGTGGATGAACCCTTCGGCCCAACGCATGACGGGCTGGGATGTGGCCGAAGCCATTGGAAAGGTGCTCGACGAGGTGTTCCCTCTGGTCACGGCCGGTGGCACCCCGCTGAATGACGCCTTGTTCGACGAGCCTTCGAAAGCGTCCGATGCCGCTTCGCAAGCCATGCTGAGGACCCGTTCCGGCGGGAGGTTTGCGGTGACGCGCTCGGCCTCGATGGTGCGTGATACGGCAGGCAAAGCTTTTGGCGGCGTCATCGTTTTCCATGACGCATCGGACGCCTATGCCCGTCAACTTGCCCTGATCGGACGGGCAGAGACCGATCCTCTGACCGGTCTTTTGAACCGTGCGGGATTCAATAAGCGCTTGCAGGCGCTGTTGCATGGCGCGCGTGACCGAAACACCGATCTGGCGCTGCTGTTCGGCGATCTCGACCGGTTCAAGCAGGTCAATGACCTGCATGGTCACGCGGCGGGCGATGTCGTGCTGAAAGAGATCGCGGTCCGGCTCAGCAATTGTGTGCGTGATGAAGACATCGTGGCGCGTTGGGCGGGCGACGAATTCGCGGTGCTCATGCTTTGCGAAAACCCCAGCATCGCCCAGCAAATGGCCCGGCGACTGGCCGAGACGGTGGCTGGGCCGATCGACATCGGCAAGAACGACCTTCGGGCGACCGTCGGTATCAGCATCGGAATTTCGATGGCCAGTGCCGCGGACTGGAACCAGCAGGTCCTGCTCGAGAGGGCGGATTCCTTGCTTTACGAAACAAAAGCTGCCCGAAAACGGGTCCCGACCTGAGCGCTGCGCTGAAATGTCTCAGCGCTTATCTATAAATAATATAACAATGATTTGCAGCTTAGTTGCGGTGAAGAAATCGAAAGGGCGCCAAGCTTGGATGAGTTCAGTGGGGAGGAGATGTTTCGCAACCTTGCCGTGCCCGGCATTCAGGGTTGGGACGATATCGGATTGGGTCCGGTGGGGGAATGGGGCGATGGGATGCGGGTCGCCGTGCAAACGATGGCGAGCCTGCCGAAACCCGCTTGCATCCTATGGGGACTAGACCGCGTTCTGGTCTACAATCCGGCTTTTTCGGAGCTACTGGGCGAATTGCATCCCCGCCTGTTTGGAGCGCGTCTTTCCGACCTGGCACCTTCCGCGCGCGGCCAGATCGAACCGGATCTGGAGGCAATCCATGACGGGCAAAACTTCATTATGCAGTGGCATCTGGGCAAACCCGAGCGAGCCTACGACGTGGCTTGCTCTCCTGTTCGGGCCGAAGATGGCAAGGTGCTGGCGGTCCTTTGTTCCGTGACCGGCGACCATGCGGGCGCAGGTGTCGGGCGTGGAACTGGCGCACGGTCACGAATGAAGCGGGATCTGGGAATCGCGACCCAGAACGGGCTGCTGGATTTGCATTATCAGCCGCAGATCCGCCTGTCAGACGAACACATCATCGGGTTCGAGGCTCTGGCGCGCTGGCAGCATCCGGTTCTTGGTGATGTTGCCCCAGATTGCTTTATCCCTGTAGCCGAGGAAACCGACCTTATTCTGGAAATCGGTCGCTGGGTCATCTCGAAGGCCGTCGAGGATATCGCATCGCACCAGAACCGGGGGCAGCTTGCGGTTGCCGTGAATGTCTCGCCAGCGCAATTCTATGATCCGGAACTGGTCGATCATGTCGGGCGGACCTTGAAGGAGCATGATTTGCCGCCCGAGCTTCTTGAGCTCGAGATTACCGAAAGCATGGCTCTGGAAAACGAAGAGGTCGTTTGCGCCGGTATGGCGGCTTTGCATGACCTTGGGATCAAGATCGCGATGGACGATTTCGGATCTGGATATAGCAATATTGCAACGCTCAAACAGTTCAGCTTTGACCGGCTCAAGCTGGACCGATCCTTCTTGGCGGACCTGCCAACCTCCGAAGCAGGACAGGCCGCGATCAGCAATGCAATCCGCATGGGCAAGGGGCTTGGCCTTGAAATTATTGCGGAAGGGGTCGAAACCGGATCGCAGCTTGATCTGCTTCGCGCGCTGGATTGCGATTATGCTCAGGGGTTCTTTTATGCCGCCCCGATGCCGATTGACGATGCGATGGCTTGGCTGGTGCAACACGATGCGGCTGGATCGGCAAAATTTGGCGGACTGCGCACTTGAACGGCTAGCGCGATACGTCCATTTTGCGCGCAACTTCAGCGTGCGAGTCTTAATCCCCGAATGGCCAAAGTCACCTTCAAACCGAGTTTCGGTCGTCCGTTGGACATGACCCAAATCGCCTGGAGGTCGATTCTTGACTATGGCAGGGTTACTCAATCTTCGACCTCGCTCAGGCTATACGACAATGCCGCGAATTATGTGCAGATTTACGGCACGAACCTGAGCTATGGCGGCTCGGGTCTTGCTGCTTTGAAGACAGGCACGATCACGTCGATGCGGATTGTTACCGCCGGCGCTGTTTCATTCGATGTTGTCGGCTTGCAGGTGTCGGCACTCGATCTCGCCAATGCGTTCAGGTCTTACAATAATGCGGCGTTTTCCCGTGCGCTGCTGGTCGGGAACGATACGATCCACGGCACGAACTTTACCGAGACGCTGGCCGGTTATTACGGCCATGACACGATCTATGGCTACGGAGGCAATGACAAGATCTTTGGCGGCCTAGGCAGTGATCTGCTTGTCGGAGGCGCAGGTGCCGACATTCTGCTGGGTGAAAGCGGCAATGACCGTTTGTTCGGTGGTGACGGCTATGACAGCCTTTACGGCGATCTTGGCAATGACACATTGCGCGGCGATTTGGGCAACGACCAGCTTTACGGCGGTGCGGGTGATGATTTTCTGGCCGGAGGGGCAGGCAACGACGCGCTGTATAGCGGTGTCGGCAATGACCGTGCCTATGGCGAGGCGGGTCACGACACGCTGTATGGCGAAGACGGGAATGACAGTCTGTTCGGCGGGGTGGGCAATGATGTGCTTTATGCCGGCATCGGAAACGACAGGTTGGACGGCGGCGACGGCAACGACACGCTTTATGGCGAAGCAGGCAATGACGTCATGAACGGCGGGACGGGCAACGATTGGATCAGCGGCGGTACAGGCGCAGATACGCTGCTTGGTGCTGCTGGAAATGATGTGCTGTTCGGCGAGACTGAAAACGACCGTCTGGACGGCGGGGCCGGAAATGACCGCCTTGATGGTGGAGCGGGTAATGATACGCTGATCGGCGGGCTGGGTTCGGACAGGATGACCGGTGGGGCAGGGGCGGATGTCTTCGTCTTCTACTCGACGGCCGATTCGACCAACGCGGATGGCGGACGTGATTACATCGTGGATTTCAGCTCGACGCAGAATGATCGCATCCATCTTGCGGCGATCGATGCTGATGTCCGCGCAGTGGGCGATCAACAGTTCACCTATATCGGGACTGATGGGTTTAGCGGAGAGGCTGGTGAGTTGCGCTGGGTCCGCACCGGGTCCGCAACCCTCGTCTACGGTGATACGAACGGGGACGGAGTCGCTGATTTCTCGATCCAGATCGGAAAGTCGATTGATCTTTCGGCGGATGATTTTATTTTTTGACGCTGTCGCCCGTGATCGACAGAGCCACCGGAAGCGGGTTATCCTGCCTTTGAAAGTGGCGGCATTGGCGGTCGATGTGCCCTAAAAAGCGCACACCGTTGCTGGCGTTAAAAATCTGCAATCATATCGAGCAAAAACCTCGTAGACTCAATCGAGGCGAGTGTCATATGAAATGACGCAACTTTGGACGCATTTTCGCGCAAACTCAGGTTCAGATGGCCACGATGAAGACGCTACGCTCCCTCGCTGCACTCCTTGTCGGAATGTGTGTTGCAGGCATGAGTTTTGCCGGAACACTTCCTGCCCCTACCGGTGAGGTCATCTTGACCATCTCGGGGAGCATTTCGAACACGAATGATGGCGATACCGCCAAGTTCGACCGCGAGATGCTGGAAAAAATCGGAATGGTCGCGATCACGACCAGCACGCCGTGGTACGATGAAAAAACGACCTTCGAAGGCGTGCCCTTCAAGGCGGTCCTTGATCTGGTCGGCGCAAAGGGCACGATCATCGACGCCATCGCGCTGAACGATTACGAGACCGAAATCCCGATGTCCGATACCCAGGATACCGGCGTCATCCTTGCGATGAAGATGAACGGTGCGAATATGGAGATCCGCGACAAGGGCCCGATCTTTGTTGTCTATCCCTATGACAGCTCTGCGACGCTGCAAACCCAGACCTACTATGCGCGCTCGGCGTGGCAGGTATCACGGCTGATCATCAAGTAGGTTCCGCAATTGACCCGTATTCTGGGCGTTCTGATCTGCCTTTTCATTGCAGCAACCGCCTATATGTCGACGACTGTTTCGCAACGGCAAAAGGTGTTGCGGCATGTCGCGCATCACAATGACACTTGGGCGATCAGCCAGTCGGTTTCGGAATTCATGCGTCTGGAAGCCCGGCTTGCGCTGAGCGAACATCCCATGGATGACGAGACGTACGAGAACGTCCGCCTGCGTCTTGATATTATTATCAGTCGCCTGACGTCCTTCAAGGAAGGGACGCTGAAAACATTCATCGAGGAATCTCCCAGCCGGAAGGCGGCCATCACCGAACTGCTTGCCGTGATCGGGGAACTCGATAAAAATCTTGCGACGATGGACGCCGCGCATGTTCGCGCGATTCTGCAGCGGATGGGGGATCTCAACGGTCCGCTGACGACGATTTCGTCGCAAAGCGTGCAGCAAAGCTGGGCCGATATCGAAGAGAACCTGCAAGCCTTGGAGCAGCTTCACCGGATCTACAGTATTGTGGTGGCGTTCCTCATTCTTTGCTGGGTCGTACTGATCTTTTTGCTCTTCCGGCAAAACCGGCTGCTCATGCAGGCGCAGAAGGAAGCCGAAACGCTGAACAACAGTCTCAGCGTGGCTGGCAAGGAGTTGCGGGATAAGAACCGTCGTCTCGAATATGTCGCGCATCACGATTCACTGACGAAACTGCCGAACCGGATCCTGTTCTGGAATGAACTCGAGACCTCGTTGAAAGCCTCGCAGGAGGTCGGAACATCTGTCTGCCTTCTGTTGCTGGATCTGGATGATTTCAAGAACATCAACGACACGATGGGGCATGATCTGGGCGACATGCTGCTGGATCAGGCCAGCGCGCGTATGCTCAAATTCGGGTCCGAGGCGCATATGTTCTGCCGTCTCGGCGGCGATGAATTCGCTTGCCTGCTGCTTGGAAAATCGCCATCCGAGAGCCAGGATTTCGCGCGCGAGCTTACGGCCCAGATTGCAGCACCTTACCGGCTTTCCAATCGCGAGGTCCAGATCGGCTGCTCGGTCGGCATTGCTCATGCGGAACAGCCGAAATGTGCCGATGCGCAAATGCTCTTCAAGCGCGCCGATATCGGGCTTTATCGTGCCAAGGCATCGGCTCAGGAACGGATCTGTCTGTTCGAAGACTACATGCAGGCCGAGTTCGACGATCGTAAAGCGCTTGAAAATGATCTGCATCTCGCGTTGGAGCGTGACGAATTCGAGCTTTATTATCAGGCTCAAGTCGAGGTTGTGACGCTTAATCTGCGCGGTCTCGAAGCCTTGGTACGTTGGAACCATCCGACACGCGGACAGATTCCGCCCGGTGTCTTCATCCCTATCGCGGAAGAAATCGGGCTGATTGTTGAACTCGGTCGCAAGATTCTGCTGACGGCGTGTACCGAGGCCGCGAAGTGGAAGCAGCCCCTGAAGATTGCGGTTAATCTGTCGCCGATCCAGTTGCAGGCGCCCAACATCGTTGAAATTGTCATGGGTATTCTCAAGGATACTGGCCTTGCTCCCGAACGTCTCGAACTCGAGATGACCGAGACGGTTCTGCTTAATGATCGCAAACGGGTGTTCAAGATACTGAACGATCTGCGTGCTTTGGGCGTGACAATCGCGATGGACGATTTTGGCACGGGCTATTCGTCGCTCGCTATCTTGCGCGACATTCCCTTCGATACGATCAAGCTCGACAAGTCTTTCGTCCGCGACATTGCGCTGAACCCCGAGGCCGAGGCATTGGTCCGGCTCGTTATCGATGTCGGCAATCATCTTGGCAAGACGGTGATCATCGAAGGGATCGAGACCGACGCGCAGCACGAGTGTATCCGCCGGATCGGCTGTCAGGTCAGTCAAGGCTTCCTATTCGCGCGTCCGGTGCAGGCATCGAAGCTGGATTTTTTGCATTGGTCGGATGCCGAACTGGCTCCCGACGCCAGCACATTAAAGAACTGGGCAAATTCCTGAGGATCCCATGAACGCAGTACTCGACACCAACCTGAGGCTACACGGCATTCGCGTTCCGATCACCCAGAACGATGTGTCGCCGGTCATCTGGCAGGCTTTGAAGTCCGGAAGTTACGAGGCCAAGGAAGCGCGTCAGGTTCGTCGTCTATTGCGGTCCGGTGATCGCGTATTGGAGTTGGGTTCCGGCATCGGGGTGATTACGACGATCATGGCGCTGACCCCGGACGTCACGATTTGGTCCTTCGACGCCAATCCTCATACGATTGAACTCGCAAAGCGGGTCGCCTGCGCAAATGATGTCAGGAATGCCACCTTTAGCCATGGACTTCTGACTGCCGGAACCCGAGAAAGCTATCAATTCTACATCCGCAGCGACTTCTGGATGTCATCAATGATCGAAAGCCAGGGGCCGTACGAGGACAGGATCTCGATCACTTCGCAAAATATCGACAGCTTCATTGACGAGCACGCGATCAACGTCCTGGTAATGGATATCGAGGGTGGCGAGCGTCATCTGCTCGGGCATGCCAAGCTGAACGGGGTGGATCGCGTTTTCCTTGAGCTGCACGACCATCTCTACGGCTTGGCCGGGGTGCGCGATATTTTCGATGCGATGAGCGAACGCGGCTTTGCCTATGATCCGAGGAACTCGTCGGGGCCTTGCGTATTGTTTACGCGCGACGATGGGATCCCGCGGGTGTACAGCGAGGATCAGCTTTAGCGTCGTTGAGGGGTACGCCGGGTCGTGTCTCGGAACTGGTGGAAATTGTCTGGCGGCGTAATCTCCGGGTGAACCAACACCCACCCTACCGGCGGCTGCAACCGGCAAGGAGATCATGCAGGACGTATAATACGAACAACTTTTCGCCTTCGCTACTGCTTGAGACGACGGATTATCATCCGATCGAGTTACGCCTGCGAGTGAATGTCCGAGCCACCATCGAGGCCATGTTCGAAGAGGAGTTGACCGATTTTTTCGGTCGGCTCCGCTATGGTCGCGGCGAAAACCGGACCAAGGGTTATTGTCACGACCACCGGGATCGGCAGCTGACCGGCTCATTCTTGACGGCACCGACATCAAAACCCGGCTGGACAAGAAGGCCACCAATATCTCGGTTCTGGCCACGGTCGGCGTCCGTCGTGACAGGCAGGCGGCGCTGATTTCGATCAAGAACATGGGCGGAGAAAGCACCGCAGCCTAGAGCCAGTTCGTCACCTAACTGATGGCGCGGCCCGAATTCGTGATCGTCGACGGTGCGCCCGGCCTGGAAGCCGCCCTCGTGGCGCTCTGGAGTGAAGTCCTGCCCATCCGGCGCTGCACGGCCAGAGGTGGTCCGGGAATTTGGACCGGTTTGCCGCTCGGCTCAGCTTCAGCATGGGGTTCATGTCAGGCGGCGGCTTTCAGGTTCTGGTCGGAGGTATCATAGGCCTCGGCCGGGGTCAGCAACCCGTGTGATGAGTGCGGGCGTTTTCCGTTGTAATCGCTGATCCGGGCACCGATCCCCTTGCGGGCCTCCGAGCCGGCCTCGAAGGCGTTCAGGTAGACCCATTCGTATTTGAGCGATCGCCACAGCCGTTCGATCATCCGGTTGTCGATCCAGCGCCCACGACCGTCCATGGAGATCTGCACCTTGGCGTCCAGCAGCACTTCGGTGAACCCGGCCCCGGTGAATTGCGAACCCCGGTCGCTGTTGAAGATCCCGGGCGTGCCGTATCGGGCCAACGCTTCCTTCAGGGCTCCGACGGCGACCAGATAGGGAAAACCCCGGCGCACGGGGAGTGAGGCATCGAACGCGATCCGTCCGAGAGAGATGCCGGACGCTGATATCGGTACACCAGATCTGGTCGGGTCGGGTGATGGCCAGGTCCCTGAGCAGATAGGGATAAACCTTGTGCTCCGGATGCTTCTTGCCGGTCTTCGGCTCCTGATAGATCGGCAGTGAGGAGGTTCAGAAAACAGTCCGGGGGACTGTTTTCCCGACGAACACGCATCAGCTTCATCAGCCGCCGGACGCGATGCCGCCCGCATCGATGGCCCTCGCGCGGCATGTGCCGGGCCATTTGCCGCGAGCCATGACCCTAGGCGTCTCGAGGAATTGCCGGTCGATGATTGCCATGAAGCCCGGGTTCCCGGCGCTTTCTCCGCGCGGCCGATAGTAAAGGCCGGAGGCGCCAGCGACAACAGGCGGCATTGCCGCCGGACGCCGAGACCCTGATGATCCTGCTTCACCGCTTTTTGCCTCCAGTGCCGCGCATGAGACCGGAGGCTGCCGACATCGAAGCAGCGACCGTGGTCCCGGTGGGGCCGCGTAAGCGCTGCGAAGCATTCCGCTCGATGACCAACCGGCCGGTCCTGGCATGCAGCTTCTCGACCTCACCCGCAGAGATCTGCGGCCCGGCGGATGAAGCGCCGCCGAAGGCCGCCGCCATGTTCTCGATCGCGGTGCGTTTCCAGCCGCGGATCATCGTCGGATGGATATCGTTGAACGGCTCTCCCGAACCGGTGGCGTTCGCCGTTCAACTTCTTGGCCAACCCGGCCGTCGTCAGTTCCCCGCGGATGGCCTCAAGAGCCACCTTCGCCCTGAACTCTGCAGAATAGCGTCTGCGTTTTGGCATTTCGGGTCATTCTTCCTCAGGCGCGAAAGCTTAGCCCCCGGTCCGAATTCGTGCGACCACATCTGAGATCAAGCAACGAAATCTGCTCGGCCATGCACCTAGAGCTTGCATGACGAGTTGAGCGAAGATCACCGCGACATATTCTACGTGGACACCGCCGCCGAAATCGAGAAGCGTCGCAAGGCTGTTGATTTTCACCGAGAAGTGAGCCATCGCTGACTATGGAATTCGGGTCATGCTTTGGTCAATGTGTGTGTGGTCTCCTTCTTTTTCGTCGCCAATGCAGCTGAGCTGGCCTTAAAGCGGAAGCTGTCGT
>NZ_WMIE01000011.1 GCF_009711225.1 Paracoccus aestuariivivens | reverse complement strand
GAAATGGCGCAAACTCGATGGCCAGAACCGCCTGCCGGAAATCATCCAAGGGGTTGAGTTCCGCGACGGTCTCCGCCAACTTCAAGCCGCCGCCTGATCAGGCATCACCAACTTTCGCCCATATCTCACTTCGATGGCGCGTGGACCACACTT
Organism: Paracoccus aestuariivivens; assembly: GCF_009711225.1. GTDB lineage: Bacteria > Pseudomonadota > Alphaproteobacteria > Rhodobacterales > Rhodobacteraceae > Paracoccus > Paracoccus aestuariivivens. The sequence goes on along the minus strand of NZ_WMIE01000011.1, from coordinate 87,987 downwards.
GGATGCGCACCGAGCCTTGAAGAAGTCACGCCGCTTCTGCGCCACCTCGACGGCGTCGATAGGGGGCAGGTCTTCAGCAATTCTAGTCTTGCCGGGGCTCTGCCCGGTGCGACCGACCTGACTACGCGTTTTGCTGGCGCACTGGTGGTGCCACTTTCGCAGCGCTCGCAGAACGCACTCATCTTTTTCCGGCGCGAGGCCCTGCAAACACTGAACTGGGCGGGCGATCCGGCCAAAACCTATGAAAGTGGGCCGCATGGCGACCGACTGACTCCCCGAAAAAGCTTCGCGATCTGGAAGGAGACAGTACGCTACACGTCGATGCCATGGTCGGATAACGAGTTGCGCTTTGCCGAGGCGTTGCGCAATTCTGTGGTCGAGGTGATGCTGATGAATAGCGAGATCCTCGCCGAAGAGCGCGCCCGCGCGGCAACACATCAGAATGTACTGAATCAAGAACTCAATCACCGGGTGAAGAATATCCTCGCGTTGATCAAATCGCTGATCAATCGCCCTCCCGGTGATGACGTTTCGCTATCGGGCTTCATCGAAAGCCTGAACGGGCGCATCCAAGCGCTATCGGCCGCGCATGATCAGGTCGTGCGCGATGGCAGCGGCGGGCGTTTGGGCGAGTTGGTCGGGGCCGAACTGGGCCCCTATCGGGCGCAGGACGGGCAGGTTGAGATCTCCGGCCCCCCGGTCGCGCTGGAAAGCCGCGCATATTCCATCATGGCATTGGTGTTGCATGAAATGGCCACCAATGCCGCGAAATACGGGGCCTTGTCTCATGGAGGGCATCTGAGCGTTGCTTGGACCATCTTGCCCGAGGGCGATTGCCGCATCACGTGGGCCGAAACAGGCGTTATGGGCCTCGCGAAACCGACCCGCAGCGGTTTCGGCTCGGAATTGCTGGAACGTGCGCTGCCCTTTGATCTGGGAGGGACAAGCAAGCTTGAATTTCGCAGCGAGGGTCTTGTCGCCGAGTTCACACTGCCTGCCCGCTTCATTCGCGTGCTCGATGAGCAAGTTGACCTCATCCAGCCACCCCTCACGCCTTCCCGGAAAAGAACGGCCAACATACTTATGGGCGCGCGTGTTTTGATCGTCGAGGACCAGGCCTTGATTGCTATGTCACTAGAGGCGGATCTGACTGACAATGGGATGCAGGTCAGCGGCATTGCAGGAAATGTCGAGGCTGCCTTGCGGCTGATTAACAAGGACACGCCTGACCTGGCTGTTCTGGACGTAAACCTGAACCATGAGCGTTCGCTGCCAGTTGCCGAGCGGCTGCTTGCACTTGGCGTACCCTTTGTCTTCGCGACCGGCTATGGGAGTCGGGTCGATCTGCCCAATCATATGCGTAGCATTCCGGTGGTCGAAAAACCGTATCAGATTGCGGAAATCATGGCGAAACTCACCGACGCGCGCGAAGGAAGTTAATATTTTCTTCCGGTCGGGTCATCACCGGCGGCATCGTTGCCAATAACGCCCCGACCGATGCCGGTACATTTTGCTAGGCAGGATCATCTCGTTTGTTTAGCAGGCCGCTTAGGATCTTAGATTATTTGTATTTTTTCTCGGTAATGCGCTGATCTTCGCTTGTTCGTTCGGCACCGCGATCCGCGGTAGGTGAAATCTTCGGCTGTCGCGCCTCACTCGCAATCGCTCCCAATTTCAGGAACCCACTGCGACAGTTCGAGATTTCTAACGGGTATTTCCCTTTAAGGTACCGTCATGCTCGAGCAACTCACCGCCGAATTCACCCGCCCTATGACCCTGCCAACCGAGGTTGCCGTGCTGCGCCTGAGCATGGCCGTGGTGCTCGGCGGCGTGATTGGCTGGGAGCGTGAGGTCAAGGCCCGCGCCGCCGGTCTGCGCACCCATATGCTGATCGCACTCGCTGCCGCCTGTTTTACTCTGGTGGCAATGGAGTTGATGAATCTCACACCTAACAATTCCGATCTGCAGCGCCTCGATCCACTGCGCCTGATAGAAGCAGTCACGGCAGGTGTCGCTTTTCTAGCTGCTGGTTCAATCGTGATCAGCGGCGCTAATATTCGAGGTGTGACAACCGGCGCCTCGATGTGGCTTTGCGGGGCTATCGGGCTATGCTGCGGAACCGGTGACCTGCGACTTGCGATGATTGCGACGGTGATGGCGATTATCGTTCTCTATCTGATCCGGATTCTGGTCACCCCCTCCATGCGACCCGATGAAGATGATTAAGCTTTTCGGAGTTTGACGGAAACAAACCGCAAAGTCGTAGGTTACCAGCGCTCGAGAACGGGCGGATAGCCCGCTGCGGAAAGGATTTTGCCATGAATGACACGGTTGGAACGCTGGTCTCCTCGGCCAATGTGAACGGTACAGCGGTTTATGGCCGCGACGGCAGCCATATCGGCACCATCGACCACCTGATGATCGACAAGCTCTCGGGCAAGGTCGCATATGCGGTGATGGGCTTCGGCGGTTTTCTGGGTCTCGGCGAAGAGCATTTGCCTGTGCCGTGGCATACACTGCGCTATGACACGACTTTGAGTGGCTTTGTCACCGATCTGACCGAGCAGCAGGTCACTGGCGCGCCAGTGCGCAGCGAAGGATGGGACCGCGACTGGGAAACCCGAACCTACGAATATTACGGTATCCCGCCCTATTGGGTCTGATCCAATGCAGGTCCCCCTTCCGCGTCACCTTCCATTGAACAGACCAGTCAGCGAAGGGCGAAAATCGAATCTGCACATACAAATATCAGGAGGACGAAATATGGACCACACATTGCATCAACGCCTGAATGAAAGTGAACTTACCGACGCTGGGCTGTCGGGTGCCACCATCTACGGACCGGGCGACGAAAGCGTCGGTATGCTTTCGCATCTGCATGGCACCGGTGCCGGCGCCGAAGCAATCATCGACGTGGGTGGATTTCTAGGCATAGGAGCGAAACCCGTGGCGATCCGGGTCAGCGAGATCGACTTCATACGGAGTGAAACCGGCGCTGTTCACGGCGTCATATGTCACAACAAAGAGGCGCTAATGGCCCTGCCCGAGCATCACCACTGACCGTGACTTGGCGGCGTTGGAGGCTCAGCGCCGCTATTCCGTAAGGATAACATCTCCATGCCTGCCAAATCGAAGGTCCAACAAAAAGCTGCAGGCGCCGTCCTATCCGCCAAACGCGGCGAAATGCCATGGCCCCCGGGTCGGTTTGGACACCCCTGCTACCCGCAAGCTTCCCGCCCGAATAGGTCACGAGATTTAGTGAAAATACCCGCTGAAGCGGCTCACGCAACCGGTCGAACTGGCCTCAAGCTATGTGCTGCTGGCCGAGCCGATGTCGAGCTTTCAGGTGCCAACATCGCCGCCACTGCCGGCATGCCAATGATCTGAATTAGGAGCCTATAATGAGAAGCCAAATACTGCGCCTTGGTTTGGGCATTGCTGCCGGTTTCCTGCTAAAAGCCGCACTGGACGCTCTGCGGGCGCGACCCGTTCCGAAACTGGAACACGTCCGCGACGCCGGCCCAGAGGCGATGGATGAGCCTCCCGAGGATTGGGACATGGTCGACGAACAGGCCGATGAATCCTTTCCGGCCAGTGATCCTCCAGCCAATTACTGAAATATGCCGGCACAGCTCGTTTTCGTCTCGGATAGTGAACCGGGCATTTCCCGCCGAAGGGTCGGTAAGGGGTTCAGCTATCTCGGCCCTGCAGGCGAAACATTGGATCGCGAGGAGATTGCGAGGATCAAGGCTTTAGCCGTACCGCCCGCCTATTACGATGTATGGATATGCTCGCTGCCCGACGGCCATTTGCAGGCAACAGGACGCGACGAACGTGGCAGAAAACAATATCGCTACCATCCGCTTTGGAGCGAAACCCAATCCCGCACAAAATACCATCAACTTGTGGCCTTCGCCGAAGCACTGCCGGTGTTACGCAGAAGACTGCGTCGCGATTTGCAAGGAAATGTCGGCGATCGCACATTCAGCCTTGCGGCGCTGGTCTTGCTGATTGACCGGACCTGCCTTCGCATCGGCAATGTAGCTTACACTGCTGCGAATCGTAGCTTCGGCGCATCCACTCTACTGACACGTCATCTCGGTCTTAACGAGAAGGGGGTGATACAGCTGAAATTCCGCGCGAAAGGTGGCAAGCTTTGTCGCCACGTCCTGCGCGACAAGCGGCTAAATCGCATCCTACAGGAAATCGGTGATCTACCCGGCCGAAATCTTTTCACCTATCTTGATGAGGATGGCCTGCCGCATAACGTACACTCGCAGGATGTAAACTCTTATCTCGCCGAAGTCGCGGGCGAAGGCGTGACCGCAAAGACTTTTCGCACTTGGGGCGGCACACTTGCGGCGTTCGAGCTTGCCGATCAACTCGCCCCAGATGCCTGCCTGACACCACGCATGCTGGCAAATGCTGCGGCAGAACGGCTGTTCAACACCCCGACCGTCTGCCGTAAATCGTACATCCATTCAGCCGTGCTGGAGCTTGCTGCGCTATCGCCTGCCGAACGATCAACCGTTCTGACAGGAATAACCTGTCCGGAAATTACCGACCTCCGGGCCAGCGAGCGTCGACTTCTCGCATTCCTTCAAAAGAACTAACCCGCGCACACCCAGCCTTATTGGCGGGTTCGACCGCAAATTTACCCAGTTCAACAAGACGGCGGGTACCCCCAGCAGGAACCCAGAGGCACGAGCCGATGTGAACGTTGCGCCCAAGAGTTGGCTCCGAGCCAAAATCAGGGTCATGATACGACCCGTGAAAAAGATGGATCAGAACTACGCGTGGATTAGTGATCATGGTGATCGTTAGGCCAAAATAACGCGCGCATAGGCTCCCGGTTCCATGAAGCCCGTGACCGTTGGACAAGGAAACAAAACGCCAAGGGGCGCGTTGTAAACCGATAAAAACGAGAGCACAGAGGTTACCATGGCATCCGCAAATATAGCGCAATCCATCAGCCAAGAAGTCCGGTACTTACGACGCTATGCCCGCGCGCTTACGGGTAGCCAAAGGGCGGGCGATAACTACGCCGCCGCGACATTGGAGGCCATCCTTGCCGAACCAAACCTCGTCCAGGCAGACGATATTAGGGTCAGCCTGTTCCGGACTTTTCATGCTCTTTGGCACAGTTCGGGCCAACCTGTCGAAGTTCAACCTGAAAACGCTCGCGAAATGCATGCACAGGCCTTTCTGCGCCGCCTGACGCCGAATTCGCGTGAAGCGCTCTTGCTGCACACGATCGAAGAAATGGATTGGGAACGGATCTCCCGCATCATGGAGATCTGTCCGGGCGATGCCGAGGAGCTTGTAGCAATAGCTAGAAGGGAGCTCGCGGACACCCTATCTGCCAATGTCCTCATCATCGAAGACGAGACGATCATTGCGATGGATCTTAAAGACATCGTTCAAGCTATGGGCCATAAGGTGACCGGAATCGCCCGAACCCACAAAGCAGCCGTGGATCTGGCCCACCGCAGGCGTCCAGACGTGATCCTATCAGATATCCAGCTTGCCGACGGCTCTTCGGGCGTCGAAGCCGTAAGTCAGCTTTTGAGCGATTTGGGAGATATCCCGGTCATCTTCATCACCGCCTTTCCCGAACGCCTACTAACTGGGGAGCGGCCAGAGCCGACCTATCTGCTCCAGAAGCCCTATAGCGAGGAACAGGTCGCCTCAGCGCTTAGCCAGGCGATATTCTTTTCGTCGAAAGAGGGAATTGCGGCCGCTTAATTCCAAGTCACCCGAGAACAACACGTAGATAGGACGGTTCCCCGATCCTGCCAAGCGAAGACCTCTTGCTTGCAATGTTCGAGCGGCAGGGTCTGGTGCAATAGCAATGCGCCGAGCGAGGAATCCTCCATAGAACTGCGTGCTAGCCAATGAACAACGATCTTGTGCAAGATAACCTGCCAGTTCGTTCATGCCCAGTTACCGGATCTGGTATATTGATAGATAATCGCCATCTCTGACGCCGGATGCTTGCCCAATTGGCTGAACGTCTGCCTTCCACGCTGGCTCGAGATGCATCCAGTTGGTGTGTGGTCTCACGAGTAGGCAACCCTAATCGGCACTCGCGCATATTCAGTCCGCGCAAGACATGGGCTTTCTCGAGTTGGACAATAGGCGTTGTGGGATCGGCCAAAATGTCGCCTTCGGGTAGAACCGTATGATCGATCGAAAACACCTGCCGGTCAGGGGGAGGCCAAGGGGATTTCTGCGACAACGCGCTCTGCGACCGTCTGATGCAGTTGCGCCCGGATTTCGGCCAGAACTTCGGGCGCGGCAACAAGAATGATGCGTGCAAAATTCTGCTGCTCGGCATGGTCGTAAAGCAATTCGGCGAGGTGCCGGCCAAAACGCTCTTTTTCCAACTGATGCCAATCGGTTTCCTCATAGGCCGGCGCGCCGAACCTACGCATTGATGTTGCCGACCCGGTCGGCTTGTCGATTGCTCACGGTCAGGGGGATTGGCTTGGGTTTCCTTGCCGCGCACCTTGATGGCCGGATATTCCGCGTCACCTTCATTCTCGAGAAACAGGGCCTTTTCGCCATCGGCCACCAGAACCCATGTGCCGTTGTTCAATATGCGTGCCATGCTGTTTCTCCTTATATGTCGAGGACGTGTCGGGACCTCTACCAAGTCCGGTTGCGGGACGGTGCAAACCGGGCATCACGCCAGAATGTTCCCGGCATTCTGATCTCGAAATTTTTTGCGAACATTTCCGCCTTCTGCCGGTTGATCCGCGACAACGACTTCCGCCGCGAACAGGAGAAGCGATGCAAAACCCCAAAGACGACGAGCAGCATCTGCCCAATCACCCCGCACAGGAGCGCACGACCTATCCGTCAGGAATGGAGCGCGAACGGCGGATGCCGACGGGTGGCAAGGCTAAACCTAAACCATCACCTGATCACCGTCCCGAAAAGGAAGAAGAAAGGAACACAAAATGAAAGGTATGGTCGCATGGCTTCTGGGCGTACCTGTCGTCGTCATCATCCTGCTTTACGTCACGGGGATTTTCTGACGCAGAGGGAGCGCCCCGATGTCCTATAACACCGAACCCGATCGCGCCGCCCGTCGTCATGCCGCCGCAATCATCGCCATTATTGTGGCGCTAGCTGTGGCAGGGCTTGCGCTGATCTGGTGGATGGGCGCGGATCCGGTCGCCAAGGACGATGTCAGCCGAACTGTCGCGTCCGAGACGCCTGCAGGCGGCGGCGTCCCTGTCCCCACCGCGCCTCCGCCCGCTGGCACCCCGGCAGCGGGCAGCCCGCCGGAAAACTAGGCCGATGGCCACGCGCGTTTTCTGGAAAGGTTATTTGAAACTCTCACTGGTGACCTGTCCGGTCACCATGATGCCGGCCACGACCGAAGGCGAGAAGCTCCGCTTCCATACGCTGAACGCCAAGACCGGACATCGCGTGGTGAGCCAGTTCGTCGACGAGGTCAGCGGAAAGCCCGTGTCAGACGACGATCAGGCCAAGGGCTATCCCCGAGGCGAGAACGACCACATCCTGATCGAAGATGACGAGCTTGACGCCGTAGCACTGGACAGCACCCGCAGCATCGATATCGAGATGTTCGTGCCGAGCCAGTCCATCGCTTGGATCTATTACCACAAGCCGCATTACCTGACCCCGTCGGATGCGATCGGGGAAGAGGCGTTTTCGGTTATCCGCGATGCCATGGCGGCGACAAAGATGGTCGGGATCGCGCGACTGGTCCTTTACCGTCGCGAACGCGCCGTGATGCTTGAGCCAAAGGACAATGGCATCATCCTCTGGACCCTGCGCTATGGCGACGAAGTCAGGGATGAGGGGGATTACTTCGACAAGCCCGGCAAGACCAAGCCCGATCCGGCGCTAATGAAACTGGTGACTGACCTGATCGGACAACACATGGTCGATTGGAATCCGGGCCTTGTTCGGGACCCGGTGCAGGAAAACCTGCTGGAACTGATCGCCTCGAAGAACAAATCCCGCAAGAAGGCCAAGCCTGCCGCCGCACCGACCGAAAAACCCGGAAATGTCATCAATATCATGGACGCGTTGAAGAAAAGCATCGCCGCCGAGCGGAAGGGCAAGTGATTTCTAGGGATCATGTGTTCCCGGCAGCTTGCCGCGCGGATCCGGGACAGGCGCAGGGCCTTTCACCGCCTTCTCCACTCGCTGAATGCGCCCGAAAGTGTTGAACAACCGGCCGAACCGCGTGTCGAGCCGTCGCCCGATGCGGTCGCCCTTGACCAGCCGGACACCGCCATCCAACCGTTTCAGCTCTAACCTGCGGGAATGATAGGCATCTAACCCCGGACGATGCGCCACGCTGATCAGCGCGGCCTCGGGCAGTTCCTCAACCAGCGCCTGCATCACACGGGACTGGCTATCGTCATCCAAAGCCGAGGTCGCCTCATCCATCACCACAAGATCTGGCCGTTCCAGCAGCACGCGGGCAAAGGCGATGCGCTGGCGCTCGCCGCCGGACAGGACATGGCTCCAGCGGTCCTCGTCATCAAGGCGCGGCTGGAAATGCGACAGACCGACCCGGTCGAGGACGCGCGCGGCATCGGAGTCAGAAAGCGTCTCGGGCGGGTTCGGGTAGCTCAGGCAACCGCGCAGACTTCCTAGCGGCAGATAGGGCGTCTGCGGCAGGAACATGATGTGCCAGCTTTTCGGGATGATGATCTGGCCGCTGCCCCAAGGCCAAAGCCCGGCGATCGCCCTGATCAGCGTGCTTTTCCCGGTGCCGGATTCACCGCCAACCAGCACGCGTTCGCCGCGCGTGATGACGCCTTCGGCCTCGTCGATCACCACGATGCCATCGTCGCGCCGCACCTCCAGCCCGATCAGGCGCAACTCCTGTCCGTCATCCTCGCGCAGCTCGATCAGGGTGTCGTCGGGGCCGTGAATGGTGCGCTCCAACTCATCCATGCCGCCGATCAGCACCGAGAGCCGGTTCGCCGCCGCCCGCCAACTGGCCAGCACGATGAAATTGTCCATCACCCAGTTGAAGGCCATCTGGACCTGCACAAAAGCCGCCGAGACCTGCATCAACTCGCCCAAGGACATGCCGCCCTGAATATATTTCGGAGCCCCGATCAGCAGCGGGATCACCGGAAGCAGGATCGCGCTCATATTGGTCAGGATGGTGATGCGGCCGTGGTTCGCGCCGATGATCCAGATCGCCGTCGCGAGTCGCGTGAGTGAGCCGGTCAGGCGGCGCTTTTCCTCATCTTCGCCCTTGATCAGCGCGATGGATTCCGCGCTTTCGCGCACGCGGGTGAGTTCAAAGCGCAGATCGGCTTCGGCGGAGTTTTGTTCCTCGACCGCCGCGATCAGCGGGCGGCCAATCACCCAAGTCAGGCAGGACATGACCAGTGCATAACATACGGCCGCCAGAACAAACCCATAGGGGATGGTCAACACCCCGCCCTGCCGCGGGATCTGCACCTCGCGCCCGACCAAAGCCAGAACGCCAATGAATGTGATCGTTGCCAGAGTTGCATTGAAAAGCCCGACCGACAGGTCCACCACCGGGGTCAGGGACTGCTTCAAATCATCGGACATGCGGGCCTCGGGGACATCGACGCCGGTCGAGGCGACCTCGAGCTTGTAATAGGTTCGCTCGCCCAGCCAGCGGCCGATCAGCCGACTGGTCAGCCAGCGCCGCCATTCCGCTTGCAGCCCCATGCGCAGCCGCACCATGCCGTAATTGATCACCGCACTCAGGCCGAGCAGCGCCAGAAAGATCAGGATCATCCGCGGGATCGCCTCGATCTGACGCTGATCGAGCGTGTCGAAGAAGCTCTTGCTCCAGCGGTTGATCGCGAAAAGCACGCCGACATTGGCCGAGACCACCACAACGACGCCCAAAGTCAGCGCCCAAGCGATGCGCCGAGCCGAGCCAGACCAGAAGGGTAAAGCGATCTCGCGGAAGCTGGGACCGGATATGGCCTCGGGCGCGGGATCGGGGTGATCGGCCATCGCCGTGGTCAGGATTTCGCGGGCAGCGGAACCGAGGCGGCCCGGAACCCATGCCAAGGATCGCGCTCCTGCGAGGCGATCCGCTGAAGCAGGTTTGCCAAGGTCAAATGGGCCGGACCGATCTCGGGTCCAAGTTCTTCCCATTCCAGTGGGGTGGCCACCGGAGCGCCTTCGCGGGCGCGGGTCGAGTAAGCGGCCACAGCGGTCGCGCCACGCTGGTTGCGCAGGTAGTCGATCAGGATGCGACCCCGGCGCTTGGATTTGGTGATCGTCGCGACATAGCGATCCGGCGTGTCGCGCGCCATGGCCTCGGCCATAGATTTGCTGAAGGCCTTGGCGGCGCGCCAATCTGCCTTGGGGGCCAGCGGCGAGACGACATGCAGCCCCTTGCCGCCCGAGGTCTTGACGAAAGCCGCAAGCCCCGCTGCCTCAAGCCGTTCGCGGACCTCGCGAGCGGCCGCGATCACCTCGGACCATGCGACCCCTTCGCCGGGGTCGAGATCCATCACGATCATATCGGGTCCTTCCCAATCGGCGATACTCGCCCCCCAAGGATGAATCTCCAGCGTCGCCGCTTGCACCAACGCGATCAAGCCGTCGAGATCATGGATGCCGATCAGCGGTTCCCCGGATTTGTGCTTGGGGTCGGTGAGGGGCGTGATCTGCGGCCCCATGCCCTTCCAGACGTGTTTTTGAAAGAACTTCTGCCCGGTAATCCCTTCGGGACAACGCAACAGCGCCAAAGGGCGCCCCGTGATGAACGGCGCAATCCGGGGCCAGATTGCGGCGTAATAATCGGCCAGCGCCTCCTTTGTGATGCCCGTATCGGGCCAATAGACGCGCTCGGGATGGGTCAGTTTGACGGTTCGCCGCTGTGGCGCTGCGGGGGTTTCGCGCATGATCTGTTGCGGCTCCTTATCCTCGCGCAGCCCCCGGAACGAGGCATGGCGCAGATGGTCGTCGGCGGTCCAGGCGCGAAACTCGACCTCTGCCACCAGTTCGGGGCGGGTGAAGACGACCTGCCGCGCCTCGTCCGCAGTCAGGCCTTCGGCGAAGGGGCTACGCTTGACCTGCATCGCCTCAAGGCGCTGGAATAGCTCGCCCGCGAGTTTGCGGCTGAAGCCGGTGCCGACCCGGCCAACATGGCGCAGCTTGCCACCCTCATGCACGCCCAGCACCAGCGAGCCGATCGCCTTGGGCGAGGCGCTTGACGGCGTGTAGCCTGCGATCACGAATTCCTGCCGCGCCGAGCATTTCGATTTCAGCCATGACCGGCCCCGGCCCGACCGATAGGGCGAATCCCGCAGCTTCGAGACGATCCCCTCAAGGCTGAGGCGGCAGGCATGGCGCAGCACCATCGCGCCGTCATCTTCGAAATGCTGGCTCAAGAGGATCAGTTCCGCATCAAGGATCAGCGGGGCAAGAATTTCCTTGCGCTCGATCAGCGGCAGGCCGCGCAGATCCCGCCCGTCGAGGTGAAGCAGGTCAAAGACATAAAGCCGGAAACGATCATCGCGCCCCGCGCTGAGATCAGCTTGCAGCGCCGAGAAATCCGAGGCCCCGGTATCACCCTCGACCACCAATTCGGCGTCGAGGATGGCATCGGTCAGCGGCAGGTCTTGCAGCGCCACGACAATCGGCTTGCCGAATTTTCCGGTCCAATCGAGGCCGCTGCGGGTCAGCAGCCGTGGCTTGCCGCCCTCGATCCGGACCTGCAAGCGGTAGCCGTCGAATTTGATCTCATGCAACCAGCGCGCGCCCGAGGGGGCAGCCCGCGCAAGCGTCGCGAGCATCGGTTCAACAAAGTCCGGCATCGCGGCTTTCCTGCCCTGCGGGCCAGATTTCCCGGTCTGCGCCGCGAGATCGCGGCCCGACTTCACCGAATGCGGGCTTTCCTTCAGTATATCCTTGCCTGCCCGGGAAAATTCGTCATCGCCCTTGATGAGCAGCCAATTCTCACGCTTCTCGCCGAGCTTGCCTTGCATTCGCACCAGATGCCATCGACCCCGCAGTTTTTCGCCCTGCAGGGTAAATTCGAGATGCCCTTTGGCATAGGATTTGGCGGCATCGCCTTCGGGCTGCCAAGTGCCACGATCCCAAAGGATCACCTCGCCCGCCCCATATTGGCCCTTGGGGATCGTGCCCTCGAAGCTGCCATAATCCAGCGGGTGATCCTCGACATGGATGGCAAGACGCTTCTCGGAAGGATCGAGGCTTGGCCCGCGCGTCACGGCCCAGCTTTTCAGAACACCGCCCATCTCAAGGCGGAAGTCGTAATGCAGCCGCCGCGCCGCGTGTTTCTGGATCACGAAAGCATGGCCATTGGCGCGCGCCTTGCGCCCTTTTGGCTCGGGCGTGGCAGCGAAATCGCGCTTTTCGCGATAGGTTTCCAGCGCCACCTGTCAGCCCGCCGTCTTGCGCTTCGACTTGGCCGACAAAGCCGCGCTTTCGCGTAAGGCCGCCATCAGGTCCACGACCTGCGCCTTGGCGGGTTTGGCGGCAGGCTTGATGGTTTTTCCCGCCGCCTTGGCCTTGATCAGCTCGGCCAAGGCCTCCTCATAGCGATCATCGAACTCGGCCGGGTCGAATGTGCCTGCCTTGGTCTTGATGATATGTTTCGCCAGATCCAGCATCTCGCCTTTGATCTTGCGGATCGGAATATCGTCGAAGGCCTCATTGGGCGCACGGATTTCGTAGTCGTAATTCAGCGTATGGGCGATCAGCCCATCGCCATGGGTACGGATCATCACCGTCCTCATGCGACGGAAAAGAACCGTCTGTGCCAATGCCGCGACGCCTTCTTTCCGCATGCCCTCACGGATCAGCGCATAGGCTTCAAGCCCCGTCGGTTCGGTGGCAGCGAGGTAATAGGGATTGTCGAAATAGATCTTGTCGATCTGGTCGCAATCGAGAAAACCCGAGACGGAAAGTGTCTTGTCGCTGTCGGGAATGGCATCCGAGATTTCTTCCGGCGTCAGGATGACATGTTCGCCGGATGCCGTCTCATAGCCCTTGACCTGATCCTCGCGCGGGACGGGGTTGCCGCTTTCGGCATCGACGAATTCCCGGCGGAGGCGGTTGCCGGTCTTGCGATTGATCATGTGAAAGCTGATCCGATCCGAGGTCGAACTGGCGGTGTATAGCGCCACCGGGCAGGTCAACTCGGCGATCTTCAGCATGCCCTTCCAATTTGCCCGTGGAGCCATGACCCACCTGCTTTATCGTGCTGCGGATAAACATCTTTGAGCGGGCGATGTTCCCGAGACGGGCTTTGGGTGGATTCACGAAAAAGTCAGGAAGGCTCTGCAAACGGCTTTTGGACGGGCTGCGTGCGGCATTCGATAAAATATCATAACAACATGATATAATGTAGATAAATTACGGAACACTTACTGTCCATCCGGCACTCTCGACAGACAAGGCACAATCCAGGTTCCCGTTCAGAGAAGAAATATTCGCCGGAACCGAGGCGAATCCGGCCTGTTCTTCGTCCATGCGGCACCCGCCGCCAATACAAATGGAGATTGCACCATGACCAAGCTCCTCGCCTCGACTGCATTGATTGCCGCCCTTGTCGGCCCTGCGATTGCACAGACCGCTCCGACGACCCAGCCCGCAACCACCGAGGCACCTGCTGCGACGAGTGCGACCCCGGCAACCCCGAATACACAGAGCGTTGCGACCTCAGCGACAGCTTCATCGGCGACGACTCCGGCCAGCGATTTTGGCTATGCGGCGATGTCTGGCGATCTATCCGCCGAAACATTTATTGGCAAACGCCTCTATGTCTCGGATGTGGAAGTCGATGTCGATGCCAATCTGATCGAGGTCGACAAGGATTGGGACGAGATCGGGGAGATCAGCGATCTGGTCATCGGCCAAGATGCCGAGATCAAGGCGGTTCTGGTCGATATCGGCGGCTTCCTCGGCATGGGTGAAAAATCAGTCGCGGTCGGCATGGACGCGCTGCGCGTGATCCGGGACGGCGATTCCGAGAAGAATTATTTCCTTGTCTTCACCGCCAACCGCGCCGCGCTGGAAAACGCCCCGGAATTCGAATTCGCCACAGAGATGAAAGACTCGTAAGCAAGATTGCCTAGCGACGCGCCCCTTCGGGCGCGTCACTTCTTTAGCAGTCTTTTTCCTGAACGCTAACTGCCGCTTCGATTTTGGCTTTCTACGTCGAGATATCTGCAGAGAGAGAGCGGGCCATTGCATCATCCCAAAAGCTACAGATCCCGGGCATGCCCGCCTGAGCCATCGCGCGGTAAATTGCGGGCCGGAATTGAGGCGGCCCGCAATCATGCTTTAGGCGGGATTGGCCTCGAATTTGGGCAAGGCCATCAATTGCTCGCGGGTCTTGGGCAGATAGATCCGCAACTCGTCGTCCTTGCGGTAAGCTACGAGTTCCTCGACGGGGATAGCAACGCGATGTTCACCCATGCCGAGGAATCCGCCAACATCGATCACCGCTTGGGTGATCGCGCCTTGATCAGTGGGGGCTGTCGCATCGGCCGATTGCGCTGGCGGCGTCGTGGCATCGGTTGGGGTCATCGTGGTCGCATCATGGCCGACATTGCCGATCTTTTCGCCTTCGACCTTGGCGGCCTCACCGGTGGCGGGCGCGGTGGTTGCCATGCCAGCCGGCTCGGTGGTCGTCACCGGGGCTATCGGATCAGCGGCCGGATTGACGGTACTGACCGGAGGGGTCGCCCCCATGCCGGTGGTGGCTCCATTGGCAAAGACCAAACCATGGACCTCGCCAATGCGCTCGCCCGTCGCGTCGTAAACCGTCACGCCATCAAGGTTATCGGCACTGAACACGACTTTGTCGGCCATAAAGCCTTCGGGCGCTGTGATTGTTGGCGCGGTCATAGGGGCCGTCGGGGCGGCGGGTTCTGCCGCAGGTGGCGTCGTCGCCGTTTGAGCCAGGGCGCTGCCGCCCGCAAAGACCAGTATAAGAGCGGTTGTCGAGAATAGTCTGCTCATCCTCTCCTCCATACGCAGTGAAGCATGGGGTTGCGAACCTGCAAAAAGCGGAATTGTTCCCGAAAGCCGCTGCGATCCGCTCCGCTTGTGACTTTATGCGGAGGGGTCGGACCGTGGCTCCGCCGATTGGGATCCTCGGTCATCAGATTTGCGGGATCGCCGTGAGGCTTGTCACTCTCGACAGGCGAGGGGATTTCCGGCTTCACCGGCAGCGCGGATGCTGGCCTGACCGCAAGCGAAAGCCCCAATCCCAAGCCGATCCCCAAGCCGATAGATCCCGCGACCAGGCCGGCAAAGGGTATGGTGCGATGCCAGCCGGGGCTCATCCTTTCCGGCGGCACTCCATAGTCGATGACAAGCGCCAGAAGGGCGTTGCCCAATCCGACGATCCAAGCATGACCAATGCCGCGAAACAGCAATGTTGCGATCACCGCCCAGAACAGGCTTGAAACCACATGAATGAGCAGCCCAAACCCGCTATGCGTCACATCAAAGGCGCGGATTTGCGCCACTTCCGAACCGAAAAAGGCTTGGGTCGTCACATTCAGGGGCATTCAGAACGGGTGACCCGCGAGCATCGCAGCCACGCCCAGCACCAACCCGAGACGAGCGGAGTCAAAAGACCCCGCGCGCAGAGTAGTAGTCAAGAATCCGGAACTCTTCGCAATTGTGCCTCATCTAGACTAGGCGTCGAGAAACGTCTTCCGCGCCGATGTTCCAGGGCTCACAACGCAGGCTCAAGCGCCTCGCGCAAGATCCGCCGTGCCCGGTTCACCCGGCTTTTGATGGTGCCGATATCGCAATCGAGTATACGCGCTGCATCGATATAGCTTTCACCGAAACCACCGACGAGAACGATCGCATCGCGGTAATGGGCGGGCATATCGCGCAGGACGCGCCGCACCTCGATCGCCTGCATATGCCATTCCTGCCCGGCCTCGACCCGCGGCTGATCCGCGACGCAATCCACGCCTCCGGTCAATTCTCGCGCTGATTTACGGCAATTCGTCAAAAAGCGGTTGCGCATGATGGTAAAGAGCCAAGCCCGCAGATTTGTGCCCGGTTGAAAGCTGTCGGCATATTCGATGGCGCGCAACAGCGTCTCTTGCACCAGGTCCTCGGCCTCGGAAAACGACCTGCACAAGCAGCGCGAATAGGCCCGAAGCGCGGGTATCTGCTCGACGACCTCGTCCTTCAGCATGGAGAAGCCTCCCCTGTCCATCCTCAGTGAGACAAGCATCGGGTTGGCGGCTTGGTTCCGGCTGTGCGGCGTATGGGCGCGAACCCGCCCAATTGGCGCGTCAAATACCGTGCCTGCTCACTGCCGCGCCTCGGCAAGAGCTTTGGCCAAGCGATCGGCCAGTTTTTGCAAGCGAGGAGAAAGCGGTTCCTTGCGCGTCTGTTCCAGCAATTCGGACAATGCCTTGTCCAGTTCCGGCTCGAGGCGCGGTGTGTCATCCTTGTCCGGCATTGGCAATCCCGTCATCTCGCCTTCCTCTGAACCCGCAAGAACCATTAAGCTGGCCGGATGTGCCCCAAAACCTCGCCTTTGGGTGATCACAATCACGAGAAGAGTAGCAAATCGGCGGGAATATTCAACGTGAGCGGTGGCAGCGAGTCAATCAAGCCACTCGGCGACGAGTTCAAGGACGGCCCGAAAGATCGCCTCACCTTCCTCGTTGCGGATCACCACCGAGACGGCGTGGCGATCGCCGTCGGGCAGCACATCGCGCGCAAGTGGCGGCAGGACCGAAATCGCCATGTTGCGCGCAGCGGCGCGATCCGGCAGGGCTTGCCCGTCATCATCAAAAGTGAAGCGCAACCCGTCGTCGATATCGAAGAAAAAGCGCGGCATCGGCTTCAGCTTTCCGGCGGCAGATGCAGGTAATCGGGATTGAATTCCGAGAACTCCATCAGCCGCGCAATATCGGGAATGGTGATCTGGCGGTCCCGCAACGCGATCAACCCGTCCTGACGCAGGGCCGCGATGACGCGCTGCGCATGGACCACGGTGATGCCCAGCGTGTCGGCAAGCTGCTCTTGCGTCAGGGCAAGCGCGAATTCATCGGGCCAGCCGATCGCGGCATAGCGCAAGTAAAGTTCGCAAAGCAGATGCGCCATCTGTCGATCCGAACGGCGCTGTCCCATATTAACCAGCCACTCCCGCAAGATGGCCTCATCGACCAAAGTGGCCCACCACATCGCCCTTGCGATGCGGGGGAAATCGAACAACAATTCCTCGATCTCGGAACGCGAAATATAGGCGACGCGGCAGGGCGTCAGCGTACCGATGCTGTGATCCATCCGGCCAAGGATCGCGATGTTCATGTCGCAGAAATCGCCCGGGATCAGCAGATCCATGATCGAGCGCCTTCCGTCCGGGAGGATCTTGTAGCGGCAGGAAATGCCATCAAGGATCGCATGGACATATTCCGGGTCATCACCCTGGCTGATGATGTCGGACTTGGCCGGGATCGCCTTCCAATGCCGCATCAACTCGTCCAAACGCGCATGATCGCTGTCCTGCAGGGCGGCCCCATTGCTCAACTTACGAGCGACAAAGTTGCGCATGCCGGTTCCGCCATCCCTCAGAAAATCGTTGTGTCGCTCGAACATCTTCCGCGCGCCTCGCGTTCCCCAATGCGGCTCATTTTAACAGCACGCCATGCAACGCCTCGCGCGCGGCAACCTGATGGCGGACCAGGACCAAAGACTCGATTTCCAGCACACGTTCGGCCTGAGTGGCCGTTAGGTGAAGCAGGTCCAGAAGCACCAGCGCCAGCCGCTGCGGCAGGGGTAGGCTCCGGATCGCGACCAGCAGCGCCTCGAGTCCCTCGCCCTGTTTCGCGGGGAATAGAAAAATCTTTGGAAGCTGCAGATCCGGATCGGCACACATGAGGCGCAAAAGCTCGACTTTGTGGTCGGCGATTTCCCCTTTTCCTGCGCGTTGTATCGCCTGATGCAGGCTTCGTTCAAGCAACGCCTCGGCACTTCTGTCGTCGGGGCAGACAAGTCGCGCAAATATCCGCATCATGTCCAGATCGTCACGTAGTCCCGACAATGGCTGATCCACGCTTCTTCCTCCTCCCAAAGCTCGAAGCGCCAAGCATGCGCTGACCAAGTAGAGGACGCCCCAACATTTGTGGTCATGCTGACCGCATGTCTCGCATCGGTAAGACGGCAAATCCAAGATCATTGATGATCTCGAGGGTACGGCGCAGCATGACAGACCGGTCTTTAACCTCGCCCGAACTTCGTTAGCGCGCAGCCCTTATCATGCAGCTCCTTTCCCAGCGCGATCTGCCGATCGCGACCGCCGAAAACTGCACCGGCGACGCCCTGCCGACCAATATGAAAGGAGTTCTTATGCGTCCGACAGCGGCTTTGTCACCTAGCGCGATGATACTAAAACCCGTTGCCCCGGGTGATGCGACACTAATCGCCGAAGACAGAGCTATCCCCCGCAAGATCGCCATCGCAATGGCAGTCGGCGCACATCAGCGCGGCCGTGATCGCGGAAAGCCTGAGCTCCCCGTTGCACCCAGAAACTCGGCTGTTGATAATGAGGCATGACAGGGATTTCAGACCATCACGCGTATATCGCCGCGGCGCCGAAGCAATTCAGGCCGCTATTGAAGCGGTTGCGCCTTCGATTGGCCGAGGCGCTGCCCGACACTGAAGAACTTATCATGTACGACATGCCTGGCTTCGGTTTCGGGAAAACCATCATTGTCGGCTATGCTGCCTTCAGCAAGCAATGTGGTCTATACGTCCATAGTGGGGCTATTGCTGCAAATGCGGACGATATTGCCTCTGCGGGTCTTAAGGCCACCAAAACTGGTATCGTGTTTTCACCGCATCATCCTATTCCCGATGAACTGGTAGTGACGCTCGCACTCGCCTCACGAAAAGAACTGGGACTATAAGCTACCCGTGATGGAAATTGTGCGTCGAACCGCGTGGCCCAGCCAGACTGTTTGGCAAACCGAGATCGCTAGCAAGACTGTCAGGGTCGAGCCATTCACGCATATTGAGGTTAAGGACCGCGTCCCGCGGGACGGGTGGATACCGCGACATCGGATTGTTTGCCCCGCTGCATCTGCAAACTGCAGGTAAGTCCGCATCGCCACGATGTCTCCGAGGATTTCGCTGCGCAGTGCGTGAGGGGCGGCTTCGGTGAATGCTGCCGCGCAGCATGGTGACAGGCCGAGCGGCAGGTAAGGGCCGACCTTCCCTATTCCGATGGTCAAGACGCCCGCTCAGCCCCACCTGCCACTTGCTGCACCGCAGCATGTTGCTCGGAGCGCCCAAAGCAGCCGTTTGCAATAGGCGACATGGCTTCAGTCGCACGGGCCCCGATCGGCTAGATATTGGTGTGCAGAGTAGTAACGCTGTTCAGATAAGAACGGCGTTCAGCCTGCTTGGCTTACCAACATCTGTCGGGCCTGAGAGCATGACGGCCTCAAACCCCTGATTTGAGCCTTCGCGCGGCGAATGAAGCCTCAACGTCATGTCCGCATTTTCCGCGATGGCGGCGGCGATTGCCAGCCCAAGGCCCGAGCCCGCGGTGCGTGCGCCGGAGCGTTCGAAGCGACGGGTCAGGTGGGCCAGCTTTTCAGGCGGGATTGTGGCGCAGTCGTTGGCGATACGCAGCGTGCCATCCGCGTCCAGCCGGACGGTCGTTTCGGTGCCGTGGGTGACGGCGTTCTCGATCAGGTTGCGGGCAAGGATCGCGAAGGCGTCGGCGTCGATCCGCAGCGACACGGGCGCATCCGGCACATCTGCGGTCAGCCCGAAGTCGGCGGCGACAAGGCGCAGGATCGGGGCGACATCCGCTAGCGGTGCAATGCTCGTCGCGTGCTCGGCCCGCGCCAGTTGCAACAACTTCTCGGCCAGTCGAGCCACGCGCTTCAACTCGGCCTCGGCCTTTTCGGCGCGCGCGCGCAGGGGGCCGTCCGAGGCATCACGCAAAAGCTGCACATGCGCCAACGTGGCGGCAATAGGAGTGCGGAGTTCATGCGCGGCGTTGGCGGAAAACGCCTTCTCCGCTTCCAACGTTTCGGCCAGATCGGCCATCAGGCGGTTCATCTCGTCCCGCACGGGGGCCAGTTCGGCGGGCAGCGCAGGGGTCGTCAGCGCGCGCAGATCGCCGGGGCTTCGGCCTGCGACTTCCGCAGACAAGGCCGCGACGGGGCGTAGGCGACGGTTGGTGAACCATACGATCCCCAGCAGACACACCGGCAACAGCGCCAGCGCGGGCAGGATCAGCGCGGTCATCACCCCTTGCAGCGCCTCGCGTCGTTCCTGAAGCGGACTTGCGATGTCCAGTGTCATCCCATCCAAGCTGCGGACGAAATGGCGCTGATCGCCCGCAGTGCTGAACCCTTCGGGCGGGTTTGCGGGGAAATCGGCGGGGTCGGCATCGTCGGAATACCGCACGCCGACCGCGCCGTGCAGCGCCCATGTCAGCAGTGCCTCGGCCCGCGGCGGCAGGGCGGGCGTTTCCGGCCCCGCCATGAAGGGCAGAAGGCGGTCGGAGGTTTCCTCCATCAGGCTGTCGTAAACCTCGTCCAGTTCCTCGCGGACGATCAGGGCCGCGCCCAGCATCGCCACGATCCACAGAACCGTCAGCCCCGCCCCGAGGCCAAGCGCCAGATCGCGCCGCAGGCTGCGGGCTTTCATCGCGCGATCCGGTAGCCGAGGCCGCGCAGCGTCTCCACGCTGTTCTTGCCCAGTTTCTTGCGCAGGCGGCTGACATACACCTCGATGGTGTTGCTCTCGACCTCGGCATCGAAGGAATAGAGGCGGTCTTCGAGCCGCGATTTCGAGACGATGGTGCCCTTTGCCTGCACCAGAGTCTCGAAGATAATCCATTCGCGCTGGCCCAGATCGATTGCGCCTTCGGGACCGGTGATCTGCCGCCCTGCAAGGTTCACCTCCAATCCGGCAACGGTGATGTGGGGGCTGGGATCGCGGGCGTAACGCCGTGCGACGGCACCGATGCGGGCGGTCAGTTCGGACAGATCGAAGGGCTTGACCAGATAATCGTCGGCCCCCGTGTTCAGACCGTCGATCCGGTCGGTGATGCGGTCCATCGCCGTCAGGATGATGACCGGAACGGCGTTCCGTGCCTGCCGCATTTGCCGCAGCAGAGCCAGCCCGTGACCGTCCGGCAGCATCATGTCCAGCAGCACCAGATCGTAGGTGACAGTCGCCAGGAAATCGCGGGCGGTCGCCAGATCCTCGGCCCAGTCGGGCAGATGGCCGTCGCCCGCGATGCGGTCGCGCACGGCGGGGCCAAGCCCCGCATCGTCCTCGATCAGCAATATCCGCATCCGTGCCTCCGCACCGCCAGCATAGTCGCTGCGTCGACGAAGGCCAGCGTTCAGCTTGGTGTCAGCTTGGCGCGCGAACAGGGCGGCATGATGTATCGCAAGCTTCTCCTCGCCGCCGCTTTGTGCCTTGCCCTGCCGGGTGGGTATCTGGCCAACCTTCAGATGAACGGCAACTTCCATCCGGTGGTGGATGGTGTTGCCTATCGCTCGGCCCAGCCTTCCGGATACGATCTGGACCGCTGGGTGACGGATACCCGCATCCGCAGCGTCATCAACCTGCGCGGCGAGCATTTCGGGACGGATTGGTATGACGAAGAACTTGCGGCCTCGGCGCGTCTTGGCATCGCGCATTACGATTTCGGCATGTCGGCGGGCAAGGCGCTGTCGCAGGATCGCGCGGCAGAGCTTGTGGCGCTGCTGCGCACGGCCCCCAAGCCGGTGCTGATCCATTGCAAGTCGGGCGCGGACCGCACGGGCCTTGCCTCGGCGCTGCTGCTGGCGACGCTGGCACAGGACGAGGATGCCGCCGAGGCGCAGATCTCGTTCCGCTACGGCCACATCTCCATTCCTTACACCGCCGCATGGCCGATGGACCAAAGCTGGGAAGCGTTGGAGCCGTGGCTCGGCTATACATCCTGAGGGTTCCATGACCGCAACGCTTGCCCACCCGTTCAACCAGAAAATCCGTATCGCCGGATTGCGTCTTGCCACGCTGGCCCTGCTGCCGGTGCTGCTGTTCACCGCGCCCGCCGTCGATGGACTGCCCGCTGCGCTGCTGCATGGCGCGGGCATCCTGTGCGTCGTCGCGGCCGTGCTGGGACGGTTCTGGGCGATCCTGTATATCGGCGGGCACAAGAACCGAACCGTGATGCAGGACGGGCCGTATTCTATCTGCCGCCATCCGCTTTACCTGTTTTCGACCATCGGGGCGACGGGGTTCGGACTGATGCTGGAAAGCTTCACGCTGACCTTGCTGGTGGCCGGGATGGTGCTGGCGATCCTGACCGCAACCGCCAAGCGCGAGGAGCGCGACCTGCGCCGGATGTTTGGCGCAGCCTATGATGCCTATGCCGCGCGAGTGCCGCGGATCGTGCCGGACTTGTCGGGGTTCAGCACACCGCCGCGCGTCACCGTCGACATGGGCACGCTGGCCCGCAATACGCGGGATGCGTTGGTGTTCCTGTCCCTGATCCCGCTGGCAGAGACGTTGAACTGGCTGCACGCGGCACATCGGCTGCATGGCTTTGCGCTGTGGTGAGGTGGGTAATCTGCCGCCACCGGCAACCGACGGGGAGTTCGTATCGTTGTTAGCTGGACTTTTGTCGCTTCCCTCATGCCGAGTGAGAAAAGTAAGTTCTTCGTTTCGGCGAATGGCGGCAATGTCCCAGAAGTGTGACGGGCGGCTACGACGGCAGCCCGCCCGACGAGCGGCGGCTTCGTCCGCATAGCTCCCATCTCATCAAGGATTTCGCTGCGCGTTGCCTGAGGGGCGGCTTCGTTGAATGCTGCCGCGCAGCATAGTGACGGGCCAATTGTCCGCAAAGGGCCTCGACCTTCCCTATCCGAGGGGCAGGCCGCCCGCCTCAGCCAAATCTGCTAATTTCCACACCGCAGCATGTTGGTCGGAGCCCATCACCGACATTCAAGCGCTCCTCGGAAACTCACGCTGCGCGCCTACTCAACCGACCGCCCCCCTTGGCGTCGCATGCGCCCTGCTAGACTTCCAAAGCCACGCGCATCAAGATCCTCGGTAACTGCGGCGTGATCTCGCGGTTCTCGGTTCTGGCTGAGTTTGGATTTCGCGACAACTCTCGTTACCGCAATACGAAACGCCACGATCGCGCCGAGCATCTGCGTCATGTAGTCTGCCGGGGCGTCGGCCATGCGCCAAGCCGCCTTGCCGTTCAGGCGGCGCTCGTGGTCGCGGGTGAGCAGGCCCACCGCTGCGCGTTTCGATGTCTCGTCGTGCTGGAACGTGATCGTCCCATGAGCATGGACCACCTGATAGTTCCATGTCGGGACATGCCGATGATGTTCGGGTTTCGACGGATAGGCGTTGGGCGTGACATAGGCGTCCTCGCCACGGAAGATTGCCAGAACCTGCTGCCCAGGCGCGAGCAGCCGATGGATGTCGTTCTTCAGTGCAACATGTCCGATCAACGAACCGTCCGGTCCCATCAGCAGCGGAATATGATTCGCGACCAGCCCCTCCTGAGTCTGAGCCACAATGCAGGCCAGCGGGTAATCTCTCAGGACCGTCTCAACCTCAACGGGATCGCGTTCTTCGAACGCTTCGGGAAGATACATCGCACGTCTCTTCAGGAATACCGCTTCGCGCCCCAGACGCATGCTACTACGAAAAGTGTGATGCCCAGCATCGCCGGACTAACCGCGTCGCCGATCAGCACAGCTGCCAGAAGCAGGCCGAAAAACGGTTGTAGAAGCTGCAACTGACCCACCCCCGCGATGCCGCCGATCGCAAGGCCGCGATACCAGAAGACGAAGCCCAGCAGCATCGAGAAAAGCGAGACGTAGCCAAGTGCAGCCCATTCCGGGGCCGTGATCACCGCTGAGTTGGCTGGCAGCGTCGCGAACGATAGTCCGGCCATGATCGGCAATGCGAGCACAAGCGACCAGGAAATCACCTGCCAGCCGCCGATCCGTCGCGAGAGCGTCGCTCCCTCAGCATAGCCCAAACCACATAGCGCGACGGCCGCAAGCATCATCAGATCGCCGACCAGCGATCCAGCACCGCCCTGCGCAAGCGCATAGGCCACGATCGCCAGACTTCCGCACCCTGAGAACAGCCAGAACGCGGTGCGTGGCCGTTCCCCGCCGCGCAACACGCCGAAAAGCGCGGTGAAGAGCGGCAGAAGGCCGATGAACATGACAGAGCGAGCCGCCGAGATGTGCTGAAGCGCAAGCGCGGTCAGCAGTGGAAAACCCACGACCACACCCGCCGCAACCAAGGCGAGCGCTGGCAGATCCCGCCGCTCTGGCCGGGTCTCGCGTAGGGCGAAGAGAAGCAGGCTACCGACCAGCGCCGCGATCACGGCGCGGGCCGAGGTCAGGAACATCGGGGAGAAGCCTCCGATCGCGATCCGAGTCGCGGGAAGCGAGCCGCTGAAGATCACCACGCCGGTCAAACCGCTGCCCCATCCTGCCAAGTTTTTCTGCATACCAACCGTCCTTTTGCATTGGACGCTCGTAGCAAGTCGGGCAATTTACGGACAGATACAGACCCATATGATTTCGATAAACCGTATTGGTCGTAATGCCCATACAGATGAGGGACGAGGCCATGACAAACCGCACCACCGCGGTTATGGAAACGATCCGGTCCAGGATCGCCGCGCGCATTCTGGTGCCCGGAGATAGAGTTCCGTCGATCCGCAGTATGGCAGCCAGCCTCTCGGTCTCCCCCTCCACTGTGGTCGAGGCCTATGATCGGCTCGCCGCCGATGGCGCGATCAGATCCCGCCCCGGGTCGGGTTTCTATGTCAGTTCCAGCACCCAGCCCTTCGCGCTGGCCGAGGTGGGGCCGCGTCTTGATAGGGCGGTCGACCCGCTTTGGGTTTCGCGACAGTCTCTCGATGCGGCGCCCTCGGCGATCCGGCCAGGCTGCGGCTGGCTGCCACCAGACTGGCTGGCGCAGGAAGGCCTGCGCAAGGCGATCCGTGCAGCTGCGAAGTCTGATACCGCTCTTCTCAGCGACTATGGCAGCGCCCGCGGTTTGTCGGCCTTGCGCAGCCATCTGTCACGGCAGTTCCAGTCCGAGGGGCTGAATGCCAGCCCCGATCAGATCCTGCTCACCCCATCGGGCAGCCAATCCATAGACCTGATATGTCGTTTCCTGCTGCGCCCCGGAGACACGGTTCTGGTCGATGATCCCTGCTATTTCAATTTCCACGCCGTCCTACGCGCGCATCAGGTCAAAGTCGTCAGCGTCCCCTACATGGCGACCGGTCCAGATCCGGATGCCTTCGCGAAAATCCTGATCGAGTCAGCGCCGCAGCTCTATCTGACGAACTCCGCCCTCCATAATCCCAGTGGCGCGACGATGACGGCACAGGTCGCGCACCGGATCCTGAGCGCCGCCACAGCGCATGATGTAGTTATCGTCGAGGACGATATTTTCGCCGGGTTCGAGCCAGAGCTTTCGGCCCGTCTCGCCACGCTCGACGGCCTTGCACGCGTGATCCGGATCGGCAGTTTCTCCAAGATCCTCTCGCCCGCGATGCGCTGCGGATACATCGCGGCGCGCCCTGATTGGATCGAAGCTCTGACGGATCTTCAGATCGCGACCAATTTTGGCGGTCCAGACGCCTTGGTCACCGGAATTGTCCACGCCGCGATCACAGACAGCGCCTATCGGCGAAATATTGAGACCCTGCGCCGTCGCCTTGCAACTGCGCGAACCACCGTCGCGGCACGGCTGGAAGCCCTGGGCATCCGCACAAAGCTGATGCCCCGCGGCGGATTTTACCTTTGGTGCCAGTTGCCAGGGCGCCTTGATGCAGCAGAGGCCGCACGCCGGGCGCTCGAATGCGATGTCGTGCTCGCGCCGGGCAATGTGTTCAGCCTATCAGGAAGTGCCATCGACTGGATGCGCTTCAACGTCAGCCAAATGTCCGACGCGCTGGTGTTTGAAGTGCTGCGAAAGGTGACGAGCGACGGTTAGGGTCAGCCCCGGCCCGTCGGATGATCGCAATCTCCGGGCTCGGTGCCGGACGCATGACGATTGTCATGGCCTCATCCCGATCATCACAACCGCGATCTCGCGGCGGCGCAGCAATTGCTTCGGGTTTCGGAGCGCCGCGAACGTTCGTTCCGTCCCGCATCGCCGACATCAAGTCGAACGTTTCGCTGCGAGGTGTTTGAGCGACCGCTTCGACGAATGCTGCCCTGAGGCATGAGTTGGGTTTGACCGGCGGCAATGGGCCGAGATCAGCAGGTGGTCAGGGGTATTAAGGTGCGGCATGATTTCTGCCATCACCAAATCGAAATTCAGAAACCCATTATGGTGGATCGTTTCTCTTTCGCCTTGAGCGTTAAGAAAGGTGAAATCCCCCGTGCCGATATGGAAATCTCCGGTCGTGTAGGGGAGGTTGATGACCGTCCAGTCAGCAAAGGGGCTGTCCTTGTTGTCGCCGCCAAGACCAATCTTGGCCATGACATCACCGCCGGTATCCGTGTTGAATGTACGATCGGGGCCAGAGGCCATTTCTGCATTCACGCTGACACCGCCGCCGTTGAACAGCACCATCACGTTGTTGGATGAACCACGTTTGAAGATGCCGTGATACGGCTCATCCAAGGCCGAGCGGGCACCCTCGGGGTAGAGGCCATACCATGTGCCGATCTGTGGCACGCCGGTCAGCTCGGGAAAGCTCTCCTGCACCGACCTGATCCACAGAAACGCGGACAGAGCGACCAATGCTGCAATGCCAATTGCGGTGAAAGTAATGATTTTTGCGGTGCGGCCAAGCAAACGCGTAACAATGCTCAGCGGGTTTCTGACTGTCACGGATTTTCCCTTTTTGTTTTGGCTGCCACGGCGGATTATTCGCCGGACAAAAAGCCCTGCATGTTCAGCCAGGCGAGGAATTGCGACATCATCAGGGCGTTGGTTTCGCCCGGTTTGCCAGTCCCGAAGCCGTGGCCGCCGCTTTGATAGACATGCATTTCAACAGGGCGTCCGGCGTCGCGCCATGCAGTTGCCAGCCCAAAGTCGCCGCGGCTGAACAGGGGGTCATCCATGGCTAGCGCAACAAACAGTGGGGGCGCTTCGACCGGGACATTGACCGCCTCCATCGGGCCATAGACGTTGCCGAGAAACGCGGCGTTGGCGCCGCTCAGCACCGCATCCCGCGCAGCAATCGCACCGGCGGAGAAGCCGATGATCCCCAGCCGATCCTGGTCTAGGTCCCAATCATCGGCGCGGCCCCGCAGCAGATCAAGGGCTGCGGTGACGTCCTTGGTTGCATGGGCGGTTTGAACCTCCGGGGCGGGATCTGTGCCTGCTGCGCCAAACAACAGGGTAAGCAGATCGCGTGAGTATTCATCGGGATCTGCCGGAGTTGGGTTCAGCCGGTATTTCAGCACAAAGGCCGTAATCCCCTGATCGGCAAGGGCGCGAGCAACGTCCCAGCCCTCGCCGTCCATTGACAGAAACATGAAAGCGCCGC
This sequence comes from Paracoccus aestuariivivens, assembly GCF_009711225.1. Lineage (GTDB taxonomy): Bacteria > Pseudomonadota > Alphaproteobacteria > Rhodobacterales > Rhodobacteraceae > Paracoccus > Paracoccus aestuariivivens. Next base: position 60,479 of record NZ_WMIE01000011.1, on the reverse strand, counting down.
CCGGTGCCACGATCACCGCCGCACCATTTGCGGTTCCGGATGCGGGCAAAACCGGCGTTAGCGTCGGATAGGTGACATTGCGTACATCACGCCCCGATCCGGTCAGCATCTCATCATTCGGGCTGCCCGGGTTCTCCGCGCCATAAAGCGGGATAGCATCCGCTATCTGCGGCGCGGCGGCTGCGGCGGTGGCCATCGCCAAAAGGCAGGCGGCAATGGCAAGAACTGGCTTTTTCATCCTATGCCCTTTCTGTCTCACAGGCCGGTGCGGGCGGCGCGGCTGTCGGCCCAACTGATGTTGTCGTTGAAAAATTCGCCCTGTGGAGCAAATGCCGCCGCTGCTCGACGGTCGCCGTTCAACTGCCACATCAGCCATGCGGTCGAGTAACCCAGATAGGGGCGCGGGCGCGGGCCGATTGCCTCGTGCCCGGCATGGCGCAGCAGAGCAAAGGCCTTGGGTGCGTGGCCGCCGACAACCTCATACCAATCTGGATTGCCGCTATCTACCTGGCTTGCCCAGTGAAAGATCGAGCCGCGCGGCGACAGATCCGCATAGCTGGCCTGATCGACTGCGCAGCACCAGCGGGCGAAGAAGTCGGGCGAGATGTGATAGGTCATATAGGTGCGAAACAGCGGTGCGTTGCGGGCGTGCAGCGCCGCGACCGAGGCGCCGCCTTGCGAATGACCGACCGCCGCCATACGCTCGCGGTCGATGCGGCCGTAGAACGGGCTGGAGCGAGTTTCGCCCTGCAGGATGATATATCGCGCGGCATCAGCTACCGTCTGCCCGTTGCCCGTCATCTCGTCACGTGGGGCGATGACGACAAAGCCCCAAGATGCCAGATGGTCCAAAAATTGCGCGTAGACTTCGGGCTTTTGACCCGAACCGTTCGCCCATGCGACCACCGGGTGTCGACCGCCGCGCAGGCCAGGGGCGTTGTCCGTTGCAGGGCCGGTAGGCGCCCAGATATCGCAGCTATGGCCTTTACTGGTGCAGGCTTCGCCGCTGTTCGAGCGGCTCACCTGCCATGGGCCACGGGCCATGAATGCCACCTCGACCGGACCTTTGGCGGCGTATTCTGGAGCGGGTGTCCAGCCGCAGGCGGCAAAACTGGTAAGCATCAGGCCAAGCGCGGCAAGTTTGATCCGTTTCAACATGTTTCCTGCGCCTGTCATTGGTTCCGCGCCTCGGACTCTTGCATTTTCATTAGCCCTTCAAACGAATTGGGGACGGTCGCCTCTTCCACGGTGTGGATCGACAGTTCCTCGCGATTGATCACCAGACGTTCCAGAAAGGCCAGTATTTCGGACTGTCGCGTCATCAGCGGCAGGGCGGCCAGCACATGATCGCCCTGCGGATAATCGACGAACCATTTTGGATAGGCCGGCCCGGCGTATTTGCGGAAGTAATAGGCCGGACCATAGCCTGCAAAATCTGCCTGCACTTCGTCATAGGTCACCAGCCAGTCTTTTGCGCCGTGAAAGAACATGATTGGCGCGGGGCGCGCAGCGAATTCCAGCGGTGTGCCTTTTGGCAGCCAGAAAGCACCGGCCATCGAGATGACCCCGGCATAACGGAAATTGGCGGGAAGATGCGCCTGTGCCAGGGGCGTTGAGTTAGCAGAATTGTACTCTGCGACCAGCGAGTTGGTGGCCCCCGAACTGCCGCCAATGGTGACGATCTGCTCGGCGTTCACATTCCATTCTGCTGCGTGATCGACCACAAAGCTTGTTGCATCGAACAGATCTTCTACACTCCATTCGATGGCGCGCAGGTACATCTCGGTACCGTTCTCTTTTGTCATCTCGCCGGATGCTTTGGCGTCACGGATGCCCAACCGATAGTCGATGGCCACAATCGCATAGCCTTCGGACAGGAAGGGCTTCCACATTTCGACGCTGTCGCGGCTACCACGGTCGCCCTGCTCCCAGCCGCCACCGAAGGAGTAAAGGATTACCGGACGCGGGCCTTCCGTCTCGATCGATGGATCCACGATCAGGTCAAGGTACAGGTCCTGACCACCTTTGCTGGCGTATTGGTAGGTTGTGTAATGCAGCCCGTCCGCGGCGTCCTCTGCGAGGGAGAGTGAAGGTGACAGAGAAAGAAGCATGGCGCTGATGAGGAAAGCGCGTCGGTCTAGTATCGGCAATGTATTCCATCCTTCCCAAGATCTGGACTCTGCCGTGCGATATGGAGCGATGGTTACGCCAACCTTACGTGGCCCCAGATCGGCACGCATTTTCATGTCCCTCACATGCCGTGTAACGCTCCGGTAAGTATTGGGCGCCAGAACCACCGGGCAGCGGACGGAGAAACAGATGCGATTGCTTTTGGTCGAAGATGAACCGGAAATGGCCGAGGCATTGCGTGCGGCCCTGCGACGTCACAATATCAATGTCGACACTGCGGAAACGCTCGAACTCGCCCGTGAAGCTTTGGCTAACGGTGTCCATGATGTCGTGCTGATCGACCGGCAGATGCCCGATGGCGACGGGCTTAGCCTCGTGCCCATGCTGCGCGCCTCGCCGCGCCAGGTTCCAGCAATCATCATCTCCGCCTTGGGTAAGACGCATCAGCGTATCGACGGTCTGAACATCGGCGCAGATGATTATCTTCCCAAGCCCTTCGAGGTGGATGAGTTGCTGGCCCGCATCCATGCCGTTTTGCGCCGTTCTCCCGAGATAGTAGTGGATACGATGTGCATTGGTGCTCTGGCCTATGATACCTCCGCACGGGAAGTACGGGTCAGCGGCCAAAAAATCGACCTCACCCGTCGCGAACTTCTCATACTCGAAACGCTGTTGCGTCGTCCGGGTCGCACGGTTGTCAAAGCGGCGCTTGAAGATGCCGTTTATGGCTTTGACGACGAAATCCAGTCCAACTCTCTCGAAGCCAACGTGTCTCGGCTACGACGCAAATTGGCTGATGCCGGGGCTGGAGCTGAAATCCACAATGTTCGGGGCGTAGGCTATTTCATTCGAGAGGTGGAGGAATGAGCGGGCGCGCCCAGACCCTGAGATGGCGGATCACGCGGGGGCTGATACTTTTCCAGATCGTCGCCTTTGTGGTGCTTTCCGTAATCATGCTCGGACTTGTGTTCCACGCTTCATTTTCCGGGGTGATCGTTTCCGGCGAGGCGGGACGAGCGGTGGCGGCTTCAATTGTCCGAAATGACGATGGCGCATTGGTGGTGCGCCCAACCGAATCTTTGCAAGCGATACGCGAGGCATCGCCAGCCTTCTGGTTCATCGTAGAGGCCGAGGATGGAGCGCGAGCGATGTCAGGTGCACCGCCTGCATTTGCGCTGAACATGATAGACGACGCCCCGCGCCTTAAAGCCATGGATATGCGTAGTGCAAAGGACGATCCAAGTCTTACCGCCAAATTTGAGCGCCGTTCTGGTCCGGCAGGTGAACTCGTCCTGCTGGTTGGAGGCGGCGCGTTCATCAGCGATTTCAAAGCCACGCTTCTGTTGGCCCTGATGGTAATCGTCGTACCAGTAACAGTACTCATTCTGCTGACGCTCGCCATCGTGCCAGCCTTCGTACGGCGTAGCTTGGCGAGCATACTAGACGTGTCTCGGCAAGTCGCACAAATCGACTATGACAGCCGTGGACGCCAGTTACCGTCCAACGATCTGCCAGATGAAATCGTCCCCATTATCGAAGGTATGAATGAAGCTCTGAGCCGCTTGGATGCAGGCATTGAAGCGACTGAGCAGTTCTTCATGAACGCAGCGCATGAATTGCGCACGCCGATCGCCATAGCCCAGCTTCGCATCGACGCGCTACCGGATGGCCCTGATCGAGACAACCTTCGCCAGATCATCCGCCGCTTGTCCGCCATGGCACACCAACTGCTGGAGATCGAGCGGTTCCGCCAAGGCAGTCTGACGCATGACAGATTGGATCTGGGCGAGATCCTGTCGGGGGTGGTCGCCGACTTGGCACCCTATGCCGTGGCTCGCGGCTATGATCTTTCGCTCGACAAGCCCGAGCAACCTGTGCGGATAACAGGTGACCGCGAGAGTTTAGACAGAATGATCATCAATGTGCTTCAGAATGCCGTGCAGCATGGTGATGGACGTGGCACCATCGCGGTTCGGCTGTACCCCTCGGGCATCATCGAAGTTCAGGATGAGGGACCTGGCATACCCTTAGAAGACCGGAGCCATGTCTTCGAGCCGTTCTATCGTCGAAATCCGCATGGTGCTGGGGCGGGCCTTGGCCTGAAAATGGTGCGCGATATCGCGCAGGCACATGGCGGCGATGTGGCTATTGTGGATGGTTCGTTCGGGGCGACGTTTCGTATCAGATTGCCAGTCCAGCATGGGCAGAGCACACCCTGATTAGAACTGAAAAAAGGCAAGTAGGATAACAACGCCGTAATGTCCGCGTAATTCTTGCCCCTCATCAGACCTTCGAGGCCACGGAAAAGCCGGCCCAACTATGAGGACAATGATCATGAAAAAAAACGCTCTTCGTCTTTCCGCCGCAGCTTTCCTGATTGCGGGACTGGCCGCTTGCGAGCCCAGTCCCTATGGCGGATCGACTATCTCTCCGGATGCTCAACGTGCTGCGGGCGGTGCGGTAGCAGGCGCGCTGATCGCAAAGGCATTCAAAGAGGATCCGGCAAAAGGAGCACTCATCGGCGCAGGCGCGGGTGCTCTGTGTGACGATGCCGGTGTCTGTCAGCGCAGATACTGAACCTGTCCATTGCCATGGGGCAAACCTAACATGGCATCGCAATCAGGCTGAATTCTCAGCCTGATTGGCCGAGCCGAACTGCCCTCACCTCTCCGTAGATACCGCATCGGAAACATTCGTCCACGATGATCGTCGGCTTGTGGCTAAGACGTCAGCTTCCGCAACTTAGAGGGCATTTCAAAATCATGTGGTCAGGGCCCGGAAGCAGATGATGGCGCAGGCCGAGATGGTGAAGGCAAGATGAATGTCGGCCCTTCGCTCGTATCTGACAGCGAGGCGGCGGAATTTGGAGAGCCAGGAGAATGTTCGCTCGACGACCCAGCGATGCATTCCGAGATGGGCGCTGCTTTCGACACCCTTTCGGGCGATACGATGCTTGATGCCGTGTATGGTGCAAGCCCTCCGACAGCGGGGATAGCCATAGCCTTTGTCGGCATGGAGCCTACCGGGCCGATGGCGTGGTCGGCCGCGCTTGCCCCGAATGCGAGGAATGGCGTCGAGCAAGGGCTCAATCATCCTGCTGTCATGGACGTTTGCGCCGCTGAGGCGCACTGTCAGGGGAATACCGCATCTGTCGGTGACGATGTGGCGCTTCGTGCCGAGGCGCCCGCGATCCGTGGGGCTAGGGCCGGTGACCTCGCCCCCCTTTTCGCCGCGATGGACGCGCTGTCCATGCAGGCCCGGCTCCAGTCGAGATGAGGCGCGATGCAGTTGGTGCAAGCAAGACCCGATGCAGCTGATCCCAGACATCGGCCAGCTGCTACTCCCTGAGCCTTCGCCAACAGGTCACGCCCGAGCCGCAGCACCGAATGACAAATCAACCAGACCGGGAGCAAAACCACCCCCGGTCCAGAATCATAAGGCACGACCAAAGTCGCGCTTCAGATTTGTAGAGTGCCGGTCTGGGTCATGCCAGCAGCCATATAGCCGCCGTCCACGGTTAGCACCTCGCCGTTGACATACGAAGCCGATGGGCTGGCAAGGTAAGCCACGGCCTCAGCGATGTCCTCCGGCGTCCCGCGGCGTCGCGTCGGGACCATTGCCAACACACGCGACCAAGTTTCCTCGGTATAGCATGCCGTCGTCATAGGCGTTTCAATCACTCCGGGCGCAACAGCATTAGTCGTGATGCCACGCCCCGCCAATTCCAAGGCGAATTGGCGGGTAAGACCCAAGATGGCGGCTTTTGATGTCCCATAGGCGGCCCGCCCGATGCCGGCGCGCATACCCGAAACTGAGGCGATGTTGATAATCCGTCCATACCCACGGTCGGACATGCCGCGAGCGAAGTGCTGGCTGACTCGGAATGTGCCAGTAACGTTCACTTCCATGACCGTGTTGAATGTCTCAGGAGAGAACTCCAATAGCGGCTCAACAAGAATCACGCCGGCACTATTTACCAGGATATCGGTCGGTCCAAGCCGCGCCTCTGCCCAGCTAACAGCATCGGGTAGAGCATCGACATGTGTGACATTCAACGCCACCGCGACGGCTTCCCCACCCATAGCGGTGATTTCGTGAGCAACCTCCTTTGCGGCGTCGAGGTTTAAGTCACTGATCGCAACCCGAGCGCCGCGCTGTGACAATAGTAGAGCACTTGCGCGTCCGATACCCGAGCCGCCGCCCGTAATAAAAGCCGTACCATATTCGGCTCGCTGTTTCATAGTATTCCTTTCGGTCATGTCATTGGGCCATCATCGTGTCGGGCAGCCAGGTAATGATTGCGGGAAACGCGAACAAAATCGCGACGACGGCAATCTCCACCATTACGAACCAGAGTGCGCCCCGGAACACGTCCTGCAGCGGCGTGTCGCGGTCGATCCCTGCGATCACAAAGCAATTCAGGCCGACGGGTGGGGTAATCAGACCGATCTCGCACATCTTGACGCAAAGGATGCCGAACCAGATCGGATCGAAGCCCAGACCCGAGATTGTGGGAAACACGATAGGTAGGGTGATCACCATCATTGAAAACGCATCAAGAAACATCCCAAGCGGAATATAGAGCAACAGCAACACCGCTACGACGAGATGAGGAGGAATGCCGCTTTCGGTGATTGCACCTGCGACCATCTGTGGCACCTGTACGAGAGTCAGGAAGAAGCTGAATATCCCTGCCCCGATCATAGTAAAGAGGATCATCACCGTTGTGGTGGCAGTCGAACGAAAGCTTTCGGACAGCGCATAACGAAGATCCCGACCGTTCAGCCGTGCAAAGACGAGCATCAGCAGCGCGGCAACCGCGCCCACGGCGCCCGCCTCGGTCGGGGTCACAAGGCCCAGATAGATGCCCCCCAACACGATCACGAATAGCACCAGAACCTGCCAGGCTTGTGTGGTCGAGGTCAGGCGTTCCCCCCACGATGCTTTGAGGGCGCGGATGGACCGATCCTGAACGCGGTGTCCGATCAGGGCCACCCCAATCATGAATGCGAACATGGTGATGATCCCGGGGACGAAGCCCGCGATCAGCATCTTGCCGGCAGATACCTCTGTCAGGGCAGCGTAAAAGATCAGCAGTACGGATGGCGGGATCAGTACACCCAGCACGCCGCCTGCGGCAACCGCCCCAGAGGCCAGTCGCGGATCGTATCCTTTTTCCTTCATTTCGGGGATGGCGACGGCGCCGACAGTGGCGGCTGTGGCGACCGAGGAGCCCGAGGTCGCCGCAAAGCCTGCCGAGGTCAGAATGCTCGCCATTGCCAGCCCGCCCGGCAAGTGCCCGACCCACTTGTTGGCGACATGGAATAATCGCTTTCCGACCTGCGCGTGATGCGCGAAAGCGCCCATCAGGATGAACAGCGGAATGACCGTGAGCGCGTAATTGGCTGTGTTGCTGAAAGAGAAGGATTTAAGTCGCGCCAGCAAAAAGGCCAGATTTTCAACCATGACAATGCCGAAGGCGCCCGAAAGGGCCAGTGCGGCAAAGACCGGGGTTCCCAGAGCCATGAGGAAAAAAATTAACCCAACGGCAAGCAGGGAGATGATCGTCACATCCATTGTCGTTGTCCTGTGAATTGTGGGATCGCGGTCCCGCGCCAAAGCGCCGGGACCCGCGCGTTCGGAGGCAAAGCCCTGCTCAGTGCAGGGCTGTTTCCCCCTTGCCAGCACGTGCGGTTCCGGTTGGCGGCAGTTCGACCTGTTTCAGCGCGATGCGCAGGCTGTGCAACGCCGCCTGCAGGGCGGCAAACCAAAGCCCCGCGGCAACCGCGATCTTGGCCCACCAGACCGGAACCTGAAAATAGCCCCATCGGAATTCGCGGATCGAGAACGAATAAACCGCTTCCTGCGTCGCGGGCCAGGCTAGCAACAGAAAAGTCAGCGCGGCGAAAAACCAGGCCAGCGCAGTGCAGCTGCGCGAATACGGGCCGGGCAACGCATCTGTCATCATGGTTACCCGGATGTGTCCGTCATCCAGCAGGGTTGCACCCAGCCCCATGAAGACCACCATCACCATGGACATTTCCGTTACTTCGAAAAGCCCTGGCACCGAGCGCCCTAAGGTGGCGCGCGCCACCACGTCCACGGTGATGCCCACCATCATGAAGGCAAGGAAGCCGAGCGCCAGCCATGACGTGATGCGGGCGATGCCGTCGCTCAGGCGATTCAGACGCGCCAGCATCGGTCTACAGTCCTTCCGCGATTTCGACCTGGCGTTTCATCGTGCCCGTTCCGGCGTGCCGGGCGATCGCTTCGTCCACAACTGCCTGCATCGCCTTGCCATCGATGCCGTTGGTCTGCGCCACGGTCTCGATCCACTTGTTGACCTGAGCCGGTTGCACGATGGCCTTTGTCCGGGCCTTCTCCTCCTCCGACAAGGAGGACAGCACCACGCCTTCATCCAAGGCTTTCTGCGTGTAGTCGGCCAAAACCTTGTTGTAGATCTCGGCGAATTTTCCGGCGTAGAGTTCATTGGCCAGATCGGTGCAGATCCGTTGATGTTCGGCGGGCAGACCCTCCCAAACCTGCCGGTTCATGATGATAACGGACGGTGCGTGCGGGCCATCGCCGATATCGTAGAAATTGGGCGCGATCTCGTGCAGCTTGTAGGCTACGGCGGTCACGAAGTCGAAACCGTAAGCCCCGTCTAGCACGCCGCGTTCAAGCGCCTGATAGACCTCGCCCGCAGCCATTGGCACGGCGATGCCGCCTAGGCTTTCGATCACGTCGGTGGCGACGCCGTAGCCGCGGATCTTCTTGCCCTTGATGTCGTCAATCGAGGTGATCGGATTGCGCATTACCAGCGGCGCATAGTTCCAGTTGGTCCAGTACAGCACCTTGCTGCGGTGACGGTCCTCCCATTCCTGGCGCAGGGGTTCGAACTGTTCATACACATCGCGGCAAACCAGTTGCAGTTCATCGGCGCGCTCCATGCGGAAGTACCATTCCAGACCGCGCGTAACAGGCAGTTCAGCCTGATAGTAGCCCGGAGAGATCAAAGTCACCTCGCTGGTGCCATCGCGAACCGCGCCGAGATGTTCGCCGACCTTGTTCAGACTGCCTGCCCAGTAATAGCGTATATCGATCTCGCCATTGCTGCGCTTTGCGAGTTCCTCGAGAAACCAGCGGTCCACCCATGACGGGCCGGCGGTTTCGCTAACATAGCTGTCGAATTTCAGCGAGGTCGCTGCATGGGCAAAACTGGGCAGGCCCGAGATCATTCCCGCACCTGCAATTGCACTGGTGGTTTTCAGAAAGTCACGTCTTTTCATGATTGTCTCCTCCGTTGTGTCGGGCTCCTCCTGCCCGGGGATCGTGCTCCCCGCCTAGGCTGGGGTTGTCTCGGCTCCCGTGCGGGACCGCAGATCGGTTTTCAGAACCTTGCCATAGCTGTTCTTGGGCAGGTCCTGGACGAACACGTAGCGCTTGGGGCGCTTGAAGGCCGCGATCTGTTGTCGGCACCAGCTGTCCAGTTCGGGAATGCCGGCGCTTTTGCCTGGCTCGAAAACGACATAGGCCACGACCTGTTCGCCCCATTCCGGCTCCGGCTCGCCGATCACGGCGATCTCGAACACGGCCGGGTGCGCCAGAAGCGCCTCTTCGACCTCGCGCGGATAGATGTTCGTGCCGCCCGAAATGATCACATCCTTGGAACGGTCAGTGAGATACAGAAAGCCGTCCTCATCAAGATGGCCGAGATCGCCGGTATGCAGCCAGCCGTCCTTCAGTGTCTCCGCGCTGGCCCGTTCGTTCTGCCAGTAGCCTTTCATGACCGTCGGCCCTTGGACGCAGATTTCTCCGGTACGTCCGGCAGGTAGGGGATTTCCTTCAGAATCCAGCACCGCCAGCGTCACTGCGCCCTGCGCGATGCCGACCGAGGCACGTCGGGCCTGCCAGCGCGGGTGGGTCTGATCCGCCACAAGATCGCGTGGTAGGACCGAGATGGTCATCGGCGTCTCGCCTTGGCCGTAAATCTGCACGAACCGGCGCCCGAAACAGGCCAGCGCCTCGTCGATGTCATGTGCATACATCGGCCCGCCGCCATAGATGATGGTGCGGATGCCCTCACCGCCATAGCCCTGCTGGCGTGCCGTGGCGATCAGGCGCTTGATCATGGTTGGGGCAGCGAAGAACACCAGATTGCCTCGGCTTCGGGCAAGTCTGATGATCTCGTCGCTGTCGAACCCCCGCGAGTCGGGTACAAGATGTGCCCCGCCCGCCCGGATCTGCGCGAACATGTACAGACCCGCCCCGTGAGACATGGGCGCGGCATAGAGCAAGTGATCGTCGCTGCGCGCGGCATCCACGTCCAGTGCATAGCATAGCGTCATGTGACGGAGATTGTCATGGCTGAGCATCACGCCCTTTGGCGTACCTGTCGTGCCTGACGTATAGAAAAGCCAAGCAAGATCGTGATCCGCAACATGCGCGGGTGCCGTGACGCCATGCCCGCCCACCACAGGCGCGCAGAGCGCGGCCTCGTAAATATCGGCATCGTCCACGAAGGTTGCCCCGTCCTCTGTCAGAGTCAGCGACGCTCCAGAATCGCGGATAATCCATTCGGCCTCGCGGGGGTGCAGTTTGCAATTGACGGGAACCACGATGGCACCCAGCCACCAGCACGCGTGCAACGCCTCAATATACTCTGGTGCGTTCTTGGCAAAAATCGCGACCCGGTCCCCTGCTCTGATCCCGTGTTCCTCCTGCATCCAGGCAGCCCGGTCGGATACTGACTGCAACAGCGCTTGATAATCCTGCCGTAGGAGGTCTCCCTTGAAGAGCGCCGGGCGAGAGGGCCAGGATAAGGCCGTCTGATATAGCCAATTTGCGATATTCATCGTTCTACGACCCCTGAATCTTCATCACGCCCGATCGGCCTGCAGGATCGTCGCGTAATTGGCGACGGCCGCGCCCCCCATGTTGAAGGCAAGCCCCCATTCCGCACCCCTACGCTGCATCTCGCCCGCGCGTCCGGTTAGTTGCCGGAATCCCAGGACGTGCATCGACACGCCGGTCGCGCCGACAGGATGCCCCTTTGCCTTCAACCCGCCCGACAGGTTTACCGGGGTGCGCCCGTCGGCAAACACGGTCCCCTCCTCGAGCGCGCGCGCACCTTCACCTTTTGGCGCAAGGCCCATCGCTTCGTAGATCAGCAGCTCCGCGGGGGTGAAGCAGTCGTGCACCTCTGCAAAGTCCAAGTCACTGACCGTGATACCTGCGGACTGAAAGGCGCTGCGAATGGCGCGCTCGGGACCCTCGAACGCAACGAAATCGCGCCGGCTCATTGGCAGGTAATCGGATACATGTTCGGCGGCGGCGATGCGCACGCGGGCCGAGGCTCGGCCGGCATGGGCATCTGAAGCGCTCAAGACGATAGCCGCAGCTCCGTCCGTCACCAACGAACAATCGCTCAGTCGCAGCGGCGGGGCGATGAGTGGATTCTTGTCGCTGACCTGCTGACAGAAATCATAGGCAAGCGGTTTGTGCATCTGCGCCAGCGGGTTCTTCATTGCGTTTTCATGGTTCTTTGCCGCAATCCGAGCCATGGCATCCAAGGGGTCGCTGTATTGCGCGCCGTATTGCTGGGCTGCGATGGCGAAGACCTGGGGAAAGCTGAGCGCGGCTTCCGCTGCATCATTCTGATACCCTGCACCTGCAAGCGCTGCGGTGACATCGGGGGTCGCACGATGGGTCATCTTCTCGGCGCCCACGACCAGCACGTTGCGGGCAACTCCGGCGTGAATGGCGTTGATCCCGGCATGAATGGCAGCGGCACCCGAGGCACACGCATTTTCGCATCGTGAGGCGGGTGTGAATCTGAGTTCGGGAAAAGTCTGTAAGATGAGGGATGAGGCGAACCCATCAGGTACGAGGCCGGAATTGAAGTGTCCGAGGAATACGGCGTCAATATCCGCCGGCGGAATCTGTGCCTCCTCTATCGCCTCGCGCGCCGCCTCGACAATCAGCGCCTCGAGCGAAGACTGGAGCCGTCCGAAACGAGTGTGGCCGGAACCGGTGATATAGATGTCACGCGTCATGTGTCGTCCTCCCCCCTCGACAGTGACGGAAAGAAGAGTCGGCTGGTATTCGGGGATCTACGTATTAAAATACGTAGCTACTACGTAGATGCAGATGCAGCGAAAGGACGGGCGATGGATCACGACCACATCTCGGAAACCGATCTCTGCTTCACCGGATTCATGGATGCGCCCATCGGTTTGACGGTGCTCTCCAATCGAGTGATCCAGCGTGTCAACACAGAAATGGAGCGCATTTTTGGCTGGACCCGCGACGAGCTTGAGGGTCAGTCAATCCGTATCCTTTACCCTTCGAGCGTAGATTACGAAAAGACCGGGACGCGTTGGCGTCGCTGGTTGGATGAGCGGCCGCGCTACAGCGATGAACGTTTCATGCAGTGCCGCAGCGGCGAGATCATCTGGACGCGGGCGTGCGGGCGCACCCTGACCCCGAACGATCCTTTTCGGCTGATGGTATGGACATTCCAGCACCTAGAACACCGCCCTTCTGATGCAGCGACTTTGACCCCACGCGAACGCGAGGTCGCGCGTTATACCGTCAACGGCTACACTAGCAAGGAAACCGGGATTGCCATGGGCATATCCCCCCGGACGGTAGAGGTGCATCGGAGCTCGGTAATGAAAAAACTGGGGGTGCAGAACGCTGCCGAGCTGGTCGCGAAAATGATCATACAGACGTGATTGTCGGTGCGCCGGTTTAGCGGGTCGCCGACATTTCAACCCAAGGCACGGGTTTCGACAGCATCTAGCGTCACCGAGGCTTCTTGAGAGTGGGACGGAGTATCTCGTTTCTAGGCGAAACCCAGAACTGCTTTTCCTCAGCCAAACGCGGTTTGAAATAGACCCCGTGAGGCCAGATGTAGTGGAAACGTCGGTTGCCCAGGCTGCGTTTCTGCCAAGCCTCGTAGTCGTTCCACCAGTCCGCCTTCAGCCGCGAGATCGTTTTGGCCGACAGCCCGTTGGCGTTCGGGGCAATAAGAGCCGCCAGCGCCTCGCTGAAATCACCAGTGCTGACGCCATTGAGGTTAGGCCAGGGCAGCAGTTCCTCGACCGATTTCGCCTTGCGCAGATATCGCGGCAGTGTGCTGGGCGTAAAGCTGATCTTCTCCTTCCCCGGCTTACGATCGCGCACCCGCGGAACCCTCACGGGCACAGGACCGGTACCGGTCATTGCCCCGCGCTCGGGCAGGTGCCCATGGGGCACCAATCGGGATGTCTCATTCTCAAGCTTTTCGTCCGCAAACCCAGCCATCAATGCCGCCAGTTCTGCGTGGATTGTCCGCCCGATCATGGGGTCTAGTGGTAGTCAATGACATGTGGCGAATGCTTTTCTCGACTAAGAATTGACGGCATCTGAACACCGCATTGATATGCCACCATTCAGGCCATCACCAACTTTCGCCCGTTACTCAGCTGCGCTGCCGTTTCGACCGCTTCCCCCCGCTGGCCGTTCATGTCGCATGTGCGAACATTCACGTGCCGCGGACGCAAACGGCCAGTTTGTCCGGCTCCGCTGTCATCTCGCCAAAGATTTCGCTGCACCGTGGATGAGCGGCCGCTCTTGGGAATGCGGCAGGTCAGCATGGACCACATGTGAACGGCGGCAATGGTTTAGGCCAAACGAGGCGTCCCAAGATCAAGAGCCAAGTCAGCGGGGTAGCCAATTCGAACCGATCCCGGGCTCTTGTTTCCTACCGGGGAATTTCAGGGGGAAGTGCAGCGCGAAAGCTCCGAAACTTCTCCAGGGAGCGGAGCGATCGCCCTTCGTCGATCGCGGCAAGATCAAGGATCACGGCATTGGCAATGGTCATCGGGACGACAAGCGACTGCGAGTGCCCGACCCCACCACGCGATACGGTGATTGATCGCTCTGGTGCAGGCTCGATCCGAAGGCCGTTCATGTCACTCAGCAACAGCAGCGTCGCGCTCCGATCCGTGGCGATCCGGAGCAGGGCCGAGACAACCGGGCGCGGATCTCGGAATGACAGCAACCACAGGACGTCGCGCCCGGTCATCTCGGTCAAGAATTCCGCCAGATGCGGCAGCGCCGCCAAATCCACCGCATCATATCCGGATCGGCGCAGACGCAGTGCAATCAGCGCTGACAACGCCGCCGAATGGCCGAGTCCATAGACAAAGATCCGCTGCGCCCCATGCAGAGCTTTTGCAAAGCCGCGCACATCGGCATCGCTCACCGCATGGCGCACCTGTTCAAGCGCACCGATTTCGCTGTCGAGGATAGAGGACAAAATTCCGCCCTTCTCCGCTCGGACGAGCCGGGCCGAGATGCGGGCCGCAGGATTGTCGAAATCGCCGCCAGCGTCATCAATCAGCTTATCCTGCAAGAATGCGCGGAACTCCGGATACCCTTGGAACCCGAGCCGCCGCGCCAGCCGCACGGCCGAGGCCGGATGCACCCCGGCGCGCGCGGCGATCTCCTTGCCGCTGTCCATTGCGGCGCGGATCGGATCCTGCAGCAAGATATCCAGCAGACGGGCATCAGCATCGGTGAGGCGCGCCTCAGACCGCGCCACCAGATCGGTGATTACGTGAGGCAGTTCTCTCGGTTTCGTCACATGCTCCTGCTTTCCGCCGGAGGCTGCACCCGGTGGCCACTGGTGGTATCGAACCACAGGGCCTCGTCAAGATCGTATCCGATCCATATCCGTTCCGGGAGCGCTGTCAGGGTTCGGCGCTGGCTGGCAACGACCAGCCGCCCCACGGTTGTCTCGCAATGCACGATCAGTTCGGCACCGGACATTTCCGTCAGTATTACCTTGCCCTCGATCGACGCACCTTCCGGTCGGTCCGCGTGAACCATCAACGCTTCTGGACGCAAACCGGCCGTCAGACCCACAACGCCGCGAGTATCGGGCAGTTGCTCCGCCTTAACGAAGTTGATCCCTGGCTGGCCGAGGAAGCTGGCGACGAACATGTTCGCAGGTCGGTCGTAGATTTCATCCGGCGTGGCGAACTGCTGCAGATGACCGCCCTTCATCACCGCAATCCGGTCCGCCAAAGACAGCGCCTCGGTTTGGTCATGGGTGACATAGATGATGGTAGCGCCGAGCCTGCGGTGCAGTTCCTTGATCTCGGTCCGCATCGCCACGCGTAGCGCATTGTCGAGGTTCGACAAGGGCTCATCCATCAGAAATACCCCGGCCTTGCGTGCCATCGCCCGACCCATTGCCACCCGCTGGCGCTGTCCACCCGACAGGGCCTTGGGCTTTCGGTCGAGATAGGGGGAGAGTTGCAGGATCGCCGCCACCTCCTCGGCCCGAGCGCGCCGCTCGGCCCGCGGCATACCTCGCAGCTCCAGCCCGAAGGCAATGTTCTCACGCACGCTCATATGCGGATAGAGCGCGTAGTTCTGGAAGATCATGGCTATATCGCGGTCCTGCGGCGCAAGGTGACCAGCGGGCTGGCCACCGATCTCAATCTCGCCCTCCGCCGTCGTCTCCAGCCCGGCGATCAGCCGCAGCAGGGTGGATTTGCCGCAACCTGAGGGGCCGACGACCACCACGAATTCACCGGGACGGATGTCCAGGCTGACTCCGTGAAGCACTTGCGGCCCGTTCGGATAGGATTTGCGGATGTCACGCAGCGCGATCCCGGTCATGCCCGCGCCTCCCGCAGGGCGATGGCAAGGCTTGGCCGGTCGGTCGTGAAGACCTTGACCCCCAGATCCAGCGCCTTGGCGATCTGCACCGCATCATGCGCGGCCCAGCAGCCGAACTCGAGCCCAGAGGCATGAACCTCGGCCATCAGTGCGGTGTCGGCCTCGTCGATATGCACGCCGATTTCGGGGATGCTGCGTCCGTGGGCGAGTTCGATCACGCCGCTTGTGCCCAGTTGCCGCAGAACCGCTGGACTGACCAGCCACAGTCGCGGTTGATCACAGAGCCCCCCGATCTGCACCAGCACATCGAGCAGGAACGAAGAAAAGACGGTGCTTTCAAGCCGCCCCTCTGCCGCCAGAAGCGCGATCACACGCGGCACGAAGTCCCAATAGGCGCGGCCGTCGGCCCCCGGTTTGATCTCGCAGCGGAAGGCGACCGGACTACCGGAAAAGGTGTCGCACAGCTGCTTCAGGGTCAGTGGGTGCCCGCCATGCCCATAGTTGATCCTTGCTCCCAGAACTTCTTCCGTCGGCAGCGTTGCGATGGCGCCGATGCGATCCGTGGTTCGGTCCAGCGTCGCGTCGTGATGGACTACAATTTCGCCATCTGCCGTGGGGTGAAGATCGAACTCCACCTCTTCCAGCGCCATCCGGGCAGTGGCAGCAAAGCCGATAGGAGTGCTGTCGCCGAATTCGAGTGTGCCGCCGCGATGGGCTGCGATTCGTGTCATGTTCTTCATTCCATTCTTCATTTCACCGCCCCCATCGTGATGCCGCGCACCAGATGACGTTCCACAAGCACGAAGCCTAGCAGCACCGGCAGCAGTGTCAGGGTCGAGGCCGCCATAATCAGGGGCCAGTCAAGGAAACCCTCGCCGGGGTTAATACGGTAGAGCCGCGCCAGACCGACCTGCAGGGTATAAAGTTCACTTTCGCCCACCGCGACCAGCGGCCAGATGTAGCTGTTCCATTCGGTGATGAAGAGGAACAGCCCCATCGACAGGATCGCTGGCCGCGCGATCGGAACGATTACCCGCCACAGGACCTTCAGAGGGGTCGCACCGTCCATATAGGCCGCCTCGTCCAGCGCCTTCGGGATGCCCCGGATATACTGGCGCAGGAAGAAGGCAGCGAAGCCATTCGAGATCGCCGGCAGGATCAACCCGGCATAGCTGTCGAGCATTCCCAGTTTTGCCAGTGTCAGATAATTGGGGATCAGGCTGATGTGGCTGGGAATCATCAGCGTTGCCACCACCGCCCCAAACAATAGGTTTCCACCCGGAAAGGTGAAGCGGGCGAAGGCGAAGGCGGCCATTACCGACAGGGCAAGGCTCACCAGCGTCACTGCCCCGGAGACCAGCACGCTGTTCAACAGATATCGGCCAAAGTCGTATTGCCCCAACGCGGTGGCGTAGTTGTCGAAGGTGAACTCCAGTCTGCCGGTGTAATAGGCATCCGAGGTCTGGAACGACATCCAGATCGTATAGAGCACTGGCGAGAGAAAAATCAGGCCGACGGCCAAGGCAGCGAAGGCAGTCAGGCGCTCACGCTTCATAGTGCACCTTCCGCCCGATTAGCCGGGACTTGACCAGCGCCAGCACCACCAGCAGCAGGAACAGCAGCACAGCCAGCGCCGAACCCTGACCGATGTCGAACAGCGAGAATCCGATTTTGTAGAGCTCGGAGACGAGCATGTTCGTGGCTCCGGCCGGTCCGCCGCGCGTCATCACGTCGACGATTGTGAATATCTGGAAGGCCTCGATCACAGAGATGACCAGCAGGAAGTAGGTGGTCGGCATCACCAGCGGGACCGTCACCCGGCGGAACACGTGCCAGCGCCCGCCGCCATCCACCGCCGCCGCGTCATATAGCTCCGGTGGCACTGCCTGAAGGCCGGCGATATAGATGATTACATCATAGCCCAGCTGCTTCCAGGTATTGACGATCACGATTACCAATAGCGCCAATGTCGGGTCTTGCAGCCAGCCTATCTTTGGCAGGCCGAGGCCCTGCAGCACTGCATTCGCCATCCCGTAGTCGGTAGCGAAGATCCAAGAGAACACCACGGCAATGGACACGGTCGAGGTGACGTAAGGCAGGAACAGGGCCGCACGCAGCACCCGGCTTGATCGCGTCTCGCGCAGCAGGAAATTTGCCGCCGCCAGCGCCAGTACCAGGCGGATCGGCACCGAGATCACGACGAACAGCGTCGTGACCCGCAGCGCATTCCAGAAGTCATGCGAGACAAGAAGTTGGCGGTAATTGTCCAGACCGACCCATGGCCGACCCGCCGACAGGAAGTCCCATTCCCGGAAGCTTAGATCGAGACTGGTGAAGATCGGGATATATGTGAAGCACGCGATGAAGACGATCAGCGGCGCCACCAGAAGATAGGGAGTCAGCTTGCGCGACATGGGTGCTATCCGAAAGGCAGGACGGACCCGGGGCTACTGCCCGAGTCCGTGGTTGATGGATCGCGGATCAGTTGGACAGGCGCGTCGCTTCGGCCCGCGTACGCGCGGCGAAATCGGTCATCACCGCAGGCACCTCGCGTTGGCCAAGCGCCATCGCCTGCCACAGGTCGTATTCGCTCGAGCGCATCCAGGTGACGACCGGCGGGCGAGCACGGCCGAAGGCGACGTCCAGTTGCTTGATCGCTACGTCGATGCCCGGCTGGTTTGCCATCGCCTCGATCGCGGCGGGCTGCTCGCCGGCCAGACGGTTGATCGGCATGTAGCCGGTGGCGGCGAACCATGCGGCGTTGGATTCAGGATTGGCGGCGAAGCTGACGAACTTGTACGCCGCGTCCTTCACCTCCTGATCGGCGGCATCGAGGATGCCGATCCCTGCGCCACCGATCGGCACGGCACAACCGTTATTGCAGGGCATCGGCAGCACACCTAACTTGTCGCCAAGGGCCTTGAAGTTACCGCCGAAATTACCGGTGGAATTGAAGATGATCCCAACTTTTCCGGCCAGAAAGGCGTCGCTTCCGGCATCCTCATCGGTCACGCCGTCCGCCGAGGCGACTTTCTGCTCATGCACGAGTGAGGACATCCATTGATAGGCATCGATGGTTTTCTGGCTGTCGAGCAATACCTCATTGGTGCTGCGGTCGATCAGTTCGCTGCCATTGCCCATCACAAGGCCCCACCGGGTGAATTGGCCCGGCGCGGCGATGCCGAACACGCCCTCGTCACCCAGTTTGCTCTGAATCGTCTGCGCGGCCTTTGACACCTCGGCGAAGGTGGTCAGCGGCGGCAGTTCAGCATAGCCCGCACGGGCGAAAAGGTCACGGTTCACATAGGTGACCGGGGTCGAGGAGTTGAAGGGTACGATATAGTTCTTGCCCTTATACAGGCCGATCTCCTGCGCGAAGGGATAGAGGTTTTCTTTCAATGGATCGGCATCCATATAGGCCGTCAGATCCGTCAGAATGCCGCGCTCGGCGAACAGCCCATAGCGCGTCACCTCCATGATCACCGCATCCGGCGCGCGGCCAGCCGGAATCGCCGCCTGCAGTTGGGTCACGATCTCTTCGTAATTGCCGACATGCTCGGCATCGATCTTGATGCCCGGGTTGGCGGCCTCGAATTTTTCGATGATGCTGTTGAGCGCCTCTCCCTGCTTTTTGCCGAAGCTGTGCCAAAACTCGACGGTAACATCGGCCTGAGCCGACAGGGTGGTAGTTAACAGCAGCACAGCGGCGCCGGCTGCGCGGTGAATGAGATTTGATTGCATGGTCTTGCCTCGTGCAATTGTGATTGCAATCGGGATACCCGCGCCGCGCGACAGAAAGCTGATCGTTGTGTGAAACTTGGATGAAGCCAGTTGGGATGGTCCGCTCTTGCGGAAGCGATTTCCATCTAACACGCCGCTGAAAAACGCACGGCAGGTGAAAGGCTGTTCTTCAATATCCAGTGAGGGCTGCTGCACCCGACATTTGGCCCGCCGCAATGGCGGCTCCGCCTTATGAAGCGAGTAATCTGGGCAGGCGCGCAAGATTGCAGGCTGCCATGGTCAGCGTGAACTGGGCAGCGATCCGTTTGACGCCTCGCAGCATGGTTTGCGCCATTGGCCCCACCGTCTTGGCCCATCCGAACGGCTCCTCGATCTTTTTTCGGCACCGTTGCGAGATTGCGTAACCTGCATGACGGGTAGTCCGGCCGTCGATCGCTGAGAATTTCGCCTTCTGCGCCACATGCGGTGTGACACAGGCCTGCCGCAATTCCTTGACGAAATCGCGGGTGTCATAAGCCTTGTCGGCGCCGAGCGTCAGCCGCTTCGTCGAGCCGGGCGCGTGGCGATGGAGCATGTCGAGAGCCGCCTTCCGCTCGGCATGCCCGTTCGCTTGGGTCAAGTCGGCCTGCACCACGAAGCCATGCCGGTTCTCCATCAACGTATGCCCCATGAAGCAAAGGATCGCACCGGCACCGGGGGACTTTTTGTAGAGCCGCGCCTCCGGATCCGTGACCGATGCGTGGGTCGCATTCGAGCGCTTTTCGCCCCGGAAGTTTTCTTCGGCCTTCTCGGTTGCAGGCTTCGGGGTGGTCATCTGGGTGGGCTCTGGATTGGACGGTTCGTTGGTTTCAAGGTCGGTAGGCATTGACGGTGGCGGATTGTCGGATCCACCGTCATCGCCGGGCGGGACCGTCTCCGGCTTCGGTCGGAAGCTTTTCGTCGACGCCCAGGCCTTGATGAGCGTGCCATCGACCGAGAAATGCTCGTCCGACAAAAGCGGTGCCACGTCGCGATGCGCGAGGATTGCCGCCATTACCTTGCGCGACATCTCGATCGTCAGCAGCCGGTCGCGGTTCTTGGTGAAGACCGTCGGGACCCAGACTGGATCATCGATCCCGAGGCCGACGAACCAGCGAAAGAGTAGGTTATACTGCATCTGTTCCATCAGTTGCCGCTCGGAGCGGATCGAGAACAGGATTTGCAGCAGGCTGGCCCGGATCAGACGTTCAGGTGCGATCAAGGGGCGACCGCCCATGGCATAAAGCCGATCGAACTCACCATCGAGGCTGACGAGCGCGTCATTCACCACCTGTTGGATCTTGCGCAACGGATGCCGGACAGGGATGCGCTGCTCAAGATCAACATAGCTGAAAAGCGAACCGCTCGCTTCGTCCGATCCCCGCATCCACTTTCCCTCTCGTCTTGCAGGAACCGTGAATCATGTTCTCCGTCCAGCGTCGACCCCGGCGTTTTTCAGCAACGTGCTAAGCAAAGGTTGGACCGCCACCATCGGGAGGCGTCTGCCTCACCCTAGGTTTCCGCTCGGAAACACCAGAATGATAAACCTCGATCAGCGTCTCTACAACGGTGGTGTGAATGCGGCTGTGGCTCTCGCAAAGGGCAATCTGCCCATCATGCCGCACCCCGCACCTTACCTTGTCGCAATAGCATGAGCGACCGCTTCGTCCGCTTCGCTGCGATCTCATCATGGATTTCGCTGCAAGGTGCCTGAGGTACGGCTTCGGTGAATGCTGCCGCGCGGCATGGTGACATGTCGAGCGGCAGGTAAGGGCCGGCCTAGCCTGCCATGAGGCGCGAGACGGTTGAGGTCGCCGAACCTTCCCGTTGCTGAGACGCAGCATGCTGCTCGGGAGCCCAAAGCCGACTTTTAATTAGCTTGGTAGAGTGATTATGATCGGTGCTCGGTTCGTGGCAACAACCGTGTGCTCGCATTGCACGGCAAAGGCTCGAGGATGGCTGTAGAGTGTCCAACTGTCATCGGCTTCGATCGCCATGAGCCCGCCATTGGACAGGAAAGGCTCCACTGTCAGGACCATGCCGTTTTGCATCCGCCAAAGCGCGCCCGCGAGACCCGCCTTGCGCGTTTGAATTCTTGCAGGGCGGGATCGGCGCTGTTGAGAGAGCGCCCGGCCATCTCGCTCTACTTCTGCCGCGAGCAGGGGATCCATACTTCGGCAACGTAATTCATGTCCGGCTCGGAGCGTCCCATTCCGGTGCTCGCCCAGTTTGGTCACCGCATCGCCCATACTGCCTGACAATTTTGCAGGGCACTTTGAATTCTTCTGTCAACGGCAAGTAATTGTCGCTGTTTCGCAATAACTTATGTATCAGGCGGGAATTCTGTCCTCAAATTCGGAGGCGCCGGACATGCATGGGGCGGCAAGTCATTCAGGATCCAGAGCGGGCTTCAAGGATTCACTTGGATGCGCGACTGCTGCCTTGGCGAGGGACGAGGTGATATGCCTCCCGCATATGGTGTTTCGTCGCAAATCTGCGCATGGCCGTCACAAGTCCCATGTCGACACGGCAGCCCAGGATCGCGGCCTTCTGGTCGGGCTTTCGTTGACTGACGGGCATCAAAGAGCCGGAGGACTGCCTGGCAGGACCAAGACACATCTCTTTGATTGCGGTGATATCTATATCCGTGATTTCGACAGCGCCTATTCGGCCGATATGGACGGGACCTTCGACTTCTTTCTGATCGAACTTTCCCCAGATTTTTTGCGAAATACCGAGACGTTGGTCGAACGACCGGCAAAAGACCTTGATCGCGTTCAGGCGCAAGAGGATCAGGTGCTTCGGCATCTTGCATCTGCGATGCTGCCAGCCTTGGCTAAACCGGACGCGGCAGACGCATTGTTCGTTGAGCAGCTTTCGATTGCGATTGGCGCGCATCTTTTGCATCGCCATCGCGCAATGGGCGACGTGTCGGATGCAAACCATCGTTTGTCCGTATGCGCTATCCGGCAGGCGCAGGAACTGCTGCTGACGGTTGGCGAGGACAGTGCCACGATCGCCAGCATTGCGGAAACTCTGTCGATGTCGCGGAATGCGTTTTATCGGGCGTTCCGGACGAGCCTTGGTGTCACGCCCTATCAATGGCTTTTGGCCCAGCGGATCGAACAGGCGCGGCGGCTGCTTTCCGGAACCAATCTTTCTTTGGCCGAGATCGCGCTGACCTGCGGTTTTTCTGACCAGAGCCATTTCACAAGGGTTTTCGGCAAAGTCGAGGGCATATCGCCCGGTCATTGGCGTCAACGGGCGCGGTAGAGCCTAATCCAGGGGCTTTGCCCTACATTGGCGGCAGAAATAGACAATATTTGCCCGCGCAGACTGGCTAATGTCCGAATAGGCAGCGTGACAAGGGTGATCAAACCCGAAATCTAACCGAACGAGCGAGGCTTTGCGTCGCCAGCACAGCATGGGTCAGGAACCGGATTGACGCATCGGACGAACGTTTCGGATTGTATGGGGAGCTATTTCGGGATGCCGGACGCGCCATGCCGTTCGGTCGTGCCGCTGCTTTCCGCCCCATTCACTATGAGCAGACTTGAGCGGAGCCTGATTGCGAACGAGCGGCCGATCATCCGCTTGCCCGTCACCGAGGCTTATTTTCTGATGCTCTACTTCGAGTCGGCCACACATTGCGACATCATGCCCGATGAGACGCTTTCATCGCCCCGCCGATATGAACGCCATACGGTATGTTTGGTGGATCTTGCCTCGGGCCCAGCGATCGAGTTGCAAAGCCGCCTCGATGCTTTGGCATTCGTGATTCCAAAGGAATTGCTACGCGAAATCTCGGAAAATCCTGCTGACGCGGCACCGCGCCTTCGTTGTCGGCGGGGTGAGGCAGATCCGATCATTGCCAGTCTCGCGCAGGCCATGCTGCCAATGTTCGCGGATAGGTACGGCGACTCGCGGGCGGTGTTTCAGCATCTTGCGATAGCGATCTGCGCTCATCTGCTGCATGGCTTTGCCCAGAAGCCGCTGCATATCGCCCAAGATTGGCTGCAAACCGTACAACGGTTGATGCATGACCGCATGGGCGAGCCGTTCCAGATGGCAGAGATTGCCAGTGCCGTTGGCATGACGGGTGCGACATTCGATGCGACCTTTCGGGCGCGAGCAGGGATTTCCCCCGAGACATGGCTGACCCATGCCCGCATCCGTCGTGCCATGACAAGGTTGCGCCGAAGTTTGCTTCCTATCGAGGAAATCGCTCGGTCAGCTGGCTTCAGGGATCTGACGCGGTTCGAGGAAGAGTTCCACAACGAAACCGGAATGACGCCGGACGCTTGGCGTAAATTCACCCTTCACTGATCCGGAGGCGAGCATGATCCATCACCCCTCGCAGCTTGTTCAACCGAGTGACATCCGTGTCTGCTCGCTTCGAATGCGGGGGATGCTGGTTCGCCGCGAGAGTTACAGCGGGACTGACTCAGTGCTCTGCATGCCCCGAATTGCCGAGAATGACCTGCAGATTACCGTATATTTGCGTGACTGCGCCTTGGTCGAGCTTTGGAGCGGCGAGAGGTTGCTCCAAAAGGGTGCGGTTCCGTCGCAGTCTCTCACGATCACGGATATGGCCCGCAAGTGGAGTATGCGGCAGTCCTGCTTTGACAGGATGGTCATTGACCTGGCGTGGCAGCGCATGCGTGAGTTTGCGCAAGATTTGGGGCGAGGTGAATTCTCGGGCCTGCAGGCCGCGCCTGCCACGCGCGATGCGGCGATGTTCGGATTGGCCCAGGCACTTTTGCCAGCACTCGATAACCCTCGAATGGCAGCCAGGCTGTTTCTCGAACAGATCGAATTGGCCATTCTGGTGCATCTGGGTCAGAGCTATGGAGGTCTGTGCTTTTCCACGGGCCGCAAGGGCAGCCTATCCGCGACGCAAGAGGCGCGTGCGACGGAAGCCTTGGTCGCACGGGTCGACGGCGACTTCTCTCTGGCCGAGATTGCCGCCGAATGTGGGTTGTCAAAGGGCTATTTCATCAAGGCCTTCTCCGCGAGCTTTGGCAAGACGCCCTATCGCTGGCTGCTGGAATATCGCGTGGCACGAGCCAAGGATCTGCTGAGGACCGACATGCCGATTTCGCAGATTGCCTTGGATTGTGGCTTTGCCGACCAAAGCCACTTGTCCCGGATCTTTACCGCTCTCGTCGGCATGCCGCCCGGTAACTGGCGTCGCGAGCATGCCGCCGCAAGGCCGATACCGGGACTACTGGCGGAACCCGCGACGCCATTTTCCAGGTGACGCCCCCACCGCGCCGGTGAATACCCGTGTGAAATGGCTCTGGTCCGCAAAACCACAATTCAATGCGATCTCGCTGATCGATTGGGACGAACCCTTCAAAAGATCCATGGCCTTGTCGATGCGTCGCTTGGTCATCCATTTATATGGCGGCATGCCGGTCGCAATCTTGAACGCGCGGGTGAAATAGGACACCGAAAGCCCGCAGGCCGAGGCGAGGTCCGCAATCAGCAACTCTCCGTCAAGTTTTGCGTCGATCATCTCTTGGGCGCGTTTGACCTGCCAAGGGGCCAATCCCATCGGGTGATGCAGCGGGGTGGTTTGCGCCTCGCCATAGGTCGCGGCCAGGTGCATGCAAAGCGCCAGTCCGACATGATCGAAGAACAACTGGCTGCATTGCGAAGGCGTATCGAAGACCGCCCTTAGCGCACCGACAAGGCCCCGGATGGTCGGATCCTCGACATCTTGTCCCGGAGCGATGCTAAACCCCTCGATCCGGCCCCGCATATCCTCGGAAAGTGCCGCCAACGCATTGCGGGGGATGTAGAAATTCACCACATCGAAGGGCGATTTCATATTGGCCTGCCACGACCGGCGATAGTCGTAGAAGGTGAAGTGTCCGGGGCGTGAACAGGGAAAATCGACCGCTTTGCCATCGACCCACAGATCGCCCTGATACTCCTGCAATTGATATGCCAGCATAAAGGCATCCTCCTGCACATGCGCGTCGACAAAACCGTGATCCGGCGTGTCACGCGTCAGGCGCGTCGCGGTGATTGAAGATTTGTCCAGCGCGGTCGAGCGGATTGTCCGGGTTCCGCTGACGCCGAGATACTCCATTTTTTCATTGGATATGCTATTTTTCGCCACGGTTCCCATCCTTCCATTACGTGTGTCGCAAGGAAATTTAACCGCAGCGCCTGTCCGACGTATTGGACAGTTATCGTCAAAATACGACCACGAGAGACAATCAATAATCCGATCCGCAAGGCATCAAGCACAAGGCAGCGCCGTGCTGCATGGCTCGAAAGGTCGAGGTGATGAAAATCTATGTGCTGTCCCTTGCTGCGGGTCTGTTGGTCGGCGCGATCTACGGGCTGTTGAACATCCGTTCTCCGGCACCGCCTGTCGTCGCGCTGGTCGGTCTTTTAGGCATCCTGATCGGAGAACAGTCGGTGCCGCTGCTGCGGCAATTCATGTCCGCGGAACGGCTCACCATGTCCTGGATCAGCCGCCAATGCGGGCCGCATGTCTTTGGTCAACTGCCCACGGGCGGGCAGGATCAGGCGAGTTTGCGCGGCCCAGGCAATGCGGCGGGGCAAGACCATGCGGGATAACCCCATCACCCGACGCGACGCGATGCTGGGGGCCGCTGCCCTTGCCGTCGCAGGTGCATTTCCCCTTCGCCCCGGCCTCGCGCAATCGGCCGGTCCCCTTGAACCCACAACCACAGGAGCCACCGATATGGGCTTTGTCACGACCTCAGACGGCATCGAGATCTTTTACAAGGATTGGGGTCCCAAGGACGCGCAGGCGATCATGTTCCATCACGGCTGGCCGCTCAGCGCGGATGACTGGGACGGGCAGATGCTGTTCTTCCTGGCGCAGGGCTACCGCGTCATCGCCCATGACCGCCGCGGCCATGGCCGTTCGAGCCAAGGCTCCGAGGGGCATGACATGGACCATTACGCCGCCGATGCCTTTGCCGTGGTCGAGGCATTGGATCTGAAGAATGCCGTTCATATCGGCCATTCCACCGGGGGTGGCGAGGTGGCGCGCTATGTCGCCAAGCATGGCGAGCCTGCGGGCCGCGTCGCCAAGGCGGTGCTGGTTTCAGCGGTGCCGCCCTTGATGGTGAAAACCGATGCCAATCCCGAGGGGCTGCCGGTCGAGGTTTTCGATGGTTTCCGGGCCGCTCTGGCCGCCAATCGGGCGCAATTCTTCCGCGATGTTCCGGCGGGTCCGTTCTACGGTTTCAACCGCGACGGGGCCGAACCGTTGGAGGGCGTCATCCAGAACTGGTGGCGTCAGGGCATGATGGGCGGCGCCAAGGCGCATTACGACGGGATCAAGGCCTTCTCGGAAACCGATCAGACCGAGGATCTCAAGGCGATCACTGTCCCGGTGCTGGTGCTGCATGGCGAGGACGACCAGATCGTGCCGATCGCGGATTCGGCGCTGAAATCGGCGAAACTGCTGAAAAACGGAACATTGAAAACCTATCCGGGCTACGGTCACGGCATGTTGACGGTGAATGCCGACGTGCTGAATGCCGATCTTCTGGCCTTCATCAAGGCCTGATGGTCTGATCCAGTTAACATCTTTCTTTCAAAGGATTACCCAATGTCGAAACTCGAAGTCCTGACCCCTCAGAACAGCCAGATGATCTTTATCGACCAGCAGCCGCAAATGGCCTTTGGCGTGCAGTCGATGGATCGTCAGGCGCTGAAGAACAATGTCGTGGCGCTGGCAAAATCAGCCAAGGCCTTCGGCATTCCGACCACCATCACCACGGTCGAGACGATGGCATTTTCCGGCCATACCTATCCCGAGCTTCTGGCCGTGTTTCCGGAAAACACCATCCTGGAACGCAGCTCAATGAACTCATGGGACGATCAGAATGTCCGCGACGCGCTGGCGCTGGGTGCGGCGCAAGGCCGCAAGAAGATCGTGGTCTCGGGTCTCTGGACCGAGGTCTGCAACCTCGGCTTTGCGCTCTCCTGCATGAACGACACCGATTACGAGATCTATATGGTCGCCGATGCCTCGGGCGGGACCTCGGCGGACGCGCATAAATACGCGATGGACCGGATGGTGCAGGTCGGCGTCATCCCGGTGACTTGGCAGCAGGTTCTGCTGGAATGGCAGCGCGACTGGGCGCGGCGCGACACCTATGACGCGGTCATGGACATCGTCCGCGAACATTCCGGGGCCTATGGGATGGGCGTCGATTATGCCTATACCATGGTCCACAAGGCCCCCGAACGTGTCGCCCATGGCGGGACGATTGGCCCGAACCTCGTGAAGTGACGACATGGGAGGTTTGATGTTCTGGCGCCGAACCTCCCTTCCACGCCCTTTGCACGCCATGGAGCAGGACGGTATGAGTGAAGCCTCGCAGATTCAGGTGTCCTATGAGGATCAGGGCAGCAAGGGTCGCTATGTCGCCCGGATTGCCGGGATCGAGGCCGTGGGCGAATTGACCATCTCGAAGGTCTCGGCCGACCTGATCATCGCCGATCACACCTATGTCCCCGATGCCATGCGCGGCACGGGTGCGGGCTCGGCGCTAGTGAACCGGCTAATCGCCGATGCCCGCGCCAAGGGCCAGCATATCGTGCCGCTTTGCCCCTTTGTCCGCGCGCAGGTGCAACGCCATCCGGAATGGGCCGATGTCATCCAGTTCTAAGCCGCTTGCCCGCGCTCTGCACCTCCTCGCGCTGCTTGGACTCTCCGCGGCCTATATTCAGGGCGGTCTGGTCAAGCTGTTGAATTTCCCTGCTGCCACGGCCGAGATGGCGCATTTCGGCCTGTCGCCGTCTGCGGGTTTCGCTGTGGCGGTGATCGTGCTGGAATTGCTGGCCCCGGCGTTAATCCTCAGCGGGAGGTTGCGCTGGCTCGGCGCGCTGGCGCTTTGCGGCTTCACATTGATGGCGACCTTCGTTGCGCTGCGGTTCTGGCAGCTGCCGCCGAGTCAGGCCCGGTTCTTTGCCGCCAATGCCTTTTTCGAACATGTCGGTCTGGCCGGGGGCTTTCTGCTTGTCGCCTGGATGGACCTGACGGGTCGCGGCTGAAGCCGCGCCCGTCCCAACTTATTGTGCGGGAATCCCATCATGCCAAGCCAAGACCTGATCATCGTCAATGCCAAGGTCACCACCCTCGACCGCGAGGCCCCGACCGCCGAGGCCGTCGCCATCCGTGATGGCAAATTCCTTGCCGTCGGCTCCGAAGTCGAGATCCGTGCCGCGGCCCCCGAGGCCGAGATCATCGATGCCGGTGGCCGCCGCCTGATTCCAGGCCTGATCGACAGCCATACCCATGTGATCCGGGGCGGGCTGAACTACAATATGGAGCTGCGCTGGGATGGCGTGCCCTCGCTCTCCGAGGCAATGGCCATGCTCAAGGCGCAGGTGGACCGCACCCCCGCGCCGCAATGGGTCCGGGTGGTCGGCGGCTTTACCGAGCATCAATTCGCCGAGAAGCGCCTGCCCACGCTGGACGAGTTGAATGCCATCGCCCCCGAGACCCCGGTCTTCATCCTGCATCTTTACGACCGCGCGCTGCTGAATGCGGCGGCCTTGCGAGTAGTGGGCTATACCAAGGATACGCCGAACCCGCCGGGCGGCGAGATCCAGCACGATGCTTCGGGTAACCCGACGGGGCTGCTCCTGGCTCAGCCGAATGCCACGATCCTTTACGCGACGCTGGCCAAGGGACCGAAGCTTGACCCGGATTACCAGATCAATTCCTCGCGCCATTTCATGCGGGAATTGAATAGTTTGGGCGTCACCTCGGTCATCGACGCAGGCGGCGGCTTCCAGAACTATCCCGATGATTACCGCATCATCGAAAAGCTACATGCCGAGGACCAGATGACGGTTCGGATCAGCTATAACCTGTTCACCCAAAAGCCCAAAGACGAGATGGCGGATTTCTCGTCCTGGGTGAAGCAGGTCGCGCCCGGTCAGGGCGATGACACCTATCGCCATAATGGCGCGGGCGAGATGCTGGTCTATTCGGCGGCGGATTTTGAGGATTTCCGCGTCGCCCGCCCCGAAATGCCCCCGAATATGGAGGCAGATCTGGAACCCGTCATCCGCCTTCTGGCCGAGAACCGCTGGCCGTGGCGAATGCACGCGACCTATGATCAGACGATCTCTCGCGCGCTCGATGTCTTCGAAAAAGTGAACCGTGACGTGCCGCTTGCGGGTATCAACTGGTTCTTCGATCATGCCGAGACGATCAGCGACCGCAGCATCGACCGGATCGCGGCGCTTGGCGGCGGCATCGCGGTGCAGCATCGGATGATGTATCAGGGCGAATATTTCATCGATCGCTACGGCGCGAAAGCCGCCGAGGCCACCCCGCCGATCCGCAAGATGCTCGATGCCGGCCTGAAGGTCGGGGCGGGCACGGATGCGACGCGGGTGGCAAGCTACAACCCTTGGGTCTCGCTGTCTTGGCTGGTCACATCGACGACGCTAGGGGGGACGCGGCTTTACCCGTCTGCAAATCGCCTGGACCGAGAGACCGCCCTGCGGCTCTGGACCGAGGCCAATACCTGGTTCTCGAATGAACAGGGCAAGAAAGGCCAGATCAAACCCGGTCAATTGGCCGATTTGGTGCTGCTGTCGGACGATTACTTCACCGTCCCTGAGGCCGAGATCGTGCATCTGCGTGCAGACCTGACCATGCTGGGCGGCAAGGTCGTCCATGGCGCGGGGCCTTTTGGTCCCCTCGCTCCGAAATTGCCCCTGCCGATGCCCGACTGGTCTCCGGTCGCGAAGTTCGGTGGCTATTATCGCGCCGAGCGGCAAGGCCTGGAGACGACGAAGTTCGCCTCGGCTTGCGGCTGCGCGTCCAACTGCGCGGTCCATGGCCATGACCATGCGGCGGCATTGGGGGCCGAGGTGCCAAGCGCCGATGCGCGCAGCTTCTGGGGCGCATTCGGCTGCGGCTGTTGGGCGGTTTGAGGAGAAAAAGCGACGTGACCGAGGCTGTCAGACCCGCTGCAAAGGGGCCACTCGACTTTCCGCTGTTTCGCGCCCTGTGGATCGCGACCATCATCTCGAATATTGGCACGTGGATGCATGATGTCGGGGCGGGATGGCTGATGACCTCGCTTTCGCCCAGCCCACTGCTGGTGGCGCTGGTGCAGGCGGCGACGACCGGGCCGATGTTCCTGCTGGCGCTGCCAGCGGGGGCGTTGGCCGATATTCTCGACCGGCGCAGATTGCTGCTGGCCGCGCAATTGCTGGGTCTGGTCGCGGCGGCGACGCTGGCCCTCGCCACCGTGCTAGGCTGGACCACGCCCTGGGTTCTGCTGGTGGCGACCTTCGTGCTGGGCGTGGCGGCCGCCTTTTCCGCGCCGGCCTTCCAAGCCATCGTGCCCGAACTCGTCGACAAGACGACTCTGCCCGATGCCGTCGCGCTCAACAGCCTTGGCGTCAACATCGCGCGGGCCATCGGGCCGGCGCTTGGTGGGGTCATCGTCGCATTGGCGGGGGTCCCGGCGGTCTTTGCCTTGAACGCGCTGTCCGTCACCGCGGTCCTGACGGTGCTTTACCGCTGGAAACGGGCCGGGACCGTCCACACCCTGCCGCCGGAACATTTTGTCGGCGCTCTCAAGGCGGGCTATCGCTACGCCCGCCACGCGCCCGCCGTGCGACTGGTGCTGGTGCGTGCGACCGGGTTCTTCCTGTTCAGCAGCGCGCTTTGGGCGATGCTGCCGCTGGTCGGGAGGCACGGGCTCGGGCTTGATGCAGCAGGTTATGGCGCGCTTCTGGGCTGCATGGGGGCGGGGGCGGTGATGGGGGCCCTAGCGCTGAAGAGGTTGCGCAAGCGCTTGGCGGCGAACCGGATCTCGGGTTTTGCGACAGTGCTTTTCGCTTTGGCGACATTAGCGCTGGCCGTGGTCCCGAATGCCTGGCTTGCCGGGGGCGTGATGGTCGCCGCGGGGTTCGCCTGGATCGGTATGCTGAGTTCGCTCAATGTCGCAGCGCAGATGGCCTCGCCCGGATGGGTCAAGGCGCGGGCGCTGGCGGTCTATCTGCTGGTGTTCCAGGGCGCGATGACCGGAGGCAGCATCCTTTGGGGCGTTATCGCCAGCCGCAGCAGCGTGGCCACGGCGCTTGTCGCGGCGGGGGTCGGGCTGCTGGCATCCCTGCTGCTCACGCGGATCGCGCCCTTGCCCCGCGAGGCCGGGGCCGACCTTTCCCCCTCGCGCCATTGGGCCGAGCCGGTGGTCTCGGTCCCGCCCCATGGCGATCGCGGCCCGGTGCTGATCGAGATAGAGTATCGCGTCGATCCCGCCCGCATCGCCGAATTCACCGCCGCCCTGCACCGCTTCAAAACCGTGCGCCATCGCGATGGGGCCATTCGCTGGGATGTCTGGGAGGATGTCGCAGAGCCGGGCCGCGTGATCGAGTGCTTCGTTGTAGAAAGCTGGATCGAACATCAACGCCAGCATGAGCGCGTCACGCAGGCGGATGCGCTGGATCAAAAGCAGATTCACGCATTTCAGATCGAGGGAGTTGCGCCGGTTGTCAGGCATCTGCTTCGTCCCATAGGGTCGGGCGGCATAGAATTTTCGCACACC
Source organism: Paracoccus aestuariivivens (assembly GCF_009711225.1). Classification (GTDB taxonomy): domain Bacteria; phylum Pseudomonadota; class Alphaproteobacteria; order Rhodobacterales; family Rhodobacteraceae; genus Paracoccus; species Paracoccus aestuariivivens. The sequence goes on along the minus strand of NZ_WMIE01000011.1, from coordinate 28,341 downwards.
ACACGGCCGTGAGGTGAAACAGCAATATGGACGTTACCTGTCTTCATTGACATTGTCCGCACCGCTGCGATCTCGCCGAGGATTTCGCTGCGGTAAGACTGAGCGACCGTTTCAACGCATGCCGGTCCGGCTGGCGGCGTAGGCCTGTCTTTGCCGGTGTAGCGATGCGCACTCAAAATGTAAGGTGGCGCTGCATTCAGCGAGACGATTTTCCGATGCGGCTGCTCGTTAAAGTGGATGGTTAATCTGGTTAATCTTTTCCTTAGAGGGAGTTTCAAAACCACTTGCAGGCGGATTCGTCCCGTTAGATTAGCGTTTTATGTCTGCCACGCTTGTCTCTGACGGTCTTTGTCCCGTGATTAACCCTTGTTGCCATCCACGTCTTGGTCAGCGAAAGGCGGGCGGCCTCGGATCTTGAACCGGGCCGTTCTGGCCGGGATCATGTTTGTCCTGCAGAGCGGTATCCCCTGGCGGATGTTGCCTGCTGAGCTGGGCTGCAGCTCGGGCGTGACCTGTTGCTCGACGCCATTCCTCGCACTCGTGGCAAGCGTGACCGAGCACGCCATCGGCCCGCAAGCTGCATGCCGACAAAGGGTATGACTATACCCGCTGTCGCAAGGCTTGCACCAAACGCGGCATCAAGCATCGCATCGCCCGAAAGAGCGTTGAAAGCAGCGCCCATTTCGGCAAGCATCGCTGGGTGGTCGAGCGAAAATTCGTCTGGCTCGCCAAATTCCGCCGTCTCGCCATCAGATACGAGCGAAGCGCCGACATTCATCTCGCCTTCACCATCCTGGCCTGCGCCATCATCTGCTTTCGCGTGCTGACGACATGGTTTTGAAAGGCCCTCTAAAGCCGCGATTAGCCGTTATCGAGAAACGCGCCGCCACTGCCCGGGGGTAGTGTTCATCCTTGTGCTGAACACCCGGGTCAGATGCGCTTGGTCGCAAAAGCCGCACAGGTACGCGATTTCGGCAATCGGAATCTCGGTGGTTCGTAGTAGCTCTTTCGCCTTTTCCAGTCTTTTCAACAGAACCCATCTGTACGGTGGATGCCCGACGGAGTGTCTGAAGGCTCGGGTGAAATAGCCTTGTGACAGACCGCAGGCCGCGGCGACACAGGACAACGAGAGATCAGCCGCCAGATCCGCCTCAAGCAGTTCAATCGCCCGCTTCTTCTGCCAGGGCGCAAGACCACCACGCGCCGGGGTCCGGATCTCCCGATTTCCATATGTGGTGCAAAGATGGAAGGTAAGGATCGCGGCGATGTGATCCTGAAATAGGCGGCTTGCGCCGTTGGGAACGTCAAGTGACGGAAGACAGGCCCCTATCAGGCGCTTGACGACATCATCCTCAATATCCTGCCCTGGAGCCACATCCAGTGTGTCGATGCGACACCCGCCCAGATCCTCCTCGAATGCGATCAGCGCCGCGCGAGGTATATGAAAGCCCAGACCGTCGAAGGCCGACTTCATATCGGCCAGCCATGACCTGCGGTAATCGTAAATTGTGAAGTTGCCGCGCCTTGAAATCGTGCAGTCGACCTTCCGGTCGTCAACCCAAAGATGGCCCTCGTAATCGCGAAGGTTGAAAGCCAAGAAAAAGGCATCTTCGCGCAGGGGTGGATCGATGACTCCATGCCCAGCATGCGGGCACGAAAGTCGGGCCATCGTCACTTCGGACTTTCCGAAGATCGGAGCGATGACAATGTCCGCCTGTCGGGCGCGGAAAAATTCCATCTCTTGATTGCTGGTAATGGGGTTTGGCATGAGGTCCAGTTGAAATGATTGCGCAGTTCTGGTCGGCGGCGAACGCTCACCCCGGGCCAGATTGCCAAATTTGGTCCTCTACGGGAAGCGGCGTGGCGCGGAGCTATTATATTCGCCAAAGACAGTGATGCGCAACTCGCCGGCTGCGTTTCAAATCAGGTCGTCCGGTTTCCAGCTTTGGTCATAGAATTCAGTAGCAGTGTCGTAGAGGCGCAATGTGGCGATGAAGCTCCGCCCCGGCAGGATTTGAATTTAATTGGAAATTGGCGCGTCAGCGGGCTTATCCGGACCAAATCAGATGTCGATCTGGCAGTCCTAATTGGTCGTGACCTTGTTTATGCCGTTAATCGAGGCCGAATGGCCGTAATGGGCCGCGCCTTCCGCTCCTCTTTTACGTGTTCTATGCCTATGATCGAATACGCCCTAGACAGCTAAAACTCTGTCGAGTTCGCTGCCCAGAAATTCACGTGTTCGCTCGCGCTGGGGTGAAGTGAACAATTGCGCCGGACTGCCTTCCTCGACGATGCGCCCCTGATCAAAGAATAGGATCCTATCCGAGATCTCGCGGGCGAAACGCATTTCGTGTGTTACCAGCAACATGGTAAGATCATGCTCCTCGGACAGTTGCCCGATCACGTTCAGTACTTCACCGACCAATTCGGGGTCCAGCGCCGATGTGGGTTCGTCGAAAAGCAGGATGTTGGGCCGCATCGCGAGCGCACGCGCGATGCCGACGCGCTGTTGCTGACCGCCCGATAGCTGATGCGGATACTTCTGCGCGTGGTCGCTCAGGCCGACCAGTTCCAGCAGTTCCTCGGCACGGTCGCGGGCTTCGGCCTTGCCCAGTCCCAGAACCTTGACCGGCGCCTCGGTGATATTGCGTAAGACCGTCATATGCGGGAACAGGTTGAACTGCTGGAAAACCATACCAAGCTGGCCCCGCATCCGGTGCAGATGGGCCTGACTGGCGGGGACCAGCCCCACCGGCCCGTGTTCGTGCCAAAGCGGCTCACCTCCGACATGGACGACACCGCCCTCGATACCCTCTAGCGTCATCAGGATACGCAGCACGGTCGATTTTCCCGAGCCCGAGGGGCCGATAATCGTCACCTTCTCGCCCTTGCGGATATCGAAATTCAGCTCGTCCAGAACGGTATGATCGCCAAAGCGTTTCACGACATTGTCAAAGCGGATGATCGGGTCATTCATTTCAGCGGTATCCCCTGGTTGGGAAGGTTCCTGTCAAGCCAACGCACGCCGGACGAGGCGACAAGCGTCAGGATCAGATAAATCCCTCCGACCATCGAAAGCGGCACGAGGTAATCGAAAGTGCGGTCCCCGACGATGCGCGCGACGTTCAGCATTTCGAGAACGGTGACGACGGACAGGACCGGCACATCCTTCATGATCGAGACAAGGTAATTGCCCATCGCCGGAATGATGCGGGGGATGGCCTGAGGAACGATGACATGGGTAAAGGTCCGCGCCCGCGACAGATTCAGCGCGCGTGCGGCCTCGCGTTGGTCGTGGCCCACGGCCTCGAGTCCGGCGCGGTAGACCTCGGAGGTATAGGCGCTGTACTGGATGCCAAGCGCCAGGGCTCCAGTCAGAAAGGCAGGCAGAACAATGCCGTATTCGGGCAGGACATAATAAAGGAAGAACAGCTGCACCAACAGGGGCGTGTCGCGGATGAACTCGGTCACGGCATAGGCCGGCCACGAGACCAGACGTGATCGCGCGCCCTTGAGCACCGCAAGCACCATCCCCATCACCAAAGCGACAAAGAATCCCAACACCGTCGCCTGCAGCGTCACCCACAGCCCGACCATCAGGATCGGCAGGATGGATAACGCAAGTGTCAGGGCGTTCGTGGTGTCCCATTCAAAACCGAACAGCATGGATCACCCCTTGCCCGGACGCCATTGACCGACGCGCCGCTCCAGAAGGCGCATGATGGCCGTCAGGACCAGCGCCATGCCGAAATACATGAAAAGAAGCATGGTATAGATCACTGTGCTGTCCTGGGTAAAATTGCGGATCTGCTCGGCGCGGAAGGTCATGTCGCCAAGGCTGATAAGGGACACAAGTGCGGTATCCTTGAGGTTCTGCACCGCCAGATTGCCAAAGGCGGGCATCATCTCGGGGACGGCCTGCGGGATCGTCACGCCCAGCATCGTCTGGCGCGGCGTGAAGTTCAGCGCAAGTGCCGCCTCGTGCTGGCCGGGATGGACTGACTGGATCGCGCCGCGCACGACCTCGGCGCCGTAGGCCCCGATGTTCAGGCCAAGCGCCAGAACCCCCGCGACGACCGGCGGTAGGCGCAGGTCGATACCGATGGCCTGCCCCGTCAGGGGCAGCGCGAAATACAGCCAGAACAGCTGCACCAGCAGCGACGTGCCGCGGAAAACCTCGATATAGGCGACCGAGAAGGCCCGAATGAACGGGTTGTGCGACAGCTTGCCGACCCCGAACAGAAAGGCCATCACGACACCCAGAAATGTCGAGAACACGGTCAGTTGCAGCGTGACCCATGCCCCCTCGATCAGAGGGGGCAGGTATTCGATCCAATGCGGTGTCATGCGCCGTTACCGCGATGCGCTCAGGCGCCGCACAACTCGGCGGCGGTGTGAGCGGTCGAGCCTTCCACATCCGCCTGAGTGAAGCCGTAGCCGGTGACGGTTTCGGTCCATTCGGGGGATTTCTTGACCTCGGCCAGCGCCTCGTTCACCGCGTCGCGCAACTCCTCGTTGCCGCTGGCAAAGGCGAAGCCGCCCCAACTGCGCACTTCCTCGCCGTCGATCATGGGATCGGTGAACTTTCCGGCGATCTCGACCTTGTCGCTTTGCCCGGCCAGCCCCGAGGCGGTCAGTCCGGTCGCGGCATAGGCATCCGCACGGCCCGTCGAAACGGTCGAAATGGCGTCGGCATTCGAGGCGATCATCACAATGTTGCCTTCGGGCACGCCAAGCGCCTGCATCATCTCAAGCTGGTCGGCACCCGACATGATCGCGACCTTCAGATCCTTGTTCTTGGCGAAATCGCCATAGGCGTGGATCTCTTTGGGATTGCCCGCAGCGACCAGCAGCCCCTCGCCATACGAGGTGTTCGGTTCGGAGAACAGCACCTGCTTGCAGCGGTCGGGCAGGATCGCCATTTCCGCCGCGACCATGTCGAAACGATCGGCTTGCAGGCCGGGGATCAGCGACGAGAAATTCGTGGTGATCCACTCGATCTGCTTCACTCCCAGTTTCGCGGCGACCAGCTTGGCGACCTCGGGACCGGCACCTGCGGCTTTGCCGTTCATGTCCATGTAACCATAGGGGATTTCATTCGCGACGGCGACGCGAAGGGTGCCGCTTTCCTTGATCTCGGCCAGATCGGCGGCGTTCAGGGTTCCGGTCATGCCGGCCAGTGCAAGGGCGAAAAGATAGGTGTGCTTGATCATTTTGTTTTCTCCTGTTGGATCTTAGGCCACGGCACGCATGGTTGATTTGACGCGCGTCGGGGTTTCGATAAGGCCGCGATGCATGGCGATGATCGCTGCCTCATAGTCCTCGTCCTGGACAACGACCTGCAGATCGACCTTGCGCATCAGATCGTGGATGCCCAACGGCTCGATCCCGACCTCGTTCAGCACGTCCATCGTGTGCGACAGGACCGAGGCCGTGCGCAGATCCCGCCCAATGGCCGAAACCAGCGCGACCTTTTGCAGGGAAATCGCTGCTTCGGGGAAACGCTGGGACAGATCGTCCTCGACGCGGCGGATCGCCTTCATGGAGCCTTTGACGAAATGGGTGATCGTATTTGCGTTCGAGGTTTTGGAAAGTATCCAGACCTTGTGGCGCTTCATCGCGTCAAGGATGCCTTCGTCATAGCCCTTGACCCCGACCATGTCGGGATCGTGGAATTCCAGCGCAAAGACATTGCGGATGCCAGTCACGATTTCCACCTGCGATCTGTCCGCCACCAGATCCGAGCGGATGACCGTGCCGTCGTGCTCGGGTTCAAAGGCGTTTTTCACACGCAGCGGTATGCCTGCCTGACGAAGGGTTTTCGCTGCGCCGGGATGGATCGCCTCCATCCCCAAATTGGAAAGCTGGTCGGCAACATCGTAATTCGTCTCGCCGATCACGCGCACCGCATCGACGCCAACGATCCGGGGATCGGCCGAAGACAGGTGGAACTCTTTATGGATAATGGCCTCGGACGCTCCGGTGACAGCGGCGATGCGGGCCAAGGTGATCTCGGTATAGCCGCGATCATAGCTGCGCATCAGAACTTCGCGGCAGCGCGCATATCCGGTGACGATCGGCATTTCACGGGTCAGGTCGATGCCGTCGAATGCCTTGCGCAACACCGTCGACAGATCGTCGGCGCTTTCGTCGTTCCAGCCAGACAAATCGACCAGACGCGCATTCACGCCACGCGATTGCAGCAGAAGCACGGTATTGAAGGCGGAATGCGCCTCTCCCACCGAGGCAAGCATCTCGCGCACGGTCATCAGATGGGCGTCCAGTTGGAAATGACCAAAGGAACACAGCCGCGACAGATCGACGAGGCACGACCGGACATCCGCGATCCGTTCGATGGCAAAGCGGTTTGCGGTGGCAAGCAGGCTCTGGTCGCCGAAGATCTCGGTGTTCAAAGCCGTCATACGCGTATGAAGTGTGTCCAGTGCCTCTTGCCACGACGCGCCGCTTTCGGCGCTGGCAAAGCTGGCAAAGATGCCGGGCGCGCCGGATCTTTTGTGTTCCAGTAACGCGTCGGTAATTCCGGCATAGGCCGAGACGACAAAAATGCGGCCGTAAAGGTCGACGCCCTTGCGTGGTCCGATCAGGACCGTGTCCAGCAATTCCTTGCTGCGCGACATGGACGTTCCGCCGATCTTTTCGACCGTGTGGGTATGGGGCATGTTCTCTCCCTCTGCGCGCGCCCCGTCATCCGGGGCGCGTCTCGTTTGGGGACGGCAGGCTCAGGCCAGTGACCCGCCCGCGATAGCGATGGGTGCCTTGGGCTCACTTTCGCTCAGGAAGGCCGGGCGGGGATTTTCGGCGGCGAAGGGCGCGATCACGCGGTTCGACCATGCGTTATAGACAAAGAACGCGTTCGAGCGCGGGAAGGGCGTGATGTTCCCGTTCGAGCCATGCATCGTATTGCAGTCAAACAGAATGACCGTTCCGGTCTCGCCCGAGGCATAGTCGATGCCAAACTCTTCTGCCAGTCGCGTCAGGCTATCCGGTTTCGGCACGCCAACCTCCTGCTTTTTCAGCGAAGTGGCGTGGTTGTTTTCCGGCGTCGCACCCTCGCAGGCGACAAAGCTGCGATGCGAACCCGGCATCAGCATCAGGGGACCGTTCAGCGCGCTGTTATCTGTCAGAAGGATTGAGGCCGAAATCGCGCGCATCCGGGGCATCCCGTCCTCGGCGTGCCATGTCTCGAAATCCGAGTGCCAGTAGAACTCTTTGCCGGTAAAGCCCGGCTTATAGTTCAGGCGCGACTGGTGCAGATACAGATCATCATCCAGCAGATAGCGGACGCGACCCGCCACCCGTTCGTCCCGCGACAGGCGGTCGAAGAGCGCGCTGTGGCCATCGAGGCGAAAGATCGTGCGCACCTCGTCCGAGCTGGGCTCGGTGATAACATCCTCGGTGGGAATGTTTCCGCCACCGCTGCGCAGCCGCGTGGATTCCTCGCGCAGCGCCGCGACTTCACCAGCCGAGAACAGATCGCGCAGTATCAGATACCCGTTCCTGTCAAAGAAATCGAACTGCTCGCGGGTCAGTGGGGCTTTTTCGGACCACTCCTGCCAGACAACCGGATCGCGGCGTTCTAGCCAGCGCTCTCTCGGCAGGCGGGTAGGATAATCGTCCTGATTGGCGGTTTTTGCATCAAGCATGAATTCGCCTTTCTTCGCTTGGTTTCGAGTTCAGGCCAGTTCCGCGACCGGGGCGTAGGAACCATCCTCGCGATGGACTTCTTGGCCGGTGACAGGCGGGTTGAAGCTGCAGGCAAGAACAAGCTCGCTCGTCGCGCTCAGACGATGCTTGTCGTGCTGATCCAGCGCATATATCACACCCGGAGTGATCTGATGGATCTTGCCCGTGGCCAGATCCTCGATGTTGCCCTCGCCGGACACGCAATAGACGCTTTCGAAGTGATGCTTGTAATGGAACACATGCGAGGTGCCGGGGGCGATCCGGGTGATGTGAAAGCTGAAGCCCATATTGTCACCAGCCAGTAGCAACCGGGTGCTGTCCCAACCATCGGCCTTTACCAGACGGTCGGTTTCACGGGCCTTGTTCAGGTCTCTGACGATCATGGTGGAATCTCCTCTTCTTATTCGGCGGCGATGCGCGTGTGGCGCATTTCGGTCGCGACGGCTGCCTCAAGGGTGTCGAGCCCGGCAGCGAATTCGTCGCGGGGAATGTTGAGCGGAGCCAAAACCTTGACGATCTCGTCATGGCTGCCCGACGTTTCGATGATCAGGCCGTTCTGGAAGCAGGACTTGCAGACTGCGGCAGCCGCCTCGCCCGAGCCCATATTGATGCCCATCATCATGCCACGGCCGCGCAGGCTCAGACCGGCCTCGCCCGCGATGCGTTCCAGCCGCTGCTTCAGATAGGCTGCGTTCCCCGCGATCTGCTTGGCAAATTCATCGTCGGCCCAGAACTTTTCCAGCGCGGCGCGGGCCGTGACAAAGGCGTGGTTATTGCCGCGGAAGGTGCCGTTATGCTCAGCGGGTGACCAGATGTCGTGTTCGGGACGCAGCAGCGTCACTGCCAGCGGCAGACCCATGCCCGAAAGCGACTTGGCCATGGTGATGATGTCAGGCGACAGCCCCATTCCGTCGAATGAAAAGAAGCCACCCGTGCGTCCGCAACCGGCCTGAATGTCATCAATGATGAACAGCGCGCCATGCTTGCGGGCAATGGCTTCGATGCGGCGCAGCCATTCGGGTGAGGCTGCGTTCAGTCCCCCCTCGCCTTGCACAGTCTCGACAATGATCGCCGCAGGGGCATCGATTCCGCTGGAGGGGTCAGAGAGTTGCTGATCAAGCATGTCCGCAGTATCGACATTCTCACCGAAATAGCCGTCGAACGCCGCACGGGAAACGCCGGTCAATGGCGTCGCCGCGCCGCCACGGTGCTTGCCGTTTCCGGTCGCAGCCAGTGCGCCCAGCGTCACGCCGTGAAAGCCGTTGGTAAAGGCGATCACATTCTGGCGTCCGGTCACTTTGCGCGCCAGCTTCAGTGCCGCCTCGACTGCGTTGGCCCCCGTCGGGCCGGTGAACTGGACGCGATAGTCCATTTCACGGGGCCGCAGGATGACGCGTTCAAAGGCCGCGAGGAATTGTTCCTTGGCGTCGGTGAACATGTCGAGCCCGTGAGCGATGCCATCACCCGACACATATTCGATTAGCGCCTGCTTCAGGTCGGGATCGTTATGGCCGTAGTTCAGCGACGAACACCCGGATAGGAAATCCGTATAGCCCTTCCCATTGTGATCGTAGATGCTGGCGCCCTGCGCGCGATCGAACAGGCGCGGGAAGCTGCGGGAATAGGATCTCACGTCACTTTCGACGCGTTCGAAAGTGCTGGTTCTCTTATCCATGATTTTCTCCGAAATTGTTTAAGCGGCGTGAAGCCGGTCAACCCGGTCCGGGCAAAATGGGCCGATGCTCACGAGATGCTCACTGGCATGGCGGTCCCTGAAATCTTTTTGGCGATCGAAATGCAGTTCCGACTGGATAACCGCACCGAGATCGCGAGCCAGTCCTACGAAAAGAGCCCAAGAGGCCGTGTTGTCGCGGGTGATCGTGCATTCGACCCTGCGGACTCCTTGGCAGGCATCGCGGGCCAAGGCCTGGCGCAAAAGACGCTGGGCAAGCCCCTGCCCACGGGTCTCTGCGTCGACGCAGATCTGCCAGACGAAGTAGGTATCGGGCTGCTGCGGCGGCACATAGCCAGACAGCCACCCGACGACATTGTCATTCCGCTCGGCCAGCACACATGTCGGTGCGAAGTGGCTGCATTGCAGAAGATTACAGTATAGCGAATTCTGATCGAGTGAGCCGGAATGGGCGATCAGCTCCCACACTGCTGCCCCGTCGCTCTTCTCAGGCGCACGAAATTTGATCGCGTCAATCTTTGTTTGCGGCTTTGATCTCGTCACGAAACAGTCCTGCTTGTTGCATCGCGCTATATGGTTAGTTAGTCATAACTAAGTGTCAACATAGCATTCTTTGTTTTCACGGAGATATTTAGTAAAATATTGTAAAATAGACGTATTTATCCGAAAAACAACTTAGATTTCCGCAAAATATGGTTATGATTGCAAAATGAATCGGAACCGAATCCATCCCAATTAATTAGTATTGTCTATGCAAGTTGCGAGGCAGAATTCGCCTTGGGTTCATACGGTGCGAAAGCTATATTCGCGCAATGGTTCGAGGCATGGATTTCGCGTTGGAAGACAGAACGAAGATGGCGCTGACCGCGCTGAGGCAGATTCTGCGCAGTACCGAAGAGAACAGCAAAACGGTGATGCGTGAAACGGGGCTTACTCCTTCACAACTTGTTTTCATGCATCTACTGGAAGAGGCTGGCGAACAGACAGCGGGATTTATCGCCTCACGGATGGGTATCACCCAAGCCACGGCAACGGTCTTGATCCACAAGCTGGAGGCTTTGGGAGTCGTTCGTCGCCGCAAGGGTGAACAAGATCGCCGTCAATCTTGGCTATCGCTGACGGAACGCGGACGTGCTTTGCTGGCGATCGCCCCGGACGGCTCGCATGCGCGATTTCATGAACAATTCTCGGCGCTGGAAGGTTGGGAGCAACTCATGCTGATTTCGGCCCTCGAACGGATAGCCACAATGTTGTCAAACCCAAATGAAACCGTCGAAATTTCGGCAGAGCACTCCGAGATTTGAGCAGCTAGTGCTTAGCTCGTCTCGGAGCCCTATGTTATCTGCTAGATCAGATGTGCGCTCAGTTGTGACGCCCAAACCACTTGATTCCACTTGCGACTGATCAAGGGAGGTTGAAGGCACCGAACCTCCCTCGGACCTGAAAGGCGGGCGGCGATGAGACCCAGTAACAACATGGACGAGAAGTCAGCTCACATCGCCGAACGAGAGTCTGACACATAGTCGGCGTCACATCGGTGGTTCGCAAGCGCAGGCAGGCAGCCGCATCTGGAGAGGAGAAACCATGCTCAGGCTTCTAACTGTGACTGCCCTCGCTATGCTCGGTTTTGCTGCCAACTCCATTCTGAACAGATTGGCACTCGCAACCGCCGAGGCCGACGCATTGGGTTATACCGGCATCAGACTGGCATCAGGCGCAATCGCTTTGACTATCATTCTCGCGCTGCGGACCGGCCGGGATCGTGAACCGACCGGGAGTCGAGCTGGGGCTGCGGCGCTTTTCGGATATGCGCTGTTCTTCTCAATTGGCTATCTGATGCTTGCCGCCGGTACAGGGGCACTGATCCTTTTCGCCTCGGTTCAGGCCGGGATGCTATTCTGGTCGGTGCGGTCCGGGGAAAGGCTGAGCCCGGCCGAGTGGGTTGGTTTCGCCCTCGCCTTCGCATGCTTCATTCTGTTGGCCTCACCCGGATTTGCTGCTCCTGATCCTTTGGGGCTGGGGCTGATGGTGATAGCCGGGTTGTGCTGGGCGGCATATTCGCTGCTTGGGCGTGGATCGCGTGACTCGCTTGCCGATACTACCGGCAATTTCCTGCTCTGCCTGCCCTTTGCCTTGGGACTGACGCTGATAGGGATGCTGCTGCATCCGCCTAGCTTGATCGGTTGGGCCTGTGCCATTGGCTCGGGAGCGGTCGCATCGGGAATTGGCTACACGCTTTGGTATGCCGCGCTTCCGCATTTTTCGCGCACCACTGCGGCTTTCATTCAACTGACCGTGCCGGTGGCTGCCACAGTTGGTGGCAATCTGTTTTTGTCCGAGCCCGTCACGCTACGCGTCATCCTGGCATCCACCGGAGTGCTGGGCGGTGTCGCCATGGCTGTTCACGCGGCAGAGTTACGGCGTCGACGGGCGCGCTCGTTTGCACCTGATGCGCCTTAAGCGCGATCGGCGTTTGCGATCAGGCGGCTATACTTGTGGGCTTCGGCGCTGATCGCCTCGAGGTTGCCAAGGCCTTTGGCTTCGAGCCCGGAGATCATGCGCAACAAAATCTCGGCCGTCGCCACGGCGTCGCCCATAGCCGTGTGACGAGCCTCGGGGCTAATCACCACGTCGAGCCGGTCTGCCAAGGCATCAAGCGTATGTTGAGCGCCTTGCCCCCAGAGCATCGCCGACAACAGGACCGTGTCGACCACCCGGTTGGGGAAACTCACACCCGTTTCCAACTCTGCCCTACGCAAATGGCCCATGTCGAAGGGCGCATTATGGGCGACCAGAACGGCGCCTTCGGTAAAATGCCGGAACGCGGCCAATGCCTCGCCCAGATCCGGCGCGCTGGCGACCGCTTCGTCTGAGATATGATGGATGGCGGTGGCTGCAGCGGGAATCGATCGCCCGGGATTGACCAGCGTCTCGAAGCGCTCACCGGTCAGACGGCCCGCCATGATGCGCAGGCCGGCAATCTGCACGATGCGGTCAGTCTGGTCTAAGCCAGTCGTTTCTGTGTCGAAGACGACAAAGGTCATCTGGGAAAGGGTTTCGGCGCTGCCGAAGTTGGGGCAGTAAGTCAATTCTGTTGGAAAGGCGCACTGCCCCAATGTGGCGGGCAAGGGCATCAGGATTCGCCCCTTATCCCACAGGGATTCGGTCCAAAGTTCGCTTCCCAATTCAACCGTCAACGCCGCTCCACTGACACCCGGACGATCGGCATCAGGCTCGTCCAGGAGCCACTCGTCCAATTCTGCCATGGTGAGTGTCGGGCCAGGCCAATGCAGTGATATAAGCGCTTCGTCCTGCTCGGCGAGAATATCGAGGGTCGCTGCGCGTCCTGACTGATCAAGCCGACAGCACAAATGACTGAGCAACGCGGTTAGGCCGCCAGCCTCAGCTTTGACGCAAATATCGTCTATCCTGCCAAGCCGTGCATAGTCGACCGAAGCGGCGAGCGCATGGGCAGAGACCTGCATTCCTGCAGGTCCCGTCTCCATTTCCCGCAACGCCGAGATCAAAGCCATCCCCTCGTTGTGGACGGCTTCGCGAACCCGAGGCGGAAGAGCGTCCTCGGCGGCACCCAGAATTGGAACGAGGGTTGCGGCATGTCGGCGCAGGCGCTCTGCCGCAAGTGTGCGTTCTGGTTGTCCGGCGGGGCGCAGGATCAGCACCCGTTCTTCGCCAACCATGCGCAGGGTTCCTGATAGCCGATGACCTGATTGGGTCATCACGTTGAGTTCGGTTACACCAGCGGAGGCGGTCAATCGCCGCTCGGCGACTTTGAGCGCCATCGGGCGAAGGTGTCGAGAAAGAGCGCAGCCCAGCACGAGCCCCGGTAATGCTGATTTTGCAGCGGTGTTAAAGAATAGCACCCGGTCATCCGCGTCGGTCATCAATGCAATCGCGCCGATGTCTCCCAATACCGACTCGAGGATCTGCTTTTCGCGGGCAAGGTCCGAGAGCCGACTCTCGACCGCTTCGGTTACCGCGGAATCGGATACATGGCGCGACTTGATTGCCTCGCGGGATGCCGGGGTCAGATCGCCGAGATAGCGACCGGCCTTTGGCTCGGGGGCGGTCCCGGTACGCAGGCTTCCGGCCAGCATTTCCATTGGTCGGCCGATATGGCTGTCAAACAAGTACCAGATCCAGACAATCAGCAAGACAACTCCGGATAGACCTAACATAGCAGCCGCGATCAGGCTGGGGATCAGATCGGATGTGTCCGGGCCAAGCCTGCGCCAGATCACGAAGAGGCAAATTCCGAACGTCAGAAGCAGCCCCGCCAACAAGACCGAGAAGATCAGAAAGATCCGTAGCCGCAATGAAAGCCGATTCAACATGGCGAGGCGAGCAGGCGCGTCATCTCGGCGCGTAACTCGGCCAATTCGAAGGGTTTGGCTATGAACCCGTCAGCGCCAAGGGCCAGACCTTTGCGGCGCTCGAGCACTGAGCCACGCGCGGTCATCAGCAAGACCCGCACATTCGTGAGCATCGGATCAGCACGCAGCTGTTCGACGATCTGATAGCCCGAGATGTCCGGCAACATGATGTCCAACAAAACAAGGTCGGGATGCTCGTCGCGAATTACCTGCATCGCTTCGCTTCCGGTCGCCAAGCGTCGGTGGCTATGGCCATAATGCGTAACGATAAACTCAAGTGCCGTGGCGATATTGTCTTCGTCTTCGACGATCAGGATCTGTGCCATTAACTACCCTTTCGGCAGATCGCGGCAAAGGCAGGGTCGGCACTTCCTGATCGCCATTCGCTCGCCGTTTCGTCGGAAACAGCACGCAGGCGGCTACCTGCGCAGTCGAAATCAAGGGTCACACTGCGCGTAGGTTGCCAGCGCTCGACGAACAAAACCTCTCCACGCTGCAACCCGTCGACGCCTTCATTCACCGCAGCGCGGTCGATCACGGCAAATCGGTTCACCATTGGTATCACGAAGGCCCATGGCCGCCATGCCTTACCGCCGGTGCCCGTTTGGAGCACCTCGACCGTATCGGGCAATTGTGCCCTAACTCTGGAATACCAGCTGTATTCGTTCCAGATTGTAAAGCTCAGCATCGAAAGTCCGATGAAGGCTGGCAATATCCAACCTGCCACCTTGACACCGGCTTTGCGCAGGGCATGCGCAGCCGCGTAGATCAGAGCCGCCGCGCCGATGCCGACGGCAACCATGCCAAAGATATCTCCTGCCATGCCGCTCATCATCCCAAGGCTCCTTTTCCGTGGCCGATGGCCGATTGCATGCTGCGGACGATGACGAAAGCGTCACGCAAATGACTGCGCTCGAAGTCGGAAAGATCGACGGGCGCAAGAAAATTGTCGGGGCGCATGCCACCGCGAATGCGTCGCGCCTGATGTTCCAGCCTGCGCGACTGGATCAGGTCATAAGCCGCGATCAAATCCGCCGCGCCCGAAGTCGAAATCACCCCTGCTTCGCCCGCAGCCACCAAACGCGCCCGCGTATTCACCTGCTTCAATCCGGCTTGCAAGGCATAGATGCGGCCCAGATCCGTGACCGGAACCACACCGTTCAACTTCATGTCGATATGGTTGCGATGTTCGCCCGAGCGGATCGTGGCAAAGCCGCCGATCAGGCCCAAAGGCGGGCGATGCTTCAGCCCATTCGCGATCATATGCGCGACGAAGATCGAATTCCGCTGCGCCACTGCCAGGGTTTCGGTCTGAAGCCCGTCAAGCAACTCGGGATCCCCGGCTATCGCACGCAAATCGAACATGACACTCGCCAGCATCCGGGCCTCAGGGCTAGGTCGCGCGATCCAGCCAAGGAAATAGCCGCGCCAGACTTCGATCGGCTGACGCCAGCGCGGGTTCGAGGCCATCATTTCGCCCGGACAATAGACATAGCCCGCATCGTTCAGCCCATCGGTGACGAACCGCGCGAGATCGCGGAACCACGGATGGTGCGGGTCCGCTTCAGGGGCAAGGATGAGGCAATTGTCCTGATCGGTGACGCCGGTTTGCTCTTGACGGCCCTGACTGCCGCAGGCGGCCCAAAGCCAAGGGGCAGGGGCGGGACCAAGCTGTGCCTCGGCAAGCGCCAGCAAGCGGCGGGTCACCGCATCGGCGATTTTGGTGATCTGGCGTGTGATGACCTCGTGGCGCTGGCTGACAGCTACGAGACTGGACAGAAGTTCCGGGATGCGTGACGTGGCCCGACGCAGGGCATGGCTTTCCGTCGCGGCGGCGATTTCACGCAGAAGAACTGAAGTCGAAACCGCCTGAACCCGCATCAGATCGCTTTGCGTGATCATGCCGACAAACCGGCCGGCTTCGGTGATCGGCAAATGGCCGATGCCACGCTCGACCATCAAACTGAGGACATCGGCCCCCAGTGCGTCTCGCTCTAGCGTGACCGGGTCGGGGGTCATGATCGTGGCCACAGGGGCGGCGGCGTCTCGGCCATCGGCCACGACCTTGCCGCTCATGTCGCGCAGGGTGACGATCCCCAGCAACTTTCCATCGCTTCCGGTGATCGCCAATGACGAGATCCCGGCATCACGCATTTTGCGTGCGGCCTCGGAAATACTTTCCTCGGGACCAGATGTAACTGGGGCGCGATGCAGTAGTTCCGCAACCCGCATATCGGCGAATTGCGGCCCTTGCTGCGGCCGCGCTCGCGCAGGACCGCGATTGAAGAAACGGCAAAACGCCGGTTCGGACTGCATCAGTTTGTGGAATTGGGCGGGGGCAGAAGCAGGATCGCGCCATCCCGGCTGATCCGCGCCGTCGTTGCGGCAAGCCCATCGCGCAATAGCCCACGCTCGCCGAAACTATTGCTGCGGCCCAGCAAGGAAACCGGCTCGCCATCCGCGTCGGTGATCTCGACCTCGGCGCTTTCTATAAGATACAGCCCGTCCAACGGTTCGCCATGGCGATAGACCGTCTCGCCGGCCCGCCATTGTCTGCGGCTGAAGAAACCGGCAACCCGTGCCAGTTCGTCCTGCAACAGGGTATCGTAGGGGTGGATAGTGGCAAGAAAGCTGTGGATCTGTTCCATCATCGTCGCTCGGGGATTGGCCGCGCCCAAATGGGCGCGACCAGTTCTTGCTTTAGTGATGGGTCGCCGCACCGGCGCCACGCGGGATACGGATCGACTCGACCAGCTCCTGAACATGGATCGGGGGTTCCTCGGTGGCATTCGAGACGAGATAGGCCACGAGGAAGTTCAAGAGCGCGCCCACGACTCCGAAGGATGCCGGAGCGATTCCGAAGAGCCATGCTGCGGGTGTATCTGGCAGCATGTTGGTGCCCGAGACGAAGAACCACCCCTTATAGGTGAAGATGTAAAGCAGGGTCGAAAGCAGACCTGCCAGCATCCCCCAGATCGCGCCATGCTTGTTCACGCGCTTCGAGAAGATGCCCATCATCAACACCGGGAAGATCGAGCTCGCCGCAAGACCAAAAGCGAGGGCCACGGTCTGGGCGGCAAAGCCCGGCGGATTCAGACCCAGCAGGGTCGCGACAAGGATCGAAACCGCCATCGACACGCGTGCCGCAGTCAGTTCCGACTTTTCGCTGATGCCCGGGTTGATCGCGCCTTTGATCAGGTCATGGCTGACCGCCGAAGAGATAGCGAGCAGCAGACCAGCAGCGGTCGACAGCGCCGCGGCCAGACCACCAGCAGCAACGATGGCGATGACCCAGCCCGGAAGGTTGGCGATTTCCGGGTTGGCCAGAACCATGATGTCATTGCTGACCAGCGGCAGTTCATTGCCTTTCCAGCTTGCTGCATCGGCGGGAGCGTTGGGCAGTTTCGCGATGCCTGCGGCAAGCGCCTCGTCATAGGCGGTCTGCGCAGCATCGATCGCTGCCTGATCACCACCGGCTTTGGCTGCGGCCAGCGCCTTGCCTTGAGCATCGGCACCGTCATTGTAATACTGGATCAGACCGTCGCCGTTCTTGTCTTCCCATTTCAGCAGGCCGGTCTTGGCCCAGGTCCGCATCCAGTTCAGTTCCGGCTTGCTCTCGATATCGGCCAGCGACACGGCGGGTTGCGAGAAGGTCTCGCCCGTCGTCGCGCCCGGCCACATCGTGGTCGAAAGGTTCAGGCGCGCCATCGAACCGACCGCCGGGGCGACCGTGTAAAGCAGTGCGATGAAGACCAGCGCCCAGCCCGCCGAGGAACGCGCATCCGACACTTTCGGCACGGTGAAGAAGCGGATGATGACGTGAGGCAGGCCAGCCGTGCCGATCATGAGCGCCAGCGTAAACATCACCATATTCAGGGTCGACCCGTTATGGGTTGTATAGGCCTTGAAGCCCAGATCGGTCACGATCTGGTCGAGTTCATCAGAAACTCGGTGTTCGAACCGGTATGGGTTCCGAACAGACCCAGTTGCGGCAGGAAGTTTCCGGTCAGCGCCAGCGAGATGAAGACCGCCGGAATGGTATAGGCGATGATCAGCACGATATATTGCGCGACCTGCGTATAGGTCACACCCTTCATGCCGCCGAACACGGCATAGGCGAACACAACCGCGGCACCAATCCACAGGCCGGTCGATTTCGACACTTCCAGATAGCGCGCGCAGGTGATGCCTACGCCTTCCATCTGACCGATCACATAGGTGATCGAGATAATCAGCAAGCAGATGACGCCGATGATGCGTGCGGTCTGCGAATAGAAACGGTCACCGATGAATTCTGGCACGGTGAACTTGCCGAATTTGCGCAAGTAAGGCGCAAGTAGCATCGCTAGCAGCACATAACCGCCGGTCCAGCCCATCGAGTTGTCATAACCTGTAAAGGCGATGAGACCCGCCATCGAGATGAATGAGGCCGCCGACATCCAGTCCGCCGCCGTCGCCATGCCGTTCATCACGGGGTGGATGCCGCGGTTTGCGGCATAGAACTCGGCGGTCGACCCGGCGCGGGCCCAGAACGCGATGCCGAAATACAGGCAGAAGCTCAGGCCGATGACAATGAGGTTAAGGGTAAACTGATCCATGGATTATTCCTCGACCCCGTGTTCCCGGTCGAGGCGGTTCATCCGCGCCGCATACCAGAAGATGAGGATGATGAAGGTCAGGATCGAGCCCTGCTGGGCGAACCAGAAGC
Source organism: Paracoccus aestuariivivens (assembly GCF_009711225.1). Taxonomy (GTDB): domain Bacteria; phylum Pseudomonadota; class Alphaproteobacteria; order Rhodobacterales; family Rhodobacteraceae; genus Paracoccus; species Paracoccus aestuariivivens. Next base: position 9,845 of record NZ_WMIE01000011.1, on the reverse strand, counting down.
CCAGATCGCTTCCGCCGATCTTGATCCATGAAATCAACGGCCGCAGCAGAATGCCGAAGCCGTAAGACACAAGTGCCCAAATGACGAGGCTCCATCCGATGATACGAACGTTGGCCTCCCAATAGGCATAAGAGGAGTGTTTATCGCTCATTCCCCCGTTTCCTCCCTGTGATGAATTTGCCGCCTTGTTTGGTCGCCCGACCCCGGCGGCTTCGGTCGGGTGGACGTGGCAGGCGCGAGGCTCTCCTCTTCCACCGCGCCTGTCTTATTCTGTCAGGCCCGGTTCATCCGGTTCTCGATCAGTTCCTCGACGACAGCCGGTTCGGCCAGCGTCGAGATATCGCCCAAGCTGCCATAGTCGTTCTCGGCGATCTTGCGCAGGATACGGCGCATGATCTTGCCCGAACGGGTCTTGGGCAAACCGGGCGCCCATTGGATCAGGTCCGGTTTGGCGATGGGACCGATCTCGGTACGGACCCAAGTTTCAAGCTCGCGCTTCAGGTCGTCGCTGGGGGCGATGCCGTTCATCAGCGTGACATAGGCGTAAATGCCTTGCCCCTTGAGCTGGTGCGGATAGCCAACGACGGCGGCCTCGGCGACCTTCTCATGCGCGACAAGCGCGGATTCGACCTCGGCCGTGCCCATGCGGTGCCCCGAGTCGTTGATCACGTCATCGACGCGGCCCGTGATCCAGTAATAGCCGTCCTCATCGCGGCGGCAGCCGTCGCCGGTGAAGTAATAGCCGGGATATTGCTGGAAATAGGCCTCCATGAAGCGCTGGTGATCGCCCCAAAGCGTACGCATCTGGCCCGGCCAGCTGTCGGAAATCGCCAACACACCCTCGACCCCGTTGCCTTTCTGGACTTCGCCGCTTGCCGCATCCAGCACGTCAAGCTTCACGCCAAAGAACGGCAAGGTGGCCGAACCCGGTTTCGTCTCGATCGCGCCGGGAAGCGAGGTGATCATGTGGCCGCCAGTCTCGGTCTGCCACCATGTATCTACAATCGGGCAGCGCCCCTTGCCGACATGCTTGTCGTACCAGACCCAGGCCTCGGGGTTGATCGGCTCGCCCACGGTACCAAGAACGCGCAGGCTGGACAGATCGTGCTTGTCGACCCATTCCGGACCCTGCCCCATCAGCGAACGGATCGCGGTCGGCGCGGTGTAGAATTGCGTGACCTTGTGCTTGTCGCAGACTTCCCAGAAACGACCGGCATCAGGCCATGTCGGGATGCCTTCGAACATCAGCGTGGTCGCGCCATTCGCAAGCGGGCCGTAGACAATGTAGCTATGTCCGGTGACCCAACCGACATCTGCCGTGCACCAGAACACGTCTCCGTCCTTGTAGTCGAAGACGTATTGATGCGTCATCGAGGCATAAACCAGATAACCGCCGGTCGTGTGGACGACGCCCTTGGGTTTGCCGGTCGAGCCCGAGGTATACAGGATGAACAGCGGATCCTCGGCCCCCATCGGGCGCGGTGGGCAATCCGGACTCACCTCGTCCATCAGCTTCAGGACATCGACATCGCGGCCATCGATCCATGTCGTCTGGTCGCCGGTATGTTTGACGACAAGGCAGCGCACCCGATCCGAGCAATGCAGCAAAGCCGCGTCGGTATTCGATTTCAACGCCGTACGACGCCCGCCACGCGGAGCGGTGTCGGCGGTGATGACCAGCTTGGCGCCACAGTCATTGATCCTGTTGGCCAAGGCATCCGGCGAGAAGCCGGCAAAGACGATGGAATGTACCGCCCCGATCCGCGCGCAGGCCAGCATGGCATAGGCCGCCTCGGGGATCATCGGCATATAAATCACGACGCGGTCGCCACGCATCACGCCCTGGCTCAGCAGCACATTGGCGAAACGGTTCACTTTTTCGGACAGCTGCGCATAGGTGATGTGCCGCGCCGGAGCCTTGGGGTCATCGGGCTCGAAAATGATCGCGGTCTGGTTGGCGCGAGTCGGCAGATGGCGGTCGACGCAGTTCACCGAGGCGTTCAGGATTCCGTCCTCGAACCACTTGATCGAGACCTTTCCCATGCTGAAATCGGTGTTTTTCACCACGCTATAGGGATGAATCCAGTCGATCCGCTTGCCTTCACGGCCCCAGAAGCCAACGGGATCGGAAACCGATTCGTCGTAAAGCCGCTGATAATCGGCGGGTTTCAGCAAAGCATCCTCGAAACCCGCGGATCTGCGCGCTTCTCCCCTCGCGCGGCAAATTTGACGTCAACGGCAGGCTCAAAGGTTAATATGCTGGTGGGGACCTGGGTGGATGGGTCAAGATGCGCTGAGGCCACGATAACGGCACATCGTATTGAAAAATATGAATTTGGTGATTATACTCTAGGACACAGCGTGCCGGAGTACCAAATTCATGTATTACAGTGCTTTAGACAGCCGTGTGATCCGTGATCGGGTTGATCTCGTTGCCACTTTCGAAGAGTGGCAACGGGTCAGAAATCTATCACAGGACGAACTCAGCGGAAACATGTCTTACGAGCTCCGTGCGGGCCGCGAATATCTCTACCGCAGAACGACCAAAAACGGGATCAGGTCGACCCGAAGCCTCGGATCTCGATCTGACAAAACAGACGCCATTCTTGCGCATTATCTGCGACAGAAACAGGAGGCCGAGGAGCGGCTCGCAAGTTTGGCCGGCAAGATCAACCAGCTGGCCGCGGTGATGCGGGCGCTCAACCACCAGCGTGTCCCCAGCATCGCGGCCAGGCTGATCCGCAAGCTGGATGAAAGCCCGGCCGCAGCCCGTTTTCGGGTGGTGGGCACGCATGCGCTCTATGCCTATGAAGCTGCTGCTGCGGTGACATTCAACGGGGAAATGGTCGCCACCGGAGATCTGGATGTTCTGATCGACGACCGCGCGCCCCTGCGCATCGCGATTGATGGGGAAGCGCGAGGCCTGGAGGCCATCGCCAGATCTGTCGATCCGTCGTTTCAACAGCGCCAGAAGGGAGATTTCCGGCTGACCAATAAGGACGGGTTCATGGTCGAGTTTATCCGTCCCGAGGCGCGACCGGCACACCGAGTCATGCCCGGCCAGGTCAGCGGCATCGAAGGAGATGCCGTTCCGGCCCCGATTATTGGCCTTGAATGGCTTGTGTCTGCGCCTGCGTTCACGGCCATCGCCATCGACGACCGTGGATTTCCGGTGCGAATGACCGCGCCTGCCCCGGCCATATGGGCGGCGCATAAGCTCTGGATTGCCCAAAGGGACGATCGTGATCCCGGCAAGGCCGCGCGCGACAAGGTTCAGGCCGAAGCAGTTCTCAGCCTGATCGAGGATCGCCTGCCACAGGAAAGGTTGGACCCTGTTAAGCACAGCGCCTTGCCAAAACTCGTGGCGGATCTGGTGACAGCTGGACCGGCAAAAGCTGATCAGAAAAATCTCACGCCAGATTGGGAATGACGCATCGGGATATTGACCTGCGTTGGTCTTGACGCGGCGAAGGCAGCTGTCGCGGCGGAGCGGCAGGACGCAGACTGGAAGTGATCGCGCGCTGACGCGGGCAGCTGGTTCAGTCTCTGTGCTGGTCTCACGCGCCCAATTTGCGCAGCAGTTTCTGCTCGATGCCCTGCATGGTCGCGAGGGCGCGTTTTTCCTGCGGCTTCAATTCTTCCAGCATCTCTTCGGCGCTCAAGGCGGGCTTTTCCTCTCTCATTTTCTGTAGCATGGCTTGGGCGGTTGGACCCGATGCGGCGACCTCTGATGTCGTTGACGCAGGCTCCGCCTGCGCGGGTGGCGCGGAACCGTCGTCGGGTTTCTCTGTTGCATCCAGGGGTTTTTCGCCGCCTGGACCCGTGGGCAGCACCGGATCGGGCGAGGCCGGGTAGGAAATGATCCCGCGAGCTTCGATGCGCCTTGTCAGGTCTTCGACGGTTTCGCGCAGCCGCCGCAAACCCTCGCCTTCGCGTGAAGGATAGGGCAGGGGTCCTTTCTGCGCCGCCATCAGCCCTTTGAAATAGGGATCCTCGTAATAGACGATGCGCTCGGCAATGATCGGATGCTGACGCTCGGGGATCAGGATGACATTGTCGCGATCGAGCTTTTTCAGCTCGTCCGGGGTCATCAACGGGCGCTCTTCATTGCGCCGTGAGATCGAGCGGCGCAGCAGGCCTGATCCATCGCGCGAAAGGCTGTCGCTGATCGCGAGCTTGGTGGTCTTGCCGAGCCCTTCCGAGACCTCCTCGGCGGTCTTTTTCTCGTTCGGGGCGAGGTACACCGCGCAGATAGATCTTCATTTTGACCATAGTACAGCTAACCATCTTGCGTTCCATCGCCAGCAACTCTTGAGCCGCTAGGCGCAACGCCAATCGACGACGCCCTACGAAGGCGCTTAACTGACTATCTCGATGACAGGTGGCTTCCAGCGACCATCGAGGGCCACGTCTTTGGGCAGGTAAAGGCGCATGACGGCGTAAAAGCCCTCGGCCGGTGTGGGCAACCAGTTCGCCCCCTGCTCTTCGCCGGGGCTTTCGGCCTGAAGGTAAAGGACGATCCCACCGGCCTCGTCCTGTTTCAATCCCGAGAGCATCGGGGAATTGATCAAGTAGCGATTGATAGGGTTGTCGACCAGCAACTGTCGGGCCTTGTCATACATCGTGATCGACCAGAAGGCGGAGACAGGTGGTAAGGTATCGGCCGCAAACCGCAACGCGTAATGATGCGCCTTGCCGTCCAACAGCGCGCCTTTCGCGTCCACGTTGTAGATAACGTAGAGCGCCTCTTGCGCGGTGTTACCATAGATGCCGCCCTGCGCGGCAGCGGCGCGGTCCACGTAGCGCCCCTTCATGAACTCGGGTGTTCCGAACAGCTTTGCGGAATCCGTGAGATGCGCGACGGTGTCGCGGATCTCCTGATCGGTGGGCCGTACAAGATCGCGCATTTGGCTCGCGGTGCCCTCGGGCAGGCTGGCGGGTGGCCAGGCGGTCCCGGCTTGCAGTCCGAGCGCGGCGGCGAAACTGTCGCGCAGGTTGCCCTCCCATGCCAGCGGCGGGGCGAACTGCAGTAGGAAAGCCGTCAGCGGCCAGAACTCGCTTAGCATCCGGTCGTCGTCGATCACGGGCCAGTCGATGGCAGGCGCTGGAGCCGGGGCAGGCTTGCCCTCATAGGCCGACAATGTCCGTGCGCTGTAACCAGCCTGAATCGCCTCGACCTTGCCGATGTCATCAGGCGCAAAAAGCTGGGTGCGGATGACGACAAGACCCAGATCGGTCGGTATCCGAACCACGCGCTTGATCCCGGCAGGAGCCTCACCTTGCCAGCCCGGCCCTGCGATCAGAAAATCCCCACCGCCATTGCCATCCATCCGCGTCCCCAGATAGTCGACATTGTGGGTATAGAGATCGATGATCTGGGCTGAATAGTAACGATCCGCCTCGATGGCGGGCAAGGTCACGACCAGCGGCTCGGCGCGCAGGTCCATGACCATGAAAGAATAGGGTGTGTCGGAATTGGGGGTGATGATCGCCGTGTCTTCGGGTGTATAGACTCGGGCGATACTGGTCAGCGTGTTGAGCGGACCCTTGTACTGCTTGCCTCCCGCCTCCAGCGCATATTGGTAGAGGGTGAGGTAATTTTTCACCATCGGATAGGCATAAAGAAACGCCTCATGCGCTAGGGCGCCTGTATCCTGCGCGTGCAGCGGCAGGCTTGGCAACACTGCGGCCGCGACGCTTATCTGAAGCAGAGTCCGACGGTTCATCGCACTTCCTCCGATTTTGGGAAAACCAATTTGCCATCAAGAATGCTGGTCTCGGGGCGGTAGCGGCGCACCATTCAGTTCCAGCCCTCCGGCGTTGGTAGGCAGTTCACGACCGCGCCGTCGCATCCTGCGAATTGGACCGTTATGCTGTGGCATCGGGCCTCGCGGTCAGTTTGTTCAGCGTATAGGCGTTCTTGACGTTCGGCAAATAATATCCTTCGGCATCGTAGACCGAGATCGACCAGAAGCCCGTGATGAAACGAACGGAACGGGCCTGACTGGGCGTTGCTCTGCGGGACATCCCAGTCGATCGAGCATCCCGCACTTAACCAGTCGGTCGAGTATCCGTCTTAGTCAAGGGCGTTCAGGCAGCCAATCTCGCCTCTCGCGCAGCAAGGTGTTCGCAAGGATGATGATGCGTCGCATGATGGCGGTAATAGCGACTTTCTTCGCCTTGCCGGCTTTTAGCAGCTGCTGATATTTGTCGTGGAGGTCCCGGTTGAAGCGGATGGCGACAAGTGCCGGCATATAGATCGCGCGCCGAATTGATGCCCGTCCGCCGGTAATCCGTTCCTTGCCCTGCCACTTGCCAGATTGCTGCGTCATTGGCGCAAGTCCGGCTAAGGCGGTGATCTTTTTGCTCTCGAGATATCCCAGCTCCGGCATGTCGATCAGCATAGTGGTCGCAGTCAGACGACCGATCCCCGGAATGGTCATCAAACGGCGAATGCGCTCTTCAAGGGTGCCACGCTGTCTGGCGATCTGCGCGATGACCTCGTCCAGCGCCTGGATATCAGCCCCGATGTCCTCAATGCGGCGAGCAAGCTGTTCGCGCACCAGCGGGTTCAGTGCGGTGGCAAGCCGCGTCTTCGCGGTCACCTGATCTTTGACCAAAGCGCGACGTGCAGTCAGCAACTCTCTGAGATCATGAACATCTTCGCCTTCGACAGCTTGAGGCGTCAGGTCCAGCACAACACCCATGCGGGCCAGCATTCTGGCGTCGACGCTGTCGGTCTTTGCCAACCGTCCGATTGCCTGCGCAAAGCGCCGCGCCTGCTTTGGATTGACCTTGATGAAAGGCTTCCCTGTCAGGCTCAGATGCCGTTCAAGCCCCCGGTGATAGGCGCCGGTCGCCTCGAAGACGATCAGAACATCCTCCTGCTTTCCCAGCCAGTCGCATAATTGACCGAAACCTTCTGGGCTATTGGGCAGGCAACATGCCTCAGCCCGGGAATGCCAGAAGGTGTCGAGACGATCTTTCGACACATCAATGCCGATGGTATCCTTGGCCATCTTTTCTTCCTACCTATGCTTGTCGTTCGGGCCCGCAGCCCACGTATCCGTTCAGGTCGTTAGAAAAGACGGGGGCTCGTCAAACTCGACCGCGGTCCTTCAAGACCAAGCTCCGCACGACGCCACCCCCGCCGCTGCCCCGCAGTTTGCGGTGCTGGGCAGCGGCTCCCTTTTGCCTCGGGAGCCGGGAATTCCATAAGACAAGCACCGCCGATTTTGCGCGGCGTCGTTCCCCTATCTGGCCGTTCAACCAGCCTCGCAGCGAAAACCCCGCAAGTGCGGCGGGACGCGATGCGGGGCCTTGCATCGACGGCTTCTTTTCGCCTCCTCCTCTACAGGTGTCTGCTTGTCTGGCCCAATTGATGGGCGTTGTCTCCGTCGGTGGTAACCTTACCCAGGCAAGTTGCTCTACTAACGACGCACCAGAGTGACCACATGCATTGGAACCATATGTGGAGGCATCAGATGTTCAGGAAACTCTCTCTCGTCGCATTGGTTTTCTCTGTTGCGACGGGATCGGCTCTTGCAGATAGCAAACCGCTGTCTCCGGGCCATGTCCAAGAGGCTGCGATCATGGGTCTCAACCCGCATGTCTTCAGTCGCATGGATATCGCGCAGATCGCAGCTGAAACGACCTGCCGCGACCAGTATGAACGGATGCGCTATATTCTTCAGAAGAAGGAGAAGGCTGGAGAAGAGATCTCTAATCCTTTCACCTCGAGCCGATGGCTAACACCTGGTGGATGCAGAGTAACGAGCGAAGGTCGTTGATGGCCTGAAGGGACGGGCTGACCGCCAGTTGAGGCGTTTCTGAATTCGCAAACAACCTCATTCGCTGCGCTTCGCATCAATGGCCGCAATGGAGAATGCCGCCGTGCTGCATCAGCCAAGTCCGAGCGGCCGCATCGGATCACGCGCAATGCTGCACCTGCGAACAGCCGAGTGTCGTCGCCCCGCTCTGAATGGCGGCGAAGCGTTCCGCCCAACATGCTGTGGGACAGGAATGGCGGGCTTCGCTGAAGCGGGCGTCCTGCCCCCAGGATAGGCTGGGCCGGCCCTTACCCGTCGCTCGGCCTGTCACTATGCTGCGCGGCAGCATCCACCGAAGCCGCCGCACAGACACCGCGCAGCGAAATCTTTGATGAGCTGGATACGCTGCGGACCAAGCCGTCCTTCGTCAACTACTTGGTCGCGCTCCGCTTAACCGTCACTCAGACAGTGCGCAGCGAGATCCTCGATGAAATGGCAGCTGAGAACGGCGACGTGGTTCCTTGCTCATGACTGATCTCCTGTGCTGAGAGTAAATTAACTCCCAATCCGGGATCACGGAACAAGGTCAACCTTAGGCAGGCCACGTCGCCTGGTTCGTTCCGGCTATTTAAGTGCGCTTACTTTAGAAGTACCGTTATTAAACAGAACGCGCCATTGCTTAAATAACGCTACATATGCCAATGTGCCGCCATGAACGAACCACCTCTGAATCCGCGTCTTGGACGCAGTCTGGAAACCCCTGTCGCGGGCGAGATTGTGCGCGCATTTGTTCCGCCGCCCCTGCCTCCCAAGCCAGATATCGATGTATTGCAACTGCTCGACAGACTGAGCCTCGCTGAACGCGCCTTGGGCCGTCTGGACGGGATCACAACACTACTGCCACGGCAGGAGCTGTTTCTCTATATGTATGTCCGCAAAGAAGCTGTGCTTTCATCGCAGATCGAGGGGACCCAGTCGACCCTGACGGATCTTTTGCGCTTTGAAACCGAAGCCGCTGCTGGCGAACCGATCGACGACATCCGCGAGGTGTCAAACTATGTCGATGCTATGATGTATGGACTTGAACGGCTGCAGGAACTGCCGCTGTCGCTTCGACTGATCCGTGAAATGCACGAACGATTGCTGCAGAGCGGCCGCGGTGGCACTAAAAATCCCGGCGAATTCCGGCGGTCGCAGAACTGGATCGGAGGATCGCGGCCGGGAAATGCCCTCTTCGTGCCACCGCCGGTCACCGAGATGGACGCCTGCCTTGATGCCCTGGAGCGGTTTATGCACGAGCGAGACTCCAAACTCCCCGCGCTGATCAAAGCTGGCTTGCTGCATGTCCAGTTTGAAACCATCCACCCGTTTCTGGATGGTAATGGCCGTATAGGACGCTTGCTGGTGACCCTGTACCTTTGCGTCAATGATGTGTTGCGCAAGCCGCTGCTTTATCTCAGCCTTTATCTCAAGACCCACCGTGCCGACTATTACCGCCTGCTGCAGGAGGTCCGGCAATACGGCAATTGGGAAGCTTGGCTCGATTTTTTCCTGACCGGTGTTGCGGAAACCGCCAACCAGGCCTTCGATGCCGCCACACGGATAGTGGATCTGTTCAAGACGGACCGCGAGCGCATCACGGCTGAAAGCGATCGGCCCGGCTCTGCGCTGCGCATCCACGATCTGTTTCAGCAAAATCCGTTTCTGACAGCAACGCAGGCGGTGCAGAACACCGGCCTGTCCGCACCGACAGTCAATGCCGCTCTGGCCGATCTGGAACGCTTGGGCATTGTGATAGAAATCACCGGACGTCGGCGCCGGCGCGTGTTTAGCTATCAACGATATCTCGCGATCATCAGCGAAGGCACGGATCCGATTCCAATAATGACATAGCGGCCCATCGCTGACGTTCGGCTCGCCGCCATGCGGCGCGGCAGTAATCACCGAAGCGGTGTTTGTCAAAGGAGTTGTCACTCGTCTTCGTTTTCAGGCCGCGCGTTTTTCGTCGCCGCCCATGGGGCCTCCTCCGCCAGCTTTGTGGTTGAGCGCGTCGTCGGCCCCATGGTGATCGCCGCG
>NZ_WMIE01000010.1 GCF_009711225.1 Paracoccus aestuariivivens | reverse complement strand
GCGCGAACTCAAGCGCAACCATTTCCACGACAGCGAGAGCCCGAAGCTCAGCGGCTACTGGTGCGTCGTGGCGCAGAGCCGCTGCGATGCGCGCCGGACCCGTCGACGCAAGCTGGTCCGCGATTCCGGCTTGCGCGACCAGGTCGAGCGCTGCCTGCGCGCAGGCTGGACGCCCGAGCAGATCGCCGGGCGTATGCGCTATGAGCGCGCGCCCGCCTCGGTCTGCCACGAGACCATGTACCGCCATGTCTATTCCGGGGAAGGACGTCAGGCCCAACTCTGACGTCACCTGCCCTCGGGCCGCAGACGACGGCGCGGCTGACCTGCTGCGCAAGCGTCCGCCGCCGAAATTTGCTCCTGAACTCAGCATCCTGTTCCGCCCTGACGTGATCGCGCATCGGAAAGAGTTCGGTCACTGGGAAGGTGACCTCGTTCTGTTTAGGCAGAAGTACGGACCAGCCAATGTCACCACAATGATCGAACGTACGAGCCGTTTCCTCGAGGTGCTGAAAAACGAGGATAAGCGTGCCAAGCCGATCATGGCTCAGATCGCCCGGGCGCTGATGCCCCTGCCCCGGCATGCCTGCCGCTCGGTGACATTCGATCGCGGCTCCGAATTCGTCGACTGGCCGCATGTGCAGGCCGAGGTCGGCGCCCAGACATGGTTTTGTGAAGCTCAGTCGCCGTGGCAAAAAGGTGCGGTTGAGAACGCCAACAAACGGCTGCGGCGCTGGCTCGGCCGCGACACCGATCCGAACAGCCTGTCACAGGAGGATCTCCGTCTGCTCTGCGCCGGATTGAACGCCACACCCCGCAAATGCCTCGGTTTCCGCACCCCCGCCGAGGTGTTCAAGGCCAACCTTCTTGGCCGAGGCCACCGGCGCGCAAAACTTTCCCGCCAACCAAAGTCGCATCTGGGCTAGCGCGTCCAAGGGCGCTCCCGGAAGTTTTGCCGGACGCATGCGACCGCTCCGCGCGCCGGCGCGGGTATGCCACAAGAAGAACTACTGCCATGGTTTCTCTAGCTAAGATCGCACGCCCGGCTCAGTGTCGTGGTTCTAATCCACTGCTTCAGCATGAGCACGATCCGGCCACGTTCTGCCACGAGTGCAGTCTGCCGGCCGGATCGTGATAGACGCTCAACGGCGCTTGCCAACCGAAGCCAACTTGGTCTGCCAGACCGGACTGATCCGAAGCCCCTCGACATCCGCGCGCATTGCGACGGAATCCGTCACTTGGGATACGGGCTGGATGGCAGGCGCGCTTTCGGCATATTGGCGCTCCAACGCAACATAGGCTTCGTGCTGTGATGGCCCCGTTAGCAACAAGGCGTCGTCGATCAGTTTGTTAACCTTGTCGTCGTGATAGGAGACCCGCCAGCTCAGCAATCCGCTCAGATTGGCACCATCGCTGTTGTCTGGATTGTACAGGATACTGCGCAGATCGCCATCCGGATGCGAGACCTGCCCGCCGCTGCGACCGACGATCAACTGGAAATCGCGCTGCCGCATGGCACCATAGACAGTTTCGCCACCACCCGTAATGATTTCCGCGGTGATCCCGCCTTGCGCCAATGCGCCCTGAATAGCCACGGCCAAGTTATCGAACGGGGGTTCGGAAAGAGCGCGCAGCGACAGTTTCAGGCCGTCCGGATAGCCTGCCTGCGCCAATAGCGCCTTGGCACCCGCAATATCAGGCGCGGTCTCTCCGGCTTTGGTTCCGCCTAGACCGATCTGGATGGGCGAAAGATGCTTGACGCCATAGTAGCGCATGACAGCATCGTTAATCCCTTGGAAATCCAGCAGCTTGACGATGGCTTGGCGTATTTCGCGCTTCTGCAGCACAGGGTCCTTGAGGCTCATCGCCAGATAGTAAAGCCCGTTGCCCAATTCGCTCGTGACCTTGATATCGGGATTGCCTTCAAGCGAGGTCAGATCGGGTGCGCTCAACGTATAGGCAATATCGAGATCACCCTTCGTCAGCAGCAGTCGCTGGGTCTGAGACTCGGGGACGTGGCGCATGATCACGCGCTTCATGTCGACAGGATTTCCCCAGTAATTCTCGTTTCTGGCAAGAATAACCATGTCATTTGGCAACATGCGCTGGACCGAGAACGCCCCCGAACCGGCGGTATTCGTCGCAAGCCATGCCGTACCAAGATCACCGTCTTTCTCGTGCTCCAATACGACCTTGCGGTCCAGAATTGCCCCCGATCCGGCCAACGAAAGGGTCATGAGGATGATCTGGGGATCGGTCCTTTCGGGGATGCGGATTTCGACCGTGCGATCATCCACAGCGATAAGGTTCTGCGCGGCATTCTCGGCCGTGTAGCCCCGCAGCTTGAAGTTCGTAGCCTGCGCCAGATTGAGCGTGATGACCCGCTTGAGCGACCAGACGACGTCCTCGCTGGTCAGCGCATTCCCCGAGGCGAAACGTAGATCAGGCCGCAAGTGGAGACGGATGGATGACGAATCTTCGGAAACCTCCCAGCTTTCGGCAAGCTCCGGCACCACTTTGGCTCGATCCACGGGGTCGATCCCGACAAGGCAATCATAGACATTGGTCGTGATCTGGACCTTTTCCTTGCTTCCCGCACCCGCCGGATCGAGCGTCAGCACATTCGCCATCGAAAAGCCGATGACCAGTTGATCGGCGGGCGTTTCGGCAACGGACGCGCCAGGCATGGCGACAAACATCGCCAGCGCTGCCGCAGTCCCCAGAAAATGACGTCGTTTCATGAGTTCCTCCCATTTATCGATAGTCCCGCTGGCTCCTCAACCAGCGAGATTGGCGTCGATGTAATCAAGATTGATGTCGACCCCGACCCCCGGCTCTTGCGAAAGCCAGACGAACCCTTCCTGATCCATCGGGTCGTCGATCTTGTTCAGGTAATCCGGACAGGCGTCGTAATCGAGCATCGGGTGCAGCAACCCGCGTTCATACCAGCGACAGTTCTTGCTGACCGCCGAGATGAGCAGGTTTTCCGCGCCATGCCCGTGAACCTCGCAATTCAGCCCGAAGCTTTCCGCAAGATGCATCGTCTTGAGCGCGGGAGAGATCCCTCCGACATCCTCGACACCGGTGCGCAGGATATCGCAGGCCCCCGCCTTGATCCATTCCGCCCGGTGCATGTATTTTCCGCCCATGGACTCGGGACCGATCACCGGAATCTTCAACTCTGCTGCGAGCCACGCGTAAGACGACATGGATTGCTCGTCCATGACCTCCTCGATCCAGGTGAAGTTCAGCTTCTCCAGACCCTTGCCGAGTTCGTAGGCCTCTTCGCGTGAATACCAGTGATAGGCATCGAGCATCAGCGGAAAATTCGGCCCGACCGCCTCGCGCACCGCGGCGCAGGCCTTCAGATCCATCTGGATGTTGGGCGACCAACTGACCGGAGGCATCCAAGTATGCAGCTTGATGGCGCGATAACCCCGCTTGACCAGCCATTCAGCGAAACGGCCGTAATCCTCTGGGGTGGCTAGACCGCCTTCGATTTCGTCTCCGCACATGATCGAGCCATAGGCCGGAACCTTGTCGCGATACGAACCCGCCATCTTGTAGGCCGGCAGGCCTGCGAGCTTGGCCGCGAGATCCCAAAGCGCGACATCGACAACCGCCAATGTCCGGTCGCTCAGCTGTCCACCGCTGCCACGCTGCCAATGGGCTAGATCCTGCCACAGCATTTCACGCGCGAATGCATCTTGTCCTACAACAACGGGACGGATGTATTGCTCTAGTAGATGCGGCCGGATCTGTTCGGGACTGCCAAAAGCGTGCCCTTCGGTTCCGTCTTCGGCCGTCAGCGTAAGAAGAGATTTACGCACACGTTTCTCCGGTCCGGGATGATCATGCCCATCGCTGTCCTTGGCCAGATTTGTTGTGTGCCAAAAGGTACGCACCCGCGCATCGACGATTTTCATATTCCGATCCCTGACAGTTTCTCAGGCAGAGTCGACCGAATCTGCCGCAACGAGAGTCAGAATTGAATCTGCAGTAGGACAAGTAAAGCATAAAATTTGCCATATTCGATATCCTGTCCTACCAGAATGGCTTGCGCAGGCGGATCGCCGCGGCTAACACTGAGCCATGAGCTTCGCCGCAAGGAGGCGTGAAATATGGCGGAATTGATCGAAAGCGGATCGTTCTCTGGCGAGGCGCGGCCGCTTGTCGCAAAGGTTATTCAGGGTTTGCGGGCTGACATCGAACAAGGCAGTGTCAAGCCGGGGGACCGCATCGGCAGCGAAACCGATCTGGCGCGCGAACATTCCGTCAGCCGCGCAGTCGTCCGCGAGGCCATTGCGGTACTTCGCTCGGAGGGCGTCCTGAACGTCAGGCGAGGCGTCGGAGCATTTGTCCTTGAGCCGGTGACCGAACAGGCACCCTTTGCCGGACTTTCGCGCGACCGCGTCACCTCGGTCATCGAATTGATCGAATTGCGCCTCGGGTTCGAAACCGAGGCGGCATCCTTGGCGGCCATGCGGCGTTCGGCGGCGCAGATGGAGGCGATCATTGCCGCCCATGAACAGATCGGCGACGCATTGGCCGAAGGGACGTCCACGCGTTTCGCGGATTACATGTTCCATCTGCGGATCGCCGAGGCGACGCAGAACCGCTGCTTCTCGGACCTGATGGTGCTGTGCAAGGCGGGCATGGTGTCGACCGGACCAGATCGCTCGACGATTGCGACACAGGCCGCGCTGGTTCCGAACGAAAATCTTCAGCAGGAACATGGCCGGATTGTGAACGCTATCCTGCGCGGCGATGCCGAGGACGCCCGCAAGTCCATGCGCGCCCATCTGGAAGGCAGCCGCGAGCGTTACGGGAACATCCTGCTATCGCGCGTCACGGGCTAGGCTCTGCGGAAGGCGGCCACTGAACCGGTCCTGATCTCGCGACTGCCCCCTCGCCGACTGCCGCAGAAAACCATGGAATGCCAAGGGCCTACTCCCGAAGCATGACGCGAGTTTTCGCGACAGCACGCCTGCATCCGGATATTCCGTGACCGACCTCGCTACTCGGCTACGTTCGCGGGTTTCACGGTCAATGTAACGCGATCACCTGCGAACCATGTCCGGCCGTATTCGACGGGGCGGCCATCAAGGTCGATATTGGTGCTGATCGTCCGCAAGATCGGATCGCCCTCGCGCACGCGCAGGTGCAGGGCCACAACGGCATTGGCGCGCTTGGCGGTCAGTCGGGTTTCGGATCGGGTGTAATCCGACACACCGTGTTCAGCCAAAGCGCGGGTGATCGAATTCTCGGTCCGCAGGGTCGCACAAAGATCAGGAAAGCGTTCGGCGGGAAATACCGACTGGAAATAGGCGATGGGCTGGCTGTCGGCGGTGCTGATCCCTTCGATCACATGCACCCTCGCATCCGGTGCAAGCCCAAGGGCCTGCGCCTCGGGATCGTTGGCATGGCGGGTTTCGATACTCAGCACTTCGCGCCCCGGTTCGAGCCCCATGGCGGCAAGGTTGGTTGAAAACCGAGTCCGCCGCGCCAGAGGGTAGTCGACGGGCTTGCTTTGGACAAAAACCCCCGCGCCACGACGCGCATGGACCATGCCACGATCCGCCAGATCGGCCAAAGCACGACGGATGGTGTGGCGATTGACCCCGAAGCGCGACGACAGTTCGGCCTCGGTGGGCAACTTGTCGCCGGGACGTCTCTGGCCGCTGACGATCTCGATCGAGATCTGGTGGGCGATGGTCGTCCAGACCGGAGTGCGGCTCATTTCGGACCTGTCATCAAAATTTCACCATCTGCATGCTTGCCCGACTCGGATCGGGCGAATAGATATTTGTCTAGTTGTATAGATAAATAGACAACCCGACAAGGTGTCCAATGACGACGATCACCCGCCGCGACTGGATGGGCGTACTTGCCCGTTCCGCACCCGCCCGACTGGCGCATTTGCTTGGCGCGACCCCGCAACACAGCATTCTGCGCAATCCGGAAATCGGCGCAGTCATGGTACGGGGACGTGCCGGCGCAACGGGTGCGCCGTTCAATCTGGGCGAAATGACCGTGACCCGCTGCACGTTGCAGCTTGAAGACGGGTTGATCGGCCACGCCTATGTTCAGGGCCGTGACAAGGCCCATGCGATCCGCGCCGCAATCGTCGATGCGCAGATGCAAGGCCCTGACGCAAACGACATTTTCGCGCGCATCGTCTCGCCTCTGCTTTTAGACGAGAACGTCCGAAAAGCCGCCATCGCCTCGAAAGCGGCAGCAACCAAGGTTGAATTCTTCACGATGGTCCGAGGAGTGGATTGATGAATATCCAACCGATTTCCGGCGGATTCTCGGATGCACCCCGCCAATCGGCAACGGCTTTCCGCTCCGTGCTAGAGGTCATGTCGCGGCCCGGAAAAACGGCAGTCCTGTCAGGAGCGAAGCCGCCCGCGCCTCTATCCATCGCAGCAGGAACCGCCATTCTGACACTGGCCGATAGCAATACTCCGGTCCATCTAGCTGGAGTTTTCGACTGCGATGCGTTGCGGCAATGGATCACCTTCCACACCGGAGCACCGCTAGTCCCCGCCGACGAAGCGGATTTGGCGATAGGGCATTGGCACGACCTGGAACCCCTGGACCGGTTCCGCATCGGCAGCCCCGAATATCCTGATCGCTCGTCAACGCTGATCGTCGAATTGCACGATTGGCCCCAAGAAAACGCCCGTCTGACCGGACCCGGCATCAAAACGAAAACATTGGCCTTTGTCCCAGGAAACCGACCGACAGATTTTCCGCTGGGATTGGACCTGATCATGACGATGGGCGAGCGGATTTCGGCTTTGCCACGCAGTACCGAAGTGGAGTTTCTCTGATGTATGTAGCCGTCAAAGGGGGCGAACGTGCCATCGAAAACGCCCATGCGTGGCTGGCCAAGGAACGTCGCGGCGATCCGGACGTCCCTGAATTGTCCACCGCCCAGATCCGCGAGCAGATGGCGCTGGCCGTCAACCGCGTCATGGCCGAGGGCTCGCTTTACGACCCCGATCTGGCCGCGCTGGCGATCAAGCAGGCGCGCGGCGACCTGATCGAGGCGATCTTCCTGATCCGCGCCTATCGCACCACATTGCCGCGGCTGATGGCCTCGACGCCCGTCGATACGGCGGTAATGGCGGTGACCCGTCGGATTTCCGCGACCTTCAAGGATGCACCGGGGGGGCAGATCCTTGGCCCGACCTTCGACTATACGCACCGCCTGCTGGATTTCGCGCTGCTGGCCGAGGGCGAGGTCCCGCCCGCCCCGACCGCGCTGACCGGCCCCGCGCAGGACATGCCGCATATCCTGAGCTTTCTGGACCGCGACGGGTTGATCGAAAGGGCCGCGCCCTCGGATGAGATTCCGCCCGACCTGACCCGCGCGCCGCTGGAATTGCCCGCCGACCGCGCCTTGCGACTGCAAGCCCTGACGCGCGGGGATGAGGGGTTTGTCCTTGGCCTCGCCTATTCGACCCAGCGCGGTTACGGGCGCAACCATGCCTTTGTTGGCGAATTGCGCATCGGCACCTGTCCGGTCGAAGTCGATATCCCGGAACTGGGCTTCGCCGTCGAAATCGGCGAGATCGAGTTGACCGAATGCGAGACGGTGAACCAGTTCACCGGGTCGAAATCCCAGCCCCCGCAATTCACCCGCGGCTATGGCCTGACCTTTGGCCAGACCGAGCGCAAGGCGATCAGCATGGCGCTGGTGGACCGTGCCCTGCGCTGGCGCGAGTTGGGCGAGGACTTCACCGGAGCCCCCGCGCAGGACGAGGAATTCGTGCTGTCCCATTGCGACAACATTCAGGCCACGGGTTTTCTCGAACATATCAAGCTGCCGCATTACGTCGATTTTCAGGCCGAGCTGGAGCTGATCCGCAGCGTCCGCGCCGCCGCATTCGCCAGCAGGGAGGCCGCGGAATGACCGCCATGGATGCCTATAACTTCGCCTATCTGGACGAGGACACGAAACGCATGATCCGCCGCGCGCTGCTGAAGGCCGTGGCGATCCCCGGCTATCAGGTGCCCTTCGCCAGCCGCGAAATGCCGATGCCCTATGGCTGGGGCACCGGTGGCGTGCAGGTGACGGCGGCCTGCCTGACGCCAGACGACCGGCTGAAGGTCATTGATCAGGGCGCGGATGACACCACCAATGCCGTGTCGATCCGGCGCTTCTTTCAGCGCACGGCCGGGGTCGAGGTGACCGAGGAAACCGAGGACGCGACCATCATCCAGACCCGCCACCGTATCCCCGAGGCCCCCTTGCAGGAAAGGCAGATCATGGTCTTTCAGGTGCCGATCCCGGAACCCCTGCGCTTCCTTGAACCGCGCGAGACCGAGACACGGCGGATGCATGCCTTGGCCGATTACGGGCTGATGCAGGTCAAGCTGTATGAGGACATCGCCCGCCACGGCAGGATCGCCACCGCCTATGCCTATCCGGTCAGGGTCGAGGGGCGCTATGTCATGGACCCTTCGCCCATCCCGAAATTCGACAATCCGAAACTGGATGACAGCCCGGCCTTAATGCTGTTCGGCGCCGGGCGCGAGCAGCGCATCTATGCCCTGCCGCCATATACCCGCGTCGAAAGCCTTGATTTCGACGACCATCCCTTTGTCGCCAGCAAGGCCGACCACGCCTGCGACATCTGCGGCGCGACCGAAAGCTATCTGGACGAGGTGATCACCGACGATCAGGGCGGGCGAATATTCGTCTGCTCGGACACCGCATTCTGCCGCTCGCGTCAGGAGGACCGCCAATGACCCCGCTGTTTTCCGTCCGTGGGCTGGAAAAGCGCTATGGCGCGCGCATCGGCTGCACCGGCATCGGTTTCGACCTGTGGCCGGGCGAGGTCATGGGCATTGTCGGCGAAAGCGGCTCGGGGAAATCGACGCTGCTGTCCTGCCTTGCCGGTCATCTGCCCCCCGACCGCGGCGAGGTGATCTATGACGGCCGCGACGTGCTGGCCATGTCCGAACCCGAGCGCCGGATGCTGGCGCGTACCGACTGGGCCTTTGTCCACCAGAACCCCCGCGATGGGCTGCGCATGGCGGTCAGCGCTGGCGGCAATGTCGGTGAACGCCTGATGGCGGTCGGCGCGCGCCATTACGGCGACATCCGCGAAACCGCGACCGATTGGCTGGGCCGCGTCGAAATCGCCTCTGATCGCATCGACGACCGCCCCTCGGCCTTTTCCGGAGGGATGCAACAACGTCTGCAGATCGCGCGCAATCTGGTCACCGGGCCAAGGCTGGTCTTCATGGACGAACCGACCGGGGGCCTTGATGTCAGCGTGCAGGCGCGTCTGCTGGACCTGCTGCGCGGGCTGGTGCGGCGCATGGGGCTGTCGGCGATCATCGTCACCCACGATCTGGCCGTGGTCCGGTTGCTGGCCGACCGGCTGATGGTGATGAAGGGCGGCGAATGCGTCGAAACCGGTCTGACCGATCAGGTTCTGGACGATCCCCAGCACGCCTATACCCAGCTTCTTGTGTCCTCGGTCCTGCAGGTGTGACGATGAATGTGATCGAACTGTCGAACGTGTCCAAGACCTTCACCCTGCATAATCAGGGCGCGGCGGTCATCCCGGTCATGTCGGATGTCACCCTGTCGGTGGCGCCCGGTGAATGCGTGGGCCTGCTTGGGGCCTCGGGCGCGGGAAAATCCACCCTGATGCGGATGATCTGGGGCAATTACCTTGCCGCATCCGGCCGCATCACCGTGGCGGGCACCGATGTCGCCCGCGCCGAACCGCGCGAGATCCTGGCCCTGCGGCGCGAACGGATGGCCTATGTCAGCCAGTTTCTGCGCGTCGTCCCCCGCGTCCCCACCATCGAGGTCGTGGCCGAGCCGCTACTGCTGACCGGTACGCCCGAGGATCAGGCCCGCGACCGCGCCGCCGCCCTGCTGGCCCGGCTGCGCATCCCCGAACGGCTGTGGCAGCTGTCGCCCACCACCTTCTCGGGCGGGGAACAGCAGCGGGTGAACATCGCCCGTGGTTTCATCCGGCAGGTGCCGGTGATGCTTCTAGACGAACCCACCGCCAGCCTTGACGCGGCCAACCGCGAAACCGTGCTGTCGCTGATCGGGGAAGCCAAGGCGCGCGGCACCGCCATCGTCGGCATCTTTCACGACGAGGCCGCCCGCGACCGGGTCTGCGACCGCATGATCGACATGGCGAGGTTCGCGGCATGAGCGTCTTTGCCATTGTCGGGCCGTCGGGCGCGGGCAAGGATACCTTGATCGCGGCGGCCTTGGCCGCGCGTCCCGACATCATTGCGCTGCGCCGCTGCATCACCCGCCCGGAATCGGCGGGGGGCGAACCCTTCGAGGGTATCTCCGAGGCCGAATTCCTGCGCCGCGAGGCTGCGGGAAACTTCGCCCTGTCATGGCGCGCGCATGGGCTGGCTTACGGCGTCCCCCCGGCACCGACCGGGGGCATCACGCTGTTCAACTGCTCGCGCCGGATGCTTGAACAGGCAGCACTGGCATTCCCCGGCTTGCGGGTGATCGAGGTCACCGCCTCGGCCCCTGTTCTGGCGCAGCGGCTGGCCAGCCGTGGGCGCGAGAGCGCTAAGGACATCGCCGCAAGGCTGGCCCGCCGCGCGCCCCTGCCCGCAGGCTTGCCCGTTACTACCATCGTTAATGACGGCACCATCGCGCAGGGCGTCTCGGCCCTGCTGGCCGCACTTGACGATGCGCCCAATCCCCGACCCAGACCCGCAGGTAGGACCATGACGGAAACTGTCTTCACCAACGCCACCCTTGTCCTGCCCGATGAAATCCGCCACGGCGCCATCGTGATCCGCGACGGCGTCATCGCCGAGATCGGCAGCGCCAGCGTCACCGGCATAGATTGCGCCGGCGACCTGATCGCGCCGGGCCTGATCGAATTGCATACCGACAATCTGGAACGCCACATCCAGCCGCGCCCCGGCGTGAACTGGCCGCATGGGGCGGCGATCATTGCCCATGACGCCGAACTGGCCGGATGCGGGATCACCACCGTCTTTGACGCGCTGCGCGTGGGTTCGATCAACCGCGACAATTCCTATGCCAAATATGCGCGCGGTCTGGCGGATGAGATCCTTGCCGCCCGCCCGAACCTGCGCATCAGCCACCGCATCCACCTGCGGGCCGAGGTCTGCTCGGAAACGCTGATCGAGGAGCTGGCCGAATTCGGGCGGGCGGATCGCATCGGCATCGTCAGCCTGATGGACCACACCCCCGGCCAGCGCCAGTTCCGCGACCTGTCCAAGCTAGCCCAATACGTCAAGGGCAAGCAGGGCATGTCGGATCTGGAATTCGAGGCCCATGTCGCCGGTCTGGCCGAATTGCGCGCCCGCTTTGGCGAGGCGCATGAGGCCGCGACCGTGCAGGCGGCGCGGGACTGGGGCGCGGTGCTGGCCAGCCATGACGACACCACGGCGGATCATGTCGCGACCTCGGCCGCATATGGCATCAAGCTGGCCGAATTCCCGACCACGGTCGAGGCGGCGCAAGCCTGCCGCAAGCATGGCATCGCCACGATCATGGGCGCGCCGAACCTGATCCGGGGTGGCTCGCATTCCGGCAATGTCTCGGCGGGGGAACTGGCGCAGGCCGGGCTGCTGGACATCGTGTCCTCGGACTACGTGCCCGCGGCGTTGCTGAGTTCGGCGGTGCTGCTGGGCGATCTGTGGGACGATCTGGCGCGCGGCTTTGCCACGGTCACCGCAGCGCCCGCCCGCTCGGCCGGGCTAAGCGATCGCGGGCGGCTGGGCCTTGGCCTGCGCGCCGACCTGATCCGCGTGGCCCGCATCCAGGGCATGCCGGTCATCCGCGAAACATGGGTCGCAGGCCGCCGCGTCGCCTGAGGCGCGCGTCCCGCAACCCCCGAATAACATTGGTCAAAACAGGTCTCCGGCGCTGCCAGCGCCGGGGGCCAAAACATGTTTCCAAGAACCAAAATATTGAAAACAAATAATTTTCCGGTTTCACATAAGTTTCAGGAAGACCGGGGATAACTGTCACACTCGGCCTCTATCACGCCCCCAGACAACGTAACCGAGGGCGATCATGCTGGAAGTTCGGAATGTGACGCGCGTCTTCGGCAGCCGTGCCGCCGTCGACAATATCAGCTTTGCGATCGACCGCCCCGCCTTTGTCGGGATCATCGGCAGGTCGGGGGCGGGGAAATCGACCTTTCTGCGGATGCTGAACCGGCTGACCGATGCATCCGCCGGGCAGATGCTGGTTGACGGGCGCGACGTGCTGGCGCTGCGCGGGGCTGACCGGCGGGCATGGCAAAGCCAATGCGCGATGATCTTTCAGCAGTTCAACCTTGTGCCGCGCATGGACGTGGCCTCGAACGTGCTGCACGGGCTGCTGAACCGGCGCTCAACCCTGGCCACGATGTTCAACCTGTGGCCGCGCACCGATATCGAACGGGCGCTGCAGATCCTTGACCGACTGGGCATCGCCGAACAGGCCCCCAAGCGCGCCGAGGCACTGTCGGGCGGCCAGCAGCAGCGCGTCGCCATCGCCCGCGCGCTGATGCAGGACCCGCGCATCATTCTGGCGGACGAGCCCATCGCCAGCCTCGACCCGATGAATGCGCAGATCGTCATGGACACGCTGAAACGCATCAATGTCGAGGATGGCCGCATGGTCATCGCCAACCTGCACACGCTGGACACGGCGCGGCGCTATTGCGACCGGGTGATCGGAATGCGCGACGGGCGCATCGTCTTTGACGGAACCCCCGAGCAGCTTTCGACCGGCGTCGCCCGCGACATCTACGGCGCGGATGCTGGCTTCAACGAGGCCGCGACCTCGACCGCCATCCCGACCGATCACGAACCCGACCGCAGCTATGCGGACCGGATGCTTGCCTGACCAGACCCCACCGGCCCGGACGATCATGCCGATCGGGGCCAAATCCACGGAGTGACCATGAAGACCCTTGCCTTCGCACTTGCCGCAACTACCGCCTTCGCGCCGCTCGCTCAGGCCGACGAGATCAAGCAATTCAACATCGGCATCATGGGCGGCGAAAACGCCCGGGACCGCATGACCTCGAACGAATGCTACCGCGCCGCCATCGAGGCCGAGCTGGGCGTTCCGGTCAAGATATTCACCCCCGCCGACTATGACGGCGTGATCCAGGGCCTGCTGGGCGGCACGCTGGACATGGCGTGGCTGGGGGCCTCGGGCTATGCCAAGATCTACCTGACCGATCCGAATGCGGTGGTTCCTGTCCTGACCAAGCAGAACATGGACGGCTCGACCGGCTATTACGCCTTTGGCTTTGCCCGCAAGGACAGCGGCATCACCTCGGTCGAGCAAGCCAAGGGCAAAAGCTTTGCCTTTGCCGATCCGAACTCGACCTCGGGCTATCTGGTCCCCGGCGCCGAGCTGACCGAGAAATTCGGCAAGCTTGAGGATTTCTTCTCGGAAGTGCGCTTCTCGGGCGGGCATGAACAGTCGATCGTCGCCGTCGCCAATGGCGATGTGGCCGCGGGCGTCACTTGGGCCGACGGGCTGGGCGAATGGGAAGACGGCTACAATTCCGGCGCCTTCCGCAAGGCCGCCGATGCCGGTCTGATCGACATGAACGATCTGGTCCAGATCTGGCAATCGAAGCTGATCCCGGAAGGCCCGATGGTCGTCCGCAATGTCCTGCCGCAGGACGTCAAGGACAAGATCACCAAGCTGACCGCCGACCTGCATGAAACCGACAAGGCCTGCGCTTACGGCGTCGCCCATGGCGAGGCCAAGGATTTCGTGCCGGTGACCCATGCCGAATACGAAGGCGTCGTCGCCGCGCGCAAGCTGCAGGAATCGAACAGCTGATCGCCTGAACCGAGCTGACCCGCGCCGCGCCCGACCGGGGCGCGGCGCACCCCTTGCAGGAACCCGACATGCCCGACAGCGCCATCCCCGCCACCTCGCGTCCCGACATGGCCGCGACCAGCCACGCCTATTTTGAGCTGCTGCGCCGACGCAGGCTTTATGGCGGCATCCTGCTGATCCTGTTCGTGGCACTGATGGTCTCGGGCTTCCGCTTGGCCGAAAGCCGCAATGCGGGCGGTTTCATCGACGGGCTTCCGATGCTGCTGGCCTTCCCCGCCGAGGTGGTGGCCGAAGCATGGGAAAAACGCGCCGCCCTGCCCGGAATTTTCATCGAGCACTTTCCTTCATTGATTGAGACCTTGAACATCGCCGCGGTCTCGACCCTACTGGGCGGGATCGCGGCGATGATTTTGGCGCTGCTTTCGACCCGAGGGTTGGCGCGCTGGCCCCGGCTGACCGGGTTGTTCCGGCGGCTGATGGACATGTTCCGCGCCATCCCCGAAATCGTCATCGCGCTTTTGCTGATCTACATCCTTGGCGGCGGGCCGGTTCCGGCGGTGATCGCCATTTCGCTGCATACGGCGGGCGCACTTGGCAAGCTTTTCTCGGAAGCTGCCGAGAATGCCGACCGCAAGCCGGTCGAAGGGCTGTCCTCGGTCGGCGCGACATGGTCGCAGCAGATGTGGCTGGGCGTCATTCCGCAGGTCGCGCCTAACTGGCTGTCCTATGCCCTGCTGCGCTTCGAGATCAACGTCCGCGCCAGCGCCATCCTTGGCTTCGTCGGCGAGGGCGGCATCGGCTATGACCTCAAGATCGCGATGCAATGGGGCATGGGCCGCTATGATCAAGTGGTCGGGATTTTCCTGCTGCTGTTCATGGCCATCGTCCTGATCGACCGCCTGTCGGACCATCTGCGCAACCGTCTGGTGAAAGGCTGATCCCATGAGCGCCATCGACCTTTCCCCCGCACTAAGCGATGCCGTCGCCACCCGCTTTGCCCGCCGCCGCCTCCTGTCGCTGGGCATTCCCGCGCTGGTGCTGGCCTATCTGGTCTATGCCGCGATCTCGTTCGATCTGGCCGGACTGGCGGGTCGGGCGCGGATGGACAATGCCTCGGTGCTGCTGTCGGATTTCTGGCTGCACAAGACCCATGTCACCCGCCAGAACCGCACCGGCGCGCTAAGCGTCGCCATCGACGGTGAGGCCAAGGGCACCTATCCCGCCGACCGCCTGCCAGACTGGATCGCCCGCGACGGTCAGACCACGACCATCGACCTTGGCGACGGGCATCTGGTCACTTACCTGCCGGGCGGAGCGCGCTATGACGTGCCGGACTATGGCGTGATCGACATCCGCGAGGGCGCTGACGGCGTACAGTTGACCGCACCACAGCCCTTGCCCGACTGGATCAACGCCTCGGATACGCGCGTCAGCGTGACCACCGATGCCGGGCGCTTCGCCTATACCCGTGCCAAGGCCGAGACATTCCGCTACCAGCCGGGCTGGGCCTTGTTCTTCTTTGCGCTGGACAGCCCGTTTCACTACATGAGCTGGCCGCAGATTGCCGCCTCGGCACTTTGGGGCGACAGGGTTGATCCGTCGATGCCCAACATCGTCGCAATGGCGCAGGATTTCTGGAACAATCCGATGTGGCGGCATGGCGATGTCATCTGGGCCATGTTCGAGACCGTGCTGATGGCCTTTCTGGGCACTTTCGGCGCGGCACTGATTGCCCTGCCGCTGGGCTTCATGGCGGCGCGCAACATGATGCCTTTTGGTCCGCTGCGCTTTGCTCTGCGTCGCGTCTTTGACTTCATCCGCGGCGTTGACGGGCTGATCTGGACCATCGTTCTGGCCCGCGCCTTTGGCCCCGGCCCGATGACCGGATCGCTGGCGATCATGCTGACCGATACCGGCAGCTTCGGAAAGATGTTCTCGGAAGCCTTCGAGAATATCGACGAGAAGCAGGTCGAGGGCATCCGCTCGACCGGAGCCAACGGCCTGCAACGCGCGCGCTTCGGGGTACTGCCGCAGGTCATGCCTGTGCTGCTCAGTCAGGTGCTATATTTTCTGGAATCGAATACCCGCGGCGCCACTGTCATCGGCGCCATCGTCGGCGGCGGTATCGGCCTGTTGCTGACGCAGGCGATCCAGACCCAGAAGGACTGGGAAGACGTGGCCTATTACATGGTCCTGATCGTGCTGACCGTAATGGCCATGGACAGCCTGTCCGGCTGGCTGCGTCGGAAACTCATCATGGGCGAGTAATCATTCTGCAAATTATCTCACCCTAGATTATCATAGTTAGCTATATTCCACCCTGCCCTTCGCATGGCGTAGCCTGTCGGCAATCAAACCAACAGGGAAACACCATGGGCGCGTTGGACGGGGTTACGGTCCTCAGCTTCAATCACTTTTTGTCGGGACCGGCAGCGGCACAGTTTCTGGGCGATATCGGCGCGGACGTCATCGCGGTCGAACCGCTTGGCGGCGCTTTCCAGAGAAACTGGGCAGTCGGCAACCGGTTTGTCGACGATACCAGCGTCAACCACATGACAACGGGCCGAAACAAGCGCTCGATCGCGGTTGATCTGAAATCACCCGAGGGGTTGGCGGTCGTTCGGCGGCTGATCGCAAAGGCGGATGTCGTGATGGAGAACTTCCGTCCCGGCACCCTGGACAAGCTGGGTCTGTCCGAAGCCGAGATGCGTCAGATCAATCCGAAGCTGATATACGCGGCGACGACCGGTTATGGCGGTGACGGGCCCTATCGCGACCGACCCGGTCAGGACGTCCTGCTGCAAGCCATGTCGGGACTTGCGGCACATACCGGCAGCATGGAGAGCGGTCCGGTCGCCATCGGCTCGGTTCCGATCGACCACCACGCCGCCGCGCTGACGGTGGCGGGCATCCTTGCCGCCCTGTTCGAACGCGAGCGCACCGGCAAGGGCAAGCGGATCGAAGTGAACATGCTGCAAGCCGCGCTGGATCTTCAGGGTGAATCGGTCACGGCATGGATGAACGGAGCCGAGCGGAACGGCCCGCGCGGCCAAGCGGGCATGGCCAATTGGTTCAGCCCCGCGCCTTACGGCATCTACGCGGTCAAGGACGGGCATGTGATGATCTCGATGTCGAAACCCGCCGATCTGGCCGAGGCACTGGCCCTGCCCCAACTCGCCGATTTCACCGAAAAAGACGGTTTCGACAAACGGGCCGAAATCTCGCGCATGGTGGCCGATGGGATGGCTTCGCTGACGGCCGATCAGGCGCTGACGCGCCTTGCAGCAGCGGGTGTGTGGCACGAATTGGTTCGGGATTACGACAGCTTGCGGGAAAATCCTCAGGCACGGCATCTGGGTGTCTTCATCGACGCCAAAACGCAGGGTGGATCGGACATGACCCTGCTATCCCATCCGATCCGCTATGACGGCGCAGTCCCCGCGGTCCGGCTCGCGCCGCAACCACTTGGTGGTCAAACCCGCGATGTCCTGACCGAGGCCGGACTTCACCCGCAGGAAATCGACGCGCTGTTCGACTGTGGCGCGGTCGTCCAAACCGACAAGATGCGAGGCTGAGCCATGGATTTCACGATTTCCGATGAGATGAAGATGGTGACCGACGCCATCTCGCGTTTTGTGCGCGAAAAAGTTCAACCGCTCGAGCAAGAGACCGAAGAAAACGCCTGCATCCCCGCGGACAAATTGGCTGCGGTCAAAGCCGAGGCTCAGGCTTTGGGCTTTTACGCGCTGAACATGTCCGAAGAAGTCGGCGGCGGCGGCCTGAGCGTGCTCGATATGTGTCTGGTCGAAGAACAGTTGGGCCAGACCTCTGACGCGCTGATCCGGCGCATCTTCGGGCAGGTTTATCCGATGCTGGAACGCTTCGAAGGACCGCTGCGGGACAAGTACCTTTATCCCACGGTCAAGGGCGACAAGATCTGCGCCATGGCGATCACCGAACCGGGCGCGGGCTCGGATGCGGCGGCGATCAAGACCAATGCCTATCTGGACGGCGATGAGTGGGTGCTGAACGGGACCAAGCATTTCATCTCGGACGGGGATATCGCCGATTACGTCATCGTCATGGCGGTGACCGACGCAGAGAAAAGGGCCCGTGGCGGCATTTCCCTGTTGATCGTGGACAAAGGCACGCCGGGTTTCAACGTCGCGCGCAACCAGCCGATGATGGGTCATCGCGGCTATGGCCATGCCGAGCTGACCTTTGACGATGTCCGCATTCCCAAGGGCAATGTCCTTGGTCCCGTGGGCGACGGCTTCAAGGTGATGATGGCAAATGTCGGAGGCATTCGCCTTGGACATATCGGTGCCCGCGCCGTCGGGATGGCCAGCCGCGTGCTGGAACTGATGCGCCAGCACGCCGCCACCCGCCAGCAATTCGGCCAGCCCATCGGCGACTTCCAGATGGTCCAGCAAATGATCGCCGACAGCGCGATGGAGATATTTGCCACCCGCATGATGGTCCTGAACACCGCATGGGAGGAGGATCACGGCAAGGACCCGCGCGACAAGGTCAGCATGGTCAAGGTGCAGGCCTCCGAAATGTTGGGCCGCGTTGCGGATCGCGGCATTCAGGTCTTCGGTGGCTACGGCTTCACCAAGGAATTGCCGCTTGAACGCATCTACCGCGATGCCCGCGTGACGCGGCTTTACGACGGCACTTCGGAAATCCACCGCATGCTGATCGCCCGTTCGGTGATCAAGCGCGGCCTGACCCTGTAAGGAACCCCGACATGAGCGAACTTCCCGCCATCGGCCAGTCGATGACTTTCCGCAAAACCATGACCGTCGCCGAACAAGGCTTTTTCACCGGCATTTCGGGCAATATGGGCCGCGCCCATGTCGATCGCGCCTATGCCAAGGCCAATGGCCAATCCGACATGATCGTTTTCGAACTCGCCGCCGCGAGCCTGTTTTCGACCGCCTTCGGCAGGCTCGCCGGACCTGATTACCGCTTGGGCGGGCTGGAAATCGGGTTTAACCGTGCCCTGCCCGTCGGCAGTTCGATTGCCGCGACGGCAACCGTCACCGCAAGCGGGCCGGATGCCATCCTGTTCGATCTGAGTGCCGTGGTCGACGGGATCGAAGTCATCTCCGGCAAGGCCCGACTGATACCGTTGGGTGCGACCGATGTATGACATCCGCAATATCGACGAGTTTCAGGTCGGTGACCGTGTCTCGGTCGCGAAAACCGTAACCGAGGCCGATGGCGCGATGTATATCGCCGCGACCGGAGATTTCGGTCCGGTCCATGTCGATGAGGGCTATGCCTCGACAACACGCTTTGGCGAAAGGCTGGCTCCGGGGATTCTGGTTGCGGGTATCTGCACTTCGGTCCTGACAGCGGAACTGGTCGGCACGGTCGGGGTCTCGATCCGCGACTGCTTCTGGTTCACCGGCGCAGTCCGCTACGGCGATACCTTGACCTTCGATATCTGGATCTCGGGCATCGACCCCGAAAACCGCACCGTCGACTGGCAGGCCAGCGCCCGAAACGAAGACGGCACCGAAGTGCTCAAGGCCGACGCCACCCTGAAATTCCCCAGAAAGAAAGTCACAGCATGATTTCCGGCAAGGATCTTGGCGGTATTACCGTTGCCACCGTACTTCCCTTTGACGAAACCGGCGCTATCGACTGGGCCGGATATGCATCGGTTCTGGACCATTGCGCGCGCCCCGAAACGACCGATTGCGTCTTCGTGAACGGCCATGCCGGAGAGGCGACCGCCCTGACCGCGACCGAACGCGCCGAGGTGATCCGCCGTACCCGCGACCATATCGGACCAAACCGCATCCTGTTGGCGGGGGTCGTTCCGACCGGCTATCCCGACGCGATCGTACAGGCCGAGGCGGCACGCGAAGCCGGTGCCGATGTCGCCGTGATCTTCCCGGCCGAGGCGCTGGGTGGCGGCAACGCGAACACATCGGCGGGCGTGAAGTTCATCGAGAAGCTGGGGAACGAGTTGCAGATGCCGCTCTCGATCTTCCAGTTTCCCATCGCGTCCGGCTTTGGTTTTTCGACACAGGTTCTGGCCGAAATGGCACAGATTCCGCAGGTGGTGGCGATCAAGGAAGGTTCGGCCACGCTGCTGGCCTATGACGAGAACCGCCGCGCGATCAAAGCGGTTGCGCCGGATGTCGCGATCCTGCCTTCGAATTTCCATTGGTTCTTCGCACAGATCGCCCTAGGCGGCGACGGGATCCTATCGGGTCTGGCAAGTCTTGTGCCCGATCTTTTGGCCGATCTCTGGAAGGCATCGCTAGATATGGACCTTGCGAAGATGCGGGAGGCCAATGATCGCCTTTATCCCGTAGTTCGTGCCATTTATGGCCCTTCGCCGGTCGTGGATATGCACACGCGCATGAAGGATGGGCTGCAGTTGATGGGCGTCATCAAGAACTCGACCCCGCGCCTACCTTTGCTACCGCAATCCGCCGAGATCGTCGAGAACCTGCGCAAAGCACTTATCGCCGCCGAGGTGATCTGATGCATGGCGGAATTTACGCGGCGACAATCTGCACCATGGATGCCTCGGGCCAGTTGGATATGGCGGCGCAACAGGCGCATTTCGCCGATGTCCTGCAGACGCCCGGTCTGCACGGCGTTCTATTGAACGGACATGCGGGCGAAGGGATCTTCCTGACGCGCGACGAGCAGGCCCGACTGGTCGGCCTTGCCCGCGAAACCGCGCCAAAGGCCCGCATCCTTGCCGCGGTCAGCGCAGAATCCACATCGCAGGCTGCGGCCGACGCTCGGGCGGCGGTGCTAGCAGGGGCGGACGGGATCATGGTCTTTGCGCCCTTCTCTTGGGCGCTTGGTGCAGACCCGCGTGCCATCATCGCGCATCATCAGGGCGTGGCCGAAGCAACCGACGCCCCGCTTTATCTGTTCCAAGGCGCGGTCGGATCAGGAAAACTGGCCTACACGCCCGAAGTGCTGCGCGCTTTGTTGGAAATCGACCGTGTTGTCGGCATCAAGGAAGGCAGTTGGGAAACCCGCGCCTATGAGTTGACGCGCCGCATCACCCGCGAGATGCGCCCTGACGTTGCCGTGATGGCCTCGGGGGACGAGCATCTGTTCCCCTGTTTCCTGATCGGCAGCGACGGCAGCGCGGTCAGTCTGGCCGCCGTCCTGCCAGAACTGATCGTGGCGTTGGATCATGCCGTGCGCGAAGGGCGCCATCGCAAGGCATTGGTAATCCACACCGCCTTGTTCGAATTTGCCAAGCTGGTCTATGCCGCGCCCGGCCATTTGGCAGCCGCCCGCCTCAAGGCCTGTCTGGCCGAACTGGGCCGCATCCCCCATGCCGCCTGCCGCGCGCCGACGCCCGCGATTTCGCCTGTCGAACGCACGGCGCTGATGTCCGCGCTGCGCCCCTGTCTGGAGCTTTCGCTATGAGCCAAGAATTGCAATCACATATCGTCTTTGTCGACATCGCGCCCGAACACGAGGCCGCGTTCAACGACTGGTACGACAATGTCCACCTGCCGCAGATTCTGGATTGCCCCGGCTGGCTGGATGCCCGTCGCGAGAAATGCCTTGAAGGCGGGGCACGCCATGTCGCGATCTACACGATCACCGGCCCCGAGGTCTATGAAACGCCCGAATTCAACGCTATCAAAGGGTTTGGGCCCTTTGCTGACAAGGTCCGAAACTTTCACCGGATCCGGTTGACGCGTAGCTGAGGGTCCGAAATCATGGGGCGCGCGGGCGACATGCTGAATCTTCGACAGCTGGAAATCTTGCGCGCCGTCGTGCAGTTCCGCACGACCGTCGGCGCGGCCGAGCAATTGGGCATGTCCCAGCCGTCGATCTCGAATACGATCCGTCACATCGAAACGGTGCTAGGTTTTCCCCTGTTCGAGCGCCAGTCGAACCGGCTGGTCCCGACCGAAGAGGCGATGATCCTGCTCGAGGAATCCGAGCCCTTGTTTCTGCTGCGCGATGCGGTGAACCAGCGCGCCGCCGATCTACGCATGGGTCGCATCGGACGGGTCCGGATCGCTTCGACCGCCGAGATCAGCGAGGCGGTGCTGCCCCGCACCATCGCCGATTACGCGCGGCAATACCCGCAGATCCAGATCTCGCTGGAAACCCGTCCGCTGGACAGCGTGCTGCAAACGGTCGAGAACGGGCTGGCCGATGTGGCTTTCGTCATTTCCGCCTATGACCGTCAGGCGCTGGCTTTCGAACTGGTGGCCGAACTTCGCGCTGTTTGCATCTGCCCCGAAGATCACCCGCTTGCGCAGTTGAAGCAGGTGACGCCCAAGGATCTGGCGGGCCATCCTCTGGTCGGGCCGCGTACGGCAAATCGTGTCGGCATGATGATCGCCGACAGCTTTCACGAATGCGGCATGGAGTATCGCCCCTCGATCGAGACCCGCTTCATGAACGCCGCCTCGCGTATCGTTGGCGAGGGTTGGGGCGTCGCGGTGGTGGACGAACTATCAGCCCATACCGCGCTGCGTCCCGGCCTGACCGTCCGGCCTTTCCAGTCGAAGCTTTTGTTCAACCTTGTCGCGGTGACGCTCAAGACAAAAACGCTGTCACGCCAATCCCGCAGGTTCATCAAGGCTTTCTCGGATCGGGTGCGGACCCAGCTGGACGAGATGCACGCCGCGTCGAATTCCCTCGACTAACGGCGTAGCCGCCCGACCAGTTTCGCGCCGCCCTCGACCAGCAAGTTCGTGTCATTCGTCGCAATGATCAGCGCCGCATCGGGGGCATGGCTGGTAACCAATTCCTCGGCCAAGCCCATCACCCCCAGCGCTTTGCCGTGATCTGCCACCGCTCGTGCGATGCGCCGGAACGCCGCCAGAACCGTCGGGTGATCGGACATGCCGCGCAACCCCAACCCGTCCGCGAGGTCGTTGGTCCCGATCACCAGCATATCGATCCCCTCGACTGCGGCGATCTGTTCGACCTCGTCCAGCCCTGCTGCGCTTTCGATCATTGCGGCAAGGGTTATGCCCCGTCCGGCTTGCTCACAAAGTTCGACCGCTGGCAGCAGACGATAATCCAGCGTCGGTAGCGGTGCAGGAATGCTGCGCGCACCCAAAGGGGCAAAACGGCATTTCTGAACGATGTGGCGGGCCTCGTCCGCACTATCGACATGGGGAACGATCAAGCCGGTTGCCCCACAATCCAGCACACGCGCCAGATCGGTCGAGCGTGGTCCGGTCACCCGCGCCCAGACCGGAAAGCCCGCCATGTGGCCAGCCGCTGCGATCTGGCCCAACGCCTCAAGTCCCAGCATTCCGTGCTCCATATCGACCAGCGCAAGATCGAAACCGGCTCCACGCGCAAGCGGCACAGCCTCGGCGCGCCCCAGAATACACAGCCCGATTCCGATCATCGGCCCGATTGAGGTTTCATTCTGCCCATTTTTCAGGCTCGTGATCATAAGCTGCTCATATGGCTGGATTGCGATGAGCCAGCTTAGCACTGAAATCTGGGGTTTATTCGCTGAAACGGCGCAATGAATACTAACTATCAGTTTCTTTATAGTCGTCCGACTCCTTGAACCCCGCATTGCCGGTAACCTAGCACCCAGGAACCAGAGCGCGAACGCGCCACGATCCATCAACAGGTCGAAGGAAACCCCGGATGCACAATCCGTCTATCACCGATCCATTCCGCCCGGATTCCAGACCGCATAGTCTGATCCGACTGGCCAGTCTGTCGCTTTGGACCTTGCGACGTGTCGTTGACGGCGCGGTTCTGCTGCTTCTGGCCTATATGGCATTTGCCATTCTGGCGCAGGTCATCGGGCGCTACTTCTTCAACTATTCCATCGCCTCCAGCGAAGAGACAGCAACCTTTGCGCAGGTGTGGCTGACCTTGCTGGGGGCCGGTGTCGCAATGCGGTACAACCAGCATGTCGGCGTCGATTTCCTGATCCTGAAAACTCCATTGGCGGTGCAGCGCATCTTCAACGGCGCGGCATTCCTGCTGGGTGCGTGGTTCTTGGGCGTCGTGGTCATCGGCTCGCTGTCGATGGTCTCGATCGGACTGATGGTCAAATCACCCGCCCTGCGTTTGCCGATGGCGATCCCCTACGCCGCCTTGCCGGTCGGGTTCGGCTATTTCCTGATCGAGTTCGCCATCGCGACCTTGCCGCGGATCGTTCGCCCGTCGCTCGCATCCCAACCGCAGGAGGATTGATCATGGCCATCGCTTTTTCCGGTTTTCTGCTGTTGCTGGTTTCGGGCATTCCGATCGTATTGGCGCTTGGAATCGCAGGGCTGCTTGCGATCGAACTGACCACCAATGCGCCGATTTCCATCGTTGCCCAACGGATCTATGGCGGAATCAGTTCGTTCACGTTGATGGCGATCCCGTTTTTTGTCGCATCGGGCCTGCTGATGGAGGCAGGCGGCATCGCCCGCCGCTTTGTCGCACTGGCCGAGGCTCTGGTCGGCTGGATAACCGGCAGCCTTTACATGGTCGCTGTCGTGACCGGCACGGGGCTGGCCGCAATTTCGGGCTCGGGCTCGGCGGATACGGCGGCCATCAGTGCCGTCATGGTCCCCGAGATGAAGAAACGCCGCTATGACATCGACCTTGCGGCTTCGGTCATCGCGGCGTCGGGCGCTCTCGCCTCGATCATTCCGCCATCGATTGTGATGATCGTGATCGCCATTACCTCGAACCAATCCATCGGCGCTATGTTTCTGGGCGGCGTGGTTCCGGGCCTGATGGTCATGGCCTTCCTGATGATCGGCTGCTGGATCTATTGTCGCCGTCAGGGCGAGGTCTACCGCGACGCCCAGGCCTTTACGCTGGCGCGGCTAGGGCGCGGATTGCGTGATGCGGGACCCGGCCTGCTGATTCCGGTGATCGTGGTCGGCGGCATCGTCGGAGGCGTTTTCACCGCAACCGAGGCCGCCTGCGTCGCGCTTTTTGCGACGCTGATCATCACCATGTTCATCTATCGCGAGATCGGCCTGAGCGACCTGCCCCGCATCATGCTGCGCGCAATCAGCCTGTCGGCGACCGTGCTGATCATCGTCGCGACCGCAAGCGTCTTTACATGGGTGATCGCCACGGCGGGTCTGCCTGCGATGCTCAAGACATGGCTGACAGGCCTGACCCAAAGCCCGTGGGTGTTCCTTCTGATCGTCAACCTGCTTCTGCTGGTCGTCGGCATGTTCATGGAGAGCATCTCGGCGGTCCTGATCCTGCTGCCGATCCTTAGCCCGATCGCGCAAAGCTTCGGCATCGATCCGGTCCATTTCGGCATCGTCGTGTCGCTGAACCTGTCCATCGGGCTGATCACGCCGCCCTATGGCATCTGCCTTTACGTCGCATCCAGCGTGGCAGGACGGCGGATCGAGCAGGTCTCGCGCCGGATCTGGCTGCCGCTTGGCTCGATGCTGGCGGTGCTACTTCTGGTCACTTACGTCCCGGCCATCTCGCTGTGGCTTCCTGACACTTTCATCCGATAATCAACTGAAAACGAAAGAAGAACTGATGTCCAACAGAATGCTTGTTTCGATCGCACTCGTTGCTGCACTGGCCGCAGGTCCGATTGCGGCGCAGGAATACTCGTTCAAGATCGGCCATACCAACGCCGCCGACGAGGTGCAGGACAAGGGCCTGCAAAAGATGCGCGAACTGCTGGAGGAAAAGACGGGCGGCGCCGCCACGCTGGAAATCTTTCCGGGCGGTCAGCTTGGCGATGAATCCCAATTGATCGAGGGGGTGATGCTGGGCAGCGTCGATATGTCGATGACCTCGAACTCGCTTTTGTCCAACTATGTCGAGGATTACAAAGTCTTCGATATGCCCTTCCTGTTCCCGACCATCGAAGGGCTGGGCCAGAAAGTGGACCAGAACTGGGACATGATGGAGACCTCGGCCAATAATGCGGGTTTCCAATTGCTTGGCGTCTATTCCTCGGGGATACGCCACCTGATGACCAAAAAGCCGGTCGAAACGATTGACGATCTGGCAGGGCTCAAGATCCGCACGATGCAGAATCCGGTCCACGTCGAAGCATGGCGTGCCTATGGCGCGAACCCGACGCCGATGTCCTACAATGAGCTTTACGGGGCTTTGCAATCAGGCGTCGTGGACGGGGCCGAAGCAGCCTCGACCGGATATGACGGGATGAAATTCTACGAGGTCGCACCGGATTTCGCGCTGGTCGGCTGGCTGAACATGACGGCCCCCGTCGTCATGCAGAAATCTGCCTTCGACGCGTTGCCCGAAAACATCCAGACCGCTTTGATGGAATCCGGCAAGGAAGCCGCGCAATGGCAGCGGGGCTTTGTCGAGGAACAGGAACAGCCGCTGGTCGACAAATTCAAGGCTGCCGGAGCCAAGATCACCCAGCCCGATCCTGCTCCGTTCCGCGAGGCCTCGAAGCCGCTTTATGCCAGCCAGCTGACCACGGACGGCCAGCAGGCTTTGCTGAAAGCGATGACCGCCGAATAAGGCCAATGGCGGCGTCCCGATCTTGGGGGCGCCGCAATCCAGAAGGGACGACACATGCTAGATACGGCCATCCGCAACGCGACCATCATCACCGCTGGCGACCGCTATATCGCCCAAATCGGCATCCGGAACGGACGCATCATCACCATCGCCGAGGATGTCGGCCCCGCACATGAAGAAATCGACGCGACCGGCCTATGGGTGATGCCGGGCGGTATCGACGCCCATGTTCATCTGGAACAGCCGCAGGGTCCGAATGTCGTGATGGCGGACGGGTTTGAAAGCGGCACGCGCTCGGCTGCGGCGGGCGGCACGACGACGGTCATGCCCTTTGCCCTGCAGCAGAAAGGCCAGTCGCTGCGCGAGGTGGTCGATGCGTACCATGCCGCAGCCAAGGACAAATGCCATGTCGATTGCTCGTTCCATATCATCATCACCGATCCGACGCCGCAGGTTCTGGGGCAGGAACTTCCCGCACTGGTGAAAGCCGGCTACACTTCGTTCAAGGTCTTCATGACCTATGACGACATGGTTCTGAACGACGCCCAGCTTCTGGATGTTTTCGATGTGGCGCGGCGCGAAAAGGCCATGGTCATGGTCCATGCCGAAGGCTATGACGCGATCCGCTATATGACCCGCCGTCTCGAGGAAGCCGGTCACACCGCCCCCTATTTCCATGCCGAGAGCCGCCCCGAAAGCGTCGAGCGCGAAGCCACCCATCGCGCCATCAGCCATGCCGAATTGACCGATGTTCCGATCATGATCGTCCACGTCTCGGGTCGCGAGCCGATGGAACAGATCCAATGGGCCAAACGGCGCGGGCGCAAGCTATATGCCGAAACCTGCCCTCAATATATCGCCCTGACCGCGAACAACCTGAAAGGTCTGAACATGGATTTCGAGGGGGCGAAATATGTCTGCTCGCCGCCGCCTCGCGATACCGACAGCCAGAAAGCCATCTGGGAAGGGCTGCGCGACGGGACATTCGACATCTTCTCGTCCGACCACTGCCCCTTCCGCTTCGATGATCCAAAGGGAAAATCGGTCGAAGGCGCGCGCACATCGTTCCGCTGGGTGCCGAACGGGATACCGGGAATAGAAACCCGCCTGCCGATCCTGTTTTCCGAAGGAATCGTCAAGGGCCGGATCACCCCCGAGCGCTTCGTTGCGTTGACCGCGACGAACCCCGCAAAACTGTTCGGGATGTATCCGCAAAAAGGCACCATCGCGATTGGCGCGGATGCCGACCTGACCCTATGGGACCCGCAGCGGCAGGTGACGATCTCGCAGTCGCTGATGCATCACGACTGCGACTACACCCCGTATGAAGGAATGCAGGTCACCGGCTGGCCGGTCCGAACCATTCTGCGCGGCCAAACCATCATGGCTAATGGCGCGATTACCGGCACGACCGACATCGGCACATATATTGATCGCGGGTTGAGCGCAGCCTTTACCGCCTAGACCTCGGGAGCGATCCGCGAGACCAGATCCTCCATCATCGCCGCATTCTGCATCCGCAAGATTGCCTCCGCTGCCACTGCATCGTGGCGGCGGAGTGCTTCGATCAGAAGCTGCATTTCTTCGGCCATGACGCGCCGGCGACCGGTGCCGTATCCATATCCCCGCCGGAAGGCGAAAATGATATCCCAGCCGCGCAGAAAGACCCGAAGCGCCTCGCGGTTGCCGCCAAATTCGACCAGCTTGGCGTTGAAATCGCGATTAACGCGGATCGCTTCAAGATCCTGCCCACCCGCGATATGATCGCGATATTCCTGAGCCAGTGCCTCTAGCGAGCGGATGCGTTCCAGCGTCAGCAGGGGAATGGCACGCTTGACGGCGCAGATCCGCAGGTCGGTGTTCAACTCGAACAGGTCCGAGATATAGGCCCGATCCAGCTTGCGTACGGTCGCGCCGCGGTTCGGTTCGATCTCGACCAGACCTTCCCCTTCCAGTTTCCGCAACGCCTCGCGCAGCGGCATGGTCGAAAATCCCAGACGCTGCGCGAGTTCGGCCGTTTTCAGGCGCTCGCCGGGGCTGATCTGCCCCGACAGAATGGCTTCGCGGATCAGGCGGGTCGCCTGATCGGCCGAGTTTTCCGCAACGTCCAACGGCTCACCCATATCAACCCCGCTTGCGGATCAGGGAAACATGCTCGGCGTCGATGACCGTCTCGGTTCCGCGCATCAGGCGGATGGCTTCGGTCACCACACCGCGGCCCTTGCTTTCACGCTTGGCCGTGAAATCCATTTCGACATGAACCTCGTCCCCGGCCAGCAGCGGCTTGAGAAAGCGCACCTTGTCCCATCCCAACGAAGCGATCGAGCTTTCGTCATACAGATGCAACTCGGTCTTCAACCCCTCCATCAGCGACAAACCATAAAGCCCATGCGCGATGACACCCGGAAAGCCAGCTTCACGGGCATAACCATCGTCGGTGTGAAGTGGGTGGTGATCGCGCGTCAGGCGACAGAAATCGACGATATCGTCCTTGGTGATCCGATGCGTTCCCGTGCGGAAATTCGCACCCGTTTCAACATCTTCATAAAACAGGTTCATGCGTACATCTTTCCGACTTGCCGCGCGATGATCATGCGCTGGATCTGATTTGTGCCTTCATAGATCTGGCTAAGGCGGACGTCACGGAAAAGCCGTTCGATGCGGAATTCGCGCGAGTAGCCATTGCCTCCATGGATCTGCAATGCGTTCGAGATATGCACCTGCGCCATGTCGGTGGTGAACAACTTGGCCTGCGCGGCCTCAAGCGCGATGGGCTGGCCCAGATCGTAAAGCTTCGCGGCGTGATGGATCAGCAAGCGGGCGGCGGCGATATCCTTGGCCATATCCGCAATCATGAACTGGATGGCCTGAAACTCGAAGATCGGTTTGCCGAATTGCTTGCGGTCATGTGCGTAGGAAATCGCGTCCTCCATCGCGGCCTGCGCCATGCCAAGCGCCATCGACGACATCATCAGCCGCGAGAAGTTGAAATTCTCCATCGCCATCTTGAATGCGCCGTTTTCCGGACCGATCAGATTGCCGACCGGAACGCGGACATTGTCAAAGGCGATCATGCATTCGGCCAGACCGTGCATCCCCAACAATTCTTCGGATTTACCGCGATGTACGCCAGCGCGATCGGTTTCGACCAGAATGCATGAAATACCCTTGTGACCGTCATCGGGATCGGTCTTGGCAAAAACCATGATCACATCGGCGACCTGTCCGAACGTGA
Source organism: Paracoccus aestuariivivens (assembly GCF_009711225.1). Classification (GTDB taxonomy): domain Bacteria; phylum Pseudomonadota; class Alphaproteobacteria; order Rhodobacterales; family Rhodobacteraceae; genus Paracoccus; species Paracoccus aestuariivivens. The sequence goes on along the minus strand of NZ_WMIE01000010.1, from coordinate 67,919 downwards.
CCCATGCCTTTGATCCGGTGATGACAAACTCATCACCCTCGCGTCGGGCAATCGTTCTCATACTGGCGACATCCGAGCCATGATCGGGTTCGGTCACTGCGGTCGCCGAAATCACGCTGCCATCAAGGATGCCGGGAATCAGCTTTTTATGCTGCTCGGAGCCGTGATGGTTCAGAAACAGCGCTGCTTCGACCGGAATGGCGAAGGCGTTGCCGACCGCGCCCGAACCACGCGCGATTTCCTCCATCACGATGCAGGCGGTCACGGCATCCATGCCCGCGCCGCCAGCATCCTCGGGCAGGGCAACCCCGAACAGCCCCAATTCGGCCATGGCCAGATAGATGTCGCGCGGGAAGACGTCATCATGGTCGATTCGGGCGGCTACGGGTGCGATCACCTCGTCGCTGAGCTTGCGGGCGGTGTCGCGCACCATGCGCTGCTCATCCGTTATGATTTGATCCAATGTTATCTCCATTATCCGATTATTGATCTTGCTTGACCGGCTACTCAGGCCGACGGAATCCCGGCATGAAAGGCATCCTGCGGGGCGCGGTCCATGAAGTAGATGATGATGTTCTTGGGCTCGATGCCATAAGCCTCAGCCACAGCCTGGGTCATTAACCGCGCCGCCTGTCCCTTGGCAGAGGCGGATCTCTCAAAGGCATGCACTTTTATGAAAATGCGGAAAGTATCGGCGTATTTGCCGTGTTTTCCGGCATGTCCGTAGGAATAGTCGGGGGCCGAATTATAATAGCAGGTGACGATTTCGGGCTTGATCGCAAAGGACTGACACAGACTATCGGTCATGGTCCGGGTGGCAATTTCCCGTATTTCCTGGGCCGGACCAGAGTCGGTTATTTCGATGAAGGGCATATGACGTTCTTCCTTATGGGCTGAATGCGCGGATGCGATCTATCAGGTTTCAGTTGACACATTATCTGATCATATCAAATCTCAAATCAACCATTTTGGATATATTGCGACCGGAAGGTAACAGGATGAAATTTCGCGGCAGCTATACCGTCTGCGTGACGCCCTTTGACGATCAGGGTCAGGTCGATCTGGCGGCGCTTCGCAGCTATGTGGATTGGCAGATTGACGAGGGTGTGCACGGGCTGATCCCGCTGGGCAGCACCGGAGAGTTCCTGTCCCTGACGCGGGACGAGCGGACCGCTGTCGCGGAAGCCGTCATCGACCAGACCGCGGGACGTGTGCCGGTGCTGATCGGAACGGCTGCCGAATGGACCGATGAGGCTGTCTCGCTCAGCCGAGAGGCCGAAGCTTTGGGCGCAGACGGTGTGATGCTGGTCCCGCCCTATTATTCCTCACCGACCGAGCCTGAGTTGATCAGCCATTTCACCAAGGTCGCCGAGGCGATCTCGATCCCGGTGATGCTGTACAACAACCCCTTCACCGCCAATGTCGATCTGTCGGCGGCGACGGTCGCGAAACTCAGCGAAGTCGACAATATCAGCTACATCAAGGACACCTCGAAAAACGTCCATCGCGTGACCGAACTGCTGGATCTGTGTCAGGGCCGGATGACGGTTTTTGCCGGCTACTATCCGTGGGAAAGCTATCTGGCCGGCGCCGAGGGTTACAGCTCGGTCATGTCGAACATCGCGCCCGCACTGTCGGCGCGGACCTTTTCCGAAACAGTTGACGGCGATCCGGACAAAGGCCGCGCACTATATGTCGAAAGCCTGCCCCTGATCAACGCGTTGGCGGGCGATCTTTATGTTTCGGCGACAAAGGCAGCGATGCGCATGATCGGTCGCCCTATGGGCGATCCACGCCCGCCACGCCTGCCCCTGCCCGCAGCGGCCGAGACCCGGCTTCGCGCCATTCTGGGCGATCTGAAGCTTCTGAACTGAACAAGAAAACAACCAACAGGGAAGACGACCATGAAACTGACAAACCTAGCTTTGTGCCTTGCACTTGCAGCAACCCCGCTGTCGCCCGCCTTTGCGCAGGAGATCACCTTCAAAGCCAGCCATAACGCCAATGCGGACGAGCCTTACGGCGTCGGCATGCGCAAGATGGACGAACTGCTGAAAGAGAAAAGCGGCGGCAAGGCCACGATACAGGTCTTTGACAACGCCACCTTGGGCGACGAGATGGAAAGCATTCAAGGCACGCAAATCGGCACGGTCGATCTGGCAGTGACCGCCAATGAAACGCTGGCCAACTTCGCACCCGACCTGTCGGTGTTCAGCCTTCCCTTCCTGTTCAAGGACGCGCAACAAATGGACCGCGCGCTGGAAGATCCTGCCGTCGTCGCCGAGGTGCAGGACATCCTGAAGGACAAGGGCTTCCACCTTGTCACGTTCTTTTCGGCCGGAACGCGCCACATCATGACCAAGAAACCGATCGCGCAAATGTCCGATCTGGATGGTCTCAAGATCCGCACCATGCAGAACCCTGCGCATGTCGATACGTTCAAGGCGTTCGGCGCGAACCCGACGCCGATGGCCTATACCGAACTTTACGGCGCGCTTGAAACTGGCGTCGTCGACGGGGCCGAAGCCGCGAATACCAACTTCTACGCCCAGAAATTCTACGAGGTCGCTCCCGACTGGACCATGATCGGTTGGCTGGAGCTGGTTGCTCCGGTCATCATGGGTGAGGCAGCCTATCAGAAACTACCCGATGACGTGAAAGCCGCAGTAGATGCCGCCGGTCTCGAGGCCGGCCGCTTCCAGCGCGCAGCCTACCGCGATAGCGATGCCGCCCGTGTCGCCGATATCGAAGCAGCAGGGGTCACCATCAGCCATCCCGATGACAAACCGTTCCGCGAAGCCGCCGAGGGCATCAAGCAGAACTACGTCCAGTCCGATGCCCAGAAGCAGCTTTTCGAACTGATCGGCAAGGTTCAATAACCCACACGGATATCGGCCCGGTCGCGCAAGCTGCCGGGCCATGAAAGCGAGCTTCCCATGATTTCCGCGATTGAGCGCGTCTGTCTTGTGCTGCGCACCATTGTCTCGGCCCTCGTTGTCTTGCTGTTCTCGGTGATGCTGGCGGCAGTATTGGTGCAGGTGGCAGGCCGCTATTTTCTGAACTTCTCGATCGCTCAGGCCGCCGAGATCGCGACCTTCTGCCAGATCTGGCTGGTGCTGCTGGGTGCGGGCGTCGCGCTGTCGCGTGGCCAGCATGTCGCCATCGACATCCTGCCCGCAAAACTGTCCTTGCCGGCCGCCCGCGTCGCACTGATCGGGATCGCGCTGGTTTCGGGGACGTTCCTTGCGGTTCTGGCTTGGGGTAGCCTGCCGCTGCTCAAGCTGGGCGAATTCCAGACCTCGCCGTCCCTACGGATGCCGATGAAATATATGTATGCCTGCCTGCCGATCGGCGCGGCCTACATGGTTCTTGAACTGATCCTGTCGGTGATCCAGCGCTGGGACGATCCCTTTCCTCCGCCACAGGCCGAAACAGACGAGGAGGCCATCTGATGCTGGTCATTGCAGTTGCATTCATCGCCCTGTTGGCCATGGGCGTGCCGGTCGTGTTCGTTCTGGGCGCCTCGGCGGTTCTGGCGCTGGTCACGACGACCGACGTACCGGTCACAATCGTCAGTCAACGCGTTTTCGCTGGACTGAACACCTTTACACTGATGGCGATCCCGTTCTTCGTTTTCGCGGGCGTCATTATGGATGCCGGTGGTATTTCGCGGCGGATCGTGGCTTTTGCCTCGGCGCTGATCGGTTGGATCGTCGGCAGCCTATATCAGGTGTCCTGCGTAGCCGCAGCCGGTCTGGCGGCGATTTCCGGCTCTGGTTCGGCGGATACGGCAGCGATCTCGGCGATTATGCAACCGCAATTGCGCCGCCGTGGCTATGATGTCGATTTCGGGGCGGCATTGATCGCCTGTGCGGGCTCGCTGGCGCAAGTCATTCCGCCCAGCCTGACTATGGTCATTCTTGCGGTCGTCTCGAATGTTTCCATCGGCGCGTTGTTCGTCGCGGGGATCGTACCGGGATTTCTGTGTATTTTCCTGCTGATGGTCTGCGCCTATGTCTTTGCCCGCAAGGGCGGCGAGACCTACCGCGAAACCGAGCCGTTCACCGTGTCGCGTCTGATCCGCACCGGTTGGGCAGCCCTGCCCGCCGCAGGCATGCCGGTTCTGATCCTTGGCGGCATTCTTGGCGGAGCCTTCACCCCCACGGAAGCCGCCGCCGTCTCGGCGTTCTACGGGCTACTGATCGGCGTCTTCGTCTACCGCGAACTTACGCCCAGACAATTGCCGGCCCTGATCCTGCGGACGGTCTCGCTTTCGGCAGCCGTAATGCTGATCATCGGCACGGCCAGCGTGTTCTCATGGCTGATCGCCAACGCTCAGGTGCCGCAAATGCTGGGGGAATGGCTGATCTCGGTTTCCAGCAGTCCGGTGGTGTTCCTGCTGATCGTGAACGTGCTTCTGCTATTCGTCGGCATGTTCATGGAGACCATTGCCGCAATCCTGATCCTTGTCCCTGTCCTCGCCCCGATTGCCAATCAGCTTGGGATTGATCCGATCCACTTCTCGCTGGTCGTGATCATGAACTTCGCCATCGGCACGGTGACGCCGCCCTACGGGGTGTCGTTGTTCGTGGCCTCCAGCGTGGCGGGCCGCACAGTGATGCAGGTCACCCGCAGGCTGGGGATGCCGCTGCTTGCAATGTTCATCGTACTTCTCGCCGTCACCTACATCTCGGACGTGTCGCTGTTCCTGCCGCGCATGTTCGGTCTAATCGAATAAGGAAAAATCATGGCCAATCTGAAAGTTACCATCGCGGGTATCGAGTTCGACGCGAAGTTCGAAGACGCAGCTCCGAAAACCGTCGCCGCCTTCCGCAAGCAACTGCCCTATACCAGCAAGGTGGTCCATGTCCGCTGGAGCGGCGAGGGCGTCTGGGTACCCCTTGGCGACGAGGATTTCGGCTTGGGCTACGAAAACCACACCAGCTATCCGGCCCCCGGTCATTTCATCCTTTATCCCGGCGGCATCAGCGAAACCGAGATCCTGCTGGCCTATGGCGGCGTGCATTTCGCGTCAAAACTTGGTCAATTGGCGGGCAACCACTTCATGACGCTGACCTCGAACCTCGACAAGCTTGCAGCCATCGGACCCAAGGTGCTTTGGGAAGGTGCGCAAGAAATCCGGATCGAAGAAATCTGATCCCAAGGAGCCCTCGATGACCGCCGACCAGATCAGCTACTCTGCGCGTCTACGTGACCTCGCCGCCAAGCGCGGCGCGGCCGAAGCCGTCCGCTTCCTCGCCCGCGACGGGTCCGAACGGTCGGTATCATGGGCCGAGCTGGACGGTCTGGTCGAATCCCTTGCCCACGCCCTGTCAGCGCATCGCGTCGGACAAGGCGAGGTCGTGGGCTTTGCCCTTGGCAATGTCGTCGAGCATCTGGCCCTTGCATTGGCAATCTGGCGACTTGGGGCGACGACGCTGGTCTTGGACCCCGCGATCACCCTCCAAGCCGCCGCATCGCTGAAATCACGCAGCGGGGCGCGGTTGATCGTCGGGCAACATGACGATATCGGGGATATATCTCTGCAACGGCTGATAGAGCAGGGTCAGGTTGGGGACGCTGCATTGCTGCCTGACCTGATCCCGTGTCCCGGCAAGATCGTCATGTCCGGAGGCTCGACCGGCTTGCCCAAGCTGATGTGCGACAGCCGCCCGTTCATGCGGGTACCGGGGAGAAGCTGGGGAAACATTGCCCCCGCTTTGGGCTTTCGCGCCGATCAGGTGCAACTGGTCTGCGGGGCAATGTCGCACAACGCCCCGTTCACCTGGGCGCAGAACGGGTTGTTCGAGGGCAATACGCTGGTCCTGATGGAGAAATTCGACGCTGACCGCGCCTTGCGGGCCATTGATGAATATGGCGTCGGCTTTGTCATGCTGGTTCCGACGATGATGGTGCGGATGCTGGACACGGACACACAAAAACCTGCGGCAATGTCCAGCCTGCACATGCTTTACCATACCGGCGCGCCCTGTCCCGCTTGGCTCAAGCAGGCATGGATCGACCGCGTCGGGCCGGACCGCGTTTCGGAAATGTATGGCTCGGGCGAGAATACCGGCCAGACGGTCATCGGCGGCGCGGAATGGTTGCAGCGTCGAGGCACGGTCGGGCAAGGCTTCGAAACAGATATCCGGATCTACTCGCCCGAGGGCCGTTTGCTGCCCACAGGCACCCCTGGCGAGATCTTCATGCGTCCGGACGATCCACAGGGCCGTAGCGATTACACCGGCCCCGATGCTCCGACCCCGAGACGCGATGCCGACGGCTATCAAAGCATCGGGGACTTCGGCTGGCTGGATGCGGACGGCTACCTGTATCTGGCGGGGCGCTGCGATGACGTGATCAACAGCGGTGGCGTCAAATTGCACCCCGAAGCCATCGAGGCGTCCTTACTGCGTCACCCGCAACTGACGGATGTGGCAGTATTTGGCGTCGATGACCGCGAGTGGGGCCAACGGGTCACGGCAGCGGTGGTTCCCCGCGACGGGACAAGTCTGGCCGAGACCGAACTGGTCGCCTTCGCTCGCCAGCACCTTAGTCCCGAGGAGATTCCGAAGGAGTGGCGTTTTGTCGAAGCCCTGCCACGCGACGGCTTCGGCAAGCTGCGGCGCAAGGCACTGACCGTTCTCTGATGTGGGCCATTGCAACTTCGGTGCTTGACGACAGATTGCAACGCCCGAACCCTTGACGGGGTTCGGGCATCTGGTTCACAGACCGAAATACCGGGGCAGCCACATCGTCAGACCGGGCCAATAGGTCACAAGCATCAGGATCGCGAACAACAGCAGATAGAACGGCCCCAGCGCCTTGACGGCCGTTTCCACTCTGACCCGCGCCACACCTGCGCCGACGAACAACCCCGTCCCGACCGGAGGCGTGATCGTGCCGATGGCAAGGTTGAAGATCATGATGATCCCGAAATGCACCGGATCGTAGCCGACCTTTTGCGCAATCGGCAGCAGGATCGGGGTAAAGATCAGGATCGCTGGCCCCATATCCATGAAGCAGCCAACCACCAGCAGCAGGATATTGACGATCAGCATGACCATGATCGGGTCATCCGAGATCGACAGGATCAGGCTGGTGACAGCGGCGGGAATGCCGGTAAAGGCCATCGCGAAGCTCAGGGCCGCCGATGCCGCCAGCAACAGCATGATGGTTCCGGTCATATGGACCGTCTCCATCAGGAAGCGCGGCAGGGCGTTGATTGGCATGGTGCGGTGGATCACGAAGGCCAGAAGCATGGTGTAGATCACCGCGATGCCGGACGCCTCGACCGCCGTGACCACGCCCATCATGATGCCGCCAAGAATAAAGACGATCAGCATCAGGCTGGGGATGGCGCGGATGACCACTTGGATCGCTTCGGACAGGCCGATCCGAGGGGCGACGGGCCAGCCGCGTTTCTTCGCGATGAAACCGGTAAGTATCATCATGGATACGCCCCAGACGACACCGGCAACGGCTCCGCCCAGAAACAGCGCCGCGATCGAGGCGCCGCCGGAAATCAGCGAGTAGATGATGAACGCGGTCGATGGCGGGATCAGCATCCCCGTCGGGGCCGAGGCGATGTTCACGGCAGCGGCAAAGCCCGGATCATAGCCTTCGCGCTTCTGCATCGGGACCATGACGCCCCCGATCGAGGTCGAGGCGGCGATGGCCGAGCCCGAGATCGAGCCGAACAGCATGTTGCCCGCGATATTGGTCTGCGCCAGCGATCCGGGGATGCGCCCCGCGATCAGTTTGGCGAAATCGACCAACCGGACCGCAATCCCGCCCGAGTTCATGATCACCCCGGACAGGATGAAAAACGGCACGGCAAGCAGCGAAAAGCTGTCGAGGCTGGCCAGCATCTTTTGCGCCGAGGTGAACAGCGCCATGTCCAGCGGCACAACCAGCATGACGGCGGCCAGTGCGGCGGCGGTGATGGCAATCGCCAGCGGAATACCCAGCAGGGTCAGAACGCCGAAGACGGAAATCAGGATAAGGCTGGCAGGACCGGCCATAGGTTATTCTCCCATCTTCTCGGCCTGCGCCTCCAGATCGGCATGATGCGATCTGCCTTGGCTCAGGTCGGCGAGGTTCAGCAGGCTGTAAAGAACCATCAGGGCTCCGGAAACCGGCAGCGACAGATAGACCCAGCTCATCGGAATACGCATGACGGCGCTGGTCTGGGCATGGGCGATCGACACGCCGCGCATACCGCCCCAGATAAGGACGATACCCGCAAACAGCACGAACGCCACCGAGATCAGCCCGTCAAGCCGCAGCCTGCCCCGAAGGGACAGGCGGTCACGCAACAGATCGACGCTCATATGGCTACCTTTGCCTGTGGCATAGGCCGCGCCCAGAAGCGACATCCAGATCACGCCGTAGCGCAGGACTTCCTCGGAATAGGACGAGGGAGCGTTCATTGCGTAGCGGCTGAAGACCTGCCAGGCCAGAACAAGAACCAGCCCGGCAAGAAGGCTGCAACAGACGAAACCCAGCACTAGGTCCAGCCCGCGACGCAATGATTGCATCACTTGGCCCCCTGGATCGCCGTGACCAGAGCCTTGGCCTCGGGCGACTGCTCGTCATAGATCGGAGCGACGGCAGCTCGGAACGGCGCGATATCGGGCTGGTGGAACTGAACGGCGAACTGGTCGGCGGATTGCTTGCGGGCATCCTCGACCGAGATATCCCACACGCCTTTGTGGAATTCGGTCGCTTCTTTGGCAGCTTCCTGAACCGCGGCGCGCTGTTCATCGGTCAGGCGGTCCAGCGTCGCGGTCCCGATCAGCAGGATATCCGGAATGCGCGTGTGGCCGTCATAGCTGTAATGCTTGGCGACCTCGGCGTGACGGGCGATGGTCAGCGCGAACTCGTTGTTCTCGGCCCCGTCCAGCACGCCCTGTTGCAGCGAGGTATAGACCTCGGCCTGCCCCATCGCCACCGGTGTAGCGCCCAGCAGTTCGACGGTACGGATCGCGGTCGGACTTTGCAGAACGCGGATTTTCAGACCCTTCAGATCCTCGACCTTTTCGATCGGAGCCTTGACGGTGTAGAAATTCCGCGCACCCGAGTTGAAATAGGTCAGGCCAACGAACTTCTTGTCGCTAGTCGAGGCATAGACCGGACCCATGATCTCGGCATTGTCCATCGCCTTGTAGAAATGGACCTGATCGTCGAACAGATAGGGCAGCGTGAACGTGCCGTAGATCGGCGCGAAACTTTCCAGCAGCCCGCCCGAAACCTTGGTCATGTCCAAGGCTCCGCCCTGCACCATCTCGACCATCTCGCGTTCACCGCCAAGCTGGCCGTCCGGGAAAAACTGGACGGTGACATCGCCATTGGTCTTGGCGCTGACCAGTTCGGCGAATTTCTGCATCGCCTCGACGGTGGGCGTGGCGTTTTGCGCATAGCCGAAACGCAGGGTCTCGGCATGCGCTGCGCCCGCCATCAAGGCGATTGCGGCGACGCCGCCAAGGATCATTCGTGCATTCATGTCTTTACCTCCCCAGAAGACATTGCGCGGGCTAGATGTAGCTCCGCAGATATTCGGCCAGCGCGAACATCGCCATCGCCTGCCCGTAAGGCATCGAGGTACGCTTGATCTGCCGGTAGTAGTCCAGATCGCTGCCCATGGCCGTGCCGAACGAGACGTTCTGTAACTCGCCCTCGGGACTGATATTTTCGATCACGCCGCGAATAGCACGCTCGGCCACAGGGCCGAACTCGGCCGGAAGGTAGCGCTTGCGCACGCCTTTCAGCAGACCATAGGCAAAACCGGCCGCGGCCGAGCTTTCCAGATAGCTTGACGGATCGTCAATCAGCGTATGCCATAGCCCGCTTTCGTCCTGCGTGTCGCGCAGGGTCGCCGCCTGACGGTTCAGAAGCGATTGCAGATGCCGACGGACCGGATCGGTTTCCGGCAGATCCAACAACTCGATGAATTCCGGGATCGCGATGGTGATCCAGCTATTGCCGCGCGCCCAAAGCGCCTTGGCAAAGTTGTGGTCCCCGTCGAAGGTCCAGCCGTGGTACCACAGGCCCGTCGTCGTATCGGCCAGATACTGCGCATGCAGCAGGAACTGGTACTTGGCTTCCTCGACATAATGCGGGCGGTTCAGCACAACCCCGATCTTGGCCAAAGGCATCACGCTCATCATCAGCGTGTCGTCCCAAAGCTGCTGATCGTTCACGCTGTTGTAAACGATATGCTGCAAGCCGCCTTCGCGGGTGCGCGGCATCTCGTGCATGACCCATTCGGCCCATGCATCAAGATAGGGCTCCCATTGCGGGTTGCGGTCGCGCTCGTACAAGCAGGCAAGCGTCAGGAACGGCGCGACGGTATTGATATTCTTGGTCGGCGTCCCCTCGCGCAGACGCGCATCGAACCAATCGCGGATGATCGACATGGCCTTGTCGCTTCCGGTCAGTTGCCAGTATTTCAGCAACCCGTACAGACCGATGCCGTGGGTCCATTCCCAACCGGCCCAGCCTTTGGTGTCGATGACGCGCCCGTCTTCAAGGCGCAGCAGGAACTCGCCGGTCTCGTCGGTGATGTTGATCAGGTTGTCGGCCAGACGGTCGATAAGGCCGGTCACTTCGTCACGGGCGATGAAGCGGTCTTTCTGCCGCAGAAGCGGGTGCATGGCGATCTCCTCCCAACCGTTCAAATTTTCGGAACGGCGTTTCGGAAATCAAGGAAACATAGTCCGTTCCGAAAATCAATGGGGTAGTTACGAATGATCAAAATTACCATAATATATTATTATTACGTTATTTTCATAAATATCCAGACCCGCTTGACAGGTCATCAGCATAATTTCAGAATGTAGTTCCTTATTTTATTGAACGGTCGTCATGCCCAACATCCCGCAAAAGACCGAGAACGCCGCCGCCGTGCTGAAGGTGTTTTCCGTATTGGAATCCCTTGCCGCCGAGCGGCGGGCAAGCCTTGCGGACATCGCCCAGAAAGCGATGACCTCCAAGACAACCGCCCACCGGCTTTTGCAGACGATGGTCGATCTTGGCTATGTCGAGCAGGAGCCCGAGACCGAGAAATACGGGCTGACCCTCAAATTATTCGCACTGGGGGCCCGTACCCTCCGCGGTCAGGAAGACCTGCTTCGCGCCGCCGACCGCGAGATGGGCAAGCTGTCCCGCGCCACAGGCGAGTCGATCAATCTTGGCGTCATGGACGATTTCGACCAACGCGTCGCCTATATCCACAAATACGATTCGGCCTATAATCTGTCGATGCAATCCACTCTGGGTAAACGAAACCCGCTGCACTCGACCTCGCTTGGCAAGGCGCTTCTGGCCTTTCGGGATGAGGACGAAATCCGCGAACGCCTGCAGAAAATGGACCTGCGCAAGCTTGCCCCGCGGACGATCACCGATCCCGAAGACCTGCTCGCCCAACTTCGTCAGGCCCGCGCTTTGGGTTATGCCGAAGAACTCGAGGAAAGCGAGGCAGGTGTCCGCTGCATGGCCGCGCCGGTTCTGGATCATACCGGAAAATCCGTCGCCGCGATCAGCATCGCCTTTCCCCTTGTGCGCTTCGATGAAAGCCGGAAACCCGAATATGTGCGGCTGCTGCTGGATGCCAGCCACGCTGCGTCGGCGGCATTGGGCTTCAGCTAGAATCCGGCTTTGACGCCGAAAACGGCTCAACCGGCTGCTTGCGGCCTAAATGCCATGTCTTGGCAGCAAAATTCGATCGTACCGTAAAAACCGATATGTCCTGATACGCCAACCTGACAAGTTGGCGGCAACTTTTCTGAACTTGTCTTCCGGAGGCCGAGTTAAGAATGTTCGCCATTTTCCAATCCATTATCCGCTACTTCCGAACAGCGATCCCGTTTCGTCTGATCCCCGCAGCAATCACCACCGCCTTCCTGTTCGTTCTGCTGCTGCTTCCACGTCCGGAAGGACTGACCGAAGACGGCTGGGGACTGGTCGCGATTTTCATGACCACGATCCTTGCGATCATCCTCAAGGTCATGCCGATCGGCGTCATGGCGCTGATGGCGATCGTTCTTGTGGCCGTGTCGCAGGTGACCTCGGACAGCTCGCACGGAGCGATCTCGGACGCATTAGCGAGCCTGTCGAACCCGTTGATCTGGCTGATCGTGGTGGCGATCCTGATCTCGCGCGGGTTGAAAAAGACCGGCCTGGGCAGCCGTATCGGTTTGATCTTCATCGCGATGCTGGGGAGGCGAACGATTGGTATCGGATACGGGCTGGCGGTCTGCGAACTGGTCCTTGCCCCCTTTACCCCCAGCAACACCGCCCGAGGCGGAGGCATCGTCCATCCGGTCATGAAATCAATCGCCTCGGCCTTCGATTCCGACCCAGAAAAGGGCACACAAGGCAAGATCGGAACGTATCTCGCGCTGGTGAACATGCATTCCAATCCGATCACTTCAGCCATGTTCATCACGGCGACCGCTCCGAACCCGCTGGTGGTCGATTACATCTCGCAGGCGACGGGGGGCAGTTTGCACCTGACATGGACCGCTTGGGCACTGGCGATGTTCGTGCCCGGAATCGTGTGCCTGTTGCTGATGCCCTTGGCGCTGTCGGTTCTTTCGCCGCCCGAACTGAAGCGCACACCCGAGGCCGTCGAGTTTGCCCAATCCGAACTGAACCGCATGGGCCCTCTCAAGGGCGGTGAGTGGGTCATGATCGGCGTGTTCGCCATGCTCCTGTTCCTGTGGGCCAACGTGCCCGCGATGATCCTCGGCTTGGCCTACCGCATCGACCCGACCGTGACCGCTTTTATCGGTCTGTTCGCGCTGGTGATCACCGGGACGATCAGTTGGGACGATGTCCTGTCCGAGAAAAGCGCATGGGACACCCTGATCTGGTTCGGAGCGCTGGTGATGATGGCCGAACAGTTGAACAAGGTCGGCGTCATCGGATGGTTCTCGGATCTGCTTCGCGATTCCATCGTCAATTCGGGTATGGGCTGGCAGGCGGCAGGTACGCTTCTGGTGCTGGTCTTTGTGTTCTCGCACTATTTCTTCGCCAGCACGACCGCGCATATCTCGGCCATGATGCTGGCTTTCCTGACGGTCGGAGTCCAGCTGGTGCCAGTCGATTATCATGGCCTGTTCATCCTGATGATGGCCTCCGGCTCGGCCATCATGATGACACTGACCCATTACGCCACCGGAACCTCGCCCATCATCTTCGGCAGCGGCTACGTCACGTTGGGCCGATGGTGGGGCGTCGGCTTCGCGATGTGCGTCGGAGAGTTGCTGATCTTCGCCATCCTTGGCGGGCTATGGTGGAAAGTTCTGGGCTATTGGTAGGCGACCTCCGACCAGAACTGGCCGAATAGCAAGCACACCAGGACGCCCAGACGCCAGCCGTTCAACGTACCAGAATGGCCTCGTGCAGGCCGCGAAGCGCGTTGCCGACCCACAACCGCACCTTGGGCAAGTCCTGGGCCAGCAAGACTTCCTCGGGCACACCTTCACTCATCAACTTTGCGCGCAACACGCCCGGCAATAGCCCTGATGTCAGCGGCGGAGTGCGCAATCCCTCGCCGCGATCGAAGAACACGGTCGAAATCGAGCCGTCACAAACCTCATGGCGCTCGTTCAGCAAAATGACCTCATGCAATCCGGTCGACAGAGTTCGACGTGCCTGATCGTAGGTTGCGCGGCGCGTGGATTTGATACGCAACCACGGATCGGCAGAATCCAGACGCTGTTCGGCAATCCCGACCCGCCAGATTGGGATCGCAGGCGGCAGATCGGATGTTTCGGTCGGCACAATCCCGTTTTGCCGGACCAAGACTCTCAGCCGGGCAGGACGATCCTGCGGGCCGATGAAGGCGGCGGCGAAGCTGCCGTCGAACCGCCAGCCCAATGCCCGTATGCCCGCTTGCAAGCGCGCCAGATGCAGGTCCAGCAGCGGGCAGGCGCTGCCGTCCCAACGCGCCGTTTCGATCAGGGCAAGGTCGGCACCGTCAGCGGCGTCACGTAGCGGGCTTTCCACAGGGCTTCCTCCCATTCGTTTTCGGCAGTCGAATCGCTGACGATGCCGCCTCCGACGTTCAACGTGACGTTATTACCGTGAATCGCCAAAGTTCGGATGGCGACCGAAAAGGCAGCCGTCGCGTCGGGGGCCATCCATCCCAAGGTTCCACAATAAATACCACGCGCAAATGGCTCTAATTCGTGGATAATTTGCATCGCACGAATTTTCGGCGCGCCGGTGATCGAGCCACAGGGAAACAACGCCTGCATCAGCTTGGCCAAATCTGCCGGATCGGCAAGTTCGGCCGTGATGCGCGACGTCATCTGATGCACGGTGGCATAGCTTTCCACCGTGAACAGTTCAGGGACGCGGACCGAGCCTACACGCGCATGCCGTGCAATATCGTTGCGCAGCAGATCGACAATCATCAGGTTCTCGGCGCGGTTCTTTTCGGAACCTGCCAGTTCCGCCGCCGCGGCCACATCTTGCACCGGATCGGCGTGACGAGGGGCAGTGCCTTTCATCGGTCGGGCCTCGATCCGGCCATCCGCCGAGAGTGAAAAGAACAACTCGGGCGAGCGCGAGACGATCACCGGACCGACTCCCATATCCGCAAAAGCGCCGTATTCGACGGGCTGCAGTTTCGTCAGCGCCGCCCAAAGGTCGCGCGGCGTTCCGGTCAGAATCGTGGTATCAACCGGAAAGGTCAGGTTGATCTGATAGCAATCACCCGCTGCGATATAATCCTGCGCACGATCAAAGGCAGCGCGATAATCCGCCTCGCTGATCCTTGGGACGAGCGGGGCAAGCCGGACATCCTCAACGTCGTAAGGCTCGGGCTTAGCGGGTCCGTCAAACACACCGAAAACCAGAAGCGGATCATCGGTCGGACGGACTAAAGGCTTGAGCCGAGGCTCCATCGCCAGTCCCGCCTCGTAAGCCATCCATCCCGCAACCCATAATCCCCGCCGGCGTGCGGCCTCGATCCGGCCAAGCGCCGACAGAACCTCGTCCGGATTGCGGGCTACAATGACCGACTGCGGGTTTTGGAAGATCGCCGGACGACCGTCCGGTCCGTGCTCGAATAGGATCATGGTGCTTCACTTGCTGCCGAAGCGCTGGACCTAGTATAGATTTACGCCCGTCTCTAGCCCATCGCCGAAACTGATTGCAGCAAGCAGTGCGGGGTCAATAGCGAACCTTCGCGCAAGCGACGCCACTCCCCAGGAACGGCGTCGCCACTATCCGGCCTTACAAATCAACCAGATCCGAGACCTGAACCGGCAATCCGGTCTGGAACGAGCGGTTCGCGGCGATGCCGGTCAGGATCGACATCGCGCCGTCGCGATATCCCGCCGCATAGGCTCCGCCCGAATTCGAGTTTCCGAAGATGTCGGCCAACATGCGGTTGTCACCGCCGCCATGTCCGCCCTCGCCCATTACTACCGGAACGACGCGCGGCGTGCCATGTAGCGGGAAGTGATAAAGCTGGATGCCTTCGGCCGCGCCCTCTTGTTCCTTGGCACCCCCGCCATTGATATAAGAGGTCTCGCGCACCATCAGTTCGATCCGCCCGCCCGAGCCGTTGAAGCTGACATTGAAGCCTTCCCACGGGGCATAGGAATTCAGCGAATAGGTCATGACCGAGCGGTTCTTGTAGCGCACCATGACCTGCATCGTGTCTTCGATGCTGATACCGTCGCCGAAGACGTTCTGGTCGCGCTGATAGCCATCCTCGTGCTCGGCATCCCAATAAAGGGCTTTCTGCACGGGGCTTGCGGTCAGATCTATCGCGAAAGGATCGTCTTTGGCCGCGGCAACACCCGTGGTGCGGGTGTAGGGCGTGAACAAGCCGCGCTCCTCGGCGTTGGCGCGACCGTAGAAGCGCAGGTCGCCCATGCCGAAGACGGTTTCGGGTTGGCTTTCCAGCCAGAAGTTCACCAGATCGAAATGATGGGTCGATTTATGGACCATCAAGCCACCGCTGTTGCGCTTATCGCGATGCCAGCGCCGAAAATAATCCGCCCCGTGCTTGGTATCCAGCAGCCATTCGAAATGGACCGAGAAAACTTCGCCAATCGCGCCCGAGGAAATCAACTCGCGAACCGCCGAATTATGCGGCGCATAGCGGTAGTTGAAAGTCACCCGGACCGAGCGCCCCGTTCGCTTCACAGCGTCAATGATCTGCTGGCATTTCACCGTATCCGTGGTCATCGGCTTTTCGGTGATGACGTCGCGTCCCGCTTCAAGCGCAGCAATGATATACAGGTGATGGGTGCGGTCGATCGAGGTCACGATCACGACCTCGGCGCCGGTGTCGTCCAGCATCTTGCCGAAATCCTCGGCCTTGTAGGTGGGCAGGCGGGACAGGTGGAATTCGTCTTCCAGCACCTTGTTCGTATAGTCCATCCGCGTCTGGTTGGTATCGCACAGGGCCACCAGTTCGGCGTTGTCACGGTAATTCTTGGCGATGGCCTCGTAGAACATCCGGGCGCGGGAGCCGGTCCCGACAAGCGCGTATTTCTTGCGCATCTCATTCTCCTGTTATCTTGCCCGCGCGACATTGATTTTCGACGGGACATGCTGGTCTGGCCGAGACCTTGCCGGTTTCGGGGATTTCGGTTGGTGCAGTGGATCGGAGCGCGCGAAACTAGCCGCGCAGCGCCTGACCATCGGGGGTGAAGAAGTGGCAACGCGCGGGGTCGATCCAAAGGGGGACTTTGTCGCCGTTGCGGCAGGGTTGTTGACCGGGCAGAACGACTGTCAGCGTCTCTGATCCGAAGGCCGGACGCGCATGCAGGACAGTGCTGCCGCCAAGATGTTCGACCAGTTCGACATGGGCCTCGCCCAGCGATTGGCCAGCCCCTTCGTTGATCGAGATATGCTCGGGGCGGATGCCAAGTGTCAGGGGATCGCCAATGGCACCAGCCAGCGGGCGGGTAGCGTCAAGCCGTTGGCCGTTCAGGCTGATACCGGTCGCGTCGCCGATCCGGACCGGCACGAAGTTCATCTTGGGCGAGCCGATAAAGCCCGCGACGAACTGGTTAGCCGGCGAATTGTAAAGCTCAAGCGGAGAACCGGCCTGCATGACCTGACCGGCGCGCAGGACCACGATCTGATCGGCCATCGTCATCGCCTCGACCTGATCGTGGGTCACATAGATCATCGTATTGCCCAGCCGCTCATGCAGCTTGGTGATCTCGACCCGCATCTGGACCCGCAATTCGGCATCGAGGTTGGACAGCGGCTCGTCGAACAGGAAGATCTTGGGATCGCGCACGATCGAACGTCCGATGGCAACCCGCTGGCGTTGGCCGCCCGATAGCGCCTTGGGTTTGCGTGGCAGGTAGTCGCTGATCTGCAATGTTTCGGCGGCAGCCCGAACGCGTCGGTCGATTTCATCCCGCTTGTAGCCTGCCGTTTCCAGACCGAAGGCGAGGTTCTTGTAGACGCTCATATGCGGGTAAAGCGCATAGGACTGGAACACCATCGCGATCCCGCGCTTCGAGGCGGCGACGTCGTTGACCCGCGTACCGTCGATCACCAGATCACCACCCGAAATCGTCTCGAGTCCGGCAATCATCCGCAGAAGCGTGGACTTTCCGCAGCCCGACGGACCGACGAAGACCGTGAAAGCCCCCGGTTTGATCTGCAGGTCAATGCCCCGGATCACGTCGTGCGCGCCATAGCGCTTTTCGACCTTGTTCAGTTCAATAGTGGTTGCCATTCGCATTTCCGGTTTTCTGGGCCGTCCGGATCATGCCCCGAAACGACGGGGAGGGTCCGGACCGGCCAAAGAGCATCAGCGTTTCATGCCGGTGGTGGCGATGCCCTCGATGAGCAGCCGTTGGAAGAAAAGGAAGATCAGGAAGATCGGGACCAGTGACAGCACGGACATCGCGAAAAGAGCGTTCCAGCTGGACGTTCCGCTTGAGTCGATGAACGAGCGCAGACCCAGTTGGACGGTGTATTGGCTCATCTCGCTGATATAGATCAGCGGGCCGAAGAAATCCTCCCATGTCCAGATGAACGAGAAGATCGCAGCGGTGGCCAGCACCGGCATCGAGAGCGGCAGGATGATCTTGCGATAGATCCGCCACGCGCTACAGCCGTCCATACGGGCAGCCTCGTCAAGCTCGCGCGGGATCGCGCGGAAGAACTGCACCATCAGGAAGATGAAGAACGCATCCACGGCGAAATATTTCGGCAGGATCAGCGGCCACCAGGTGTTCACCCAGCCCAACTCGCGAAACAGCACATATTGCGGGATCAGCGTGACGTGATAGGGCAGCATCAGCGTGCCCAGCATCAGCGCGAACCAGAACTTCTGGCCATAGAAACGCAGCCGCGCAAAGGCAAAGGCGACCAGAGACGCCGCGATGACATTGCCGACCGTCGCCAGCACCGAGATGATCAACGAGTTGACGAAGAAGCGCCCGAAATTGACCTGCAAGCCGAACCAGCCGTCGCGATAGGCCTGCACCGTCACCTGCGAAGGGATCAGGCCCGCATCGCCCCCAAACAACTCCGACGCGGGGCGCAAAGAGCCCGAAACCATCCACAGGATCGGATAGACCATCACGAACGAGATCGCGATCAGGACGGCATGGCGCAATCCTCCGGTCAGCCGGGGATAGGCCGAGCGCCGACCCGGCATATCGTGCACGGTGTCAGTCATCGTAATGCACCCAGTATTTCGTCGTCAGGAAAGAGAAGGCGGTAAAGATCGCGATGATCACAACCAGCACCCATGCCAGCGCCGAGGCGTAACCCATGCGGAAGTAGCTGAATGCCTCTTGATACAGATAGAGCGTGTAGAACAACGTCGAGTTGATCGGCCCGCCGGACCCGCCCGAGATAACAAATGCGGGGGTGAAGGCCTTGAACGCCTCGATGGTCTGGATCACGAAGTTGAAGAAGATCACCGGAGACAGCAGTGGCAGGGTGATGCGCAGGAATTGCCGCGTCGGCGATGCGCCGTCCAGACTGGCGGCCTCGTACATGTCGGTCGGGATCTGCCGCAGCCCCGCCAGAAAGATGATCATGGGCGAGCCGAACTGCCAGACCGACAGCACCACCAGCGTGTAAAGCGAGTAGTTCGGATTCGAGATCCAGCTTGGCCCCTCGATGCCGATCTGGGCGAGCAGACTGTTGACCAGACCATCCGCCGCGAAAAGCTGCCGCCAAAGAACCGCAATGGCGACCGACGTACCCAGAAGCGAGGGCAGGTAGAAGATCGCGCGATAGAACGGCAATCCGCGCATCCCGCGATTCAGCACCATTGCCACCGCCAGCGCGAAGGCCAGCTTCAAGGGCACCGACAACGCCACATAAACCAGCGTCACGCGGATCGAGGCAATGAACCTCGGGTCCGCCGTGACCATGCGGACATAGTTCTGCGCCCCGATGAACTCGGGCGCGGACAGCAGATCGAAATTGGTGAAGGACAGGTAAAGCGAGGCCAGAGCCGGACCCAGCGTCAGGCAGAAAAAGCCGATGAGCCAAGGCGCAAGGAACAGATAGCCCGCCCCGTTGCGCCGGATCGCCCCCGCCAGCCAGCCGCCAGCCGCACCCTGCTTGCGGGTGTCTGGTTTGGACATGGTGTCGTAGGCCGCCATCCCTTAACCCCGCTTCAGGATAGCGTTGGCCTCATCCACCATATTGGCGCCGCCCTGCTCGGGCGAGACGGCCTCGAAGCCGACTTCTTGACTGATACGGATCTGGACCGCGTTGATCTCGCCCGCGCCTTTGGGCGGCGACGGCGGCAGCGGCCCGATATGGGGGGTCAGGTTCGAGATCAGCTCGACCACCTTGCGGCTGGTATCGGTCAGATCGGGCATCAACGCCTCGCGGATCTCGGCAGATGCCGGAACGCCGCGATCCAGACCCAGCAGCTTCGCACCAGCCGGTTCGCGGATCAGGAAGTTGATCAGCTGCGCGGTCTGGGCGGGATTTTTCGAACTCGACGAGATCGAGAACATCTGCGACGGCTTCAGGTACTGGCCGGGCTTGCCACCTTCCAACACCGGCGCACCAACCACGGACAGATCGGCGGCGATCAGTTTCTGATAGGATTCGAACTGGTTGGAATGGGCGAAGTCGGTTGCCGAACGCCCGCCGACGATCGGCGACGTCTCGGGCGAGTTCTTGTACAGCGCCTGCACATCCGCCGAGACGCAAGCTTTCGATTTGCGCATTTCGGTCCAATAGGCAAACCAGCGTCCGGCATCCGCAGCGTCATAACCCAGCGTTCCATCGGGATTGTAAAGCGCCTTGCCTTGCGTGCGCAGCCAGACCTCGAACAGGCCTTCCTGACAGCTTCCATCCGCGGTCGCGTTGACACGGGGACGTTTGTTCGCCGCAGTGAATGCATCGCATTTTGCGGTGAACTCGTCCCATGTCGTACCGAATGCCGGTGGCTCGACCCCCGCTTCTTCCCATGCCATGCCGTCAAAGACGACCGAGAACGCGTTGACCCCGACGTTGCCGCCGTAAAGCTTGCCATCCACCGAACAGCTGTCCAGATTGACCTGCCCGAAATCGGCGATGTTCAATTCCTTGCCAAGGAACTCGTCCAAGGGCCGGATCGCGCCGCGACGGGCGTATTCGAACATATAGCGGTAATCCATCTGGATGAAATCGGGGGCATTGCCTCCGGCAACCTGCGTTGCCAGTCGCGCCCAATAATCATCCCAGCCCATGAATTCGGCGTCGATCGCGATGCCGGAATTTGCCGCCTTGAACAGGTCGATCGCCGCATTGGTACGGCGGGCGCGCTCATCGCCACCCCACCAGATCATCCGGATGTTATTGGTCGCTTGGGCAAATGCTGGGCCTGCGATAAGCGGCAGGCTGGCCGCAGCCAACCCGGCGCCAAGGAAACGGCGCCGACCAATCAGGGTCGTGTTCATGTTCGTCCTCCCAAAACGATACGCGGGATGCCTCGTGAACATTGACGGGCAAGACGTATCTGCATCCTCCGTTTACCGGCGCCCCCACGCCAGCAGCGCTGATGGCCATCCGCCATTCACGTTTCGGAATGATTAGCCAGCAAGATGCATATGGACAACTACAATATTTTGCCCATTCTATCGAATTTACTTATGGAAAGGATCGTTGCGATGGACAAGGCACTTGAGCAATTCGTGGCCGTGGCCGAGGCAGGCTCCTTGATGGCGGCGGCAGAAGTCCTGCATGTCTCGCAACCCGCGCTCAGCTACAATCTGAAACGGCTCGAGCAATCCCTTGGGGTTGATTTGTTCCATCGCTCGTCGCGCGGGGTGCAACTGACCCCCTATGGCGAGACGCTTTACAGCAGCGCCGTATTTATCGAACGCCTGCATTCGAACGCATTGGCGACCATTGCCCGCCAAAAGGCGGAACTGGACGAGGGCATCAGCGTCGGCACCGGCTATTCGACATGGATTCTGCTGCTTAAGGATTACGTGATCGAGCACTTCAGGGCCCATCCCGCCGCGCCGATCAATGTCAGCATAGGCAACATGATGCGTTGTATGGACCAGCTTCTGGCCGGAGACACATCGCTGTTCATCGGCCACCGGATTGACCGCCTCAAGGAAGGGCTAGAGGTCGATTTCATTCCGCTTGGCACGGCCACCGACGGCTACTTCGTCCGTCCGGGCCATCCATTGTTGGGCGAAATCCGCGATCTGGACGAGGTGCGGGCCTATCCGACCTCGATGGCCTATCCGGTCGATGTCCGGCAGAAGCGGCTGGTCTCGGGCGGACAGGGTTACGATGCCAGCCGTTTGGGACATGCGTTCACGTCGAACTCACTGGAAGCATGTCTCGAATTCGTCACGGCGACTGACGCGGTCCTGATCCACAGCACCGTTTTGCGTGACTATTTCGCCGGTCAGGGGTTGCACCAGATCGAGATCCGTCCGAGCGCCGACGACCGCAAGGCAGTGATGGGGATCTATGTCCTACCCGAGCGGCGCACCAATCCGAAAGTGCAGTCCTTTATCAAGACCATCACCGAACGCGCCATCGCGCTGAAACTGTTCCCAACCTATCCGGGGTGAGGCACCCGCAAAGCGCGCCTGTTTCAAGTGCCGATACTGCGGGCCCGTTCGGTCGCCGCCTTCAGCCCCGCCGTGATGGCGCGCGAGAAGCCCGCGCGCTCGGCTTCCCGCAAACCTGCGGCGGTTGTGCCATTATAGTCCAAATAGGCCTGAACGATATCGCCGACCTCCGGCATCCGTCCCGACAGTAGTTGCGCGGCCTCGCAGATCACCGCCTGGGTCGCGCGTTCGGCAACCGGTTTCGGCACATCACGGTCCTCGAGAAAACGGATCATCGCGACCGCCAACAATGCGGGATAGGCCGGACCGGCACCGGGAAGTGCAGTCATCAGGTCAAGCTGGGCCTCGTCGGTCAATTCGTCAGCATTCCCGATGGCCCCAAGGATCCGACCGACCGTTTGCCGATCCTGACGGGTCACATCCGGCCCTGCGACCCATGGAGAGTAGGACTTGCGGATTTCGGCAGCGGCATTCGGGATCGCGCGTATCGTCCTTGGTGTGATTGCGGAAATCGGAACTCCGGCCATGACCGAGATGACCAAGCGATCCTTTGGATCAAGCCCCAAATCGGCCCAGTCCTGCGGCCTGACCGAAACGATGACAATTTCGGATCTGTCAACCAGATCGCCACAATCTTTTGCCCAGTAGACGTCATGGCCAAAATAATCCGGACGCGGACCGCTGCGGTTCAGGATCGTCAAATCTGAGGCGGACAAAATTTCGGTCTCGATCAGCGCGCAACCAAGCGCCGATCCTATCCAGCCGGTCCCGCCGATAATTCCGATCTTCATGCCAACCCCTCCAATCCTGCGCGAAACCGGGCCAGTTCGGCCTCGGTCGGGCGCGTTCCGGTATAGATTTCGACGTAATTCGGTATCCGCTCAAGCCGCGTTTGTAGACTTTCCCGAGTCTGCATCGAGATATAACCGATCTGCACCAGATAGATCGTCCGCGCCCGCACATCGGCCTCGTCCGGATCATGGCCCCAGTGTACCAGCAATTGTGCCAGCGCCATTAGCCGCTCGGCATCGGCCACCTGCAACCGCTCTCGCATCGCTGCATCGCGCAGGGACCAACCGCGCACCGCGAATTCCAGCCGCGAGTCAAACGCGTCGCTCAGGAAGCAGGCAAGTACATTCAGCATCGCCTCGGATCGGGTTGCGGCATAGGCTTGGGTTGCGGCGACCAGAGGCGCGGTCGTCCGCTGGACCCACATCCGCGCCAGCACGTCGAGCAGGGCATCGCGATCCTTGAAGAACCAGTAAAAGGAAGTCCGTGACAGGCGAAGCCTGCTCGCCAGCGGCTGGATCTTGACGGCATCTATCCCCCCTTCGACCAGCATTTCATATGCCGCATCCAGCCACAATTCGGGCGATCCGCGCCAACCGCTATCCTGCTCATCGCTCGTTTTCATTGCACCAGCCTAGCGTCGTCACCACCGCAGGGCAAGAAATTGTTCACCTATGAATGTAAACTTGACACATATGAACATTTCCGGAATCGTCGGATCAGCACAGGAGGCAAAGATGTCCAGCGACCCGCTTCTGCAACCCTACCAGTTGAAGCATCTGACGTTGCGCAATCGCGTCATGATCACTGCCCACGAGCCGGCCTATGCCGAAGACGGCATGCCCAAGGACCAGTATCGGGCATATCATGTCGAGCGGGCCAAGGCGGGTGTCGCACTGACGATGACGGCAGGTTCGGCGAGCGTGGCGCGCGACAGCCCTCCGGCATTCAACAATATCCTTGCATGGAAGGACGAAGTTGTCGGCTGGATGCGCCAACTGGTCGATGAATGCCACGGCCACGGCGCGGCGGTGATGATCCAGCTGACGCATCTTGGCCGCCGGACCCGCTGGGATAAGGCCGATTGGCTGCCGGTCGTCGCCCCAAGCCACGAGCGCGAAGCGGCGCACCGCGCTTTCCCGAAACGCATCGAGGATTGGGATATCGCCCGCATCATCGCCGATTTTGCCGATGCGGCGGAACGGATGCAGGCGGCAGGTGTGGACGGGATCGAGCTTGAGGCGTACGGCCACCTGCTACAGCAATTCTGGTCTCCGGTCACAAACGATCTGGATGCTCCTTATGGCGGATCACTTGAAAACCGCTTGCGCTTCACCTTCGACGTTCTCAGCGCGATCAGGGCGCGTTGCGGCGCGGATTTCATCGTCGGCCTGCGCTATACGGGCGATGAATGCATGACCGGCGGCATGGGACAGAGCGAAGGATTCGAGGTCAGCCGGATGTTGCGTGACTGCGGCATGGTCGACTTCCTCAATGTCGTGCGCGGACACATCGACACCGATCCGGGTCTGACCGACCTGATCCCGATCCAAGGGATGCGCAACGCGCCGCATCTTGATTTCGCGGGCGAGATCCGCGCCCTGACGCGGATGCCGACGTTTCACGCGGCCAAAATCCCCGATGTCGCGACGGCGAGGCACGCCATTGCCAGCGGCAAGCTGGATATGGTCGGCATGACCCGCGCGCATATGGCAGACCCGCACCTGCTGCGCAAAATCATCGAACGCCGCGAGGAAGATATCCGGCCCTGCGTCGGCGCGAATTACTGCCTCGACCGGATCTACCAAGGCGGCATGGCGCTGTGCCTGCACAACCCCGCGACGGGGCGCGAACTGTCGATGCCACAGCAGATCCAACCCGCATCGACACGCAAGCGGGTGGTCATCGTCGGCGCCGGTCCGGCTGGAATCGAAGCGGCCCGAGTTGCCACCGAACGGGGGCATAAGGTCACGGTCCTTGAGGCAGCCGACCAACCCGGAGGCCAGATCCGCCTGACCGCCCGACAGGAGCGACGGCGCGAGATGCTCTCGATCATCCAGTGGCGGCACGAGCAATGCCTGAAACGCGGCGTGGATTTCCGCTTCAACACCTATGCCGAGCCGGACGCGGTGCTGGCGCTTCAGCCCGACATTGTCATCATTGCCACGGGTGGACTGCCGCATACCGAGGTGCTGGATGCGGGCAACGATCTGGTCTGCTCGGCCTGGGACATCCTTGCGGGCGACGTCAAGCCGGGCAAGGACGTGCTGGTTTTCGACGATGCCGGCGATCATGCGGGACTGCAGGCCGCCGACGTGATCTCGGCCAGCGGGTCGCGGGTCGAGATCGTCACCCCCGATCGCAGCTTCGCCCCCGAGGTCATGGCCATGAACCTTGTGCCGTATATGCGGTCGTTGCAAAGCCGCGATGCGACCTTCACTGTCACATGGCGGCTAACCGGCGTTGCCCGACACGGCAACCGCCTTTGCGCGACGCTGGGCAGCGATTACGGGACCGCGACGCACGAACGGCTTGTCGATCAGGTTGTGGTCAACCACGGAACGCGGCCTTTGGATGATCTGTATTTCGACCTGAAACCCCAATCTACGAATTTGGGAGAGGTGGATTATCAGGCGCTGGTCTCGGGACAAGTCCAGACCGTCGCGACCAATCCCGAAGGCGGTTTCAGCCTGTACCGCATCGGGGATGCAGTAGCCGCCCGCAACACTCATGCGGCAATCTATGACGCGTTGCGACTGGTGAAGGATTTATAAAGCACCACCGTACACGGGTCAGCGCCCCTAATCGGGCGCAGTTGGCCGCGCCCGCCGGTTCATCAATCAGGCGTTCCTAGTCAAGGCTCTCATGGGCGTCGGCTTTGCCTTTCAGCCAGTAGCCAGCGGCCTTGATCCATTCGCGAGGATGATTGCGGGCCATTTGGAAGTGGTCACGCGTCGCGCGGGCGACATTCGCCTCGGCTGCGATCCAGACGAACCCCTTGCCTAGCGGCAGATCAAGGGCAGCAACCGCGTCTAGCACTGGCGAGGGATCGGCGGCATCGGCGCGGTGCAGCCATTTCGCGTGATGATCGGCGTCCGTAACCCAGACCTGTTCCTCGGCCGCGTCGGTCACCAGTCCAAGCGTGGTGACCTTGGTGCCGGAAACCATGTTCTCGACCCAGCGCCCCATGGCGGGAAGCGCGGTTTCGTCCCCGATCAGCAGCCACCAGTCAAAGACAGGTGCCACGACCGCCGAACCGCGCGGCCCGCCGATGTTCAGCGTATCGCCGGTTTCAGCGTCGATAGCCCATTGCGTGGCCGGACCCGCGACGTGAACGGCGAAATCCAGCGTGAGGGTGCGGGCCTCGCGGTCGAACGCACGCGGAGTATAGTCCCGCATCTCGGGCTGCTCGCCACCAACGTCAAGGAACAGCTTGACGTGGTCGTCATGCCCGAGACTTTCGAAATCCGCCAGATCGTCGCTGGTCAAGACAAAGCGGATCATCTTCGGCGTGAGATAGGTCTTTTCCAGCACCGTCAGTGTGCGACGACGGATCTCGAAGCGGTGGCGGGTGATGATTGGTTCCATGTCGTCAGAAGCCCTACCGTTGTTGCGGCTGTATTGTTGCTGGCTTGGTCCGGACCGGACTGGCTGCGAATGGTCTGAGCGGTGCTTTGCAGCAATGCGGCGATAGAGGCAACCCGGCGCGAGTCCGATACACATTGACCAATTCCTGACCGCGGCCGGATCGCGGGGCAATCCTCACCGGAAAAGCCCTGCAATCCAAGCGTTCGCGGCGACTGGCCGACCAACATGGCACAAAATTGCGCACGAAGGATTGACCAACCCCGCCCACTTCATAGACCAATGGCGGGCAAACGGCCCGAAGGGAATGGCAAGGAAATGGCGATACAACGGGCGCGGAGCATCATGGCATTTGCCTGCGGGCGGGCGATCACCTTTTTTGCCCATGCCGTTACCGCCGTCCGGCCCATGTGGCTGGGTTTCGACCCTAAACCACTGAAGCAGCGCGTCTATTTTTCCAACCACGCAAGCCATGGCGATTTTATCTTGATTTGGTCGGTCTTGCCGCCCCGCCAGCGGCAGGTCACGCGCCCTGTCGCGGGGGCCGATTACTGGCGCAAGGGGAAATTGCGCAGCTATATCGGCTCGGACGTGTTCAACGCATTGCTGATCGAACGCAGCGGAGCCCAGAGCGCCGAAACTCCGGTCGATCTGATGGCCAAAGCGCTGGACGAAGGCGCATCGCTGATCATCTTCCCCGAAGGCACGCGCAACCTGACGGACGCAACGCTTCTTCCGTTCAAAAGCGGGATATTTCACCTTGCCCGTCTGCGGCCCCAGACCGAGTTCGTGCCGGTCTGGATCGAGAACCTGAACCGCGTCCTGCCCAAAGGCGCCTTCATTCCCGTGCCGCTGATGTGCGAAGTGGTGTTCGGCGCACCGATGAAGGTCCAAGACGATGAGACAAAGGACGAATTCCTAATGCGTTCGCGCGATGCCCTGCTTGCCCTGCGACCCAGATCGGAGGCCTCCTGATGGATCACGCCCGTTCGGATCTGTTAACGGTCATCGCCGGAATCGGGGGTGTGCTGGTCTTTGCCTCTCTGGTGGGATGGCTTTTGCAATGGCGCTATTCGCCCGATGGCGAAAACTCCGCGATTGAGAACCTGAACGCCAGAATCCGCGCGTGGTGGATCATGACCATCGCGATTTCGCTGGCCTTTCTGGGGGGGCGGTTGGGCGTGGTCGCCCTGTTCGCATTATGCTCGTTTGCGGCGCTGCGCGAGTTCATGACACTGACCAACGCCACCCGCGCCGATCATAACTCGCTGGCCGTCGCCTTTTTCGTGGTGCTGCCGTTCCAGTTCTGGCTGGTCTGGACCCAATGGTACGGATTGGCGGCGGTGTTTATTCCCGTCTACGTCTTCCTGCTGCTACCCATCGTCTCTGCCCTGTCCGGTGAGACCCGCAACTACCTTGTCCGCATCGCCGAAATGCAATGGGCGCTGATGATCTGCGTCTATTGCGTCTCGTATGTGCCCGCCCTGCTGAACCTGAACATTCCGGGTTACACCGGACGCGGCGTGCTGCTGATCGCGTTTCTGGTGATCGTGGTGCAGCTTAGCGACGTCCTGCAATATATATGGGGAAAGCTGATCGGTCGGCGCAAGATCGCGCCGAAGCTGTCTCCGTCCAAAACGGTCGAGGGCTTCATCGGCGGCTGCCTGTCGGCCACGCTGATCGGCACCTGCCTATGGTGGATGACGCCCTTCAGCCCGCTGCAAGCTGCCGGAATGAGCCTGCTGATCACCCAGATGGGTTTTGCCGGAGGGCTGGTCATGTCCGCGATCAAACGCGACCGTGGCGTGAAGGATTGGGGGCATTCGATCGCGGGCCACGGCGGCTTTATCGACCGGCTGGACTCGGTCCTGTTTGCCGCGCCGATCTTCTTTCACGTCACGCGCTATTTCTGGAATGTGGGTTAAGTCATGGCAGACACCAAAAACCGCCGCCCTCTGGCCAGCCGCGACACCAGATGGGCCACGAGGATCACCCGCTGGCTGGCCTCGACCCCGATCACCCCGAACCAGATTTCCATGGCGGGCATCGGGGCTGCGTTTCTGGCCGGAGGCTGTTTCTGGCTTGCAGGGGGAACCCATGGCTTCGGACGCGCCATCCTGTTGGTTTTGGCTGCCGCCTTCACCCAGACCCGACTGCTGTGCAATCTGTTCGACGGCATGGTCGCGATCGAGGCCGGACGCGCCTCGCCCGACGGTGGATTCTGGAACGAGTTTCCCGATCGTGTTGCCGATCTACTGATCCTGATCGGCGTGGGACTGGGATTGGGTTTACCCGCGCTTGGCTGGGCTGCAGTCAGCTTTGCCTTCCTGACCGCCTATGTCCGCCAACTGGGTGTGAGTTGCGGGACCGCCGCCGATTTTTCGGGTCCGATGGCGAAGCAGCACCGCATGGCCGTGGTGACTGCTGCTGCCTTGATCAGCATCGCCGAACCGGTTTGGTCCGGGCATGGCGGGGTTCTGCATATCGCCCTTTGGATCGTCGCAGTAGGCGCGGCGGTGACGGCGCTGCGGCGGGCGGTCCGTCTGGTACAAAGCCTTAAGCGATCCGCGACCGCAGCGCCCTAACCCGCTTACACCTCAATCACGTGAAATCCGCGCGAATGCCGACATGAGGTTGCGTTCGGATATCGTCAGGTAATCGTCAAGCAGGGCGGCAGCCTTTGCGCCCTGCCCGTCTTGCAGCAGTTGCAAGATCTCGCGATTGCGACCGATATAGGGCGCGTGCAACTCTTCGGGACTGCCGAGCAAGCCGAAAGCCAAGCGCATTTCGGCGACGATCCGAGCAAAGAAATCCATCAGCCGCGGGCTGTCGGTCAGCGCGACGATTGCGGTGTGAAATTCCATGTTGGCGCTGCCCACCTCGCGCCAGTCGGGCTTGTTCTGGGCAATCTCGGCAATCCTGACCGCAGCCTCCATCCGGTCCACGGCAGCATGCTTGGGCCAGGCTTGCGTCAGGGCCGGAATCTCGATCAGCCGACGGACGCGGTAGATATCAAGGATCGTCGCCATCGAAGGGCTTGCCACGAAAACGCCACGGTTCGGCTCGTGCCGCAAAAGCCCGTCACGCGTCAGCAAGCGGAACACCTCGCGCAACGTGTTTCGCGAAATGTCCAGTTCGGCCGCAAGTTTTGCTTCCGAAAGGCGCTGTCCGGGAACCAGTGCGCCACCGATGATCCGGTCGCGCAACGCCAGCGCGACATGTTCGGCTAGTCCAGTGGCTGAATCTAGGGCGCGCATCTTAATCCTTCAATTTGTTCCAAGCAGATAGCCGTTTGCAGGCTCTAATTCCAAGGGGCCGAAGATTCCATTCTGCCCCCATTTCCGGCAATGCGTCGCTTGATTGTACATTCTCCACATTATTGTTGAACAATGTTGTTCTTTCTGTAGGTTCACTTCTTGCGGGACCAGAGGAGGTGGCCGCATGGATCTGCGACCCGCATGTCCTCGATGGGAGAGAGTTTCGATGAAGAATGACTTGCCTTCTGCCAGTGCCGCGACAATGCGCGGTTCATTCATGGCAGCAATTTTCCTGATGGCGACCTCGGCCATCGGGCCGGGTTTCATCACCCAGACAGCCACATTCACCGCCAAGCTTGGCGCGGCATTTGCTTTCGCGATCCTTGCTTCGGTGCTGATCGACTTCGTGGTGCAGTTGAATATCTGGCGCATCACCGCGCTGACCCGCAAACGCGCCTCCGAGACTGCGAACGCCGCGATCCCCGGCGCAGGCTACCTGCTGGCCATTCTGGTCATTATCGGAGGGCTCGCCTTCAACGTCGGCAACATCGCTGGCGCGGGACTTGGCCTGAACGCGATGATCGGCCTTGATCCGAAGATCGGCGGCGCGATTTCGGCGCTGATGGCGATCGGCATCTTTCTTTCGAAACGTGCGGGGGTTCTGCTTGACCGCATGATCATCGTGCTGGGCTTTGTCATGATCGCGCTGACGCTTTTCGTCGCGGTGATCTCGAACCCGCCGGTCGGCGAGGCATTGCGCCAGACGATCCTGCCCGACACCATCGATTTCGCGACCATCACCACGATTGTCGGCGGGACTGTCGGCGGCTACATCACCTATTCGGGCGCGCACCGCCTGATCGACAAGGGACTGACCGGCCCCGAGAATCTGGCCGCCGTGACCCGCGCCGCCCTGACCGGCATCGCTGTAACCGGCGTGATGCGCTTTGTCCTGTTCCTTGCCATCCTTGGCGTCGTCGCCGGAGGCGTCACTCTGGATCTGTCCAGCAAAGCCGCCAACCCCGCAGCGCAGGCCTTCTTCACCGCCGCAGGCCAGATCGGTTTGCGCGTGTTCGGTATCGTGTTCTGGGCTGCGGCAATCACCTCGGTCATCGGGGCGGCCTATACCTCGGTCAGTTTCCTGCCGGTGTTCAAGCCGATGTCGGACCGGGCGCGCGACATCGCCACGGTCATTTTCATCACCGTTTCGCTGGCGGTCTATATCGCCATGACCACGCCTCCGGCCGCCATTCTTGTGTTTGTCGGCGGTTTCAACGGTCTTATCCTGCCGATCGGTCTGACAATCTTTACCTATGTCGGCTTTGCCCGCGCGGACCTGATGGGCGGACACCGCTATAACCGGCCGCTGCTGATTGCGAATGCCGCCGTCTGCGCCTTGACCTGGTTCATGGGCTATAAATCCATCGGCACCATCTTCGCCTTCGTCGGCCTGTAAGGAAAAACATCATGGCACCACAAATCGACCTGAACAGCGATCTGGGCGAAAGTTACGGCGCATGGCGCATGGGTGACGACGCCACGATGCTGGAACTCGTCAGTTCGGCCAATGTGGCCTGCGGCTATCACGCGGGCGATGCCTTGGGCATCCTGACCACGCTCGGACAGGCCAAGGAACGTGGTGTCGCGGTGGGCGCGCATGTTTCGTACCCTGACCGGGTCGGGTTCGGGCGCCGCAACATGGACGTGACTTCGGCGGAACTGACCGCCGATGTCATCTATCAGATCGGCGCACTGCAAGGGCTTGCGAAGGCCGCAGGAACCCGCGTCACCTATGTCAAACCGCATGGCGCGCTGTACAACACCATTGCGGGTGATGCGCGGCAGGCCGATGCCGTCATCGCGGGGATGCTGGCCGTCGATCCCACGCTGGTGATGATGGGGCTGGCTGGCGCACCGATCCTTGAACGGGCCAAGGCAGCAGGTCTGCCCGTCGTCGCCGAGGCATTCGCCGACCGCGCCTATACCCCCCAAGGCACGCTGGTATCGCGCCGCGAGGCAGGAGCCGTGCTGCACGACCCCGAGCTTGTCGCCCAACGGATGCTGCGCCTTGCGACCGATGGCGTGATCGAGGCGATTGACGGCTCGATCCTGCAGCTTGACGCGCAAAGCATCTGCATCCACGGCGACAGCCCCGGAGCGGTCGCCATGGCGGCCCGTGTCCGCGAGGTTCTGCTGGCTGGCGGCGTCGAAATCCGGAGCTTCGCATGACGCCCCAGCAAGCCCGCCTTGAATGCCGCAACGGGTTGGTCGCGCCGACCGCTGGCATGGCTGCCGGTTTCACCCAATGCAACATGATTTCGCTGCCCAAGGACTGGGCGTGGGATTTCCTGCTTTACGCCCAACGCAACCCCAAACCCTGCCCCGTCCTTGACGTGACCGAGGCCGGCCGCTTCGACACCGCGCTGGCGTCCGGCGCTGATCTGCGCACCGATCTGCCGCTCTACCGGATCTGGCGCGACGGCAAGCTGGCCGAAGAGGTCAGCGACGCCACCGACGCTTGGGCAGAGCATCCCGACCTTGTCACCTTCCTGATCGGCTGCTCCTTTACCTTCGAAACTCCGCTTCTCGAAGCCGGAATCGAGATCCGCCACATCACGCAGGGCTGCAACGTGCCGATGTATTCGACCAATCGCGCCTGCCGTCCGGCGGGCAGGTTGCAAGGACCGATGGTCGTGTCGATGCGTCCTATCCCTGCCGATCGCGTGGCCGATGCGGTCACGATCACCGGCCGCTATCCCGGAGTCCACGGCGCACCGGTCCATATCGGCGATCCGGCCTCGCTGGGCATCACCGACCTTGCACGCCCCGATTTCGGCGATCCTGTCGAAATCCGCGACGGCGAGGTTCCGGTGTTCTGGGCCTGCGGCGTGACCCCGCAAGCGGCTGTTATGGCGTCGCGCGTGCCTTTTGCGATCACGCATGCGCCGGGGCATATGTTCGTCACGGACATTCCCGACAGCCGGTGGCACGTATGACAGTCACCTTCCTTCCTGTCGGACCGCGCACCCTGCTGATCGAACTGCCCGATCTGGCCGAGACGCTTGTTCTGTTCGACGCGCTGAACGCAAACCCCGTGCCGGGCATCGCGGAAATCATTCCTGCGGCGCGGACATTGATGGTCCGCACCGAGCTTGGCACGCCTGCCGATGGACGGCTGGCTGCCGAGATCCTCAAGTGCCGCCCCCCTCCGGGGACCGTGCCCGCGCAGAACACCTCGCCCGTCATCGAACTTCCGGTGACCTATGACGGTGAGGATCTGGCCGAGGTTGCGCAGTTGATGCGGCTTTCCGTTCCCGAAGTCATTGCCGCGCATCAGGCCGCAACATGGCAGGTGGCGTTCTGCGGCTTTGCTCCCGGCTTTGCCTATATGACTTGTGACGACCCGCGCTTTGACGTGGCCCGCCGGTCGTCGCCGCGAACACGGATTCCGGCCGGATCGGTCGCCTTGGCCGGACGGTTCTCGGGGATCTATCCGCTGGAATCTCCGGGGGGCTGGCAGTTGATCGGTCGCACGGATGTCCCGATGTTCGACCTGTCCCGCGATCCGGCAGCGTTGCTTGCTCCGGGCCAGCGCGTGCGCTTCGTCGAGGCCGCAGCACCTGCCCGCGCCGTCGCACCGAAACCGACGCCCGCCACGCAGGGGCTGAAAATCCTGTCCACCGCCTTCCCGATCACGGTTCAGGATGAAGGCCGCCCCGGACAGGGCGGACAGGGGGTTTCGGCCTCGGGGGCATTGGACATCGGCAGCATGCGTCGCGCCAACCGCCGTGTCGGCAACCCCTCGGGGACGCCGGTTCTGGAGATCACGCTGGGCCCGTCGCGGCTGACCGCGGACAGGCCGGTGACGATTGCACTGGAAGGCGCTGCCGACCGAGCCGAGATCGAGGTGGACGGAATTCACACCGCTGTCGACCTGTCGCGCCCCTTTGCGCTGGACGCATCCGAGGTCCTGATCCTTCCGCCCCCGCAACGAGGAATGCGCAGCTATCTGGCCGTGCGCGGTGGCTTCGACGTGCCCCCCGTGATGGGCAGCGCCTCGCGTGATACATTGGCGCATATCGGCCCCGAGCCCCTGACAAATGGTGCGGTCCTGCCGCTCGCCAATACGGTTGTCGGGGCTGTCGATGCCCAACCTACCCCGCAACTAGAACTGCCCGAGAATGGCGATCTGGTCGAAATTCCGGTCCGGCTTGGCCCGCGCACCGATTGGTTCCCCTCCGAAACGGTCGATCAGTTCCTGACGCAGGAATGGACGGTTTCGCCGCTATCCTCACGCGTGGGAATGCGGCTGGAAGGCCCCAGACCGCTGACCCGTGACACCCGCGAACTGCCCTCGGAAGGCACGGAAACGGGTGCGATCCAGATCCCGCATTCCGGCCAGCCGGTTTTCTTCCTTGCCGATCATCCGCTGACCGGTGGCTATCCCGTCATCGCAACCGTGCTGCCCGAAGCACTGGATCTTGCGGCGCAAATTCCTCCGGGCGCACGCATCCGCTTTGTCGCTGCCGCCCCCTTCGCCCCCATCTTTCCCGAGGCCGACGCATGACCCTGTTTCTTGACGGCGCGACCCCGCGCCTTATCCGACGCATCCTGATTGCCAACCGTGGCGAGATCGCGCTGCGCGTCATTCGTGCGTGCCGCGACGAAGGCATCGAGGCGATCGCGATCTATGCCGATGCGGACCGAGATGCCTTGTTTGTCCGCGCCGCCGATGAAGCCCATGCCTTGGGTGGCGACAAACCCGCAGACACCTATCTGAGCGCGTCCAAAATCCTTGCCATCGCAGCCCGAACCAGAGCGGACGCGATCCATCCCGGCTATGGTTTCCTGTCCGAGCGCGCCGATTTCGCCCAAGCCGTGCTGGATGCGGGCCTGATCTGGATCGGTCCAGATCCCGCCGTGATCGACGCGCTTGGCGACAAGATCGAGGCCCGGCGCATCGCGGAATCGGTCGGCGCGCCATTGGTCGCTGGCAGTTCTGGCCCCGTCACCGGCCCCGAGGCACTGGACTTTGCCCGCGAACACGGTCTGCCCATGGCGATCAAGGCCGCGCATGGCGGTGGCGGACGCGGCATGAAGGTCGCATGGCGTCTGGAAGAGGTCGAAGAACTGTTCGACAGCGCCACGCGCGAAGCTGTTTCGGCCTTCGGTCGGGGCGAATGTTTTGTCGAGCAGTTCCTGAACCGCCCCCGACATATCGAGGCTCAGGTTCTGGCCGACCGTCACGGTACGGTCAAGGTTCTGGGCACGCGCGATTGTTCATTGCAGCGCCGCAACCAGAAACTGGTCGAGGAAGCTCCGGCTCCGTTCCTGTCGCCCGAGCAGACGCAACGCATTCTGGAATCCGCCCGCGATATCTGCGCGAAGGCCGGCTATAGCGGGGCGGGAACCGTCGAATTCCTTCTGTCCGAAAACGGTACGTTGTCTTTCCTTGAAGTGAACACCCGCCTTCAGGTCGAACATCCCGTGACCGAGGAAACCACGGGTATCGACCTTGTCCGCGCGATGATCCGCGTCGCTACGGGCGCTCGGCTGGCCGATGACAGCACTCCGGCGCCGCGCGGTCACTCGATCGAGTTCCGCATCAATGCCGAAGATCCAGCGCGCGGGTTTCTGCCCACACCCGGCCCCATCACCTTGTGGGACGCCCCTAGTGGACCGGGGGTGCGGATGGATAGCGGGGTGGCCACTGGCGGAATCGTTGCGGCCAATTTCGACTCGATGATGGCGAAGCTGATTGTCACCGGATCCACCCGTGACGAGGCGATTTCTCGTGCTGCCCGCGCCTTGGCCGAATTCTGTGTCGAAGGTGTGGCCAGCGTCATCCCCTTCCATCGCGCTGTGCTGAAGCAGCCCGATTTCCGCGCCGATGACGATGGTTTCCGCGTACATACCCGTTGGATCGAAACGGATTTCGCCGAAACGCTGGCGCAAGAAATGGCGCTGCACCCCCGCGTGACGCCCGCCCAAAGCCCTAGCCTTCTGCGCGTCGCCATCGAAATCGACGGCAAACGGCACGAACTGGGATTGCCGCAGGGTCTGCTCTCGGCGCTGCCGACTGGCGATGTCGCAGCCCCAGCTGCGGGTTCGGCAGTCGACGCAAACAGCGTCACCGCCCCCGTCGCAGGCACGCTGACCCTGTGGCAGGTCGAGAACGGAGCCGAGGTCGCCCAAGGTGACGTCATCGCGGTCATCGAGGCGATGAAGATGGAAACCCGCATCGAGGCTCCGAAAGCGGGCCGGATCGAGCAGGTCGCCGAGGCCGGAGCGACAGTCGGGTTCGATGCGGTGATCGCGCGGATCATCTGATCCGCTGCTTTTCCCTGTCCAAGGACCGACCTTGGATCTTCTGGAAATCTGGTGGCTTGGCATCCCCGTGGCAGGCCATGACCGCATGCGACAGCATTCCCTCTTGACCCTTTGGCTTCTTGCCGCAGTCTTGCGTGCGAAACCTTAGGAGCAACGCGGATGTCACAGGGCAGCATGACCGCAGCCGAGGTCTATCGGCGCACGATCACCCTGCTTGGCGGCGAGAAATGGCTTGCTGCCCTGCTGTCCGCGACCGGAGTCGCCATCGCGGTTGTCCAACTGGCCGAGCCGGTCCTTTTTGGCCGCATGGTCGACAGTCTGGCCAAAGGAAGCGATGCGTTCAGCCTGATCGCGACATGGGCCGCATTCGGGCTGTTCGGGATTTTTGCCTCGGCGATCACGGCGGTCTCCTCGGACCGGTTGGCGCATCGGGCGCGGCTGGCTGCGATGGCCAGCGCCTATAGCCGCGCGATCACCTTGCCGATCTCGTATCACGCGGCGAAAGGGACCGGCTCGGTCGTGCGGGCGATCCTTGCCGGAACCGATGCACTGTTCGGACTGTGGCTGGGCATCCTGCGCGAGCAGCTGACGGCACTCGCCGGAATCCTGATGCTGATCCCAACCGCGATCAGCATCGACCCGCGCATGGCTGCGATACTTGCCGTGCTAGGGGTGATCTATCTTGCGATCAACATTCTGGTCATCCGCAAGACCCGCGAGGGGCAAGCTCAGGTCGAATCCCATTCCGGCAAGCTTTACGGGCGCGTCGGGGATGTGCTGGGCAATGTGACCGTGGTGCAAAGCTATTCCCGTTTCGCCCGCGAGATGCAGGCCATGCGCCAGATGTCTGCCAGCTTACTGGCCGCACAATATCCTGTTCTGACCTGGTGGGGCCTGCTGACGGTGCTGACGCGAGCCGCCGCCACTGTGACCATGGTGGTGATCTTTGCCGCCGGAGCGATCCTTGCCCAACGCGGCGAGATTACCGTGGGTGAAATCGTATCCTTTGGGGCCTTTGCAGGGCTAATGGTCGGTCAACTGGACCGGCTGTCGAATTTCGTCGGTATGGTGTTCCGCTCGACACCGGTTATCCGCAGCTATTTCGAATTGATCGACGCCCCTGCCGAAGTCATCGACACACCCGATGCCCAAAGCCTTGCCGGACCCGTGCTTGGTCGGGTCGAGTATCGCAACGTAACCTACCGCTTTCCCGCAAGCGATCAGGGCGTGTTCGATCTTTCATTCGACGCCCTGCCCGGCCAGACCATCGCGCTGGTCGGCCCGACCGGCTCGGGAAAAACGACGACGCTCGCCCTGTTGCAACGGCTGCGCCAACCCGATCAGGGCGCGATCCTTGTCGATGGCAGCGATATCGCCGACGTCAAGCTGTCGTCATTGCGGGACAATATCGCCGTCGTCTTCCAGGAAGCAGGACTGTTCAACCGCTCGATCGCCGAGAATATCCGCGTCGGCCGACCCGATGCCAGCGATGCCGAGGTCGAGCAAGCCGCCCGTCTGGCCGAGGCCCACCGCTTCATCCTGCGCAAGCCGGGTGGCTATGAGTTCATCATCGGCGAACGCGGCAACGCCCTGTCCGGAGGAGAACGCCAGCGCATCGCGATTGCGCGGGCGGTGCTGAAAAATGCTCCGATCCTGATCCTTGACGAAGCGACCTCGGCGCTTGATCCGGCAACCGAGGCCAAGATCAAGCGCGCCATCGACAAGCTGCGGGCCAACCGCACCACGCTGATCATCGCCCACCGCTTGTCGACGGTCGCATCCGCCGACCAGATTCTGGTTCTGGATGGCGGATGCATTGTCGAACGCGGGACGTTCCACGAGCTTGCGAAACAGGACGGGCTATTCGCCCAACTGGTGCGCGAAGGTCAGATCGTCGAACCCAAAGCGGATTAGCGGGCAAGACCCATCTGGTTCAATCGCGCGACCGATGGCAGTATTCCCGCCTTGTCACGCAGCTCAAGGATCAGGCGCGGCGTGACGGTCAATTCGCCAAGGGCGCGGAAGACACCATGCCAGCCGATATTGCCCTCGCCGATCGACCAATGCCGATCGGCATGGCCGTCGGCGTCCTGCAGATGGACATGATGCAACCGATCACCGGCGCGACGGATGAAATAATCGACCGGTGGTGCTCCGGTCGAGCCATGGGCATAATGTGCGTGGCCGGTATCGACCGAAACCGCCATCGCCGCCGAGCCGAAACTGTCGGCCAGAATGCGGCGGATGTCCGGGTCCTTGTCCTCGATATTCTCGACCACCATGGTCACGCCGATCTGTTCAGCGCGCCGGACCACGGGCTCTAGCGTCTTGTGGCAGTTTTCCAGCACGCGGTCATAGGCTTCGCGATCTGCGAAATTGTCCAGATTGTTGAAGTCCCATGTCGTATAGGGCGAGTGGATCACCATCTGCGTCGCGCCCAGATGTTCGCAAACCTGCAAGCCCATAAGGTATTTTCCCGTAATCACTGCCCTCAGGTCGGCATCGGGATTGGCGATGTTCAATCCCCAGAAAGGGCCATGAATCCCCAGCCTGCCCTTGTAGCCCTGAAGCAGGGTTCTGGCGTGATCGGCTACGGCCTGCCAGCCATCGTTCAAAAGGTCGGCATTGACGAAGTCCTGCAATTCAAGATCGCGATCCTCGGACAGGATGAAGTCCTGATAGGTTTCAAGTGCCGCGACCGGCAGGGCCGCGCCAAGCAAGGGAAGGTCAGTCATGTTCAAACCGCTCGTTCAAAAACCGGAAGAGAGAATGCGCCAAGCAGCGCGTGGAATTCGTCCATACCGTGGACGACATGATCGGCACCGGCCTCGTGCAGGCGCTCGGCATGGCCCGCCCGATGCTCGGATGGACCGACGAAACCAACGGCAAGGCAGCCCGCCTCGCGGGCGCACAGGATGCCGTGTGGATTGTCATCGATGAAAATCGCCTGCTTTGGCGCGATGCCCAGACGCGCGGCCGCAAACAGGGCCAGATCGGGCGCGGGCTTGGCCCTGGCGACATGTTCCGCCGAATAGATATGCGGGCCGAAACGGCGGGATAGCGGCGACCGCGCAATCGAGCGATCGAGCCGAGCCACCCCCGAATTCGAGCAGACCGCCATCGCGACGTCGAAATCCCACAGGACACGCTCGATGCCCGAAATATGCGGGATATGTTCGTCGAACATGGCAAACAACCGGCGGTCTGCATCGGCGAAGACTACCGTCGCATCGAGCCCTGCCGCAGCCATCCACGCCTGACTTTGCGCAGCCCCGTTACCCGAGAAAATCCGCGCCGCCTCGGTTGCGGTCATGGCGTGACCAGCTGCGGTCAGGGCTTCGGCCAAGGCGCCGCAGCCCAGCGGCTCGCTGTCCAGAAGCACGCCGTCGCAGTCGAAAAGGATTGCCTGATAGCTCATGCAGGGCAGCTTTCGGTCATCAACTCGCGCAGCAGCACCGGATTATCCGAGACGATGAAACCCGGCCCACGCGCAATCCAGCGGCGGATCAGTTCAGGCTCGTTGACCGTCCAGACCGAGGTTGCCTCAAGCGGGCGCAGACTGCGGATCAGGTCGAATTCGGCCTCGTAAAGCTCGTGATGGATGCCGACGATATCGACCAACCCGTTGACTTCGGCAAGGAACGCAGCGATGCCCCCCTGACGCGCCGCCCATTCCCGATTGACCGAGATCAGCCGCCGGAACTCGGGCGCAACGTTCTTGATCTCACGTACAACCGAAATATCGAAACTGTGCAGGACCGAGCGATCCTGCAACCCGCGCTGGCGCAAGGCATCGGCAGCCAGCGCAACCATATCGGGATAGGGCATCCCGTTTTCATCGGCTTTCAGCTCGACATAAAGGTCGGCGCGAAGCGGTCCAAGGATATCCAGTACCTCGTCGAAACTCGGGATGCCTTCGTCAATCAACGCGCCCGAAGGCCCTTTCAGGCGCAACGCGCGGCGACCGTCGCGCGTCAGGCTGCGTACCGGTCCGGCGCCATTCGTGGTCCGCTCGAGCGTGGCGTCATGGATAACCACCAGCTCACCGGCATCGGTCAAATGAAGGTCGAATTCGATGGCATCGAAATCGAGCTTTGCGACCTCGCGGAAGCCGAGCGCCGAGTTTTCCGCCCATAGGTCGCGCGCACCGCGATGGGCCATGATCTGGGACATTATATTTCCTTTTCAGCGAATAGTCGGGTCAAGACGGTCGCGCAGCCAATCCCCCAGCAGAGAGATGCTCAGCGTCGTCAGCACAATGACGATGGACGGTGCCAGCATGATCCACGGCGCACGGGTCAGATACTCGCGCCCGAAACCCACCATGTTTCCCAGCGAGGTCTGGGGCGGTTGCACACCCAGTCCCAGAAAGCTAAGGCCGGATTCCATCAGGATGATCTCGGGGAAGGTCAGCGTCATCGACACGATCAGGGTCGAGGCGACATTGGGCAGGATATGTTTCAGATAGACCCGGCGTGGCGAGGCCCCAAGCTGGACGACAGCCGCCGCATAGCCCTGCGCCGAAGCCGAGATGGCCAACCCGCGCGCGATACGGGCGTAACGCTCCCACCCATAAAAACCCATCAGGCACACCAGCAAGATCATCGACGAGCCGAAAAAGGCCAGCACGGCCAGCGACATGATCATGAAGGGAAGCGCGGCCTGAAAATCGGCCAATGCCATGACCAGATGCTCGACCCAGCCGCGGAACTGCGCGGCCAGAAAGCCCAGCGTCGTGCCGAAGACCGCCGACAGGATCGTCGCGCCGAACGCGATCATCAGCGAGACGCGGATCGACTGGATCAATCGCGTCAGCACATCGCGACCCAGTTCATCCGTGCCCAGCCAATGTCCGGGCGTCCCCATTGGCGCGAGCCGCGCCATCAGATCCATGCGGGTAATTTCGTAGGGGCGCAGTTGGTCGGCGAAGATCGCGGTCAGAACCATCAGCGAGATCCAGCCCACGGCGATGATGACAAGTATCGGCATTTTCAGGCGGATACGTGTGATCATGCGCGGAGCAGGAACAGCGGGTGCAATACTCATCATCGGCTCCTTAATGCGCGGCGGGTTTCGCGCGCAGGCGCGGGTCCAGCAGACCATAGGCAAAATCGACCAGCAGGTTCGCCATCACCATCGAGGCGGCGATGACGAGCAGCAGGCACTGCACCACGGCAAGATCGCGGTTCGCCACCGAGACGACGATCAGGCGCCCCACTCCGGGCCATGAGAAGATGCTTTCCACGACAACCGCGCCGGCGATCAGCGAACCGACCATGAAGCCGACCAATGTCACGATCGGGACGGCAGCGTTGGGCAAGGCGTGACGCCAGACCACATCACGCCACGGCAGGCCCTTGGCCATGGCGGTGCGGATATAGGGCTGGCCCAACACCTCGATCATGGCCGAGCGCGAGAAACGGGCCAGAATGCCGATACCGCCGATGGATAGCGTTGCGATGGGCAGGATCGCGTGCCGCCAACTGTCCTGACCGCCCGATGGTAGCCAGTCCAGCGTCACGGCAAAGATCAGGACCAGCACCAACCCCAACACGAATGATGGTATGGTAAAGCCAAAGATCGAGGCCATGATGACACCGCGATCCGCGACCGATTGGCGGTGCAGCGCCGCATAGACCCCCGCCGGAATCCCGATGCATAGTTTCAGGATCAGCGCGGGTATAGTCAGGGCCAACGTCGCGGGAATACGTTCCAGCACAAGTTTGATCGCGGGCGATTGATCCCGCATCGAGACTCCGAAGTCGAAGCTGAGTATCTGCTGAAGATAGGCCAGATATTGCTGCCACAGCGGATCATCCAACCCCCAACGCGCACGGAACGCGTCAACGGCGTCTTGGGGTGCGTCCGGTCCCAGCATGATCTGCGCCGGATCGCCCGACATCCGCAGCACGATGAAAGCGAATGTCACGACCAGCAGGATTGTCAGGAAGGCGCGGACAAGCTTGGCAAGTATGAATCGGAACATTGGGTCCTCAGGCGGCAAATTGCCGGGCGCGGACGAACTTCAGGCAGGCTGCCAGATGGCCGTCATGTCGTTGCAGTTCGGGTTGGGTCGCCGCGCATTGCGCATCCGCGAAGCGGCATCGTGGATGAAAGGCACAGCCCGTCGGTCGGTTCGCCGGGTTCGGAGGCTCGCCCGACAGGACGATCCGTCCGCTCAGGCCCTGCCCCGGCCGAGGGATTGAGGACACCAGCGCCTGCGTATAGGGGTGGCGCGGATCCGAGAAGATCTGGTCGGAGGGCGCTTCCTCGACCACGCGACCCAGATACATGACCGCCACGCGGTCGCAGATATTGCGCACCACCTTCAGGTCATGGCTGATGAAAACCATGGTCAGCCGCTCTCGTTCTTGCAGGTCGCGCAGCAGGTTCACGACCTGAGCCTGGATCGAGACATCCAACGCCGAAACCGGCTCATCGCAGACCAGAAAACGCGGTGCGCTAGCCAAGGCGCGAGCAATCACCACGCGCTGGCGCTGGCCACCCGACAGCTCATGCGGATAGCGATTGGCCTGATCCTTGCGCAGACCAACCTTGGCCATCAGTTCCGCGACACGGTTGCGCAGGGCATCACCCTTGGCCAGACCGTGGATCTCGAGCGGTTCGGCGATTTGACGCGCAATAGTCATACGGCGGTCCAGTGCCGCCAGCGGGTCCTGAAAGATCAGTTGCATGTGGGCCCGCAGCGCGCGCCATTCGACGCTATGCGGGGGCGGCATCGGATTGCCGCGATAGATCACTTCGCCTCGGC
Organism: Paracoccus aestuariivivens; assembly: GCF_009711225.1. Lineage (GTDB taxonomy): Bacteria > Pseudomonadota > Alphaproteobacteria > Rhodobacterales > Rhodobacteraceae > Paracoccus > Paracoccus aestuariivivens. Next base: position 25,146 of record NZ_WMIE01000010.1, on the reverse strand, counting down.
TTGGGGTTTCCAGCCCAAGAAGCATCCGGCCCAAGGTCGATTTCCCCGAGCCACTTTCGCCCACGATACCCAGAATCTCGCCTTCACGGACTGTCAGGTCGATGCCATCGACCGCGCGAATTTCGCTGGTTCTGCCGAACATGGTTCTGGCGGTGGTGTAGGTTTGGACGACATTGCGCACATCCAGCAAAATGCTCATGCCCATACCTCCTGCCGTTGGCTCATGGCTGTTTGATCCGCCTCGACAGGATAGAAGCACGAGACGACCCCTCCGGCAGATTGCGGCTTCAGGTCAGGTGCATAGTTCTGGCAAAGCTGCGAATTGCGCGGGCATCGCGGCGCGAAGGCGCAACCCGTGGGCAAGGCGGCGGGGTCGGGCACGGTGCCCTCGATCGGGACAAGTCGGGCGCGGCTGGCGTCGATATCGGGAATGGCCCGCAGCAAGCCTTGCGTATAGGGATGGGCGGGTGCTGCGAACAGGCTGCGGATATCGTTCGTCTCGACGATCCGACCGGCATACATCACCGCCGCACGGTCACACACCGCCGAAACCGCGCCCAGATCGTGGCTGATAAAGACCAGCGCCATGCCGGTCTCGCGCCGGATACCCGACAGTAGTTCAAGGATCTGGGCCTGAATGGTCGCGTCCAGCGCGGTCGTCGGCTCATCCGCGATCAGCAGATCTGGCTGGCCGGCAAGCGCCATAGCGATCATGATGCGCTGGCACTGGCCGCCTGAAAACTCATGCGGATACAGGTCGATGCGCCGCTTGGCGTCGGGAATGCCGACCATGTCCATCAAGCGCAACACCTCGGTCCGGGCCTGCGCGCCGCGCAATCCGCGATGCAGGCGCAGGCTCTCGCCGATCTGCCGACCGACGCGTTGTACCGGATTAAGCGAGGATGACGGGTCCTGAAAGATCATCGCGATACGCGCACCGCGTATCTGTTCCAGTTGACTGCGTGGCGCGCCGATCAACTGCTGGCCGTCAAGCGTGACCGAGCCCTCGACCCGCGCCTTGCCGGGCAACAGTCCAAGCGCCGCAAGCCATGTGACCGACTTGCCGCAGCCGCTTTCCCCGACCAGCCCGATAGCCTCGCCTTTGCCGATATCCAGATCAATTCCGTGCAGGACGCGGACGCCATCAAAGGCGACCCGCAGGTCCCGGATGGAGACAAATGCCATCGCTCCCTCCTGTCTTGCTGGGTAGAAATGCAGCAGGGCGGATGCTTTGACCCGCCCTGCCTTTCGAAAATCAGACGTTCCAGTTCGTGGCGCGGAAATCCATCGCGAAGGCGGGCGCGGCTTTCCAGTTCAGATCCTTCTTCATGCCGGTAAAGACCGCGTTCTGGTGCAGCACGGTAAAGGCCGGATCCTCGCGCTCGCAGATCTCCAGCATGCGCGCGATGGCTTTCTTGCGGTCGCCGTGATTGGTCGAGGTTTCCAGCACGACGGAAAGCTGGTTCACTTCCTCATTCCAGAAGTCGCGCTTCTGCTGTGCTTCGCCGTTCGGACCGAACTGCACGACCAGAGGGGTGATAGGATCGTTGATGTTGTTCGAGGCCGACCAGTCGCGCACGCCCTTGGTGCCTTCAGGATCGTGGATCTGTGCCCAGTTTTCCTTCATCTGGATCTCGACGTTCAGACCGACCTGTTTCCACATCTCGACCAGAATTTGCGCGGTAGGCGTCTGGTTGGTGTAGTAGTTGTTCAACAGCCGATAAGGGATCGCATCGCCCTTGTAGCCCGCTTGCTTCAGCAGGTCGCGGGCCAGATCGGGATTGTATTCCGGCACGGCCCAACCTTCGACAAACATGTCCGAGGTCTTGAACGAGTCGAACTGCATGCCCGCAGGAATGGTGGTCTGCCCGCCCCAAAGCGCATCGACAATCGCCTTGCGGTCGATCGAATGGGTAAAGGCACGACGGACCAGAGGATCGGCCATGATCTCGTTCTGCTTGTTGAAGACCGAGATGCGGTGGTTCCAGATGGTCGAGGATTGCACCTCAAGCCCCGGAGCCGCCGCGATGGTGGCGATCTGGTCCGGCGGCAGGTCGCAGGCAAAGTCATATTCGCCCGACAGAAGACCGTTCACGCGACTGGCGACCTCGGGGACTTCGACAAAGCGGATGCGCTGCAGCGGCGGACGGCCACCCCAGTAATCGTCAAAGGCGACCAGCGTCAGCGAGACATCGGGACGATAATCCTCGACCATATAGGGGCCGGTGGTGACGGGTTTGGCGGCCCAATCGGCATAGCTCGCGGCTTCGTCCCAAGCACGCTTGTTGGCGATCTGCGAGCCAAAGGCATAAAGACGGCCCTCCAACGTGACGTCCGGCGTCGCGTTGTGGAAACGCACGGTGTACTTGTCGACCGCCTCGACGCCACGCAAGGCGGGCCACAACCGACGCGCGATACCGGGGATGTTCGCGGGCAGCTCCTTGGCGGATTGCGGCTTGAAGTTTTCCTCGTAAAGCGTCTTGCCGCCTGCGGGTTCGGTGCCGGCGAACAGACGTTCGTCCGAGAACGAGAAAACCACGTCATCGGCGGTCAGCTCGTCGCCGTTATGGAAGCGGACGCCTTGGCGCAGTTTCAGTTCGATGGTCTTATCGTCCAGCCGCTTCCATTCGGTCGCAAGACCCGGAACCGGACCCTGATTGCCCATCCAGTCGCGCAGGATCAGACCTTCCCACAGGTTCGGGAAGAAGACGCGCTCGCCGACATTCGACTGCTCGTTCCAGATGTCGAGCGTATTGTTATTGGTGATCTTCTGCACGGCGATGGTGATTTCGCGGCGCGCGCCTTGGGCACGCAAGCCACGCGGCAGGATAAGCGAACCGGCAGCGGCTCCGAACAGGCCCAGCGTATGGCGGCGATTGATTAGCATTTTTCCCTCTCGCATTATGGCGTGGCGACGTCCTGTGAAGTCGCGCAGGCTTTGCGCCCGGACTGTGGCGTTAGGACGAGAGTTCGGTGACGTTTCGATGAAATATCGGTCGGCCCGAGGCGAGAGAAATCTTGGGGCCGTCTATTCCGCGTCAATATGTCCTAAACTAAACGGTTCAAAACAAACCCACCGCAGCTTAGGTTACGCGACGTATCCATCAGGGTCGAAAATCCAAGTTCGGATATGCATGAGGCGCGGCCAGCAGGCGGCCCCCATCACACCAGAAGTACAAGCAGGGCTTTGCCCCGTCCCGAATCCGCGCGGACGCCGGATGCGTGGACAAAAGACAGTTGCAAAACGCAAGGCAAAACAGGAAAAGGCGCGTTTCCAGCAGCGCAGCAACGGAAATCGGCACCCCGAACAACCCTGGGGTGCATCCGGCTTGGCTGTCGAAAGCAGGGACGAGTTGACGAGGTTAGAATGAGTAATACCATCGGGACGAGGTCGATCTATCGCGACTGCCTGATCGTGGGTTTCGCGATGTTCGCGGTCTTCTTCGGTGCGGGGAATCTGATTTTCCCGCCGCAGATCGGTTTCGTGGCCGGTGCAGGTTGGGCAAAAGCCCTGTGTGGTCTGCTGTTGACCGGTATGCTTTTGCCGGTGCTGACGGTGATCGCACTGGGTCTGTGCGGTGGCAGCGTCGAGCGGTTGACCGCGCCGATCGCATCTTGGTTCGGTTCCGCGCTTCTATTTGTCTCGCTGGTTTTTCTGGCATGGATGATCGCGGTCCCAAGGACGGCCAGCGTCGCCTTCGAGACCGGATTCATGACGCTCGCACCTTCGCTGAACGCGCATATCTGCGTCTGGATCTTCATACCGCTGTTCTTTGCCGTCACGATCTATTTCGCGCTGGACCGCTCGAATGTCATTGACCGGATCGGACGTATCCTGACCCCGCTGCTTCTTGGCCTGCTGGGCATCATCGTGATCTGGTCGGTGCTGGCTCCGCTGGGTACGCCGGTCGATACCGGAGTGGCAGGCGCTGCCCCCTTCGGCATGGGGCTGATCACCGGCTACCAGACCGGCGACGTTTTTGGCGGACTGATGTTCGGCATCATCTTCATCGAGGCTGTCCGGGATCGCGGCTATACGGACAAGACCGGCTTCAAGACCGTCCTGTTCGGCGCGGCAGTGGTGACGTTTTTTGGCCTTTTGTTCGTCTATGGCGGTCTGGAATATCTTGGCGCGACCGGAAGCGGCGTGCTGGGCTCGGACGTGACGCAAGCCAACCTCCTGACCCGTCTGGTCGCGGAACTTGCCGGACGGTTCGGGGCCAACGCGCTGGCAATCGCGGTCGTTCTGGCCTGCTTGACCACAGCCGTCGGAGCCACAGCCGTTCTGGCAAAATACATCGTCCAATGGAGCGGGGGCCGCGTCAGCTACCGCGCAGGCGTGTGGTTCGTTTCGTTGACCTCGCTGGTCCAGTCGTTTGGCGGCGTAGACCATATCGTTGCACTGGCAGAGCCCTTCTTCCGGCTGTTCTATCCGGCGGGCATCTGCATCGTCCTTCTGGGCATCCTGTCCTGCTTCTTCACCAATGACGGTGTCTGGAAGGGTGCCACGCTGATGGCGATCCTGATGGGTTTCGTTGATCTGATCCTGTCCGTTTCCGGTAAGATGGGCATCGTCGTTCCGACTCATCTGCAAGCGTTTTATGATGCTCTGCCGCTGTCATCAGTCGGATTCGCATGGCTTGTACCGGCCATCATCGGTGGTGTGCTTGGCGGAGTCTGGTGGCAGATTGCAGGCATGCCCAACGTCAGCCACGTCGACACGTTCTGATCAGCATCCGCATCACAGGCTGTCACGTATCGTAAGGGGTGACGGCAGCCTCCGGCGGTTCGAAAAATAGCTTGGTAGCTCTGTCGAAAACGGGCCACCAAGCTTGCTTGACTGAAAGGCCTTCAGGCGATGCGGATAGCGGATCGACGGGCAGACCGGTCACGCCATTCGGCATTGGCCGGATTATCAAATCGCTTCCGCAATGCCAGATTGGCTTTCTCAGGATTACAGGAAACGGAACCCACGATGACGCAATCCGAGCCTTTCATGGCAGCGGCGGCTGGCCAGTTCACGTTTACGGGCACAAAACTGACCGTGAACCGCATGGGATACGGCGCGATGCAGCTTGCCGGTCCGCATGTTTTCGGTCCACCAAAGGACGAGGACGAAGCCCGCGCCGTCTTGCGCGAAGCAATCGCACTGGGAATCAACCATATCGATACCAGCGATTATTACGGTCCCTATCACACCAACCGCATCATCCGGCAGGCGCTGTATCCCTACCCGTCTGATCTGGTTCTTGTGACCAAGATCGGCGCATGGCGGGACGACAAGGGGGACTGGATACTGGATCGCAGCCCCGACTTCCTGCGCCGCTCAGTCGAGCAAAATCTGGAACGGCTCGGGTTGGACCGGATGCCGATCGTCAACCTTCGCATGGAAGGCCCCGAGGATGACATCGCGGCCCCGATGCGGGTCATGCGCGATTTGCAAGATCAGGGGCTACTTGCCCATATCGGCATCAGTACCGTGACCGAGGCACAGATCGCCACCGCCCGCGACATCGCGCCGGTGGTCTGCGTCCAGAACCATTACAACCTTGTCCATCGGGCCGATGACGTGATGATCGACGCGCTGGCACATGACGGCATTGCGTATGTGCCCTATTTCCCGCTTGGCGGTTTCTCTCCGCTGCAATCGGCTGGATTGAACGCAATCGCTGCCGAGATGGCAACCAGTCCGCAACAGGTTGCACTTGCATGGCTGCTGGCACGCAGCCCGAATATTCTGGTCATTCCCGGCACGTCATCGCGTGGACACCTGCGCGACAATATCTCTGCGGCCAGCCTTGAGTTCTCACCGCAACAGCGGGCCGCGCTGGACGGGTTGATTGCTAAGACCTGAAGGATGAACGCCGCGTTCCGTTCATTGCGACACGGAACGCGGCGCATCGGCCAACTCAGCGCGGTTCCTCGAATTCGGTCAGCACGCCGAACAGATCCGCGGGATGGGCAAACAGGACCGGATTGCCATGCGCGCCGATTTTGGGTGGCCCATCGCCAAGTACCCGGATGCCCGCGTCCTTCAACGTCTCGGATGTAGATTGCAGATCCTCGACATCGAAGCAGACATGATGGATGCCGCCCGACGGGTTTTTCCGCATGAAACTGGCGACCGGAGATTTCTCGCCATAGGTCTCGATCAGTTCCAGCTTCACATTCTCGAATTCAAGGAAAACGACACGAACCCCATGTTCGGGCAAGACCTGTGGCTCCGAGACGGTAACGCCAAGGCGGCGATACGTCTCGGCGGCGAGTTCCAGATCGGGAACCGCAATGGCGATGTGGTTGACGCGCTTTATCATGATAGTCCTCAGTCGTTACGGCGCTTGCCTTCGAGAAGGTCAAGCACCTTGTTGGCGGCGTCGAGCACATTGGTGCCGGGGCCGAAGACCGCCGAGACGCCATTTTCCAGAAGAAAATCATAGTCCTGACGCGGGATGACGCCGCCCACCACGACGATGACATTGGGCGCGCCCTTGCGCTTCAAGGCCTCGATCAGTTGCGGGGCCAGCGTCTTGTGTCCCGCCGCCAGCGAGGACATGCCGACCACCTGCACCTGTTCGCGGATGGCAAGCTCTGCCGCCTCATCCGGGGTCTGGAACAGCGGGCCCGCGACCACGTCGAACCCAATGTCGCCAAAGGCCGATGCGATCACCTTGGCGCCGCGATCATGCCCGTCCTGACCGAGCTTCGCGACCATCACCTTGGGCTTTCCGGCGGCGCTGCTGTAGCTGTCAAGCCGGCTGACGACGGTGCTATATTCCGGGTCTTTGTCATAGGCCGGGCCATAGATCCCGCCGACGACCTGCGGCACGGCGGCGTGATCGCCAAAGGCCCCGCGCATTGCGTCCGAGATCTCGCCCACCGTGGCGCGGGCGCGGGCGGCCTCGACCGCTGCGGCCAACAGGTTGCCCTGACCGCTGCGCGCAACCTCGGCCAGTCCTGCCAGCGTTTCCGCGACCTTGAGCGCGTCGCGACGGCGGCGGACATCCTGCAAGCGCGCGACCTGCGCCTTGCGTACGGCGGTATTGTCGATGGCGAGGATGTCGATCGGTTCTTCGTTATCAAGGCGGTATTTGTTCACCCCGACGATGACTTCTTCGCCCCGGTCCACGGCGGCTTGGCGGCGGGTCGCGGCTTCTTCGATCAGGCGCTTGGGCAGGCCCTCGGTCACGGCCTTGGTCATGCCGCCCAGCGTTTCCACCTCCTCGATCAGCGCCCATGCCTTTTCGGCCAGTTCGTTGGTCAGGCTTTCGACGTAATAGGACCCGGCCAGCGGATCGACCACCTTGGTCACGCCGGTCTCGTGTTGCAGGATCAGCTGCGTGTTCCGCGCGATCCGGGCCGAGAAATCGGTGGGCAGCGCAATCGCCTCGTCCAGCGCATTGGTATGCAGCGATTGCGTGCCGCCAAGGGCCGCCGACAGCGCCTCGTAAGCCGTGCGGATGATATTGTTATAGGGGTCCTGTTCCTGCAGCGACACACCCGAGGTCTGGCAATGCGTCCGCAGCATCAGCGAGGACGCCTTTTGCGGCGCGAACTCTTCCATGATGCGCGACCACAGCAGGCGCGCGGCGCGCAGCTTCGCGGCCTCCATGAAGAAGTTCATGCCGATGGCGAAGAAGAACGACAGCCGCCCCGCGAATTCGTCGACATTCAGCCCCTTGGCCAAGGCCGCGCGGACATATTCGCGCCCGTCGGCAAGGGTAAAGGCCAGTTCCTGCACCAGCGTCGCGCCCGCTTCCTGCATGTGATAGCCAGAGATCGAGATCGAGTTGAAACGCGGCATCTCGCGCGCGGTATATTCGATGATGTCGGCCACGATCCGCATCGAGGGCTCGGGCGGGTAGATATAGGTATTCCGGACCATGAACTCCTTGAGGATGTCGTTCTGGATGGTCCCGGACAGGGCGGCGCGCGGGCAGCCCTGCTCCTCGCCCGCGACGATGAAGCTGGCAAGGATCGGGATGACCGCGCCATTCATGGTCATGGACACGGACATGTCCTTCAGCGGAATGCCGTCGAACAGGATCTTCATGTCCTCGACAGAGTCGATGGCGACGCCCGCCTTGCCGACATCGCCCTCGACGCGGGGATGGTCGCTGTCATAGCCGCGATGGGTCGCCAGATCGAAGGCGACCGACAGGCCCTTTTGCCCGGCGGCAAGGTTGCGCCGGTAGAAGGCGTTCGATTCCTCGGCGGTGGAAAAGCCCGCATATTGCCGGATCGTCCAAGGTCGGCCCGCATACATCGTCGCGCGGGGACCGCGCAGGAAGGGCGCGAAACCGGGCAGGCTGTCCAGATGCTCGACGCCCTGAAGGTCCGCGGCGGTGTAAAGCGGCTTGACCTCGATCCCCTCGGGCGTCTGCCAGTTCAGCGTCTCAGACGCGGCCTTGATTTCCTTGGCGGCGAGCGCTTCCCAGTCTTTCAGCGTTTTTTCGGACATGGCCTGCTTCCCGTCTTATTCGAATTCCATGATCAGTTCGTCCACCGCAAGGCTTTGCCCCGCGCTGACGGCGACGCGCTTGACGATGCCCTTGCGTTCGGCTTTCAGCGCGTTTTCCATCTTCATCGCCTCGACGGTGGCAAGGGTCTGACCCACTTCGACCGTTTCGCCCGCCGTGACGTTGACCGAGGTGATGATCCCCGGCATCGGACAAAGCAACATCTTCGAGGTGTCAGGGGCCAGTTTCACCGGCATCAGCCGGGCAAGTTCCGCGATGCGGGGCGTGCGGACATGAACGCGGGTGTCGATCCCCTGCCAGCGCAGCCGGATGGCCGAGCCGATCAGGTCCACCTTGACGCCCATCGGCGCGCTGCCCACCACGAAGCTGCCATGGCTGTCGCCGGGCAGCCAACGGCCTGCGACCGAAAGCTGCTCGCCATCCTTGAAGGTCGCGGTCATCCCGTCCGCTCCGGTTTCCAGCGTCAGGGCCAGCGCCGCATCGGGGAAGCTCACGACCCAGTCCTTGCCGGGATTGCGGCGGCCCATCCTGCCGGTGATCTCGGCTGCGCGAGATTGCAGGGTCTGGTTGATCAGCGCCGCGACGGCCGCAAGGCTGCGGTATTCGGCGGCTTCTGGCGTGACGCCGCTGAACCCCTCGGGGAATTCCTCGGCGATATAGGCGGTGGTCAGGCGGCCCGACTGGAAGCGCTCCTGCCGCATCACGGCGGACAGGAAGGGCAGGTTGTTGCCGCAGCCCTCGACCTCGAAATCGTCCAGCGCCGAGGCCATGGCGCCAATCGCCTTGGGGCGGCTCTCGGCCCATGTGCAAAGCTTCGCGATCATCGGGTCGTAATACATCGAGATCTCGCCGCCCTCAAAGACGCCGGTATCGTTGCGCACGACCGAGCCATCGGCGCGTTTCCCCTCGACCGGGGGGCGATAGCGCGTCAGCCGCCCGATCGAGGGCAGGAAGTTGCGATAGGGGTCTTCGGCGTAAAGCCGGGACTCGATGGCCCAGCCGTTCAGCTTGACGGCGTCCTGCCCGAAGCCCAGCTTTTCGCCCGCAGCGACGCGGATCATCTGCTCGACCAGATCGATGCCGGTGATGAGTTCCGTCACCGGATGCTCGACCTGCAGCCGCGTGTTCATTTCAAGGAAATAGAAATTGCGATTGCCATCGACGATGAATTCGACCGTGCCTGCCGAGAAATAACCGACCGCCTTGGCCAGTGCCACCGCCTGTTCGCCCATGGCCTTGCGGGTTTCCGGATCAAGGAAGGGCGAGGGGGCTTCTTCGATGACCTTCTGGTTGCGGCGCTGGATCGAGCATTCGCGCTCTCCCAGATAAAGCGTGGTGCCATGCTGGTCGGCCAGCACCTGAATCTCGATATGGCGCGGCTCGGTCACGAATTTCTCGATGAAGATGCGGTCATCGCCAAAGGACGACTTCGCCTCGTTCTTCGAGGCCTGAAAGCCCTCGCGCGCCTCAACGTCGTTCCACGCGATCCGCATGCCCTTGCCGCCGCCACCGGCCGAGGCCTTGATCATCACCGGATAGCCGATCTGCGATGCGATCCGCACCGCCTCGTCTGCATCCTCGATCAGGCCCATGTGGCCGGGGACGGTGCTGACGCCCGCCTCGGCCGCGATTTTCTTCGAGGTGATCTTGTCGCCCATCGCCTCGATCGCCTTGACCGGCGGCCCGATAAAGGCGACGCCCGCCTTTTCCAGCGCGGCGGCGAAGGCCGGGTTTTCCGACAGGAAGCCGTAGCCCGGATGGACGGCATCTGCCCCAGTCTGGCGGACCGCCTCCATGATCCTGTCGATCACGATGTAGGACTGGGCCGAGGGCGCCGGGCCGATATGGACCGCCTCATCCGCCATGCGGACATGCAGGGCCTCGCGGTCGGCGTCGGAGTAGACGGCGACGGTCTGGATGCCCATGCGGCGCGCGGTCTTGATGACACGGCAGGCGATCTCGCCCCGGTTGGCGATCAGGATTTTCTTGAACATGGTCTGCCCTGCTCTCACAGCGGAATCGTGTCGTGTTTTTTCCAATGGGTCGTGACCTGCTTGCCCCGGAGCGAGGCAAAGGCGCGGGCGATCCGGCGGCGCGAGGAATGCGGCATGATCACCTCGTCGATGAAGCCGCGCTCGGCGGCGACGAAGGGATTGGCGAAGCGTTCCTCATATTCGGCGGTGCGGGCGGCGATCTTTTCGGGGTCGCCCAGTTCCGAGCGGTAGATGATCTCGGTCGCGCCCTTCGCGCCCATCACGGCGATCTCGGCGGTGGGCCAAGCATAGTTGATATCCGCCCCGATATGCTTCGAGGCCATGACGTCATAGGCCCCGCCATAGGCCTTGCGGGTGATCAGCGTGACCATCGGCACGGTCGCCTCTGAATAGGCGAAAAGCAGCTTCGCGCCATGCTTGATGACGCCGCCATATTCCTGCGCCGTGCCCGGCAGGAAGCCCGGCACATCGACCAGCGTCAGCAGCGGGATCGAGAACGCGTCGCAGAAACGCACGAAACGCGCGGCCTTGCGCGAACTGTCGATATCCAGACAGCCCGCCAGCACCATCGGCTGGTTCGCGACGACGCCCACGGTCTGCCCCTCAAGCCGGATAAAGCCGGTGATGATATTGCGGGCAAAGGCTTCCTGAATCTCGAAGAAATCCCCCTCATCGGCCAGCGCGAGGATCAGTTCCTTCATGTCATAGGGCTTGTTGGCGCTGTCGGGGATCAGGCTGTCCAGCCGGGCCTCGATCCGGGTGGGATCGTCATGCGTCGGGCGGGTCGGGGCCTTGTCGCGGTTGTTCAGCGGCAGGAAATCGAACAGCTGGCGCACCGCTTCCAGCGCCTCGATGTCGTTTTCATAAGCCGCATCCGCGACCGAGGATTTCTGCGTATGGGTGCGCGCGCCGCCCAGTTCCTCGGCACTGACGATCTCATTCGTGACGGTCTTGGTCACGTCCGGGCCGGTCACGAACATGTAGGAGGAATCGCGCACCATGAAGATGAAATCGGTCATGGCCGGCGAATAGACCGCGCCGCCCGCGCAAGGCCCCATGATGACCGAGATCTGCGGGATCACGCCCGAGGCCTCGGCATTGCGGCGGAAGACCTCGGCATAACCGGCAAGGCTGGCGACGCCTTCCTGAATGCGCGCGCCGCCGGAATCGTTCAGGCCGATCACCGGTGCGCCGACGCGAACGGCCATGTCCATGATCTTGCAGATCTTTTGCGCGTGGGTTTCCGACAGAGATCCGCCCAGAACGGTGAAATCCTGCGAAAACACATAGACCTGACGGCCGTTGATCGTGCCCCAGCCGGTGACGACGCCATCGCCCGCGACCTTCTGCTGGCCCATGCCGAAATCCGTGGCGCGATGGGTGACATACATGTCGAACTCCTCGAAGGAGCCCTCGTCCAGCAGCACCTCGATCCGCTCGCGCGCGGTCAGCTTGCCCTTGGCGTGCTGCGCCGCGATCCGTTTCGTGCCGCCGCCCAGCCGCGCTTCGCCGCGCCGCTGCTCCAGTTGCTCAAGAATTCGATCCATTGGTCCTCTCCTTCACGGGGAATCCTAAGAACTGAGCCTTGCGGCAAAAAGAGTTGAACATGTATACAAGGGAATTTACAAAATTATGGATATGAAATTGTGAATTTGCAAAATGGCAAATGGAAAGCTCTTTATAGGTAAGACTGTGCGCGAGCTTCGGGTTTCGCGCAATTGGAACCAATCGCAATTCGCGGAACGGCTTGGCATCTCGACCAGCTATTTGAACCAGATCGAAAGCAATAACCGCCCCGTCTCGGCCACGGTGCTTCTGGCGCTGGTCGACAAGTTCCAACTGAAGGTTTCGGAGATCGCGGGCGGTGAAGGCGACCGGCTGCTATCGGCCTTCTCGGAGGCACTCACCGACCCGTTGTTCGAAAGCCTGTCCCCGACGGCTCAGGATCTGAAACTGGTGGTGCAGAACGCGCCCAGTGTGGCACATGCCCTGATCCTTGCCCATCAGGCCTATCGCCGCAGCACCGAGCGATTAGCCGACATCGATCAGGAACTCGCCCGCGGCATGTCGGAAGCCACTCCCTATGAGGAGGTCAGGGACTACTTCCACTTCGTCGACAATTACATCCACGATCTAGACCTTGCCGCAGAACAGTTGGCCACCGAGATGGGACTGCCCGAAGATCCTCTAGGCGCGCTACGACGCAAGCTTGAACAGCAGCACCGGATCAGCGTCAGATATCAGGAAAACGAAGTCGCGCTGCGCCGCTTCGACGCGCGCTCATCGACGCTGCATCTGAACAAATATGCGCCCGCGCAAACCCAGCAGTTCCAGATGGCCGTGCAACTGGCGCAGGTCGAGGCGGGCGATACCATCGACCGGATCAGCGCCGCCGCCGGATTCCGCACCCCCGAAGCCAACGAGATCTGCAAGATCGGGCTGCACAACTATTTCGCTGGCGCTTTGCTGATGCCCTACGGCGAATTTGCCGATGCAGCGCGAAAGCTCAGGCACGACGTCGAATTGCTTGCATTGCAGTTCAACGCCTCGATCGAACAGGTCTGCCATCGCCTGTCGACGCTTCAACGACCCGGGCGCAAGGGAATCCCGATGTTCTTTGCCCGGGTTGACCGGGCTGGCAACATCACCAAACGGCACAGCGCAACCAAATTGCAATTCGCCCGTTTCGGCGCGGCCTGTCCGGTCTGGAACGTGCATCAGGCTTTCGAGGCGCAGGGCCGGATCATCCGGCAAATGGCAGAAACTCCGGATGGCGGGCAGTACCTGTCGCTGGCGCTGCAGGTTTCAAAGCGACTGGGCGGGTTCCGCGGTCAGGAAACCACCTATGCCCTGGCATTCGGCTGCGAGACCAGCAACGCGGAAGCCTTCGTTTATGCCGACGATCTGCTGGATACGCCTTCGGTCCAATACGACCCGATCGGCGTCTCGTGTCGCATCTGCGAGCGCGCCAATTGTCCGATACGGGCATGGCCCCCGATCAAGGGCCGTATCGGTGTCGATCATCATCAACGGATGACGGTGCCCTACCAGATCAAGTAGCAAATCCGGCACCGCGCAAAGTTCGCGGGTCCGCATAGCTGTCACGCGCATGCCATCAACTCGCAGCATGCTTGTCATTTCCGACCTTTAGCAGAAGCAGGATGAATTTCCCAAAGGATAGATCATGCGTTTCTCCCCTGCCCTTCTTGCCTGTGTTCTGGCCTCGCCCGCTTTGGCCGAAGATACATTCCCCGCGACATTGGCCGGCCATGCCTTCCTGCCCGCCTTCACCATGATTACGCCGCCGCAGGACGCTCCTCGGGATTTGTGGGTATCGGGCAAGTTCACGGGCCCGCAACGCAACGACGCCCCGATGTCGGTCGAAGGTGATGTCGGCAAGACCTATGGCAGCCACAAAACGGGAATCTCGGTACCGTTCCTTGGCCAACCCGTGCAGGGAATGTCCGGCTTTGCAATGAACCGCGACGAGGATGGCAGTTGGTTCACGCTGACGGATAACGGCTTTGGCTCGAAGATCAACAGCCCCGATGCGATGCTGTTCTTCCACCGCATGCTACCCGACTTTGCCACGGGTCAAGTCATCCGTCATGAAACGGTCTTCCTGCGCGATCCCGACCACAAGGTTCCGTTCCGTATCGCCAACGAGGCAACCGACAGCCGCCATCTGACCGGTGCGGATTTCGATCCCGAAAGCATCCAATATCTCGACGGCGAGATCTGGATCGGCGACGAGTTCGGCCCCTACATTCTGCGGGTCGCCCGGGATGGCAAGATCGTCTCGGTGCATCAGACAAAGCTGGACGGCAAGGTACTGAACGGCCCCGATACCGCCGGAGTCGTCGTTCCGGCCCAGCCGGGCAAACAATTCCAGGTTCAGCGCTCTGGCGGCTACGAGGGCATGGCACTGCAACCGGGCAGCAACCTGCTATGGGGCATGCTGGAAAAGCCCCTGCTGGCCGAGGCTGGTCAACCAGAGGGCAATTTCCTGCGCGTGATGACCTTTGACACTGCCAAGGCCGATTGGACCGGTGACAGCTACCGCTTCCATTTGGCCGAAGGCGCGACAGCGATCGGCGATTTCAACTTCATCGACGAAACCCGCGCGTTGGTCATCGAGCGCGACAATGGCGAGGGCGATGCCCGACACGCCTGCGCGACCGACGCAAAAGACCAGTCGCAATGTTACCCGCAGCCCGCGAAGGTGAAGAACATCGTACTGGTCGACACCTCAAGCATCGACGCCGAAGGCTACATCCGCCGGATCGGGCATATCGATCTGCTGGACATTGCCGACCCCGAGGGCAAGGCGCTGGAAGGAATGAAACCCGTCGAGGGCAACTTCACCTTCCCCTTCTTCACCATCGAGGACGTGGCGCGGGTAGACGACACGCATATCATGGTCGCCAATGACAATAACCTGCCATATTCGGGTGGACGCGAGATCGGCAAGGCCGCGAATAACGAATTTATCCTGCTGTCCGTTCCGGAGCTTCTGGCGGCAAAATAGGTCGCAGGAAAGGAAGTTCAGAGGGGCACCAGAACGTGCCCCTTTTCCAATGGCGCACCAATGCTCAGACATCGTCGGGCAGCATGGCCGGATTCCACACGATCTCCCAAAGATGGCCGTCCGGATCGCGGAAGTACCCCGCATATCCACCGTAAAACGTGTCTTGAGGGTTCTTGACGATTTCGGCTCCGGCACGTTCGGCGGTGGCCATCACATCGTCCACCTCGCCCCGATGCATGACATTATGCCCGATGGTAAATGCGGTCGGACAGGCCGAGGTTTTCGGCAATCCCGTGTCATGCGCGATGTCGTCCTGCGCCCAGATCGCCAGTTTCAAACCACCGGAAAGCGCGAAGAAGGCGACCGCGCCATGTTCGAATTCGCGCCCGATGATCCCTTCTGTCGGCAGTCCAAGCCCATCGCGATAGAATGCCAAGGATTGCGTAAGGTCGCTGACACCAAGCGTCAGAACTGAAATGGCAGGCTTCATGTCCAAACCCTCCTATCGGCACCCGCACTATGCTTGCGCCCTGATAGTCTTGGGCCGCTGCGACGCAACGGAAGGACCCGTTTCCGGGGGCCGGGCCAACCTTCCCGAGCCTGACCTGTTTCAGACATGCCGATGGTAGGTCCCGATTTCCGACCGGTCAAGAATGGCGTGCTTCGGGCGCCTCCATTCCAGCCGCAATGCCGCAAAACCGGTCGCCGGTCTGGTTTCGCCTGCCCGAGCAACTGGTCAGCCCGATAGGTATGCCGCTTGCAGTTGCGCTGGCGCCAATCCGGCTTACATGTCCGACCACCCTGATCTTGCCGCGATGACATGGCGGGCGGGGTCTTATGACGGACACCGCTCCGGCAAACGCAGATTTGGAAGGAAGACATGACCCGCACTGCCGCCCCCATCGGCCCGATTTTATTTCTGGATCATGTCGAAGACGAACAGGCCCACCTTGCCGCCCTGTTCATCCTGCCAAAAGGATCGCAACCTCCGGTGCTGACGACAACATCCGGAGCGGTTTCCGGCCATCCGCTGGCCGAATACGATGCCACGACCGTGTTCCGTGCCCGATTTACCGTGACGTTCGGCCAGACGACATATCATTGGAACGGTCAGGACTACACACTGAACCTGGATCTGGAGAACGATCAGCGACTTGCCTATGTCGCCTGTAATGGCGAGGAAACCGGAGATCTTGACCGCGAAGGCTCGGAACGCAATGTCATGTGGGCGCGGCTTTGCGCTGAACACCGTGACCGACCTTTCGCGCTGCTTCTGCATGGCGGCGATCAGGTCTATGCCGACGAAGTGACCGACGGGCATCCGCTGACCGATCACTGGCCCCGCGATATCCAGACCGAACCCGAAAATCTTGACGATCTGAACCGCCATCTGCGCGAACGCCTGTTGCAGCGCTATGCCGCGCTGTATGCCTCGCCGGATTTCGCATGGCTTGCCGCGCGGGTACCTTCGGTCATGCAATGGGACGACCACGACATCTGCGACGGATGGGGCTCGCTACCGCCAAGGGCGACCCAGTCCGCGGTGGGGCGGACGATATTCAGCGCAGCGCGCGAAGCCTTCCTGATCTTTCAGGCAGCGGCAACGGATGGCGACTTGCCAGCGCGCTTCGCAGACCCGCAGGGTCGCCATCTGGGCTGGGCGGTAGAAATGCCCGGATACCGGATCGTTGCCCCCGACCTGCGCTCGGAACGGTCACGAACGCAGATCATGGGGCCGCTGGGATGGGATTTCATGCAAAGCCAGCCATCCCAATCCTCAACGGATCGGTATTTCCTGATGTCCAGCGTTCCATTGCTGGGACCAAGGCTTTCGCTGCTGGAAACGCTGATGATGACATTCCCGCGCATGCAGAAATACGAGGACGATCTGCGCGATCAATGGCAAAGCCACGCGCATCGCGACGAATGGCAACGGGTGCTGCGATTGATGATCGGGATCAGCCGCGCGGGTCAGAATGTCGTCGTTCTTTCCGGAGAAATCCATTTGGCCACGCGGGCCGTCATGCCGCTCGAGGGCAATGCCCTGCTGCATCAACTGGTCGCGTCGGGCATCGCCCATCGCCCACCGCCAAGGCTTTGGGCACGCTTCCTTGGCGCGCTGGCCACGCTTGGCGATGCACCCATCGCCGGAAAACCCATCCGTATCGACCGGATTCCCGGTCAGGCAGGGCGCTATGTCGCCGAACGCAACTACCTGACATTGGACCGCCAGGGCGACAAATGGAGCGCGAACTGGCAACTTGAGGAAAGCGGACGTTCGCCTGATCTGATGCTGTAGGCAGGATGGGAACAACACTGACCTCTTGGCGCCGCCGGTTGCGGGTCGCGGCGGAAAGACTTGGGCTTCGAGCCGTCTTTTCGTCACGGCACCGTGTCAGAATGCGCCCGTGACATGTGCGACCATCTGAAGTTTAGTGTCACAACGCGCATTGTTCTTCCTAAGTTGGATGCTTCCAGATGGTCTGCAGCGATCTTGCCTTTGCTTCGGAAATGGCCGGCTGGAACACGGTCTCTTTTGCGACCGAATATGCCAGCGTGGTGAACGATCCAGATCAGATCACCACGCTTGACGGACACAGGCTGCCAAGTACCACGCGCGGCTTTGTCGTGCAGAAACTTTCGAACCGTGCGGATTCACTTTCCGAGGCTGACAGATCCAACCTGCCGAACCGTCAGCGGGCCAAAGAACTGGCGGTTGTAAGCGACCCGTTGACCGGCAATCTCGCACGCGATGCAAGCGGTCGCCTGCTGATGATCGAGCTGCCCGACAAATCAACGCCACGGGCGGGTCTCAACAAGATGGTCAGTTGGCGATCGGGGGCGGGCCTGTCCATCGCGCATGGCGGAACTACAACCGATATTCTGGACGCGCTTTCGGGATCATTCCCCGAGGTCAATGTCTTGCGGCTTGACTTCAACGCAGCGACCGCCCGATCCCCCGAGGCAGCAAGAAGCTGGGCGGATTTCGCGCGGGCCGCTGCCGCACGGGGTTACAGGCTGATCGTCCAGAACTCGGACGGCGAGTTGGCTGGAGGCTTTGTCAGCGGCCAGAATCCAAAGCTCCGCATTCTTCCGGCCAGCGAACTCGGTCCGGCCGACGCATTGGAACAGCCTGACGGTTCGTGGAAAATCAACCGCGTACGCGAGGACTGGCGCATCATGCTGGATTGGTTCCGGTTGCCCGAAAACACCGCAATCCTGGACGCCATCGCTGGCTGGGAACTGATCAACGAGCCCATCGCCTATGGCAAAGGCCCTCGAGCGGGAAAAATCTACAGCCAGCATATTGCCGATCTGATCGGTTCGCTTGATTGGCAAGGTAAACGCTTGCTGGTCGGAGGGTTGGGGGCTTCGGCGCAGTTTGGTGATCTGGATCAGGCCTTGATCCGGCAGGCGGCAGGCGATGCGTTGATCTGGTCCGTGCATATGTATCCGCAATGGGTCGCTGCGGCCTTTCCCGATTCACAACGCAGGATCTTCGACAAGCAAATCTGTGCCCGCATTGGCATGTTACGCGAACCCGGCGACGACATCCTGATCACGGAATCCCAGCTTTATACGGCCTCTGGATCGCTTTCGCCCTCGGGCAAGACCAAAAGATCGCTTTCAAGTTTCAACATGGCACGGGTGCTGCCTTGGTTTGCGGATCAGGGTATCGGATGGACGTGGTGGCCTCCGACGGGACGCGGCAGCGACCTGCTGCAATGGCAGGGAGCGCGCGACGGTTACAGCGTCGAACTTGAATCGGCGGCCTTTGCCCATTGGGGCTGGTCCCGCAAACTCGATCAGACCCCGTCAGCCGAGGCATGGGGAACAGACGGGAATGACGCCCTCGCCGTTTCGCCATCGGCAAGTCCGGATCAGGATCGCCTGACGAACAATGTCGGCAACCCGCATGGTCTGGTATTCGGGATGCAGGGCAATGACAGCATCGCCGGCCATGCCGGACCCGACCTGCTTTATGGCGGTCCGGACAATGATAGTATCCAAGGACAGGATGGCGACGACTGGCTTTTCGGCGATCGGGGAGACGACAGTCTGGATGGCGGGGCCGGAAACGACGTCCTGATTGATCCCGAAGGCCGCAACTCGATATCTGGCGGCGCGGGCAACGACCATCTGGAAGGTATGGGGTCACTGGACGGAGGAGTTGGTGCGGATACCCTTATCGCTGCGGTCGGCGGGGCCACGACACTGAGCGGAGGCGCGGGTCCCGACCGTTTTCTGCCCAATACGTCGGGCGAGGTGACAATCACCGATTTTGCGCAGGGCGAGGACCGGTTCGACTGGTCGATGATGGGCCGCACCTTCCGCTGCAAACTGGACGTCCGGATCGAAGGCAACGATGCCATTCTGGGCTGGCTAGACCTGAGCGTTCGCCTGACTGGCGTCGAGACACCCGATCAGGCGGTGTTGGACCTTGGAGGAAACTGTCCGCCCATCCGCTTCTAGATTGGGCCTGACAATCCGGAACTTGCGATCCCGGACGTCATCGCAGCCACTGCCGGAAGCGCCGCTCACCTTCGGGCGTGAAGGAAACAACCCGCGACATCGGCAATCGTCTTGCCCAATCAAGCGCCAAAATCTGGTCAAGAACCGCCTTACCGATGGCACCTGCCAGATGATGCCGGCGCTGACTCCAGTCCAGACAGGCCCGACAAAGCGGCCGGTTGCCGCGCGGCAACCCATCCCGCGTCACACCGATGGCAGCCAGACGTTCCCAACCGCAGCTTGTGAGCTCCAGATCAGCGGACAGCCAGTGATCCTCCTGCATCTGCCCGAATAACGCGACGCCCATCTCTCCGGCGAGATGGTCGTAGCACACGCGCGCCTTACGCAAGGCAGGCTCTTTGGGACCGGTGCGTAAAGGCAAAGCGGCATCGCTGGAAAACACCATGAGCGCCTCTAGCAAGGCCGCGACATGGGGTCCGGCCAGACAGAAATACCGGTGACGGCCCTGAGCCTCGACGACTAGCACCTCTCCGTCCACGAGTTTTGCCAGATGGCTGCTGGCGGTCTGTTTGGTGATTCCGGCAAGACCGGACAGTTCGGTGGCCGTCAGCGCACGCCCGTCCATCAGCGCAAGAAGCATCGACCCTCGCGCGGGATCGCCAACCAACGCGGCGATGCGGGAAATATTCGGACCCTCTTTCATGGTTCGATGCTAGACGAACCATCAAGCTGCTCCAATCTTCTATCTGTGCCGCACAATGAAAGGCCAAGATATGATTTTCCGAAAGAACCCTCCCGCCGGGCAACTGTCCCCTGCGCCAGTGGTGCGCCAATGATTGCCGTGATTTTCGAGGTCGAGATTTCCCCCGACGGGCGTCCCGAATATCTTGATCTGGCCGAACGACTGCGACCGCTTCTTGCCAATATCGACGGCTTCATCTCGATCGAACGGTTTCAAAGCCTCACGACACCCGGCAAGTTGTTGTCCCTATCCTTCTGGCGTGACGAGACCGCAGTCGCGCAATGGAGAAATCTGCCCGAACATCGCGCTGCGCAGGCCGCAGGGCGCGATCATGTCTTCGTGGATTACCGCCTGAGGATTGCCAAGGTCTCTCGCGACTACGGCATGAGTGTCCGCGACGAAGCACCTGTCGATAGCCGCGCGGTCCACACAGGAAAGGCATAGGATGTTCGATCTTGAATTCGCGCTGGAAAACCGTCCTGATGCCTTGGCCGAACTGGGCGAGGTGATGGGCCGCGCCGGTATTCCCTTTGAAGGTGGCGGTGTATTCACGGCCGACAACCGCACCGTTGCGCATTATCTGTTTCGCGACGGCAGGGCCGCAATGCAGGCAGCCGAGGCTGCGGGCATTCGGGTCATCGCAATGCGCAGCCCTTTGATCCGCAAGCTGAAGCAGGGCACGCCGGGCCAATTGGGAGAGATAGCGCGGGCCTTGGCCGATGCCGGTGTCACCCTGCTGACTCAGTATTCCGACCACCACAACCGCTTGGTGCTGATCTGCGACCAACCCGAACTGGCTAGCCGGGCGACGCACCAATGGGCCGTGCCGGATTGATGTCAATGAGCTTGGATAATGCCGCCTTGTCGCCCCCGGACTGCAAGGCTATCGTCATCGCATGGCATTTCTCGAACAACTCGGCATAAGGATCCCCATCGTTCAAGCCCCTATGGCGGGGGTGGCGACACCGGCGCTTGCGGCGGCAGTGTCGGATGCCGGTGGGTTGGGCTCGATCGGCGTGGGAGCAACAGATGCTGCTGGCGCGCGGGCTATGATAGAGACTACGCGCGCGCTGACCGCGCGGCCCTTCAACGTGAATGTCTTCGTCCATTCCGAACCGCAATCCCACCCGATCAAGGAAGCCGCCTGGCTTGAAGCGATGCGGCCCCTGTTTCGTGAATTCGACGCCGAACCTCCGCAAGACCTGCATGTCATCTATAAAAGCTTCGCACAGGATGATGACATGCTGGAACTTCTGGTCGAGACGGCGCCGGCAATCGTCAGCTTTCATTTCGGCTTACCGGACGCTGACCGCATCAATGCATTGAAGGCCGCAGGTTGCGTGCTTTTGGCCACAGCTACCAGTCTGCCCGAGGCCGAACTCATCGCCAGCGCCGGAATCGATGCCATTGTTGCGCAAGGCTATGAAGCGGGCGGGCATCGCGGTACCTTCGACCCCGCCGGCCCCGACGACAAGCTGGGCACAACGGCTTTGACACAGCTTTTGGTGCAGCATCAGAACCTGCCGGTGATCGCTGCGGGCGGGATGATGGACGGGTCTGGGATCCGGGCCGCGCTGGATCTGGGCGCCGTCGCGGCACAGTTGGGCACGGCCTTCATCGCCTGTCCGGAATCCAGCGCCGACGCGGCCTATCGCGCGGCACTGAAAGGCACCGGAGCAGCACATACGATCATGACCGACGCTATCTCGGGGCGACCGGCGCGCTGTCTTGGCAACCGGTTCACCGCATGGGCCGAGGAAACGGCCCTTGGCCGCCCCGACTACCCCATCGCCTATGACGCGGGGAAAGCCCTGAATGTTGCGGCCAAAGCCAAGGGAGAAACCGGATTTGGCGCGCAATGGGCCGGTCAAGGCGCGCCGATGCACCGCGTGATGCCTGCCGCCGACCTGCTTGCGACCCTCCATCGCGAGACCGTGGCCCAGATCGGCGCGTAAGGGGATCTATTCGGGATCGCCCTGGCGATTGCCGTCCTGATCCATCCACCAACACACCACCCTACCCTCGGCACGAATCTGGTGATTTTCCGTCTCTGGCGTAAGGATCAGCGCCTTGTGACACATCAGGCCCGCGATCAGCAAACTGCCGTAAACGCCATGACCCAGCCGAACCGTGATGACCTTGTCCACCAGATAGGGGGTCAACTCGTCGGGTCGCGCGACAGAGGGGTCTTGCATGATCAGTGCAAGCCGTTCACGCTTCTGGTCTTCATCCAGCAGAATTCGGGCCACTTCGGCGCGGAATGCGGCCTCGGTCGCGATATAGGCATCAAGCGCAGGCAATCTGGCGACCGCAGGCTTCTTCAGCTTGATCCGGCCTTCCCGATAAAGGGCGCGAAGCAGGCGCGCGCCGATCGGAGAAACCAGTTGCACCGGCCCGTCGTAAAAGGCCAGTTCTTTTTCCTCGACCGACAGCCGCATACCCGAGGTCCGTCCGTCCAATGCCGCCTTGCGCAAGGCAGCAAATGCGGGCGTCCGGTGCACATTCGGGATCATGTCTATGACCGATAAAGCGGGCTTCATAAGCTCGCGGATGCCCCATAGCATGGTGATGCCCTATCTTATCTGTTGCGCGCGTTGCAGGATGGAGGCCCTATTAGCAACGGCCTTTTCGGCCGTCCACACGGGATGCCGCACCAATTCTCGGGTTTTTCTGCATCCGGGCTTCCGACAGCGACAGGAAAGGCTTGCATCAGACGTGGCGCGCGACCATTCAGGCCATTGTGAGACATATACCTGATCAAACATCCATGCCTGAAACAACCCTTGGATGGTCGGCGTTCTTCGATGACCAACTGAAACCGGACGAGGCACGCCTTGACCGGATGCGTATCGCGACGGTCCATCGAGCCAGAATGACGGCGGAATCCGCACATGGTCCGGTGCGGCTGACCCTGCCCCACCTGACCAATACAGCGGAATACGCCGTTGGCGATTGGGTTCTGGCCGAACCAGACAGCCACCTGCTCGTACGGCGGCTGGATCGCAAGACCCTGCTGCAACGCCGCACCGAAGGCAGCCGTGTTCCACAATTGATCGCGGCGAATGTCGATACGCTGTTCATTGTCTCGTCCTGCAATGACGACCTGAATCCCGCGCGGCTCGAACGCTATCTTGCGTTGGCGAACGAAGCCGGAACCCGCCCCGTGATCGTCCTGACCAAGGCCGACAAGGTCGAGAATGCGGAACCTTTCCGTAATCAGGTGACCGGTTTGCAGCGCGGGCTTGAGGTCGTCTCGCTGAACGCAAAATCCCCCGAGGCCGCCCGGATCCTGTCGCCTTGGTGCGGGGCGGGCCAGACCGTGGCACTTGTCGGGTCGTCCGGAGTGGGCAAATCCTCGCTGCTGAATACATTGGCCGACAAATCGGACAAGGATGCGCAACTCACCGGAACCATCCGGGAATCCGACGCGAAGGGGCGGCATACGACCACGTCCCGCTCGCTTCACGCGATCCCGCATGGCGGTTGGGTGATCGATACGCCCGGTATCCGCACGCTTCATGTCAGCGATATTTCCGCCGGGCTGGACCTGCTATTCGCCGAAGTGGCCGAACTCGCGCCGCAATGCCGCTTCAGAAACTGCACCCACGCCCACGAGCCCGGTTGCGCGGTACAGGCGGCGGTCGATGCGGGAAACCTCGATCCGGCGCGACTGGAACGGTGGCGCAAGCTGTACGAAGAAAACCAATCCAATACTCCGGTCCAAACCGGTCCTCGTGGCAACAAGACCACAAAACCCGGCGGCAAACGCCGATAGGCCGGAACTCCCTGACCGGCAAGTGACGATAGCGCCCGTCTAGGCGATAGGGGAACCGCAATCCGGACTCGCGGCCCGCTTGCTTCTGCGCTAGGCTCAACGGATACGAAAGGGTGAAGCCGAATGAACCGCATTGCGCTGGTGTCTGTCTGTTCCGCATTGATTGGCCTTACTGCCTGCGGCACCCCCGAACAGCGCTGTCAGGGTCAGGTCACAGCGGAATACCGAAATGTTTCCCGACTGTTACAAGAGGTCGAGGATAACATCGCTCGCGGTTACGCTTGGGAGAACGAGCCGGTCCGGAACAGTGGCATCAGTTTTTGTGCCGGAGGCTACGGCGGCAGATATTACGGCGCAGGTTTCGGATATGGAGGCTGCTATGGCGGCACCGATGTCGTCAGAAAACGAGTGCCGATTGATCCCGCATCCGAGGCACGCAAACGCGATGCCTTACAGCAACGGCTGAACACGCTATCGACGCAAGGCAACGCGACCTGCGCCACCCGTTATGGAACAGATAACAAATCCTGATTTGATCGGGGATAGCGAAATCCGGCGCCGACCTGTGCGGCGTTTCCGGCTTCAGACCCGCCATCATCCATATTACGATCCCCCAACCTCAAGGCTGTCACACAAAGAATAATCGACGTGGTGGCCAGGCTCTGCCGGGGTCCAAATTAATCGTTTTCAGAACCAGAAGAGCACTGTCGCGGCAGATCCAACTGCTGACATGAAGACCATGGTGCATCTGTGGTATCTGGTTGCGACACGCCTCCAATCCTTGAGCCTGCCGAACATGGTCTTGATACGGTTGTGGCGTTTGTAGTGCCGCTAGTCATACCGGACACGCTTCCATCGGCCTTTCCGACCGGGGGTTCGCTTTTTATCCAATTGTCTTTCAATGTATTTCTGAAAGTCCCTGCCCCAGTGGTGGCTAGACGGCCATGCGCGGAGTCCCCAGCACAGCGCATGGCCCCGGCGTGACGCCGGCGGACATCGTCGATCTTCGAAGCCGGTTCGGGTTGCGGGGCCGGTAACCTGAACGAGGAATGTGCCATGTCGCGCCACCGGTCCGAGCGACCATGGAGAACTATGACCGATGAAAGGATGGCGCTGCTTGATCTCGTTGAAATGCAGGCTGATGGCAATCTGCTGCG
>NZ_WMIE01000001.1 GCF_009711225.1 Paracoccus aestuariivivens | reverse complement strand
TTCCAGGGCGAGCTTGAAGAAGTGGTCGTGGATCTGAAGAAGTAAGACTGCCTCGGGCGCTCGACATTTGTTTGAGCGCCCGGTTCGCTGTCACGTCGCGCGCCGGCGTGAAACAGAGCGAACAAGCTGATCGCGTGTGTATCGAATGGCTGCATTGTCCGCATAGCTGCCTGATCAGGGCGTCCGCTTCGTCCGCATCGTTACCGGGCAATGGCTTTTTGCCCGCGCGTCCTCGGTTGCGCGGGCTATAACCTGAGAACCAGTCCTGAGGCGGTTGGCGTCTATTGCTGCCTGCGCCTCGTCCGGGCAGCACGGCTTAGGTAATGCCTCTCAACTCGCCTGCGACAGGCTGAGGGCATCCTGAACGTAGCATAGCACCTGACTGTCGGTCCCGCCGGACCAGCCTTCCCACTCCCAGAACCACTGATACAGCGCTTGGGCTCCCCCAGTCTGTGCTGCTCGTTCTGCGCGCAGTCGCTCGAACGTCTCTCGGGTCGCTTGCTTTATCGCACGCGACAGAAGCCAAATATTCGCGATCTTGAGCTCGTTCTTTGTGCGCCGCTCGGCCCGAACCATGTAGTCAATCCAGCCCTCCGCATCATGTATAGGTTTCCAATGGAACTGACGTTCGCCACCAATTGCACCTATTGCCGGGGATGCTGCCTTGGTGAGCACATCCCCCAATCGCTTGAGGTCGGTGTCGGTCATTCCCAAAGCCACAACGCCATGTAGGTGAGCCCGAGAGCGTCCATTGGCGTCCGCGGGTGCCACATCAAAACAAAAGGTGATCGGCAGATCATGAAAGCCCGCGTCATTGAGGTGTTTGTTCAGGTGCTTCTGCAAACTCCGGCGCGGATCTTTGCACCTGAGTAACGCACTCTCGCGGCGAATACCGAAGTTGAGGGATAAGGCATGCCCGCCGACGCTAGCTGCGTGCACCACAGAGACCGCGCCCTTTTCGGCCTCGGTCAATCGCTTCTTATTGAGGCCGCGCCACTGCTTTTGGAGAAGGCGATCAAGGCTGGCGATGACGCGTCGCGCTTGGCGAACTGGAGGAGTGGGGCTGTTCGCAGGAGGCGCGCCATGCCCCCTGGCACCCATCGCAACCGCGCTGCCGACGCCCGCCACGATCACTGATGCCCTGTTACTCACTTGTGTGGAGGCTATGGGTGAGAGGCTTGGGGTAGTGGATAATAGAGTGGGATCTGCACACTGAGGTGCCTTCGTCCCACGCAGGCCATTTACCAAGCATTGCTGGCTGAAATGCTCGTTTGGGGAAGTAGGTGCCGAGACAAAATTGCACGCCGTCGCAACTGCAATGTCAGGCGGTTTGGGGGGCGGGGTCGGCGTATCTGGCGGCGTGTCGCGCACAAGGCGTATTCCGCTCATCGCCTCCATGAACGCGACCGTCGCGTGATCGCGGTGATCTATAAAGGGCAGCCGGATCAGACCGGCACTATCTGGAAAATGGGTCATTGGGGCTTACACCACGAAGCTTAAAAGTGGGTGTCAGTCCCAGAGTGCCATTCCGGCATCGAACGAGAAGCAGGCTTCGAATGTGTTTTCGTGCGCCTCGATATCCGACAGGCGCCAGCGAGTGCAGCCTGGCCCGATCTTGACCGCCGTCGGGAAGTCGCCGTTTCGCTTCCAACGGTAGATGCTGTCAGTTGAGACGTTGAGCCGACGTGCGACCTGCTCCACCGTGAGGTAGAGGTTTTGGCTTTGGGTAGTCACGGTCATTCTTTACCTATTATGCGCACATGCGCGGTTACTATTTAACACCGCGCCTGATAGCGGTAACGTGGGAGCTTGGCTAGGTTTTTTCTTATTTTGGTGAGCATTTGTTCTCTGAAAGTTCCCTGCCGCGGAGCGCTCAGTCCCGAGCGATCGCGCAGACCAACTTACTTACTGTGGTCTGGTAACCAACTGAGAAGGTGACCAACCATGGCAAACCCCCACGCCGAGACCGCCGCCGTGATTTTTCTTCGCCGCCAGCTTGAGCTTCTGGCTCACCGTAAGACGCAACGTGAGATCGCGCATGAGGCGGGCTTCACCAACGCGAACATGCTTTCCCTGATGAAAGTCGGGTCCAGCAAGATTCCCCTCGACCGAGTTCCTTCCCTTGCTCGGGCTATGGAAGTGGACCCAGCTCGGCTGATGCAACTTGCGCTGGAGCAATCCATTGGCAAAACGAACGCTGCGGCTATCCTTCAGGTGTTCGGCACCCCAACAACCGAGAACGAGCGCGGATGGTTGAATGAGATTCGTGATGCCTCGGATCAAACCGATCCGCGGCTCACAACACGCTCTCGGACTGCGCTACGCGCCATCTTCGGGCGATGATGAGTCTGATCCTACCGGTTTAAGGTTGTTGGTAATTATGTTGGGAACGAAAGGTGACCAGCGAGAAACGCCAGCAAAATAAGGGGTATTTTGAGTTTGGTGGCGGAGACGAAGGGATTCGAACCCTCGAGACGGTTTCCCGTCTGCACCCTTAGCAGGGGTGTGCCTTCGACCACTCGGCCACGTCTCCGCCGCCCCGTATATGGATCGCGCGAAAAGGAGACAAGGGAATTTTGCGTCAATTTGCGTCTGTCGACCTTGTCGAAGGTTTTTGCGCCGCGAATTTTGTGAGGGTCCGGCCTGCCTGACGGACACGGTGTAGCGTATGGCACTTTGCGAGACATCCCGTAACCGCCAACGCTGACGGTCAAACTGATATGTGTCGGACGGTCCAATCTTCGGCTTTCCAGTGTCGTTTCCAGACTGCGACCGATGTGGTTCCCGAGCTCTTGTAACGGTCGATAGGTGGAACGCCTCTGCTCTCGTTGGACGATTCTGGAACGAAGAACCGTGCTGCCTCCTCGCTTGGGTTTTGGGGGCAGATTTCATTGCGCCGATATTGGTTAATTCCGGCACTTGTGTGATGTGGACACGCAAA
Organism: Paracoccus aestuariivivens; assembly: GCF_009711225.1. Taxonomy (GTDB): domain Bacteria; phylum Pseudomonadota; class Alphaproteobacteria; order Rhodobacterales; family Rhodobacteraceae; genus Paracoccus; species Paracoccus aestuariivivens. The sequence continues at coordinate 1,135,213 of NZ_WMIE01000001.1, read as the reverse complement.
ATCGCTGCAAATTTTTGGTGTTAGGTCAAATTTCGTCGTTTCATCAAACTAATTTCTGGATCGCGGAAACTCTCTGGGGCAGCTTCGATCCATGTAAATGGTTCCATGTGGAAGCGGCCCGTTTTTTGGGTTGCTGTGGTTATGGTTAGGGTTGGTGATGGATTTGCCTGGGACGAGGGACGATGACCGGCTCATTCCGATGCTGTTGAAGTCCTATTTGTTGGTTGCACCGATTTCGTTTTATCAGGATCCGGACGGCGTCGTTTGGTTGGATCCATTGTGGCAGCGCGATCTGATCGCACATTTCGATTACATCTCGGATATCTGCGTCATTGCTCCGCGCGTATCTGCCGAACAGCCACCAAAAGATTGGGTTCCCGTTCGTGCTCCTGTCGGACGGGTGATCGCTTTTCACGAGTTTGGTGAGGCGAACTCCGGTTGGTCCGGCATCCTTGCAAAGCTGCCAAGCGACATTCGGACTGCCTGGTCGATGGTCGGTCAGGCGGACTTGGTTCATTCCGGAATTGCGGGTTGGCCCATTCCGCCGGGGATGCTGTTCAATCCGATAGCCGTCCTGCGGCGTAAGCCGCTGATCCTGGTCGTGGAAAGCGCGTTCTGGCGGGTGCAGGATCGCAGTAGCGCGACCTTTCGTGCCAAGGTCAGGGCGGCACTGACCGAGGCGTTCGCCAAGTGGAGCTTGCGTCAGGCAAGCTTCGCGGTTTTCACCAGCACCGCTTATCGCGAGAGTCTGCCGGTTGGCCCGTCCGGTACCGCCATGGTCTTGCCCGCCAGCTGGATTGCAGCGACCGATGTGCTTTCCGGGGCGGCCGCAAGTCTGGCTTGGAATAACAAGCCCTCCGCCCCGCGATTTTTGATGGCCTCGCGCCTGTCTGCGGAAAAGGGGGTCGGTCTTTTCATCGAGGCAGTCAAGATCATTGACGCTCAGGGCGTTCCCTTGACCATCGATGTGATCGGCGATGGACCTCTCGGAGCGCAGATCGTCGATGTCGCGGCCAACACGCGATCGGTCAGGCTAAGACTGTTGCAGCCGGTCCCCTATGGGCCGCAGTTTCTCAAGCTTCTAGGGGGCTATCACGCGGCCATTGTGCCGACGACCGGGGATGAACAGCCGCGGATCATCTATGATGCCCTTTCACAAGCTGTTCCGATAATTGCGACCGATACACCTGGCAACCGCGAGGTGCTTGCGGATGGGCGGTCGGGGTGGCTGGTTCGTGGAGGTTCGGCTGATGCCTTGGCCAAGGCTTTGATCGAACGAGCGGAACATTGCGATGAGTTGCCGCAGAAAGGGTTGTCTGGCCTGACCGTTGCCCATGAATACACCCATGAAACCATGCATCGGCGCCGTGCAACGGCCATGCTCGACCTGTTCGGGGCGAAACCGAAAACAACTACAGGATGAGAGTGGACGCGGGGATTAAGTGCTATTAGGAATAATATCAAAAGCCGTTTTGCGGATTATCGTGGGCGGGATAAAAGGCAGGTTGGCGTGCAGGCAGAGGGATCCCATGCGACCGCGGGTGAGCCGGTTGCGAGTGTCAGGCCATTGCAGTTCCGCGGCCGGTCGCTGACGGCGGTTGCGCTGCATCTGACCGGAGGCGTGGATGATGCGTTTCTGGCGTCGTTGGATGCGCGGTTGCGCCAGACGCCGCTGTTCTTCGAGAATGCCCCGCTGGTGATCGATCTGGCCGAGGCTGCGGGCCTCGATTCCGCTGCCGAGATGGAGCGTCTGACCACGGCCTTGCGGAACCGGCGCCTGTCGGTCTTTGGCGTGCAGAACGCCCGTGCCGATCAGGGCAAGGCGGCGGTTGCGGCCGGGCTGATCGTGCTGCCCGCAGGGCGCGATGTCGCGCTGGAACGCGCGGCCCAGCCCGCAGCGCGGCCAGGCCGGAGCAGGGCCGCAGCGCCGGAACCCGTGCCCGAACCCGTGGCCAAAGAGCCGCAGACACGGCTGATCACCCAGCCGGTGCGCTCGGGACAGACAGTCTTTGCCGATCGCGGCGATCTGGTGATCGTCGGGCCGGTCGGCTCGGGGGCCGAGGTCATCGCCACCGGCAATATCCATATCTATGGCCGGTTGCGCGGGCGGGCGCTGGCGGGGGTCAATGGCGACACCTCGGCGCGGATCTTCTGCCATGCGCTCGATGCCGAACTGCTGGCGATTGCCGGACTTTACCGCACCAGCGAGACGCTGGGTCCGGATATCCCGCGCGACTTCGTGCAGGTCTATCTCGAGGGCGAGAAGCTATGCGTCGCCCCGCTCAAATAACCCCAAGGATCGAAAGGAAGCGCTCGTGAGCAAGGTCATCGTAGTCACCTCGGGCAAGGGCGGCGTGGGCAAGACCACGACCTCGGCCGCGGTCAGTGCCGGGCTCGCGATGCGCGGGCACAAGACGGTCGTCGTCGATTTCGATGTCGGCCTGCGCAATCTGGACATGATCATGGGCTGCGAGCGTCGGGTCGTGTTCGATTTCATCAATGTGATCCAGGGCGACGCCAAGCTGAAGCAGGCGCTGATCAAGGACCGCCGGCTGGAAAACCTGTTCGTGCTGCCGACCTCGCAGACCCGCGACAAGGACGCGCTGACGCAGGAGGGCGTCAAGGCGGTGCTGGACGAGCTGCGGCAGGAATTTGACTATATCATCTGCGACAGCCCTGCGGGGATCGAACGCGGCGCGCATCTGGCGATGTATTACGCCGACGAGGCCATCGTGGTGACCAATCCCGAAGTGTCCTCGGTGCGCGACAGCGACCGGGTGCTGGGGCTGCTGAACAGCAAGACCGCGCTGGCGGAAAAGGGCGATGGCAGCGCGATCAAGGCGCAGCTTCTGCTGACGCGCTTCGATCAGCAGCGCTCCAGCAATGGCGAGATGATGAGCGTCGAGGACGTGCTGGAAATCCTTGCGATTCCGCTGTTGGGCATCATTCCGGAAAGCCCGACGGTGCTGCGGGCCTCGAACGTGGGCATGCCGGTGACGCTGGACGAGAAATCGGCGGCGGGCAAGGCCTATGAGGACGCGGTGGGTCGTCTGGTCGGCGAGCAGATCGAGATGCGGATCGGCAGCGCCGAGAAGCGCGGCTTCTTCCAGCGGCTTCTGAAACGGACGGCCTGAGCATGTTCGGCTTTTCCCTTCGCCCCCGCAAACCCAGCCCCGCCGCGACCGCCAAGGAGCGGCTGCAGATCCTGCTGGCGCATGAGCGCGCCGGCGGCGCCAGCCCCGAATTCCTGCCGCTTCTGCAGCGCGACATCCTCGAGGTGGTCCGTCGTCACATGGAGATCGACGGCGAGCAGGTCGAGGTCAAGATCGAACGCGGTGACGAGCTGTCCAGCCTAGAGATCAACATCGAACTGCCGGGAGCGAGCAAGATCAAGGCGAAGGCGGGCTAATCGGCCTGACGGTCGATATGGCGACGGTTTGTCGTCGATCTGTCGTGCATAAAGGCGGATCTTGGCGTTTAGTCGGAAACCGGTCTGCGCCCGTCCCCTTGCCGACCGCGCCGGAACAGACTGGCGCGGTCGTATAATTCTTCGAGTTTCTCCATCCGCTGCTGGGTCTGCGGCCAAGTGTGTTCCTGCACTGCGGCCAGCAGCGTTTCGACCAGAACCAGCAGCGCAACCGAACTGTCCCAAGCCGAGGGTACCTCGATCTGTGCCGAAAAGCGAAAGCGGGCATGGGTCGAGATCGGGCTGACCCATGGATCGGTGAACAGAACGATCTGCGCTCCCTGTTCGGCGGCCATTTCGCAAAGTTGCAGGATGGCGCTTTCGTAGCGCCGGATGTCGAAAACGACCAGCACATCGCCCTCGCGCAACTCAAGCAGGGCGGGTGGCCATGAATTGGACAGGGCAGGCAATGCGATCACGCCGGGCCGAACGATGCTCAATTGCGTCACCAGATAATCCCCCAAGGCGTGGGTTATCCGGCCTCCGGTGACGAAAATGCGCCGCTCGGGATCGGCGAGCATATTGGCGCAAGCATCGAATTCGGCGTGATCTATGCGGCCAAGCGTTGCGGTCAGGTTCGTCAGAACCGCATCGGCAAAACGGTTCAGGATGTGCGAGGTCGGAACCCCGTCCGTCCAGCGTGCATGTTTGGACAAGGGGGATTCCAGTCGCGCTTCGATCTCGGCGCGCAGCTTCGTCTGGAACTCGGGATAGCCGCGGAAACCCAGCTTCTGCACAAGGCGCAGCACCGTCGGAGTCGAGACGCCCGCCTCTTTTGCAAGCTGCGGCATCGAGGCCAGACCGGCCACGGGATAGTGCCGCATCACATGGCTTGCCAGCAGACGCTCGGACGGCGTGAGTATGTCGAAACTGGTCGAAATCAGCTGCTCGATGGTGCCGGGTTGGTCGGCATCTGGACGCATATGCTTGTCGCTCCGGCAAAATGGATGGATTGCGTTCGTAACGATCATAACAAAATAATCCCACGCTGAAAAAATATTGACAGAAGGATCGGCGCTGCGCCAGCCTGTCGTGACAGGAGCGCCGAATGTCTGATCTTGCGTCGTTTTTCGGAATCGATAATCCCGAGGGCCTTGGTCCGGCGGTGGTCGTGTGCGAACACGCCTCGAACCATTTTCCGCCGCCTTGGGACAAACCGGGACTAAGCGATGCTCAACTTGTGTCGCATATCGCATGGGACCCCGGCGCGCTTGAAGTGGCGCGGGGTCTGGCCAGGGCGCTGCACGCCCCGCTTGTCCATGCCAAGGCCTCTCGGCTGATCTTTGACCTGAACCGGCCGCCCCATTCACCCGCTGCAATGACTGAACGCAGCGAGGCCCATGCCATTCCTTTCAACCTCCAGCTTTCGCGAAGCGAACGGAGGTCACGGACACAGGCCCATTATATTCCGTTTCACGCGGCGCTGGCGGATCTACTGGCGCGGCGTTTGGCACGGGGGCTGACAACCGCCCTGATCACGGTCCACAGCTTCACGCCGGTCTATTTCGGCAAGCCGCGCGAGGTCGAGTTCGGATTGATCCATGACAGCGATGCGCGGCTGGCGAAAGCTATCGCGCAGCGGGACATTGGGCTTCTGACCCGCCTGAACGAGCCTTACAGCGCCGCCGATGGCGTGACCCATACATTGGCACGCCACGCCACGCCTTTTGGGCTGCCCCATGCGATGCTGGAAATCCGCAACGATCTGATCGCGGATGAAAAGGCTCAGACCGCGATGGTTGCCCGTTTGGCGCCGGTGATCCGCTCGGCGATAGATGAGGTTGCATGATGCCGCGTTGGGCGATTGCATATGTCCGCAACATCGAGTGGCTGAACTACCGGATCGGCCGCTTCGCGATGTATCTGTTGTTCTTGATCATGGCGATTTTGCTGTGGTCCTCGGTGACCAAGGTTTTCAAGGTTCCTTCGCTGTGGACGCTGGAAATGGCGCAGTTCACGCTGGTAGCCTATTACCTGCTGGGTGCGCCCTATTCGATGCAACTGGGCGCGAATGTGCGGATGGACCTGCTTTACGCGCGGATGCCGATGCGGCGGCAGGCGATGTGGGACATCTTCACGATATTCTGTCTGCTGTTCTATCTGGGAGTGATGCTGTGGGGCGCGGTCGATTCCACCGCCTACAGCTTCCAGATATCCGAACGCGCGCCAAGCGCGTGGCGCCCGCCGCTATGGCCGATCAAGCTGATCATCACCGTCAGTTTTGCGCTGATGATCCTGCAGGCGGTCGCCCATCTGATCCGTGACATCGCCATTCTGCGCGGGGTCGAGATCGCCAAACCCTTTGCCGGCGAGGTCGACCGATGAGCTACGAGTGGATCGCGCTGCTAATGTTCTCGACCATGCTGCTGATGATGATCACCGGCCAGCGGGTCTTTGGCGCTATCGGCTTTGTGGCGGTGGTCGCGGCCTTGGCGCTTTGGGGGCCGGGCGGTACGGATATGGGCTTTTCCGCCGTCATGAAGGTGATGAAGTGGAACGCGCTTCTGACGCTGCCGATGTTCGTTTTCATGGGCTATGTCATGTCGGAATCGCGGCTGGCCGAGGATCTGTACCGGATGTTCCATGTCTGGTTCGGCCCGCTTCCGGGGGGGCTGGCCATCGGGACGATCCTGCTGATGGTGATGATCTCGGCGATGAACGGGCTGTCGGTGGCGGGCATGGCGATCGGTGCGACCATCGCACTGCCTGAACTGGTCAAGCACCGCTATGACAAGCCGATGATCTCGGGCGTCATTCAGGCGGGGTCGAGCCTTGGCATCCTGATCCCGCCCTCGGTCGTGCTGGTCCTGTATTCGCTGATCGCGCGGCAGCCGGTCAGCCAGCTCTGGCTGGCGGGGATCGTGCCGGGGCTCCTGATGGCGGCTTTGTTCATCGTTTACATCCTGATCCGCACCAGCCTGAATCCGTCCTTGGCCCCGCCGATGCCCCCCGAGGAGCGCGCCGCAATTACATGGTCCCAGCGGTTCCATCTGTTGCGGGCGGGGTTGCTGCCGCTGGTGATTTTCGCAGCGATGATGATCCCGTTCATCAAGGGCTGGACCTCGCTGACCGAAAGCAGCGTCATCGGCGCGCTGACTGCTGTCGTGGCGGCTGTGATCAAGGGGCGTTTCACCCGTCAGGTCTTCGAGGTCGCGACCCGCCAGACATTGGCGATCACCTGCATGTTCATGCTGATCATCATGGCCGCGCTAAGCTTCGGAGCCGTCTTCGATGGCTTGGGCGCGGGCCGCGCGATCGAGAACCTGTTCCTGCGGGACATGGGCCTGACACCGCTTCAGGTCCTGCTGTTGATGCAGGCATCGTTCCTTGTGATGGGAATGTTTCTGGATGACACTGCCATGCTGGTCATTGTCGCGCCGATCTATGTGACCATGGCAAGAACGCTTGGCTTTGATCTGGTCTGGTACGGGATTCTTTATACGATCACCTGCCAGATCGCCTATCTGACGCCGCCCTTCGGCTACAATTTGTTCCTGATGCGTGCGATGGCGCCGCGCGATTTCACGCTGGGCGTGATCTATCGTTCGGTCTTGCCATTCGTGCTTATCATGGTGCTGACGCTTGCTCTGGTGATCGCCTTCCCCGGCATCGCCATGTGGCTGCCCCATTCGATCTACGGACAATAAAACCAACAGGGAGAATGCAAATGACCACCAGACGGACTTTTCTGACCTCGGGCGCATTGGCTGCGGGCGCAAGTGCGCTGGCCGCTCCCGCCATCGCGCAGGGTGCGCCGCTGAAATGGCGGATGCAGACCTATGCAGGCGCGACACTGGGCGAGCATGTCGCCAAGCCCGCCATCGACGCCTTCAACAAGATCGCCAATGGCCAGATGGAGATCGAACTGTTCTATGCCGATCAGCTTGTCCCCACGGGCGAGTTGTTCCGTGCCATGCAGAACGGCACGATCGACGCCGTGCAATCGGACGACGACAGCATGGCCAGCCCGACCGAAGTCACGGTCTTTGGCGGCTATTTCCCCTTCGCTCTGCGCTACTCGCTGGATGTTCCGGCGCTGTTCAACCATTACGGCCTAGATGAGATCTGGAAGGAAGAATACGCCAAGCAGGGCATCCAGCACATCTCGGCGGGCTCGTGGGACCCATGCAACTTCGCGACCAAACAGCCGATCAACAGCCTTGAGGACCTGAAGGGCAAGCGCGTCTTTACCTTCCCGACGGCAGGCCGCTTTCTTGCGAAATTCGGCGTCGTTCCTGTCACCCTGCCTTGGGAAGATATCGAGGTTGCGCTGCAAACCGGCGAGCTTGACGGCGTGGCATGGTCCGGCATCACCGAGGATTACACCGTCGGCTGGGCCGACGCGACCGGTAACTTCCTGACGAACAGCATCTCGGGTGCATGGATCGGCCATTTCTTCGCCAATCAGAAGCGCTGGGACGAGGTGCCTGACCATCTGAAAGAACTGATGAAGGCCGTCTTCGACCAGTCGCATTACTACCGGCAGCACTGGTACTGGGCCGGAGAGGCCAAGTTGCGTGTCACCGGCGACAAGATGAAGCTGACCACCATTCCTGCCGATCAATGGGCCACGGTCGAGGCTGCGGCGCTGGAATTCTGGGACGAAATCGCAGCGGAATCCGAGGTCAAGGCAAAGGTGGTTGCCAAGATCAAAGAATATAATCAAGCAATGACGAAAGCAGGCCCGCCCTATCGCGAAGCCTGATCCGGATAACTGGGCGCGCCACGACCGGCGCGCCCGCACGAACAAGGTGATTTATGCCCGCCAATCTAGATTTTGACGCTTTGAAAGCCGCCGTCCACTCGGGCGAGATCGACACCGTGATGGTCGCTCTTGTCGATATGCAGGGGCGTTTGCAGGGCAAACGTTTCCACGCCGCGCATTTTATCGAGAATCCGCACGAGACCCATTGCTGCAATTATCTGCTGGCGACCGATCTGGAAATGGAGACGGTGCAGGGCTATCGCGCGACCAGTTGGGCCTCGGGCTATGGCGACTATGTGATGAAGTCCGATCTGGCGACCTTACGTCGGCTGCCGTGGATTCCGGGCACGGCGCTGTGCTTTGCCGATCTTTACGACCACAATACCCATGAATTGGTGCCCCATGCGCCGCGCTCGATCCTGCGCCGCCAGATCACGCGGGCGGAGGCGATGGGCTTCACTCCGATGATGGCGACCGAGCTGGAGTTCTTCCTGTTCGAACAGGGTTATAAGGATCTGTTCGATGCGGGCTATCGTGATCTTGTCCCGACCGCGCGGCATAACGTGGACTACGGCTTGACCGGAACCTTTGCGGACGAGCCGGTGATGCGCGATCTGCGCAACGGTCTTTACGGCGCCGGTATTCCGGTCGAGAACTCGAAAGGCGAGGCCGAGGCCGGTCAGCACGAGATCAACGTCAAATATTCGGATGCGCTCGACACTGCGGATATGCATGTGCTGATCAAGGCGGCCACGAAAGAAATTTCGCAACTGCACGGCAAATCGGCGACCTTCATCGCGAAATACGCGCATGGCAAGGCCGGGTCGTCCAGCCACGTCCACCAGTCGCTGTTCCGTGATGGCAAGAACGCTTTCCACGATCCGGATGCCCAGCACGGCATGTCGGAACTGATGCAGCACTACATGGCCGGTCAATTGGCCCATGCGAGCGAGCTGACCTATTTCCTTGCGCCCTATGTCAACAGCTACAAGCGTTTCGTCACCGGCCTGTTCGCCCCCACCAAGGCGATCTGGTCCATCGACAACCGTACTGCGGGCTTCCGCGTATGCGGCGACAACACCAAGGGTGTGCGGGTCGAATGCCGCATCGGTGGCTCGGATCTGAATCCTTATCTTGCCTGCGCCGTGCTGCTGGCCGCCGGTCTGACGGGGATCGAGAAGAAGCTGCCGCTCGAGCCTGCTTTCTCGGGCGATGCCTATGCTGCACAAGCCGCCGTACGCGAGATACCCAAGACACTTGGCGCTGCCGCCGAAGCGCTGAATGCCTCGCAGATGTTGCGCACACAATTGGGCGACGAGGTGGTCGATCACTACCTGCGCGCTGCCGCGTGGGAGCTTGAAGAGCAGAACCGCGTCGTTACCGACTGGGAACTGGCCCGCGGGTTCGAACGCGCCTGACGCATTGGCCGGCCTGACCGGCGAAATGAGGATACGATGACCAAGACGATCAAACTGATTTCGCCGGTCGATGGCGAGGTTTACGCCGAGCGGCCTGTTCTTTCGGGCGCGGAAGCACGCCAAGCGGTCGCTATGGCCCGCGAGGCGCAACCTGCTTGGGCCGCCCTTCCGCTAGGCGAGCGTATCGCGCGGGTCGAGGCAGGCATTGCCGCGCTGAATGCGATGAAGGACGAAATCGTGCCTGAACTGGCCGGACAGATGGGCCGTCCGGTACGATACGGTGGCGAATTTGGCGGCGTGAACGAACGCACAGCCTATATGGCCAAGATCGCTGCCGAGGCTCTTGCCCCGACCGAGGTCGAGGATAGCGACCGTTTCCGCCGCGAGATCCGGCGCGAACCTGTCGGTGTCGTTTTCGTCATTGCGCCGTGGAACTATCCATTCCTGACCGCGGTGAACACGATTGTTCCGGCCCTGATCGCCGGAAATGCGGTCATTCTGAAACACGCCAGTCAGACCCTGCTTGCGGGGGAACGTCTGGCTCAGGCGATGGAGCGCGGCGGTGTGCCGCCCGAAGTCTTCCGGAACGTCGTGCTGGACCACCAGACAACCGAGGAACTGATTGCCGAGCGCAGCTTCGGCTTTGTGAATTTTACCGGCTCGGTCAGGGGCGGACAGGCCATCGAACGCGCGGCGGCGGGGACGTTCACGGCGACCGGTTTGGAACTCGGCGGCAAAGACCCCGGCTATGTCCGTGCCGATGCCGATCTGGACGCGGCTGTGGATGGGCTGATGGATGGGGCGATGTTCAACTCGGGGCAATGTTGCTGCGGGATTGAACGGATTTACGTCCATGAAAGCCTGTACGATGCCTTTGTCGAAAAGGCCGTCGCTTGGGTGATGCAGCATAAGCTGGGCGACCCGAACGATCCCGCAACCACCATGGGTCCGATGGCGCATCGCCGTTTTGCTGATGTGGTGCGTGGCCAGATCGCCGATGCGGTCGCTGAAGGCGCGCGGCCCCTGATCGATCCGGCAGCTTTTCCGGCGGATGACGGCGGGGCCTATCTTGCCCCGCAGATCCTTGTCGATGTGCATCACGAAATGCGCGTCATGCGCGAGGAAAGCTTTGGCCCTGTGGTTGGTATCATGCCGGTCAAGGATGACGACGAAGCGGTCGCGCTGATGAATGACTGCGATTACGGGCTGACGGCATCGGTCTGGACGACGGATACCGATGCCGCGCTTGAAATCGGCTCGCGGCTGGAAACCGGAACGGTATTCATGAACCGGTGCGATTATCTTGATCCGGCTTTGTGCTGGACCGGCTGCAAGGATACCGGACGTGGCGCGGCCTTGTCCGAATTGGGGTATCTGGCCGTGACACGACCCAAATCCTACCATCTGAAAAAGGTGCAGAAATGACTCTGCGGGCAAACTGGTCCTATCCGACCGCGATCAAGTTCGGGGCTGGCCGCATCGCGGAACTGGCCGAGCAATGCAAATCCGTGGGCATACAAAAGCCGCTGCTGGTGACGGACAAGGCGTTGGCCGGATTGCCGATTACCGCCGCCGCGCTGGACGTGCTTGAGGCCGGTGGTTTTGGCCGTGCGATCTTTTCCGAGGTCGATCCCAACCCGAACGAGCACAACATGCAGGCCGGAATTGCCACCTATCTGGCGGGCGGCCATGACGGGGTGATCTGCTTTGGCGGCGGTTCGGCACTGGATCTGGGCAAGATGATCGCGCTGATGGCGCGGCAGACGGTCTCGGTCTGGGATCTCGAAGATATCGGTGATTGGTGGACCCGTGCGGATGCTGCCGTGATCGCGCCGATCATCGCGGTTCCGACGACCGCCGGAACCGGTTCGGAAGTCGGGCGCGCGGGAATTCTGACGAACTCGGAAACCCACAAGAAGAAGATCATCTTCCATCCCCGCCTGATGCCGGCGGTGACAATCTGCGACCCCGAATTGACGGTGGGGATGCCGAAAATGATCACCGCAGGCACCGGCATGGACGCTTTCGCCCATTGCCTCGAAGCGTATTGCAGCCCGTTCTATCACCCGATGAGCCAAGGCATCGCGCTTGAAGGGCTGCGGCTGGTCAATGAATACCTGCCCCGCGCCTATGCAAAGCCCGACGATCTTGAGGCCCGTGCCCAGATGATGAGCGCGGCGGCGATGGGCGCGGTTGCGTTCCAGAAGGGGCTGGGTGCGATCCATAGCCTGAGCCATCCGGTCGGGGCCGTTTACGGCACGCATCATGGCACGACCAATGCCGTGGTCATGCCGATGGTGCTGGATTTCAACCGCCCTGCTATCGAGGGCGTGCTGTCCCGCGCCGCCGACTACCTTGGCATCAAGGGCGGGTTCGATGGTTTCCGCGCGCGAGTCATGGATCTGCGGGCCGAACTCGGCATTCCCGCGAACCTGACTGAGATGGGGGTGCAGAGGGAGCGTCTGGACGAGTTGACCGAGATGGCACTGGAAGACCCGTCCTGTGGCGGCAATCCCATCGAAATGACGCGCGAGAATACCCGCGCGCTGTTTGACGCCTGCATGTGACGATCATGGTCCGGCCATTGGCCGGACCATTCTAATAGGGCAGGCCGACATAATTCTCGGCCAGAGCAGTCTGTGCGGCCGTCGAGTGGGCAAGATAGTCAACCTCGGCGGCCTGCATACGGGCAAGGAACTCGCCCTCGGCAGGAAACTCGTGCAGCATCCGCGTCATCGACCACGAAAAACGCGAGGCTTTCCAGACCCGTGCCAAGGCGGTCGCCGAATAGTCCTGCAGCAACTGGGCTTCACCGGCATATTGCGCGATCAATGCGCGGGACAGGTAGAAAACATCCGAGGCGGCAAGGTTCAGCCCCTTGGCTCCGGTCGGGGGAACGATATGGGCGGCGTCCCCCGCCAGATAGATCCGGCCCCAACTCATCGGCTCCGAGATGAAACTGCGCAACGGGGCGATGCTTTTCTCGATCGAGGGGCCCGATACCAGCGTTTCGGCCAGATGGGCGGGCAGACGTCGCCGCAATTCGGTCCAGAAGGCCTGATCGCTCCAGTTCTCGGGTTTGTCGGTCAGTGGAACCTGCAGATAATGGCGGCTCAGATTGGCATTGCGCATCGAACATAGGGCGAAGCCGCGCTCATGGCCCGAATAGACCAGTTCATCCGCGACGGGCGGAGTTTCGGCCAGAATGCCCAGCCAACCGAAGGGGTAGACGCTTTCGAATTCGCGCCGCACGGATGGCGGGATCGCGTTGCGGCTGACGCCATGAAAACCGTCGCAGCCGGCGATGTAATCACAATCGACGCGATGGGTTTGGCCGCGATGTGTGAAGGTGACATGCGGCGCTTCGGTATCGGCGTCATGGATCGCGACATCCTCGGCCTCATGGAAAACGGGCGCGCCGATCCGGTCCAGTTCGTCATAAAGATCATGGGTGACCTCGGTCTGGCCATAGATCATGACCGATTTTCCGGTCAGCGTCTTGAAGTCGATGTGAACCGTCGTGCCATGCGCGGTGAGGATGGTGCCGTCATGGACAAATCCTTCGGCATCCATCCGCGAGCCGATACCTGCCTGACGCAGCATATCGCACAGGCCCTGCTCGAGAACACCGGCGCGGATGCGGGACAGGACATAATCGCGCGAGCGCCGTTCCAGCACGACCGCGTCGATTCCGGCACGGCGTAACAGCAACGAAAGCAGAAGACCCGCCGGTCCGCCGCCGATGATGCACACTTGATGGCGCATGGCATTCCTCCTCTGGCGGCAAAATCGCGCCACCCTATTCTGGCGGCAAGATGGCGCGGATGAATGTGCCAGAAAATGGATCAGGCGTCAGAAAGATTGGACAATTCGTCAATCCGTGCCGTCTTGTTTGCGATACTGGCCCGGAGATATTCCGGCCCGTTGTGCAAAGAAGCGGTTGAAGTAGGCCGGATCGTCGAAGCCTGTCATATGGGCGATCTGCGCCACGCTATTGTCGGTATAAAGCAGGTAGCGCTTGGCTTCGAGCAGGATGCGCTGGTGTAACAACTCGCTTGCGGTTCGACCTGTTCGCGCTTTGCAGGCGGCGTTCAGCCGCGCCGTCGTCACCGCCAGTTCGGCGGCATAGACCGAGGGTGAGCGCTGGTGGCGAAACTGCCGCTCGATCATCGCGCGGTAGCGTATCAGCAGATCTTGGTCACGATCCGGCGTCAGGGGATTGGCGCTGGCTTGGGTGATCCCCAGCCGTAGGACGATGACCAGAAGCCGCATGAAAAGGGCGGTGATCGCCGCGCGCCGACCGGGGGCGGACCAGACGAACTCGCGCAGCAGCCAGTCGAATGTGTCGATAACGGCGGGTTCGTCGATGCCTGAATCCGTCAGACCAAGTATCGCGGGACGCGCCACCGCCTGAGCCAGTCGCGGGTCGCCGATGGTCGCGTTGCCCATAAATCCAAGCGCTGCGGTAACAACATAGCCATCCGTGCCGGGATCGAATTCGAACTGGTGGACGCATCCCTCCGGCAGGACCAGAATGCAAGGCACGGGCAAGGGGTGGCTTTGATCCTCAAGCCGGATGGTGCCGCCGCCCGCATGCAGCAGAATGATCTGCAAATGCTCGGGATGGGCATGGGCGAGGATGCGCCAGCCATTCGGCCCGCTGCGATCAAGGATCGGTTCGACATGCAGGAAATCCAGTTCGACGTCGGAATCGCGATCTCCGTACAGGTAGTAATTCGGTATTCTGGTCGGTGTCGTGCGGTTCATCGGACGCTTCCGGATGCTCGGGCCGAGTAGCTGCGCGCCGTCATGTCAGGGCAGGTTTCGCGCCACATTGCGGGCGATCTCCTCGAATTCGACTAGGCCCGGTGCGGCGATTGTCTGGCGGCGGGTCATGCCTACGGCACCGGAAAGAAACCTCGCGCCGGTCGGCAACTCGATCATCTCGCCGCGGTCCAGTTCGTGTGCAATCACCCCGCGCGAAATGAACCACAAGGCGTCCGAAGCAAGACAGACTCCCCGACCCAATGCCAGCGAGACGGTCTCTAGCGCGGGTCGTATTCCGCTAAGCCCGTTCGCGGCGAGGTAATCGTCAACGGTAGGGCGGATGAGTGCCGTAGCAGGAGGCAGGATCAGGGGTGACGCCGCCAATGCCTCGGGGATGGTGGCGTGTTGCAGCGGGTGGTCGGCACGGGCGACCAATATCACCTGATCCTCGTACAGGTGATCGAAGCTCAGGCCTGCCATTTCCGATGCGCCGGGCAAACGGCCCACCACCACCTCGACCAAGCCGTCGCGCAGAAGGCGCATCAGGTGGAAATGCGGTCCGGTTTCGGCGGCCAGAAGGATTTCGGGATGCAACTCGCGAAAGCGCAGCACGACCTGCGGCAGGAAACGGGTCGCGACGGTGGGAAGAACGCCGATCCTTAGGGTGCCGCTGCTGCCGGGGCGCAGGGCTGCCGCGCCTGCTTCAAGCGCCTGCATGGCGGTCAAAGCGTGACGGCGGAACAATGCACCTGCCTCGCTAAGGACCAAACGTCGGCCCTGCCGAAGAAACATCGGTTGGCCCAGCAATGTCTCTAACTCGGCCAAGGTGCGCGACAGGGCGGGCTGGGTGATGCCTTGCGCCCGCGCGACCGCCGATAGCCCACCCTCGGAGGCGATATCCAGAAAAGCACGGATATGGCGCAGCTTCACCCCCGGATGTATAGCGGAATGGTTATTCATTTTCGCCTGTTTTGCATTATCCAAGCCGTAACTGTTATGCCAGATTACGAGGAAGGGAGATTGCCATGCAAGTTCTGACCCGCCCTTGGGGCGCAATGCATTATAGGATCGACGGTCCAAACGATGGGCCTGTCGTCGTTTTCGCCAATTCTCTGGGCACGGATCTGCGGCTTTGGGACGCGCTTTTGGCCGAAATGCCCCAGATCCGCGCCATCCGCTTCGATAAGCGTGGGCATGGCCTGTCGGACGAGGGTGGCGATTTCACCGTCGAGGATCTGGCCGACGATGCTGCTGCACTGATCGAACATCTGGGTGTGGGGCCGGTCATTTTCGTCGGCCTGTCGATTGGCGGCATGATCGCGCAGGCCATTTCGGCCCGTCGTCCGGATCTGGTTCGCGCGGCGGTCCTGTCGAACACCGCGGTGAAAATGGGTACAGCACAAAGCTGGTCCGAGCGGATTGATGCCATCAGGGCGGGCGGTATCCGCTCGATCGCGGATGTCATCATGCAGCGGTGGTTCGCACCCGATTTCCGCGCAAAACCTACGATTGCAGCTTGGCGGAACATGGTCGTGCGGACTTCGGAAGCGGGCTATGTCGGGGCGTGTCGTGCACTTGCCGCTGCCGACCTGACCGGCCCGACCTCGATGCTGCGACTGCCGGTTGCCGTCATCGCGGGTGATCAGGACGGCTCGTCGCCTGCCGAACTGGTCAAGGCGACAGCGGATCTTATCCCTGATGCGGCTTTCCACATCGTTCGCGATGCAGGCCATCTGCCTTGCGTCGAGCAGCCCGCCGCGTTCGCCGCGATCCTCGGGCCATTCATCAAGGAACATTCCAAATGAGCGAACGCTTCGATCAGGGCATGATCGTGCGCCGTCGGGTGCTGGGCGATGCCCATGTCAATCGGGCCGAGGCCAACAAGACCGATTTCGACGAACCTTTCCAGACACTGATCACCGAAGCGGCGTGGGGCTCGGTCTGGTCGCGGGATACGATCAGCCCCCGCGAACGGTCGATGCTGACGATCGCGTTGTTGGCGGGTTTGGGCAATGACCATGAACTGGCCATGCATATCCGCGCCACTGCCAATACCGGTGCCAGCAAGGAAGACGTTCTGGACGCGCTTTTGCATGTTGCGATCTATGCCGGTGTGCCGCGCGCGAACCATGCCATCAAGATCGCCAAGGAAACCTTTGCCGAAATGGAGGCCAAGCGATGACCCTCAGCGACAAGGTGGAACGTGGGCCATTGTTCTTCCGCGACCGTGACTGGCATCCTGCGGCCTATGCGCCGGGCTACAAGACCTCGATGACCCGTGCGCCATTCCGGCCATTGGTGTCTATGGGCTCGACCTTGTCCGAGGAAACCGGACCGGCCTTTGGCCACTCGATGATCGGGCTGCTCGACAACAACCTGATCATGAACTTCACCGGAGAGCCCGCCATCGGCGAGCGCATCATCATGCATGGCCGCGTCTTGGACGAGCAAGGTCGAGGCGTTCCCAATGTGCTGGTCGAAATCTGGCAGGCCAATGCGGGGGGGCGTTATCGCCATAAGAAGGACAGCTATGCTGCTCCGCTTGATCCGAATTTCGGTGGCTGCGGGCGCACGATAAGCGGTCCCGACGGCGCATATGAATTTTTGACGGTCCGCCCCGGTGCCTATCCGTGGCCGAACCGCGTCAATGATTGGCGGCCGATGCATATCCATATCTCGGTGTTCGGTTCGGGCTTTGGCCAACGCCTGATCACCCAGATGTATTTCGAGGGTGATCCCCTGATCGCGCGTTGCCCCATCGTGAACACAATCGGACAGGACAAAGCCATTCAGGCGCTGGTCGCGCCCTTGGACATGAACCGCGCCATTCCGATGGATTGCCTCGCCTACAAATTCGATATCGTGTTGCGGGGCCGCCGCCAGTCGTTCTTCGAGAACCGCAAGGAGGGATTGTGATGCAGGAACTCGATTACCTGAAAGAGTCGCCCTCTCAGACGGCTGGCCCCTATGTTCATATCGGCCTGACCCCGAACAAGCTGGGCATCGAGGGGATCTATCCATTCGATCTGGGCGAAAGCCCGATCAAGGAAGGCGCGCAGGGCGAGGCAATCACCATCATCGGCACGGTGCAGGACGGCGCGGGCATGGTCATGCGCGATGCGCTGATCGAAAGCTGGCAAGCCGATGCGCAGGGCATTTATCCCGGCAACGATCCGCGCGGCGCGGCTGATCCGAATGTTACGGGATGGGCACGCATCATCGCGGATTTCGACTCGGGCGAGTGGACGCTGAAGACGATCAAGCCGGGACGCGTGCCGTTCCCTGATGGCAGGTTGATGGCTCCGCATATCGCGCTTTGGGTCGTGGCGCGCGGGATCAATCTGGGTCTGCAAACCCGCATCTATTTCCAGGATGAGGACAATGAATCCTGCCCTGTCCTGCAGCGGATCGAACATCGCCCGCGCGTGAACACGCTGATCGCCAAGAAAACTGCGGCGAACACCTACCGTTTCGACATCGTTCTGCAGGGCGAGAACGAAACCGTATTCTTCGATATGTGAGGCATGATGGGCGATCTAGCGGACCAACCTTGCATCATCTGTGTGGCGATCACCGGCTCGCTTCCGACCAAGGAAAACAATCCGGCCGTGCCGATTTCTGTCGCCGAACAGATCGAGTCCACGCAGGAAGCCTTCGAGGCGGGCGCGACAATCGTGCATTGCCATGTCCGCGACGACCAAGGGAAGCCGACCTCGGACCCGGACCGTTTCGCGCAATTGAAGCACGGGCTCGAGCAGCATTGCCCCGGCATGATCATCCAGCTTTCGACCGGAGGTCGCTCGGGCGCGGGTCAGGCCCGTGGCGGCATGTTGCCACTTGCCCCCGATATGGCATCGCTTGCGGTCGGCTCGAACAATTTTCCGACCCGTGTCTATGAAAATACGCCGGATCTGGTGGATTGGCTTGCCTCCGAAATGCGGACATACGACGTCAAGCCCCAGATCGAGGCCTTTGATCTAAGCCATATCCTGCAAGCGGCGATCATGTTCAAAGACGGGCGTATCAAGGATAGGCCCTATGTCCAGTTCGTTATGGGGGTCAAAAACGCAATGCCTGCGGATCGCGACGTGTTCGATTACTATGTGCACACCGTGAAGCGCTTGTTTGGCGAGGATGTGCCTTGGTGCGCAGCGGGCATCGGTGCCAGCCAGATCAGGTTGAACGAATGGGCTATTTCGTCGGGCGGCCACTGCCGGACAGGGCTTGAGGATAACGTCCGGATCGACCGCGACACGCTTGCCCCTTCCAACGCGGCGCTTGTGCGGTGCGCTGCGGACATTTGCCGGAAATTCGACCGTCCGGTCGCGACCTGGCAGCAGGCACGCCAGATTCTGGGGCTGCGGATGCCCGCCACCGCCTAAGCCCCCTCGCATCCTGCCATGCGGATAAATATCCATGGGTCGGGGGGCGTCAGTCCTCCGGTCGATTTGCCATAAGAAAGCCGTGTCATGCCCGCATCTGCCGCCGATAGCGCCATTTATCGCCACTTGTTCAGCGATGAGGCGACCGCCGCTTTGTTTACGGACAGTGCCGAAATCCGCGCCATGTTGCTGGTCGAGGGGACATTGGCCCGTGTTCAGGGCCAGATCGGCCTGATTCCGCAGACGGCAGCGGCCTATATCGATCGCGCATCGCGCGAAGCCCAGATCGATCCCGCTGGTCTTGGCCCCGAAACCGCGATCAACGGCGTTCCGGTTCCGGCTCTTGTTTCGGCCTTTCGCAAGGCGATGCAGGCTCCGGAATATGCCCAATACCTGCATTGGGGGGCAACCAGTCAGGACATCATGGAAACGGGGCTTGCCCTTCGCCTGCGTCGCGTGACCGAGATCTGGGACGAACGCCTTGGCCAACTCATATCGGCACTTGGACAGCTTGCCGATACTTACGCAACCGTTCCGATGGCCGCGCGGACCTATGGTCAGGTCGCGACGCCGACCAGCTTCGGCGCGGTCATCGCAGGCTGGGGCCATCCCCTGATCCGTCATCGCCAGCGGCTTGGCGCATTGCGTCCAGAACTGGCAACGGTCTCTCTTGGCGGGGCGGCGGGGACACTTTCGGCGATGGGGGCCGAGGGGCCTGAGGTTCGCGCCGCATTGGCCACGGAATTGGGCCTGACCGATCCCGGCCATAGCTGGCATGCGGAACGCGATCAGATCGGTGCGTTTGCTGCGTGGATGGCGGGCGTCGCGACAAGTCTGGCAAAAATTGGCGAGGATCTGATCCTGATGACCCAATCCGGAATTGGCGAGATCCGGCTGGAAGGGGCGGGTGGATCGTCAACCATGCCGCAAAAGCAGAACCCTGTCGGCCCCTCGGTGCTTGTCGCGATCGGGCGGCAGGCGGTCGCGCTGGCCTCGGCGATGCAAGGTGCGGGCATTCACCGCCAGCAACGCGACGGCTCGGCATGGTTCGTTGAATGGCTGACCCTGCCGCAGCTTTGCATCTCGACCGGTCGGTCCATCGCATTTGCGCTTGAACTGGTCGGGCGGATCGCGCCGGACATCGATGCCATGGCGCGCGGTCTGGATGACGGTACCGGTCTGATCCACGCCGAGGCCTTCACATTCGCATTGGCGCGCCACATGCCCCGACCCGAGGCGCAGACCCGCATCAAGAACCTGTGCCGCGAGGCGCAGGATAGTGCTGTTTCACTGCAAGATCTTGTCGCGCGGGATTTTCCCGAGCTTGATTTATCTGCGGCGGGCGGGCTCGGCATCGCACCCGCCGAGGCACGGGCCTTTGCCAAGGCCGCGCAAGGTTAGCGCATTCCGCGCCAGATCGACGAGGCGATGTCACCCAGATCGCCCAGCCGTGCCAATACATGCTCGCGCGCGATCGCGCCCGATTCCTGTTGGCGGTCAAGCCGCACCAGCATCCGCATCAGGCGGCGCTTGTGAATGCCGGTCCATAGTTGGACCGGATCCGCGATCAATCCAGCAAAAGTGGTTACGACCGAGGCCCCCACCGACAATGCAATCGTGGTGAATACAAGCTCGACGGTGGAAAGCTGGGTTGGAAACAGCCCGTACCACATCTGACCCGCCCAGCCACCAAGCGCGAATTCCTCGATTGCGCGGGATTGCGCGCGCATCTGGGCGACAGGCTCGGCTAGCGACAATATACCCGGCGTCGGCCGGTAGAATATCAGGTAACCGGCAATCAGGACGATGAGCGTGGTCGTGATCTCGGACACGGCGTTACGGGTTTCAGCATAGGCCGCAATTGCGCGTTTCGTCGTTTCGGGACTGGCATCGGGCGCTAATTTCTGGGCATCCAGCCGCGCGAGCAAAGCCGTCAGATCTGTCTCGACCTGACGGGCAAGATCCGAGGTCAGGAAGATCTTCCGCGCGGCGAGCCATTCCGCAACCCGCCGCGCCCGAAACAATCTCAGGATCACGACGACCAGCCGGATGAACAAGAAAACCGGCGACAGCATCACGTTGACCGGCGCGCGTAGCAGGTCCGCGCCCAAAGCTGCCCTATGCAGCTTCAGTGTACCGCGCAGCCCGAAACGTGTGTGCACGAAGCGGCGGACTTCGTTCTCGCGCATGGTCATCGGACGGGAGTCGGCGGGTTCGAGCATGGTTTTCCGGCGTAGCTTTCCGCCTCTGAAATAGGTCACCCTATCCTTTCGCACAACGCCTTTGGCGGGATTAGGCTGACGGTCCTAGGCGTCCGGCTAGTTTGCCGCCAATTTGGTCAGCCGCTTCCCGGATCGCCAGACAGCCGACGCATGGATGAGCCGAAGAACCGGAATTATCAGGATGTTGTACTGAAAACCTCATGAAACTGCGAACCGTGATCCCTGCGGCGCGCCTGCCGGAAAAACATGCTCCGCGGATAGGTGATCGGGTGGGAAACCCTTCTTCATTTCCGCAAATACCATAATCTCTATATACTCAGTAGTGATTTGTTGTATTCTGCCCTCGAACCTAAACGACCGCCCGGCAAGATTGATATTCGGATGCCCGGCCCAGCAAAGGATCGCGACATGACCATTCCCGCGCCCGACAAGATCAAGGTGCTCTGGTTCCTGCCAACTCACGGGGACAGCAGGTATCTGGGAACCTCTGAAGGCGGCCGAGCCGTAAACCTGCCATATCTGCGCCAGATCGCTCAGGCGGCTGACTCGCTTGGCTATTATGGTGTGCTCCTGCCAACCGGTCGTAGCTGCGAGGATAGCTGGGTGGTCGCGGCGGCACTGGCGTCCCAGACCGAGAAGCTACGTTTTCTGGTTGCTGTGCGCCCCGGATTGCAATCGCCGACGCTGGCGGCGCGTATGACGGCGACCTTGGATCGCCTGTCGAATGGCCGACTGCTGATCAACGTGGTCACCGGTGGCGATCCTGTCGAGAACGCAGGTGACGGCATCCATCTGAGCCATGCCGAGCGATATGAGGTGACGCAGGAGTTCCTCGATATTTACAAGTCCCTGCTGGCTGGCCAGACGGTCAATTACGAAAGCAAGCATTTCAGGATCGTTGACGGCAAACTGCTATTCGCTCCGCTGCAACCTGCTGGGCCGCAACTCTACTTCGGCGGATCGTCCGATGCTGCGAATGTTGTCGCGGCCAAACAGGTGGACAAGTACCTGACATGGGGCGAGCCGCCCGCTCTGGTCCGCGACAAGATCGAATCCGTCCGCCGTCTGGCTGAAGCCGAGGGCCGCGACGTGAGTTTCGGCATCCGCCTGCATGTCATTGTTCGCGAAACCGAGGCCGAGGCATGGGAGGCCGCTGATCGTCTGATCAGCAAGCTTGACGACGCAACGATCGCCAAAGCGCAGGAGACCTTCTCGCGGATGGACTCGGTCGGTCAGCGTCGTATGGCCGAACTGCATGGCGGTCGCCGCGACAAGCTGGAGATCAGCCCGAACCTTTGGGCGGGCGTTGGGCTGGTGCGGGGCGGCGCGGGAACGGCGTTGGTCGGCGATGCCGAAACCGTGGCCGAGCGCATCGACGAATATCGCCGTATCGGCATCGATACGTTCATCATGTCCGGCTACCCGCATCTGGAAGAGGCCTACAGCTTTGGCGAGCGCGTCCTGCCGCTTCTGCCGCTGGACCATCCTCTGCCGCAAACAAGCCACGTCGCCAATATGGGGCCGTTCGGCGAGACAGTCGGCAACGACTATCGTCCGGCGGCAAAGCCCCGTCCTGTTCTGGTGACCGGAGGATAATCCGATGACCGTGCTGCAATCCCCGCGCCTGCGCGTTGTCATTATCGGCGGCGGATTTTCGGGCGCATCGCTGGCCTGGCAGCTTGCCGAGATGCGGGCGCAGGCCGTCATCACGGTGGTCGAGCCCCGCTCTGAACTGGGTAGGGGGTTGGCTTATTCGACCAACGAACCGACCCACCGGATCAATGTCCCCGCGCATCGCATGTCGCTTGACCCCGAGCGGCGCGAGGATTTTCTGGAATGGCTGACCGAAGCAGAGGAGCAGGGCAGGCTTGATCACGACCGGCAGTCGGTCACCGAACACGGCGAACGCTTTCCGCGCCGCGAGGTCTTTGGTCGCTACGTTTCCGAACGACTGGCCCCGCATCTGGAAACCGGAACCATCCGGCACATCCGTGCCCGCGTCGGTGACGTCGAACGGGCATTGGATGGATCGCTGGTATTGATGCTTTCGGACGAAAGCCGGATTCGGGCCGACATCGTGGTGCTGGCAACGGGTCATCCGGCTCCGGCAGTGCCGAAACCGGTCGCTGGTCTGACCGGAGCCGCGCAATTGATCGCTGATCCCTATGATCCGGTGCGTCTGGCCGAGGTGGATAAGGATGCCCGCATTCTGGTCCTTGGCGCGGCGCTGACCTCGGCTGATGTCATCGCGACCTTGGATCGGCTGGGTCATCAAGGCCGGATCACCTGCATTTCGCGCCATGGTTTGCGATCGCGCGGTCATGGTCAGATCACGCGCGACAGTCAGGTTGATTTCGTCAACCCTCCGATCCGGCGCGCTTCGGAATTGCTGCGCGCGGTCCGGCACGCAGTCGTGGACGATCAGGCGCAGGGGCAAAGCTGGCACGCGACCTTCTATCGGTTGCGTCAGCAGGGGCCGCAGATCTGGGCAGGGCTTGACGCCGCGAACCGCGCCAGATTGCTGCGTCACTTGCGGACACTCTGGGACGTGCACCGCTATCGTCTGGCTCCGCAGGTCGAGGTGGTGCTGAACCGTCTGGTTGCCGATGGCCGTCTGGAATACGTCGCCGGTCACGTTCTTGCCACCGAACGGGACGGAGAGGCTGTCCGCGTGTCCTGGCGCGAGCGCGGCGGCGAAACCCGGCGAACCGAGAGTTTCGACAAGATCATTGTCACCACCGGACCGGCGCAGGGGCGATGTATCGACTGGAATCCGGCGCTTGGCGCGTTGGCACGGCTTGGTCTGGTCACCCCCGATCCTTTGGGGCTGGGTCTGGCCACGACCGAGACCTGTCGCGCCATCGATGCCTCGGGGGCGGCCAGCCAGCGCGTCCTGATCGCGGGCCCCTTGGCGCGCGGTCATATCGGTGAGCTGGTCGGCGCGCCTGAATGCGCCATTCAGGTCAGCGCCATTGCCGCCGAGATCGTCAAGCAGGCGATCCTTGCCCCAATCCTCGGACCGGCCGCCGTCGCGCATGGCCCGGTCGCCACCCCATCCTGATCCTTCGGGACACCCACAGGAGAATATCCATGACTATCCTGAACATCACCGGTTTTGCCGGCAGCTTCTCTGTGCCTTCGCGCACGCGCGCTCTGGTCGAGCAAACGGTTCAGCAGGCCGCCTCACGGTTCAACGCGGTCGGCAATGTGTTCGACCTTGGCGATCTTGGTCCCTCGTTGGGGGCCGCGCGTCATCTGGGCGATCTGGCGCCGGAAGCGCTTGAGCTGGTGACCTCGTTGATCCGTGCCGATGCATTGGTCATCGCGAGTCCGGTCTATAAGGGCAGCTATAGCGGGCTGTTCAAGCATGTGTTCGATCTGCTCGATCCGGGCATGTTGCATGGCAAGCCGGTGCTTCTGGCCGCGACGGGCGGCGGTGATCGCCACGCGTTGATCATCGAACACCAGCTTCGCCCGCTGATGGGCTTTTTCGAAGCGCAGACACTTTCGACCGGCGTTTATGTGTCGGACCGCGATTTCGTCGGCGGCCAGTTGGTGGACGAAGCGGCCCGCGCCCGTCTTGGTCGGGCGATTGGCCAGTTCGCGCCCTTCTTTGCCGATTTTACCATCCCGCAGCCCGTTCAGCGCAGCGCGTCGCTGCTGAACGCCCTTTAATAGGCAGGGTCCGACCATGACAACGAATTTCTCGCGTCGCGCGGCCCTTGGTCTGGGTCTGGCTGCGCTGGCAAGTCCGGCGATCCTGCGGGCGGCTCCGGCCAAATCGCTGCGTGTCGGCTGGCAAAAGGGCGGGCTGCTTGGGCTCGTCAAGGGGGCCGGTGCTTTTGAAAAGGGTTTGGCCGACAAGGGCATCTCGATCAGTTGGTCCGAGTTCACCTCGGGGCCTCCGCTGCTCGAGGCGCTTTCGGCAAATGCGCTGGATTTCGGCTATACCGGAAACGTGCCACCGATCTTTGCCCATGCCGCCCGTGGTAATTTGGTGTTTGTCGGCGCGGGCGAGGGCTCTCGCGAGGGGCACGCCATTCTGGTGCCCAAGGATTCCCCTGTGCAGACCATCGCCGATCTGAAGGGACAAACCATCGCCTTTAAACGCGGCAGTTCGGCTCATTATGCGACGATCAAGCTGCTGGCTTCGGCGGGGCTGACGCTAGACGATATCCAGCCGCAAGACCTTTCGCCGCCGGATGCCATCGCGGCATTCGATGCGGGTGCAATCGGTGCGTGGACAATCTGGGACCCCTATTTCGCCATGGCGCAGGAGCGACCCAATACCCGCGTCCTGTCCACGACCGAGATCGTCGAGCCGGATTACAACTTCTATTCGGCGAACGGTGATTACGCCGCCGAAAATCCCGCATTGGTTCGGGACATCATCGGCATCATCCAGCAGGTCGGCAAGGACGGACAGGCCAACCTGCCTGAGACCATCAAGACCTTTTCCAAGGAAACCGGCCTGAGCGAAGCGGTGATGGAACGCGCGCTGACCCGCAAGGGGGCCGATCTGGGCCTGCAGGGCTTCATCGAGCCCAAGCATGTCGCCTACGAACAGGGCGTCGCGGACGAGTTCTACAAGCTGGGCATCATTCCCCGGCAATTGGACATCGCCTCGGTGATCTGGACACCGCAAACTGCCAGCTGACGGAGCAAACACATGAGCCTGACAGATAGCCTTAGCGCTGCCCGAAATCGTGGCTCGGGCTGGCGGCCTAGTCTTCCCAAGCCCGAGGCACTTCTGCCCTATGCCGTACCGGCAGCCATCCTTGCCCTGTGGGAGATCGCGGGCGCGACCGGTCTGATCGCCGATACGGTCATGCCGCGCCCCTCGATCATCGTCGGCACGGCAACGCAACTGGCGCTGTCGGGCGAGCTGTTCACCCATCTCGGCGTCTCGGCTGCGCGTGCGCTGGCGGGACTGGTGGTTGGCGGCGGCATAGGCTTTGCCCTTGGCGTGGCGAACGGCGTCTCGCGCCTGTCCGAGACTCTGACGGATTCAACCCTGCAAATGGTCCGCAATATCCCGCATCTCGCGCTGATCCCGCTGGTGATCCTGTGGTTCGGAATCGGCGAAGGGGCAAAGCTGTTCCTTGTCGCGCTTGGCGTGTTTTTCCCTATCTATCTCAATACATTGCATGGCATACGTAATATAGACCCGCATCTGATCGAGATGGGCCGCGCTTATGGCATGACCTCGCGCCAGTTGTTCCGGCGCATCGTTCTGCCGGGTGCGTTGCCCTCGGTTTTTGTCGGCCTGCGCTATGGTCTGGGCATCATGTGGCTGACGCTGATCGTGGCCGAGACGCTCTCGGCCTCGTCGGGTCTGGGCTACATGGCGATGAAGGCCCGAGAGTTCATGGTGCTGGATGTCGTGGTTCTGTCGATCCTGCTTTATGCCGCGCTTGGCAAGCTGGCCGATACCCTGACCCGTGCATTGGAACGTCGCGCGCTGAAATGGAGCCCCGCCTATGCAGGCCGTTAACCTTCTGCCCCGCGACATCTCGGTACCCCCGATGCTGCGCGAAAATCCGGGCGCATCGGTCTCGATCCGGAATGTCTCGCGCAGTTTCGATGGCAATCGGGTGCTGTCCAATCTCGACCTCGAAGTCCGTCCGGGCGAGTTCCTGTCGATCGTCGGACAAAGCGGATGCGGCAAGTCAACGCTGCTGCGGCTGATCGCGGGACTGGACAAGCCCAGTTCGGGCGAGGTCCTGATCGACGGCCAACCCGCCGATCAGTCCGGCGACAGGCTGCGGATCATGTTTCAGGAACCGCGCCTGCTGCCCTGGGCGACCATTGCCGACAATGTCGAGATCGGGCTGCGGCAAGGTTCGGACCCGAAAGCCATCCATGAGGCGCTGACCTCGGTCCAGTTGTCGGAAAAAGCCGGAATGTGGCCGTCGGTCCTGTCGGGCGGTCAGCGCCAGCGCGTGGCACTGGCACGGGCATTGGTCAGCCATCCCAGCCTATTGGTGTTCGATGAACCATTGGGTGCGCTCGATGCGCTGACACGACTGACGATGCAGAATTTGATCCGCGACATGCATGCGAAAGCGGGTTTCACAGCAATCCTTGTGACCCATGACGTCGCCGAGGCCGTCGCGCTGTCGGATCGGGTGATCGTGCTGGGGCAGGGTGGCATCCTGCATCGCGTCGACATCGTCCGCGTCGGACCGACAAGTCGTGGCAGCGCCGAACTGGCGGCGATCGAAGCCGAGATCCTGGACGCCATATTCGCGGCGTAAGGTGAGTTGTCATCAACAGGCGGAACCGGACAGTTTCCGGTTCCACCTTGACCATTTTTCCGGCAAAACACGATGACGTGGCGTTCGGACATCAGTAAGCATAAAATCGA
The DNA here is from genome assembly GCF_009711225.1 of Paracoccus aestuariivivens. Lineage (GTDB taxonomy): Bacteria > Pseudomonadota > Alphaproteobacteria > Rhodobacterales > Rhodobacteraceae > Paracoccus > Paracoccus aestuariivivens. The sequence goes on along the minus strand of NZ_WMIE01000001.1, from coordinate 1,107,886 downwards.
CAAAAACGCTTTCTATTCCTGACAGATGTCCTTGCGTTTATGGCTGAATTACAGCAATTGCTTCGTTAATAACGGTTAACGGGCAATGCCGCCAATATCTGTCCAGATTGGCGTTTGCGCCATCCAACAGACAAGAGGCGTGAAAATGCTGCTTTCCAGACGTTTTGCTTTGTTGGCGGGGACCAGCATCGTGGCGCTTGCCGTGCCGGCGATGGCGCAGGACGCCCAGCCGACCGAAGCCGTCGTGCTAGACGAAGTCGTGCTGGACGCCACCGCTCCGACGCAGGGCTACGTCGTTCCGACCTCGCAGATTGCCACCAAAACCGAGACTCCGGTGATCGAGACCCAGCAGTCGGTTTCCATCATCACCAAGCAGCAGTTCGAGGATCAGGGCGCGCAAAGCATGACGCAGGCGCTGCGCTATACCGCAGGCGTCACCGCCGAGCCTTTCGGTGGCGATCCGCGCTTCGATCAGCCGAACCTGCGCGGCTTTGACGTCGGAAACTCGCAATACCTGAACGGACTGCACCTGATCCGCGACTTTGGCGCGATGGGTCTTGAACTATACGGCCTTGAGCGGGTCGAGGTGCTGCGTGGCCCGTCATCGGGGCTTTACGGCTCTGGTTCGCCGGGCGGGATCATCAACATGGTCCAGAAGCACGCGCAGTTCGACAATTTCTCGGAAGCAGGGCTGGGTTTCGGTACAAACCAGAACAGCCTGTTCTTTGACGTGAACCGCTCGACCAGCGATGATATGGCGTGGCGCCTGACCGGCTTGCTCAGCGATAACGAAGAGCAGGTCGATGAAGTCACCAACGAGCGCGGATATCTGGCGGCTGCCGCAAGCTGGCAGATGGATGATGCCTCGACGCTGGATCTGATGCTGTCCTATCAGAAAGACAGCCCGATCTCGCCCGCGGGGGTTCCTTATGGCCTGACGCAGGACGTCGACGCCGAGGACGCGCGCGATTTCTACGCGGGCTATCCCGATGCGGATGACAGTGACCGCAAGATGCTGAACCTTGGTGTCGAGTACAAGCGCGAGCTGGACAATGGCTGGCGTCTTGAACAGGGCTTCCGCTACCAGAAATTCGACTGGAAATATACCGGCTTCTTCTCGGGTCATAGCTATGCTGACGGGATTGTTTACCCCGGCGCAATCTATCAGGACGAATCCAGCAATACGGTTCACGTCGATACCCGTCTGCTGGGCGAAGCGACGACCGGCGCGGTAACGCACAAGCTGGTGTTTGGCGTGGACATCAGCCGCTGGAGCGCCGATAACACCACCGAGTTCAACTATTCTTCAAGTCTTCCCGATTACTGGGGGACCGTGCCGCCGTTGAACTTCTTCGATCCCGATTACAGCGTGTCGTTCCCGCGCAGCGCCGGATATCGCGATGTGCAGGATCTGACGATCGAGCAAACCGGTATTTATGCCCAAGACGAGATCAGCTGGAACAACTGGCGCGCGACACTTGTCCTGCGCCATGACTGGGCCGAGCAGACCGGCTCGGCTGTCTCGAATTTCGTGGGCTTCGAAACGGTCACTGACGCGGGCCAGAAAGACGAAGCGACCACGGGGCGCGTCGGCGTGTCCTATCTGTTCGCGAATGGTGTGGCGCCTTACGTCAGCTACGCCACCTCGTTCGAGCCAGAGATCGGCATTTATCGCGGCAGCGAGGCCTATAAGCCGACCGAGGGCAAGCAATGGGAAGCTGGCGTCAAGTATCAACCGACCTCGTTTGACGCGCTGATCACGGCTGCTGTTTATGATCTGAAGCAGCAAAACGTGCGCCGCACCGTCGCTCCGGGGATCGACGAGCAGATCGGCGAGGTCCATGTCCGCGGCTTCGAGCTTGAGGGAACCGCTGAACTGGCCGAGGGCTGGGATATCCGCGGGGCCTATAGCTACACCGACGCGGTGCAAAAGGGCGGCGACAAGGACGGGTTGATGATGACCAACACGCCCTACAATGCGGCGAGCATCTGGCTGGATCGCGATTTCGGAAATGGTGTCCGCGTCGGCGGCGGTATCCGCTATATCGGCGAGCGTTACGGCAACCTGACCAATACCTACAAGATCGACTCGGTCACGTTGGGCGATCTGGGCGCAAGCTATACCCGCGACAATGTCGTGGCCTCGGTCAATGTGACCAATATCACCGACGAGGCCTATGTCGCCAGCTGCAGCGACTTCGGCTGCTTCTACGGCGATGGTCGCGAAGTTCAGGCAAGGCTCACTTACAAGTGGTAACTGCCGGGGCCCAAATGGGCCGCCGTGCCTTCATCTCCTCCGTCGCCGCACTCGCGGCGGCGGGGTCTTCATTTGCGCAGGACGCGCAAGGCCCGCGTCTGGCAGCGATCGATTGGGCCATGCTGGAAACCGCGATCGCGATTGGCCAGATGCCTGTCGCCGCCTGCGAATTGATCCGCTACCGACAGGACGAGGCTGCCGAAGCGATCCCGCAAAGCGTGACCGATCTGGGTTTGCGTGGTGCGCCGAATTACGAGTTGCTGCAACTGACGCGACCCGACCTGATCCTGAGTTCGCCCTTCTACATCCAGCACGAGGCGCGGTTGCGGGCAATTGCTCCGGTGCTGTCATTGCCGTTCTACGTTCCGGGCGAACCGCCGGTCGCCAAGACCCTTGCGGCAACTGCCGCATTGGCCGAGGCGGTTGGTCAACCGGAAGTGGCCGTCCGTGTCGAGACCGAGGCCCAAGATCGCATCCGGAGCCTTGCCTCTCGGCTCGCGCCGTTCCGCGACCGGCCGGTCAGTCTGATCAATATCGGCGATTCCCGCCATTTGCGTGCTTTTGGCTTCGACAGTTTGTTCGGCGACATGTTGGGGCGGCTGGGACTGGCGAATGCGTGGACCGACCGCACGCAGTTCAGCTTCCGTGCGCCCTTGCCGATCGAGCGATTGGCCGATGCCCCCGAAGCGCGTCTGATCATCGTCGGCCAGATTCCGGTCGAGGCGCGCGAAGGCGTCGCCCGCAGCGTGCTATGGCGCAAGCTTCCTGCCGTGGCAGAGGGGCGCTTATATCAACTGCCCGAGGTCAACGCCTTTGGCGGCTTACCCTCGGCATTGCGATTTGCCGAAATGTTGACCGGCGCGCTTGAGGCGGGGCCGCAACCGGCATGAACTTCAAGACGGTGATAGCGCTGCTTTTGGCGGCTGGGGTGGCCGTTGCACTATGGGGCGCGGCGGCGTGGCAATTGTTGCCCTCGGGCTGGCCTGCACTGTCGTTTGATCCCGACGCCATGAACTTGCAGCAGATCCTGCTGGCCTTCGGATTGATGCCGCGCGGCGTGATTGCCTTGGTCGCGGGCGCGGCGTTGGGATTGTCTGGCGCTCTGCTGCAAGCGGTGCTGCGCAATCCGGTTGCCGATCCGACCACCTTGGGGATTTCATCCGGCGCGCAGCTTGCTTTGGTCATGGCGACCATTTTTGCGCCCGGATTGCTTGAACATGGCCGTTGGCCGGTGGCCCTTGCGGGCGCAGGCATGGCCACCGCAATCGTGATGGGGATCGGCGCAAGACGCGCCTTTGCGCCGGTGACCATGGTGATTGCGGGGATGCTGGTCGGCATGACGACCTCGGCCATCGCGACGGCGATTACTTTGGCACGGGGCGAATACCTGCTGTCGCTGGTGATCTGGAATGGCGGCTCGCTGGTCCAACAGGATTGGAGCGGCGTGCGTTCGCTGGCACTGGTGCTGGTCATCGGTGGCGTCGGGGCGCTTCTGCTGGCCCGCCCGCTGCGCGTCCTGTCGCTTGGGGCGGCGGGTGCCAGCGCGCTTGGCATGAATGTCGCCAATATCCGTCTCGCGGTCATTGCGCTGGCGGTCCTGCTGGCGGGTTCGGTCTCGGCCGAGCTTGGCCTGATCGGGTTCGTCGGACTTGCCGCGCCAGCCTTGGCGCGCAGCCTTGGCGCGCGGACGATGGGGCAGGTGTTGCTGATCGCACCGCTGATCGGGGCCCTGATCCTGTCGGTCTGCGATGGCATTGTCCTGACCCTCGCCGGAGCCACCGGAGAGATGTTCCCGACCGGCGCATTGACAGGCCTGATTGGCGGCCCGCTTCTGATCTGGTTGCTGCCGCGATTGCGTGGGTCGACTCCGCCCGGAACCGAGACGGCCGAGGGAATAGCGCCGCGCCTCGAACGTCCGGCCCGACTGCTGGCCGGCCTTCTGGTGATCGCCTTGTTGCTGACGGTGCTGCTGGTCTGGATCGGGCGCGTGCCGCAGGGCTGGGCGGTTCTGGACTGGGACAGCTTCCGCGCCTTCCTGCCGCTTCGCTTGCCGCGGATCGTGGCTGCGGCGGCGGTCGGAGCGTTGCTGGCCATGGCGGGCGCAATCCTGCAACGGTTGACGGCGAACCCCTTGGCCTCGCCCGAGGTCTTGGGCGTGTCAGGCGGCGCGACGATCGGCTACGTGGTGACATTGTTCACCGTGGCTACGCCGGGACTTGGCGTGCAGACCTTTGGTACCATGGTTGGCGGAGCGCTGGCGCTGGTTCTGGTTGCGACCTTCGCCCGCCGCCGCGACATGCCAGCCGAGCGCGTCCTGCTGGCGGGGATTGCTGTTTCGGCGATGGCGGCCGCCTTTCTGTCGGCGGTCATGGCGACGGGCAGCACGCAATCATGGCAAGTGCTGGCTTGGCTTAGCGGCTCGTCCAGTGTGGTCGGGTTCGGTCAGGCCATTGCGCTGGCGGCTTTGGCGGTTCTGGTGCTGATCGGCGCTCGCATGACGCGCCGGTGGCTACAGATCCTGCCTCTGGGCCCCGAGGTCGGATCGGGTCTGGGCCTGCCTCTGGACAAGGCCCGCATCGGGCTGATCGCCTTGGCAGGCATCGCAACAGGGGCCGCGACGGTTCTGGTTGGTCCGGTCAGTTTCGTCGGGCTGATGGCTCCGCATGTGTCGCGCCGGATCGGTTTTGCCCGCGCGCAGGACCATGTCGCGGGTTCGGCGCTGATCGGCGCGCTATTGATGATCGCCGCAGATTTCGGCGCCCGTATGGCGGGCTTTCCCTATGAATTGCCGCTGGGACTGTTCGCGTCGCTGCTGGGTGCGCCGTGGTTGATCTGGCTGATGATGAGGATGAAGCGATGAGCGATGCTCTGTTCACCATCTCCGGTCTTTGCGTCGATGTGCCGGGCCGTCGGTTGCTGGATGGTCTGGACCTGACTCTGCCGCGCGGACAGGTCGTGGCGCTGATCGGGCATAACGGCTCGGGCAAATCGACCTTGTTGAAGGTGCTGGCGCGGCAGGTAGCGGCCTCGGTCGGAGAGGTTCGTTTTCAGGATCGCCCGCTGGCCGATTGGCTCCCCCGTGACTACGCCCGTGCGCTGGCATTCATGCCCCAAACCACGCCACCAGCCGAGGGCATGACGGTAAGGGAACTGGTCGCGCTTGGTCGTTACCCTTGGCACGGCGCGCTTGGGCGCTTCGGGCCTCAGGATCACGCCGCAGTATCGGCCGCACTTGCGGAATGCGCCATTACCGCCTTGGCGGACCGTCTGGTGGACACGCTGTCGGGCGGTGAACGCCAGCGCGTCTGGCTTGCGATGATGGTCGCGCAAGAGGCCGGTGCGCTATTGCTGGACGAACCGATTTCCGCCCTTGATATCGCGCATCAGGTCGAGGTTCTTTCCCTTGTCCGCCGCATGTGCCATGAGCAAAATCGCAGCGCCATCGTCGTGCTGCACGAGGTGAATATGGCTGCCCGCTTCTGCGATCACATTGTCGCGCTGAAGGGCGGAAAGCTGATCCTGCAAGGAACGCCTTCGGATCTGATGACCCCCGAGGCGCTGGCCCGGATCTATGGCCTGCCGATGCAGGTACTGCACCGTGCAGATGGCGGCCAAGTCGCCATTCCTGCCTGAATACCGACAAGGAACGGAAAATGTTGCGTGATTTCTTTGCCTATTACCGCCCCTGGATGGGGCTTTTCTGGCTGGATTTCGGCTGTGCCGTGCTGTCGGGCCTGCTTGAACTGGCCTTTCCGCTGGCGATCACCGCTTTCATCGACCACCTGCTGCCACAAGGCAATTGGAGCCTGACCATCGCCGCAGCAGTCGGCCTGATGGCGCTTTACGCGATCAATACCGGCTTGATGTCGATCGTGATCTATTGGGGTCACATGTTGGGCATCAACATCGAGACGGTGATGCGCGCCCGCGCCTTCGATCACCTGACGCGGCTTAGCTGGCGCTGGTTCGACGGCGCCCGTACCGGCAAACTCGTGGCCCGCGTCACCCGCGATCTGGAGGAAATCGGAGAGGTCGCCCATCACGGCCCCGAGGATGCGTTCATCGCCATCATGACCTTTGTCGGCGCGTTCCTGCTGATGTTCTGGCTCAATCCCAGCCTTGCTTTCATCGTGGCGCTGATCGTGCCTGCGATGCTGGCACTGGTCATTTTCTATGGGGGCCGGATGACCCAGACATGGCGCGCAATCTACTCGCGCGTGGGCGATTTCAACGTGCGTCTGGAGGAGGCATTGGGCGGTGTTCGTGTCGTGCAGGCGTTCGGCAACGAAGCGCATGAAAGCTCGTTGTTCGCGGCTGACAACGAAAACTACCGCACAACCAAACTACAGGCTTACCGCGTCATGGCGGTGTCCTCGGCGCTGCAATATATGGGCCTGCGGCTGGTGCAGGTGATCGTCATGGTCGTGGGCGCGGGTTATGTCCTGTCGGGCGAACTGACCACGGGCGGCTTTGTCGGCTTCCTGTTGTTGGTGAGTGTTTTCTACCGGCCGCTTGAAAAGATCGCTGCCGTGATCGAGACCTATCCTCGCGGCATCGCCGGTTTCCGTCGCTATCAGGAACTGCTGGCAACCGACCCCGAAATCGCTGATGCGCCGGACGCCATCGAGGCTCCGGCTCTGAAAGGCGATATCCGCTTCGAGAATGTCAGCTTCGCCTATGAAGGCGACCGCCAGATCCTCGAGGGTATCGACCTGACCATCAGCGCGGGTGAAACCGTCGCCTTTGTTGGTCCCTCGGGCGCGGGTAAAACCTCGCTTCTGGCATTGCTTCCGCGTTTCTATGAGCCGACCTCGGGCCGGATCACGATTGACGGTCTTGCCTTGGATCAGATGCGACTGCACAGCCTACGCCGCCAGATCGGGCTGGTCAGTCAGGACGTCTTCCTGTTCGGCGGTACATTGCGTGAAAACATCGCCTATGGCCGATTGGGGGCGACGGATGCCGAAATCAGGCATGCGGCCGATCAGGCCCAGCTTGGCCCCATGATCGAGAACCTGCCTGATGGGCTGAATACCATCGTTGGTGAGCGTGGCGTGATGCTGTCCGGCGGCCAGAAGCAACGTGTCGCGATTGCGCGTGCCTTCCTGAAAAACCCGCCGATCCTTATCCTTGACGAGGCGACCTCGGCATTGGACAGCCAGACCGAGCGCGAGATCCAGTCGGCACTTGACGCTTTGTCGGTCGGACGCACGACTTTGGTGATCGCGCATCGCTTGGGCACGATCCGTCACGCAGACCGGATTGTCGTCATGCAGGAAGGTCGGGTCGTGGAAAGCGGCCAACACGAGCCGCTTGTCGCACGGGGCGGGGTTTACGCCCGGCTATCGGGCTGACCCCAGTAAGCGGCAGCCGTGAACTGCCGCTTGTTCAAACCGCGCGCCGCAAGCTGACGGCGCGCTTCGCGGGCCTGAATGGCATGGCCCGCGAACCAGACATGGACATCGTCCGCGACCGGAATGGCGGCTGTATCTAGGGATGCCAACAGATCATCACAGCGCGTGACGCGCGGATCGTCGGTCAGGCCGGGCATGTCTTCGGATGCGGCATGGACAAACGCCCGTACGGTTCCTTTGGCTAGATCCAGCATCCGGCTGATGGCGGGCAGGGCGGTTTCGTCGCCAAAGAGCCAAAGCTCCTTGGCCTCGGGACACCAGCCGCCGCCCGGACCCATCAGGCCGACCGGCTCTCCGGTCTGGACACGCCGCGCCCAGTCGCAGGTCGGGCTGCCGTCATGGGCGAAAATGTCGAACTCGACCCAATCGCCCTGCTGATCGGCAACAGTATAGACCGGACGATGCAGCGCATCTTCGCCTTCGGGCCAGCGGGTACGACCGTTGGCTGCGATGCGCGGCCAGATCGGCTGACGGCCCTCGGGGGCGATCAGAACGCGGAAATGCAGGTTGGTCTGGCCGAAGCGGATCGCTTCGGGACCGGATACCCTGACCCGAATAAAGCCGGGAGTGCGCTGGGTCACGCTTTCGACGCGCATCAAAGTAAGGCCCGGAGCCAAAGCTCCCTCATCGACATTGTCCCAAGCGATGGCCATCCCGTGGCCTTCGAATAGCTCGGTCGCGCTGTCCTGCAAAATGCCGATCAGACGCTGCTCGGGGGCGCGCAGTTCGATCCGGACCATGCCGTCAGCGGGGATCAGGCAAAGTTCGCTGCCCCAAACATGCATGGTCAGGCTTTCGGATGATTCGATCAGGTCAACTTCCCATTCCGCGGCGCGCGCGCGCAGCAGGGCCGAGGCAGAACCGGAAGCCGAAGAGAGTATTCCGGTACTGCGGTGCGGACGGATCGGGAACATGAGCGTGACCTTCCATTGGTATCCACGCACCATATAACCCAGAAAAATAATCAGCAATTGTTAAGCCGATAATTTTTGTCAATCATCTTTGTGGTATCCGGACCACCACGTGGGAAAATTTCCGGTTGGCGGGAACCTGTGCCGGTGTCATTCGCTTGCTCGATCAGGACGTGGTGTTGCGTAAAAGGGCAAGTGTTTCTTGCACTTGCGGCGCAGGCGTTGGTACCGGGGTGTTCAGGGACGTGATGCAGTCATGACAGATCAGGAAGAAGCAATCGCCCGCCATCAGATGTTGGTGAACGTCCCGTCATCCCGATGTGCAGACAGAGCGGATGGAATCCTCGCCCCCGTTTCATTCAGTCTGCTCGATATAAGCGGATCAGGGGTGACCGTCAGGTTTGTCGATGCCCAAGGACAGCTTACCGATATTTTCCTGAACAATGTGGTCGCTTCCGCATTGGCGCATTGCATGGGGTCGGCCCGCCAGTTTTCAGATACAGCACCGTCGAACTGAAGCTCTGCTACAGGACGGTTCTTAACCCACGCCGGACAGGTTCCGGGTTTGCGCCATCTTGCGTTTCAGGTTGGCTGATCCCCTGTGCGATGCGCTGTGCGTTCCCCATGATTGTGCCCGCGATCAGCCAGGTGATCGGAGTCGCCGTGGCATTGGGGATGATGTCGATCAGGTTCGTGGCCAACATCATCGACAGGCACGCCAATGGCAGCAGGTCCATAGCCTTCTGGGTTTTCCGGTGCTTGAAGGCGGCTCCGGCCAGTATCCAGATCGGGCCGAGCAACATCAGGAAATGGCACATGTAACCAAGGATTCCGCGGCTTCCCAACCAGATCACCCACAAGCCGTCGGGAATTGAGGAAACATTGCCCGAATTGGGGTCAAGGAATAGCGAGCGCCCTCCACCGCCCCAGCCAAACAAGGGCCTCTCCATCGCGCGCTCCAGCAAGCGTTCTTCATTGGTCAGGCGGAAATCAAGGGAATTTCCGCGATCCACAGACACGTCAAGGGCGATATTCACAATCGCATCAAGCGGTACCAGCGACGTCGTGCGCAGGATCGGATAGGCAAATGCAATCGTGCCGACGATCAAGGATACGCGGATGATCATCTGCGGCCGCGCCAACAGCAGCAATGGGGCCGACATGATCGACAGCAGAAGCGCGCCTGCCGATTTGCAGATCACTATCAGCAAGGCGAGATAGCCCGCCCTGAACATGCTGCGGGCGTCGCGATCTCGGCGTGCGAGTGCAATCGCCGACAGGAATGCCATCAAGGTGATCGACGCGACCCATAACGGATGCTCGAGAAAGACAATCGGACGATATCCGCCGTAACGGATGGTCTGGATGAAATCATGCTGGAAGTAGCCGTAAATCCAGACGTTCATCTGCGGGCTGAAGCGGACCTCCATCCACATGAAGAACGAATAGACCAGTAGTCCGGTCACCATCGCCTGCACCAGCCGCCACGCCCCTTCGACATTCCACAAAATACGGTAGGCCAAAAGGAAAGGTAGGATCTCGAGATAACTGCGCATGACATCGCCGATGGCGAAGGTCGCCGAGATACCGGGACGGAAGGTGTTTCCCTCGGTGATCGAGTCGCTATTTGTGATCGCGGTCAGCAGGGGCGAAAGAAGACTCAGGACGACGAGAACATTGATGAATGTACCCCGAGGTGGCGGTGGTTCCAGCGCCTTTGGCGTGTCCTTTTGCAAAAACACCATCAGCGCCGATATCAGTGCCGGCAGCGCGGGTTTGTTCAGGATCGGAAGTCCCGGCAGGGTGATCGAATAACCCGGAGCGAGAAACAGATACCCCCCCAGCATCGACCAGATGAACGCGCGTTGCCAGTCCATCCGCGAGAACAGAAGGCCGACGATGACCGGAAAGCTGATCAGTGCGATCAAGGGCAACATTGTTGACCCTGCCCAACCAAGCCGGACGCAGCGAATGCGTATTCTGGAAGCCGCCCCGAACCCAATCCCGATCCCGCATCAATGCGCCTATCGGATGCAGCCTAGACGCAACGATGCTTGTCTCGCAATCGGGATTATTTCAGTGGGTTAACCCGATCATGACCGGATCAACTCATTAAGGACCGGTAGCAGTGCATCGGCCCGAAACGGCTTCTCGATAATCGGCGCGTCCTGAAAGTCTTGCGGCAGGTGCTGGCGGCCATAACCGGACACAAAACAGAACGGGATGGCTCGTCGGCTGAGCGCAAAGGCCACCTCGTCAACCCGCTCGCCCGAGAGGTTGCCATCAAGCAATGCCACGTCGATATCCGAATGCTCGATCGCTTGCAGTGCCTGACCTATGGTGCGTGCGATATTGACCGACAATGCTCCGGCGGCCTTGAGTTCGTGGCTGATATCCAGAGCGACGAGCGGCTCGTCCTCGACCACCAGAACACGCGACCCGCCCAGTTCCGAGCGCTTCATCGGGCCTCGTATGTTTTCAACCGGCTTGGCGGCCGTTTTGGTCTTCAGCGTTTCGACGCCAACCGGCAGCGTGATGGTCCAGATCACCCCCGTTTCGCGCCAATCGGCTTGTACGGTATCCTCTTCGCCGCCAGCACTTGCATGGATCAACGTCATGCCGAACCCTGTCCGGGCCGGAGGCGAGACAGTAGGGCCGCCGCGTTCTTCCCATTTCAGAACAAGGCTTTGCCCGACGGTCTTCCAGCTAAGATCAACCACGCCGCCCGGAACCGACAATGCGCCGTACTTGGCGGCGTTGGTTCCCAGTTCGTGCAGGCTCAGCGCAAGACGAAGCGTGTTTTCCGGCGAGAGCTGGACCTTCGGGCCCTTGCGCACCAACCGCATGGCGTCAAGCGTACCCGCACGGATCTGTTCGTCTATTAGATGGTCAAGCGGGGCGCTGGTCCATGTCACATCGGACAGGATCGAATGCGCACGCGACAAAGCCAGAAGGCGGCCGATAAAGACCTGCTCGAAATCATCGATGTTATCGGCTTGCCGCAGGGTCTGGCGCGCGATGGCCTGCACATTGGCCAATGTGTTCTTGATCCGGTGGTTGAGTTCGCCGATCAGAAGGCTGCGGACCTCTTCGGCGCGTCGCCGTTCGGTCACGTCCAGCATCTGAAGCGAAAGCGACAGGTTTCCGTCCGTCGGATCGCGCAGGATCGAGCCGAACACCTCGCAATGGATGGACTCGCCGTCGTTGCGGGTGGCGGTCATTTCGGTGCTGTGGCGGGGGGCGCTGGTCCCGTTGTCGATCCAGCCTTGCAACACCGTGCAGGCGTCGGAAGCCAGCCAACGATGCTGCCCGATGGTTTGTCCCAGCATTTGTTCGGCGGATACGCCGAACATCCGCTCGGCCCCCTGCGACCAGCTTCTGATCGTCAGATCGCGGTCGCATTCGACCAGAGCCAACGGAGAGTTGTCCGCATGCGCCTTGAGCCGCGAAATCGCGACGTCCCGATGGTGCGCCAATACCCGCATTTCATCGCGCTGACGCTCGAGTTCACGCGCCTGCCTGCCGATCCGGAAAAAGACTTCGGCCTTTGACCGCAGGATGAGCGGATCTAGCGGCTTGAAAATGTAATCGACCGCGCCCGCTTCATAACCTCGGAAACGGCGCCTTTCGTCACGGTCTGCGGCAGTCACGAAGATGATCGGAACCCCGCGTGTACGCTCCGCCCCGCGCATCAACTCGGCCAGCTCGTAACCGTCGATCTCGGGCATCTGCACGTCAAGGAAGGCCAGCGCGTAATCGTTGACCAGCATCATTTCAAGCGCCTCGGTGGCCGAGCCCGCGAAATCGATCCGGAGCCCGTCGCGGCGCAGGAGAGCCTCGAGTGCGATCATGTTCTCTTGGATATCGTCTACGATAAGAAAACGGATCTGATCATCGGGCATGATATACCTCCTGCGATGCGGTGCGGCGCCAGATGCGCTCTTTTTCGTTGAAGTCGGAATATGACGTCGCGTGGTCGGAGAAGCGCAGGGTTTCATGGGCGCCTAACCCCAGAAACCCGCCCCGCACCAGTGAATCCGTGAAAAGACGGAAAACCCGGTTCTGTAAGGTGTCATCGAAATAAATCAGTACGTTGCGGCAGGAAATCAGATGGACTTCCGAGAAAACCTCATCGGTTGCCAGATCGTGCTCGCTAAAGACCACGCGATTGCGCAGGCTGCGGTCGAACACGGCCCGACCATAAGCGGCGGTGTAGTGATCCGATAACGATCCACACCCTCCTGCACGTTGGTAATTCACCGAGAAACCGGGCAGGCGATCGATGTCATAAACTCCGGCGGAAGCCTTGGCCAAGGCGCGGCGGTTGATCTCGGTCGCGTAGAAGATTGTCCGGTCCAGCAACCCTTCCTCGCGAAACAGGATCGCCAAGGAGTAAAGCTCCTCACCGTTGGCGCAGCCTGCCACCCAAACCTTGAGCGAGGAATAGGTGTGAAGATGCGGCAAGACCTCGTTGCGCAGGGCCTTGTAATAGTCGGGGTCGCGGAAGAACTCGCTGACCTGTACGGTCATCGCGTCGATCACCTCTGCCAGAACGGCGGGTTCGTGCAGCAGGCGGCGTTGGGCGTCGGACAAGGTCTCGCATCCAAGCCGTTGGCGCGCGACATCTGCACGGCGGGCCAGAGAGGCGCGCGAATAGGACCGGAAATCGTAATGGTAGCGGCGATGTAGTGCTTCCAGGAACAGATCCAACTCGATCTGTTCCACCGACATTGTCTGAACGGGCCGGATGCTCATCGGGGCATCCAAACCCTTGCCAAGGACAAAAGCTTGCCGACTTCTATCGGCTTGGACAGGTAATCATTCGCTCCGGCGGCAAGGCATTGCGCCTGATCGTCCGCCATCGCCTTGGCGGTCAGCATGATGATCGGCAGCGAGCGCCAGCGTTCGATCTTGCGGATCTCGCGGGTGGCGGTCAGCCCGTCCATTTCGGGCATCATCACATCCATCAGCACCAGATCGATCGAGGGAGCGCCGCCATCGGCCACGCGACCCAGAATCTCAAGCGCTTCGCGCCCATTGCGGGCGATCTGGACCTCGGCCCCGTGCGGCTCAAAAATGCCGGTCAGCGCATAGACGTTGCGGATGTCATCTTCGACGACAAGGATACGGCGCCCGTCTAGCAGGTTGTCGCGACTGAGCGAAGCGGCCAGCATCTCGCGCTGACGCGGGGGCAGATCGGAAACGACCTGATGCAGAAACAGGGTGACCTCGTCGATCAGCCGTTCGGGGGATTTCGCGCCCTTGATGATGATCGATTTCGAGTAACGGCGCAGTTGCAGTTCCTCGTTCTGGTCCAAGGCGCGGGCGGTATAGACGATGACAGGCGGGAATGAAGCCGCCTCGTCCGCGTGCAATTCCTGCAACACGTCAAAGCCCGAGGCATCGGGCAGCGTCATGTCCAGCACGATGCAATCAAAGCTGGTCTCGCGGCAGGCGGCCAAGGCTTCGGCCGCGGTCGAGGCGCCGATCGTTTCGACCCGATCATTGGCGAGCATTGCCTTGAGTCCCTCAAGCTGCGCCGGATCATCCTCGACGATCAGGACGCGGCGCATCGGTTGCTGGGTGGCCGAGCCCAAACGCTGGATCACATCGGTCAGCGCCGCGCGGTCAACCGGCTTGATCAGATAGCTCATCGCGCCCTGAGACATCGCTTCGCGCGTGTAGTCATTGGCCGAAACGACATGCACCGGAATGTGCCGCGTCGCGAGGTCGCGCTTCAGCCGGTCCAAGACCGAAAGGCCGGTGTGATCGGGCAAGCCCATGTCCAGCACGATCCCCTGCGGCAAATAGCGATGTGCGGCCCGCACGGCATCATCGGCAGTCCCGACGACGACTGCTCGGAATCCCAACTCACGGGCAAGGTCCAGCAGAAGTCGTGCGAAAGCGATGTCGTCTTCGACCAGAAGAATGACCCGGTCGCCGGTGTCGATGACATGACGGTCATCCGAGATCTCGGCAAGTTCCGCGGGTTCCGCGCTAACCTTGTCGAACGTGTCACGACGGGCTTGCGGAACCGGACCGGTGTCCATCAAGGGCCTCGGCTGCTCACCGGGAGCGATGTCGCGCGGCAGGGTCAAGGTGAAGGTGCTGCCGCGACCGGATTGGCTTTCCACCGCGATCCGTCCATGCAGCAATTCGGCTAGTTCGCGCGAGATAGACAGGCCCAAACCGGTCCCGCCGTATTTGCGCGAAATGGTTCCATCGGCCTGACGGAATGCTTCGAAGATGCCTTCCTGTTCGGATTGCGCGATGCCGATTCCCGTGTCCTGCACGGCAAAGGTGATCTCGCCATCGACTTCATCGACGCGGATCGTGATGCGTCCGCGCTCGGTGAATTTCAGGGCGTTCGACAGGAAGTTGCGCAGGATCTGATCCAGCCGCGACGGATCGGTACGGATCTCGCCCAGATTGGGGCGGATTTCGGCTTGAAGTTCCAGCCCCTTGCTGCGGGCCTGATCCTCGAATTTGCGCATCAAGCGTGCGGCTATTCCCGCCGGAGCAAGCGTTTCGGGAGATACTTCCAGCTTTCCGGCCTCGATCTTGGCCAGATCCAGAATGTCGTTGATCAGCGCCAGCAAATCCTGACCCGAACTTTCGATCGTGTCGGCCCAGCGGACCTGCTCATCGGTCAGGTTGCTTGTCCGGTTGTCGGCCAGAAGCCGCGCCATGATCAACAGCGCGTTCAGCGGCGTGCGCAACTCGTGCGACATGTTCGCGACAAATTCGGATTTATAGCGGCTCTCGCGGGCAAGCTTTTCGGCCTGTTCGACCAATTGCCTGCGCGAGCGGGCCAATGCGTCCCGCTGCTCTTCCAACTGCTGCGTCTGGCTTTCAAGCTGCGCATTCTGTTGCTCAAGCTCGGCCTGTTGAGCGGACAGGCGACGCTCGCTTTCCTGCAAAGCGCGGGTCTGTTCCTCAAGTTCCTCGTTGGTTGCGGCCAATTCTTCGGTATGGCTGCGCAATTCTTCGGCTTGCCTGCGGGTTTCCTCAAGAAGTTCGCGCAGGTTTTCGCGGTAACGTGCTGATTTCAGGGCGATACCGATACGTTCTCCTATCCGTTCCAGCAGAGCCTGCCCACCGGTGTCGGGGGCCTTGTCCAGACCGAACTCGATCACGCCATTGATATGTCCGGCGTCGTGCAGCGGCACAATCGCCGCATGGGCGGCGGTCCCGCGCAGCAAACCCGAGCCCCAGCCCAAAGCGTTGTCGCGATCCGTCGCCAGCGAAACCACGCGGTTGTCCCTAACGGCCCGCCACAAATGGCCGTCGCCTTTGCCGATATTGCCTGATGTGTCCGCCGCATCCGTTCCCCAGCTTGCGATGCGGCGCAGGTTGTCGCCTTCGCGGGCATAGGCGATTGCGGCGCGTGCGCCTAGTGACTCGGCGAGGCTTCGCAAGGCATTGTCGCCCAGCGTCTCGACCGATTGTTCGCCTTGCAGAACGCGCCCCAAGCCAAGCTCGTTGCGTTGCACCCATTCGGATTGTGCAAACGCGATACGGTTCCGGATCAGGATATTGCCAAGGCCACCCAGCAGCAGAATGACAAGGCTGGCCAAGGCGCGGTTGATGATCGCGATATGCGGCGCGACACCTGGGTCGGCCAGCTGGAATCCGACGATGATCAGCACGGTCACCGCCATCGCGACGACCGGAGGGGTGATGGGACGATTTGACGCGTATGAAATGACCAGTGGCAACAGGTAGATCAGCCAGATCGCCGTACCCAGCGGGAAAATGGTGTCGAGAAAAAGTACCGTGACCGCGATGGCCGAGATGAGCGCAAGAATGACGCCTTCAGGAACGGATTTCACGCGGAGATGCTCCGCGCATAACCATTAATCCCAAGTAAAGTCAAAGATTTGCCCTCCGCCCCGTTCGTTCATAACCTGCCAAAACGCGGGCCTTGGCGAGAAGGTTCCGGTGCGGGCGAAATACGCGTCCACGCCTTTGGGATCATGCGGACATGCAGCAGGACTAGTCGTGTCGGCGCGAAAGGGTCAATCAACACTGGCAATGACGTTACGTCATACAGAAAGGCCGTGTGCCATTGCCTGCACACGGCCTTTGTCGCTTCCGACCGGAAATATCAGCCCAGCGTAAGATGCGACAGCAGATAGTAGATGCCCGCCGACAGCAGCGCCGAGAACGGGACCGTGATGACCCATGCTGCGGCGACCGTCACTGCGTGCGAACGGCGAACCAGCTTGCGACGGCGCCGCTCATCTGGAGAGACGACCTTGCCTTTTTGCAGGCCCAGCATACGGGCGCGCCGCTCGGCATGCCATTCGCGGAAAAAGCCCACGCCGAAGATGCCGCCGACCGCGATATGGGTCGAACTGACGGGAAGCCCGAGCCAGCTTGCGATGATGACCGTGACAGCCGCCGACAGCGCGACGCAATAGGCTCGCATCGGGTTCAGTTTGGTGATCTGGTCGCCGACCAGCATGATCAGCTTCGGTCCGAACAGAAGCAGCCCGAGCGAGATCCCGACTGCACCGATCACCATCACCCAGGTAGGGATATGGACCGAGGACGAAACGTCTCCCATTTGAACGGTATGGACCACGGCCGCCAAAGGCCCGACGGCGTTCGCGACATCGTTCGCTCCGTGGGCGAAGGAAAGCAGCGCAGCCGAAATGATCAATGGCGCGGCGAACAATGTCCGCAAGGATTTCTTGCGGTTCTCAAGCCCGCGCGACTGACGTTCGATCATGGGGCGAGACGCAAACCATGAAAAAATGCCAACGCCAACCCCGATCCACAGCGCCATGGTGGCGTCGATGTCGATGATGCGGCGCAGGCCCTTCATCGCCAGATAGGTCGCGAAAACCCCTGCCATCAGGCCGATCAGGACCGGAACCCATTTCCGGGCCGCAGCGATCTTGTCGTCCACATAGGCGATCTTGGCCTTGATGAACGCCAGAAGCAGGGCTGCGACAACACCGCCCATGACCGGAGAGATGACCCAGCTTGCCGCGATGCTGGTCATCTGCCACCAGTTTACCGCGTTGAAACCCGCGGCGACAACGCCCGCGCCGACAACGCCGCCGACGACCGAGTGCGTCGTCGATACCGGCGCGCCAAGAATGGTTGCCACGTTGATCCACAAGGCGGCCGCGATCAGGGCCGACAGCATCAGCCAGACAAAGGTAGCCGAATCCTGCACGGCAGCGGGCGACACGATCCCCGAGGAAATCGTGCTGACCACGTCGCCGCCAGCGATCAATGCGCCTGCGGTTTCAAAAACCGCAGCGATCACAAGGGCCGAGCCCATGGTCAACGCCTTTGCGCCGACCGCTGGCCCCATATTGTTAGCGACGTCATTTGCGCCGATATTCAGCGCCATATAGGCGGCGACAACGGCAGCACCCACGATCACCAGTCCCGATGAACTGGCACCGATCAATGACAAGGCGATCATCGCGACGGCAACGACGAAAAGCAGGGCCAGCCCCGGTGCGACCAGAGGGCGCGACACGGTGGCGGATGCTTGTTCGAGAATGCTGATCCGACCCAGATCCTTGTCCAGAGTTTTCCACTGGTTCCGCGGGCCTTTGCCCTGCTGGAGCTGTTCGTCCGTGTTGGTCACTCGTCACACGCCTGTCATCATTGCGCTCAAATCGGGGGCGACATACAGCGACGGCAGCGCTGGTACAACCATATTGACACATTCACGTCACGGTAAGCGGTGCCGCGTGAGGTGGTGTCATCGTGACCGGATCCGTCGCATCTTCCGGCCGGAATGGTAAGGGCGCGCGGGAGTGCCGCGCGCCCTTGTGTCATGTTAGCCAATCGCCTTTGAGCGACCGGCAAGAGTCTGGCGCAGCGCCACCGCACCAAGGATGACGGCACCGATGGCGCTCGAAATCGGCTCGGGGGCGATCAGCAGGAAGGCCGCGATCACAAGGACGATGCGCTCGATCATCCAAAGCGGTGCAAGCAGCCAGTTGGTCAGCGCCGCCGATAGCGACAGGATGCCCAGAATTGCGCCTGCAAAGGCCAGAACGAACGATCCCCACGTAAAGCCCTCGGTCACCAGAAGCAGCGACGGCGAGAAGACGAAGACGAAGGGAACCAGCGCCTTGCCCATCGACAGCCGGAACGCCGTGTTACCCGCCTTGAAAGCGTTCGCTCCGGCGATGCCGGATGCCGCATAGGCCGCCATTGCCACCGGAGGCGTCACATCCGCGATGACCCCGTAGTAGAAGACGAAGAAATGCGCGACCAGCGGTTCGACATTCATCATCCCAAGCACCGGAGCCGCGACCGCAACCATGATGATATAGTTCGCGGTCGTCGGGATGCCGCAGCCCATCAGGATGCATACCACGGCGGTCATGATCAGCGTGAAAAGCAGCGTCAGGGTCTGCACTCCCATGATCTCGAAGGGCAGGAAGCCGAGGAAGGCATGCGCCGACACACCCCAGCCTTGCGCGATCGAGGTCACCATGAAGGCGATCTTGAAGCCGATGCCGGTCAGGGTGACGACACCGATGACGACACCGACCAGCGCGGCTGCCGCCGTGACTGACAAGGACTGCTTTGCCCCCAGAACGAAGCCGTCGAACGTGCCCTTTGCAGTTTCCTTGATGCCCTCGACCAGCCCCGAGGCCATGACCTGTTGGATCACATAGACCACGATACAGGCCGAAATCGCGCTGAAGGCCGACCAGAACGGAGTCCGGCCCGACATCAGCATGAAGACCAGTAGGATCAGCGGAATGGTCGAAAGCCAGCCCGCCCGCAGGACGGCCATGGCGTTCGGAAGTTCTTCTTTGGTCAGGCCACGGATGCCAAGGCGTTTGGCCTCAAGATGGACCTGCACCAGCACACCGAAGAAATGCATGAAGGCCGGAACGATGGCGGC
Organism: Paracoccus aestuariivivens; assembly: GCF_009711225.1. Classification (GTDB taxonomy): domain Bacteria; phylum Pseudomonadota; class Alphaproteobacteria; order Rhodobacterales; family Rhodobacteraceae; genus Paracoccus; species Paracoccus aestuariivivens. The sequence continues at coordinate 1,088,416 of NZ_WMIE01000001.1, read as the reverse complement.
GATCAGGATAGTGCGCAGGGGAATGCCCAGATACTCGACCATCAGGAAGGCCACGGCCCCCATCACGGGCGGGGTGATCTGACCGCCGGTCGAGGCGGCGGCCTCGACCGCTGCAGCGAAGTGGCGTTTATAGCCGACCTTGATCATGGTCGGGATCGTCAGCGCGCCGGTCGTCACGGTATTGGCGATGGACGAACCCGAGATCGAGCCCATCAGCGCCGAGGACAGCACCGAGACCTTGGCCGGACCGCCCGAGAAGCGACCGGTCAACGCGGTGGCGAGGTCGATGAACAACTGGCCCAGCCCGATCTTCTGCGCCATGACGCCGAACAGGACGAAGTGGAACACATAGGTCGCAATCACGCCAAGCGCGGTGCCGTAGATGCCCTGCGAGGTCAGATAGAGGTGGTTGACGATGGCCTTCCAGTCCGCGCCCGGATGGACAAAGATGCCGGGCATGCTTTTGCCGAAATAGGCATAGGCCATGAACAGGATAGCGATCACCGGCAGAGGCCAACCCATCGAACGGCGCACGGCTTCCAGCAGGGTCACGATCAGGATCGTTCCCATGGCGACATCCAGCGTGTTCGGATTGCCGACGCGGAATGCCAGTTGGTCATAGATCCACGGCACGTAAAGCGAACTGACCAGACCGGCAAAGGCCAGAACCCAGTCAAGAACCGGAAGCCCCAGAATGGTCGGACCCGCGCTTTTGTGGCGGCCCGACGCAAAAGCCGAAAAACTCAGGAAGACCACGAACATCGATACACCCATATGGATGCCGCGATGCGTGGTCGCGCGGGGAATGCCGAAACCTGCTGTATAGAAGTGGTAGGCTGACAGCAGGAAAAGCACGACCGCAGAAAGGATTGCGACCGGCTTGGTCAGGTCGCGGAAGCGGGCCTCGGGATCGTATTCTTCTTCGATCGCGCGCAGCTCGGCTTCGGAAAGTTGGCGAGCGGTATCAGTCATGCCGGTCTCTCCACTTGGATTGTTATCGTTGAAAGCAACACGGCCCCTGAGGGGCCGCGTCTCGTGTCAAAGGTCGCTTGGCCTTACTGAACCTTGCCGGCTTCCTTGTAGAACTTCTCGGCACCCGGATGCAGCGGAATGCCGGCGCCTTTGGTGGCGTTGTCCAGCGTAATTTGCTTGCCCTTCGCATGACCGGCCGAGAACAGCTTCTGGGTACTGTCGTTATAAAGCGCCTTGGTGATGTTATAGACCAGTTCATCCGACTGATCGGCGCTGGTGACCAGCTGCGCGCCAACCGAGATGGTCGCAACGTCGGCATCCTGCCCGTTATACGTGCCCGCAGGGAAGCTGTCGGCAGCGAAGAAGCTGTATTTCTCGCGCAGCTTGTCGGCGGCCTCGCCGTCGATCGGGATCAGCTTGATGTCGTGCTGGCTGGCCAGTTCGGCAATCGCGCCTGCCGGATAGCCACCCACAAAGAAGAAGGCGTCCATGGCATTGTCACGCATCCGGTCGGCTGCCTGATCGGGCTTGAGGAACTCGGGCTGGATATCTGCTTCGGTCAGGCCATAGGCTTCAAGGATGATGCGCGCATCGACCAGCGTGCCCGAGCCGGGCTCGTCGAGCGAGACTTTCTTGCCTTTAAGATCGGCCACGGTCGCGATTCCGGCATCCGCGCGGGCGACAAGGTGGATGCTTTCGGGATAAAGGTTGGCGATCAGGCGCAGTTTCTCGACTGCGGGCTGACCTTCCCACAGGCCGGTGCCGGTTTGTGCCCAGTAGGCTACATCCGATTGGGTAAAGCCTGCTTCAAGCTGGCCGCCATTGATCGCGTTGATGTTGCCGACCGAACCGTTCGAGGCGACGGCCGTCGCAACCAGACCGGGCACGCCGCAGGATCCGCCGTCTTCGCAAGCGCGCGAGCCGGGAGGATTCGAGATCGCGTTCGCGATCAGTCCGCCGATCGGGTAATATGTGCCAGCGGTCCCGCCCGTTCCGATGCGGAAAAAGGACATCTCTTGTGCCGTGGCACCCTGAGCGAAAATACCGATCGCGGCTGCGATCCCAAGAATGATGCGTTTGTTCACGTCATTGGCCTCCTGTTGAATTCCAAACCGACCCTATCACGAAGTCGAGATCAAAATGAAGCCACGCCGCTACGTCGTTCCATACCAGTTGCGACATAACTTCGCATTATAAAGACCATCACCCATTAGAAATTTATATAATCTTCTTAATCCCCTAATACTATTCGTGAAGCGCGAGTCACCGAGGGCCGCTACCCGCAGTGGGACGGTCAAGGTCGCAAGTCAGCGGAAGGAAAGAGGTCATGGACGACAAGATCATGAAAACCGGAGGCGGCTGCCCCGTCATGCACGGGACGAACCGCAACACCAAGGTCAGCGCCCGTTCGAACCGCGAATGGTGGCCGAACCAGCTGAACCTGAAAATCCTGCATCAGGACAATGCCCAGCTCAGCCCGTTGGGCGAGACGTTCGACTATGCCGAAGAATTCAAGAAGCTCGATCTTGAGGCGGTCAAGGCAGACCTGCGCGCGGTGATGACCGACAGTCAGGACTGGTGGCCGGCGGACTGGGGGCATTACGGTCCGTTGTTCATCCGCATGGCATGGCATAGCGCCGGAACCTATCGGACCGCCGACGGCAGGGGCGGCGCGCGCTCGGGTGCGCAGCGTTTTGCGCCGCTGAACTCGTGGCCGGACAACGTCAACCTTGATAAGGCCCGCCGTCTGGTTTGGCCGATCAAGCAGAAATACGGCAATAGCCTGTCCTGGGCCGACCTGCTGATACTGACCGGTAACGTCGCGCTGGAATCGATGGGCTTCAAGACTTTCGGTTTCGGCGGTGGTCGCCCCGACGTCTGGGAACCGCTTGAGGACATCTACTGGGGTTCCGAAACCGAATGGCTGGCACATAGCGACAACCCGAACAGCCGCTATTCCGGTGATCGCGAGTTGGAAAGCCCGCTGGCTGCCGTGCAGATGGGCCTGATCTACGTCAACCCCGAAGGGCCGGATGGCAACCCCGATCCGCTGGCCGCCGCGCGTGATATCCGCGCCACTTTCGGCCGGATGGCGATGAATGACGAGGAAACCGTCGCGCTGATCGCGGGCGGCCATACTTTCGGCAAGACCCACGGCGCGGGCGATGCGGCCCATGTCGGCGCGGATCCCGAAGGCTCGGCGATCGAATTGCAGGGTTTTGGTTGGACCAGCGCGCACGGCACAGGTTTCGGTGCTGATGCGATTTCCAGTGGCCTCGAGGTTGTCTGGACCCAGACGCCCACGGAATGGAGCCAAGGCTTCTTCCGCAACCTGTTCGAATACGAATGGGAGCTGACGAAATCTCCGGCGGGCGCGCATCAATGGCAGCCGAAGGACGGCGCGGGTGCGGGCACGGTTCCGGATGCCCATGACCCGAACAAGCGCATTGCGCCTTCGATGCTGACGACCGACCTGTCGCTGCGCTTCGATCCGATCTACGAGAAGATCTCGCGTAACTTCTACGAAAACCCCGATCAGTTCGCGGATGCCTTCGCGCGGGCATGGTTCAAGCTGACCCACCGCGATATGGGGCCGAAGAACCTGTATCTGGGTCCAGAGGTTCCGGCGGAAGACCTGATCTGGCAAGATCCGATCCCCGCACCGGATTATCCGCTGGTTGACGCGGCAGACGTGGCCGAACTCAAGGCCAAGGTTCTGGCTTCGGGCGTGCCGCTGGCAGATCTGGTGGCGACGGCTTGGGCATCGGCCTCGACGTTCCGGGGTTCGGACTATCGCGGCGGCGCTAATGGGGCGCGGATCCGCCTGGCTCCGCAAAAGGACTGGGAAGCCAACCAGCCCGAGATGCTGGCGCTTGTCCTGTCCCAGTTGGAAGCCATCAAGGCCGAGTTCGACGCCAAAGGTGCAAAGAAAGTGTCGCTCGCCGACCTGATCGTTCTGGCTGGCGATGCGGCAGTGGAAGCTGCAGCTGCGGCTGCGGGTCAAGACCTTGCCCTGCCATTCGCCGCGGGTCGGGGGGATGCGACGCAAGAACAGACCGATGTCGAAAGCTTCGACTGGATGGAGCCGATGGCTGACGGCTTCCGCAACTACCAGCGCCAGCAGTTTTCGGTCCCCGCCGAGGAATTGCTGATCGACCGCGCCCAGTTGCTGCAACTGACCGCGCCGGAAATGACGGTGCTCGTTGGCGGGTTGCGTGCATTGAACGCAAACCACGCTGGCACCGCGCATGGTGTGCTGACCAACCGTCCGGGCGAGCTGACGAATGATTTCTTCGTCAATCTGCTCAGCATGGATACGGTCTGGAAAGCTCAATCGGACGCGCAGGACGTGTTCGACGGCACCGACCGCAAATCGGGTGCTCCGAAATGGACCGCGACCCGCGTCGATCTGGTCTTCGGCTCGAATTCGAAATTGCGGGCGATTGCCGAAGTCTATGCACAGGATGACGCGAAAGCGAAGTTCGTAGCCGACTTTGGCCGCGCATGGAGCAAGATGATGAACGCTGACCGCTTCGATCTGCGGAAGTGAATTCACCTCGCGGGGGCCGAGAGCCATACTCGACCCCCGCGGAAATCCTGAAAACGAAAACGCGCGCCGGATCTAGCGCGCGTTTTCTGTTCGGCTTGGGACTGCTTCAGGCGGCGACCTGAGGCAAGATCCATATCCCTTCGGTCGGAACCTTGTTCACCCGCAGGTCGCAACCATAGGCGTTCGACAAGGTGGCGTCGGTCATCACCTCGGCTGGCGTACCCTGCGACAGCACTTCGCCACGGCCCAGCAGGATGACCTTTTGCGCGAAAAGTGCCGTCAGGTTCAGGTCATGCATGACCGCGATCACCCCGCCTCCGCGTCGCGCGTAATCTGCGGCCAGTCGCATCACGGTCAACTGGTGCGCGATATCGAGGCTGCTGACCGGCTCGTCCAGAAACAACCAGCGCGCGCCTTGCTCGTCGACCGGATTCCAGACCTGCGCCAGAACGCGGGCCAGTTGGACGCGCTGCTGCTCGCCTCCGGAAAGCTGCTGATAGAGGCGTCCGGAAAAATCGGGCAGATCGACAGCGGCCAGTGCGGCGGGGATCAGGGCATCGGCACGTTCGCCGCGTGCCTCAAGCCCGATGCGGACGACCTCGGCGACGGTAAAGGGAAATGACAACGCTGCCGCCTGTGGCAGGACGCCCCGACGCCGGGCCAAGGCTTCGGGCGCAAGGGCCGTAATGTCTTGGTCATTCAGGGTGATGCGACCGCGATGCGCCAATTCTCCGGTCAATGCGCGCATCAATGTCGTCTTGCCCGAGCCGTTCGGACCGACAATGGCGGTAAATTCGCCAGCCTCGGCGGTCAGCGAGACGTCCTGAACGATGGGCTTTCTGCCGATGCTGACCGAGACATCCTGTGCCGCCAAAGTCATAGGTCGAGAACTCCGCGATTGCGTAGCAAAATCCACAGGAAGAACGGTCCGCCGATCATGGCCGTGACGATCCCGATGGGCAGTTCGGCGGGTGCTATCAGGGTGCGGCTGGCCATGTCGGCCCAAAGCAGCATCGTCGCGCCCAGAAGTCCCGAATTGACCAGAAGCCAGCGATGGTCCGGTCCGCTTGCCAGTCGCAGCAGATGCGGAACGACGATGCCGACAAAGCCGATCCCGCCCGATACGGCGACAGCGGCGCCGGTCGCTGCCGCGACGGTCAGGATGGCGCGGTTCTTGACGCGCTGGACGCGGATGCCGACGTGACCGGCTGCGGCTTCTCCTAACGCCAAAGCGTTCAATCCACGCGCCAATGCCGGAGAGGTCACGACCGCCAGCAACATGATCGGGCCAGCGGCCATCAGCTTGGGCCAGTTGGCTCCGGCCAGAGATCCCAGCCCCCAGAAGGTCAGGTCGCGCAACTGGCTGTCATTCGCGCGCAGGATCACCAGTCCCGCGATTGCGCTAAGGATAGCCCCAAGTGCAATGCCGGCCAGCAGCATGGTCGCGACCGAGGTTCGCCCCTTTCGCGTGGCGACGCGATATAGGGTCATCGTAGTGACCCAGCTGCCGATGAACGCCGCGACCGGCACCAGATACCAGCCGAAGATTCCCGCGATTGCCGCAGGCAGCGCCGTTCCCAGAACAATCGCAAGGATCGCGCCCAGTGACGCACCGGAACTGACACCGACGATCCCCGGATCGGCAAGGGGGTTGCGGAACAATCCCTGCATCAACGCGCCCGAGACGGCCAAGGCCGCCCCGACGCAGACGCCCATCAGGACACGGGGCAGGCGGATATCAAGCAAAACGACCCGATCCTGCACCGCCAGTTCCCGCCCCGCCAGCAGATCCGAGATCGCCCGCGTCAGCGACGTGCCCGATGCCCCCCAGCCCAATGACATTATTGCAGTCACCAGCAGCGCGACGACCAAAATCCAACTGGTCAGCCGCGCGCGATGACTACGATCACCGGCAATTCGGGAAATTTCGGGGCTGACCGCGACCATCACTTCGCTCCGTAGACCAGATCGTGCAGCTCGACCGCCGCTTCTCCGGTGCGGGGGCCGAAGCCGAGCAGTTTCAACCCGTCCATGATGACAATATTGCCGCTTTGACCGGCCGGAGTCTGGGCAATCGCGGGCATTGCCAACGCCGATTGCTTTGCGGCATCAAGGCTGTTCCCGCCATTCGCGGTCGCATCGGCTTCCGCATTGCCGCGCTGCATCATCAAAATGACGTCGGGCGCGGCCTTGATCACGGCTTCATCCGTCACGGGTTTGTAGCCCTGAATGCCGGTCAACGCGTTTTCGGCTCCGGCCAGCTTGATGATCCCGTTCGCGGACGTACCCTCGCCACCGGCCATAACACGGCCACCCTGCAGCGACAGGATGAACAGCACCTTTTTCGGCTCTCCGACCGTCTTTGCACGCGCTTCGGCATCCGCCAGATCGGCGGCCAGCTTTTCGCTTAGCGCCTTGCCTTTTTCCGGAACGCCCAAAGCTTCGGCGACTTCGCCGACCTTGATCAGAACACCTGCCGCATCGAACTGCTCGGCGACAGAGACATAGGGGATGTTGGCCGATTGCAGCACCGAGACTGCCTCGGGCGGGCCTGCGCCTTGCTCGGCAAGGATCAGATCGGGCGAGACCGACAGCACGCCCTCGGGGGAAAGCGCCCGCATATAACCGACATCGGTCAGGGCGGTGGCTTCGGGCGGCCAGTTCGACGTGGTATCCCGCCCTATGAGCCGCGATTGCTCGCCAAGGGCATAGATCGTTTCCGTCACCGAGCCGCCGATGGACAGAATGCGCTTGGCCTCGGGAAAGCTTTCGGCATGGGCAGGCGCTGCCAGCAGCAGCGCCAGTGCTAGGGCTTTCATGCCACGGCCTCGGTCAGCATGGGCAGGCCCGCGACCAGCTTGGCCCATTGCTCGGCATCGCCACCTTTTTCGGGGCGCAATCCGAAGCATTGGAAGATCAGCGCCCCCTCGGCGTCGAATGCCTCGACCGAGATTGCCGGACCGCGCTTGGTCGGTTTGTGAACCGCCCAGACTTCGGCGACGTGATCTGCACGCAGATGCAGGTTGAAGCGCTCGTCAAGCACGTTCAGCCAAGGCCCCATGGGTTTCAGCGTTTCGATCTTGCCGGAATGGATCTCGATGCAGCCCATGTTGCCGACAAAGAACATGATGCCGACGCTATCGGCCTGAACGCGTTCCAGCAGGGCAGGGACGGCGTCGATTGCCAAAGGCAGCACATAGGGAGCGCCCGCGATGCGATAAGCACCTAGGCGGTTCATTTTCTGACGGTGAATCAGCGTGTTGAACTGATGCGTGTCGGTCATGTCGTCCCATTCGCGACGCAGCGCGTCGGCGCGGTCCGCCGAAGCCCTGGCAGGCTCGACCGGCGCGCGCGGGCCGAATTCGACGCTGTCCGACTGGTCCTCGGCCACCAGATCGCGTTTGAGTGCATCCCATGCCGCCAGATCCGAGCTGTCACGCAGGTGGACCTTGTGGACAGCATCGCCCGCCGCATCGAAGACCTGAACCGAGCGGCGAATGCCTGCGTCTGTCGCCTTTTCAACGGCAAAGGCATGGACCCAGTGGCGCGGGAACATCCGCATGTCGATCTCGGGGTCCAGCGTCATCGACGCATGATCGCCGTCGTGGAAGTTGTTGTAGGTTCCGATTTTCTCGATCACGCAAGAACGGTTGCGCGTCAGGGCCATCACATCGCCCAAGGCTTGGATCGCGGGGAAAAGGCGCCCCAGCGTCGGATCGATCCGGATCGCGCCATGCCCGACCTGCGCTGCAACCAGCGCGCCTTCGGCGACACCCAGCTTCGCTGCCAGATCCACGGGACGACCGGTTTCCTCGGCCTGAAGACGGCGCAGGTCTGAGGGAGAGTGCTGGGTCATTGTCAGCCTTTTGCTTTGTTATCTTGAAGTTACACCCCGGACGCCGGAGCAAATGAGTCATTGACAGTTTTACTAGGAAAATTTAGCGGGGCGCAAGACGCGAGCCAATAAGCCAGCAAGAAATCATCAAAATGACCACGGGGACATTATGCCACGACATACGATTTATGTCGCGCTGCTTGCCGGCTCGACCTGCCTCACCACAATCGCATTTGCTGCGCCTGCAATCTCGCAAGAGGCCGAAACGGCCGAACGCAATTTCATGCTGGACCCGATTGTGCTGCGCGCCGGTAAGCCCAAGGTTGCCTCCTCGGTTCCGCAATCGGTGACGGTCGTTGGCGAGCAGGAACTGGACGACATTGCCCCCGTTCACATCGGCGAAGTTCTGGACACGGTCCCGGGGGTTGCGGGCACCGGCTCGGGCAGCTTCTTCGGTCAGGGCTTCAACATCCGCGGTTTCGGCGCGAATGGTATGGCTGGCGGCGAAGCGGGCATCGTGCAGTTGATCGACGGCGAAGAGAAATACTACGAATCCTACCGGCAAGGTGCGCTGTTCGTTGAACCGGACTTCCTGCGTCAGGTCGAAGTTCTGCGCGGTCCGGGTTCCTCGACGCTTTACGGCGCGGGTGCGCTTGGCGGCGTGATCGCGATGGAAACAATCGAGGCCTCGGATCTGATCGCCGAGGGCAAGACCTTTGGTGGCCGCGCCAAACTTGGCTATTCGTCAAACCCCGACAGCGTTCTGGGCAGCCTAGCCTTGGGCTGGCGCCCGACCGAGGATTTCGAGGGCGTCGCCGCATTCGCCTGGCGCAAGCTGGGTGACACCAAGGACGCGGACGGCAATACGACGATCCGGTCGGAATCGAACACGCCGAACTTGCTGCTGAAGGCGAAGAAGACCTTCGGAGATCAATATGTTGCCTTCTCGTACCAGCATCTGGAAGCCAAGGGTGACAATCAGGACTTCGACCAGATGCATGGTGCGCAGAAAGACCTGTATTATCCGGGCTTCTCTTGGGGCGTCGGTGACATCACGACCCGTGACCAGACTGCACGCATGGTCTGGGGCTGGAAACCTGCGGATAACCGTTATGTCGATCTGACGGCGACGCTGTCCTATACCAGCACGATGAAAAACGTCGAGCAGGGCGACAACCCGTCCGAGCCGATCTTGGACTCGTTCCTTGGCCGTCGCGACTACCGTTTGTGGAAATTCAAGGTCAACAACATCGCGGATCTGTCGGGCGACGCCTATCAGCATTTCCTGACAACAGGGGCCGAAGTCTGGAAGCAGGACCGCTCGTCGCGCGTGCCGTCCTCGTCCCACCCCGAGGGCTTTACCCGTGGCTGGTCGGTCTACGCCCTGTCCGAAGTCACATGGGACAAGCTGACGGTGAATTCCGGTCTGCGTTACGAAAAACAGCGCACCGAGCCGAAAGACAGTGTCAGTTTCGATGCCGAGGACCGCAGCTTCGAGGCCATCGAGCCGCAGGTCGCCGCGATCTACAGCCTGACCGATGCATGGTCGGTCTTCGGCTCAGTCGCATTCGTGAACCGCATTCCGACCGTCGACGAGTTGTATGACGGCTCGATGGTCACAGCGCCCAACCCGAACCTCAAGGACGAAAAGGGCAAGAACCTCGAGATCGGCACGTCGTATCACGCCAGTTCGGTTCTGGCTGACGGCGATGAGGCGGCGCTGAAACTGACGCTGTATCGTAACCACATCGACGACATGATCATCCGCGCCGGAGCCGGCCCGACGGCCTATTACACCAATGTCGAACGTGCCTATCTGAAGGGTGGCGAGCTAGAGGCCAATTACGTGGTGAACGCTTGGGAACTCGGCGCGGCCATTACCGTGACCGAAGGCGTCGATCAGGACGATGTCGATCTGGACACGCTGCAAAACAACCGCCTGATGCTGCAAGCCGTCTGGAATGCCAATGACGCATGGCGTCTTGGCGCGCGCAGCACGCTGGCGGCCGGTCGCGACAAACCGACGGGCGAGCATCGCGCCGGTTACGGGGTGCATGACATCTTCGCCTCGTGGTCACCGCAATCGGGCATGGCCGAGGGGATCGAGGTCCATATGGGCGTCGATAACGTCACCGATACCGACTACACCCCCGCAAGCTGGCTGGGTGGCCCTGCACCGGGTCGCAACTTCAAGCTGTCGCTGTCGCGCAGTTTCTAAGAAAACCTGCGAAAGGCCCGGAAACTCCGGGCCTTTCCGTTTCCGGCCTATCGTTGACCGCGCAGTTTCGCGATGGTCGTCCGGGTCGAGATCTGCTCGGGATCGGTGACCAGTTCAATGACAGTCGGGCGGTCGGACGCGAAAGCCGCCTTGATCGCAGGCAGGAATTGCTCGGTTCGGGTCACGCGCGCGAACCCCGAGCCCAGACCTTGCGCCAAGGCTCCGAAATCGGGATTGGTGATGTCCGTGCCAGAAACCCGCCGGGGATGCTCGCGTTCCTGATGCATCCGGATGGTCCCATAGGTTCCGTTGTTGAAAACCAGCACGATGGGCCGCCCGCCATGCTGGACGGCGGTGGCGATCTCGGCTCCGCTCATCATGAAACCGCCATCGCCGACAAAGGAAATCACCTGTCGCGCGGGATCTAGCAGCGATGCCGCCACGGCTGCAGGAACCGAATACCCCATCGCTCCGCAGGTCGAGCCGATCTGCCGCCCCGGTCGGGCGAAGCGCAGGAAGCGTTGCGGCCAGCCGGTATGATTGCCCGCATCCAGCGTGATGACCGCATCGGCAGGAAGGATGTCGCGCAATTCCTTCATGGCAAGGCCCATATCCAGCGGGAAATCGTGCGGCGGCGGCTCGGCATCCGCCAGATATTCCTCCCGCAACGCCATGCGCCAGCCGCTATGACCCGACACGCCCAAATCCGCATTCTCAAGCGCAAGGGCGGTGGCGACGGGATCGGCGGCAATACCCAACGTCGGACTGTAGACGCGACCTATCTCGTCGGGATCGACATGGATGTGGATCAGGGCTTTTCCGGTATCCGGCACATTCAACGAGGAATAGTTGCGTGTCGTGATCTCGCCCAGCCTTGCGCCGATGACCAGCAAGGCGTCGGCCTCGGCCAAGCGCTTGACCAGACTGGGAGCAACGCCGGTTCCGAAATCACCGACATAGCAATCCGACGCATTGTCGATTGCATCCTGCCGACGGAAAGAGGTGGCGACCGGCAGATCGTTCTTCTGTGCGAAGCGTTCGATCGCTTTGGCACCCGCGTCGGTCCAGCCGGAACCTCCCAACAGGACCAGCGGGCGACTTGCCCCCTTCATCACATCCGCGATCCGCAGGATTTGCGCGGGATCGAATTGCGGGACCGTTGGCACGAAGGCGAGCGCATCGGCAACCTCGACCATGTCGGTCAGCATGTCTTCGGGCAGGGCAAGGACGACGGGTCCGGGGCGACCGGAAGTCGCGACCCGAAACGCCCGCGCGATATATTCCGGAATCCGAGCCGCATCGTCAATCTGCGCGGCCCATTTCGCGACCGGAGCAAACATCTGGCGGTAGTCGATTTCCTGAAAGCTTTCACGGTCGACGGTGCCGCGCCCGACCTGACCGATCAGCAGGATCATCGGGGTCGAATCCTGATAGGCGATATGGATCCCAATGGCCGCGTGACATGCGCCGGGACCGCGCGTCACCATGCAAATGCCGGGGCGACCGGTCAGCTTGCCATAAGCCTCGGCCATATTGGCGGCTCCGGCCTCGTGGCGGGCATTGTACAAGGTGAACCGGTCGCGGACGTCATAGGCTGCATCCAGAATCTCAAGATAGCTCTCGCCCGGAACGCAATAGGCGCAGTCGGCCCCGTGGATCAGAAGCTGATCGACCAGAACCTGTCCTCCGCTGCGCGCGTTTCGGATGTGCTGGGTCATGTTCCTCTCCCTTCGGGTAATGCAGACCGGCGCCAATTTGGTCGCAATCAAACGGCAATGTCGAGACATGTCACATCTCGCAACCACTCTGGGCGGAAAGCTGGTATTTTAGTTTTCAACCGCTCCTTGGGATGTATTGTGCTGTGATGCAGCACGACACGCCTTGGCGTATCGATGCTGCACTGAGGGGGGAGAGGAATGAATTTGTCCGTCAAGGCAGCGGTCGAACTGGCGCGCCACAATATCCGGTATCAGGCGCGCTCGGCCGCGGTCCGAATCTATGATGATCTGAGGCAGCGTATCCTGTCGCTGGATCTGCCGCCGGGCGCGAACCTGTTGCGATCCGAGCTGGCCCAGCATTACGAGGTCAGCCAGACGCCGCTGCGCGATGCCTTGCAGCGTCTCGAACAGGACGGCTTGGTCGATATTTTCCCGCAGTCGCGGACTTTGGTCACGCGCATCAACACCACCCGCGTGCAGGAGGCCCAGTTCCTGCGCCTCGCGCTTGAAACAGAGGTCGTGCGGCGGTTGGCCCGTCAGGGCGCCCCCGAAGTGGTGGAATATGGCCGTGCCGTGATCGAGTTGCAGCGCAGTCTTGCCGGAGATCGCAGCCAGCTACAGCTTTTCCAAGAGATGGACGAATACTTCCACGGCGTCCTGTTCGGAGGCTTGAAGCAGGACGAATTGCATACCCTGATCCGGTCACGCTCGGGACATTTCGATCGGGTGAGGCGGCTTCAGACCCATGCCGAGGACAAGATCCAAGCGATCCTGTCGGGGCATGAACGGATACTGGAAGCGATCAACAATTGTGACGAGGACGCTGCGGTCGCTGCCATCCGTGACCATCTGCACAAGGAACCCGATTGGGTCGATGTCTATCGCAAGGAACACGAGGATTACTTCGTCTGACCCGCGCCTTAGTCTACGCGGCACATCCATCGGATGTGCCGCTTGGTTCAATTGCCATGTATGGCTCCGGCCAGAAGTGCCTTGATCTCGGGGCGGCATGAGCCGCAATTGGTTCCGGCCCGCAATGCGGTTCCGACCTCGTCCACGGTGGTCAGGCGGTTCTCGCTGATCGTGCTGCGGATCAGGTTCACCCCGACATTGAAGCAGGCGCAGACCAAGGCGCCTTGATCGGGACGATCCGAGCCGGGGCGCCCCGCAAGGGCATCGGTCGGGTTGGTTTCGCCAAGCAAAGTCCCCAGATGGCTGCGCGATAGCCCGACCGGCTCACGCGCGATGAACAGCGCCGCCTGCAACCGCCCGCCCGAGATAAACGCCAGCCGGATCTGTCCCTTGGCGCGGTCGCGCACGGTCAGGGGCTCGTCGTCCAGCCCGAATAAAAGGCGGGCGTAGTTCATCCAGCATTCGGGATCTTCCGCTCCGGCAAGTTCGGCCTGCCATCCGCCCTGAATTGCCGCCCGAGCCCAATATTCGCAGCTGGGCGAAATTCCCTTGGCAGAGATCGCATAGCCGTACCAGGCGGGGCGGAAGGGCGCGATTGCAACCGTCGCCGATTTCGAGGCGGGCTGCCCAGAGACCGGATCCGTCACCGCAGGCACCAAGACGTCAATCCGGCCCGAGGGTGCTGTCTCGCCCGTCCAATGGATCGGCGCGAATGGTTGGCCCATCGCAACACGATCTGTCACCAGAACCCGCAGGATCGAAGCTCCGTGCGGGTTGCTGACCCGCGCAAGGCCTGCGGCTGTCAGCCCCAACGTCTCGGCATCACGGGGATGTATCTCGAGGAAGGGTTCGGCCAGATGGCGTGACAAGCGGGGGGATATTCCGGTCCGCGTCATCGTGTGCCAATGGTCGCGGACGCGGCCGGTGTTCAGCCGATAAGAATGCTCGGCGCTGGTCGGTTGCGGCGCGCGTGGCGTCACCGCGATCATCCGAGCCTTGCCGTCCGGGTGATGGAACCGCCCCTCGGCGAAGAAGCGGCCACCGCGTTTGCGGGCCGACTGTGGCCACAGGAACGGCTCGAGGCGGTCATAGGCCTCGGCAGTGATGCCTGCATGGTCCGAGATATCGAAATCGCTGCCGAGATTTCCGGCGACACCTGACAGCGCCGCGTGTTCGGCAAAGATCTCGGCGGGGGTTGTCCATGCGAAACGCTCGGACCAGCCCATGCGGGCAGCGACATCCGCCAGAATGCGCCAATCGTCGCGGGCCTGACCGACAGAGGGCAGGGTGCGACGTTGGCGACTGATGCGACGTTCCGAGTTCGTGACCGTGCCGTCTTTCTCGGCCCAACCGGTGGCAGGCAGCAGGACATGGGCAAGGCGCGTCGTGTCGGTCTGCGCCATCATGTCCGAGACGACGACGAAGTCACAATTGGCTATGGCGCGGGCGACACGATCCGCCTCGGGCATCGAGACGACAGGGTTGGTACAGATGATCCAAAGCGCCTTGATGCGCCCGTCCTCGACGGCGCGGAACATATCCACCGCCTTGAGGCCCGGCTTTTCCGGCATCTTCGGGGCCTGCCAGAAATCCTGTACCGCATTCCGATGCACGGGGTTCTCGATATCGAGATGGCAGGCCAGCATATTGGCAAGGCCGCCGACCTCGCGCCCTCCCATGGCATTGGGCTGGCCGGTGACGCTGAACGGCCCCATGCCCGCACGTCCGATCCGACCGGTGGCAAGGTGGCAGTTCAGGATCGCATTGACCTTGTCGCTGCCCGATTCCGATTGGTTGATGCCTTGCGAATAGACTGTGACGACCCTTTCGGTGCCGATCCACAAATCGAGGAACCGGCGAATATCGTCGCCGGATAGGCCGGTGGCGGCAGTCTGGACCTGAGAAGCGGCTTGAACTGCTTCCTCTAGTCCATTGAGATTGAGGATAAAATTTTCATCTACGGCATTTCGCGCCGCGATCTCGGCCAGAAGCGCGTTGAACAATACCGCGTCCGAACCGGGGGCGAGAGCCAGATGCAGGTCGGCGATGTCACAGGTGGCGGTCCGGCGCGGGTCGATAACGACGACGCGCATCTCGGGGCGCGCTTCTTTCGCGGCCGCGATGCGCTGGTAAAGCACCGGATGACACCAAGCGAGGTTCGAGCCGGTCAGCACGATCAGATCGGCTTGCTCCAGATCCTCGTAGAGGCCCGGAACGGTATCAGAGCCGAACGCACGGCGATGCCCCGCAACCGATGACGCCATGCACAGCCGCGAATTGGTGTCGATATTGGCCGAACCGATGAAGCCCTTCATCAGCTTGTTCGCGACATAGTAGTCTTCGGTCAGGAGTTGTCCCGAGACATAGAAGGCAACCGAATCCGGTCCGTGTTCGGCGATGGTGTCCGAAAAACGCTTGGCGACCAGATCCAGCGCCTCGTTCCAGCGGGCAGGGCGGCCGTGAATGCGTGGGGTCAGCAGGCGGCCCCGCCGGTCAAGCGTCTCGCCCAAGGCCGAGCCCTTGACGCAAAGCCTGCCAAGATTCGCCGGATGCTGCGGATCGCCCGCGATGTTCAGCCCGCCGGAGGCATTCGGTGTTGCAAGCACCCCGCAACCTACGCCGCAGTAAGGGCAGGTGGTGCGGATCGTCGGCAGTGCGGGATGCATGGTCATTTTGTGGCCTTACTCAGCGGGAACCGCGACGGGTTTGGCTTCGTCGATGCTGACGCGATCGCGTTCGGGCGAGGTGCGGTGGTGGGTGGCGTAGATCATCGCGCCGACAAAGGTCAGCCCGCCGACCAGATTGCCCACAACAGTCGGGATCTCGTTCCAGATCAGGTAGTCCATCCACGTGAACTGGCCACCCAGCAGGATGCCCGCAGGGAACAGGAACATGTTCACGATGGAATGCTCGAAGCCCATGTAGAAGAAGACAAGGATCGGCATCCACATCGCCATGATCTTGCCCGAGACGCTGGTGGACATCATCGCGGCGACGACACCGGTCGAGACCATCCAGTTGCACATGACCGCGCGCACGAACAGCGTCAGCATCCCCGCCGCGCCATGGGCGGCATAGCCGAGCGTCCGGCCCTCGCCGATATGGCCGATCTTTTCGCCGACGGCATTCGGGGCCTCGGAGAAGCCGAAGGTTACGATGATCGCCATGAATACCGCGACGGTGAAGGCCCCGGCGAAATTGCCCGCAAAAACCAGCCCCCAGTTGCGCATAAGCCCCTTCATCGTGACCCCGCGCCGCTTGTCGATCAGCGCCAGCGGAACAAGGGTAAACCCCCCTGTCAGCAGGTCGAAGCCCAGCAGGTAGAGCATGCAGAAGCCGACCGGAAACAGCAACGCGCCGATCAGCGGATCGCCCGTATTGACCGTAACCGTCACCGCAAAGGCCGCCGCCAGCGCAAGGATCGCGCCCGCCATATAGGCGCGGATAAGGGTGTCCTTGGTCGACATGAACACCTTGGCCTCGCCGGCATCGACCATTTTCTTCGCGAAATCAGTAGGATTGACGTAAGACATGATGTTCCTCCTCAGGCGGCTTTGCGGGCCATCAATTCGGCGCTGATCAGGATGCGGCCGTTTTCGACGCGGATGGGATAGGTACGGACCATGCCCTCGTCGGCGCCCTGCGCCTCGCCCGAGTTCATGTCGAAGACCCAGTTATGCAGCGGGCAGGTTACACGGTCGCCATGCACGATGCCTTCGGACAGGGGGCCGCCCTTATGCGGGCAGCGATCCTCAAGGGCGAAGACCCGATCATCCGAGGTCCGGAAAACCGCGACGCAGCCTTGCATGGTTTTCACGACACGCGCGCCCTGTTGGGGCACGTCCGATAGCGCGCCGATATCGACGAATGTGGTCATTCCGCTGCCTCCAGCGTGAGATCTGCAAGGGGGCCCCATTTGGGCGTCTCGGCGGGGGTGGAGAGCTCGGCCCATGGATCAGTGCGATAGACCGATTGGCTGATCTCGAAACGCTCGACCAGGGCCATGCGGTTTTCCAGATCATCGACGACCTGCGCCTTGATCCAATCAAGGCCAACCTTGGACATCCATTTCCACAGCCGGTCCAGATACTTGCCGTTCTCGCGGTAAAGCTGGGTCACGGCGAGGATGATCTGGATGGTTTCTTCCTCGGACGGGGTCGAGGCCAGATGCTCGGTCTCTTTGACCTCCATCCCTGCCGCGCCGCCGATCGAGATATTGTAGCCAGAGTCGACGCAGACCACGCCGATATCCTTGCAGGTCGCCTCGGCGCAGTTCCTCGGGCAGCCGCTGACGCCCAGCTTCAGCTTGTGCGGCGTCCATGACCCCCACATCAGTTTTTCCAGCTTGATACCAAGGCCGGTCGAATCCTGAGTGCCGACGCGGCAGAACTCTTTGCCGACGCAGGTTTTGACGGTGCGGAGGCCCTTGGAATAGGCCGCACCCGAGACCATGCCCGCAGCGTTCAGATCGGCCCACATATGCGGCAGATCCTCTTTCTTGACGCCCAGCAGGTCGATACGCTGGCCGCCAGTGACCTTGACCATCGGGACGTTGTATTTGTCGGCGGCATCGGCAATGGCGCGCAGCTCGTCGGGCGTTGTCACCCCGCCCCACATGCGCGGCACGACTGAATAAGTCCCGTCCTTCTGGATATTGGCGTGGTTGCGTTCGTTGACGAAGCGCGACTGACGGTCGTCTTTGTACTCCAGAGGGTATTCGGCCAGCAGGTAATAGTTCAGCGCCGGGCGGCAGGAATGACAGCCACCAACGGTTTTCCAGCCCAGTTCCTGCATGACGGCGGGGATGGATTTCAGCGCCATGGTCTTGATTAGGCGACGCACGTCCTCATGCGTGTGATCGGTGCATTTGCACATGCCGGCGGGGGCTTCCTGCACCTCGCCGCCCATGGCAAAGGCCATGACCTGTTGCACCAATCCGGTGCAAGTGCCGCAAGAGGCGCTGGCCTTGGTGCAGGCGCGCATCTGGTCCAGCGTGCAGGCCCCACCGGCAACCGCAGCCATGATCGTGCCTTTGGAGACGCCGTTACAACCGCAGATTTCCGCCTCAGGCGGCAAGGCTGCAACGGCCGCCATAGGGTCCAGCTTGGACCCTCCCTGGAAGGCAGGGCCGAAGATCAGCGTCTCGCGCATTTCGCTGATATCGGTACCTTCCTTCATCATGCCGTAGAACCAGTTGCCATCTCCGGTCTCGCCATACATGACGACGCCGATGATGCGGTCGTCCTGCAGGACAAGGCGCTTGTAGATGCCACGGCCCGGATCGCGGAAGACGATGTCCTCGCGGCCCTCGCCCTCGGCGAAGTCGCCCGCGCTGAACAGATCGCAGCCGGTCACTTTAAGCTTGGTCGCGGTCTGGACGGGAACGAACTCGGCGGCCTCGTCCAGCAGGGTTTTCGCCAGCACCTTGGCTTGATCGTAAAGCGGCGCGACAAGGCCGAAAAGCTGCTTGCGATGCTCGACGCATTCTCCAAGCGCGAAGATGTGCGGATCGCTCGTCCGCATCGCGTCATCGACGACGATGCCGCGCTCGACCTCAAGATGGGCGTCATTGGCAAGGCGGGTTTCGGGGCGGATGCCGACGGCCATGCAGACCAGATCGGCGGGATAGACGGTGCCGTCTTCCAGCAGCACGGCCTCGGCGCGGTCGGTGCCAAGGATCGCCTTGGTCGCGCCCTTGCAATGGACTTTGATGCCGCGCTTTTCCAGATCCTTCTGCAGCAGGTAGCCCGCCGCCGGGTCCAACTGACGCTCCATCAGGTGGCCCATCAGGTGGATGACCGTGACCTTGGCGCCGCGTGCGGCCATGCCAGCCGCCGCTTCCAGACCCAGCAACCCGCCGCCGATCACCACGGCATCCTTGCCCGCCACGCCCGCATCGATCATGGCATGGGTGTCTTCGAGATCGCGATAGGTCACGACGCCCGGCAGTTCCTTGCCCACGACAGGGATGATGAACGGGGCCGAGCCAGTGGCGATGACCAGCGCGTCATAAGGCGCGCCGCCCTTGTTCGAGTAGACGATACGGTTCTTGCGGTCGATCTTGACCACCGGCTCGCCAAAGCGGCAATCGACGCCGTTTGCCGCGTACCAGTCATCGTCATGGGTGACGATGTCTTCGTATGTCTTCTCGCCTGACAGGACAGGGGACAGCATCAGGCGGTTATAGTTCCCGCGCGGCTCTCCGTTGAACAGGGTGACCTCGTAGGCGTCCGGTGCGGCGTCGAACAATTGTTCGAGCATCCGTCCCGAGGCCATACCGGCGCCAATGACCACTAGCTTCTTTTTCATGGCTGTGGGTTCCTTTCAGGCGGTTTGAAGTGCTGCGCCGCGATTGAGGCGGCGGATCGTGAGGTGCATCCAGACAAGGCAGGTCGCGATCAGGACGAACAGGACCATGAAGCAGCTGGACCACATGCCGGTTTCATCCTTGAGCCAGCCGAACAGCAGGGGCAGGAAGAAGCCGCCAAGCCCGCCGATCATGCCGACCAGACCGCCGACGGCCCCGACATTTTGCGGATAGTAGGTGGGGATGTGTTTATAGACCGCGGCCTTCCCGAGGCTCATGAAGAAGCCAAGGACAAAGATCACGACCAGAAAGACCGGAGCCGAAACACCCGACGGAGCGGAAAGGATCGCGGTGCAGACCAGCGAGACGATCAGCGTCCAGTACATCACAGCGCGAGCGCCGACGCGGTCCGACAGCACGCCTCCGTAGGCGCGGAAGATCGAGGCCGGGATCGAATAGGCCGCGCCGATCATGCCCGCCGTCTTGATGTCGAAACCGTAAACCCCGATCAGGTAGCGCGGCAGCCACAAAGCCAGCGCGACAAAGGCCCCGAAGGCGAAGAAGTAATAGGCCGCAAAGCGCCAGACCTGCACATTCTTCAGCGGCGCGAATTCGGCTTTCAGGCTGCGCAGCGGGGCTTTGGTGCCGCGACGCTCGATGGTGACCGGATCGTCCTTGCTGAAAACCCAGAACAGGATCGCGGTCAGCGCCAGTGCTGCGGCCCAGATCTGCGCGGTGGCTTGCCAGCCATAGGCGACCATGACGAACGGGGCGACGAACTTGGTCACGGCAGCGCCGACATTCCCGACGCCGAAGATGCCAAGCGCCGTGCCCTGTTTGGCCGATGCATAGAAGCGCGAGACATAGGCAACGCCGACGGCAAACGAACCGCCCGCAAGACCGACACCAAGCGCGGCCAGCAGCATCTGCGGATAGGTGGTGGCCCAGCTCAGCAGGAAGGTCGCCAGCGCCGATGCCAGCATGGTCAGCGTATAGACGACGCGACCGCCCAGGCGATCGGTCAAAATGCCCAGAACGATCCGGACCAAAGATCCGGTCAGTACCGGCATCCCGATCAGCAGGCCGAACTGGGTTTCGGTCAGGGAAAGCTGCTCGCGGATCTGGATGCCGATGATGGCGAATATGGTCCAGACGGCGAAGCAGACGATGAATGCGAAGGTAGAAAGGCCAAGCGCGCGGCTGGCCTCGGACGAGGCTGAAGTGGTCATGGATGATGCTCCGATGGCGTGGCTGAATTGCGTCTGCTGTCGGAAAGCGTTTCTCGCGGAACAACGGCGTCCGGTTGGCGCTTTCGCAAGATTCCGCATCTTCGCGGGATCATGCCGCATCTTTGCGAGCGGGCCGTGGTACGTCGTTGTACCGAGCCATGAGTTGAAATTGCGCCAACTTGACGCGGCACACAATCATCCTGTCGGGCAAGCAAATCAAAACGCCCCCATCTGCTGAGGATGGGGGCGTTTTTCTGCGCTGCAAAAGTCGTGTGCTTAAACTTCGCTCACTTCGCGAACGGCGGCTCAAAGACCGAACCATCGAAAAACGCGTCCCGACGCAGAATCATCTGTCCACGCTCGGCGGGAACCGCGAAATCCGCAGCAAGTGCGCCCTCGAGCCGCGCCGAGGCTCCGGGCAGATCGGCAGCTGCTTCGCGCAAATGCAGCCGGTAAAGGTCGGTCCGATAGATCGCCATGGCCTGCTGCATCGCAGCGACCGGATCGAGACCATGTCTTCTGGCGATGCGGTCGGCAAAGAATGCCGCAAGACTGCGCCAGGGATAGCTGGCCCCACGTGCGTTGAAGGCGATAAAATCGGGAACATCGCGGATCTCGCCCAAAGGCGAAATCATCATCCGTCCGGTCAACCCGCGTTCGGCCAGTTCGGAGGGAAGGTTCAGATAGTCCGGGCGCGAAACGATGTCGGCAGCACTACCGCGATGATCGGGTTCGTCCAGCCAGCGTCCGGCCCGCCAGATCGCCCGCATCAGCCGCCCTGTCAGTTCGAGCTGGCCTTGGGTAAAGCTGCGGTTCAGGACCAGACCCTTCTCGGGCGGTGCAGCCCAGATCGCACGCCCCGGTAGGATCAGCGAGGCGATACCGCGTTCGATCGCGAACGAGGCCCAAGGTTCCCCGACGCAGAACAGATCGACCTCACCCGCCAGCATCGCATCGGCCATACGCGGCGGTGGCACCGTCACGACCGAGATATCATCGGCAAAGCCGCAATGTTCCAGCCAGTAACGTGTCAGCTCGTGCTGGGTCGAAAACTGGAACGGCACCCCGATACGCAGCGGCCTGTCCGCAACGGCCCGCAGGGCAAGACCGGCGGCGCGCGCATCGGTGAAGGCAAAATCATGGCCTGCATCCCGCAATGCCGTGGTCAGGGCATTGCTGAGGGCAATCGCCTGACCGCCCTGCGACAGGATCATAACCAGATCCGTCTCGGGCAGGGCGGGACCAAGGCCGATCGCCTGTGCCACCGGCATCGGAGCCAGCATATGAGCGGCGTCGATCAATCCAGCACCCAGCATGTCGCGGCTTTGTGCCCATGAGTTCAGCTGGATCAGATCAAGGGCCAGCCCTTCCTCGGTGGCGAAGCCCAGTTCATGCGCCACGATCAGGGCGGCAGCGTCGATCAGCGGCAGATAGCCCAGTTTTACGGGGGTCAACGGCATGTCAGAAGCCCCGCCGCCATGACCAGTTGCTGGGCGATCTCGCCCATGCGCTTGCCCTGATCCATCGCGGATTTGCGCAGCAAGGCATAGGCTTCCTCTTCGTCGATCCCGCGCGCCTTCATCAGGATCGCCTTGGCACGGTCGATCAGCTTGCGTTCCTCCAACGCGGCGCGGGTCGCCACCAACTCGGCCCGCATCCGTTGGATCATATGGAAACGGGCGATAGCGGCATCCAGTACCGGCTTGATCCGGTCCTGCCTGAGCCCGTCCACGACATAGGCGGAAATTCCGGCCTCGATTGCAGCGCGGGTCAGTTGCTCGTCCGATCGGTCCACAAACATCGCCACCGGCCGCTCGGTCGGGGCCGAGGCCACCGCCAGATCCTCGAGAACATCGCGGGACGGGTTCGCCAGATCGATCAGCACGATATCGGGATGCATTTCCGCGATATGACGGGCCATCCCCGCCACTTCAGAGATGACACGGATGTCATGGTCGCCCGCCTCGCGCAGACCATCCACAATCGTGGCGGCACGTTCGACATCGGCTTCGATGACTATGATCGACAGGCGTTTATCCATGTTCCCTTCCGGCCCAACCCCAAGGCCCAGATCGCACCCGGACCAAGCGTCGGCAATGGCGGCCCGATCACTTCCGGAGTGACTGTAGATTAATGCCCAAGGAATGGCCAAGTCGCCCAAATTTACGCCAATTTTAGGCTGACTATACGAAAGTCTAGGACGTTCACGAATGTGAAATGCCGCACATTAATGTTCAAGATCGGCTAGGGTGGTGGCGGTATCTCGGCCACGGATCAGCCAGCAGGCCCCAGCATTCGGGCAATGCCAGCAGCATGATCCTTTCTGGCTGAAGTTTGTTAACGGTTTTTCATTCACGACGAACAATCGGGCTGTCGGCGCATTTCCTGCGCGCGTCTGACCGGTCCAAACGAAGAGGTGCGCAATGAGTGCTCAAGTTCAGACCATGACGCGGACGGCTGGGGCCACGGATTCCTTAGGCTGCTCGACTTCGGTTCTATCTGCCGACCACGTTCTTTGCTCGAACGAATTTGTCTTTCGCCGGAAAGCGGCCTCGGGGTTGCACCATAGCCATGTCGCCACACCGGCTCAGGACCGAGGGTTGCTGGTCGGGATCTCACTCGTCGATGGCCATCGCCGCAAGGGTGGCGAGGCGGGGCGCGTGCAGGACCGTCTGTTCGATCGCGGGGACGCTTATATTCGCGACTTCGACAATGACTATGCGGCAACGATGGACGGCTATTTCGACTTCTTCCTGATCGAACTGTCGCAGAAATTTGTCGATGAGGCCGAGCGCATCACGGACCGAGGCAAGGGGCGGGCACTATCCCGCGTGCAAGGTCACGAAGATCAGATCCTGCGCCATCTGGCGCAAGCGCTTGTACCGGCTTTGGCCCAACCCGACGCGTTCGATCCGCTGTTCATCGAACAGTTGGCGACGGCGGTCGGCGCACATCTTTTGCACAATTACCGCAGCCAGAACGGTCTTGCGGATGACAATGTCAGCACCCTGGCACCGATGCTGGTCCGACGCGCCAAAGAAATGCTGATGTCGGGCGAGGACGAGAAGGTCTCGATCGCGCATATCGCCGAGGCGCTGAACCTGTCCCGACACGGTTTCTTCCGGGCATTTCGCGATTCAACCGGCGTTACGCCCTATCAATGGCTGTTGAACCAGCGCATCGACCATGCGCGCCGCCTGTTGGCGACCACGGACCTGACTTTGGTCGAGGTTGCCTTGACCTGTGGCTTCTCGGATCAAAGCCATTTCACCCGCGTATTCGGCCGGATCGAGGGCATGTCTCCGGGGCGCTGGCGCGACCGAGCCAGATAGGACATTACGTCATTAACCATCTGTTAATAAATGCCGTTGACGCAACCTACGGCTTCAGCCATCAGCGTTTATGCGTCGGTACAAGATGCATAGACGTTAACGGGGCTCCCTTAGACGGCTCTGCTCTCCTTCGACGCTTGTTCGTTTTTTTAGCGATTGGACGGGAGATAGGGAGATGGCTGTATTTGACTCATATGTCAGCCTGAGAATGTGGGGAGTTAGCACCGTCTACGGAACGGTCACTTGGGCCGGATCGGACGCGATTGTCATTAGCGTTGGCAACCAGACCTTCGAGTATTATGGCAATTTCAGTTACGACTATTATGGCAACGTCTACGGCACACTGACCGGATACGCCCAATTCAGCGGAAATACGCTGCTGGGTGAGGCCTATAATTTCTCGATCTCGGCCTCGACCGCATTCGATGCAATTGACGCCGGCAACGCGGATGGGCTGATCGCTTACATCGCGCGTGGTGCCGACTCTGTCTATGGCTCGGACTATGCCGACAGCATTGCCGGATATGCCGGAAATGACGGGCTTATCGGCTATGGCGGCAATGACCTGATCTACGGTGGCACGGGGAATGACACGATTTCCGGTGGCGCAGGTTACGACAGGCTGTTTGGCGATGCCGGAAACGACCAGTTCTATATCCTCGATGGCTCGGACATTGTCACAGAATATGCCAATCAGGGCACGGATATGGCGTCGATCTCGGTCAATTACACGCTGACAGCGAATGTCGAGAACCTGTCGATGAACGGCTCGGGCAATCTGACCGGAACGGGGAATGGATTAGCCAATGTAATGTCCGGCAATTCGGGACATAACCGGCTGAACGGTGCTGCGGGGAATGACAATCTCAACGGGGCAAACGGAAATGATGTTCTGAACGGCGGTGCTGGCAACGACGTCCTGAGCGGTTCCAACGGCAATGACCGGATGATCGGTAGCGCGGGCGCTGACCGCATGACGGGCGGGACAGGCGCGGATACCTTTGTCTTCTCGACATACGCGGATTCGACCGTTGCGCCAGCCGGACGCGACACAATCACCGATTTCAGCCGTGTCCAACACGACGTGATCGACCTGCGAGGCATCGACGCGAACTCGGCGCGATCAGGTGACCAAGCGTTCAACTATATCGGAAGCGCGGCATTCACCGGCCAAGCCGGACAGCTTTCGGCCCGTACGGTGGCGAATGGGACCTTGATCTCGGCTGACGTGAACGGCGACAGGGTCGCTGATTTTTCGATCCTGCTTGACGACCGTATGTCGCTGGCCGCTGACAGCTTCCTGCTGTGATATGCGTACGGCGCGTTAACCCGCGCCGTATGTACCAAGAGAACCGACTTTCGTGAAATGCCCGACACTAGCTTGCAAGATAGGCGAGTCGTTCGGGCGTAATCTGATGGGGCAAGTCGCACGGAGCCCCATCCATGTCTTCTCTGACTGAATCCTCTGACAATTCGATCCAACGGTCGGCACTGACCCGCCGCGAGGCGTTGCAGCTTTCTGTCGGGGCTGGGGCTTTGATGTGGCTTCCGGGGATGGGTTTTGGCCTGTCCCGTGTCACTGATAACGGAGCCAGAACCATGAGCTATCTCACCACCTCGGACGGCGTTCAGATTTTCTACAAGGATCAAGGCCAAGGGCGACCGATCCTGTTCTCGCATGGTTGGCCGCTATCGGCTGACGCATGGGAAACGCAAATGCTGTTCTTCGGCCAGAAAGGCTATCGCGTTATCGCCCATGACCGCCGCAGCCACGGCCGTTCGCAACAGACATGGGACGGCAACAACATGGATCGTTACGCGGACGATCTGGCCGAGTTGATCGAGAAGCTGGACCTCAAGGACGCGATCCTTGTCGGGCATTCGACCGGAGGAGGAGAGGTCGCACATTACCTTGGCCGACACGGCACCGCGCGGGTATCGGCTGCCGTGCTGGTCGGGGCAGTTCCTCCGTTGATGGCCAAGACCGACACCAATCCCGAAGGCCTGCCGATCGACGTGTTCGACAGCATCCGCGCAGGCGTCGCCAGCAATAGGTCGCAATTCTACAAGGATCTGGCGGTGCCCTTCTATGGCCATAACCGCGAAGGCGCGACCGTCAGTCAGGGGTTGCAGGATTCATTCTGGCTGCAAGGCATGGCTGGCGGGATCAAGGGACTTTACGATTGCATCCACGAATTCTCGGAAGTCGATTACACTGAAGATCTGAAGAAGATCGATATCCCGGTCTATTTCATCCATGGCGATGACGACCAGATCGTGCCGATCGGTGCGGCGGCGGAAAAGGCGGTGAAGCTGGTCCCGAATGCGACGCTGAAAATCTATCCCGGCGGCGCGCACGGATTGGCCGAAACGGAACCGGAACAGTTCAACCACGATCTTCTGGCCTTCGTGGCCTCGGTCTGAATGACCACATCCAAAGGGAGCAACGCCATGAATACCAAGCTTGAAGTTCTGACCCCGGAGAACTGCCAGATGATCTTCATCGATCATCAGCCGCAGATGGCATTCGGTGTCCAGTCCATCGACCGTCAGGTACTAAAGAACAATACAGTCGGACTGGCCAAGGCCGCAAAAATCTTTGGCGTCCCGACCACGATCACCACCGTCGAGACCGAGGCGTTCTCGGGGCATACCTATCCCGAGCTTCTGGCGGTTTTTCCCGAGAATCCGATCCTCGAACGCAGCTCGATGAATTCGTGGGACGATCAGAAGGTTCGGGACGCGCTGGCTGCCAACGGCCGCAAGAAGGTGGTTGTCTCGGGGCTTTGGACCGAGGTCTGCAACAACACTTTCGCATTGTCGGCGATGCTGGAGGGCGGGTACGAGATCTACATGGTCGCGGATGCCTCGGGCGGGACGTCCAAGGATGCACATGACTATTCCATGCAACGGATGATCCAAGCTGGCGTCGTGCCTATGACATGGCAGCAGGTACTGCTGGAATGGCAGCGCGACTGGGCGCGTCGCGACACCTATGACGCGGTGATGGCATTGGTAAAGGAGCATTCCGGAGCCTACGGCATGGGCGTCGATTACGCCTATACCATGGTGCACAAGGCCCCCGAGCGCGTGGTCCATGGCCCACGCCTCGCGCCGGTGCCGGCAGCAATTTCGCCCCAAGCTGCCGAGTGACCGGCGGTGCCGCGCCCCGATCCTCCTCCCCTCGGGGCGCGGCGCCCAAATTATCGCGACATCTTAAGGAGCCGATGAATGGTGGACACGATCCTGACCGATGGCCGGATCACGACGCTTTATCCCGCCCAACCCGAGGCCGAGGCGCTTGCCATTCGCGACGGCAGGATCGTGGAGGTTGGCAGCAATCGCGACATCATGCGGCTGAAAGGCGACGGCACCCGTGTTATCGAACTGGCCGGTCGGCGGGTAATCCCCGGCCTGAATGACAGCCACACCCATCTGATCCGCGGCGGCCTAAGCTATAATATGGAACTGCGCTGGGAAAACGTGCCCTCGCTTTCCGATGCGCTGCTGATGCTGCGCGAGCAGGCCGCGCGCACCCCCGCGCCACAATGGGTTCGGGTCATCGGCGGTTGGTCCGAGTTCCAGTTCGCCGAACGCCGCATGCCGACACTTGATGAAATCAATGCCGCCGCGCCCGACACACCGGTCTTCATCCTTCACCTTTATGCCCGCGCTTTGCTGAATCGCGCCGCCCTGAAGGTGCTTGGCATCGGGGCGGATACACCCGATCCTCCGGGCGGGGTGATCGAAAAGGATGCGCGTGGCAATCCGACAGGGATGCTGCTGGCCAAGCCCTCGGCGCTGATCCTGTATTCGACGCTGGCGCAGGGACCAAAGCTACCGCTTGAAGACCAGATCAACTCGACCCGCCACTTCATGCGCGAACTGAATCGCCTTGGCATCACCAGTGTCATTGACGCGGGCGGAGGCGGACAAAACTATCCCGATGATTACGAGGTGATCCGGCAATTGGACGAGGCCGGTCAGTTGACCCTGCGGCTCGCCTATAACCTGTTCGCGCAAAAGGCGGGCAGCGAGCTTTCGGATTACGAACGCTGGATCGCGATGACCGAACCGGGCGCAGGCTCGGCCATGCTGCGGATGAACGGGGCAGGCGAGAACCTGACCTGGTCCGCCGCCGACTTCGAGAATTTCCTTGAACCCCGTCCTGAACCCGGCCCGCATATGGAGGCCGAGCTTGAACGCATCGTCGAACTGCTTGCCGAGAATGGCTGGCCATTCCGGATACACGCCACTTACGATGAAACGATCGACCGTTTCCTGACCGTATTTGAACGGGTGAACGGGCGGACGCCGTTCCGCCAGCGTTTCATTATCGACCATGCCGAGACGATCACGCCGCGCAACATCGAACGCATCCGCGCGCTTGGCGGGGGAATCGCGATCCAGCACCGCATGGCCTTTCAGGGCGAGTATTTCGCTGCCCGTTACGGGGCCAATGCCGTCCGCGCCACACCTCCGGTCGCGCGGATGTTGGCTGAGGGTGTACCCGTTGGCGGCGGAACCGATGCAACCCGCGTTGCTTCTTACGACCCATGGGTGGCGCTGCATTGGTTGACGACGGGGCGGACGCTCGGTGGCTTGCAACTGACAGATGATGGCAGCCTGATCGACCGTGAAACCGCGTTGCGGCTATGGACCGAAGGGTCGGCGTGGTTTTCCGGCGAAGCGGGTGAAAAAGGCAGGCTTGCCAAAGACTTTCACGCCGATCTTGTAGTTCTTTCCAAGGACTTCATGCGCGTGCCGGATGACGAGATCCGGGGCATCCGGTCGGTCATGACGATGGTGGCCGGTAAGGTGGTCTATGGCGAGCAGGAATTTTCACATCTTGCGCCGCCACTTCCTCCGGTCAGTCCGGACTGGAGCCCCCTCCGCTATCTGCCAAGTCCGGGTCAAAGACCTGCTGCGATGGGCGCGCCATGTCCCGCTCATGCGCGATCTTGTCACACCGACTGCCGTAGCGTTTGCTCTATTCACGGACATGACCACAGCATCGCCTGGACCAACCCAATTCCCGTCCAACGTCTGACGAGCTTTTGGGGCGCATTGGGTTGCTCGTGCTTTGCGGTCTGAGCGAAAGGGAGAGCGATGCAGGAATTCTCGAAAGTGGTGAATCAAAGCCGGCAATCTGCTTGGAGTCCGTTCCGGCATAGCGCATTCACATTGCTTTGGACGGCAACGCTGATCTCGAACATCGGCACATGGATGAATGATGTCGGCGCAGGCTGGCTGATGACCGAACTCAGCCCGTCACCGGGGATGGTCTCGCTGGTCTCGGCGACAACGACTGTTCCGATATTCCTGTTCGTACTGCTTGCCGGAGCGCTGGCCGACCGCGTGAACAAGCGGCGCTATCTGATTATCGTGAATACGGTTCTGGGCATCGTGATCGCACTGCTGGCTTTCGCGACACTGTCAGGAAAAATGACGCCGGGCGTGTTGCTGGTGTTTACCTTTCTGATCGGGACCGGCGCGGCCTTTATCGCTCCGGCATGGCAATCGGTGGTGCCTGCGCTGGTGCCGCAAGATACCTTGTCTCCGGCGGTGGCGCTGAATTCGCTCGGGGTGAATATCAGCCGCGCCATCGGGCCTGCGCTGGCGGGACTTTTGATCACGGTTGTCGGTCTTTCGGCACCGTTCTTTGTGAACGCGATCAGCTCCATCGTTATCATCGGAGCCCTGATCCTGTGGAAGCCCCCGCCCGAGGAGCCGCCGCGGCTTCCGCCCGAACCGATTGCCGGAGCCATGCTGACCGGTTTCCGGCACGCGATGCATAATGCCGCTTTGAAGGCCACATTGCTGCGTGCGCTGGGATTCTTCAGCTTCGCGAGTGCCTATTGGGCGCTTCTGCCGCTATTCGCGCGGGGCATTCCCGGGGGCGGGGCCGCGCTATACGGATTGTTGCTGGGTGCGATCGGCGCAGGGGCGGTAACCGGCGCGCTGATCCTGCCCGGACTTCGGAGAAGAATGGGGATCAACGGCCTGACCACCGGAGGCACGATCACAACGGCTCTGGCCATGGCTATCCTGAGCATGTCGCACAACCCGACACTGACCGTCATTGCGTCATTCATCGGCGGTCTGGGCTGGATCGCAGTGCTGACCAGCCTGAACGTCTCGGCCCAGATCGCGTTGCCGAACTGGGTCCGTGCGCGAGGGTTGTCGATTGCGTTGATGGTGTTTTACGGCTGCATGGCGGCAGGTTCGACGTTCTGGGGCCAGATCGCCAGCCTGACGTCGGTGCATTTTGCCCTTTTGCTGGCGGCCGCTGGACTGGTCGCCGCAATCCCGCTGACTTGGCACGCGCTGCTAGGGCAGGGGCAGGGGCACGACATGAGCCCCGCAACCAGCTGGCCCAGCCCCGAAATGGCCGAGGATCTTGCCAGCAGCAATGATCGCGGACCGGTCCTTGTCACCATCACCTACGAGGTCGACTCCGAGGAAACGGAAGCATTCCTCGCTGCCATGACCGGTCTGTCGGGAGAGCGTTATCGCGACGGAGCGCATGACTGGGGCATCTATCAGGACGCGGCATCGCCCCGTCTGTGGATTGAATGGTTTTTCCTGCACAGCTGGGCCGAACATCTTCGCCAGCATGAGCGGCATACCAAGCATGATGTTCTGGATCATGCGCGTGCCCATGCCTTTCATCGCGGCATACGCCCCCCCGAGATCAGGCACTATCTTGCGCCGCGCAACAGCCGGACAGGCGCACCAGTCCCCCCGAAAGGACCAAAAGCATGACAAAAACCGTGATCGGATTGCTGCTTGCGCTTGGCATCGCCTGTCGTCTGGCGGCCATCCCGCTGCCCGCGCCACCGGTCCTGATCGGAGCCCTGCTGGTTCTGGCCATGACACTTGGCTATGTCCTAACCGACTGGTTCGCTGCGCATCGCGCCGCGACGACGCGGCCCCTATGCGGTGGCCCGACCGGCGAAACCAGAGGTAATCCATGATCCACGTTGTCGGAGGACTGACGCTGGGATTCCTGATCGGCTCGGGTTGCCGCTGGTTCGATCTGCCGCTGCCCGCACCACCACGGATCGTTGGTGCGCTTCTGGTCGTCGCGATGACCGTCGGCTTTATCGGTGCGGATCTGCTTCTGGCAGCAGGCTGACTACCGTTTCGCGTTGGCCGGAGACGAAACGATCCATGTCATCGCGTCCTCCACCTGCGACAGATGCTTTTGCATGGCATCGCGCGCCCGCTCTTCGGAACCCGCCGCAATGGCATCTGCAATCAGCCGGTGTTCATAGTTCGAGGCGATCCGGCGGTCTGCCATCAGGTTGACCAATTCGGATTGCTGCATCAGCGCCTTGCGTGATTGCTGGACGACACGCGCGAACAGCGCGTTTTGCGATGCCTCGGCAATCAGA
Organism: Paracoccus aestuariivivens; assembly: GCF_009711225.1. Taxonomy (GTDB): domain Bacteria; phylum Pseudomonadota; class Alphaproteobacteria; order Rhodobacterales; family Rhodobacteraceae; genus Paracoccus; species Paracoccus aestuariivivens. Next base: position 1,056,946 of record NZ_WMIE01000001.1, on the reverse strand, counting down.
CAATGAAAATCCGAATCCAGCCGGACCCATGTCTGTGAATCCGTCTCGGATTCCATAAGGTCGCAAAGCTGTACCAACTGGGCCAGCTTTTCCTCATCGCGGCGCAAGGCTGCCCAACCGGCTGCGGGGATTTCGATGAACGGACGCGCCTCGACCAGATCGCGGGCCGAGAACTCGCCATAGGCCAATTCGCTGCGTTGGGTCGCCGAAATGACATAGCTGCCGCTACCGGTTCGGCTGCGGGTCAGTCCCAAGGTCTGCAAGGACCGCATTGCCTCGCGGATCATCGGGCGGCTCACGCCATAGCTGACCGCGAGCTTTTCCTCGGATGGAAGGCGACTACCGACCGGAATCTGGCCTGACAGGATGGCACCGCGCAAATCCTCGAATACGGCTTCGGTCGCATTCTTGCGCGTGGCAGGAATTTTCTCTCTCAATGCCTCGCCCAAATGCAATCCTCCGGAAGTCTAGCGTGCTATTTTGGCCGATTGATTGCGCGGGGGCAATCCCAAGCGACATTATCGCAGCCAATGCAATCCGCCCACCACGAAAGCGCCCAGAAAAACCGTGTCGGCCAGAAGCAAGGCAATCGCCGCCGGCCCGACCTCGAGCATCCTTGCCAGCGAGGTCTTGATCCCGACCGCCGCGATGGCGACCAGCAGCGCCCAGCGGGACAGGACACCCGCCGCGTCGGCCAGCCAGACCGGCAGCAGTCCCAGCGAGTTCACCGCCGCCAGCGCGAGAAATCCCAGAACGAAGCCCGGCAGCAGCGGCGGGCGTTTCCCCTCGACCTGATCGGCCAGACCGCGCGCACGGATCACCAGCGAGATCACCAGCACCACCGGTGCCAGCATCGAGACGCGGATCAGCTTGACCAGCGTTGCGGTCTCTCCGGCCTCGGGGCCAATCGAGAAGCCAGCGCCGACGACTTGGGCCACGTCATGGATCGTGCCGCCAAGGAAAACGCCGGAATCGCGGGCGTCGAAACCGAAAACCTGCGCCAGCATCGGGTAAAGCACCATCGCGACGGTGGACAGAACGGTGACGGCAAGGACGGTGAAGACCAGATCACGCTCGGATTTCTCGTGGCGGGGCAGGACGGCGGCGATGGCCATGGCGGCAGAGGCACCGCAGATCGCGACCGAGCCTCCGGTCAACAGGGCAAAGCGCCAATCGCGCCCGACGATGCGGGTGATCGCCAGCGCGAAGAGGATGGTCAGCACGACCCCTGCGACGACCAAGCCGATGGCCGCGCCGCCCAGACCGGCCAGCATCTCGACCGAGATCCTTGCGCCCAGCAGCGCCACCCCCAGCCGCAGCACGGTCTTGGCGGTGAAGCCGATGCCGGGGGCGGTCTTGGTGCCGGTCTCGGCCAGAAAGTTCAGCGCGAGCCCCAGAAGCAGCGCCATCAGCATGGCAGGCGCGCCGTAATGCTCGGACAGGAATTGCGCGGTGGCGGCGACAAGGACCGAGACGGCAAGGCCGGGAAACAGGACCGGAACCGCGTCTCGTATCGGTACGCGCATATCGTCCGGAGAAAGTCGTTCAGTCACGATCAAAGCCCGTGCGAGCGGTCACAAGGATTGCGGGTAGGTGGCTTCCAGCCGACCGGATTACCTGTTGGGCGATATATCTCGACAAGCAAAGGGTAACACGCCGCCACATCAGATGAATGGCTGTTCGAACAATCCCCTCCGGGGCAGGCCGAAAGGCAACCGAGCAGGTCAATCTCGGCGAAAAACTCAAGGTAATCGCCGGGCCGGACCGGACTGGCTTTCATGAAATACTGGCCGGTATCGCGGGTGAAGCCCGTGCACATAAAAACGTTCAGCACGTCATGGACATGGCCCTCGGCCAGTTCGGGGCGAAGGCCGGTGAACTGCGCCAAAGCCCGCGTCAGGTTCGAATGACAGCAATGGTGATAGGCTCCGCCACCGCTGAGCAATGCGTGGGTATAGGGGTCGCATCGTGTCCCGATCACATCATGGACCGCACCGCCGAACTCGTCGAAACCGTACCAGTCCAGAGTGTCATGCGTGATCGTCGCCATCGGACGCAGATAGGGAAAGGACGACCACAACCGGTCGCCCCGACCGACATGCGTGCCGTGCAGGGCCCGTGTCTTGCCGCTGTAAAAACGCTCGTCCAGATTGCCATCTGCGAACAGGTTCAGATCGCCGACCTGCGGTCCTTCGGTCGAGACGATGCGGAAGAACGAACCGGCTTGAACACGGAAACAACCTGCCTCGCGGGGCTCGATCCGGATGGTTTCGACCAGTTCCAATCCTTCGCGCAAGGCACGGTAGCCTTCGATATCAGGGATGGGCAGGGTGGCGACCGGATAGCAGATCACGGGCGACACCGATTTGCGCTGCTCCGCATCGGCGGGCGGGGTACAAAGCGGAGCGGGTTTCACACGAGATCCTTTTGCCTGATCGCCTGTCGCACGGCGGATTGCAGATCGGGCATGGCATAGGGCTTGCCCAATAACACGACACGGGCGGGACTGCCGTCCGGAGCGCGGGATTCACCGGTCGCATAGACAAGCCCCAGATGCGGGTGCCGCTCGACCGCGAACCTGGCAAGTTCGTCTCCCGACAGGTCAGGCAGGCCCAGATCGGTCAGCAGCAAGTCAAAGGTCTTTGCCTCCAGCGCCTTGATCGCTTGCCGCGCATTCGCTGCTTGCGTGACGCGATGGCCCAGTTCCTCAAGCATCATCGCCGTATCGGCGCAGATCAGGAAGTTGTCCTCAACCAGAAGTATTTCGAGGCCATCGCCAGCCGGAGCCTGCACCTCCTTTTCCGCCATGATCTGCTGACGATTTGCGATGACATGGCGCAGGCGGCGCGCTAACGCCTCGTGCGAATAAGGCTTCGACAACAACTCGACGCCATGATCGAGCCTGCCGCCATGGACGATCGAGTTTTCGGTATAGCCCGAGGTGAAAAGCACCGCGATTTCGGGAAGACGTTCCTGCGCGCGCTGCGCCATCTCTCGGCTCGTCAACGGGCCGGGCATGATAACATCGGTGAACAGGACGTCGATTGGCACACCGCTTTCGATGACGCTCAATCCGGCCAATGGATCTTTCGCCGTCAGAACGCGATAACCTAAATCGGTCAGCAGTTCGACGACGGTGGTCCGGACTGCCTCGTCATCCTCGACGACAAGGATGGTCTCGGTTCCGCCCGTTACCGGACCGGCCTTCATGACCACCTCGCGATCTTCCTCGGCCATCGAGCGCGGCAGGAAAACCTTGACCGTCGTGCCTTGCCCCAACTCGCTATAGATCGAGACGTGGCCGCCCGACTGTTTGACAAAGCCGTAAACCATCGACAATCCCAGTCCGGTGCCGCGACCCTCGGGCTTGGTCGAGAAGAAGGGCTCGAACACTTTTTCAAGAACCTCGCGCGACATGCCTGTTCCCGTATCGCTGACGGCAAGCATGACATATTGGCCCGGAGTCACCTCGGAATTGTCCTCGGCATAGGCTTGATCCAGATGGGCGTTTCCGACCTCGATGATCAGCTTGCCGCTGCCATCCATCGCATCGCGGGCATTGATGGCGAGGTTCAGCAGGACGTTTTCGATCTGTCCGGGATCGACATAGGCATTCCACAATCCGCCCGAACAGATGACATCGATCTCGATGGCCTCACCCAACGAGCGCCGCAGCATGTCGTCCATCCCCGACACCAGCCTGCCAATGTTGAGCACACGCGGTTCCAGCGGTTGGCGCCGCCCGAAAGCCAGAAGCTGATTGGCAAGCTTGGCACCGCGCTGCACACCGGACAGCGCATTTCTGACCTTTTCCTCGGCGCGTTCATTGCCTGTCACATCGCGCAGCAGCAAATGCAGATTTCCCGAAACAACTTGCAGCAAGTTATTGAAGTCATGCGCAATCCCGCCGGTAAGCTGACCGATTGCCTCCATCTTCTGGGATTGCTGCAAGGCGTGCTCGGCCTTGCGACGCTCGGCGACTTCGGATTGGACGCGGGCTTCCAGTCCCTCATTCAGCAACCGCAACTGGTCTTCTGCGCGACGTCGATGCCGGACCTGACGTTCCAGATCCTGAGCGCGGTCGACCAGCTGCGCCTCGGCGGCGCGTTGTTCGGTGATATCAGTATGCACACCGACCCATTCGCGGATTTCACCTTCCAGATCCCGCGTCGGCACGGCACGGATCGCAAAGTTGCGCCATTGCCCATCCTTTCGCCGGACACGGTGCTCCCATGTGTAGGTGGCCTTGGTCGCAACGGCTTCTTGCCAACTGGCCAAGGAGCCCGCGCGGTCATCCGGATGGACCACGTCAACCCAACCACAGTCTTGATATTCTTCAAAACCTTGTCCGGTCAGATTGGCCCAGCCAGCCTGCTCACCGCGCATCTTCCCGTCAGGAGAGTTGGTCCACAACACGCCATGGATCGCATTGACCGCCGCCGCGAACCGCTCATTGCTATGGCGAAGTTCCTGCTCGGTATTCTTCCGGTCCTCGACATCGATCATCAGGACATAGATGCCCAGCACCTTGCCCTCAGAGTCGCGGCGGGGAATGTAGCGGACTTCAAACGTGTGGACGCGCCCGTCGGGCAACGTGACGGGGGCGTCGTTGATCACCATTTCGCCCGCGAGGGCACGTTTCAAGGATGGCTCGCGCGAAGCAAAATAGGTTTCGCCGACAATCTCTCGCTTGTGATGGCCGATCACCCGCTCGGGCGGCACGCCGAACACATCAAGATAGCGGCCATTGGCGAGACGGAAGATCAGGCTGCGGTCCAGAAACCCGACCAGAATGGGGAGGGCGTCGGCAAGGCTGTAGATTTCGGTCCGGCTTTCGGCAAGCAGAGCGCGGGCAGCCACAGCGTCCGTGATCTCAAGCACGGTGCACAGGACACCATCCACCCGCAGACCATCGTCGCTATAGATGGGCGTATAGAACAGGTCGAAAACCGCCTCTTCAGGGCGGCCATGCCGGTTCAGTGTCAGCGTTTGTTCGCGGAAGGCCTGAACCTTGCCCTGCCGGCCTTCCTCGATGATGCGACGGTTCCAGTCCCAGATCTCGGGCCAGATTTCGGGCACCGTACCGCCCATTGCGCGCGGGTGGTAGCTACCGGCAATTTCGATGTAGCTGTCATTATAGATCATCACATGATCCGGTCCCCACATCAAAACCTGAGGGATCGGAGAATTGACGATCGAATTGACCTTGATGCGCAAGTTCTGCGGCCAATCGCTGATCGGCCCAAGTGAGGTCTTCGACCAATCAATACTTCTGACCATTTCACCAGAAATACCGCCGCCAATCGGCCAAGGCGAAGACCCAGTCTCAGTCGGCAAATTGTCCCCCATCTTCGACATGTACAAGATATGCGGTCAACCACTGCGGTTGTCCACATAACTTGCATTTCATCAAGGATGATCGACTGCGCTTCGAGGTCGGGTTAGCCCTTGGGGTAAAGCCACGTCACCGAGGCACGCATGCCCCAATCATCTGGCCCGTTTTCAGGCGCATCCGCCCAATAACGTGCGCCCATCTGGAAGCTTACAGGTTGCGCGCCAAACTTGACCAGTTTCGAGACCTGCATGTTGATCGGCACGGTCCACTGTTCGTTCTTCCAGTCATATGTCGATTCAGTGTTCAGCGCGAAGGTCCACGAAGTAGGTGTGGTGTAGGTCACGAAAGGCTGCAGGAAAGTTGACGAAATATCGTCGCGATCATCCTCTCCGGCCACTGACCAGATATGGTTGGCAAGACCGCCGAACGTCCAACCACCATGTTGTTTCAGGACGACGGCTGTCGGTCCGATGCCCCATTTTTCGGCGCCAAGCAATTCATCGGATGCCGTCGGCAGCAAGAACGCCGGTCCGGCACCCCAGATCAGGCCATTCTTGGTGGGCAGCTTGGGCGAAAAGAAGAAGCTAGCCAAGACGTCACCAACGCCGGATTGGCTTCCGGATTCACCGGCGATGTCGCTTTGCTTGACGATGGGAATGATCGTCCGCGAGATCACGTTCCAATCGTCATTCAGCGTGATCGGAACCACCGGCTGAACGTTGAGAACGTATTTCTCGCCGTCCGAGGGACCATAGCCGGAATCATAGTTGAACTGGAACGGCAGGCTGATCAACGAGGCGACGGGGTTGGACAGCTGTTTGGCCAGTTCCTGATCCTGAGCCAGCGCGGGCGAAGCGAGCAAGGCAGCTCCGGCCAGAATACTGAATTGTAGCGCTTTCAAGTCCATGCGTTCCCCTTTGCATACACGTCTGGAGTGAAGAACTTGATAACCGACGCCGCGATTCTCCGAGCGAATCAAGTAGCAATCACGGCAATGGTATCAGCGAAGGCTAGTCGGAACAGATAGGTCGGGGCAATGTTAACCATCTGTGTCCTTGCAGTCACAACGGTCAGTTGCGAAATTCAAGTGACATAACTCTGATTACCGAGCAACACTTGCCGTAGTCCAGTCACGCGCATATCCGGCTAGCTCTGCATCGGCAGCTATCGCTGTTGTTTTCGGAACCGTAGCCCGAGGAAGGCATAACATCGCCGCGCCGGTCGACGTGCCGGTGGCTGATCCGGCAATCCTTACCCCCTCGGGTCTCAGGCTAGCGAGCATGGTGCAATAGTCCGGGTTTCGGGCAAAGGGCCCCTCGACGAGGGTGGGGCCGCGTGCTCCGGTCAGGTCCAGACAGGTCTGAGTCATCAGCGCAAGATACCATGACAAGGCCACCATCTGCTGACCCTGATTTTCGGGACTGCCTATCCACGCCATCTTCCGCCCCTGATAGGGGCCGGAGCTTGACTCAACGGCGGGAAGGATCATCAAGCCCACCTTGCGCACTGCCTCGCGGTCGGATTGGCTCGGGACGGCATCGCTGCCCGAACGGATGGTTTCGTATTCACGCCCCCCCATGAAACGGGCCGAGGGCACGGGTTGGCCCAACGCATTCACGTTCACCAACACGTCGCGGGACGGATCCAGTGGAACCCTGTCTCCGCCAACGGACATGCAGACGACCCATGTTCCCGTGGACACGACCGAAAAAGCAGCCTCGTTCCCCAGAAGATACGGATAGAGCGAGGCGTTGCTGTCATGGATGCCGACCATCACCGGAGTATCGGAACGCAATCCGGTCGATGCGGCAAGTTCGGGGCGCAGTTGCCCCAGCACCTCGTTCGAGCGTCGCGCCGGAGCGATCTTTTCTTCCAGACCCAATCGTTCGACCAAAGACGAAAAACGGCTCTGCCACGGGTCCCACAAATCGGTGTGGCAGCCAAGCGAGGTCACGTCTGTTGCAAGCTCTCCGGTCAGGCGCCAGCCCCAGTATTGCGGATAGGTCACGACATGAGCAACGCGCTTGGCCAAAGCCGGATCGATTTCCAGCAGCCAATGCAATTGCGCACCAAGGTTCAGACCGTGCGGCAAGCGCGCCGAGCCGGTCTGCGCGAAATCCGGACGCAGCGCATCATAGGCGGCAGCAAGACCATCGGGGCCAACATGCTCGTAATCCAGCATCGGAACCGCGACGTCTCCGTTCTGGTCCAGCAGGACGGCAGCCGCGCCATGTGTGGTAACCGAAATCGCATCGATCCCGTGCGAGGCATGAAACGCAGCCAGATGATGCAGGAAAAACTGCCAATGGCCCTCAAGGTCGGTATGCGGCCACGGTGGACCGGGCAGCGAACGGTTCGGGCGAGTGACCACGGCGAGTTCGGTCAAGGACTCGCCATCGACCAGCGCGAGCTTGGCGTTGGTCTTGCCGATATCGATAACAGCAATATGGGTCATGGCAGGTGGAACATCGGGATAAGCGGAACGGCGACGGGCTCGTTTCCGGGCTTGGTCTGCATCAGATCGGCCATATGCGCCCACCACCTTTGCATCACTGGCTGCGCGGGCAGATCATCCATGCCGTGATCGTCACGCCGCCATAACACCCCGAACAAAGCATTGGTTTCGGGGTCAAGGTGGATCGAGTAATCCTCGATCCCCGCCTCTTTCAGCAGATCGACCAATTCGGGCCAGATCTCGTCATGGCGTCGGCGGTATTCCTGCTCCATTCCCGGAAACAGGGTCATTCGAAAGGCATATTTCTGCATTACTTCCTCGAAAGCATCGACCAAAGTCGCGGCAGGGCAATCACCGCGATCAACAGCGCACCGACAATGATCGACATGACGATCCCCGGCACGTTCAAAAGCCCAAGTCCAAAGGTCACCAGCCCCATGACCAAGGCCGCCAGCACGACCCCGATGATCGAGCCCGAACCGCCCAGAATACTGACCCCGCCCAGTACGACGATGGTCACCACCTCAAGTTCGAACCCCGAGGCGATGCTGGGTCGGGTCGAGCCCAACCGCGAGGTCAGGCAGATCGCGGCGATCCCGCTCATCAATCCGGTCAGCAGGAACAGGATGAAGCGGATCCGGTCGACCCTGATACCCGAAAAGCGGGCCGCGGTCGCGTTATTGCCGATGGCATAGACCATGCGCCCGAAATTCGTACGATGCAGAAGAATGCCGAAGGCCAGTGCGGCAAGGGCAAAGATCACCAACTCAACCGTGATCACCCACCAGACATAGCCCTGCCCGAACCAGGCGAAGCCGGCTGGATAGCCGGTATAGGCCCCGTCCCCCAGCACGATGTAGCTGATGCCGCGAAACAGGCTCATCGTGCCGATGGTCACAACGATCGAGGGAAGACCGAACCGCGCCACCAGCAATCCGTTGAAGGCCCCGCAAAGCAACCCCGTGCCCAGCCCCAGCGCCACCAATGTGGGCGTCCCCGCTCCGGCCGTCATCGCGGCCCCCATCACCGTCGAGGTCAGCGCCATGATCGAGCCGACCGAAAGGTCGATCTCTCCAGAGATGACCAGCATCGCCATGGCAAAGGCGATCATCGCCTTCTCGGTGAAGTTGAAGCTTGCGTCGCTTAGGTTCCACGGATCGAGAAAGTACGGAGAAGCCATGGAGTTCACGATGAAAATCGCGATGGCAACGATCAGCAGCAGCGCCTCCCAGCTTTTCAGGGCGCGGCTGGCCGGACTGGTCAGGCGGTCGGGAATATGGCGTCCGGTGGCCGTCGTCATGTGCGATGCTCCGCCTGTTTCAGGATGATGCGACCCGGCGCGCGTTGGCTGGTCGCGTTGAAGGCAATGGCGATCAGGATAGCCGCCCCCGAGATCGCCATTTGCCAGAACGGCGAGATTCCGACGACCGGAAGCGCGTTCTTGATGATGCCCAAGAACAGCGCACCCATGACACATCCGGCGACGCTGCCCGAGCCTCCGGCAATGGCGATACCGCCGATCACGCAAGCCGCAACCACATCCAGTTCAAAGCCTCCAGCGATGTCGACATAAGCAACAGCGTAGCGGGCGACCCATAGATAGCCGGTCAATCCGGCCAGCGCCCCGGCCAGCACGAAGGCTGCGAACTGGGTCCGACCGACCGAAATGCCGGTATAGACCGCCGCATGAGCGTTACCGCCGACCGCATAGAAAGCGCGGCCCAAGGGCGTGCGGCCCATCAGGATCGCCACAAGACCGATGATCGCAAGCGCAATCCATGTCATCACCGGAAGCCCCGCGATGACGGTACGCGGGAAGTCCTTGAAGCCCGCGCTCATCTGGTGGGCGTTGATCCATGCCCCGTTGGTCAGCAGAAAGATCGTGCCGCGATAGATCGTCATCGTTCCAAGCGTCACCACGATCGAGGGAATGCCCAGTTTCCAGACCAGCAGTCCGTTCACCGCGCCCAGCATCGCGCCCAGTAGAACGACGGCCAGCAGGATCATCGGCAGCGGAACCCCCGCCCCGTTCATCAGCGCCGCGATCATGCCGCATAGCGCAAGGTTCGCTGCAACCGACAGGTCGATGCATTTCGTCAGGATGACCGCCATCTGACCCAGCGCCAACAGGATCAAGGGCGAGGTGTCGGTCAGAACGCGTGCAAGGTTGGCTGGCGAGACGAATGCCGGAAAGCGGCTGGCAATGACAGCCAGAAGCGCGAGGATCGCCAAAGCCAGAATGGCCTCGCGGGATTTCAGGATGCTCATGTGGCGGCTCCGTTGATACCGACTGCGGCACGGACGAGGTTTTCCGGTGTCATCTCGTCACCCTGATATTCGGCGACGATGCGCCCCTCACGCATGACGATGACGCGGTCGGACATGCCGACAACCTCGGGTATTTCGCTGCTGACCATGATGACGGCCAAGCCTTGGGCCGCCAGTTCGGACATGAAGTCATGCACGGCGGCTTTCGAGCCGATGTCGATGCCCTTGGTCGGCTCGTCCAGAATGATAACGCGCGGCTTGGTCGCCAGCCATTTGGCGATCACGACCTTCTGCTGGTTGCCACCCGAAAGCAAAGCGACGTCCTGATCAAGGCTTGCCGCCCGCAGATCCAGCCGCTGGGTATATTCGCGTGCAAGCGAGAACTCTTCTGCCAGCCGCAGGAAGCCGGCGCGGCTGGTCCGCGCCAGAGACGGCAAGGTCACGTTCTGATAGATCGGCAGCCCTTTAACCGCGCCCTGCCGCCCGCGATCCTCGGGGACATAAACGATGCCAGCTTCGACAGCCTGCGCGGTCGAGCGGATCACCCGCACATCATCACCGATCCGGCAGGCCCCGCGCGACGGCTTGGTGATCCCGAACAGGGATTGCATCACCTCGCTGCGCCCTGCCCCGATCAGGCCATAAAACCCGAGGATTTCCCCTGCGTGCAGGGTAAAGTTGATGTCCTCGAACTCGGTCGGGTGACAATAACCGGCAACGGTCAGCGCGGGCTGTCCGATTTGCGCCGGACGCTTGGGATAGATCTGATCGACCGAACGGCCAACCATCAGGCGGACCAGATCAGCCTCGGTCACCTCGGTCATCAGGCCCTCGCCGACGAATTGCCCGTCGCGGAAAACGGTCCACCGATCCGCAATGCGGAAGATCTCGTCGAATTTATGGCTGATGAACAGGATCGCCTTGCCCTGCGCTTTCAGCTTTTCGACCAATTCGTAAAGTTCGCCGATTTCCTTGTGCGACAGCGCGGCCGTCGGCTCATCCATGATCACCACGCGGGCGTCGATGGACAGCGCGCGGGCAATCGCGACCAGATGGCGCGAGGCGATGCTCAGATCGCGCAGCTTTACCGCCGGATTCAGATCCGCGCCAATACTGTGCAGGATCGAGGCCGCGCGGTCCTGCATGGCCTTGCGATCAATCAGGCCAAAACGATTTCGCGGCGCGTGTCCGATAAAGATGTTCTCGGCCACGGACATTTCGTCGAAAAGCACGGTTTCCTGATGGATCGCCGTGACACCCGCCTGTCCCGCGGCCTGCGCAGTCGGGAAATGGGTCTGCGCGCCATCAACAAGGATATGCCCTTCATCCGGTTGATAAATACCGGTCAACACTTTGACGATGGTGGATTTTCCGGCCCCGTTCTCGCCGATCAGGGCTGTCACCTGACCGGGGAAAAGGTCCAACTGCACACCGGCAAGGGCGCGCACGCCGGGGAATGTCTTAACGATGCCGCGCAGCGACAGCACGGGTGCGACCATGCCATCAGCGGCCCTTGGCCGGGAATGCATAGGATTTTCCTTGGACTGGGTGGCCCGGCGTTGCCGCCAGGCCGGGCTATTCAGGTCCGATCAGAAGATCGAGCTGAACTGGTCGATATTGGTCGAATCGTAGACAAATGGATCGGCCATGGCGGCTTCGCCCTTGTCATCCAGCTTGACCTCTCCCATGCGGCCAATCGGGATCGAGGCGCCCGGCTCGGCCTTCGCATCGCCCTTGGCAAGGTGATAGGCGATCATGGTCGCGGAATAACCCAGATCTATCGGGTTCCAGATGGCGAAGGATTTCGACGCGCCCGACTTTACATGGCCAGCCATTTCCGAAGGCAGTCCCAAGCCGGTTACATTCACCTGCCCGACCTTCCCCGCATCCGTCACGGCCTGCGCGGCAGCCACGATCCCCACCGACGTCGGAGCGATGATCGCCTTGAGGTCCGGATAGGTCTGCATCAGGCCCTGAGCTTCGCGATAGGACTTGTCTGCCAGATCGTCACCATAAACGGTGCCCACGACCTTGACCTTGGGGTAATTGCCTTCGACCTTTTTCATCTCTTCGATCCAGGTGTTCTGGTTCGTCGAGGTCGTGGTCGCCGACAGCACCGCCACGTCGCCGCCCTCGGGCAGGTTATCGGCGGCAAGCTTGATGATCATATTGCCGATCAACGCCGAGGACGACGGGTTCAGCTGCATCTGCCGCCCTTCGGGTGCCACACCCGAGTCCCAGCTGATCACGGTGATGCCGCGATCCATCGCCTTTTTCAGCGTCGGAACCAGCGCGTCGGTGTCGTTGGCGCTGACCGCAATTGCATCGACTTTTTGCGCGATCAGGCTGTTGATCACCTCGATCTGGCCTTCGGCGGTGGTGTCGGTCGGGCCGGTATAGATGATCTTGACGTCGCCAAGCTCTTTCGCGGCTTCTTCAGCGCCCTTGTTGGCTGCCTCGAAGAAACCGATCCCTAGCGCCTTGACCACAAGGGCGATACGCATTTCCTCGGCCTGTGCGGTCGACGCCATCAGGACGCCTGCCATGGCCGCAGTCGTTAGTGCCTTTCCTAGTATGCTCATTCGTTCCTCCCCTATGAGCAGTTGCGCGCATCACTCCTCTTGCGCGCGTTTCTTGCGATCTGTCGTGGCCACCTCTGCCACGATCAGACGGACTTCGGCAGCGTCCAGCATCTGTGCCGCCCGGTCCGAGATCCGGTCATCGGTGATGACGGTATGGATCCGCGACAGCGGGCACAGCAGCAGGCTTGAACGTTGGTCGAATTTCGAACTGTCTGTCAGCACGACCAGTTCATCGGCTTGGTCGATCAGCTTTTGCTCGGCCTGAACCAGCAAGGGATCGCCCTCCATCAGCCCCAAAGGCCCGAGGCCGCGACAACCCATGAACATCCGGCGGGCATAGAAATGATTGCTGCCATCGGCGTCAAAGGGCGACAGGATGATATTCTGCTCGCGATAGATCGCGCCCGCCGGCACCAGAACGGTATTCTTGGAATGCTTCAGCAGATGCTCGGCAATCGGAAAGCTGTTGGTGAATACCTGCAAGCGTTTGGTGGTCAGCGGATGCACCATCTGGAATGTGGTCGTCCCACCATTGATGATGATCGCGTCGCCATCTTCGCACAGATCGACCGCCGCCTGCGCAATCGCCCGTTTCTCGGCGATGTGCAGCGTCTGGTTGACCGCGAATGGCCGCGCGTTGATGCCGACGAATTGCGGCGGAGAGATCGCCTCGGCCCCGCCCCGCACCCGGCGCAACTTCTTGGCAAGATGCAACTGGCCAATATCACGTCGCACGGTCGCCTCGGATGCACCGGTCAGGGCGCATAGATCGGCAACCGTCACCACCGGCCGCTCCTGCACGGCGGATAGAATGATGCGATGGCGTTCGGTTTCCAGCATTTGACCCTCTTCCCTTGGCAAAGGAGTTTCCATCATTACCGATCACTGTCAATCATAATTGATCGTCCAGAAACTTTCTGCGCCTGCACAATGATTGTTTTTGATCGAAATTGATTGACGCTTGCGCGAATCCGAGTCTAATCGCACTCGGAGCGGGCGACCGGTCGTCGCCGCAATGGGAGGTTTTTCATGACTGAGACACTGGTAGCCAACCGGCTTGAGAACCTGTGGGACGATGCCCGCGCAGCCAAAATGAGCGAATCGGACAAGCTGCTTTACCGTTCGAACCTGCTGGGATCGGACAAGCGCGTGACGAATTACGGCGGAGGCAACACTTCGGCCAAGGTGATGGAAACCGACCCGCTGAGCGGCGAGCAGGTCGAGGTCCTTTGGGTCAAAGGTTCGGGCGGCGATATCGGCTCGATGAAGATGGACGGCTTCTCGACGTTGTATATGGACAAGCTGCGCGCCCTGAAGGGCAAGTATCGCGGCGTCGCGTTCGAGGATGAAATGGTCGGCTACCTGCCCCATTGCACCTTCGCGCTGAACCCACGTGCAGCCTCGATCGACACGCCGTTGCACGCCTATGTGCCGAAGAAACATGTCGATCACGTCCATTCGGATGCGATCATCGCCATTGCCGCATCGGTCAATTCCAAGGAACTGACCGCCGAGATCTTTGGCGACACCATTGGCTGGCTGCCGTGGAAAAAGCCCGGCTACGAACTGGGCCTGTGGCTTGAGAAATTCGCCATCGAGAACCCGCAGGCCAAGGGCTGTGTTCTGGAAAGCCACGGCCTGTTCACTTGGGCGGACGACGCCAAGGAATGCTACCTGACGACTCTGGAGATCATCAATCACGCCGCCGAATGGCTTGAGGCGCGCACCGCAGGAAAACCCGCCTTTGGCGGACAAAAGCTGCCGACGCTGGACGCCCGCCAACGCCGCGAGGTTGCCGCCCGTCTGATGCCGGTCATCCGCGGACTGATCTCGAAGGATCGCCACAAGGTCGGCCATTTCGACGATCAGGCGGCCGTGCTCGAGTTTGTCGGCTCGAACGCGCTGGACACGCTGGCTCCGCTGGGAACCTCTTGCCCCGACCACTTCCTGCGCACCAAGATCCGTCCGCTGGTCGTGGACTTCGATCCGACCAACCCTGACTTGGACGCCACCATCGCTGGTCTGGAAAAGGCGGTTGCCGACTACCGCGACGATTACGCCGCTTATTACGACCGCTGCAAAAAGCCCGACAGCCCCGCTTTGCGCGACCCCAACGCCGTGGTCTATCTGGTTCCCGGCGTCGGCATGCTGACCTTTGCGCTGGACAAGGCAACGGCACGGATCTCGGGCGAGTTCTATGTCAACGCGATCAATGTCATGCGCGGCGCGTCCGGCGTCAGCACCTATCAGGGCCTGCCGGAACAGGAAGCATTCGACATCGAATATTGGTTGCTTGAAGAAGCGAAGCTTCAGCGCATGCCGAAACCGAAATCGCTGGCGGGCCGTGTGGCGCTTGTAACCGGCGGCGCGGGCGGCATCGGGGCGGCAACGGCCGAGCGTTTCCTGAAGGAAGGCGCCTGCGTCATGCTGGCTGATATTGACCCCGCGGCGCTGGAAACGGCATCGAAGGGTCTGGCCGCACGGCACGGCAAGGATGTCGTGCGCTCGGTCCAGATGAACGTCACGGACGAAAGTCAGGTGGTTGCCGCCTATGCCGAAATGGCGGTGGAGTTCGGCGGCATCGACATTCTGGTATCGAATGCGGGCATCGCGTCCTCGGCCCCGATCGAGGAAACTTCGCTGGCGCTGTGGAACAAAAACATGGACATCCTGTCCACCGGCTATTTCCTTGTCTCGCGCGAAGCGTTCAAGACCCTGCGTACGCAAGGTATCGGCGGCTCGGTGATCTTCGTTGCATCGAAAAACGGCTTGGCCGCCAGCCCGAACGCCTCGGCCTATTGCACCGCGAAAGCTGCGGAAATCCATCTGGCCCGTTGTCTGGCGCTGGAAGGGGCCGAGGCGCAGATCCGCGTCAATGTGGTGAACCCCGACGCCGTCCTGCGTGGCTCGCGCATCTGGGAGGGCGAATGGCTGGACCAGCGCGCCTCGACCTACAAGACCGACAAGGAAGGGCTCGAGGAAATGTACCGCCAGCGCTCGATGCTGAAACGATCCGTCCTGCCCGAGGATATCGCCGAAGGCGCCTATTTCTTCGCCAGCGATCTCTCTGCCAAATCGACCGGAAATATCCTGAATGTCGATGCGGGCAATGTTCAGGCTTTCACGCGGTAATGGCCATGATCGACAAGAACCTTATCGAGGCTGAAAACGCCGGACGTCAGGCCGATCTGGCGCAGGACTACCAATCACTGGGCGAGCGACTTGCCCGTCGGGGCGTCGATATCGACGCCCTGACCGACCGCGCCCGCGCTTTCGGTGTCGCCGTCCCCAGTTGGGGGACGGGTACGGGCGGAACGCGCTTTGCCCGTTTCCCCGGCCTTGGCGAACCGCGTGGCATCATGGACAAGATGGACGACTGCGGAGTGATCCATCAATTGACCGACGCGACGCCATCGGTCAGCCTGCATATCCCGTGGGACAAAACGGATCCCGCTTTGTTGCTGGAAAAGGCCGAGGAAACCGGCCTTGGCTTTGACGCCATGAACTCGAACACCTTTCAGGATCAACCGGATCAGGCGTATAGCTATAAATTCGGATCCCTCAGCCATACAGATGCAGCCACCCGCCAGCAGGCCGTCGAGCACAATCTGGAATGCATCGAGATCGGGCAGGCCATTGGTTCGAAGGCGCTGACCGTCTGGATCGGCGACGGCTCGAACTTCCCCGGCCAGACCTCGCTTAGCCGTCAGTTCGACCGCTATCTGGACTCGATGAAGCAAGTCTATGCCGGGTTGCCCGAGGATTGGCGGATCTTCAGCGAACACAAGATCTACGAGCCCGCTTTTTACTCGACTGTGGTGCAGGACTGGGGCACCAGCCTGATGATCGCGCAGGAACTGGGCGACAAAGCGCAGTGCCTCGTGGACCTTGGTCATCACGCCCCGAACGTGAACATCGAGATGATCGTCGCCCGACTGATCCGCGCGGGCAAGCTGGGCGGCTTCCATTTCAATGACAGCAAATATGGAGATGACGATCTGGACAGCGGCACGATCGAGCCCTTCCGCCTGTTCCTCGTCTTCAACGAACTGGTCGAGCTTGAGGACACGCCCGGCCTGAACCTCGCCCATATGATCGACCAAAGCCACAATGTGACCGACCCGATCGAAAGCCTGATCGTCTCGGCCTGCGAGATCCAGCGCGCCTATGTGCAGGCATCTCTGGTCGACCGCACCGCGCTGGAAGGCTACCGACAGGACAACGACGCCCTTATGGCCGCAGCCACCCTGCGTGCCGCCTTCCGCACCGATGTCGAACCGATTCTTGCCATGGCCCGCGCACGGGCCGGCGCCGCCATTGACCCGATCGCGGCCTACCGCGCCTCAGGCTATCGCGCCCATGTCGCGCAAACGCGGCCGCGGGTCGCCAGCGGAGGCGGCGGGATCGTCTGATCCCGTCACCGACCGAGAAGGGCGGGGATCGATGCCCCGCCCTTTTCGTTCATCCTTCGATCGGCTTCTTCTCACCGGCAAGGATCTCGAACGCCATGATATTCTGTCGCGGCGGCAAGGGGCAGACCGCAAACTCGGTATATGCACAGGGTGGGTTGAAGGCCTTGTTGAAGTCCAAAACCACCTTGTCGCCCGCCATCTCACCAATCAGGAAACGCGAGGCGCCATAGGTCTCGCGCCCGGCGGTGCGGTCGCGGATCACGAACATCGGTTTGCCGGATTTCCAATGCGTCGGCAGCAATTCGATCTGTGCACCATCATGCGTGAACCGCGCGACATGGGTTAGCTGCACCGAGGTTTCGACACCCGTGACCATGCCGATGCCCAAAGATTTCGGAGCTTCCAACTCGATCCAATCCGCCTCGATCCGCCATGCAGGGTCCAGCGGATAGCTCTCAATGCCGGGGAAGCTGCTGCGATTGGGCGAGACCGCGTCGCGGACACGCAAGGCATATTGCCCCTCGACCTGCGTCACCTCAATCAGCAGATCGCCAACCTTCAAACGTGGCGGAGCATCGGGGACCGGCGTCAGCGTCAGCGCCCCCTCGCCCGCGTCGAAACGAGACGATCCGTCGGTATCCAACTCCAAGACGCCCAGACGCGCAGGCCCCACCGACAAGACCACATCATTTTCGTCAGCCGACCCGACCGTCATGCGGCCCGGCGCGATATCGACGCGGTCGGTCAGGTTCAACCAACCATCCTCAGCTTTCAAGGCGGCGAGGCGCTCGGCGCGCCAGTTTTCGATCTCGGTCTCGTAGGTCATGGGGACTCCATGGGCATGTGTTGCAGGCTGGCGAGCAGGCGCTGCGTATAGGGGTGTTGGGGGGCGCGCAGGATCGCGGCGGTTTTGCCCGCCTCGACCACGCGGCCCTGTTGCAGGACGATCATGCGCGGGCAAAGCGCCGCGACAATGGCGATGTCATGGGACACGAGGACCAGCGTGAGCTCGCGCGACAATTCGGTCAGAAGCTCGATCACCCGCACCTTGGTCGCAAGATCCAGCGCCGAGACCGGCTCGTCGGCCAACAGCACGCGGGGCCGCGCGATCAGGGCACGCGCAATCGCGATGCGCTGGCGCTGCCCGCCCGAGAAAGCACGGGGATAGCGGTCAAGGCTGTCGGCAGGCAGACCCCCGGCCTCCAGCACCCGCGCGGCTTCCGCCTCGGCATCCCCGGGTAGATCCAGCGCGGCGTGAGGCTCGGTCAGGATACGGCGGACCTTCATCCTCGGGTCAAGCGAGGTATAGGGGTCCTGAAACACCGGCTGCACGAAGCGGCGATGCGCCTGCATCCGCGCCCGCGATCGGGTGTCAAGCACCGATCCATCCGCCTCGACCACGCCCGTATCGGGCCGGGTCAGACCCAGCATCAGCCGCAGGATGGTCGACTTGCCCGAGCCGCTTTCGCCAAGGATGCCAAGGCTTTCGCCCTGCTCCAAGGCCAGCGAGACGCCATGCAGGATCGGTGTATCGCCATAGCTGAACTGAACATCTTTGAGGGAGATCAGGCTCATTGCATCCCTCTGACGGCGGCTTCCAATTGTTGGGCTGCGGCGACAAGGCCTTGGGTATAGGTATCGCGGGGACGGGTGAAGACTTGGCGCACCGGCCCTTCCTCGACCGCGCGGCCATGCTGCATGACGATGACCCGATCCGTGATGCGGGCCACCACGGGCAGATCGTGGCTGATGAACAGAAGCGCCAGCCCTTCGTCGCGGGCTAGGGTGTCGAGCAGGTCCAGCACCTCGGCCTGCGTCGTCACGTCCAGCGCCGTCGTCGGCTCATCCGCGATCAGCAGGCGCGGCCCGCAAGCCAAGGCCATGGCAATCGCGATGCGCTGCCGCTGCCCGCCCGACACCTCATGCGGCCAAGAAGTCAGGATACGCTCGGGGTCGGCAATCGAGACCCGATCCAGCCAGCGCAATTGCTCGGCGCGAAGCTGGGGGCCAGACATGCTGCGCCCCTCGCGCTTGGCGCGGCGGCGGATCGGATGGGCGAGTTGGTCGCCCAGTCTCATCAGCGGATCAAGCGCCGAGCGGGGATCTTGGAACACCACCGCCGCGACCGGACCGCGTAGGGGCACCAGCGCCCGGTCGGACTGGCCAATGACCTGATGTCCGCCGAGCAACACCGAGCCCTCGGCACGCAGCCCATGCGCCAAAAGGCCCACGGTGGACATGGCGGTCAGCGATTTGCCCGAGCCGCTTTCGCCCACCAGACCCAGCCGCTCGCCCGGCTCGACCGAGAAGCTGATGCCATGGACAAGCTCACGCGCGGGCCCGTGGACACGCAGGTTATTGACTTCTAGGAGGCTCATGCCGCCCCCCTTTCCGGGTCGAGAAGGTCGCGCAGCCCATCGGCAAGGAAATTGATCCCCAAGACCAGCGCCATCAGCGCAAGGCCCGGAGCGATGACGCCAATGGGCGCGTTGAAGACCGTCGATTGCGCAGATTGCAGTAGCTGCCCCCATGACGCATTCGGCGGCGGCGCGCCAAGGCCAAGATAGGACAGCGATGCCTCGGCAATCACCGCAAGGCCAAATTGCAGCGCAATGGCGACCAGCACCGTCGGCGCGATATTTGGCAGGACATGGACCAGCACGATGCGGCCCCAACCCAGACCCGAGCAGCGCGCGGCGGTGATGTAATCCTGTGCCAGCACGCGCTTGGTCAGGATTCGCACCAGCCGCGCGATGATCGCGGACATGGCGATGCCAATGGCAAGGATCGCGGTCCCTAGCGAGGCGCCGTCGCTCGCCGCCACGACCAGCATGGCCAGCAGCAGCGTCGGGAAGGCGATCAGGATATCCAGCGTCGCGGCCAAGGCGTCATCGAAGCCCCGCTGCGCGAAAGCCGCCAGCACACCCAAAGTGGTCCCGATCAGCCCGCCCAGAAGCGCCGCACCGACCCCGACCGTCAGCGCAATCCGCGCCCCGATCATGACTTGGGTGAAATAATCACGGCCCAGCCGGTCCGTGCCCGCCCAATGCGCCCATGAGGGCGCTGCCAGCCGCCCGCCCGACATTGCCGTCGGGTCATAAGGCAGCCAGACCAAAGTTAGCAGCGCGATCACGACATTGATGCCGACGAGGATCGCGCCGATCCAAAGGGTTGTCTTCTTCATCGGCCAGCCACCGTCTCACGCAGCCTCGGGTCGATCAGGCGCTGGATCACATCGGCCAGAAAGCCGATCAGCAGCACCATCAGGGTCGAGACCAGCAGCACCCCCTGCACCGTCGGATAATCCCGCTGCTGGATGCCCAGCAGCAGCATCGAGCCGAGGCCCGGCAGGGCAAAAACCCGCTCCACCACGACCGCGCCCAACAGGGTCGAGGCCAGTTCAATGCCAAGGATCGAAATCACCGGAACGGCCCCGTTGCGGATACCGTGGCGGATCAGCGCCTGCGGAAAGCTTGCCCCCAAGGCGCGGGCATTCCGTAGGTAATCCGCGCCCAGCACATCGAAGGTCGCCGAGCGCACATAGCGCATCAACGAGGCCGACATGACCAGCGCAATCGTCACCACCGGCAGGATCAACGCGCGGAAAGCGCCAGCGGCATCCTCCCAGCCCTTCATCGGAAAGCCGCTCGCGGGCAGCAGGCGGAATTTCACCGCGACAATCCAGATCAGCAGGATGCCGATCCAGAAGACCGGGACCGCAATTCCAAGCTGCGAGACCGCCGACAAAAGCCCGCCATACCAGCGATCCGCCCGCAGCGCCGAGACGATGCCCAAGGGTACCGCGATCACGATCGCCAGCAGGAAGGACGCCACCGTCAACGGCAGGGTCACGGACAGCCGCGTCATGATCTCGGGCAGGACCGGCGCGCCCGAGACGAAGGACTTGCCCAGATCGAAACGCGCAAGGTCGGACAGGAACTTGCCCAGCTGCATCCAGATCGGCAGGTCCGAACCGACCTGCTCGCGCGCGGCGGCAATCTGCGCCTCATCCGCGCCGACCGACAGCAGCGCCGCCGAAGGATCGCCCGGCAAAAGCCTCAGCAATACGAAAAGCACCAGCCCTGCCGCGATCAGCGACAGGGCCAGCACGAAGGTCCGGCGAAGAAGATACCGCCCCATCCGTTACTCTTTGGTAATCCCGCGCAGGAAGAATTGCGCGTTCAGCCCATTGACCGGATAGCCCGTGGTCTTGGTGTTCGAGACCACGATCTGCGGATAGAGGAACAGCCAGTTCGAAGCGGCATCCTCGGTGATGATGCGGTTCGCCTCGCGCAGCTTGTCGGCCTGCTGGGCGTCGGAGTCGCTGGCCTCGGCGCTCGCGACCAGCTCGGTCACTTGCGGGTTGTTATAGCCCCAGTAGAAATCTGGGTTGCCATAGAAGCCCACGTCGCGATGGTTCACATGCTCTTGCAGCGTCGCTTGGAAATCCTTGGCCTGATAGACCTTGGTGTACCATTCGTTGGCGGTGATGACATGGATGTTCACCGTCACGCCGACCTTGGCGAGTTCGGCTTTCAGGAACTCGGCCGTGATCGGGTGCGGGTCGTAATTCGGGGTTTCCAGCGTGAAGGTGAAGCCCTCGGGGAAACCGGCCTCGGCCAGAAGCGCCTTGGCGCTTTCCGGGTCGTAGGCGTCGACGCTGGTCAGGTCCTCATACCATGCGTCAGTCGGCGGCACGAAGCTGCCCAGAACCATACCGCGGTCGCCCCAGATCGCCGAAAGCAACATCTTCTTGTCAACGGTGCGGGCCAGCGCCTTGCGGACCTTGACGTTGTCGAAGGGTGCGACGCGGTCGTTATAGGCCATGATCTGCTTGGTCGTGGACTTACCCTCGGAGATCTTGAAGGCCGAGGTGTCCTCGAACTGCGCCAGCGCGTCCGGGCTTTGGACCGAGGTGATGATGTCCACGGCATCGGTCAGCAGCGCGTTGTTTAACGCAGCGGCCTCGGTGAAATAGCTGAACATCGCGCCGGCATTGGCGGGCTTGTCGCCCCAATAGGCGTCGGAAGCCTCAAGCGACAAAGCCGAGCCGCGCTTCCAATCGGCCAGCTTATAGGGGCCGGTGCCGTCTTCCTTGCCGGTGATGTCACCCGCCGCGTCGTTCACAACCCAGACATAGCTGAGGTTGTAGGGCAGCGAGATCGACTTCGATTTCAGCTTGATGACGACGGTCTTGTCATCCGGCGTCTCGATCGCCTCAATCGCCGACAGGCTTTTCTTGCGCGAGGATTTCGAGGTCTCGGCGGTGACGCGCTCGATCGAATATTTCACATCCGCGGCGGTCAGCGGCTCACCCGAATGGAAGGTCACGCCCGATTTCAGCGTGAAGGTGTGGGTCAGACCATCGGCGCTGACATCGTGCTTTTCGGCCAGCACCGGCGCGACCGTGCCATCGTCGTTCAGCCGGAACAGCGCCTCATAGACGTTGTCGTTGAAGGCTTCGTTGATCCCCTGCCCTGCACCAGCGGT
This sequence comes from Paracoccus aestuariivivens, assembly GCF_009711225.1. Classification (GTDB taxonomy): domain Bacteria; phylum Pseudomonadota; class Alphaproteobacteria; order Rhodobacterales; family Rhodobacteraceae; genus Paracoccus; species Paracoccus aestuariivivens. Next base: position 1,034,404 of record NZ_WMIE01000001.1, on the reverse strand, counting down.
GTTATCGAGGTTCTGCGGCTCGTAAAGCGAGCCGACACGGATCACCGCCGCCGGATCCGCCTGCGCGACCGTCGCGGCTAGCAGCGCTGCAGAGGCAAGGCCCAGAATCTGGGCGGTGAAACGTTTGGTGCTCATGTCAGGAACCTTTCCGGCAATGCTTTGGCCGCAGAGTATCTGCAACTTGCGGCCGATGCGAGACGCATCCGAACGTAAGTCGCGTTACAGGCTGCGAAACCGCAGGCCTACGCCAACAAATTATCGCCGGAAAGCTTTTTCAGCGTCTGCTGCCCGGGCGGGGCTGGCCGAAAAGTTCTTCGACCCAGAACGAGGGACGTTTGCCAACATCGTCCAGATGCTTGGTCAGCCAATCCTCGGCCCAGATCCGGCCGCGCCCGAACAGGTATTGCAGATAATCCCAATCCGCATTCAGCTTGCTTGACGCGGACAGATCCTGCAGGTCTTCTTCGCCATGGATCATGTGCAGACGCAGGTCGACCCCCTCGCTTAGCTCGACCTTACCTTCCTCGATCAGACGGCTCAGATTGCTCAGCGCCCGCAATTCCTTGATCAGGCTGGTGTTGAAGCTCAACTCGTTGACACGGTTGATGATCTCGCGCGCATTTCGCGGCAGCTTTTCGCGACGCATCGGGTTCAGCTGGACAATCAGCACGTCGATGACGTCGCTATCAAGGATCAAAGGCGTCAGCGAAGGATTGGCGGAATAGCCGCCATCCCAATAGGCCTCACCGTCAATTTCGATCGCACGATACATCAACGGCAAACACGCCGAGGCCAGCACCGTTTCACTGGAAATTTCGCCGGTCGAGAAAATCCGCGCAAGACCGGAACGGACATTGGTCGCGGTCAGATGGACGCGGATCTTGTCCGAGCCATTGATCGCATTGAAATCGATCATCTCGTTCAAAAGATCACGCAGCGGGTTCAGGTCGAACGGGTTCAACTCGTAGGGCGAGAACATCCTGCTCAGCGCCTCCGCAGCCAGATAGCTCGGCGAGCGGTCAAGCGAGAAATCACCCTTCATCCGGTCCCAGATTGTCGGCTGCATCGGCGAGTAACGTGCCGCGTCGCTGATCGCTTTCCAGAAACCGTTCAGCGCCTCGCGTGCGCCCTCGCGGCCACCTTTTTCCAGCCCATGCGCCAGAACGACGGCATTCATGGCTCCGGCACTGGTCCCGCTGACTTCCGAAATGCGAAGCCGGGGTTCCTCCAGCAAGCGATCAAGGACGCCCCAGGCCAGCGCGCCATGCGAGCCGCCGCCTTGCAGCGCAAGATTGATAGGCAGTACGGCGTCAGTCATCTGTCGCTCCGTTGCCGTGAAATACCAAGCATTCCGCAGCGCAGCATCAGATAATTCAACGCGTCAGGCAACAACTCTTCGCAATCAGCCTTCGCGTGAGATCAATCGCGTAAAAGCCCCAAGATGTGCGTCAAGCCGCGCCCGCAATTGCGGCAGCGACTGTCCCTCATCCAAGGTGAACTCGGTGAATAGCGAGTTCAGATCATTGAAGGCGATCTCTCCCAGCGCAGAGGCGTCCAGATCGGCCCGCACGTCGCCCCGCGTTTGCAAGGTCCGGATCAGATCACACACCTGCGCCGCCAATGCCGCATCGAGTTCACGGTAGCGGCGCGAAAAGGGGGCTTCGGGTTGCTGGATCGTCATCGCCATCGCGGCGCGCCACATTTCTTTGGTGAGGTAAACCAGCGAGTGATCGTAATAGGTCTGGATCAGTTTCCCCAAGGCATCGGCGACGGTCGAAGGCGGATCGGCCACCACCGCTGCGCCCTGCCCCAGAACCTCCTCGACCTCCATGCTGACAATGGCCAAAAGCAGATCGGCCTTGTTTTCGAAATAGTTGTACAAAGTCCCGACCGAGACCTCGGCATCGTTCGCAATCGCGTCGATCCGCGCGGCCTCATAACCCATTTGCCCAAAAAGCGTGCTTGCCGCCTCGAGGATGCGCCGGTTTCGGTCGGCTTTTTGTCTTTCGCGCAGGCCTGCCATCATGTCCTCGCTGGAATGTTGAAATTATTATTGACTGCAAAAATGAACTGGTTCAACTTTTTTCTAGAAAGGACACAAAGAGGTCCTCATTTTCCCGACAGGAGTCACATTGATGATCAGAACTGCCTGCGCCGCGATCACCTTTGCCACGGCCGTCACCCCGCTTGCCGCCCAAGCCGCATCCGAACTGAACGCCCTGATCTGGTGCGACCACGCCGATCCCGCACTGCTCGAGCCTTTCGAAAAGGCCCATGACGTCAAGGTCAACACCAAGGAATACCAGGGTACTGCCGAAGGGCTGACCATTCTTGAGCAATCCCGTCCAGGCGATTGGGACGTGATGGTGATCGACGCGATCGATGTCGGCCGTGCCATTGACCGCGACGTGCTGGCCCCCTTGCCTGCCGAGGCGGTGTCGACTGCGGATTTCTTTCCCGAACTGGTGATGGCATCGCACAATACCCGCGACGGAATTATCTATGCCGTGACGGACAAATTCGGCTACAACACGCTGGCCTATAACAGATCCAAGGTCGATCCCAAGGATATGACCAGCCTGAACACCCTGTGGTCGGGGAAATATGACGGTCGGATCGGCATCTACGACTATTACCTTCCGGCGCTCGGGATCGTCGGGATCGCTCAAGGCCTCCCGACCTCGGACCTGAATGGCGACAAGATCGAGACCCTTCGCGAACCGCTTATGAAACTGAAAGCTGCCTCGAAGCAGGTGGCGGATGTCGTCGGCAGCCAGACTGCGCTGGCGACCGGAGAGGTCGATATTCTGGTCGGTGGCGGCGAATTCCTGACGGCGAACCTTCACGCCGAGAACCCCGATCTGGACTGGACCATCCCCGCCGAGGGCGCGGTTCTTTGGGCCGAGTCGATCGCGGTGCTGAAAGATTCCCAGCAGCCCGAACTGGCGCTGGAATTCGTGAAGTACCTTACTTCGCCCGAAGGTCAGGCCCGTTTGGCCACCTCGGCCTGCTACTGGGGCATGCCCGCCAATGCGAAGGCAGGCGAGCATCTGACGCCCGAACAGAAGACCGTGCTGCGCTGGGACGAACAGTCCGATTACCTGAAGCGCGCGCAACTGTACCCGATCCCCAGCGCGGATGACGACGCCGCGATGCAGGATCTGTGGACCGACATGCTGCAAAACTGACGTGAGACATGAGCATCGAACGCTTTGAACGCAAGCAAGGGGCCGCTTTGGTGGCCCCCGCCCTGCTGTGGACTCTCGCCTTTTTCATCCTACCCTTTGCCGCCATGATCTGGATGAGCCTTGCCCATCTGGAGGGGCGGGAAATCGTGACCGGTCCGGGTTTGGGCAACTATGTCCGGATCTTCTCGGAGCCGTCACTGCTGCGCGGCATCCGGGTCTCGCTTGAGATTTCTGCGATCGTGACCGTGGTTTCGGTCATTCTGGCTTGGCCATTGGCATGGATCATCGCGACCCGAGTGCCCCCAAGGTGGCGCAGGTTGGCTTTGTTGCTGGCTGTCCTGCCGTTCTGGACGTCTTACGTCGTGCGATCCTATTCATGGGCACTTGTTCTGGGAGAAAACGGCCTCGTTATGCAGACGCTGGTGCAAAGCGGCATTCTGGATGCGCCCGTCCAGATCATGGCGACGCGCGCCGCGACCATCATCGGCTTTATCCATTTCTTCGTCATGCTCTTGACCCTGACGATCTATTCGAACCTCGTCCAGCTTTCCCCGAACTACGCCCGCGCCGCCGAGGATCTGGGCGCCTCGCGATTGCAGGTCATCTTTCTGGTCATTCTGCCGCTGACCCTGCCCGGCGTGATGACCGGCGCGTTTCTGACCTTCGTGCTGTGCATCGGCGACTATATCACGCCGCAAATTCTGGGCGGAAATTCGGAACTGACCCTGCCGCAACTGATCATGCTGCAATTGGGCAGACGTGGAGATTACCCGATGGCTTCAGCACTGGCCGTCGTGCTGATGGTGCTGGTCACATTGGCCTATGCCGCCTGCGCCCGCTGGCTAAAGATGGAGCGCGTCTGATGCGTATCCTGTCCTGGGCATATCTTGTCCTGATCTTCGTCTTCATCCTTCTGCCCGTTGTGGCGCTGGTCGTTTTCTCGTTTCAGGACGGACGGCTGCCTGTTCCGCCACTCAAGGGCTTCACACTGAAATGGTACGCCGAGGTGATCGCCGACCGCGATCTGATGGCCGCGCTGTGGAATTCCTTTATCGTGGCGTTCGGCTCATCAGCAGTTGCGTTGGTGCTGGGTTTTCTGGCGGCGTCGGGTCTGGCCCGGGTTGCCCTGCCCGGCTCGGTAGTGATGCGCGGCGTGCTAATTGCACCCATGACTGTCAGCTACCTCATCATCGGCCTTGGACTGCTCCAGATATTCAACAAACTCGGGCTGCGTCCGTCGTTGCTGGCGACCGGTATCGGTCATGTCGTCATCAACCTGCCGCTATGCTTCTCGATCATCTATGCCGCGATGGGCGAGCATCAGCGCAATGCGCTGCGCGCTGCCCGCGATCTGGGCGCACGGGAATGGCAGGTTCTGGCGCTGGTCTCGGCTCCAATGCTCGCTCCGGCGCTGGCCGCTTCCTTTTTCCTGTCGGTGACCTTCAGCTGGGACGAGTTCATCATCGCCTTCCTGCTGACCCGCTTTGACATCACCCTGCCCGTTGAAATCTGGTCGATGCTGCGTTCGGGCCTGTCGCCCAAGACGAACGCGATCGGCTCACTGGTCTTCCTTGTTTCGGTCGCAATCGTCGTGACGCTTGAACTGACCCTATTCCGAAAGCCCCGCCCATGACCGCTGAAGTCCGTTTCGAGGCAATCCACCACCGCTTCGGCAATTTCACCGCGCTACATAAAGTCGATCTGACCATAGCAGCGGGCGAGTTCATCGTGCTTCTGGGACCATCGGGCTGTGGCAAGACCACGCTGCTGTCGATCCTTGGCGGCTTCGTCACCCCGACCGAGGGCAAGGTCATCATCAATGGCAAGGACATGACCCATGTCCCGCCTCGTGGCCGTCCGACAACAACGATGTTTCAGGACTACGCCCTGTTCCCGCATATGACCTTGCTGGACAATGTCGGCTTCGGGTTGCGGATGCGTGGTGTCGGCAAATCCGAACGGCGCACGCGCGCTCAGGAAATGCTGGAGATGGTCGGCCTTGGCGACAAAGCCTCGCGCCGCCCGCATGAATTGTCCGGCGGGCAGCGCCAGCGCGTTGCCTTGGCCCGCGCTTTGGCCGTGTCACCCGATGTGCTATTGTTGGACGAACCATTGGGCGCCTTGGATATGAAACTGCGCCGCCAGATGCAGGACGAGTTGAAGGCCATCCAGCGCCGGGTCGGCACGACTTTTGTCCATGTGACCCACGATCAGGAAGAGGCTATGGCCGTCGCCGACCGCATCGTCGTGATGAATCAGGGCCGCATCGAACATTGCGGCTCCCCCGAGGATGTCTATCTGCGACCCGCCAGCCTGTTCTCAGCCAATTTCATGGGCGAGATGAACCGCATTCCGGTGACCGCCAATGGCCAGAACGCACAATCGCCGTTTGGCCCTATTGCAATGACGATGACGGGCCGCGAGGGTGTCCTGTGCATCCGCCCGGAAAATATCGGCTTTTCCGGCGATGTGTCACTGGGCCCTGCGCGTCTGGTCGAAAGTGGCTTTTTCGGGACGCATCATCGCTGCCATTTCGAACCATTGGCCGCTGAGGGGACGCGGATCGTCGCCCATTTGCCCCAAGGCAGCCAACCCGGTATCGGACAGAATGTTGAACTGTTCGCAACCAACGCCGTCATCCTGCGCGACGAGGTCGCTGCGTGAAGCGTGTTCCCCCTCAGGACTGGTATCGCCTGCGTCGGGTCGGGGATGACATCACATGGATAGACGAGCCACATATCCACGAATTCTATCGCTGCAACATCTGGCATGTGCGTGGACGGGACCGTGACATGCTGGTCGATAGCGGCATGGGGGTCGTTTCGCTGCGGGAATGGGTGCCTCTGGTCAGTGGGCGGCCGCTGGGCGCGGTGGCAAGCCACACCCATTTCGACCATATCGGCTGCCACCACGAATTCGATTGCCGCCTATGCCACAGGGCAGAGGCGGAAATTCTGGCCAATCCGACCCGCGCCGCAACCTTGGCCGATCCTTATGTCACAGACGAGATTTTCACGGCTCTGCCGCCAGAGCCCTATCTTTCGACCAGTTACGCGGTCACATCGGCCCCCGCCACACGCCTGCTTGAGGACGGTGATAGGATAGATCTGGGCGACCGCAGCTTCGAGATCATCCACACACCCGGCCATTCCCCCGGAGGCATCGCCTTGTGGGAAGCGGCGACCGGCGTCCTGATCTCGGGAGATATCGTCTATGACGGCCCGCTGATCGAAGACACCTATCACTCGGATGCCGCAGCATACATCGCCTCGATGCAGCGCCTGCTGAAACTGCCGGTGCGTGTGGTCCACGGAGGGCATTTCCCGTCATTCTCGGGTGAGCGCCTGCGCGGGATCATCATCGATTGGCTGGCGTCGAAGGACCGATAGGTTCACTCGGCCACAGGTGGACGCGGGATTCCGTAGCCGTCCAGCGCCCATTCATAGACCCGTGCATCCGTACGGAACGTCCAGATCCGGCCCGAGCCGATATCGATGATCGCGGTCACGACCGTACACCACAGAACCGTCAGCATGATCGCAGGCAAGCGTCCCTTGCGCCCTGTCAGCCCGAACTGGTAGCCGACCGTGCCAGAGCCCAGCAGGCTCATCAGCAAAAGCAGCCAGATCAGCTGCATCGGGATTCGGTATTCCATCATCAACCGCAGGGCCGTCGTTGCATCGAATGCATTGTTCAGCGCATTCATCAGTGAAGTCACGGCAGGTGTCGGGTTCTCGGAGACCCGCTTTTCCAGCAATGCCCAGATCTCGTTCTGAAGCTGGTTGGACTCGTCGGTCGTGATGGCGATTTCGGGCGAATGCGGTTCGGCGCGGATATAGCGATAGCGAAGCTCAAGATACTTCTTCAGATGCGCGACAATCGGGCCGGATTCATCACCACCAACAGCCTGCGCCTGCATCAGGGCGGTGCCAATCGCGTTGACCTCGTCAAGGCCGGAATGCATCCGGTTTTCCTGCCGCGATGAAGCGTTGGACAGGTTCAGCGCCAAGACAAAAGCCAGAAGACCAAGCACGCTGCCGACAACCAAAGTCGCGCCTTCATCCGAGCCCTCGCCGATCTCCTTGCGGCGGTTGCGGCCGATCCTGACGCCAAGCTCAAAAAAGATGATCAAGCCGAATAACAGGATCGAGAAGAACAACAGCGGATTTTGTTCAAGCAGCAGAAGAAATGGCATCTTTGCGTCCCACTTGCGCCAATCCGGCGCGGAATAGCGGCAGGATATGGGCTGGTCGGGAAACGGCAAGAGGCCAGAATGAAAAACCCTGCCCGCGTGGCGGACAGGGTTCTGGTCATCGCTTACCCGAATTTAGAACGGGCTGTCGGGATAATAGAACTGCTCAGCGTTTTCCGGCGTGATCAGTTGCGAGCCAATGATGAACCGCCCCGTCATCGGCGCTTTCGAAACGAAGTTCAGCGCGGTCATCTCGATCGCCGAGGAAATCAGTGCCGGAGGATAGGTCACGTTCACCGGAAGCTGTTTGTCACCATCCATGATGCGCTTGACGATTTCCTTCATCCCGGCACCGCCGATCACCCACATCTCGTCATTGCGGTTCGCGGCCGAAATGGCCTCCAGCACGCCGATCGCCATGTCGTCATCGGCGGCCCAGACCGCGTCGATCTTGGGATATTTCGACAGGTAATCCTGCATGACGGTAAAGGCATCGTCACGGTTCCAGTTGCCGTGCTGCATGTCGAGGATCTCGACATCCGAGCCTTCCAGCGCCTTCTGGAACGCCTCGACCCGCTCGTTGTCCAGCGTCGTCGGGATGCCGCGCAAGACGACAATCTTGCTGCCGGCTGCGAGATTACCTTTGAAATACTCACCCGCGACGCGACCAAAGGCCGTGTTGTCACCGGCAACATAAAGATCTTCGATACCGTCTTCCGACAGGCCGCGATCCACGACGGTGACGAACTTGCCCGCGTCCTTGACCGCTTTGACCGGAGCCGTCAGCGGCTCGGATTCGAATGGCAGCACGACCAGCCCGTCGATATTGCGGGTGGCCATCATATCCTCGATATCGTTGACCTGCTTGGCCGCATCCCCCGCCGTCGCCAGCACGAATTCGAGGTTAGGATAGGCCTTGCCCAGCCGCGCGATGGTGTCCTGCGCGTGCCAGTTCAGCCCGCCCATAAAGCCATGCGTGGCCGACGGGATCGAGACGCCGATGATCTTTTTCTCAGCTTCCTGCGCGACGGCCCCGCCAACCGTCATGCCCAAGGTCATGATTAGGGCCGCGCCCTTCATCAGGTTTCTGCGCTTCATCTTCCTCTCCTCCCCAGGATTACCGCTCGTCGGCGGTGCTTTTCTCCCGCTGCAAGACGACAGCAAGAACGATGATGACCCCCTGTATCGCCCCGTTCAGATAGGGGCTGACCAGATCGGCCAAATTCAGGATATTGTCGATCAGCGACAATATCAGGACACCGACCACGGTGCCCCACACGCGTCCCGTCCCCCCCTTCAGGGCCGTGCCGCCAATAATCACGGCAGCGATTGCTTCCAGTTCCCAAAGAACTCCGGTCGAGCCCGAGGCCGAACCAAGACGCGGAACGTAAAGCACGACCGCCAACCCGACCAGCAGCCCCAGCAGAACATAGGTCATCAGCTTGACCCGGTTCACGTCGATCGCGGAATAGCGCGCGACCCGTTCGTTCGAGCCGATAGCCTCGACATGGCGGCCGAACCGCGAATGGCGCATCATCCATTCGCCGATGATCGCAACCACGGCAAAAGTGATGATCGGCCATGTGATCCAGCCAAAACCACCGTAATAGACCGGCCTGTACAGTGTCCGCAGTTCGGATTGCAGGCTAAGGGTCCCGCCATCCGCAAGCCATGTCACCAGCGACCGGAAAATCCCCATCGTGCCCAATGTCACGATGAACGGCTCGATCCTCGCTTTGGTGATCAGCGCACCGTTAAGCCAACCTGCGCTTAGCCCGCCAATGATCGCGACGATCATGCCAAGTATGATCGTGCCCCAATTGGCCCCAAGCGAGGGCAGCGCCGCGTTCATCGCGATGATCGCCACCCCTGCGAGGAATGCCGCCATCGAGCCGACCGAAAGATCCAAACCGCCTGCTGTGATCACAAAGGTCATTCCGACCGCGATCATCCCGATGAAGGCCGAACGGGCAAGCACGTTCGTGATATTCGCCGGCGCAAGGAACGAGGAATTTAGCATCGCGCCCAGAATAACCAAGGCGATCAGCGCGACAATCGGGCCAAGGGTGTGCAAGTCCAGTCGTTTCATGCGGCCTCGCTGCTGACGCCCATGGCAAGGCGCACGATGTTTTCTTCGGTCAATCGCGCTCCGGACAACTCGCCCGCAATATGTCCTTCGCGCATGACCAGCACGCGGTTCGACAGGCCAATGACCTCGGTCATTTCGCTGCTGATAACGATGATGCTACGCCCTTCGTCCACGAGTTTGCGGATAAAGGCGTAGATCTGGCGCTTGGTGCCGACATCGATGCCACGGGTCGGTTCGTCGATGATGATGATGCGCGGATCGGGCAGCATGGTCTTGGCCAGCAGCAGTTTCTGCTGGTTTCCGCCCGAAAGTTTGCCTGCGGGCATGTCGCGACGCGGCGCGCGAATGTCGAATTCCTGCGTTGCATGATCCAGTGCGGATTCCTCGGCCTTGATATCCAGCCGAAGTTTTCCAAAACGCTCAAGCGTCGCCAATGTCAGATTTTCGCGTAATGGCTTGTCCAGCAATAGACCGGCTTCCTTGCGATCTTCGGTCAGATAGGCAAGGCCGACAGCAAAGGCGTCGCGCAGGCTGCGGATCGTCACAAGATGCCCGTTCAGCCGGATTTCCCCCGTAGCAGACCGCAATCCGACCAGCCCCTCGGCCAGTTCGGTACGCCCCGAGCCAACCAGACCCGCGATCCCCAGAACCTCGCCCTGCCTGAGCGTGAACGAGACATCGTGAACTTCGCTGGGGACGTTCAGTCCCACCGCCTCCAGCGCGATGGTATCATCAGGCGTACCCTTTTCAGGGTAAAAATCCTGCAACTCGCGGCCGACCATCGCTGCGGCCATGCCGTTTTCGTCCAGCTCGCCCCGCAAGGCTTGGCGAACGACCCGACCATCCCGCAGCACAGTGATCCGGTCGGCCAGATGCGCGACTTCGTCCAGACGGTGCGAGCAATACAGGATCGCGACGCCCTCGCCGCGCAGTCGGTCGATCTGCTCGTACAGCGTTCCGACCTCGCGATGGGTCAACACGGCGCTTGGCTCGTCCATGATCAGCACGCGCGCCTTGCGGGACAGGGCCTTGGCGATCTCGACCATTTGCCGGTCCGGCACCGAAAGGTCGCGGATCAAGGCATCGGAGTCGATCGGGCTGTGCAGGCGATCCAGCAGCGCCACAGTTTCGGTCCGCATCGAGGCATGATCCAGCCGGAAACCGCCCCTTTCGCGCCCAAGGAAGACATTCGCAGCCACGGACAGGTCAGCGGCCAGATTGAATTCCTGATGGATGACGACGATGCCGGTCGCCTCGGCCTGTGGGCCGCTGGAAAAGCGGTGGGGCTGTCCGTCCAGAAGTATATCGCCCTGCGTCGGATCCAGAAACCCGCCAAGGATCTTCATGATGGTGGACTTGCCCGCGCCATTTTCGCCGATCAGCGCATGGACCTCGCCCGGCTCAAGCGCCAGATCGACGCCGTGCAATACCTCGATCGGGCCGAAGCTTTTCGAGACATTGCGCAGCGCAAGAACTGTCATGGCGCGACCGAAGTCCAAGCGCCGTCACGTCGGGACGAGGCTTGCGCGGCCGAGATGAATGCCATTCCCGACAACCCTGCCGCCAGCCCCGGAACCCGTCCGGTCAGGCTGTCGTCGCCTCGGATTATGCCCGCGATATCTTTGTACAGGTTGGCAAAACCTTCGAGATATCCCTCGGGATGACCGGGAGGCGTTCGGAACGAGCCCGAGCGATCCTGCGCCCGCGTCAGGATCTGCGCAGGTCCATCCTTGGGGGTAAGGACCAGCCGTTCACTGTCTTGCAGCCGCCATTCCAGAGCGCCCCTATCGCCGAACAGCCGCAGCGACAGTCCGTTTTCCTGACCAGTCGCGACCTGACTGGCCCAGATGCCGCCCTTGGCACCCGAGGCATAGCGCAGAGAAACCCGCGCATCGTCGTCGATCGGTCGCCCCGGCACCATGCTGGACAGTTCGGCGGAAAGGTGGCTGGGGGTCTGGCTCGTCACGAACTCGGCCAATTGCCACGCATGCGTCCCGATATCGCCAAGCGCCCCCGCCCCCGCCTGAGCGGGATCGGTACGCCAATCGGCCTGCTTGTTATGGGTCTCGTCGGACAGCCACCCTTGCAGATATTCCGCATGGACCAGACGGATTTTCCCCAAGGCCCCTTCAGCCACCAACGCGCGCGCCTCGCGGACAAGGGGCAGGGCCGAGTAATTATGCGTCAGGAAGAAACGCGCCGTGCTGGCGCGAACCGCCTCGGCAATCTGACATGCCTGTTCCGTCGTCGCGGCCAAGGGCTTGTCACAGATGACATGGATACCTGCATTCAGGAACGCGACCGAGGGCGCGGCATGCATGTGGTTCGGTGTAACGATGGCAACGGCCTCGACCCCGTCCTCGCGGGCGGCTTCCGCGCGGGCCATCTCGGCAAAACTGTCATAACCGCGGATTCCCAGGTCGGCTGCGCTTGAAGCGGCCCGCTCGGGATTGCTGCTTAACGCGCCCGCGACCAGTTGGAACTGCCCATCCATCCGCGCGGCGATCCGGTGAATTGCACCGATAAAAGCACCGCTGCCGCCACCCACCATGCCCAGTCTGATCGGTTTCATAGTCCAAGCGCCTTGTTGATGGCGGCAGGGTCCACAGAACTGGCCGCGAAGTCGTCAAATGCATGAGGGGTCACGCGGATAATGTGGTCACGCACGAAGCTGGCACCCTCACGTGCGCCGTCCTCGGGGTGCTTCAGCGCGCATTCCCATTCCACAACTGCCCAACCGTCGAAACCGTATTGGGTCAGCTTCGAGAAAACCGCGCCAAAATCCACTTGCCCATCGCCAAGGCTACGGAACCGTCCGGCACGGTCGACCCATGATTGATAGCCGCCATAAACGCCTTGCCGGCCATTCGGACGGAACTCGGCATCCTTGACATGGAACATGCGGATGCGGTCATGGTAGATGTCGATATTCTGCAGATAATCAATCTGTTGCAGGACATAATGCGAGGGATCATACAGCATGTTCGCCCGTGCGTGATTGCCGACGCGCTGCAAGAACATCTCGTAAGTCACGCCGTCATGCAGATCCTCGCCGGGATGGATCTCGTAGCAGATGTCGATGCCATTTTCCTCGGCCAGATCCAGCAAAGGCCGCCAACGCGAAGCCAGCGTGTCAAAGGCTGCCTCGACCAGTCCGGGCGCACGCTGCGGCCAAGGATACAGATAGGGCCAAGCCAAAGCGCCAGAGAATGTCGCCATCGCATTCAGGCCAAGAAGGCGGCTAACGCGGATCGCTTTGCCAACCTGATCGACCGCCCATTCCTGCCGCGCCTTGGGATTGCCGCGCAACGCCTCGGGGGCAAAAGCATCGAAGCCCGCATCGTAGGCCGGATGAACGGCGACAAGCTGACCTTGCAAATGGGTCGAAAGCTCGGTCACTTCGACGCCGTTCTGACGCGCGATGCCGAGGAATTCGTCCCGGTATGTCTGCGAATCTACCGCCCGCTCCAAGTCAAGGATGCGCGGGTCATTGGTCGGAACCTGCACACCCTTATAGCCACAATCCGCAGCCCAGCGTGTGATCGAATCCCAGCTGTCAAATGGCGCGTCAGCACCGATGAACTGCGCCAAAAACAGCGCAGGCCCTTTGATCGTTTGCATGATGGTCCTCACTCCTCCAGCCAAGCTGCACTGGACTGAAATCGATTGCAAGAACTTCTTTCGCCGCTTGCTGCGACGCCGTCCGCTGGCATAATCTGCGCGAATGGAAAGACTTGCCGCCCGAGTAAAGCTGTCAGACGTGGCGCGTCACGCCGGAGTTTCGGCTGCGACCGTCAGCCGGGTGCTGTCGAATCCCGATCTGGTCGCCGAGAGCACGCGCACCACGGTTTTACAGGCCGTCGAAGCCACCGGCTACCGGATGAACCATGCCGCGCGAAACCTGCGTAAGCAACGCACCGGCAGCGTCGTCGCTTTGGTTCCCAATCTGAGCAATCCGTTCTTCGCCAAGATTCTGGACGGGATGGGCCATGAATTGGCGCGCGCGGGATATGACCTGCTTGTTGCCGACACGCTCGAGGACAAAGGCCGACACACCGCATTGCAGCGCTTTCTTGACCCCTCGCGCAGTGACGGGGTCATTTTGCTGGACGGGATGGTCGCGCTGCCCACGCCCGCCGAGCAAGCCGACCTGCCCCCCATCGTGACCGCCTGCGAATGGATCGAAGGCACGGACGTCCCCCGGATCGTGCTGGACAATCGCGAAGGCGGAGTGCTAGCGATCCGGCACCTGCGGGATCTTGGACACGATCATATCGGCCTGATCGGCGGCCCGCCCCGAAATGTATTGCACCTCTCCCGACTTGAGGGAGCAAAGGATGCCGCAGGCACGGCCCGCATCACGCTGTTTGACGGTGATTTCACCCTGTCATCCGGTCAGGCGGCAGCAAAAGTCTGGATGGATCGGCCCCCTCTCGACCGGCCAAGCGGTATCTTCGCCTTTTCGGACGAGATGGCCTGCGCCTTTATGGCGACCCTTCAACGCGCGGGCTACATCGTGCCACGCGATGTGTCGATTGTCGGTTTTGACGATATTGACCTTGCCTCGTATCTGGCCCCCGCCCTGACGACAGTCCGTCAGCCCAAGCGCGAGATAGGTCGCAAGGCCGCACAGCTTATTCTGCAGCGAATCGCTGGGGAAAGCATCGCCACCTGCACGATGATCACGCCGAGACTTATGGTGCGCGAAACCACGGAATCCCGCAAGTAACCAGACGTAACAGCCAGCCAGACCGAAAAAAATCCACTCTCCGCTTGCGACTTTTGCCGCTGACCGTGAAATTGTCTCTGGACGGCCCCGTCCATTCACGAACCAGCCCTACTTCCTTTCAGAGAGTGCCAGATACCGTGAAAACCGCCCTGACCGCATTGCTTCTGTCCTGCCTCGCCATGACTGCGTCGGCTCAGGAGGTTCCTGACTATATCGGCTCGGCCCAATGCGCCTCCTGCCATGTTGACGAGACCGAGGCATGGAAGACATCGGATCACGGTCTGGCATGGACCGAACCGTCGGATTCGACCGTGGTCGCGGACTTCAACAACACCGAGTTTCACGGCAACGGCATGGACGTGAAATTCTCGAAGGACGAAAAAGGCTTTCACGCCAAGGTCACCGAAATGGACGGCGTGACCCAGGATTACAACGTCCATTCGGTGGTGGGCATCAAGCCGCTGCAGCAATACCTGTTCGAAACCGCGCCCGGAAAGCTACAAAGCTTCGACGTGGTTTGGGACGTGGACAAGAAGGAATGGTTCCACCTTTATCCGGATTCGCTGTTGCCTCCAACGGACGGGATGCATTGGAGCGGACCGTACAAGAACTGGAACGCACGCTGCGCCGAATGCCACTCGACCGGATTCGAGAAAAACTACAACCCGCAAACCCGCAGCTACCAGTCTACCCAGGTCGAGATCGGTGTCGGCTGCGAGGCCTGTCACGGTCCGGGCTCGAAACATCGCGATTGGGCGAAAGACAAGCAGCCGCTGACGATTTCTGGCCTTGATGCCTATGGCTTCACCATGCCGACCCAAGGCGGGGCGGAAAAATGGGTTCAACAATGCGCCGGATGCCATTCCCGCCGCGAGGCTTTCAACGAAGGCAATCCGCTGCCCGGCACGGCCTATCACGACAATTACCGGTTGTCCCTGCTGACGCCCGATCTGTACCACGCCGACGGACAGATCCGCGAAGAGGATTATGAATACGGCTCGTTCCTGCAGTCGAAAATGTATGCCAAGGGCGTCAGCTGCATGAACTGCCACGACCCGCACACCGGCGAGCGGGTCGCCGAGGGCAACACCGTCTGCACACAATGCCATTCTCCGGCCGGCAATCCCGATTTTCCCAGCCTGCCGCTCAAGGAGTTCGACACCGCCGCCCATCACTTCCACAAGGAAGGTTCCGAGGGCGCCCAGTGCAAGAACTGCCACATGGTCGAACAGACCTACATGGGCAATGACGAGCGGGCAGATCACAGCTTCCGCATCCCGCGCCCTGATCTGTCGGCGCAAACCGGTGCGCCCGATGCCTGCACCACCTGCCACAAGGACCAGACTCCGGAATGGGCGGCGGCAAAGATCGAGGAATGGTATCCGAACTCAACCCATCGCGGACCGCATTTCGGGACCACCTTTGCACAGGCGGCACAGGATCCGGCCGGGGCACTCAGCAACCTTCTGGCCATCGCGAAAGATGAAAGTCAGGCGGATCTGGTGCGGGCGACTTCGCTGTTCCTGATGCAAGCCGCCGCCGATGAAAAGACCGTTCAGGAAACCACGCCAATGCTTTCCGACGATAGCCCGTTGATCCGTGCCTCGGCGGCGCGTCTGCAAAGGGCAGGAAATCCGCAAGCGCGTGTAGATAACCTGATCAAGCTGACAACCGACCCGATCAGGTTGGTTCGTATGGCTGCCGCGCAGGAACTGCTCAGCGCGCCGCTTGGTCAACTTCCCCAGCAAGCGACTGCAAATCTACGAAGTGCGATGGCCGAATGGCAGAAATCGCTGGGTAACCGTCTGGATTTCCCCGAGACCCATATGGTGATGGGCGGTATTGCGATGGTAACGCGAAACTACCCCGCTGCAATCAATGCCTTCCGCGAGACTGTCCAGCTTGATCCGCAGAGGATTGAAGCGTGGTCTGTGCTGGTGCGGCTAGAAATTGGCGTGAACGGCAAGTCTGCGGGGCGCAAGCTTCTGGATCAGGCCCTGCAGAGCAACCCAGACAATCCGACATTGCTGGAACTGCGCCCACAGACCCAGTAAACTCACCCGACGAAAACATGTTGCTGACAGTCGGGTTCATACCCCGTACGTTTGACGAAGGTCGTGAGATCTTCGTCAAAGGCATGATCGCGCACTAGAGCGTGTTGTGGTCAATTGGCCTCATATCCTGCAGCTTTAAAGTAGTTGTAGCACTCCTCGTCAGAGACGAGGTCGCGGACCTGACCGACCGCTGCCCAGAATTGATTGTAGGTACGGGCGGCGGCCTTTCTGATCAACGCCTTTAGCTTTGAGAATACCATTTCGATCGGGTTCAGATCAGGACGGTAGGGCGGCAAGTACAGGAACCAGGCAGTGATATCACGCAGGGCAGCCGCCGCGGCAGGACTCTTGTGGCTGGAGAGGTTGTCTAGGATAACAACGTCCTCGACCCGAAGCGTGGGAACCAGTTGGGTCTTGATGTAGAGGTCGAACATCTCGACGTTCATCGCCCGATCAATCACTCAGGGCGCGTCCAATCGGTCATCGCGCAGGGCGGCGACGAAGGTTTGGGTGCGCCAATGGCCGAACGGTGCGTGATCGACGAGGCGTTGACCGCAGGGCACCCAGCCGGTCGTCTCGGCCATGTTTGTCTTGATGCTTGTTTCATCAATGAAAGCCCGCCGGACCAGATGGTTGGCCATGAAAGGCTGGCGTTTCGCGATCCAGACATGGCGCAGGTTGGCGACGTCCTTGCGCTTCTGTTCAAGCGCCTGCAGGGTTTTTTTTGTGTGTCAGCCCGAGCCCGCACAGCATGCGCCAGACCGTTGCACGGTGAACTGCGATGCCATGCGTTTCGACGAGATCGTCCACCAATTCATCGAGCGTGATCTCGCCTTTGGTCGTGACGCGAGCCTTGAGCCAAACGCTCACCCCCGTCAGTTTGCCGTGTCCTCCGCCATTGCCTTGCCGTCTCGCGGCCAATGCGCCGATCTCGCGGTGGCGGTGGCCCTCATCCACGAAGGCCATGACCCCTGTGCGAAGCTCCATTGGATGCGGATTGCCCATTTGCCTCCCCATATCTGCCGCAGCACAAGGGAATCACGGAATGGCCGTTTCGGGAATCTGGAGGGTTCTGTGAGGTCGCGCCGAGGGTCGCGTGGGTTTTGGCACCGCGCGCGACCTCATTGAAGCCGGATTGAACGAAGCCGCAGGCCGGTTTGGCGCTATGGGGATTGTGGTTTTTGCGCTGGCCCGGGATGTCGGGCGAGCAGGAGGATGCGGCGGTGAAGGGTAGCGGCCCTGGTTCTGCCGGGTCCGGCATCGGCCCGTGGAAGCCGCCACCACGAGCCGGTCTGGGGGCGGATTACCTGTCGGGACTTCTGGCGCCGGCACAACCGTGTCACGAGCGTACCGGCTCTGGGGGCGGTCTTTTTGCGGATCGGTTGCGGGTCGTGCGGCGATGGTCTGTCTTGGAGGTTCATGAACTGTCGTTCCAGAATGGTCCCCGGGGTGGTGCCTGGCCGTGATGTCAGACAGAGAGTCTGACCATCGGGCGATCGCAGCAGGGACATGGATGCGAAACGGCTCTTGCCGTCTTCGCCGCCGGGGCGACGCGCAACGCCTGCAGAAACAGCCGCCGGAACAGCCGCGACAGGACGCGGACCGGAAGAAAGAAGTTCGGACGGCAGGCAATCCAGCGCGTGCCATCGGGCGATGGTCCGCCGCCCTGCACGATGCAGTGGAGATGAGGATGATAGCTAAGGGCCTGACCCCAACTGTGCAGCACCGCGATCAGGCCGATCCCGGCGCCGAGATGTTTTGGATCGGCGGCAATGATGCGCAGGGTCTCGGCGGCGGACTTGAACAGGATGCCGTAGATGGCTGCCTTGCTCTGGAAGGCGATGGCCGCGATCTCTGGCGGCAGCGTGAAGACCACATGGAAATAGGGGACGGGCAGCAGGTCGCCTGCCCGCGCGGCCAGCCAGTCACGAGCCGCGTTCGCCAATGTCTCTCGGACCAGTGGCGTTCCATTGGCTCACCTTGGCATTTGGGGCAATGCCGGTTGCGGCAGGAATTATAGGCGACACGGATCGTGCCGCAGGTCCGACAGCCTTCGACATGGCCGCCGAGCGCCGCGGTCCGGCACAGTGCGATTGCGCTCATCACGCGGCGTTCTACTCGGCCGAGATGGCCGACATGCGCCTGAACATAGGCTGAGCCATGGCGGCGGAAGATATCCGCCACCTCCAACGACGAACGCATGACGCCGGCCATCAGCCGGGCGGTACCACCTCCAGGCTCGGGCAGTCGAGCGGGCTCTGTGTCTTCGCGATCGTTGTCGTGGCAACCTGCGTATAACGTGCGGCGGTCGATAGAGAACTGTGCCCGAGCAGCACCTGGATGATGCGGATGTCAACGCCGCTTTCTAGCAAATGGGGTCGCGAAACTGTGCCGCAAGGTATGCACGCTGACCTTCTTGGTCAGCCCTGCCGCCTTGGTCGCGGAACGATAAGCGGAATGCAGCACCTGCACGTCTATCGGTTTGTCGTCACGCCCGGGAAACAGCCAATCCGTTGGTCGAGCCAGACGCCAGTAGCTCCGCAGGATGCAGAGAAGCTGTGGCGAGAGCATGACGGTCCGGTCCTTCACGCCCTTGCCGTGGCGGATCTGGATCACCATGCGATCGCTCTCGATATCCGTGACCTTCAGACTGGCCGCTTCCGAGGCGCGCAGGCCCGCAGCATAAGCCGTGGCCAGCGCCGCACGCGCCTTCAGAGACGGTACCGCCTCGAGGAAACGCACGACCTCGTCGGCGCTCACGATCGCAGGCAGCTTGCGCGGCGTGCGCGCATGGGCGATGCGTTCCGGGATCTCCGCTCGGTTCAGCGTCACCCCATAGAAAAAGCGCAGGGCGCAGACCGTCTGGTTCAGCGCCGGCTAGGAAATGCCCTGCGATACAAGGTAGACTTGGAAGGCCCGGACGTCCTCCAGCCCCAACTGATCTGGCGGCCAAAATACCGGCTGAACTTCGTGACGGCATGAACGTCGGTTCGCTGCGTGGTTGACGACAGGTTGCGAAGCGTCATGTCGTCGATCATGCGGCGTCGCAGCGGGCTTACCGCAGTCGTGGCATCAGCCATGGGATGGTCTCCTGATGAGAAGGTTGGTCTTGAGCAACCAAACCTTCCCATCAGGAGACCACACCCCCCAAAAAAAGACGCCTCTCCCGCAGCAGCGGGTTCGTTAAATCTTCAATCTCAAAGCCCGCGACACGCTCTAGCAGGCCGCTGAATTAGTCGGGGCGTGAGGAAGGCGAGTTCTGGGGCACGATCCCCCAGCCGCGCAGAATGTGCTAGCTGTGATGCCCCGGATTGAGTTGCGGCAGCACCTTGGTCGCCTGTTTTGTTTGGGTGGGCGTTTCCCTGACGGCACGGGCAAGATCCAGCCACGCCGCTTCGCTGTCCGAATTCGAAGCCGAACGATAGATCGTGGCTCCGATCCGCGCAAAACTGCTGGAGACCTGCTCTGAAGCGCTCGTCTCGCCGCGTGGTAGTCGCGCGCGCCAGATCGCCAACCATTTCGTGGCCAGCGGATAGTTCTTCTGCGAGATCGCCGCGAGCAGTGACTTGCGGGCATAAGCCTCGCTGGCCAGATAGTGCTGCTTTCGAGCATGAACGATCCGGCGCGCGCGTGGCAATGACCACCGCAGAACCGCCAGTAGAACCAGCGCCAGAACAAGACCGATCGCGATCAGTTTCCAGCCGATTGCCCGTTTCGGTTGAGCGGATTTAGCGGGTGGACCGGTTACCGAGATGTCGAAACCCGGCACGGTGGCCGTCTCGACCTTTCCGGTCTTGAGATTGAACCAATCGATGCTGACAGGAGGAACGCTGCCCTGTCCGCCCCCGACCGCCATCAGGGTCTCGGTTTCAACTCTGGTTCCCGATAGCGTGTCGGCGCCGTCAGATTCGGTAATTTCAGGTGAGGCCGGATAAGTCCGGATCGCGGGCAGATCGAATTGCGTGGTCAGCTCGGGAAGAACGATCGGCGACGTCCCCTCGATCTTGGCGGTCACGGTGCGGGTAACACTTGTCCCCGGCGCAAGATCCGTGGTCGGGCCGGACAGATCCTGCGTCAGTTCCAGCGCATTGGCCGCGATAAACGGATCCAACCCTTCGGCCCCTTTCGGCAGATTGCCGGTCAGGGTCATTTCCTCGGTCTGAGCCGCCACGGTGACGGGGGTCTGACCGTCAGTCCCGACATAGGTGATCCCGACCTCTTGCGGAGACAGGATGAACTGTCCCGGAACCATCGGCGTTAGCAGGTAACGCCGCGAGATACCCGACCATGTCTCGCCATTGACCTGACGGCTGATGGCGGTCGTTTTTTGTGGCGGCAGCCTGACGCGCAGGTTCGGCCCTTCGAAACTGGGAAGCTCGGGCGGTGTTGGCATCCATGTCGGCACCAGAATGTTCAGACGAAGCGTCACCGTCTGACCGGGAACGACCTCGGCCTGTTCAAGCTGTGCTTCGATGATCGGGGTGGCCGCTTCCTGCGCCGCAAGTGGCAAGGCGAACAAGCCAAGGATCAGGACGAGTGCCCACTTCATTTTCTGGCCGCCTCAATCGCAAATCTCTGCCTTAGAAAGTCGCTCGTATTCGTGTCGACCGTATTCATCCATTGATCCGCGGTCAGCAGATGCGGACCTTCATCGCGGCCTTCGATCTGGGTGTCCGAGCCCCTCGCGTCCTTGTTGTCGAACACGACCTCGTCCGCACCCTCGCCCTCGCCTTCGCCGGTATCGGACTGCTCACGGGTGGTTTCCACAAAATCGAGGATCTTCTTAGACAGATCCAGATTTTTTGCCGCGCCGGGAAAGTCCTTGTCGCGATCCAGCGTGGTCTGGAAATCTTCGATGGCGTCGCGATAATTGCGATTCTTCAGATGGGCCATGCCCGCCAGAAAGCTTGCATCCGGCGTTTCGATTCCGGCCAGAACCTCGACGACGGATTCATAATTGCCATCGCGGTAAAGGGCGTAAGCCTTGTGCATCGGCTCCAGAAACAGCTCGCCAGCACGATCGAAATGCCTGTTGTTATAGGCGATCTGGCCCTGCTGGTCGGCGGTCAGGAACCAGTCCGTCACCCCTTCCGCGCGAGCATGATAGGGCAGGATCATCGCCGCCAGCACGACAGCCGCGCCCCAACGCATCGTCCAGCCACGGCGGAACCAGCTAAGCCCGAACAGGGCAGCGAGCCAAGCGAACAGCCAGCCACGATCATCCCAAGGCTGGTCGCCATCCTCGGCCAAAGCCCGTCGATATGCGGCGTTCAACTGGCGATCCAGCGCGACGATATCCGCGTCATCAACAGTGACCTGCTGGACGGGGATGTTCAGCGCGTCGATTCCGGCGCTACCCGTCCCATCCGGCAATGTCGCAAGTACGGCAGCGCTTGTGCCGGTGACGGCGTCCATCGCAGCGACATCGGCCCCCGCGACATCATCGGTCACGAACAATATCCCCCCTGGAGAGGCTTCCTTTGCCATGATCGCCTGTGCAGCCTCAAGCGCCGCACCGGTATTGTTGCCGGTATCGGGCATCACATCGACTTGCAGCCCTTCGAGGTAAGGCTGCAATACGTTCGGGTCTTCGGTCATCGGAACAACCGAATGGGCCGAACCCGAATAGGCGATCAGCGCCGATCGTGCACCCGCCCGCAAAGCCAGAAGATCACGGATCTTCTGCTTCGAACGCTCCAGCCGCGACGGCGCCAGATCCTTGTTCTCCATCGAGGCGGTCACCTTTAACGCGATGACCAAAGGTGCGGTTTGGGCGACAAAGGGATCGGGCACCCGCGACCATGTCGGACCCGCCGCGCCCAGACAGATCAGGATCAGCACCAAGGCCACCTCATCGATGGGAACAAGGCGTCCTGCGCGTGAATTGCCGACAGTCAATGCTTGCGCGAGATGCGGGGCCAGCGCCGCATCCGGCAATCTGTTGCCCACCAATCGGCGGCGGACGAACCACCAGATCAGCGCGACAACAGGCAGCAGCAGCAGCAGCCAAGGCCGGATGAAGTGGAACAGGTCGAAGAAAAGCGCCAGATCGGTCATGCCCGCGCCCCCGATTTGGTTCTACGCATCGCGAGATAGCCGGTCGAGCCGATCCCGATCAGTGCGGCCAGCAACATCGGCAACCATGCCAACGCCTGACGCGGCCGATAGGACAGCGCCTCGGTTTCACGGGGGGCGAGTTCATCGATGCGTTCATAAACCTTGTGCAATCCGTCGCTGTCCTCGGCGTAGAAATATTGACCGCCGGTGCGCTGCGCGATGTCTTGCAGGGCCTTGAGATCGACCTTTTCTTCCCCCGTTGCCTTGGGGTTGCCGATCCCGATGGTGTAAATCTCGATGCCGCGGTCCCGCGCGATCTCGGCTGCGTTGACCGGACTCATCCGGCTGACGGTATCGGTTCCGTCCGATAGCAGTATCAACAATCGTTGTTTGATATCGCTGGCCTCGAATGTGCGGATCGCAAGCCCGATCGAGTCGCCAAGCGCGGTGTGGGGGCCAGCCATTCCGACTTCGGTCTGGGACAGAAGATCACGGATTGTCTGCAAATCCTCGGTCAATGGCGACTGGACATAGGCTTTCGAGCCAAAGACGATCAACGCCATCCGGTCGCCGTCCCGCCCCGATATGAAGCCATCGACGACCTGCCGCACACCTTGAAGCCGCTGTTCGACCGTGCCGTCGGGGGCGTTGAAATCATGCGCGTCCATCGAACCCGATATGTCGATGGCCAGAACCACATCCCGTGCAGCGCGGGTTTGTTCAATCGGAGCACCGACCCGTTCCGGACGGGCCATCGCCACCACAAGAAGCGACCAGACCAGAACGGCACTGACCATCTGCAGAACCGAGCGCCGCATGACGACCGCTCCCGAAGCCGCATCGGTTCCTGCTGCCGCGACGATGCGGCGGAAAAACGGAAAGCGCAGCGCCGGAACCTGCTCTTTATGCGGCGGCACCAGCCACCAGATCAGCAAGGGCAAAGGCAGCGCCAGTAGTGCCCAAGGGAAACCCAGCGAAATCATGCCTCTGCCCTGCGATGCTGTCTTACCCATGTCTCGGCCAGATGGGTCAGGGCCGGATCGGGACGGCTTTCGCGATAGGGCGCGCTGGCCAAGACTTGACCGGGCCCGGATGCGAACGCCTGACCTCCGACCTGATGATCAAGAAATGCTAGCCAGCTCTGCCCCGCAAGTCCCGCGACATCGCTGCGCGGATAGGCGGCCAGCGCTGTGCGCCGCAGGATTTCGGCAATGCGCACCGGATCATCCTTTGCCTCGGCCAACAGATCCAGCGCCGCGCGGCGATAAGCGTTGGCGCGCCGATGCCTGCGCCAACGCCAGAAGCCATAGGCCAATGCCAACAGCAACACGGCCGCCACCACGGCCCAACCCCATGTCTGCGGCACCATCGAGATCGGCGTCGGCTCGACCGGATCGGTCAGTTGCTCGATCAGGCCAATGAGGCTGTCATTATCGACATTGGTCGGTTCCATCAGCGGCGCGCCCCCGCAATGCCCATCAGATGACGCATCTGGGCCACGCTGTCTTCCGCAGCACTGAGCGGCAGAACCGGAATGCCGAAGCGGCGCTGCCAATCCAGAATGCTGGCCAGCCTGCCTTTGGCAAACTCGCGCAACGACCGGTGTGTTTGCTGATCTCCGGTGTTGATCTCGGCCTGCAGTGTACCGTCCGAGACGACGATCCTTTGCTCGCGCGGCATATCATCCGAGTAAGGATCCGAGACCAGCCCCAGCACCAGATCGTTTCGACGCGACAGGCCAGCAATCAGGCGCTCGGTCGTTTCGTCCACGATATCGAAATCGCTGAAGATCAGGACCAGATGATTGCGGGGCGCAAGTCGCGCGACCGATTCCAGCACGCGGTTCATCGCAATGGGTTCGACCGAGGGCGCGTCGGCATGCAAAAGTCCGTTCGCATCGGCCAGCGCGGTCAGAAATGCGGTCAAGGCGTGGCGGCTGCGGGCGGGCCTGATCTCGGCCAGCATTTCGTCACCAAACACGATGCCGCCAACCCTGTCGCCCTGATCGAAAATGCGGAAAGCTGCCAACGCCGCGCATTCCGCAGCAGTGACCGATTTCATGTTCAGAACCGAGCCGAAAAACATCGACATGCGCTGATCCACCACGATCAACGTCGGGCGGTCGCGTTCCTCGGTATAGACGCGGACATGCGGCGTGCCTGTTCGCGCCGTCACCTTCCAGTCGATGCTGCGGATATCGTCCGAAGGCAGGTAGTCGCGCAATTCCTCGAAGTTCAGGCCGCGCCCGCGCAAGCGCGAGGCATGGCGTCCGTTCAACACGCTGCCCGAAGGCTGGCGCGGCATGAAACTGATGCGCTTGGCCTGCGCCTCGAGCCTGCGCAAATGCGACAGGTCGACGCTGATCCGGGGATCGGCCCGCCCCGGTGGGGGAATGGGCGTGACGGTTCCGGTGCGTATGCGGGCGGCTTTGTCCTCCATCGCGGGTTCAGGTCAACGCGACCTGCCTCACGATCTCGGCGGTGACCTGATCGGGCGTCACGCCCTCGCCCTGCGCCTCGAAGGTCAGTCCTAGCCGGTGACGGAAAACATCGGGCAGAATGGCCCGCACATCTTCTGGATCAACATAATCGCGGCCGCTCATCCAGGCATGGGTGCGGCTGCATTTGTCCAGCGCAAGCGAGCCACGCGGCGAAATGCCGACCTCGATCCAGCGCTTGAGATCATCCCCGAACTCGGCCGGAACGCGGGTCGCGTTGACCAGATCGGCGATGTATTTGTCGATAGCATCGGCGGCATGGATCGCGGCAATCTCGCGACGTGCGGCAAAAACGGTCTCTTGCGGAATCGGTGCGGGGCGATCACCCGAGGCCGCCTGGCCTTGCTGCTCCTCGAGTGCGGCGATTTCCTCGCCGCGAACCAACCGGATCACCTCGACCTCGTCCTCGACCGGAGGATAGGTGATGTTCACATGCATGAGGAAACGGTCCATCTGCGCCTCGGGCAAGGCGTAGGTGCCTTCCTGTTCGACGGGGTTCTGGGTTGCCATGACCATGAACAGCGGCTCCATCTTGTGGGTCTTGCCCGCGACGGTGACCTGACGTTCCTCCATGGCCTCGAGCAGCGCGGATTGCACCTTGGCCGGCGCGCGGTTGATCTCGTCGGCAAGGACAATATTGGCAAAAATCGGACCGGGATCGAAACGGAACTCGGTTTCATCGCCCGATTTGTACAGCACCTCGGTCCCCGTCACGTCCGAGGGCAGCAGATCCGGCGTAAACTGGATCCGGCTGAATTTGGCCTCCATGTTCTTGGCCAATGCTTTGATCGCGCGGGTCTTGGCAAGGCCGGGCAGACCCTCGACCAGCAGGTTGCCATTGGCCAAAAGACCGATGATCAACCGGTCGATAACTGCACGCTGGCCAATGATCGACTGACCCATACGCGCGCGCAGTTCCTCGATCCGTTCTTTGGCAGAAATATCCGATTGATCCATGAGTTGGTGAACATCCCTCAAGATTTTAGATAAGCCGCGACCAAGGCCGGTCCTATTTGTTGACCGACCAGATCCGCGCCCAATCGTTTTTCATATCGACCAGATGCCAGCCCCGAGCAGCGGCTTCATCAAGGCCACGATCCAGAACGCCGATATGGCCCTCGCGATCATAGGCAAACTCACGGTCAGCATCGGTATGGTGGACGATCAGGCCGAATGCCGGTCCATCGCCGCTGGTGGCATATTCCAGCATGGCAAAATCGCCGTCGGAATTGCCGCCGACAAATATCGGGCGCTTGCCGATATGGCGGGCAATACCGACCGGTTTGCCCTCTTTGTCGTCATAGAAGGTCAGGCCGCCGTGCTTCATCAGCACCATCTTGCCATCCACTTCTTCGTATTTCGTCGTACCCTCGGTCCCAACAACCTGTTGGGGCGGAATACCATAGGCTTTGTCCGAAATGGCGCGGATAAAATCAATGCCGCCACCCGAGACAATATAAGTCGAGAAACCCTCGTCCCGCAGATAGGAAAGTAATTCAAGCATAGGCTGATATGTCATATCCACGTAATGCATCCCCGAAGTGGGGTGGGTCGTGGTCGTCAGCCATTCATGCGCGTCGGATTGGAACTGATCTACAGTCATACCGGAATGCGAGACGTTCAGCAGTTCAAGAAGTCCAGCCGTTCCACCAGCCATGACGCCTTTCAGATCACCGGAACTGGCTGCTTTCAAAACGTCGGATGACAGAATTGACGGATCAGCCGCCGCCTTTTTCTTCAGGACATCCAGCGCAAACAGGCCCTGGAAATAAAGCGGCTGTTCGGCCCAAAGCGTGCCATCATTATCGAAGGTCGCGATGCGATCTTCTTCGGGTAAGAACTTGTCCGAGGCAGGGTCCGTGACATTTTCGACGAAATCAATGATCGCCGTTTTGGTCGCGCCATCGTTCCACGAGGGCAGCGGGTCCGCAAGGGTTGGCGAAGCCAAGGCCGCAAAGACTGCCATGAAAACCGTATTCTTTGGGCTAAACATGATCCCTCCATAGACGAAAACTTTCGGGTGAGATGTCTTGGAAACCGTTAAGGGGATAAAAAAAGGGCCGACAAGCTGTCGGCCCTTTTTAATGTCACATCAGTTCGCAGCCATGCTGCTCAGTTGTTTGTTGAGTTCTTCCTGGATTTGATCGATCGAGAAACTGTCAGGCTTCTGCGCCGGCGGGTAATCCTTGAAAGTCGCAAGGAACTCGCCCACAACCATCTGTGCCGGAGCCAGCAGGTAGGCGTGGTCAAGCAACCAGTCATAGTAGGTATTCGAAGTCACATCGGCGCGCTCATAGGGATCGGCGCGCAAATCAAAGATTTTGGGGACACGCAGCGAGGTGAAGGGCTCTGCCCAGATGTTCAGAGTGCCTTTCGAACGCTGTTCCTTAAACACAAACTTCCAGTTTTCATAGCGCACAGCGACAACTTCGCCGTCGTCGTTGAAATAGAAGAACCGGTCACGCGCACCCTTTTCCGACTTGCCAGTCAGGTAGTCGAGTTGGTTGTAGCCATCCAGATGGTTCTTGTACTGCTTGCCGTTGATTGTGGTCCCGTCCAGAAGACGCTGCGTTATATCGGTATCACCCACAGCGGCCATCAGAGTCGGGAACCAATCAAGGCCCGAGAACATGTCGGTTGCAACCGAACCCGGTTCGATGTGACCGGGCCAGCGAACCATCGCAGGCACACGGAAGGCGCCTTCCCAGTTCGTATTCTTCTCGCTGCGGAACGGGGTGGTGCCGGCATCAGGCCAGGAGTTCTGGTGCGGGCCGTTATCAGTGGTGTAGATGACGATGGTGTTGTCGGCGATGCCCATATCATCAAGCGATTTGAGCAATGTGCCGATCACGTTATCATGTTCGATCATGCCATCGGCATATTCGGTCAGCGCGGTCAGGCCCGGTGCACTGCGATGTTCGTCGCGCACATGGGTGCGGAAGTGCATCCGCGTCGTGTTCATCCAGGTGAAGAACGGTTTGCCTGCGTCATGCTGGCGTTTCATGAAGTCGATGGCGGCTGCCGACGTTTCGTCGTCAACAGTTTCCATCCGTTTGCGAGTCAGAGGACCAGTGTCCTCGATTTGTCCATCGGCCGAGGATTTGATCACGCCGCGCGGCCCAAATTTTTCGCGAAACGCTGCATCCTGCGGATAGTTCCGATTCTCGGGCTCTTCCTCGGCATTCAAGTGATAAAGGTTGCCGAAAAATTCGTCAAACCCATGCGCCGTTGGCAGGAACTCATCGCGGTCGCCCAAATGGTTTTTGCCGAATTGGCCGGTCGCGTAACCTTGATCCTTCAGTGCCGAAGCGATAGTCGCATCCGTAGCCTGCAGTCCGGCGTTTGCGCCGGGAAGGCCTACCTTGGACAGGCCGGTGCGCAAGGTTGCTTGGCCTGTGATAAAGGTCGAGCGACCTGCGGTGCAACTCTGCTCGGCGTAGTAATCCGTAAAAATCAAACCTTCGTTAGCGATGCTGTCGATATTAGGCGTCTGATAACCCATCAGGCCTTTGGTATAAGCTGAGATATTCCCCTGCCCAATGTCATCGCCGAAAATGACCAGAATGTTTGGCTTGTCGCCGGATGCGGCGGGGGCCGCTGGCGTGGTCTGCGCCATTGCAAACCCTGACGCTGTTACCAGCGCCAGGGTGCAGCCTAACAGTCGAAGCATGATCGTCTCTCCTAGTTATTGCGTCTGCCGTTCAGTCCAGCCCTGCTAAATCTTTATTATTGCCGAATATTACGAAACATATCGTCGCAGGTATCTCGATACCATCGTCGAAGGCTTCAAGAGGATTGCAGGTGAGTTCGGTCCTTATCCGCCGATGTTTCCTTCCGATTCCGACTATCCTGAGGACATCAGCAGGTTGCGCTGTCATGCATACGGCGTCAAGATTATGTGTGGAACTTGTAATCGCTTCTTTCTGAAATATATCTGTTCTGTACGGCCGAGTTGCGTGAACCGGCGCAAACTTCCCGTCGCCGCGACAGGCGCGACTCACAGCGTTGATGATCTAACCGCGACTATTCACGAGGCTGTCGCTTCGCATTGTGTA
This sequence comes from Paracoccus aestuariivivens, assembly GCF_009711225.1. GTDB lineage: Bacteria > Pseudomonadota > Alphaproteobacteria > Rhodobacterales > Rhodobacteraceae > Paracoccus > Paracoccus aestuariivivens. The sequence goes on along the minus strand of NZ_WMIE01000001.1, from coordinate 1,005,543 downwards.
GGCGTGGCACGGCCCAGCTTGGTTTGACTCGCGCAAATGACTTCGGCGGCCGTTTTTTGTTCGGGCCGCTGACGTCATGTAAGGTTGTGCAGGTTGATGTTTCTGGATGAGCGGGGCGTTTCGCGTCAGGCCGGCCGCGGTGGCTCGAGGGCGCGGAACAGCAAGGTGAGAAGTTGCCTGCGCGGACAACAGGCCGGAAGCGTGATGATGATCCGGGTATTCTTTTCGACGATGGTCGCGGCCAGCTTGAGCAGATGCAGGCGCAGCGTGTCGAACTGCGCGTGCCGCCATGGGGACCGTTTCGGGCAGGCGGCGCGGAGCCTCCACCAGATCCAATAGGCGCATGCCCGTTACCATGCAAAGCCGCTCGTCAGCTACCAGACCTATCGACAACTATCTGGGTGGATCCTTCCTCCACTGGTGAAACGCGCCATCGGGGCGCACTGCATAATTCGGGCTAAATGTCGGTCTGCGGTTTTACGTATTACAAGAATTGCTGACAATTTATTAGTCCGCTCTGAACAACGTCTTCAAGCGAGCGCCAAGGCGACCTGACGTCTGTTTGCCTCCCAGATGGTCGTCGCAACCAGTTCAAGGAATAGAGACTAAAGCGCCCGGAGAAGCGAGTATCTTTCGGAGGTTGTGACCGCAGGCGCAGGGAATTGCGAAGACCGCGTCGCCAATCCTCCCTTTCAGCGGGCAGCGCGCGAGACGACCGTCGGCCTTCATATGCCCGATCTCCGGTTCGATGGCGCTGCGCCGTTTCAGGAGCTTTGCCAGCAATGGCGTGATGCCGTGGCGCATGCCACTGATCAGCACCTTTGTGCTGTTCACGCCGTGGCCACAATAGCCGCAAAAACGGTCGCCTGTGGAGGGAGGAGTGTCCAGCCTCCAAGGCGCGAAACGACATCCTGCGCGCAACCAAGCGCGTCGGGCCGCCATTTGGAAGCAATGGACGGGCATCATGTCAGGAGCCGGATCGAGGCGAAGATGCGGTGCCTCAAGTCCTTAGGCGAGCGGATCGTCTCACGGGATCCCGATCGCCAGACCGCCGAAATCCAGATCCGCATCGCCTTTATGAACCGCTTCAACGCCCTCGGCACTGCCGCGATTGAGCGCGTCGCCTGAACCCGACGGGAAAAGGGGGAATGCAGGCCTAGCTTGGATTTCTGCAACGCCCCCTCATGCAGTGGGCTTATGCCGGGACCAAAAACTGCCCCGCAGGCCCCGACGCCGGACAGCAAGGCACCTCAGAGCCACGGAGGGGCGCAACAAGAGAGTGAATGGAGTAAAGATGACCCGAGGTAGCCAAATACTCTGAGCGGCGCCCAGGCCCTCGCACAGCGCCTCTCAGGACATAGGGCAGTTTGGATGGATGCGTGAGGCGCCGATCCCGCTAGAAAGTTCGGCAGCGGGCAAGACAAGCCACCCCCAGAACGCCCGATTTCCGCCTGTTTAACCGCCCTCTCAAAAACAACTTAGCCGAAATTCGCGTGCAGGCCCAGACGCGTAAAGGTGCAATTTGGTGCAATGCTCGACGCGATACCAGCTAATGGTCTGGGCTTGCACCAAATTGACACCTGAATTTACCGTGTTTTGCACTACAAAAACGGCGATTTTATTTGGTCGGGATTGGTCGCTCAACCTGGTCGAAATCCCTCCTTCGAGCACTCCCAAAAATCCACCCGAAACACACCCCGAAAGACCGTCTCGGGACACGGATCGGCATGCGAATAAATTTCCTGGCGTTACGCACAATAATCGTGCCATTACTAATTCCTGCTGGTTAGTGTTCTAAGCACCATAGTGACCCCGGCGAAGAGAATTTCGACTGATCGGGCGGAACCTCATCACGCTCACAGCCGAAGATTTCAGGCGACCGCGAGGGATAAAATGATCAGATCAGACGCTCTAAGGCGCGATGTACTTTGTCCGCTCTGAACAACCGTTTCAGGCGAGTACCAAGGCCTCCTAACGTCTGCTTACCCTCCCAGACGGTCGTCGCAACCAGTTCAAGGAACAGAGACCAAAGCGCGCCCGGAGATGAGCGAGTATCTTGCGGATGTTGTGATCGCAGGCGCACAGAACTGCGAAGACCGCGTCGCCAATCCTCCCTTTCAGCGGGCAACGCGCGAAACGACCGTCGGCCTTCATATGCCCGATCTCCGGTTCGATGGCGCTGCGCGGTTTCAGGAGTTTTGCCAGTTATGGCGTGATGCCGCAGCGCATGCCGCTGATCAGCACCTTTGTCGATCACATGGACCGGCCGCGGGCGGAGCAGGTCATCCTGCTCAGGGGTGCGGAAATGGGGCTTCATCGTCGACTGGAAGTTGCAGGGATTCTCGCCAAAGCATACGAAACCCTGCAATTCAAAGCGAATGAATCCGAGGGTTGATCACACAAAATCAATGCGCTGGGACTTGTTCAGACCGGAATAAGCCGGCAGGCAGAGTGCCGCTTGCTGTCCAAGTTTTGGGTCGCCTTAAGGGGCGAAGGATCACACGATTTAACCTGTTATATACTCAAAGCCTGTGCGTCGAGGGGTCAGGGCAATCGCGTTTGGCTCAATCGGCTGCCAGCCCCGTGAGAATGCTGCAAAGGAAGGCTTCGCCCCAGCCAGCTCTCTGAAGCTTCATGGAGAGCGAGCCCTTCGATGTGTCTCGCCGGACGACGTCCAGCGCGCGGCGGCGGAGGATGGCGATGTTCGCCGAGCCGTTGTCCTTGCGGTTGCGCGCCGCATCCTCGCGGAACGATACGTCGAGCTGCCAGTGCAGCGCATTCTCGATCGCCCAATGGGCGCGAACGGTGGCCAGCAGGACTTCCGGCGCGGGGAGCCAGGATAGCGCGAAAATCCGAGCCTCCGAGGAGATCCTACCGTCGATCTCGCGCGTCGCCTCGATCTGACCGAATGCCTTGAGCCCGGGGAAATCATGATGCTCGGCCAGACCCTTGGCCGGAATGACAATGGCCCTGCGGGTTTCCTTTCGGCCGTGACCGCTGTCTTCGGTGACCGCGATGGGGTGGTCCTTCCTGACCTTGCCGAGACATGCCCTGGCGTCCGACAGCAGCGAGTCCTGGTTCGCCTTCAGCGCCAGGCACCAGTCGCCGCCGCCCGCGTTGATCGCCGCGACCGTGCGGCGGTTGCAGTGCAGCGCATCGCCGGTGACGACCTTGCCCTTCAGCGCGATCAGCCCGAGGACCTCAAGCGCGGCGTCCAGTTCCGTGCCATAGCATGTTGGGAATGAAGTGCGATTGAAGGTTATGACCGCCTGCGCAGCCCCCAAATTGCGCAGTAGGCGGCCATAACCGGGTCTCGGGTCTCTATGGTGGTTTTGCGAACCACACCACAGAGGAGACCGGCCATGGCCAAGGTTGAGCATACTTCGGATGCCCGTGTTCTGGTAGGCATCGACATTTCCAAACACCGGCACGAGGTGCTGATTTCTGTCCCAGGAAAGACGCGGCGGCGGCGCCTGACGATCACGAACAGCACTGATGACTTTTTGCGTCTGATCGCGATCTTGCGGGACTATAGCCTGCCGGTCCGGATCGGGTTTGAGGCCACAGGCAATTATCATCGTGTGCTGACGTATCATCTTGGCGTCGCCGGGTTCGACCTGAAGCTGGTGTCCTCGGTCGCCCTCGCCCGCACACGGGAGGCCCTGCACAACAGCTGGGACAAGAATGATCCGAAGGATGCCCAGGTCATTTTGCACATGCTGCAGATCGGTGCCGTGCAGATTTTCCAAGACCCGATGGTTGCCGGCACGAACGACATTCAAGAATTGTCCAAGACCCATGATGCCGTATCACGCGCCAAGACTGAACTTTGGCATCGGATCCTGACTCACTACCTGCCGCTCTACTTTCCAGAAGCCGACCGTTTCCATCGCAGCTCGCGTACCGATTGGTTCTTGGCCTTCCTCGAGATGTTCCCTTCTCCGCATATGATCTCGGCCCTGACCAAGGAGGAGTTCATCAAGTCTGCTTGGGAGGTGGTCGGGCGCAAGGTTGAGAAGTCGCTCATGTTGTCAGATATTTACGAGACAGCGAAGGCGTCAACTGGCCTTCCGTTTCGCCAGATTCAGATGCCATTCGCATGTTCCGCATGATGCTGGGTGAGGGACGTAGCCTGATCCGGCAGCGCAATGCCATTGAGGAACGCGCCGTCGAACTGCTGGGCAACCGGGCGGATTATCAGTTGCTTCGCACCATTCCAGGGATCGGACCCATCAATGCGCTGACCATCTTGGCCGAGACCGGCGATCTGCGGCGGTTCCACCATCATCGCCAGTTCCTGAAGTTCTGCGGTATGGATCTGGCCACCGTCCAATCCGGAATGTTCCGCGGCCGAAGCAAAATCTCCAAATATGGCAATGCCCGATTGCGGCGCACGTTGTGGCTGGCAGGGCAAACGGCGGTGCTGCAGAACGCCAACAGCTTCCGCGACAAATTCGAGCGTTATATCGCCAAAGACCGGCAAAATCCGGATCTTCGGCGCAAAGCCTATACTGCCATCGCCGCAAAGATGGCGCGCACCATTCACGCCGTCATCAAATCCGGTGAACCCTATCGTCCCTTCTTCGAGGGGACGAGCCCAGGCGGAAGGACCCCTCTCTGCAGAGCCGTGGAGGCAGCTTCCTGTCCTCGTAGACAATGTTCGGGCCTTTCGCTTGGGATTTAGGATCTCGTCTTAAGGACGGTGAGGGCGGCAATCAGGCCGACCCTATATTTGCTATGGCAGAGACCACTTTCTTGACGGCGGAGCCCGCCTGGGCAACCATTCAATAGGTATCCGATCGCTCGGATGCCCCGTGATCTGACGCCCAAAACCGCGTTTCGTTCCCGAGCTAGGACGTTGTCGGCCGCACAGCTGGCCAAGGTCAGGCGCAGCCGCGCGGCATAGGCCGACACCATCATCCGCGTGCGCGCGCTTTCGGACTTGCCCCGCGCACCCCGCAGGGCCTTGCCGTCAATGGCAATCACGTCCCCCTCGCGCAGCAACGCCGCCACCTCGGCCAGCACCTTGCCGAAGGCCGCGTCGAGCGCCTTGGGGTCGAGCATGCGAAACACGGTCGAGAAGGTGTCATGCGAGGGGATCGCATGCTTCAGGTTCAAAAAGTCCCTGAAAAAGCTTTCCTTTGCTCGGCCGAACGTGGCCATTCCGGCGCAGGTTGTCGCTCCGCAGAGCACCGCGACGAAGGCGATGACGAGCAACTCGCCGAGGTCATGGCGCGCGTTGTCCGCCCGCGGGTCAGGGATGTCATCAAAGGCGGAGAGAAATATCTGCATGGCGGCCGGGCTTCAGGGACTGAGTCAGCCCTCCAGAATCCATCCTGCCCTCCGACGCAAGAGGCCCTGCTCAGGCCGTCAAACCCAAATGCGATTCCCCTGCGTCGAGGGATGCGTTCATGAATCCTCCCTCGCACATCGCGAACGAGGCCCGATTCTAATGCAATAATGCCCGCAATTCTCCCTGCATTTTCAGCAGATGCGGCAAAAAATGCTCACGCAAATCGGCGCTGCTTGCGTGTGCTGCGGGCAGGCCGACATTAACTGCCGCGATTACCCTGCCCCGCGCATTCAGCAGCGGTACGGCAATCGAGCGCAGACCCAATTCAACTTCTTGGTCGATGATGGCGTAGCCGTCACGGCGGACGCGGGCCAGTTCTGCGACAATTTGATCCGCCTCTATCAAGGTATGCGGGGTGCGCGCCGGAAATGGGGCCAGCGCAAGAACCGGGGCCAGTTCCGTCTCGGGCAAGGCCGCGAGCATGACCCGCCCCATCGAGGTACACCACGCAGGCAGACGCGACCCGGGCATGAGCGCAATCGACATCACCCGACGCTGGGCCGCGCGGGCGACATAGACGATCTGTGCCCCGTCCAGCACGGAAACCGAAGAGCTTTCGCCAATGTCCTCGGACAGCCGGTCAAGATTCGGCTGAACGATCTGCGGCAGAGGCATTGTTGCAAGGCAGGCCGTTCCCAGCCGCAGGATACGCGGGGTCAGGGTAAAGAATTTGCCATCATAATCCGCGTAGTCGTGATGCGCCAACGTCAGCAGACAACGTCGCGCCGTCGCCCGATCAAGCCCCGAGGCAGCCGCAACTTCGATGATGGACTGGCGCGGACGCTCGGACGTGAACGTTTCGATCACGCGCAACCCTTTGGCCAGCCCGCCCATAATGTCGCGTTCGTTGATGCTCATCCTACCCTCATGTGCGATATGCGAACAAATGAACTATATCGCACAAAATCGATGGACGGAAGGTTGATCCCTTTATAGGTCAGGGCAGCAAACTTGCGGTTCGGGCCGCAAAGGAGGACGCATGGACAAGACAATTCCCGATCTGGCCACCGCGGTGGCGGGGATCGAAGACGGGATGACCGTGATGATCGGCGGTTTCGGCGGCTCGGGCGCCCCGATCGAACTGATCCACGCGCTGATCGACCGCTTTCTGACAACCGGCAGCCCGAAAAACCTTACCGTCGTGAACAACAATGCGGGGAACGGTCACGTCGGGCTGGCTGCGTTGATCGAACAGGGCATGGTCGCAAAGCTGATCTGCTCGTTCCCGCGTTCCGCCGATCCGCGCGTTTTCACCGAGCTTTACCTTGCCGGAAAGATCGAACTGGAACTCGTTCCCCAAGGCACCTTGGCCGAGCGTATCCGCGCAGGCGGCGCGGGTATCCCCGCATTCTACACCCCGACAAGCTATGGCACCGACCTAGCCAAGGGCAAAAAGGTCGAGGAATTCGATGGGCGGTCCTATGTGCAGGAACGCTGGCTCAAAGCCGATTACGCGCTGGTCAAAGCCGATCGTGGCGACCGGCTTGGCAACCTGACCTATCGCATGGCAGCGCGGAACTTCGGCCCCTTGATGTGCATGGCAGCCAAGAATGCGATTGTTCAGGTCAGCGAGGTCGTCGAGCCGGGCTCGATTGACCCCGAAACCGTCGTCACCCCCGGCATTTTTGTGCAGGCCGTCGTTCAGGTCGCCAATCCCGCGCAAGAAGAAGTGCTGAACCGCGCCAACGCCGTCTATCCGGAGGCTGCCGAATGACCAAATTGACCTCGACCCAGATCGCATGGCGCGCCGCACAGGACATCGCCGACGGCGCTTATGTCAACCTCGGCATCGGCTTTCCCGAGATGGTCGCCAAATTCCAGCCTCCGGGCCGTCAGGCGGTGTTTCACACCGAAAACGGCATTCTCGGCTTCGGCGAGGCTCCTGCCATCGGTGAAGAAGACTGGGATCTGATCAATGCTGGCAAGAAAGCCGTCACGATCAAGCCCGGAACGGCCTTTTTCCACCATGCCGACAGCTTCGCCATGGTGCGCGGCGGCCATTTGGACGTCGCGATCCTTGGTGCCTATGAGGTCGCGGAAACCGGAGACCTCGCGAACTGGTCCACCGGCCCGAAAGGCGTTCCCGCCGTTGGTGGCGCGATGGATCTGGTGCATGGCGCGAAACGCGTCGCCGTCATCACCGAGCATGTGACCAAGGACGGCAAGCCGAAACTGGTCAAGAAATGCGCCTTGCCTTTGACCGGTGTGGGCTGCGTGACCCGTGTCTATACCTCGCTGGCGGTGGTCGACATTCGGGACGGGCATTTCGTCTTGCGCGAGAAGCTGCCATCGCTTTCCCTCGACGATTTACGCGCCATGACGGGGGCCGAACTGCACCTTGATGGCGAAATCGGCGACCTGATCGTTCCGGAGCTTTAACATGACCGAAGTCTTTATCTGCGATTACATCCGCACCCCGATTGGCCGGTTCGGAGGGGCATTATCATCGGTCCGCGCCGATGATCTGGGCGCTATCCCGCTGAAAGCGTTGATGGAACGCAACCTTTCGGTCGATTGGGCCGCCGTCGATGATGTGATCTATGGCTGCGCCAATCAGGCAGGAGAGGATAACCGCAACGTCGCGCGCATGTCGGCGCTGCTTGCGGGCCTGCCCGTCGATGTGACCGGCACCACGATCAACCGCCTGTGCGGCTCGGGCATGGACGCCGTTCTTGCGGCAGCCCGTGCAATCAAGGCCGGTGAAGCCAGTCTGATGATCGCCGGTGGCGTCGAGTCGATGTCGCGCGCTCCTTTTGTCATGCCCAAGGCCGATACGGCATTTTCGCGCAACGCCGAGATCTACGACACGACAATCGGCTGGCGCTTCGTGAACCCGCTGATGGAAAAGGCCTATGGCGTCGATTCCATGCCGCAGACCGGCCAGAACGTGGCGGATGATTTCGGCATTTCGCGCGAGGATCAGGACGCGATGGCGCTGGCCTCGCAGGCCAAGGCCGCAGCCGCGCAAGGGAACGGTCGTCTTGCGCGTGAAATCACGCCGGTCACGATTCCCCAGCGCAAGGGAGATGCCCTTGTCGTGGATCGGGACGAGCACCCCCGCACCACCTCGGCCGAAGCACTGGCCAAGCTGAGGCCCCTGTTCGAAGGCGGATCGGTCACGGCGGGCAATGCCTCGGGAGTGAATGACGGCGCAGCGGCGCTGATCCTCGCAACCGAGGAAACTGCCCGCAAATTCGGCCTTACCCCGATTGCCCGCGTGTTGGGCGGAGCGACCGCTGGCGTGCCTCCCCGCATCATGGGAATCGGACCCGCGCCTGCCTCAAAAAAACTGCTGGCGCGACTGGGTCTGACGCAGGCCGATTTCGATGTCATCGAATTGAACGAGGCCTTTGCCGCACAAGGTCTGGCAACGCTGCGCGATCTGGGCATCGCGGATGATGACCCGCGCGTGAACCCGAACGGCGGCGCCATTGCCCTTGGCCATCCGTTGGGTATGTCAGGCGCGCGCATTGCCGGAACTGCTGCGCTGGAAATGCAGCTAAACGGCAGTAAACGTTCGCTTTCGACCATGTGCATCGGGGTCGGACAAGGCATCGCCATCGCGCTGGAAAAAGTCTGAACCGGACCGGAACGCGGTTCCTAATCCATCGAACAACCTGCCCTCGCCGCGGTCCGATTTCGGGCCGCGGTAAATTTTTTCTTGACGCTGCGTCGATCAAACCCCTAACAGGCTCAAATCTGTCAGACAGCTTTACAACTGGAAGTGGTGTGGTCGCGGCAAACAGTTCCCGACCAGCGGAGGAAGGAACCAGGATCACGATGTCAGCGTCCAATCGATACCCCACGCCCCCCGATGGGCAAATCTACCGCCAGGAAGAAGCCGGTTTTCAGAAAAAGCTTAAACCGCGCCAGATCCAGATGATCGCGATCGGAGGAGCCATCGGGACCGGACTGTTTCTGGGCGCGGGTGGCAGGCTAGCGGTTGCCGGGCCGTCATTGGTGCTGGTGCACGCCCTTTGCGGCTTCTTCGCGTTTCTGGTGCTGCGCGCCTTGGGCGAGTTGATCATGCATCGCCCCAGTTCAGGCTCCTTCGTGTCCTATGCCCGCGAGTTCTACGGCGAGAAACTCGCCTTTGCGGCGGGCTGGATGTACTGGCTGAACTGGGCGATGACCTCGGTCGCGGATGTCACTGCCGTCGCAGTCTACATGAATTTTTTCAAGGCCTACGTTCCGTGGTTGGCCGGAATCGACCAATGGGTTTTCGCCCTGACCGCTCTGGTCGTCGTGCTGGCGATGAACATGCTGTCGGTCAAGGTTTTTGGCGAGCTGGAGTTCTGGTTCAGCCTGATCAAGGTTCTGTCGCTGTTGTCCTTCCTTTGCATCGGCATCTGGTTCGTGCTGACCGGTACTCCGGTCGCGGGCCATACGCCGGGGTTGCATCTGATCTCGGAAGGTGGCGGGCTGTTCCCGCATGGCGTGCTGCCCGCGATGCTGGTGATACAGGGCGTCGTCTTTGCCTATGCCTCGGTCGAGCTGATCGGGACCGCCGCCGGCGAGACCCAAGACCCGCGTCAGGTCATGCCCCGCGCCATCCGCACGGTCGTGCTGCGCCTTGTCGTCTTCTATGTCGGATCGGTTCTGCTTCTGTCCTTGTTGCTGCCCTATACCGCCTATAAATCCGGCGAGAGTCCCTTCGTCACCTTCTTCGGCGCAATCGGGATCGAGGGTGCCGACATCATCATGAATCTGGTCGTTCTGACAGCGGTGCTGTCGTCGTTGAACGCCGGCCTGTACTCGACCGGACGCATCCTGCATTCGATGGCAATCTCGGGTTCGGCACCTGCCGCATTGGGCCGAATGAACCGTCAGGGCGTTCCCTATTTGGGAATCGCTGTGACCGCCGCCGTAACGGTTCTGGGCGTCGTCATGAACGGGCTGGTTCCCGACGCGGCGTTCGAGATCGCAATGAACGTTGCGGCGCTTGGAATCATTACCGCATGGGCAGTCATCGTGCTGTGCCAGCTCAAGCTTTGGTATCTTGCCAAGCAGGGCAAGATGCAGCGACCCGACTTCCGGATGTTCGGCGCGCCCTTCACCGGCATCGTCACACTTGCCTTCCTTCTGGGCGTTGTCGTTTTGATGGCCTTTGATTACCCCATCGGGACATGGACCGTCGCGTCGCTTCTGGTCATTGCCCCGGCTCTGACCATAGGATGGCATCTGTCGCGCGACCGCATCCATGCCATTTCCCGCGCGCATGGAGAAACGGAGTTCCGGCTTTGACAAGCCCGCAAAAATTACCACTCGTCGCCGTCATCGCGACGGGTGGAACTATCGCCAGCCGCAAGGATGACAACGGCGCGGCCAGCCCTGCCCTGACAGGACAGGCGCTGCTGGACCTGCTGCCGCCCCAGCCGTTGCGGTTGCGCGCCATCGAGTTGCTGGCGAAGGATTCTTCGTCCCTAACTTTCTCCGACATGCAGGCGATCAGCGATGCCGTAGCCAAGCAAATGGCCGACCCCGATATCGCAGGCATCGTTGTCATGCACGGGACCGATGCGATGGAGGAAACCTCGCTTCTGGTCCAGCTTCAACACAATGCCGGAAAACCGGTGATCTTCACCGGAGCGCAGTTTTCCTCGGACAGCACCCATGCCGACGGCTCGATAAATCTTGCCGACGCCCTGCACGAAGCTTTGCAGCAGTCCGGCGTGCGACTGGCGTTTGGTGGTCGCGTGCTTCCGGTCTGGGGGCTTTACAAAGCCGGTTCGGACCGTGCCGATGCCTTTGCCTTGGCGGGTCGCAGCAAAGCGCCCTCTCTCGCCCTGCCCGCGTCGGTCGCGGGTCAGCGCGTCGATATCGTTGCGGTCCATCCGGGTGCGGATGCAATTCATCTGGATGCAAGCCTTGCCGCAGGCGCACAAGGCATCATCCTATGTGCCTTGGGTTCGGGCAATGCCACGCCCGAGATCGTCGAAGGCGTTTCCCGTGCGGTGACTTCGGGCGTACCGGTCATCGTCTCGAGCCGCGTCCCTGAGGGCAGCCTAACCCCGACCTATGGCGGCGGCGGCGGCGGGCATGATCTGGGACAAGCCGGAGCGATCCATTCGCGCCTGCTACGCCCCGGTCAGGCCCGAATACTTCTGGCGGCATTGCTGGCGAATGGCGCCACGCGGGACGAAATTCGCCAAGCCTTCGCGTAAAGCCTCCTTCGGCCCATAGTCGCAGGCTGGCTCAAGCCTTACAAACCGAAGATTTGACCGATCGGCTCGTCGGCTCCAAGCCTGCGGGTCCACTCGGCTTCCAGCACAAGCTTGGCTTCAGCCTTGTCGATCAGCGCCGCCGCATGGGTTGCGTTCAGAACGGCCAACCCGTCGTCATCGCCAATGATCAGATCGCGCGGGTTCACTACGCAACCGCCAATCGTGACCGGCCGGTTAACCTCGGTCCCTGCAATGCCGACAGGACCGCGCGGATTGATATGTCGGGAATAAACCGACAGACCCGACATGCCCGCAAGAGCGCCAGTGTCGCGCACCGCGCCGTCACAAACGATCCCTGCCGCGCCGATCCGGTGCAGGTGGCCCCCCAGAACGTCGCCGACCATCGCCCATTCCGCAATGCCGGCAGCGTCGATCAACAGAACATCGCCCTTCTGCATCAAGCCGATCGCCCGCAGCACTGCCCCGAAGTCCGGAGGCGCACAGCGCGCCGTGACGGCACGCCCGAAAAGCGCGGGTTGCTGTCCGGCGGGACAAAGCGGCCGGATCGCGATGTCAATCTGACATTCAGCGGCCAGATCGACGATCACCGGAACCGGAATGCGACGCCAGCGATCAACCAGCGCCTGCGGAATATCAACGATCTCGGTCATCATGCTTAAACCACGCTCCTGCGAACCTCGAAAATCCGCCGCAGGTTGTACCGGAACGCCGTCAGCTTGAAGCCCCTTTCGCATCATTCCCGCGACAAACGGCAAGTCCTAGTCGACGACGGCGATCCGGTTGGCCCGCCAGTCCCGACAGGACTGCAGATAATCGCGCGCGTCCTGCGACAATCGCGAGACCCCCAGCAACCGCGAGAGTTCAAGCACCGGATCTTCGGCGCGGGCAATCCGGTCGGCATGCCGATCCTCGACCGAGGCGATTTCGACCCGCGAAACGTCGCGCAGATTGCGCCCCGAAAGCCCGCGGAAAGTAACCCGCTCGGCCACTGCCCCTTTCACCCACAGGAAACTTTGACCGTCCTCCTCGGTCACATCGAGCAGATGTTGCAACTCGGAAACACGGGCCTGAATCCGTCCGCCCGTTCGCTGCCAGCCATGCTCCTGCGCGATGCGTCGTGACAAAGCAGTGGCGGTCATCGGGCCTTCGCGCACCAGAATTCCGTCGATCAGTCCGGCAAGCACCGGCGCGTAGCTGCTGTCGAAGAATCGCTCGGCGTCGGGTCGGAATGCGTCCACCTGGGCCGAGGCGAACTGCTCGGGCCGATCCGCTTCCGGCGGATGTTCCGGCTCGGCCTTGGGCTGGGCCTCGATCCGGTTCAACGCACTTCGCCGGTTCCGGTCATTTTCCAGCACCTCTCGCAGGGCCGCGTCGATACGCGCTGCGGTGTCGGCGGGATTGCGGAACCAATCGGTTGACCAGATCCGCAGGATTTTCCAACCCAAGCCCTCAAGGACCGCCTGTCGGACGCGGTCGCGATCCCGCGCCGTCGCGGCGCTATGATAGGTCGCGCCGTCGCACTCGATTCCAGCCAACCACGCCCCCGCGTGATCGGGATGGCGAACACCCAGATCAATCCGGAATCCCGACACGCCGATCTGGCTGTGTAACTCCCAGCCTTTGGCGGATAACGCGTCTGCGACGGCAGCCTCGAACGGGGATTCCACACCGCCAAGCGAACCCAGATCCTGCCCCGCCAAAGCAACCGCGCCTCGCTGGGCGTAGTCCAGAAACGCCCTGAGATCGCGAACGCCGCGGGCCTTGGTGCGGGTCAGGTCAATCTGGTCGGCGCTGATCGAACTGAATACGTGCAATTCGGCCCTTGCCCGCGTGACGGCAACATTGAGCCGCCGTTCACCGCCATCGTTGTTGACCGCGCCGAAACTCATCGACAGCTTGCCCGCCTGATCGGGACCGAAGGTGATCGAGAATAACATCACATCGCGTTCATCGCCTTGAATGTTCTCGAGGTTCTTGACGATCACAGGTTCCTCGCGATCATCCGAGAAGAACCATTCCAGCGCCGGATCGGCCTGTCGTTCAGCATCCAGAAGATCCAGGATCAAGCCCTGCTGCTGGCTGTTGAAAGCGATCACCCCCAGCGTCAGACGATCCTTTTCCGGAAGCTTCAACCACTCTTTCAACCGGGTACGGACCATCGTCACGATGGCATCTGCCTCGGCGCGGTTGGTTCGCCCTTCACCCCGACCATAGACGCCGTCAATCCGATGCAGCCGCAAAGCCTGCCCTGACGCATCGGGCGAGGGGAAGGTGACCAGCCCGCCGCCATAGTAATTGTGGTTCGAGAAGGCGATCAGCGCCTCGTCGCGGCTGCGGTAATGCCAGTTCAGACGATGCGTCGGAATCCCCGCCGCCCCGACCTCGTCAAGGATCGAGGGCATGTCGCGCTCGTATTCCGGCGTATCGGCCGCCGCTTCCTCACCCTCGTCGCTGCGACCGAAGAAATTCGTCGGCGGCAACTGTTTCGGGTCGCCCACGATAATCGCCTGACGACCACGCGCGATGGCCCCGATCGCGTCCCATGTCGAGATCTGCGAGGCTTCGTCAAAGATCACCAGATCGAATTGCGCCTGCCCCGCGGGCAGATATTGCGCAACGGACAACGGCGACATCAAAACGCAGGGCGCAAGCTTCGGGAAGGTCGTCGGCATCTCGGCGATCAGACTGCGGATCGCCGCTGTCGGGCGTTGCAGACCAAGCTGGTGACGCAGCACGCCCAATTCGGAACGGCGCGGCACGCTGTCGCGATGCGGCAAGTCATTGCCAAGACGACGCATGACTTCGGACGCGGCCAGATCGGTCATCGCCTGATCCAATGCGCGGAAGCGCTGGATCAGGGCGTCATGTTCCCAATGGGCAAACCCGCGCAATTCGGGCGAAGCGTCCAGCGCCAGTCTGAGCCACCACGACGTATAAGCCCGCTCGAATGCCGCGCCGACATCGTCAGGAGCATTGCCAGCCTCGAGCGCGAGAACCAAAGGCTGGAGACCCGCCGTCTCGGCACGCTGGCGCGAGGACAGCCATTTCATCCAGTCAGGGAAGCGCCCGCGCACGGCCTCGATCCCGTCAAGCAATGCACAAAGTGCGGCCTCATCCCGATCAACCTGCCCACCAACGGCCGCAAAGCCCGATTTTGCGGCGGTGGTCGCGACGCGGGCGGCTTGCAGGCGGCGCAGATGCGGGGCCAAAACCCCGCCATCCGCTGCGCCAAGCACCATCCGCAAGCCGGCAATCTGGTCATTCTCCAGTCCGGCCTTGCTCAGGCTACGTTCCAAAGCCGAATAAGCATCGGCCTCGTCTAGGCTGGCCGTGATTGCCGACAGATCGGTTTTCTCGCCTGCATATGCACCGAGTCGGGACAAGGGCGAAACCTTGATCGCCTCCAGCAACGGTGCCAAGCGGCGCAACCCCGCGATGTCGGTTGCGGGATCGGCGATCCCCGCCCCCGCATAGGTCTGCAAAAGCTTGCGGAGCTTTGACTGGGCGAGCGAACTTAGCGGCCAGAATTTCGTCTGCGCCTCGCGCCATTGCAGTTCAAGCGATTCAAGCGGCATCGCGGCAATGGTGTCATCGGCGTAGCTGGCCGACAGCGCCTCTCGCGCGGTCCGCGCCGACTCGATCGTGGTCGCCAGATCACGGGACGCATCACGCAAGGATTGCAAATCATCCAGCGCCGCAATCTCGACCGAGGGGCGGTCCAGACGCGCGGCGGGCAGCATATCGAGCAAGTCATCGGCAGCGGCAAAACCCAGACCTTTCGCCAATTCCTGTCGGGCATCGCGAAGTTCAATCAGCGCGGCCCGCAGGGTTTGCACTGCGGCAAGGAAGCTGTCTTGCCAGCCATAGGACCATTCTCCCGCGCTGACCAAGGCAAGTGGTCCGGTCGGGTCAAGATCGGCGACGACAGCGCGGCGCTGGCCCAGTTCCTGCGCCAGTTGGCATAGACGCTGCCAGCTTTCGGCGTCGTGGCAATCCTTGTTTGGAAAACCCAGATCAAAGGCTTGCTGGCCCGAGGCGACCTTGCCAATCGCCTGAAACACGCTGAAACCTTGTGTTCCCGGGCGATGCAGGGCTTCGACATAAGCGTTAAGCTGGTCGCGGGACAGGCGCAGATCCTCGGTCACGCGGACCCAATCACGCGCCTCGGCACCGCTGGCACGTTCCCACGAGCGGCCAAGTTGGCCCAGCACCACCTTGCGGTCGGCCTTGTTCGAGTGCAGTTCAAGCACGGCCGCGCCCAAGCCCTGACGCTCGAGCCTGCGCTGCACCACGTCCAGTGCCGCGGCTTTTTCTGCAACGAACAGAACCGTACGCCCCCTGCCCAACTGGTCGGCGATGATATTGGTGATTGTCTGGCTTTTTCCGGTACCGGGTGGACCGATCAGGACGAAATCACGCCCTTCGGCTGCGGCGACCACGGCGGCAAGCTGCGAACTATCGGCAGGCATCGGCACAAGCAGATCCGCCGGCGCATGGGTCCGGTCGATTTCGGACGGGCGAGGCATAGGCGCAAGCCCGCCCGCGAAGCTTTCGGTCGGGCTGTCCAGCAGATGGCGAACCAAGGGACTTTCGCGCAGGCTGTCCGCGCGATCGACCAGATCTTTCCACATCAGGTATTTCGCGAACGAGAAGGTCGAAATCGCGCAATCCTCGACCATTTCGAATCCCGCGACGTCGCGTAGGCGATGGCGGACAATCTCGAAAATGCGCGGCAGGTCCAGACCGCTCTCGTCGCGGGGCAGTTCGTCTTCCAACTCGGGGATACGCAACTCGAAATCACGCTTGAGCATCTCGAGCAGGGTCGAGTTGATCCGGACCTCATCCTCGATCAGGGCAAGCCGGAACTCTGACTGGGCCGAGCGCCGCTCGAGCCGCACGGGCATCAACAATAGCGGCGCGCGGTAGTGGCGTTGATCGGCATCGTTCCGTTTCCAGCGCAGGAAACCTGCGGCAAGGAACAGGGTGTTCGTGCCACCTTCCTGCACGTCGCTGCGTGACTTACGGAACAATTCGGTCAGGCGGGCAAACATATCGTCGCCGCCAAGAGGCACGGCGATCTGCCCTTTTCCCAGCGCATCGCGTGCCAGATCGGCTTCGATCCGACGCGCTTCGTCCGCGGGAACGTCGCGTCCAGCGACGGCTTTTTCATCTTTGAGCGCCAACAGGCGGAACAGTTTGCCCTTGGCCAGACCATCCTCGAGCGCGGGAAGATCCGGACAAAGCAGCGGAACGCTAGTTTTGGTTTCCTTGAAATTCAACAGCTTGTTGGACAGAGACAGATCCAGAAGCTTGCGCTGCCAGCGCTCGATCCGGCCCAAAGCTGTGGTCGGAGCTTCCTCGGCCAGATCGCCGGGCAAAAGTCCCAGATCCAATGGGCGCGGCAAAGCTGCGGGGGCAGCGGCATCTGCCTCGGCATCGGCTTCGGCAGCCTCGCGGTGACTTGCCAAAGGTCGGATGCGGGCGGTGCGGGCGCGGTTGATGTCGATCGCTTGCAGAAACTCGGTTTCACGCGCTTCCGATAAACGATCGCGACCGGCCATCACGGCCTCTTCGAAGCCGACACTAGGACGACGGGTCAGCAGCGTCGATTCCAGCGGCACGAATTCGCGCAGGACCGAGGCCTTGCGCACGGCAACCACGTCCGGCTCAAGCAACTGTCCGAAGTCGTTCTTCACCAGCCATAGCCCGACCCACGCATGCCCCTGCGAAAACAGGATCGCCGTGTTCAGCCCCGCCGCCTCGAAGGCGGCCGCCAGCAGAAGCGAACTGTCCAGACAGGTCGCCAGGCCTTCCGCCACGATCCGCTCGGGATCGCGTACTTTCTGGCCGCAAATCTCGAATGACGCAGGCGGCACGGCATAGGACAGGCCCAGACCGGTCGCTGCCGACCAGATCGCGCCGGCCATCATCCAGACCCGCTGGGGATCGTCCGATTGATACCCCTCCATCGCGCCAGAATGGCCAGCCGCCTCCAACAGGCGCGACGCATCTTTCAGCAGTCGCGCAACCTGTGGATGGTTAGGAGACACGAAGGCGGCAACGATGTTCTCCATCTCGGAAAGGCCGCCCCATTCATCGCGGGCCAGCAATTCGATCCGTTCGCTGCTTTCGGCGACCGTTTCGCCGCCAATGGCCAGACGCAGGTCGATCCGACCGAACTCGGCCTCGTTCAGACCTCCAAGGATCGCCGTATCCAGAGGCGTATCCAGATCGGTCAATGACACCTCGGCACCCGGTGCAATGCGGTCGATCTTCCAGGTCCGCTCGCGCAGGACGGCGGGACTGGCAGACAGATGCAAGGTCACGTCGCTGGCGGCTACACCCCCGCCATTCGCGATCCGTACCTCGCGCAGAACCGAAACTCCGTTTTGCGAGGACGCAAAATTGATCTTCTTTCGCAGGACCACCATCAGGGACAAAACAGGTCCGGCTAGCTCGATCACGTCATCGGAAATCTCGGGCGTCTGGTGTTCTTGCATTAAATCTGTCTGGTATTTGTTTGAATCGTTTAGACGGTGAATAATGCCTCTCGGGCAAATCCACAAATGAATGTTCCCCTCATGTTCCAATTTCGTCCGGTAACATTCAGCCTGTCGCGCCGCCGGTGACGGTCCGGATCGCTCCGGAACGCCACGCCAGTTCGCGCAATTCCGCATAATCCCTAGGATCGAGCCGCCAGACAAGGAAGACCAATACTGGCTTAAAAGCGGTAGGCGTAGCCCATTCCGACCGAGGTCAGCGTCTTGTCCACGGTGATCGGACTATCGGTGATGCCGCTGCCCAACCGCGTCACTCCGGCATCGAAAATCAGGATCTGGCGTTCGGAAAGCATATAATCTGCCTGCACCCCCAACTCGACATTCAGGGTCGAGCTACCGGTATAGGCGGTGCGGGTCGGGGTCACCTCGGTCGTCCTGACGCCGTAGTAATATTCCGCCGCATTGTCATCCATCCAGATCCCGGTGATGCGCGGGGTCAGGCCGAAACGCTCCGAACCGGTCGGATTGAAACGACGTGACATCTCGACCCGAAGACGATGCCCGTCGCTGTCCCCCGATATGTCGGATTGCCATTCAAAGGCGAAATCGGCAAAGCCCGGACGCCAGTCCATGGCCGCACCTGCCCAGAGCCCGCCCTTGCGTTCGTCCATGCCTGCCAAAACAGGCGTGTCGTCCGCCTCATAGCCCTCTCCGATGGTATAATTGGCGCGGATGGCAAAGCTCAGCGTCTCGGACGAGATAAACGGCAGTTTCAGATCCGCCGTCAGCCCACGGAACCGCACCCAATCGGTTTCGAAATCCACCAGTGGAACAAGCACGTTATCGGTATCGCCATAAGCACGTTCGCCCGAGAAGTATCCAAGACCAAGACCGAGGCCCCGGTTTTCCTGCGCACCGGCACCGGTCGCGGCGGTAAGGCAGATCAGGGCCAGTCCGCAGAAGCGGACGCGAGCAAGGTTCATCGTCTTTCCTTTCGTTGACATGAAATTCATCGGGCAGCGGTCCGGTAGGGATACCCTTGGGACCGGTCGGAAAACCGACCCGTCCAGACCAGCGCCACCGGCACGACCACCAGCGTCAGCAGGGTCGAACTGACCAACCCTCCGATGACCGCCTGCGCCATCGAGGCGCTTTGCTCGCTGCCCGGATGGACGGCCAGGGCCAACGGCAGCATGCCGAAGATCATCGCAAGCGTAGTCATCATGATGGGCCGGAAGCGTGTGACCCCCGCCTTCAACAGTGCCGGTTGCAACGCCAGCCCGGCGCGTCGGTACTGGTTGGCATTGTCGACAAGCAGGATGGCGTTCTTCACGACCAGTCCCATCAGCGTCACCACGCCGATCATCGAATAAAGGTTAAGCGTCGAACCCGCGGTCAGCAGCCCTAGCACGACTCCCGACAGCGCCAGAGGCAATGAGGCCATGATCGCGAGCGGTTGGAGGAAGCTGGCGAATTGACTGGCCAGAACCAGATAGACAAACACCACCGCCATGATCAGCGCGACGGTCATGCTGACAATGGTGTCCCCCATCAGATCGGCATCGCCGCCCATGCCCACGCTCACACCGTCGGGCAGGTCGATGCCATCAAGCGTAGCCCGCACCTCGGCCATCACATCGCCCAGCACCCTGCCGTCCAACTGGGCAGTCACCGTGATCACCCGGCTACGATCCAACCGCTCGATACGGGTGGGACCGACGCCATCCTCGCGCAAGGCAATTTCGCGCAGCGTGACAGGAACGCCTGCACCCCGCGCGACCGGAAGATCCATCAGCATTTCCGGATTCTGTCGCAGCGCCTTGGGCAGGCGGATCACGATGGGATCGACAGTGCCATCAGGTCGGCGCAAGTCGGAGATTTCAGAGCCATTCACCATCGCGCGTAGCGCGTCGCCCGACATATCCGCCGTGGCGCCCAGATCGCTGGCCGCATCGCGCAGCAGCGTGAAGTTGACCAGAGGCTGCGCATCCGTGCTGGAAAGACGCACATCCGCCGTGCCCGGTATGGCCGCGACCACATCGCCAACCATTCTGGCGGTGCGGGCGATTTCCGCACCGTCCTTGCCCGCGATATTCAGCGTAATCGGCGCATCATCCGGTCCGAATCCGCCCGAGGCCGAGACGGTCGCGACAATGCCGGGCACCTGTTGCTGCAAATAGCGCAGTCGCGAGGTCATCTCCTCGGCCGAGGCAGCACGGTCAGCCGGATCGACCAACGTCACCGTAATCGCTGCCTCGTTATCCGCACCGTCATTTCCCGCGGCGACCGTGGTGTAGGTCCCCGCGACCTCCGGTAGTGCCTCCAGCAATGCAATGATCTGCTGGGCTTTCAGCGCCGTATAATCCTTGGACGATCCGGTGGCGGTTTCCAGCGTGACTGTTATGCGGCTTTCATCGGTCGCGGGCAGGAACTCCACACCGATCCTCGGGATCAGCGCCAGACTGCCCGCGAAGGTAGCAAAGGCCAGCGCCATCGTCGTCTTGCGCCATGTCAGGCTCCACAAAAGCAGACGTTCGTAGATCCGGGCCAGCACATCGAATGCATGATCGAACCGAGCGATGCAGCTTCCGAACCAGCCCTGATGCGCCCCCAGTCGACTGTCGGGATCATGCCAGACGCTCGACAACATCGGGTCGAGCGTAAAGCTGATGAACAGCGAGATCAGGACCGCCACCGCCACGGTCACCCCGAACTGCATGAACAGTCGACCGACGATTCCGTCCATGAAAGCAAGCGGCAGGAACACGGCACAAAGCGCGAGCGTCGTCGCCACGACGGCCATGCCGATTTCCTGCGTCCCCTCGGCGGCTGCGCGGGCATGATCCCTGCCCATATGCAGATGTCGCGTGATGTTTTCCCGTACCACGATGGCGTCGTCGATCAGGATGCCGACAGACAGCGTCAGCGCCAGCATCGACAGCATGTTCAGCGAGAACCCCAGAAGGACCATCACCGCCAGCGTGCCAAGGAACGAAATCGGCAGGATAAGCGCGGTGATCACGGTTGACCGCCATGAGTTCAGGAACAGAAACACAATGGCGACTGCCAGTGCCATGCCCTCGGTCAATGTCGAGAGAAGCGTGGCATAGGTGGCCTCGATCTCGGTCGCGGAGTTGGTGATGACCTTGATCTGCGCATCCCCGATCCGGCCGACCGACGCCAGCTCCGAAATGACCTTTTCGACCCCGTCGGCTACGGCGACCACATTCGCGCCCTCGACCCGCGTCACATCGACGGCCAGTGCCGCGCTACCTCCATGAAAAGCCAGACTTTCCGGATCGGCCGTACTCTCCACCACGGTGGCAACATCACGCAGATAGACGGGAGCACCGCCGGGTCTGGCGATGACCAGCGCCTCCAGTTCGCGGATCGTGCGGGCTTCGGCGTTCAGTTGCACCAAGCGCGTCGTCGCGCCTTCGACCAGCGATCCCGCTTGTGACAGCGCATTGCCCGCCCGTACGGCCGCGATCACTTCAGCGACCCCCAGACCATGCTCTTGCAGGCGATCAGGGTCCAGACGCAGTTCCACATGTCGATCCGCCCCACCCACCAAGGCGGCGCTGCCCACCCCCTTGACTGCGGTAATTGCCGGCAGAATCACATCTTCGGCCAGTCGGGTCAGCGCATCGGCGGGCTGCGAGGGGCTGCTCAAAGCCAGCGACAACACCGGATCGTCCAGCGGATTGAAGCGCACGACCTGCGGAGGATCGGCATCGGCAGGCAGATCGGGAAGTACGCTGGACAGCCGGTCGCGCACATCCTCGGCCGCCTGTCCGCTATCGGTGTCCAGCGTAAAACGCAGAACGACCGTGGAATGCCCCTGTGACGAGGTCGAACTCACTTCGTCAATGCCCGCAAGCGTGCCAAGCGCGTCTTCAATGGGAACCGAGATCTCGCTTTCCACTGCCGACGGCGACGCGCCCGACCAAGGGGTCATCACCGCCACGATAGGAAAATCCACCGGAGGGAAACGGTCGATGGGCAGGACGCGCCAAGCCGCCAGACCGAAGACAGAGATCGCGATCATCACCATCGTGGCAAAGACCGGCTGGGCAATGCTGATACGGGTCAGGAACATGGCTCAGCCCCCCACCACCGTCACCGGATCGCCCGGCGCAAGGCCCACAAGCGGCTGGGCCACGATGCTGTCGCCCGGACGCAGATCGCCGGTGATCTCGACCAGTCGGCCACCATTCCATACGGTTCCGGTTGAAACCGGCACAGAAACAGCCTGACCATCGCGGATCGCGGTCACGCTGGTATCGGTGCCATCCGTACGGATCGCATCTTGCGGCAGAGCAAGCCGCCCCTTGGCCACGCGCAACTCGACCCGACCGGTCAGGACAGCGCCCGCGCGCAGGCCCTCGGCAGCATTATCGATTTCCATATAGACAGTGACAGCGCGCGTGCCTTCGGCCACGCGCGGCGAAATGCGGGTGATGCGGGCGGGGATACTGCGCTCGGGCAAGGTGGGCGGCCAGAAGCTGACACGCTGGCCCACTCGTAACTGGCCCGCCCGACCCACGGGCACCAAGGCCTCGACGATGACGGTCGAAAGGTCGACGATCTCAAGCAATGCGGCTCCTGATGCCACAAGCTGCCCCGGCTCTACCATGCGGGCCGCGAGAATACCCGAGATCGGCGCGCGCAATTCTGCCCTTTCGCGGTTCAATTCTGCCAGACGCACACGCGCCTTCGCTGCCGCGACATCGGCCGCCAGCATATCGGCCTCGCTTTCGGCCTGCTCCAGTAGCGAGTTGGCAATCGCTCCGCGTTCTCGCAACCGGCGGGTACGGTCCAGTTTGGATCGCGCATTTTCCAGTTGAACCTCCGTCCCCTGCAACGCGGCCTGTTCGGATTCCAGCGCAAGGGCGAAGTCTTCGGGCGCGATGGTCACAAGCAGGTCGCCAGCCGCCACCACATCGCCGGGACGATGCGCCACGATTCCCGCAAGGCCCGAGACCTGCGCCGAAACTTCCGCGCGCCGGACCGGCGTGACCGTGCCGGATATGGGCATCTCCTCGACCAGATCCGCAGGAACGAGACGGATGACCTCGACCGATGTCAGTTGTCGTGGCAACGGTCCGGCAGGTATCTGAGTTGCGTCCGAAGGCGGAGGCCGCAGCCCCGAGCCAAGCGCCACGATCACAAGACCTGCGAACACGGCCGCGCCGATCACGCAGCGACGCGCCGGATGTTTGTGATGATCGGTGGTAGACGACATTTCCGGTCCTGCAGGGCTTGTTCGATGCATGCCCATCTCGCAGCCAAAGTTTGCGCGAACATTGCGCGCATTCACGGGCAGCCGATCCCGTCGTTCACCTATCCGTGAACTTTTGAAGACCGTCGCAATGCAACGGATTGCCCGTTCCGCGCCCTGATTGAAAAGATCGTCCGATGACGACAACGTCGCAATGTCCGCGCAATGCATGTCGAGCAGTGCCCGGTCGCAAAAGGAGTCGGCATGCGGATCTTGATCGTGGAAGACGAAGCGAGCCTGCGTGAGATGTTGGCGACCAGCCTTGGTCGTCAGGGCATGCTCGTCGATCTTGCCCCGACCCTCGCAATGGCGCGAGAGGCGGTACTGGGCATCGACTACGACGCCATTGTGCTGGACCGGAGCCTTCCGGATGGAGATGGGCTAAGCCTGTTCAACGAACTGGGCAACCGCCCGTTGCGCCCTTCGGTCATTGTGCTGTCGGCACTCGGCACGCTGGATCAAAGGATCGAAGGGCTGGATCTGGGCGCTGACGATTATCTGGCCAAGCCCTTTGCGACCGAAGAATTGCTGGCACGGTTGCGCGCCGTCACCCGTCGCCCCTCGACCATGGCGCAAGACCGGATCAGGCTGGGACGGATGAGCTTTGATCGGGCAGATCGCAGCACCGAAATCGACGGGGTCGTAATGAACTTGCCGCGGCGCGAACTGCTCGTGCTAGAGGCGCTGCTGTTGCGGTCCGGTCGCGTCGTTTCGCGCGAAGGGTTGGAACAGGCAGTTTACGGCTATGATGACGACATCGCCTCGAACACGCTCGACGCCCATATCTCGCGGCTCAGGCGCAAACTGGAACCGGCAGGGGTCGAGATCCACGCGCTGCGCGGGATCGGCTATCTGATCCGGGCGGTGGAATGATGTTCCGCCCGGGCTCGCTGATCGCGCGGCTGTCGTGGCGGCTGATCCTGCTGCAATTCCTTACGCTAACGCTGATGGTCATCTTTGCCTCGACTCCCGAACCAGAACAAAGGGGCCTGATCGAACTGGACGAGGACGTACCGCATGAAATCGCCCGCCACCTCGTTCTGGAAGGCGACCGTCTGACGATCCGGAACCGCGAGGAGCTGATCGCGCGGGTCGCGGACTTTCCCGATTTCTGGGTGCTGGTCACCGATCAGGCGGGCCGACGGCTTGAATACGGTCCGGTTCCCGATGACGTGCGGGCGATGTTCACCGGACTGCAGCGACTGGTCGAGGCCAAGATCTATTGGGACAACAGTTCGGCGCATAGGGCTGTCATCGCACAGCGCCTGACAAGCCCCGCCGGCACCGTCACGGTAGCCACGGGCGGGGGCCCGACATTGCCCTTTGTCATCAGCAGACTGCAAGAGATCAATCCATTTTTCCTAGCGCTGCTGGCCGCGCTGACTACCGTCTCGGCACTGATCATCCCGTATCTGGTGCGGCGGGATCTTAGCGGGGTGGCCCGCGTCGTGGACGAGGCCGCGCGGATCGACATCGACAAACCCGGCACACGACTGACCGAGGCCAATGTTCCCCCCGAACTGCAAGCTATGGTGGGGGCGATCAATGCCGCACTGACGCGTCTGGACGAAGGGCTGGAAAAGCGGCAGCGTTTTCTGGCCACAGCAGCGCATGAACTGCGCACCCCGATCGCTATCCTGACAATGCGGATCGAAACACTTCCCCCCGGACCGGAACGCGCAAAGATCCTGATGGATGTGGCGCGGCTCGCCTCGTTATCCGAGCAATTGCTGGATCTTCAGCGGCTCGAAGAAAACAGCGCACGTTTCCGGAAACTGGAGCTGAACAGGCTGGCAGCCGAAGCGGTGGCGGATCTCGCTCCGCTTGCTCTCGGCGTCGGGGCAACTCTCGCCTTCGATGCATCAGCCGAGCCTGTGGAGATCAGCGGCGACGCTCAGTCCATCCAGAGCGTGGTGACCAATCTGGTCCAGAATGCCATCTCTCACGGGGGGCAAGGTGTTGAAATTTCCATCGAGGTTCGTTCCCCTGCCCAGCTCAGGGTCAGCGATAACGGCCCCGGAATTCCTCCGGCTGATCGCCAACGCATCTTCGACCCCTTCTTCCGTCGTTCCGGTGTCGCAGGCTCGGGTCTGGGGCTGCATCTGGTCCAACAGATTGTCGCGCTTCACGGCGGTGAAATCGTCGCGACTGATGCGCAGGGCGGCGGAGCCGAATTCACCGTAAGCTTCCCGCCGGCGCGACCCGCATAAGCGCATCGCCGACCGAGCGAAGGACAAGCGATCCGGCAGCACGCGGAATGTTCCTCGCGGCGGGATCGTAGACATGACCCCGCTGCAATCACCAAGACACGCATCGTCGTGAAGATATCAATGCATCCGTTCGATTGCGATGGCGGTTGCCTCGCCGCCGCCGATGCAAAGCGAGGCAATGCCCCGTTCAAGCCCGTGGCTTTCCAGCGCCGCTAGCAGCGTCACCATGACCCTTGCGCCGGAAGCGCCAATCGGATGCCCCAATGCGCAAGCGCCACCGTGAATATTGACGACCTCTTGCGACAGACCAAGATCACGCATCGCAGCCATTGCGACGACGGCAAAAGCTTCGTTGACCTCGAATAGATCGAAATCGCCGAGCACCAATCCTGTTCTGTCAACCAGCTTGTGGATGGCCCCGATCGGCGCGGTCGGAAACAGGTTCGGGCTATCGGCATGTGTCGCATGCGCCAGAATTCTGGCCCGGGGTCGCAGTCCGCGCTGCTCGGCGTCGGAGGCGCGCATCAGCACCAGCGCCGCAGCGCCGTCCGAGATCGACGAGGAATTCGCTGCCGTCACCGTTCCCCCGTCGCGAAATGCGGGCTTCAGCGTCGGGATCTTGTCCAGCCGCGCCTTGCCGGGTTGCTCATCGACATTGACCGACACCGTGCCCGCGCGTGTGGTGACCCGGACCGGCGTGATCTCGGCTGCGAACAACCCTGTCTCGATGGCATTCTGCGCACGGGTCAACGAGGCTATGGCGAATTCGTCCTGCTCTTGTCGGGTGAATTGATAGGCTTCGGCGCAATCCTCGGCAAATGTGCCCATCAGGCGGCCCTTGTCATAGGCGTCCTCAAGCCCGTCCAGAAACATGTGGTCCAGAACCTGTCCATGTCCCATCCGGTAGCCGCCACGCGCCTTGGGCAACAGATAAGGGGCATTCGACATGCTCTCCATTCCTCCGGCCACCACCACATCGGCCGATCCGGCAAGCAGCAGGTCATGGCCCAGCATGGCGGCCTTCATCCCCGATCCGCACATCTTGTTGATGGTCGTCGCGCCCGCGCCCAAAGGCAGCCCCGCCTTTAGCGCCGCCTGCCGTGCCGGAGCCTGCCCCTGCCCTGCGGGCAGAACGCATCCCA
Source organism: Paracoccus aestuariivivens (assembly GCF_009711225.1). Lineage (GTDB taxonomy): Bacteria > Pseudomonadota > Alphaproteobacteria > Rhodobacterales > Rhodobacteraceae > Paracoccus > Paracoccus aestuariivivens. Next base: position 978,872 of record NZ_WMIE01000001.1, on the reverse strand, counting down.
TGATGATTTCCTGAACGAACTCGGCAGCAAGACCGGCATTGGCCAAAGCGCCGCCGATTGCTGTCGCGCCAAGCGTAGCGGCGTCGACGCCTGCCAAATCTCCCTGAAAGCCGCCCATTGGCGTGCGGGACGCACCGACGATGACGATAGGATCCTTATCCATGGCAATGTCCTTATTTCGGAGCCATGCGCAGCGCTCCATCCAGTCGGATGACCTCGCCGTTCAGCATCTGGTTTTCGACGATATGGCGCACCAGCGCCGCATATTCGGAAGGGTGCCCAAGTCGCGGCGGGAACGGCACCGTACCGCCCAGACTATCCTGCACTTCCTGCGGCAGACCGGCCATCATCGGAGTCGCGAAAATTCCGGGGGCGATCGTCACGACGCGGATACCGTGCCGCGCCAGTTCCCGCGCCGCTGGCAGGGTCAGGGCCGCTACCCCGCCCTTGGACGCGGCATAGGCCGCCTGCCCGATCTGCCCGTCAAACGCCGCGACCGAGGCGGTATTGATGATCACGCCGCGTTCGCCATTCTCCGCGGCCATGTTGCGCGACATCGCATCCGCCGCAAGCCGCATGATATTGAACGTGCCGATCAGGTTGATCTGGATCGCGCGGGCAAAGCTGTCCAGCGCATGTGGTCCGTCCCGCCCGACGATTTTTTCTCCCGGAGCGATCCCCGCGCAACTGACCGCGACGTCAATTCGACCGAAGGCATCCAGCGCCGCACGAATTGCGGATTCGCCGTCGGCAGCACTGGTCACATCGGCTTTGACGAAACACGCCGAGGCGCCCAGTTCATCGGCCATAGCCTGACCGGCCTCGCGGTTGATATCCAGCAACACGGCCTTGGCCCCTGCCGCGACAGCCATCCTCGCAACCGCCGCGCCCAAGCCCGAGCCACCGCCCGTGACAAGAAAAACCCGTTCCTCGATGCGCATCATCCCTCCCTGACCATGCCCTCGGAGGGAAAGATTAGCGGCAGGGAAAGAGCAGGCAATCAAATTCGCCCACCGCTTTTCGGATCAGACAGCCGTTTCCAAAGGGCGCACGGCCTGACGCGCCAAGCCGGACAGAAGATCGGTCTGCGTAACAATGCCCCGTATGCGTCCACGATGCAGGATCGGAACCGCGTCGCATCCACCACCGGCCAGCAACGGCAACAAAGCGTATGCGCCACTGTCGATCTTGGCGTTGGGGACATTCCGACGCATCACCTCTCCCGCAAGGACAGGAAATTTCCGGTCGCGCCGCACAAGGGCCGACATCGACTTCCCAAACCCCTGATCAAAGCTGAACGCATCCGCACGCGCGCGGCGGATCAGATCGATCTGGTAGATGATGCCCAGAAACTTGTCCCCCTCTTCGACGACAGGGATCGAGGTAAAGCCGTGATCGCGAAACAGATCTGCGACCTGATCCAGATGGGTTTCGGGTCCGACCGTCACCAGATCGCGGGACATGACCATTCCGGCGGTAAGCGGACCCGCCTGATGGCTCGCCGCCTGCAGCTCTGCCGCACCGATCAGACGCGAGAGGTCCTCGACACCGACGTTCTGGGACTGGCGGGTGCGTTGCAGGATACCGGCCAGTTCGTCCTTGCTCAGCCCCAGCCGTTCGGGGGCGGCGTGATCAGCGGTCCCATGCGAGCTTGGGTCGTCAAACTGACGGAACGGGTAGTTACGGCCCGTGGCCCGGGCATAAGCGACACCGACCACGATCAGGATCAGCGTACCGGCAGCAACCGGAGCCAGTGCGAACCAGAAACCCAGCTTACCGATCGCCTCGGGGTTCTGGGCCGCCGTCATCGCAACCGCACCCGCCGGAGGATGGATCGCGCGCAACGGGATCATGGCGACAATCGCCAGCCCCACCGCCAGCGCGATCCGCAAGGCGGGATCAGGGACCAACATGCAGCACAGGACACCGATCACCGCCGCGCTGGTATTTCCGACAACCGCCGACCAAGGTTGCGCCAAGGGGCTGTTCGGAACCGCAAAGACCAGCACCGAGGTCGCGCCGAAAGGCGCAATCAGATACAGGCCCAAACGAAGATCAACCAAGGGCGACATCAGGAATAACCCGGCAACCCCTAAACCCAGCAAAGCGCCCAGTCCGGCGCGCATGGCTTCGACCGGAGCACCCGGTCCAATCGCCGGACCAAGGCTGCGGATAACCCTGCCCATCCGGCCCGAAGCCAGTTTCGTATTCAGTGACATTGCGAGTTGCGACCTTTGGTCATGCGTCGAATTGGCACAGCCTGTGCCTGATCGCTAAACAAAACGCAAGATATGCTTAAGACTTAGGCAATGAAGAAATGATGCGACACCTTTCCCGCAGCGTCCGGCTGGATTATGCAACGAGAAATCGGACAGCAGCGGTTGCGCTGCCGATCAGACACTGTTGAAAGGTGAGCGTTCCGCATATGCCCTCCGGGCCGATCCAATCCGAGGCCGACCTCGACCGACCTGCCCTTTGGCGGCAGTTTTTGCCCTATGCTCTGGCAATCTTGCTGTTCGGCGGTGGCCTTTATGCGCTGAACAAGCTGCTCGAGGACGTCAACATCCATCAGGTCGCCGAGCAAATTCAGGCCACGCCATGGCATGTTACGGCGCTGGCGCTGCTGACGACATTGCTGGGCTATCTGTTTCTCGCTGGCTACGACTGGTCGGCGGTCCGCCATATCGGCAAGCCGCTGCCTCTTCCTGTCGCGATGACCGGCGGGTTGATGGCATATGCTTTCGGCAACACCATCGGCCTGTCAGCCATTTCTGGTGGGGCGGTGCGCTGGCGGGTCTATTCGGGATTGGGCCTTGACGGCTATGACATCGCTGCGATCTCGACCTTTACGGCGGCGTCATTCGGTATTGGGGCCTCTCTGATCGGTTTCAGTGCGCTGGCCCTGCATCCCGGAGCATTGGGGCCATTGCTTCCCCTGCCGGAAATGACCATCCGGCTGCTGGCCATCGCCGCAATCTGCGTCGTGGTCGGGCCGCTGTTATGGGCGGGGATTACGCGGCGCGAATTGCGGATCGGACGTTTCAGCCTTTATGCCCCGACCGCAGGCGTCTTGGGCACCCAGCTTATGATCTGTCTGGGCGACATCATCTTTTCCGGCCTGACGCTTTATATCCTGCTGCCGGATGCCGGCATCGGCTTTCCGACCTTCCTCGCGGTTTTTGCCGCAGCGACCATGGCCGGAGTTCTGAGCCATGTTCCAGGTGGCGTGGGCGTCTTCGAAAGCGTCATCATTGCCGCGATGCCCAAGGGCGTGCCGATTGACAATGTTGCCGCGGCGCTTCTGCTGTTCCGCCTGATCTATTACTTCGTTCCCTTCGCCATCGCCCTTGTCCTGTTGGCGATTTACGAGGGCTGGAAGCTGCTGGGCAGCCGCTCGCCACGCACGGCACTTGGCCGGTCGCTGATCTCGATCGAGCCCGCACTGCGTGCAGTATCTCCACTTGCGCCTCTGCTATTGGCGGTGATGGTCTTTGGCTCGGGTCTATGGATGAGCGTCTCGGCACTGCTTCCACCGATGACCGAGGCCGCCGAACTTGCCGAGTCGATCTTCCCGCTCGCGTTTATCGAGGGGTCTATCCTGCTGACCAGCGCCTTGGGCGCGGGTCTGATCGTATTGTCGCTTGGCGTCGTGCGGCGCAGTCTTGGTGCGTTCTGGCTGACCGTGACCGCCATGCTGGTCGGCGCTGGTTTTGCCATCCTCGAAGGGGTCGAACCGGGGCAAGCTGCCGCCCTGATCCTTGGCGTCGTGATCCTGATGCCATTCCGTCGGGCATTCCACCGCCGCTCGCTGCTGACCCATTCGGCTTTGACCCCGGGCTGGATCGCATTGATGGTTGCTGCCGTCGCGGGCTTCGGTTTCGTGTTGTTCTTTGCCCATAAGGAAACGCCTTATTCGAACGAATTATGGTGGCAATTCGCAACGGACGAGCGTGCCCCCCGCGCCCTGCGCTCGGCCCTGCTGGCGGGCCTGATGGTCGGATTGGGCGCACTGTTCCTGCTGCTGCGCACGCCACGTTTCCGGCCCGAAATACCGGATGAGCGTAGTCTGGACATAGCCGGCCGCATCGCGATGCAGGGCACAAATCCCGATGCCGGCTTTGTCCTGACCGGCGACAAGGCGGTGATGTTTTCGGACAACGAACAGGCCTTCCTGATGTTTGGCGTGGCGGGGTCGTCATGGATCTCGTATGGCCCACCTGTAGGAGACGACGAGACTTGCGAAGAAGTTGCCTACAGCTTCGTCGATGCGGCACGGCGCGCGGGCGCGCGACCGATCTTTTACGAGGTCGGACCCAATGACGTGCCACTGATGCTGGATCTGGGCATGACCCTGCACAAGATGGGCGAAGAGGCCGTCGTGGACCTGCGGTCATTCTCTCTGGAAGGAGCCAACCGTAAACGTCTGCGCACGACCTATGCCCGCGCCGGACGCGACGGCTTGACGCTGGAGATCGCGCTGCCGCCGCATGACCCGACGCTGCTGGCGCAACTGCGCGAAATTTCGGACGAATGGCTGGACGCGAAGAAGTCACGGGAAAAAGGGTTTTCGGTCGGCCGTTTCGAACCGGAATGGCTGGACCGTTGGGCACTGGCACTGGTGCGGCAAGAAGGTGATGTGATCGCTTTCGGCAATATCATGACCACCGACCGACACGAAGTCGCCTCGATTGATCTGATGCGGCACCGTATCGACGCGCCAAGCGGAACGATGGAGTTCATGTTCACGGCGTTGATGCTGGCGTTGAAGGAACGCGCTTATCCGGCCTTTTCGCTGGGTATGGCTCCGTTGGCAGGGCTGGACCCGAACCGTTCGCGAAGGGTTTGGGATCGCTTCGGTTCGCTGATCTTCAGGCACGGCGGCAGCTTCTACAAATTCGAGGGGCTGCGGGCGTTCAAGGATAAGTTCGATCCGGAATGGACGCCGCATTATCTGGCGACCCCGACCTCGATGCCGCCGCTATTGCCGCTGGCCGACGCCGCCCGACTGATCGCCCGTCAACCCGGCGCAGGCAGTGCAATCCGCGAGCCCCATGCCGGTTAGGCGGCGCTGGGGCCCGTAGACGAATCGCCATGGCCGCAACGATGAATGCTGCGGCCATCACGAACGAAGACTAACAGACCAGCGCGCGTTGTTTCGAGGCATGGCGTTGCGCAAATTTGCGCGATTGCCGCCCCGAAGGCAGCAGCCTGATCGATTCCGGCTGGTGGTCGGCCTGCTCAAGTTCGGGGAACAATGCAATGACTTCAGCCCGTGCCGCACTGGGCAGGGTACGCATCGCCTGCGGGCCGGTATACAGGCTTTCGGTCTCGGCCCCGTTCGAGATGACGATCTGGTGCCGGTCAAAAAGGAAATGGTAATATTCGACGGCTTCGATGTCGTCGGCATAGTCGATGCCATCAACCTGAAGCAATTGCTTCGCCGGGATCAGGACCTCCATCGCGCCGAACATTCTGACCGCAATTTTCGAACGGACCAGAATCCGGTGTTGGGGCGAGACAAGCAGATCCTGACTGGGACGATCCGCGCCAAGCGCACCGGCACGAATGCGGATCGGGCGCAAATTCGGTTTCTGGGCCAGAACCGTCGGGGAAAGCTTGGACGAGCCAATCCAGCGGATGGGCTGGAAACCATCGTCCTTGGTCCAGACCATGTCGCCCAGCATTAAATCCTGCACGGCGACAAGTCCGCGATCCGTTGAAATCAGCGTGCCGGAAACGAAGCACAGGATCTCGGCCTCGGTCAGGGGGCGTTCGACCGAAGGATCGTGACTGATTGTCGCCGTGGCACCGTAGCCAAGGCTGGCAATCTGATCGTCCAACCCGCGAAGATCAGCGGCCACCTGATCGGCCCAGCTACCGGGAATTTCGTCGACCTCGGTGGCAAGCGCGTCGGCAAGTTCGGACAAAGGTGCCGTCACCGAAAGATCTGCGGCCTGCCCATCGGGTTGGTTCAGGGTCACGCTTAGCGAGCCCACAATGTTATCGTCATTCAATGGCGCATCAGTGACGAAGTAATAGTGCCCGTAGGCCTCGACCAACGACCCGCTCACCGGTGCCAACTGGATCTGGTAGTTCGTGTTGGCGAAAACTCCGTTGACGGGTTCGAAATTCAGCGTGCCGCCCCCAAGATAGGTGCAACCGAAATCTTCGTCGTTCGAACTGATAAGGGTAAAATTGTCGCCGCTCGACAGGCTCGTGGCACCCTGAGCGTCAATTTTGTACTGCGTCCATTCAGTCGAATTGTTCAGTACATCGGAAAGCTCAAATGATCCGGTGAATGAAGCGGTTCCGTCGGTTCCAATAGATACAGAGGTCGCCGGAATTTCGGTAACATAAGTCATCATTAACATCCTGCACAGACGCGGCAACAAACGCGCCGCAACTCGAAATCGGGGTCACTATCCCGCCGCCATCAAAGACGTTGGCCACCATTTCGACAAGCTAAACAATTGGATAGGTCAGATATGCACGTTCCACTTGTGCGAGAACGCGCCAAAATTGCATGATTTGCTGGGGATTTTGACGATTGCGTGCCGTAAGCGACGGGGCATCCGAATAGCCACCGATCACAGGGACGGAGCATTTCGTTTGCTCAAATAAAAGCATCCCGCCCTGTGCGCAGGACGGGATGCCTTCAGTTCAGATCGGTAAAAAATCAGCCGCCGAGGGGGATCGTCATGTTGAACAGGACAGCGTCACCTTCGAGACGGTTCTTGACATTGAACTCGTGGAACCAACGGGCTTCAAGCGCAACAGGTGTGCCGTTCCAATCGCTGTTCCACGCGACGGCCGGACCCAATGCGGTCGCCTCGCCCTTGAAGTCCCCAAGGAAGGCACCGCTGCCGCTGTCGCCGGAGATTTGCTTATAGTAATACCCCTGCAGGCTGAGCGTCAGGTTCGGATTGATTGCCTTACCCACCGACGCTTCGACGTGAAGCTCATCACCGGATTTGTAATTGGTCGCGTCGTTCTCCTCGTTGAATGTGACGCCGGTCGCGAAGTTCGCTTGCCAACCGGAATCCGCATCCATCCATGTCACCGCGCCGGTAAAGTCATATGCCCAGTGATTGAATGCGACGTTCGTACTGCGCGACGTCGAATAATCGCCGATCGGAACATTGATCAGCATGTTCAACGAACCGAAGAACGGTCCCTTGCCCCAGCCCAGACCCGCGCCGAAAACCGGATCGCCGAACAGGAAACTGTCTTCCGATTTGGACCCGCTCAGAACCGTTCCGCCGGGTGCGGTCAGCGTCCCCTCGATGTCGCTTTTCTTGTAGCCATAAGGCAGGGTCAAACTGAAATAGGGGCTGCCGCCCAGAACGGGCTCGCTTGGCGGAACCCACAGCACCGAGGTCAGGCCGATCGCCGCCCTGCCCTCGATCCCGAATTGCAGCTTGCCGCTATTGACGATCTCGCCCCCGTTCGAGCCGGAATAAAGATAATAACTTTGCTGCGTATATGTGCCCGGAGGGGCCACCACCCCGCCCATCGACGTCCGCGAGCCAAGGATATACATGCCTGCACCGTTTTCCACGGCATTCGCCTGTCCGGCAGCCGCAGCTAATACGATGCCCGAAAGGACGTATTTCAGGGAGTTCCGCTTAAACCTACGCATGGTCATCCTTTTCAATGCCGTCAGTTCAAGGATATCGGAGTCGGGTTAACCAACTATTTGAGTGGTCTTCCAATCTGTCAATTTGCCGCAGCGACTTGCAGGAAACTACTGTCACGTCTTTGCATCGGTATCCGGTCGTGATCACCGCCGCTTATCTTGAACGCAGACGACTTTCGAAAAGCAGTCCCTCTTCGTCCAGAATGGGATGGGCGACCGAGACGACATGGGCGTTGATGCGCTTGAGGTCGCGCAGAATATCGAGATGCAGTGACGACGTTTCGCGCGTGCCCTCGTGCCCTTCACGCAAGCGGATCAGATGGCGTTGCGCCGATTGTCGTTCATGCTTGCGGATCTCGATCTTCAATTCCATCAACCGGCGTGCCATATCGCGGTCACGCGACAGGAAGACGCTTTGAGCAAGCCGCATGTTTTCCTGTGTCATCAGGAACATGCGATCTATTTCCTGATAACCCTCATTCGAAAAGCGCAAACCCAGCCCGACCTTTTTGCGAACTTCGGGACCAAGTCCGCGGTCGATGATATCCCCGACATGTTCAAGATTGATAACGTAATCGAGGATGGTGATCGACTGGCGTTTTTCATCTTCGGTCGCGGAACTGCCAAGCCGGGACAGGTAGGTTTTCACCTCTTGCTGACGACGGTCCACACGCCGCTCAAGCTCATCTACCTGAGCAAGGGGTGCAGTGTCGTTGTCGTGGAAGGCCTTGCGCGTTTGCGTCAGCATTTCGTCCACGGCATCGCCGATTGCCATTACCTCACGACTGGCGCCGGTCAGCGCCAGAAGCGGCGTTTGCAGGGCGCTTTCGTCAAGCCAGCTTGGGCCGACAGCCTTCTGCTCTCCCTCATCGGGCATGGCCGTGTTGACCAGCCGCGCAATCAGTCCGGTGAACGGCCAGATCACCAATGCGAGGATACAGTTAAAGACAAGATGGGTTTCGACCGCAAGGCCGGTCTGCGGAATCGGCATTTGCAGCAGGCTCTCTCCGACCTTCCCGGCGAAAGGCAGGACGGCCATGCAACCTATTGCACGAATGACAAGATTACCCAATGTCACGCGTCTCGCGCCGGCATCAAGGTTGCCGGTGGCCAGAACCGCGGGCACCGCTCCTCCCAGATTAGCCCCAAGAACCATGACCACTGTCAGCCCAACAGGCAGGTTCAGCGACATGATCAGCAGGACCGCTGCCAAGGAAGACGAGCACATGACCGCAATCGACGCAGCGAAAAACAAGGCCACCGGCCATGCCGTATCCAGCATCGGAAGAAATGCGGCCAGTTCCGGCGAGTCCCGCAGGAATTGCGTGGCAAACTGCAGCATCGTCAACGAGACCAACATCAGGCCAAGCCCGATCAATGCGCGACCGGTTCCTGTCCAGATCGCGGATTTGCGCCGCGCCATCAAATAGCCCGTGAATATGAGCAGCGGCGATGCGGCCTCAAGACCAGCCGAAACGATAAAGGCTGTCAGCGCCGTGCCGACATTCGCGCCCAACAGCACGACTTGCGCCATCCGTTCTTTCATCAGGCCGCGATCGACGAAACTGGCCGTCATCAATGCGGTCGCAGTCGAGGATTGCAGACCAAGCGTTGCGACCAGTCCCGAGAAGAAGGCACGCGGACCAGTTCTGGTCCCGAGGCCAAGTGCCATACGCATGCGGACGCCAAAGGCCTCGGTCGCGCCATCACGGACCAATCCGATTCCAAACAGTAGCAAGGCCACTGCGCCCGCAATCTGGAAAAGGACCACCATCGAGTTCATGTCGCCCTTTCTGCCCACAGCTCCAAGACGAGGGATCGCATCTGCACTTCCGGAATCGCAAGCTATGTCCGGTTTAATTCATCAGACCACCCATTCCCGTCACAGGTAAAATCAAACCAGCATTACCCAGATAATGCTGCTGACAATCGTTGTGGCAGGAACACAGTTTATGCCTGCTCTTACTGCATCTGTAGCAAAGCAGTCTGAACAGACAGTTGACGAAGCGAAAAATCCGGCCCTCATTCTACTGGAGGGCGGCGCTTGCCTTCGTGTCTTTGGAGCGCGCGATGAGTTGGTTTACCAGTGAGCGGAAGTCAGGCCTTCCGATTTTGGAAATTACCCTGCTTTTTCTAGGCACTTGTTTCTTTATAGCCTTTGGAATGGTGGGGATCGGGCGCGACGGCGGAAATTTTGCCTTCGACATGCCCTATCTGTATGTCGCCGGAGACATGTGGGAAAAGGCGATCTCTCCGTATTCTGCGGATGTCTTCAAGGCGACGATGCACGGGATAATCGGAACCTCGGACGGCAATTACGCTTATCCGCCAAATTCGTCCTATCTTAGCATGTCCCTGTCGCTGGGCGATGTCTCAGAGGCCAGACTGTTGATCGGGACGCTGAACATCCTTTCGCTTATCCTGATGGTCAGTTTTGTCTACCTTGGCGCTCAGGCAACAGATTCGGAAAGCGACAGTAGCTATCGGCTGCAAAACGTGCTGCTGGCTGCGGCGGTCATAGTCGGCAATCCGTTTGCCGCGCATGTGTCATGGATGGGGCAGACGACGCTGATCTCGGGCGCATTTCTGCTGTGCAGCTGGTTTCTGGCGGATCAAAGGCGGGACGTTCTTGCCGGAGTTCTGCTGGCACTTGCCGGTTTCAAGCCGCAATTGGCGATCCTTGTCGCGCTTTGGTTTCTGCTGGACAGGCGTTGGGCGTTGCTAGCATCCGCGACGGTCGTGACGCTGCTGATTTCGGCCTGGCCGATGGTTTCTACCGGCATTCAGGGGTCTTGGATCGCCTGGTTGGTCGGCCTTCGGGAATATCAGGATACCGCGTTCAATGTCGCAGGATTCAAGCATCTGTTCGGAGTCCGCAGCGCCTTGGCACAGCTCGGCGTGGATATTCCGTCCCTCGCCCCGCTGGGCGTTCTGGGTGTCATCCTGCTTTATTGGCAGCGAAAGGCTTACGAGAATATCTGGTTGGTTGCGACAATACTGGGTCTGACCTTCCTGTTCGTTTACGCCCATGATTACGATATCGCGCCCGCCACGGTCCTGGCCTATCCCTTGATACGGGCCAGCCGCGGTAGACCCGCGCTGATGGGACTGGTGCTATTTCTTGCCTGCGTCCTGTTCTTTCCCCAGCGCATCTGGGAGGCGTTGGGCGTCGGCCAGTTTGCCAGATCGCGAGAACTTGCGCTCATGCTGCTTATGGGCGTGTACCTGACGCTCTGCCGTGAGCCGGGCTGGCGGCGGGGGCTCTCAGCCTCGGCTTGATCGGCAGCGTCAGTCGGCAATCGGAGTCCAGATCACCTCGTCTATTCTGGGGGCTCCGGTTGCCAGCATCACCAGCCTGTCAAAACCTAGCGCGCAGCCCGAGGCGGCTGGCATAAAGGCCAAGGCCGCCAGAAAATCCTCGTCCAGCGGATAGGTCTCGCCATAGACGCGACGCTTCTCTTCCATTTCCAACTGGAAACGCCGTCGCTGCTCGATCGGGTCGGTCAATTCACCAAAGCCGTTCGCCAGTTCAACGCCACAGGCATATAGCTCGAACCGCTCCGCCTCGCGGTCGTCATCCTTGGTACGACGGGCAAGAGCGGCTTCGGCGGAAGGATAACGGTCAAGGATCAGCGGACGTCCATGCCCCAGATGCGGCTCGACTTTTTCGACAAGGATGCGCGACAGCATATCCGACCAGCCGTCGTCGCCGCCTAGTCGGATACCCCGCGCCTGAGCCTGATCTCGCAGAGCGGGTGCATCGGTCTCGGCCCCGTCACAGGTCGCCAGCAGGTCGATCCCCGCATATTCGCGAAATGCTTCGGCGACGCTCATTACGTCGGGATCGTCGTAGGGATCGCAGGTCCGGTCCCTGAAGCGCAGGATATCCGCCCCTGCCGATTGGGCGGCCAGTCGTAGATAATTGGCGCAATCGTCAAACAGACTGCGATAGTCCTCGCCACTCCGATACCATTCGAGCATGGTAAACTCCGGACTGTGAAGGTGGGTCCGCTCGCGATTCCGCCAGACGTGGCTGAATGCGAATATGCGTTCCTCGCCCGCCGCAAGCAGCTTCTTCATCGCGAATTCGGGGCTGGTATGCAGGTACATCGGCCGCGAAACGCCATCATTGCCGATCATATCCGTCGCGAAGCCGTGCAAATGCGCCTCGTTTCCGGGGCTGACAGCAAGGGCCGCAGGATCGATCTCGATGAAGTCCCGCTGGGTCAGCCAGTCACGAATAGCCGCCTGTGTCCTGTTGCGGGCCAACAGCAGCGCCCGCCGCTCGGCATGTCGTTCCGGGTTCCACCACGGGCTGCCTTGTGGCGTTTTCATGGCAGAACTCCTTCCAAGCGGTGAAATCATGCTTGCGGCTGGCATTATGCCGCAGAAACCGCTAAGGGGACCACCATGTTTGCCGGCATCGCATAACCGGCTCCCCAGTATTTGAAAAGCACGCAAGGAACCAGCCTTGAAAGTCATCGCTTCAAGCCTTCGCAAAGGCAATGTCGTCGAAATCGAAGGACGTCTCTACGTCGTTCTGACGGCCACAAACTTCCACCCCGGCAAGGGCACGCCGACGACGCAGGTCGATCTGCGCCGCATTTCGGACGGCAACAAAGTCTCGGAGCGTTGGAAAACCACCGAGCAGGTCGAGCGCGCCCATGTCGACGAACGCGAATATGACTTCCTGTACGAGGATGGCGAAGGCTTCCACTTCATGGAGCCGGAAAGCTACGATCAGGTTGTCGTCTCTCCTGATGTCGTCGGCGATGACAGCGTCTTCCTGGAAGATGGTATCCGCGTCTTCCTGCAAGTCCATAACGGCGTCGCCATCGCGATCGAACTGCCGCAGAAGGTCGTCGTCGAAGTCACCGAGACCGAACCGGTCGTCAAAGGCCAGACCGCATCGTCCAGCTACAAGCCCGCGATTGCCCATAACGGCGTTCGCATCATGGTTCCGCCGCATATCGGCGTTGGCACCAAGGTCATCATCAACACCGCTGATCTGACCTACGTCGAGCGCGCCAAGGCCTGAATTCAGCAACGGGATTCCGATATGCAGCGTCAGGTTTCTGGCTTGTCGAACCCTGGAAACGGACCGACCCTCCATAGACATCGACGGACCGCAGTTGTTTTGCGGTCCGCCATCAGCTTGCAATCGATCGCGCCGTTGGTGCGACTATGCCGGACCCCTTGCGAATGGCCGGTCCGACCGCACCCGACAACATCATCGCCGGAATTGCGAGAACGGGCCTTCTAGGCCATTGATCCGGCACGCGGGAATGTGGTCTGCAGGTTGGGAAATCCTATCGGGGCAGCCATGGCTTCAACGCCTTCCTCACAGCACGATCACAAACTGAAACGTCCCTCCATTCCTGCAACAGTCTGGATGCTGGGGATCGTCAGTATGCTGATGGATATCTCGTCCGAGATGATAAACGCGCTGCTTCCGCTGTATCTTGCGGGCGGATTGGGGGTATCGGCGCTGGCCATCGGCTTTATCGAGGGCCTGTCGGTCGCCATCGCGACCGCCGCAAAATTCCTGTCCGGCGTGTTCACCGACCTCAGCAGGCGGGCGAAACCACTCGCGGTGCTGGGATACGGTCTGGGGGCATTGTCGCGTCTGATCTTCCCCTTGGCCGCAACCCTTGACCAGATCGTGCTGGCGAAGGCGATGGACCGTGTCGGCAAGGGCATCAGGGGAACCCCTCGCGATGCCATCGTGGCCGCCGTGAGCCCGCCCGAGATCCGAGGCGCCAGCTTCGGTCTACGCAAATCGCTTGATACGGTCGGAGGGTTTATCGGTCCGTTGGTTGCGGTCGGGGCGATGATCCTGCTGGCTGGCGATGTTCTTTCGGTCTTCTGGCTTGCCGCTATTCCTGCCGCGCTTTGCATGATCGTGCTTGTGTTTTTCGTACGCGAGCCTGCCGGAATCCGCATGATGAAGCCCAGCGACTTTCGCCTTGCCGATGCGTTCAGGCTCAATCGTGCTGTCTGGGCGGTCATCGGGCTGGCCTCGGTCATCATGCTTGCGCGTTTCAGCGAGGCTTTTCTTCTGCTCAAGGCGCTGGAGGCGGGCTTCACACCCACTTGGGTTCCGTTATCACTGATCATCCTGCATGTCGCCTACGGATTGACGGCCTTTCCCGTTGGCATGCTCTCGGACAGGATCGGAACCGCTGGCCTGCTTCTTTTCAGCCTTGCCTTCCTGACCGCGGCACATCCCACACTCGCATTCGCGGCAACGACATCGGGCTTCGTCCTTGGCACGGTGCTCTGGGGGCTGCATATGGGATTTTCGCAAGGATTGCTTGGCGCGATGATCGCGTCTGCAACGCCGGATCATCTGAAAGGCAGCGCATTCGGCGTCTTCAACCTTGTGACCGGTGTCGTCGTGTTGATCGGAAACACCTTGGCCGGATGGCTCTGGCACAGCGCCGGTTCCGGAGCCCCGTTCATTGTCGGCGCTGGCCTATCAACCATCGCGTTGGTCTTTTGTGCGGCGCGAAGATACCGGTCCAGCCCGATACCGTCCTGAACTCACACCGCTTTCGGGGCCCAATCCAGAAAGAACCCCACATCACCCGGCATCCCGTCCGGAAAATTGATGATCATGGCCTTCAGTTTGTAGCCTTTGGGCTGGAGGTTTTCCTTGAACCGCTCGTAAAATACACGCGCCTTGCCCTGTAATGTCTCGGGCCAGTCCGGATCGGCATTGTTGATGGCTCGCCCCTGATCGGTGCATAGCTTCGAGGGAAAGCTGTAGACCATCGCTTCGAACTCGCCCTTTTCGACCGCATTCATGACAAGACGGCGGATCAACTCGCGTTCCTTGTCGCTGACCTCGCCCTTGAGGAATTCTTCGGCGGCACGGCTACGTTCCTGACGTTCGGCCTCGCGCAGTTTCTCGCGGCGATCCATCTCCTCCATCTGTTTTTGCAAATGAACAAGGCGCAATTCGTCGGCACTGGGCACGGCGGGGTTCGATTCTGACGGGGTCATGTTCCTGATGCTCCTTGCGCTGGATTTGTCTGGAAATGCTGGTAGCCTTCGGGCAGGCGAATCCTCGGGAATATGCCGCAGTTGGCAGCAGTCCGACTCGGTTCGGCAGGTATTTTACAGTAAATAACGCCGCCGGTCTGGAGTGACATGCTGCAGTGCGGCTAAGATTCGGGGAAAGTCACGTCACCGGCGAAAACCGACCTGCCTTTGGTCGTCCAGATCCCTGCCTCGGTCATGGAGAACGACATGACACCTCAACCTGAAACCACAAATGCGCCCGCATCCGGAGCCGAACCCGCATGGGCCATCCCGTCTGCCGCAACAGCTTACATGATCGACGCATGGCAGCGTTCGGTCCTGTATATGGACGTGATGCGCGAACGCGCCGAACAATATCGTGAGCATATCTCGCAAGAAATTCCCCATGTTCTGGATTACAAGGCAGAACTGATCCTTGACGGTCGCACCCTCGAACGGCCGGTGAACTACCTGTTGGGGCGCATCTTGCCCGAATCCGGCATCCAGCCCGATCCGCGCAAACGACCCTTTGTCGTCATCGACCCGCGCGCGGGCCATGGCCCCGGCATCGGTGGATTCAAATCCGACAGCGAAGTCGGGGTTGCGATGAAGGCCGGTCATCCCTGTTATTTCATTGGCTTCCTGCCCGCTCCGATGCCCGGCCAGACAATCGAAGACATCGTCCATGCCGAGGCAGAATTTCTGCGTACCGTGATCGCCCGTCACCCCGAGGCCGAGGGCAAGCCATGCGTCATCGGCAATTGTCAGGCGGGCTGGTCGGTGATGATGGTCGCGGCGCTTTACCCCGATCTATTCGGGCCGATCATCCTTGCCGGAACGCCGCTGTCCTATTGGGCGGGCGTACATGGCCAATATCCGATGCGCTATTCCGGCGGATTGCTGGGCGGAAGCTGGCTGACGGCGCTGACCAGCGATCTGGCCGGCGGAGTCTTCGACGGCGCGTGGCTGGTGCAGAATTTCGAAAACCAGAATCCCGCCAACACCTATTGGACCAAGCAATATAACCTGTGGTCCAAGATCGACACCGAGGCCGCGCGTTATCTGGGCTTCGAAAAATGGTGGGGCGGCCACGTCCTTCTGAATGCCGAGGAAATGCAGTTCATCGTCGATGAGCTTTTCGTGGGAAACCGCCTGTCCTCGGGGGAAATCCGGACCAGCGACGGCGCAGCGATCGACCTGCGCAATATCCGCGCCCCGATCGTCGTGTTCTGCTCGAAAGGGGACAATATCACCCCGCCGCAACAGGCCTTGGACTGGGTGCTTGACCTATATGACAGCGTCGACGAAATCCGCGCCTTCGGTCAGACCATTGTCTATACGGTCCACGAGACGACCGGCCATCTGGGGATTTTCGTTTCGACCGGAGTGGCCCGCAAAGAGCATCAGCAGTTCGCCTCGAATATCGACATGCTCGACCTGTTGCCGCCCGGCCTTTACGAGGCGGTGCTGGAACCCAAGGGCGACGCGGTTCTGAACCCTGAACTCGTCACCGGCGAATGGGTGATGCGCTGCGAAGCGCGCACGCTGGACGATATCCGCGCCCTTGGCGGCAACGATGCGCAGGACGAACGTCGCTTTGACGCCGCCGCGCGGCTGTCGGAACTGAACCTCGCGA
Organism: Paracoccus aestuariivivens; assembly: GCF_009711225.1. Lineage (GTDB taxonomy): Bacteria > Pseudomonadota > Alphaproteobacteria > Rhodobacterales > Rhodobacteraceae > Paracoccus > Paracoccus aestuariivivens. The sequence continues at coordinate 962,577 of NZ_WMIE01000001.1, read as the reverse complement.
TGTATCGCACCTTTGCCCAACCCTTCGTGCGGGCGATGGTGCCGACCGGCATGCCCGCGATCATGCAGCATTTTCATCCGTTGCGACTGCAATACGAGATGCTGGGCACATGGAACCCGTTGACCGGCTGGACCAAGGCCATGGCCGAGCGCGCGCGCACGAAACGCCAACCCGTTTCGGCTGCGAACCCTTTTCTTGCGCTGCAGGAACAGGTATCGAACCAGATCATCGCGGGCTTCGAGACGCTGCGCCAAACCAATGAACGCTGGGCCGAAGAGACATTTCTGAACTTCTATGGCCGCGAGTTGCTGCAATCGGCGCTCGGCGTGGACCAAAGCGACCGCCCCAAGCGCAAGGCCGCGAAAAGTCCGATGCATGATCATAACGTCAAGCTGCGCATCGCTGAATTGCGGGGCATGATGGCGCGCGGCGGAATGCGCGAAGCCCTTGCACGGTCGCTGTTCTACGCCGGAGCACCTCGCGGCGGCGTCGACGAGCGCAGCTTCGAGGCAGTGCGCCGCTTCTGCCGCGCGAACCCCGATCTGGGCAAACAAAACTTCGACGATTTCCGCAAGATGCTGCGCGACCAGTTCTTCATGCTGCTGATCGACGAGGATGCCGCGATGACCGCCTTGCCGAAACTTCTGCCGGAAGACGAGGCAGAGCGTCGGGCAGGCATCGACATGCTGAACACCGTCCTGTCGGCAGCGGCCGAACCGGATGGTGAGGTCGCCGTCCGCTTGCGCCATCTGGAAGAACTGTTCGGCGTGGCGGATTCCCCCCTACCACCCGCGAAACCTGCCGTCCGCCAACCGGATGCCAAACCAGCAACGACCAAGCCAAGGACCAGACGCGCGCCGCGCAGCAAGCCCAAGCCGGAGACCCCGGCATGAAGGCAGCGCTCCGGCCCGAGGCCGCCGCCGAAATGATCCCCGAGAATGCAGTTCTGCTGGTGGGCGGATTCATGGGCACAGGCTCTCCGCACCGGTTGATCGAGGCGATCCGCTTGCGGGGAACGCGGGGGCTGACCGTGATCTGCAACGATCTTTGCACCCCCGAAAAAGGCGTCGGCAAACTGGTCGCCTCGGGTCAGGTCAGTCGGGCCATCGTCTCGCATATCGGACTGAACCCTTTGGCGCAGAAAAAGATGATCGCCGGAGACATGGAGATAGAACTGGTCCCGCAGGGCACCTTGGTCGAGCGCATCCGTGCCGCAGGCTATGGCTTGGGTGGCGTATTGACGGCGACGGGCCTTGGCACCCCAGTCGAGGATGGCAAGCAGATCGTGGAGGTCGATGGCAAACGTTTCCTGCTGGAACGCCCGATCCACGGGGATTTCGCGCTGCTGGCCTGCCATCACGCCGATTACGCGGGCAATCTTGGCTATCTGCTGACCGCGCACAATTTCAACCCGATCATGGCACTTGCCGCGACCACCGTCATCGCCGAGGCCGAGCACATCGTCCCCGTCGGCATGATCCCTCCCGATGCGGTCAAGACTCCGGGTGTGCTGGTCGATCATCTGCTGGGGACCGGTCCATGCTAGATGCCAAGGAAATCATCGCCCGCCGCGTCGCCCGCGAGATCCGGCCGGGTACACTGGTCAATCTGGGCATCGGCCTTCCAAGTTTTGTCGCGAACCATGTCCCCGAAGAAATCGGCGTGTTCTTTCAGGCCGAAAACGGCGTCATCGGCCTTGGAGCCCGCCCCCCCGAGGGCATGGCCGAGCCCAGCCTGACCGATGCTGGCGGCGGCTTTGTCACCGCCGTACCGGGCGCAGCCTCGATCGACAGCGCGATGAGCTTTGGCCTGATCCGCGGCGGTCATCTGGACATGACCGTGCTGGGCGGGTTGCAGGTCGATGAAAAGGGGCATCTGGCGAATTGGATGGTTCCGGGCAAGATGGTTCCCGGCATGGGCGGCGCGATGGATCTGGTCGCGGGGGCGCGCAGCGTCGTCGTGGCGATGCTGCATACCGCCAAGGGCGAACCGAAGATCCTGCCCGAATGCACCCTTCCGCTGACAGCCGAGCGCCGCGTCGATCTGATCGTCACCGAATTGGCAGTAATCCGTCCGACCGACGCCGGACTTGAACTGCTGGAGCGCGGACCTGAGGTCAGCGTCGAACAGATCCTTGCCGCGACCGCAGCCCGCCTGATCGTCAAGGATGACATCCCCGAGATGCAACTGGATTGACCAAAAACTGAGGAGAGTTTCGTGAGCACGCCTGATGCGAAGACGCCCTCGAAATACGACCTGTTGATCGCGCGGGCGCGCGAGACCCGCGATGTGGTGACTGTCGTCGCCCATCCCTGTGACGAATCCTCGCTGCGTGGTCCTGTCGATGCCGGACACGAGGGGCTGATCACTCCGCTTCTGGTCGGACCCGAGGGGAAAATCCGCGCGGTTGCCACAGATCACGGCATCGACCTGACCGGAATCCAGATCGTAGATGCCCCCCATAGCCACGCCGCAGCCGCCAAGGCCGTGGCCCTGATCCGCGAGGGCAAGGGCGAAGTCCTGATGAAAGGCAGCCTGCATACCGACGAGTTCATGCGCGAGATCACCGCCTCGGCCACCGGCCTGCGCACGGACCGCCGCATCAGCCACGTCTTTGTGATGGACGTTCCCGGTCATGAGGACACGCTTTTCATCACCGATGCCGCGATCAACATCTTTCCCGACCTCGAAACCAAGCGCGACATCGTCCAGAACGCGATAGACTTGCTGCATTCACTGGGGATCGCGGAACCGCGCGTCGCGATCCTGTCGGCTGTCGAAACGGTGACCGGCAAGATCCCCTCGACCATCGAGGCCGCCGCCCTGTGCAAGATGGCCGAGCGCGGCCAGATCACCGGCGGATTGCTGGAAGGGCCGCTGGCCTTCGACAATGCCATCGACCCCGAGGCCGCGCGGATCAAGGGCATAGGCGGGCCGGTTGCGGGTCGGGCGCAGGTGCTGGTCGTTCCGGATCTTGAGGCCGGAAACATGCTGGCCAAGAATCTCAGCTTCCTGTCCCATGCCGATGCCGCGGGGGTGGTGCTGGGTGCGCGGGTTCCGATTGTGCTGACATCTAGGGCGGATTCGGTGCGGACGCGGCTGGCGTCCTGTGCGGTCGCCGCGCTGGATGCCGAGGCCCGCCGGACAGCCAGCCCAAAGGTTGCAGCCGAATGACCGGCGCAATCCTTGTCGTCAATGCTGGTTCCTCGAGCCTGAAATTTCAGGTCTTCTCGATTGAAGCTGCAGAGCTGGTCCGGCAGATCCGCGGCCAGATGGACGGGATCGGCGTGCGCCCGCATCTGCGCGCCTTTGCCAGCGATGGTGCCAGCATCATCGACCGCGCCTATTCCGCCAAGGAAATCCTCGACCTGCCTGCCGCCATTGCCGTGACACGGGACTGGCTGCGCGAACTCGAAGGGCTGGAATTGCTGGCGACGGGTCATCGTGTCGTGCATGGCGGGCCGGATTTCGCCGCGCCTGTGCTGATCACCGACGATATTCTTGATCGTCTTGAGGAATATCAGGACCTTGCGCCGCTGCACCAGCCCAACAACCTCGCTCCGATCCGGCTGGCGATGCAGATCAGACGCGACGTACCACAGGTGGCCTGTTTCGACACCGCGTTTCATCGTGGCCATCCCTTGGTGGCCGATCAATACGCTATCCCGCGTGCCTATTACGACGAAGGGGTGCGCCGCTATGGTTTCCACGGGCTGTCCTACGAATATATTGCCGAACGCCTGCGCGATATCGCGCCCGAGCAGGCGCAAGGGCGGGTGATCGTCGCCCATCTGGGCAGCGGGGCCTCGATGTGCGCGATGAACGCGGGACGCAGCGTGGAAAGCACGATGGGCTTCACCGCGTTGGACGGCTTGCCGATGGGAACGCGACCGGGGCAGGTCGATCCGGGCGTGGTGCTGTACCTGATCTCGCAGCGGGGCATGAGCGCGGATGAAGTCACCGACCTGTTCTATCGCGGGTCGGGCTTGAAGGGGCTTTCGGGGATTTCCAGCGACATGCGGGAAATTCTGGCCAGTGACGCCCCCGAGGCCGCCTTTGCCATCGACCATTTCGTCTATCGCTGCGGATTGAACGCGGGGATGTTGGCAGCGGCGCTTGGCGGGTTGGACGCATTCGTCTTCACGGCGGGTATCGGCGAAAACTCGGCCCAGATCCGCGCCCGTATCGTCTCGACCCTTGGCTGGCTGGGGGCCGAACTGGACGTAAAGGCAAACGAGGCGGGCGAGGCGGTGATCTCGACCCCTGAAAGCCGGATCGCGATCCATGTCATCCCTACCGACGAGGAACTGATGATCGCACGCCATACACTTGCCCTGATCGGCCCCAAACCCGGAGTCACGACATGACGCTGCCACTTGCCCAGGCTAAGCTTCTTGCAGGCAAGAAGGGCCTGATCGTTGGTATCGCCAATGACCAATCGATCGCATGGGGTTGCGCCCGCGCCTTTCACGCCTTGGGGGCCGAGGTCGCCGTGACCTATCTGAACGACAAGGCGAAACGCTTCGTCGAACCTTTGGCGCAGGAAATCGAGGCTCCGATCTTTCTGCCGCTGGACATGCTGGTTCCCGATCAGGTCGAAGCGGTTTTTGAAGAAATCACCGCGAAATGGGGTGAATTGGATTACCTGATCCACTCAATCGCCTTCGCCCCGCGCGACACGCTGGCAGGGCGTGTCACAGACGCACCGCTCGACGGGTTCCTGAAAACGATGGAGGTGTCGTGCTGGTCCTTCATGCGCATGGCGCATCTGGCCGAGCCCCTGATGAAAAAGGGCGGGGCGATGTTCACCATGACCTATTACGGCGCGGAAATGGTGGTCGAGAACTACAACATCATGGGTGTCGCCAAGGCCGCGCTGGAATCCGCCGTGCGCTATATGGCAGCCGAGCTTGGTCCCAAGGGCATTCGCGTCCACGCGATCTCGCCCGGCCCGTTGGCCACCCGCGCCGCTTCGGGCATTCCGGAATTCGACGAATTGTTGGTCAAGGCCGAACGCAAAGCCCCTGCCCGCGAGCTTGTCGGGATCGACGATGTCGGCGCGGCGGTAGCGTTTCTTGCCCATGACGCGGCGCGGCTGATCACCGGCCAAACCATCTATATCGACGGCGGCTACCACATCGTCGATTGACCGGCGTCAGTTCAGCGCTTGATATCGAAAGCCTGTCCGGCAGCACGCAATTCTTCGAGCGTCTTGTCGCGACAGGTTCCGGCGCGGTCGCCGTCAAGATGTTCGGCCACGCCGGAAAGTCTGATCACACCCACCTGACGATCCGGCGTCATATAGATCGCCTTACCATCGGCCTCGAGTTGCGAGAAATAATAGGCGCTTGTGATCTGCTCGTATTCGCAGAAAATCACCACAGGGAAATCAAGGAAAGTCGGACCGGCCTGAACCTGCTGCGCACTCAGGAGATAACCCGTCGTGCAGGTCAGGGCAGAAATCAAAGCGGCAACGCGCGTGCCGTGAATCATGAGGAACAATTTCTTCTCCTTCGATGACAGGCTGACGGTTTCTCGTGGTCAAAAGATCATGCGGCATGGGGGACGATTCGCCGCCAGAACAGATCTGGTCGCGCCGCAAAGACTACCGCAGATCGGGCCGTTCACTTATCGGATTTTGGTGCTTTCGAAGCGCGGACTAGCAATTTGTTGTAGCGCAGAAAAATAGTGGCGGGCGCGATCTCCCGTCTTCTCAACTGGCATTGTCGGGCGTAGAATTTGACGTGCGCTCTTGGCTTTTGCGCATTCGCTTCAGGGAGGGGGGAATGTCTCTAACCGAGTTGAGGGGATGGGGCCTGTTTGGACGCTATCGTCCGGGCCGCAGCCTTTGGGCGGTGCTTTTGCTTTCAGCGACAGCGATGCCAAGTCTTGCCCAAGATACCCTGCCCTGCGGCAGTCCCCACGTTGTTTCAAGTGGCGAGACCCTAAGCAGGCTTGCCGCCCGCGCTTACGGCGATCCGAACCAATATGGTTTGATTCTGGATGCGAACCGCGATGCATTGGGGGGCAGGCCAGAAAATCTTGCGGTCGGCATGACCCTGAACATTCCCTGTGCCACTGGATCACAAGGCGCCACGCCCTCGCCCGCGATGCAGGCCGCCATCTCGGCCGAAGGGACGTTGTCGGCGGACGAACTCGACACTCTTTTCGGACCGGTGGCACTGTTTCCAGACACGCTGCTGACCCCGACCCTTGTGGCTACGACATTTCCCTTGGATGTCGCCAAAGCCGGAAATTTTGTCGAGGACAACGCGGACGCCTCCGACAAGGAACGCGCGAAGCTGGCCTCGGCCGAACCATGGGATGATAGCGTGCGCGAACTGGCGGCTGGATTTCCCGCTGTCGTTACCCGCATGAGCGACAATATGGACTGGACCGAACAGGCAGGCGAAGCGGTCGTCGGCCAGACTGATGACGTGCTGGCCTCGATCCAGCGGTTGCGCGGCAAGGCCGAAAAGATGGGCTATCTGGCCGACAGTCCGGTCCAGAAGGTCGAGACGGTCAATGACAAGATCCAGATCGCTCCGGCTGATCCGGGTGTCGTCTACGTTCCGACCTATGACAGCAATGTGGTCTATTCGACCCCGATGCCGGTATCGAGCACGCCGAATTATCACTACGGTTACAATTACGGATACGACGACGGCACGGATTGGGATGATATCCTGCTGACGGGCGGCGTTTTGCTGGGCAGCGCCGTTGTCCTTGACGAAATCTTCGACGATGACGACTGGCACGGTTGGGATGTCGATGACGATATCGACTGGGATCGTGGCGATATCACCATCAACCGCGGTGATCGCAACATAGATCGGGGCGACATCAACATTGACCGCGATAGGGTGAATATCGACGGCAACCGGATCGGCGGCGGCGAGCGCGTCAGCATCGGCGCGGGCAACCGTCCCCAGATTGATCGCGACAACGCGCGCCAAGCGATTGGCGAACGGGCAGGAAATCGTCCCAACAGCCGGCCCATCGCCGATACCGCAAGTCGCGATGCCGCAAAGAAAAAGATCGAGGCACGCAAATCCTCGGGGGCGAAACCGGCGAACCTGAAAACCGCCAAGAAGAATGTCGGCCAATCAGCCGCACGCAAACAGCCCACGCGGCAGGCCAAACCCGCTGCCAACCGGCCAAATGCAGGAGCGCGCCCCTCGGGGCAACGCGCAGCGCCACGGGCCAATGTCTCACGTCCGGCAACCCATAAGCGGCCACAGGCCCATGCGCCCAGCCGCTCGAACAGCGCATTCCAACGGTCCTCGGGTCCACGCCCCTCGGCGGCCAGTCATCGGGGCCGCAGCAGCATGGGTTCTCGCGGAGGCCGCGGCGGCGGTCGAGGAGGAAGAAGATGAAAACGCTTGTTTCCAGCGTGGTTTTGATGTTGGCGTCGGTCCCGTTCGCCACGGCTGCCCCGCAGATGTTCCAGACGCCCGATGCCGCCGTCGAAGCCCTTGTCACGGCACTAGAGTTCAAGGATAAGGCCACGGTTCTGGCTATATTCGGTCCCGAGAACGAGGATGTCATCTCGACCGGCGATGCAGCGGAAGACCGCGAGCTTTGGGGCAAGCTGCTGGACGATATGCATGTCATCCATCGGCTGGAACCTGCGGATGAAGGGCGGATGACGCTTTTGGCCGGACGCGAGATGTGGCCATTTCCTGCCGATCTGGTCAAAAGCGATGCCGGTTGGAGCTTCGACGCCGACAGCGCCCGTGACGAGGTTCTGGCCCGTCGCATCGGGCGCAACGAGCTTGAGGTGATCGCCCTGCTGCGCCGCGCCACCGAGGTACAAGCGCGCTACCGCCAGACCGATTATGACGGCGACGGCGTGATGGAGTTTGCGGCGTCGATCCTGTCATCTCCGGGTCAACATGACGGGCTGTTCTGGATGGACGACCCCGATACCCCGCCCAGTCCCTTTGACGAAAACCTCGCCCGCGCCAATTTCACTGGCTTTAGCAGCGACGGTCAGGACCGCGAACCCGAACCCTACGAGGGCTACTATTTCCGCATCTTGCAGGGGCAGGATGCCGCCGCGCCCGGTGGAGCCTATAGCTATATGGTCAACGGCAACATGGTTGCTGGCCATGCGGTCGTCGCCTATCCCGCCGCCTATGGCGATTCCGGCATCATGAGCTTCATGGTGGGCGAGGCGGGGATCGTCTATCAGGCGGATCTTGGCGAAGACACGCTGGAAAAGGCGGCTGCGATAGAATTATTCAATCCGACCGAAGAATGGAAAGTGGTCGAATAGGGACATCGCGAACCACCTGATCGGCCATTTGAAACCGCTGTCATTGGTTCAAGCGCCAGCGATTACCTTGTCCTCGCAGCACAGCCTGAATACCGCACTCAGAACGCCGCCCCCGAACGGGTGGCGGCGTCTGATTGCTTGACAGGAAAATTCAGAACTTCCACCTCGCGCCCAAAAGCAAGGCGCTGATGTCCTGATAATCGGCACCGGTATCGTCGTCGAATTCGTATTCGCGATAACCCAGATAGGCTTCGACATTATAATCATCGAAGCCTTGTACCGCCTGAATGCCCCAGGACTTCGAATCCGAGCCCGAGATCACGTAGTCATTACCTTCGAAGTAGTCGATCGAAACAGCCGTGCTGCCTTGGTCGATCACGTCACCGGTCCAGCCGAACTTGAAGTAGCCATAATTACCGCTGTCATCCTGACCATCCCCCATGGCGAGGGTCGCGTTCAGTCCGGTCGGGCGGTGCACAACCGAGGTCGAGGCGATCAGCTGTTCGGTATCGCCATCGTCATCCGCATCCTTCCATGCGTAGCCCAAACCCGCATCGGCCTTGAAGGTGTCGTTTTCATAACCGTAGCGCAGCGCGACGTCGTAGTAATTGGCGTCGTCATCCTCGGCCAATATCTCTTCGCCATAAGCCGCCGAGAACATGAACCCGTTGAACTTCGGCGTGTCGTAGCGCAGGCGGAAGCGTCGCCCGCCGTCGAAATCCTTGAAGACATCACCAATCGCAATGCCCGACAGCAGTTCACCATCGCGGAATTCGTAGCCACCGGCCATGTCGGGCAAGTTGACGTAACCGGCAAGACTGGTGCCGGAATTGTCGATCTCGGCCACGCCATCGGTCGCCATGCTGCCCTGACCGAACCAGAACGAACCAAATCCGGCGATATAGACGGCTTCGAATTTCCGCAGATCCGTCCTTTGCCAATCGACCCAATCGGGATCGTCGATCTGGTTGGTATCCGAGGTCGTCTTGAAGCCCAACCCCGTCTCGAAGTTCAGCCTCAACTGGTTCTCGCCCATCGGCACATCGACCCAGAAACCCAGACGGCTGACCGAGTTTCCGTTATCGACGAAATCATCAAAGGACTCTTCGCCGTCATCGACCCGCTGATAGGTCAGGTTGACCTGACCATAGAATGTGGCGGTCGCCCCCGAGGGATGGGTGAAGGTCAGGTCCTCGGACCATGCAGGGATCGCAGCAAGGCAGAGGCCGGGCGCGATGATGAACAGACTTGTCTTCATGTTGCTTTCTCCTGTTCTGCTTCAGTGGCCTTTCAGGACAAGCGTCTGGATCGGTAGCAGCAAGGCCTGAATGCGCAGGATCAGCGCATGGACCAGGCCCACGGCATCGACCGCATGGAGGGCAAAGCGTTTCAAGGTTCCAAGGCTTTCATCCTCCAGCCTGTCATGATTGCTGGTGTAGGCATTGGCAATGCAACTCGCACCCTGCGGGAGCCCGTCAAGCGCGCCCTCGTAGAGCGGTTCCATGATGACCGTGATCGAACCGCCAGGCGAGAGATTTTGCACGTCGATCAGTTGATCGCTGGCCCGCACCTGCCCGCCCGCGATCACGTCCTGCACCTCGGTCACGACCATGGGGATGATTTGCCACGGTTTCGCGGCGCAGGTGACCTCGCCGATCATACCCGGTTTCATCACCTGAGTTTCGATCTGGCCAAATCCGGCGACCAGACCCGTCACACGCCGCTCAGGCACAAGGATACCCGCCGGACGCAGCATCGGGTTCACCACGTCACCCGCACGCAACCCGAATTGCTGCACGATCCCGTCGGTCCCCGCAACGACAAGGGTCTTGTCCAACTCGACCTGCGCCTGATGCAGCGCGGCTTCGGCGCTGGCCTTGCGGGCGGGCAGCTGGTGTTCGACCTGCGCCACCAGCGCGTCGCGGGCCGCAATAGCTGCATCGACCTGACCTTGCTGGGTTGCGACCTGCACTTCGGCGCGTTCGACATCCCGCCGCGCGATGGCGGTCGAGTTCTGCCGCAGCAGCGCGTTGCGGGTTTCGTATTCATCCTGCGCCTGCGCCAACATACCTTGGGCCTGCGCGATGCGTCCCTCGGCCTCGCGGACCTGAATTGTCGCGACTTTCAATTCGGCCTCGATCTCGGCCAGTTTGCGGCGGGCGATTTCGACGGCCGCCTTCTGCTCGAAATCTTCTAGCCGGAACAGCGGATCGCCCTGTTTCACCTTCTGGTTGATGTCGACAAAGGTTTCAGCCACGCGCCCGTTCGTCTGCGGCAGGATGGTAACGGTGCGAAACACCGAGGTCGCGGCTTTGGTCGAAGGGTGGAAATAGAAAATCGCGGTGATCAGGCTGATCGTCAGCAAGAGGCACATCACGATGCCCCAACGCAGTTCGTACCAGACGGTGAACAGCGTGATCTCGCGCCCAAGCCGTTTGCCCTGCGCGAAGCGACGGTAAAGGAAGTCGGGCAGGACAGTGATCGAGGAACAAAGCAGCAGCTCAAGCATGACCTGCCCCCTTATCCTCGTCGGCAGTCTCGGACGCAGGTTCAACGGGCGGCTGAGACGGCGAAATGCCCGCCATGCGACCCAGCGAATGCGCCATCGAGGTCAGCGGCGTGGTAAAATCCGGAATTGGTATGATCGCAATCAGCAGACCCGCGATCCAGAACGCATGGTTATGGGTGAACAGCGAGATAAGCGCGAGTACGGCGACCAGTTCAAGCTGGATCTTCTGACCGCGATGGGCCATTTGCTCGGGCAGCGCGTGCAGTTTGAAATAGAAAACACCGACGCCGACGACCGCGACCAACAGAAAGATCCCCGTCGCGATCATCAGCCAGTCGGTCTGCCCCGGAAGCGTGACGAAGGGCGGCAAATGGGCCACCGCTTCGGGGTGGAGCAACGTCTCACCATGCGTTTCAGTCGTCAAATCGCCTCTCCGTTCTTGTTCCGGCACGCTTTGCGGCCAGAAACCGTCCTCACTTTATCCGCAGCCTGCCGATCCGCAGAATACGCTCATGTAACTCACTGTTAGCGCGCCGGACGGGGCCGCAGCGGCCAGACCTTCCCCGGATTGGGGTCGATCCTGTCGATGGCGCGTAGAATCGAAGCGATCAGTTCGGGGTGGATCTGCCGGAAGGCCAGATCTTCGGCTAGCCGCGCCCGCAGACCGGGAACCAGTTGGTTGACCTTGTCCAGATAGGCGCGGGCCTCGTCGCGGTGGCCCATCTCGGACAGCGCTGCCGCACTTGCCAGATGGAAATGACCGACAGCCGGAGCGTTGATCGCCAATGCCTCTCGCAGGGCCTCGGTCGGGCGATCATGGGCCAGATGGAACAGGAACAACCCCATGCGATATTGCCCGCTTTGCAGGGGATTGCGCAGATAGGCTTCCTCCAGCAAGGGCACGGCCTCGTCCCACTCCATCCGTTTGGCATGACGAAAACCAAGTTCGGCCATCAATTCGGGATCGTTGGGGTTCAGCGCGCGGGCCAGTTGCAAAGTCGAAAGCGCCACTTCGGGTTGGCCCAAAAACCACTCGGCAATAGCCCGTGCATGGTAGGCCTTGCTGGAACTCGGAGCCAGCCGGATCGCTTCGTGCGCCAGATCCAATGCTCGATTCAACGGAGCAGGGCCGGCCTGATAGCCGAAGCGTGCAGCGTTGCTGTACAAAAGCGACAAACAGGCATAGGCGGCAGCAAATCCCGGATCGGCGGCAATCGTCGCCTCAAGTTCAAGACGCAGAGGCTCGAAACGTTGCGGGTCCAATGTGCGCCAGTAATCCTGAAAATCCAGAAGCTTCTGATAACCCGCAAGATGTCGCGGAGCCGCACCACCGGAATCCCTTGCCTGACTGTCCAGAATGCCATCGCGCAGCGCGACCACGCGAACGATTTGGCCCGCGATCTCGGCGCAAAGGCTGACGATATGCTGGGGATCGCGATCAGGGCCAAGTCCACGATCAAAAGACTGGGTCCAGACATAACGGCCGTCCGTCGCGCGGCTCATCAGCAGATCGGCATGCAACTGGTCCTTGGACAAGGTCAGCGTTCCCGACAGGCGATAATCTATTTCAAGCGCCTGTGCCGCCCCCGCCAACTCGGCCGTGGCCGGTCCATAGACGAAAAGATCGGTGAAGCGCGTCAGCCCCGCGATCACCTGCCGCGTCAGCGTCCGGCCAATGGTGGGACAAAGGGCCAGATCCCCTTCTTGCTCGAACAGTTCGACCAGAATGCGTGGGCCGCGTTCAAGGGCTGGACCTTCCGTAGGCACCGGCATGGGCCGGTTCGCGGGCAAAGGCTTGCTTTCCATCGGGAAAAGCGAAAATTCGGGAACATAGGTTCCCTTCGGGATGGTGATCCGAGGTCCGACGCGCGCACCTTCCAGCAGATAGAAACGCTCGATGGCGCGGCGCAGGCGCGCAGCCTCGATGCGGACAATGGAATCCTGCAAGGGGTCAAAGTCGCTCGGGCGGCCAAAGACACTGGTCGCGATACTATAGGCCTTGATCCGCTCGCCCCGGCCAGCAAGAGTTTCCTCGACGACATGGCGCAGAAAGCGGCCGTTCCGCTCGGAGGTCTGGAAATTGGCGGATGCAAGAATACGCTCAAGCTCCGCACGGATTTCCGCCTCGGGGATCGTCCTCGACAACCCGTCAGACATTCCTATTTCCCTATAACGGCAAAGGCTCAAGCAACTGCGCAGCTTAGAAAGCGGTCTGTTACGGTAACGTACTCGTGACAGTCCGGATAATGCCGAAATATCGGGTAATTCCAAGTGATTTGACGGACTGCCTTCCGATTTTGCCACAGTCGAGGGTTTCATGCCATGCATGTGATCGAACATGTCATCAAGCGGCTTCCCGATCATGCTGATAGCATCCGCAGGCTATACCTGCACGACCGCCGATTTCAGGCAATTTGCAGGGATATGGCGCTGGCCGTGGAAACGCTGAAGCGTTTCGAGGCGCGTCCCGACGCGGTTTACCGTCCCGAGATCGATGAATATCGCCATCTTCTGCCCGAACTGGACAACGAACTGCGCGAATATCTTCTGGAACATCGCCACGACTACAAGGTCGATTGAGCATGGCCGATCACGGCAAGTCCCGTAGTTAACAGTAAGATACATAAGCCTGATCGCGCCGGTGTTTTCTCTGGCCATATGATTCCCCCGACGAAGGACACTCAGCGCGGCAGCGTTGGGCCGTTATTGTCTTGGAGGGGGAGCCATGGACAAGCAGACCGTCGAATCGCCGGATCGCCGCGGCGATCATTTCTTTGCATTTCCGGGCCAGCGCACGGATCGTTGGCGCGCATTGCATACCGCGACCCGTAACTGGGCGCGCGGCAGCACCGATCAGGCCACAGTTCGGGCGGCCTTGGACGAGCTATCCGGATATGAAGGCTTCTTTGCCTATCCGGGGCGCGAATTGCTGGCGACCCTGCGAGGCCGGATCGACGGCAACCAGTCAGGCGCTGCGGCGGGTTTGGCTCAGCGGATTTCGGAATCGATCCTGACACGATCCTACAAAGGCGACCTTGGCGACTGGCAATCCGCCGAGATCGTCGCCGAAGCCCCGCCCGATCTGAACACACCGACCATGGCACGTGGCGGCAGGCATCGTCCTTATTTCGAGATGATGGTGGTTGCCCCCGGTGCTGCCTCACGCGGGGAAAGCATCATCGCGCAAACCCGACGCCTGCGCCGCCCCGAGGACAGCTTCATCTACGAAACCGTTCCCGTCGCCAGTTTCGAGGAAGCGATCTGCGCCGCGATCCTGAACCCCGCGATTTTGGCGGTAACGATTTATGAAGGATTCGACCATCAGGCCGCCGCTGATTTGCCAGTCTTGCGCGATTTTCTGGCCACGGCTGGGTTGGACGCCGCCCATGTCGCGGGCGACGATCTGCCCTTGTCGCTGGCGGGTGCGCTGAAGCGGATCAGGCCGGAACTGGATCTTTATCTGCTCTCGGACCGCAATGTGGAACGGATCGCGGGCGATCCTCGCGCCGCTGGTCTGCGCCGCGTGCTTTACGCGGTCGAAGAACTGCTTGAGCTTCATCTTTGCGTCCTCGAAGGCATCGACGACCGCTTCCGCACGCCTTTTTTCGACAATCTCAAGAAATACGCGATGCGCCCGATCAGCACTTTTCATGCGCTGCCCATCGCGCGCGGCAAGTCGGTGTTCAAATCCGACTGGATCCGCGACATGGGCGAGTTCTATGGGCTGAACATCTTCCTTGCGGAATCCTCGGCCACGACCGGCGGTCTCGACAGCCTGCTTGAGCCGACCGGTAATATCAAAATGGCTCAGGAAATGGCCGCGCGGGCCTTTGGCGCGGATCACGTGTTCTTCGTGACGAACGGCACCAGCACCTCGAACAAGATGGTGCATCAGGCGCTGGTCGCGCCGGGCGATATCGTGCTTCTGGACCGCAACTGCCACAAGTCGCACCATTACGGGCTGGTGCTGGCGGGGGGACAGCCGCTTTACATCGACGCCTTCCCGATGACGGAATATTCGATGTATGGCGCGGTCCCGCTCTCCAGCATCAAGAAGGCGCTGCTGGACCTGAAGGCCGAGGGGCGACTTGACCGCGCCAAGATGGTCGACCTGACCAATTGCACCTTTGACGGCCATATCTACAACACCCGCCGCGTGATGGAGGAATGTCTCGCGATCAAGCCCGACCTGATCTTCCTTTGGGATGAGGCATGGTTCGGCTTTGCCCGCTGGTCGCCTTTCCTGCGGCCCCGCACCGCGATGGGTGCAGCCGAGGCGATCTCGGCTTGGATGAAGGACCCCGCCTCGGTCGATGCTTACGAGGCGCAGCAGAAGGAACTGGGCAAGAACCCATCCGCCGCCAAGCTGATGGAAACCCGACTTATCCCCGATCCGCGCCAGATCCGCATGCGGGTCTATCAGACGAACTCGACCCACAAGTCGATGTCGGCGCTGCGGCAGGGCTCGATGCTGCTGGTCCGCGACGTGGATTTCGCCAGCGTTGAGGCGCAGTTCCATGAGGCGGTCTTCACCCATGCCTCGACCAGCCCGAACCAGCAACTGATCGCCAGCTTAGATGTCGCCCGCCGCCAGATGGAGCTGGAGGGTTACGGGCTGGTGGCGAACGCCATCGAGATCGCGCTGGATATCCGCAAAGAGGTCAATGCCCATCCCGTCATCTCGAAATATTTCCGCGTCCTCAGCGCCAGCGAGATGATCCCTGCCGAATACCGCCAGACCGGCTTCAGCGACTTCCTGACCCCCGGCACCGATTGGGAGGATCAGGTCCGCTCGATGCATGAGGACGAGTTCTGCCTTGACCCGACCCGCATCACGTTGGTCTGCGGCACGGCGGGCTTCGACGGCACGCAGTTCAAGAAGATGATGGCGGATGATTACGACATCCAGTTCAACAAGACCTCGCGCAACTCTGTCCTGCTGCAATCCAACATCAACAATACCCGCAGCGATGTGGCGAACTTGATCCGGGTGCTTTTGGAGATCAGCAACAAGATCGAGCGCGATCTGGCCGCCAATGGCGAGAACGGCCGCGCGGCTTTCGCGGCCCGCGTCAAATCGCTGATGACCGACGTGCCGGACCTGCCGAATTTCAGCGAATTCCACGAGGCCTTCCGCTGGGACGCCGGCAAGAAGACCCCCGAGGGCGATATGCGCTCGGCCTTTTACAGCGCCTATTACGCCGAGGGCTGCGAATATCTGCCGCTCGATAGTCCAGATGTGGACAAGCGCCTGAAATCCGGCCCGGCGATGATCTCGGCCAATTTCGTGATCCCCTATCCGCCGGGCTTCCCGATCATGGTGCCCGGTCAGGTCATCAGCAAGGAAACCATCGACTTCATGCGCAAGCTCGACGTCAAGGAAATCCATGGGTTTGAGCGCGCCAAGGGTCTCAAGCTGATCCGTCCCGATCACGCAAAAGACCACATCCGCAAATAGGAAAGGGGGATAAGTCATGTTCGGCTATATTGCAGATACGCTTCGCGCCAATCCGCAGCTGGCGATCTTTCTGACGCTGGCGGTGGGCTATTGGGTGGGCGCGCGCAAATTCGGCAGCTTCAGCCTTGGCGCGGTGACCGGCACATTGCTGGCGGGCGTCATCATCGGCCAACTCGGGATCGAGATTTCGTCCCAAGTGAAGTCGATCTTCTTCATCATGTTCCTGTTCGCCGTGGGCTTCGGCGTCGGGCCGCAATTCGTTCGCGGCATCGCCACGGACGGGTTGCCGCAGGCGATCTTTGCGGTCGTCGTCTCGGTCCTCTGCCTTGCGGTGGTGTGGATCGCGGCCAAGGTCTCGGGCTATGGCGCGGGGCTCGCAGCGGGGCTGCTGGCCGGGGCGCAGACCATCTCGGCCTCGATGGGGCTGGCGACGGATGCGATCAACGGCGCGGGACTGCCGCCCGATCAGGCCAAGGCGGAACTGGATCTAATGCCGGTGGCCTATGCCATCACCTATCTTTTCGGGACCATCGGCACCGGCTGGATTCTGGCCTTTCTGGGGCCGAAAATGCTGGGCGTGAACATCGCCGAGGCCTGCGCCCGCTATGAGCGCGAGGTTCTGGCGGGCGGCTCCAAGGATGCGAGCCACCTGAGCGCATGGCGCGCCCGCGAGCTTCGCGCCTATCGCGTCCGCGAGGGCGGCGTCGCCGTCGGTAAGACCCCCGCCCAAGCCGAAGGACTTGGCGAGGGCGAGCGCATCTTTGTCGAGCGCATTCGCCGTGACGGAGAACTGGTCAGTCCCGGCCCCGATACGGTGCTGAAGGCGGGCGACGTGGTCGCCGTCTCGGGCAAGCGCGACGTGTTGGTCAACCTGTTTGGCGAGACCGAAGAGGTCGATGACCGCGAGCTTCTGGATATCCCGGTCGAGGCCGTCGATGTGCTGCTGACCAACAAAGCGCTGGACGGGCGCGAGCTGATCGACCTTGCGCGCGAGCCCTATACCCGCGGGGTCTACCTGAACTCGATCCGGCGCGGCTCGATGGCGGTGAATATCCCGGTCATGCCCAAGACCAAGCTCAATCGCGGAGATATCGTGCGCGTCGCGGGGTCCAGCGCCCATGTCGCGGAATTCGTGAAGAAAGTTGGCTTCGCCGATAGGCCGCAGACGGTCACGAATATGGTTCTGGTGGGCCTCTCGATCTTTATCGGCGGGCTGATCGGGGCCTATGTCCTGCCGGTGCGGGGGATTCCGATCACGCTCTCGACCTCGGGCGGCGCGCTGATCGTCGGGCTGATCGTCGGCTGGCTCAGGACCGTCAAGCCGCAGATCGGCAATATCCCACAGCCGACTCTGTGGTTCATGAACTCGGTGGGCCTCAACGTCTTTATCGCGATTGTCGGCATCACTTCGGGGCCGACCTTCGTCGCCGGGCTGAAACAGGCGGGCTTCGGCCTGTTCTTCTGGGGCCTGTTTGCGACCGCCGTCCCGATGCTGATCGCGCCCTATATCGGCAAATATATCTTCAAATTCGACGACGCGATCAATCTGGGCTGCTGCGGCGGGGCGCGGACCTCGACGGCTTCGGTCGCCATGGTCGGCGAGGTCGCCAAAAGCGACGTACCGATGCTGGGCTATACCGTCCCCTATGCCGTCAGCAACACGCTGCTGACGCTGTGGGGGCTGGTGATCGTGCTGCTGATCATCTGAGGGCTTGCCGCGGGGGGCAAAAATGGAAGCGATCCGATCCTACTTCGACGCCTCTCCGATCGCAGTTCTGTTCGTCTGCGTGGCGATCGGTTTTGCCCTTGGGCGCATCAAGATCGCGGGGATACCACTCGGTGGTATCCCCGGCACGCTGTTCGCCGCCATCGTCGTCGGCCAGATCGGAGTCGAGGTCGACAACAATATCAAGACCATGGCCTTTGCTCTGTTCATCTATTCGCTGGGCTATGTCAGCGGCCCCAGCTTCTTCCAAAGCCTTGGCCGCAGCACGCTGAACCTTGTGAATCTGTCGCTGGTCTCAAGCGCGCTGATCTATGCCACGATCTGGGGGCTGGCGCGGGTCTTCAGCCTCGACAAGGGCACGGCGGCTGGGTTGCTCGCGGGCGGGATCACCGAATCAGCCGCCGTCGGCACCGCCAGCGAGGCCTTGGGCAGCATGACCCTGCCGCCCGAGCAGATCAGCGCCATGCAGGCCAATATCGGTGTGGCCTATGCAATCACCTATCTGTTCGGCTTTACGCTGGTCGTCTTCTTCGTCAGCCTGATCGCGCCGAAACTGATGGGCATAGACCTGAAAGCCGAGGCCGCGAAATACACCGCAGAACTGGGCATCGGCGGGGACGATGATCTTGATCCGGGGCAGGAATCCGCCCTGCGCGGCATCGTCGCACGCGCCTATCAGGTCACCCGCCCCGAAGCCGAGATTGACGTTGCCAGCTTCGAGAAGAAGTTCAACGGCTTCGTCACCGTCCAGCGCATCATCCGTCGGGGCCGCGCGGTTGAACCCGCCAAGGACCGCAAACTGGCCTTGGGCGATCGGGTCGCGCTACTCGGGCGTCTGGACGAACTGCTCGAAGCCGAGACGTTTCTGGGCCTTGAGACCACCGACACGCGCGGCCTCGACCTGATCGGCGAGACCCGCACCGTCGTCCTGACCAACAAGGACTTCATCGGCGAGACGATCATGGCCGTGCGGGCCAAGATCGACCCGCAGCAGCGGCGTGGCACTCATGTCGTCAAGATCACCCGCGCGGGACAGAACCTTATTCCGCGCCCCAAGATGCGGCTGCAGGCGGGCGACGTGGTCAGCCTTTACGGCATGCCTGAGGCGCTGGACAACGCGGTCCCGAGCATCGGCTACGCGATCGATCAGGGCATCGCGGTCGATTACGTCTATCTGGGTCTTGGCATCATTGTCGGCATCCTGATCGGCATGATCACCGTGCCTATCGCAGGTTCTCCCGTCGCGCTGCATACCGGGGGCGGCTGCCTGCTCTCGGGCCTGCTCTTCGGCTGGCTGCGTTCGCGCCACCCCAAATTCGGAGGCCTGCCGCCCGCCACCGCCCTGCATCTGCGCGATTTCGGTTTGGCGATCTTCATCGCCTGCGTCGGGCTTGGCACCGGGCCGCAGGCGGTGACGCTGCTGAAGCAGCAGGGCATCCTGCTGCCGGTCCTTGCCATTATCGCGGTCACCGTGCCGATTGTGCTGTCGCTGCTCTACGCCCGCTATGTCCTGAGGATGAACCCAGCCGTGATCTGCGGCGCGCTGGCGGGCTGCTTCACCTGCACCGCCGGGCTGAACGCCGCCGTGCAGGCCGCCGAGAACGAGACCCCGGTCCTTGGCTATACAGTGCCTTATGCCATTTCGAATGTGACCCTGACGTTGATGGGCCCCATTCTGGTCCTGACCGTCTGACGAGGCGCGCATGTCCCAGCTTCTTGACAAAATCCGCTCGACCCCGCTGCTTTGGCTGGTGATTTTCGTCCCCATCGTACTGGTCGTGGAACTGGCCAAGCCCGAGGCCCACACGCTGCTCTTCCTGCTCTCGGTTCTGGCCATCGTGCCCTTGGCCGCGATGCTCAGCCTTGCCACGGAAGCGGTTGCCGAAAAGACCGGAGACGCGGCGGGCGGGCTGATCAATGCGACTTTGGGCAATCTGACTGAACTGGTGATCGCCCTGACCGCTTTGGCGGCGGGGCAATATGCGCTGGTCAAGGCATCCATCGCCGGGGCCATCGTGACGAACGCGCTCTTCATGCTGGGTGCGTCCTTCCTGCTGGGCGGGCTGCGCCACCATGTGCAGGATTTCAACCGCATCGGCGCGCGGTTTCAGGCGAGCCTGCTGTTCATCGCCACAGTCGCATTGCTGGTGCCATCAGCGGTGGCGACGGCGGATCATGTGGCCAATCCGGCCGCGATCCAGCGTCTCAGCCTGATGCTCGCGGTACTGCTGATCGCGGGCTATGTGCTGGGGCTGTATTTCTCGCTCGGCACCCATCGCGAGGCTTTCTCCAGCGCCGAGCATGAGGAACACGGCGAGGCCCTGCCCATCGGCATCGCGCTGGCCACGCTGGCCGCGGTCACGGTGCTGGTCGCGCTGGTCAGCCATATTTTCGTGGCCTCGGTCGAGGTCGCCGGCGCGGCGCTGGGACTAACACCTGCGTTTGTCGGCTTCATCGTCGTCTCTCTGGTCGGAGGGGCGGCGGAATTCGCCTCGGCCTTCTCGGCCGCGCGCAAGGACCGGCTGGATCTCAGCGTCAGCATCGCCCTTGGCAGCGCGGCGCAGATCGCGCTGTTTGTCGGGCCGCTGCTGGTGCTTCTGAGCTACGTGATCGGCCCCACCCCGATGGGGCTCGATTTCTGGCCCGGCGCCATCGTGATGATGCTGATCGCCGCGATCTCGGCGGCGATGCTGACCAATGGCGGCCATTCGACATGGTTTCTGGGCGTTCTGGTGCTGATGGTCTATGCGATCTTTGGCCTGACGCTTTACGTCCTGCCCCCCGCGCAATGACAACGCGACTTCTGGACCCGATCTCGCGCGCGAGCGAGATCCTGTTCGGCCTGATCATGGTCCTGACCTTTACCGCCTCGTTGAACGTTGCCGAGGCCGGGCGCGAGGATGTCCGGCTGATGCTGATCGGCGCGCTTGGCTGCAATCTGGCTTGGGGGCTGATCGACGCGGCCATGTATCTGCTGTCGACCCGCGCCGAAAAGGCGCTGGCGCTGCACAGCTTCGAGGCCGTGCGCGCCGCCCCCACCCCGGCCGATGCGCGGCACCGGATCACCGCCGCCCTGCCGCCCTTTGCCGCCGAGGCTCTGGGTGAGGCCGATCTGGAACGCATCCGCCAGCATCTGCTGGGCCTGCCCGCCCCGAGCCGCCAGACGCGTCCTAGTCCCGCAGATCTTCTTGCTGCGGCCCTGGTCTTTGCCATGGTCTTTGCCGCGACATTGCCGGTCGTCCTTCCCTTTCTGTTGGTCGAGGACGCCCGCCACGCGCTTTACTGGTCGCATGGCATAGCCGTCGCGTCGCTGTTCATCGCCGGAAGCACACTTGGGCGGCATTGGGGTCAGGCATGGCGCGTCGGACTTGCCATGGTGGTACTTGGACTTATCCTCGTCGGCATCGCCATCGCACTAGGAGGCTGAGGTTGCGCATCGTCAACGCCTATGCCGCGCTTTTCTTTGCCGTCCTGACTGCTTTTCGGACGCCCCGCGTGCAAGCGCTGATGGTGGTTTGCCTGCTGATCGCGCTGGTGCAATCGGCGCTGTTCATGCTGATCGAGCATTGGCGCTTTCTGGATGCGTTCTATTTCTCGGTCGTCAGCATGGCGACGGTGGGATATGGCGACCTGACACCCGAGACCCCGCTTGGCAAGATCTGCGCCATCGGCTTTCTGGTGGTCGGGATCGGGGTGTTTGTCCTGACCGTGACCTCTTTTGCGCAAGCAATCCTGCGCGAATTGGCCCTGAGCGAGGACAACGACGACGATCCCGATATCGGGCATCGATGGGACAAGTGACGCCCTGTTTGCCAGGCTGCCCCACGTGCGTATCACCCCACCGCAGGTTTGATCCGCCATGGCAAGAAACCGCTATGAATTGCGAATTTTCGCCGGAATATGATATATTTACGCTGTGCTATTTTGCCAGAATCGACTGATCCAGCTTCCAGTTAACTGTTTTGCAAGCCCGCAGACGAGGCGTCCGCAAATGCCAGACGTTCCCGCGAATACACCGCCAGAAGGCCGCGACACCAACCGACCGCAGGAATGGTTCCGGCTGTTTCCCAGCCTGCGAGGATATCGTGGTGCCTGGCTGACCTCGGATATCTCGGCGGGACTTGCCATCGCTGCCGTAGGCATTCCCAGCGCCATCGCCTATCCGGCAATCGCAGGACTTCCGCCCGAGACAGGCATATACGCAAGCATCGGGTCCGTGATCGGCTACGCCCTGCTCGGTCCGTCGCGTCGGCTCATCGTCGGGCCGGACGCTGCCACTATGGCGGTCATGGCGGGTGTTCTGGCCACGGTACTGCAACAAAGTCCGGCGCTGTCTCAGGCAGGTCTGGTCGGCGCGGCAGCACTTTTGTCAATCGGTGTCGGCCTGATCTGTTTCGCTGCCAGTGCCTTGAAGCTTGGTAATATTGCCAGCCTGTTATCGCGCCCGATCCTTGCAGGCTTTTTCATCGGAGTCGCGATTTCGATCATCATCGGTCAAATCGGCCGTATCACCGGGCTCAAGATCGAATCCGATGGCCTGATCGCACCGCTGGCCGAATTGATGGATAAGGCGGATGACATCCACTGGCCGTCGCTATTGCTGGCCCTGATGATGTTCGCAATCCTTCAGATCGTCCGGTTTCGGCCTGTGGGCATACCCGGCCCTGTCATCGTCGTCGTGTTGGCCGGTCTGCTGTCCATCATGTTCGATTTCGAGGCCAATGGGATCAGGATAGTTGGCAACTTGCCGACCGGCTTGCCCTCGATCGGGTTTCCGGTCCTTGCCGGATTGCCCTTTGCCGAATTGCTCATGGGTGCAGCCGCGATCTTTGTCGTCAGCTTCGGCGCTGGCATCATCACCGCGCGCAGCTTTGCCGCGCGCACCGGAGAGGATGTCGATCCGAATGCCGAGTTGCGCGGCTTCGGCACGGCAAATATCGTCTCGGGGCTGCTGGGCGGATTTGCGGTGACGTCCTCGGACTCGCGGACGGCGGTGAACCTGTCGGTCGGTGGCAAAACCCAAATTGCCGGTCTGGCGGCGGCGATCGTATTGGCGATCGCCGTGGCATTCTTCGCCAAGTATCTACGGATATTGCCGATCCCTGCGCTTGGGGCAATCCTGATCGCGGCGGCCCTGAGCGTGATCGACCTTGATGGGCTGCGACAGATCTGGCGTATCAGTCGCGTCGAATTTGTCTTTGCTCTGATCGCCATGGCTGGCGCGATAAGCTTCGGCGTGTTGCAAGGCGTCGTGGTCGCGATCATCGCGACCTTTGTTTACGTCATCCTCAAGGAAACGCAGCCAAGGGTTGTTCTGCTTGGCCAAATTCCCGGTAGCCAAGGCTTCTACAAGCTGCATCGCTCGGCAAAGGCGCAGCCGATACCGGGGCTGATGATCTGCTTTGTCCAAGGCAACATGCTGTTTTTCAACGCGGATCACATCGCAGACCGCTTGCATGAAATCATCGCCGCGCGCGCCGCAGATACGCGATGGCTGGTGATCGACGCCTCGGCGATCACACAGATCGACAGCACGGCCATTGCCATGCTCGAAGACCTGCACCGCGATATTGAACGAATGGGTATCCGGATGGCGCTAAGCGAGGTGCAATCAAGCGTCGCAGCCCTGATGCAGCGCAGCGGGCTAAGCGATGCCATTGGCCGGACGATGATCTTCGAGGATCTGGACGATGCGCTACGCGCTTTTGAAGCCGCTCCGCAGGGGTAAAAACCAACGAGGAAATCATGGGCAAGAAGCACAAGGACATACCGGCCGACATGCCACAGACAGGCCAAGTCGCGAAACTCGATCGCAAGACCTATGAGAAAGAGATCGCCCGCCTTCAGGTCGAACTTGCCCATCTACAGGCCTGGGTCAAGCAGAGCGGGGCCCGCATCGTCGTGATTTTCGAGGGCCGCGATGCTGCCGGAAAAGGTGGACTGATCAAACGCATTACCGAAAAGGTCAGCCCGCGGGTCTTTCGCGTCGTCGCACTGCCGGCCCCGAGTGACCGCGAGAAATCGCAGATCTTCATGCAGCGCTATATCAGCCAGCTTCCCGCAGCGGGCGAGATCGTGATCTTTGACCGGAGCTGGTACAACCGTCCCGGTGTCGAACGTGTCATGGGTTTCACATCCGAGGCCAAGGTTCATCGCTTTCTGGAAGGTCTGCCGCAACTTGAATCATGGCTGGTCGGCTCGGGGGTGATCTTGCTGAAATACTTCCTCAATGTCTCGGAAGAAGAACAGGAGCGCCGCTTCCGCCAGCGTGTCGAAGATCCGGTGCGGCAATGGAAGCTTAGTCCGATGGATGTCGAATCCTATCGGCGTTGGTGGGACTATACCGCAGCTTACGCCGAGATGATCCGGATGACGGACACAGACGAAGCGCCCTGGTGGATGATCGATTCCAGCGACAAGAAGCGCGCAAGGATCAATGCTATCACCCATCTTCTTTCCGCTATCCCTTACGAGAAGGTCGCATTTAAGAAGCCGGAATTCGGCAAGCGCCAAAAGCGACCCAAAGGTTTCGACAAGGACATCCCGTTTCGCAATGTGGTGCCTTCGGTCATCTGACGCCCCGGTTGCAACTCCCTACCCAAAACGTCCGGAAGCAGGCACCGATTTTCACATCGCGAACGGGTACGCCCCGCCACGTCCGTCACCATCTGGCGAGATGACGGACTGGCAAAGGTCCACCCTTTGGATTGTCAGCGGCGCTTGACGCCCGGCAACGCGCAAAGCATCTCGAACAGGAAGTTAGCAGCGATCACAGCGGTGTTTCCTGCCGGATCATAGGGCGGGGAAACCTCGACCAGATCGCAACCGACAAGGTTCAGGCCGAAGCAGCCGCGAATGATCTCCAGCCCCTGAATCGTGGTCAATCCACCGACCTCGACCGTGCCGGTGCCGGGCGCGAAGGCCGGATCAAGGCTGTCGATATCGTAGCTGAGATAAACCGGCGCATCACCGATCTGCTCGCGGATCTTGGCCATCAGCGGGGTCAGGCTTTTATGCCAGCATTCCTCGGCAGGAACCACGGTCCAGCCCTTTTCGCGGCCCCAGTCAAAGTCTTCGGCGGTATAGCCCGAGCCACGCAGACCGATCTGGAACACCTTATCATTGATAAGGCAGTCATCCTCCCAGGCGCGGCGGAACGGGCATCCATGCGCCTCACGCTCGCCGAACATGTGCTCGTTGGTGTCGGAATGCGCGTCGACGTGGATCAGGGCAACGGGACCGTGCTTTTCGCGGATGGCGCGCAGGATCGGCCAAGTCAAAGTGTGATCGCCGCCCAGTGTCAACGGGATGACATCGTGACTTAGCACGTCGCGGTAATGGTTGGTGATGATCTCGACGGATTTCTTCAGATCAAAGGTATTGATCGGAACGTCTCCGATATCGGCCACCTGCAGACTGTCGAACGGGGCTGCTCCGGTCGCCATGTTGTAGGGCCGGATCATCCGGCTTTCATCGCGGATCTGGCGCGGCCCGAGGCGCGTGCCCGGGCGGTTCGAAGCCCCGATATCCATCGGAATGCCGATGAACGCGGCGTCCAATCCCTTGGCCGTTTCCTGCGTCGGCAAGCGCATCATCGTGGCCGGACCGCCAAAGCGCGGCATCGTATTGCCGCCAAGCGGTTGGTTGAAGCCGTTGGACATCGGGTTTTCTCCTGAGTTCGAAGTATTTTACAAGCAATCTAGCCGAGGCCGTCACTTCGATAAAATAACGCCATAACGAACCAAACTTCGACTTATCCATATGTGAAATCACCGGATAACCTTCGGTATCACTTCGGGCAATACCGAAGTATAGCCCGTTTAATTATGATGTTTTCCGCCGCAATGACGGGCCATCACCCCGTCAGGATTGCAAGGAACCGATAAATGACAAAGATTGCCACCAGTTTCGATCAGATGCTTCTTGCGCGGGAAAAATGCGTGTTCATCGACGGCGTCTGGATCGCAGGTCAAGGCGATGACATCCAATCGGTCGATCCGTCCACCGGAACGCGGATTGCCTTGCTGCGTGCCGCGCGCGCCGAAGACGTCAGTCTGGCAGCCGAAGCGGCGACCCGCGCATTCCTCTCGTGGCGCCGCGTCCCCGCTTCGCAACGTGCCGTTTACCTGCGCGCTTTCGCCCAGGGGCTTCGCGACCGCAAGGACACTCTGGTCGCGCTGCAAATGCTGAACAATGGCAAGCCCCGCATTGAAGCGGAAATCGACGTCGATGATGCCTCGGCGACCTTTGACTATTATGCGGAACTCGCGGCGTCCTTCGACGCCCGTCAGGATGGTGCGGTCGAACTGCCCGACCCCACCCTGCGCGGCCGCGCCCGTCATGAGCCTGTCGGTCCGGTCGCACTGATCGTGCCGTGGAACTTCCCGATGGTCACGACTGCCTGGAAACTGGCCCCCGCGCTTGCGGTCGGCTGCACGGCGGTCCTGAAACCGTCGGAATTCACCACACCGGTCGAACTGGTCTATGGCGACATCGCGCAAGAAATCGGGTTACCCGCTGGCGCGCTGAACATACTGCCCGGAGCGGGCGCGGTCGGCGGGGCGATGACCGCCGAGCCGCGTTTCCGCAAGATCAGTTTCACCGGCTCGAACACGACCGGACGGCGGGTGATGGCGGCGGCAGCGGAACGCTCGGTTCCGGTGTCGCTTGAACTTGGCGGGAAATCCCCGATCGTGGTGATGGAGGATGCCGACATCGCGCAAGCGATTGAAATTGCTTCGCTGGGGATTTTCTTCAATGCCGGTCAGATGTGCTCGGCCACGTCACGGATGATCGTGTCGGACCGGATCGCGGATGATGTCATCGCGGGTCTGCGCCGGCATGTCTCGAAGATGGTCGTCGCAGGCCCCGACAACCCAGCCGCCGAAATGGGTCCGCTGACCACCAAAGCCCAACGCGACAAGGTTCTGGAATATCTGCTGCGTGCGCGCCATGACGGGCTGGATTGCATCGCGGGCGGCGCCTCGACCGGGCCGCAGGCAGGCTATTTTGTCGAACCGACCATCTATGTCGACGTGCCCACAGAGCACGCGATCTGGCGAGAAGAGATCTTTGGTCCCGTTCTGGCCATCCGTCGCGCGTCGTCCGACGACGAGGCGCTCGAACTTGCCAATGACAGCGAGTT
This sequence comes from Paracoccus aestuariivivens, assembly GCF_009711225.1. Lineage (GTDB taxonomy): Bacteria > Pseudomonadota > Alphaproteobacteria > Rhodobacterales > Rhodobacteraceae > Paracoccus > Paracoccus aestuariivivens. The sequence continues at coordinate 935,461 of NZ_WMIE01000001.1, read as the reverse complement.
CGGCCTTGCCGCGACCGTCGTCGGACGCGCTGGTGCCGAAGACATCGCGAACCGCATCGACGCTGGACATATCTGGATCAACTCGCCCCAGATCATTTTCCCGAACACCGCTTGGGGCGGCTTCAAGTCAAGCGGCATCGGTCGTGAACTGGGTCCGTGGGGACTGGCGGCCTATTCCGGCGTCAAGCATGTGACATCGCGCGTTATCACCTGATCAGGGCAGTTGCGGACTTGCGCAAGACGACGACAGGGCTAATGAGGGAAGGCAATCCCAACACGGCATTCTCTTGTGAGCCCAAAGCGCGACACGCCCTCTCGTACGATCATACCAGCCGCGCCGGTCAGGCGCGGTAAATCCCGTACCGCGACGCCGGTAGAAAGCTCGGATATCCGGCTGATCCGCATCTTTCTGCGCGTCGTCGAAGCGGGTGGCCTGTCCGCCGCACAATCCGAGTTGAACCTTGCGCTGTCGAGCATCTCGGAGAAAATCTCGGCGCTTGAGGCGCGTTACGGGCTGAAACTGTGCAAGCGCGGCCGTAGCGGCTTTTCACTGACACCGGCCGGAGAGGATTTCTACAAGGAAGCCCAGCGGCTGCTTGGCACGCTGGACCAGTTCTCGAACCGCGTTTCGACGCTCAGTTCGCAGATGCCGCGCAGCCTGACGGTCGGTCTGGTCGACACGATGATTTCCGATCCGCTTTGCCCCGTATCGGCTGCGGTGGCCCAATTCGCGGATATTGCGCCCTCGGTCCATCTGGAGATCATCACGCTATCACCCGGTGAATTGCTGCGCGAGGTGATCGGCCAAAAGGTCGATCTGGCGGTCGGAAGCTTTCCGCGCGCGGCGATGGGGCTGGACTATCTTGGCCTGCACGATGAGCGGCACAATATCTATTGCGCAACGGACCATCCGCTTTTCACCGTACCCGACGCGGAAATCGGTATCGACACCATTCGCGAGCATCGGATCATCGCCCGCAGTTACTGGGCGTCACGCGATATCCAGGTTTTCGCGATTTCATCCCCGCATGCGACCGTCAGCAATATGGAGGCCGAGGCGCACCTGATCCTGTCAGGCGCCTATCTCGGTTATCTTCCTGACCATTTCGCAGCGCAATTCGCGGATCGTTTGCGTCCGATCCGGCCTGATCTGTTTTCCTATGTCGCGAAATTTCAGGTCGCCGCGCGGCAGGACTGGAAATCCCGTCACGCCACGCGCGCCTTTATCGAGGCCCTGCAACAGGCCAGTGCCATAATGCGCCGCCGCTAGGCGGCACATCGCGGTTCATGCAGAAGGATCAGCCCTTACGGCCTTTCGGCGCGTGGCTGCCTTTGAAACCATCGGCCTTACGCTTCGGCGCCGGTTTGGCCCATGCGGCTTTACCGGCTGCGGGCTTCGCGAATTTGCTTTTCTCGCGCGGAGCAGAACCTTCGGTCGTGCGCTTGGCCGCTTTGTCGCTGGTGCTCCAGCGCGCTTTTCGGGCGGTAACGGCACCATCACCGGCACGCGGGCGATCGTCGCGACGCTCGTCACGCGGCGTATATTCCGGAGCGGATTCGTATTTCTTCTTCGGAAAGGCTTTTTTCGCGGCCGGAGCTTCGCGGCGCGCGCTTGGGGCGCTACGCTCGAAATTCGGCATGCCTGCCTGACGGACCATCATCAGGCCCTCTTCCAGCTCGGTTGCCTCGCCAAAGCGATCGGCCGCGCTGGATGCAATCTGAACGAAGCTTTCGTGTTCACGCACCTTAATGGCACCGATCACGTCCTTGGTCACATTGCCTGCTTCACAGATCTTCGGCAGCAGCCAGCGGGCCTCGGCACGGCCCGAATAGCCAACGGTCAGCGAGAACCAGACCGAGTCACCGAAATCGCGCTGCTCGCGCGGTACTGCCGGCGCGGGACGTTCCTGCATCACGGTCAGTTCTTCGGCAGCCGGACGGCCTTCGCGCCACAGGCGAACGAAAGCGGCGGCGACCGTTTCGGCACCGAATTTCGAAAGCAGTTCAGCGGAAATCTCGCCTTCGTCGCCCGGAGCCTCGTGCAGTGCCGGATGTTCCATCAGACGGATATCGTCCTTGGCGCGGACCTCGTCGGCATTCGGAGCACCTGACCAGACGGCATCGACTTTCGCCATCTTCAGCAGACGCTGGGCCTTTTTGTATTCCGAGGAGGTGACGATCAGCGCAGAAACCCCCTTGGCGCCCGCACGACCGGTCCGGCCCGAACGGTGCAGCATGGTTTCCGAGTTGGTCGGCAGATCGGCGTGGATCACCAGTTCAAGCCCCGGAAGGTCGATACCCCGGGCCGCGACGTCGGTCGCGATGCAGACCTGGGCACGGCCATCGCGCAGCGCCTGCAAGGCATGGCTCCGTTCTGCCTGGCTCAGCTCACCCGACAGGGCGACGACCTTGAAGCCGCGATTGCCCATACGAGCCAATAGGTGGTTCACGTTGGCGCGGGTCTTGCAGAATATGATCGAGGTCTGCGCTTCGTGCAGACGCAGTAGGTTGAAGATCGCCGGTTCGCGGTCGCGCGGCATGACGCTATAGGCGCGGTATTCGATGTCACCGTGCTGGCGCGCTTCACCGCCTGCGACGATGCGCAGGGCGTTCTTCTGGAAATCTTTGGCTAGTTTTTCGATCGCGGGCGAAACCGTCGCCGAGAACATCAGCGTGCGACGTTCAACCGGCGCGGCGCCAAGGATGAACTCCAGATCCTCACGGAAGCCGAGGTCCAGCATCTCGTCGGCCTCGTCCAGCACCGCTGCGCGCAGGTCGCTCAGGTTCAGGCCGCCGCGGTCGATGTGATCACGCAAACGACCGGGAGTACCGACAACGATATGCGGCCCGCGCTCAAGCGCACGGCGCTCGTTGCGGTAGTCCATGCCGCCGACGCAGGTGGCGATATGGGCGCCGGCGTCGCCGTAAAGCCATGCCAACTCGCGGGCGACTTGCAGTGCAAGCTCGCGGGTCGGGGCGATAACCAGCCCCAGCGGAGCATCGGCCGGCGTCAGCCGGTCTTCGCCCTGCAGGATGTCGTGCGCCACTGCAAGGCCGAAGGCCACCGTCTTGCCCGAACCGGTCTGGGCCGAAACCAGCATGTCGCGACCTTCGGCATCTGCCGCAAGGACCGCTTCTTGAACGGAGGTGAGGCTGGCATAGCCTTTGGCTGCCAGCGCCGCGGCCAGAGGCGCGGCAATATTAAGATCGGTCATGTTATCGCCAAAAAAGGGGGGTGCCGAACACCCGATGGAAGGCACCAGACCCTTTGCGGCGGACAAGACAAGCTGCGCCGCTCCGGACACGCGGAGCCAAAGAACGGCCGTTTAGACGCGCTGGCCCAGCAAGTAAAGCTGTAAATCCAGCGCGTCGGCAATCCCGTTGCGTTATTCGGCCTGATCCCGTTCCAGCGCCGAGTTTCGCGACGAATAGAACAGGTAGAAACTGGCCGCGAGGATCATCCAGACGGCGGTCAGGCGGAAGACGATACTTGGCAGGCTGGAAATCAGATAGATGCAGCACAGGATGCTGAGGATCGGCAGCAAAGGGAACAGCGGGACGCGGAAGCCGCGCTCGGCATCGGGGCGACGGTAACGCAGCACGATCACCCCGATCGAAACGACGGTAAAGGCCGTCAGCGTCCCCATACTGGTCAGATCCCACAGAATATCCGAGGGCAGGAACGCCGCGATCACAGCCACAAGGGCCGAAACGATCACCGTATTCGCGGTCGGCGTCTGGGTTCTGGGGTTCAGCCGGCTGAAAATCTTGGGCAGCATACCGTCACGCGACATGGCGTAAAGGATGCGGGTCTGTCCATAGATCACCACAAGCGTCACCGAAAAAACCGAGATGACCGCGCCCGCCGACAGGATCACCGCGGGAATGGGCGAGCCGGTGACGTTTTGCAGGATGACCGAAAGTCCGGCCTCTTGCCCCTCGAACATGGATTGCGGCTGCGCACCCAAAGCGGCCAGCGCCACCAGCAGGTAAAAGCCTACGACGACCAGCAATGCAAGGATGATAGCCAATGGCAGGTTCCGGCGCGGGTTTTTCACCTCGTCTCCGGCCGTGGAAACGGCGTCCAATCCGATAAACGTGAAGAAAATCGACCCTGCAGCGGCGCTGATACCCCCGAACCCATGCGGAGCAAAAGGTTTCAGGTTTTCGCTATCGAAGGCGGTAAAAGCCAAGGCGATGAACAAGGCCAGCACCGCCAGCTTCAACACCACCATGATCGCGTTGGCCCGAGCGGATTCCCGTGTTCCCCGCGTCAACAGCATACAGCACAGGAAAACCAGCAAGGCAGCCGGCAGGTTGATCAGCCCGTCACCGCCGAAATGCAGCGAATAGCCTTCGGCGACCAAAGGTGCATGCAGGACCGCGCGAGGCAGTTCAAGGCCGGTCGTGATCATCAGCAGATTATGTAGATATTCGCTCCAGCCGACGGCCACTGCCGCAGCCGAGACGCCATATTCCATCACAAGACATGCAGCGACCATGAAGGCCACACCTTCGCCAAGGGTGGCATAGGCATAGGAATAGCTCGACCCCGAGACCGGTATCATCGAGCTCATCTCGGCATAGCACAACGCGGTCAGACCAGCCGCCAGCCCCGCGATCAGGAACGAGACAAGCACTGCCGGACCTGCCGTCGGCACCTGTTCGGCCAAGACGAAGAAGATCCCCGTCCCGACCGTCGCACCGACACCCAGCATGGTCAGCTGGAACAGCGTGATATGGCGTCGCAACTGGCCGTCGCTTTCATGCGATGCCTGCACAGCGAATGAACGCACGGGTTTCCTACGCAGCACGCGCTGCGCAAGCGAGGTCGGACTGGTCATGTGACGTCTAGATTCCTTGGCATTCCGGGTGTGCCGGATCAGATCCGGCCGGGTATTTCCTGCTCGTCCACTTGGGAAAGCAGATAAGCGGGTTCGACATTGTCGAATCCGACGATCCTTTGGCCGAGGGCGAAGGCATTGGTCAAGTCCTTGCGTAACGCAATCCGTGTTGCCATTGCGGCATCGGGCGCATCACGCAGCAAGGCGTCAATGTCTTTGGGAATCGCGATCCGGTGCGTCGGTATCGTTGGATCTGGCCGCTCGCCCCGCGAACGCGCAAGAACTTCGGGACTGTCCAGATGCCAGTCCAACATCAGCCGATCCGAAGGCAGACCCGCATTTATCCCCTCCATCGTGCCGTAATAGTCGGGTAAATAGGTGTTCGATACGCCTCCAAGCGCGCCTACATTCAACCCCGCATTCACCGCGCGAAGCGGATCGTAGGTCCAGCGGACCAGGCGGATCTGGCGGGAAAGACACCAGTCACGCTGGAACCATTTTAGCCTAACACCCAGTTTCAAACCCCGCGCCTCGGGCAAAACGGCCAGCCGATGCGAATGCTGCACACCCGGCGTAGCGCTGGGAAAGGCGAACAGGAACGCCAGCATCCGGTCGCCGTCAAAAGCGCCCGCTACCAGCCCGCCCTCGTGCTGGATCGCCAGCATCAGGTCGGCATTATCCGCCGGATCGTTCTGCCCCCAGACCGCGCGCTGCAAATCCTCGGATGCTTTCAACTCCGCCAGCGAGGCCAGTTCGCGCAGAACAGGCGTCACGGTCGGAACTCCTGAACCGAACCGGTGACGCTGGTCAGGAACCTGCGATCCAAAGTGACACCCAGACCCGGACCATGTTTCGGCACCGGCATCAGCCCTTGATCGGATTCCAGCTGCTGCTCGGTGATGTCTCGCGCAAAATAGCGACTTGCCGACGATGTGTCGCCCGGATTCGAGAAATTAGGCAGACTGGCCAAATGGATATTCTGCGCCCGCCCGATGCCCGATTCCAGCATACCGCCGCACCAGACCGGCACGTCAAAGGCCGCGCATAGATCGTGAATGGCGCGTGCGGGACCAAAGCCTCCGACCCGGCCGACCTTGATATTGATCACCCGCGCCGCCTCGGCGACCAGCGCCTTGCGGGCATCCGTCGCCGAGCGGATGCTTTCATCCAGACAAATCGCTGTCGTCAGCCGCGCCTGCACCTTGGCGTGATCGTGGATATCGTCATAGGCCAACGGTTGTTCGATATAGTCCAGCCCGAACCGGTCCATCGCCATCAGCAACGGCAGATCCGGCAGCCGGTAATCGGTATTGGCATCGACAGTAAGTTTGATATCGGGGAATTTTTCCCGCACGGCCTGTAGCAGCGCAAGGTCATGGCCGCGCTTGATCTTGAGCTTGACCCGCTTGTAACCCGCATCGACCGAGGCTGCGACCCGTTCAAGCGTCGTCGGAATATCGGCGATGCCAAGGCTGACACCGACCTCGACCGCGTCGCGCACCCCGCCCAGCAACGCCGAAAGCGGCTGGTTCAGCGCCTTGGCCCACAGATCCCATGCCGCCATTTCGACCATCGCTTTGGCCATGCGGTGGCCGCGCCAAGGTGACAGGATCGCGTCCAACTCGGCAGGGCTAGCGAACGTCCGGCCAAGGATTTGCGGCAGGATCGCCTGTTCGAGAAACGCCAGCGAGGCCGTCTGTGTTTCCTCGAGATAATCGGGCAGCATATCCATGACGCCCTCGCCATACCCTTCAAGTCCCTCGCCTCGCAGGGTCAAGAGCGGGAAAACCTTGTCGGTCATCGTTCCGGTCGAGATGACAAAGGGGGTCAATAACGGCAGTCGCACGATACGCAGTTCTGCCGCGTCGATACGAATGCCGGTAAACAGGGTCTGGGTCATGTATTGCTCGCAGGGAAAGGCGCGCGCAGACTTATGCCAATGACCGGAATGCGCAAGCCCATGAACGCAGGGTCGCATTCGGAGATATTTCCAGCCATCAGCGCCATTCCTGCCGGTTGGTGGCTTGCGAAAGCTCCGCCTCGGGCAATGCCGGAGGCTGGTAAAGCCCCGAAGCCGCATCGTCCCGCGCATGGGTCAGAACCGATAGCACCCCGTTCGCCTCAAGCACCGCAAGTCGAACCTGCGACAGATCGGTAACGCCCTTGTCGCGCAGCTTGAGATAGAGTTCTTGCAAACCTATGCCTTCGCGCTGGATCTGGCGCAGCCGAACCGCGCCATTGACGATGACGACTTGTGGAGCCCCCTCGAACAGCACGGCCAACCGGTCCGAACGCATGATCGCGAAATCCACAAGCTTGTTGCACAGAACGACCAGCAGGATCGCCAGCATGGCGGGTATCAAGGGCACATCTGGATAAAAAAGCGAATCTCCGACGGCGGAACCGATCGCGATCACCAGCAGGAACTCGACCACGGACAATTGCGACACGCTGCGCCCGCCGATCCAGCGCATCAGGGCAAGGGTGTAACCGTAGATAATCAGGGTGCGGAACAGGACCTCCGACAGAAAGATCAGGTCGTGATCACCCAGAAAAATCCTGTGCAGTTCGGACAGCATCGCCTGTCTCCTGAAAAGGCCCGATGAAAACGCAATTGCCCTTCATCCGGGTTCCCGCCTGAGCTAGAACGGCAACATGCTGGTAGATCCGAACAACCCGTTTTTCGACCGCCTCTGGGTCAGACTGCTTTGCGTCATCTCGCCGCTGGCTTGGGCCGGGGTGGAATACGCCAATGACCAAGGCATGTGGGCGGCAGCTTTTTCTGCCGCCGGCCTGTATCTGGCCTATGCCCTGTTCTGGGTCAGGGGACGTTAGCCCTTGGCCTCTCTCCGCAGCAACTCGGCCTTGCGTGCGATCCCCCAGCGGTAGCCGGAAAGCGAGCCATCCGTACGCACGACGCGGTGACAGGGGATAGCGACCGCGATCTTGTTCGCCGCACACGCGCCCGCAACGGCACGAACCGCTTTGGGGTCACCGATCTTGCTGGCCAGCTCGGCATAGCTGACGGTTTCCCCGACCGGCAGATCACGCAAAGCCTGCCAGACCCGCTGCTGGAATGCCGTGCCGCGAATATCCAAAGGCAGATCAATACCGATGGCGGGATTTTCGACGAAAGCCACGACCCTTGCGATCAACGCCTCATATTCGGCGTCCGCACCGATCATTTTCGCATTCGGAAAACGGTCCTGCAATTCCTGAAGCAATGGCTCGGGCGCGTCCCCGAGCGAGATCGCGCAAACACCCTTTTCCGTGCTGGCTACAAGGATTGCCCCAAGCGCCGTCTGGGCCAAGGCAAAGCGGATCTCGGCGTCATGTCCACCTTTGCGATAGGTTTGCGGTGTCATCCCGATAATCCTGTCCGAAGTTTCATAAAACCGGCTGTTCGAACTGTAACCGGCCCGATGGATGGCTGCAGTCACGCTGGCTTCATCGTCAAGCGCCTTCCGCACCCGTCCTGCGCGAAACGCCACGGCATAGGCGCGCGGCGTCATCCCCGTCACTGCTTTGAACTGGCGATGAAAGTGGAAATGGCTTAGCCCGATACGACGAGCCAGATCGCCGGTTGAGGGGGCCTCCTCGGCGGTCTCGATCATGCGACAGGCCGCCGCGATCAATGCGGCATTTGCTTGCGCAAGGGACTGGCCGCGCGGATGGCAGCGCAGGCAAGGCCGAAAACCTGCAGCCTCGGCCTTGTCGGGCGAGACGAAGAACGCGACATTTTCCGGCTTCGCCCGCCGCGATGGACAGGACGGACGGCAGTAAACGCCCGTAGTACGCACCGCGTAAACAAACTGCTCGTCCGCTGCCGGATCGCGCGCCAGCACCGCCAGCCAACGCGGATCCATTGCGGTGTTTTGATCCTGTTTCATGAACATGCTATAGCACCTTCCTGTTCGTGACGGGCAAATCTTGCATCGCATTTGCGGTGATTGCGCTCCGCTGTTTGCTGTCAAATTGCAGCCATGGAGGCGGGAGCAGGTCATCGGTCGGGCAATTCCTGCGTGCGCCACGAAAGGTTGCCGCAATAGGGAACTGCCTTCCGGCCTGCCGTCTTAAACTCAGGACGGCGCGCATCCGGCCCGTCCCAAACCCCGAACCCCGGGCGTGCGATGCTGCGTGCGCCGCTGGAAAAGGACGGAAATATTGAGGGATATCTTCAAGGATTTCGGATCTCTGGATCTGGATCAACATGCATTTTTCTTCGATTTCGACGGAACGCTCGCCGAGATCGCCCCACGCCCACAAGACGTCAGTCTGGGCTTTGGCATCCGCCGCGACATCCTGCGGTTAAGCGAACGGACCAACGGAGCCGTCGCGATCATCACCGGTCGCAATCGCGATGAAATCACACCACATCTGGATGCGACGATCCCTATCGCCGGTCTGCACGGCGTCGATTTCCCCGGAAATGCCGCAGATCCGGATCTTGCCGAAAAGGTCGCGGCGATCCGTCCGCTATTGCCCGCCTTGACCGATCTGGTTGCCACCTACCCCGGTGCAGTCCTTGAGGACAAGGGGCAAGGACTTGCGCTGCATTGGCGTGGTGCGCCGTCCTCCGAAGCGGTGATGTTGGCTGCCGCCAACCAGTCCTTGGCCCTCTTGGGCGCAAACTGGCGGTTGCAGCTTGGGAAATCGGTGGCCGAGATCCGACCCGTAGGCGACGACAAAGGCGTGGCATTGCGGCGCTTCATGGCGCAACCGCCCTTTGCCGACCGTCGTCCCATTGCATTCGGCGATGACCTGAACGACCTGCCCATGCTTGAGGCCGCCCGCGAGTCCGGCGGAATGGCGGTCGCCTTGGGCGAGCGCGATCTGCCCGCCGACATCCACCTCTCTGGTCCGGCCGAACTGGCGGACTGGCTGGAACGGAGGCTCGAGGCATGACCGAACGCAACCAATCCCTTGAACTGGGCATCGTCGGCAATTCGACCACCGCCGCGCTTTTGAACCGCTTCGGCGATCTGGTCTGGATGTGTCTGCCGCGCCTTGATAGCGATCCGGTCTTTTGCGGGCTGCTCGAACCCAAGGCCGGACCCCATGAGGGCATCTGGTCGATCCGCTGCGACGATCTGGTCGAAACGCGGCAAAGCTATCGCCGCAACACCGCCATACTTGAAACGATCCAGACCGACTCGCGGGGTAACCGCCTGCGCATCATCGACTTCATGCCCCGCTTTCGCGAGCGTGGCCGCATGTTCAGGGGCCGGAATTTTGTCCGCATCGTCGAACCGATCGAGGGGATGCCCCGCATCACGGTGCGACTGCGCCCGCGTCATGACTATGGCGCACTTCCCGCCCGAACGCATCGCGGCTCGAACCATCTTCGCTATGAACTCGGCGACGATCCGGTACGGTTGACCACCTCGGCTCCGGTCGAGTTCGTGCTGAACGAAACGCCATTTCTTCTGGATCGACCGCGCGTCTTCCTGCTCGGGCCGGATGAGCCGCTCAGTGACGCGCCCGAGGTAATCGCATCGACTTTTCTAGAGCGAACGCAGGAATACTGGGCCGATTGGGTCCGCGCCCTTTCTATCCCGCCGGACTATCAGGATGCGGTGATCCGCGCAGCAATCACGCTAAAACTATGCGAATACGAGGAAACCGGCGGAATCGTGGCGGCGCTGACCACCTCGATACCCGAGTTTCAGGGCACGGGCCGGAACTGGGATTACCGTTTCTGCTGGCTGCGCGACAGCTTCTTTACCGTCAAGGCGCTGAACGGACTGGGCGTCACGCGCACGATGGAGGATTATCTGGACTATGTGCTGAACCTCGCGACCGGCTCGCATGACGGCTACATGCAACCGCTGTTCGGTCTGGGGCATGAGCGTGTCATCATCGAGGAAAGTTGCGACGCCTTGGCGGGCTATCGTGGCAACGCACCTGTCAGACGGGGCAATGCGGCATATGTCCAGGTGCAAAACGATGGCTACGGCTCGGTCATTCTGGCCGTCAGCCAATGTTTCTTTGACGAACGCCTGCCGCGGCTGGGCGGGGCCGATCTGTTCCACAAGCTTGAAATACTCGGCAATCAGGCTGTTGCCCGGTGGAACACCCCCGATGCCGGATTGTGGGAATTCCGCACCCGCGAAAGCATCCATACCCACTCGGCGCTCATGTGCTGGGGGGCCTGTGATCGGTTGGCGCGCATCGCCACACATCTGGGTCTTGCAGACCGCGCCGCCTATTGGGGGGCCGAGGCCGCAAAGATCCGCGAGGCCATCGAAGCATATGGTTGGAGCGAGACACACCAAAGCTATGTCATGGCCTTTGGCGGCGAGGATCTGGACGCAAGCCTGCTTCTGATGACCGAAATCGGCTTCACGACCGGCGCCGATCCACGTTATCGCGCGACCGTCGCGGCAATCGAGGCCGAGTTGCGGCAGGGTCATCACCTGTTCCGCTACAAGGCTCCGGACGATTTCGGCGCGCCCGAGACCGCCTTCACCGCCTGCACCTTCTGGCTGATCGACGCCTTGTGTCGCCTTGGGCGTCATGACGAGGCACGGGAAATTTTTTCCGAAGTATTGGCGCAGCGTAACTCCTTGGGGCTCTTGTCCGAGGGCGTCCATGTCGCGACCCGCACGCTTTGGGGCAATTTCCCGCAAACCTATTCGATGGTCGGCCTGATCAATGCCGCAACCAAACTCTCGCGCAAGTGGGAGGACATCGTTTGAGCAGACTTGTCATCGTCTCGAACCGGCTTCCTGCACTGGGCAAGGGGGTGGCGGCAGGCGGGTTGGCCGTCGCGCTCGAGGCCGCGTTGAAAGGTGAAGGCGGCTTGTGGCTGGGCTGGTCCGGCAAAACCTCCGAAAATCCGGGCGCAATGCAGATGCAGACCGAAAGGCAGGTCACCTATGCCGCGATGGACCTGACGCCGGAAGATGTGGCGGGCTATTACGAGGGCATCTCGAACAGCGTGCTTTGGCCGCTATGCCATTACCGCGCCGATCTGCTGGAGTTCACGCGCCCCGATATGGAACGCTATATGGCCGTCAACGGGAAGTTCGCCGAGGCGCTGGTCGAGATGTTGCGCCCCGACGATCTGATCTGGGTGCATGACTATCACCTGATCCCGCTGGCCGCCGCACTTCGCAAACGCGGGGTGCAGAACCGGATCGGATATTTCCATCACATCCCTTGGCCCGCGCAGGATCTGTTCCGCGCCCTGCCCCGCGCAAAGTGCTTTCTGGCCGCAATGCTGGCCTATGACGTGGTGGGCCTGCAAACGCGTGCCGATGTCCGCAACCTGCGCGATGCATTGGACTCGATGCGCCGCGATCTTGAGGAAATCACCCCTCCGCGCGGCACGCGCATCGGGGCCTATCCGATCTCGATCGACACCGCCGCATTCGCGACCCGCGCAAGGCGGGCGCAGGAATTGCCGCGCATCCGCGATCTGATCCAGAGGTTCGGCCCACGGAACATGGTGATCGGGGTGGACCGTCTGGATTATTCCAAAGGGCTGCCGGAACGTCTGCGCGGAATCGAGCAGCTTCTGGAAGACCATCCCGAGGTCCATAACAAAGTTAGCTTCCTGCAGATAACCCCCGCCTCGCGCAGCGGAATCGAGGGCTATGACCGCATCCAGCAAGAGGTCGCCGAACGGGCCGGAAGGCTCAATGCGAAATACGGTACGCTGGATTGGGTGCCTGTGCGCTACATCAACCGGGCCTTCAGCCATAGCCTGCTTGCGGGGCTGTACCGGTTGTCGCGGGTCGGGCTGGTGACACCCTTGCGGGACGGCATGAACCTTGTCGCCAAGGAATATGTCGCGGCGCAAGATCCGGCCGATCCGGGCGTGCTGGTCCTGTCGCAATTCGCGGGCTCTGCCGCCGAAATGGGCGCGGCGCTGATCGTCAATCCGCATGACGTCGAGGACGTCTCGAATGCCATTGCGCGCGCTCTGACAATGCCACTTGAGGAACGTCAGGAACGCCACGCCTCGCTGATGCGGCGATTGTCACAGCATCATGTCGCGGCATGGTCGAGGTCATTCATGAACGACCTCGATCCGCGATCACTTGGTGCCGTCAGTCCTGCGAGCGGTCCCGACTAAGGACGTACCAAGCCCCTGCCGCCAGACCTATAGCCATGGCAAACCAGGTCAGCGCGTAGCTGAGATGGCTGTTGCGGAAGCTGACCACGGTCAACCCGCCCAGAGGCAGGGCGTTCGCGTCCTGTTCCTTGTCGGCGTCGATAAAGTACGGGGCGTGGTTCTGCAGCCCGAAATGCTGCGACAGCGCCTCGACATCACGGGAATACCAGCGGTCTCCTGCCGGATCATTGTCGCGCAGAAAGCCCCCACCAGCCTGCGTCTGCCGCAATAGACCGGTGATTTCTTGCGGCCCTTCGGGGCGTTGCCGATCGGCGCTATCACGACGGTCGTCGGGCACAAAGCCGCGATTGACCCAAACCGCCCATCGCTCGGAAGTCAGCAACGGTGTCATCACCCAGAAACCCGAGCCTTGGGCCGTAACAGCCTTGATCAGCACTTCGTCTTGGAACTGATAGCTGCCCGTCACCGAGACACGCCGATATTCGTCCGCATCGGCCGAGAACGCGGCCCAGTCGGCGGCAGCAGGTGCAGGAACGGCGGGGGCGGCAATGCGCGCCTCGACACGTTCGATCAAGTCGGTTTTCCACGCAAGCCGTTGAACCTGCCAGATGCCAAGGCCCAAAAGCACAATGACGCCCACCACCGAGGCGAGCGTCATAAGTGCCCAGGCCAGTTTTGACCTGGGCTTGCGCGGCCCGTGAGCCGCGCTCTCCGTCACGGCATGACCTGCAATTCATGGCTCATTTGCGGCATCATGTTCGTGTTCAGATGGAACATGACCCAAAGCGAACCGGCCAGCATGATGACGACGACCACGATAGTAAACAACGTGGAAAGTAGCGTCCAACCTTCCTCGGCGCTGCTGTTCATGTGCAGGAAGTAGATCATATGGACCAGAACCTGCGCCACAGCGCATAGTACCACTACGGCGATGGTCAGGGCGCGGCTGTCGAAGCCTCCACCCATGACGATGCCAAAGGGGATCACGGTCAGGATCACAGCCAGCACAAAACCGGTCATGTAGCTTTTGAAGCTGCCATGGTCGTGATGCGCGTCATGATGTGCATCGTGATGATTATGCGAATGGGCCATCAGATCACCCCCAGCAGATAGACGACGGTGAAGACCCCGATCCAGATCAGGTCAAGGAAGTGCCAGAACAAGCTGAGGCACATCAGGCGCCGCTGGTTGGCCGAGGTCAGGCCGAATTTCTTCACCTGAACCATCAGCGTGACCAGCCAGATCGAACCGAACGTCACGTGCAGACCATGCGTGCCGACCAGCGTGAAGAAGGCCGACAGGAACGCCGAGCGCTGCGGACCCGCGCCCTCGTGGATGAGGTGCGCGAATTCGTAAAGCTCGATGGCAAGGAAGCACAGACCGAAGAACAGCGTGATCGCCAGCCATTTCAGCGTGCCCGCCTGATCGCCGCGGGCCATGCGAAGCATCGCAAAGCCGTAGGTGATCGACGAGAAAAGCAGCATCGCGGTGTTGATCGCCACCAGTTCGAGGTCGAACAGGTCCTTGGGGCCGGGACCGGCCGCAAGGTTGCCATGAAGCACCCCGTAGGTCGCGAAGAGGACTGCAAACATCAGGCAGTCGCTCATCAGGTAGACCCAGAAGCCGATATTGGTCGAGGCACCTTCAGGATGGTGATGGGGCTCGGTTTCCCAATAGTCGGCCGGGGCCTTGAGTTGTGTGATGGTGCTCATCGCATCAGACTCCCTTTGCCAGCTGACGGTCGCGGGCGATCTCGACCTCCCGGACCTCATCGGCGGGGACGTAGTAATCACGGTCGTAATTGAAGGTGTGGTAGATCGAGTAACCGACGACCGCCAGGAACGACACGACAGCAAGCCACCAGATGTACCAGATCATCGCCATGCCGAAGACCGTGCACAGTCCTGCGATAATCACTCCCGAGCCGGTGTAGCGCGGCATGTGGATCGGGATGTAATCGGCCTTGGGACGCGAAGCCCCCGCCTCTTTCATCTCGGCCCAGGCATCAAGCCCGTGGATGACCGGCGTGAAGGCGAAGTTGTAGGACGGCGGCGGCGACGAGGTCGCCCATTCCAGTGTCCGCCCGTTCCACGGATCGCCCGTGACATCGCGATACGCCGGATCGTTGCGCTTCCAGATCGAGACGCCGAACTGGACGAACATCGCACCGATACCCGCGGCAATCAGGACTGCGCCAAAGGCTGCAACGATAAACCAGATTTGCAGGTCCGGATCATCGAACACACGCATCCGGCGGGTCACACCCATCAGACCAAGGATGTAGAGCGGCATGAAGGCGACCCAGAAACCGACAACCCAGCACCAGAAGCTGACCTTGCCCCAGAACTGGTTCAGCTTGAAGCCGAAGGCCTTCGGCCACCAGAAGTTGATCGCCGCGAACAGGCCGAACAGAACGCCGCCGATGATCACGTTATGGAAGTGGGCGATCAGGAACAGCGAGTTGTGCAGCACGAAATCGGCAGGCGGAACCGCCAGCAGAACGCCGGTCATGCCACCGATGGTGAAGGTCAGCATGAAGGCGATGGTCCACATCATCGGCAGCTCCAGACGGACGCGGCCGTGATACATGGTGAACAGCCAGTTGAACAGCTTCGCACCGGTCGGGATCGAGATGATCATCGTGGTGATCCCGAAGAACGAGTTCACCGAAGCGCCCGAACCCATCGTGAAGAAGTGGTGCAGCCACACCAGATAGGACAGGACCGTGATGCAGACGGTCGCGTAGACCATTGAGGTATAGCCGAACAGACGCTTGCCCGAGAAGGTCGAGGTGACTTCCGAGAAGACGCCGAACAGCGGCAGGATAAGGATGTAAACCTCGGGGTGACCCCAGATCCAGATGAGGTTGATATACATCATCGGGCTGCCACCAAGGTCATTGGTGAAGAAGTTCGTGCCGAGATAGCGGTCCAGCGTCAGCAGGATCAGCGTCATCGTCAGAACCGGGAACGAGGCCACGATCAGGATGTTGGTGCAGAACGAGGTCCAGGTGAAGACAGGCATCTTCATCATGGTCATGCCCGGCGCGCGCATCTTCAGGATCGTCACCATCAGGTTGATCCCCGACAGCGTCGTCCCGACACCCGCGACCTGCAGGCCCCAGATGTAATAATCGACGCCGACCCACGGGCTATAGGCAATGCCCGACAGCGGCGGGAATGCCAACCAACCGGTCTGCGCGAACTCACCGACGAACAGCGACGCCATCACGATGACTGCACCACCCACCGTCATCCAGAACGAGAAGTTGTTCAGGAAGGGGAAGGACACGTCGCGAGCACCGATCTGCAGCGGCACGATATAGTTCATCAGACCGGTGACGAAGGGCATCGCCACGAAGAAGATCATGATGACGCCATGCGCCGTGAAGATCTGGTCGTAGTGGTGCGCGTTCAGATAGCCCTCGGAGCCGTTGAACGCGATGGCCTGTTGCAGGCGCATCATGATCGCGTCGGCAAATCCGCGCACGAACATGATCAGGCCAAGGATCATGTACATGATCCCGATTTTCTTGTGGTCCACCGAGGTGAACCACTCGTTCCAGAGATAACCCCAGAGCTTGTATTTCGTCAGCAGCGCCAGCATTGCCGCGCCGCCAAGCACGACGGCGACGAAGGTCACCGCAACGATAGGTTCCTTCGGAATGGCGTCCCAATTCAGGCGCCCAAGAAGGAACGTGGTCTCGACATTTGTAGGAATGGCCATCTCGGACTCCGGCTCAGAGTTGAGGCTCGACGGCGGTCGGGTGCCGTGCGTCCTGAATGAGCCGAGGCATGCCGATGCCAAGGCGGTTTTCGGGGCGGGGCAGCGCAATTCCGCGCATCGGCGTCTGATCGACGCGGACGACCGGCTGCGACTGGCGCAGGTCAGCGAACATTTTCACCGAATCCGCAGGGGTGCAGAAGCTGGTGACCATGAACGGTTCCTGACCGAAGACCGGGCGGGCCAGACCACGACGGATATTCTTGTCATAGGTCAGCTGCGCCATGTTGATCGTGCCGGCAAGGCCGGTACCGCCTTGATCGTCCAGCGCCATCATCTCGGCCATGCACATTTTGTTTTGCTCGACGCACATATTGACGGCGCGATCGAACAACTCAGGATCGACCTCGGCAAAGGTCATCGGTTTGACGTTCTCGCTGGGGGCTTCCAGTTCGAGATATTTCGGACGGTCCAGCATGCCGCCATTGGCGCGGGCCTCATCGACCCATTCGTCAAAGGCCGCAGGCTCAAGCGCATGGGCTTTGAACCGCATTCCCGAGAAGCCGTGGCCCGAATAATGCGAGGCCAGACCCTGATATTCGCCGCCGTTGTTGAAAACGCCGTGCAGTTTGGTTTCCATCCCCGGCATGGCATAGATCATGCCCGCCATTGCAGGGATATAGAACGCGTTCATCACCGAGGACGAGGTCAGGCTGAATTCGATCTCGCGATTGACCGGCACGGCCAGTTCGTTGACCGATGCCACCCCTTGTTCGGGATAGATGAACAGCCATTTCCAATCGAGTGCGACGACTTCGACGCGGAAGGGATCTTCGTCCGGAACCGACTCGGTCGCGCTCAGACGGTCGAGCGGACGGTAGGGGTCCAGAAGGTGCGTGCCGACCCAGGTCAGCGCACCGAGGCAGATGATGATGAGCAGCGGAGCCGCCCAGATCACCAGCTCGAACTTGGTCGAGTGGTCCCAGTCCGGCTTATAGGTCGCGGCTTTATTGGACGCGCGATAGCGCCAAGTAAACCAGACGACCATCGCCATCACGGGAATAATGATAAGCAACATCAAGCCTGTCGAGGCCAGAAGAAGATCCTTCTGACGCTCGGCAATATCGCCGGAGGGCTTGAGCACCTCCAGTTTGCAGGCAGACAAAGCCAGAAAAGCGGGTGCAAGCGCGATAAAGCGCGCCAAGCGGGGGAGTATACGCATATGAGCCGTGACCTCACCTGAAGAGGTGGCATGGGGAGGGGTGTAGATGGGCCCACCCCCTAAGGGATCGGGTCCGCGACAGACATAGGACAATTTGCCACACCTTGCGCACCTTGAAAATCTACGTTGACCATAAGAAGAACGCCGCCACTATTGCCTTTAAGTCTCCCCCTCGCCCTCTTCGCTGTCGGGCGCCCCCTGTTAGGTCAGCTAGACATGTGCGCAGCAACACCCTCTCCCTCAAACCTTCCCCGGGAAGCAGACGGACATGACGTCCGCCCTTCCGATATCGCGGTAGGTGTGATCATCGGGCGCTCGTCCGAATTCTTCGACTTCTTCGTCTTCGCGATCGCTTCCGTCATCGTGTTCCCGCAAAGGTATTTTTCCTTTGCAGATCCTTTGACTGCGACGCTTTGGTCATTCGCGGTCTTCGCCTTGGCCTTCCTTGCCCGCCCGCTGGGTACGGCATTCTTCACCGTCATCGACCGTAACTACGGCAAGAACACCAAGCTGACGCTGTCGCTGCTGATTCTCGGCACCGCAACCGTCGGCATGGGTCTGATCCCGTCCTACGACCAGATCGGCGCTGCCTCGATTGCCGTACTATGCCTGCTGCGAATCGCGCAGGGTTTCGCCCTTGGTGGTGCATGGGACGGTCTTCCCGCCCTTCTGAACATGAACGCGCCCGAGAATCGTCGCGGTCTTTATGTCATGGCCCCGCAGCTTGGTGCTCCGGTCGGTCTGATCGTCGCCAGTCTGCTGTTCGCCTATCTGCTGGCGAACATGTCGCAGGCCGACTTCCTGAACTGGGGCTGGCGCTATCCGTTCTTCGTGGCTTTCGCGATCAACGTCGTGGCGCTGTTCGCCCGTCTGCGTATCGTGGTGACTCCGGAATATTCGCAAGCCTTCGAGGATCACGAGCTGGAGCCGACCAGCTTCCGCGCGGCTTTTGCCAATGACGGTCGCACGATTCTGGCCGGCGCATTCGTTCCGCTGGCAAGCTTTGCGCTGTTCCACATGGTGACCGTGTTCCCGCTGTCGTGGATCTACCTTTACACCAACGAGACCCTGACCAGCTTCCTGTTGATCGAGGCCCTTGCCGCAGCATTCGGTTTTGTCGCCATCATCCTTTCGGGTGTGATCGCCGATCGCATCGGCCACCGCAAATTGCTGCTCCGCTGCGCCGTCGCCATCGCGATCTTCAGCCTTGTCGCGCCGCTTCTGCTGGGCAGCAACCAGTTCGGTGAAGCGATCTACATGATTGTCGGCTTCATCATCCTTGGTCTGAGCTTCGGTCAAAGCTCGGGCGCGGTCGCATCGCTGTTCGAGGCGCGCCGCCGTTATACCGGCTCGGCCATCGTATCGGATCTGGCATGGCTGTTCGGTGCGGGCTTTGCTCCGCTGGCCGCGCTGGCACTGTCATCGTGGCTGGGTCTGCCGGCGGCCGGTCTTTACCTGTTGTCCGGTGCGCTTTGCACCATGGCTGCACTGTGGTTCGCCCGTCAGCTACGTCTGCGCTGAACCTGCTTACTTGCTGAAACTAACGCCCGGTGTGAAAGCACCGGGCGTTTTCCATTGAAATTGGCGGCAGCCTGAATTATCTAGCCAAATAGCTAGCCAGTTAAGGAAAATCATATGTGGACCCTTCAGGACGCCAAGAACAGATTTTCTGCCGTGGTCGAGGCAGCACTTGCAGGCGAGCCGCAAGCTGTTACGCGACGTGGCAAACCGGCAGTCGTGGTCCTCTCGGCCGCCGAATATGACCGGATGCGCGCCGCCGCTGCCGAGAATCGCGGATCGTTCATCACCCATCTGCTGAATTTTCCGGGCGACGCCCCTGCGCCGCGCGCCGCGGTTCGCGCCCGCGAGGTTCAATTCTAGCCGATGCTCATTCTTGACACGAATGTGCTATCCGCCTTGCGCCGACCGGAACGTAGCCCCGAAGTTACGGCTTGGCTGACCCGACAGGATGAAACCAAGCTGTACCTCTCGGTGGTTACCTTGGGCGAGATCGAGCGGGGAATCACCCGACAAGAGCAGATAAATCCCCCCTTCGCCCGCGACCTTCGGGATTGGCTGAACAGGACCGTCACATTGTTTTCGGACCGGTTGCTGGCCTTCGGCCCGACCGAGGCGCGAATCTGGGGAAAACTCTCGGCCCAGATCGGCCATGACGGTGCCGATCTGCTGATTGCAGCGACCGCCTTGGCAAATGACGCTACGGTCGTAACGGGCAATGTGTCCGATTTCAGGCCCAGCGGATGCAAGATTATCGACCCTTTTCCCGAACAATCGTCCTGAAATTGCACGTCCTGCATTGCGCCTGTTCCGCAACACACCGGCCTCAAAGAACAGCGTCGGCGCTATCCGTCTAACCGCGACAAGCATATGCTTATTTTGTCCGACCCCCTTATTCCCCGGGGCTGGCATGAATACAAATATGCCCTCATTCGCGGCTGGAGATGCGTCATGGCACCGGTATTCATCAACCTGATCGTGTTCGTGGGACTGTTGCTGGTAGCGCACCGCCTGCAAGAGCGCGATCTTTCACTTTCAACCAGAGTTTTCATCGCACTGATCATCGGGACGCTGTTCGGCGTCGCCTTGCAGATGATTTATGGCACCGGAGCCTCGGCGATCACCGAAACGATCAACTGGACCAATATCGTCGGCAACGGCTATGTCCAGCTATTGCAGATGATCGTCATGCCGTTGGTTCTGGTCGCTATCCTTAGCGCCGTTTCGAAACTGCATGACGCCTCGGCATTGGGGAAAATCTCGTTTCTGACACTGGGGACGCTGCTTTTTACCACTGCAATTGCTGCACTGGTCGGTGTCATCATGGTGCTCAGCTTTGGCCTGACCGCCGAGGGGCTAGCCCATGGCGCGGTAGAAAGCGCCCGACTCGAGGCATTGCAAACCAATTACGCACCCAAGGTCGCCGATCTGACCGTTCCGCAACTGATCCTGTCCTTCATTCCGAAGAATCCGTTCGCGGAAATGACCGGAGCAAACCCGACCTCGATCATCTCGGTCGTGATCTTCGCGGCGTTTCTGGGCGCCGCAGCGATCCGTCTGGTCAAACGCGATCCGGAAAAGGGCCACCGCCTGATCGCCTTCATCGACCTGATGCAGGGCTGGATCACCCAACTTGTCCGCCTGATCATGGCACTGACGCCTTACGGGGTCATGGCGTTAATGGCGAAAGTCGCGGCGACTTCGAATTCAGCCGACATCCTGAACCTCGGAAAATTCGTCATCGCATCCTATGTCGGCATCGCGATCATGTTCGCGGTTCACGCCCTGCTGTTGACCTTGACCGGAGTGAACCCGCTGACGTACTTCCGCAAGGTTCTGCCCGCGCTCAGCTTCGCCTTTTCCAGCCGGTCCAGCGCCGCATCAATTCCGCTCAATGTCGAGATCCAGACCCGCCGCCTTGGAGTGCCCACGACCATTGCTTCCTTTGCGGCATCCTTCGGGGCCACGATCGGACAGAACGGTTGCGCCGGACTTTATCCCGCGATGCTGGCGATGATGGTTGCGCCGACCATGGGGATCAACCCGCTTGATCCGACATGGATCGCGACCTTGGTCGCCATCGTAACGCTCAGTTCCGCCGGAGTTGCAGGCGTTGGCGGCGGCGCGACGATGGCTGCACTAATCGTTCTGCCCGCAATGGGCCTGCCCGTCACATTGGTCGCCCTGCTCATTTCCGTCGAACCTCTGATCGACATGGGCCGTACCGCACTGAACGTGAACGGATCAATGACCGCAGGTACGATCACCTCCCAGATCCTCGGCCAGACGGATCGCGCGATCATGGACAGCGAAACTGCGGGTGAACTGCAAAACGCCTGACAAAGGAAAACCCCCGGTGGATCACGCCACCGGGGGTAACTTCCGCAATCAGCCCCGACGCAGTTGGTCCAGCAGGGCCGCGCTGGGTTCTCCGGTCACCGGCAAACCACGCGAGCTTTGATAGGACCGGATTGCCGAGATGGTGTTCGAGCCGACATTGCCATCGACGCCATTCGTATCAAATCCACGCGCGGTCAGCAGGCGCTGCATTTCCTTGCGCTGCTCGAGCCGCAGACCGGGTGCATCGGCCGGCCATGGATTTGCCAGACCCGGATAGCCCTTGATCCGGTCCGCAAGCAGCGACACCGCCAGCGCATAGCTGTCGGCATTGTTGTAGCGAAGGATCGCATGGAAGTTGCGGGTAATCAGGAAAGCCGCGCCCGAAGGTCCACCGGGGATCAGCAGTTCGGTCGAAGTGCCAGCGGGCGGCAAAGGGCGCGAGGTCGCCTGACGCACGCCCAACGACTGCCATTCCGCAACCGAGCGTCGTTTGCCCTTGCCTGCCAGACCCGTATTGAACCCTGCGGGCAATTTGACCTCGACGGCCGCGGGCAGACCATGCTGCCAGCCCGATTTCGCCAGGTAGTTGGCAGTCGATGCCAGCGAGTCCGTCGGGTCGTTCGACCAGATATCGCGGCGGCCATCCCCCGTAAAATCAACGGCATAGGATAGATATGTGGTCGGGATGAACTGGGTATGCCCCATTGCGCCGGCCCAGCTTCCGGTCATATGGGCCGGATCGATATCGCCGGCCTGCAGAATGCGAAGCGCGGCCATCAGCTGGCTGCGGAAGAAACTGCCGCGATAGCCTTCGTAGCTGAGAGTGGACAGCGCCTCGATCAGCGGCAGGTCACCGCGACGTTCGCCGTAAGTGGACTCCATGCCCCAGACGGCTGTCACCACCTCTTTATCGACGCCGAAACTGGCTTCGACCCTGCTCAGCGGCGCGTTATATTGCGACAGCGCGGCGCGGCCATTGGTCTGACGCTTCTCGGAAACCGCGTTTTCCAGATATTCCCACAGAGATTTCTTGAACTCGGCCTGATTCTGGCTACGTCGGACCACCTCGGGGTTGTAAACCACGTCGCGGAACGCGAATTGCAGCGTCGCATCGCTGATGCCTTGCGAGCGGGCCTGCCCTTTGAACCCTTCGACCCAGGCATTCATCCCGGCGACTTTGGCTGCGGGCGGATTCTGGTTCCGACCCCATTTTATTTCCTGACTCTGCTGCGCCACACCACCTCGACCCGGTGCGTAGCTGCCGCCGCCGCACGAGGCCAGCACCAGTGCCAAAGCCGCAAAACTGACCGTATGCCTGAATGAAAACCGCATCGCTGCCCCCGTTTGTTTTCAGGAATCCTAACGCGACGGGGCTAAGGTCGAAAGCCCAAATGCAATCTTGCTTGTCGCTACTTGCGGTTGAGCCGCCTAAACGGTCTGATCCAGATCCAATGCCTCGCGAGCGCGGTCGGCGCCCTCAAGGACAACTTCGCGCATGGCCGCGTCAGCCGCATCGGGATCACGCGAGGCAATCGCACTCGCGATCCGCAGATGTTGCGAGGCACAACGCGAGATCCCCTCGGGGCTAAGTGCCGGCGAGGATATCTGGAACGAGACCGCCAGCGCCGCCTCGATCAAGGTGGTCACCGACCGCATGAAAGGATTGCGCGACATCACGGCAATGGCGATGTGGAAATTCAGATCCTCTTGCGCGACCGATTCACGGCTGTGCTGCGGGTTGTCGATCCGCGCGACGATACTGAACAGATTGACGATTTCCTCGGCGGTCGCATTCAGCGCGGCAAGTCGGGCCGCCGCTGGCTCGAACGCCAGACGCATATCGCGCAGATGATCGACAAATTCGGCATCCATCCCGCCCAGCATCTTCCACGAGATCACATCGGAATCGACGAAATTCCAGCTATCGCGCGGATTGACCCGTGTCCCGACCCGAGACTTGGCACGAACCAGCCCCTTAGCCGCCAAGGTCTTCATCGCCTCGCGCAGCACGCTGCGGGACACGCCGAACCGTTCGAGCAATTGCTGATCGCCCGGCAGAGTCGAGTTTTCGGGAAACTCGCCCGAAACGATGGCACGCCCCAGTTCATCAACTACTCTGGCATGGCTGGAGCGTGGCTGGTTCCCGAACATGCGCTGGCGTAACACCCCCATCGTCATTCTCCGGCAGCCGAGCGCATTGCCGCGCGGCGTTCCGAGATCAGCAGGATCAGGCGTTGCAACACAATAAAGGCGAACAGCAAAAGCCCGACGACGATCTTGGTCCACCATGACGACAGCGTGCCGTCAAAGACGATATAAGTCTGGATCAACCCTTGGATCAGCACACCGAACAAAGTTCCCAGAACCAGACCGGAGCCTCCGGTCAACAGCGTGCCTCCGACGACCACAGCGGCGATCGCATCCAGTTCCACGCCCACAGTCGCCAGTGAATAGCCCGCCGACGTGTACAGCGTATAAGCCAAACCAGCCAAACCCGCCATAAAGCCCGAAAAGGCGTAAAGCTGGATCATCGTACGGCGTAGCGGCACACCCATCAGTTCGGCAGATTGCTCCGATCCGCCAAGCGCATAGACATTCGCGCCAAAACGCGTGCGATGGGCAAGAACCACCCCAAGAGCAAAGGCCAGCAGCATGACAATCGCCAGGAAGCTCAGCTTTCCTTTGTCCGGAAGCTGGATGAAAAGACCCTTGAGCGTTTTCAGGAACTCGTGGCTGATCGGCACGGAATCCGTCGAAATCAGGAATGCCGCCCCGCGCGCCAGAAACATCCCCGCCAGCGTCACAACAAAAGCGGGCATCTTCAACGCATGGATGGTCAGCCCCATCAATGCCCCGAAGCCGGTCGAGACGATCAGGGCAAGACCAAAGGCCAGTGCCGGATGGACCCCTGCGCGGATCAGGACTGCCACGAAGACCGAAGTAAAGGCGATCACCGATCCGACGGATAGATCAATGCCTCCGGACAGGATCACGAAGGTCATTCCGACAGCGGCAATACCAAGAAATGCATTGTCCGTCAGCAAGTTACCAACCACACGGAACGAAAGCATATTCGGAAACTGCAACGCGCAAAGCCCGTAGGCGATCAGAAAGATCAAAACCGTGGCGACAAAGGGAAGATTACGCGCGCGGATCATTTTTGTGCCCCTTTCCGGCGCAGAAAGTCGCGCAGCATCGTCAGTTCATCCGCCACGGCGGGTGATTGCAGCGTCAGGATCGTCACAATGACGACGGCCTTGACGATCAGGTTGAACTCAGGCGGCCAACCCGACATCAGAATGCCGGTGTTCAAAGCCTGAATGATCAGGGCCCCGATCAACGATGCCGTGATCGAGAACCGCCCTCCGGCAAGCGAGGTGCCTCCGATCACGACGGCCAGAATTGCGTCCAGTTCCAGCCACAGGCCCGCATTATTCGCGTCTGCCCCGTGAATATCCGCGGTGACAATCATGCCCGCCATCGCGGCACAAAGACCGGAAATGGCGTAGGTCGCCAAGATCAGGAACCGCGCCCTCACCCCCACCAGCATCGAGGCACGGCGGTTGATCCCTACGGCCTCGATCAGCAGGCCAAGCGCCGAGCGGCGCACCAGCAGCCCGACGGCCAGTCCCATTGCCAGCCAAATCAGGATCGGCATCGGGATTCCCAGAACCGCGCCCGATCCGATGAAGGAAAAGGCCGGATCGTTGAAGGTCAGGATCACGCCTCCGGTGATCAGCTGGGCAATACCGCGCCCCGCCACCATCAGGATCAGTGTCGCGATGATCGGCTGGATATCGAGAAAGGCGACCAGAACGCCGTTCCAGATCCCGCAAAGCAGCCCCAGCGCCAAGGATACCGCCAAAACAACGGGTACCGAATGGCCGTCGGCGACCAATGTTGCAGCGACGGCGCCGGTGATCGCCATGACCGCGCCAACCGACAGGTCGATGCCCTTGGTCGCGATCACCAGCGTCATACCTATTGCCAACAGCGCGACCGGAGCAACGCGCACCCCGACATCGATCAGGCTACCATACAGACGGCCATTCTGCACCGTGACCGAAAAGAAGCCCGGAGAAATCAGCCCGACCATGACAAGCACCACGGCCAATGCCAGAAGCTGGGGTCGAAGTTGACGGAATTTCTTCATGCGGCCTCTCCGGGCACGGCCATGGCTTCGACGATCGCCTCGGCGGTGATTTCTGCGCCCTTCAACTCGCGGACGTGATGGCGATCGGACAAGACGATGACGCGGGTGGAAAAGGCGACCAATTCCTCGATCTCGGAAGAGATGACGACCAAGGCCATGCCTTCGGCGCGCAGCTTGCCGATCAGATTGATGATTTCCGCATGAGCGCCGATATCGATGCCGCGTGTCGGCTCGTCCAGGATCAGCAGGCGGGGTTCGGTGGCAAGCCAGCGGGCAAGGATCGCCTTTTGCTGGTTGCCGCCGGACAGGAACTTGATCGGACGATCCGGATCGGGCGGGCGAATATCCAGCGCTTGGATATACTGCGTGGCCAAGGCATCCGCCTCGCGCCGTGGGATCGGACGCGCCCATCCACGCGTTGCCTGCAAGGCCAGCACGATATTCTGCCGCACGGAAAGATCACCGACAATGCCGTCGGATTTCCGTTCTTCGGGGCACATGCCAAAGCCATGTGCAATGGCTTCTTCGGGGGAATGCAGGCTGACGGGATGATCATCGACGGTCGCCTGCCCGCTATCGGGACGGTCGATGCCGAACAGCAACCGCGCCGTCTCGGTCCGGCCCGAGCCGAGCAGCCCCGCGATACCGACGACCTCTCCGGGCCGGATCGCCAGATCGAAGGGCGCGATGGAGCCGC
This sequence comes from Paracoccus aestuariivivens, assembly GCF_009711225.1. Taxonomy (GTDB): domain Bacteria; phylum Pseudomonadota; class Alphaproteobacteria; order Rhodobacterales; family Rhodobacteraceae; genus Paracoccus; species Paracoccus aestuariivivens. The sequence continues at coordinate 908,884 of NZ_WMIE01000001.1, read as the reverse complement.
GCTTGCCATAATTCTCGAATTTGAAGGCGGCGGCGGTATCGGGTTCGGTCGCATCGGGATCGCGATGGCCGGTTGCCTCGGCCAACTCGCGGCCCAACATCATCGAGACGAGATCGCGGCGCGGCAATTCGGATATCGCCCGACTGCCAACCATGCGCCCGTTGCGCAGCACCGTGACGCGGTCGGCGATCTGATAAACCTGATCCAGAAAATGGGTGATAATGACAATGCCAAGCCCTTGCTGGCGCAATTGGTGCAATACGTCGAACAGCGACTGCACCTCGCGGGCGTCAAGACTGGCGGTCGGCTCGTCAAGGAACAGAACCTTGCCAGACAAATCGACAGCACGGGCAATGGCGATGATCTGGCGCACGGCAACAGGGTAATGTGCAAGTGTCTCATCGGGATCGGCGGTCACATGATATCGTGCCAACAACTCATGAGCATCGGCCCGCATCCGACGACGATCCGTCAACCCCATCCAGCGTGGCTGACGGCCCAGATAAAGGTTTTCGGCCACAGTCAGGTTATCCAGCAGGTTAACCTCTTGGTAAACCGTGCCGATGCCCAGATTTTGCGCCTCGGCCACGGACCGAGGTTCGACCTCGGCACCCGCAAGGTGCATCTGGCCCGCATCGCGGCGGTACGCACCGGTCAGGATCTTGACCAAGGTGGACTTGCCCGCCCCGTTTTCGCCCAGAAGGGCGTGAATCTCTCCGGCACGCAGGGTGAAGTCCACGCCGTCCAGCACCTTTACGCCGAAGAACGACTTGTCGATTCCCTGCGCTGAAAGCAGCGCATCATGTGTCATCTAAATTGCCCCAGAAGGCGGAAGGTCGGGCGGAGGTTATGGCCCTCCGCCCGAAGGCACTCAGTAGCCCAGATCCTTTTTGGATTCGTAGACGCCCTTGGGGTCGTCCGCCTGCGTGAACAGCTTCGACTCGGTCTGGATCCATTTCGGCGGCACAGTGCCGTCCGCCTTGAACTTCTCCAGCACGTCAAAGGCGGGACCAGCCATGTTCGGGGTCAGTTCGACCGTGGCGTTGGCCTCACCTTCGGCCATGGCAAGGAAGATGTCCGGCACGGCGTCGATCGAGACGACCTTGATGTCGGTGCCGGGCTTCAGGCCCGCTTCCTTGATCGCCTGAATTGCGCCAACGGCCATGTCGTCGTTATGGGCGTAAACCGCGCAGATATCCTTGCCGCCATTTTCGGCTTTGATGAAGCTTTCCATCACTTCCTTACCCTTGGTGCGGGTAAAGTCGCCGGTCTGGCTGCGTGCGATGGAGATATTGGCGTGACCGGCGATGGCCTCCTCGAAGCCCTTCTTGCGGTTGATCGCGGGAGACGAGCCGGTCGTACCCTGCAACTCGACCACTTTGCAGGCCTTGTCGCCGATATCCTTGACCAGCCACTCGCCTGCAACCTTGCCCTCATAGACCTGATCCGAGGTGACTGCAGTCAGATACAGATCTTCCGGAGCGTCGATCTGGCGGTCCAGCAGCACCACCGGAATTTCGGCTTCCTTGGCCTCGGCCAGCACGTCATCCCAGCCGGTCGCCACGACCGGAGCGATCAGGATCGCGTCCACGCCCTGCGCGATAAAGCCGCGCACGGCCTTGATCTGGTTTTCCTGCTTTTGCTGCGCATCGGCAAATTTCAGATCGATGCCGCGTTCCTTGGCCTGCTGCTGGGTCACAGTGGTTTCCGCAGCGCGCCAGCCCGATTCAGAGCCGATCTGCGAAAAGCCAACCGTCATGTCGGCAGCAAAGGCCGCGCCGGACAGCATCAGGCAGGCGACCGAACTGGCCGCCAGAAGCTTGCGTTTCATGATTTATCTCTCCCTGCAAAGGTCCTCCAACCTTCCAGAGAATCGATAAAGTATGATTTTTGGTCCGTCAACAACGCTGAACAGGCCCTCTACCGCTGGCTGACGGGCATATTAATCTGATGAAATCGTCATCAGCCGATCTGGAACGGCCATGTCGGACGCGGACGATGCAAATTGGGCAATGCCAGCAAGTCTTGCGACACCGCGCCATCGGTCAGGGCCATTACCTGAGCCATCGGCAATTGCCGAAGATCAGGGGACAGGTAGCCTGACTTCACCACCAGAAGATCCGCGCCTTGGGGATCAAGGCCCAGCACCTCGAAATCGGCCAGATCATGGAATGGCCTGCGCCGCTCGGTCAGAATCAGCGATATGCCCCCCAAGGTCAGAACCGCACCGGCCTCGGTGTAGCGCACCGCATCAGGTCGCACTTCCAACGTCGGGCCGCCGCCGCCCAGTTCCGAACCGACCAAGATCCGGTCCGCTCCGTCACGCAGCGCCTGAACCGCCTTGGGCGCCGCTATTCCGGCGATGATCGCGTGACGATCACGGTCCCATCCCCGCGCGATCAAAGCCGCAAGGACATCGGCCCTGTCCCCCACCGCACCAGCCGTAGGATTGTCGCCGCTATCGGCCAGAATTGTCGGGCGGTCCAATCCATCCAGAAGAATATCCAGCGCCGCAGAAGGCATGTCCGGCCTAAGCTCGGCCCGCCTATCCCAATAGGATTGCGCAATTTCGGCGGCGGCCGCCTCGCCGGCGGCGCGGTCGGTGCAGGTGACGACCGCCGCCGCCGTGGCACGGGGGCTGTCCGCCCAGACATATCCGATCATCAGATTGGCATCGGTAATACCGGAGCGGGCATCGAAAAGGGGCAATGATGCGTAAAGGCTGGCGCATGGCTCGACAAAGGTCGACGACATCTCGCCCGAGACAAGCAGCGGAATAGGCTTGCGCACGACACAGGGGCGCGGGCCGCCGCGTAGCGTCGTGAGCAGCATTCCGGCCGCGCGGGCGCGGGTCTGGCGCTGGTCTATATGGGGGGCCGTACGGAATGCGGCAAATCCGTCAACGGTATCGGCGATGCGTTGGGTAGTCTGGCCATGCAGATCCCAACTCGACGAGATCACTGCCCTTGGGCCAACCACTGAACGGACGCGGGTGACAAAGACGCCCTCGGGATCTTCGACGCCCGGCACGAAATAGGCCCCGTGCATGATCAGCAGCACACCGTCCAGCGGCATTGCCGCACGTAGCCTTGAACAAAATTCGTCGCATTGCGCGGCGAACAGATCGGGTGACACTGGCCCACCCGGAATCGAGCGGTCATGAAAGATCGGTATGGCCTCGATTCCGTCCCAATCGGGGCCGACTCCGGCCATGTCCAGCAGTGCCTGTCCCTCGGTGCGGGTAAAATCGCGCGCGACCTGAAGCAGCGGCGAATAGGTCGAGCATTCGGTATGGATACCGCCGATGGCAACACGCATTTCAGTTCCTATAGCTGAGGCATAAGACGGGACAGCGCGACAAATCTTTGCCAATCCTTCGCAGAGCGAGCCGTCCAGCCGGATTCCGCAATGGCCGACAGGCGAGGAAACACCATTGCGTTCCAACGCTCGCGCGAGTCCAGCATCTCGGACCAGACACCCGCCTGAATGCCGACCAACCGCCCCACCGCATCGTCGGGCAACCCGTCCGAGGCATCAAAACCGTAGGTCTTTTCGGGCGGCACGATCCCGCCCCAAGTCAGACCGATCGCATCCCATCCCTCGACCTGAGCCATATCGAGGTAATAGGCCTGTCCCGGCGTTGCGATGACATCATAACCCGCGCGCATCAACTCGGCGGTTTTTTCGACCGAGCGCCATGCAAACAGCAGCGTGCCTTCCGGATCAACCCCGCCCTCATCCGCACATTCGTCCCAACCGGCCAGCCTCCGACCGCGTTCGGCCAGCATCTGCTGCATCCGGCGCATGAACAGGGCCTGCAACTGATGTGTCACACCCTCGCCCGTCAGTCCGTGGACCTTGGCCAGTGCCATGGCAGCGGGACTTTGCTGCCATGAATGGGCGTCGACCTCGTCCCCGCCGACATGGATGAAGCGGCTAGGGAAAATCGCGCAAATGGCGTCGAAAACCTGCCCGAGCACGTCATAGACCGCAGGTATGGCCGGATTTACCGCGTTGTTCGGATAGCCTTGGATCGACCGATAGCTGTCGGGTCGTTCGTCCGGATCGGCCAGTTCCGGCATCGCCGTCAACAACGAAACCAGATGACCGGGCGTGTCGATTTCCGGCATGACCTCGATTCCCAACAAGGCGGCATGGGCGACCAGTTCCCGCGCCTCGGCCACAGAGTAATGGCCCGCCTGCCCCGATGGCGGATCGGCATATTGCGGCAACAAGGGCAGCCCCGCCCCGCGCCGCGCGCCAATCTGCGTCAGTTGTGGAAGCGCGGGGATCTCGATCCGCCAACCTTCGTCATCCGTCAGATGCCAGTGCAGTCGGTTCATCCGGTGCCATGCCAGAATATCGACGGCACGGCGGACGTCTTCGATGGGACGAAAGTTTCGGGCCACATCCATATGCATCCCGCGCCAGCCAAAGCGCGGTTCGTCCTGAATATAACCCCGCAAGGGTTCCCGAAAACGGGCATCGGAGAATGCGCCATGAACGATCTGCGCCAATGCCACCAGCCCGTGGCGACGCCCCGCCGCGTCCGAATGATAAAGCTCGATCACGTCGGGCGTAAACGTCAAGCGATAGCCTTCGGGGGCAATGTCAGAGGCGTGCAAAAGAACGACTTGCCGTCCTTGCCCTGACAGGATCGAGGGGGCCATCGGGAAAAGCCTGCGATGCAGCGCCGCGACGTCCATAACCTCGGCCAATGGGGCCAATCCGGTTGCAGGCCCCCATTCCTCGATCCCGATATGCTGGGGCCAAGGCAGCAGGGCCAAGGCTTGATCTATCCTGCCCTCGGGCAAAGGCGGGACCGAACCACGGGGAAGATCCGCAGGTGGTTCAAGATCACCCAACAATATTACCGTTTCGCCATCGCCAGTATCGATCCATGCCGACATGACCCCCTGCGAACGATTGCGGGGCGGGTGGGTCAGGGCCATGATCTCGATCTGCCAGAATGCGCCCGCTTCGATCCGCAGATCCTGCGGCGCGGTCAGGCGGTGATAGTTCCCGAAGCGGCGTTCCAATGCAGCGCCGTGGATCGTGGCACCTTGCGCGATCCGCGTCATCGAGGACAGGCACAACGCCAAGGGCGCAACCGCATGTTCCCCATGATTCCTTATCCGCAGCAGGAACATGCCGCCTTTGCTTTGTTTGTCACCGTCAGGCGACCATGCCTGCTCTAGCGACAGCGTCATGTCGGCCAGGCCAACAATTGAAGGTCATCGTCCAAGGCGACCAGATCGCGGATCGGCGTGCCCTTAGCCACAGCAAGTTGCGGCAAATGCATTGCCTGACGCGGAAGATCGGTTGTCATGGCAATCGCGCGCTCCAGCGGCAGGCCAGTCATGGCAATCAACCGGCGCATCGATTCCAGCATGTCGATATGCGCGCCCGCCAATGATCCCTGCGCATTGACCAAAGCACCGTCCTGCACATGGATATCCATACCATAAAGCGTGAAATGATCCGGCCCGCCAACGGTCGGCATCGCGTCCGAAACAAGAAAACAGCGATCCGGACGCGGGCGGGCATTCAGCGCAACCGCCAGCATCTCGGGCGAGACGTGGATGCCGTCTGCGATCAATCCGCACCAACCGTCCGACAGAATGGCGGCGGCGATCACCCCCGGCTGGCGCGAGGTCATCTGTGGCATCGCGTTGTAAAGATGGGTGAACATGCAGATGCCGTTCGCCATAGCAGTGCGGGTTTCGTCGGCACTCGCCATCGTGTGGCCAGCAGAAAGAACAACCCCCATGGCCGCTGCCTCGCGCAGCAAGGCCGGATCAGCAAGTTCCGGAGCGAGAGTCAGCAAGACCGGCACGTCCGCCGCACGAAGCTTGCGCAAAACATCCATGGTGCGCTGATCCAGCGGACGGATGAAACGCGCATCATGCGTGCCACGGCGTTCCAGCGCGATATGGGGCCCCTCGATATGGATGCCTGCCACGCCGGATTGCCCCATCGCCGCGATTACCGCATCGGAAGCGGCGTCCAGTACCTCGGGGGCATCGGTAATCACGGTAGGAAGGATTTGCGCGGTCCCCAACCGGTGATGGGCCGCTGCGATTGCCGCGATCCCCTCGGGCGTTGGGTCGGCGTTGAAAAGCACACCGCCGCCGCCATTCACCTGCAAATCGGTACAGCCGGGCATCAGAAACCCGACCGTCAGATCCGGAATGTCCTGCCCAAGAGGCCGCAAGGCCGTGACACGCCCCGCTTCGACGTCGATTGCCAGACCTTCGGCCATCCCTCCGTTCGTCCATAGGCGTTCGGCGGCGATCAGCATGTTTCCTCGGGATAATAAGCCATAAGAGTCTGCTCGACATGCGCTTGCAGGATGGCACGGGCCGGAGGCAGTTCCAGACGGGACGCACGTTCCAAAGTCGCGATCGGAAGGTATTGCAGCAGTACCGGCTGCGGGATCGGGCCTGCATCCAGCGCGGCACACAGGTTTTTCACCTCGGCCTCGGCGCGAGGCCAATAATACCGGATGCGATCAGCATAGCCGAAATGACGCAGCATATGCAGGGTGACCGGATCGCCGTGATAATGCCCCTGCCAGTATTGCGGAGCGTCCAGCATCAACCGTTCCAGCGTTTTCGAGATATGCGGCGTGCCATCAATCCAGCCCTGCACATGGGACAGCGCATAAAGCGCCTCGCGCCATGCGAATGTCAGGGCGGGGCCGACTTTCAAGATGCCAAAATTGCGATGGGTCAGATCGGCATAGACCTCGGGCCGCTGATAATCGGTCGAGTGCGCCTCGAAGCACAACCGTTCATTATGGCCCAGAACCGCGCTGAGATGATCGGGTTGCGACGTATCGAAGCGATGCACGCTTGCTGGCGCAAACTCCAACCCCGGTTGAACGACCAGCCCGCGGACACGTTTCCAAGCGGCCGATGCTCCGGCTTCGGCAAAGGCTTCCTCATGCGCCGCAAGGGTCGCGCGTGCCCGTTCCGGAGGCGTGGGGCTGATCCCTTCGTCATCGTGGCGGGCCCCGCCGGGTGGGGGAACTTCCGTGCCGACGATATAGACCAACAATTCGGGATCAGGAGCGGAAGCCTCGGCTACCGCCGCCAGTCGCGCCGCGCGAGAGGCCGCCACAGCATCGCCGACCTGCGCTGCCTCGCCAAGACAACCCTCGGAACAGTCCAGATGGATCTTGGTAAAGCCCGCACGCACATAGGCTGCGATCATCTCCTCGGCATGGGTCATGGCGGCGTCGGCAGCAAGACCGCGCCATGCCTGCGGACCCAGATGATCGCCACCAAGGATCAGCGGCACGTCCTCTAGCCCATGAGTAATCGCGATATCATGGACGAATGTCGTGAAATCGGCGGGCGTCATTCCGGTATACCCGCCGAACTGGTTCACCTGGTTCGAAGTGGCCTCGATCAGGGCCGGCATTGCATGATCGCGGGCTTGCCGTAGCCCAGCCGCAATGACATCGGGATGGGCCGAACAGACCGAGGGAATGGCAGGCCCCATCTCTTTGCGCAAGGCGCGGATCATCGGGGTCAGAAGATCGGTCATGCTTTGCCCACCTGTGCCATCAGCGCCGCACCGCGCGCGCCGGAACTGTCGCCATGTTTCGCCACGACGATACGCGGCAAACGCACCTGCCCCAACCGCAGCTTTTCAAGCGCCAACGTCAGACGCCGGGGCAAGCCGGGGATATTCGACAATCCTCCGCCCAGCACGATAACTTCAGGGTCCAGCATCAGTTGCGCGGAATAAAGCATCTCACCGGTCAGATCGGCCCAGATCTCCATCACCCGTGCGGCATCGGCATCGATCTTGGCGCTGGCCGCGACATTGACCGGATCGGTATCGGACAGACCCGCCCATTCCGCGATGCGCCGCAGCCCTGTACCCGAGACATAATTTTCATTGCAGCCATCGCGCCCGCAACCGCAAGGCCAGATCGGCAGGCCATGACGAGCAAGCGCGCGGGCGGGCATGCCCAGATGCCCTATCTCGACCGCTAGTCCGGCATATCGCGGCGTAATCGCACCGTTGATCACCAACCCCGCACCTACTCCGGTCCCGAGGATCAGACCCAGCACGGAATCCGCCCCATCCCCTGCGCCGCCATGCGCCTCGGAAAAAGCGAAGGCCATACAATCGTTCAGCAAGGGCAGATCGCGACCAAGCGCCGCGCCGAGTTCCCTACCCAAATTCCGACCGGAGACCGGTATGTTCGAGGCCGTCGCAATACCAGTTTGCGGGTCGATCAGTCCTGCAATCGAGATGGCAACCGGAAGCGAGGAATCACCTGACGCATCTTCTAGCCAGCGGATCTGATTGACCAATGCATTCAGGAAATTGTCAAAACCATCCTGTGGCGTGGGCACACGTCGGGTTTCTTGCGTCCGCATCTGTTCGTCGAACAGACGAGCTTCGATCTTCGTGCCGCCGAGGTCGATGGCACCGCTGATCATGCTTCCCATCCATATAGCTTCACGCCCGACACGACGCGGGTCAGGTTCCGTCCGGCAAATGGATCGTCCACCGGCAGACCCAACGCTTCGGACCAGCGATGCGCCATGACCTGAGCGGGAAGCACAAATAACGCCGGATCAGCCGGCGTTCCGGTCGGCGTCAGGTCGATATCGCATCCGGAACCGATGGTGACGACAGACGCCGCCGGAAATTGACGCCGGATTTCGCTTGCCAGATCAAGGTCGTAACGCGCCACCTGCTGATCGGGCGAGATCATGACAAAAACCGCCGTTCCGTCATCCACTGCAGCTTTCGGACCATGCCGGAATCCCAGACTGCTATCCCATTGCGTGATCGTGCGACCCGCGGTCAGTTCCAGCACTTTCAATGCCGATTCCCGAGCAATTCCGGTCAACGCTCCCGAGCCCAGAAAGATCGCGCGTGTCGGAGGACGGTCATCGATGCTCCAGAGTTGTGGCAGCAAAGTCTCGGCAGCGGCGGCAAGGCGCGGCAGGACCGCGACCGGATCGAATGACGGATCAAGGCAAGCAAGCGCGCTCAGATACATTGTCGTGAAGCTTGAGGTCATGGCAAAGCCGCGATCATGCGTCGCCTCGGGCAGGATCAGGGCGCGGGTTTCACCCGGTCCGGGGCCCTTGCGCTGCCCCAATGTGCTGGTCGCGTTGCATGTGATGTTCAGGCGGTCGATATCGGGGCGGTGCGCGTCCAACATGTCCAGTAGGCCCACCGATTCCGAACTGTCGCCACTGCGGCCGAATTGCAGGGACAGGATCGGTCCATTGGCGCCAAAGGCCAGATCCGGCGCGGCAACCAGATCCGTGGTCGGCCATGCCTTCAACTTGCCGCCCAACTGGCGAGTCAGAACCTCGCCGAGATAGGCCGAAGTACCAGCCCCCGACAGCCAGATTTCACGCGGCGCCCGCATCGCAATCCAGTTCCGGATTTCCTCGGATTGAGCGGCAAGCAGAGCGGCCCAGTCGCGCCAGATCTCGGGCTGAGCGTTGATTTCCTCGGCAGTGAAAGTCGTCATGATCTGTCCTTGAGGTCTGTGCCTGTCACGTCTGCCACGATCAACCGGACCGTGGCCGCTTCAAGCGCCGCCCGGATCTCGGTCGAAGGCATCCGGTCGGTGATCAGGATTGCCACCCGCGACAGACCGCAAATGCGATGCAGGCGCGAGCCGCGAAACTTGGTATGGTCGGCCAAGACGATGACACGGGACGCTGCCTCGACCATGGCGCGGGTGACATGGGCCTCATCCTCGGAATAGGTCGAAAGCCCGCCCTCGGGGTCGATGCTGTCCGCGCCCATGACGAACGTGTCAAAATTCATCCCCGCAAGGCTCGATTCAGCCAGCCTTCCCGTCAGCGAGCCGGTCGAGGGACGAATCACCCCTCCGGTCAGCATCACGGTATGGCGGTCGTTGCGCATCGCGTGTTGCGCCACCATCAGCCCCGAGGTCATCACCGTCATCGCCGGATGATCGTCGCTGTTGCCCAGCAGTTCCGCGACGATCTCGACGGTCGAGCCGTTGTCGATCAGCAGCGCCCGGTCATCGGCCAGCAGGTCAAGCGCGGCGCTGGCGATGCGGCGCTTGGCCTCCGGATTGGCGAGGCGGCGGTCGGCGGCCTGCGGATGCACCGCCGCGCCCGCGCTTTGTGCTGCAAGAGCAAGAGCCAGTTCGATGCGGAAATCGGCCAGTCCCGCAAAACCCAGACTGCGGCAGAAACGGATCAGCGTTGGCTCCGATGTGCCCAGCCTTGCGCAGATCTCGCGAGAGGTCATGCGGATGAATTCGGACGGATCCTCGGCCACGAATGCGGCAATCGTGCGCAGTTTCGCGGGCATCATCTCGCGCGCCGACAAGACAGCTGCCCAAAGCGCAGCACCTTGAAGCGGCTTGTCGTCATGCGCCTGCTGCATCCCGCCCCCAGTAATTTTCTGCGTTCGGCACAATGTTTTCCAGCGCAGAATGTTTGTCAAACTAAAATCCAGAGTTTCAGATTTTAGGGTGGCTGAAAAAAATGTTTACAGAAGCTTTGAATTGGTGTTGCCTTCCCCTCGTCACCCGACCCGGAGGTCCGATGCCTAGCCGTCCCAATGCCCCGCTTCTCGAAGTCTGCGTGGATGATCCGGCAGGGCTTGCCGCGGCCATCGCAGGCGGCGCGGACCGGATCGAGCTTTGCGCGGCGCTGGCGGTCAGCGGGCTGACCCCCTCGCCGGGTTTGATCGCCCAAGCCGCCGAATCCCCGATCCCTGTCTGCGCCATGATCCGCCCTCGGCCCGGAGGCTTCATCTATTCGCCCGAGGAACTCGACGCCGCCTTCCACGACATCAAGGCGGTCAAGGCGGCGGGGCTCGCAGGCATCGTGACCGGCGCGACCCTGCCCGACGGGCGGCTGGATCTGGACACCATGGCGCGCCTGCGCGACGCCGCCGAAGGGCTGGAGTTGGTCATCCACCGCGCCTTCGATCTGTCCCCCGATCTGGACGAGGCGCTGGAGCAGGCCATTGAACTCGGTGCCTGCCGCATCCTGACCGCAGGCGGCACCCGCGCCGCGCCCGAGGGGATCGAAGCTTTGGCCCGCCTTTCGGCGCAAGCCGGAGACCGCATCACCATCATGGCGGGTGGCGGCGTGCTGCCGGAAAACGCAGCGCGCCTGCTGGCGGCGGGGGTGCATGATCTGCACGCCTCTTGCACCAGCATGGTCGAGGACCCCCACCCCGCCACGCGTATCAATATCCCCGCCAGCCGTCCGCAGACGCTGGCCGAAAACGTCCGCGCCCTGCGCGAGGCGATGGAGCGGGTCACGGAGGACGCACAATGAAAAACGGGATGAAGACCGGCATCATCGGCCTTGGCAATCGCATCGCCGCGATCCTGCCCTTTCTGCGCGAGACATGCCCCGATCTGGACCTTGTCGCCGTCGCCGATCCCGGCCCCGCGCATGAGGACCGTCTGGCCGAGGCCGCGCCCACCCATCACTACTCCGATCCCAAGGAAATGCTGGCCAATCACGGCTTCGACCTGCTGCTGATCGGCTCTCCGAACCACCTGCATCTGGACCATCTGCGGCAGGCGCTGGCCAGCGACACGCCGCATATCTTTGCCGAAAAGCCCGTCGTGATCTCGCTTGAGGAGACGCTGGAACTGGCCCGGCTGCTAGCCGCGCATGACGGCGAGGCCCGCGTCGCTGTGGGGATGGTGCTGCGCTACTCGGCGCTTTACCGCGCGCTTCGCGCCGCCGCACCGCAGATCGGCGAGGTCATGTCGATCGAGGCCTCCGAGCATATCGCCCCCTATCACGGCAGCTTCTTCATGCGCGACTGGCGGCGGGATAGCGCGCTTTCGGGCGGCTTCATGCTGGAGAAATGCTGCCACGATATCGACCTTTACCAAGGCGCGGTCGGTGCGCGGCCCGCGCGGGTTGCAAGCTTTGGTGGACGCAAGAAATACCTGCCTGCGCATCGCCCCTCGGACGCGCCGGACTATCTGAAGGTCATGTCGCCGCGCTGGGGCGGCACGCCCGACGCCTATTCTGGACAGGGCGATCTGATCGACTACCAGACCGCGCTGGTCGAATATCAAAACGGCGCGACCATGGCCTTTCATACCAATATGAACACGCCCGACGAGTTCCGCCGTTTTGCCGTCATCGGCACCGAGGGCATGGCCGAGGGCGACTTCATCCGCAATTACTTCAAGCTGACCCGCGCCTATGACAGCGCCGTGCTGATCGACGATCCCGAGATCGGCAAAGCGGGCGACATGACCCATCATTACGGCGCGGATGAGGCGATGTGCCGCGACCTCGCCGCCTATTGGCGCGGCGAACTGCCCGAACTGCCGCTGACCGTGACCGATGCGCTTGAGGCGGGGGTCACCGCACTCGCCATGGATCAGGCGCGGCGCGAAGGGCGGGTGGTGGAACTGACCGCCTTCTGGGCCGAATTCGATGCCGCCCTTTCCACCAAGGCGGCTGCATGAAGCGGATAGATGCATTTCCTTATCTGCTTCTGATCCCCGCGCTTCTACTGGTCGGTACCATCGCCGCATGGCCCTTGGTCGAGACCTTCCGCCTGTCCTTCACCGACGCCTCGATGAAGCAGGTGCAAAACTATGTCGGCTTTGAAAACTACATCAAATTCTTCCAGCGCGATTTCTGGCCGATCCTTGGCCGGACGCTGGTCTGGACCACGCTTTCGGTCAGCCTCAAGCTGATCATGGGACTGCTTGGCGCGGTGCTTTTGAATGCCGCCGTGCCGGGACGGGCGCTGTTTCGCATCCTGATCATGCCGCCATGGGTGGTGCCGGTCGCGGTCGGCTGCTTCATGTGGGCATGGATGTATAACGGCCAGTTCGGGATGATTTCCGGCCTTGGCCAGCGCTTCGGCCTGTTTTCGGGGCCGTTCGAGTTCCTCGCCTATAAGCAGGCTGCCTTCATATCGACCGTGGTGACCGATGTCTGGATCGGCACGCCCTTGGTCTCGCTTTACCTGCTGGCGGCGATGCAGACGATCCCGAAGGATCTTTATGAGGCGGCATGGACCGATGGCGCAGGGCGTTTCTACCGCTTCCGCCGGGTGACGCTGCCGCTTCTGATGCCCTCGATTACCACCATGGCGCTGCTGTCGACGATCTGGACCTTCAACAGCTTCGAGATCATCTGGATCCTGACCGAGGGCGGCCCGCGCGGCTCGACCACGACCATGATCATCGACACTTACCGCACTGCAATCTCCCGCTTCCGCTATGGCGAGGGCGCGGCGCGGGCGGTGATGATCCTGATCTGCCTGATGGTGCTGTCCGCGATCTATCTGGCGCTTCTGAACCGCCTGACCCGGAAAGGGCGCGCAAAATGATCAACCGCTATCGCTGGTGGGAACTCGTCCTGATCTATGCCGGCATGGCGCTGTTTCTGACCTTCATGCTGGCCCCCTTTGTCGAGGCCTTCATGGTCTCGCTGCGGCCAATCACCGAGGTCTTCCGCATCCCCTACCGCTTCTTCGCCGAGGGGATGAGCTTCGCTAATTACCGCCAGATCTGGATCTCGCAGCCGATGCTGGGCCGCTGGATCATCAACAGCTTCGGCATTGCGGTGGCGGTGACGGTGCTGTCGATGTGCTGCTCGATCCCCGCCGCCTATGCCTTTGCCCGCTTCAAGTTCAAGCTGCGCGACGGGCTGCTGTCGCTGTTTCTTGCGGTGTCCATGGTCGGTGCGGCGGTGCTGATCATCCCGCTTTACAAGCTGATGCTGGCGCTGGGGCTCTTGAATACCTACGCCGCCATGATCATCCCCGGCGCTGCCTTCACCGTGCCGACGGGCATCTTCCTCATGCGCAGCTATTTCATGCGCATCCCCGCCGAGCTTGAGGAAGCAGCCTACGTTGATGGCGCGTCCCGCCTTTACACCATGCGCCGGGTGATCCTGCCGATTTCCGCGCCGGGCATGGTCGTTGTCGCCATCACCACCTTCATCACGGCCTATGCCCAGCAGTTCCTCTTCGCGTTGACCTTCAACTCGAAGAACCACCTGAACCCGCTGCCGGTCGGCCTTTACCAGTTCTTCGGCCATCAGGAGGTTCGCTGGAACGAACTGATGGCCGCCAGCATCGTCGGCGTGCTGCCGGTGCTGGTGCTGTATGTCTTCCTGCAAAGATACATCGTTGCCGGGCTGACCGCCGGTGCGGTGAAGGAGTGACGCCTTCGGTCGCATAAAACAGGGAGTAAGAAATTGAAGATCCGTTCCTTCATTCTGGCCTCGACGGCGGTTTTCGCCCTGTCGAGCGCAGCACAGGCCGCGACTGAACTCTACCTGATCAACTGCGGTGCCGATAACGAGCCGCAAGCCCCGGTCCAGCAGACCCATATCGACGAATGGGTCAAGGCGAACCCGGATTACACCGTCCGCGTGGAATTCCTGCCTTGGGAGCAATGCCAAGAGAAAACCCTGACGCTGGCCGCCGCAGGCACGCCCCCCGCCGCCGCCTATATGGGCTCGCGCGTGCTGAAGCAGCTTTCCGCCGCCGGTCAGATCGTCCCGATCACCCTGACCGAAGACGAGTTGAAGACCTATGAGCCTTCGGTGATCTCGACCGTGCAATTCGACGGTCAGGTCTGGGGCCTGCCGCGCGCCTTCTCGACCAAGGCGCTGTATTGGAACAAGGACCTGTTCAAGGAAGCGGGTCTGGACATGCCGAACGGCCCGCAGACCTTTGATGAGATGCTGACCGCCGCCAAGGCGATCAAGGAAAAGACCAAGGCCGCTGGCTTCGGCATGCCCGCCGCCGATATGGACAACACCTTCCACGAATTCCTGAACTTCCTGTATTCGAACGGTGGTCAGGTCGTGGATGCCGATGGCAAGGTCGCCTTCGACAGCAAGAACAACGCCGAGACGCTGAAATTCTATCAGGAACTGGCGAAATACTCGCAGGAAGGCCCCGTCGCCTATGACCGCGGCAAGCTTGAGCCGCTGTTCAAGGAAGGCCAGATCGCGATGTATACCTCGGGCGCTTGGGGTCGCGGCAAGGCCGAGGGCGTGAATTTCGGCGTGGCGCTGATCCCCGCGGGCCCCTCGGGCAAGCACTCGACCCTGCTGATCACCGATAGCCTTGTCGTGTTCAAAGGCACGGGTCAGGAAGAGGCCACGCAGAACCTGATCAAGTTCCTGACCGCGCCCGAGCGTCAGTCGGCATTCGACGAGGCAGGCGGCTGGACCCCGATCCGCGCCGGCGCAGGCGCTGACGCGCTGATCGCCAAGGATCCGAACTGGAAGCCCTTCATCGACGCCGTCCCGACCGGCGGCCCCGAGCCCTTGATGCAGGACTATATCGGCATGCAGGACGCCGCGATCGAAGGCATTCAGGCGGTGATCTCGGATGAGGTCACCCCCGAAGAAGGCGCCAAGCAGATCAATGACGGCCTCGCTGGCCTGAGCTGACGACCCAAAGGGGGCGGTCCGCCGCCCCCCTTCCCCTACGAGGAGCAGCCGATGGGCGATCTGAAACTGACCGGCGTGACCAAGAATTTCGGTACCGCCCGCGTCATCCACGCGACCGACCTGCAGATCCGCGATGGCGAGTTCACCGTCTTCGTCGGCCCCTCGGGCTGCGGAAAATCCACCATGCTGCGCATGATCGCGGGGCTTGAGGATATCTCCTCGGGAACTTTAGAAATCGACGGCCGGGTGGTCAACGACCTGCCGCCCTCCAAGCGCGGGATTGCCATGGTGTTCCAAAGCTATGCGCTTTACCCGCATCTGAATGTCTTTGAAAACATCGCCTTCCCCCTGCGCGTCGATCGCCGTCCCGAGACCGAGGTCCGCCAAAAGGTCGGTGCCGCCGCCGAAGTCCTGAAGCTAACCGAACGCCTGCAGCACAAGCCGGGCGAGTTGTCGGGCGGCCAGCGCCAGCGCGTCGCCATTGGCCGCGCCATCGTGCGCGAGCCTTCGGTTTTCCTGTTCGATGAGCCACTCTCGAACCTTGACGCCGCCCTGCGCGGCGAAATGCGGGTCGAACTGTCGCGCCTGCATGCGCGACTGGCGAATACGATGATCTATGTCACCCATGACCAGATCGAGGCCATGACCATGGCCGACCGCATCGTCGTTCTGAACGCCGGTCGGGTCGAGCAGGTGGGCAGTCCGCTGGAACTGTTCCACCGCCCAGTGAACCGCTTTGTCGCGGGCTTCATCGGCAATCCGAACATGAACTTCCTACCCGCGACCGCCGTCGCAAATACTTCGGACGGCATCCGCGTGCAGCTCCAGAACGGGCCGGAGCTGACCATTCCCGTCGATGGCGCGGTTGCGAACGGCGCGGAACTGACCCTTGGCATCCGTCCCGACGACCTGCGCCCCGACCCCGAGGGATTGCCCTGCCGTGTCGATGTCGTCGAAAGGCTCGGCAACAGCACCGTCCTGTATCTGGTCGCACCCGGCGAGCGACAGGTCTGCCTTGTGACCGACGGCACGACCCGCGTCCTGCCGGGCGAGAAAATCGGGCTGGGCTTTGACCCTGCCGCCGCGCATCTTTTCACCGCCGATGGCCTTGCTTTACCCCGCCGCCACGTGCCGGTTGATCTTGACCGCATCCCGACCGCCAGAACCGCCTGACATCGCCATGACAGTGCGCTCGACCAGTTTCAGGCTGCTTCCAGACACCGACCGCGCAATCGAGGCCGCCGCCCAAACCATTATCGAACTGGTCAAGGGCCGCCCCGATGCCATCCTTGGACTGGCGACGGGCGGAACAATGGAGCCGCTTTACGGCCATCTCGTCACGGCCCACCATGACGGGCTAAGCTTTGCCCGCGTCAGGACGGTCAATCTGGACGAATATGTCGGCCTGTCGCCCGATCACCCGAACTCGTACCACAGCTATATGGCGCAACATTTTTTCGATCATGTCGATGTCGCGGAACAGAACATCTACATCCCGCAAGGGGAAATCGAACCCGCCCAAGCGGCCCACAAATACTCGGCCCTGCTGGAACGACTGGGGCCGGTCGATCTGCAACTTCTCGGGATCGGGGCGAACGGACATATCGGCTTCAACGAACCGGGAACCGCAGTCGATGCTCCGACGCGCGTGGTCGAGCTTCTGCCTTCGACGATCAAGGCCAATGCGCGTTTCTTTTCGGCCGGAGACGTGGTTCCGTCCCATGCCGTGACAATGGGAACCGCCGAAATACTGTCCGCCCGCAGCATTGTTGCGCTGGCGACCGGAGCGGCCAAGGCACGGGCATTGGCCGATGCGCTGGATGGAACCATCGGGCCGGACTGTCCGGCGTCGTATCTTCGGTTACACGCGAACTGCACCATCTTCGCCGACAAGCTGGCCGGAGCGGAATTGCAGGAACTCGGCACCCCCTCGGCTGCCTGATCTGAGGCAGAAACCGGCAGAACCCGTTCCAAACGACCGAACTGTCCCGCTTGGCGGCATTTACGCAAACTCTGCGTGATCCTTCGGAACCCACAACCTGCCCGCGCACTTTGGGTCTAGGGTTCCTGCGGGACGGAGGCGGCACGATGAATGCTGACGGTGGCGAATTCCTGCCAGACGACGAAGGGGGTCCCTTCTCGGCGATCCCTTCGGGTTTCGAAGCCGCCGGACGTTGGGTGTTTGAGCGCGGCAAGCTGCAGACCAGACATTTCGACTACCGCGCCGCCCGTTTTGACGTGACGCAAGCCGAGCGCGAGCAGCGGGATTGCTATCAGGCCGCGCTGCGGGCCGATGCGGAAACCGAACATATCACCACCGCAACGCGCTGGCTTCTGGACAATTATCATACGATTGCCGAAACCTATCGCCACCTGCACCGCGACCTGAGCCCCGGCTTTCTGCGGTCGCTGCCACGCGGACAGTTCGCCGGAACGGAACCGATCCCGCGCGTTCTGGCACTCGCATGGGACTATGTCGCGCTGACCGATGGCGAATTGCGCGAGCGCAGTTTCTCGGACTTTATCGCAGGGGCGCAACAGGTCGAATGGCTGACCATCGGTGAGCTTTGGTGCCTGCCTTCGATGCTGCGTTATGTGCTGCTTCTGCGGATGCTGCGGTTGAGTTTGCTGACCGAGACCGCCCGCCAAGGCCGCCGCGACGCCAATGCCGCTGTCGACCGGTTGATGGCAAAATCCGATCCCGCGCCGTCCGATTTCGATCTGGCAATCACGCACGACGCCTTGCAAAATCCGGCCTTCGTTGCGCAAGTGATCTACCGCCTGCACTCGAAGCTGGATCGCAGCCACACGCTGACCGAGAAACTGTCCAAGCGGCTGGAATTGCGCAACAGCACGGTCGAGCAGGCCCTGATCGCCGAACAGACCCGCCAGACCGAAAACAATGTCACCGCCGGTCACGTCATCCGTTCGCTCAAGCGACTGGACGAGATCAACTGGCGCGAATGGTTCGAGGCCACCAGCCGTACCGAGGCCATCCTGCGGGACGATCCAGATCACCTGCGCCTTGCCCCACGCACGCGTAACCAGATCCGCAACCGGATCGAGATGATCGCGCGCCACTCAGACCTGACCGAACCCGAAGTCGCGGAACGCGCCCTAGCCGCTGCAGGGCATCGCAACCTGTCCGTTTCGACCGTCATGCTAGGCGACGATGCGGGACAGTTCGAAAAAGCCTGCGGCTATCGACCGGTCTGGCGGGAAAGGCTGGCGCGCTTCATCCATCGCCACGGCGTCGCGACATTGTTCGCACCGCTGATCGTGCTGGTTGCGATCGCCGTGGTCAGTGCGATGACCTATATCCCGGCCCGCACCGGCTGGATGCTGGCAGCGGGGCTGGTGATCCTGTCGATTCCGGCCTTCGTCGAAGCCTCGCTGGCGCTGCTTCGTTTTGTCGCCAGCCGCTTGATCGCACCCGCGCAACTGCCCGCTTACGGCTACGAGGACGGCATCCCCCCCGACAACGCCACCTTGGTCGTCATTCCCTGCCTGCTTACCAATCTGGATACGATCGACGACGTGGTGAACAATCTCGAGGTCCATTATCTCGCGAACACCGATGCCGCGATCAGCTTCGCGCTGCTGACCGATTTCACCGACGCCCCCGAGGAAACGACCGAGCGCGACGCCGAAATGCTGGCCTATGCCCGCAACGGAATTGCGGCTTTGTCAGGCAAATATGCCCATACCGGACACCGCTTCTTTCTGCTGCATCGCCGCCGTCAATGGAACGAATCCGAAGGCGTCTGGATGGGATGGGAGCGCAAACGCGGAAAGCTGGTCGAGCTGAACGCGCTGCTGCGCGGCAGCAATGACACAAGCTTCGTCGATACCGGCGCGCGACCGCATCACCATATCCGCTATGTCGTCACGCTGGACGCCGATACCCGAATGCCGCGCGAGACGGTACGGACACTGGTCGGCATCATGGCGCATCCGGTGAATCTGCCACATTACGATCCAAGCCAACACCGGATCACACGCGGTCACGGATTGATCCAACCCCGCGTCACCGCACTTCTGGCCTATGGCCGTCAAACCTCGCCATTCCAGCGTATCCTGTCGCAGGATGGCGGGCTTGATCCCTATGTCTTTACCGTCTCGGACATGTATCAGGACCTGTTCGGTCAGGGCACATATACCGGTAAGGGCATTTACGACGTCGATGCCTTCATCGCTGCGGCACAAGATCCGATCCGTGCGAACAGCGTCCTGAGCCATGATCTGATCGAGGGCAGCTGGCTGCGCTCTGCCCTCGCCACCGATGTCAATTTCATCGAAGAATACCCCCGGCGCTTCGACGTGGACCTTTCGCGCCATCACCGCTGGGCGCGCGGAGACTGGCAGCTTTTGCCCTATCTACTTGATCTGCGGAACGGGCTGGATGCGCTGGCTCGTTTTCGCATGGTCGATAACCTGCGCCGCAGCCTGTTGCCGATCTGTCTTATGCTCGCCGGTCTGCTGGCGCTGGTCGGATTGCCAAGGCGGGATGCGGTAATCTGGCTCGGGTTGCTTGGAATCTCGATGTGTCTGGCCCAACTTCTGGGTTGGCTGATGGGCCTTATGCCACGCCAGTCCGGTGTTGCGCCGCTTCGGCATCTGATGGTGATCGGCAACGAACTTGTCGACCAGCTCATGGCTTTCATGATGCGTCTGACCCTGCTGCCGCAAACCGCATGGAGCATGGCCGACGCGATCTGCCGCACGGCCTACCGACTGCGGGCCACCGGCCGGAACATGCTGGAATGGACGACCGCCGAGGTTGCCTCGTCCCGCGGTCCAGAAACGCCCCTTGGCTATCTGTACCTGATGCGCGGTGGTGTCGGCCTTGCCTTGGGGTTCACGCTGCTGGTCGCGCTGTTCCGGCCCGCCAATCTGGGACCGACTTTGGCTTTCACCGTGCTATGGCTGGGCGCACCGCTGATCGCATGGGTCAGCGCCCGACCACTCAAGCGCGAGGGCGCGCAACCGCTGCAAGCCAAGGACGTCGTCGCCTGGCGCGCCGAGGCGCGGCTGATCTGGCGCTTTTTCGAAACCTTCGTGACCGAGCGCACCAATCATCTGCCGCCTGACAATTACCAGATCGATCCCGAACCGAAGCTGGCCGAACGCACCTCTCCGACAAATATCGGGCTGTATCTTCTGTCAATCGTGACCGCCCGCGAGTTCAACTGGATCACGCTGACCGAAACCCTTGAGCGGATCGAAGCCTCGCTTGGCAGCGTCGAGAAAATGGAACGCCATCGCGGCCATCTGTTCAACTGGTACGCCACAGACACGCTGGATCCGATCGGGATGCGCTATATCTCGGCGGTGGATAGCGGCAATCTGGCGGGGCATCTGATCACGTTATCCTCGACCCTGCGGGAATGGTCGCGAAATCCTGCACTTTACCTGCTGCCCGATCTGTCAGGTGCCGCCGACATCCTGACCATCATGCGGCGCATCCATTCGGAAATACCGCGCGAGCGGCGCAGCCTGAATCCGCTGCGCAAACGGATCGACGAACATATCGAAGGGCTTTGGAACAGCATCTCAAACGCGGCCTCGCCGCAACTGGCCCCGCTGCAAATGCAGACCAATGCCCGCGCCAGCGCCGATTTGCAGGCTTTGGTGCAAGGCCTGCTGGCTGAATTGCCGACCCCAGCCGCGCGCGAGCTTGATTGGTGGGCCAACCGCCTTGTCACCACATGCGACGAAATGGAGGCCTTGGGCCGGATCGAACCCGCATTGGTGCAGGTGTCATCGCTGCGGATGGCGGCACTTGCCGAACGCGCCCGCGCCATCGCCTTCGAGATGGATTTCAGCTTTCTGTACGACGCAGAACGTCACCTTCTGTCGATCGGCTACAACTGCAATGACGGCACATTGGACAACGCCTATTACGACCTGATGGCCTCCGAGGCGAGGCTGGCCTCGCTGTTCGGGATCGCCAAGGGCGATGTTCCGACCGAGCACTGGAACCGCCTTGGCCGCCCGATGACCGTGATGGCCTATGGCAGCACGCTGGTCAGTTGGTCCGGCTCGATGTTCGAATACCTGATGGCCCCGCTGATCATGGACGAGCCACCGGGCTCGATCCTGCATTCCTCCTGCGAAGTCGCCGTCGAGGCCCAGATCCGCGATGGCGCAAGGCAGGGACGGCCTTGGGGCGTATCGGAAAGCGCCTATAGCGCGCGCGACGCCATGATGAACTACCAGTATCACGCCTTTGGCGTACCTGAACTGGCGCTGCGCCGTTGGTTGCGCGACGATCAGGTGGTCGCGCCCTACGCCACATTCATCGCGGCAGGATTGCGCCCGAAAAGCGCGCTGAAGAACCTGCAAAAACTGGCAAAACTGGGCGCGCGCGGCGAGTTCGGCTTTTTCGACGCGGTTGACTTCACCCCCTCGCGTCTGCCCGAGGGCCGGACATCCGTCATCGTCTGCAACGTCATGGCGCATCATCAGGGAATGAGCCTTCTTGCCATCGCGAACTGCCTGATGGACGGCATCCATCGCGACCGCTTCCATGCCGATCCTGTCATCGAAAGCGTCTCGACGCTGTTGCAACAAAGGGCCCCGCGCGAGGTCTCGCCCTTGTTGCGCATCACCCCCACCCGCAAGGCAGCGTCAACCGCAGACGAGGGACATACTGAAATCGTCGAGGTAAAGGACACCAAATCGGCGCCCCACACCGTCGCGCTGATGTCGAACGGTCGGCAATCGCTGCTTCTGGATGCAAGCGGCGGGGGGCGATCACGCGCGGGTTCCACAGCCGTCACGCGTTGGCGGCCCGATCCCGCCGCCGACATCTGGGGCGAATTCCTGTTCCTTCGCGATACCGAATCCGGTCGCTGGTGGTCCGCGACAGCGGCCCCCGCATTCGATCCCCAGATCAGCTATTCGGCACGGTTGTTCGATTACAAGGCGAACTTCACCGCCGTCGGAGACGGCATCTATTGCGAAACCGAGGTCATCCTGTCCGATGATCTGGACGCACGCGGCACACGGGTCAAGCTGCGCAATCTCGGCGACCAGCCGCGCCGGATCGAACTGACCAGTTTCGGCGAGATCGTGTTGGACGACAACGAGGCCGACCGCGCACATACCGCCTTTTCCCGCATGTTCGTCGCGACCGAGGCGCAGCCCGAGCAGTCGCGTGTCTTTGCGCGACGCAACAAACGCAATCCGCATGATCCCGACCGGCATCTGCTGCATATGTCCTCGGGTGCGGGGATCGGCACGACGGCATCGACAGACCGACGCAGCTTTGTCGGACGCGGGCGCACCGTCCGCGAACCGCTGGGCATGGTCGATCCCGCCCGACTTGAACCCGCGCCGCAGGGCGAAAGCTACACGCTGGACCCGATCTTTTCATTGACGCGCCAGCTTACCCTCGCACCTGGCAAAGAGGCGGTCGCAACCTTCTGGACCGTTTTCGGCACCACCCGCGAACAGCTCGAGGAAGCTCATCATCATCTGTCCGACGAAGCAGCGTTCGACAACGAACACCAGATGGCCTGGACCCGCAGTCAAGTGCAACTGCATCACGCCGACATCACCCCCGAAGAGGCCGCGCTGTTCCGGCGTTATGCCGCCCTTCTCGTTTACCCCAATCAGGCGATGAACCCGCACCAGATCCGCCACGCAATGGGGCCGCAATCGTCCTTGTGGCCCATGTCGGTGTCGGGCGACAATCCGATCATGGTGTTGCGGATCAACGATCCCGACCTGATGCCCGTCGCGCATCAGGCGATCCGGATGCAGGAATACCTGCGGATGCGCGGTCTTGATTGCGATCTGGTGATCCTGAACGAGCAACGCGCCAGCTATGCCGCAAGCACGAACGAGGCATTGAACAATCTGTGCCACAGCATGCACCTTCTGCATTCGCGCCCGTCGGTCTTTGCCGTCGATGCCAATGCCACCGCTCAGGAGACGCTCGAAACATTGCTGGCCGTGGCGCGGGTCGTTGTTCATGCGCAAAACGGCCCGCTCTCCGAGCAGATCGGACGGATCGGCTGGGACGAGTTGCAGCGGGGCATTGTCCGCCCTGCGCCGCGCCCACTGCAACGTCCGGCCCATACGCGGGATTTCCCCCCCGAAGAACTGCGCTTCTGGAACGGCACCGGCGGCTTCGATGCAAAGGGCAATTACGTGACGCGCCTGCGGCACGGCGAGACGACGCCCAACCCTTGGATCAATGTCATCGCTCGCACGGATTTCGGGTTTCATATCTCGGCCGAAGGGGCCGCATTCTCGTGGTCGGCGAACTCGCGCGATCATCAGCTGACGCCATGGTCGAACGATCCGGTCAGCAACCCCTCGGGCGAAGGACTGTTGATCCGCGATGTCGGCACCGGAGCGGTCCATACCCCTTACGCCATGCTGTCCAGCCAGCGTGCCGCCCTATACCAGTGCCGCCATGGCGCTGGATTTTCCGAATTTTCCTCGTGGTCGGGCGAGTTGGAGATCCGCGCCACCCACAGCATAATGCCCGATGCGGCAATGCGGATCATCGGGCTTGCGATCACAAACCACGCAGACCGGCGCATGACGCTGGATGTGGCGCAATTCCTTGAGCCGGTGATGGGTGGATCCCGCGCCAAGGCCGCCCCCTATCTGCAACCGCGCTACATGCCGAAAGAACGCGCTATCGAATGCGAGAACCCTTACTCCATCGACTATGCCGGTCAGCGCATGGTCCTGTCAGTGGATCGCGACGTGACGGGCATGTGCCTATCGCGGCTGATCTGGAAGGGACGCAATCGCGACCTGTGCCTGCCCGCATGGTTCGATTCAACGATGGGGCACCGCTTCGTGCATCGCCATGATGGCGACCCCGTCATGATGCTGGAAACCCGGATCGAAATCGAGCCGGGCGAAACCGCCAATGTGACTTTCCGCTTGGCCGCCGGCGTCGGAAGCCAAGCCGAACGACTGGTCGCCCACCCCGCCACTGTAAGCGAAGCGATGGTCGCTCAAGAGCAGGATTGGTGGAAGGTCTTTGGCCAATTGGAAGTCGAAACGCCCGACCCCGCCTTCGATCTGATGGTGAACCGCTGGCTGCCCTATCAGGCCATTGCCTGCCGGATCAGGGCGCGCACGGCGTTCTTCCAAGCCTCGGGCGCCTATGGTTTTCGCGACCAGTTGCAAGACACCTCGGCGATGTTGATCTACGACCCCGACCTTGCGCGCGCCCAACTGCTCGAGGCCGCGTCGCGTCAGTTCCCAGAAGGCGACGTCCAGCACTGGTGGTTGCCCGGTTCGGGCGCGGGGGTCCGCACCATGATCGCCGATGACGTGGTTTGGCTGGGAAATTGCCTGACCCGCTATCTGGACGTGACCGGAGATCACTCGATTCTGGACGAGGAATTGCCCTTCATTCAGGGCCGATTGCTGGCGGACGGCGAGCATGACGCCTTTTTCACGCCCGAAACCAGCCATGCCCGCGCGACTGTTTACGAACATGCCGCGCTGGCTCTGGAGCTGGCGGTAAAGCGTACCGGAGATCGTGGCCTGCCTTTGTTCCTTGGGGGCGACTGGAATGACGGCATGAATCGGGTCGGCGAGGCCGGACAAGGCCAGTCTGTCTGGCTGGGCTGGTTCCTTACACAAACGCTGGACCTGATGGCCCCCTTGGCCGAAGCGCGCGGCGATTGGGAACGGGCCAGCGCGTGGCGGGCGCATCGTGCTGCACTATGCCACGCGCTTGACGCCAACGCATGGGACGGAGGGTGGTATCTGCGCGGCATCTACGACGACGGCAGTCCGTTGGGGTCCGGCACATCCGAGGAATGCCGCATCGACTCGATCGCGCAAAGCTGGTCGGTCATCGCTGGCGCCGGACGCGCGGATCGCCGGACGACCGCGGTCGACGCTGCGCTGGCACATCTGCTGGACGAAAAGGGGATGTTGCTGAGGCTGTTCACACCTGCCTTCGCCCACACCGTCCAAGATCCGGGTTACATCAAGGGCTACCCTCCTGGAGTGCGCGAGAATGGTGGGCAATATACCCATGCCGCGATCTGGATGGTGCAGGCGCTGTGCCTTGCGGGACGCAATGACGATGCTTGGCGCGTCTTCACGATGCTGAACCCGATCAGTCACTCCAGCGATCCCGACACGCTGAAAATCTACCGCGCCGAACCCTATGTCGTTGCCGCCGATGTTTACGGCGCAGACGAAAAGATCGGGCGCGGCGGGTGGACGTGGTACACAGGCTCGGCCGGTTGGCTGCATCGGGTCGCCGTCGAACATATTCTGGGCCTACGGATCAGGGGCGGTACCGAACTAGAGGTCAGCCCCGTACTTCCTTCGCATTGGCCGGGCTATCGCGCGCGGATCATGGTCGGCGGAACCTTGCGCAATGTCGAGGTCAGCCGCGCCGATGACGGCCAGCCTCGGGTCGAGATCCGTTGAACCCCGACCGGCTCCGCGATAGTGCTTCGCTTTCGGAAATCGGATGGGGCCGGACATGAAACTTTTGATCGACACCGATCCGGGCATCGACGATGCAATGGCCATCATCTTTGCCGCGCGTCACCCCGATATCGAACTGGTCGGCCTGACCACGGTATTCGGCAATGTCGCCGTCGAAACCGCAACGCGGAACGCGCTGGTTCTGGTCGAACATTGCGGATTGGACATTCCGGTGGCCGAAGGGGCCGCACGGCCGCTGGTGCTGCCTCCGTTCGAGTTTCCCGCCCATATCCACGGCGCCGACGGCTTTGGCCACCTGCCCGCAATGCAGCCCACAAACCAGAAGGCAACGGAATCGGCAGTCGAGTTCATGACCCGCATCGCCCGCGAAAACCCCGGCGAGATCACATTATGTCCGGTCGGTCCGATCACGAACGTCGCCGAAGCGATCCGCCACGATCCTGACTTCTCCAGCAACATCAAACGCATCGTCATCATGGGCGGCGCGCTGGATGCGCCGGGAAACATCAGCCCCTTTGCCGAGGCGAATACATTCCACGATCCCCATGCGCTTGAAATTGTTCTGGCGTCAGGGGCCGATGTGCTGATGATCGGTCTTGATGTGACGCTGCAGGTCACCCTGCAGGCCGAGGATTTCCGCGCTCTTGCCGATGCCGCACCCCATGATGGCGGATTGCTGGACGGTATGGCGGAACTCTATCTGGAGTTCTACCAATCGGTCGGCAAGGAGGGGTGCGCGCTGCACGATCCGATGGCAGTCATTGCCTGCCTTCACCCCGAGCTATTCACGGTCGAACACACCGCCATGACATGCATCGACCACGGCGAGCGCATCGGCCAGACATTACGCTCGACCGGTCGGGCACCGGTAGCCGTCGCGCTGGACTGCCAAGCCCAATCGATTCGGGAGATGTTCCTGAACGTGATCCGCAACGCAGCCTGAGCTTCACGACCCTGCTGCCCAAAGGCGATAACGGCGCGCGCCGGTAATCTCGCGCACGACGCCCATGGCATGCATCCGCGCGAGCAGCCGTTCCGCCGTGTCACGACTAAAGCCGGTCGCGGCTTCGACCATGGCCGTGGTCATAAGCGGATGCGCTGCCAAGACGGTGATGACGCGGGCCGGGTTCTCGCCCTTGATCGACGCGGTCAACTGACGGGCGCGTTCGGCCCAATCGGAAATGCGCTTCAACTCGCGGCGGGCTTCGGTCGCCCCTTGCAACACCGCCTCGAGATGGCGGCGCATCCGTTCCGCCAATGGCCCTCCGTCAACCCAGACCTTGCGACCGCCGCGACCCAGAGGCACGAATTTCAGCGCCTCACACCCCTCGGCCATATCGCGACCCGTCCAGCATGCAGGCTCGGTCAAACATTCCGGCGCGGAAAGTTCCGCCAGCCTCCATGCCGAGCGCAGCGCAGGCGCACGCGCTATCGGCTCGATTCCTTCCAACGCGGCATGGCCTGCAAGATATTCCACCGCACCCTCGTCAAAGGCACGACCGACCATCCGCGAGGCCAGCGGTTCAGCCAGACCCGGTCCTTCATGGCGGTGCAGACCCAAAAATCCGCGCAGATCGCCAAGAGATGCCTGCCCCTCCAGACGACGTAGCCCCCACCGCGCCAGCCGCATGGCATCAAGATCGGTGCCAGCGCGGGCATCCATCATCTCGCGACCGATTTCCTCGCGCTGAAGCGGCGTGCCTTGCGCCCACAGCATCGACTCGATCTCGATCAGGGCAAGACGCCGGTGTGCCCCCTCTTGCTCGTCAGGATTCATCGCCGCCAGCGTCGCGTCCAACCGACCCGTGGCTGCAGCGGCACGTGCCAGCAGACCCGACTGTTCGCGTTGCGCGGCAAGCCAATCCCCGGGTCTCAGGATCGGGACAGCCGGACCTTCGTCGGTATCGAAGTCAGCAAATGGCGCGGGGGACGGAATCGGATCGCTCATACGGGCCAGCCTAGTGGTTTTCCGGAATCCATCAATCACTTCGATGCTGCACATAGGGATGGCGCTAACCGAATTGTCACGGCAATATGCCCGGCGACATGTTCAACGGAGTTTCTACCTTGCGAATGCGCAAACCCGCACTGACCTGCGCCGCGGCTCTCGCCTTGCTGCTGAGCCAACCGTTGCTTCCAGTTGCAGGTGGGACAGCCTCTGCCCAAGCGACCAGCACCTTTACTGCCGAACTGGGACAATCCCAACCCTTCGACTTTGCAGCCTTGGGTCAACGCGCCAAGGAAATGGCCGCAGCGCCCTATCACGCCCCCGAAGTGGCCCAGCCCGATGTGCTGGAAAAGATAGATTACGACGCGCATTGGAAAATCCGCTTCCGGCCAGAAACCACCGTCAAGGTCGGCGATGTCCCCGTACAGTTTTTCCATCTGGGCACCTATTTCCGCAATCCGGTCAAGATCGGCATCGTCGAGAACGGCAAGTCGCGCGAGATCACCTATGATCCCGGCTTTTTCGATATTCCGGCGGACAGCCCTGCCAAGGATCTGACGCGCGGCACCGGTTTTGCCGGATTCCGGTTGATGAACAAAGATCTCAAGACCGACTGGATCAGCTTCCTTGGCGCATCCTATTTCCGCACCTCGGGCCCGCAAGGCCAGTACGGCATGTCAGCGCGCGGACTGGCGATCAATTCGGGCATGTCCGAGCCGGAAGAATTTCCGGTCTTTCGCGAATTCTACCTCGAAAAGCCCAAATCTGGTGATGCCGACATCACCATCTACGCGCTGCTCGACAGTCCCTCGGTCACCGGCGCCTATCGTATGGACATCACCAATGGCGCGCCCGGCGAAGGCCAGAAAATGGAGATCTCGTCGCGGCTTTTCTTCCGGAACTCGGTCGAGCGGCTGGGGATCGGCCCTTTGACCTCGATGTATTGGTATTCCGAAACCAACCGCGTGCTGGCCTTTGACTGGCGCCCCGAGGTACATGACGCCGACGGACTTATGATGGTCATGGGCAATGGCGAGGTGATCTGGCGACCGCTGATGAACCCGCCGCGCGTGGTGACGTCAAGCTTCGTGACCGAAAACCCGCAGGGCTTTGGCCTGTTGCAACGCGACCGCCGCTTCGAGAATTACGAGGATGACGGCGTGTTCTACGACAAACGCGCGTCGGTCTGGATCGAGCCGAAGGGCAATTGGGGCAAGGGTCAGGTTCAGTTGGTCGAGATCCCGACCGATGACGAGATCTACGACAACATCGTCACCTTCTGGAACCCCGAGCAAAAACCTCAGGCCGGTCAGGAACTGGCATTCGACTATAACCTGACCTGGAAAGAGGACGCGCCGGTCAAGCAGCCTCTTGCTCGCACGGTTTCGACGCGGATCGGCGCTGGCGGCATTCCCGGCCATCCGCGCCCGAAAGGCCACCTCAAGATCGCGATTGATTTCGAGGGCGGCAGTATCGCCGAGCTTGGCCAGAATGACGGAGTTACGCCGATGGTATCGGTTCCCGAAGGCGTCACGATCGTCCAGTCCTATGCGCTTCCCGTGGTCGGCACCAAACGCTGGCGGGTGATCTTCGACATCGCAGCCGAACAGGTCGAGACAGCCGACATCCGCGCGTATCTGGAGAAGGACGGCCAACCCCTGACCGAAACATGGCTGGGACAGGTCCACCCCGCGCAATTCGACCGGATCCGCGTGGACGCGGCAGCGCAGAACTGATCCGCCAACGTCGCGGAACCTGCGCTTGGGTTTCGGGGTTCCGTCAGGCCACAGCAGGACTGACCGGTATCCCGAATGCCCATTAACGACAGCCTAGAATTCACACCCGGTCAGAACTGCTGGCGCGTCGAGCGTGCCAGCAGTTTTTCTTTCATCATCGACGGGCAGGACTATTTCCGCGCGCTGCGCGAGGCTTTGCTGAAGGCCGAGCGCTGCGTGATCATGGTCGGCTGGGATTTCGACTTCGAAATCGAAATGCTGCCCGGCGAAAGCGACGGCGAAGGGTTGGCTCCCGACGGGCTGCCCAACCAGGTCGGCCCATTCCTCGAGGCGCTGGTAGACCGGCGCAGCGGGTTGGATATCTATCTGCTCAAATGGAGCGGTGGCGCGCTGATCGCCCCCGGTGGCACGCTGCCCGCCGCGAGGATCAAACTACTTGCACCCGCCCAGATCCATCTAGCCTTCGATGGCCGTCACCCGATCGGGGCCTGCCATCACCAGAAGATCGCCGTCATTGACGATGCGTTGGCTTTTTGCGGCGGGATCGACATGACCGATGGCCGTTGGGATCGTCCTGCGCATCAAAGCGACGACCCGCTTCGGCAACTCAAATCGGGCGAGGCGGGCCAGCCTTGGCATGACGCGTCAGCTGTCCTGAGCGGTCCGGCGGCGGCAGCGCTTAGCAAACTGGCTCGCGACCGCTGGGCACGGGCCAACGACAAGGAACTGGACGAAGACTTCGATCCCGTCGGCGACCGATGGCCTGAAAGCATCGCCCCTGCCCTGCGCGACGTCGATATCGCCATTGCCCGCACCGAGCCGCCCGGGCGCGACAGCCCGACCATCGCCGAGATCGAGCGGCTTTACCTTGATAGCATCGCGGCCGCACGAAACTCTATCTATCTGGAATCCCAATATTTTTGTTCCGACAGCATTTCCAAGGCGATTGCTGCCCGCCTGTTGGAGCCAAACGGCCCCGAGATCATCGTCATCAACCCCTTCGCCGCACAGCAGTTGGTCGAAGACCAAGCGATGCATGTCACCCGTTCCCGCATGATACGCGGCTTGCAGGTGATCGATCGCGAAAACCGCTTTCGCATCCTCTATCCGGTCAACGATGCCGGCGAGCCGATCTATGTCCACGCCAAGATCAGTATCATCGACGATACTGTGCTGCGCGTAGGATCAAGCAATATCGACCGCCGCTCGATGGCCTTCGACACCGAATGCGATGTCGCTTTGACTGCTACGGAGGAGACAACCCGCGATTACATTCGCGGTTTGCGGGACCGGCTTTTATCCGAGCATCTGGGCTGCGAACCCGACGACGTGGCGCAGGTTGTCCGTAGAACCGGCAGCGTGATTTCCGCGATTGATGCGCTGGGTCACGAGGGCCGCGGGCTGCAGCCATTGCCCCTGCGCAAGGAAAATCTGCTTGGCAGCTTTCTTGCCGACACGCGCCTGTTCGACCCGCGCTATCGCCACAGCGCACAGGCCCGCCTTGGGATCACCTCTCGTCATGTGATGATCGGAGGCGTTGCACTGATCGCCGGAGCGGTGTTGTGGCGTAGGTTCGCGACAAGACGCAAAAGCTAAGGCCGCAATCTCTTGCGGCCTTGGATCGTTCAATGGGTCGTCGGGATGAGCCGGTTCAGCGCTGGGATCATCACCATGGGCACAAGGGCCATGACCGTCATCACCGCCGAAATCCAGATCGCCCCAGCGAAATCGCCGTGCTGCCCAACATAGGCTGCCGCAAGCGAAGGACCGAATGCCGTCCCGACAAGGTTGGTGAATTGCCCAAAAGCGACCACCGTGCCGGAGTGATCCAGATCCGATTGGATGCTGAGAAAATACGGAAAGACGATGGCCCATGAAACCGTAAAGATCACGGTTCCGGCGATATAGCCCGCCTCGTTCGGAAAGGCCATGAACACATACATCGACAGAAGCTGGCCCAGAATACCGCCGATCAGCGGAACGAAATGGCCAAGCCGGTTACCCAGCCACGCCACGCCAAGGGCAGCGATGCCCGCGATGATATTGGCATAGGCAATGATGTCGCCGATGGTCAGGACGTCCAGCCCGGACATGCGACCGATGCCCTCGGAATACGCCCAGATGGCTCCGTTCGAGGCGCCATAGATCATGATGCCGATGATCGACAAAATTGCCGGACCGCGCAGCAAAAGCGCCCATTCGGTCTTGTCCTTGGCACCCTCGCCGTCGGCGGCACAAAGATCGTCGCGCAAGCGGAACGCCCCGACGACCGGCGCCAGCAGCAAAGCTGCGGCGATCAGCACCAACTGTCCGACCTGCATCAGGTTGAAGCCCATATCCGAGCTATCCATCAAGCGCGGAAAGAAATAGGCCCCCAAGCCCGGATAGACGAACTGGAAGCAGGTGAAGATCGCAAAGGCGCGTTCGGAATGCGTGGTTCTGGACAGCGCAGCTGCAACCGCCGCTTGCGTCAGACCGCCACCGAAACCGGCGAGCAAGGTCAGGACAAAGAAACTTCGGGAATCGTGCATCACCAGCGTCAGCGCCGTGAATACCAGCATGATGATCATGCCAATGACCGAAACCCGCGCCATCGACCAATGTTTGGTGCGGAACGAGACGACAACGGTCGCAAGGGCCAGACCGATCAATGCAGCCGAGGAAATCCGACCCGCTGTGTCGGGGCCAAAACCCAGATGCACATCATAGGCATAGACGAGCACCGGAAGCAGCATAAGCGGAGAAAGCGCGATCGAGCCGACGAAACCGGCAAGAGTCTGGGCGACCCAGCTTTCCGGATTCAATGCACCAAGGCCGCGGGTTTTCTGCGAGGAACGGGAATGGGCGGCATGTCCCA
Source organism: Paracoccus aestuariivivens (assembly GCF_009711225.1). Lineage (GTDB taxonomy): Bacteria > Pseudomonadota > Alphaproteobacteria > Rhodobacterales > Rhodobacteraceae > Paracoccus > Paracoccus aestuariivivens. The sequence goes on along the minus strand of NZ_WMIE01000001.1, from coordinate 876,475 downwards.
GAAACGAGTCGATCCGACCGATCATGATTGCTCCTGTCGGACCTGTCGGCCGCGGTTCACGACCGCCAAGTTCCGACTGAGTACGGCAGGTAGCTTTGCCCTGTTAGTAAGGCTGGACATGATTTCCCCCTGTTTTTGGTATTATCCAAGGGACTGTATTCGACGGTATACGGACGTCACATAAGCTGGAAACAACGCTCAGATTGATTGCTGCAAATGTTGCTCGTGCTCGGTCGCCAGCAAATCGCGGACATAGGTGATGCTTTTGGCCAATTTTCCGCCACGGGTCGCGACCTCGATTTTGGCCATATAATCATCGTCCTGAACCGGCAAGCGCCGCAGCCGTCCGGCATAGGGTGCGCTTTCGGCCAGATGTCGCGGCAATAGCCCGACATAGGCGCCCGATAGGATCATCAGCAACTGCGCCTCGATGTCATAGACGATCCGGTCGGCGTCGATCCGCTGAAAACTCAACTGCCTGCGCCCGCCCCAATAGCCGCGATGGACCCAAGGCTGCGCATAGCTGAGATCACGGTCGATATCGCTATCGGACAAACCGAAAAGCGGGTTACCCTGTGCGCAATAAAGCAGGTTCTCCTCTTCATAAAGCAGTGCATAGTTCAGCACACCCAAACGAGAGTCAAAGCCGCCAATACCGATATCCAGCGAGCTTTTGGCAAGACCCGCGCTGATATCTCCGGGGCGCATGATGCCCAGTTCGATCTCGATCATGGGCGCGTCGCGCGCGACACGGGCAAGAACAGACGATAAGCGGCAGTTCGCATCCGAGGCCACGCAATCGACGATCCCCACCCGCACGATTCCGGTCAATGCTCCGCGCAACTGGCTTAGTCGGCGCGACTGGGCTTCCAGCCCCGCTAACACCTCCAGGCCGATTTCATGGACGACACGCCCCTTGTCCGTCAAAGCGAACCCGCGCCGTCCCCGCTCGCATAATTTGACGCCCAAACGTTGCTCGAGCGCGGTCAAATGGTTGGAAATCGTCGGCTGGCTCAATGACAACTCGACCTGTGCCGCAGACAGGCCATTGTTGCGCACAACGCTGTCAAAGACCTTGAACAGGTGCAGATCAGATCCCGAGATCTTCATCGTTCATTCACCTCACCAAATGTTTCGATTGGCCTTCGAGGATTTGTCTGCCGAAGTCTATCCCTTATCAGCGCGGCAAAACGTCAATACCCACGAGGAAGACATGTCGAACATTATCCGCATCAACCGTGACGGCGTCTCGAGCGAAGATCTCAGCGCATGCTCGGCAGTTCCCGCCGAAGCCGTCATCTCGGGCGAGGCCATTGAAAAAGGCGCCGTTCATTTCGGTTCTGGCAAGGTCACCATCGGCACGTGGGAATGCACCCCCTATGCCGAGATCCTCGCCTATCCGAACATGACCGAATACACGACCGTCCTGTCGGGTCGCGTCGCGATCACCGACAAGGACGGTTCGGTTCAGGAATTCGGCCCCGGCGACAACTACGTCCTGACCAGCGGCTTCGAAGGTCGTTTCGAAGTTCTGGAAACCCTGCGCAAAATCTACGTCCTGATCGAGGACTGATCCCACCACATCCCCACCAACACCGAGAACCCAGATGCAGACCCGCGCCGACAAAGCCCTTGCCGACACGACATTCTTTCCCTTCTGGCTGGATCGTCCGGACGCCCCCGCGCCCGCGACGCCACTGATCGGCTCGACCAAAGCCGATCTGGTGGTCATCGGTGGAGGGTTTACCGGTCTGTGGGCCGCCATTCAGGCGAAAGAGGCCGATCCTGCCTGCGACGTCGTGCTGATCGAGGCCGACCGGATCGCACATGGCGCTTCCGGTCGTCCCGGCGGCATCGTCTCGACCTCGGTGATGCACGGGTTGGGGAATGCGCAACGCATCTTCCCGAACGATCTGCAAACGCTGGAAGCTCTAGGCCATGACAATATGGCCGGTTTCAGTGACACCATCGCGCGGCATGGCATCGAGGCCGATCTGGAATGGTCGGGCGAGATGACGGTCGCGGTCTCGAAAGACGGTCTGCCCGCCGTGCAGGAAGAATACGACCTGCACCGCGCGCATGGCCATGACGTCGAGTTGCTGGACGCAGCCGGAACGCGCGCCCAGCTGAACTCCCCGCTGTTCGAAGGCGCGATTTGGTCGCGCAAGAAAAGCGGCATCGTGCATCCGGCCCGTCTCGCATGGGGACTGCGCCGAGCGGCGATCGCGCTTGGCGTCCGGTTGCATGAATTGTCACCGATGCAAAGCATCGACGATCAGGGGCAAACCCTGCTGATCAAGACGCGTGACGGTCAGGTGCGTGCGCCGCGCGTCATGCTATGCACCAACGCCTTTGCTTCCGGCCATAAACGCATCCGCTCGCGCGTGGCAATGGTGCGCGACCGGATCCTGACGACCGAGCCACTGACACCCGTGCAAATGGCTGCCATTGGCTGGGCCAACCGGCAGGGCGTCTACGATACGCGGACGCAGTTGAACTACATGCGCCTGACTCCTGATAACCGCATCCTGTTCGGCGGTCGTCTGGGTTATTTCGCAAACAGTCCGCGCGACCCTGCACTGGACCGCACGCCCGAGCCTTACGGCAAACTGGCCGAAGCCTTTTTTGCCACTTTCCCGCAGCTTGAGGGTATCCGTTTCTCGCATGCGTGGAGCGGTCCGATCGCGCTGACGACACGCATGGCGGTGCATTTCCAAAGCTATTACGGCGGCAAGGCCATCTACGCGGGCGGCTATTCAGGTTTCGGGGTCTCGGCCAGCCGGTTCGGCGCTCGGGTCGGGTTGGCGAAGCTGAACGGCTTGGACCTGCCGGAAACCCAAATGGAGTTCGCCGCGACTGAACCGAACTGGATTCCCCCCGAGCCGTTCCGCGCGATTGGCGCGCAAATCACCATGACCGCGCTGGACGGCGCGGATTCCAAGGGTGGTTGGCGCAGGCCATGGCTGTCGATGGTCGGCAAGCTCGGTTTCCCGCTGTCCTGAGCCGACCGAACTGCGGAATGATCGGAAACAATTTAGTCTCTCCTAGATCGCGGTCATTCCCGAATAGTTAAGGAATCTCGATCAAGGTCAGCCGCTGCGCCGGTCATGCCCGCGCAGCGATCATGTCCGTCATGGCGGGCCTTCGGCTGTCTTCCCGCCACACTCCGGTCTCGCCGCTTGCGGATCAACGACGAAACGTGTTGGCTGCAATCGTCGCAAGTCTGGAGCCAACGCATGACAGTCGCACCCCCGAACCGCCCCGCCCCCGTCGGGAACCATCGGGCTGCAAAAGCCGATGCAAGTTGCGCCGCACCGACCGTACCTTCGCAAGTCTGATCATGCCCAAGAACCAGCGTGCTATTCGCAACTTCGCCCTGTTCATCAGAGCGACAGTCGTCGGCGGTCTTGTATTCCTGCTGCCGTTCGGAATCGTCCTGCTAGTCGTCGGCAGACTGTATGCGACAGCAAAGCCCATTGGCCAAAAGCTGCATGAGTTGATCTTTCCGCAATCGACGTCGAATTTCTGGCCGCTGGTCTTCTCGGTCGCCGTGCTTATCGGCATCGCATTTCTTGCGGGAATATTCGCGCGAAGCGGACCGGGCCGACGGACCTTCGAATGGCTAGAATCCACGCTGCTCAGCCGTTTTCCGCCATATACGATCTTGCGGCAAATGCTTGACGACTACGTGGACGGAGACCGGAATCTCGCCACAAGCAACGCTGTGGAAGTCGTCATGGTGCACTTTGACGACTATTCCTGCCCGGCCTTCGTGGTCGAAAAACGCGCCGATACCGCCGTCCTGTTCTTGCCCGGCGCACCTTCGGCGACATCGGGCAGTGTCGCCATTGTCAAATGGGATCGGGTAGAGCCAACCGACCTGACGCCGCTCGAGGTCATGCAAAGCATGCGACGTCTGGGACGGGGGCTTGACCGCGCGTAGGTGTAAACAGCCAGCGCACAAACCGCGCGGTGTTCAGGCTTTTCCCATCAAAATGTCGGCGGGGTGCAGGCGCTGACAATGACGCAAGACTCGGCGCCGACCTGCCGGAACCGGTGCGGGTTGCGGCTGTCGAAGTAATAGGCGTCGCCGGGGCCAAGGATGCGACGTTCCTCGCCCACGGTGACCTCGATCCGGCCCGAGATGACGACGCCGCCCTCCTCGCCCTCATGCTGATACATGACGCGGCCGGTATCCGCGCCCGGCTCGTAGCGTTCGTGCAGGATGGTCATGGCGCGGCCGAATTGGCAGTTGCCGACCCGCTTCAAGGACAGTTTCCCCTTGCCGATTTCTGGCAGGTCCGAGGCCTGATAAAAGATCACCTGCTCGGGCTCGGGCTCGAAGGCGAAGAACTCGGAAAGGCTGACAGGGATGCCGTCAAGGATGCGCCGCAGCGCCCCGACCGAGGGGTTCATCTTATCCGCCTCGACCAGCGAGATGGTTGCATTGGTGACATTGGCGCGCTTCGCCAGCCCGCGTTGCGACAGGCCCGCGCGCTCGCGCAGGATTCGCAGCCGCTCGCCCAGACGCAGATCGCCCAGTTCGGTGTTTAGGTCGTTCATGATCGTTAACAGTCTGACATTGACACGATAAATTTCAACGCTTTGCGTCATGAAAGAATTAGACTGTCAAAACCATTTTGAACAGGGCATCTGCGATGACAACCGGGCCAAATTCAACGCCCCGGACCTTTCAGGAGGCATCACATGCTCAACGCCGAAATCGCCGCTCGTCGCCAGACCACCATCGCCCGTGGCGTTGGCATGCAGACCCAGATCTATGCGGCCAAAGCCCGCAACGCCGAGGTCTGGGATGTCGAAGGCACCCGCTATATCGACTTCGCCGCCGGCATCGCGGTCGTCAATACCGGCCACTGCCACCCGAAGATTATGGAAGCCGTGAAGACCCAAGTCGAGGCTTTCACCCATACCTGCCACCAAGTTCTTCCATATGAAAACTACATCGCCCTTGGCGAGCGCCTGAACGCGCTGGTCCCCGGCGATTTCGACAAGCGCACCACTTTCGTCACCACCGGTGCCGAAGCCGTTGAAAACGCGATCAAGATCGCCCGCGCCCATACGGGCCGCAATGCCGTCATCGCCTTTGGCGGCGGCTTCCACGGCCGTACCTTCATGGGTATGTCGCTGACCGGCAAGGTCCAGCCCTACAAGGCCGGTTTCGGCGCGATGATGCCCGATGTCTTCCACGTCCCCTTCCCGATCGCGCTTTACGGCCAATCGACCGAGGACGCGATGGCGGGCATCGAGAAGCTGTTCAAAGCCGACCTCGATCCGTCGCGCGTTGCCGCGATCATCTTCGAGCCGGTCCAGGGCGAAGGCGGCTTCAACCCGGCCCCGACCGAGTTCGTCCGCGCCGTCCGCGAGCTTTGCGACAAGCACGGCATCGTGATGATCGCCGACGAAATCCAGACCGGCTTCGCCCGCACCGGCACGCTGTTCGCGATGGAGCAGCACGGTATTGCTGCCGATCTGGTCACGATGGCCAAAGGTCTGGCGGGCGGTCTGCCGCTGGCAGCCGTCACCGGCCGCGCCGAGATCATGGATGCGGCGAACCCCGGCGGCCTCGGCGGCACCTATGGCGGCAACCCGCTGGGCATCGCGGCAGCTCACGCAGTTCTGGACGTGATCGAGGAAGAAAACCTCTGCGACCGCGCCAATGAGCTGGGTTCGCGTCTGCGTCAGCGTCTGGAATCGATCCGCGCCACCACGCCGGAACTGGCCGAAGTGCGCGGCCCGGGCTTCATGGTCGCTGCCGAGTTCACCACCGCCGACGGCAAGGCGCCGAACGCGGACCTCGTGAACCGCATCCGCACCGAGGCACTTGAGCGCAAGCTGATCCTGCTGACCTGCGGCGTGAACGGCAACGTCATCCGCTTCCTAGCGCCGCTGACCATCGACGAAGGCCACTTCGCCGAAGCGTTGGATATCCTCGAGGAATCCATCACCGCTGCAAAGGCCGCATGATGCTGGACAACAAGCACGGACTTAGCCTGAAAGACCCGAGCCTCCTGACCGGCAGCGCCTATTTCAACGGCGCGCGCTACAAGGGCGACAAGGTCTTTGCCGTTCTGAACCCGGCGACGGGCGAGGAACTGGCTCAGGTCGCGAATATGGGGGTGGCCGAATTGTCGGCCGCCATCGACGCCGCCCATGCCGCGCAAAAGCCTTGGGCTGCCCGCACCGGCAAGGATCGCGGCGCGGTCCTGCGCCGCTGGCATGACCTGATTTTGGCGAATGTCGAAGATCTGGCGATCATCCTGACCGCCGAGATGGGCAAGCCGCTGGCCGAGGCCAAGGGCGAGATCGCTTATGGTGCCGCCTATATCGAATGGTTCGCCGAAGAGGCCAAGCGCGTCTATGGCGACACCATTCCGGGCCATATGCCCGACAAGCGCATCATCGTGCTGAAGCAGCCGGTGGGCGTCGTCGGCGCGATCACGCCGTGGAACTTCCCCAATGCCATGCTGGCGCGCAAGATCGCTCCGGCACTGGCGGCGGGCTGCACCATGGTCGCGCGCCCCTCGGAACTGACGCCGCTTTCGGCGCTGGCTCTGGGCGTCTTGGCAGAGCGTGCGGGCATTCCGGCGGGCGTCCTGAACATCGTGCCGGGCCTTGATGCGGCGGGCATGGGTGCCGAGCTTTGCGCGAACCCGAAAGTCGCCAAGATCTCGTTCACCGGCTCGACCCGCGTCGGCAAGATCCTGATGCGTCAGGGTGCCGAGACGATCAAGAAGCTGTCGCTGGAACTGGGCGGCAACGCTCCCTTCATCGTTTTTGACGACGCCGATATCGACGCGGCGGTTGAGGGCGCGATGGTCGCCAAGTTCCGCAATAACGGCCAGACCTGCGTCTGCGCGAACCGCATCTACGTCCAGTCGGGCGTCTATGATGCCTTCGCCGAGAAGCTGGCGGCCCGCGTCGCGGCAATGTCCGTCGGAAATGGCCTGACCGATCCGGTGCAGGTCGGGCCCCTGATCAATACCGCGGCTCTGGCCAAGGTCGAGGATCACATCGCGGACGCCGTGGCCAACGGCGCGACCGTCGCCACTGGCGGCGCGCGTCACGAGTTGGGCGGAACCTTCTTCCACCCGACCGTCCTGACCGGCATGAAGCCCGAGATGAAGATATCGCGCGAGGAGACCTTCGGTCCCGTCGCCCCGATCTATCGCTTCGAGACCGAGGAAGAGGCGATCGCACTGGCGAACGCCAGCGAGTTCGGCCTTGCAGGCTATTTCTACGCCCGCGACCTCAGCCGCGTCTGGCGCGTGGCCGAGGCGCTGGAAACCGGCATGGTCGGCGTCAACACAGGCCTGATCTCGACCGAGGTCGCGCCCTTCGGCGGCGTCAAGCAATCCGGCCTTGGCCGCGAGGGCAGCCATTACGGTCTCGATGACTATCTTGAGATCAAGTACATGTGCCTTTCGGTCTGAACCGAAAAAGCGGCCGGGCAGCGATGCTCGGCCGTTCTTCGTTAACGCGACGCCGCATTCCAATTGCAACAAAAATGGTCGGGTTATAAGAGAGTCCCAGTGAGTCCTTTCCGTGGGCCGAGTCTCGCGGAAACGTTCGAGACAGGAGCCCTCGACCATGCGCTGCACGTTGCTTTCGCTGACCCCTATTCTTTTGCTGGCCGCCCAGCCCGGCTTTGCCGCAACCGAAAGCGAGGGGTTGGCACAGGTCAAGGCCTTTACGCTGGAACACAACGCCGCTCTGGTCGCCAATGCCCAGAAGATGCAAGGCTCGGCCGAGGCCTATGCCGCGCTGGTCGCCGCGCATGGCGGCGACTACAAGGCCGCGTGGGAGGCCGATGGCCCGAAGCTGGCCGAGGCCGTAACTGCAATGCGCGACAATTGGCTGGCCGCCTCGAACGAATACGAGACTATCGAAGGCATCGTCGCGGGCATCCCCTCGACCGCGAAATACGACCTGATCCTTGATGCCGGAAATCCGGGGACCGAGGAGGAGGACGTCGCCGAATACGATCTGACCCTGCCCGACGGCACGGTTCTGTCCCGTCCCGGAAGCCTGTTCCACTCGATCACCGAACCGCTGTTCTGGGGGACCGATGCGACCCATATCAAACTTGAGGCCGATCTGAACGGCGACGGCAAGATCGGCAGCGGCGAGGCGTTGTTCGACGCCAATCTGGCCGTCGGTGCCGCCAAGGGCATGGTCGATTGGTCGAAAGCCTTGGAAACCGACATGGCTGCGTGGAAGCCGAACCGCGACGACGCCTTTACCGCCGTCGTGACCATGACCCCGACCGTCGGAGACTATTTCGGCGAGTGGAAAGAGTCGCAGTTCCTTGGCGGCGAGGGCGATGCCTTTGTCGCCCGCAGCCGTCTCATCGACGTTCTGGGCATCATGGGCGGCTGCCAGCGCATGTATAACTCTGCCATCTCGCCAGTGGTCGGAACCGATGACGCGGCTCTGGACGGCTCGATCACCAAGGGCTTTGACGAGTTGATCGCACTGGTCAGCGAGACGCACGAACGCGAGGTCGCTGGCAACAAGTTCACCTCGGAGGAAGCGGACGCGCTTGGCAGCGAAGCACAGGACATTGCGGAACGGATTGTCGCGCAGGTGCTACAAGCCGCCGCGAAGCACGGGGTCGATATCAAGGGCTAGGAACGAACGGGGCAATCATGGGACAAGCCGCAAGCCAGGCCCGCCTCAGATCCGCACAGATCCGCTCCCCCTCGCACCCAAGGGGAGGAAGTTTGCGGTCAGCCCTGCAAAGCTGCGGGCTTGCAGGGTTATTCACCTCGGGGCTATATATCTGGCTTTCGCCGGAAAGCGGCGTGGTGCTTTGGGTACATATCATCGTCGGCCTGATGATGATTGCCGCGCTGCTGCCTTGGCTGATGCGTCACGTCCCATCGGGGCTAGCGCATAGCCGCCGCCGCAGCTTTACCGTCATATCGTGGATGCTACTGGCGGTGATGTTGCTGGTCTTGGCGACAGGGCTGGCGATGAGCGTTCCCGCCTTGCTCTGGCAGGCCGGAACGCTGTGGTTTCCGCCCGGTGAAATCACCGCAATGCTATCCTTTCTGCATTTCTGGGGGGCCTGGACCGTCCCGTCCGGTCTGATCCTGCATCTGGCCATGCGGCACTGGGCTAGGTCCAGAAAATGAGGATCAAATCCCAGCTGCGCTATCACCTTGTCCCAATGGCCGGGGCGGTAGTTCTATTGCTGGCCGCGCTGGCGGCCTATGCGGTCTTGACCCCGCAGCCCGCACCAATCGGCATCGCCAGCACCGACGTTCCCTTTTATCGCCTTCCCTTCGGACCGGACGACTCGGGCGCGGATCGCCTGTTCTGGCCATCGCAACTGAAATCCGCCTCAGGCAAATTCAGCGATCCGGCGCGTCTGCCTTCGGCTGCAGAATGCGGGTATTGTCACCAGCAGGAGTTTCACGAATGGGCCGGATCTCTGCACGCCATTGCAGACCGCGACCTGATCTACGAGGCCACCGTCGACGCCAATACTGACAGTGTGCGCAACCCCGAGCAGGGTCGATTTTGCGAAGGATGCCATGCACCGGCGGAAATGCTGACCGGACGCGTGAACCGCTTTGTCTCGGTCCAGCCCGCCGACGCCTTGACCGAAGGGGTCAATTGCATCACCTGCCACACCGCGATCCATGCCGAGCCGGAAAAAGGCAATGCGGCGATCACCCTGGATTATGCCCGCGCCGAAAAGGATCAGGGCGGTCTGAAAGACGGCGCGCTTCTGGCCAATCCCAAGGCGCATCGGGCGGCATATGCCGCGCCCCAAACAACCGCATTGATCAAAAGCGCCGATCTGTGCGGCGCTTGCCATATCGAGATCTACGATCATTCGATGTCGAAGGCCAAAACCCCGCAGACCGCGCAATCGACCTTTCTTGAATGGGCAAACAGCCCCTATGCCCAGCAGGGCATAACCTGTCAGGACTGCCATATGGCCTCTGATCCCGCCGCTCAGGTCATGGCATTGCGAAACGGCGACATCGCCAAACCGCAACGCTACTCGCATCGTTTTATCGGAGCCAACCATCTGCTCACGGATACCGGACTTGGCGACACGCTGGACGTTTTGCGCGGTGGGGCCCTGCCCGGTGTCGACCGCGAGATGAACCAGAAAACGCTGAACGAACAAGCGCGCCAGACAGCCGCCTTTCTACGCACCGCCGCAGGGCTGGAACTGCGCAAATCCGAACCCCAAGGTGGCAAGCTGCATCTGGAAATAGCCGTCCGGAACCTTGGTGCAGGCCACAACCTTCCGACCGGTGTGAACGACCAGAAACATATGTGGCTTGACCTGACACTGACCGATGCGGCGGGGAATGTGGTCTACCGCTCGGATGGGCCGGACACATCCGAAACCGTCGCATGGATCGAACATTTCAAGGACAGCAAGGGCCAGCGCATCCCAGACCACCTCACCTTCCAGACCGCCGAAGTCGTTTGGCTTCGCCGTCCCATCCCCGCCAAGGGCGAGGATATCGCCACATACGATATCCCGCTCAATGGCCAGACCGGCGGCAATCTGCACCTGAAAGCGCGCCTCCTTTACCGCGTCGCGCTGCCCGACCTGCTTTATAGCAACCTCCGGCGCGAAATCGCGATCCCCGCCTTTGCCCTCGCCGAGCTTTCAGCTGATCTGACGGATATCCAGCCTTGAGATTTCTAGCGACTATCGCCCTGCTGCTTGCGTTCGCTTTGCCCTCTCGGGCTGAAACACCTTGGGACGCCGCGGAAACCCTACGTGTCGAGACAGGCCGGATCGAGCGGTTGTTCTATCGCACACCCAATCCGGATCGGGATGCGGAAATCCGCGAAAGGTTGGCGCGGATAGAGGCAGCGTGGCAAGGCGCGACCCCTAAACTCGGACCCGACGGGAATGCCGCTGACAAGGCACTTGCCGATTATGCCGCCGCCGTGCGCCAGCAGGACGCGGCAAATGTCGCCCGAGAGCGTCAAAGGGTCTGGGCGGCAGTCATGGCCGCCGCCCGCGATCAGGCTTTGGCCGCCGTTCTGGCCGGAAATGCGTCTGACGCACAGAACTGGATGAACATTCGCGACTACTCCCGTGCCTCGCGTGACACCTCGGCGGTGCTGGCGCTCAAGGCCTTGGCCGATGGGCAGCTTGATCAGCAAGCCGCCCATGACACGGTCGAGGCCGAACTTCTGACCGTCGCTGCTTCCGAATTGCGGCTGGCTCTGTCACGGGCCAGCGAAGACGCTGCGGCGGGTCACATGATCCAGTATGCGGGCGATATAGGGCGGGCAGAAGGGCTTGTCGCATATCTGTCGTCGAACATGACCGCTCGGCTTGGACCTGACGCATTCGCCAGTTTGCAGCGCGACCTGACACGCGCCAGATCCGACCCTTCAGCCGTCGTCGCGCTCAGTGCTCAGATGTCGGGATACGCGCCGGTCAAGTTGTCGCCCGAAGAAACCCTGCGCCGCGCCCGCCTACTACGCCGCTTCACCGCCCTTGTCTGGGAAGAATACAAGAACGGTGTCCGTAACGGCGAGATCAGCCAGCATCTGGAATATAGCGAGGCCCTGATGTTCCGGGACCGCGCTGCAATGCTTTATGGCGATCTCGCGTCCCAGTTCGAAACGTTAGCCGATTCCGAACACTTGGCCCGATTGCTGGACGAGATGAAAGCAATCATGCAGAAGCGGGGCGACGGAGTCGAAGCTTTGGTAACGCAGGCCCTTGCGCTGATCGACGCAACGTTCGGGGCCGAGGTTGCGCAGGGCGGTTACGCCGCTGCGCTGGACGCCCTGCCCGCCGCTTTGGATGAGTTGCTGATCGTCGCCAGAAATGGCGATTGGGCCGAGGCGGAGTTGAAACGCCTTGAAGCCTATTCATGGTTCGACCCTGATATCGAACAACGGCTGGTGCCCCGCGCGCCCTCGATGGCGCTGCGTATGGAAGCCCGCTTCTGGGAGGGGACTGCCGCGCGTCCGGGTCTGGGCCGTCTTGTTGCTCAACACGCGCCGATCGATGCCTTGTCCACCGAGTTAGATGGCATCAAGGCCGATCTCAACGACGCCCGCACGCGGATCGAGACGCCGATTTCCGCATTTGGCGCGGTTCTTCAATCCGGAGGGATCATCTTCCGTGAAGGGCTTGAAGCGGTGCTTATCCTTGCCGCCCTGTTGGCCGCCCTGCGTGCCGAAGGGGCCGACCCTGCCCGTTTCCGAGGTCCGGTCGGCCTTGGCATCGGGCTTGCCCTGATCGGCAGCTTTGCGCTGTGGGCGGCGGCGCGCTGGTTGATCACGGTCTCGACCCTGTCGCGCGAGGCGCTTGAAGGCGGGACGGCTCTTCTGGCTGCGGCCGTGCTGATCTGGCTGGTTCTGGGACTTACGGCCAAGGGGGGGCATGTCGCCGCACTGCGCCGCAAACTGGCCGGATCGGTTACTGTCGGAACTGTCGCGCTGCTCGCGTTTCTGGTCGTCTTCCGCGAAGGCTTCGAGACGGTCCTGTTCTACGAGGCGCTGCTCGTCGATGCAGCAGCCGGACCGGTCTTGCTGGGGCTGCTTCTTGGCGCGCTGGCCGTGCTTGGCGCTGGTTGGCTGGTGCTGGCCTCGGGTCGCAGATTGCCGCTGGCGATGTTTTTCCGCGTGACCTCGGTTCTGCTGGCGGTCTTGGCCGTCATGCTGGTCGGCGCGGGCATCCGAGGGCTTCAAACCGCCGCATTGGTCAGTGCGACTCCGGTCAGTTGGTTCCCCGACCGCGACTGGCTGCAGCTTTGGTTCGGCCTGTTCCCTGTGGCCGAACCGCTGTTCCTGCAAGGGCTGGTGATCTTGCTATTTCTTGGAACGGCACTTGCGCGGCAAGGGGCTGTCGCCGCCCGAACGTAACCCGCTCGGTCCCCGTCAATCGCGCGGGTCAGTCCCGCGCACGGGTGGCAAACATCGGCCCACCGCGCCAGCGCGGGAAACCGTAGCCGTGGATTTCGACCAGATCGATATCCGTGGGGCTGGAGGCGATACCCTCATTCAGGATCGCCTGCCCTTCGGCAGCCATCTCGCCGACCAGAGCGGTCGCGACATCGGCCTCGGACATGGCAGATTCCGGCCCGATCTGTGCGGCAAGCAGTTCGGTCACGGTAGCCGAGACCTGCGGCTTCCGGTCGCCCGCGACATAGTCATACCAACCGCCGCCGGTTTTCTGCCCCTTGCGATCTGCGCGGACAAGGATATCGCCCAGCGTTTCCGGCACGTCCTGACCCGCCGCGCGCGCGCCTTCGCGTTGCAGATAGGCGATGTCGAGACCGCCCAGATCCTGCGCCTCGAACGGGCCCATCGCGAGGCCATAGCTGCGCATCGCCGCGTCGATCCGGGCAATCGGCACGCCCTTGCGGACCAGCCCCTCGGCGGCGGCGCGGTAGCGTTTCAGGATGCGGTTGCCGATGAAACCCTCGCAGATGCCCGATTGCACCGGGATCTTTTTCAGCAAGCGGCCAAGCGCGAATCCGGTCGCCAGAGTCTCGGGCGAGGTTTCGGGCGTGGGCACGATCTCCAGCAGTTTCATCACGTTCGCCGGGCTAAAGAAATGCAGCCCTATAAAGCGGGACGGGTTCGGCAGGCCTTCAGCGATGGTGCGCGGGTCCAGATACGAGGTATTGGTGGCCAGCACTGCGTCGGTACGGCAATGTTCGCCGAGTTGGGTGAAAACGGCGCGCTTGACACCTATTTCTTCGAAAACCGCCTCAATGACCATGTCGACATCGACCAGCGCCGCGTAATCGGTAGTGCCGGTGACGCCATCCTTCAGAGTTTGAGCCTGAGCTTCCGTCAGCTTGCCGCGCTTGACGCCGCCGTCAAAGACCTTGGCGACATTGGAAAGACCGCGCGCGACAGCCTCGTCGTCACGCTCGATCAGAATGACCGGCAGGCCTGCATCCCGGATCGCGGCGATAATACCCGCGCCCATCGTGCCGCCGCCAATGACAGCGAGCTTTTTCAGGGGCAGCGGTTGGACATCGCGCAGGGCAGCGGGACGCGGGGCCGCGCGTTCGGCGAAGAATACCGTGCGCAAGGCAGCGGCCTGTTCGGTGCCGCGCAGCGCCATGAAGGTCTCGCGTTCGAAATCCATCGCTTCAGTGAAGGGGACCTCGGCCGCCTTGCGGATCGAGGCCAGAACGCGGGCCGGAGCCGCCGCTCCCTTGGCAGCCTTGGCCACAGCCTTCTCGGCCTCGGTCCAGAAAGCCGCGTCAGGGGCCGCGATTTCGCGGGCCGAGACCGGCAGCGGCAAGGGCTGTTCGATCGCCGCACGGGCGAAAGCCACGGCGCCTTCCAACAAATCGCCCTCGATCACCGCGTCGATCAGGCCCGCCGCCAGCGCTTTCGGCGCACGCAGCGGCTTGCCGGCCGTCGCCATATCCACCGCCGTTTCGACACCGCACAAGCGCGGAGTCCGCACCGTGCCGCCCGCGCCTGGGATGATGCCCAAAGTCACCTCGGGCAGGCCGACCGAGGCGTCGGGCAGCGCCACGCGGAAGCGGCAGCCAAGCGCCACCTCGAAACCGCCGCCAAGGGCCGAGCCGTGAATGGCCGCGACCCAAGGCTTTTCGGCTGCCTCGATGCGGGCAACCAGTTCGGGCAGGTGGGGTTCAACCGGGGGCTTGCCGAATTCGGTGACATCCGCCCCGGCGATGAAGGTCCGACCGGCGCAGATCAGCACCACCGCCCGCACCGCAGGATCAGCGTCCAGTTCCGCCACGGCGTCCCACAGCCCTTGGCGCAGCGCCAGACCCAGCGCGTTGACGGGCGGGTTGTCCACGGTGACGGTGGCGATATCCCCTTGGCGGGCAATGGTGACGACGGACATATTCAAATTCCCAAGTAAGCTTCGCGAATGCGGGGATCGGCGATCAGTTCCGCCGCCGCGCCCTGCATGGTTATGGTGCCGGTTTCCATGACATAGCCACGGTCGGCAATCTTGAGCGCCCCGAAGGCGTTCTGTTCGACCAGCAGCACGGTGACGCCAAGCGCCTTGAGGCCGCTGACCACGTCGAAAATCTGCTGCACGATGATCGGCGCAAGCCCCATCGAGGGCTCGTCCAGCAGCAGGCAGGAGGGCCGCCCCATCAGCGCCCGCGCCATCGCCAGCATCTGCTGTTGCCCGCCCGACAGGCCTCCCGCCGCCAGATTGCGTTTCTCGCGCAGGATCGGGAACATCGCGAAAGCGTCGTCCATGTCCTTCTGCACGCGGTCGTCGCTGTAAAGGAAAGCGCCGAGACGCAGGTTTTCCTCGACCGAGAGGTTCGTGAAAATCTGCCGCCCCTCGGGCGATTGCGCGAGGCCGCGCGACAGGCGCTTATAGGCGGGAACGGTGGTCAGCGCCTCGCCGCGGAAAGTGATCTTTCCCGCCGAGACCGGCTGCACGCCCGACAGGCAACGCAGCAGCGTCGTCTTGCCCGCGCCATTCGCGCCGACGACGGTGACGATCTCGCCGCTATCGACCTGCAGGTCCAGCCCGTGCAGCACCTCGATGCGCCCGTAACGCGAGCGCAAGCCTTCAACGGTCAGCATCGGCGGCCTCCGTTCCCAGATAGGCGGCGATGACCGCCGGATTGCGGCTAACGGCCTCGGGCGGGCCTTCGGCGATCTTTTCGCCGTGGTCCAGCACAACTATATGGTTGGAAATCCGCATCACCATCTTCATGTCGTGTTCAACCAGCAGGATGGCGACGCCGGATTTGGCGACCTCGGCGATCAGGTGGTCGATTTCCTCGGTCTCGACGGCGTTGCACCCGGCGGCGGGTTCATCGAGCAGCAACACCGCGGGATTCATCGCCAAAGCGCGGGCGATCTCCAGCCGTTTGAGTGAGCCATAGGACAGGTTCCCGGCCTCACGATCCGCCGCACGGTCCAGGCCCACGCGGGTCAGAAGCGCGCGCGCGCCTTCCTCGGCCATGTGGGTGCGTTTACGCGATGAGGGCAAGTTCAAAAGGTCGGCCAGAACCGGGCCGCGTTCCTGCAGATGGAACCCAGCCATAGCGTTTTCCAGCACGGTCATGTTCTGGAAGATCTGCAGGTTCTGGAAGGTGCGCGACATGCCGCGTTTTGCCAGCAGATATGGCTCCATCCCGGTCACATCTTCGCCTTTCAGGCGGACCTTGCCGGAACCGGGGCGATAGACGCCCGAGATCATGTTGAAAAGCGTGGTCTTGCCGGCCCCGTTCGGCCCGATGACCGAGACGATCTCGCCCGGCTCGACAGAGAAGCTGACATCATGGACGGCGCGCAGCCCGCCAAAGGCGATGCCAAGGCGCTCGATCTGCAACAGGCTCATTCGCCCCTCCCCCGGATCTTGCGCAGGATGGACGGAACCAGCCCCTCGCGCAGGAAGATCATCACCAGCATCATCACAAGGCCAAGGATCAGCTGCTCATATTCGGCAAAGACCGTCAGCACCTGCGGCAGCAGCGTCAGGATGCCCGCGCCAAGGATCGCGCCGGGAACCGAGCCGACGCCGCCAAGGACGGCCATGGTCACCATCTCGACCGAATGCATGAAGCCCGCGATATCCGGTGTCACGAACTTGTTCTGCAGCGCGGTCAACGACCCCGCAACCGAGGCATAGACCGCCGAGATCACGAAGGCCTGCAGCTTGACCCGCGCCACGTCGATGCCGACAGTTCCGGCGGCGACCTCGGACCCGTGCAAGGCCCGCAGCGCGCGACCGGTCGGGCTGTTGAACAGGTTCAGCGCGATCCATGCGCCGATGACAAGGCAGATGCCGGTGAAGGCATACCAGAACTCGCCATTGGACAGGTTCAGGCCCCAGTCCTTCAGCAGACCGCGCAGGCCCAGATCGGCGACCTCGATGCCGTCCGGGCCCTTGGTCAACTCGCGTTCATTGTTCAGGACCATGGCTACAAGGATACCGAAGCCCAGCGAGGCGACCCCCAGATAATAGCCCTTGAGCCGCAGGATCGGCCGGCCGACCAGATAGGCCAGCAAAGCGGAAATCAAAGCGCCCAGCACCACGGCCAGCGCCGGATGCAGGCCCAGATGCACCGGGGCCAGCGCGCAGGCATAGCCGCCGATCCCGGCGAAACCGGCATGGCCCAGGCTGATCTGGCCCGCATAGCCGGTCAGGATCACGATGCCCGTCACGGCCAGCGCATTGACGAAAATCAGCGCGCCGACGCGGAAGTAATAGCCCGAGGGGAAGAAGAACGGCGCGGCAGCGATCAGCGTGGCCATCACCAGAAGGGTCAGGTGTTTGCTCGACAGCTTCATGTCACACCCGATCCGTCGATTTGGAGCCGAACAACCCCTGCGGCATGAAGAACAGCACCGCAAGAATCACGACAAAGGCCGCAGCCTCTTTGTATTGCGAGGACAGGTAGCCCGCGGTCATCGCCTCGAACAGGCCCAGCAGCAGCCCGCCCGCGAAGGCACCCTTGGGATTGCCCATGCCGCCCAGCATCGCGCCCGCGAAGCCCTTCAGCGCAAGGCCAAGGCCCACATCATACGAGGTCATCGTGATCGGCGTGATCAGCACACCCGCGAAGGCCCCGATCGCCGCCGACAGCGCGAAGGACAGCGTCATCACGAAATCGGTGTTGATGCCGACCAACTGTGCCGCAAGGCGGTTGTTCGAGGTGGCCAACACCGCGCGACCAAGGATCGTGCGGGTGAAGAACAGCCACAGCCCGACAAAGACCGCAAAAGCCCCGCCAATCGCCCAAAGGCTTTGCGTCAGGATCGTCGCGCCCAGCACATGGATCGGCTCGTCGCCCGAAAAGGCCGGGAAGCTATGGATCTGCTTGTCAAAGATCAGCTGCGCCGCGCCCCGGATAAAGATCGAGGCGCCAATGGTGATGATGATCAGCGAGACGACCGGCGCGCCGCGCGCAGGCTCGATGGCAAGCTTGTTCAGCGCGACCCCGACAGCCGCCGTCGCCGCGATGGCGGCAAGGGCTGCCAAGGGGATCGGAAGACCGGCGGCATGGGCGAAAACAGTGATCATGCCGCCCAACATGACGAATTCGCCCTGCGCGAAGTTCACCACGCCCGAGGCGTTGTAGATGATGGTGAAGCCTAGCGCGACAAGCGCATAGACCGCACCGACGGTCAGTCCCGAGAACAGGAACTGCAGAAACTCGGACATGCTGGGGTCCTTTTATTCAGGGCTCCGGGCGGAAGGCGGCCCCTTTCGGGGCCACCGCAATCACTCGACGATGGTCCAGCCGCCGTCTTTGATCTCCAACATGCGGAAGGCCGACAGATCGAGACCCAGATGGTCCTCGGCGGTCATGGCATAGACGCCCGTGGTCCCAGCAAGGCCGGTGATGCTTTCCAGCGCGTCGCGGATCGCCTCGGGCTCAGAGCTGCCGGCCTTGGTGATCGCCTCGACCATCAGCGCGAAGCCGTCATGGGCATAGCCGCCGAAGGTGCTGACCGGCATCTTGTATTTCGCCTCATAGGCGGCCTTGTAGGCGGCGACGACGGGCTTTTGGGCATCGCCATCGGCCAGCAGGTCGGCAACCAGCAGCGCGGTGCCGGGCAGGCGCACGCCCTCTGCGGCATCCTTGCCAGCCAGTTCGATGAAGCCGTCCGAGGCGACGCCATGCGACTGATACAGCGGCAGGTCGATCGCGAGCTGTTTGTAGTTGCGCGTGACGATCGACGGGCCTTGACCAAAGCCTGGGTTCAGCACCGCCTGAATGCCGGCGGCGTTCTTGATCTTGGTCAGCTGTGCCGTCATGTCGGCGTCTTTCGGATCATAGGTCTCGTCGGCAACGATCTCGATACCGTATTCGCCGACCACGTCCTTGCACTGGGCATGCATCGACGCGCCGAAGCCATCCGTCCCCGAGATCAGGCCGACCTTGGAGATGCCCTGTTTCTTCATATCCTCGAAGATTTTCTGGCAAGCCATGCGGTCGGTATGCGGGGTCTTGAAGGTATAGGGCTTGACCGGCTGGATAATGTCGATGGCACCGGCCAGCGAGATGAAGGGCACCTCGGCATCTTCTGCGACGGCGAGGATCGACATCGACGCGCCGGTGGTGGTGCCGCCGATAATCGCCTGAACCTCATCGTCTTCGATCAGGCGGGTGGCGAAGGTGCGCGCCTTGTTGGCGTCGCCGCCATCGTCGTACAGAACCAGCTCGACTTTCTCGCCGTTGATGCCGCCCTTGGCGTTGAGTTCCTCAACCAGCATTTCCAGCGTCTTGGCCTCGGGGTCGCCCAAGAAGGCCGCCGGGCCGGTGGCCGAGATGGACGCGCCGATCTTGATGTCGGCATGGGCCGTCGAAGCAAGGCCAAGCGCGATCAACGCGGCCGGAACGGTCGTGGTCAGGGTCTTGATCATGGGTTCCTCCTCCCAAAGTTATCCAGTCAGGCGGCCGCCGGGCGGCGCCACATCACCCGCCGGAACCGGCTAGCGACGAATGCAGTATCGGTCAGGCTGGCATTCCCCGCCGGGTTCGCCCCGGTGACGTGGAAATCGCTGAAGGCCGCCGATTGGTTGACGAAGATATTGCCGGTCAGGTTGATCGACAGGTTCACCCCGGCCTGCGCGAAAGCGCGGACGGCGCGAGTGATCCGGGCCTCATCCGTGTCGTAAAGCGCCGCCGTGATCGCGCCTTTGCGGCGTGCGATGCCGGAGGCGCGGGTGATGCCGGTATTTGCGTCCGCAACCGCGATCAGGAAGGCGATGGGGCCGAAACATTCCTGCTCGGCGGTCTCATCGCCATCCTCAAGCGCCAGCAGCAGCGGGCTCGCGGTGCGGCCCTCGCCCATAGGGGCCGAGTTGCGGATGATGCGGCCCGTGGCGCGGGCAGCCTGCACGCGATCCAACGTCGCAGGGTTGGCAATCGCTCCGCAGACGCCAGCGGCGCGGGCTGGGTCCGAGAGCAGCGATTCAATGGCTGAGGCGACGCCCGCCGCAACCTTATCGAAGGTCTTCGGCCCCTGATCCGTCTCGATCCCGCCGCGCGGGATGTAGATATTCTGCGGCGCAGTGCACATCTGGCCCGAGTAAAGCGCCAGCGAAAACGCAAGGTTCGCGCACATGCCGTCGAAATCATCGGTCGCGGCGATGGTGACGGTGTTCACCCCCGCCTCTTCCGAGAAGATCTGCGCCTGCGAAGCATTGGCCCGCAGCCAGTCGCCGAAGCCCGAGGAGCCGGTGTAGTCGATCAACCGCACCGCCGGATCGGTGGCGAGGGTCTTGGTGATCTCGGCCCCCGGCTGGTCCACCGCAAGCAGGACGGCATCGGCAGGCAGACCCGCCTCGGCCAGCACCTCGCGTAGCACGCGTACGGTCAGGGCCAAGGGCAGAATGGCGGAAGGATGCGGCTTCACGATGACCGGATTGCCGGTCGCAAGGCTCGCCAGGATGCCGGAATAGGAATTCCACGTCGGG
Source organism: Paracoccus aestuariivivens (assembly GCF_009711225.1). Classification (GTDB taxonomy): domain Bacteria; phylum Pseudomonadota; class Alphaproteobacteria; order Rhodobacterales; family Rhodobacteraceae; genus Paracoccus; species Paracoccus aestuariivivens. Next base: position 856,065 of record NZ_WMIE01000001.1, on the reverse strand, counting down.
AAAGTATTACAGCCGATCGCCAGCGAAATCCCGGTCGGCATCACCGCCCAGTTCTTTTCCAGCACGATGGGCGCGGATTTGCCCTGCGGCTTTTCCCAGCGCGCCGAACCGGCAAAACGGGTCATCTCACCATAGGCGACGGCGACAGCTTCCAGCCCGCGATCCTGCGCATGCGGGCCACCGGCTTGAAACGCCATGGCGAAAGCCTGACCCGTCGTGTGCATGGTGGCATTGCCGATCAGGAAGCTCATCCGGTTCAGCCGCACCAGCGCCTCAAGGCAGACGCCGACGCGCGCCTCGATTCCGGCCTCGGCCAGCCCCTCGGCAGCGGCTTGCGATGCCGCGATCAGCGTCTCCGCACTTGCCGCCGGATAGGTGATTCCCAATGCAGGACCAAAGGGCGATTCTTCACGGCCCAGACGGGTTTCCTCGGGGTGGCCGGGGATCGCGAAGGGGGCATCCCACAAAGCGGCGAAAGCGGCCTCGCCGTCGGAACGTGCGGTTTCGCCATAGATCTTGCCGCTGGGAACCTCGGGGAAAGGCGTCCAGAATTCGCGCGTGCGAAGCGCCTGCACAGCAGCCTCAAGCATCGGCCGATGGCGCTCGAACAAATCAGACATGAACCCCTCCCAAGACTTCAACATTATCATTGACCGACCGGTCGGTTTATGCAACAAAAATCTTCAATAGCCTCGGGGAGAGCGAGGCTGGGGAGTTCCAAATGACAGATACGGTCCTGACCACATTGGTCGATGGCGTCCTGATGCTGACGCTTAACCGCCCGGAAAAGCTCAATTCCTTCAACGAGGAAATGCATCTGGCGCTGCGCGCGGGAATCGAACGCGCCCATTCAGACACTTCGGTTCGCGCCGTCCTCCTGACCGGTTCGGGTCGCGGATTCTGCGCCGGACAAGACCTCGGCGACCGCGATCCGCGCAAGGGCGGTCCGGCCCCTGATCTGGGTCATACCCTTGATACTTTCTACAATCCGACGCTGCGCCTGATCCGCAATCTGCAAAAGCCGGTGGTCTGCGCGGTGAACGGCGTCGCGGCTGGTGCAGGTGCAAACCTCGCCTTTGCTTGCGACATCGTGCTGGCCGCGAAGTCGGCGAAATTCATCCAAGCCTTCGCCAAGATCGGCCTCGTCCCCGATGCCGGTGGCACTTGGAGCCTTGCCCGCATCTTGGGCGAGCCGCGCGCGAAAGCGCTGGCGCTGACCGCTGAGCCGCTGATGGCCGAGAAAGCCGCTGATTGGGGCCTGATCTGGAAAGCGGTCGAGGATGACGCGCTGATGGCGGAGGCCGAAGCGCTGGCCGCCCAACTTGCCTCCGGGCCGACCGTTGGCCTAGGCCTGACCAAGCACCTGATCCAAGCCGCTGCCACCAACAGCCTTGACGAGCAGCTTGATCTGGAACGCGACTGCCAGCGCAAGGCGGGCCGCTCGCGCGATTATGCCGAGGGGGTCACCGCCTTCCTCGAAAAGCGCAAGCCGGAGTTCGTGGGCGAATGAAACACATCCGCGACATGAGCCCGCAGGAATTGGCCGAGGCCTCGGCGGCCGCGATGTGGAACGACGATTCCGCCAGCCAGCGCCTTGGCATGAGCCTTGACCATATCGCCCCGGGCGAGGCCGACCTGTCCATGACCATCACTGGCGACATGTCGAATGGTCACGGCAACTGCCATGGCGGCTATATCTTCACTCTGGCCGACAGCGCCTTTGCTTTCGCCTGCAACAGCTACAACCAACTGGTGGTCGCGCAGCATTGCTCGGTCACCTATCTCATCCCCGGCCGGATCGGAGACCGGCTGAAGGCCGAGGCGCGCGAAGTGTCGCGCCGGGGCCGCTCGGGGATCTACGACATTCGCATCACCAACCAGAACGGCGAGCATGTGGCCGAGTTTCGCGGCCATTCGCGCACCGTCAAGGGCACCCACCTGCCGGTCGAAGACTGACCGGACCGCTTTTTGCATAGGGAGGAAACCATGCAAGACCTGTCCCCGATCAATGCCGGCCTTGAGCCCATTGAGACCGCCTCGCGCGATGAAATCGCCGAGCTGCAGTTCCACCGCATGCAATGGTCGCTGCGCCATGCCTATGAGAACTCGCCCTTCTACCGCAAACGCTTCGATGAGAACGGCGCGCATCCCGAGGATCTGAAGACCCTCGCCGATATCGCCAAGTTCCCCTTCACCGTGAAGCAGGACCTGCGCGAGACCTATCCCTTTGGCATGTTCGCCACGCCCCGCGAAAGGCTGGTGCGCATCCACGGCTCATCCGGCACCACCGGCAAGCCGACCGTCGTGGGCTATACCCAGCGCGATATCGACACTTGGGCGAACCTGATCGCGCGCTCGATCCGCGCGGCGGGTGGCCGTCCGGGCGACATGCTGCACAACTCCTATGGCTATGGGCTCTTCACCGGCGGTCTGGGCGCGCATTACGGCGCCGAGAAACTGGGCTGCACCGTGGTCCCGATGTCGGGCGGCATGACCGAGCGTCAGGTGACGCTGATCAACGACTTCAAGCCGCGCATCATCATGGTGACGCCCAGCTACATGCTGTCGATTTTGGACGAGTTCCGCCGTCAGGGTCTGGACCCGCGCGAAAGCTCGCTGGAGATCGGCATTTTCGGGGCCGAGCCTTGGACCAACGCCATGCGCGAAGAGATCGAGGAAGCCTTCAACATGCAGGCCGTCGATATCTATGGCCTGTCCGAGATCATGGGTCCGGGCGTCGCGCAGGAATGCGTCGAGACCAAGGACGGGCTGCATGTCTGGGAAGATCACTTCTATCCGGAAATCATCGACCCGGTTACGGGCGAAGTGCTTCCCGACGGTCAACTGGGCGAATTGGTCTTCACCACGCTGACCAAGGAAGGTCTGCCGATGGTACGCTACCGCACCCGCGACCTGACCCGCCTGCTGCCGGGCACCGCGCGTTCCATGCGCCGGATCGAGAAGATCACCGGCCGCAGCGACGACATGATCATCCTGCGCGGCGTCAACGTCTTCCCGACCCAGATCGAGGAACAGATCCTGAAATGCGAAGGCCTAGCGCCGCATTTCCAGATCGAACTTTCCCGCTCGGGCCGCATGGACAATATGACCGTCCATGTCGAATGCGCCCCGCATATGTGCGACGAAAGCGCCCGCGCCCATTCGGCCAAGGAGCTTGCGCATCACATCAAGTCGGTGGTCGGCGTCTCGACCAAGATCAACGTCACCGATCCGAACGGCGTCGCCCGCTCGGAAGGCAAGGCCAAGCGCGTCGTCGACAACCGTCCAAAAGAGTGACGCCGCGCCGCGGCATGGACATGACATGCCGCGGCGATAAAGCTAGAAGGACGGGGGGTTTAGCCCCCGTCCGATGAACCGGACGCTGAACAGGGCGGTCGAAAGGATTTTCATGGCTCGGACACGGGCAAACGATTTCGATGAAAAACGGCGCGGCCTTCTGGACAGCGCCGCCGCCGTCTTTGCAGAGCAAGGCATGGAGAAGGCCTCGATGGCGCAGATCGCGGCGCATGGCCAAGTCTCCAAGGCGCTGCTTTACCATTACTATCCCAGCAAGGGCGAATTGATCTTTGAGATCATCATTACCCATCTGGAAGAGGTCGAAGAGGCCATCGAGGCCGCCGACGACCCTGCCCTGCCGCCCCAGCAGCGCCTGCGCAAACTGGTCGGCACGGTGCTCGAGGCCTATAAGGGCGCAGATAACCAGCACAAGGTGCAGTTGAACGCGACCTCGGCCCTGAGCGATGAGCAGAAAGCCGAGATCCTCGCCATCGAAAAGCGCATTGTCCGCCATTTCGCGGTGGTCCTGCGCCAGATCAATCCCGATCTCGATAATCCCGAGCGTCCGCTACTGACCCCGGTCACCATGTCTTTGTTCGGCATGATGAACTGGGTCTATATGTGGTTCCGCGACGGTGGGCGCATCTCGCGCGAGGATTATGCCGATGTGGCGACAACCCTGATCCTTGAGGGGATCAAGGCCGTTCGCTGAAGCCTTTGCGCTCCAGCACCAAAGGATCGTAGCGCGGGGCCTCGGCCCTGCGGCGATCCGCTTCGGGTGCCGTGAGCGGCTCGGCCAGTTTCAGCTTGTCCCGCGCCTCCAGCGCAAGCTGCTGATAGACGCCCGTCCCGCGGCGCTTCCAGTCGATCTCATCCGCTGACAATTCGCGGATCACCTTGGCCGGTGAGCCGACCGCCAAGCTGTTCGCCGGGATCTGCGCGCCAGCCTTCACGAAGGCCATGGCGGCGACGATGGTATTCTCGCCAATCACCGCCTCATCCATCACCACGGCATTCATGCCGACCATCGCATTGCGGCCAATATGGCAGCCATGCAGCACCGCGCCATGGCCGATATGGCCCAGTTCCTCGACCACGACATCCTTGCCGGGGAAGGCGTGGATGACGCAGGTCTCCTGCACATTGCAGCCCGGCTTCAGGATGATGCGCCCGAAATCGCCTCGCAAAACGGCACCCGGCCCGACATAGACTGTCGGGCCGATGATGACGTCGCCGATCACCACCGCCTCGGGATGAACGAAGGCGGCGGGATCGATGACCGGGACGATACCGTCCCAAGAGTAGATGCGGTTCATTCCGCTGCGACGGCGACGGCGGGCCAGGTCTTGGCGACCATAGTCAGCACGTCATATTGCGCGACGGTCTCGCCCTTCTGATTGGTCACGCGGCAATCCCAACGCACCTCGCCATGCTCGGCATTGGCGCGGGGGTTGATTTCCTTGCAGGTCAGGCGGACCTGAAGCGTGTCGCCGAAATAGACCGGCGCAAGGAAGCGCATGTGATCGACGCCGTAATTGGCCAGAACCGGGCCGGGATTGGGCTCGACGAACAGGCCCGCCGCGAAGGAGGCGATCAGGTAGCCATGCGCCACGCGGTCGTCAAAGAACGGGTTCGCCTTGGCGGCGGCCTCGTCCATATGGGCGTAGAAAGTGTCGCCGGTGAAGTTGGCGAAATGCTCGACATCTTCCAGCGTGACGGTGCGGGCGGCAGTGACAAGTTGGTCGCCGATACGCAGTTCGGCCAGCGACTTGCGGAAGGGGTGGACGCCTTGATTGGCCTCGGCCCCTTCGATCCAGCGACCGGTGACCGCCGACAGCAGACGCGGCGCGCCCTGAACGGCGGTGCGCTGCATGTAATGCTTGACGCCACGCATGCCACCCATTTCCTCGCCGCCGCCAGCGCGGCCCGGACCGCCATGGACAAGCGGAGCCAAAGGCGAGCCGTGGCCGGTCGAGGTCTTGGCAGAGGCGCGGTTCCCGATCAGAACGCGGCCATGATAGGGCGCGACGCCCAGAACCATCTCTTCTGCGACCTTCGGATCATCGGTGAAGACTGAGGACACCAGCGAGCCCTTGCCCAGCTGCGCCAGATGCACGGCCTCGTCCAGCACGTCATAGGGCATGACGGTCGAGACAGGACCGAAGGCCTCGACCTCGTGGATTTTCTCGGCGGACAGCGGCTTCTCGGCGTAAAGCAGGACCGGGTTCATGAAGGCACCCAGTTCCGCATCACCCGAGGACAGGCGGACCTCATCGGGATTGCCCGCGACGATTTCCGCATCGGCCTGAAGCTCGCGGATGCGGTCGCGGACCTCGACGCGCTGGTCGAGGCTGGCGAGCGGACCCATGCGGGTTCCCTCGGTGCCCGGCAGACCGACGGGGGTTTTCTCCAGACGCTCGCGCAGGGCGGCGATCAGGGCGTGAACCTGACCACGCGGCGCGATGACGCGGCGAATGGCGGTGCATTTCTGCCCGGCCTTCGTGGTCATCTCGCGCGCGACTTCTTTCACGAACAGATCGAACTCGGGCGTGCCTGCGACGGCATCGGGGCCAAGGATCGCGGCGTTGAGGCTGTCGGCCTCCATGGTGAAGCGGGTCGAATTCTCGATGATCGCCTTATGCGATTTCAGCTTGCGACCGGTCCAAGCCGAGCCGGTGAAGGTCACGGCGTCCTGACCGGTGACATGGTCCAGCAGATCGCCGACCGAGCCAGAGATCAACTGCAGCGCGCCTTCGGGCAGGATGCCGGTCTCGATGATGCGGCGCACCATCAGTTCCGTCAGATAGGCGGTCTGCGAGGCGGGCTTCACGATGCAGGGCACACCGGCCAGCAGCGTCGGCGCGATCTTTTCCAGCATCCCCCAGATCGGGAAGTTATAGGCGTTGATATGCACCGCGACGCCTTGCAGCGGCGTCAGGATGTGCTGGGCGCTGAAACTCGAGTCCTTCGACAGCGCCTCGACCTCGCCATCGGTCCAGACGCGGGTGTTCGGAAGCTCGCGGCGCGCCTTCGAGGCAAAGGTCAGCATCGTGCCGATGCCGCCCTCGATGTCGATCCAGCCATCCGGGCGGGTCGCGCCAGTATGCAGGCTTTCGGCGTAGAATTCCTCTTTCTGGCCCATCAGCGCAAGGCCGAGCGCCTTGAGCATCGCCGCGCGCTCATGGAAGGTCATGGCGCGCAGCTTGCGGCCCGCGACCTCGCGGCCATAGGCCAGCGTCGCCGCGAAATCGATGCCGCTGGAATCGATCGTCGCGACGGGCGCGCCGGTCGCGGCATCCAAAAGGGTCTGGCCGTCCTTTTCCCCGGGGGTCCAGCGGCCGCAGACATAGCTTTCAAGCCGGCGCGGAGTGGTCATGGGCTTATCCTCGATTTGTTCAGTCAGGCACGGCGCAGGGCCGCCCCTTCAAAGGCCGAATGCGGCCAGTTTTTCGTTTGCAACATCCTGCCAGCGGGCCAGCAGGGCTTGGTTCGTCTGATGGCGCAAGCCGAAGCGCGCCAAGGTATCAAAACGGGCGGAAGCAAGACTGCCGAAGCCCGCCTCGACGCGGGGCCGCCAATAGGCCAGCGCAGCGCGCGCAGCCTCGCGGCCCTCAGCCGTCGCGGTGATTTGGGCAAGGCCTTCAAGGCCAAGCTCGGCATGGCGCGCCTCGCGCGGGGCGATCTCGCGGAAGACATCCGCCAGCGGCCCGTAGGAGACGCGGGTCAGTTCCGTCATCTGCACGCCCGTCGCCAGACCTTGCAGCACATTCAGCACCACGGCATCGGTCCAGCCGGTGATCGGGTAATGCAGGACCGACAGGCGCATGTCGCCGCCGATTCGCGCCGTGCCCAGATCGGCATTTCGCGCGACGCGAGCGGCCCAGTCATGTTGCGCCTCATAGCGGGCCATGTCGGTGCCGAATTCGCCCATCACAGCAAGGACGCGACCGGCATGGTCGGCCTTTTCCAAGGTGATGCGGCTGGCCGCGATGCGTTCCTTGATGCCCGGCGCGAAATTGATCGCATCGGCGAAACCGGCCGAGGCGGCCAGCTCGCTGTCAACAAAGCTTGCCATCAGGCGCAGCAGCTCGCCGCGATAGCGCGCGGGCACATTGCCGGGGGCGCTCAGCACGCCCCCTTGTGCCAGATAGTCCTCGATATTCATGGTCTCGGACATGGCTTGGCCCTTACTCGTCGTAAGTGACGACGACGCGATGCGATACCGGATAGGCCTGACAGCTCAGGACATAGCCGGCGCGGACTTCGTAGTCCTCAAGCGCGTGGTTGATCGCCATCTCGACCTCGCCCTCGACCACCTTGCAGCGGCAGGTCGAGCAGACGCCCGCCTTGCAGGAATAGGGCGCGTCCATGTTATTGGCGATGGCGGCATCAAGGATCGTCTCGCCCTGACGAGCCATCTCGAAGCTGCGGGTGGCGCCGTCCAGAGTGACGGTGGCGGCAGTCCCTGCCCCCGGCGCGATGGCATCGCGCGAGACGGCGCGGGTCTTGGCCTTGCCGGGCTGGCTGCTGGCGAACAGTTCGAACTTGATCTGCGCGTCGGTCAGACTGTGTTCTTTCAGCGAACCGGCGATTGCCAGCATCATCGGCTCGGGGCCGCAGATAAAGGCGGTGTCGATCGAATCCGCGTCCAGCCAGTGCTGGAACAAAGCCGTCATCTTCTCGGCGTCGATCCGGCCGGTGAACAGGTCGATCTCCTGACCTTCCTGCTCAAGGACGTGGATGACCGAGAAGCGGCCCAGATATTCGTTCTTCAGATCGTCCAGTTCCTCGCGGAACATGATCGTGTTGATCTGGCGGTTGGCATAGACCAGCGTGAATTGCGATCTCGGCTCACGCGCCAGCACGGTCTTGATGATCGACAGCACCGGCGTGATGCCCGAACCACCGGCAAAGCCCAGATATTGCTTGGCCGAGGCTTCCTCGATCGGGGTGAAGAAGCGACCCATCGGGGGCATCGCCTCGATCTCGTCGCCGGGGGCGAGGTTTTCGTTGGCCCAAGTCGAGAAAGCGCCGCCATCGACGCGCTTGATGCCGACTTTCAGGCAGCCTTCGTCAAGGCCCGCGCAGATCGAATAGCTGCGGCGCAGTTCTTCGCCGTCGAAATCGCGGCGGAAGGTCAGATATTGGCCTTGGGTAAAGTCGAACAGCGCGCGATCCTCGTCGCGCGGGGCGAGGGTCAGCACCACGGCATCGCGGGTCTCGCGGCGTACTTCGGTAACCTTCAGCGGGTGGAAGCGTGCCATTTGGGTGTCCTTCCTGAATGAGCGGGATGCATCCTCAGATGCATTTGAAATAGTCGAAGGGTTCCAGACAGTCGGTGCAGCGATAGCTTGCCTTGCAAGGCGTCGAGCCGAACTGGCTGAGTTTTTCGGTCTTGGTCGAGCCGCAGCGCGGGCAGGCGATGGTCAGGTTCGAGGACCCCGCCAGCCGTGCAATCCGCCCCGCCAAGCGCCCGTCGGCGGCAGTGCCGTCGATGGGGGGCGCGATGCCATAGGCGCGCAGCTTATCGCGGCCTTCCTCGGTGATCCAATCCGTCGTCCAAGGCGGCGAAAGCTGACGCTCCAGCCGCAGCTTGTCGATGCCGTGGGCGCGCAGCGCCGTCTCTATATCAAGGTTGATGATCGAGGTCGCCGGGCAGCCGGAATAGGTCGGCGTGACGGTGACGACCAGCGTGTCATCGGCCCAAGCGACATCGCGGATAATGCCAAGGTCGGTCAGGCTGATGACCGGGATCTCGGGGTCCGGGACCTGCGAGAGCCAGTCCCAGACCTGATCCGTGCCGGGGTGCTGCGCGACGTTCATGGCGTTACCAGCTTGCGCCCGGATAGGCGCGCTGCAGGAACTGCATCTCGGCCAGAAGGAAGCCCAGATGTTCCGAATGGATGCCCTGCTTGCCGCCCTTGTGCTGCCAAGCCTGACCGGGGTTCTCCAGCGTCGCCTCGGCCAGAACCGCGTTCACGGTAGCTTCCCAAGCGGCTTTCAGGCTGGACGGCAGCGGTGCGATGCCCGTTTCCGCAACGGCCTGATCGATCGCGTCGTCAAGGAACATCTCGCCGGTATAGGCCCAGAGCGATTTCAGCGCCTTGTCCATGCGGGCACGGCTTTCCGCCGAGCCATCGCCCAGACGGATCACCAGATCGGCCGAACGCTCGAGGTGGTAAGCCACTTCTTTCTCGGCCTTGGCGGCAATCTCGGCGACGCGGCTGTCGGTGGATTTCACCAGAGCGCGCAGCAGTTCGATATGGAAGGCATCAAACAGGAACTGGCGCATCAGGGTCACGCCGAAATCGCCATTCGGACGCTCGACCAGCAGCAGGTTGTGGAACGCACCCGCATCGCGCAGGAAGGCCAGTTGGTCGGCGGTGCGGCCCTTGCCCTCGACCTCGGCGGCGAGACCCAGCCAAAGCTGGCACTGGCCGATCAGGTCAAGCGCGGTGTTCGCCAGCGCAATGTCTTCTTCCAGCGCGGGCGCATGGCCGCACCATTCCGAGACACGGTGCCCAAGGATCAGGGCATTGTCCCCGACCCGCTGCAGCCATTCCGCGAAAGCGGTCCGGTCGATATTTGCGACCTCAGCCATCACATATGCCCCACAACGTCCGGGATGTCGAAGAAGGTCGGGTGGCGATAGACCTTGGAGTTCGCCGGCTCGAAGAGCGGGCCTTTTTCCGAGGGCGAGGACGCGGTGATCGCGTTCGACGGCACGACCCAGATCGAGACGCCCTCATTGCGACGGGTATAGACATCGCGGGCGTTGCGGATCGCCATTTCGGCGTCGGGCGCGTGCAGGCTGCCGACATGGCGGTGGTTCAGGCCATGCTGACCACGGATGAAGATTTCCCACAGGGGCCATTCATTCTTGGACATCGTTTGGTCCTTTCTGATTTGCCGACAAGGGCAAGTTGTTCATGCGGCTTCGGGCAGCGAGGTGCGCCCGAGCAAGGATTCAATTGCCATTCCGATCGCGAGCAGCCTGCGATCCGAGCCTTCCGGCCCGTCAAGCTCGATGCCGACCGGAAGTCCGGTGACCGGGCCAAGGCCCGCCGCCAGTGAAAGACCCGGTATGCCCGCATTCGAACTGGGATCGGCATTGCGGATGAAGCTGCCGAACACCTCGGGCGCGCTGGCCTCGGGGCCTTGCGTGGTCGCGACCAACGGCGTGGTCGGGAAGATCACCGCCTCAACGCCGCTTTCGGCGAAAAGCTTGACGTATGCCGCAATCAGCGCGGGGCGCGCGACCTCGATGGCATGGCGATAAATCGGCGCGATATCGACCAGTTGCCCATCCGGCGTCGGCAGTTTGCCGGGCAGGACAAAGCTTTCATAGGTCGCCCGCACATCCGGGCTGGCCATGGCGGCGACAACGTCTTCGATGGTCTTGCCGGGGACATATGCGGCCAGATAGTCGCGCAGGTGGTCGCCCGCCTCGCCGAAGCAGACCGGGAAGCTGACCTGATGGTTCAGATCAAAGATCTCGGCCACATCGACGGTGACAAACTCGACGCCCGCCGCTTCGAGTTGCGCTTTGACTTGATCCCAGACCGCCTGAACATCGGCATCGAGGCCTGCGAGGAACTCGGCCCCAAGGCCCAGCTTCAGCCCTTGCAGCGAAACCGGCTGCACTTCGGCGTCACCGGTGATGACGCGATCCATCAACTCGATATCCGAGACACTGGCCGCAAGCACGCCAGCCGTGTCGCGGGTGCGCGAGATCGGCACCAAGCCCTGCCCCGGATAGCGACCCAGCGTGGGGCGCAGGCCCGAGACGCCGTTGATCGCCGCCGGAAGACGAACCGAACCGCCGGTATCCGTGCCCAGCCCCGCCGCAACCGCACCCGCGCCGACAAAAGCGCCCGTGCCGCTGGAGGAGCCTGCCGCGAAGCGGGTCAGGTCATAGGGGTTGCGCACGCCCACTTCCGAGCCGGCCTGGTAGGTCGGGTTGTAGCCCGAGATGCCAAAGGCCAGTTCGTGCATATTGGTCGTGGCGACAACAATCGCGCCCGCCTCGACTAGCTTCGCCAGCACCGGCGCATCGGATTTGGCGATGGCGTCCTGCAGACCGGGCGTTGCCGCCGCCGCAGGCAGACCCGCGACTTGGATATTGTCCTTGACCACGATGGGCAGACCGGCGAGCGGACCAGAGACCTCACCAGCATCAACCTTGGCCGCTCGCGCAAGCGCGGCAACTGCGTTGGAATGCGCCAGCGCGTTCAGCTCCGACCAGCCGGTGATCGCGTCCAGCGCCTGCTGCACCGCCGCGACGGCGGTGATGCGGCCCGAGGCGATCTCGGCCAGCAGCTCACCTGCCGATTGCCGGGGGGTGGCGGCGGCTTCCGCCTCCTTGGCTTGCGATTGAGACATCGCGTTTCCTCCCTGCATCGTCCCGGATCACTCGGCCGCGTGACGGCGCGAGGCCGCTTTTTCGGCATGGGCCATAAGCCCGTCGCGGAACCATGCGCCGTCGTCCCAAGCCTTGACGCGAGCGCCAAGGCGCTCCTCGTTGCAGGGGCCGTTGCCGGCGATCACCGCGAAGAACTCGGACCAATCCGGCTCGCTGAAGTCGTGGCCGCCCTTTTCCTCGTTCCATTTCAGGTTCGGGTCGGGGATGGTCAGGCCCAGATATTCGGCCTGAGGCACGGTCTGGTCGACGAATTTCTGGCGCAGCTCGTCATTGGTGTTGATCTTGATCTTCCACGCCATCGACTGGGCCGAGTGGACCGAGTCCTTGTCCGACGGACCGAACATCATCAGCGAGGGATACCAGAAGCGGTTCAGCGCATCCTGTGCCATGGCCTTCTGCTCGGGTGTGCCCGAGGCCATCTTCATCATGATGTCGTAGCCCTGCCGCTGGTGGAAGCTTTCTTCCTTGCAGATGCGGATCATCGCGCGGGCATAGGGACCATACGAGGTCCGCTGCAACGGCACTTGGTTCATGATCGCCGCGCCATCGACCAGCCAGCCGACCGCGCCGATATCGGCCCAAGTCAGGGTCGGATAGTTGAAGATCGAGGAATATTTCATCTTGCCGCTGTGAAGCTGCTCAAGCAACTCGTCGCGGGAAATGCCCAGCGTCTCGGCGGCGGAGTAAAGATACAGGCCGTGGCCCGCCTCGTCCTGCACCTTGGCGAGCAGGATCGCCTTGCGCTCCAGCGTGGGGGCGCGGGTGATCCAGTTGCCCTCGGGAAGTTGGCCGACGATCTCGCTATGCGCGTGCTGGCCCATCTGGCGGATCAGCGTCTTGCGATAGCCTTCCGGCATCCATTCCTTGGGCTCGATGCGCTCACCGCGGTCGATGCGCTCTTGGAAGGCGATTTCCTCGGGCGACATTTCCTCGCGGGTTTTCGACCCTTCGGATTTCACGAGCTGTGCATACATGGCTGGCCTCCCTGTCAGACGCGTTCGATGATCATTGCGATGCCCTGCCCCACGCCGATGCACATGGTGCAAAGAGCATAGCGCCCCCCGGTCCGGTGAAGCTGATACATCGCGGTGGTCACAAGCCGGGCGCCCGACATGCCCAGCGGATGGCCCAAAGCGATGGCCCCTCCGTTCGGGTTAACATGGGGTGCGTCATCCGGCAGTCCAAGATCGCGCAGCGTCGCAAGTGCCTGGCTGGCGAAAGCTTCGTTGAGTTCGATCACGTCCATCTGGTCGATGGTCAGACCGGCGCGCTCAAGCACCTTGCGGGCGGCAGGCGCGGGGCCGATGCCCATGATGCGGGGCTCGACGCCAGCGGCCGCCATAGCGACGATGCGTGCCTTGGGGGTCAGGCCGTGTTTCGCCGCGGCAGCGCCCGACAGGATCGCCAGCGCAGCAGCGCCGTCATTCACGCCCGAGGCATTGCCAGCGGTCACAGTCAGGTCGGGGCCGTTGACGCCCTTGAGCTTGGCCAGTTGTTCGGCAGTGGTGCCGGAACGCGGATGCTCGTCAGCCGAAACGAAGATCGGGTCACCCTTGCGCTGCGCGACGCTGACCGGAACGATCTCGGCGGCGAAGATGCCAGCTTCCTGCGCGGCGGCCCAACGGGCTTGGCTGCGCGCGGCGAAGATGTCCTGATCCTCGCGCGAGATGCCGAAATCGGCGGCGACATTGTCAGCGGTCTGCGGCATCGTATCGACGCCATATTGCTTTTTCAGCGCCGGGTTGACGAAGCGCCAACCGATGGTGGTGTCGTAGACGGCATTGCTGCGCGAGAAGGCGGATTCCGCCTTGGGCATGACGAAGGGAGCGCGGGACATCGACTCGACGCCGCCAGCCAGAACGAAATCGCAATCGCCAGCGCGGATCGCGCGGGCAGCCATGCCGACCGCATCCATGCCCGAGCCGCAGAGGCGGTTGATCGTCGTCGCCGGAACGCCGATGGGCATCCCTGCCAGCAGGACCGCCATGCGGCCGACGTTGCGGTTATCCTCACCAGCTTGGTTCGCGCAGCCGAAGATCAGGTCGTCGACGGCGGACCAATCGACGTGCGGATTGCGCTCCATCAGCGCTTTCAGCGGCAATGCCGCCAGATCGTCCGCCCGGACCGAGGACAGAGCCCCGCCGTAACGCCCGATGGGCGTCCGTACCGCGTCGCAGATGAAGGCGTCGTTCATGCCCCACTCCCTTAGAAAGTCTGGAAAGATCGGCAAACCTCCAATTCACCGACCGTTTGGTCAGCTTATAGGCGACAAAACATCACAGTGGAACTAAAAATTTAGATTTGTCTGTGATGTTTTTAGGCATGCGTTTACTATGCTGAATTCGCTAGAGATTCACGACAGCCCGGAAAGACGTTTGGATGTATCCGGCGTGATCTCGGGCAGGAACCCGTCTACACCCTCGAATCGTGCCGCGACATGGCGATCAGCGGCAGGGCTGAGATTGCGGTATAGGTCACGGAACAGCGTGCGGGCGTCGAGCCCTTTCCAATCCTCCGGCAAAGCGTGGGCAGGCAGACGCGGATCACGCAGCAGCACACCGCGATAGACATGCACCAGCAGCAGACGCGCCACCAGCGCAGCGCCATCCGAAAGCCCGCCGTTGCATGCGGCCTTGGCCAAGCCTTCAAACCGCGCCAGCATGTCGAGATAACGGGCTTGCAGGGCGGAAAGATCCCAGTAGCCCGCGACCTCTTGCACCGCTTCCGGATCACCCGCGCGAAACAGAACCGCTCCGGGCGGCGGGATCTGACCGCGATTAGGACGGATATAGACCTGCCCGCCCATATGGCCCATGCGCAGCTGCCGGGCATCGTCCTCGGAGAGGTTTGGCGCGTGCAGAATCTGCCAACCCTGCGCCTGAACATCGGGGGCGTAGAGAAGCGCGGCAGCTTCCGAGAATTCTTTCTGCGCCGAGGAATCCAGCCGGTAATAGCTGCGCCGCCCTGCCCTTTCCCCCGATAGCTGTTTGGCCGCGACTAGACGCGAAACGGCCGTGCGGACCAGCGATTCATTGATGCCTACCCGGTCGCAAATCTCGATCAGCGTGCCGGTCCACAGGACTCCGCCGCGCGGCACGACGACATCGCCATAGACGGTCACGATGAACGAGGCCGAACGCAATTGCAGTCCGTCTAGAATCCCCGCGATCAGATCGTCATTCCCCATCGTCCCTCCGCGCGCTGCAAAGCCGCGGGCCATCGTCAGGTCCTCGCGCTGTGAGGATGGTTACGATGTGTTTGCGAAATCCGCCATAACTCTGCAAGGCAAGGGCTCCTCTTATCATCCCGCCCTACATTCTGACCCGCGCTGGCAACGTAAGGAGTGAAACCATGCGAACTGGAACATAGCTTGCACAAATACGGACCGCGAGCGTAGCTTAATCATATCCGCAGTAGTTGCAGAGTATACGGGTTACATTCAGCTAACTATTATGACGCGCCGCAGACTCGGAAACTCGATCTGCGCCGTATCCTGAAGTGGCTTGAGATGATGTACCGCTATGTATTGCCCGATAAACGACGACGAGGCTTTCAGGCATAGAAGCGTGCCGTCAAAGCTGACAAATGACAGCGCCGAAAACCAGCTGCGATGCAACTCAGGCTCGGTTCCGGCCAATCTATGCAAGGTAATCGCGAACGGCATCTGATCCGCCGGTTCAGGCTTCGCACGAAAATCGATGCGGACAACCTTGTCCTCAGCTGGCTTGTCTTCGATATGGCCGGATTGCATCCGCGCCGAAAAATCTGGACCGACTTCGGACCAATGAGGCGCGCTGAGCCGATAAAGCTCGGCGTAATTGAGACGATACGCGGCCACCCTCCCCCGAACCCCCGGTCGGAGTTGCAAGAGTATACTTGCCGATGTCAGACGTTTGATTTCCCGCTTCACAGTCCGTTCGTCCACCGACCACATCCGAGCAAGATCGCGTTGGCTGACCGAAAACTCATCGGCCTTCCAATTATACCGTGCCGTGATCAAAGCAACGAGCCGAAGCATCGACGTCTGAAAACCTGCCGTTCCATTCAGGCCCGCCACCGCCAGGGCGGTCAACAAGTCGTATTTTTGAGCCCCAGCCTGTGGGCCGGTAAATCGTTTCAGGTCCATGCTAGGACGTCCCGCTGCCTCTCGTCATCGGCTTCTATGACCGATTCCCGCTATCACAGCAGAGTGATCCTCTCTCCCGTGATTTGTCAACGGCAAGCTAACAACGGGATCAGGCCGAAAAAACCTCAAAAACAAGAAAAGCAGGTTAAATTGGTTAAGGGGGACAGTTAGTTGTCACCAATACCGTGGCGCTTTGTCACCCTATTCTTGTTTTTCAGCCTTTTGCGTCACCCAAAAAGAGCTTCAGCCAAATCATTAATCGCGTAAATTCTCGTTTCGCTACGAAATCGCGAAAAATGAAAACTGATGTTTTGCACATCCTGAAATTCGCGCTATTGAAGTAGCATTAGCAAAAAAGACGAGCAGTGTCATGCGCGACCATTCCGACCTTCAACAGATGAATGAACGCAGCCTCGCCCAGCAGGCTGCGGTGAGGAAAGCGACCTTCTCTCCCGCCGAGAAGAAGACTCTTCGACCATTCTCTATCTGGGAAATCAGCCAGTTTATGTTCGATGTGCCAGCCGATACGCTTCGCAAGAAGTTGGCCGATGATCCGTCCTTGCCTCAGGGCGCGGTAGAGGATGATGGGCGTCAACGGTGGTTCTCGTTGGCCGAGATCAACGAATTGCGCCGCCGTCTTCGCTTCAGAGGCAAATCGCTGCTGCCAAAACGCCCCGCAGGTCGTGCGATGCGGGTTGCTGTTTCCAACTTCAAAGGCGGCGTAGGCAAGACCGTTGTCGCTCAGCATCTCGCCAATGCGGCGGCGCTGGATGGATATCGGGTTTTGGTGATCGATTTCGACCCTCAGGCAACGATGACGCATTCGATGGGTCTCGTCGAGGTCAAGGAGTGGAATACTGTCTGGGGCATCATGTGTCGCGACCTTTGTCGTGAGGCCGACAGGATCGTCGCGGCCTATGATGATCCTGCGGATTGCCCCTACCCCGCTGCCGACGAGCTTCCTGATGATGTGCAGTCGATCGGCGCGCAGCGTGCCCAGGATTTCATTCAGAAGACCGCCTGGTCGACCATCGATATCATCCCGAGCTGTGCCAATGCCGCGTTTGTTGAATTCGCAAGCGCTCAGTACCGCTCAATGCATAAGGCTTGGAGCTTCTTCGGCTGCGTCTCGCGCTATCTCGAGGAACTGCCCGAAGACCAATATGACCTGATTATCTTCGATTGCCCTCCGGCGATTGGCTATCAGTCGCTGAACGCTGCCTTTGCTGCAGACATCCTCTATATTCCCTCGGGCCCCGGCTATTGGGAATACGATTCTACGACGAGTTTCCTTGGCCAGCTAGGCGACGCCATGGAGGATATTTCCGACGGCTTTGCCAAAGTGGCCGAGGATGCCGGTATCCGTTTGCCTAAGCGGTTTGACGATATTCGCCTGCTGATGACCCGTTTCGAAACCTCCAACCCTTTGCATCTAGCGATGATGGATGCGTTCCGGAACGTGTTCGGTGCGGATGTGTGCCATAATGCCATTGAGATGACCCGAGCTGTCGAGCAATCAGGCCGCTTCCAGCAATCTGTCTATGAGCAGGATTATCGGCAGATGACCCGAGAAACCTGGAAACGCGCACGACAGAGCTTTGATGCCGCATATGGCGAATTCAGGGATACCGTTCTTCGGTCTTGGGAGGCGCGCAATGCCAAGGAAGGAGTTGAAGCATGAGTGGCAAGAACAAGTTTGGATTTGGCCCCCTTGATGCCGGTGATGTGTCGCCCCGGAAACGGGATGTTGGTCCGATGGGAGCAGCAGTGCGCGAAGCGGCGAGCAGCCTGAACGAAAGCAGCGAGAATTTGGTCGAGCAGCGCCGGCTGAATGCGGCTGATGCAAAAGCCTTCCGTTTGGCGCAAGAGGAGGGCCGTGTTCTGATCTCAATCCCTTTGGATGAAATCAGGACGGATGATCTACCACGTGATCGCCTCGATCTTTCTGCCGTTTCAACATCCGACGAAATGGAGGAGTTGAAGGCGTCCATTCGGGAAAGGGGGCAGAAAGAACCGATCGAGGTCTTTTTGACCGAAGGCGGATATCAACTGAAAAAGGGTTGGCGACGCCTGAATGCGCTTCAACAACTGCGGCAGGAAAGCGGCGATGTGCGATTTGCTAAAGCTGTCGCGCGAGTTTCGGAAGGGCCTGCCAGCCGCATCGATCTTTACATCGACATGGTCGAAGAGAATGTCATCCGCGAAGATTTGAGCTTTGCCGAGATGGCGCAGGTCGCGATCGCCGCCGCGAATGATGCTGACATGGAAGGGCAGGGGGCTGACGAACTTGTAGGGCGAATTTATGCCTCACTTCACAAAATGAAGCGGTCTTATATCCGAAGCTTTGTCTACCTGCTTGAGGTTTTGGGCGAGGATCTCAAATTTCCGAAAGCGGTAGCGCGGAACCTGGGAGTCGAGGTGGCGCGCAAACTTCAATCGAATCCTGCGTTATCCGCCAATCTGTGCAATGCTTTGTTAAAGGTCGAAGGACCGGAAGATCAGGCCGAGATACTTCGCCGGTTTGCTACAGAGGTGTCCGAGCCGCCGAGTGAGAAGGCAGGTGAGCGTGTGCGGCAAAAGAACGTAAAATACGAGTTTCACGTCGGATCCGCCAAGGTGACGGCAAGACGAGGAGAGTGCCGCATCCTGTCTGATGTAGACTTTCTTTCGGTTGATCGACGGCGGCTGCAAAAAGCGATCGAGGCATTTCAGACGGTTCTTGATGGCGCGTAACCCACGGGTTACTTGTGTCCGGCAACGAAAGGGTAACCCGTGGGTTACCCTTTCTGCTTTTGGGCACACATGATTAGTCTTTGCCTATGCTGTTTGGTTTGATCATAGGAGAGGAAAGGGTAGGGCGCTTAAAGGCGCGCAAATAACCGCAACCAAATCCACGACGCAAGCCCGTGCGTGCAAACGTGCCGATGCATACAGACACTATGGATACTCGATGTGGAATACCCACAGAGCGCTAATGGCACCACAGGCGCTATCAGCAACTTAACCACGATCTGTGTCCAGACTAGTGCGTACACTGTTGATTTGGCGGATCCTGTACTCTTCCACATCTGCGACCACGAACGAGGTCACTTATCTAAGGATTTACCTAACCTGTTGATATTTTTAGTAAATTATAGACTCGATTCAAATGCTTCCCGGCGTAAAACGCGGATGTATCTGCTGGGATGGCTCCAACAGTGTCCGTACGCAATGACCGGTCCAAGGCGGCCTTTGGATCATGCGCCGCAAAACTGGTTTCAAGGGTTATCATTGATCACCGAGCAGCAATTTACCCGCTCGCGCGTTGGATTGGGATGTCAGAACATTTTATCCACAGCGCTGGCGCCGCATCGTGTGTGCATTTGTTCCTAGCGCCGGTGACCCGCAAGCTTATTTGTAGGTCAGAGGTTCACCGGCGATCCGAATTGCTTATCATGGCGCAGGGCAATCTCGCTTCTGCCATTATGCTCCGCTCAATCGCCTTTCAGCAAAACGCATCCGCAAACACTGATTGCAAACCATCCGCTTATATTTCTAAATCGGATAATGGATCGGGCCGTCCTGAATGGTGATCCACCGGAGTTCGGTGAACTCGGCGATCCCGGCCTTCCCACCAAACCTACCGTAACCCGAAGCTTTGACGCCACCAAACGGCATCTGCGCTTCGTCATGCACTGTCGGACCGTTGATATGGCAAATGCCGGATTCGATGCGGCGGGCGACCGCCATAGCGCGGTTGATATCGCGACCGAATACCGCTGCCGACAAACCATATTCAGTATCATTCGCGATCCGTACGGCTTCATCGATCGATCCTGCACGAACCACCGAGACCACCGGACCGAAGCTTTCTTCGCTATAAAGGCGCATGGCAGGGCGAACGTGATCGAGAAGCGTCGCGTCGACAATCGTGCCATCGATCCGGCCGCCCGCGACCAGTTTTGCGCCTTTGGCGACAGCATCGCGGATCAGCGCGCCGATACGCTCCGCCGCATTGTTATCGACGACCGAACCAAGCGGGGTATCACTGCGACGAGGATCGCCAGCCTTAAGCGTCTCGACCTTAGCGGCGAGTTTTGCGACGAAGGCATCGGCGATCGTGTGGTCTACGACGATGCGTTCGGTAGACATGCAGATCTGGCCTTGGTTCATATAGGCACCAAAGGCGGCGGCTGCGACGGCCTGATCCAGATCCGCGTCGTCCAGCAACACGAACGGGGCTTTCCCACCAAGCTCCAAAAGCGCGGGCTTCAGGTGGCGACCGGCGGTTTCGGCAATGATACGACCGACGCGGGTCGAGCCGGTGAAGTTTACCCGACGCACAGCGGGATGGGCGATCAGTGCCTCGACAATTTCTCCGGCATCCTCGGGCGCATTCGAGATGGCATTGACGACACCGATCGGAAAACCCGCATCATGCAGCACATCGACGATCAACCGGTGCGTGTGCGGGCAGATTTCCGAAGTCTTCATCACCACGGTATTGCCACAGGCCAATGGGGTCGCCAAAGAGCGCACCCCAAGGATGACCGGTGCATTCCACGGCGCGATCGACAGCACCACACCCGCGGGTTGGCGCACCGCCATGGCAAGGCTGCCGGGACGGTTCGATGGAATGACCTCGCCGCTGATCTGCGTCGTCAATGCTGCGGCTTCACGCAGCATATCCGATGATAGTTTGACGTTGAACATTGCCCAGCCGGCCGTCGCGCCGGTTTCGTTGGCCATCGCGGTGACGAAATCCGTGGCGCGGTCCTGCAAAAGGTCAGCTGCGGCATTAAGCAACCGACGCCGTTCGGCGGGACTGGTCTGCGCCCATGCGGGGAAGGCGCGGGCGGCGGCATTTGCTGCGCTGCGGGCGTCCTCGACTGTGGCGGCGGCGACGGTCGTGGCAAGCTCGCCGGTAACCGGGTTCAGCCGTTCGAAATGCTTGCCTCCGGCGGCTTCGACCTCGGCATTGTCGATTTTCAATCCCAGCACATTCATAATCGTCTCCTTTCCGGAAGTTCTCACACCGCCGCGCCCAAGAACGCCCGCTTGACGGCGGGATCATCAAGCAACACCGAGGCGGTGCCTTGACCAGTGATGCGCCCCGCGTCGGCGAGATAGCCGCGATCCGCGATCTCGAGGCTGAGCCTGACATTCTGTTCGACGATCAACAGCGATAGGCCAGACTGTCGAACAAGGTCGAGGCTGCGAAACAGTTCATGAACGACAACGGGCGCGAGGCCAAGGCTGGGTTCATCGAGCATGAGCAATTCGGGCCGTGACATCAATGCGCGACCTATCGCGACCATCTGCTGCTCGCCACCCGACATGGTGTTGACGAATTGCCGGCGACGTTCGGCAAGCCTAGGGAACAGACCGAAGACCAGTTCGAAACTTGTTTCCCGCTCATCCCTTGCGCGGCGCGCATATGCGCCAAGGGCAAGGTTTTCGGATACAGTCAGATCGCCGAAAACTCCGCGGCCCTCGGGGATCAGCGCTATGCCGGTTTCCAGCACATGATGCGGAGAGGCGGTTTCGATAGGGATGCCGTTGAATCTGATTCTGGAACCGGCAGCCGGACGTACAAGCCCTGCGATACCTTTCAGAAGAGAGGATTTTCCGGCGCCATTCGCGCCAAGGATAACAACGGTTTCGCCTTTGCCGACCTTCAGCGATACATTGTCCAGCGCGACATGGCGGTCATAATGCAGTGAGAGACCCTGGACCTCAAGCATGTTGCTCTCCGAGATAGGCGGTAATGACGGCTGGGTCGGACAGGGCGTCAGCAGTCGGCGCGTCGGCAATCTTCACTCCGGCATTCATGATGACGCATTGGCTGCACAGCGCGCGAATAGCTTCCATGACGTGTTCGACCATCAGGATGGTGATGCCGCTGGAGCCAAGCGAACGGATCAATCCGATGCCCGACTGCAATTCGGTCGGGTTCAACCCGGCAAGCCATTCGTCCAGCAGCAACAACTCTGGATCAGCGGCCAGTGCGCGGGCTAGTTCCATCCGTTTCTGGTCGATATAGGTCAGGTCTTCGGCCAGATGGTCCGCGCGATGGGCCAGCCCGACTTGATCGAGAAAGCCCATTGCCCTTTCACGTGCCGCGACACCCCACAGCTTTTGCCGTCCGAAGGCCAGCGCGACCGTGACATTCTCGACAACGGTCAGCGAGGGTAAAGCGCGAACCAGTTGGAACGTCCGGGCGACTCCGTGCTTCGAGATGCGGCTGGCACCCAGCCCCGAGATCCGCTTGCCATGCAGGGAAATATCGCCACCCGAAGGAAGCAGGTGCCCCGAGATCATGTTCAGGACGGTGGTCTTCCCCGACCCGTTCGGACCCAGAAGCCCGACAATTGCGCCTTGCCCGACCGAGAACGACACATCGTTCACTGCCAGCAAGCCGCCAAAACGTCTGCTCAGACCGGACACTTCAAGCAAGGCGCTCATTTCTGGACCTCGGCCGGTTTTGCTGCAGCAGTGATGCGGTGGGTCAAACCCTTTTCGACGAAATCCAGCACACCATTCGGCAGGACAAAGACGATCGTGATGAACACCAAGCCCAGAATGATCGAGTAGTGGTTCGGGAAATTGGCGGAAAGCCATTCAAACAGCAAGAACAGGGGCACGGCACCCATGATAGGCCCCATCAGCCTGTTTGCTCCGCCCAGAAGCGCCATGATCAGGGTCAGGAACGAGATTGTCGGATTGAAGGCGATCGACGGCTCGACATAGGTCCAACGGGGCGCCTGGATCGCGCCTACCAGTGTCATGATGACTGCGCTGAGGGCGAACAACGCCAGCTTGATCCGCGCGATGGCGATACCGCAATGGGCGGCGACGACCTCGTCTTCGCCGATGACCTTTAACGCCAGCCCCAGCCGTGACCGGCCGATCAGCCATGAGATGGCAAAGGCAAAGGCCGAAAGCGCCAACAATTGCCAGTAGATGCCCTCTGGCGTGACCGGAAGGAAGATGTAGCGCCCCAAGGTTCCGGTGATATTGACTTCGAACCATGTCACAAGCTGCCGGACCAGCTCGGCAAGCCCGAATGTGAAGATGACGAAATAGACTCCGGCCAGACGCAGAGTGGCAAGCCCGACGACCAACGCGACGGCCAGACCGATCAGGCCAGCCACAAGCAGAAGCAGCGGATAGGGCAGGCTTTCGTTGAAAACCGCGCAGGCGTAGGCGCCGATGCCGAAGAACGCGACGGTTGCCAGCGAAACATAGCGTGTCGGCCCTGAAAACATTGCCCATGCGATGGCCAAAGCGACATAGCCCAGCATGCCGATCATCAGTGTTATCGTGTAAGGACCGACAAAGAAGGGTAGGGCGGTCAGTGCGATGATGATGGTAAGGAAACCCGTGATCTGGCACAGCAAACGAGAGGTCAACGCGCCGCCCTCCCGAACAGTCCGGTCGGACGCCACAGTAGAATGGCAATGAAAAGACCATAGGTTGTGGCCAGTGTCAGGCCCGGATCGACATAGGTCGCGACCAAGGTTTCGGCCAGACCCAGGACCAGCCCGGCAGATAGCGCGCCGAGGATGTTTCCAACGCCCCCCATGATGACGATAATCAGCGCTTTCATCGTGAACACCACGCCGGATGTCGCCGTGAAAGTCTGGTACATCGAGATCACCACCCCGCCCGCGGCAGCTAACGCGCCTCCTAATGCGAAGGCGGTACGGGCTGCGCGGTCGACATCTATTCCGACCAATGATGCGGATACGGGCGAGACCGAAACCGCGCGAAGTGCGGTCCCCCATAAGGTGCGGGTCAGGGCGAAGTAGATCGCCCCGCCCAGAACGACGGCCAAGGCCAGTGCGATCAGCCGGTTTGCGGCCAGTTTCGTTCCAAACACGTCAACAGCAACATTCAGATAGCTGTAGCTGGTGAAATTTGCTCCGAAGCTTACCAGCAGCAGCCCTTGGATCACGAAAAGCAGTCCGAATGTGGCAAGGATCGAGTCGATCTCCAGACCAGCGGGCGTTCGGGCGCGGCGAACGAGTGGCTGCATCAGGACTCCGTAGATGCCCCAACCCAAAGCAAATCCGGCGGGAATTGCGATGAACAGCGTCCAGACAGGGCTTAGTCCGAGAGTGGCGAACAAGGTATAGGCCAGAAATGCGGCCACGATGATCAGCTCGCCATAGGCCAGATTCATGATCCTCGCGATTCCGTATTGCAGCGTCAGACCCATCGCGAGAAGCGCGTAAGTCCCACCCAGCACCAGCCCGGACAGAATGGCCGTGACGAGCATCTGCATTTCCTTTCGGTCGGTTGGCCACGATAGCCGGTCGGGTCGGGCCGCGCTTCAGCGGGATGCAATCAAGCTTTTTGCCATGCCTGACGCGGAAGGATCAGCGGGCTTGCACCGGCATGATCGCCGGGGGCAACGCCGACGAATTTGCCATTCTGCCACTGACCGACCCACCAGATCTTGCGAAGCTGGTTGTCCTCCAACTTCGTTTCGCCCAGCACCGTTTCAAAGCTTCCGCTGGCGATCTCGGCAGCCACCGCCTCGCGATCCAGACCTTTGCGGCGAATGGCCTCTTGCAGCATCTGGAGGCTGGCGTAGGTGATCACGCTGGCCCAGTAATCCGGCGCAATTCCCGTCGCTGCCTCGTGGCGCGTACGATAATCCGCGTTCGCTTCGCTCGTCGGATCGACCCCGCCAAGGCTGAGTATGCCGGTCGCGTTTGCGCCGTTATTCTTTGAATAGACCGGAAAACTTGTCCCGACACCTAGGTACAACAGCTTGGGATTGAAGTCTGCGATCTGCGACTGCTGGGTCAGCGCGAAAGTATCCGGCGGATAGGAGAATGCAACGAAACTATCCGCGCCGCTGGCCTTGGCCTCGTTGATCATTGGCGTGAAATCGGATGTTCCGATTGGATAGGTCTTGTCATAGACGATCTCGAGAGCGGCAGCTTGGAATGCGGGTCGGGCGGCCGTGACCAGATCAATTCCGAAGCCATCGGCGACGGAAACCATGGCGACTTTGCCGTTCAAGGTTCCGGCCTTGGATGCCTCGGCGATGATGGTTGCGAGTGCTTTTGCGTAGTCATGCCCGCCGCCGAGCATCCAGAAGCTTTTCTTCCAGCGCTGAACGAATTGCGGTGCCTTGTCGGTCACCGCCGAAACGGCAAGCTGCGGAAAGCCATAACGGTCAAACAAAGGTGCTGCGGCCAGATTGAAGCCCGTACCCCATGGCGCAAGGATGAAATCGACCTTGTCTTCGTTTGCCAACCGTTCAACGGCGCGGACGACCTCTTCGGCCGAGGAGCGGTCGTCATATTCGACCACTTCAAGGGGCAGGCGGCTGCCGTCGGGTAACTCCAATCCGCCCGCGTCCTGCACCTCCTTGGCCCAAAGAAGGTAATTCGGCAGGGTCGTGATACCTGCACCCCCTGCATTGGGTCCGGTCTTGGAAATGGCATAGCCGATGCGGACGGACTTTCGGTCTTGCGCCCAACTCCGGCCAATACTGCTGACAAAAGCAGCGGCAGCAACACCCGAGCGCAGGATATCCCTGCGTTTCAAGCTGATCATGACGTCTCCTCCTCATTGCCCGCTTGGCGCGGGCCCTCCGCCCAGAAGACATGGCTCCCCCCACGGTCTGTCTGGTTCGGGAAACGATACGCCCATGCGAATGGCGTAAGAATAGACTTTTACAAGAGAAACTTGCACTTTTCACGGGTCATGGCATGTTGATTTTATGTCCGTCAGCCAAATCAGCGCTCCATCTGTACCTCACTCTGTCGAGGCCCAACTGTTCGTCGGCAGCCTGTTGCGCAACGAATGGACGTTCAGGGGCAGGCGCAATCGGATTTTTGTTTTGGTTTCGGGCAGCGGCAGTATCCGCCTTGGCCAATATTCCGTGATGCTGGATGCCCCCTCGATCACCTTTGTTCCCGCCGGAGAGACTGGCTCCATCCTGTTCGAGGCGGGGGCGGAAGGGGGGGCATTGTCTGCCGACGATACCATTCTCGCGTCAGCCATGCCAAACGGGGCGCTGTTTGTTCCCGTGCGCGATGCCATCGCAAGACCGATCATTGGGGCAGGGATCGGAAAACCGGAGGCGTCCAGATTGACTGCAATGCTGACCTCGATCGAGGCGGAATTGCGCAACCACGCGCCCGGCGCGCATGAAGTGGTCCGCCACCATCTGGCGCTGCTTCTGATCGAAGTCTGGCGTTTGGCCACCTCTTTGAACCACATTTCGCGTCCCACTCCACGCAGCGTCGTGCGTGGATTTGCGCATCTGGTCGAACTGCACGCGCGCCAGCACTGGTCCGTTGCCGATTATGCCCGGCTTTTGGGTGTCAGTCCGGACCGCCTGAACACGGCCATCCGCCGCGCGACAGGGCGCTCACCGATGGAGTTCATCAACCAGCGCCTTGCGGCCGAGGCGATCCGGTTACTTGACCAGACTGCGCTTCAGATCAGCGAGATCGCCGAGACGCTCGGATTCGGCGACCCCGCCTATTTCAGCAGATTTTTCAAACGCATGACGGGCCTTTCGCCGCGCGCCCACCGGATGGGCGCACTTTCGCGCCGACCTAACGCCACAACAAGCTACGCGGCGTGGCCCTGACCGTGCCTAGCCTATCGGTCGCGCCGCCAAATGCATTTTCCCGGACAGAGTTTCGCCGGGTGCCAGCACTGTCATTTGCGCGTCCTCACCCAATTCGGGCCGATTGATGACGTCAGGCAGATGGCTGACCGGCTCGGCGCAAACGACCGGACGATCATCGGGATTATAGACATGCAGGTGGCGTAACGCGCCCGAGGCGCTCAGGGCGACCTCGTATTCAGGCCAGCGAAGCACGGCCTTGCGGGGATTCCAGCCTCCGATGCAGGCGTCAAACCATGGCAAACCATCCAGTGCTTTCTGATCGTTTTCGGACATCCCTTGCACGGGGTGCAAATCAGGCAGCGGCAGCCCGCGCGCATCGCGGGTATGTGCTCCGTCCGATGCAAAACTCAGGTAGGTTTCGGCGGGTTTAGGAAACCACGGATGCAGCCCAAAGCCAAATGGCATTGGCGCATCACCAAGGTTGGTGATGTGGAGCGCAACCTTGATACCATCTGCAGCAATCGAGATCTGTTGCACCAAAGTGAACTGCCATGGCAAGCTCGGCTCGTTCAGATCAAGCACAAGTAGCACATGGTCTGCGGCTTGCTCGGTGACCTTCCAGACATGATTACGGGCAAATCCGTGAATGGCCATGTCTTCAGGGATATTGTTGATGGGAAGCTGGAAGCTTTTCCCGTCAAAAAAGAAGTGGCCATGGTCAATACGATTGGCAAATGGTGCCATGACGAAGCAGCCTGCTTTCAGTCCGTTCTCTGGAGATGCCAAAGGCTCGAGCACCGGCTTCCACTCATCTCGCCCCAGCCATTCGGCAGACAGGATCGTCGCGCCATATTCGGGGGCGACGGTAAGGCGATAGCTGCCGGATTGAAGCGTGATCATCTGGGACTCCTGTTCACTTTCCGGCGGACCCTAGGCGAGCATGACGCGACGGACAAGCATCGCGTCGGATTGCGGAACAGCGGTAACCCTAACGCTGCGCGACGAAAAAATAGCGCGGGAAGGGTAGCAGCGTCATTCCATCGCTCTCGGGGTAGGAAGGCGCGATCAACTCACGGTAGGCCAACAGAAAATCGGCAGCTTCCTCCGGAGTTAGGGCCTCAAGATAAGGCCTTAGTGCCGAACCTTTGAACCACTCGATGATGGCGTCAATCCCTGCGAGTTCGAAGTGATATGTCGTCCGCCAGATATCCAGCCGCGCGACCTTCTCGCGGAGCAGGCCATACAAGGTATGTGGCGCAATCAACGGCTGACGGCGGGCGTTGGCCTTGGCCAGTCGTGACTCCCAGCGTGGGTTCGATGCCACCTGACGCATCGCGCGATGCGACGGCTCATCCAGATTATCCGGCATTTGCACGGCCAGAACGCCGCCGGGCGCGATCTGGTCCAGAAGTTCGGGAAACAACGTCTCGTGATTGTCCACCCATTGCAACGAGGCATTCGCAAAGATCAGGTCCGCAGGGACAGGCGACCGCCACGTCTCGATCCGTTCTTTCGCGAACTCGCAGGCCGGCAGGGCTTTCTGTGCTGCCGCGATCATGTCGGGGTCTGAATCGACACCGACCACCCGCGCTTGCGGGTACCTATCTGTCAGAAGGGCGGTCGAGTTTCCCGGACCGCATCCCAGATCGACAATATGCGCCGGTGACTGAAGCGGTACTGCCGACAAAAGATCACGGGCGGGCCGCGTTCGGTCGTCCAGAAATTTCGAGTATTGAGCCGCGCTCCAACCCATACGCTTCCCCTCGGAACTGCCGATTTGTGGGTCAAGGTAGCGGGAAGGGCGGGAAATGTCGCCAGACGAATTCGCCCGGCGACACGAACTTAGGCAGCGGCGCTTTGATCGACGTCAGCCAGCGAGGCTTCCAGCGCGATCATCTGCGCGACAGCGTTGGCGGCCTCGGCGCCTTTCTTGACGAAATGCTCGCGGAAGAAGCCCGTGTGCAGATCGGTTTCCTGATAGTTGTGCGGCGTCAGCGAGACCGAAAAGCACGGCACGCCGGTTTCCATGCCCGCCTGCATCAAGCCGTTGACCACGGCGGCGGCCACGAAGTCGTGGCGATAAATGCCACCATCGACCACCAAAGCAGCGGCGACGACTGCGTCATAACGGCCGGTCTGGGCGAGCTTCTTGGCGAGCAGCGGCATCTCGAAGGCGCCGGGTACGTCGAAGGCGTCGGTGACGGCACCGGGGATCAGCTTTGCTGCCTCGGCAAGGAAGCCTTCATGGGCGCGGTCCACGACATCGGCGTGCCAGCGTGCCTTGATGAAAGCGATACGGGGGGATTTGGTCGTCTTCGTCATAGTATTCAGGACCCCTGCGGTCAGTTGCTTCAGGTCCCAAGGCATCAGCCTCGACGACCCGGCCCAAGGGCCGGGATCTTCGCGGTTCTCTTCCATCCGGACTATACCGTCGGCCCCGGAATTTCACCGGATCTGCTGACCCCCTGCAATGCAGGGGCGCTCGCGGGCTGTCACCGCCGGTGGGGAATCGCACCCCGCCCTGAGAATACCTGCGACATAGCAACGCAGGTTCGGGACTTCAATGTGCCGCAGCGCGGCAGAGGGTAAAAAATCCCTCTGCCGCAAGATCATGCACGGGCGCGGGCAATTGCCTTGGCCCAGACGTCACGCAGGTTTTCGCGCGTGGCAGGGGCCATGTTGGGTGCAAAGCGCGTGGTGCTTTCTTCGGCCACTTGGGCGGGATGACCCAAGGCGGCAAAGGCCATGGCGGCGGCACCAAGAGCGCCCACCTCCTCGACCTCGGCGCGCAGGACCGGGCGGTCCAGCAGGTCGGCCTGAAGCTGCATCAGGAAGGCATTGCCCGAGGCACCTCCGTCGGCGCGAAGATCCGCCAGCGGGTGGCCGACATCCAGCTCCATCGCAGCGAAAACGTCCGCGATCTGCTGTGCGATGGCCTCGAAGGTCGCGTGGGCCAGATGCGCGGGCTTGGTGCCATGCGTCATGCCGGTGACAAGCCCCGTGGCCTTGTCGTCCCAATGCGGCGCGCCCAGTCCCGCCAGAGCCGGAACAAAGGCGACCCCTTCGGCGCTTTCGACCGTCTGGGCCAGATCTGACAGAGCCTGTGCATTGCCGGTGCCAAGAAGGCCCGCCATGAAGGCGGCGGCCTGAGCCGAGACGGTGATGTTCCCTTCGAGCGCATGGGCGGTGCCGTTGCGGTCGCTCCATGCGATGGTGCCCGACAAGCCGTGGCGCGAGGCCGTGCGCTGTGGCGTCAGGGTCATCAGCGAGGAACCCGTGCCGAAGGTTGCCTTGACCGGACCGGGGGCGCGCACGCCATGGCCGTAAAGCGCGGCATGGCTGTCGCCCATCATCGCGCGGATCGCGATTCCCGCGGGCAGGGCGGTCGCCCCATCAGCCGTCAGGCCGAACTCGGCATCCGAGGCGACGGGGCGGGGCAGGGCACCGATCGGTGCGCCAAAGAGTTCGCAAAGCTCTGCGCTCCATTCCAGCTTGTCCGTGTCGAAAAGCTGTGTGCGCGAAGCGTTGGAATGGTCGGTCAGGAAGCTTGCGCCTCCGGTCAGGTTCCACAGCAGCCAAGCATCCACCGTGCCAGCCCGCAGGCGGTCTTGCGCGGCCAGATCGGCGACGCCCGGGATATTGCGCATCGCCCAGCCCAGCTTGGAGGCCGGGAAAAGCGGGTTGATACCAAGACCGGTCAGTTCGACCACGCGGGTGTCATGGCCCTCGGCATGCAGACGGGCGCAATCCGCAGCGCTGCGGCGGCATTGCCAGATGATCGCCGGAGCGACGGGCTTGCCGGTTTCCGCGTCCCACAGCACCAGCGTCTCGCGCTGGTTCGCGAGCGAGATGGCGACCACGCCACCCGCTTGCGGCGCGAGTTCTGCGATGACCTTGCGAACGCTGTCCCAGATCGCTTCGGCCGATTGCTCGGCCCAGCCGGGATTGGGATAGCTGGTCGTCAGCGGAGCCGAGGCGCGGGCATTGATGCGACCCGAGGCATCGACCAGCACCGCCTTGGTGTTGGTCGTGCCTTGATCGATCGCCAGAACAAGCGGCGCTGCGCTCACTTGCCAGCCCGTGCCATGGCGGCTTTGGCGCGCTCGGCGATGCCTTCGGGCGACAGGCCGTATTCCTTGAACAGCCATTCGACCGAGCCGGTCGGCAGGAAGCCCGGGAAGCCCACGCGCTCGACGGGGACCGCACGATGGGCCGAGGTGAGTTCTGCCACCGCACCGCCCAGACCGCCACGGACCGAGGCTTCCTCGGCGGTGACGATCGCGCCGGTTTCCTCGGCTGCGGCCAGCACGGCTTCTTCGTCCAGCGGGTTCAGCGTCGCCATATTCAGCACGCGGGCATTGATCCCCTCGGCTGCCAGCAGATCGGCAGCGGCCAGCGCAATATGCGAGATCGTGCCATTGGCGATCAGCGTCACGTCATTGCCCGCGCGCAGCACCTCGGCCTTGCCGGGGCGGAAGACGCGGTTCTCGACGGCCAGATCCGGCACCGGCATCCGCGACAGGCGCAGATAGACCGGACCTTCGTGCTCGGCGGCCCATTTCACCGCCTCGGCGGTTTCCCATGCGTCAGCCGGGACGATCACGGTGATGTTCGTCAACGGACGCAGCCAAGCGAAATCCTCGATCGAGTGGTGCGTCGCGCCAAGCTCGCCGTAAGCGATGCCCGAGGATTGCCCGACCAGCTTTACGTTGAAATTGGCATAGGCCACATCGGCCTTGACCTGCTCGAGCGAGCGACCGGTCAGGAAACAGGACGCCGCCGAGACGAAGGGAACCTTGCCGCCATTGGCAAGACCCGCGCCGACGCCGACCATGCATTGCTCGGCGATGCCGACATTGACGAGGCGCTCGGGGAATTGCTTCTGGAAGCCGCCAAGTTTCGACGAGCCGACCGAGTCATTGACCACGGCGACGATGCGCGGGTCCTTCTCGGCCAGTTCGATCAGGGTCGCGGACCATGCGTCGCGGCAATCGCGCAGACCGGCTTTGGTGGGGGCGGGAGCAGCCATCAGACCAGTTCCTCCATGGCTTTTGCAAATTGCTCGGCATTCGGGACGCCGTGGTGCCAGCTGGCCTGGTTCTCCATGAATGAGACGCCCTTGCCCTTGACGGTATTGGCGATCACGCAAAGCGGCTTGCCGCGACCTTTCGGCGATGCGGACAGAACCGCCAGCAGCGCGTCCACGTCATGGCCATCGACCATTTCGACATGGAAGCCGAAGGCGCGATACTTGTCGTCCAGCGGGTCAAGACCCGCGGTCTGCTCGGTCCCCTGACCTTGCTGCAAGCGGTTGCGGTCGATGATCAGGGTCAGGTTTTCCAGCTTGCGGTGGCCGGCGGTCATCGCGGCCTCCCAGTTGGAGCCTTCCTGCTGCTCGCCGTCGCCGGTCAGAACGAAGGTGCGGTAATCCGCGCCCGAGATCTGGCCCGCGATCGCGATGCCAAGGGCGACCGGGAAGCCGTGGCCCAGAGGACCGGTATTGGTTTCGATCCCCGGCAGGTAGTTGCGGTTCGGGTGGCCGTTCAGCAGCGATTTCGGCTGCATGTAAGTTTTCAGCCAGTCCTCGGGGTAGTAGCCGGCGGCGCAAAGCGCGGTGTAAAGCGCGCCGGTCGCATGGCCCTTGGACATGATGAAACGGTCGCGCCCGGCCCAGTCGGGCTTGGCCGGGTCGTAATTCATCACGCCGAAATACAGCGTCGCCATCACGTCGATGGCCGAGAAGTCGCCGCCGGGATGGCCCAGCTGCGCCTCATGCACCATGCGGAAGGCGGTGCGGCGCATCCAGAGCGCCTTTTCGCGGATGACCGCGGCAGTGTCGTTTGCAAGTGTCATGTCACCCTCGCATCAGAAGCGGTTGGGAAAGAAAAGCTGGGGCTCGGGTTCAGCCTCATGGTGGTAGATCGGCCAGCCGAGATAGCGGGTCACGGCTTCCTCGACGACATCGGCGTGGTGGCCGCGGACCATGGCGACGTGATGCTCGAAGCCGTTCTGGCTGACGAAGCGCATCAGCTTGCGCAGGTTCGGCACGCGGGTCACGGCAATGCCGCCATCCATCGGGAAGGGGTGGTCGGTGAACTCGCCCTGACCCAGATAGCATTTCATCCGGCCCAGACGGTCATCGGTGGACAGGCGGAAATAGGTCATCGGGCCGGGCTTCACCTTGCCCTTGACCGCGCCGAAGCATTTCGACTTGCCGATGGTCGCGCCCAGCACGTCCAGCTCGGAAATCTCGGGCGTGTCGCCGATGAAGCTTTTCGGATAGTTGCCGCAATGGGTGCAGACGCAAAGATCCTGCTCGTAGCCGTAGTTGTTGTTCCAGTCGAGCAGCGCCGGCGGCGCGCCCGAGGCCAGAGCCAGCGCATACATCGAGACCGCGCCGATCACGTCGACCTCGCAGGCCGAGGGCATCAGCTCTTCGCCCATCATCGACATGGTGACGCAGGTGGCGCAGCCGAAATTGTCCTGCAGCGAGCGCCAGCACTGGATCGCCGAGGCATCGCAGCCGTTTTCCTCGATCCAGCGGTTCACCGCGAGGGTCCATTTCGCCTGCTTGACGATCTGGCTTTCCTGAATATGCGCCGGGATCGTGCCGTAGGCCTTGATCTTTTCCATCTTGGCCAGCAGGTCCGGATCGCCATCCGGGATCGCGCCGGCCGCGCCCATCATCTCGGACAGGTCAACGGTGACAACCGTCAGGCCCGAGGCCTGCAGCAGCTTTTCCGAGTAACGCATGGTCTGGAACGCGCCGGTGCGGGCACCGATCGAACCGATGCGGGCGTTTTTCAGCCCTTTCACCGTGCGGCAGACGCGGGCGAAGCGGTCCAGATCGTGGCCGAACTCCTCACCCCAAGTGTCGCAGGTGTGGTTCGTCGTTTCCGTGAACGGTATACCGTATTGCCAGAAGTTGTTCGAGACCGACAGCTTGCCGCAGAAGGCGTCGCGACGTTCGGCCACGGATACCTTGTCGGTTTCGTCATTCGAGGCCTGCAGCAGAATCGGCACGTCGAGCTTGGCGCGGTTGACCAACTCGGCCACGGCGATTTCGTCGCCGAAGTTCGGCAGGCAG
The DNA here is from genome assembly GCF_009711225.1 of Paracoccus aestuariivivens. Taxonomy (GTDB): domain Bacteria; phylum Pseudomonadota; class Alphaproteobacteria; order Rhodobacterales; family Rhodobacteraceae; genus Paracoccus; species Paracoccus aestuariivivens. The sequence goes on along the minus strand of NZ_WMIE01000001.1, from coordinate 822,554 downwards.
ATCACCAGACCGTCGATGCGGTCGCGATTGGCCTTGAAATGCGCGGCGTAAAGCTCGGCATCCGGGATGGATTGGACCGCGCCATTGGCGGTGGCCTCAAAGGGCAGGGTAATTGCGTCGATGCCAAGTCGCTCAAGCTGGGCCAGAACCTCATCGCGCGCAGCCTTGCATGGAGCAGGGCTGAAAAACGCCCGACTTCCGATGACCACGCCAAGAGTGACCTTGCGGCGGATGGTTAGCGTCATGTGTCGCCTCCGAACAGAGACCGCACCCCTCATGCGATCAATCGAAATTGTTTCGTTTGTTTTCGATTACTGCGTTTTTAATCCGAGTGGCCTCGTTCACGCAAGCCCCGCTTGTTTCCACGAACTGCGACAGTATGGCTCAGTGATTGTTGCTGCATTTGCGAGTATGGATGCTGCGTAGCAGCGAAATGGGCTTTCGTTTGCGGTAACGAAACCGCAGGAAACGAAAACACTTGACTGGAAATGCCAACAAGTCGCAGGAATAGCGCAGAGGAGTCGCTGCCTTTGCGCGGCAACAGGGAGAGAAAGATGAATTTCAAACGCCGTATTCTGGTGTCCGCAATGGCTTTGGCCATGGCAGGCGCATTGCCGTCCTTGGCTGCCGCTGCTGATAGCATCGCTATTATCACGCCCAGCCATGACAACCCGTTCTTCAAGGCCGAGGCCGACGGTGCTGCCGCCAAAGCCAAGGAACTTGGCTATGAGGCAATGATTCTGGTCCATGACGACGATGCCAACAAGCAGTCGCAACTGTTCGACAGCGCGATTGCCGCCAAGGTGAAGGCGATCATTCTGGACAATGCCGGTGCCGATGCTTCGGTTGCCGCCGTGCAGAAGGCCAAGGATGCGGGTATCCCGAGCTTCCTGATCGACCGCGAGATCACCGCTTCGGGCGTTGCCGTGTCGCAGATCGTGTCGAACAACTACCAAGGCGCGCAGCTTGGGGCCGAGGAATTCGTCAAGCTGATGGGCGAAAAGGGCGAGTACGCGGAACTGCTGGGCAAGGAATCGGACACCAATGCCGGTATCCGCTCGCAGGGCTATCACGATGTGATCGACCAGTATCCCGATCTGAAGATGGTCGCGCAGCAGACCGCCAACTGGTCGCAGACCGAGGCCTATACGGTCATGGAGTCGATGCTTCAGGCCAATCCGGGCATCAAGGGCGTGATCTCGGGCAACGACACCATGGCCATGGGTGCATGGGCCGCGCTTGAGGCTGCTGGCCGCACCGATGTCATTGTCGTCGGTTTCGATGGCTCGAACGACGTGCGCGACTCGATTGCCAAGGGCGGGATCAAAGCCACCGTGCTGCAGCCGGCCTATGATCAGGCCCAGTTGGCGGTCGAGCAGGCTGACAAATTCCTGAAAACCGGCGCGACCGGAGTCGAGGAAAAGCAGTTGATGGATTGTATCCTGATCAATGCCGATAACGCCTCGAAACTGGAAACCTTCGCGCTGAAATGACGACTATGACCCGGTGCGGGATCGCCCGTGCCGGGTCTTTTTGATCTGGTGAGACCCGTTATGACACGCATCCTCCTGACTGCGGCCTGTCTGGTCGCGGCCTTCGGGCTGAGCGGTTGCAAGATCGTGAAGACGCAAACTGCGGACGAAAAGGCCCCGGCGGCCGATGCCAGCGGCGACGACGCCCGCATCCAGAATTTGCTGGCCGAGACATGGGAGCCCAAGCTGGTTCCAACCATCAACGAAAAAGCTCTGCCGGTCGCTGATCTGCGTGCCGCCGTCGCAAGCGGTCTGGAGGCAGCGGGCAAGGCTCATGGCAAAGCCGGTTCCGGCGCAGGCGCTGCGTGGAACTTTGCGGTCAAGGGCGAAGGCAAGGTGGTCGAGGCCAATCTTGAAAGCCGCGCCCGCACTTTGGGGCTGGATACTGACGCCGATGGTGCGTCCGATGTGACGCTGCAACTTGGCCCTGTGGTCAAGGGTACGGCTTTGCGGGACTTCTCGCCTTTCTACGACTTCACCAATTTCCGCGACCAGATCGAATTCGCCAAGCTTGGCCGCGCCCTGAACGATGTCGCGACGGCCTCGGTTCAGATCCCTGATGGCGATCCGATCGGCAAGACCGCTGCTTTCACTGGCGTCATAGCCATCCGTTCGGCCTCCGAGGCGTGGCTCGTCAGCCCGATCACCCTTGAGATGAAACCATGAGCGAGGGGCATCCGATAGGTCTGACCATTCGCGGCGGCGTCAAGGTTTATCCCGGCACACGCGCGTTGAAAGAGGTGGACTTTGATCTGCGCATGGGCGCGGTCAATGTGCTTGTGGGCGAGAATGGCGCCGGTAAATCGACGATGATGAAGGTCATCGCCGGCGTTGAATCCCTGACCGAGGGCGAGATCACCCGCAACGGCAAGGTGGTTGATTTCCACTCCAAGGCGGACGCGGTGGCACAGGGCATCGGCATCGTCTTTCAGGAACTGAACCTGTTCCCGAACCTGACGGTTGCAGAAAACATCTTCATCGGGCGCGAGCCGACCCGTGCGGGCGTCGATATCGACCGCGAGTATCAGCGGGCCGAAACCGCCAAGCTGATGAAGCGGCTGGAACAGCCGATCCATCCCGACACGCCGTTGGGTAACCTGCGGATCGGTCAGCAGCAGATCGTCGAGATTGCTAAAGCACTGGCGCAGAACGCAGAAATCCTGATCCTTGACGAGCCGACCTCGGCCCTGTCCGCCGCCGAGGTCGAGGTGCTTTTCCGCGTCATCGCCGATCTCAAGGCCCATGGCGTCGGCATCGTCTATATCAGCCATCGGCTGGAGGAACTGATCCGTATCGGCGATTATATCACCGTGCTGCGCGATGGCGAGATTACCGGCTCGCGTCCGATGCAGGGGGTCGATATTCCGTGGATCGTGCGCGCGATGATCGGCGACAGTTCCAAGGAATTCGGTCGCACCGAGCCCGCCAATTTCGGTGATGAAGTCTTTCGCGCCGAGGAGGTTTCCCTTCCGCGTCCCGGCGGTGGCTATGCGGTCGATCACGTATCGCTTTCGGTCCGGTCCGGAGAGATTGTCGGTCTGTACGGATTGATGGGCGCGGGACGCACCGAGTTTCTGGAATGCATCATGGCCCAGCATCCCCATTCCGGCGGGCGCTTTTTCGTCGAGGGAAAGCCGCTGACCGAAAAGGATGTGACGGGCCGGATCGCGCGTGGCATCGCCTTGATCCCCGAGGATCGCAAACGTGACGGCCTTGTGCAGATCATGGCCATTCGGGAAAACCTGACGCTGTCGGCGTTGCCCCGCTTTGCCAAATTCTTCCATCTCGACCTGAAGGCCGAAGCGAAAACCGCTGCCGAGTTCGTCAAGAACCTGACAATCAAGGTCGCCAGTCCCGAAAACCCAGTCTCCAGTTTGTCGGGCGGTAACCAGCAAAAGGTCGTCATCGGCAAGGCGCTGATGACCGATCCCAAGATCCTGCTGATGGACGAGCCCTCGCGCGGGATCGACATTGGCGCCAAGGCCGAGGTTTTCCGCACCATGCGCCGCCTTGCCGCCGAGGGACTTGGCATCCTGTTCGTCACATCGGATCTGGACGAGGTGCTTGCCCTTTCAGACCGCATTATTGTCATGGCCGATGGCCGCATCACCGGCATGTTTGAAAGCGGCACCGACGCCGCAGCCGTGATTGCCGCCACCGCCCCCGTCAAGGAGCCCGCCGCATGAGCGCCGCCACCCCTTCTGCCACTGCAAGCCACGCGATTTCTCCGGGGACAAGCGCGCTTTTGCTGCTGTTGAAGATGCGGACCTTTGTCGCTCTGATCCTTGTTTTTGCCTTCTTCGCCATCAATGCGCCGAACTTTCTGACCACCGCGAATGCGGTTATCATCTCGAAACACGTGGCGCTGAATGCCTTTCTGGCCATCGGCATGACCTTTGTCATCATCACCGGAGGGATCGATCTTTCGGTGGGTTCGATCGTCGGGCTTTGCGGTATGGTGGCTGGCTGGCTGGTGCTGAACGGCATTGATCTGGGCGCTTTGGGTATCGGTTATTCGTTACAGTTCAACACGTTCGAGATTGGACTATTGACCGTTCTCGTCGGCATGCTGGTCGGGCTGATAAACGGGCTTCTGATCACAAAACTGAACGTCGCGCCCTTTATCGCCACGCTTGGCACACTTTATGTCGCACGCGGAGCGGCGCTGCTGTCCTCGGGGGGGCGGACCTTCCCGAACCTTTCGGGCAATGCCGAATATGGCTCGGCAAGTTTTCCCTATATCGGCACCGGAAACCTGCTTGGTCTGCCCTTCATGATCTGGATGCTGATCGTCGTTGCCGCTTTGGCAGCGTATATCGCCAGCCGCACCCCACTTGGCCGCCATATCTATGCTGTCGGTGGCAACGAACGCGGTGCAGCGCTGTCGGGCGTCAAGGTTAACCGCGTCAAGCTGTTCGTCTATGTCTTTTCGGGCTTCTGCGCGGCGCTGGTCGGGCTGATCATCGCGAGCCAGTTGCAGGCCAGTCATCCGGCCACCGGCGAGACCTTCGAATTGAACGCCATTGCCGCTGCGGTTCTTGGCGGGACTTCGATGTCGGGCGGGCGCGGGCGGATCGGCGGCACGATTGTCGGGGCATTCGTGATCGGCATTCTGTCGGACGGGCTGATCATGATGGGGGTGTCCTCCTTCTGGCAGACTGTCATCAAGGGTCTGGTGATCATTGCAGCCGTCGTGATCGATCAGGCGCAAAGCCGCCTTCAGGCCCGTGTCGCCCTACAACAAGAGGCCGCGGCCGCCGCGCGGACCTCGTGACGGTCGCTTTGCCAAGCGGTCGGGGATGCACTACAAGCCCCCCGACCGAAAGACCCTAATTCCCCGCGGAGCCGCCAAGTGCAGCAAAAGCCCGAGATCACGCGAGATGAGACCATGATCGGCCTTTTGTCCGAGCCCCGCCGCCGCCGCATTCTGGAATGGATTCAGGAAGAGGGTGCGGCCCGTGTGCGCGAACTTGCTTCGGCGTTTCAGGTGTCGGAGGCGACGATCCGTCAGGATCTTGAGCGGCTGGAGAACGAAGGCTTCATTACGCGTGAGCATGGTGGGGCCTATTTGAACTCGGCCCCGTCGCAGGTCGAAAGCCTCATGTTGCATCATCAGGAAAACATGGACAAAAAGCGCCGCATTGGTGCATTGGCTGCAAGTCTGGTCGAGGATGGCGAAACGCTGATCCTTGACGCAGGAACCACTACCACCGAGGTTGCCACGCGCCTTGTCAACCGCAAGAACCTGACGGTCATCACCAACGCCCTGAACATCGCGATTGTGATGGGCGCCGTGCCTGGGTTCGAGGTCCATATGCCCGGCGGTCAATTCAAGGCTCCGACGTTGTCGCTGTCGGGCGATAAGTCGGTCGAATATTTCCGCAATATCTTTGCCGGAAAGCTGTTCCTTGCCACCGCGGGCGTCGCCTTGGATGCTGGACTGACCTATCCCAGTTTCGCCGATCTGCAACTGAAAGAGGCGATGATCCGCGCTGCTTCGCGCGTCTATCTGGTCGCAGATAGCACCAAGATCAATAAAAGCTCGTTCACGCGGCTCGGCTCACTTGAGGTCGTCCATTCGTTCATCACTGATGACGGAATATCGGACGCGGATGCGAAAGAATTCGAGGCGCGCGGCATCGAGCTTCTTATCGCCAAGTGACTATAGCCCCTCGCGGAACTCCTCGATCAGGTGCATGACGATGGCACGATGCGCCTCGTCGCGGTTGGCGCCCGCTGCCGTGGCCGAGGCGAAAACCGCGCGCTGTCGATCTGCCGAATTGCCATGTGCCACAATCTCGCGCAGGCGCGCCACGTTGGGTTGGCAGGCAAGCTGATCGGCATCCTCGGCGATCATTGCCAACCATTCCTCGGCAAGGACGTCATGCGGTTTGATCTCGCCGCCGCCAAAGTCGATCAGCCCTTTAGCCAAACCATGGCGCAATGCACGCCAGCGATTCTCGCCCAGCAGGAAATTATCATATTGTCGCCAACGCATGTTGCGCTGTGACAACCGCCACAGCATTCGTAAACTCGCCTGAATCAACGCTGCCAAAGTGATGGTATCGGCCAATCGTGGGCATGCGTCGCAAACCCGCGTTTCAAGGGTCGGGAACCGCGCCGAAGGCCTTAGATCCCACCAGATCTCGCTGCTGTCCCTGATGATTTCCAGATCCGACAAAGCCCTGGCCGAGCGGTCGAACTCGTTCCAGCTTCCCAGATCAGGCGGTAGGCCCGTCCGTGGATAGCCCGCAAAGACAGTCGTGCGATACGAGGCGAGGCCGGTTTCCTCGCCTTGCCAAAATGGGCTGGAAGCCGAGATTGCCAGCAAGTGTGGTAGAAAATACTTGAATTGGTTCATCAGGTCGATGCGCAGATCCTGATCGTCGATACCGACATGCACATGCATACCGCAGATCAGCATGCGGCGGGCCATCCCGCGCATTTCTTGCGACAGACGATTGTAGCGGTCCTTGTCGGTATGATCCTGATCGCGCCAGTCGGCGAGCGGATGGCAGGCCGAGGAAATAGGAGCAAGCCCGAACTCGGTGGCCTGCCGCGAGATTGTGCCGCGCAAACGTGCGAGATGGCTTCTTGCTTCAAGGATGTTCGCGGAAACCGGTGTGCCGATCTCGATCTGGCAGCGCAGGAACTCCGGGCTGACCTGATCCTCGAGTTCGGCCTTACAAGCAGCCATCAGCGCGTCGGGGGCATCGCGAAGTGCGCCGGTTTCGGCATCGACCAGCAGATATTCCTCTTCGATGCCAAGTGAAAATGCGGGTTCTCGGGACATGAGGGCTCAACGTTGCTGCGGATCCGGAACAAGCACGAAACGGCCCCGAATGTTCCCGGAACCATACATCTATGATTGAAACACCTTGTCTGGCATGTCAGCTTTCAACCCTCGGGAGCAGGATCTTAACTAACGGAGGAAACATGGAATTTCTTTTTCCACGAGGGTTTTTGCATGCAGTTTTCGCGGCAGCTTTCGTCATGGCAGGGCCGGTGATGGCCGAGCCTTTAGCGCATGAACAACGCCTCAATCTCTGGCCGGAGCGTCCGGCAGGAACTCCGCCTGATCTGCAGGAGCAAATCGTCGACCGCAGCAAATCCCTGTTTCGCGCCGACCGTGCGTTGATGGGCATTGCCGAGCCCTCGCTGACCGCGTTCCTGCCCGAGAAACCGAACGGAACCTCGTTGATCATTGCGCCGGGGGGCTCGTATCAACGCGTCGTTCTGGACAAGGAAGGGATCGAAATCGCGCAGGCATTGGCGGCGCAAGGCGTGACGGCATTCCTTCTGGCCTACCGCCTGCCCGGAGAGGGTCATGACAATGCTGCCGATGCTCCATTGGCCGATGGACAAAGGGCAGTCCGGCTTGTTCGCCAGCATCCGCAGGAATGGGGGCTAGATCCGGCCCGTGTCGGCTTCCTTGGCTTCTCGGCGGCGGGCCATCTGGGCGCATCGCTTTCGGTCGGATTTGATCGCAAGGTCTATGCTCCGATTGACGCTGTCGATCAGGTGTCGGCACGTCCGGATTTTTCGGCGTTGATCTATCCGGTCGTCACGATGCAGGACGACAAGGTGCATGAAGGTTCGCGCAAAGCGTTGCTGGGCGATGCACCCACGCGTGAACAGAAGGACGCCTATTCACCCGAGCTGCACGTAACAAGCGAAGTTCCCGAAACCTTCATTGTCTTTGCCGATGATGACCCCGCCGTTCCGACCGAAAACGCGATCCGGTACTATTCGGCATTGCGCAATGCGGGTGTGAAAGCCGAGATGCATATCTATCGCGATGGCGGCCATGGTTTTGGCATCAAAGGTGCGCAGGATCTGCCGGTCGCGGGATGGCCAAGGCTGTTCTCGGACTGGCTTGAGCGGACCGGAATGGTTCCTGCAAGCGATAGCTAAGTCTTCCGTCCTTCGATCACGTCGCCTTGAGGCGGGGGAACAGGGCCAGCGCGGTTACGTTGGTTCTGCATGCTGAAACCAGTCAGGAGGACCTGAAAATGGACCACGCATTGCATGACCGCCTTCGCGCGGAGGAACTGACCGACGCGATATTGGATGGCGCTGCGGTTTATGGGCCGGATGATGAAAAAGTCGGCGCTATTTCGCATCTGCATGGCTCGGGACCGGATGGTCAGGCCATTGTCGAAGTGGGCGGTATCCTCGGGATCGGAGCAAGACCGGTCGCGCTCGCGTTGCGCGATCTTGATCTGATGCGCGATCTGAGTGGCACAGTTCATGCCGTGACGCGATACAGCAAGGATGAGTTGAAGCGGATGCCAGAGCATCACCACTGATCCGGCAGAAATGACGGCGGCGCGGGATTGTCCCGCGCCGCCTCATCAGGCAGAGGAAGATTCCATGCCCGCAAAGTCCAAAGCCCAACAGAAAGCCGCAGGCGCGGCGCTTTCAGCCAAGCGGGGCGACACGAAGAAAGGCGAATTGCGCGGGGCCTCGAAGGAAATGTTTGCCTCGATGTCCGAAGCGAAACTCGAAGACCTCGCCAAAACCAAGCATCGCGGCAAACCCGAACACGTCGCCAAAAAGGTGATACGGCGGGCGGTAGAACCTCCCACCGTGGCAGAGCGTTCAGGACCGTGGTTCGACGACGTTGACGTGAATTGCGTCGATCCCCTCGATGCTGGCTTCGATCCGGTCACCGGCAATGACCGCGCCGACGCCTGCCGGAGTTCCTGTAAAAATCAGATCGCCCGGACGTAGCTCGAACAAGCGGGAGAGATAGGCGATCATTTCGGGAACTTTCCAGATCATCTGGTTCAGGTCTCCGGTTTGGCGGACCTCGCCGTTGACCTTGGCCCATAGGGCGCCGTTGGTGGGATGGCCGATTTCGGCGACCGCATGGATGGCGCTGCACGGGGCCGAGGCCTCGAAGGATTTCGCGACCTCCCACGGGCGGCCCATTTTCTTGGCGGTGGCTTGCAGGTCACGGCGCGTCATGTCCAAACCGACGCCGTAGCCGTAGACGCAATCAAGCGCGTCCTCGATCGCGATATCGGTGCCGCCGGATTTGAGCGCAACAACCAGTTCAACCTCATGATGGACATCCGCGGAAGCGGTGGGGTAGGGGAAGTCCCCGCCCAGAGGCACGATGGCGTCGGGGTTCTTCTGGAAAAAGAAGGGTGGTTCCTTGTCGGGGTCGTGGCCCATTTCGATTGCGTGTTCGGCGAAGTTGCGCCCGACGCAATAGATGCGGCGGATCGGGAACAGCGTATCATCTCCGGCCACCGGAAGGGTCGGGATCGGAGCCGGAGTAAAGGCGTAAGTGGCGCTCATGTCGTTCTTGTCCTGCTTTTGCGCGCGCGGCTTGGAATGCTGCATCGCGGTCACAGGCATTGCTGTCGTCAATTCCGACGGGGTCAAGGGCTATTCCGCCGTCAGGCCGGTTCCGAAGGCGCAAGGGCCGATTCAGGTTTCATTCCTTTGGGAAGCCTGCTCGTGCGGACGAAATGCGCGGCGCGGGCGGCGAAGGTTACCTCGAAAACATGCTGGCGGGCGAAGTCCCGCGCTTTCTGGGCCGACGCAGCGATCTCGTTCCGGTTCTCGTGCAGCCGCGCGATGGTGCGCGCCAAAGCACCGGCATCAAATATAGGCACCTGCCAGCCCGATCCCGAAACCTCGACAATGCCGCGAAAGGCGTCGTTCGCATATCCCGCGATCGGCACACCGCAGGACATCACCTCGGGATAGGTGCTGGAGGGGTCGCCTTGCGTGTGGCAGCAGACAAACATGTCGGCGGATTGACGCAAATAGGGAATCCATCCGGTCTGGAAATCAAGGACGCCACGCAGGATCATTTGTTCCCGTAACCCTTCGGCTTCGATCTTTGCCTGCAATTCTGCTTGTTGGGGGCCAGAACCGTAGACGTCGAAGACGAATGGCACACCTAGCCTGCGCAATTCTGCAGCGACGCGCGGAAGTTCCATCACACCCTTCATCGGGATCATCCGGCCGCCGAAGACAAGGCGCAGCGGCTCTTTGGCACGGATGTGCTGAAGTTTGGCCTCCATCGCCTGATCCGAAATGACCTCGGAGGCGCGCACCCGATTGTCAAAAAACAGCATAGTGTCGGGATTGAGTTGCCGGTAGTTCTCATAGGTAGGCGTCCCGCTGCATTGCAGACCGGCAGCGCGGGCTACCATCTTACGGCGTATTTTCTCGGTGCGCCAAAGCCAGACATGCCTGCGCAGGCGTTTCAACGGATTGAGCTTTTCCGAGGCTAATATCTGGCGTTCGGTGTGTGGCGAGTACTCGGTCACGAACACCACCGGCAAGCCCATCCTTTGGCAAACATCAAGCATCGGTAATTCGTTGCGCGCAAGAAAGGCCACGACCTGAGCGGCATTGGCCAGACGGCTGACCAGGGCCTCGGTGTTGGAGAGGCGAAGTTCAAGTCCGGTTTCGCCTTCGCCGGGCATGTATTCGTGATGGTCCATATCCGTGGTCGGCTGGTCGTCCAAAGCGACAAGGCTGGTGACCGGACCGGGCCAGTTCTTGGCGTATTCGGCCGCGCCCTCCATGTATTTCTGGGTCAGGACCAAGCCGCCATTCGGCCCACGCTGCGCTTGCAACGAGGGCAACAGGATCAATTCATTCGGACCTTCCAGCAGATCACCCCTCATGCCAAACGCTCCAGCATCTGCTTGATTTCATCAATATCGGCGACAAACCCGCCTTCCGCCGGAAGACCCACCACGAAGCCGAACTTCATTCCCATGCAATCGGTTACCTCTTTATAGGGCATCGCGAAGCGGTAGGGCGGTTGGATGACCAACAGCGATCCACCTGCCGCAAGCGTATAGATCGCATGGCCCAAATGGCTGCCTTCGACGGCAACCACCACCGGTGCGTCCAGTGCGACACGGGCGATCGAATCCGCGCCCATCCTTTCCGGATCGAGAATATCGAAGCCCAAGGTAGCGAGAAACTCGATCACGGCCTCTTCGTTGAGCAGCCGCCGAGGCTCGCCCAGCGACGATCCCCGGCGCAGGAACACACCGGCAGATGGCGGGATTTCCCCAAGATTGGCGCGCAACCGTGTGCGCAACTCGTTATATCGCGCCAGTTTGAAGCTGTTCTGGGAAAAATCGCGATAAAGGCTCAGACGGCTGATCTTAGCGTGTCGCGGCATCGGCGGAGGCGGCAGGTCGAACAGCGCGCGATAGCCTGCCTCATGCATATAGGGCTTGGTCGGTGCGACGATCCGTAGAGCATCCGGGGGCGGAACCAATTCTAACGGTAAACTGTCCTGCATGAAGTTGCCGAAAAAATCCGCGCCCATCCACGATGAGACCAGATGCGCTTCGGGTATGACCCTGCGTGATTCCAGATCACGGTCATAAAGCTTGGCCTCGCCAATCCCGATGCGTTCCTTCGCGCCGCCGCGATACAGGTAGGCTCCGGCAAGACTGACATCGGGCACGACCAATACTTCGGTCGCTTCGTGCCTGATCGGGGTACCCTGAATCAGCCCCATTTCAAGATCGAGGTTGCGCCAGGGGGAAAGGGCGACGATCCGGTCCATCGCCCCTTCGGGATACAGCGCTGCCGACCTGCCCGTTTCCTCGGCCGGACAAAGCTCATGACGTTCAACGGCATAATGGGTCAGGTCCACCGGCCCGCGACGCAGGAGGCGCGCGAAATTGCGCGAGATCAGCGCTGCGTTCAACATGGCCGGCTGACGATTCCGATGATGCGATCCTGATCCGCCTCGGCAAGATCGGGGTAAAGCGGTAGGCACAAGATCTCATCCCCTGCGGCGCGGGCGCGTGGTAAGCGGCCCTCTGCTGTCGAAGGCAGACCGGAATACATCGGCAGATCCGAGATCAACGGATGGAAGTAGCGTCGGGCGAAGATGCCTTCCAGACGCAACTGCGTGTATAGTTCGTCCCGGCTGATCGGGTAATCTTGGCCGATCCGGACCGGAAAGGCGTAAGAGTTATGTCCGGGTTGGCCCGGCGGGCAAAGGCAATGCAGGCCCGGAATTTGCGACAGCGATTGCCAATAGCGGTTGGCCACACGGTCGCGGGCGTCGATGATCTCGTCAATTCGCGGCAGCATCGCCAAACCCACGGCCGCGTGCAGCTCGCTCATCTTGGTGTTCAGCCCGACTTCCGAGACAGTCACTTCGTCGACGATACCGTAATTCATCAGCCGGTCGATCGCGACTTTGGTCTGCCGATCCGGCGAGATAATCGCCCCACCCTCGAAGCTGTGGAATACCTTCGTGGCGTGGAAACTGATGACCGACATATCGCCCTCGGCCACCAAGGGAGCGCCGCCTTTCCGTACCCCGAAAGCATGTGCCGCGTCATAGATCAGCTTCAACCCGTTGCGGCGGGCGACGGCTGCCAGCCCCTCGGTGTCACAAGGAATGCCGTAGCAATGGACGGCCATGATCGCCTGTGTCTGCGGCGTGATCTGTGCCTCGACCGTTTCCGGATCAAGGTTCAGCGTGTTCGGGTCCACATCGGCAAAGACCGGTTGTGCGCCAGCCCAGCGAATTGCATGGGCGGTGGCGACGAATGAAAACGGAGAGGTGATGACCTCGCCGGTGATCCCGAAATGCCTGAGCGACAGAACCAGCCCAAGCGAGGCGTTGCACACTACTGAAAGGTGCTGGACCCCCAGATAACTGGCCAGATTGGCCTCGAACTGCTGGAGCAGCGGACCGTTATTCGAAAGAATGCGGCTGCTCCAGATCCTTTCGAGGAATGGCATCATCTCGGAAAGGGGGGGCAAAACAGGGCGTGTTACAAAAATAGGTGCATTGGTCATTACGGGTGGCCTCGCAAAGGCAAGCCGAAATCATTACCGCGTCAGTGTAACCTCGAATGAGCGTTCGTCACTTTATTTTGTCTGCCCGCGCACCTACCCATTTGGATAGGTCAAATCAGGCAAAGTTTGTCCGCGCATTTATTCGTAATTTAATCAAATGCTTGAGCTTCTTGTGTCATGGGTCTCGCAATGCCATCGCGAGATCTGCCATTTAGGATTTTGTGTTTTCCACAGAGCCACTTGCGGTTGTCCTGCCATCATGCAGGTCATTAACGACACGTCATATGCATCATATAGCAACTCGAAATTTCGACATTCCTGAGTCATTGTCATGCATGCGGCGATGACCAAGGCAATCATGATCTGCTCCTGTCGGTTCATTGTGAATTTGCACAAGAACAGGTCAGCATGCCTGATATTTGCCTGTCCTGAAACCGCGCCGAAAGATCACGAAATTTAAACGAAAGGTCAGGCCTGACGGGTTTCGGAACTGATGTATCTTTGAAGTGAAGGCTTGGATCGTTCTGCTGAGGTGGCGGGATGGACGGATGTATCGCACCCAGACTGGTTCTGAATGACGTCACGGTGAATCTGTCGGCGGGGACGCTGCAAAATGCCAGCGGCTCGGACATTCCCCTGCGGGCCCAAAGTTTCGCCGTGTTGCGCGAGTTGGTCAGGCAGCGCGGCCGTGTGGTCGGCAAAGATGCCCTGATCGACGCGGTCTGGAAGGGGACAGCGGTCACGGATGACAGCCTTGTTCAATGTATCGGTGATATTCGCCGTGCTTTGGGGGACAAGAACCGTGTGCTGCTCAAGACCGTGCCCAGACGTGGATATCGGCTGGTTTTGCCGATCGATGATGTACCTGCGGTTCGTCCCCCGCGCGGCTCTATGTGGCACGTTCTGGGATTGGTCGCGCTGTTGTGCTTTGTGATCGTCGCGTTCTGGCCTCGTACGACCAGCAGATTGCCTGACCCTCCAAGGGTTGCGGTATTGCCTTTTGTCAATCTGGGTGCTGACCCGTCGGTCGATTCTCTTGGGAAAGGCGTGGCCGAGGATATTATCTCGATGCTGGCGCAATCGGCGGGCGTTGCGGTGATTGCCCGCAACTCCTCGTTCAAATATGGGCAGGGTCCGGTCGACGTTCGCCAGATCGGTCATGAGTTGGATGCCGATTATGTCCTTGATGGCAGCGTGCGCAAAAGCGGTGACAGCCTGCGGATTGTGGCGCAGCTCAGCGATGCGACGACGGGGCGAAGCATGTGGTCGCAGCGTTTTGATAGGACGGCGTCCGGTAGTTCGATCCAGCATGACGATGTAACCAGCCAGATCATTTCCAGCCTGATTGGCGAGAAAAGCGAGATCAAACGCGCCCAGTACCGTCAGGCCTGGGAAAGTCAGAAATCCAGCTTGGGCGAATTCGACTATTATCTGCGTGGCCTTGATCTCTACGCCGATGCCGAGGACTCCGGGGACAACGACCGTGCTGGCGCTGTCTGGGCCGAGGGGCTACGCCATTTTCCGAACTCGACGTTGCTCAAGGTCAAACTGGGCTGGTATCATCTGACAGCTTATCGGACCTATCGCGACAAGGATGCCGACCTCCATGCTGCCAAGGCCGCTGAACTGGTGCGTGAAGTGTTGGCTGCGGATGACCTTAGCTTCGAGGTTCGTCGCGATGCCTATTGGCTGAACGCGTTTGTCCTGATGCAAAGCCATGATTTCGATTTTGCGGTCAGACAGGCGCAAGAGGCCGTGGCTTTGTCGCCTTACGATGGCAGGATGCTGAACAGCTTGGCCGAGGTGCTGGTCTGCGCGGGCGATTATCGTACCGCACTTGGCTGGATCGATCAGGCGGCAGCATGGGATCCCCAGATCAAAACCCATTCACACGCCCATCGCGGCAATGCCTACCGGTTGATGGGACGCCACGCGCAGGCCGTGATCGAGTTCCAGCAGGTTCCCGATCTGTCCGCCTACATGAATCTCAGCGCGGCAATTTCCCTGATGCAGCTTGGCAAACCCGCCGAGGCCCGCCGATGGGTCGCAAGCGCTTCGGGAATGCAGCCTCGTTTGACCCTGAGCCGTTGGGCCGAGGGCGATTGCTACCGTGATCCCCAGATCATCAAGACCGAACTGGCGTTCCTGTCGCGCGCGGGACTCGCGAATTGATGCCATATCAGGGACGGGCAAATCGTGACTAGGCAGCCTGCGCGGGCTTCTTGCCCATGATGATCATGCCAAGGATCTCGTCATCGGTGACTTCATCCACGCGCACCGTGCCGACGCGCTGGCCGTTCTTCATCACCACCGCGCGGTCGCATAGCTTCATCACGGCATGGATGTCATGCTCGATCAAAAAAATGCCCAGACCTTGGCGTTTCAGCTCTTGGATCAGTTCGGCAACCATCTGGGTTTCCTGCGGTCCAAGCGCGGCGGTCGGTTCGTCCATGATCAGGATGCGGGCGTTGAAATAGACCGCGCGGGCAATGGCCACCGATTGCCGCTGCCCGCCCGACAGCGCGCTGACTGGCTCGGCGAATTTGCGGAAATTGGGGTTCAGCCGGGCCATGATGCGGCGGGTCTCGGCCTCCATCCGGGCCTCATCGAGCAGCCCCGAGGGCGTCACCAGTTCCCGCCCCAGAAACAGGTTCGAGGCGGCGTCCAGATTATCGGCCAAGGCCAGCGTCTGGTAAATCGTCTCGATATTCAGGGCGCGGGCGTCGCGGGTGTTGCGGATCTCGGCCTTTTGGCCGTCGATATAGATCTCACCGGCATCCGGTTTGTATGCGCCGGACAGGCATTTGATCAGGGTCGATTTCCCCGCCCCGTTATGACCCAACAGGCCCACGACCTCGCCCGGATAAAGGTCGATCGAAACGTGATCGACCGCCTTGATGCCGCCGAAAGCGATCGAGATGTCGCGCATTTCCACTAAAGGTATCATCGCATCCCCAGCCTTCTGCGATATTGGATGTCGATCCAGACGGCAAAGACCAGAACCACGCCGACAACGATATTCTGCAAGGGCGCGTCGGCACCGACCATCGCCATGCCCGATTGCAGGCTTTGCATGATCAACGCGCCAAGGATCGCACCATAGATCGTGCCGATCCCGCCCGACAGCGCCGTGCCGCCGATGACCGCCGCGGCGATCACCCGCAATTCGTCCAGCGTGCCGATATCATTCGGGTGTGACTGCAGCCGCGCCTGCGCGATGATCGCGGACAACCCGCACAGGAACCCCATCAACGCGAAGATCTTGACCGTCAGCAACCGCGTGTTGATGCCCGAAAGTTCCGCCGCATCCGGGTTGCCGCCGGTCGCAAAGATGTAGCGGCCAAAGCGGGTGCGGCTGGCGATCACGGTCATCGCGACCGCGACCATAATCAGGATCAGGACCGAGATCGGCAACCCGTAGCCGGCCGTGAACCCCTCGGGCATCGCTTCCCCGCGCGCCTCGAAGATGCGCTTCAGCTTGGCTTGCGGAACTTCATAGCTGTTCAGAATGGCGACAAAGCCCATGATCAGCGCGACGACCAGCGCCATGACCGCGCCCTCGGCCCAGATCGGGCGCACTGGAAATCCATGCGCCTGCTTGCGGCGGCGACCCGACAGGATCACCCAGAGCGCGGCAAGTGATGCCAGCCCGCCGACGATCCAGCTTGCGGTGACACCCAAAGTGCCCTCGGCCCCCCCGAACAGCAGGAAGGTCTGGTCCAGCGGCGCGATGGTCTGCCCTGCCGTAAGATACCAGCCGACATAGCGCCAGATCAGCAGCCCCCCGAGCGTGACGATAAAAGCCGGAATGCGCTGATAACCCACCAGCCAGCCATTCAACGCGCCGATTGCCGTCCCGACCGCCAGCCCGGTGACCATGGTCAGCGGCGCGATCAGCGGGTTGCCAAGGCCCAACACATCAGCCAGCCAACGCGCCTGCATCATCCCCATCATCGCCGAGGCCAGCGCAAGGATCGCCCCCACCGACAGGTCGATATGGCGGCAGACGATGACAAAAACCATGCCGGTCGCCATGATCGCGACCGATACCGTCTGGATCGTCAGGTTGAAGATATTGCGCGCGGACAGGAACCGCCCATCGGTCACGATCCAGAAGCACAGGCAGACCAGCGCAAAGGCTCCGATCATGCCCAGAAGTCTCAGGTCGATCTCAAGCTGTTCCAGCCAGTTGCGGCGCGGCGGGGCGGCGGGGGAAAGGTCGCTCATCTTGTGATGGTGGCGGCGCTGCCTGCACCGCCACCTTCTCCATCAGTTACAGGGCGCGGGGCCGTTCTGGACGCCCTGACACAGCGCGTCCTTGGTGATCCAGCCAGCATCTACTACGGTCGCAAGGTTGTCCTTGGTGATCGCGACGGGGGTCAGCAGGATCGCGTCCATGTCCTTGCCGCCCGGCGTCTTGAACTTGATCGCATTCGGGATCTCGGCAGGTTTCTTACCGCCCGCCAGAGCCAGCGCGATTTCAGCCGCGTTCTTGCCCAACTCGCGCGAGTCCTTCCAGACCGAGACGGTCTGTGTCCCCAGCGCCACGCGGTTCAGCGCCGCATGGTCGGCATCCTGTCCCGAGACCGGAATCCCCTGCATCCCCTGTGCCGTCAGCGCGGCGACAACACCGCCCGCCGTGCCGTCATTCGAGGCCACGACCGCATCGACCTTGTTGTCGTTCTGGGTCAGGATCTGTTCCATGTTCTTCTGTGCGTTGGCTGGCAGCCAACCATCGGTATAGGCCTCGCCGACGATCTTGATGTCGCCCGCGTCAACCGCCTTCTGGATGACCTCTTGCTGGCCTCCACGCAGGAAATCGGCGTTGGGATCGGTGGGCGAGCCCTTGATCATCACGTAATTGCCCTTGGGCGCAGCCTTGAAGACCTCGGCGGCCTGCATCCGGCCGACCTCGACGTTGTCGAAGGTCAGGTAAAAGGCGCGAGGATCCTCAATCAGGCGGTCATAGGCGACGACCGGGATGCCCTCATCAGCGGCGGCTTGGACGGCGGGCACGACGGCTTCGGTGTCCTGACCCAGCACGATCAGCGCGTTGACGCCTTGGGCGATCAGCGCCTCGATATCGGAAAGCTGCTTGGCCGAGGACGACTGCGCGTCAGCCGAGACATATTTGGCCCCGGCGGCCTCAAGTGCGTCCTTGATGGCTTTTTCATCTGTCTTCCAGCGTTCTTCCTGAAAGTTCGACCAAGACACGCCGACGGTCATGCTTTGTGCAAATGCCGCAGACGAAAAGCCCACCGTCGCAAGGACGGCGGCCAGAATGGCAGTGCGCATCGTTACCTCCCAATATGATGCGACCATCCGGTCGAGTCGCCGGATCTGGCCCAAGACTGCGCCGCGTCTGCTGACCTGTCAAAGAAAAAGACAGACGTCTGTCAGAATGCTGATTGACGTTGGTCAGCGGCGTTGGAATCCTCAGGACCGGAGGAGAAGCCGAAATGCGAAACCCGACGCTGCATGACGTGGCACGCGCGGCCGGAGTCAGCTATTCGACCGCCGACCGCGTCCTGAACCGGCGCGGCGGGGTGGCCGAGAAATCGGTGCTGCGCGTCCAGCGCGCAATTCAGGATCTGGGCTATCAGCGCGACATTCAGGCCGCGAACCTGTCGCGACGGCGCAGCTATGTCTTTCGCTTCTACCTGCCGCAGGGCGATCACGGTTTCTTTTCGGTTCTGAGGCAGGCAGTCGAACGTCAGGCGCAGCAGCAACAGGCGGATCGGGTGAGTATCTCGATTCACGATGTGCCGCCTCTGGACGCGGATGCGTTGGCGGCGACATTGTTACGGATCGGGCCGGATGACTGCGATTGCGTCGGGGTTGTCGGCAGCGACTCGGAGTCGCTGATAACAGCGGTCCGGCGGTTGAATGACATGGGCATTGGTGTCGTCATGCTGGTTTCGGATGCCGCGCCCGAGGCAAGGTCGCTGTATGTCGGAATCAACAATGTCGTGGCAGGCCGCACTGCCGGAAGTTTGCTTCGACTTGCGCATGGACGGGGAACGGGACGGATACTTCCGATCCTGGGCAAGCTTGACTCACGCGATCACCGTGACCGGCTTTGGGGACTCACCGAGGTGCTGGCCGAGCAGGGCGGGCGGTTGCAGCAATTGCCGCCGATCGAGGTGCTGGATCGTCCCGAAACGATGCGCGATAAACTGGAGGCCGCATTGTCGGCCACCCCCGAGATTACCGGCATCTATTCGATTGGTGCGGGAAATCGCGCGCTAATTCACATCCTTCGCCGGATGTCGGGGCAACGGCCATTGGTCATTCTGCATGAACTGACTTCGCATTCGCGCTCGGCGCTTGAGGCGGGGCTGATAGATGCTGTCATCGACCAGAAACCCCAAGAAGAAGTGGCAGTCGCAATAGGGGCTATGAAGGCGATTGCCGATAACCTGCCGGTGTCGGTCAACGATGTGATCCCGACGATCTATATCAAAGAGAATTTGCCCGAGCCGAACCAAAGCTGAAACTGGAATGCCCGAGCGTTCTTGACCCGATCAGCAGGGATCGCCGTTAATAAGTCCCCGTACATATTGAAATGACTTGATTGCAGGGCAAAGCCCGAGCAACGTCATTATCGGTGATGTTTGCCGCATTTAGTGCATCGTTCAGAACGCCCTGAGCGAAGGTTTTCTGCTTTGGGATCAGGTGTGCGATGGGTCATTTTCTCCAGAAAAGCGTCTCTGCGGCAGTTCTGTTCGTATTCGTCGCAATCGGTCATTCCGCCTTGGCACAAAGCATTGACCCGATGGCTTCGAATAACGGGTTATACCCGCTGGCCGATGAGTATTCGGGGCGTTTCGTCGTGGCCAATCTGGATTATCCGGCGGCTCCCGTCGATAACGGTTGGGTTGCGGGCGGAGGTACGGGCGGTCCACTGACGAAGGATACCGCCGAGGCTTATGCTTGGGCGGTCCTGAAACAGATCACGCCAAGTTTTCGCACGATCATGGATGATCCGGCAAATTGGGATCCAAGCGCGGCAGGTTGGTACGATCTTGTCTGGTCGGGGCAGGGAGAGGCGGGTGCTGACGGCGTGACCGATCCGACCTCGGGCCGCGAGGCTTTGATGAACAGCTATACGGGCCAGATCATGCCTGCGGATACGTTCCTGCCTCCGTATGCGCCAGCGAGCGAGCTGCAAAACCATGCGGTGATCTACTACGATCAGACGGCGGCGGCGATGCTGGGACGGGTGTTCGGGAACATCTATGATCCAAGGCCGGAACTGGTCTGGTTCCCCGAAGGCGCGATCGTGGTCAAGGCGGAAGCCGTTCCCATGCCTGATTCCGAATGGCCGGTTCTCAGGAATACCGCGACGTGGAAGGTCTTCCGCCCCTCGATAACCCAGCAAAAATACGCAACTGGACCGCTGAAGGCCGAAGTGATCGAGGCGCATCCTTTCCAGATGTCGATCAAGATCAAGGACTCGGTCGCTGCGCCTGAGACCGGTTGGGTCTTTCTGGGCTTCGTCCATGACGCGTCGAGCACGGGTCGCACTCCGTGGGAGCGATTTGTGCCACTTGGTGTCATGTGGGGCAACGATCCCGCATTGGCGAATGATCCGGCGGGCGGCGATGTGGACCCGAGTGACGTCAGCATCAACTCGGCCCTGCAAGAGACATGGGTCAATCCGGATGCACCCGGTTTCGTGATCAATACGCTTGGCTGGGGCATGCGACTGGCCGGACCGATGGATGTGGCAACACGCCATAATGTGCTGACGCCCTCGGGCAAGCGCTATACGGGGGGCAACCATTTGCGCGCGTCGTCCTGTCTAAGCTGCCACGGTGCTGCGGAATTTCCATTTACCGCCAACCTTTATCCCGCCCCCAACCAGCATTTCCCGCATGATGGCGATCCGTTCCTGCTTTACGATCCAGGTTCGACGGATTGGGCGCGCTGGTTCCAGAACCGGCCGGGTAATATCCCGATGTCAGGCAATATCGGCGGTGTTGCGCTGGATTATGACATGGCGATCATGTTCGCACTAAGTGCTTTCAATCGCGCTATCGGCAACGATACATTTGTCGAAGAAGATTTCGATGTCCATTAAGACCGAGGCCCCGAACCCCGAATTGACTACGACCGGACCCTTCCAAGCCGAGCATCGCGGAATATCTGTGCTTTTCGCGGATCTGGTTGGTTCGACCGATCACGTCGAGGCACTTGGCCCCGAGGCTTATGCGGATTTGTTGCGGTCGTTTCATGGGCTTTGCAATCATGCGATCCGCAAGCATAACGGGACCGTCGCTCAATACCTGGGTGATGGAATCCTTGTCTATTTCGGTTATCCCTATGCGGGCGAGGACGATGCCGCCCGCGCGATAGACGCGGCGCTTGAAATCTTCGCGGCACTTTCGGCTCGGGCCAAGACGGCAAGCATCCAGATCCAGTCCCGCATCGGAATTGCCACAGGCTCGGCACTGATCCAGACCGGAGCAAAGGATATCGGCGCGAATGCCGTCGGGACATGCATCAACAAGGCCGCGCGGCTAGAGGCGCTGGCCGAACCCGGTACAATCCTGATCTGTGACGATACCCGCAAGCTGGTGGGCGAGCTGTTTCAGCTGCGCCAGTTTGGTCGGCATCCGCTCAAGGGCCTGAAGGGCGAGCATACCATCTTCCGCGCCGAGAAACGGCGCACGGGGATTGCTACCCGCTTTACGGCACTGCGCGGACGACGCAGGCACGGGCTGATTGGCAGACAGGCTGAAATGCAGGCATTGGGCGCGCATTTCGAAGCGGCGCGTACGGGGCATGGGCGGGGCGTCGTCATCGTGGCTGATCCGGGGATCGGGAAATCGAGCCTGGTGACCGAATTTCTGGAATCCGGGCCGGTCAGCGCCGTCACAAGCTTTGTTCTGCAATGTGCGCCCGAGCAGCGCGACACACCGTTGCATCCCATCCGGCAGTATCTGGAATGGGTGGCTGGTGCCAATAAACATGACAACGCTGCGGCGCGACACGCCAAACTGGAACGGCTTTTCAGTGCGATATGGGGTGCGAAAGGCGAAGATCTGACGATGCTGCTGGACCTGCTTTCGCCGCTGGGTTCGGGCATCGAGGCGGATCGGAACGACTCGGTCCCGTTACGCCGCCAGCGCAGTTTCGAGCTGCTTTGCAGGATGATTTTCCAAACCGCTTCAGCTCGTGGCGCGATGGTCGTGGTGTTTGAAGATGCGCAATGGCTGGACCCGAGTTCAGCCCAATTGCTGCAATGCTTGCTCGAGATGGTTCCGCCGCATCCGGCGCTGGTTCTGGTGACCACGCGGCGCGAACCCCCTTACGGCGGTGGAATGTCCGGTGCAGGCGCATTGATCGCCTTGGATAGGCTTGGCGATGCGGATGCCCGCGTGCTTGCCCGTTCGGCGCATGGTACGGCGCAACTCAGCGAACAGCAATTTGCCTTGTTGATCGAGAAATCCGACGGCGTGCCGCTTTATATCGAGGAGTATGGGGATATGCTTGCCGCTGCCGGTCCCGCTGGCATACGCGAGGCGGCAGTGCCCTTGACGATCGGAGGGCTGGTGCAAAGCAAGTTCGACCGGCTCGACCGCAATGCGCGCCGCTTTGCTCAAGCCGGATCGGCGATAGGGCGTACCTTCCGCGCGGGTCTGATCCAGTCGATCAATGATGGCGGCGACATAAGCGCCCCGATCGCGATGCTCGAAGCGCAGAAGATCATCACGCAACGCGACGGGGCGGATGAGGGGCTTGAGTTGTCCTTTAGTCACGCCCTGATCCGCGATGCCATCTATGCCAGCCTCGGTCGTGACGAACGTCTTCGCTTGCACGGAGCAATCGCGGATTTCTATCTTTCGCAAGGGGGCGGGATGGAAGTGGCCGAACATGTGCTGGCCGGCCATCTTGCGCGCGCCGGACGGCCGCGTGACGCCATCGAACGCTTCCTTGGTGCGGCGCTTCAGGCCGCAGGCGAAGGGGCGGCGGGCGAGGCTCTTGCCCATCTCGAAGCGGCTTTGGCATCGGTCGACGCATTGCCGTCGGGCGATGAACGTGACCTGTTGGAGTTGCGGATCCGTGCCGTTCAGGGCCCGACGCAAATGGTCACGGGCGGGCCCGGAAATCCGGTTTTCGGCGCGACGCAGGCTCGGGCGATGAACCTGCTGGACCGGCTGGATCTGCACCGGTCGATGGTTCCGGTGATCTACAATACGGCGCTGCATGCCTGGGCCACCGCCGATCTGGCTCGCGCCATGCGGATCAGTGACGCCATCTCAGGCATCGAGGCGGAATCTCCTGATGATGCATCATATATGGCGGCCCATACCATGCGGGGGCTGGTCGCGTGGCATCAGGGCCGGAACGACCTGGCCGAAGCCAGTCTGCGGGCCACGGTCGAGCGGCACCGGCCAGAACTACATCGCGATCTCTATTCGGTTTTTCTCAAGGAATTCGGGGTTTTCAGCCTATTCTATCTGGGCCTGACCAAGACCGTGCAGGGCGATGCACTTGCCGGGGCCGAAGCAGCCCGTCGTGCAGCTGTTCTTGGCGCGCAGATGGGGTTTCCCCATGCACGCGGGTTCGGGCTTCTGGCGAAGTTCAACACCGCGATGCTGCGCGGCGATGTCGAACAGGCCGCATCCGGCAGTGCCGAGGCGCGGGATTTCGCGCTGCGGCAAGGTTTTCCTGAATTCGCCGCAATGGCCCAATTCGTTCGGGGCTGGTGTCAAGTCCGGCAAGGCAAGCCGACGGACGGAATCGCCGATATGGAGGCAGGCTTCCAGAATTGGGCGGCCACCGGATTTAGCTGCTGGCAGGCCATTTTTGCTGCCATTCTTGGGCGCGATCTGGTCACTGTCGGTCGGGTCAACGATGCGGAAACCCTGATTGCGCGATTTATGACGAACATCGACCAATCGGGCGAGAACCAAGCCCGCGCACCACTGCTTTTGGCTCGCGCCGAGTTGCTGCGCGCCCTTCGGCAATCCGATCAGGCCCGAAGCGTCGCGGCCGAAGCCCTGCATCTGGCCAAGGCGCAAGGCGCGCACCTATGGGCGGACATGATCGCGGAAAGTTTTTCCGATTAGGCGTTATCGGCGGGTGCAGGGCCATCGGAATGCCCCCGACTCGCTGAGGGGCGGGCCTGCGTGAAATCCCCTAGCTTTGGCGACGGCTGATTTGATCGGAGCGGGTGTTGTCACTCCGATCTTGGGGCCTCACCAGGGTTCGCGAATACCAAATGAAACATTTCCGGTATCCGCGGCTCACCGGAATCGCCCCGTTATCATCCGTCCGAGTACCTCTACCCGATCAGCTTCGCGGTGACCTCGACCAGACGCTTGGCTTGATGCGCAACCGCAGCTTTGCCATTGTCGTCAAACTTTCCCGCGACCGTCGAGAAGCCGTACGGATTGCCGCCTGCTTCGTACAAGACGGGGTCGGTGTAACCGGGTGCGACAATGATCGAACCCCAATGCATCGCGGTGACATATAGGCCGAGCGTGGTCGCCTCTTGTCCGCCATGCGGGTTTTGCGCGCTGGTGGTCGCCGTGAAAGTCTTGTTGGCCAGCTTGCCTTGGGACCAGACCCCGCCCAGCGTGTCGATAAAGGCCCGCACTTGGCTGGGCGAGTTGCCGAACCGGGTCGGAGCGCTGAAGAAATAGCCGTCCGCCCAGACCATATCGTCGGCAGTGACGACCGGAATATCCTGGACTTTCTCGACCTGCGCTTTCCAGGCCGGTTGACCGTTCACCACCGCTTCAGGGGCCGTTTCGGCGATGCGAAGAAGGCGAACCTCGGCACCTGCTGATTTGGCCGCCTCTGCGGCAACCGTGGCGACCTGATGGTTCGTCCCGTAGGTAGAGTAGAAAATGACGGCGATCTTGGGCAGTGCCATTCGAACATCCTTTCCAGAGTGGCTGGCAACTCAATCAAGAATGTCGAGCATTCGGCCTCTTCCCCGAATTATTGTCAAACGGGAATTGTAAGGGCCTTCCGTATGGATGAACGCAATGGACCAATCCGACTTGGAAAAGGCATTTCTATCAGGTTCACGAAGGTCTTCACTTCGTAAGGTTTGCCCCCTACCGTGCGGTCAAAGAGCGTCAAAATCGAGGAGACAGACCATGCGTTACGAGGCAACCCTGATAAGCGCTTTGTTGCTTCTCGCGGCGTGCAACCCGACTGACGAGTACAGTCAGGTCATTGCCAAGTCCAATCCGCCAAGCGCCGAGCTGAAAGCTGAAATCGTCAAAAGTGCCAAGCAACTCATTTACGATCCTGCCTCGATCAGAAATGCGGAGATCTCGAATGTGGCAACCTTTTCCGACGGTTTGCAGGGTGTCTGTGTTCGTGCGGACAGCAAGAATGTTTCGGGTGAATATATAGGGGTTCACAGCATCGGTATCCCCATTCGCAACGGAAAGCTGTCGGGCGGAAATCTGGACCAACCGATTTGCAATCGCCCAGATGTGCCGTGGCAAAAATTCCCCGAGCTTGAGCGACTGTAACATCCCACAGCGCTTTCGCCCGAGCAGGGCGGACACTGCAGTAACACCACGAACGCCACCACTCCGAGATCGTGATCGAACATGATCTCGGGCTGGTGGCGGTTTTATATCGGCAGTGTGGTTTTCGACCTATGTCCCGTGGGACTTTAGACGGGTGCAGGCGTGCCGATCGCAGTTCCGGGGGCTACGATAGTCGGCTCTGAACAACCAGATCAGGTGTGCATCGCCGAGTGCTGACGATGCGTTTGACGCCCAGTAACCGCGCCGAGCAAGCACATGAATAGGGTCCAAAAAATTCGGAGATGGGCGAGGATCTTGCGGATATTGTGGCCGCAGGCGCAGAGGACGGCAAAGACGGCATCGCCGATGCGCCCTTTCAGCGGACATCTGGCGAGACGACCGTCCGTCTTCATGTGGCCGATCTCAGGCTCGATGGCACTGCGCCGTTTCAGGAGCCGTGCCAGTAATGGCGTGAGGCCGCGGCGCATGCCGCTGATCAGGACCTTGGTGCTGTTCACGCCGTGGCCACGATAGCCGCGGTCGACGACAGCGAGAGCGGGCATCTGGTCGGTCAGGATGGCGACCTGCTCCAGCGCGGGCGCCAGCGTGTGACCATCATATGGGTTGCCGGGAAAGCTGCGGGCACCGACGACAAAGCCTTCATCGAGAGTCGTGGCGAGGCTGACCTTGGTGCCAAACTCGTAGCGCACCCGCGCCTTGCCTTTGGAGATGCAATCGACCTCGGGCTCGTGCAGGGAATAGATCTTGTCCTTGCTCTTCGGGGTCTGTTGCAGCAGGCGACCGACCAGCCAGAGTGCTTCGAGCACCTTGTCGCGCAAGCCGCCCTCGGTGATGTCTTGCAGATGACGGCGCAGGTCCCGGCGGATCCTGCCGGCATAGCCCTTGAGTTGGCGCAGGGCCTTGCGCATACGCTTGAATTGACGGGCATGGGCATAGCGCCCGACCTGTGCGGCCAGCCTTGGGGCAAGGCGGGCATAGCTCTGGCGCAGCGCGATCCCGGCCTCTTTCGTCAGGCTCACCAGCAGCGCGCGGGCGCGCTCGTAAAGTCGGGCATCGGTCGGATGGGCGATGTTGTTCTTCGGGGCTTACGCGGCCCCATCTGGGGCCACGGTCCCCTGCGAACTCCATGACCGTCGTGTCCACCGCCACGCGTTTCAGGCTCTTGTCGCTGACCGCGCCTGAAGACCGGCCCGCCTCGATGGTCTTGGTCAGAAGCCATTCCACCCCTTCCTCACCGATCCGCTTGCGCCAGCGGGTCAGCGAGGACGGGTCGATCGGTGGGCGGTGCTGGAAGAACGTCTCGCCGGTGAAGTGCTGGTAGTAAGGGTTCTCGACCCAACGGGCGACGACCGCCTCGTCCGAGAGCTTGAAGGCATGCTGGAGATACATCAGCCCCGCGACCAGGCGCGGCGAGGTCGCCGGTCGGCCCTGATGCGAGGGAAAGAAGCTCGCCCATTCCCGTTCGAAGAATTCCCAATCGATAAGCGCCGCGAGCTTCACCAGTTCATGGCGGGCGTCGATCATGTCGACCAGTCGCGGGCGGAGCAGGTCATCTTGTTCAGGGGTGCGGGAATGGGGCTTCATCGACGACCGAAAATTGCAGGGTTTCTCGCCAAAGCATACAAAAACCTGCAATTCAAAGCGAATGAATCCGAGGGTTGATCACGCAAAATCAATGGGTTGAGAGTTATTCAGGCCGAACTACGATACCTGCAATCTTGATTCCGGCTGTAAACCTGATCGGGACGCCTGAATTGGCGTGTCGGACCGGCCAACCGTTTTAATTTTTAGATCATCAGCGGCGATAAGGAACAACGTGCTTCGTGCAGAAAGCGAACGCACCACGAATGCGCGAATTAGTCAGCTATATTCAATATCTTACTTGGGTGCTTATCAAAAGGGCAGCAGACTGCAAGTTGCTCAGCAATGGCGAATGAACGCGACCTTCGACAGAAATTGCGTTGCTGAAATCGGGACGCATTAGGCAGTATAGGGACATGCGAGTAGAAGCGGTCGGGAACTGATCCTGGACATTGCTCGACGGTAAAACCTGTCGAAACGAGGTCCGGATGTTCGAAAAAATCGCACTGCCACCGCTTAACAGAAATCCCGCCACCGAACTGGCACAGCATCGCTGTCTGCCTTGCCTGAAGGGTGGAAACGCCCAGAAACGCGACTGCGCGATCCGTCATCTTTTGGTTGACGGCTATTCGGCAGCTCTGATCGAGCGGCTTTCCCGATCCGCCGACCGCCCACAATAATCAACATCGTGACCAACAGAGAGAGAACAGCCATGTTTTCCAGCTTGAACGACGCTCTGCCACTTGGCCGCAAAATTATGCTGGCCACCGCTTTGACCGCTATTGCCGGTCCCGCCTTCGCAGCCGACAAGGTCACATTCCAGCTTGACTGGCTGCCCGGAGGCGACAAGGCCCCGATCTATGTCTGCATCGATCAGGGCTTCTGCAAAGATGCGGGACTTGATGTGGAAATCGCCTCGGGACGTGGTTCGACCGATGCGATTTCTCGTCTTGCTGCGGGCTCCTCGGATATTGGCGTATCCGATATCGGTGCGTTGATGGCCGCCCGCGCGCAGGAAAAGGTCGGAGTGACCGCCGTTCTTTCGGTTTTCAACAAAGGTCCGCACGCTTTTTACACCGTCAAAGGCGATGGCTTTGATGCGGTGGCTGACGTGAAGGGCAAGAAGATCGCGACCTCGGCCTTTACCTCGTCGAATGTGTTCCTGCCTCTGGTTCTGAAGGATGCAGGAATTTCGCCGGATGATGTCACCGTGATTAATGCCGAGCCGGGCGCACTGGGACCGATGCTGATGACCGGTCAGGTTGACGGCATCATCGCATGGATGACCGACCTGACCCGTTATACCAACCAAGGCACCGAGGCAGGTAAGGAGATTCAGGCTCTGCCGTGGTCGGCCGCTGGTCTGAACCTGTACTCGGCCTCGCTGATCGCGAATGACAGCTTCCTCAAGGACCGCCCCGATGTGGCCCGCCGGTTTGTGGCCGCTTTCAAGAAATCTATCGAATTCGCGCATGAAAATCCCGAAGCAGCCTCGAAATCCGTGACAAATCTCGTGGCCGAACTGGAATCGGAAAACGTGCAAGGCTCGCTGAACGATGCATTGGCGCTGATCTACAACGACGTCACCGAGAAAGATGGTCTGGGTGTCTTCGAACCGGGACGGCTGGCCGAGACCTGGGCCCGCGTCGCTGCTGCCCAAGGTATAGATCCCGCAAGCTACGATGCGGAATCCACCGTCTCGCGCGAGATGATCGCATCGAAATGAGCATGATCCAGCCCCCCTCCATCCGCTTCAACGCGCTCGGGCAGGTCTTCAAGACCCGCTCGGGGCAGACCGAGGCGCTGCGCGATGTCAGCTTCGATGTCGCCCATCACGAGTTTCTGGCGATCCTTGGCCCCTCGGGCTGTGGAAAATCCACGCTGCTGCGGATGATCGCGGGGCTGCTCATGCCGACATGCGGCAATGTCGAAGTCTTCGGGATGCCGGTCACCGGCCCGCGCGACGATATCGGCATTGTCTTTCAAAAGCCGACCTTACTGCCTTGGGCCACGGTCGAAGACAACATCGTCTTCCCCGTGCGCCACAAGACCGGTCATGTCAGCCCGCGCGACCGGGAGCGGGCGCAGGAACTGCTGGCGATGGTCGGATTGGAGGGCTTCGGAAAGCGCTTGCCCGACGAGCTTTCGGGCGGGATGCAACAACGCGTGGGCATTGCCCGTGCCCTGCATATGGACCCCGACATCCTGCTGATGGACGAGCCGTTTTCGGCGCTGGACGCGCTGACCCGCGAAGTGATGGGTTTCGATCTGCTCCGTATCTTTGCCGAGAAACCCAAGACCGTCGTCTTTATCACCCATTCTGTCAGCGAGGCCGCGCTTCTGGCAGATCGTGTTCTGGTCATGTCGGGTCGCCCCGGCACGGTCGGCAGCGAACATATCGTTCCCATCAGGCGCCCGCGTGGACCTGAAAGCATGAAAGACCCCGCTTTGCTGGAACTGACCGCCAATCTGCGCGACCTACTGATGACACGCGAGGCTGCCTGAGATGGAAGACGCCATGACGCAAACCCAGCCCCTGCGCAGCCAGACCGCGCGCCCTGTGCCGATCCGTCCGGCACCATCCCGCGATCAGATCACGACGCCCACGCCAAAAACCGAGGCCGTCCCCGAACGCCGCCAGCTTTCGCTGAACCAGTTGTTCAATCTGCCCGGTGTTGCCACGGGGGCTACCCTGATCGGTACAGTGCTGTTGTGGGAGTTGGTGGCGCGGGCCTTCGCGATCCCGTCCTATCTGCTGCCTGCTCCTTCGGCGATCCTGAACTCGTTCGCGGCCATCGGGTTCGAACGTTGGTTGACCCATATCTGGTCGACCCTACGGGTGGCGATCCTTGGTTTCGGACTGGCCATCGCGGTTTCGGTTCCGCTGGCCATGGTGATGATGCGCTCGGCCATACTGTCGAAGACGCTTTACCCGCTGCTGGTCATCGTGCAATCGACGCCGGTCGTTGCCATCGCGCCGATCATCATCGTGGCACTTGGCGCGGGCGATCTGCCGCGCATCGTCATCACCACGCTGATCACCTTCTTCCCGCTGGTTGTGTCGACCGCGACGGGTCTTGCCGCAACGCCGCCCGAATTGATCGAGTTGTCTCGCAGCCTGCGCGCACCCGCATGGCGCGAGATGACCCAGATCCGGCTGCCCTATGCCGTGCCCTATATCTTTTCGGCGCTGAAGATCTCGATCACGCTGGCCGTCATCGGCGCCGTCGTGGCCGAGTTCGTCGCTGCCGAAGCAGGCGTGGGCTATTTCATCCAGTTCTCGACTTCGATGTTCAAGCTCCCGCAGGCATGGGCCGGATTGATCGTGTTGGCCGCGATGTCGCTGACACTGTTTCAAGCCGTCCTGCTGGTCCAGAAACGGCTGTTCCCGTGGAGCCTGCCCAAGTCGAACAACTGATTACCCCCCCGGAGTAGAAGCGTTCAGGCCCAATGGGTCCGGAAATTGCTCCTCAATCGCCTGAAAAGGCACTCAAGGAGACTGCAATGTCAAATGCAAACTACGCTCTGGCCGAGCTGAACAAGGAAACCACCATCGGCGGCGAAGGCACCACCGTCGAGCGCGCGATCCCGGTCATCGACCTCTCGGATTTCGAGAACCGCAAGCACGAGATCGCCGATGCTCTTTGGGCCGCCTCGACCGATATCGGCTTCTTCCAGGTCTATAACCACGGCATCGCGCAGGAAGATATCGACGCCGCTTTCGACAATGCGTGGGAGTTCTTCGAACTGCCGCACGAGGTCAAGGCGCAATACCCGATGCCCAAGGGCACCAATGCGGGCTGGGAATTCAAGGCGCAGGTCCGCCCCTCGACCGGGACGCCCGACAACAAGGAAAGCTATCAGGTCACCCGCCCGCTGATGGACGGCAAATGGCCGACCGAGGCCGAATTGCCGGGCTTCCAAGAGCGCGCCTTGCGCTTCGAGCGGCAGAACTGGGAACTGGGCATGCGGATCCTGTCCTGCTTTGCCCTGAAGATGGGCTTCGCCGAGGATTTCTTCACCAAGGCGCATGATCCGGCCTCTGACCAGTACCAGTCGACCCTGCGGATGATCCATTACATGTCGATGGAGAACGCCAAGCCCGAGGACTTCAAGGCGTGGCGCGCCGGTGCGCATTCGGACTTCGACTGCCTGACCATCCTGCATCAGAAAGAAGGTGAAGGCGGTCTGCAGGTCTGCCCGGGCAAGGATGCCGCTTCGGGCCAATGGACCGACGTCGCCCCGCGCAAGGGTTACATCACCTGCAATATCGGCGACATGCTGATGCGCTGGTCGGACGACCAGCTGCAATCGACCCTGCACCGCGTCCGCATGCCGCGCGATGGCGAGTATATGGGCCGCCGCCTGTCGCTCCCGTTCTTCTGTCAGGCGAACCGCGATGCGCTGATGGTCGGCCCCTTGGGCAAGTACGAGCCGATGACCGCCGGCGACTACCTGACCATGCGGATCAACGCGAACTTCGCCGCGATCAAGAAGTGAGGCATTGAGAATGGGCCTTCCGGGTGACATCGTCAGGGTTTCTGCCCCCAATTCGGATCCCGGAAGGCTGATGCTGCACGGACGCGCGCTGCGCTATATTGACGAGGTCGCCAGACAAGGCTCGATCCGCAAGGCGGCGCGGGTGCTGAATGTATCGGCCTCGGCGGTGAACCGTTTCGTTCTTGAGATGGAGGATGACCTTGGCGCGCCGATCTTCGAGCGGCTGCCCAAGGGCCTGAAGCTGACCACCTCGGGCGAGATGCTGGTCGCCCATATCCGCGAGACCTTGCGCGCCCATGACCGGATGCGGGCGCAGATCAAGGCGCTCAAGGGCCTGAGCAGGGGCGAGGTTACGGTCGCCACCATGGCGACGCTTGCGGCAGGGCGATTGGCCGATGTCGTGGCGGAGTTCCGCGAGGCGCATCCTCAGGTCAATCTGCGCGTCATGGTCGGCACGCGCCCCGAGGTGATCGAGGCGGTTGGCTCGGGGCAGGCGGAACTGGCGCTGGCCTATAACCTGCCGCAGGATCCCCGCCTACATCTGGCCGCCGAGTTCCAGCATCGACTGGGTGCGGTCGTGGCTCGCAACCATCCCTTGACGATCAAAAGCTCGGTCCGGCTGTCGGATTGCCTGATGTATCCGCTGGTTCTGGCCGATCCCAGCCTGTCGCTGCGCGAGGTGGTTGAAAACCTTGCGCCGGCCGGAGCGGTTCTGTCACCGGTCGTGGAAACCAATTCGACCGAGATGATGAAGCGTCTGGTCCGGCGCTCTCCGCATGTGACTTTCCTGAATCGCGTCGATGTCGATCAGGAGTTGCGCGACGGTGATCTGGCCTTCCTGCCCATCGAAACGGCGGCAGGAAGGCAGCGCCTGATGCTGGCCCATCGCGCCCGTGGCCAGCTTTCCCCAGCGGGTAGCCGCTTTCTGCAATTGGTGCAGCGGCTTTTCACCGCGACTCCGGCCGGCGAATAGCCCGGCCTTTCAGCTAGAATTCATGGAATGACGAAGATGATGGATGATCAAGTAATCCCGCTTTCTGCCCAGATCCGCCGTCTTGACGGTCGCGGCACGGTCGCTTTGCGCAATGCCCGTGTGCCGCAATCGCTGCTGGCGGACGCCGCGCCCGAGGGGGCGGTGATCGAGGCTGATGGCTCGGCGCGGGTCGATCTGCTGCTTCAGGGCGATCGCGTGGCCGAAATCCGCGCTGCGGGCGCCGAGTTTTCGGCCCCTTCAATCGACCTTCAGGGCCGTCAGGTCTGGCCGATGCTGGTCGATGCACACACCCATCTGGACAAGGGGCATGTCGCCGGACGTGCGCCGGATTCAGGGGGAACCCATTCCGGCGCTCGTGATGCCACGACCCGTGACCGTATCGCCCATTGGCGGCGCGACGATCTGCTGACACGGATGGAATTCGGCCTGTCCTGCGCCGAGGCCCATGGCGTTGCCGCGATCCGCACCCATCTGGACAGTCACGAAGGGCAGGGCGAGGAAAGCTGGGCCGCCTTTGCCGAGACTCGCGTGGCATGGTCGGGAAGGATCGACCTGCAAGCCGTGGCGCTGGTTCCGGTCGATTCCTATCGGGGCGACTATGGTGCCCGTCTTGCCGACATCGTCGCCGCGCATGGCGGACTGATGGGCGGCGTCACCCGTGCCTCGGGTGGAACACATGGCGACGGGCTGGATGATCTGGACCAGTTGCTGGACCGCCTGTTCATTCTGGCGAGCGAACGTGATCTGGATATCGACCTGCATGTGGACGAGGCGGCGCAGGCCGGAGCCCTTCCGCATGTCGCCCGCGCCACCATCCGGCACGGCTATCAGGGCCGCGTCACCTGCGGGCATTGCTGCTCGCTGGCGCTGCTGCCCGAGCCCGAACTGGATGCGACGGTCAAGCTGATCGCGGAAGCGGGATTGCGACTGATCACCCTGCCGACGGTGAATATGTATCTGCAGGACCGCGAAGCCGGTCGGACGCCGCGTTGGCGGGGTGTCATGCCAGTGCATGAATTGCGCGCGGCTGGCGTGCCGGTGGCGGTGGCCGGCGACAATTGCCGCGATCCGTTCCATGCTTACGGCGATCACGACATGCTGGATACGTGGCGCCAATCGGTCCGTATTCTGCATCTGGACCATCCGATTGCCGACGCGCCCCGTCTGGCCGGACCAAGCCCGGCTGAAATTGCGGGTTTTCATGCAGGCAGCATCGGGGCCGGACGCCGCGCAGATCTGATGATGTTCGAGGCGTGGAGCCTTGAGCAAGTGATCGCACGTCCCCAATCCGACCGCGTCCTGCTTCGCGGCGGAGCGCATCTGGCGGCCAATCTGCCCTCATACGCGCAGCTTCGCCTGCCGCGATAACGGAAAAGCCCCGCAGATCAAACGATCCGCGGGGCTTCACCGGAGCACTCGTTACCAGACAACCGGGGGAGGACGGTTGCCCTCTCCGGTATCGCTTAAAACTCTTCGTCCCAGCCGCCTGCATCTTCGAATGCGCCGGTGTCTTCTTCCTCGTCCTCTGCTTCAGGGGCCGGAGCAGCATCGGCTTCGCCTGCGAACATGCCCATCACTGCATTGCCCAACAGAACGCCACCCGCGACACCCATCGCGGTTTGCGCAGCACCGGCCAGAAAGCCGCCGCCTTGTTGGCCGCTATGTCCGCCCATCGGGGCGCCATGGCCATAGCCCTGTGCGCGCGGTGCGGGACGAGCCGCTGCTGAAGGCGACGCGCCACCGAACATGCGCGACAGGAAGCCGCCACTTTGCGCGGTTTGCTGCTGGGCCGTTTGCAGTTGGTACTCCAGTTCTTCGATGCGGGACTGTGCCGAATTCAGCGCGTGTTCCTGCACCACAATCGTCTGGGCCATGAAATAGGGCGCGCCGGGCTGGCGGGCGATCTGGCTCGAAATGAACTGGTCGGCTTCGGCATCGCGGTGGCCGCTTTGGCGTTCGACCTGACCAAGCTTGTCGAACAGACCTTCGATGGCCTGCCTGTCGTTGTAGTCCATGCCTCAATTTTCCTTCTGGCGGGTTATTCTTCTCGCTGGCCGGTCAGGCTCAGCAAAAGCTGAAAGATGTTGATGAAGTTCAGGTAAAGCGACAGCGCGCCCATGACGGCTAGTTTCTGGCGGGTCTCGTCATCGTGGTGCTCGGCATATTGCAGCTTGATCGACTGGGTATCCCACGCGGTCAGGCCGACGAAAACGATGATGCCGATGATCGAGATCGCGAATTGCAGTGCCGACGATCCAAGGAAGATGTTGATGATGCTGGCGATGATCACGCCGATCAGGCCCATCATCAGGAAGCTGCCGAACTGGGTCAGATCACGCCGCGTCGTATAGCCGTAGATGCTGGTCGCGGCGAACATCGCTGCTGCGCCAAAGAAGGCCCGCGCGATGGAAGTGCCGGTATACACGAGGAAAATCGAAGCCAGCGACAGGCCCATCACGCCGCAGAACGCCCAGAACAGGGTCTGCGCGGTGGTGCCGGAAACCGCCTCGATACGGAAGGACAGGAACATGACGAAGGCCAGAGGGGCCAGCATCACGACCCATTTCAGCGGAGTGCTGAAAATCGGCACATAGATCGCGGGGACCGAGGCCACCAGCATCGCGACGATGCCGGTCAGGGCAAGGCCAAGGCCCATGTAATTGTAGATGCGCAGCATATGGGCCCGCAGGCCGTCATCATAGGCCGCGGCAGGAGAAAAGCCGGCACTGCGGCCACGGGTCGTATGGTCCATCTTGGTCTCCGCTGTGATGGGTCAATAAAGGCTGGAGGAAAGATTCTCGGCGACTTTCTGCAGATCCGACGTGTCGCCCTTGTCCGAGATCAGGACATGTGCCGTCTCGCCGATCTGGAACCATGCGACATTGCTGGCGTCGTGCTTCTCGACATGCGGCAAGGTCACGGCAAAATTTCCGGGCCGGACGGCAAAATGGCTGATCTGGCCCAGATCTCCGGTTTCGAAAACGATCTCGATCCCCGGCCCCTGCGGCGAGGGGAAAATCTGCGCATCGCGGATTGCCCAGTTCCGGTCGAACTGCGGCAGCAGAATGCCAGTCGCGGCCCGTAGCTCATCGGCGTCCAACTCGTGGATCTGCGGTTGCGAGCGCATGGGCAGGCGGATGATGCTGGCCTCGCGCGCCGAAATTGCTGCTGCCACGACCGGATGCGGCGGTTGCGAGGCGACGACTTCGCCCACGGAAAGCGGACCCAGCCCCTCATTTGCCAGCCAACCGGCAAGAACCAGCGCGGCAACCGGAACCAGCCGGATGACCTTGCGCAAGCGCTCGTCACGCAGCAGCCCGCGCGACAGCAAGGCAGCGGCAGCGCGTTGCTGGCCGTTCGGTTCCGGCGCAGGGGCAAAGGCTAGCCGAAGCTCTCGGCGCAAATGCATATCCTGCATCACCCGCGCCGCGGCTTCCGGTTGGTGTGACAGGTATTCCTCGACCCGCAGCCGCTGCCAGTCGTCAAGCTGGTCGTCGACATAGGCGTTCAGGTCCAGATCGTTAATTGAATCACTTGCGGGTAGCATCTCGTCCTCCCACCAGTTTCAATGCAGGGGCTTGCTGTTTGCCGTCTTCGAAATCGCGCAGTCTGGCGCGGGCGCGCGCCACGCGGGACATCAATGTGCCAAGCGGAACTTCGGCAAGTTGCGCTGCATCGGCGTAGCTCATGCCTTCGATCGCAACCAGCGACAGCGCCTCGCGCTGCTCATCGGGCAATTGCATGAATTCCTGACGCAATTGCGCCAACCGGATGGCCGCATCCTGCGGTGCATCGATCGAGTCCGGCGCAAATGCGGCAACCGCCGCCTCGCGCCGGCTTTCGGCCCGCCGCTTGCGCAGACGGTCCAGAAACGCATTGCGCAAGATGCCGAACAGCCAAGCCCGTAGATTACCGCCAGCCCGAAAGCCTTGCCGGTTCTCGTGCCCGCGAAGCAAAGCCTCCTGCACAAGGTCGTCTGCCTCGCCCTCGTCGCGGGACAGGGCAAGGGCGTAGCGCCGCAAAGCGGGCAGTTGATCAAGGATCGGGTCAGGCTTTCTGCTCATCTTGATAGATATACGAAGCCGCGTTTGTTTCTCATCCCGACCAAACGAGAAATTTTTCTGAACGCGGCATGAAGCGCCGGTTCACTCGCCCCAACTGCGCTGACGATCTTCCCAAAGACGTTCGCCGATCAGGCAATCTGTTTCGGATGCGGTCTGTATCCGGATCAGCCTGTCGTGGGGCGGAGGTTGCAGGCCTACCACCTCCAGAACCAGCTTGTAGCGCACGGCGGCGGCGAATTGATCCCAGCTTGTGACGGCGACGGAAAACGCTCCGGTGCCGCCTATCACGCAGTCGGTATAGTAGCGATCCAGATTCGGGATCGAACTCCAGCTTCCCGAGGAACCATCCGAGCCGCCGGTCAGTAGTGGCAATCCGTTGATCGTGATGCCTTGGGCAACCGCATCATCGCGCGCCTCGGTGACGATCCGGCCCTGATTGTTGGGTCCGTCGCCTGAAACATCGATCACTCGTCGCGAGCCTTCGAACCCGTTGCCGTCAAACAGCCCTGAAGCGAAATCGATCGCCCCCGAGATCGAGGTCCGCGACACTGGGCGGGACGATCCGGCTTCAATACTATCGGCGAAGGCCTCGGCGGCCTCGGCGCTATCTATCAATGTCCAGGGTATGGTGACCATTTGCGATTGCGAACCAGCCCATTCGACATAGGTCACGGCGACTCGCTTCCATTCGCCGAAAAGGATCGCTTTCTGAATCGCGGTGCTTCGGAAAGCCGCCGCATACCCTTGGCGCTGGATCAACTGTTCAGCCGGATTGATCGAGCGCGAGATGTCTACGGCCAGCACCAGTTCCACGCCCACGCCGATATCGCCCTGCGACGATTGTGCAAGTGCCGGACCGACGACCGCGCAAAGCGGCAATGAAAGGTAGCCGAGCTGCATGATGTTCACATCATCAGCCTCTCGAAATCCCTTCGAAACACCAAATCACATTTCCGAAATTTTCGGCAGCCCGACGGATCGCGCCCCGCGTTCCGCCGGGCTAGTCGAAGGGGCTGTGCTGTAGCCAAACTACTGCCCAGCCCAAGCCGATTGCTCAGCCCCGATACTCTTCGCGCGCAAGTGCCGGAGTTTTCGAGTCGAAAGTCCAGTTCGGGATCAGGTATTGCATCGCGGCTGCGTCGTTGCGACCCGATTGCGGTAGGCTGTCATGCAGGCGGTTTGCTTCGGCCAAGGCAACTTCGTCGATCTCGACACCAAGACCGGGGCGCTCGGGAACGCGGACCATGCCGCCTTCGATCCGAGGCGGCTCTTTGGTGATGCGTTGGCCGTCCTGCCAAATCCAATGCGTGTCGAGCGCGGTGATCTTGCCCGGCGCGGCCGCAGCCACCTGCGTGAACATCGCCAGCGATACGTCGAAATGGTTGTTCGAATGCGAACCCCATGTCATTCCCCAACGGTCGCAAAGCTGCGCCACCTCGACCGAGCCCTGCATGGTCCAGAAATGCGGGTCCGCCAGCGGAATGTCGACAGCGCCCGCGCGAATGGCATGGCCCATTTCGCGCCAGTCGGTCGCGATCATGTTCGTGGCGGTGGGCAGGCCGGTGGCGCGGCGGAACTCGGCCATGGTTTCGCGGCCGGAATAGCCGGGCTCGGGGCCGCAGGGATCCTCGGCATAGGCAAGTACGCCTTTCAGCGGAGACAGGAAGCGGATCGCGTCCTTGAGCAGCCACGCGCCGTTCGGGTCCAGCGTTACGCGGGCATCGGGGAAAGCCGCGGCCAAGTCCGCGACGATTGCGGCTTCGTCCTCGCCATGCAGGACGCCGCCTTTCAATTTGAAATCCTTGAAGCCGTAGCGGGCCTCGGCAGCCTCGGCCAACCGACGGACCGAGGGGGCGTCCAGCGCAACTTCGTCGCGCAGGCGCAGCCAGTCGTCACCCGTCCCGCCCGAGCGATAGGGCAGCGGGGTGCGGCTGCGGTCGCCGACAAAGAACAGATAGCCCAGCATCTCGACCGCTTCGCGCTGCTGGCCCTCGGCCAGCAAGGCACAGATCGGCAGGTCCATGAACTGGCCCAGCAGGTCAAGCATGGCGCATTCCAGCGCGGCAACGACATGGATCGTGGTGCGCAGGTCAAAGGTCTGCTGCCCGCGTCCGCCGCTATCTCGATTGGCGAATGTCTGCGAGACCTTCCGTAGAACGGCGCGGTAGTTCCCGAGCGATTGGCCGATGACAAGCGGAATGGCGTCCTCGAGCGTCTGTTTGATCGCCGCGCCGCCGGGAACCTCGCCAATGCCGGTGGCCCCGCGCGAGTCGGTGATCAGGACGATATTGCGGGTGAAATAGGGACCATGTGCGCCTGACAGGTTCAGCAACATACTGTCCTGACCCGCGACCGGAACGACACGGACGCTGCGCACGACGGGCGAGCCGCCGCCATTGGTCTTGTCGTTGTCGGTCGGGACTGACCCTGACGGGCGTTCGGTTACGAGTCCATAGGACATCGGATTCCTCCTGAATCTGCGAAAATTCCGTGAAATGTTAGGAAAAATAGTCGGGATGTCTGATCTTGAGCTGCTCGATCTGCGAGATCGTGCCGCCCAGATGCCCGCGCATGGCAATGACTGCGCCATCCGCATCGCCAGCGGCGATGGCGTCGATGACACTCGAATGTCCCGCGATGATCGAGCCGACGCGGCCCTGTGCATTATGCAACCGGCGCGCACGTTCCAGATGGCCCGAGCGTTCGCGGATCATGCGGTGCAGGGCGCCACGGCCAAGCGCCGCGAACAGGGTGTTGTGAAAGACCTCGTCCAGTTCCTGGAACATCGAAACCTGATCAGGGTCTAGCGCGACCGCTTCCTGCATGCGGATGATAGAGCGGGCGCGCGTGACAAGTTGCTCATCGCGTGCCAGCGCCAGATTTCGCGCCACTTCGCATTCCAGCGAGACGCGCAGAAAATGTGCCTCGTAGATTTGCGGGATGTCGATTCGCGTCACCACGGTGCGGGATTGCGGATAGATCCGGACCAGCCCTTCGAGGTGCAGTTTCTGCAATGCCTCGCGCAAAGGGGTCAGGCTGACGCCGTATTCCTCGGTCAGATCGTTCCGTGCAAGCGTCATATCCGGCGGTAAATCAAAGGAAATAATGCGTTGGCGAAGGTCTTCGTACACGCGTTGCACGGTGCCGCCC
The DNA here is from genome assembly GCF_009711225.1 of Paracoccus aestuariivivens. GTDB lineage: Bacteria > Pseudomonadota > Alphaproteobacteria > Rhodobacterales > Rhodobacteraceae > Paracoccus > Paracoccus aestuariivivens. The sequence goes on along the minus strand of NZ_WMIE01000001.1, from coordinate 782,905 downwards.
TGTCCCGGATTCGGGGCCGGATCAGCAAGGCTGAAGGTCGAAATGATCGAATGCGTCATGTCTTTTTCCGGCGTTCGGCAGGTCGTTCTTGCCGATGCACAATTCCTCATTGATATTCTTATCTGACTAATATATCAGATTCGCATCCCGCTCAAGTGCTTCGTGGCGTCAGCGCCAAATCGCGGCACGCGCATCCGAGCGGGCGAGGGAGGATGAGGATGCAGAAGAAAAAAGAATACGCGGACCTGCGCTCGGCGCGATGGATGGTCCCCGACGACCAGAGGTCGTTCGGTCACCGCTCGCGCACGATGCAGATGGGTTACGCCCCCGAAGACTGGGAGGGGAAGCCGATCGTCGCGATCATCAACACATGGTCCGACGCCCAGCCCTGCCACATGCATTTCAAGGATCGCGTCGAATGGGTCAAACGCGGCATCCTGCAGGCTGGCGGCTTTCCGATGGAGCTTCCGGCGCTGTCGCTGTCGGAAAACTTCGTGAAGCCGACAACCATGCTATATCGCAATATGCTGGCGATGGAGACCGAGGAGCTGCTGCGCAGTCATCCCGTGGACGGCGCGGTGCTGATGGGCGGTTGCGACAAGACCACTCCGGGTCTGGTCATGGGCGCGCTCAGCATGGGCATTCCGTTCATCTACCTTCCTGCCGGACCTATGCTGCGCGGGAACTATGCGGGCAAATATCTGGGCTCGGGCACGGACGGCTTCAAATACTGGGATGAGCGCCGCGCTGGCACGATCTCGAAGGAAGAATGGCAGGGAATCGAGGGCGGTATCGCGCGTTCCTATGGCCATTGCATGACGATGGGTACGGCCTCGACGATGACGGCGATTGCCGAAGCGATGGGGCTGACCTTGCCGGGGGCTTCGTCCATTCCGGCTGCCGATGCCAATCACCAGCGCATGTCGGCGGCTTGCGGTCGTCGCATCATCGAAATGATCTGGGATGATCTGACGCCTGAAAAGGTCGTCACGCCGGCTGCGGTCAACAATGCGGTCACGGTCGCGATGGCGACAGGTTGTTCGACCAACGCGATCATCCACCTGATCGCGATGGCGCGCCGTGCGGGCGTGCCGCTGGAATTGGACGATCTGGATCGGATTGGCCGCACGACTCCGGTTCTGGCGAATATCCGGCCCTCGGGCACGACCTATCTGATGGAAGATTTCTACTACGCCGGTGGTCTTCGCGCGCTGATGAAGCAATTGGGCGACAAGCTGGACCCGACGGCGATCACCGTCAGCGGGACGCCTTTGATCGAGGGGCTTGCCGAGGTGAAGATCTGGAACGAGGACGTCATCCGGCCACTTTCCAACCCCGTCTATCACGAAGGCTCGCTTGCCGTGTTGAAGGGCAATCTTTGTCCTGACGGGGCCGTCATCAAGCCAGCCGCCTGTGATCCGAAATTCCATCATCATGTCGGTCCGGCGCTGGTCGCCGACAGCTACGCCGAGATGAAGAAGATCATCGACGATCCGGATTATCCGCTGACGCCGGACACGGTTCTGGTGCTGCGCAATGCGGGACCGCAGGGCGGGCCGGGTATGCCGGAATGGGGCATGATCCCGATGCCCAAGGCGCTGCTGAAGCTGGGTCTGCGTGACATGGTGCGGATCTCGGATGCGCGGATGTCGGGCACGTCCTTCGGGGCTTGCGTGCTTCACGTCTCGCCCGAGGCATTTGTCGGCGGCCCGTTGGCGCTGCTGAAAAACGGCGACATGGTCGAATTGGACATCCCGAACCGAAGCCTGAACATGCTGGTCAGCGAGGCCGATCTGGAAGCCCGCCGCACCGCGTGGCAAGCGCCCGAACCGCACTATCAGCGCGGTTACGGCCTGATGTTCAGCAAGCACATCGAACAGGCCGACAAGGGCTGTGACTTTGATTTCCTGAAAACAGAATTCGGCGGCAAGACCCCCGAACCTGCGATCAACTAAGGAGGACACCTTATGTTTGACACCGACAAACGCCTGATTCCGGCGCAGCCTCCCAAAGCGGGTTTTGCTGCAGGTCCGGCCACGCAGGACGCGATCAAAACGGTCAAGCTGTCGCTGGCCTATCTGCCGCTTGCCCGTCCGATCAGCGATGCGAAAGTTCTGACAGGCCGCCAGAAACCGCTGACCGAAGTCGCCTTCCTGTTCTGCGAGATCGAAACCGAAGCGGGCTTTTCGGGGCTTGGTTTCAGCTATTCGAAACGCGCCGGTGGTCGCGGCCTTTATGCCCATGCCTGCGAAATCGCGGATAACCTGATCGGCGAAGACCCGAACGATATCGCCCGTCTTTGGGATAAGCTGTGCTGGGCGGGCGCCTCGGTCGGGCGTTCGGGTATTGCCACTCAAGCGATTGCCGCGATGGACATCTGCCTGTGGGATCTGAAAGCGAAACGCGCCGGACTGCCCTTGGCAAAACTGCTTGGTGCGCATCGTGACGGGGTGGCCTGCTACAATACTTCGGGCGGGTTCCTGTCCTCCTCGATCGACGAGGTGAAGGCCGCAATTGACCAATCGCTGGCTTCGGGCATCGGCGGGATCAAGATCAAGGTCGGCCAACCCGACCCGATGATCGACCTGCGCCGACTGGATGCCGTGACCGAGCATCTGAATGGCCGCGTGCCGTTGATGGTCGATGCCAACCAGCAATGGGATCGCGTGACCGCGTTGCGCTTTGGCCGCTTGGTCGAGCCCCTGAACCTCGAATGGATCGAGGAACCGCTGGACGCCTATGACGCCGAAGGCCATGCCTTGCTGGCGCGCGAACTGGCCACGCCGATTGCCACTGGCGAGATGCTGGCCTCGGCTGATGAGCATATGGCGCTGATCCGCGCCGATGCGGTCGATTTCATCCAGCCCGATGCGCCGCGTGTCGGAGGTATCACCCAGTTCCTGAAGATCTGCGCGCAGGCCGATGCCAAGCGTATGCGCCTTGCGCCGCATTTCGCGATGGAGATCCACCTGCATCTGGCGGCTGCCTATCCGCATGAGCCTTGGGTCGAGCATTTCGACTGGCTCGCGCCGCTGTTCAACGAGGAGCTCGAAATCCGCGATGGTCGCATGATCGTTCCGGCGCGTCATGGTCTGGGATGCAGCCTGACCGGCAAGGCCCGCGACTGGACCGTCGAAACGACTACTTTCGGAGGCTGAATTGAACCCCTCGACCCGTGAGAAACTGATGGGCGTCTCGGTCGCCACGCTTTGCTCGGCGCTTTACAAGCGTGGACTGCGCAACCAGACGATTCAGGATGTGCGTCCGTTGCGCCCGCGTGGGCGCAACATGGTCGGTCCGGCGTTCACCCTGCGCTACATGCCCGCGCGCGAGGACCGTAACCCGATGACGGTCTTCCGCAATCCGGACCACCCGCAGCGTGCGGCCATCGAGCAATGTCCCGAGGGTCATGTCATGGTCATGGACAGCCGCAAGGATGCCCGCGCGGCCTCGGCTGGCGACATCCTGATCACGCGGTTGATGGTGCGGGGCGGGGCTGGCGTCGTCACCGATGGCGGTTTCAGGGATTCGATGTCGATCGCGCAGCTTGACATCCCGTCCTATCACCACCGCGCGTCGTCGCCGACGAACCTGACCCTGCACGAGGCCATTGATATCAATGTGCCGATCGGTTGCGGCGACGTTCCGGTGTTCCCGGGCGATATCGTGGTCGGCGATGATGACAGCGTCATCGTGATCCCTGCCGAAATTGCCGACGAAATTGCCGATGAGGCGGTCGAGATGACGGCTTACGAAGACTTCGTCGTCGAACGGGTCAAGGGCGGGGCCACGATCATCGGGCTTTATCCGGCTACGGATGAAACGAACCTTGATTTGTTCGCGGAATGGCGGGCTGCCAACGGGCGTTAACCAACATGGCGAAGGCGGCAAGGCCGCCTTCCATTTACGACAGACGGAGGCTTCATGCCACGGATAGAACGCGAGGCCCTGACGGGCTATGCCGAGGCGCTGCTGGCCGCAGCCGGAATGGAACGGGACAAGGCCCGCGTCACGGCGCAGGTGCTGGTCGAAGGCGACATGATCGGCCACGAGACTCACGGCGTCGGCTTGCTGCCGTGGTATCTGGACAGTCTGGCGGACGGATCATTGCGCGGTTCCGGCGAACCCGAGATCGTCACGGATCGCGGCGCGACATTCGTCTGGGACGGGATGCTGCTGCCGGGCGCGTGGCTTTTGACCCGCGCGCTGGAACAGGCGGCTGACCGCGTCGCCACCTACGGCGTTGTCACCGCCGCGATCCGGAATACACACCATACCTGCGCGCTTTCGGCCTATATGCGGGAACTGACGGATCGCGGGCTGATCGTGCAGATCTCGTGCTCGAATCCGGCGGCATCGCGTGTCGCTCCTTATGGCGGGACCAAGCCGGTGCTGACGCCGAACCCGATTGCGGCGGGCTTTCCGACCTCGGGCGATCCGGTGCTGATCGACGTCTCGTCCTCGATCACGACAACGACCATGACGCAGACTTTGGCAAAAGCGGGCGAACGTTTCCCCGAAGCATGGGCGCTGACGGCAACTGGCGAGCCGACCGACGATCCGCGCGAAGTGACCGAGCGCGGCGGCTCGCTATTGCCCTTGGGCGGCGCGCTGAAAGGACATAAGGGCTACGGGCTGGGTCTGATGGTCGAATTGCTGGGGCAGGGGCTTTCGGGCAAGGGGAGGGCGAACACTCCTGCAGGTCCGTTGGCGCAAAGCGCCTTTATTCAGGTGATCGACCCTCAGGCATTCGCGGGGATCGACGCATTCCGCGAACAGGCTGACTGGCTGGTGAATGCCTGTCAGACCAACCCTCCGGCTCCGCAGACACGCGGTGGGGTCAGGGTTCCGGGCGATTCCGCCGCCAGAAAGCGCCGCGCAGCTTTGATCGAAGGCGTGCCGGTTGCTGACGAACTCTGGCCAAGGATCGCTGCTCGGGCCGCCGATCTGGGCGTCGCCGTTCCTTCGCAGATCAAGGAAGCGACGCCGGTATGCTGATGTCTTTCCACAAGTTACCGGCATGACCGTGGCCGAGGGCTTGCCCGAATCCCATCGCCGCAAGGTTTTGCTGGCTGCCGCTGGGATGATGGTTCTGGCCACGCTGCTGAACGCCTGCGACGGGGTGATCGTCCGGCTTCTTGCCGGAGAGGTGCATCCCTTTATCATCGGCTTTTTCCGAGCAGCCTTCGGTCTGGTATTCTTGCTGCCGTGGATCTTGCGAAGCGGTGATCTGATGGGCTCGCCGTATCGCTGGCTGCATGTCCTGCGCGCGGCGCTGAAGCTTGCCTCGTTGCTTGCGTTGTTCGTGGCCTTTGCCAAAGCATCGCTTTCGGATGTCACGGCGATCAGTTTCTCGACGCCGATCTTTCTGCTGCTGGGCGCGTGTCTTCTGCTTGGCGAACAGATGACCATCGCCCGTGCGATTGCAGTGCTGGTCGGTTTTCTGGGGATGCTGGTCATTATCCGGCCCGACGCGGGCAGTTTCGATCCGGCATTGCTTTTTGCCTTGGCAGGGGCGGTCTTGACGGCCTTGATCCAGTTGATCCTGAAAAGCATGTCGGGACGTGACAGGCCGGATCGTCTGGTCGCATGGAACCTGATTGCCATGGTGCCGCTGGCCTTCGTTCTGGCCTTGTCGGTGTGGCAAACCCCTGATTCCCGTGCCCTTGGGCTATTGGCAGCGCAAGGGGCGCTGGGGGCAGCAAGTCAGGCCCTAGTGACGCGGGCGTTCTCGCTGGCCGACGCCTCGTTCCTCGCGCCGCTTGATTTCCTGCGCCTTCCCGTTATTGCTTTGCTGGCATTCGTCTTTTTCGGCGAGGTGGCCGGTATCTCGACCTGGATCGGCGCGGGCATCATCATTTCAGCAATCCTGATCGGTACAATGGCGCGCGGCCGCAACAAAGAGGGTTCTCAAAGATTTTAGATGCACTAATATATTAATTGAGGAGTTGATTCGAGACGACAAGCGCCGAGGAGGGCGCGGCATTCGAAACGACTGAAAACCTGGGAGGAAGTATGAAAACGACCCTATTCGGAGCGCTGCTTGCCAGCACCATCATGTCTGGTGCGGCATTCGCGCAGGACAAGACCGACGTCACCATCGTTCTCAGCGAAGAGCTGGAGCTGATCGACCCGTGCATGTCGTCACAATCCAACATCGGCCGCGTCCTTCTGGGCAATATCAGCGAGACGCTGACCGTCTATGAGCCAGCGACCGCCACGCTGAAGCCGCTTCTGGCCGAAAGCTGGGAAGAGACCCAGCCCGGCACCTGGCGCTTCAAGCTGCGTCAGGGCGTCAAATTCTCGGACGGGACGGATTTCAAGGCGCAGGACGTGATCCACTCGCTGGAGCGCACGATCAGCGACAAGATGACCTGCGAAGTCGGCGGCAAGTATTTCGGCGGCTTCAAGATCAACGCGACCAAGGTCGACGATTTCACCATCGACATCACCACCGATCCGGCCCAGCCGATCCTGCCGCTGCTGATGTCCTCGCTGACCATCGTCCCCGAGGAAACCCCGCTTGAGATGGTGCAGCAGCCCATCGGCACCGGCCCCTATGCCATGACCGAGCGCAATATCGGCACGAATATTGTCCTGACCCAGCGCGCGGATTACTGGGGCGACAAGCCCAAGGTGACCAAGGCGACCTACGTCTTCCGCGATGACAGCGCCGTCCGCGCCGCCATGGTCGAGGTCGGTGAGGCCGATATCGCCCCGGTCATCAGCGAGCTGGATGCGACGAACCCGGATATGGACTTCTCGTATCCGAACTCGGAAACCACCTATCTGCGCGTCGATCACGCGACCGCGCCGCTAAACGACCGCCGCGTGCGCGAGGCGATGAACCTCGCCATCGACCGCGACGCCTTCATCGGCACGCTTGTCGGCAAGGACTCGGCCAAGGCTACCGCCGTCGTGCCGCCGACCACCTTGGGCTATAACAAGGACCTGAAACCCTATCCCTTCGATCTTGAGCGCGCCAAGGCGCTGCTGGCCGAGGCCAAGGCCGCCGGCGTGCCGGTCGATCAGGAAATCCTGATCGTCGGTCGTCTGGGCATGTTCCCGAACATCTCCGAGATTCTTGAGGCCATGTCGCAGATGCTGAACGACGCGGGCTTCAACACCAAGCTCGAGATGAAGGAAGTCGCGGACTACAACACCTACTACAACCGCCCCTTCGCCGAGGGTCGTGGCCCGCAACTGGTCGCCGCCCAGCATGACAATGCCAAGGGCGACCCGGTCTTCTCGATGTACTTCAAATATGGCACCGAGGGGCTGCAATCGGGTCTGGTCTATCCGGAACTCGACGCCGAGATCGCCAAGGCGACCGAGGCCAGCGGCGATGACCGCGCGGCTTTGTGGTCGGATGTGATGAAGGACATCCATGAGAACCTGATCGGCGATGTCGAGATGTTCCACATGGTCGGCTTCAGCCGGGTGAACCCGCGCCTCGACTTCACGCCGACGATCTCGACGAACAGCGAACTGCGCCTGTCCGAAATCGGATTCAAGTGATCTGACTGCGGGGGAGGGGCAACCCTCCCCTTTGCCTCACACGACTGGCCGCACGGCCCCCGGTCGAGGAACCCAATATGAAACGATTCATCGGCAAACGGGCCATGGCGAGCGCGATCTCGCTTGTCGGCCTCATCGTCCTTGTCTTCTTCCTGTCGCGCCTGACGGGCGACCCCACCGATCTTTACCTGCCGATCGACGCTACGCAGGAAATGCGCGACAAGTTCCGCGAGTTGCACGGGCTGAACGATCCGCTGATCGTGCAATTCGGGCGCTATGTCTGGGACCTGCTGCATTTCGACTTCGGCGAGTCGATCCGTCAGGCCCGCCCCGCGATGGAGGTCGTGCTTGAGGGCTTCCGCTGGACCCTGACGCTGGCCGTCATCACCATGACGCTGGTCACCGTCGCGGCCATTGTCATCGGCTCGCTCGCCGCCTTCAAGGTTGGCGGGGTGTTCGACCGGATCACCAGCTTCTTCTCGCTGATCGGGGCTTCGGCGCCGGATTTCTGGATCGCCATCGTCGGCATCGTGATCTTTGCGGTGCAGTTACGCTGGCTGCCGACCTCGGGGACGGGGACGATCTGGCATTGGATTTTGCCGATTTCGGTCCTGTTCATCCGCCCCTTCGGTCTGATTCTGCAGGTCGTGCGCGGCTCGATGATCACGGCGCTTTCCTCGGCCTATGTGAAGACCGCCAAGGCCAAGGGCGTGCCGCCGCGTCCGATCATTTTCGTCCACGGTCTGCGCAACGCCATGCTGCCGGTGATCACCGTCATCGGCGATCAGGCGGCGGGCATTCTGAACGGCGCGGTGGTGGTCGAGACCATCTTCGGCTTCCCCGGCATCGGCAAACTGATGATCGACGCCATCCTGCAGCGCGACTTCGCCGTGATCCTTGCCGCAATCATGGTTTCCGCCGTGGCCATCTTCATCATGAATCTCTTGATCGATCTCGCCTATGCGATGCTTGATCCTCGCATCCGGTATTGAGTCATGACCATGAGCCAAACCAACACAACGACGACCCCGAAAGAGCGCGGACGCATCGGAACCTTCATCCGACTGCTCTGGGCCGATAAATTCGCCTTCTTCGCCGCGCTTTTCCTGCTGGTCGTCGTGCTTTGCGCGATCTTCGGCCCGATCTGGCTGTCGGATGAGGCGACGCGCCAGAACCTGCGCGGCCGCAACGCACCGCCCTTCGAGCTTTCGCGCGGCTTCATGTATATCCTCGGCGCGGACCAGTTGGGCCGCCCGCTGCTGCCGCGCATCATCGTCGCCGCACAAAACACCATGGCTGTCGCTGCCGGTGCGGTGATCTGCTCGATGATCATCGGCTCGGCGCTTGGGCTGGTCGCGGGCTATACGCGCAGCCGCTGGTCCGGGGCGATCATGCGTCTTGGCGACGTGATCATGTCCTTCCCCTCGCTGCTGCTGGCGGTGATCGTGCTTTACATGCTGGAACCCTCGGTCGCGAATATCGTGCTGGTTCTGGCGATCACCCGCATCCCGATCTATCTGCGCACCACCCGCGCCGAGGTTCTGGAAGTGCGCGAGCGCATGTTCATCTCGGCGGCGCGCGTCATGGGCACCTCGGATCGCCGCATCGTCTTCCGCCACATCCTGCCGGTGGTGATGCCGACGCTGATCACCATCGCGACGCTGGATTTCGCCTTTGTCATGTTGGCAGAAAGCTCGCTGTCCTTCTTGGGCATCGGCATCCAGCCGCCCGAGATCACTTGGGGCCTGATGGTCAGCCAAGGTCGGCCTTACCTGACGAATGCATGGTGGCTGTCCTTCTGGCCGGGTCTGGCGATCATCCTGACCACGCTGTCCTTGAACCTTCTGTCGGCTTGGATGCGGATCGCGCTTGATCCGGTGCAGCGCTGGCGCCTTGAAATGGGAGGCCGCAAGAATGGCTGAACATCTGCTTGAGGTCAGGAACCTCTCGGTCGATTTCCACACCGCCGCCGGAACTGTCAGCGCCGTCAGAAACGTGACATGGCATCTGGACCGGGGCGAGACGCTGGCCATCCTTGGCGAATCCGGTTCGGGCAAGTCGGTCTCGGCCTCGACGATCATGAACCTGATCGACATGCCTCCGGGTGAGATCACCTCGGGCGAGGTTCTGTTCGAGGGCCGCGACCTGCTGAAGATGACCGATGAGCAGCGCCGCGAATTGAACGGCTGCCGCATCGCGATGATTTTCCAAGACCCGCTGAGCCATCTGAATCCGGTCTATACCGTCGGCTGGCAAATCTGCGAGATGATGACCGTGCATGACGTTCCCGCGGATCAGGCCAAGGCCCGCACGCTGGAACTGCTGCGTCGCGTCGGCATCCCGAACCCGGAAGCCGCGATGGATAAATACCCGCACGAGTTCTCGGGCGGGCAGCGGCAGCGGTTGATGATCGCGATGGCGCTGGCGCTGAAGCCTGACATCCTGATCGCCGACGAGCCGACCACCGCGCTTGACGTGACGGTTCAGGCACAGGTTCTGGCACTGCTTGAGGAGTTGCAGCGCGAGACCGGCATGGGCCTTCTGCTGATCACCCACGACCTTGGTGTCGTGGCCGAGATCGCCGACCGCGTCGTGGTGATGAACAAAGGCGAGATCGTCGAGTCTGGCGATGCCGCCGAGGTCTATCTCAACCCCAAGCACCCCTATACCAAGCGCCTGATTGACGCCGCCCCCGGCAAGGGCGAAACCCGCGACGAAGAGGACCGTCTGGGCGAGCCTTTGCTACGCGTCGACCGCTTGCAGCAGCATTACGGCGGTTTCCATGCGCTGAAGGGCGCGAGCTTCTCGATCATGCCGGGCGAAACCGTGGCGATCGTGGGCGAATCCGGCTCGGGCAAATCGACCATGGCGCGGGCGATCCTGCGGCTGGATGAGCCGAGCGGCGGCAAGGTCATCTGGAAGGGCCGCGATCTGCTGAAGATGACGCCGAAGGAATTGTTCGCGATCCGCCGCGATATCCAGATGGTGTTCCAGGACCCGACGCAATCGCTGAACCCGCGCATGACGGTCTATCAGATCATCTCGGAAGCATGGATCGTCCACCCCGACATCCTGCCGAAAGCCCGCTGGAAGGATCGCGTCGCGGAACTGCTGGTGCAGGTGGGCCTTAGCCCTGAAATGGCGAAACGTTACCCGCACCAATTCTCGGGCGGACAGCGTCAGCGCATCGCCATCGCGCGCGCGCTGGCCTTGGAGCCAAAGCTGATCATCTGCGACGAGGCGGTCTCGGCCTTGGACGTGTCCATTCAGGCGCAGGTGATCGAGCTGCTCGACGGTCTGCGCCGCGATCTGGGCCTGTCCTATCTGTTCATCGCCCATGACCTGCCGGTAGTTCGCGACTTTGCCGACCGCGTCATCGTGATGAAATCCGGCGAGATCGTCGAGGAAGGCCATGTCGGCCAGATCTTCGACGCCCCGCGCATGCCCTATACTCAGGCGCTTCTGGCGGCCTCACTCGACCCCGATCCCGAGGTTCAGGCCACCCGCCGCAATGCCCGCAAGTCAGAAGGACTCGTCCCCGCATGAAGCAAGATGTGCTGGTCTGCACCCCGATCCGCCCCGAGAAACTGGCGATCCTTGAAGAAACCTACAATGTCTTCCCGCTCTACAAGCTGACGGACGACGCCGAGCGCGAAGCCCTGATCGACAAGGCCGGGGAATCCTGTGTGGCGATGGTCAGCAACGGCCATTTCCCCGCCGATGAGGCGTTCCTTTCGCGCCTGCCCAAGTTGCAAATCGCGGCCTGTTCCTCGGTCGGATATGAGACGCTGGACGTGGACGCCATGACCCGGCGCGGCATCCGCTTCACCCATACGCCCGATGTTCTGACCGATGACGTGGCCGATATCGCGGTGTTGCTGATGCTGGCGGTGCGGCGCAATCTGGTCGCGGGCGATGCCTATGTCCGCTCGGGCGATTGGGGTCGCAAGGGGATGCTGCCGCTGACCCGCACCACTTCGGGGCGCAAGGTCGGCATCGTCGGCCTTGGCCGCATTGGCGCTGCCATCGCCAAACGCTGCGAGGCGCTGGGGATGCAGATCGGTTATTATGGCCGCAAGCCGAAATCCGGTGTCGCCTACCAGTATTTCGGCGACGTGACCGAGATGGCGGGCTGGTCGGATGTGCTGATCGCCGCCGCCTCGGGCGGTCCCGAGACGCAGCATCTGGTGTCCGCGCAGGCGCTGGACGCGCTTGGCCCCGAGGGCAGCTTCATCAATATCTCGCGTGGCTCGGTCGTCGATGAGGGCGCGTTGCTCGATGCGCTGGAAAGCGGGAAACTGGGCTCGGCAGGCTTGGACGTTTTCCTGAACGAACCGAACCCCGATCCGCGTTTTGGTAAACTGCCGAACGTGGTCCTGTATCCCCACCATGCCAGCGGCACGGTCGAGACGCGGGACAAGATGTCCCAACTGGTCGTCGATAATCTCGCCGCGCATTTCGCCGGACAACCCCTGCTGACCCCGGTCAACTGAAAGGAAATCACATGCCTTTAGCCATTATCACCGGTGCCGGTAGCGGCATCGGGCGGGCCGTTGCTGTCGAATTGGCCGGTCGCGGCTGGGATATCGTCCTTGCCGGTCGCCGCGCCGAGGGGCTTGAGGAAACCGCTCGCCTTGCCGGTCGCGGTCTGCCCGTGCCGACCGATGTGTCGAATGCCGCTTCGGTCGCGGCGCTGTTCGCCGCCGCCAAGGCCGAATATGGCCGGATCGACATGCTTTTCAACAATGCGGGCACGAATACCCCTGCCGTGCCGTTCGAAACCCTGACCCCCGAGGCGCTGTCCGAAGTCATCGCCGTCAACCTGACCGGCCCGCTGCTTTGCGCCCGCGAGGCCGTTGCCGCGATGAAGGTGCAAAGCCGCCAAGGCGGGCGCATCATCAATAACGGTTCGGTGTCGGCCTACGGTCCGCGTCCGCATAGCGTCGCCTATACGGCCTCGAAACACGGGATCACGGGCCTGACGAAAAGCCTGATCCTCGACTGCCGCGATTACGGGATCTCGGTCTGTCAGGTCGATATCGGCAATGCGGCGACCGCGCGCACCGACCGGATGTCTCAGGGCGTGCCGCAAGCCAATGGCACGACCGCGATCGAGCCGCGTATGGATGTCGAGATGCTCGCCCGCCATATCGCGGGGCTTGCGGAATTGCCCGCCGAGGTGATGGTGCCGTTCTCGACGATCATGCCCACGACCATGCCGCTTTACGGTCGCGGTTGATCGGAAATACGTGTCGGGCCGCAACAAGCTGCGGCCCGATACAGGTTCAGGCTTTGCTGGCCAATGGATACGAGACGATCATTGTCAGATCGGCTGTCCCGACCTGACGGATACCGACGTTATCGCCAGTGTAAAGATATGCCGCCTGTCCTGCTTTCAGAGGGCTGGACTTTCCATCCGCGAAAACCTCGCCTTCCCCGTCCAGAACATAGTAGACCTCGTCATGCTCGATCAGGTGCAGGCCGATCTCTGCGCCCGGATGCAGGATGCGCTTGCGGAACTCCATGCTGCGGTTGGGAACCTGATCCGCGATGCGAAAGGCCGTGCAGGTGCCAATCTTGCCGTGAGGCGTCGGCTCTTCGCGCATGACGTCGCGCTCGTCGATGATGACCATGAAACTGTCCTTTGATTTCCGTGTTTCCGGGGGGCTGCCGGCCTAATTCAGGCCCGCCATTCGAAGACCTTCGACATAAAGGTCAAGGTCTTCGACATGCTTCAGGGGCGGCACCTTGCGCCAATGCTCGATGGTGAAATTGGGGTGGACGCGCATGACCTCGGCACCATGGCGACGGGCGTCATCCATCTGGCCCAACATGGCATAGCTGGCGGCCAGTAAACGGTGTGCCTCGGACTGATCGCGCATCTTGTGCAGCGTATCGATGGTGTTCTGGTAATCGCCCTTGTGGAAATAGGCGTCACCCAGAAACCAGAGATAGGAATCGGGATGGTAGGGGTTCAGCCGGATCGCGCGTTCAAGCAGTTGGACCGCACGATCACCTTGCCGGATATAGGCCAGACAGTCGCCCATGTAAGCCAGCAGATCCGCGTCATTGGGGTTCAGCTGGACCGCGTGTTCATAGGCGGACAGCGCCTCGTCATGTTGTTTTTTGTAGAGATGCGCGAGACCCATCTCGGAAAACCCGCGCGAGTCGAGATGATCGCATTCGACCGCGCGCTTGGCCAAGGACAGCGCCTTGTTCAAGGCTGCATCGGGGTCATTCGTCCAGTTGTAGCGCCATTCGACGTTGAAGGTGCGCGACATGGCGGCGTAGCTGCGGCCATAGTCGGGTTCGAGTTCGCGCGCCTGTTCGAACAGCCGACGGGCGTGCAGGTTGGCGTCGGGCAGAAAGCGGAAGCCCATATCCTGACCGCGCAGGACAAGACCATAGGCGTAAAGCGCGGGATGGGACTGTTCCGTCAGGCGGCGTTGTTCCTTTGCGTCGATATGGATCGCGACGCGTGCGGCGGTCGTCGAAGACACATCGTCCTGAAAATCGAAGATATCGGCCATCACGCCGTCATACCGTTCGGACCAGATGGTATTCTCGCTGGCCGCTTCGATCAGATCGACCGAAATGCGGATACGGTTTTCGACCCGACGGAAGTTCGCGGACAGCAGATAGCGGACACCCAACCTTTCCCCGACCTCGCGCAGCGAGCGGGCATTCGCCGCAGCAAGGATCGAGGAATGCCGCGCAATCACCATCAGGTTGCGGAACCGGCAAAGGCTGGTGATCAGATCGGCGATGATACCTTGGCACAGGTAATGGTCTTCGGGCGCCCCAGATAAATTCTCCATCGGCAGAACGGCCAATGAAGCATCGGGCAAGGTTCCGGCTGTGGTCAAACCTTGCGGCGGAATAATGATGTCTTCGCGACGCGGTGACGCGAATTGCTGCTCGACCGCATAGATCTCGACAGGTGCAGAGATGTTCTTGAGTTGCTTTGTGCCAATCGAGCGAAGGTTCAGGTCCGGCTTGTTCCGGACGACCTGATAGACCGCCTCGCTGATGCAGATCCCTCCGGGTTCGGCATAGGTCTGGATGCGGGCGGCCAGGTTCACGCTTTGGCCGTAGACTCCGTCCTGCCCAAGGAAGGTGTCGCCGATCGAGATCCCGATCCGGTAGTGGATGGGTGCTCCTCCCTCGGACCAGGCTGCCTCGCGGGCCATTTCGCGCTGCATCTCAAGAGCGAAATGCAATGCCTTCTGAACGCTTTCGAATACCGCGACCAAACCGTCGCCTGCGGTGTTCACCACTTCCCCGCCATAATCGCCGACCAGATTGCGGATCAGCGCCAGCGAATTTGTCAGCCGCCTGACGGTGCTTTCCTCGTCCAGTTCGAGCAGGCGCGTATAACCATGCACATCGGCATAGAGCACCGTGAGAAGCCGAGGACCGGCCAAACCCGTTAGCGCACTCATGCTAATGCCGCCGTCCTTTCGGTCTGAGCGGGATCAGAACCCGATTGGCTGATCTACCCCGCACGATTTCATCCGGTCGCATCACGGAACCAAAAGGCCCTCAGTTGCGATTCTGTCAAGACATTAGCCTTGTAGTTGAGGCATATGGAACATCTATCGAGAAATAATGACGTATTTGAGAATCTTGCTGAAAGCCGCGATGCGGGTTCAATTGGATATGAAACGCCACCATGAAGCAATGCCCCACTTTTGAACTGCGACCCGCCACTCCGGACGAGTTTCCTTTTGCAGCAGAGATTTACATCAATGCCATGAGACCGCTCATGTTGAAACTGGGCGCCTGGGATGAGCCGATGCGTCGCGCGGGTATCCGGCGTTCGTACAAGGCGGCTGATTCGTGCATCATCGTTCTGGACGGGATCGATATCGGCTGGACCCAGATCAGCGTGCGCGATGCCGATTACAACATCGCGCAAATCCAGATCCTCGAAGAGTACTGTGGTCTTGGCATCGGCTCACAAATCATTCGCGATCTTCAACTCCGCGCCCAGAACGAGGGGAAAACGATTTCCCTTTCGGCGGTACGGACCAATCGCGCGATCGAACTTTACAAGCGGCTCGGGTTCCGGATCATCGATTCCGAGGCGACTCCGATCATTGATATGGTCTGGGAACCTGATTCCGACGTTTGCTGACTTTCCCCCAACGGACCTCGTCCCTAACATCCGGCAAACAATGGTGGCGGGGCGGAACGTATGAGCTTTGATGAAGCGGATCGGGGTCTGGCCGGTTTCCGGCTTGAAGACAGCTTGAAGGGGCATGTCCACGGCACGCATCGCCGTGTCAGTCCGGCCGAGACCGTCGCGCGCGTCACCGCGATCATGGACCGGATGGGGATCACGCGGGTCGCCAATGTAACGGGCCTCGACCGCATCGGTATCCCTGTAGTCATGGTTTGCCGCCCCAACGCACGGTCGCTGGCGGTATCGCAGGGCAAGGGCGGCGATCTGGCCGCCGCGACGGCATCAGGTCTGATGGAGGCCGCCGAGCTTTATCACGCCGAACATATCGAATTGCCTCTGAAACTCGGCTGCATCGCCGAGTTGAGCCATAGCCACCAGTTCATCGACGTGACGCGCTTGCCTCGGATCTCGGATCGGTTCCACCATGATCTGGTGATGCTTTGGGTCGAAGGACATGATCTCGTCTCGGGCGAAGCGCGGTGGCTGCCTTTTGAAAGCGTGCGGACGAATTTTACCCTGCCTCCTCCTCCGGGCAGCGGCTGCTTTGATTGCAGCAGCAACGGGCTGGCGTCGGGGAACAGTATGATCGAGGCGACGTGCCATGCGATCTGCGAGGTGGTCGAGCGGGACTCGACCACGATCTGGAACGTGCTGGACGGTGGGACGCAAGGCATGACCGGTCTGAACCTTGCCAGCGTCGATGACGCGGCATGTCTTGAGGTGCTGGGGCAACTTGCCCGCGCCGATTTCGACGTGAATGTTTGGGAAACGACGACCGATATCGGCGTTCCGTCGTTCTTTTGCCTGATTTCGGACCGGCTTGATCCGTTGCAGCATCATGGCATCGGTGCGGGTTGTCATCCGACAAAGGGAATTGCCCTGTTGCGGGCATTGACCGAGGCGGTTCAGGTCCGGACGACCTATATCTCGGGCGCACGCGACGACCTGACCCCCGAAGAGTACTCAGTCGCCGAACGGAAAAGTAAGGCGCGGGTCGCGGCACGTTGGCGGGCCGAACATCGGCCAGTGCGGAATTTCAGCGGCATATCGCAGCACGTCGCGCCGAGTTTTGCCGAAGATCTGGATTGGCTGCTGGAGCGGTTGCGCGGCGTCGGCGTGACCGAGGTCGTCGGCGTGGATCTGAGCAAGCCTGCGTTGGGGCTATCAGTGGTCAAAGTGGTGATACCGGGCCTTGAGGGGCCGCATGACC
Organism: Paracoccus aestuariivivens; assembly: GCF_009711225.1. Classification (GTDB taxonomy): domain Bacteria; phylum Pseudomonadota; class Alphaproteobacteria; order Rhodobacterales; family Rhodobacteraceae; genus Paracoccus; species Paracoccus aestuariivivens. Next base: position 765,992 of record NZ_WMIE01000001.1, on the reverse strand, counting down.
ATCGCGGTTACCTGCCCGGCCCGCGTGCCGCCCGCATGATGCAGGTGCAGGGATGACCCCGATTGTCTTTGCCGGTCCTTCCCTGCGCGAGGCCGATCTTGCGCAATATCCGGATATCGAGTTCCGTGCCCCCGTCCGGCAGGGCGAGCTTTACGCAGCAGCGCGTAGCGGCCCGAAGGTCATCGGGATCATTGACGGCTATTTCGACGGTGTTCCGGCGGTTTGGCACAAGGAAGTCCTGTGGGCGATGAGCCAAGGCATCGCGGTCTTCGGGGCGGCAAGCATGGGCGCCCTGCGCGCTGCCGAGTTGCACAGTTTCGGAATGATCGGGATCGGTCGCATCTTTCAGGATTTCCGCGACAATCGCCTGACCGATGATGACGAGGTTGCCCTGCAACACGGTCCCGCCGAGGCGGGCTATGTCGCCCTGAGCGAACCGATTGTGAATATCCGTGCGACGGTCGAATGCGCCGTAGCCGAGAACGTTCTGGACCCCGAGACGGCGCAGCGGCTTCTGGACGTAGCCAAAAACCAATTCTATCAGAGACGTAGCTGGGAAACCGTTCTTGACGTCTTTGCCTCTGAGCTGCTTCTTGACTTCAGGGCATGGCTTCCCGCCAATAAAGTAGATCTGAAGCGTCAAGATGCCTTGGCGCTTCTGGATGCTGTTCGTGCCCATCTTGCAGATGGCCACGCCGCGCCGATCCCAGCGTTTGCCTTCGAATGGACCGAGGCCTGGGCCAATGCTCCTTGGCTGACAGGCGCAGGAAATCTGCCTCGTGAGGCGCTGCAGGTGCTGGACGAGTTGCGATTGGACGGTCCCGCCTATCGGCAAACACGTGAGGCGGCTTTGCTGCATATGCTTGCCGGCCGTGTGCAAGCCCGATCCCACGCTGTTGGTGGAAACGCTTCTACGCATATGACCGAGTTTCGCATGGCGCGGGGGCTGATGCGGCAAAAAGATGTCGATCATTGGGCAAAGCAGAATGACGTCGATCAGCAAGGCGTTGAACGGCTGGTCGCGGGTAGGGGGGCGCTCGAGCAGTTGGCTGCGGCGCAGGACAGCGAGTTGCAGGGCGCTATGCTGGATCAGTTGCGGCTGCAGGGTCGTTACGTTGCCCTCAGGACGAGGGCCAAGGCGCGAACCGAGGTTTGGTCAAGCCGTCGCAGCGCGCCTCCGTTACCCGTTCTGGTGGCATGGTATTTCGGAACGCGACTCGGGAAACCGGTTCCCGAGGATCTGTCGGCCCATGCGCGAGATCTTGGCCTATCGGGGATTGATCGCCTGCACGAGTTATTGGCGAGCGAATACGCGCTATGTGCGCAAGAAAATTGATTCCGCGACTATCGGGAAAAATAAATCCGTTCTGCGGCACGCGATTGTCGACAGGTTTTGTCACCTGAGCTAGCGTCTTGCCGGGGACCGCCTTCGCATGATTGCGTCTTGATCCGAGGCGGTGTTCTTCAGTTTTTCGTTTTGAGGACGTTCCAGAATGCCCGAAACCTTGATCAGCCCGTCCCAGATCCTGCTTTTCGGCCGCGTGGTCGAAGATTTGCAGATCAAGTCCACCGCCTCCGATGCAACCGGTTCTACTGGCCATCTCGAACAGCAGCTTCGGGCGCCGGATGCCAATTTTGCCCGTATCTATGGTTTTGGCCATGAGGGGCATTTCCATCTTCTTACCGGAACCGCGCTATTTCTGGTCCATGGCAGCGGAGAAGCGGCGGGCCAAGCGCTTGCAGAACTGAAGTTGTTTTCGCCAGACCCTGCGGAAAAAACGGCGACATCAGACCTGCCTTTGCCTCAGGATCTGTCCGTCTGGATCTATGACAAAGCCGATTTCACCGTGCGTATGGATGTGCGGACCGGCATGTTTGACCAGTTGCTGGTCTCGACGACTTGCGGCCCCGTCGTGGGAATGAGCGCCCATGGCATGAGCGTGCCGTTCATGGGAGCGGTCGGGATGAGCGCTGAAGGAATGAGCGTCCGGGGCATGAGTGCCCCGGGCATGAGCGCGCATTTTGCGAATACTGGCGGCATGAGCGTTCAGGGTATGAGTGTCGGCGGCATGAGCGTCGGAGGTATGAGTGCTGGTGGCATGAGCGCCCAAAGCACGGGTTCCGGCAACAAGACCGACGACTGACCCGGTGGTGCGGGGCCGCCTCAGGCGCGAAGCTGTGAGGCGAGTCCCGGCCGTTTCCGCGGCGGAGTGCGCAGCTGCACCGACGGATCGGGCTCGATGTCGCTCAGCGACATCGGCTCATGCACGGCCTGCATTGCCTGATGCCAATGCCGGGCATCCGTGGTCACGCGATCCAGTGCGGCTTGACGGCCAGCAGGTCGCGCGGTCTTACGCGCAAGCTTGCGGTAGTCGCTTGCCATTTTGCTGAACTGTCCGTCGAGTTCGCGGAATAGATCTTCAAGCCGACCGGTCACGACCGATTGCGCGCTGGCATCGGTGGCAATCGACAGGGCGCGTTCGACCTCGACCGACATGTCGCGCAATACGCGGCGTTCATCGGTCAGGCTCTCCATGATGACACGGATGTCACCCAGACGGTCGCACAGGACGTCGATCAGATGTGAGCGCTCGTTATTGGTGATCGTCCCGATACCCGCATCCGAACTGACCCTGATCAGGATGTCGCAAATCTTGTTGCGGGTGGCCAGCGACAGGTCGTCGTCGCCCTCCATCAGCTCATCGACGGCCATCGCAAGGTCGAAGGCCAGAGTTTCGATACGGGCACATGCCCGCATGATGGGACCATCGGTCCCTTCTGTGCGGTCCAGTTCGGATGCCAGCGCGCCCCATAGGCGCTGCTCGCTCATGCGGATCATTCCGGTGACGCGCAGTGACGAGCGGGCGTGACCGCGAAGGATGATGCCGCAGCGGTCCAACTCGGCCGCGATGGCATTCATCCCCGCGGACAGATCGGCCGGTTTGCCGTCGGCGAGCGCGTGGACCGCGTCGGCCACCGTTTCTGACTGGATCATCAGGCTATGGATGCGCGGAACAAGCTGCTGCAGGCAGTAGCGTGACATCGCGACCATATTAGTCTCGGTATCGACGCTGGCGCGGGCGATTGCGCCTTGTCCGTTGGCAAGGGCCCGGCCAGTTTGCTGTTCGTGCAGCTGGGCCCTTGCTTGCATGTGTAGCGAAGTGATCCCGACCCGGTAGAGGGATTGCCCGAAGGCCGAGAGAGGGCACGACGCGAGAGGAACATTTACCAATATACTTGTCATTTGCGTACTCTTCCGGTTGCGGAGATCACGAGGACACAATTGACGATTATGGTGGTTTGGGTCTGTGCTCCGGCGCACAAACCGTTTAATTTTTTCGCCGAAGGGCAAATAAATTGCCTTGGAGAATAATGACGTGCGGGAGAACTAAGCATGATCGGGCTTCAGGATCTGGTATGGTTCTCTGAACTACCCCCGGCAGAGCTCAATCGGATCGATTCCCTTTCCACGCGGCGGACCTTCACATCAGGCACACGCATCCTTGAACGGGGCGATCCGGGCCATACCGTGCTGTTCGTTCTGTCCGGGCAGGTGCTGGCGGTGCAATGGACGCAATCAGGCCGCGAGATCGTCTACAGCGATATCGGCTCTGGCAGCGCCTTTGGCGAATTGTCCGTGATTTCCGGCCATCCACGCTCGCTTTCGCTATATGCCCGCACCGATTGCACGTTGCTGGAGATGCCCGGAGAGTTGTTTCTGGGGCTGATCGACGCGCATCCTTCGGTCAGGGCCGCGCTGATGCGGGGGCTGGTGCGCCGAGTCTATGAATTGACCGAGCGGGTGCATGAACTGACCTCGCTTGGGGTCGAGGACAGGTTGCGGGCCTATCTTCTGCGAGTCGCCATGGAGCAGGGCGGGCTAGAGCCTGGACGGACGCTGACCAACCTGCCAACCCATGCCGAGATCGCAAATATTGTCGGCGCGAATCGCGAAGCCGTCAGCCGCAACTTTGCTACCCTTAATCGCAAGGGAATCATCGAATCGGGTCGGAAATATCTGCGCATCCTGCAGCCCGAGGCGCTGATGCATGAAGGCGGGCAGGATCAGGACTAGATCCCGCCATCGCGAATGAAAAGCGGGGCCCGTTACGTACCCCGCTTGATTGGCTTAAGGGATCAGCCGCGCGATGATGGCATCGGCCGCTTCTTCCGGCGTCATCTCGGTGGTGTCGATCCGGAGTTCAGGCGCCTCGGGTGCTTCGTAAGGCGAGTCGATACCGGTGAAGTTCTTCAGCTGGCCCGAGCGAGCCTTGGCGTAAAGACCTTTCACGTCACGGCTTTCCGCGACCGATAGCGGCGTGTCGACAAAGACTTCGACGAACTCACCCGGTTGCATCATGCCGCGCACCATGTCCCGCTCGGACCGGAACGGCGAGATGAAGGCGGTGATCACGATCAGACCCGCATCGGTCATCAGCTTGGCCACTTCGCCGACGCGACGGATGTTTTCGATCCGGTCGGCCTCGGTGAAGCCCAGATCCTTGTTCAGGCCGTGACGCACGTTATCGCCGTCCAGAAGGAAGGTGTGGCGGTTCATCCGCGCCAGCTTCTTCTCGACAATATTGGCGATGGTCGATTTGCCAGAACCCGAAAGACCGGTCAGCCACAGCACGGCGGGCTTCTGGTGTTTCATATTGGCGTGGTGTTCACGGCCGATATCGGTCGCCTGCCAATGGATGTTCTGTGCGCGACGCAGGGCAAAGTGGATCATCCCTGCCGCAACCGTGCGGTTCGAGATCTTGTCGATCAGGATGAAGCCGCCCAGATCGCGGTTTTCGTCATAGGGCGCGAAGGGAATTTCGCGGTCGGTGGTGATATTGGCCACGCCAATCGCATTCAGGTCCAGCGTTTTGCTTGCCAGATGTTCCTGCGTGTTGACGTTCACCTCGTATTTGGGGGCATGGACCGTTGCCGAGACGGTCTGCGTCCCGACTTTCAGCCAATAGGCGCGGCCCGGAACCAATTCGTTCTCGTCCATCCAGACCAGAGTGGATTCGAACTGGTCGGCGACCTCCAGCGGGGCTTGGGCGGCCACGATGACCTGCCCGCGCGAGCAGTCGATCTCGTCGGCGAAGGTCAGGGTGACGGATTCGCCTGCGACGGCCAGATCGCGGTCGCCTTCAAGGCTGACGATACGCGCGATGGACGAGGTCTTGCCCGAGGGCAGCACGCGGATGCTGTCGCCGGGGCGGACCGTGCCGCTGGCAATCAAACCGGCGAAGCCGCGGAAGTCGAGGTTGGGGCGGTTGACCCATTGGACCGACATGCGGAACGGCTTGGCCTGATCCGCGGCCGAGTCCAGTTCCACCGTCTCCAGATGCGGCAGCAGGGCGGGCCCGGTATACCAGGGGGTGTTCTCGCTAGAGGCGGTGATGTTGTCGCCTTTGAAGCCCGAAATCGGCATCGCGGTGAATTCGGTGATCCCGATGCTGCGAGCAAACTCGGTGTATTCTTCCACAATCTTGTCGAAAGTGGCCTGATCGTAGCCAACCAGATCCATCTTGTTCACCGCCAGCACGATGTGGCGGATGCCCAGCAGGTGGACCAGATAGCTATGGCGGCGAGTCTGGGTCAGCACGCCCTTGCGCGCGTCGATCAGGATGACCGCGACATCGGCGGTCGAAGCGCCGGTGACCATGTTGCGGGTATATTGCTCGTGGCCGGGGGTGTCGGCGACGATGAACTTGCGCTTTTCAGTGGCGAAGAAGCGGTAGGCCACGTCGATGGTGATGCCCTGCTCGCGCTCGGCGGCAAGGCCGTCGACCAGCAATGCGAAGTCGATCTCTTGCCCCTGCGTACCGACGCGTTTGCTATCGGCTTCCAGCGCGGCGAGCTGGTCTTCGAAGATCATCTTGCTGTCGTACAGAAGCCGCCCGATCAGGGTGGATTTTCCGTCATCAACCGAGCCGCAGGTGATGAAGCGCAGCATGGTCTTGTGTTGGTGTGCCTCAAGATATGCGTCGATATTCTCGGCGATCAGGGCGTCGGTTTTGTAAATGGGTTCTTGGGTCGTCATGGGTCACCTGTTGCGGTGGAAATGTCTGGGAAAGGGCAAAAAGGCTTAGAAATAGCCTTCCTGCTTCTTCTTCTCCATCGAGGCAGCCTGATCGTGGTCGATCGCGCGACCCTGACGTTCCGAGGTCGTGGTCAGCAGCATTTCCTGTATGACCTCGGGCAGCGTCTTGGCTTCGCTTTCGACGGCACCGGTCAGCGGGTAGCAGCCCAGCGTCCGGAAGCGGACAGAGCGCATGACCGGCGTTTCGCCTTCGGCCAGCGGGAAGCGTTCGTCATCGACCATCAGGATCAACCCGTCGCGCTCGACGGTCGGGCGGGGCGCCGAGAAATACAGCGGCACGATCTCGATGCCTTCAAGATGGATGTATTGCCAGATGTCCAGCTCGGTCCAGTTCGAGATCGGGAAGACGCGGACGCTTTCGCCCTTGGATTTGCGGGCGTTGTAAAGCCGCCAAAGCTCGGGGCGCTGGTTCTTGGGGTCCCAGCGGTGGTTGGCCGAACGGAACGAGAAGACGCGCTCTTTGGCACGCGATTTCTCTTCGTCCCGACGCGCGCCGCCGAAGGCGACGTCAAAGCCGTACTTGTCCAGCGCTTGCTTCAGACCTTCGGTCTTCCACATATCGGTGTGAACCGAGCCGTGATCGAAGGGGTTGATGCCTTTTTCGACCGCTTCGGGGTTTTGATAGACCAGCAACTCCATGCCAGCATCGCGGGCGGCCTTGTCGCGCAGCGCATACATATCGCGGAATTTCCACGTCGTATCGACATGCAGCAGCGGGAAGGGCGGCGGCGCGGGGTAGAACGCCTTTTTGGCCAGATGCAGCATGACCGCACTGTCCTTGCCCACACTGTACAGCATGACGGGGTTTTCAGCTTCGGCGACAACTTCGCGCAGGATTTGGATGCTCTCCGCTTCCAGGCGCTGAAGGTGGGTCAGGGATTTCTGGTCCATAGGGAATTCTCTGTCATAACCTTGTTGACCTAGAGCTAACGTCCGGAATACTTCCTTTAACCCCCCAAATGGGGGGTAAATTGCAAATTTGGGGAATTCCGCCATTTCAGCCGAAACCGATATCGTGCAATCCCTCTTTGCCGCGGCGACCGGATTTTCCCGGTCACGCGGGAACGAGGCTTTGATACCGGATCTATGGCCGGACTTCCTCGGGCTGCTGGCGCATCAACTTCGGGCCGAGTCGGCGGCGCTGCACTTGGAACTGGATGTCGGGCGCGGGCTTTCATGGCAGCATGGCCGCCTGAGACTGCCGGAGCTGGCACAGATGCGGCAAATGCGGTTTGATCGGGTCTATGCCCAGATCGACATGCCCGGACACGACGGTCGATTGCCGATGCGCGTGCTGAAATGTTCGGTCGGGGCAATCGGTTTTGCGGTGCTGGCAGTGCAAAGGGGGGGGCAGGACTTTCGCGCGGTCGATGGCGTCAAGCTTTCCGGTCTTGGCCCTTATCTGGGGCAGGCATTGGCGAACTGGTTCGCGCTGGATCACGAGCGTGCGCGTGCGGCGCTTGACCGACAGGTCTCGGGCCGCTTGGGTGGGGGCTGGATCATGTTCACACCCGCCGGAAACGTGATTGATATGGCCGACAACACGCGGGAATGGTTGGATAATTCACCAACAGTCCAGCAGCGGCCGAATGGTTGGCTCGAATTTCGCGAAGGGGGGGTCGCGCAGTCATTCCGTCGCGCAGTTGCGGCCGCTCAGGCAGGGAACGGACTGATCCGCCCCGTGGAAATCTCGCGCGATCCGGCGATCGAGATTGCGCTTATGCCGAAGGAGGTTGCAGGTGAGCGGGTTTTGCTGGGCTTGATCCGGCATGGAATATCCGCGCGTTCCCTTTCGGTCGAACAGGTCGCGACCGCATTCGATCTCAGCCGCAGCGAGGCGCGGCTGGCGATCCTGTTATGCGATGGAGCCAGCCTGCAAGACGCTGCATTGGATCTGGGATGGACACTGGAAACGACACGCAGTTGCTCGAAACAGGTCTATGCGCGGATGGGGGTCAAAGGACAATCCGCTGTCCTGCGCCGGATGTTGACCGGTGCGGTATGGCTGACATAGGCCTATTCGAAACTCACGCTGATCGTCGGATCTTTGGGCAGTCCCGTGTAGCGGACCGTGACAGTTTGTCCCGCTTTCGGTACCAGCAAAGGCCCGAATGACCCGACGCTGACCAGATCTCCCTGTTTGAACCGGACTCCTGAATCACGCAGCCACAAGACCGCGTTCAGGGGATTGCCCAGAACCGCCGCGCCGGGCGCATTCGCCAATTTCTGTCCGCTTTCGTCCGAAACCGATACCTGCATTTGCGCAAGCACATCAGGGGACAGGTCGCTGCCCTGCACAGGGATGGCATCGCCCAGAACCCCCATCCGCGCGCCGACATTGATGGCGGTAATGCTCAAAGGGGTCAATGTCTTGGGGTCGCTGACGACCAGATCAGGCAGTTCGATAAAGGGATGGATTGCAGATAGGTGGGCCAAGACCTCGGCTGGTGTTTTTGCCTCATTGATCGCCGGATCGGCGACGACAAGGATCAGATCGGACTCGAAGCGGGGCAGAGCGGCAAATTGGGCGGGCAACTTGGCTCCGCTTTCAAGCATCATGTCAGCATATAGCACACCTCGTACCGGCCCCGAGGCTTGGAACGCATCCTGCGCCGGCTTGCTGGTCAGACCGGCCTTGTATCCTGATGGTGCGCCCCATTCCTGAGCGAGAATCTGCACAAGCTTGTCTTGCGCGCAGAGTGCGTCCTCGGGCGTAGCGACAGTCGGAGCCGTGACGGGGGTCGCCGTCAGGATGTTTTTTGCCAGATCCGCCATGACCTGATCCGATGGGCAATCGGCGATGGCGGATCCGGCTGATGCTAGAAGCGATAGAAAGGCAAGGCTTACGGCGGACCGGATCGGTTTCGGCATCATCACTCCTTCCCTGAGCGTTCGAAGCGATGATGCCACGGAAACAAAGATTTTACAGGTGTTTTCAGTCCGTAATCAGGATCGGGACGTTTTGCAGAAGCTGCTGCAGCGCAGGGGTGCGACCGCCCTGCTCAAGTCCACCCGCGCGGTTCAATCCGGCACCGATCAACTGGACCACCTCAGGCGAGCCTGCGAACTTGGAATGGCTGCCCGAACTTGAATCCTCGATGGCGGACAGGTCGATCACGGTGACGCCCATCCCTTCAAGTTCGCTCGCATTGGCGGCCCCGACGCGCGGAACGCCACCGGCGATGCGACGCGAGGTCAGCAGCGCCCGGTCATCACGCGAAACCAGCAGGTAGATCTTGGAGCGGACATTCGGCGGCAGCTGCTCGATCTGCGTTCTGAACAGGTCGATATCGATGTCGGGCGAGGCGAGAATGATATTGTTGATCGTCCGCCGCGAGCCCAAGGTTCCAGACTTTTGTGCATCGACCAGGCCCTCCATGGTCAAAAGCGTTCCCATGGAATGCGCAAAAATATCAACGCTTTCGACATTGGTGCTGACAAGCAGGTTCGAGATTTCCTTCAGCTTTCCACGGGCAATCAGCGCACTGTTCATGTCATAGACATAGCGCACCGGATTGGCCGCCGAGGCCCATGTCAACAACACCGGAACGCCTTGATAGTTCGTATCTTCGACGAACTGGGCAAGTCTTAGCACCGAGTCGCTGACATTGTTGTTGTAGCCGTGAACGAACAGCAGAAGCTTGCGCTGTCCCGGCGGACGTTTGGCCAGTTCGCTGTTGATCGCGGCGATATAGGATGCGTTGCTGCGATAAATCGTCGGATCGACGACCGAAAATTCGGTCCGTGGGTCGGGGGGTAACTTCTGGGGCCGTTCCAGATTTCCGACGACATGGTTCGGGGGAACCGTCGCCACGACCGAAGCCAGCCCGAGTTCAGGGGCGCGTTCGGCGGAAAATAGCGTGCCCACGACTTCGGATGCCTGTCGCGTCGTTGCGATGAACATTTTATGGCGTTTGATCTGTGGCACGGCCTCGGTCGGGACCGTGGGGTTTTCGACCCCGACGATTTCCGGAGCGCGGCTACAGCCGGTCAGCGCAATTGCAAAAGCAAGGATAGCGACCTTGAGGGAACCGGTAGACGGAAGTCTCATTTGAGGCTCTGCTTTGGGAAACGTTGCGCGAAGAATGCTGTCCGCGCAGGCTGCGGGCAAGAATTTTGCCCGTCTGGGTCGCCAATCCCGACAATTCCGGATGCGATGTTGCAATTGAGCCGATGGGGTCGCGTGATGGACCTAAGAAATTCCGTCGGATCTGAATTTGCTGTCCCGAACTGCGGTGTTTCGCAGGAGGTAACATCGCGCAAACTCGATGCGTTGCAATTAAAGTAAGTGTTGATTTATCCAGAGATCATCATGATTTACGGTCTATCGCGCAGACTGCGTCTTATCCCGGATTAGGCCGCGTTCCGTCGGCCATGGGATAGGCACCATTCCAGAACCGTGGTCGCGTCCGCGGGCAGGGCTTGTGCCAATCCGCCGGCGAATTCCTCGAATGCAGGCAGGTTCAGGCCATTCACGCCCAAGATCACCGGAATGCCGCATTCCAATGCGTTGGCGATGGTCGGGGTCAGACCGCGCCCCTCTGCCTCTTGCTTGCCGAATTTGTTCACGATCAGCAGGTCCGCCGAGGGCAGAGCGCGGGTGACGCCAACCACCGCGTCTTCAAGCGCACCGGCGTCAAGCCGACAACCTCGCGCCAGATCGCCGCGATCCTCGCTGATGCGCAGGATCGGGCCATCGGGTAGGACCAGAATGTCCATGTCGCAGCGCGCCCGATCGGCGCGCTCGATGTTTGTTTGCACGGTTCCGGCAAGACGCAAGCCCTTGGCCTGCAGTTCGGACGCAATGGCGGCCAGAAAGCGGTCGTTCGCGCCGCGACCCGGCAGGCTGACATAGGCGATCTGCATCTTGCTTGCTCCTTAAGGTTTGAGGTCGATCCCCGAGATATCCGCCGCGCTGACCAGCCCGTCAACATAGTCCCGGCTGGCCCGCAACCATGCGGCCTTGTCATGCGCTTCGGCAAGCTGCGGCAGCACGGTTTCAAAGGGCAGGATCGCGCCATTCGCGCGCGCGTCAAGACGGATGATGTGGATGCCATAGCGCGACTCGCATAGCGAAAACTGGCCTTCCTCCATCGAGGCCAAGGTGGCTTCGAATTCGGGGACCGTATCGCCCGAGCTGAGCTGTCCCAGTACCCCGCCATTGGATTTCGACGGGCAGGCGCTGTGCTTCAATGCCAGACCGGCAAAACGACGCGGGTCGGCGGTGACTTGCGTCAGAACGTCGACGGCAACCTTGCGGGCCAATGCTCGGGCCTCTTTGTCGTCCGGAGCCGCGGGGAACAGGATATGCGCGGCCTCGAACAGGGACGGCGCACAGAAGCGCTCGGGATGTGCGTCATAGATCGCGCGCATTTCCGTTTCATCGGCAGCGGCTGGCGTCAGCGTCTGATCCAGCAATTGCCGGATCATCGCCTCATCCTCGGTTTCCCATTGGCCAGGTGCGATCTCGGTCGGATCGGCATCAAGCTTGGCGGCCTTGGCCTGTTGCAGAAGCAGTTCGCGGACCGCCAAGGCGCGCGCGGCCGATTTCCAGGCGTGACCCGGTTTGCCGTGCGGGGCAGGGTGGTTCTGGGCCTCGTCCGCGATGCGACCGGGGTCCAGAGTGACACCATTCACCGTGACAGGGGGCAGAAGGGGTTTGATCTCCATGACGCCTACTCCGACCCGTGGCGTTTGGTGCGGACGATCTGGTAACCCGGACGCCACAGGTAACGCACCGGAGCCGAGATCATGTGCACGAGCCGCGTGAACGGGAACAGGACGAAGATCGTCAGGCCCAGGAAGATATGCAGTTTGAACAGGATGTTGACATCGGCGATGTGTTCGGCGGCACCGGCACGCAGATAGACGATGCTTTGGGCCCAATTCATCAGCTTGGTCATCTCGTGCCCGTCAAGATGCTGCATAGAAACGAGGATCGTCAGCAGCCCCAGCACCAGTTGGGCTAGCAGCAGTACCAGAATACCGGTATCGGCCAGCGTCGAGTTCGCGCGGATGCGGGGGTCGGTCAGGCGACGGTGCAGCAGGATCGCACCACCGGCCAGCGCCATCAGACCGGCAATGCCGCCGGCCGTCATGGCCAGAACCTGTTTCGCGCCGTGGCTGATTCCAAGCGCGTCAAAGAAGGCGATCGGGGTCAAAAGCCCGACCAGATGCCCGCCTAGAATGACCAGAACGCCGACATGGAACAGGATCGAGCCGATGACGAACTGCTTCTTGCGCAGAAGCTGGCTGGATTTCGATTTCCATGTAAAGGGATCACGCTCATAGCGGACAATCGAGCCCAAAATCATGATCGTGATGGCGATATAGGGGTAGATGCCGAAAAGTAAGTTGTTCATCTGAACCTCCTGTTCATTCCGCCGGACGGGCCGCGACCGAGCGCGGGTCCATCTTGGCTAGGATATCGCGGCTGACGGGGCAGCCGGCATTCGGGTCCGGGCCGAACGTGACTTCGGCCTCTTCCCAGACGGCGTCGAGCGCCTCCAGATCCTCGGGGTCTTCGTCGGGGACATCCGCCAGTTCGGCCGGAACATCGCCGTCGATTGCGGCCAAGGCCATCAACGTGGTCATGACTGCGGTATACGAACTGTCACGTTTGCCCAGACGCTCGGCCAAAGCGGCGATGATATGTCCCGCATCGACCAGCATCTCGCGGGCCTCGGGCAGCGGGCGGGTCGAAAGGAATTCCAGCAGCACCGGCAGATGGTCGGGCAATTCGCTGCTGTCCAGATCGTAGCCACCGGCCCGATAGGTTTCCAGCAGATCGACCATCGCGCTGCCGCGGTCGCGGTTCTCGCCGTGGATATGCTCGAACAGGTTCAGCGACAGCGTACGGGTGCGGTCGAACAGCAAGACATAGCGCTCCTGCAGATCGTACAGGTCATTCGAGCCAAGCTCGTTCAGCAACGGGGCCAGATCGGTCAGTCGTTGGGGGCCAAGCAGCCCCTCATCGACCAGAACTTTCCGGATTTCCGGCACGGCTTCGATCAGATCCTCGCTGGGATAGCTCAGCAGCGCGGAAAGTGCCTTGAGGGTTTTCATGATGCGATGAACTCCTGCGGGCTGCGGAATTTCTTGCCGCCGAACAGCGAGCCGCCATTGCTGCCCGACGAGCAGCCGTTTCCGTCGGTGAAGCCGCAGCCGCCGCGCAGGTCGTAGGCATCCTCGACCAGTTCGCGGTGCGTCGTCGGAATGACGAAGCGGTCCTCGTAATTCGCGATGGCCATCAGTTGGTACATCTCGTCGATCTGCAAAGGCGTCATGCCGACGCGCTCGGCGATGCCAAGATTGACCACGCCATCGACCGATTTCGAGCGCATGTAGCTGCGCATCGCCAGCATCCGTTCCAGTGCTGTTGCCACCGGAGCCTCGTCGCCTGCGGTCAGCATATTGGCGAGATAGCGCAGCGGGATGCGCAGGCTGCGCACGTCGGGCATGTCGTCCAGAGCCGAGATCTTGCCCGCCTCGGCAGCGTTCTGGATCGGCGATAGCGGCGGCACGTACCAGACCATCGGCAGGGTGCGGTATTCGGGATGCAGCGGGAAGGCGATCTTCCATTCCATCGCCATCTTCCAGATCGGAGAGTTCCGCGCGCCCTTGATCCAGTCCTCGGGGATGCCCTCGGCGCGGGCGGCCGCGATCACCTCGGGGTCGTTCGGGTCAAGGAAGACGCCCAGCTGCGCGTCATACAGGTCCATTTCGCTTTCAGTCGAAGCCGCTTCCGAGATCTTGTCGGCGTCGTAAAGCATCACCCCAAGATAGCGGATGCGGCCCACGCAGGTTTCCGAGCAGACGGTCGGCATACCGGATTCCAGACGCGGATAGCACAAGGTGCATTTCTCGGACTTACCCGAAGACCAGTTGTAATAGATCTTCTTGTAGGGGCAGCCGGATACGCACATGCGCCAGCCACGGCATTTTTCCTGATCGATCAGGACGACGCCGTCATCCTCGCGTTTGTAGATCGCGCCCGAGGGGCAGGACGCCACGCAGGCAGGGTTGAGGCAATGCTCGCACAGCCTCGGCAGATACATCATGAAGGTGTTTTCATATTCCCCGTAGATGTCTTTCTGGATGCCGTCGAAGTTGTAGTCCTTGGAGCGTTTCTCGAACTCGCCGCCCAGGATTTCCTCCCAGTTCGGACCCCATTCGATCTTTTCCATCCGCTCGCCCGAGATCAGCGAACGCGGACGCGCGGTCGGGAAGGCCTGCGATTCCGGCGCGGATTTCAGGTGATCGTAGTCAAACGTGAAGGGCTCGTAGAAATCGTCGATCTCGGGCAGGTCGGGGTTGGCAAAGATATTCGCCAAGATCCGCCATTTGCCGCCCTGTTTCGGGCGCAGATGGCCCGCTTTGGTGCGGGTCCAGCCGCCGTTCCAGCGCTTCTGGTTTTCCCAATCCTTGGGATAGCCGATGCCCGGTTTGGTTTCGACATTGTTGAACCACGCATATTCAACGCCCTCGCGCGAGGTCCAGACGTTCTTGCAGGTGACCGAGCAAGTGTGACACCCGATGCATTTATCGAGGTTCAGCACCATGCCGATTTGCGCACGTACTTTCATTCCGCTGCCTCCGGAGCTTGGGTTGCGGTATCGTCTTTCAAGGGGCCGTCCAGCCAGTCGACCTTGTTCATCTTGCGCACGATGACGAACTCGTCTCGGTTCGCACCGACCGTGCCGTAATAGTTGAAGCCGTAGGAAAGCTGGGCGTAGCCGCCGATCATATGGGTGGGCTTCAGCACGACCCGTGTGACCGAGTTGTGGATGCCGCCGCGCAGATTTGTGATCTGGCTGCCGGGCGTGTTCACGATCTTTTCCTGAGCGTGATACATGAAGGCTGTGCCTTCTTTCATCCTTTGGCTGACCACGACGCGGGCGGTGATGACGCCATTCGTGTTGAAGACCTCGATCCAGTCGTTGTCGACCAGATCCGCCTTTTTGGCGTCCACTTCCGAAATCCAGACCACCGGCCCGCCGCGATTCAGCGTCAGCATGTGCAGGTTGTCGGAATAGGTCGAGTGGATGCCCCATTTCTGGTGCGGCGTGATGAAGTTCAGTACGACGTGCTTTTCGCTTGCGCCAAGTGACTTGCGTGCTTCGGCCCCGACCGTTTTCAGGTCCAGTGGCGGGCGCCATGTGACAAAGCCCTCGCCAAAAGCGCGCATCCATTCATGGTCCTGATACAGCGATTGCCGTCCGGTCAGGGTGCGCCACGGGATCAGTTCATGGACGTTGGTCCAGCCGGCATTGTAGCAGACCTCTTCGCTTTCAATGCCCGACCATGTCGGGGACGAGATGATCTTGCGCGGCTGGGCAGCGATGTCGCGGAAGCGGATTTTCTCGTCTTCCTTCACCTCGGCCAAGTGCTTGTGGTCAAGACCGGTGAAGTTCCCCAGCGCTTCCCACGCTTTCACGGCGACTTCACCGTTGGTTTCGGGGGCGAGCATCAAGATGACCTCGGCGGCGTCGATGGCGGTATCGATTTTCGCCAAACCTTTGGTCTGGCCTTCGTCCGTGACCTTGCCGTTCAGGGCCTGTAGGTGATGCACCTCGGTCTTGGTGTCCCAAGCGATGCCTTTGCCGCCATTCCCGACCTTCTCCATCAGCGGGCCAAGTGCGGTGAAGCGTTTGTAAAGGTTCGGGTAATCACGCGCGACTTCGATATAGGCGGGCGCGGTTTCGCCGGGGATCAGGTCGCACTCGCCCAGTTTCCAGTCGCGAACGATGGGTTGGGCGATTTCGCTTTTGCTGTCATGCTGCAACGGAAGCTGTACGACGTCGATTTCCTCGCCCAGCACTTCGGGGGCGATATCCGAGAATTTCTTGGCAATCGCCTTGAAGATTTCCCAGTCCGACTTCGACTCATAGGCCGGATCGACCGCCGCCTGCAGCGGGTGGATGAACGGATGCATGTCCGAGGTGTTCATGTCGTCCTTTTCGTACCAGGACGCGGTCGGCAGAACGATATCGGCATAGACAGCCGTGGTGGACATCCGGAAGTCGATGGTCACCAGAAGGTCGAGTTTCCCTTCGGGCGCGTCATCATGCCAGACGGCATCATGTGGCTTCTGGCGGCCTTCCTCGCCCAGATCCTTGCCCAGAACGCCGTGGTCGGTGCCCAGCAGGTGCTTGAGGAAATACTCGTGGCCCTTGCCCGACGACCCGAGCAGGTTCGAGCGCCAGACGAACAGGTTCCGCGGCCAGTTTTCCGGTGCATCGGGATCGACGCAGGACATTTCCAGCTCGCCGGATTTCAGCCGCTCGGCGACGTAATCCTTGACCGGAACGCCTGCCTCGCGGGCGGCGCGGCCGATTTGCAGCGGGTTGGTTTTTAGCTGCGGGGCCGAGGGCAGCCAGCCCATCCGTTCGGCGCGGATGTTGTAGTCGATCAGGCTGAGCTTGTTCCAGTCGCCCTTGGGGGCGGTAGAGGCCAGCAGTTCTTCCGAAGAAACGGTCTCGTAACGCCATTGGTCGGTATGGGCGTACCATGCGCTGGTCGCATTCATGTGGCGCGGCGGGCGCTGCCAGTCCAGCGCAAAGGCCAAAGGCGTCCAGCCGGTTTGCGGGCGCAGTTTTTCCTGACCGACATAGTGCGACCAGCCGCCACCCGACTGACCCACGCAGCCGCACATGACCAGCATGTTGATCGCGGCGCGATAGTTCATGTCCATGTGGAACCAGTGGTTCATCGCAGCGCCGATGATGATCATCGACCGACCATTGGTTTTCTCGGCATTGTCGGCAAATTCGCGGGCGACCTGAATGATCTTGTCGCGGCGGACGCCGGTGATGCGCTCGGCCCAAGCGGGGGTGAAGGGCACGTCGGCATCATAGTCCTTGGCGACATGCTCGCCGCCCAGACCGCGGTCGAGGCTGTAATTGGCGCACATCAGGTCGAAGACCGTGGCGACCAGCGCCTCGCTGCCATCGGCAAGAGTCAGTTTCTTGACCGGAACATTGCGGGTCAGGACATCGCCGCGACCATCGACCTCGAAGCCGTTCGTGGCCGCTCCGCCGAAGAAGGGAAAGTCCACGGCGGCGATGTCGTCGCGATCCTCGTCAAGGATCAGGCTCATTTTCAGGCTGACATCGGCGTCGCCGGCTTTTTCCTGCAGGTTCCATGCGCCTTTTTCGTCAGCCCAGCGGAACCCGATCGAGCCGTTCGGGACGACCAGTTCATCGGTATTTTCGTCGATGGCGACGGTTTTCCATTCGGGATTGGCGGCTTGGCCCAAGGCTCCGGCCAGATCGGCTGCGCGCAACTGGCGCCCCGGAACCAGACGACCGTCTTGCTTGTCCAAGCGGACCAGCATCGGCATGTCGCTGTATTTGCGGCAGTAATCCTCGAAATAGGGAACCTGGCGATCCAGATGGAATTCGCGCAGGATGATATGACCGAAGGCCATGCCAAGCGCCGCATCCGTACCCTGTTTGACGTTCAGCCAGATGTCGCCGAATTTGGCGGCCTCGGAATAGTCTGGGCAGATGACGGCGGATTTGGTGCCTTTATAGCGGGCCTCGGTATAGAAGTGGGCGTCGGGCGTGCGCGTCTGCGGCACGTTCGAACCCCAAAGCATGAGATAGCCCGCATTGTACCAGTCTGCGGATTCCGGCACGTCGGTCTGCTCGCCCCAGACCTGCGGCGAGGCGGGTGGCAGATCGCAATACCAGTCGTAGAACGACATGCAGGTTCCGCCCAGCAGCGACAGGTAGCGCGTGCCTGCGGCATAGGACACCATGGACATGGCGGGGATCGGCGAGAAGCCGAAGACGCGGTCGGGACCGTATTTCTTTGCGGTATAGGCGTTGGCTGCGGCGACGATCTCGGTCGCTTCGTCCCATGTGGCACGGACAAAGCCGCCCTTGCCACGGATGCGGGTATAGCTTTCGCGCGCGGCGGGATCGTTCTGGATCGCCTCCCATGCGGCGACGGGCGACATGAAGGCGCGTTTTGCGCGCCACAGTTTCATCAGGCGGCCACGGATCAGCGGGTTCTTCACACGGTTCGCGCTGTAAAGATACCAGCTATATGACGCACCACGGGCGCAGCCGCGCGGTTCGTGGTTCGGAAGGTCCGAGCGGGTCCGCGGATAGTCGGTCTGCTGGGTTTCCCAAGTGACGATACCGGATTTGACATAGATCTTCCACGAGCAGGAACCGGTGCAGTTCACGCCATGGGTCGAGCGCACGATCTTGTCGTGCCGCCAACGCGAGCGATAGGTGTCCTCCCAGGCGCGGTTCTCGGTGGTGGTTTGACCATGGCCGTCCGAGAAGGTGTTTTGCCGGGTGGTCGACAGGAAGTTCAGGCGATCCAGAAGATGGCTCATACTGCTTTCTCCTTTGAATTTCAGGCGTGTTCAGGCGTCAGCGTCGACGTCAGACCACGTTCGGTATCGTACAAAAGGCCACCGCGACGGCTGTAGACAGCCCAGGTCACGACAAGGCAGATCACGTAGAAGACAAGGAATGCCCAAAGCGCACCCACGGCCGAGCCGGTCATGGCGATTGAGCTGCCGTAAGCCTTGGGAATGAAGAACCCGCCATAGGCGCCGACCGCGCTGGTAAAGGCGATGATGGCGGCGGATTCACGGTCGGACTGGCGGCGGCGTTCGTCGGCGCTCAGTTCGGGCATCAGGCGTTTGATTTCCTTGCCCATGATCACGGGGATCATCTGGTTGGTCGAGGCGTTGCCCACTCCGGTAAAGAAGAACAGCGCCATGAAACCTGCGAAGAAGCCCCAGAAGGTCAGAGCTTTCAGCGAGAAGATCACCACCAGAACGCTGACGATCATTCCGGCAAAGACCCAGAAGGTGACGCGTCCACCGCCCATGCGGTCCGACAACCAGCCGGTACCGGCGCGGCTAAGTGCGCCTACCAACGGACCGAGGAAGACGTATTGCAGGGCGTTGACCTCGGGGAAGGACAGCTTGCTCAGCAGCGGGAAGCCCGCCGAGAAGCCGATAAAGCTGCCGAAGGTGCCGACATAAAGCAGGCACATGATCCAGTTGTGCTTGCGGCTGAAGATCACGGCCTGTTCGCGGAAGCTGGATTTAGCGTCGGCGATATCGTTCATGCCGATCCATGCAGCGATGGTCGCGACAAGGATGAACGGAACCCAGATGAAGCCGGCATTCTGCATCCACAACTTGCCGCCATCGCTCAGTTCCTGCGGAGCACCACCCATGACGCCGAACACGCCTGCGGTGATGACCATCGGCACGACGAATTGCATGACCGAGACGCCAAGGTTGCCAAGCCCCGCATTCAGTGCCAGAGCGTTGCCCTTTTCGGCTTTCGGGAAGAAGAAGCTGATATTGGCCATGGACGAGGCGAAGTTGCCGCCACCCAGCCCGCAAAGCAGGGCAAGCGCCACGAAGATGATGTAAGGTGTCTGCGGGTTTTGCACGGCATAGCCGATGCCAAGCGCCGGAATCAGCAGCGAGGCGGTCGACAGTGTCGTCCACAGCCTGCCGCCAAAGATCGGCACCATGAAGCTGTAAAAGATCCGCAAGGTTGCACCCGACAAGGCGGGTAGCGCGGCTAGCCAGAACAGCTGGTCCTGGCTGAAGTTGAAGCCGATCGAGGGCAGGCGCGCGATCACGACCGACCAGACCATCCAGATCGAGAAGGCCAGCAGCAGAGCGGGAATCGATGTCCAAAGATTGCGACGGGCAATCTTGCGGCCTTTCGAGGCCCAGAATTGGGGATCCTCGGGCTGCCAGTTATCCAGCACGCGCGGCATGACGGTCAGTTCGGGGTCGTGAACCTTCGAAAGTTCGGGGAAACTGGGAAGTTTGTCCATGTTCGCGGCGTTGCGCTCCATATGACGGATCGAGAAATGCATCCAAAGCGCCGAGACCACGACCACGAGCAGCAGCAGGGCGAAGCAGGATGTGTAGATACCCGTCAGGTCCAGCAATGCGCCGAAGACGATGGGCAGGATGAAACCGCCCAGCCCGCCGATCATGCCGACAAGGCCGCCAACGGAACCGACATGGTTCGGATAGTAGACGGGGATGTGTTTGAAGATCGCGGCCTTGCCGAGGCTCATGAAGAAGCCAAGCGCAAAGACCGTGACCACGAAGGGCACCAGATCCATTTCGGTCGAGAAGCTGATCGGTCCATGCATGCTGCGGATGGTGTAATCCGCCGGCGGATAGGCCAGCATGATCAGCAGCAGCGCCGAGAAGCCGAAGGTCCAGTACATGACCGAACGCGCACCGAAACGGTCCGACAGCACCCCGCCATAGGCGCGGAACACCGAGGCCGAGAAGCTGAACGCGGCGGCGCACAGACCGGCGACGCGGATGTCCACGCCGTAGACTGCGGTCAGATAGTGAGGCAGCCACAGGGCAAGGGCGACAAAGCCACCGAAGACGAAGAAGTAATACAGCCCGAAGCGCCAGACCTGCAGGTTTTTCAGCGGCGCGAACTGTTCGGCCAGAGAGGGCGATTTGATGCCTTGCTGCTTGCGTGTGACGAAGGCCGGATCATCGCGCGCGACAAGGTAGAATATCACGCCCATCAGCGCGATGACGCCCGCCCAGATATGGGCCACGGCCTCCCATCCCCATGCGACAAGGATGAACGGGGCAAGGAACTTGGTCACTGCCGCGCCAACGTTGCCCATGCCGAAAATGCCCAAGGCGGTCCCTTGCCGTTCGGCAGGGAACCATTTCGAGACATAGGCAACACCGATGATGAACGATCCACCGGCCAGACCGACGCCCAATGCGGCGATCAGGAATGTAGGATAGCTGTCAGCCCAGGTCAGAACCCAGGTCGCGATGCCGGTCAGGACCATCTGCAGCGAGAAAACCAGACGGCCACCGTAACGCTCGGTCCAGACACCCAGGATCAGTCGGGTCAACGCACCGCTCAGGATCGGCGTTGCGATCAGAAGACCGTACTGAAACTCGGAAAGGCCCAGTTGATCCTTGATCGACAGGCCGATGATTGAAAATATCGTCCATACGGCAAAACACAGCGTGAAAGCGGTGGTACTGAGCCACAATGCCTTTTGCTGTTCAGTCGCGGACGCCCCTATGTTTTGCGACATGTTGGCTGCTCCTGTTGCCTCGCTCACGCAAGGCTTCGGGACTTTACGAACATGCCCGGCCGCCGTTTCGTTTGATTTGAATCAAGAAACAGACGGGTTCTTGGAGTTTTTAATAAGATAACTCAATAACTTACCAATACGGTCTGGTTTCTTGTGGAAAAGTTGTGCTGGCTTTTGACCAAATCGCGGGTGATGATTTGATATAAGTCAATCCACTCGGGGCGATTCTGGAACATGATTCCGCCATCTGAAAAAGGGACTTGAAACATTCCGTGCGCGACAAGGATCTGACCGACATCAAGGGCCTGGCTTTGTTTCAGGATATGAAGCCGGAAAACTTCGACCGAATGATGCGAGGAGCCTATGATCAGGAGTTTCCAGAGCATTTACAGCTGTTCCAGCAAGGTGGTAAGGCCGATTTCCTTCATGTCCTGATCGAAGGCACGGTCGTTCTTTCTGCGGATTGGCGTGAACGCGAGGCCACAATGGCGGTCGTTCGTCCCGTCAGCAGCTTCATTCTTGCTGCCTGCATGTTGGATATGACACTTCTGATGTCGGCGCGGACCTTGTCCCGAAGCAGGCTGGTTCTCATTCCCTCGCAAGACGTGCGCGAGATTTTCAGGATAGATCCCGATTTTGCGGTCGCTGCAAACCGGCAGTTGGCGATGGGCTATCGCCAGATGGTCGATCATGCCAAAGGGCTGAAATTGCGCCGCGCGCGCGAGCGGCTCGCGGCCTATATCCTTGATGTTTCGGAAAAACACGGCCATGCGACCGAGATTGTCATCGAGCAGGAGAAACGAATACTGGCATCATATCTGGGTATGACCCCCGAAAGTCTGTCCCGCGCGTTCAAATCACTGGCAGAGGATGGCGTCCACGTCCACGGCGCTAACGTCACCATCAACGATTTGACGAAGCTTATAAAACTGGTGGGCGAGGATTGGCATATCCCGCATTGAACGCTTCGTTAACCTTGTCGAGGTGGCCACATTCTGGTCCAGACCTCGTCGCGCCGGATCAGGGCATGGTGCAGCGCGGCGGCGACGTGCAACGCCAGCAAAGCGATCAGCAGATATGCGGCAAGGAAATGCAGGGCTTGGGCGGCAGCCGCTAAGGTCTCGGATTTTGCGATCCATGGCCCGAAGCCTAACCGATCAAGCAATTCGACCGGAAAGCCGCCTGCGCGAACACGGGTGAAGCCGCTCAGCGGCATGACGATCAGCAAGGCGTAAAGCAGCGCGTGCGAGATACGTGCAACCCGAATTTGCCATTGCGGCATTGTCTCGGGCAAAGGCGGCGGGGGATGGATGGTTCGATAGATCAGACGGGCAAGGATGAACGGGACCAACAGCACGCCAAGGTTCTTGTGAAACAGGAACAAGGCATCCTGAAGCCCGCGGGGCAGTCCTTCGCGTGTCATGGTCAATCCCGCAGGGATCATCAGCAGCACCGCGATAGCGATCCCCCAATGGAACATGCGGGCGGGCGTTCGATAACCTGCTTGTCGATCCGGCATGGCGCAGACTCCTGTTCTTGAAGCTACGCCCGAAACCGCTCGTCGCAAAGTGCCTTCATCGCTGCTTGACCCGCAACGCGGTCGGCTTAGACTCTGGCCAATGCGCGAACCTGTGCCAACCCGAGCGTTGAAGCCCATGAATGCCGGCTTTGGTTCCGGCATCGCGCCGCGTCTTGTCGCGACTGCTGCGTCGGGACTGGCGTTGATCCATGCGATGCGGATTTTAGGCCCCGAGGCCGCGGCAAGCGATTGGCTGATTGTCTGGGGGCTGTTTCTGCTGGCGTGCCTGATGGTCGCTCAACTGATGCGGCAGCACTATCCGCATCTGCGCATGGGGGCCTGCAATTTCGTGACGCTGATGCGGCTTGCGCTGACCTGCGGATTGCTCGCTCCGCTTCTGGCCGGAAATGCTGGCGGGTACGGAATTACCGGTTTTGCGTTGTTTGCCTTGGCACTGGATGGCGTGGATGGCTGGTTGGCCCGTCGCAGCGGGTTGGTCTCTGGTTTCGGCGCAAGATTCGATATCGAGGTCGACGCCGCCTTCGCGCTGGTTCTGTCCCTGCACGCGCTTTCCATAGGCTCAATCGGCCCCGAGATCCTTTTGCTGGGATTTATGCGATACGCTTTTGTCGCGGCTGGCCTGCTGTTACCATGGCTGGCAGCGCCGCTGCCGTTCAGTCATCGGCGCAGGCTGGTCTGTATCGTGCAGATGGTTGTCCTGATTGCCCTGCAATTGCCGGTCCTGCCTGAGGAATTTGCGCTGCTGCTGACATGGTTGGCGGTTTTCGCGCTACTTTGGTCATTCGGGGCGGATATCCTTTGGTTGCGAAGGGAATGCAGATGATCCGCAAGGCGCTGCCGTTGCTGCTGGCGGCGCTGCTGATCCATCTGGCGCTGGTCCTGCCCAATGCCCCTGCCAGATTGCCGTGGACGATGGCCGGCCCTCCGGTCGAGTTGCCTTTGGTTCTTGCCTTGCTATGCATCACCGGCGCGCGGGCAAGGTTCATTGTCGTGCCGCTGCTGTCTATTCTTGTGATCCTGAAAATCGCAGACCTTGCGATGATGGGCGTGCTGGGTCGAGCATTTGATCCCCTTGCTGATCTGCCGTTGATCGACGCTGCGATGCGGCTGATATCGGGTAGTCTGGGGGTGCTTGCTGCGGTCGGCGTTGCAGTTTCGGCCATCGTCCTTGCTGCCATCATCGTCGCAGGGCTTTGGTGGGCGACAGGTCGATGGGCAGGTGTTCGTTGGTCCGCGGCGCAGAAATTTGCCTTGTTCGGGGTCGCGACGGCCATTTTGCTGCTGGGGTATCCCTATGCAAAGGCTAGCGTCTACGCCCTGTCCCGAATTGAAACAGCCCGCCAGACCCATGCCGAGTTGCGCCTGCTGCGTGTGGCCGCCGACAAAGACCCGTTCCTTTCGCAGAATGGCCTGTTGTCGGCCATAGATCGCGACGTACTGGTCATTTTCGTCGAGAGTTACGGGCGCGGCAGCTTCGAGACCCCGTTCTATGCCGAGCGCCACCTTGCCACTTTGCGACAGGCCGAGGGGCGGTTGGCCGGTGCAGGACTGAAAATGCGTTCGGGGTTTTTGCGCTCGCCAACGCAAGGGGGGCAAAGCTGGCTTGCCCATGCGACATTCGCAAATGGTTTGTGGATCAAGGATCAGGCCAGTTACGGCACATTGCTGCGTAGCGGGCGGCAGGGTCTGTTCCACTATGCGCGTCGGGCCGGTTTCTCCACGCTTGCCGTCATGCCTGCCATTACGCGGGCCTGGCCGGAATCAGCCTCGATGGGATTTGATCGGGTTCTGGCGGCTGACGATCTTGGTTATCGCGGCAAGCCTTTCGACTGGGTGACGATGCCGGATCAATTCACCTTGGCTGCGATCGACCGGCTGGTTCTTGGTGGCAAAGACCGGCCACGGAAATTCGTGCAGGTCGCATTGATTTCATCCCATGCGCCTTGGGTGCCGGTGCCTTGGATGTTGTCATGGGACGGGTTGGGCGACGGAACCGAGTTCGACGCGATGACCCATGCCAGCGAGACGCCCGAAGTGGTTTGGCGCGATCCCGTGAAGGTCAGGGAAAGCTATCGGGATGCCTTGGATTACGCGCTGCAGGCCGTCTTTGGCTATGTCGAATTGCATGCTGCTGATGCTCCGCTGATTTTCGTGCTGGGCGATCATCAGACCGCCCAAGGCATCGCGCCGGATGGCGGGCGGGACGTGCCGTTGCACGTCATTGGTCCTCAGGCGCTGGTGGCTCGGACTGCGGCATGGGGGCTGCAACCCGGACTGGTGCCGCCGATGGCAGACCCGATCCCGATGGACCGGATGCGCGATCTGATCCTTGGCAGCTTCAGCGATCCGTAGTGGTTCTGTCGGGGCGGAAATAGCGCGGCGCAGAAAAACTGTTGATTTCGGGCATCGACATGTCCGAGCCTGTCGGAACGCGAGGGAGGATCGGTCGATGTCGTCACGGATGATCTCCAGACGGGGCCTGTTGGCGGGCGGAGCGTTTGGGGCCTTGTTGGCAGGGGGGCTGACGCGAGCCCATGCCCAAACGGTGCAGGCCGGCTTCCAGCTGTCATGGCTGCATTCGGTGCAATTTGCCGGAAGCTACCTCGCTTTGGAAAATGGCTGGTGGCAGGAATCCGGCTTGCAGGTGAGCCTGCTGCAAGGCGGTCCGAATGCTCCGGTCGAGCCTCCGGTCGTGGCCGGAACGGCGCTGGTCGGGATTTCGGCAGCGGATTATGCCGCCAGCGCAATCGAGCAGGGGGGCGACTTCCGGATCATCGGCGTTGCCATGCAGAAGAACCCCTTCGTGATTGCGTCGCTACCGGCCAATCCGGTCAACGTGCCGGCCGATCTGCAGGGCAAGCGCATTGGCATGGCCATTGCCAATACTCCAGTGCTGAAGGCGCTGTGCAGTCTGAACAATGTCGATTTCAACGCGATCACCATCGTCCCGACCCAGTATTCGGCGCAGCCGCTGGTCTCGAACGAGGTGGATTGCCTGCTATGCTGGGAAACCGACCTGCCCGTTGCGATGGCGATGAACGGGATAAAGGCCGTGACGATGCTGATGGCCGATCATGGTTATTCGCTGCATTCGCAGACCTATATCACGACCCGCGACAGTCTCGCTTCGCGGCGAAAGGATCTGGTCGCGTTGATGGCCGGAGAGTTGCGCGGCTGGCAGGCTTATCATTCCGACACCGATGCCGCAGCGGAACTCACGTTGCGGATGTTTCCGGACGCGGGATTGGATCTGGCAACCCAGAAACTACAGGCGAAACGGCAAGTGCCGCTGATGTTCTCGGACCTGACGGATGCCAATGGTTTCGGCTGGTGGAGCGACGAAAGTGTGGCGGCCAATATCCGGACGCTCGCTTTGCTGGGGCACAAGGTCTCGCCCGACCTATGGGATCGCTCGATCCTCGACGAGATCCAAGCCGGATAGGGCAGCTTCGATGCAAGGCATCACCTGTATCGGTCTTGGCAAAACCTACCGGGGCGGTATCGAAGCGGTATCGCCGCTTGATCTTAACTTCTCGTCGGGGCGGACCACGGCGCTGATTGGTCCTTCGGGTTGCGGCAAGTCGACATTGCTGCGTCTCATCGCTGGGCTCGAGGAGCCTTCGGTCGGAGACGTACGCGTCTTGGGGCAATCACCTGCCGAGCAGCGGCGCAGGGCGGGTATTTCGGTGGCGTTTCAGGACCCGTCCTTACTGCCTTGGCTGACGATGCAAAGCAATATCTCGTTGGCGCGAAAACTGGCGCGAAAACCGCCGGATCCGGCTCGGGTCGCGCGGCTGATCGGGTTGGTCGGTCTGGGTGGGTTTGAAAAAGTCCGGCCTGCCGCACTGTCGGGCGGGATGCGACAGCGCGCGGCAATGGCGCGGGCCTTGGCCAGCGATCCGCAGGTTCTGCTGCTGGATGAGCCCTTCGGAG
Source organism: Paracoccus aestuariivivens (assembly GCF_009711225.1). GTDB lineage: Bacteria > Pseudomonadota > Alphaproteobacteria > Rhodobacterales > Rhodobacteraceae > Paracoccus > Paracoccus aestuariivivens. The sequence goes on along the minus strand of NZ_WMIE01000001.1, from coordinate 739,341 downwards.
CGGTGGATGAATTGACGCGCCGGCAGCTTGCCCGCGATCTTTCGCCATTGTGGAAATCGCAGGGGACCACGACGTTGTTGGTGACCCATTCGGTTGACGAGGCAATCATGCTGTCCGACCGGATTGTCGTATTCTCGCCGCGTCCCGCGCGCGTGGTCGCGGATCTGGAGGTGCCGTATGCGGCGGAATTGGGCGATGGACCCGAATTCCGTTCGCTGAAGGACAAGGTACTGACGGTCTTGTCAGCGTCTGCCGCCATGGCAAAATGAGAACGCGCGATTGGCTTGCTGTATTGCTTGGTCCGGTATTGCTGTTGATTGGCTGGCAACTGCTGGCGACGGGCCTTGAAGGCAAGGCACTTCTCGCGGGTCCGGTCGAGGTACTGCACTGGCTGACGCAGAATATCGGTCTGGTGGCAAGGGCGCTTGGCCGGACGCTGGGAAATGCCGCATTGGGGTACTTGGCGGGAAATCTGATCGCCATAGTGCTGACAGGGATCGGAATCCTGTTTCCCAAGCTGCTCGGGGTGATCGGTGGATTGGCGTTGGTCCTGTTCTGTTTGCCGCTGATTGCGACGGGACCAATCCTGCGAAGCCTGATGGGGCAGGGCGAGGGACCGCAGATCACGCTGGCGGCGCTGGCAGTCAGTTATACCAGCCTTGTGACATTGCTGACGGGACTTCGGGCCGTGCCCTCGGCATGGCTGGATCTGGTCCATGTCTACGGTCGGAAACGATTTGCGGAGCTGTGGTTCGTGCGCGCACGCGCGGCATTGCCCTATTTGTTCGCGGGGCTGCAAATTGCTGCTCCGGCAGCGTTTCTGGGTGCCATGGTCGGCGAGTTTACCGGTGCCGAGCGGGGATTGGGCGTGCTGACGATCCGGTACATTCGTGCCCTTGATGTTGCGGCATTGTGGGGGATCTCGGTGGTGGCGACCGTGGTTTCGATCATGGCTTACGCGGCGGTTGGCATGATGGCGCGGCTTGTGCTGCATGATCTTCCGCCGGTGGTGCTTTTGTCATCGCCAGCGTCGGGACGATGCGGGAAAGGACGGTTCCGCGATGCGGTCGTGCTGGTCGTCGCGGTTCTGCTCTTATGGTGGGGCGGCATCCGGCTGCTGGGTTTGAATCCGTTTCTGGCCAAGGGTCCGCTGGATGTGGCGGCAGCGCTGACTTGGTCAGCCGAGGCATCAGAGTCGCGCGCCGCCTTGTTTCTGGCTTTCCGGCAAAGCCTCGGTTTCGCGCTGCCCGGGTACCTGATCGGGCTTGGTGTCGGGGCCGGACTCGCGATGTTGCTGGTGCTTGTTCCCGCAGTCGTGCCTTTGATCATGCCGATCGCCGTTGCGCTGCGCGCCGTACCAATCGTGACCACGGCTCCGGTCTTTGTCCTGTTTCTGGGGCGGGGGGCGACGGGAACAATTACCTTGGTGGCGGTCATGGTCTTTTTCCCCGCGCTTGTCGCCTGCATCCACGGCCTGCGGCAAGCTCCTGGGCAAGTGCTTGATGTTTTTGATGTCTATGCCGCTGGCCCCTTCCGCAAACTGCTCTATGCCCGCATCCCCGCGATGTTGCCCGCATTATTTGCGGCGGCGAGGATGAGCGTTCCGACCGCTGTTCTAGCGGTGACTGTCGTCGAGTGGCTGACAACGGGGCGGGGGTTGGGAAGCCTGATGGCGTTATCGGCCTCGACGTCGAATTATCGCATGCTCTGGTCGGCCGTGTTTCTGGTGACGCTGTTCTCGGTCCTGAGTCACGCTGCCGTCGCCAGTCTGGAGCGTCATGTGCTGCGGATCTACGCCCCCGAGCAGGTGCGACAATGATTTTTCCGCCAGCCGCCTTTGCCATCCCCGGCGATATCGGGACCCTGACCGGAGGCTACATTTACGAAAGGCGATTACTCGAAGGGCTGCGCAATCTGGGCCACGACATGCAGCATCTGGTCCTGCCAGCAAGCTTTCCCGACGCGGGACCGGCGGATATGAGCGCTGCGATTGCAGCCCTTGAAGCTGTCGATTCGCTGCGTCCGCTTATTGTTGACGGCCTGGTGTTCGGAGCGATTGCGACGGTGGGTCTGGCGCGAGTGAAGGCTCCGGTCATTGCCATGATCCATCATCCCTTGGCGATGGAAAGCGGTCTTTCCGTGTCGCGCCGTGACCGTTTGTTCCGAACCGAACGGGATAATCTGCGACTTGCGCGGCACGTGCTGGTTCCAAGCCCGCATACGCGCGCGCTGCTGGTCGAGCGATATCAGGTTGATCCGGACCGTATCTCGATTGTCGGTCCGGGTGTGGATCGTCCGACTGTTGCCATGACTCCGGTCGCGCCATTGCTGATCCTGTCGGTCGGTATCCTGCATCCACGCAAAGGGCATGACATCCTGATCGAGGCACTGTCGCAGCTTGATGATCTGGACTGGCAGGCGGTAATTGTCGGGAACCCTTGGGATGCCGAACATGCGCAATTTCTGGCCCGTCGTCTGAAAGACTGCAGCGTCGCGGACAGGGTTCGTCTTGCGGGTCGGGTCTCGGACGGTGAGTTGCAGACGCTTTATGCGCAGGCTTCGGTCTTTGCCCTTGCGACCAGATATGAAGGTTACGGCCTTGTGTTTGACGAGGCATTGGCGCGCGGATTGCCGATTGTCAGTTGCTGCACCGGTGCAGTTCCCGACACCGTGCCAAAGGGCGCGGGCCTGCTTGTTCAACCCGAAAACGCCGTAGCCTTTGCCGAGGCTTTGCGTGAAATCATAACGGACCCGGCGATGCGACTCCGGATGGCGGGGATTGCCTTGAATGCAGGACAGGAACTGCCCGATTGGGCGCAGTCGGCGGTCTTGGCAAGCCGGGTTATCGTGCGGCTTGCCGCAGGTGCGGGTTAGGCCGGAGGCGACGTTTTCGGCAATCCGGCTGGAGCCTCGCCGGATCTGGCAGCGGCGGTTGGCGGAGCCAGAAGGACGGGGCGCAGCATCGCGGCGGCAAGGAAGCCGATTGCAGCAAATACCATTGCGGAAAGATAGACCCAGTCAAAGGCATTGCGATAGGCGGCGGCCACGGCCTCCTGCGCGGCGGCGGGAAGTGCCGCCATTCTGTCGGGCGACATCTGGGCAATGGAACCTGCGCCGGAAATGGTCGCATGCATCATCCGGTCCGACAGGATCGCGCCATAGACCGAGATCGCCAGCGCGGCTCCGCCCATGCGGGAAAGGGTGACCGCGCCCGTCGCTGCGCCAACATCGCGGGGCGGAGATGCGATCTGGACTCCGATCACGGGGCTTTGCTGGCCAAGGCCGATTGCAATCCCCATCGCCAGAAGCAACGTGCCGATCAGCCAGAACGGCGCATGCAGCGGCAGCAGCGCCAATGCGCAAAGGCACAGGGTCGATAGCGTAAGGCCCATGACCAGCCAAGGCTTGTAGCGTCCCGTGCGCGAGATCAGTCTGCCTGCAGTCAGCGAGCCCAGCGTGATGCCGCCGGTGACTGCGATGAAAAACAGCCCTGCACGGGCGGGCGAAAGGCCCGTCGTCATTTGCAGGAACAAGGCGTGATAGTTGACCATGCCGATCCCGACCGCGCCGCTGACGGTCGCAACGATTAGCAGAAGCGAGAAGTTGTGGTCGCGGAACAGGCCCAGCGGGATGATCGGCTCGGGGGCGCGACGCTCGACCCAGATCCAGATTGCAATCGCCAGGGCCGAGACCACGGGCAATGCAAGGGCAGGGGCAGACAGGGCCGAGCCGAACAATGACTGGCTGTCAGCCCATAGCACGACCCCCGAGATGGAAATCGCCAGCAGGATGGCACCAAGATAGTCGATCTTGGGCTGGCGCTCGGGACGGCGATAGGGAAGCAGCAGCATCAATCCGGTCAATGCGACGATCCCGATGGGAAGGTTGATTAGAAAGATCGAACGCCAGCCCAGATACTGGCTCATTGTGCCGCCAAGACTGGGCCCGATCGACCCCGAGGCCATCAGGACAAGGCTGGAAAAGCTTTGATACCGCGCCCGCTCGCGTGGTTCGAACAGATCGGCATTGATCGAAAAAATCGAGACCATGATCCCGCCCGCGCCAAGCCCCTGAAAGGCCCGGGCGGCGATCAGGCTGTCCATCGACCATGCCAATCCGCAAAGCATCGAACCCAGCGTGAACAGCGCAACCGCGAACATCATCACATATTTGCGGCCAAACAGGTCGCCCAATTTGCCGTAGACCGGCATGATAGCGCTTTGCGCCAGCAGATAGGCCGAGCCGATCCAGCCAAAGCGCTCGATTGCGCCGAACTCTCCGATGATTGTGGGCAGTGCGGTCGAAACCACCTGATTGTCCAATGTCGCCATAAAAAGGCTGAGCATCAGGAAGCAGAATATCGTCATGCGGCGACGATGGGTCAGGCTGACAGGCCCGACCGAAGACGGAGATTGCGAAGACATCAGCGAATGGACCTGTTCTTGCCAGCTTGTGATTGCAGAATGGCTGGTCCGGAATTATATGTGCAAAAGGCATTTACATGTCAACAGCACATAAAATTGCGCACGATCATGAGGGCCCCGATGGAAGATGCAGAAGAACAGGTCGGGATTGCCCAGATTTCGGCCGCGATGGCGCGGTTCCGCGTTCTGATCGGGCGCCGCGTGATCAGCCGGCTGGCGCTAAGGAATGTCGCGCCGACGCTGGATGTGTCCGATCTGGACGTTCTGATGCTGATCCCTTCTTCTGCGAACAAGGCGGCGGCCGAGGTCTCGGTCGGGGATATCGCGCGGCACCTGCACATCGACCCGTCGCGGGCCAGCAGGCTGGCCGCGGCAATGGTAGAGCAGGGGTTTCTGATCCGTGCGGTCTCGCAACGGGATGCACGTCGGGCCGTCCTACAACGCAGCGCGACAGGAGATGAGATATTCGTCGAGATACGACGGGTCAAGACCGAGTTGATCCGCGAAATCGTGGGCGACTGGCCCGAGGAACGGGTCAGCGCCTTTGCCGAAAGCTTCGAGGATTTTACCACCGCACTTGAGCAGAAATTGCTTGCTGCGCATGGCGATTGCCCGACGTCTTGATCGCGTTATTCGTCCTCGATCTTGTGGGGCAGGCCCATTCCCCCCATCCCACCCATACCGCCGCCACCTGATCCGCCTGCGCCCCCGCTTTTTCCGCCGCCCGAGCTTTCTTTTTGCGTCGAGCGGCCCGATCCGCTGATCGCGCGCGCGGGGCCTTGGGCCGGTATTTCGGCATCTGCGGGCACCGGAGCCAGATCCAGCGCCTTGCGGATGAAATCGCGCAGTGAAACGACAAGTTCGGCGGTATGGATTGGCCGACCCGCAGCCATTTCGGCGGCCGCACGGCTGGCGAGGCGGATCTGGTCCTCGGTCCCCAGCAGGATGATGTCGGAAAGCGCAGCCTCGACGGCATCGCGGATACGTCTTGTCCGGTCCGAGCCCGTCAGGGTCAGTTCCATTCCCTCGATTGCCTCAAGCTGGCGCAACTCGCGCAAATGGGTCGGATCGACGTGAAGCTGGCCGGTAAACGAGCCACCAAGCGCCTTATAGGCCGCGATCAGGGTCCGAAGGCGTTCGTTGATCTGGCGGTTCATGCGTTGCTGCCGTTGCTGGATTGTCAGCAGCATGAGAACGCGGATTCCAACTCCGACAAGGGTGAAGATCGCAAGCCCGAGCAATGTGGTGAATACGCCGTGCCACGAGCTGAAGTCGAAATATCGCATCGCGGCGTCCTTGACTGCGGATGGTAACACAAGCCTGCTTGCTGGCATGGGCCTTCGTCAATGCCGAAGCGCCGGATCGGGTTCAGCCAACCTCCATCGTGGCGATGGCTTGCAGGTTTGGTCCCGCGACGGGTGCAGGTCCGCGAAACATCCGCGCGGTGGAAAAACCAGGCGAAAAACCGTGCGCAATCAGTCGGGCGCGAAACCCCACCGCACTGTCAGGCAGGTCGATTGCAACGCTGTCTGCAGGGCAGACAGACAATGCGGCTTGCGCAAGGACCAGCGCCCGATCCGCATCGGGCGCAACCAGTGGTCCGATCTTGGCCCCCTCACGGCATTTTCGAATGGTGACAAAACCCTGCATCTCGGTGTCGATCAGGGTCGTCCGCGTCGTCGATGGCAGAAGCCAGGCCCCTAGAAACTCAGGTCGCGCGTAGCCGTTCGCGTTGGCGTCGAGTTGCAGGATCGCCGCGTGATCATTGGTGTCAGCGCATCGGATGATGCGATCCGGCCTGCCGGCCAGTCGGCCCGAATAGCGCGATGTGCTACCCACCAGCACGAAGCCCGAGCGGGCATAGTTCGCTTGCTGCGCTGCAACCCCGTCAAGGCCGACCGTGCGGGTTCCGGCGTGGGACAAAGCGTGCTGCCAAAGTCCAAACCCGATGCCACGACCTCGGAACTCGCTGCGGCACAGGTAAAGTCCCAGAAATGCGAGATCAGGATTGTGGTTCACAACCGAAATGGCCGCAACGATTTTCCCGTCCGACTTGGCGACGAAAAATCCTTGAGGATCAGCGCGATAGAAAGGCGTCGCGTCATCCAGCCCTGGATTCCAGCCCTCGGCGGCTGCCCAATCCAGCACAAGGGGCAACTCGTTGGCGGTCATATTGCGATAGCGGACAGTCATGCCCCCAGTGCCTCGCGCAGCGAAGTCGGAACGGCATTGCGGTCGCGCAGGTCAAGCGAGGTCATTAGCGACAACAGATGCTCTTTCATCAACTCCTCGGCCCGTTGCCCGTCATGTGTCGCCAAAGCGCGAAGCAGCGCATCGTGGGCATGGCTTTCGCACAGGGCCGCGCGTCGTTGCCAGTAAAGGGCGATGACCAAGGATGATCGTGCCACAAGCTGGGTGATATATTCGGCGATGGTGTCCTGATCGGCGATCCGCGCGATCTCGACATGGAATTGCCCCGAGAGATACAGCGCGCGCCCCGCCGAGCCGTTTTTCAGCGCATCGTGCTCGGCCTCGATATGGCTTTGCAGCAGTTGGATGTCTGCAGGCATGATCCGTTCGGCAGCGGAACGTGCGGTGCGCGGCTCCAGCAGTGCGCGGGCCTCGAAGACCTCGCGCGCCTCGCGGATGCTGGGTTGGGCGACGAAAGCGCCATGATTGCGTTTCAACTCGACAAGGCGACTGTGGGACAGGCGCTGCAAAGCCGCGCGGACGACCGTGCGCGACACGCCGAAGATTTCGCCGACCTCGTCTTCGGACAACTTCGATCCCGGAGCAAGGCGGTGTTCGTGGATCGCGTGGGCAAGCGAGGCAGCGATCGCCTCGGCGCTGTTGTCTTTATCGGGCAGAGCCATCGGATGCCTCCTGTTTCCCATCTAACTGATGATGCGGGCTGGTACAGACAAGATCCCGTCGTCGGACACATGATTGTATACGATATTGGATGAAATTCTGGGCGGCAGCTTTTCGGCTGCGATCAAATCCTGCGCAGAGTCACAAAACCCGGCGATGAACGGTCGAATAATCCTGTCCCGCAGCGGATTCGTCGCAGTCTTGGCGCATCAGCCGGACTTGAAGGATTGCCCATGCGGACCCCGAATGATCTTGAGCTTGCCAAGCTGACCAAACGCTACGGCGACACCGTGGCCGTCAACGGCATCAGCCATCTTTTCGCTCCGGCAAGTTATGTTTGCCTGCTTGGTCCCTCGGGCTGCGGAAAGTCCACCACGCTGCGGATGATCGCGGGGCATGAAAGCGTCTCTGACGGCAATATCGTGCTGGAGGGGAAAGAGATCGCGCATCTGCCGCCCGCGCAGCGCGGTACGGCGATGATGTTTCAAAGCTATGCCCTATTTCCGCATCTTTCGGTGCGCGACAACGTGGCCTTCAGTCTGAAAATGAAAGGCGTGGACAAGGCGACCCGCTACGCCAAGGCCAATACGCTGCTGGAACTGGTTGCGATGACGCATCTGGCCGACCGTATGCCCGCCCAGCTTTCCGGCGGTCAGCAGCAGCGCGTGGCTCTGGCCCGCGCCTTGATCACCGAGCCGCGCGTATTGCTGCTGGACGAGCCGCTATCGGCGCTGGACCCCTTCCTGCGCATCCGCATGCGCGCCGAACTGAAACGCCTGCAGCGCGAACTTGAGATCACCTTCATCCATGTCACCCACGGTCAGGACGAGGCGTTGGCTTTGGCCGACGAGGTTGTCGTGATGAACAACGCGGTCATCGAACAGGCCGGCCCCCCGCGCGAGGTCTGGGGCAAACCCCGCACCGAATTCGTCGCGCGTTTCATGGGCGGCCATAACGTCGTGACCGTTGACGGGGGCCGTTATGCCATCCGCTCGGATGTGATCCGCATCGGAGCCGAGGGCCTGCCCGCAACCACGACGGGCGTTGAATATCAGGGCGACCGTGTCGCCGTCACAACCCGCACCGCTGCTGACGAGGAAATCGTGGCCCTGATGCCCGAGGACGCCTTTTTCACCCAGCCGATCAATCCGGGCGATGCTGTTCAACTGGGCTGGGACGCCCGCTGGCAGCACCTGCTGGAAGCCTGAAAAACCACCAAGAAGAACCAACAGAGAGGAAATACCGTGTCCAGAATGAGATTTTCCCGTCGTTCTTTGCTCAAGACCGGAGGCGCCGTGCTGGCCGCATCGGCCTTGCCCGCGCCGATGATCTGGGCGCAGGAAATCAAGGACGTGACCCTGCGCCAATTCGGCACCGGGGTCTCGAACCTGAACGAGGTGGCGCAGAAGGTGAAAGAGGATCTGGGCTTCACGCTGGAAATGACCGCGCTGGACAGCGACAGCGTCACCCAGCGCGCCGCGACCCAGCCCGACAGCTTCGACATCGCCGATATCGAATACTGGATCTGCAAGAAGGTCTGGCCGACCGGCAACTTGCAGGCGATGGATACCAGCAAGATCAAGAATTACGACAAGATCATCGGCATCTTCAAGGACGGCAAGCTGACCCCCGAAAGCGTCATCGCGCAGGGTACGGCACCGCATACGGTGGGCTTCGTCGAGGGGCCGGACAGCAAGGCATTCGCCAAGGAACAGACGCAATGGATGACGCTTATCCCGACCATCTACAACGCCGATACCTTGGGTATCCGTCCTGACCTGATCGGACGTCCGATCACCAGCTGGACCGAACTGCTGAACCCCGAGTTCAAGGGCAAGGCCTCGCTTCTGGATATTTCCTCGATCGGGATCATGGACATGGCCATGGTCTGCGAAGCCATGGGCGAGATCAAATACGGCGACAAGGGCAATATGACCAAAGAGGAGATCGACAAGACCATCGCGATCTTCACCGAGGCCAAGAAGAACGGCCAGTTCCGCGCCTTCTGGAAGTCCTTCGATGAAAGCGTGAACCTGATGGCGTCGGGCGAGGTGGTGATCCAGTCGATGTGGTCGCCCGCCATTACTGCCGTCAAGACCCGCGGCATTCCCTGCGTCTACCAGCCGCTGAAGGAAGGTTATCGCAGCTGGGGCGGTGGCATTGGCCTGTCGAAATCGCTGAACGGCATCGCTCTGGATGCGGCCTATGAATATATCAACTGGTACTTGTCCGGCTGGGTCGGCGGCTTCTTGATGCGGCAGGGTTACTACTCGGCCGTGCCGGAGACGTCCAAGGAACACATGACCCCGAACGAATGGGGCTATTGGTTCGAGGGCAAGCCCGCAGCCGAGGACATCGCCAACCCATTCGGCGATGTCATGGCCAAGGCCGGAGAAAGCCGCGATGGCGGTTCCTTCTACGACCGGATGGGTGCGGTCGCCTGCTGGAACTCGGTCATGGATGAGAACCAGTACATGGTTCGCAAATGGAACGAGTTCATCGCCGCTTAACGGACCTCATGCGAAGGCGGGCCTTCGGCCTGCCTTCGTTTCCCGCCCTGCCCAAAGGCTTGTCAATGAAATCCGCAAAATCCGAAACGCTCAAGGGCTGGGCGCTGGCCCTACCGCTGCTGGTCGTGCTGCTGGGATTCCTGCTGCTGCCGATTGTCATGATCACCATCGTCAGTTTCTGGCAGGCAACCGAATTTTCGATCATTCCGGCGTTCTCGCTTGAGAACTATGAATTTTTATTCGGGTCGTCGGTGACCTACAAGGTCTTCTGGGCGACGTTCCGCTATGCCCTGATCACTTGGGCGCTGACCTTGTTGATCGGTTTCACCGTCGCCTACTATCTGGCTTTCCATATCCGGTCGAGCAATGTCCAGACGATCCTGTTTCTGGTCTGCACGATCCCGTTCCTGACCTCGAACATCATCCGCATGATCTCGTGGATACCGTTTCTGGGCCGGAACGGCATCGCCAACCAGACCCTGATCGGAATGGGTGTGATCAATGAACCGCTGGAATGGCTGCTCTACTCGGATTTCTCGGTGATCCTCGCATTCGTGCATCTTTACACGCTGTTTATGATCGTCCCGATCTTCAACACGATGATGCGGATCGACCGATCGCTGATCGAGGCCGCGCGGGACAATGGTGCATCCGGTCGGCAGATCCTGACCAATGTGATCCTGCCGCTGTCCAAGCCCGGAATCATGATCGGTACGATCTTTGTGCTGACGCTGGTGATGGGTGATTTCATTACCGTGCGGGTCATGTCGGGATCACAGGCGGCCAATGTCGGGCGGTTGATCTCGAACGATATTTCGCTGCTGCAATATCCGTCAGCCTCGGCGACCTCGGTCGTATTGCTTGTCACCGTGCTGCTGATCATCGGCACGCTGATGCGCTTTGTGAACATCCGCAAGGAGCTTTGACATGGAACCCCGTCCGCGCAGCTTCTATTGGCTGACTGCCTTCTTTATCCTGTTCGTGATCTTCCTGTACGGCCCGACGATCACCATCGGCATTCTCAGCTTTCAGGGCCCGCAGGGCGGGCTGACCTTCCCGATGAATGGCGTCTCGACCTACTGGTTCCACAATCTGTTCGAGCAGCAGGCCGTGGGCGACATCTGGGGTGCGTTCCGCCGATCATTCGCGCTGGGTCTGATGGTGATGGTGGCTACCGTGGTCATCTCGGTCATGGCCGGTCTGGCATTCCGCAAGAAATTCGCGGGCTCGGGCGTGTTGTTCTATCTGACGATTGCTTCGCTGGTGATCCCGTCGATCCTCGTGTCGCTCGGGGTGGGGCTGATCTTCAATCAGGTCGGAGCCAAGGTTTATTGGGCGACGTCGGGTTTCGGCGCGCAACTGACATGGACGCTGCCATTCGGCCTGTTGATCATGTTCGCGGTGTTCAACCGCTTCGACAAACGCTTCGAAGAAGCTGCCCGCGACCAAGGCGCAACGGCTTGGCAGACCATCCGGCACGTCGTTCTGCCGATCATCGCGCCTTCGGTCATTGGGGTGGCGCTGTTCGGCTTCTCGCTTTCCTATGACGAGTTTGCGCGCACTCTGCTGACGGCGGGCAGTCACAACACATTGCCGCTCGAGATCTTCGGTATGACGACCAATGTCACCAAGCCGGTGATCTATGCACTGGGGACGCTGACCACGGTCTTTTCGCTGGTGATGATCCTCGTGTTTCTTGGCACGCTTTGGATCTTGGGAAAACGTCGCGCGCGGCGGGCCAGCTGATGCGGCTTCTGTACCTTAACCCGAATTCATCCGAACATATGACCACAAGCATTGTTGACGTTGCCCGGAAAACCTTGCCTCGGGCCGAGATCATTGGCTGGACCAACCACGGCGCGCCGCCTGCGATCCAAGGCCCCGAGGACGGGATGGCGGCGGTTTCGGGCCTCATGGCGCAACTGCCGGCGGCGAAGTCGCTTGGCGCGGACGCAATCATCATAGCCTGCTTCGACGATACGGGCTTGGAGGAAATGCGGGCAGCCGCGCATTGTCCGGTTCTGGGGATCGGTCAAGCCGCCTGTGCGACCGCGACATTGCTGGGTTTGCCATATGCGATTGTGACGACCCTGCAGGTCTCGGTTCCGGTCATCGAACAGAACGTTCACCGCACGGGGTATGGCGGGCTTTGCACCTCGGTCCGGGCGTCGGACCTGTCGGTGCTGACGGTCGAAGCGGGCGGTGACGCGGTCTGCAATCGTTTGGCCGAGGTCATCCGCGATGCTGCCGATACCGAGGGCGCGCAGGTCGCCATTCTGGGCTGTGCAGGAATGGCAACGCTCAAGCCGAAGCTTGAGCATTTGGTTTCGTTGAAACTGATCGACGGGGTAGAGGCTTCGGCCCATCTTGCTGCCGCGATGGCGTCGATGGGCCGGACCGGTTCCTAGCCGGTCAGGGCAAATGCAAGGTTCACAATCACCGGTCCGGTCAAGGGAAGCAGGACGTTCGCGACGGCATAGGTGACGGTGTAGCCGATCACCGGCGTAGTATTTCCGGCCTGATTGACCAAGGCGCTGATCGCGGGCGTACTGCAATGCTGACCGGCAATCGCGCCCAGCAGGATCGGCATCGGCACTTTCATGAGCTTCGCACCGATGAAGAGCGATACGAATGCAGGCGCAATCGACAGCAGGATACCCAAAATGGGGAAGACCAGACCGTATTCCTTGATCAGTTTGATCGCATCCGGCCCGGCCCCCAGCCCGATTGCCGCGATGAAGGCCGCTAGGCCGAAATCCTTGGCAAAATGGGCCGCTGCTTCGGGGAAAGCGCCGTGGCGAGGAAACCGCATGTTCAGCCAGCCAAACAGCAAGCCGGAAAGCAGCGCGCCGCCACCCAAGCCCAAGGTCAGATCCAGCGCACCCATCTTGAAGCTGAGATGCCCGATCAGCAGACCGACCACGATGCCAAGGCCGAGAAAGACGAAGTCGGTGTTCTCATCCGGAGGAAGAGGTTCGCCCAGTGCTGCGACAGCCCGCTTGACCGCTTCGGCGGGGCCGTAAAGCGTCAGGATATCGCCTTCTTGAAGAATTGTTTTGGGCAGAGCAGGGATTTCATGCCCCATGCGGCGGATCTGGGTCAGGAAGATGCCGCGCTGTTCCTCGGGATTGGCAAGACGGCGCAAGTCGCGCGATTCATGGCCAAATGCCTCGCGGCGGGTCAGGATCACCTCGTCCGAAACCAGCGGGAAGCCCACGCCTTCTGACAGCGGAACCTCGCGGCCCAGCATTTTTCCGGCTGCGATCAAGGTGCTGCGACGACCGCGCAAAACGACGATGTCGCCGGGTTCGATGACGAAGTCCAAATCGGCCAACAGCAACTGATCGCCGCGTTTGACCGCATGGATGACCACGGTCCAGTGACGGGTTTCCTCGAAGTGTCGCGGGGTCTGTCCAGCCAGTTCACCTGCTTCGAAGGCGCGTTCGACGATGACGGGCAAGGCCCCGATGTCGCCGCCTTCCTCATCGCCGCTCAATGTGGCAGCCAGTGCCTCGGCTTCGACCTTGAGATTGCGGCCCAGCAAGGCAGGCGCGATATTGGTGACAAAAATCACGATGGAAATCAGGCCGAACAAATAGGTCAGGCTGTAGGCCGTCGCGATATTGGCCAGCATTTCCTCGGATTGGACGGCAGGAAGATCCAGTTTCGAGATCGCCTCGGACGCCGTTCCCAGCACCGCAGATTCCGTTGCCGAGCCTGCGAAAAGCCCTGCTGCCGTTCCGGCATCCAATTGGAAAAACGCCACCGCAGCAAGCGTCAGGCTAAGCGCGACGATGACTTCGATCAGGGGAAACACGGCATAGCGCGCGCCACCCCTGATGTTTGAAAAGAATTGCGGTCCGGCGGTGAAACCTAGCGCGTAAATGAACAGCGCGAAGGCCACGTTTTTCAGTTCGTTCGGGATACGGACGCCGAACTGGCCAAAGGCCAGCGCCACGAAAAGTGTGCCGCACACCCCGCCAATCGCGACAGGGCCAATCCGCAAGCGACCGACCAGATGTCCAAGGCCCAGGCATATGAAAAGCGCGGCTACAGGATCGGTGAGATAGGAAATAAGTGACATGATACCCGTCTGATAAGATGGTTCAGCCTTCGCGGAGAAGGGAAGCATGTCGGGACGGATTCACGCAAGGAGGTTTTCAATCGTTATGTCTGATTTCGGATGCCCGTGGTAATTCTAGGGCCGGTTGCAGGATGGCGTGTCGCTTTGATCAACATCGATCATGAACAAATCGACCGACCTCTGCGGGAAGGGCAGAGGTCGGTCATTTTTATGGCGTCACTTCAGCCGGAGAAGCGGGTATCCGCTTGCCGTCGGCTTATGCGCTGCGTCGGGGATTTCCCTGTCAGGCGGCGTATTTCTGGACCGCTCCGGGTTGGCGCGACCAGTCGGCATACCATGCGTCGAAAAGACCTAACTGCACTTCGGCATAGCCGCGCTGGCTGTCCGACAGAGCGTCGGTTTCGTTGAAGTGAAGGGTGTATTCCGGGTTTCCTTTGAGCACCATCATATGCTTGAAGAAAAGCACCAGATCCGGACCTTCGTCGAACGACGACAGGACGGCGAGCGCGGCTTCCAGTTCCAGCGCACGCTGGCGGGCCTCGACGTCGCCACGCGCCGCGGCTTGCGACAGCGCGACCAGATGCAGCACTTCCTTGGGCAGGACGCAGCCAATGCCCGTGATTGCGCCGGTAGCGCCGCAATTGACAAAGCCGTGGAACACGCAGGTATCGACGCCGATCATCAGCGTGACCTCGTCATCGCGGCTGGTGATGTTTTCTGCGGCGTAACGCAGATCATCCGGCCCGCCGAACTCCTTGAAGCCCACAAGGTTCGGATGCTCGGCGCGGAGCGCGAAGAACAGATCGGCGCGCGTCGCAAATCCGTAATAGGGGCTGTTATAGATAACCGCCGGAAGGTCCGGAGCAGCGGCAAGAACCGCCTTGAAGTGGCTGCGCTGCGCCGCGACCGAGGGGCCGCGCGACAGTACACGCGGAATGACCATCAGGCCCTGCGCGCCGACCTTCTGGGCGTGAGCCGCCAGAGCCACCGCTTTGGCCGTATTGATCGCGCCGGTTCCGACGATCACCGGAACACCGGCTTTGACCAGACGCTCGACGCCTTCCATCCGCTCTTCATCCGAGATCAGCGGCCAGTCGCCCATTGATCCGCAATAGACCACAGCCGCCATGCCTGCCGCGATCAGTTCTTTGCCCTTCCGGACCAGAGCATCGAAATCAGGAGTGCGATCTTCTTTGCACGGGGTCATCAACGCCGGCATGCAGCCGGAAAAGATCTGGGCGTTCATTCAGGGTCTCCTGTCAGCATTTGCAAAGGCCGCGCAAACACGCGATTCGGGTAGTATTCTCGACAACAATATACGTTGTATTTTATTTGTCGACAAGATTTGAGCGATGAATTGAAAAGCCCGCCAGCGCGTTTGCGTGGCGGGCCAAGTGCATGGAAGTGTCTGGTCAATGACGGGGCGGGGTTAGTTCACCAAGCGCAAACCGAGGCTCGGTCGTTGACCCAGCAAGCCCCGTCTTGTTTCAACTCGCCCAGATTTGTGTGTGCGTGCCCTGCATACGGTTCTTCGTTCCAGTAGCCCAAAGCCCGACCGGGCGTTTCGATACGGACTGCGGCAAAATACATCCCGTTTCGCGCCATGATATTGAAAGATCCGTCGTTGCCTCGCGGATCGAATTTACAGGGCGCGTTGATGTATTCCTCGGCGTCGATAACGAGTTTGCACTTAACGATACGGCCTTTGCCTTCAGCTGTCGCAGTATGGGCCGACCAAATGCCGCAAATGGTAAGTATAGCGAGGAAAAGTGCCTTGTACGTGGCGCGGGTGAATAGGTGAAAGTTAAACAACTTCGTCTCCGAATAGGAAATGCGGGAATCCAAGGGTATCGTATAAGTAATTAGATTAACAAATTGAAATTTATATAAAATATTGAGATACTGATCGTCCGGATCAGCCGTGCTACGGGTTCACAGCGCGATTTGCTGACGGCGGTCGCGCGAGATCATCTGCCGGATCTGCTGGACGATCTGGTCGGCATGCTGGCTGGACAGGCGATCGGCCGTGTCGATGTCGTGGGCCTCGATCGCGGCGATGATGTCCTCGTGCTCGTCGACATATTGCTGGGGCAGGCGATCATCGAAGGACGAATAATAAAGGCGCAACATCCGTCGCCCTTCGTCCAGAAGCCGGTTGAACAGGCCTGTATAATAGGGGTTGCGGCCAGCCTCGGCTATGGCTGCGTGAAACTCGCGGTTGGTGGCGATCATGGCCAGTGCATCCTGATCGGCGACGGCACGGGCGAATTCGGCCTGATGGGCGCGGATGATCGTCAGATCGGCCTCGGTCCGGTATTCGGCAGCTAGGCGACCGGTCACGCGATACATCAGCGTCAAGGCGTCAAAGAACGTGTGCAGGTTCAGGAAGTCGATATTCGACACCACGGTCGAGCGGTTCGGCAAGGTCGTCACTAACCCTTCGCCAGCCAGCCGGACCAAGGCCTCGCGGATCGGAGTGCGCGACATCGACAGGCGTTCGGCCAGCTGGATTTCGTCGATCGGGCTGCCCGGAGGCAGCACCAGATCGATAATATCGTCGCGCAGGATCTCGTAGACGAATTTTACCCCTTCGCCACGCTTTCGCTCGGTTGTCGGGGCCGGGGTTTTCTTGGTCATGGACACGTTTCCTGTCGCTGGGGTTCTCATGCTGGAATTAGCGTGCGCCCCAGCTATCTGCCAGCCTGTAGCCCTGCGGCCAAGGGTCAGAGGGGTCGAGCAAGTGTTGATGAATGCCGGTGATCCACCCACGTCCCGAAATCTCGGGGAAGATCGCAGGGACGTCGCCGACTTTTGTGGCACCAAGGATGCGGCCCTGAAAGGTCGAGCCGATCACCGAGACGGCAGTCAGCGTGTCATCCAGCCCCATCTGGCCGCGGGCATGAAGCACGGCCATCCGCGCCGAAAGCGCCGTCCCCGTCGGAGAGCGGTCAACCTTGCCCGGTTGAATGGCAACGGCTGCCTTGGCGCGCAGACCATCGGGGCCGCGCTCGACCGGTCCGGCAAACAGACAGAACGAGAAGTGCTTCCAGTCCGGCAGGGTCGGATGGTGAAAGGCCAATTGCTTGTTCGCGGCGTCGGTGATCCTGACGCCAAGACGTGCGATGTCATGGGCCTCGTCGGCCTCCAGCCGGAAGCCCATCGCCGCTGCGTCCACAATGACGAAACTGTCGCCTCCGAATGCGGTATCGACCGTCAATGTGCCCAGTCCCTCGACCTCGAGTTGCGCGTCGAGTTCGCCTGCAAAGCTTGGCAGGTTCTGGACATAGATGCGTTCGGCCTTGCCATTCCGGCAATCGGCGCGAACGCGAACAAGCCCCCCCGGAGCCTCAAGCACCATTTGCGTGACGGGTTCCTGCATCGGGACCAATCCGCCATCCAGCAGAACCGTCGCGACGCAGATCGAATTCGATCCTGACATCGGCGGCGTATCTTCGGGCTCCATGATGATGAAAGCGGCGTCGGCCTCGGGGTGCTTTGGCGGGACCAGCAGGTTCACGTGGCGGAAGACCCCGCCGCGGGGTTCGTTCAGGACGAAGTTGCGCAGCGCGTTGTCCTTGGCGATCCAGCGGCTTTGCTCCCAGACCGTTTCGCCGGGTGGAGGCAGGACGCCACCCACGATCACGTCGCCGACTTCCCCTTCGGCATGTGCCGAGATCACATGGACGGTTTTGCTGCTGCGCATCGTTTCCTCGTTCAGTTCTGGTGTTTCAGCCACGTGGGAAGGCGAGAGGGCGCGCGTCCGGACAGCGCCGCGGCAACGCAATCCGCGATGCTGCCCAACCGCAATGCACGTCCTGACAGACCCGGCCCGTAATGGGCGTATTTGCCGGAATTGGTCATGACCGTGCGGGCGCTTGGTGGAAAGACCGGCTCGGTGATCGAGCACCAGCACAGGTCAGGCACAATCTGCACGCCGCTACCGACCAGGGCGTCGAATGTCCCGTCCGCCTTGGCATCCGTGATCACCGCGCGTCCGGCGGTTACGATGACCGGAATCCGCACTTTTTGTCCTGCCAACGCGTCGGCCAGTTTGCGGCATTCGTTCAACGAGGCATGTGGACTTCCTATCGCGATCAGGTCGATGTCCTCGGGGCCTTGATTGAGCAGCGCCCAGCCTTGGGCCAGATCGTCGATGCCGATCCTGATGCGTGGAATATCGGAGGCTGCGGCACATGCAGCCTCGGGAGTGATGCCTTCGATATGCAGCATAGGGGCGGCGGAGGTGGTGCCGAATGCTGCGCAGATCGCTTTCAGATCGTCGGGTTGTGGGTGGCTTTCGGCCAAGCCGCAAAGCAGGGGGATCCGGTCCGGCGCAGCTTTTCCCGCGATGTAGCCGATCAGCGGCCAGATGGCGTCATCGGCTTCGGGCGGAAGATCGAAGTCCAGCGCCACGGCTGCCTTGCGGGCCGCATCCAGATAGACACCTGCCAAGGGGGCGCGACCCGTCACCGCCATGCAGAATTCAAGGAAATCCGGATGTTTCGGACTCCGCGCGCCCAGCACGCTATTGGCATAGATGACGGCATTCGATTCCGCCCAAGCGATGCTTTCACCCTGTTCGGGCGGGGCATCCAGCAGATAGGGCGCGCAGGTGAAACTGGGTCTGCACCCCATACGAACATAGGCGTCGGCCAGCCTCGAGGCGGGATCGCCGAAAACAGGGGGCACGCCTTGGTCGCGCCAGTTCTTCCGGTCGACCGAGATCGCGTTCATCGTGGTCGGAACGCGGACCTTGGCTCCCAATTCCTCCATCTTCTCGGCGAAGATCAGATTGGCGGGACTGGCATAGATGCAGCCATCGACATGCCCGCGCGAGATATCTGTCAGCTCGGTCGCGCCTTGCTGCACGGCCATGCCGCAAATGATCCGCATGGCCAGCGCGGCGGCGGCACCATCGCGACCATCCGCAATGGCGAGATCGTCTTCGGTCAGGTGCAGTCCCGAATGGGCATCCGGCGCGATATCGACGCGCAGTTCTCCGGCGATGATGGCTTCGGCCTCGATCCGCAGTCGCGGCTGGCGCGAAAGCTGGTCCAACTCGTCCCGAGTTACACGCAGCACCGGAAGTGCGCGATCAAACATCTCGACCGCGATCATTGCGCCCAATGTCGCGACGTCTTCGGGCTCGGAAAAGATCAGGGCTGCCGGAGCCTTTCCATTCAGCACCATGTCAAGGATCACGCCGGAGCCGGTGCAGGACCCCCGACTTGTCGGCATCAGCAGGACAGTTCCCGCGATTGCCGCGCCATGATTGGGGTGGCGGGCATCTATGATCCGCGCCGTTGCCGGATCGACGCCACCCCAGAAGCTTAGCCCCTCGGCCAGCGCAAGGACCGGACCTTCGGCCTGACCTGCAAGGATACGAAGGGCGGGTGCGTTGCTCATTTCACCACGAAGCCATGGGCGAAGGGATCGCGGTCGTCGATGAAGATGGTGTTATAGCCCGTCATCCGCGCCCAGCCTGCGATAGAGGGGATGATCGCGGGGCGACCCGCGACAGTCGTTTCGGCCTCGACGCGGCCCTTGAACAGGCTGCCGATGATCGATTCATGAACGAACTCATCGCCTGCCTTCAATTTGCCTTTGGCGGCGAGTTGCGCCATCCGCGCCGAGGTTCCCGTTCCGCATGGCGAGCGGTCGATGGCCTTGTCGCCATAAAAGACCGCGTTGCGGGCATGGGCACCTTCGACAGTCGGCGCGCCGGTCCATTGGATGTGGGACAACCCGTTGATCTCGGGATGTTCGGGGTGGATGAATTCGTATTTCGCGTTCAGCGCAGCGCGCAGTTTGGGTGACCAGCCGATCAACTCGCCTGCCGTGTGGTCGGCCATATCGCGGAAATTCTTTTGCGGCTCGACAATGGCGTAGAAATTGCCGCCATAGGCCACGTCCACGACGACTTCGCCCAGTCCTTCGACCTCGGCAGTCAGTTCTTGCGAATGCAGGAAGCCGGGGACGTTGGTCAGGCGGACTTCCTCGACGAAGCGGCCCTCTTGGCGGTAGGTGATATCGACTTTGCCGGCAGGGGCGTCGATCGACAGTTTTCCCGGTTCGCGCGGCTGGATCAGGCCGTTCTCGATCGCCATGGTGATCGTGCCGATGGTGCCGTGGCCGCACATGGGCAGGCAGCCCGAGGTCTCGATGAACAGCACGGCAACGTCGCAATCTGGCCGGGTGGGCGGATACAGGATCGAGCCCGACATCATGTCGTGGCCACGCGGCTCGAACATCAGGCCGGTCCGGACCCAGTCGAATTCACGCAGGAAATGGGCGCGTTTCTCAAGCATGTTCGCGCCGTCCAGACGGGGCCCGCCCCCCGAAACGAGGCGCACAGGGTTCCCGCAGGTATGCCCGTCGATGCACGAGAATGTATGGGTCGTCATGGAATTAGAACCTTTGCGGCGAGAAAGGAGTCAGATTGATGGCCGGAGCCCGAGCGGTGACCAGATCGGCCACCAGACGGGCCGTTCCGGCGGATTGGGTCAAACCAAGATGTCCGTGGCCAAAGGCATAGATGACGCGCGACGTCGCGCGGGAATGGCCGATGACGGGCAAGCTGTCCGGTGTCGAAGGGCGGAAGCCCATCCATTGCTTGCCGCCTGTCGTGTCGAGATCGGGCAGGAAGGATTTTGCCTTGGCCAGCATCATCTCGGAACGTTTGAAGTTCGGCGGCAGATCCAGTCCGCCAAGCTCGACCGCCCCGCCGACGCGGATGCCGGTCGAAAGGCGCGAAACGACAAAACCATGACCGCCAAAGGTGATCTGCATCCGCAGATCCAGCGCCTCGGGGGGAAGGGTGGTGTTATAGCCGCGCTCGGTTTCGAGCGGGATTTTCTCGCCAAGACTGCGCGCGATATGGTGCGAATGGGCCCCCGCGGCAACCACGACATGCCCCGAGGTGCGAACGCCGTCGATAACGACCCCGTCTTCGACTGGCCGTAGCATTGTGGCTGCGCTTTGTTCGATCACGCCACCAGCAGCAAGGAAACGCTCGGCCAAGGCCAGCGTGTACAGCTTGGGGTCCGCAATGGAAAACCAGCCGGGGGTGAAGGTGCCCTTGATGAAGCGCGGATCCAGCCCCGGCTGCAACTCGGCCATGGCTTCGGCATCGAGATGCCGGAATTCGATCCCGTGACGCTCCTTTGCTTGCCATCCTGCCAGCGATGCCTGGAATTCTGCGTCGCTTTCATAGACCTGCAGATTGCCGTCCTTGCGCAACATTCCCAGCGTGTTCGACGCCGCAAGGAAGGGTGCGAGTTCGGCCTTCGACAGGTCCATCAATGCCGTCTGTGCCGTCGTTGAACGCGCGACCTGTGCGGGTGAGCAAGCGCGCCAGAAACGGTACATCCATGGCGCGATCTTCAGCGCGTAGGACGGCGGCACCGAAAGCGGCCCGAGCGGGTCTAGCAGCCATTTCGGAGCTTTCCTGAGCAGACCGGGCGAGGCAAGCGGAAGGATATCGGTGAAGGCAAAGGCCCCCGCATTGCCCGCCGACGCCCCTGCGGCGGGGCCTTCGCGGTCGAGGACGGTGACGGACAGCCCTCGCGCTTGAAGCGCCAAGGCAGCAGACAGGCCGATGACACCCGCACCGATCACGATGACATCGCTTTGCGGCGAAGCTTTGCCGCGCATTTCGGGATATCGGTCAGACGAGGACGGCGGGTTCATGGTCGAAGGCATTCCGGCTCAGTGGGTCGCAGCAAGGAATTTTTGCAGTTCGGGGTCTTTGGGTGCGCCGAACAATTCCGCAGGAGCCGCAATCTCGGCCATGACGCCTTTGTGGAAAAATGCCACACGATCAGAGACTTCACGGGCAAATTTCATCTCGTGGGTGACACAGATCATCGTCATGCCTTCCGAGGCGAGCATGCGAAGGGTGTCCAGCACCTCACCCACCAGTTGCGGGTCAAGCGCCGAAGTCACCTCGTCGAAAAGCATGTAATCGGGTGACATCGCAAGCGCGCGGGCGATGGCCATACGTTGCTGCTGTCCCCCCGACATGCGCGAAGGATAGGTCTTGAGTTTGTCTGCAAGGCCGACATGGGTGAGTTGCTTGACGGCCATCGCCTCGGCCTCGGATTTGGCCATGCCAAGCACCTTGCGCGGTGCGAGCATGACGTTTTCCAGCACGGTCAAATGCGGGAAGGCGTTCCATTGCTGAAAAACGATGCCGATCTTTTGCCGCAGTTTGTTCAGGTTGGTGGCTTTGGCGTGAACCTCGGTCCCGTCGACAAGGATGCGCCCCGAGTCGATGGGTTCCAACCCGTTGATACAGGTCAGCAGCGTCGATTTACCCGAGCCGGAGCCACCGATCACGGTCACGACCTCGCCTTTCTGCACGGTCAGGTCGATGCCCTTGAGGACTTCGAGCGAGCCGAAGGATTTGCGGACGTTCTGGATCTCAATCATTGGGGGACCACCGTTTTTCCAGGTACCCGCCAAGCCGGGCGATAGGGAAGCTGAGAAGGAAATAGATCAGGCCGCAGATCGACAGGATGAACAGCGGTTCTTGAAGACGGGTGACAAGCACCTGCGAAGCGCGCAGCAATTCGATCAGACCAAGCCAAAGGACAAGCGATGAGTCCTTCATCACGCCGAGTGTCAGGCCGATCCATGACGGCAGCGCGATCCGCGTTGCCAGCGGAGCGACGATGAAACGCATATCCTGCGCCCATGTCATGCCAAGCGATCGTGCCGCACGGCGGGTCGTCGGCGGGACCGAGTCGATGGCGCCGCGCACGATCTCGGTGCAATAGGCGGCGGTGTAAAGCGACAGGATCACGCAAGAGGTGGTGAATGGCGCCCAGCCCAGTTTCGCGATGGACTGGAATGCATTGCCCAGCACAAGCTGGATCAGCAGCGGCACCGAGCGGAAGATGTCCAGCAGGAAGGTCAGTGGAGCGGCCCACCACGGCCCGATCTGCACCCGGATGACGCCGAAGATGACACCCATCAGCGTCCCTGCCGCGACCGAGACTCCGGTGACGGCCAGTGTCATGCCCGCGCCCTTGAGCAGGAACAGCAGATCGTTCGCGGTCATTGCGGTATCGAACATGCGGGCCTCCTTAGTAGCGGAACATGCGCCAGGCGATCAGACGCGCGGCAAGGGTGACGACCTTGGCGATGGCGTAATAGATCACGGCAGCGATTGCGAAGAATTCGAAGGTCCGGAACGAACGCGCGTTCAACTCCTGCGTGACTCCGGCAAGGTCGGTATTCATCCCGACAGTGACCCCAAGCGAGGTCATCAGGATCGCCCAAACCATCTGGTTGGTGATTGGCAGAAACGCCACGCGCAGCATTTGCGGCAGCACGATCAGCCGGAACGCTTGAATCGCGGACATGCCCAGCGAGCGGCCTGCACGGGTCTGGGTGTCCGGAATGGCCTTCAGCGCGCCGCGAAAGTTCTCGGCCAGATAGCCTGCGTTGTTAAAGGCGATGCCCGCCAGAAGGGCAGTGAAGGGGCTAAGGTGGATGCCGAAGCTGCCCAGCCCGAAATGCGCCATATAGATCTGGAACAGCGCGGGGGTGTTACGGGCGATCTCGATCCAGGTCCGGGCAAAGCCTGACAGGATGCGGCTTCCCGACAGCCGGAAAAGGGTCAGCAACAGGGCGAAAGCCAGCCCGATGGCCATGGACAGCAGCGCGATCTTAAGGGTGACCAGCGCACCATCCAGCATCTGGGGCAGGGCCTTTAGCGCCTGATTCCAGTGGAAAGTATAATTGAACATCGGCGTTTCGCCCCTGATCGCGGGCAACCGGCACGGATCGTCCCATGCCGGTCACCGGGCCGTCAAATCAGCGATAAACGCCCGAAACAGTCAGGTCGGGCAGGTCGCCGCCAACCCATTTTTCGTAAAGCTCGGCGTAGCGGCCGGTCCGGACCTGTTGGTTCACGAACAGGTTCAGGTAGTTGATCAGGCCGTATTCCTCGCGGTTGGTGAACAGCGCGACATAATCGGTGTCGAAGGGTGCCTTACCGACCACGGAGATGCCGGGGAAGTTTCCGGTCTTGACGTTGGCCTGTGCCACGGTCGAGGTCGAAACGGTGGCGTCGATCTGGCCCTGGCTCAGCGCAAGGAAGACGTCAGCCTGCGTCTGGTAGGGACGGAATTCGCCCTCACCCCATTCCTTGACCTGCTTTTCCAATGCGATCGCCTCGAAAGTGCCAGCGGTCGCACCGACGGTTTTGCCCTTCATCCCCTCGAACGAGGTGATGCCGGCCTTGTCATTCGAGGTCACGGCCATTTCGAAGGCAAAATAGGGGACGGACATGCCGACGGTCTTGGCACGCTCTAGCGTGTCCGAGGTCGAGGCAACGCCGACATCGACGCGGCCCGACATCAGCGCGGGAATACGTTCGGGGAACGGAGTTTCGACGATTTCGGCGGTGACGCCAAGCGCGGCGGCCAAATCGTTGCAGTAATCGACGTCGAACCCGACCGGAGTGTTGTTCGCATCGCGCGAGCCCATCGGCGGGAAGTCCAGCACGACGGCGCAGCGCAGCGTGCCCGACGAGATGATGTCGTCAAGCTTGTCGGCAAGCGCGGGGCCAGCAAGCGCGGTCGTCAGGGCCGCAAGAGCGAGAACCTTGGTCTTCATGTCTTTTCAACTCCCGTGTTGATGTTCCGGTCTTTCTGACCGATTCCACAAATTGTATCCTCCCGGTCGACATGAAAATCAATTAAAAAATACATAAAGTATACAATGAGTCTACTTTGCTCGAAGTCGAACGTTTTCGGTCAATTCGAGACATAAAATTTCGTTGAATGGGCTGATAACGACGCAAAAAGCGATTCGAGGCACTGGCAACTGGTCGGTCAAAGATGGTAACCCTGCGGCAGACAGGACCGCGAGCGGTCCGGATCCATACGGGAATTTCGAAAATGCCAGCCTATCGCTCTCGCACGACTACTCATGGCCGCAACATGGCAGGGGCGCGCGGCCTCTGGCGGGCCACGGGTATGAAGGACGGGGACTTCGGCAAGCCCATCATTGCCGTCGTCAACAGCTTCACCCAATTCGTGCCCGGCCACGTCCACTTGAAAGACTTGGGCCAACTCGTCGCGCGCGAGATCGAGGCTGCGGGCGGCGTCGCCAAGGAATTCAACACCATCGCGGTCGATGACGGCATCGCCATGGGCCATGACGGGATGCTTTATTCGCTGCCCTCGCGCGAGATCATCGCCGACAGCGTCGAATACATGGTCAACGCCCATTGCGCAGATGCGATGGTCTGCATCTCGAACTGCGACAAGATCACCCCCGGCATGCTGAATGCGGCGATGCGCCTGAACATCCCCGCCGTCTTCGTCTCGGGCGGCCCGATGGAGGCTGGCAAGGTCGTCCTGCACGGCAAGACCCATGCGCTGGATCTGGTCGATGCCATGGTCGCCGCTGCAGATGATTCCGTCTCGGATGAGGATGTGCAGGTTATCGAGCGCTCGGCTTGCCCGACCTGCGGCTCCTGCTCGGGCATGTTCACCGCGAACTCGATGAACTGCCTGACCGAGGCGCTGGGTCTGTCGCTGCCGGGCAATGGCTCGACGCTGGCGACCCATGCCGACCGCAAGCGCCTGTTCGTCGAGGCTGGCCACCTGATCGTCGACCTTGCCCGCCGTCATTACGAGCAAGAGGATTACTCAATCCTGCCGCGAAATGTCGCGAACAAGAAGGCGTTTGAGAACGCCATGTCGCTGGACATTGCGATGGGCGGCTCGACCAATACCGTTCTGCACATCCTTGCCGCCGCGCATGAGGGCGGAATCGATTTCGACATGAGCGATATCGACCGGCTGTCGCGCAAGGTGCCGTGCCTGTCGAAGGTCGCCCCGGCCAAGCAGGACGTCCACATGGAGGACGTTCACCGCGCTGGAGGCATCATGGCGATCCTCGGGCAGCTGGAGCGCGGCGGTCTGGTCCATCGCGACACGCCGACCGTCCATGCGCCGACTTTGGGCGATGCGATTGATCGCTGGGACATCTCGCGCACCGACAGCGAAACGGTCCATAAATTCTTCAGCGCCGCGCCGGGCGGGATTCCGACCCAAGTGGCCTTCAGCCAAGAAGCGCGTTGGGAAACGCTGGACCTTGACCGCCAGAACGGCGTGATCCGCTCGGTCAACTCTCCCTTCACGGCGGACGGTGGCCTTGCAGTGCTGAAAGGCAATATCGCGCTGGATGGCTGCATCGTGAAAACCGCAGGCGTGGACGAGTCGATCCTGAAATTCACCGGCCCCGCCGTTGTTTATGAAAGTCAGGACGCGGCGGTCAGCGGCATCCTGACCGGCAAGGTCAAGGCGGGCGATGTGGTCGTCATTCGCTACGAAGGGCCGAAGGGCGGTCCGGGCATGCAGGAAATGCTGTATCCGACCAGCTACCTGAAATCGAAGGGTCTGGGCAAAGCCTGTGCGCTGATCACTGACGGGCGCTTCTCGGGCGGGACTTCGGGCCTGTCGATCGGCCATGCCTCGCCCGAGGCCGCGCAGGGCGGAACGATCGGTCTGGTGAAGAATGGCGACATGATCGCCATCGACATTCCGAACCGCACCATCAACCTGCTGGTGGACGAGGCCGAGCTGGCGACCCGCCGTGACGAACAGGACAAGCTGGGCTGGAAACCGGCCGAGGTGCGCAAACGCAATGTCACCACCGCGCTGAAAGCCTATGCGGCATTTGCGTCCTCGGCTGACAAGGGCGCGGTCCGCATCCTGCCGGAATAAAGGAACGGAACTTGCCCGCGTCGCATCGGTCGCGGGCAAGGCTCAGGCGGCATAGGCCGTCAGGAACAATGCGACCCGACGGTCGATATAGCGTTCCAGATCCTCGCTCGACATCGGCGGCATCATCAGCAGCGCGCGGCGTTGCTGACCCGAGATGACCAGATCGATGAATTCCGCGCTGGCCGCCCCGCAATCCTCGATGCGAAGATCGCCGCGTTCGACCCGCTGTGCGAGATAACCGGCAAGAGTATGGGCCGAGCGCATCGGCCCTGCCTCATAGACCTTGCGTGCAAGATCGGGGAATTTCTCGCCCGTGCCGATGACCATGCGCATGGCGCTGAGGACTTCGGATTGCAGCAGGCGGTTCACCATCTGCCGCGCAATCTCGCGCAACTGTTCCTCGACCGAGCCGCCGCCCGATCCGATCTGGCGCATGATTTCCTGCATCCGTCCGCATTCGCACAGGACCAGCGCCTCGAACATCGTCTCTTTGCTGTCGAAATAGACGTAAAGCGTCCCTTTCGATACGCCGGCGCTTTTCGCCACGTCCTGCATCGAGGCCGCCTCGAACCCTTTGGTCAGAAACATCCGCCTTGCCCCATCCAGAATTTGCTGGCGTTTGGGGCTGTCGTCGGTCGGTGTGGCGGTTTCGGCAATCTCGGTCATATTCGTCCAATTCCAGATTGTGGAAGCATTTGCCCTTCAAATTGGGGATGGCTGTCCCCATTTGCTACATTGACCGAACGGTTCGGTCAATGTATTTCCAGACGCTACAACCGCATTGAATCACGGTTGGCCCCCTCACCGACGCGCCGACATACGGCTCCTGCATGAAAGAAGGCCGGATCATGGCAGTTTCTGACGATAAAAGCACTCCCGACCAAAAGCCTGCGTCAAAAGGCAGCGGTGGCAAGGCGAAACGCGTCCTGTCGATCCTTGGGATTCTTGTCTTGTCCGTGGCGGGCTATGAGGGTTGGCACTGGTACAGCTTTGGCCGCTTCCATCAGGAAACCGACGATGCCTATCTACAGGCCGATCTGATCCAATTGCAGGCGCGGGTGACGGGCTATGTGTCCGAGATTATGGTCGAACCCAACGCTCCGGTAGCCAAGGGGCAGGTCATTGCCCGCATCGACCCCGAAGATTACCAACTGGCATTGGAGCGGGCCCGCAACAGTCTGGCGACAGCCAAAAGCGCCGAGAACCAGCTTCAGGCCCAGATCACGGCTGCGCATGCCTCGATCGCGCAGGCTGAGGCATCGGTTGCCGCCGCCGAGGCGACGAATGACGGTGCGCAGAAATCGTTCCGGCGTGCGAACGAACTGAAATCATCTTCGGCGGGGACTCAGGCCGCATTGGACGCCGCCGAAGCGACCGCGAAATCCACTGCGGCTCAGGTGCAAAGCGCAAAGGCTGCTTTTGCCCAGTCCCAGGCCGAATTGACCGTTCTGAATGCCAAGGTCGATAGCGCGGCGATCGAAACCCGTTCGGCCGAGACTGCGGTCCGCCAAGCCCAGCGTGATCTGGGTTTCACCGAGATCCGCGCCGCATTCGACGGCGTTCTGACCGAGCGGCAGGTCGAGACCGGCTCGTTCGTGACGACCGGTAGCCGGATCGGGACGCTCGTTCCGGTCAACAAGGTCTATGTCGAGGCCAACTTCAAGGAAACGCAGATTGCGTCGATCCATCCCGGGGCCGAAGTTTCGGTCCGTGTCGATGCGTGGCCGAAAGAAGTGCTGCATGGCACGGTCGTCAGCATGACGGCGGGAACCGGGCAGGTTTTCAGCCTGCTTCCGGCATCGAATGCCACGGGCAACTTCACCAAGGTTGTACAGCGCGTTCCCGTCCGCATCGAAATCTCGGATGCCGACCGAGAGCGTCTGCCGCTTCGCCCCGGCATGTCCGTGATTTCTTCGGTCGATACCCGCACGGGCGAGGCGACGCCGCTGGTTCCGGCATATAAGCCGGAATCCGACTCGCCCACCGAACCGCAAGGCGCGACCATCAGCGAGAGCCAACATCTTTCGACCCAGAAGGTCGCCCGGACCGGAGGCTAAGCCATGGCCGCTGTAGCCTCGGCAGGGGCGGGCGCGGCACCGGTTGCCCCGCCGGCTCAGGATAGTATCGACCCCCGCCGGTTGGTCACTTTCCTTCTGATGGTACTGGGGATGTTCATGGCGATTCTGGACATCCAGATCGTCTCGGCATCGCTGCCCGAGATTCAGGCCGGTCTCGCCGCTTCGGGGGACGAGGTTCCGTGGATCCAGACCG
Source organism: Paracoccus aestuariivivens (assembly GCF_009711225.1). Lineage (GTDB taxonomy): Bacteria > Pseudomonadota > Alphaproteobacteria > Rhodobacterales > Rhodobacteraceae > Paracoccus > Paracoccus aestuariivivens. The sequence continues at coordinate 710,438 of NZ_WMIE01000001.1, read as the reverse complement.
CCTATCTGATCGCCGAAGTCATTATGATCCCGCTGTCAGGCTATCTGTCGCGGATGTTGTCGACGCGTTGGGTCTTTACGATCTCGGCGGGCGGCTTCACCGTGATGAGCCTGATGTGCGGGCTTTCGAGTTCGATCGACGAGATGATCCTGTGGCGCGCGTTGCAGGGCTTTGTCGGCGGTGCGATGATCCCGACGGTATTTGCCTGTGCCTACACGATCTTCCCGCGCTCGAAGATGCATATCGTTTCGCCGATGATCGGGTTGGTTGCCACTCTGGCGCCGACGGTCGGACCCACTTTGGGAGGCTATCTGACCGAGTATCTCAGCTGGCACTGGCTGTTTTTCATCAACATCATCCCCGGCATCATCGTCACGGTTGCGGCCTTTACGCTGATCGACTTCGACAAGCCCGACCTGAGCCTGTTCAACAAGTTCGATTGGTGGGGCTTCCTTGGTCTGGCATTGTTCCTTGGCGCGTTGGAATATGTGCTTGAGGAAGGTGCGGGCGACGACTGGTTCAACGATCATATGATCGTCATCATGACCGCTGTGACAGTGACGGGGGCCTTCCTGTTCTTCTGGCGCGCCTTCACCGCCGAGGAGCCCATTGTCCGGCTCGATGCCTTTGCCGACCGCAACTTCGTCATGGGTTCGTTGTTTTCCTTTGGGATGGGGATCGGGCTTTACGGTCTGATCTATATCTTCCCGGTCTATCTGTCGTCCGTGCGGGGCTATAACTCGTTGCAGATCGGCGAAGCGATGATCGTGTCGGGGGCTTCGATGTTCCTGACGGCTCCGATTGCGGGACGGCTTTCGCGCTCGGTCGATCCGCGCATCATCATGGGCATCGGTTTTGTAATGTTCGCCAGCAGTTGCTGGATGATGACCGGTCTGACCGAAGACTGGGACTATTGGGAGATCTTCGTGCCGCAGATCCTGCGCGGCGTCTCGCTGATGCTGTGCATGGTCCCGGTGTCGAACATCGCGCTGGGAATGTTGCCGCCGGAAAAGGTCAAGAATGCCTCGGGGCTGTTCAACCTGACGCGGAACCTTGGTGGTGCGGTCGGGCTTGCGATGATCAACACGGTCCTGACCAACCGCGAAGCATTCCATTTCGCGCGCCTGTCCGAGGCGGTCAACCTCACCAGCGATGCCGCGCGGCAAGCGACCGAAATGCTTGAACATGCCTATTCCAGCCTTGGGGATGCGGCGGAAAGCGCAGCGATAGCGACCATGACCAGCATGACGCAACTCCAAGCGATCATCATGTCGCTGACCGACGTGTTCCTGCTGTTGGTGGTACTGTTCCTGGGGCTTGGGACGTTGCTGCTGTTCGTCGACAAACCCGGTGCTTCCGGAGGCGGAGGCGACGCCCATTAAGGCGTCGCCCAAGGGCATCAGCGCATGCCCTGCATCATCTGCATCAGGCTCATCACGGCCATGATCTTCTGGGTCTTGCTGTCGACCTGATAGATGCTGTTATTGTCGCTGTAATACTGCGAGCCGCTATATTGCTGCAGGTTGTAAAGGCCCGGATTGGTTACGCGGCGATAGTTGTTTGCCTGAAAGCGTTCGCCAACGCGCAGCTGCCTGTCACGACGTGCGTGACCCGGACGCAGGCACTCGCCCTTGACCGCGACCAACCCCTGCGGACAGCGGAACTTGCGCTGTTCGCGGGCATAGCGCTCGCGGTAGTCGCGGCTATCACGATGATCACGCCAGTCGTCGTGTCGGTAGTCGTGTTTATGATCGTGGTCGCCATGACGGCCATGGCGGGGATCAGCCTGAACTGCGGTCGCGGCGATGGTGAAGATCAGAAAGGCAGAGCCGATAATGCGGCGAATTGGCATGATGTCTCGTTCGGACAGAAGGGTTACAGTACGGCCTTCGTGACTGAACATGCTGTGCTTCGCAATGTGGGATACCGAAGGGGATGACCCCTTCGGCAATTCCTTGCTTGCGCCTTAGGCGGTGCGTTTGCGGCGCAACATTTTCCATGCCGGTGTGCTGGAAAGGATGATCAGCACCACCACCGTGAACAGGCACAGCGACAGCGGACTGGAGACGATGCCGCGCATCAGGCCGCCAAAGCTTTCCTGTTCCGAGATGATCGCCCGCCGCCAGTTGTCGTCCAGCAGTCGGCTAAGGATCACACCAAGAATGATCGGACCCAACGGGTAGCCGTATTCCTTCATGAAATAGCCGAAAACCCCGAAGCCCAGCATCCAGTAGACATCCGTCACGCTGTTGTTGACGGCATAGGCCCCGACGATGGACAGCACGAGGATCACCGGGATCAGCACGGTTCGCGGCAGCTCGACGATTTTCACGAACAGCTTGATGCCGGTCAGGCCGAACAGCAGCATGAAGCAGTTGGCCAGCATCAGCGAGCCGACGATGAACCAGAACATATGTGGTTGTTCGACCATCAGCATCGGTCCAGGGTTCAGCCCGTGGATGAAAAGTGCGCCGATCATGATTGCGGTCACCGCATCGCCCGGAATGCCCAAAGTCATCATCGGAATGAACGCACCGCCGACGGCCGCGTTATTTGCCGTCTCGGGCGCGACCAGCCCCTCGACCGCGCCTTTGCCGAAAGGCGTTTCCGGATTGCGGGTGGTGCGTTTGGCGTAATCATAAGCCATCAGCGCCGCAATGTCGCCGCCAGTGCCCGGCAACGCGCCGACGATGGTGCCGATGGTCGAGGTTTGCAGTCCCAGCGGCAGATGTTTCCGTACCATCGGCCAAGCCGGAATGATGCGCGAAATCTTCTGCTTGACCGCAGGGGTGTTGACCGAATGCAGCTGCGACAGGGCCTCGGCGACACCGAACATCCCGATCATCACGGCGACAAAGGACACACCACCGCGCAATTCGTCGATGCCGAAGACGAAGCGGTCCTGCACCGTCAGTGGGTCCATTCCGACCGCTCCGATGGCAATGCCAAGCGCGCCCGAGAATACGCCCTTGACCAGACTTTCACCCGAAAGCGAGCCGACCAGAAGGATGCCCATGACCGCAAGCAGCATGAAGTCACGCGGCTGGAAGCGGATGGCGAAATCCGACAGGGACGGCGCGAACAAAGCCAGCGCAAGGATGCCGATAAAGCCGCCGATGAACGACACGACGGTGACGATTCCGATGGCCTCGCCGGCGCGGCCCTGCTGGGCCAGCGGGAAGCCGTCCATGGCGGTGGCAATGGCCGAAGGCGCGCCGGGAATGTTCAGCAGGATCGCGGTACGAGAGCCGCCATACACGCCTCCCATATAGATGCCGATCATGAGCGCCAGCGCCGGATAGACATCCCATGAGAAGGTGAACGAGATCAGGATCGAGACGGCCATGGTGACCGACAGACCCGGTATGGCGCCGACATAGATGCCCGCGAAGGTGCCGACCGCAATCAGCCCGAGCAGCTTCAGGTCCACGACCGGCATAAGCAGGTTCGACAAAATGTCCATTTGCGTTTCCGATCAGAAAATCGAGCTGATCCAGGCGATGATCTCGCCCTCGGGGACGATGCCCTGTGGCATGAGCACGCTGAAGATCAGGCGGAAGATAAGATAGATCAACGCGACCGTGCCGGCTGCGGTGCCAAGGCAGAAGCCAAGGCTGTGCCCCGAGAGGTAGCGGATCATCACAAAGAGGAACAGGACCGAGGTCGGGATGAAACCCAGCGGACGCAACAAGACCGCATAAAGCGCGATCATCACGATGGTGACGATGATCGGCAGCGGGATGATGTCGCGTGCCAGTGTCTCGGTATCCGAGGCAGGTCTGCGAAGGACGTCCCACAGGATGCGTCCGGCCGATAGGAACATGACCGCAGTCGTGGCCATAGGCACAACGCCGGGCGCGGACAGCGCCTCGAAGCCGGAAATGCCGTAGGCTGAATAGAACAGGAACAGGCTCACCCCGAACAGGAACAGGTTGAAACCCAGTTCTCCGGGGCGTCGGTTGCGCGAGCTTTGCATCGCGGGACCTCCCATGGTCTGGAATGACGGCACCGCCCCGCATCATGCGAGATCCGGGACGGCGCTTTCAGTGTCTATAAGCCGGGATCAGGGCTTCGGGATACCGAATTCCTCGGGTGACTTCTTGGCGATGCCGCCTTCCCAGATCAGCCACGAGGTTTTGGACTGCCAATCGTTCAAGTAGGTCTGGGCTTCCTCGCCGGTCAGCGACAGCATCTTGTAGCCGCGGCCTTCCATCAGCTTGACGAAGTCGGGATGCGCTGCGCCGGCCTTGTAGGCTTCGGTCAGCTTGGCCACCGCGTCATCCGGAGTGCCTTTCTTGACGAACACACCGAAGAACGGACCCCAAGGCAGGATATCGCCGAATTCCGGGTTGGTTTCGACGACGGTCTTGGTTTCGGGAAGCTGCGGCGCGGCTTCGGTATCGAAAATCGCGATTGCCTTCATCTTGCCACCCTTGATCGACTCGATGGCCGCACCCAGAACGGCAGGCATCACGTCGATTGCGCCGCCTTGCAGGGCGGTCAGGGCAGGGCCGTCGCCGTCATAGGGGACGAAGGTGACCTCGATCGGTGCCTTCGACTGGATCATCGAGGATACGACCGAAGGCAACCCGCCCGGACCGGTCGAGCCGAACTTGACCGTTTTGGGGTTTGCCTTGATGTATTCGATCATCTCGGGATAGGTGTCGAACGGCGCATCGGGGCGGGCGACAAGAATCGGCACGCCGCGCGCAAGCACGTTCACCGGAACGAAGTCCGAGTAATCTTTCTGGCCAAGCTGCATGACCTTATAGAGCAGCGGGTTTTCGGCTCCGAACAGAACCGTGTAACCATCGGCATCCGCGCGTTCGACCTGGTTCAACCCAATGGCGCCAACGCCACCCGTGACGTTCTGCAAGATGACCTTACCACCCAGAACCTCTTCGGCATGGGGCGTGACCGAACGCGCGACCGTGTCGGTCGAGCCGCCAGCACCCCATTGAATGATGCCCTGAATGTCTTTTTCAGGGAAATCGGCCAGCGCGGGCAGTGCCGCAAGCCCCATGACGGCGGCTGCGCCAAGTAACGATTTCAACATAGGATCCTCCCAAAAATCTGCTGTGACCCGTCCCCTCAGGTCGCTGTACTGAAAATCCACGATTGGACGGTTAACTGCAAATACCCATTCTCGAAAGAGAGTAACAGCATGTTAATTTCCGGTGTCATCGCTTGTTCTCTTGCCGGTCGCGGAGGCGCGGTTCAAGGTGCCACCCTGCCGGATTGGCTTGACGAAACAGGGCGATGGAAGGTTTGAGATGCTACACGCGGTCACGGATTGGGATCTGGCCTATAACAACACGGCGAATATTCCCGATGGTGGTTCATGGCCTGCCCGTTGGGTCGAACCCGCCGAGGCGTTCCGCAACCGGCTACAGGCAGCGGGTCGTGCCCGACTGGGGCTGAGCTACGGACCCAAACCCCGAAACCTTTACGATCTTTTCTTGCCCGAGGGAGCGTCCAAAGGGTTGGTCGTCTATGTGCATGGCGGCTTCTGGATGGGGCTTGATCGCAGCTATTGGTCTCATCTGGCAGCGGGACCATTGGCGCATGGCTTTGCCGTGGCCATGCCGCAATATACGCTTTGTCCGGAAAGCCGGATATCCGGGATCACCCGCGAGATTGGCGCAGCCATTACCGCCGCCGCAGGTCAGGTCGCCGGTGCTGTCGTGCTTGTCGGTCATTCCGCAGGCGGACATCTGGTCAGTCGCATGGCTTGTCAGGATTCTCCGCTTGACCTCGATCTGCGCAGCCGGCTTGCGCACATCGTTTCCATCTCGGGACTGCACGACTTGCGGCCGCTGTGTCAGACCTTCCGGTGCGAACCGCTAGGCTTGATTGGCGATGAGGTCGTCAACGAAAGTCCGGCGCTGCAATCACCGTTAGACGGGACTCGGCTGACCTGCTGGGTCGGTGCGATGGAGACTTCCGAGTTTCGCCGCCAATCCTCGCTTCTGGCCAATATCTGGTGCGGATTGGGCGCGTCGACCGCGTTGGTCGAAGAAGCCGACCGCCATCACTACAATGTAATAGATGGCCTGGCTGAGCCAGACCATCCATTGGTTCGTTGTTTGATCGCCTAGATCGTTTGAGGTGGTTTATTCGGGGGCCTTGGTTTTGCCCCCATGCACTTTCTCGCGCAGCCACTGGATCATCTTGAAGTAGACCGGCACGAAGATCGAACCGGCAATGGCCGACATGATCGTACCACCGAACACTGCGACCCCCAGCGAAACCCGGCTGGCTGCACCTGCGCCCGTGGCAATGACCAGCGGGAACACGCCTGCGATAAAGGCCAGACTGGTCATCATCACAGGACGGAAACGCAGTCTTGCGGCGGTCAATGTGGCCTCGTGCAGGTCCATTCCTTCGACTTCGCGCAGGGTTTTGCCGAATTCGACGATCAGAATGGCCGTCTTGGCCGCAAGCCCGATCAACAACAGCAAACCGATCTGGCCGTAAAGGCTAAGCGGTTGCCCTGCCAATCCCGTCCCGATCAATGCCCCGACCAGTGCGATCGGCACCGAAAGGATGATCGCAAAGGGCGTCATGAACGATTCGTACAGCGCTGCGAGGAACAGGAAGGTGAAGACCAGCGACAATCCCAGCGCGATCGGCACGGCATTGCCCGATTTGCGTTCCTCGAAGCTCGAGTCCGTCCATTCATAGCGGTAACCCGGAGGCGCGGCATCAGCAGTCACCTGCTCCATCGCGTTCATCGCATCGCCGGTACTGAACCCGCCCGGGCCATTCGGGATGCCGGTGATCGTCGCCGAGTCGTAGGTGTTGTAGCGATACAGAACATCCGCGCCACGGCTGGGTTTGATCGTGACCAGCGTGCTGAGCGGGACCAGATTTCCGGTATTGTTGCGGACGTAGAAGTCCTGCAGATCGTTTTCGTTCTGGCGGAACTCGGCATCGGCCTGCACCATGACGCGGTAGGTTTCACCGTACAGGTTGAAGTCGTTGACGTAAGCGCCACCCAGTTCGGTTTGCAGCGTCAGGAAGATGTCGCTGATCGGAACGCCCAGCGTTTGAGCGCGGATCCGGTCAACGACAATTTCAAGCTGAGGTGCGCCGGCATTGAAGGTACTGAAGGCGCGGGCAATCTCGGGACGGGCATTGGCCCCTGCGATCAGAGCATGCAAAGCAGTGGCAAGTTCTTCGGGGCTGCGGCTTTGGGTATCTTCCAGCACATAGGAGAAGCCTGCGACGGTCCCCAGACCGGGAATGGCCGGTGCGCCAAATACGGTCGCCACAGCCTCGGGCATCTGGCCGAACATTGCCTGATACTTGGCCTGCAATGCGACCTGTGATTGCTCGGGTGCCTTACGCTCATCCCAAGGTTTCAGCTTGGCGATGATCATGCCGGTATTCGACTGCAACGCGGTGTTCAGGATCGAATAGCCGTTCACCGAGACGACGTTTTCGACCGACTCATCCTTTTTCAGCGCTTCCGAGATCTTATCCATCACCAGTTCCGTCCGCGCCAGTGACGCGGCTTGCGGCAATTGGATGTCGACGATGAAGAAGCCCTTATCCTCGTTCGGGATAAAGCTTGTCGGTGTACGGACAAACAGGATCCCAAGCGAAGCCAGCAGGGTCATGATCAGCACAAGGCTGATCAGCATGTGGCGCGCAAGAAAGTCGACGATGGCGACATAGCCGTTGGTGACCTTCTCGAAGATGCGGTTGAAGCCACGGATAAAGAAGTTCGGCTCTCCACCATGTTTCATCAGCGTTGCGGCAAGCGCGGGGCTGAGTGTCATGGCATTGACCATCGAGATCAGAACCGCGACGACCAGCGTCGTGCCGAAGTTCGCGAACATCCGGCCGGTGATGCCGGGCAGAAGCGTCGCAGGACCGAACACGGCTGCCAGCACCAGCGAGGTCGCGACAATTGGGCCCGCCACTTCCTGCATGGCCTTTTGCGTCGCCTCGCGGGCAGACAGGCCATCGTGGTGCATTAATCGTTCGACGTTCTCGACGACGATGATGGCGTCATCCACCACCACCCCGATGGCAAGGATCAGCGCGAACAGCGTCACCGTATTGATCGTCAGACCCAGCCCGTAAAGCACGGCCAAAGTACCGATGATCGAGACAGGTACGGCTATTGCCGGAATAAGCGTCGCCCTTAAGCTGCCAAGAAACACATATGTCACCGCGATCACCAGAAGAACGGTGAAGATCAGGGTCATCGCGGTTTCTTCCAGCGACGAGGCGATGAATAGCGTGGTGTCGTGACCAACTGCGTATTCAATGCCTTCGGGGAAGCTTTGCGAAAGCTCGTCCATCTTGGCGCGGACGCCTTTGGCGACATCAAGCGAGTTCGCGTCGGACAGCTTGTAGATGGCCATCAGCACGCCGGGAGAGTTGTTGAACTCACCGTAGCCTTTATAGACCTCGGCCCCCAATTCGATCCGCGCGACGTCCTTGAGGCGCAGGATCGAGCCGCTGGCATCTGCGCGAAGCACGATGTTGCCGAATTCTTCGGTATTCTTCAGGCGACCTTGTGTGGTCAGAACATATTGGAATTCGGTCGAATCCGGACTTGGTGCTGCACCAAGTTGCCCAACCGCCGCCTGAACGTTCTGGTCGCGGATCGCACCGATCACCTCTTTGACGGTGATCCCTTGATTGGCGAGCTTCACGGGGTCAAGCCATGCCCGCATGCCGTAATCGAGCGCACCGATGATGCTGGCTTCGCTAACGCCCGGTAGGCGGCCAAGCTCGGCCTCGATGTTCAGGCTGGCATAGTTCGACAGGAACACGCGATCGAACCGGTTATCCGGAGACAACAGGTTTACCACCATCAGGATGTCGGGGTTGCGCTTGCGCACCTTGACGCCGCGGCGGCGGACCTCTTCGGGAAGTTGCGCCTCGGCCAGTTTGACGCGGTTTTGTACGTCCACCTGCGCCAGATCGGCGTCGGTCCCGACCTCGAAAGTGATGGTCAGCGTGTAGCTGCCGTCACTCGCCGATTTCGAGGACATGTAGACCATGCCCTCGGCGCCGTTCACCTGAGACTCGATCGGCGAGGCGATAGAGTCCTTGACCGTATCGGCACTGGCACCCGGATAGTTCGCGTTCACCACAACTTTGGGTGCCGAAATGTCCGGATACTGGTCGATCGGCATGACGACCAGTGTCAGCAGACCCATCAGGGTGATGACAATCGAAATGACGAAGGCAAAGCGTGGCCGGCGGATAAAAAATTGCGGTCCCATGTCGGATCAGCCCCCGTGACGCCAGGTCATTTCTGGAATGGTTCGGTTTTGACAATGTCGCCTTCGCGGACCTTCTGAAGCCCTTCGACGATCACTGTCGCCTTCTCCTCCAACCCATCTATGATGGTCCAATCCGCACCGTCTCGGATGCCGACCTCAACGTTCTGGCGGGCGACCTTGCCCTCGGCGTCGACGGTCATCACATAATGGCCCTGCTGGTCCTGACCCACGGCCCGTTGCGGTATGGTTACCGCGTCGATCCCCTCGACCGTGTTGCCTCGCAGTGTCACGTTCATTCCCGGCAGCAGTACCCCGTCGGGATTGGGGAATTCCGCGCGTGCCGCAATCGAGCCACGGGTAGCTGCTGCCTGGAAATCCCAACTGACGAACGAGCCCGTCTGCGGATAGATCTGCCCGCTGGGCATGATCAGGTTAAGCACAAGCTTCGGAATCTCGGTTCCGGCGTCACGCATCTTGTTGCGGCGCTGAACGAAGACATCATAGGCCTGCTGGCTAACAAAACCGGTCGCGAAAATCGGATCGAGCCCGACAATCTCGGCTAAGGGCAGGGGCTGGGCCGGATTGTTTGGCATGACATAGTCTCCGACCGATACATTGGCGGCGCTGATCCGGCCCTCGAACGGGGCGACGATCTTGGTATCCGCGACTGCCTTCGTGGCGCGGTCAACGGCGGCTTCCGCCGACTGTACCTGCGCCTTTGCGGCATCCAGTTGCGCGGTCGCCACGTCCAGTTCGGACTGCGATGCAGTCTGCCTACTGACTAGCGTTCGCTTGCGATTATACTCAAGTTGTGCCTCACCTGCGTTGGCTTTGGCTAGGGCGACTGCCGCTTGGGCGCCGGCCAAGGCAAAGCGAAGATCGCGGTCGTCCAGCTCGAACAGCAAATCGCCTTTTTTGACGATCGCACCGGGCGTCACATAGCTGGCAATCACCTGGCCCGTCACGACTGGGCGAATCGTTGCCTTTTGTTCCGCTTCGATCACCGCGGGGTGATTGAACTCGGGATGGATTTCCCGTCGTTCGGCAGTTTGCACCAACACCGTCATCGCGGGTTTGGCGTCTTGTGCATATGCAGCGAAGTCACCTAGCTGGACTACAAGAAACGAGCTTGCAAGAATAAAGGCAGGAACTTGGCGAAGAGAGACAAAGGGCATTGGCGCGTCCTTGTTCCAGAAGTTCTCGGCCTAAGCTAGCAAGGCACTTCACCTAAGGTAAATGACTTTACTCGTTCGCACGGCTCCGCCAAATCGCTTTTTTTTCAAAAGTATTGCGCATTTGAGACATATAGCACCCCCTGCTGCGGCGCTTAGTCGCGTGCCGATAATGCGGCCGCAACCTGTCTCAATGCCTGCAATGCGCGATCGGTGTTCAAGGCGGATACTTCGTCCGGATGCTGGATGTATGCGCAGGTCAGAACCGCGATAGCTTCCGAGCCCGGATCAAGCACCGGCACGCTGATATCCGTGACCCCGACCAACTGGCCCGACGGCTGCATCCGATAGCCTTGCGCCAAGACGTCGGGAAGCTGCGTCGCTACCTGCTCTAGCCGAGATATAGCGTCGGACACCCCCCAATGCCCCAAGGTTTCGATGATTTGGTCCGGATTTTGGAAGGCCAGCAAAGTCAGCCCCGAGCCGGTCCTGAACAGATCCATCTGTGCGCCAAGCCTTGCGCGGAACTCCCAATGTCCAGTCGGACTGGCTTGGGCAACCACGATTCCCGTGCCCTGTTCCGGCAGGACGAGATGGCAGGACTGACGTAGCTCGCGCGCGAATTCGTCCATCAAGGGCTGGGCCTGCGCCACCATCCGACGCAGCGGCGGGTGACGTGTCGCCAACAGGAACAACTTCATGGTCAAGGCATAGCGGTCGCCGCCCTCGATTCGGGTCACATAGCCACGCGCGACAAGCCTTTCCAGCATTCTGTAGATCTGCGATGGACTTAGCCCCAACTCCTTGACGATTTCCGCGCGGGTCAAACCGCGTGCCTGATCGGCCAGAACCTCGAGAATGTCCAAGCCCTTATCCAGCGCCGGGGCGCGATAGCGATCCACTGCGGCGTCTTGCATGTCCTCGGTCATCGGCAGTCCTCCCTACCCAAGAAATTGCTTGCCACAATTATTCATATGTGGATAGCATATTCATATAAGAACAGAGGCTGAGGGCAGGGAGGGTCTGATGCGGCTGAAGGACAAGGTCATTCTGGTGACCGCCGCGGGGCAGGGAATCGGTCGGGCAAGCGCGCTGGCACTGGCCGCCGAAGGTGCGAAAGTCATCGCAACCGATCTGAACGGCGACTTGCTTCAGGGACTGGACGGGATCTCGACCGAGGTACTGGACGTGACCGATGCACAGGCGATCAATGCAATCGCTGCCAAAGTCGGCCCGCTGGACGGGCTGTTCAATTGCGCGGGCGTCGTCCACAACGGCACGCTGCTGGATATCGACGACAAGGATTGGGATTTCGCGTTCAGCCTGAACGTGACCGCCATGATGCGGCTATGCCGCGCCGTGATGCCGGGAATGCTGGAACGTGCGTCGCAGACGGGCACGGCCTCGATCCTGAACATGTCGTCCATGGCAAGCTCGATCAAAGGCTTTGCCAACCGGACCGCTTACGGCGCGTCGAAAGCGGCGGTACTTGGCCTGACCAAGGCGATTGCCGCCGATTACGTCAAGCAAGGCATCCGCTGCAACGCATTGTGCCCCGGCACGGTGGACACGCCCAGTCTGCGTGGACGCATCGCGGCCTCTGCCGATCCGGTGCAGGCCGAAAAGGATTTCATTGCCCGCCAGCCCATGGGGCGGCTCGCCACGGTCGCGGATATCGCGCCGATGGTGGTCTACCTGCTGTCGGATGAAAGCCGCTTCGTCTCGGGTCAGGCGATGCTGGTCGATGGAGGCGTGACGATCTGATCCTTCCGTTTCGCGACCAGGGGAGGGGTAGCGATGCAGGTTCTCGACGCACATTGCCACTTCTGGCGGCTGGACCGCGGGGATTATGGCTGGCTTGACGGCAAAGGCGGTCCGCTACAGGCGATACGTCGCGACTTTACTCCGCAGCAGCATCCGGGCGAAGGCCCTGTCATTGCAGTTCAGGCCGCCCCGAGTCTGGCCGAAACGGATTACCTGCTGTCTCTGACTGATCCGCGAATTGTCGGTGTGGTCGGTTGGGTTGATCTGAGATCCGCGCAGGCCGTCCATGATCTGCAGCAGCGGGCCCAGAATGCAAGGTTTCTGGGTATCCGCCCGATGTTGCAGGATATTCCGGACACCGACTGGCTATTGAATGCACCGCGCCCCGAGGCATTGGACACGCTGGTCGAACTGGGTCTGACCTTCGATGCGCTGGTGACGGAAAGGCATTTGCCGGTCCTTGCGCAGTTTGCCGATTCAAACCCCGACATTCCCGTTGTCATAGATCACGCCGCCAAGCCCAAGCCTGCGGACCGCAAGAATTGGTCACTCGGAATGCAGCGGCTGTCAGCGCAAGGGCATCACTGCAAACTCTCGGGCCTGCTGACAGAACTTTCCGCTGATGAACTACGTGATCCGTTGTTGGCCTTGCGTCCGGTTGTTGCGGAACTGCTCGATTGGTTCGGGCCGGATCGGCTGATCTGGGGCAGCGATTGGCCCGTGCTGAATCTGGCGGGCAGCTATGCCGGTTGGCGCGACCTGACCGATGAATTGCTGGCCGGATTGTCGCCTGATGAGCGGGCCGCAGTCATGGGCGGAAACGCCAAGCGGTTTTACGGGGTGAAGCCATGACCGAACTGGTGCGGATGGAGGGAATCGACAAGCGCTTCCCCGGTGTGCATGCCCTGAAATCCGTTGATTTTGACCTGCGCGCGGGCGAGGTTCACGCCCTGATGGGGGAAAACGGCGCGGGAAAATCCACGCTGATGAAGATCCTCTCGGGCGTCTATCACGCGGATGAGGGGCGCGTCCTGATCGACGGGGCCGAAGTGGCGTTGCCCACACCCAAGGCCGCTCAGGACCTTGGAATTGGCATTATCCACCAAGAGCTTGCGTTGATGCGCGATCTGACAGTCGCGCAGAATATTTGGATCGGACGCGAGCCCAGACTGTCATTTGGTCGTCTCGACGAGGCCAAGTTGAACACCGATGCCGCCGCGATCTTCGAGGCCATGCATATCCGCATGGACCCCCGCGCCACGGTTGGCGGCATGACCATCGCGCGCCAGCAGATGGTCGAGATCGCGAAGGCTTTGTCCTATCGCTCGCGCGTGCTGATCATGGACGAACCGACCGCCGCGCTGAACGATGCCGAGATTGCGGAACTTTTCGCCATCATCCGCAAGCTGAAGGCCGAGGGCGTCGGTATCATCTATATCAGCCACAAGATGGACGAGATCAAACGCATCTCGGACCGCGTGACCGTGATGCGGGACGGGGCCTATGTCGGCACCGTCGAAGCCGCCGACACACCGATTTCAAAAATCATCTCAATGATGGTCGGGCGCGAACTGAGCGACGAGATCGCCTCGGTCCCAGACCTGTCTGCCGCCGAGACGGCGTTGGAGGTCGATCACCTGTCACGCGGGCACGAGTTGCGCGACATCAGCTTTTCGGTGAAATGCGGCGAGATTCTGGGTTTTGCAGGCCTGATGGGCGCGGGGCGTACCGAACTCGCGCGGGCCATTTTCGGAGCAGAACCTGCCGATCAGGGCGAAATTCGCGTTCACGGCAAGCCCGTGCAGATACGCAGCCCGTCGGATGCGGTCGATGCCGGTATCGGCTACTTGTCCGAGGATCGTAAGCAGTTCGGCCTTGCGCTTGGTATGGACGTCCGCGCGAATATCGCCATGGCCAGCCTGCCGCGCTATGCTGACCGGATCGGCCGTATCGATGAGCCGGAACTGGGGCGGATTGCCCGCCGCTATATCGAAACGCTGACCATACGCACGCCGGGTGACCGGCAGGAACTGCGCCTGCTGTCGGGCGGCAACCAGCAGAAGGTCGTCATCGCGAAATGGCTGCTGCGCGATTGCGATATTCTGATTTTCGACGAACCGACGCGCGGCATAGACGTCGGCGCCAAGGCTGAAATCTACCGTCTGATGGGCGAACTGGCGGCATCTGGAAAGGCAATCATCGTTATTTCGAGCGAGTTGCCTGAAGTGTTGCGTCTGTCGCATCGTATCGCGGTCATGTGCGAAGGGCGGTTGACCGGCATCCTGCCCGGAGGGGCGTCGCAGGAAGACATTATGGCGTTGGCGACCAAGCGTGAGGGGCTTGCCGCCGAATGACGCCCGAGGGAGAGAGACCATGACCGAGAAGCAGGCCCTTCGCGGCGGTGCGCAACAAAAACTTCTGGCCTTTGCCAGTCTGATCGTTCTGGTCATCGGCTTTTCGCTGGCCAGTCCCCGGTTCTTTCAGGTCGACAACATCATGTCGATCCTGCAGGCGACCTCGGTCAACGGCGTGCTGGCGGTCGGCGTGACAATGATCATCATCACCGGCGGGATCGATCTGTCGATTGGCACGCTGATGACGTTTTGCGCGGTGATGACCGGCGTCGTCCTGACGTGGCTGGGGATGCCTTTGCTGCTTGGCGTGGCGACCGGAATGGCGACAGGGGCGCTTTGCGGGCTGATCTCGGGGACGTTGGTTGCCAAGGCCAAGATCCCTCCGTTCATTGCCACATTGGGGATGATGCTGATCCTCAAAGGGCTTTCGCTGATCGTGACCGGCACAAAGCCGATCTACTTCAACGATACCGAGGGCTATACCGAGATTTCGCAGGGCTCACTTGTCGGTAAACTGATCCCGCAATTTCCGCTGCCCAACGGCGTGTTGATCCTGTTCATTGTCGCGGGGGTCATCGCTTGGGTGTTGGGGCGCACGGTGCTGGGACGCTACACCTTCGCTCTTGGCTCGAACGAGGAAGCCGTTCGCCTGTCCGGCGTCAACACCGACCGCTGGAAAATGTCGATCTATGCGCTGGCGGGTGCGATCTGCGGCATTGCGGGCATCCTGATGTCCTCGCGCCTGAACTCTGCTCAGCCCGCCTTGGGTCTGGGCTATGAACTGGAAGCCATCGCGGCGGTGGTTATCGGGGGCACGTCATTGTCTGGCGGGCGCGGCACGATCACCGGCACATTGATCGGCGCGCTTATCATGTCGGTCCTGACGAACGGTCTGCGCGTTCTATCGGTCGCGCCCGAGTGGCAGACCGTCGTCACCGGCTTCATCATCATCGTTGCGGTTTATGCCGACCAGCTACGTCGGCGGACTGCTGACTGATACCACCGTGAACATCAGGGAGGAAAACATGTTCACAAGACGCAGACTGATCGGCGCGGCAACGGCGCTGGCATTGATGTCGGGGGCAGGCCAAAGCGCATTTGCTCAGGACAAAGTGTATATCCCGTTGATCTCGAAAGGGTTCCAGCACCAGTTCTGGCAAGCGGTCAAGCTGGGGGCGGACAAGGCAGGGGCCGAATTCGGGGTCGACGTGACCTTCGAGGGGCCGGACAATGAGACGCAAGTCGACAAGCAGATCGACATGCTCGCCGCCGCTCTTGCCAAGCAGCCCGCCGCTGTGGGCATCGCCGCACTGGACAGCCAAGCCGTGATCCCGCTGCTGAAAAAGGCGCAAGCCGCGAATATCCCGGTCATCGCGTTCGACTCGGGCGTGGAAAGTGACATTCCCCTCTCGACCGCTTCGACCGACAACACCGCCGCCGCGGCTTTGGCCGCTGACAAAATGGCCGAGCTGATCGGCGGCGAGGGCAAGATTGCCGTCGTCGGCCACAGCCAGACCTCGTTGACGGGCATCCATCGCCGCGATGGCTTCGTCAATGGCATCAAAGAAAAGCACCCGAATATCGAGATCGTCGCGCTGGAATATGGCGATGGCGACCAGCTGAAATCGACCGAGATCACCAAGGCGATCCTCGCCGCCAATCCCGATATCAAGGGCATCTTCGGCACCAACGAAGGCTCGGCCATCGGTGTGCTGAACGGTGTGCGCGAGATGGGCGCGAAGGCGGTCGTGATCGGCTTCGACTCGGGCAAGGTTCAGAAAGAGGCGATCCGCAGCGGCGCCATGGCCGGAGCGATCACCCAGAACCCGGTTGGCATCGGATACGAGACGGTGAAAGCCGCCGTCGCCGCAGCCAAGGGTGAAAAACTTGAGAAAAACGTCGATACCGGCTTCTACTGGTACGACAAGTCGAACATTGACGCGCCGGAAATCGCGGCGGTCCTTTACGACTGATCACCTTCGCCGGGGGCGTCCTGCCCCCGGCCCATTCCATGAGGACAAGATGAAGCTTCCGAGCAGCGGCCCGCTTGGCCGAGAGGTGAAGGCATGACCAAGATCACCGGCCTGCGCACCGTCGATGTGCGTTTCCCGACCAGCCAGCATCTGGACGGCTCGGATGCGATGAACCCCGATCCCGATTACTCGGCGGCCTATGTGATCCTTGAGACCGACGGCCCGCATGAGGGCCATGGCCTGACCTTCACCATCGGGCGCGGCAATGAAATCTGCGTCGCCTCGATCGAGGCTTTGCGGCCGATCGTCACCGGCCTCGACCTTGGCTGGATCGCGCAGGATATGGGGCGATTCTGGCGGCATATCACCTCGGACAGCCAGCTGCGCTGGATCGGCCCGGATAAGGGCGCGATCCATCTGGCGACGGGCGCGGTCGTCAACGCGGTCTGGGACCTGTGGGCGAAGTCCGAGGGCAAGCCGGTCTGGCAACTCGTGGCCGAGATGTCGCCCGCCGAACTCGTGCGCTGTATCGATTTCCGCTATCTGACCGATTGCATCACACCCGAATGGGCGCTGGATTTCCTGACCGAGCAGGCCAAGGACAAAGCCGCCCGCATCGAGACGCTGAAAGCCGAGGGTTATCCCTGCTACACGACCAGCGCGGGTTGGCTGGGTTATGACGACGACAAACTGCGCCGCCTCTGCCGCGAGGCGGTTGATGCCGGTTTCCGCCATATCAAGATGAAGGTCGGCCGCGACCTTGACGACGATATCCGCCGCCTGACCATCGCACGGGACGAGGTCGGCCCGGACGTCAACCTGATGATCGACGCGAACCAAGTCTGGGAGGTCGATCAGGCCATCGACTGGGTCGGCAAGCTCGCCTTCGTGAAGCCGTGGTTCATCGAGGAACCGACCAGCCCCGACGATATCGAAGGCCACCGCAAGATCCGCGAGGGGGTCGCCCCCGTGCAGGTCGCGACCGGCGAGATGTGCCAGAACCGGATCATGTTCAAGCAATTCATCATGCGCGGCGCAATCGACGTGGTGCAGATCGACAGCTGCCGCATGGGCGGGCTGAACGAGGTGCTGGCCGTCATGCTGATGGCCGCGAAATATGGCCTCAAGGTCTGCCCGCATGCCGGGGGCGTCGGTCTGTGCGAATATGTCCAGCACATGTCGATGATCGACTTTCTGTGCATCGCGGGTACGCGCGAGGGTCGGGTCATCGAATATGTCGACCACCTGCACGAGCATTTCCTTTACCCCTGCAATATCCGCGACGCGGCCTATATGCCGCCGACCATGCCGGGTTTTTCGATCGAGATGAAGCCGGAAAGCCTTGAAACCTATCGCTTCAAGGGGGCGTGATGGATCTGCATCTGCAAGATAAGCTGGTCGTCGTTACCGGCGGAGGTTCGGGGATCGGCGCGGGCATTACGGAAGTCCTGCGCGAGGAAGGCGCGCACGTCGTGATCGTCTCGCGCCGTCCGCCCGAGCCTGAATGGCTGGCGCAGACCGGCGCGGATTTTGTGCAAGCCGAGTTATCCGACGACAATGCTTGCTGCGCTGCGGTTGCAACAATCCGGTCGCGTCACGGCATCGTCCACGCATTGGTCAACAATGCGGGCGCAAATGATGGGGTAGGGCTGGAGAAAGGGCCCGATGCGTTTCGCGCCAGTCTGAACCAGAATCTGGTCCATTATTACCTGATGGTGCAGCTGCTGGCGGACGATCTGCGGGCTTCGCGCGGCGCGATTGTCAATATCACCTCGAAGACCGCGTTGACCGGACAGGGGGGGACCTCGGCCTATGTCGCGGCCAAGGCGGCGCAGCTTGGTTTGACGCGCGAATGGGCCGTCGACTTCCTGCCCGACGGCGTGCGGGTCAATGCCATCGTCGTGGCCGAGGTGATGACGCCGCTATACCGCCGCTGGCTGGACACCATGCCCGATCCCGATGCGCGTCTGGCTGATATCGCCCGCAATATCCCGTTTGGTCAACGGATGACCACGGCGCGCGAGATCGCGGATTGCTGCGCTTTCCTGCTATCGGATCGCGCGAGCCACATGACGGGCCAATGGCTGCATCCTGATGGCGGCTATGTCCATCTGGATCGGGCGATTGGCGGCTAGACTTCAACTGGCCGATCCGGTCCGCGCAGCAGCCGGTTCGGAACTGATGGTGACCGCATTGCCGCTGCGCGAGAAGTGATAGATCTCGGTCAGGTGGCCGGGCAGCGAAAAGCTGAGCGCGTCACCGTCTTTCAGGTCCATCATCAGGCGTTTGGGCTCGCTTTGATTGTCCTTGGCGACATAGGCCGCATGAACGCGGTAAGCGGCATCCTTGGACGGCGTGAAGAATACGGCCATATCCGTTTCGCCGCCCGCCAAGGTCATGCCGTTCATCGGCGTTTCCAACGTGATTTCACCGGCAGATGCGGCAAATGGGGTCAGGGCAACAGCAAGCGCAAGGGCAAAAGCCTTCATTTCGATTCTCCGGGGCTGATTGAGTTACTGGACATGTGGGCCCGCGCGGCGCAAAACTCAAATCGATCCAAGATATATTAGGCATAACCAGAATGGATTTTCAGCCTCGGGATCTGGGACTGCTGGTTTCGCTGGAGGTGCTGCTTCGCGAGCGTAGCGTGACATTGGCCGCGCGTCGGTTGGGGATCAGCCAGCCTGCAATGTCTGCGCAACTTGCCCGATTGCGTGGTCTGTTGAACGATGACCTGCTGGTCGGGAACGCACATGGCATGGCATTGACGCCGAGGGCAAGCGCAATGCGACAGCCACTGAGTGCTGCGATCGAGGAACTGCGCAGTCTTGTCGCCAGTCCCGCAGGCTTCGATCCGGCGCAGGACATCCGCCATTTCAGGATCGCGGGCTCGGATCTGGCCCTGATCGTCCTGTTGCCGAAACTCGTTCCCTATCTGGCCAGAGTGGCGCGGGGAATAACCATCGAGACGGTGCATCTCGAATTGGACCGGATTGCCGCCAGCATGGAGCGCGGCGAGTTGGACTTCGCGGTCACCAGTGCCGAGAATGCCCCACAGGCATTTCCGGCGCGGCTGATGGCCGAGGAGAGTTTCCGCACGATCTGGAGCAGGGACCATCCGGAACTTCGGGATGCGATCAGTCTGGAACAGTTTTGCCGCCTGCGGCATGTCGTGGCGGTGATCCCCGGCGGTGGCATTCTGGACGAAGTCGATCGGGCTTTGGGAGAGTTGGGACGTGCCCGTGAGGTCGGGGCACGCGTCCCGAATTTTCTGTTGGTCCCTTCGATCATTCGGGCCAGCGAGATGGTGTCTGTCGTGCCGCAGCGTTTGGCCGCAGCCCAACCCGACGGCCTGCACGTCGCCATGCCGCCCATCGATCTGCCCAATTTCAAGGTCTATCTAAGCTGGCATCGTCGCTTGCATCAGGACCCCGCAAGCCGTTGGCTGCGCCAGACCATTTCGGATCTGGTAGCGGAAGATCCGGCCATGGATTGACCGGACCGTTTCGGTTACCCTAGCAGACGGACCAATCCCAATGTGACGAAGGGGAAAGCAACCAGCAACACGATGCGGATCATGTCGCTGATCAGGAAGGGTAACATACCGCGGAAGCTTTCGATCATCGGAACATCCCGCGCCATGCCGTTGATCACAAACACATTCATCCCGACCGGAGGCGTGATTAATCCGACCTCGACCACGACGACGGCAAGGATGCCGAACCAGATCAGCGTGTCCTCTCGGCTCATGCCGAAATCAAGTCCGGCGATGATCGGGTAAAAAATCGGGATGGTCAGCAACAGCATGGACATCGAGTCCATGACGCAACCCAGCGCAAGGTACAGAAGCAAGATTGCCAGCAATACCAGCATGGGCGATAGGCCCATATTCTGGATCGCTTGCGCCGCCAGCATCGGAGTCTGGGTCTGGGCGAGAAAGGCGTTGAACATTTCCGCCCCCAGCATGATCAGAAAGATCATGGCCGAGGTCGAGGCTGTTCCACGCAGGCACGCCATCAGGCCCTCGAGCCGCATTCCGCCATGCAGAATGGCCAGAACGCCCGCGCCAAACGCGCCGACGGCAGCAGCCTCGGTCGGGGTGAACCAGCCGCGATACATGCCGACGATCACAAGGGCGAAGATCAGGATGATCGACCATGTCTCGCGGAGTGCTGCGATACGCTCGGGCCATGTGATGCGGGGACCGGCGGGACCATCCTCGGGGTGACGGCGGACATAGATCGCGACGGCCATGATATAGCCAAGCGCGGCCAGAATGCCGGGGATCATCGCGGCAACGAACATCTTGGCGATGCTCTGCTCGGCCATCAGGGCATATAGAACCAGAATGACCGAGGGCGGGATCAGGATGCCCAAGGTTCCGCCCGCAGCCAGCGATCCGGTCGAAAGCGCACCCGAGTAGTTGTAACGCCGCATCTCGGGCAGGGCGACCTGACCCATGGTCGCGGCGGTCGCGAGCGAGCTGCCGCAAATCGCGCCGAATGCCGCGCATCCCCCGATCGAGGCCATGGCCAATCCGCCCTTGCGATGCCCAAGGAATGCGGCGGCGGTGCGGAAAAGCGCGCGGCTCATTCCGGCTTTGGTCGCGAATTCACCCATCAGGACGAAAAGCGGGATCACCGATAGCGAATAGGTCGAGAACTGGTAATAGGTCGAGGTCTTGAGAAAGGCGAGCAGCGGCATGACGCCGGTGTAAAGCGCATATCCTCCGATCCCCACCGACAGCATGGCAACGCCAATCGGGATGCGGATGGCCATAAGGCCCAGCAAAACGGCAAATCCGGCCAGACCGGCAGAAATTCCGGTCATGCCAGCACCCCCTTGATATGGCCCCAGAAGGTCGCGGCACAGGTCGCGACCAGCAGCGCCATCGCGGGCAGGATGACGAAGAAGCTGGCCCAGATCGGCAAACGTAGAACCATGGTCTGTTCGCCATACTGGCGCATTTCTAACGCGCCATGGGTCAGTCGCCATAGCAGCAAGCCAGTGATCAGCAGATAGATCAGGTCACCGAAAGCCTCGAGGATGTGGTTCAGGCGCGGTCCGGAGCGCTGGGTGAAAAAATCGACCAGCACATTGCCGCCATTCACCTGACACCACGGCAAGAAGCAAAAGATCGCGATTGCGCTGCCAACCTCGACCAATTCGAAGTCGCCGGGGATTGGCTTGCCGACCACGCCGCGCAGGATGACGCTGGTGACGGTCATCAGCATCATTACGAGAAGGGTCAGGCCGCCTATCCCGGCAAACAACCGGCAAAGGGCGGTAAGCCAGCCGGGCACCGCGACGCGCTGCGCGTGTTCGGTCAAAGTCTCGGCTTCGACAATTCCGCCCTTCGTCATATCACTTGGCCTGCGCCGCAGTCAGCATCGCGCGGGCATCGTCCAGCATGGCCTGTCCGTCTTTGCCGCTATCGTTCATCGTCTTGACCCAAGCATCCACGACCGGTTGCGTCGCGGTCTTCCACTGGGCAAGGTCGGCCTCGGGGATGACATTGATCACGCCACCGGCGTCGATGGCTTTCTGGCGCTCGGCGGTTTCTGCGGCATCAAAAGCCTTACCTGCCAGAGCGGCCAAGGCAGCACCGGAATTGTCGTCGATCACCTTCTTCAAATCGTCGGGCAGGGCGTCATACTTGGCCTGATTCATCACCAGCGCCATGACCGAGGTCGACAGCCCGCCATTTTCGACGCCGAACTCGCTGTGGTCCTTGGTCACGCTTTCGATCCGCAGCGAACCGAAGACTTCCCACGGGATCACTGCGCCGTCGATCACACCGGTGGTCAGGGATTGCGCAATCTCGGGAACCGGCATGCCGATCGGGGTGGCGCCAAGTGCGGCCAGGCCGTCGGTCATCATGCGCGAGGGGGTGCGGATCTTCAGTCCGGCCAGATCGGCCATGGCTTTGATCGGCTTGCCCTTGGTGTGGAATTTGTAGGCCGCAGGGGCGTGGATCAGCAGGGGATGGACGCCTTTCAGCTCATCGCCCATGTATTTCGCCTGAAATTGCTGCAAGGCGGTGGTGGTTTCTGTGGCGCTGCCCGAGTTGAACGGCAGTTCGAACGCCTCGGAAACCGGAAAGCGGCCCGGCGTATAGCCCAGAAGCGTCCACGAGACATCAACGATCCCGTCGCGCGCCTGATCGAAAAGCTGTGGCGGTTTGCCCCCCAATTGCATCGAAGGGAACAGTTGCACGTCGATACGCCCGCCCGACTGTTCCTCGACCATCTTTTCCCACGGTTGCAGCACGTCCTTGTGCATCGGTGCATCCGCCGACAGGAAGTGATGGACGCGCAGCGTGACCTCTTGCGCGGTGGCGGTTCCGGCAATTGCCAAGGCGGCAATCCCGACCATCAGGATCGTTTTCATTGTTGTTCCTCCCCTATTTCGATTCGACTTATAGCATTGGCCGAAGGCGCGGCGACCAGCGCCCTTGTTCGGCATCAGGCATGGCGATCACGCGGCAAAAAATCCCCGTGGTCGCGGCGGATGTCCCCTGCCGACAACCGGGATACATCCCGTCATCAATAGTGATATGGCTGGCCTGCACTGATCTTCCTCCGAAAATCAGGATTACATGTGGGTGATGAAATGTAAAATGCGGTAATCGACAGTTTAGTTATCAAAACTGGTAAGCAATGGACCGTCGGATCAAGTTTCGCCACCTGCAGGCATTTGTCGAGATCGTGCGCTGCCGCAGTCTGAAGAGGGCTGCCGAAAGTCTGCATCTGACCCAACCCGCGATTTCGCGGGCGCTTTCCGAACTGGAAGATATCGTGGGGGCAGAGTTGCTGATCCGTGGTCGGGCAGGGGTGACTCTGACACCACGCGGCGAACTGCTGCATACCTTCACCTTGGCCAGTCTCGCCTCGCTCGAACAGGGGATGTCCGGCTTGCGTGCGTTCGGGCAAGAGGATGAAGCCCCGCTGCGCGTCGGCGCTTTGCCATCGGTCGCGGCGCGGTTGCTGCCCCATGTCGCGGACGAAATCGCCTCGGTTGCACCGGGGATGCGACTCAATATCATCGACGGATCGCACCATCATCTGACGCGGCTGCTGAATGACAAGGAACTGGATATCGTCATCGGCCGGATGGGCGAACCCGAAGCGATGAGCGGCCTTAGCTTTACCCAGCTGTATATGGAGGAGGTCGCGATTGTCGTGCGGCCGGGGCATCCCATTCTGCCTGAGCCGGACCTGCGCAGGATTGCTGACTGGCCGGTGATCTATCCGCCGCAATCGGCTGCGATCCGGCCGATTGTCCGCAGGTTGCTGATCTCGCAGGGGGTCCCCTTACCACATAATCGGATCGAAAGTGTCTCGGTCGGGTTCGGTCGCGCCCATACCCGCGACAGCGATGCGATCTGGTTCATTTCGGCGGGGGTGGTGGCGCGCGAAATCTCCGAAGGGCTTCTGGTAAGGCTGCCCGTCGATACCACCTCGACCAAGGGAGCGGTCGGGCTGATGGTTCGGGCGGGAGAGCCGGACACCACGCAGCGCCGCCTGTTCGCGCAGGCGATGGATAGGGTGATCGCCAGACTTCGAACTTCTGGAGAAGTGTAAATTAACATATTGATGTCGTGTTTATTTGAACGATCATGCGCGGAATTCCGCACCGTTCTCCGGCGTTCTTTGGCGATCTTTCGCGCAATCCGTCTTCGCGATGGACGCGGGGATTAAGTGCTATTAGGAATAATATCAAAAGCCGTTTTGCGGATTATCGTGGGCGGGATAAAAGGCAGGTTGGCGTGCAGGCAGAGGGATCCCATGCGACCGCGGGTGAGCCGGTTGCGAGTGTCAGGCCATTGCAGTTCCGCGGCCGGTCGCTGACGGCGGTTGCGCTGCATCTGACCGGAGGCGTGGATGATGCGTTTCTGGCGTCGTTGGATGCGCGGTTGCGCCAGACGCCGCTGTTCTTCGAGAATGCCCCGCTGGTGATCGATCTGGCCGAGGCTGCGGGCCTCGATTCCGCTGCCGAGATGGAGCGTCTGACCACGGCCTTGCGGAACCGGCGCCTGTCGGTCTTTGGCGTGCAGAACGCCCGTGCCGATCAGGGCAAGGCGGCGGTTGCGGCCGGGCTGATCGTGCTGCCCGCAGGGCGCGATGTCGCGCTGGAACGCGCGGCCCAGCCCGCAGCGCGGCCAGGCCGGAGCAGGGCCGCAGCGCCGGAACCCGTGCCCGAACCCGTGGCCAAAGAGCCGCAGACACGGCTGATCACCCAGCCGGTGCGCTCGGGACAGACAGTCTTTGCCGATCGCGGCGATCTGGTGATCGTCGGGCCGGTCGGCTCGGGGGCCGAGGTCATCGCCACCGGCAATATCCATATCTATGGCCGGTTGCGCGGGCGGGCGCTGGCGGGGGTCAATGGCGACACCTCGGCGCGGATCTTCTGCCATGCGCTCGATGCCGAACTGCTGGCGATTGCCGGACTTTACCGCACCAGCGAGACGCTGGGTCCGGATATCCCGCGCGACTTCGTGCAGGTCTATCTCGAGGGCGAGAAGCTATGCGTCGCCCCGCTCAAATAACCCCAAGGATCGAAAGGAAGCGCTCGTGAGCAAGGTCATCGTAGTCACCTCGGGCAAGGGCGGCGTGGGCAAGACCACGACCTCGGCCGCGGTCAGTGCCGGGCTCGCGATGCGCGGGCACAAGACGGTCGTCGTCGATTTCGATGTCGGCCTGCGCAATCTGGACATGATCATGGGCTGCGAGCGTCGGGTCGTGTTCGATTTCATCAATGTGATCCAGGGCGACGCCAAGCTGAAGCAGGCGCTGATCAAGGACCGCCGGCTGGAAAACCTGTTCGTGCTGCCGACCTCGCAGACCCGCGACAAGGACGCGCTGACGCAGGAGGGCGTCAAGGCGGTGCTGGACGAGCTGCGGCAGGAATTTGACTATATCATCTGCGACAGCCCTGCGGGGATCGAACGCGGCGCGCATCTGGCGATGTATTACGCCGACGAGGCCATCGTGGTGACCAATCCCGAAGTGTCCTCGGTGCGCGACAGCGACCGGGTGCTGGGGCTGCTGAACAGCAAGACCGCGCTGGCGGAAAAGGGCGATGGCAGCGCGATCAAGGCGCAGCTTCTGCTGACGCGCTTCGATCAGCAGCGCTCCAGCAATGGCGAGATGATGAGCGTCGAGGACGTGCTGGAAATCCTTGCGATTCCGCTGTTGGGCATCATTCCGGAAAGCCCGACGGTGCTGCGGGCCTCGAACGTGGGCATGCCGGTGACGCTGGACGAGAAATCGGCGGCGGGCAAGGCCTATGAGGACGCGGTGGGTCGTCTGGTCGGCGAGCAGATCGAGATGCGGATCGGCAGCGCCGAGAAGCGCGGTTTCTTCCAGCGGCTTCTGAAACGGACGGCCTGAGCATGTTCGGCTTTTCCCTTCGCCCCCGCAAGCCCAGCCCCGCCGCGACCGCCAAGGAGCGGTTGCAGATCCTGCTGGCGCATGAGCGCGCCGGCGGCGCCAGCCCCGAATTCCTGCCGCTTCTGCAGCGCGACATCCTGGAAGTGGTCCGCCGTCACATGGAGATCGACGGCGAGCAGGTCGAGGTCAAGATCGAACGCGGCGACGAGCTGTCCAGCCTCGAGATCAACATCGAACTGCCGGGAGCCAGCAAGCTCAAGGCGAAGGCGGGCTAATCGGCCATCGACCAAGACGCGGGCGTTGTCTGGTGTCATCTGATGGCCCTGATTGTTCCTGCCGAAGTGATTCGTTCGATTCCTGATCACGATCAGATTTTAGATCAATGCGATCCGAAGGATTGCCTGCAATAATCAAGAGGCAATGGCAGTTAATAAATCTGACAAGTGGAAGGACATATTAATCGTCAGTGGTTTAGATAATGCGATCTCGCATAACCATGTGCGGTTGTGTCGCGGCTAGGCTTATGCTTTTTAGACTATTGTTCCGTGCAGGGTGCGAGTTATCATCAAAGGTGAATATTCCGAAACTTCTCCTGCCTGATTGGCTCACCGTTAAGGAAGATCGCGATGGTCACCTATGTCCTGCCTGCGAATGCAATAGCGTTTGGCGATTACGTGCCGGGCGTCGGCGGTGCCGATGGAACAATAGATTCTACCACCTATCCTGCCGTCGAGCTTATCGAGTTTTATGGCTCTACTGCACCACCCGGGCAAATTCTCATGTCGTTGCCGGGTGATGCAGACGATTATGCGGATGGGATTCCTCCGGACACGTTGGTGACTTTGCAGGTCGATATCGACGGCGATGGGGTAGCGGATTACGACATTCGGCCGACCGATGGCGAAAATGAAAGCCAGATCCGCCTTGACGAACAGATCAGCGGCAATGCGGGATTCTTCGAGGGTGGTTTCGCTGTTTACGAGACGGGAACCGATAACTTTGTTGTCAACTCGCCATCGGGCCGCTTTTACATAACAACAGATCCTGACGGATTCACTGATACTCCGCTGCAGATCGTTCCCGGCGACAATCTTAACCTCGATGATGTCGATGTCATTTGCTTCGTCCGCGGCACGCTGATCGACACGCCTGATGGGCCGCGCGCGATCGAAGATCTCGAAGTTGGCGATCTTGTTCTGACCAAGGATCATGGTCCTCAGCCGATCCGGTGGAAAGGCTCGCGTCTGGTTGGCGGCAGATCATTGGAACGGCATACCAATCTTTTGCCCATTCGGATCAAAGCAGGTGCCTTCGGCCCCTCGATCCCCGAGCAGGATCTGGTCGTCTCGCCACAGCACCGCGTTCTGATTTCCTCGCGCGTTGTACGTCAGATGTTCGATACGGACGAAGTTCTCGTTTCCGCTAAGAAACTGCTGGGTTTCCCTGGTGTGACGCAGGACGTCGTGACCAGTGTCGAGTATTTCCATATTCTTCTGGATCGGCATGAAGTTGTTCGGGCAAACGGCGCGTGGTCTGAAACGCTGCTGACCGGCCCCATGGCGCTGCGGACCCTCGGACCAGAGGCGTGTCGGGAAATCGCTCTGCTGTTCCCTGAGATCGCGTCACCCAGCTACGTCGCGCCTGTGGCCCGACGTATTGTTGAACCACGTCGAGTGGCTCAACTGGTGGCGCGCCATATCAAGAACAACCGCGATCTGTTCGAGACCGAAAAATGGTCCGCCTGAGCCTCAGTCGGTCAGCAACAGACCCTTGCGGCTTTCGATTTCGTCCGTTCCGGCGATCTTGCCGATGAACTTGTCGGGCCAGCCGTAAGGCTGGCTGTGACGCGCGAACAGGCAGCCCGAGGTCTCTGCGCAGACGGTTACTTCGTCACCCAAGGGATCGAGTATCGTGGCGATAGCCTGCCCTTCGATCACGTGATCGCCCAAAGCGGCATGATAGACGATCAGCCCAGTCGCGGGGGATCTGATCTGAGACATCGCCGTCAACTGGGTCGCCCCGCAGGGCAATTCCGGCAGGTCGGGCAGGGACTCGCCGGTGATGAAGCCGCGACGTGCCAGAATGCGGAAAAGTGCCTCGGCCTGATTGCGGGCGAGGACGGGATCGACGTCATCATTGCTGCCCATCTCGATTGTGGTGGCCAGACAGCCATTCGGGACGGGGCTATCGGGATAGCGGCGCGCCAATTCCCACCAAGGGCCGCTGAGCGCCTCGTCGAACGGATTGCCCCCCGAGACCTCGGCCAGCAAGACGGCCCGCGCGCCGATTTCGGCGGCGATGTCCTGCGCGTCGGGCCAAAGCGGGGTGCCGACATAGATATGCGGCAACGCCTGATTGTCGGCATGAAGATCAAGAACCAGGTCGGCGTCATGGGCCAGCAGCAGCAACCGCTGCCGCATGGCGTCAAGGGGTGTCGAGGGGGCGTGCGCCGCCAGAACATCGCGCATGGCCAAGCGGATTAGCGCGGTATTCGCTGCGGCGTCGGGGCCTAGCGAAAGCGGCGGCAGCAGGTTTACCAGATCGGCATAGCCGCGGTTGAAATTCTGCCCCGAACCGCTCTCCTTGCGCCCGTAAAGGAATCCGTCCGGATGCTGCGTCAGCCCCAGCGGATTGGCTTGCGGCAAAACAAGGATCTCGCCGTTGATACGGCCCTCGCGTGCGGCGGTCTCAAGCATCGGGCGCAGCAGGTGCAGGGCGAACATGCCCGGAAACTCGTCGGCATGAAGCCCTGCCTGAAGATATGCCTTGGGCCCTTTGCCCGCCGAGCCATAGCGGAACGCCGTGATGCGATGCACCCGCCCGTCGGCACCGGCGGGCAGGGGATACTCGAGGCGTTCACCGATCGACAGGTTGGGCGAGGGCATGGGCATGATCCTTTGGTCCAGACGCGGGCGGGCTTTGTTGCCCGCCGCGCGCGGAAGATCTGCCACAGGGATAAGGCCGACGGAAAGGGGTTCCGGCGACTTCGGGATCAGGCGTTGAACAGGAAGTGCAGGACGTCGCCGTCCTTGACCTCGTAGGACTTGCCTTCGACGCGGAACTTGCCTGCCTCGCGCGCGCCGGATTCGCCCTTGTAGGTGATGTAATCCTCATAGGCGACGGTCTCGGCGCGGATGAAGCCGCGCTCGAAATCGCCATGGATGACGCCGGCGGCCTGCGGTGCCAGCGTACCCTTGTGGATGGTCCAGGCGCGGGCCTCTTTCGGGCCAACGGTGAAGTAGGTGTCCAGACCCAGCAGCGAGTAACCCGCGCGGATCAGGCGATCCAGACCCGCTTCGTGCAGGCCCATTTCCTCAAGGAACATCGCGGCTTCGTCGACCGGAAGCTGGCTGATCTCTTCCTCGATCTTGGCCGAGATGACGACATGGCCCGCGCCCTGTTCGGTGGCCATCTTGGCCACGCGCTCGGACTGGCTGTTGCCGGTCGCGGCCTTGTCCTCTTCGACGTTGCAGACGAACAGTACGGGCTTGGCGGTCAGAAGCTGGAGCATGTTCCATGCCTTCTGATCTTCCTCGTCGACCTTGACGGTGCGGGCGGGCTTGCCTGCCTCCAGCACGGCCTGCGCAGCTTTCAGAAGCTTCTCCTGTGCTGCTGCTTCCTTGTCGCCGCCTTTCAGCTTGCGGGCGATGTTGGCCAGACGACGCTCGACCGATTCCAGATCGGCGATCATCAGTTCGGTCTCGATGGTTTCGGCATCCTCGATCGGATCGACGCGGCCTTCGACATGGGTCACGTCGCCGTCCTCGAAGCAGCGCAGCACATGGGCGATGGCGTCCACTTCGCGGATATTGGCAAGGAACTGGTTGCCCAGACCCTCACCTTTGGATGCGCCCTTCACGAGGCCCGCGATATCCACAAAGGTGATGCGGGTCGGAATGATCTGCTTGCTGCCCGCGATGGCTGCCAGCTTGTCCAGACGTTGATCCGGCACCGCGACCTCGCCGACATTCGGCTCGATGGTGCAGAAGGGGAAGTTCGCGGCCTGCGCGGCGGCGGTCTTCGTCAGCGCGTTGAACAGCGTCGATTTGCCCACGTTCGGCAACCCGACGATCCCCATGCGAAAGCCCATGATGCACCCCTTTTTCCGGAAAACTGCTGCCTTTTATGGGCGGATGCTGCCCAAGTCCAGTGCGGGCGATTGATCTTTCCCCATCCATAAGGATAACCCTTGGCTGCGGAATGAAAACGGCGAACAGGGAACCGGGCGCATGAGCAGAATTGATGACACTTTCGCGCGGCTTGCCGAAACCGGTGGAAAGGCTTTCGTCGCTTATATGATGGGCTGCGATCCCGATTTCGATACATCGCTCGAGATCATGCGCGGTCTTCCCGGTGCGGGCGTCGATATCATCGAGTTGGGGATGCCCTTTACCGATCCGATGGCGGATGGGCCGACGATCCAGGCCGCCGGTCAGCGTGCCTTGGAGGCGGGCGGCAGCGTGTCCCGCGTCTTCGAAATGGTGCGGGCATTCCGCGCCGAGAATTCCACGACCCCCATCGTGCTGATGGGCTATTACAACCCGATCTATGCGCGCGAAGGCAGTGTCGACCGTTTTCTAGCCGAGGCGGTCGAGGCGGGCGTCGATGGCCTGATCGTCGTCGATCTTCCCCCCGAAGAAGACGAGGAACTGTGCATTCCCGCGAACAAGGCTGGTCTGAACTTCATCCGTCTTGCGACCCCGACCACCGATGACCGCCGACTGCCGGCCGTGGTCAAGAACACCTCGGGCTTCGTCTATTACGTCTCGGTCACCGGCATTACCGGCGGTCCCGCGGCGAATGCTGCCGAGGTCGCGCCCGAGGTGGCTCGCATCCGCGCATCGGCGCAGCTTCCCGTCGTCGTCGGCTTCGGCATCTCGACCCCCGAGGCGGCGCGGGCCATCGCGGGCGTCGCCGATGGTTGCGTCGTCGGTTCGGCAATCGTCAAGCTGATTGGTGAGGGGCGGCCCGTGCCTGAAATCATTGATTTCGTTGGTGCACTTGCACAAGGTGCGCACGCGGCCTGATCTGCCGTTCTGTTCTGGGAAACATCGCGTTTCATCGTTTCGGGCTGGCCTGTTCGGTCCGGAACACCAAATCTGCTGCAAGTCACTTGGTGCATACTGATCCGGCCCACTAGCTTGGCCTGATCGGTGTGCCTATGAAGGGAGCAGCAGATGCCAACCGGAATTCATCACGTCACCGGAATCACCCGTCGGGTTCAGGCGAATGTCGATTTCTATGCGGGTTTTCTGGGTCTTCGGCTGGTAAAACGGACCGGAGGCTTCGAGGACGCCGAGCAGTTGCACCTGTTTTATGGCGACGCGCTGGGTTCTCCGGGTTCGTTGATCACATTCCTTGTCTGGGAAGACGGTGCGCCCGGTCGGGTCGGTCACGGACAGGTGGCCGAGATCGCTTTGGCCGTTCCGCCAGAGAGCATTGGCGAATGGCTGACCCGTGCCATGACCGCGCGGATTCCCGTCGAGGGCCCCGCGCGGGAATTCGGCGAGACGGTCCTGAGGCTCAAGGATCCGGATGGCGTGACCGTCAAGCTGGTCGGTCACAACTTCCCTGCCATCGCGCCGCTACCCGACCCAATCGCGCCAACGAAACTGCGCAGTGTCACCCTGTTCACCGAAAAACCGGATGAGACGAGGCAATTTCTGTCCCGTTTCGGTTATCGATCGGATGCGGCGGCGGGTACGGTTCACCGATTGGTGTCGGACACGGATGTGGTCGATATCCGCGATGCGACCGGCTTTTTTCCCGGCATTCCCGGCACCGGAGTTCTGGATCACGTCGCATTCCGCGCTGGCAGCACGGATGATGTTCGTTCCCTCCGGCTCGCATTGAAAGGAACCGATGTCACGAACGTGCATGACCGGAAATACTTCCTGTCGCTTTATGTCCGCGATCCGGCTGGCATTCTGCTGGAATACGCGACCGACGCGCCGGGTTTCACCTTGGACGAAACGCCCGAAGATCTGGGTCAGACCCTGTTCGTTCCGCCCCATGACGCGGATCGTGCCGATGATCTGCGGGTGATCATGCCGCAATTCGCCCTGCCGGGCGAGGAAAGGATACCCATGCGGGATTTGCACTTTGTTCACCGCTTCTATCGGCCCGAGAACCCTGACGGCAGCACCATCATCCTGCTGCACGGAACCGGAGGTAATGAATCCGATCTGATGCCACTCGCCCATCGCATCGCGCCGCGGGCCACATTGCTTGGCGTGCGCGGACGTTCGACCGAAGAGGGGATCAATCGCTGGTTCCGTCGCTTTGACGCGGTGACTTACGATCAACAGGACATTGCTGCTGAAGCCGAGGCCTTCGTGGCCTTCATCGCTGAGGCGACGCGCGCCTATGATCTTGACCTGTCGCGGCTGAGCTATCTGGGCTACTCGAACGGCGCAAACCTGCTGGGCGCTGTCATGCAGCTACACCCGCAGTCCATTGGAAAGGCCATCCTGTTGCGGGCGGTTCAGGCGCTGGAAAATCCGGCTGAGCTGGACAGAGGCGCATTGTCGGGTGCTAAAGTCCTGATGTTGAACGGTGCCCGCGATCCCTTTGCCCGCATGGCTCCGGCGTTGGAGCGGGCATTGCGCGGTGCGGGGGCCGAGGTCGATACTTTCGAATTGCCCCTTGGGCACGAGCTAGGGGCCGAAGATGTAGCGGTTGGCCAGGATTGGCTTTAACAAAATCGCCTTCCCCCGAAATGGGGGAAGGCGACATTTGAGACATGGCTTAGATAATGACCAGATCGTCGGACAGACTGTTGATGTTCGTATAGTTGTCGATGGTCAGCCGATTGCCGTTCCCGAATAGGAAGACGGTATCTCCGTTTATCACTGTGGCGAGGCTCAGCACCTGACCGACTGTGCGCGCCCCACCACCCCACAAGGCATCGTCAATGCGCAAGGTGTCGATATTGTTCTGGAAATCCATGACCATATCCTGACCGGATCCGAAGACGAACGTGTCGGCGTGCGTCCCTCCGAACAAGCGATCATTGCCGCCTCCGCCGTTCAGAATATCGTTTCCTGCCATGCCGCGAATTGTGTTTCCAAGCGAGTTGCCGACGATCGTGTTCGCAGCATCGTTGCCGGTACCAAACACTGCAGAACCCGTCAGCCGCAGGTTCTCGAAGTTGGCTGCGAGCGTGAAACTTGCCGCTGAAACGACAGTGTCAATGCCTTCGTTCGCCAGTTCAACGAGCCGGTCTTGGCTGTCAATGTGATAGGTGTCATTACCTGCTCCACCATGCATGGTGTCGCTTCCCGCTGCGCCATTCAGGATGTCGTTTCCGCCCATACCACGCAGGGTATTCCCCTGAGCGTTGCCAACGATGGTGTTTGCTGCCACATTCCCCGTTCCGGTCTGCGCGGAGCCAGTCAGGTAAAGGTTTTCCAGATTCGGTGTCAGTGCGAAATTTCCGCTGGAATAGACGGTGTCAACACCGCCATTACTTCCTTCGGAGATGATGTCGAAGCCGTCAGCGTGATAGATGTCGTTGCCATTTCCTCCGTTCAGGGTGTCGCGCCCCGCTCCGCCCAAAAGGGTGTCGTTGCCGAGGCCACCGATAATCATATCGTTGCCCGCATTCCCCCAGATCGTGTTGTGGGCCGCGTTTCCTGAGAGATAATCGTTTCCGGATCCCGCACGCAGGTTCTCGATTACGGTCCCCGAGGTTATGATGATGTTTCCTGTTATTCCGTAGGCATTGGAAATGCCACCAGGTGTCATAATGATCCGCTGGTTTGCTGTATCGCCGCTTAAATTCAGGGTATCGACACCCTGGCTGTCGACGATAGTGAATGCGATATCATCACGGGCGCCGGTTGCAAGAATTGACGAAATGCGACCGTAATTCCCACCGGCATTGCTGTTCTCGCCATAAACCGTATTCCCCGCACGAAGGGTGGTACGGCCATAAAGTTCTTGAATTGCCGCAATATCTGCGGCCATGGCGGACATTACATAAGCGTAGCTTGCGTTGACAAAAGTATTATCATCCTGGCTGAAATAGGACATGACAGACGCCTGCCAACTGTCGTTGATATAGGTGTTGTCCGTCCCGTAAACAGCTGATCCGTTGTAGTTGCCCGCATGGCCCAGCCCCAGAGCATGTCCGATCTCGTGGATATATGTCTGGTAGGAGTAAGTGGCGAAGCCGGTGCCATAAGTATCAAGCCAATCCCGCCCGACGTTCACGTCAGAGCTCCAGATCTCGCCGCCGGAGGTCGTCGAGCTGGACCAAGCGCCGCTTTCGTCATCGCCAAAGGTGATATGGACTGTTTGACCCGAGTAAGGATTTACCGAGTTGAACCGGATGCCGCTGACATCCGTCCAGGCCGCCAGTGCAGCGACGGCCAGACGTCGACCGTCTGCGTCTAGTCCTGACAGGTCGACATTGATCGTTTCGCCCGGGGAGACATCGAACGAGCGGCGACCGCGATCCGTGCTGTCCCAATATCCGTCCGTCAACTGGGCGGCAATCTGGGCGATCGTGAAAACCGTCGGTTCTGCTCCGCGTGAAACATTGAGCGAATAAGAGCCGGTATAGGAAGAACTAAAAGCGCCCGCGCTTACATAATATGTCCCGGGCTGCGTGACCGTAAGCGACAAATGCGAATTCAAGCCATCGCCGCCGTCATCATTATAGGTGACCAATGTGCCGGTTGCATCGTAGATACGAAGATAAGTGTCGCGGACGGGAGAACTTCCCGATCCCGCAAGATCTATTTCATAGGTTCCCGCCGTCAATGTCACGCGGACCCAATCATTGTCCGAATAGGTCGCAAGGTTGCCGACAAACGTGTCGCCGACATTCATTGTGTAGCGGGTGCTGATGCCGCTATCTGCGTCGGATGTCTCGGTGCGGATCGCACGCGAAGTGCTGACAGATTGGTCGGTTTGCGGGTCGTTCATGAAATCGGAACTAGGCACGGATGTGTCTCGCATCGTCTATGTGTGGAAATTAGAAGCCTGATCTATCCAACAGGCTGGCGGCGAATGAATTTATTGATCTTTCGGGAATCGAGTTTCGGTCAATGACAGAGAGTTCGGCTTCCGCTCCGTAACTTACGCTTCCATCGCGGGAGATTTCCAGACGTGCTCTCATCGAGCCGTCAGGTCCGTTCTTGCTGACGAGTCTTATTTTTGTTTGGCTGTTATTCTGAATCTTATAGCCGCGACGCAAAAGCGTGTATTCCAGCGCCTCGCACAGCCTATTTTCCGATGCATCCCCTTCAGGACCGCACTGTAACTCGACGGGTGTGGCTGAACCGGAATTGGCTGCGCTTGGAGTTTGGAAAAGAGGGATGAACAAAATGGCGAGTAACGCTGCTAGCTTCATAAACATGGCTCGTCGAGGGCGTGCCGAATTGTTCGCATATGTTCTCGTGATACCGCAAGGTGATTTGAGCGGGATTTTCCATTCATGGTGAATCCGGCGGAGAAGCCCTGTCGCTCGAAAGAAAGCCACACCTGAAAATGAAAAGGGGCTCCGCAAGGAACCCCTTCAGATCATTGCGACTGAGGCCCTGCCTCAGAAGTCCATTTTCACGCCCAGCGTGACCGTGCGGCCCGGAGCGTAAAGCGGGTAGACGTCACGAGGGCTGTATTGAACGTAGCTCGAACGCTCGTAGTAGGTTTCGTCAAACAGGTTGTCGACGTTCAGATGCACTGCGATGTTGTCGTAGTTCTCTGGCCGCCATTCGCCGTAGATATTGGCGACGGTGTAGGATGAGTGGTTCTCGAATCCGGCTTCGGTCAGGTAGGCGCCGTCAAGGTCACCTGCCCATTCCAGAGTGCCGCCGAATTTGATGTTGTACTGCGCCAGTTCCTGATCGACGAACAACGTCGCGAGTTGGCCGACAGGAACGACCGTCCCGCCGTTCGGAAGCACGTCATCGCCGTTCTGGGTCACGTCAGCTTTGGTGAAGCTGGCACCAACGCGGCCCGAGCCCCAGCTGTAGTTCCCTTGCAGGGTGAAGCCGTTGCTGCGGTAGTCGTCGGCGTTGACCAGCTGGTTTACGTCGGTGTCGTATTCGGCCAGACCCTTCAGGCGGGTGTCGAAGAAGGTCAGGTTGCCGGTCCAGTTGCCTTGGTTGGCGTTCAGGCCCAGTTTGACGTTGGTCGCCTCGGCGGGATCGTAGCCGGGTGCGGTGACGAAGGTTTCGTCACGCGCATGCAGCAGACCATACTCGCCGATATCGTAGCCAAGCCAGGTTTGCGACGCGCCGGCAAAGACCTCGTAGCCCTCGGCGAATTCGTAGGATGCCGTGGCGTTGACGCTGGCACCGGTGTCGGAAAGTTGTTCGCCGTTCCAGTCGGTGAAGCGCTGATGGTCCAGACGCATACCGGTCGAGACGTCGATGCCGTTCTCGAATTCGAAGCGGCCCTGCACGAATGCGCCGATCTGCATGGTTTCCAGCGTGTGCACGGCGGGCGCGCGATCGCCGTAATTGTCGATACGGTAGTCGTCATAGGCCCAATCGACGCCGGCCGTGATCTTGCCCTGATCCAGCGAATAGGTGTTTTTCATAACACCGCCGATGGTGGTGGATTCTAGATCCATGTCACCATTGATCGCCCGCTCGCCAGTGGCATAGTTCGGACGCCAGTATTCGTTGCGGCTGACATACAGCATCGCCTCGGGGTCCCAACTGTCGGTCGGCGCGATCGAGCTATATTTCAGGCTCAGCGTGTTGCGGCTGACTTTCAGCGGGAAGACCTCGTCCGTATGGTCAAGGTCCATGTTCATCTTGATGACGCGGTCGGCATCGTCCTTGCTGTATTCATAGGCCAACTCGACGCGGTGGCCTTCGAATTCATAGCCCAGCTTGGTCAGCGCGCCTTGGGTTGCGGGCTCGGTGCCCGGCATCTCCTTGCCGTCGCCATTCTCGTAATTGTCGCCATTGGCGCCGTGCAGCATCACGAACCAGTCGAAGCCTTGGTACAGGCCAAAGCCCGCCAGACTGCCCGAAACGCCGCGGCCGTTCGTGCCGTAGGACAGGCCGACACGACCACCCGAGGTCCGGCCATCCTGCAGAAGATCTTTGGCGCCTACCGTTTCATAGCGCACCGCACCCGCGGCTGCTCCGAAACCGGCATCGGCGGCGGCGGCACCGGCCTCGACCTCGACCGATTTCAGGAAGGCGGGGTCGATGACGTTCGAACCGGTGTGGTGCCAACTGGTCACGCCCTGCGGAACGCCGTCCACGCTGACCGCCAGATTCGATTGCTCCATGCCGAAAACGTGGATGCGCTTCGAGGGGCCGGCTCCGCCCGATACGGTAATCCCGGAATCGCGCGAAAAGAGTTCCGACACATCGGCGGGTTGCAGGATGTCGATATCGTCCGGCGTGACGGTGATACCACCGGTCGCCTCGACGTTTTCCTGACCATCAGCAACCAGCGTAATTGGCTGCAGCGTAATTCCTGATGTGGCGGTTTCTGCGGCTGCAGTTTCGACGGTGACCGTCTCTTGAGCCGCAAGGGCCGTCGCGAGGGCAAGCGAAGACGCCCCCGCCAGCAATAGAATGCTGCGGATTTTCATAGGTTTGCCTTAGGTTCAGTTCAGACTGCGCGGACCATATTCAAACGGCGCGGTGAATCACAAGTATTTCACTCAGGAATCATTCTCTGATGTTAAGTAAAACTGTCAGGATTGTTGCAAATCTGTCGCAGTGTCTTCGCGACTTCGGGCAGCAGAACTGGGCCGATGTCGGGGCAAGGGACTGGCATGAGTCGGGAAAAAGGGGTTATGGCTCGGGGCAAGACATTCACGCACTGCCGGAACCCGCGATGAGCATTCATCTTTATCAAAACGACCTGCCGGACGATCTTGACCTTGGTCCGGTTGTCGCCATCGACACCGAGACGATGGGGCTGGACATGCGCCGTGACCGGCTATGTCTGGTGCAACTTTCATCCGGAGACGGAAAGGCGCATCTGGTCCAGATCGCCAGGGGGCAGCGCAAGGCCCCCAACCTGACCAAGTTGCTTGCCGATCCCAAGGTGCAGAAACTGTTCCACTTCGGTCGCTTCGATATCGCTGCCTTGGAGGCCGCATTCGGTGTCGTCACGACTCCGGTCTGGTGCACCAAGATCGCCTCGCGGATGATCCGGACCTTTACCGACCGCCACGGGTTGAAATACCTGCTGAGCGAAATGGTCGGCGTGGATATCTCGAAGCAGCAGCAGACCAGCGATTGGGGCGCGGAAACGCTGTCGGATGCGCAATTGGAATATGCTGCCTCGGATGTGCTGTACCTGCATCGCCTCAAAGCCGAACTCGAGAAGCGGCTTGAGCGCGAGGGCCGCATGGGTCTGGCGCAGGCCTGTTTTGATTTCCTTCCTGCCCGTGCCCATCTGGATCTGATGGGCTGGGGGGATGAAAATGATATCTTCCGTCATTAGGTGAGGGCGATGAGCGCATATCTAGATACAGCCCGCCGCGTAATCCGGACCGAAGCCGATGGTCTGGTCGCACTTTCGGATAGTCTGGGCGACAGTTTCGATCGGGCGATCGAGATGATTCTTGCGGCGAAGGGGCGGGTCATCGTTTCGGGCATGGGAAAATCCGGCCATGTCGGGCGCAAGATCGCGGCGACGCTGGCCTCGACCGGCACTCCGGCGCAATTCGTCCATCCGGGCGAGGCGAGCCACGGTGATCTGGGCATGGTCACCGAAAGCGATGTGGCGCTGGTCCTGTCCAATAGCGGCGAGACACCGGAACTGGCGGACCTGATCGCCCATACCCGACGTTTCAACATTCCGCTGATCGGGGTGGCCAGCCGCGCCGACTCGACGCTGCTGCGTCAGTCCGATGCGGCGCTGGTGTTGCCTTCGGCACCTGAAGCCTGCGGTTCGGGCATCGTTCCGACGACCTCGACGACGATGACCATGGCGCTTGGCGATGCTTTGGCAATTGCGCTGATGGAGCATCGCAAGTTCACACCCGAGCATTTCCGCACCTTCCATCCCGGCGGCAAGCTGGGGGCGAAGCTATCCCGTGTGGGCGACATGATGCATCGCGACATCCCGCTGGTGGCCGAGGGCGCGCCCATGTCCGAGGCGCTTCTGGTTATCAGCCAGAAAGGCTTCGGCGTCACCGGCGTGACCGATGCGCAGGGGCAGTTGGCAGGGATCATAACCGACGGTGACCTTCGTCGTCACATGGACGGGTTGCTCAGTCATACCGCCAGCGAGGTCATGACCAAGAATCCGCGCAGCATCACGCCCGACAGCCTTGCCGAGCAGGCGCTGTCGGAAATGCAGGCGCGCAAGATTACCAGCCTGTTCGTCCTGAAGGACGGGGCTCCGGTCGGGCTGCTGCATATCCATGACTTCCTTCGGACGGGGATGGTCTGAACCATGCTCCGGTCGCGGATCGTGGCTTGGCTTCGGGTTTTGCTGCCCCTGACAGCACTGGCGTTATTGTCGGTGCTGTTTTT
Organism: Paracoccus aestuariivivens; assembly: GCF_009711225.1. GTDB lineage: Bacteria > Pseudomonadota > Alphaproteobacteria > Rhodobacterales > Rhodobacteraceae > Paracoccus > Paracoccus aestuariivivens. The sequence goes on along the minus strand of NZ_WMIE01000001.1, from coordinate 671,075 downwards.
GCTGGGGCGTCATCCCGAACCGGAAAGCTCGATTCCCTATGCCGATGTCGATCCGCAGGATCTCGCCGAGCGGCAGGCGATCACCAATCCGACCTATACAGGGGTGACGACGAACGGCTCGCAATTGACCATATCAGGGACCGAAGCCGTGCCCGGACGGGGGCAGGACGAAGGTCAGGTCAGCAGCATCCGCATGACCTTGCGCGCCAAAGACGGCCGCGCCGCAGAAGTCAGCGCCGGATCGGCCTTGGTCGAGGGCGACCGGATCGCGTTGAAAGACGGCGTGCGGATGACGACTGCGGATGGCTGGATCGTGACCGCGCCCGAATTCCACGCCTCGACGACGGCGGGCACCGTGGTGGCTGAACGTGAAGTGAATGTTCGCGCGCCGTTCGGCGATCTGACCGCCGGACAGATGGAATTGCGTCCAGTAGCACCCGATCAGCCCGATCATATTCTTGATTTGAAGGGCGGAGTCCGGTTGATATACCGACCGTGACCCGCATGAACCAACTGGCTTTTGCAGGCGAGTTCCGGATATTCGGAACCCGTCGGCGGCAGAAAGGAATCCTGATGAACCGCCTTGCCCTGCTGCCCCTTGTCGTCTCGCTTGCGTTTGGCGCTGCGGCTAACGCACAGACCTCTGGTTTTGGTAATGCTCAGGATATCAAAGAACCCGTCGAGGTGACGGCCGATAACCTGCAGGTCGATCAGAAGACCGGTCAGGCGGTGTTTTCGGGTCATGTGCTGATCGGGCAGGGTGCGATGCGTCTGTCCGCCGACCGCGTGACAGTTACCTATGCCAATGATGACCAGCAAAGGATCAGTGCGCTTAAGGCCGAAGGAAATGTCACCCTTGCCAGTGGAGATGACGCCGCCGAGGCGAACACAGCCGATTATAATGTCGATTCCGGCAATGTCGTGCTGAAGGGGGATGTTCTGCTGACGCAGGGGCAAAGCGTTCTGGCTGGCGAAACGGTGACAGTCAACCTAGCGACCGGACAGGCCAATGCCTCGGGCCGGGTGCGCAGCGTTCTTCAGCCTGGACAGAATTGATGACACAAGGCGAATCCACCGCTCAGGGGCTCCGTGTCCGGGCTTTGCGCAAATCCTATCGCAATCGCCCCGTTATCCGCGAGGTCGGGTTGACCTTGAACCGAGGCGAGGTCGTCGCGCTGTTGGGGCCGAACGGCTCGGGCAAGACCACCTGTTTCTACTGCGTCGCGGGTCTGGTGACGCCGGATGCCGGACAGGTGCTGATCGACGGAGAGGACGCGACCGCCCTGCCGATGTATCGCCGCGCCCAGTTGGGAATCGGCTATCTTCCGCAAGAGATGTCGATCTTTCGCGGCCTGAGCGTCGAGCAGAACATCGCTTCGGTTCTGGAACTGGTTTGCCGCGACGCGCATCACCGTCGCGACCGGCTTGAAACTCTGCTCGGCGAATTTTCGATCGAGCATCTGCGCAACGCTCCGGCCATGGCCTTGTCGGGCGGTGAACGCCGCCGGGTCGAGATCGCGCGCTGCCTTGCCGCGAATCCCTCGTACCTGCTGCTGGACGAGCCCTTTGCGGGCGTCGACCCGATTGCCGTCGGCGAGATTCGGGGGCTGGTGCATGACCTGAAAAGCCGTGGAATCGGGGTGCTGATCACCGATCACAATGTCCGCGAAACGCTGGAAATCGTGGACCGCGCCTACATTTTGCACGATGGGCATGTGCTCAAATCCGGCACAACAGCCGAGATCGTGGACGATCCGCAGGTGCGGCGCGTGTACCTGGGCGAAACTTTCCGCATGAACTGATCCGCCGACGGCGGGTGCGACATCTCGCGCCCGTTGACATAGGCGCGGACGTGTCACCAAATGGATATAAGGCGGGCCCGAGGAAGCCCGCCCCTGCACCCGGACGGCCACGCCGCGAGGGCGGCGTGCAGCAAGGCCGGGCAACCGAAAGGACGGACCACCATGCGCTACCAAATCAGCGGAAAGCAGATCGACGTCGGAGATGCACTTTCGACGCATGTGAAGACCGAGCTGGGCGAGGTCATGGAGAAATATTCGCAGCGTCCCACCGACGCGACCGTCATCTTTTCCCGCAACGCGCATGAATTCATCAGCGATGCCGTGGTGCATTTGTCGACCGGCCTGACTGTGCAGGCCAAAGGTGCCTCGACCGAGATCTACGCCGCTTTCGACCAGTGCAAGGAGCGCATGGACAAGCAGCTGCGCCGCTACAAACGTCGCCTGAAAGACCATCACAAGGACCGGGTCGAGCCAGTTGCCTTCGAACAGGCGGGCATGTATGTGCTGGCCGCTGATGAGGACGATTGGGAATCGCAGGGCGGCGAGCTGCAACCGATGATCATCGCCGAAATGGAAACTCGTGTTCCAACGGTGTCTGTCGGTGAGGCTGTGATGCAGATGGAACTTGGCGGGTCCCCCCTGCTGGTGTTCCGCAATGAGAAACATGGGGGCGTGAACGTGGTCTACCGCCGTGACGATGGCAACGTAGGCTGGATCGACCCCCGCAACTTGCGCTAGACTGCCCCTCAGAGCAGTCTGGTTGAATGAATTGTCCCGGTCACGTTTTCCGCGGCCGGGACTTGGATAATTTCGGGCACCATGCAGATCAGCGACATTTTATCACCCTCCGCCGTGCGGACGATGACCCAGAGCACCAGCAAGAAACGGCTGTTCCAGGAAATCGCCGAGCAGGCGCGCAGCGTCTATGGCGTCGATGCCGCACAGACCCTTGATGCGCTGCAGGAACGGGAATCACTCGGACCGACCGGCGTTGGCCATGGCGTGGCGCTGCCGCATGCCCGGCTGCATGGGCTGGACCGTGTGGTCGGCCTGTTCCTGCGTCTGGAAAAGCCGCTCGATTTCGATGCGGTGGACCGCCAGCCGGTGGACCTGATCTTTGCGCTTCTAGCGCCCAAGAATTCGGGTGTCGATCACCTCAAGGCGCTGGCATTGGTGTCGCGCACGCTGCGGGATCAGGATCTGCGCGCGAAGCTACGCGCCAATGACGATCCGGTCGCGTTGCATGCGATGCTTTCCGCCGCTCCGGGCATCAAAGCCGCGTAAGCGGGTGAAATCTTCGCCGATCCGTGCTAGATTGCCCGCCACCAAATGGGGGAGTTTGGGTATGACAAAGCATATCGCTGACAAGTCGCATGAAACCGGTTCCGGCCGGATTCGCAATTTCACGCAGCAGGAACGCGAACAGGGGATGCACCCGTCGGTCGCGATGCTGCACGCGCGGCCCACTCGGACCGATGTTCAAGACGGCCGCCGTGTCGCGGAATTTATGCGGATAGATCGCGGTCATCGCGTCTGATCACGGGACGAAATGGAAACGGCCGCATCATCGGATGCGGCCGTTCTGCTTTTCGGGTTCGATCAGCTGCGGACCAGTTTCTCGTAATCCGCCGCAATGTCGCGGGTCATCGGACCGACCTGGAAGTGCCAGTCGCCGATCTGGCCGACAGGCGTGACCTCGGCGGCAGTGCCGGTCAGGAAGCACTCCTGGAAGCCGTCTAGTTCCTCGGGCTTGATGCGACGTTCATGCACGGTCACGCCCTTGTCTTTCAGCATCTGCACGATGGTTTGGCGGGTGATGCCGTTCAGGAAGCGGTCGGCAAGCGGGGTGTGAACCTCACCGTCCTTGATGAAGAAGACGTTCGCGCCGGTTGCTTCGGCGACATAGCCCTCCCAGTCCATGAACAGTGCGTCCGAGCAGCCTTTGGCTTCGGCCGCGTGCTTGGACATGGTGCAGATCATGTAAAGACCGGCTGCCTTGGCGGCGGTCGGGATGGTCTCGGGGCTGGGACGCTTCCATTTGGCGATGTCGAGCTTGGCACCCTGCCATTTCGCGTCGCCGTAATAGCTGCCCCATTCCCAAGCGGCGACCGCCATACGCACGGGGTTACGTGCAGCCGAGACGCCCATATCCTCGCCCGAGCCACGCCACATCACGGCGCGCACATAAGCGTCGGTGAATCCGTTCGCTTTCAGAACCTCTTCCTTGGCGGCATCGATTTCTTCGGCGGAATAGGGCGACTGCATGTCCAGCAGACGCGCGGATTCGATCAGCCGAAGTGAGTGTTCGTGACCCTTGAAAATCTTGCCGCTGTAGCAGCGCTCGCCCTCGAATACCGAGCTTGCGTAATGCAGGCCGTGGGTCAGGATGTGTACATTGGCGTCACGCCAGTCCACAAGCTTGCCATCCATCCAGATTTTGCCGTCACGATTGTCGTAAGCGCCTGCCATTTTGTCCTCCGGCCGGTCAGTTTTTTTCGGATTGTTGCGCGAGTCTGTCAGTATCCGCATATAAAGTTGCGCAACATAGGCGCTCAGCTATCCATTGGTGATTGGAAAGTCAACAAGTCTGACGTAATAAGAGCCATGCAATAGGGGGAACCATGCAGAACAAGGTCGGCATCGCGCCCGTCGGAGGCGAAAATCTGCTGTTCCTGACGGACGATCAGCTTCGTCGCGGGATCGAAGCGATGTTCTTTGCCTATCGCGCCTTTACCGCAGATCCTGACCTGATCCTTGCCGACATGGATTACGGACGTGCCCACCATCGCGCATTGCACTTCATCCACCGCGATCCCGGACTGACGGTGACGGCCTTGCTGGATGTGCTGGGCGTGACGAAACAGTCGTTGAACAGGGTGCTGCGCGCCCTGATCGAGGACGGGCTGGTCGAAAGCCGCGTCGGGCATCGCGACCGCCGCGAAAGACAGTTGTTCCTGACCGAGAAGGGTGGCGCTCTTGAACGTCGCCTGTCCGAGACCCAGCGCGCCCGTATGCGCAGCGCCTATCGCGCGGCAGGTCCACAAGCTGTGAGCGGTTTCAGACAGGTGCTTGAGGCCATGATGGACCGTGATACGCTAAGGCAGTTCAAATCCCTGAAGGATCTGCCAGACCCGTCATGACCAATCCGGACCAGCCTTTGGCCCATATCCTTGTCGTCGATGACGACGAGAGGATCCGTAGTCTTCTGAAGCGCTTCCTGATGCGCAACGATTTTCTTGTGACCACAGCGCGGGATGCCGCGCATGCCCGCAGGCTTTTGGCCGGTCTCGATTTCGACCTGATCGTTCTGGATGTCATGATGCCGGGCGAGGACGGCTATTCGCTGACCCGATCCTTGCGTCAGGACAGAACGACTCCGATCCTGCTGTTGACGGCCAAGGGCGAAACGGAAGACCGCATCTCGGGGCTGGAAAGCGGGGCCGACGACTATCTGGCCAAGCCCTTCGAGCCGCGCGAATTGTTGCTGCGCATCGCGGCGATCCTGCGTCGGGTACCTGCCGCCGAGGCCAAGGGCCCCAAGTTCCTGTCCATTGGTCCGCTTCGCTACGACGCCGACAAGGGCGAGCTATGGCAGGGCGAGTTGCCCTTGCGTCTGACCGGAACAGAACATGCGCTGCTCAAACGTCTTGCGGGCACGCCGCGCCAAGCCGTGAGCCGCGCCGAGTTGATCGAGGATATGGGGCGCGGGCCGATCGAGGATAGCGGCGAAAACTCGGAACGCGCGATCGACGTCCAGATCACGCGGTTGCGTCGCAAGATCGAGCCTGATCCGAAAGAGCCGCGCTATCTGCAAACCGTGCGCGGCGCCGGTTACATGCTGGTTCCCGACTGACAGCGCATCAAGGCGCAGGGCAATCAATCGACGCCGCGGACTAGGTTCAACGCGGTCGCGATCCTATGAAAAAGGGGCCCGAAGGCCCCTTAGGATCACGCCAGCGCACCGTGGCAGTGTTTGAACTTGTTGCCCGAGCCACAGGGGCAGGGGTCGTTGCGCGACGGGTTACCCCAAGTCGTCGGGTCGGTATCGTCGAAACCTGCCACGCGACCCGAGACCTCGCCGCCTTCGGCCTCTTCGTGCTCGGGATGCATTTGCGATTGGGCGTCCGCTTGCTGTTGCTGGAACTCGCGCATCATCTGCTCACGTTCGGCATCGGTCAGCGGACGGATGCGGGCAAGCTGCTGGGTCACGTCATAGCGTAGACCATCCAGCATCGATTCGAACAGTTGGAAGCCTTCGGTCTTGTATTCCGACAGCGGGTCGCGCTGCGCATAGCCGCGGAAACCGACGACCGAGCGCAGATGTTCCAGCGTGACCAGATGCTCGCGCCATTTCGCGTCGATCTGTTGCAGCAGGATCTGCTTTTCGATCTGGCGCATGTTGTCGGGACCGAACTGCTCGGATTTCTGCTCCATATAGGCATCGACCGATTGCTGGATGCGTTCACGCATACCGTCGTGATCGACGCCTTCTTCCGCTGCCCATTCCTTGACCGGCAAGTCCATGTTCAGGCGGTCGATGATCGCGGCCTTCAGGCCCTCGGTATTCCATTGCTCGGCATATGAGCGCGGCGGCAGGAATTCATCGACCAGATCGTCGATCACCTGATTGCGCATGTCGGCAGCAACTTCGCCGACTTCCTCGGTGTGCATGATTTCAAGGCGCTGGCTGAAGATCGCTTTGCGCTGGTCGTTCATCACATCGTCGAATTTCAGCAATTGCTTGCGGATGTCGAAGTTGCGTCCCTCGACCTTGGCTTGCGCGCGTTCCAGCGATTTGTTGACCCAAGGGTGTACGATCGCTTCGCCGTCTTTCATGCCCAGCGTCGAGAGGACCTTGTCAAGACGTTCGGACCCGAAGATGCGCATCAGGTCGTCTTCCAGAGACAGGAAGAACAGCGAACGACCGGGGTCGCCCTGACGGCCCGAGCGACCGCGCAACTGGTTGTCGATACGACGGCTTTCATGGCGCTCGGTGGCCAGAACGAACAGCCCGCCTGCGTCCAGAACGGCCTGCTTGTCATTGGCGTGCTCGGATTCAATGCGGGCGCGCAGATCGTCGGGGTTGGCTTCGGGATTGGCGGCCAGAGCCTCCATCACCTTCATCTCGACATTGCCGCCAAGCTGGATGTCCGTGCCGCGGCCGGCCATGTTGGTGGCGATGGTCACTGCGCCCAGTTTGCCGGCGTCGGCGACGATCTTGGCTTCCTGCTCGTGCTGGCGCGCGTTCAGGACGTTATGCCCGATACCCGCTTGCGTCAGCATCTGCGACAGCATCTCGGATTTCTCGATCGAGGTCGTGCCGACCAGCATCGGTTGGCCTTTGGCATTGGCCTCTTTGATGGCTTCGATGACGGCGTCGTATTTCTCGGCAGCGGTGCGATAGACGCGGTCATGTTCGTCGATGCGCTGGATCGGGCGGTTGGTCGGTACTTCGACCACGCCCAGTTTATAGATCTCGGCGAATTCTTCGGCCTCGGTCGCGGCTGTGCCGGTCATGCCGCCCAGTTTGGCATAAAGGCGGAAGTAGTTCTGGAACGTGACCGAAGCCAGAGTCACGTTTTCCGGCTGGATCTGGACGCCTTCCTTGGCCTCGATGGCCTGGTGCAGACCGTCGGACAGACGCCGGCCTTTCATCATCCGGCCGGTGAATTCGTCGATCAGGACGATTTCGCCATCACGGACGATGTAATGCTGGTCACGCAGGAACAGTTTGTGGGCCCGCATCGCCTGATTGGCGTGGTGGACGATGGTGGTCGATTCCGGATCGTAAAGCGTCTGGTCCTGCGGCAGGACACCGGCGGCTTGCAGACGTTTTTCGAGGAACTCGTTGCCCTCTTCGGTGAAGGTGGCGTTGCGGGTCTTCTCGTCCAGCTTGAAGTGTTCGTCCGTCAGTTCGGGGATGAACTTGTCCAGAGTCAGGTAAAGCTCGCTGCGGTCCTGGCTTGGCCCCGAGATGATCAGCGGCGTGCGGGCTTCGTCGACCAGAATCGAGTCGACCTCGTCGACGATGGCGAAGAAATGACCGCGCTGGGTCATCTGCTCGATCGAGCCCTTCATGTTGTCGCGCAGATAGTCGAAACCCAGCTCGTTGTTCGTGGCATAGGTCACATCGGCCTTATAGGCCTGCCGCTTCTCGTCGTCGGGCTGGAACGGGTAGACGACGCCGGTCGTCATGCCAAGCTGGGCGAAAACCTTGCTCATCCATTCGGCGTCGCGCTTGGCAAGATAGTCGTTCACGGTGACGACATGTACGCCCTTGCCGGCAAGCGCGTTCAGATAGGCGGGGAAGGTCGCGACCAGCGTTTTGCCCTCGCCGGTCTTCATCTCGGCGATATTGCCCTGATGAAGGAAGATCCCGCCCATCAACTGGGTGTCGAAAGCGCGCAGGCCAAGGGCGCGACGGGCGCCTTCGCGACAGTTGGCAAAGGCTTCGGGCAGCAGCTTGTCCAGACTCTCGCCACCTTGAGCCCGACCCTGCATCTCGCGCGTTTTGGTGATCAGATCCGCGTCGGACATGGCGCGGAATTGTTCTTCCAGTGCATTGACCTGTGCCACCAGAGGGCGCACAGATTTCACCTTGCGGTCGTTGGGTGTTCCAAAGACCAGTTTAGCCAAGTTTCCGATGCCGAGCATGTGAGCCTTCAAAATCGCGTATCTGGGAGCGCGGGACGTTCCGCCCACTTGCCGCCACCATTCGCCATGCCCTATCACATGGGCCGGAAAAACGGCGACGGGCGCGCATTTTCGGTTGGGCCGGATGTATGCGTCAGATGCCTTACTGTCAACGCTTGCGCGGTTTCACAGCCGCGTGGACGTGCTCTAAATGAACCAGTCCCATGAAAGGGAAAACGATGCTGAAAACGCTTCTAGCCGCCACTGCCATTGCGTCTGCGTCTTGGGCGGCACTCCCCGCCTTTGCCGAAGACGCGGATACCGTGGTGGCGAAGGTCAATGGCGAGGATATCACGCTGGGCCAGCTGATCGCCATGCGGCAGGGGCTGGACGAGGAAGCGGTTCAGGGCCTGCCCGATACTGCCGTCTGGGATCTGATGCTGGACCAGATGATCCGTCAGACCGCCGTTGCGCAGGTTGCCGCCAAAGACATCAGCAAGCGCGACGAGATCGGCCTCGAGATCGAGCGTCGCGCCTATCTTGCGGGTTCCGCTCTTGAGAAGGTCGCCGGAGCCGAGCCGACCGAAGCCGAGTTGAAAGCCGCCTATGATCAGGTTTTCGGTGGCGAAGCGGCCCCCAAGGTCGAATATAACGCCGCACATATCCTTGTGAAAACCAAGGAAGAAGCCGAAGCGATCGAAAAGCAGCTGAACGAAGGTGGCGATTTCGGCGCGATTGCAGCCGAGAAATCGACGGATCCGGGTTCGGGGCCGAACAAGGGCGATCTGGGCTGGTTCCAGCCCGAGCAGATGGTCCAGCCCTTTGCCGATGCGGTGAAGGCACTGAAGAAAGACGAGATCTCGGCTCCGATCGAGACCCAGTTCGGCTGGCACGTCATCAAGCTGATCGACCAGCGCGACGTGACGCCGCCTAAACTTGACGAGGTCAAGGACCAGCTTGTCATCCAGATCCGCCGTGACAAGGTTCAGGCCGAAATCGAGAAGCGCCTTGCGGAAGCCAAGGTCGAAAAGACCGAGGGTCTTAGCCCCGATCTGCTGAAAAAGACCGACCTGCTGGGAGAGTAAGCCATGGCGAAGGCCAGCAAAAAGACCAAGACTTCCGATGCTGACAAGGTCAAACAGCTCAAGAAGAAGCTCAAGAAGTTGAAGGCCGTCGCAACCGAGGCCATCGCTCCTGTCGTCAGCGGCGTCGAAGCGGTGACGCTTTCGGCTGCTGCGGCTGTGACGAAAAAAGAGAAGCTGGTCTCTCCGCTGGCTCCCGCCCATTTCCCCGATCTACCAGTCGTGGCCGGGGTGAAGTTCGCCTCGGGTGCGGCCGGTGTGAAATACAAGGGTCGCACCGACGTCATGCTGGTGCATCTGGCTCCAGGAACGGCGATTGCCGGAGCCTTTACCAAGTCCTCGACCCGCGCGGCCAGCATTCTGGATTGTCAGGCCAAGCTGGCCCTGAAACAGGATGCGACGCAAGGAGCCGCGATCATCGTCAATTCGGGGAATGCCAACGCATTTACCGGCAAAAACGGTCAGGAAGCGGTGGACAAGGTCACGGGCGGCGTCGCCTCGGCCTTGTCGATTCCGCGCGACAGGGTGTTCTCGTCATCGACGGGGGTGATCGGCGAGCCGCTTCCGGCTGATCGCATCACCGCCGTGATCGGTGATCTGGCCCGGGGCCTCAAGGATGATGGCGTCGCCGCCGCGGCGCAGGCCATCATGACAACCGACACCTTTGCCAAAGGTTCGGCCGAGAGCTTCAAGGCCGAAGGCGGCACGATCAACGTCGTCGGCATTGCAAAGGGCTCGGGAATGATCGCGCCGGACATGGCGACGATGCTGGTGTACATCTTTACCGATGCGAAGATCGCACCCGACCTACTGCAACGGATGCTGAGCAAGCAGTTGGCGGGAACGTTCAACGCCATCACGGTCGATAGCGATACCTCGACCTCGGATGCGTTGATTCTGGCGGCAACCGGCAAGTCTTCGGCTGCCGAGATTGCCGATTTGCGTTCGGCTTCGGCACGGGCGTTCGAAAAGGCGCTTGGCAAGGTGATGATGGATCTTGCCCATCAGGTGGTGAAGGATGGCGAGGGCGCGACGAAATTCGTCGAGGTTCGTGTCACCGGAGCCGCAAATGCCGCCGACGCCCATCGCGTTGCGATGGCCATCGCCAATTCGCCCTTGGTCAAGACCGCCATCGCCGGAGAGGATGCCAATTGGGGCCGCGTCGTGATGGCTGTCGGCAAGTCCGGAGCGCAGGCCGACCGCGATAAGCTGACCATCCGCTTCGGCGATATGGTTCTGGCGGAAAACGGTTGGCGGGCGCCGTCCTATGACGAGGCTGCGGCCAGCGCCTATATGAAGCGCGATGAGTTGGTGCTGAGCGTTGATCTTGGGCTGGGCAAGGCCAAGCGTACGGTCTGGACCTGTGACCTGACCCATCGCTACATCGACATCAACGCCGACTATCGCTCATGAAGATCGTCCTCGTCGCGGCCGTCGCATTGATAGACAAAGATGGCCGCGTTCTTCTGGCACAGCGCCCCGAGGGAAAATCCCTCGCGGGCCTGTGGGAGTTTCCGGGCGGCAAGGTCGAGGCCGGCGAGACGCCGGAGGCCGCGCTGATTCGCGAGTTGGAGGAAGAACTGGGGATCAAGACGTGGGATTCCTGTCTCGCGCCGCTGACCTTCGCCAGCCACACCTATGAGAATTTCCATCTTTTGATGCCGCTTTACGCCTGCCGGCGCTGGGAAGGCGTGCCGATTCCGCAGGAAGGGCAGACCTTGGCTTGGGCATATGCCCGAGAATTGACCAATTATCCGATGCCGCCTGCCGATATTCCGCTGATTCCGATCCTTCGGGACTGGATCTGACGTCCGATCACAACAGTTTCCCTGCTCAAATTCATAATCTGCCGCTCTGTTACACATTTTTAGTTAATTCTTAACGAATCTGTGGCAAAAGTGAAATTATGAGATGAGGGAGACTGGACATGATTCGCACCATCACGATCGGTAGCTGCATTTCGGTCCAAGGCGTCTTCGAACGTCAGGTGTCGAACGGAAACATCATTGTCCGGGTTGGCTCCAAAACTTTCGAAGGAAAGCCGGTGGTTGTGGCCTGATCCACAGCTAGGGATAGCAGTACCAAGCAAAAGAAAACGGGGCCCCTCGGCTGGGGCTCCGTTCTTTTTTGTCTAATTGCCCTGATTCGCTTGAGATCCCGGCTGATTCGAAAAGGGCGGGTGCCGAAACACCCGCCCTTTCGTGTCGTTGATAAGTCCCCGAAAGGATCACAGCTGGCGCTGTACCTCTTCGCGCTCGAAGATCTCGATGACGTCACCCTTGCGGATGTCATCATAGTTCTCGAATGCCATACCGCATTCCTGACCGGACTGGACCTCTTTGACCTCGTCCTTGTAGCGCTTGAGCGTCTTGAGCGTGCCCTCGTGGACAACCACGTTGTCACGCAGCAAGCGCACGCCTGCCGAACGACGGGCCACACCTTCGGTGACCAGACAGCCAGCAACGTTGCCGACGCCGGTGACGCGGAAGACCTCTTTGATCTCGGCATAGCCGATGAAGTGTTCGCGCACCTCGGCCGACAGCAGGCCAGAAGCCGCCGCTTTGATGTCGTCCATCAGATCATAGATGATCGAGTAGTAGCGGATCTCGACACCCTTCTGGTTCGCAGCATTCCGTGCCGGAGCATTGGCGCGAACGTTGAAACCGATGACGGGGGCTTGGCTGGCTTCGGCCAGACCAACGTCGGATTCGGTGATCGCTCCAACACCGTAATGCAGGACACGAACGCGAACCTCGTCGTTGCCGACCTTTTCCAGCGCCTGAACGATGGCTTCGGCGGAACCTTGCACGTCGGCTTTGATGACGACCGGCAGTTCGGCGACATTCTTGTCCGCCTTGGCCTTGGCCAGCATCTGGTCCAGCGTGATCGCGGCACCGGCGGCAGCGCGTTTGTCCTTGGCGGCTTTCTCGCGATAGTCAGCGATCTCACGCGCCTGCGCTTCGGTCGAGACGACATTCAGGACGTCGCCTGCCTGCGGGGTACCGTTCAGACCCAGCACCTCGACCGGAACCGAAGGACCGGCTTCGTCGACACGCTCGCCCTGATCGTTGATCAGCGCACGGACCTTGCCCCACTGCTCGCCGACGACGAAGATGTCGCCACGTTTCAGCGTGCCGTTCTGGACCAGAACGGTGGCGACCGGACCGCGGCCCACATCCAGCTTGGCTTCGATCACGGCGCCCGAAGCTGCACGCTCGGGGTTGGCTTTCAGTTCCAGAATTTCTGCCTGAAGCGCGATGGCTTCCAGCAGCTTGTCCAGACCCAGACCGGTTTTGGCCGAAACCTCGACATCCTGCACATCGCCCGACATCGCCTCGACGACGACTTCGTGCTGCAAAAGATCCGTCCGGACTTTCTGAGCATCGGCGCCGTGCTTGTCGATCTTGTTGATCGCGACGATCATCGGCACCTTGGCTGCCTTGGCGTGATTGATCGCTTCGACGGTCTGCGGCATGACCTGATCGTCGGCCGCAACCACCAGCACGACGATATCCGTCACCTGCGCGCCACGGGCACGCATCGAGGTGAAGGCCGCGTGGCCGGGCGTGTCGAGGAAGGTCAGCAGCGCGCCGGATTCGGTTTTCACCTGATAGGCACCGATATGCTGCGTGATGCCGCCAGCTTCGCCCGAGACGACGTTTGCTTTGCGGATCGCGTCCAGAAGCGAGGTCTTGCCGTGGTCGACGTGACCCATGATCGTGATGACCGGCGGACGCGATTTCAGATCATCGGCCTTGTCCTCGACCTGGTCGATGACCTGTTCGACGTCCGAATCCGAAACACGAACGACGCGATGGCCGAATTCCTCGATCACCAACTCGGCGGTATCGGCGTCGATGGCTTGGTTGCCCGTGACCATCATGCCCATACGCATGAGCGTCTTGATGACGTCCGGAGTACGCTCGGCCATGCGGTTCGCCAGTTCCGACACCAGAATGGTCTCGGGAAGCTGGACGTCGCGCACCTGCTTTTCGGGACGCGCTGCGCCGCCAACTGCTTTCTGCCGCGCTTTTTCCTGCTTGCGCTTCATCGCGGCCAGTGAACGCTGACGTCCACCTTCGCCGTTCAGAGCCTGGCTCAGCGACAGTTTGCCGGTACGGCGGCTGTCATCATTCGCCTTCTTGCGGCTGTCGCGGTCATCCACAGGGCTGCGGTCACGATCGGTTTTGCGCGGAGCAGAGGTGGTCGTGACGCCTTTGGTCTCGGCGCGAGCGGCTGCTGCTTCGGCCGCAGCGCGGTCGGCAGGGGGCGTACGCGTTTCCGAAGCCTTGGGCTTGCTGACCTCGGCTTTTTTCTGGGCGCGGAGTTCGGCTTCGCGGGCGCGACGCTCGTCCTCTTCGGCCTTCAGGCGCAGGGCTTCCTCGCGTTCGCGATCCTCGCGCTCTTTGGCTTCCAACTCAAGGCGACGGCGCTCGCGTTCTTCTTCGCGGGCCTTTTCCTCGGCGAGACGCTGTGCGGCTTCCTCGACCTCGCGGGCCTTGGCGGCGCGCAAAGCGGCCATACGGCGTTCCATCTCGGCATCCGAGATACCGGCTGGGCGCTTCGAAGGATCGCCGCCGATAGCCGAAGGAGACCGTGAGCCACCCGAAGCCGGGCCGGATTTACCCGGCACGACCACGCGCTTGCGCTTGACCTCGACCGCGACGTTATGGGTCCGACCGTGGCTGAAGCTCTGTTTCACTTGACCCGAACGACCGGAGCCGCCACCAAGGCCAAGGGGTTTCTTTCCGTCAGTATCGCTCATTCCGCTATTCATTCCTTCTCGGCGGATGCGCCGCCGTCATGCCCGCGCAGACCCGTCAGTCTGCTGGCGTCCCTGATCAAACTGTCGGTCAGGCGCCCCGGCGCAAGCGCGCTGTGTATGACATGATCGCGCCCAAAGGACAAACCCAATTCTGATGCGGTAAGGCAACCGAACCACCGCCCGCCGGGTGGGGTCCACAACTTGCCTTTGCCACGGTCCGATCCGTCACTTGCCTGTAGCAAAACCTTCGCTTTGCCACCCGCCAGCCAGTCCTTGACCTTCTCGAAGCCGGCAACAGCCTTGCCGGCTTTGCGGGCCAGCGAAAGCGTATCGGTCACGCGCTTCGCAAGCCCCTTTTCAATCATCTCGAGCAGTTCCGGAGGAGCCGAGACTTGCGCCTTTGCCCCCCGTGAAAACAGGCCCTTGGATGCGGCCTTGTCCAAGGCCTTTCTATCCGCGACAACCCAAAAGCCGCGCCCCGGCAGCTTTTCGGCCAAATCCGGCACGACTTCAGCATCGGGGCCCGCGACAAAGCGGATCAACCCAGCCTTGGGCTGGGTTTCACCCGTTACGATGCAGCGACGTTCGGGCGTCTCGCGGTCCTTTGTCTGGCCCCCGCGTGTCATCTGTCTCCCGGGGCGTTACACCCCGGCCTCCTTATCTTCGGTTTCTACGGCCACTTCGGCCTGTTCCAATTCGGTCGGATCGACCCAGCCCAGCATGACGCGGGCGGTCATCACCATCTTCTGCGCCTCTTCCAGCGAGACGTCGAAGGGTTCGAGGATGCCCTCGTCCTTGACGCGCTGGCCGTTCGCCGTGGTCCAGCCGCCGGCTAGTTCCCAGTCGGCGCAGGTGGCGAAGTCTTCCAGCGTCTTGACGTCGTCCTTGGCCAGAGCCTCGACCATCTGAGGGGTCAGACCCTCGAATTCGATCAGGCTGTCCTCGGCCCCAAGAGCGCGGGCATTTTCCAGAGCAGCACGGTTTGCCGCTTCCAGATGCTCGCGGGCGCGGGTCTGCAGTTCTTCCGCAGTGCCTTCGTCGACGCCCTCGATCGAGGTCAGCTCGTCCAGATCGACATAGGCGACCTCTTCGAGGTTGGTGAAGCCTTCCGCGACCAGAAGCTGGGCGAAGAATTCGTCCAGATCCAGCACGTCCATGAACAGTTTCGTGCGAGCGTTGAATTCGGCCTGACGGCGCTTCGATTCTTCTTCTTCGGTCAGGATGTCGATGTCCAGACCGGTCAGCTGCGAAGCCAGACGCACGTTCTGGCCACGACGACCGATTGCAAGGCTTAGTTGTTCATCGGGGACGACAACTTCAATACGCGATGCGTCCTCATCGAACACAACTTTCGCCACTTCGGCGGGTTGCAGCGCGTTCACGAGGAAAGTCGCCTGATCATCCGACCACGGAATGATGTCGATCTTCTCGCCCTGAAGTTCGCCGACGACGGCCTGAACGCGCGAACCGCGCATACCGACGCAAGCGCCGACCGGATCGATCGAGTTGTCATAGCTGATCACGGCGATCTTGGCGCGCGACCCCGGATCACGGGCGCAGGCTTTGATCTCGATCACGCCGTCATAGATTTCCGGCACTTCCATCTTGAACAGTTCGGCCATGAACTGCGGATCGGTGCGCGACAGGAAGATCTGCGGACCACGGCTTTCGCGGCGCACGTCCTTGACATAGGCGCGGATGCGGTCGTTCGGGCGGTAGCTTTCGCGGCCGATCTTTTCGTTGCGGCGCAGGATGGCTTCGCCACGGCCCACATCGACGATGATGTTGCCGTATTCCTCGCGCTTGACGACGCCGTTGATGATGGTGCCGGCGCGGTCCTTGAATTCTTCGTATTGGCGGTCACGCTCGGCCTCTCGGACGCGCTGCAGGATGACCTGCTTGGCCGATTGGGCGGCGATGCGGCCCAGTTCGACCGGCGGAACCTGATCGACGATTTCGTCGCCGACCTGCGGAGCGTCCAGATAGGGGCGGGCCTGCTCGACCGTCAACTCGGCTTGGTAATTCTCGACCGCATCATCTTCGACGACGGTGCGGACGCGCGTGAAGGTGGCGTTGCCGTTTTTCCGGTCGATATGGACGCGGATGTCCATTTCCGAGCCGTAACGCGACTTCGCGGCACGAGCCAAGCTGTCCTCCATCGCCTGGATCACCAGATCCGGGTCGATCATCTTCTCGCGTGCGACTGCCTCGGCAGTCTGGAGAAGCTCAAGCTGGTTGGCAGAGGTGATGGCCATTCCTCACTCCTTCGCGTCGGCGTTGCTCTCGCCGGCTTCAGTTTCGATCTCGTCAAAGGCGGTTTCGTCCAGGTTTTCGATCTGGACACCCGCCTCTTTCTTTTGCCGAAGCATTTCGGCGATCAACTCGTCAGTCAAAACAAGCTTCGCATCCGAGAGCCAGTCGAAGTTCAACCCGATGGTCTGGGTCGCACCGGCTTCTTCGATGTTCAGCAGCACTTCTTCACCCTCGATGCCCGCCAAAACACCCTTGAAGCGCTTGCGGCCGTCGATTTGCTGGTTGGTTTCGAGGCGGGCTTCATAACCCTCGAACGTCTCGAAATCCTTCATCCGGGTCAGCGGGCGGTCGATGCCGGGGCTGCTGACTTCCAGATGGTATGCGTCTTCCAGCGGGTCCTCGACGTCGAGGAACGCGCTGACGGCGGTCGAGATGTCGGCGCAGTCGTCGACATTGATGCCGCCTTCGGGGCGGTCGGCCATGATCTGCAGCGTCGCGGTCTTGCCGCCTTGCAGGCGGATGCGGACAAGCTCAAATCCCAGATCTTCGATGACCGGAGAGAGAATCTCGGCCAAACGCCGGTCAATAGCCGTCTTGGCGATGAGGTCGGTCATGATCGCTATCCCAAAATGAAAAAAGCGGGCTCAAGCGGCCCGCACATCTTATCGGTGGGCAGGTTTTGGACACCTGCGCCGCTGTTGAGGCTCATATAGCCCCACTAGCGGCGAATTGCAAGGAAAAGCCGCGCGACTTGGTCGCGATCCTTAACGGTTGTCCTGCCAGATTGCGTGATTAAGGCCCGCGGCGATCGTCAG
Source organism: Paracoccus aestuariivivens (assembly GCF_009711225.1). Classification (GTDB taxonomy): domain Bacteria; phylum Pseudomonadota; class Alphaproteobacteria; order Rhodobacterales; family Rhodobacteraceae; genus Paracoccus; species Paracoccus aestuariivivens. The sequence goes on along the minus strand of NZ_WMIE01000001.1, from coordinate 653,725 downwards.
CCAAGCCAGATAGGGCAGGAACATCATCGCGGCCCAGGCGTCCAGCCAGACCGACAGAAAGGTCATCAGCGCGACGATCAGCCAAAGCAGAATGATGATCCCCAGCGCGATATCGGTTCTGTGCGCTCCGAAAAAGACCGGAGTCCACAATGTGTTGAGCGCGATCTGGGCTGACCATAACGCCATGACCGTGCCCGAACCCGGAATTACCGCCAAGCGCGATGCGGCCCAGGCGATCAGCACGTAAAGCACCGACCAAGCCACCGGAAAGACCCAGCGCGGTGGCGTCACATCCGGCTTTTGCAGCTCGTCATACCAGGTTCCGGGTTGGAAAAAATATCCTGTTGCAGCGGCGGCGCCGCAGGCAATCAGGAAAGTCAGGAAAAGCATCATACGTCCTCAGGCGACGCGGCCACCCCTTTGCGCCGCATCACGCAAACCGTCCATCACCCGAACTAGTTCCGTGGCGATTCGCGGCTCGCTGAGCGCATGGCCCGAGGCGGGAACCATCCGCAACTCGGCCTTTTCCCATCCCTCGGCCAGTTCCCAGGCCGTCTGCGGAGGGCAGACCATGTCATAGCGCCCCTGCACGATGAAGGCCGGCAAATGTTCGATCAGGTGGCGGTCGCGCAGCAGCTGCCCTTCGTCAAGGAAGCAGCCATGCGCGAAATAGTGGTTCTCCAATCGGGCAAAGGCGCGGGCATAATCCGGAGGCGCGTGGCCCGAGCCGGAAATCTCCAGACCGGCCAGCGCATTTTCCCACATGATCCATGGCAGCGAGTAGCGGATCTCTTGGCCTCGATCCCCGCCGAACAGGCGTCGATGATAGGCCATTATCATGTCGTCGCGCTCGGCCACGGGGATCGGGCGCTGGAATTCGGCCCAGCGGTCGGGGAAAAAGCGTGCAACCCCACCGCCATAGAACCAGTCCAACTCGGATCTGCGACCAAGGAAAACGCCGCGCAGAACCAAGGCCAGGACCGCCTCGGGATGGGCCTCGGCATAGGCGACAGCCAGCGTCGCCCCCCAGCTTCCGCCGAACAGGATGGCACGGCCAAGACCCAACCGGCGCCGGATCAGTTCAATATCGGCAATCAGGTGCTGCGTTGTATTCGCGGCGACTTCGGCATGGGGACGCGATCGCCCACAGCCGCGTTGGTCGAACAGCACGGCGCGATAATATTTCGGATCGAAGAAACGCCGCATGAAGGGGCTGCATCCACCGCCCGGCCCACCATGCAGAACGATGACCGGTATCCCCTCGGGGTTGCCGCTTTGCTCGACGTGAAGGATATGACCATCGCCAACGTCGATTTGACGCTGGTCGAAGGGTTCGACCATCGGGTGCAGCTTGCCCTGCGACGGATTGCCGCCGATTTGCCCTGCCAATCTGTCCATCCTCCGACTATATAACGCCCCGCAGGCGCCCGCCATACGAAGGACGGCCAGATGAACGAAAGACCGCAAACGAGCAGCATCGACCCCGCCGAGGTCGCCAAATTTCAGGCGATGGCGCAGGAATGGTGGGACCCGCAGGGCAAGTTCAAGCCGCTGCACATGCTCAATCCGACGCGGCTGGACTATGTCACGACCCAGATTGCGGCACAATTCGGGCGGGACCGCGATGCCGCGCTGCCGTTCGAAGGGCTGACCGTGCTGGATATCGGTTGCGGCGGGGGGCTGATGGCCGAACCTTTGGCGCGACTGGGTGCGACCGTCACCGGCGCCGATGCGGCTGCGGGCAATATCGCCATCGCCTCGCTGCATGCGCAGGAACAGGGGCTGCCGATCGAGTATCGCGCGACGACCTCCGAGGCGCTCGCCGCTGAGGGCAAAAGCTACGATATCGTCATGGCGCTTGAAATCGTCGAGCATGTCGCCGATCCCGCCGAGTTCATCGCCACTTGCCGTGATCTGGTGAAGCCGGGCGGTATGCTGATCCAATCGACCTTGAATCGCACGATGCGCAGCTTTGGCGCGGCGATTGTCGGAGCGGAATGGATCATGCGCTGGCTGCCCAAAGGCACGCATGACTGGCACCGTTTCATTACGCCTGACGAGCTTGCCGACATGACGACGGCGACGGGCCTGCAGGTCGTCGATCGCTGCGGCATGGTCTTCAACCCGTTGGGGTGGAGTTGGTCCCTGTCACACCGCGATCTTTCGGTGAATTACGCGATGACGGCACTGCGCGACGCCTGATCCCGATCTCTCGATCTGTGGCTGTGGCCGGGTCAGCGATCTTCCGGTCGCAGCGCTTCCTCGAGTTGGCGGCGCAGCAATCGCAGGACGGGCAGGGCGGCCCTGACCCGATCCGATCCTATCTCGCGCACGACATCTCCGATCCGTGGCATGAACGCGGCCAGCGCGGCATCGCGCGCCGCGCGTCCCGCAGGGCTGATCGAGACGAACTTGCGTCGGGCATCGTCCCAATCGGGGCGGATGTGGATATGTCCCGCCCATTCCAACCGCGACAAGGTATTGGTCATTGCACCACGGGTCACGTGGAACGCTTCGGCCAACTCTGCGGGGCTGCGCTCGACCCCGAGGTGGGCGAGCAAATTCAGAACCGAGAAATGCGAGATCTGCATTCCCTTGGGCAGGGATTTCCCGATCAGATCGCGCGCAAGCTGGTCCGCGATGAAAACCTCGGAAAACAGGCTCGCCGCCAAAGCATCGGCTGATCCCTCGGGGCCTGAGGGCTGATGTTCAACGGGCTTACCTGGCATTGTTCTCTCATGGTCCCGAGTAAACCCGGTCGTGGGTCAAGGATGGAATGCGGGACCGTGCCCCGACTATCGCTGCGGGGTCAAGAGTGACAAGCGTCACTCCGGGTTCCGTTCCGGCATCGGCTATCACCTTACCCCAAGGATCGACGGCAAGCGAATGTCCGTAACTGCGTCGCGGCTTCCGATCTTGGCACAACAAATTCTGGTGCAGACCTGCCTGAGCAGGAGCCAGGACATAGCTGCCGGTTTCAATCGCCCGCGCCCGCAGCAGGACTTCCCAATGCGCCAGACCGGTGGTGTCGTTGAACGCTGCGGGAACGGTCAGGATATGCGCGCCCGATCTGGCCAAATCCCGATACAAATAGGGAAAGCGCAGATCGTAGCAGACCGACATCCCGACGGGCCACGGCCCTTGGGCCAGCACAGCCTGATCGCCGGGCCGGAAGGCTGCGGATTCGTGATAGGCCTCATGCTCGGACACCGTGACGTCGAACATGTGCAGCTTGTCGTAACGCGCCCTGATCCCGCCGTCCGGAGCGATCAGGAAGCTGCGATTGGCATAGCGGGTGTCCTGCGGGTCGCCGGTCTTCAACGACAACGAGCCAATCAGCAACCATATTCCCAGCGCACGTGCATCTTCGCGCAGCGCGGCAAGGGTCGGGTCCGCATCCTCGATGCAAAGGACGCGATCTCGCGTGGCGCGATCGGCGTTCAGGATATTCGTCGCCTCGGGCGTCAGCACGAAATTCGCGCCGCGCCCTGCGGCCTCGCGGATCAGGGCGCGGGTCCGGGGCAGGTTGTGTTCGGGATCATCCGAGACGCAAAGCTGCACCAGACCGGCCGTGACCGGGGCAGGGCTCATGCGGCAAGACCGAGCAGGCCGTTCAACTTTCCTTCGCGGTCAAGCGCGTGCAGGTCGTCGCAGCCGCCGACATGCTGACCATCGATGAAGATCTGCGGAACGGTACGGCTGCCACCCGCACGCTGCGTCATAGCGACGCGCAGGCTGGCATCGCGTGCAACATCGGTTTCCTCGAAGGAAATGCCCTTGCGGTTCAAAAGCGCTTTGGCTGCGATGCAATAGGGGCAGGTCGGGGTAGTGTAGATTTCGACTTTGGCCATCTTTACGACTTTCGGTGGTTCGCTGATCCCTTCTATTTAGGCATCCTTCACCGCGCGTGCCAGAACCACCACCGAGATCGGGCCCGAGCCCGCCGCGCGCAGCGCATCGGCCGCAGCCGCCAGCGTGGCCCCCGAAGCCATCACGTCATCGACCAGCAGAACCGAGCGTCCCTCGATGTCGCGGGTAAAGCGGCGGGACAGGCTGAACGCGTCCTCGACATTGGCGAAGCGGTCATCGACCGTGCCGTGATCCTGCATCGGCGTGTGCCGCAACCGGCGCAAGGCGTGGGCAAAGTGGGTCAATTCGTAGACACGGGCGACACGTTCGGCCAACAGCTCGGCCTGATTATATTTTCTCCCGACCAGACGACGGATATGGACCGGAACCGGAATCACCACCATCTCGGGACGGATCAGGGGCGCGGCGGCGCGTGCCACCCAATCCCCGAGCACCGGAGCGATGTCCGGTCTGTCGCCGTGTTTCAGCATCAGGGCCAGCTTGCGGCCCGTGCCGTCATAGACCAAGGCCGCGCGCCCGCGCAGCCATGGGCGGTCGATGTGCAGACATTCGTCGCAAATCAGGAAACCGCCCTCGTCATCCTCGTCCCCCAGCAATTCGCCCGGAAGGGGAAGCCCGCAGCGCGAGCAGCAGCAGCCGGTGATGAACCGGGCCTCTGCCCAGCAGTTCGCGCAAAGACCGCCCTCTTCCGCGACGGGTTCACCGCAACACAGGCATTGCGCTGGAAAGATCAGCCGCAAACCGCCTTTCATCACGCCCCGAAGCCCCTTATTGTGCGCCATCATGATGAATGCCCATCAAAAACCCGTTCCCCAATTGATCGACCGCGCCGCGCTCATGCGCAATCGGGCCCGAGCAGACCGTATCGGAAGTGTCGATTTCCTGCATCGCATTGTTGCCGAAGAGCTTCAGGATAGGCTGGCAGAGGTTAACAGGTCGTTTACGGCCATGGCCGTTGTCACCGGTATGCCCGACTTCTGGGCCAAGGCCATGCCCGATGCCAGAATTGTCGAGGACGCCCCCGAACTGGATCTGGCGCCCGGCGCTTACGATTTGGTCGTGCATGCCATGTCGCTGCACTGGGCGGAAGACCCGGTCGGTCAGATAGCCCAAAGTGCCCGTGCCTTGCGTCCCGACGGCCTGTTCTTCGCGGCCTGTCCCGGAGGGCGAACCCTGCATGAATTGCGCGACGTCCTTACCCGCGCCGAAGCCGAGGTGACGGGTGGGCTTTCTCCGCGAATCCTGCCGATGGGCGAGATCAGGGATCTTGGCGCGCTTTTGGGTCGTGCAGGTCTGGCACTGCCGGTCGCAGACCAGATTTCACAGAATGTCAGTTACCTTGATCTGGTCCATCTGGCCCGCGATCTGCGCGGCATGGGCGAGGGGAATGCATTGGCCGGTCGCCTGCGCCGCCCGACCCGCAGCGCGGTATTGCTGCGCGCCGCCCAGCTTTACGCGGAAAGCTATCCGGACCTGCAGAATCCCGACAGGATACGGGCCACGTTCGATCTGGTCTGCCTGACCGGATGGGCACCAGATGCCAGTCAGCAGCAACCGTTGCGCCCCGGATCGGCGAAGATGCCGTTGGCCGACGCGCTTGCAAGCATGAGGAAAACCACGGAATGAGCCCTCTCCAGACAATCCCTGCCGATCACCCGCAAGTTACGGCGCGCCGGATCGGCGTGCTGGTCGCCAATCTGGGCACGCCGGACGGCACGGATTACTGGTCGATGCGGCGCTATCTGAGCGAGTTCCTTTCGGACAAGCGGGTGATCGATCTGCCAAGCTGGAAGTGGCAGCCGATCCTGCAGGGCATCATCCTGACCAAGCGGCCCTTCACTTCGGGCGCGAATTACAAGACGATCTGGAACAACGAGGCGAATGAAAGCCCGCTGATGACGATCACCAAGCAGCAGGTCGCGGCGCTGCAGGCGCGTGCGCAAGACCTGTGGGGTGACCGCGTCATGGTCGATTTCTGCATGCGCTACGGCAATCCCTCGACCGAGGTCGTGGTCGATCGCATGGTCAAGGCGGGCTGCGACAAGATCCTGTTCCTGCCGCTTTACCCGCAATATGCCGGAGCGACGTCAGCGACGGCGAATGACCAGTTCTTCCGGGCGCTGATGCAGCAAACCTGGCAACCCGCTGCCCGCACGACCGCGCCCTATTTCGACCGGCCCGATTACATTGACGCACTGGCCAACTCTGTCGAGCGCGCCTTGGGCGGCGCGACGCCCCGCAAACTGGTGGCAAGTTATCATGGCATGCCAAAGCGTTATCTGACGCAGGGCGACCCTTACCATTGCCAGTGCCAGAAGACCTCGCGTCTGCTGGCAGAACGGCTGGGTTGGGGGCCGGAAGTCATCGACACGACCTTCCAATCGGTCTTTGGCCGCGAGGAATGGCTTCAACCCTACACAGTCAAGCATGTCGCCGAATTGGCGCGTCAGGGCATTACCGATATCGCGGTGATCTCTCCGGCCTTCTCGGCGGATTGTATCGAGACGCTCGAGGAAATTCAGGGCGAGATCCGCGAGGCCTTCGTGCATGCTGGCGGCAAGAACTTCACCTATATCCCCTGTCTGAATGCCGAACCCGACCATATCAATGTGCTGACGACGATCATTCAGGAGAATCTGGGTGGCTGGATCTGAACCTTCGGATCGATCGGGCCGTCGCAGAAGCAAGCGGCTGTTTCTGATCAGGTGAGGGCTGTGATCGGCGTTGTTGCAGAAGTCCAATCCGGGCCGGAATTTTCCTTTCCGAAGTGGGCTTAGGCTACGTGCTCGGTCTCGGCAGTGCCGGGGGCGCTGAAGCGGATGTGGCTTTCGGCGGCCTGACGGTCGGGATCCCGTGAGGCGATCCGCTGGGTCTCACTTGCGGGTCCGGAACAGCATGGCAAGGGCTTGCTGCTCCGACGACCTCACGGGAACCGTGCGCATCGTCGGCCTCCGTGATCGCCACCACATCGTTCAGCGGGAAAACGATTCACCGGATCGTTTTCTTTTCCGCTTCACTCTGGCTCTTTACAAACGGTTGCACATAAATCGGCGGAATCGGTCGGACCTCGTGACCCAGAGCGCCCAGTGATGCCATATGGCGCAGGCTTCCATGGCCACGACGCACGGCGCAAGTCCGGAGATGAACGCCAAGAAGCGCGTGCGGGGAGGCCGCTTCCGGACAATGGCGCGTCCCTCCGAGTTCGCGGCGTGGATCTGGAAATCATTCTTGGCGAGATCGAGGCCACTTCAGCGCGTTCGCCGTTGGGTTCGGACCAATGGCGCCTCAACGGATCACCATTTGGTCTCCAGTTTGTCGTCCGGTAGCGGGCAGGTGCGGACTTCGACATCCCGTAGGTCGGCGAATGCTGCAATAGCGACGATGGGTAGGTGAAAAGGTTAAAAAACCCCGGATCGCGGGCTGCGATCCGGGGTTTTTGATTCTGGAATCCGGCGTCAGATCAACAGCACTTGCGTGCCGACATTGGTCAGATCGTAAAGCTGCTGGATGTGCTCGTTGTAAAGCCCGATGCAGCCGTTCGAGGATTTGCGACCGATCTTGCGCGTGTCGTGCGTGCCGTGGATGCGGTAATATTGCCAGCTTAGCCACAATGCATGCGTGCCCAACGGGTTGTCAGGACCGGCAGGCACAAAGTCGGGCCATTCCGGGTTGCGCTTTTTCATCTCGGGGGTGGGCGACCATGTCGGGCCCTTGACCTTCTTGATGATCTCGGTACGACCGGTGCGGGTCAGGTCTGCACTGACCGGGACCGAAGTCGGGAACAGTTTGTAGACCGACTGATCCTCGGACCAGTAATGAAGCGCGCGCGAGGTCAGATCGACCAGAATCGCGCCGTTGGTCAGGTTGCTGAAATAGGGCTGCCAGTCCTGCATGCGGAAGCTGGAGATATTGCGGCGCGAGTCCTGCGTATTGTCATACTGGACCATGCCCGCATCGGGGGTCGCGCCACCGCCGGTGCCTTGCAGGGGCAGACCGGTATAGGGGTCGATCGACTGGGCAATCGCCGGCGCGGCAAGTCCGGCTGCCCCCAGAGCCACCGAGGTGGTCAGAAAATTCCGGCGCGAAACCGGATTCTTCGGGGTAATCATGTAACGCTCCTGAATATTTCATGGACCGCCTGCGCGGCCGTCACTGCCCAATTTTTTGTTGAGGTCGTCCTGGTTAGGGCAATTACGCGCAGGTGTGGTCGCTTGCAATTCAAACTCGCGTCATTGTCGCATCCTGGTCGCACTATGTTGCGCTCACGCAATCTTGGGTTTGAAGGCTTGCGCGCGGTTTTGTATTGCTTGCGGCAAAATATCTTGCGGGACAGATACAGATGATGAAACTTGCCACCGTTGCGCTGCTGTCGGTGCTGGCGCTGACGGCCTGCCAGTCGCAGCAACCCCAACTTGGTCCGGACGGAAAACCGATTCCCGTGGCCTATAAGATCACGCCGCGCGAAGAGGCCGAGATTCCCGGCCGTGTCGCCGGGCAGATCAACCAGCTTCGCGCGAATGTCGGCGCGCCTCCGTTGATGCAGAACCCGATGCTGGATGTTGCCTCCAAGGCCCACGCCCGCGACATGGCTGCGCAGAACCGCGCGTGGCATTTCGGTTCGGATGGATCGTCGCCGCTCGACCGGATTCGGCGCCAAGGCTATATGGGCCACCTGATCGGCGAGAACATCTCGGAAACCTACGAAAACGAGATCACCACCCTGAACGCGTGGATGCAGAACCGTGACACCCGCGACGTCATCATGGACCCGCGCGCGACCGAATTCGGTGTCGGCTGGTTCCAGGAGCCCTCGGGTAAGATCTGGTGGGTTCTGCTGACCGCCGGTAGCGGCGCGACGACCCCGATCGCAGCAGGAGGCTACAACGTGGCCTCGGCTCCGGGACTCTGATCCCGGCTCGGGCCGATGCCGACGGAATAAGGAAGGCCCCGGATCGTCTCCGGGGCCTTTTCTTTGCTGGTCGTTGCGGGTGGTGTCACGGGTAGATAAAGATCGGAACGCCGGGATTGATCATGGCGAAGATTTCTTCGATCTCTTCATCGGTGACCGCGATGCAACCGGCGGTCCAATCGGGTCGGTTGATGGCCCGCCCCTCCGGGCCGAGGCCGTGGATCATGATATCGCCGCCGGGCCGCAGACCCATCATCGCTGCCCGGGCAACATCTTCGGTCGACGGATAGGAAATCCCAAGCGACAGGTGATACCGACTTCGCGGGTTCTTGCGGTCGATGAAGTAGACGCCTTCCGGCGTCTTGCCGTCGCCTTCGTATTGCTTGTGACCAAGAGGCTGGTTGCCAAGATCGATCTCGTATCCCTTCAGGACCGAACGACCGCTGATGAGATACAACTTGCGTTCGGACTTCTTGACCACGACCTGCGTGACCGGAGGCCCGTGATAGGTTTTGAACTTGCTGCTTGCCGGTTGGCTGCTATCGCCGCCGCAGTTTGCCAATAGCGAAACTGCGAACACCGCGATCAATGCGCGAAATGCCCGTATCATCACTGCCCTCTGCGTGCTTGCGCACCGTTTTCATTGAGCAGTTGAATACCATACAGGTAAAAATATCGCTAGCGTCGGCGAATTTCCGCCACAGTTTCGACGTGAGGTGACCAACGAAACTGGTCGATTACGAAAAGGCGGGAAATCTCCCAACCGGACTCGGCAAGAATTCGCGCATCGCGGGCGAAAGTTACCGGATCACAACTGACCCATGCCAGAACCCCTGCCTTGGATTTCGCGATTTCGCGGGCCTGTGGCTCTGCACCGGCCCGCGGCGGGTCGATCACAATCGCGTCATAGCCCAGTTCGTCGATCAGAAGCGGACGACGCGCAAGGTCGCGTATCTCGGTCGTGATTCGGCGCAATCCGCCTGCTTTGCGCGCCGCGGCGTCCATTGCCTGAAGTGGGGCGGGCAAGCCCTCGATAGCGTGGATCTCGGCGGTTTCGGCCAGCGGAAGGGTAAAGGTGCCGCAACCCGCGAACAGCTCGATGATGCGATTCGCACCACGCGTGATGTCGCGGATCACCGCTAAAAGCGCAGCCTCGCCCTCGGCGGTGGCTTGCAGGAAACTGCCCGGAGGCGGCGTGACCTGCGCCCGACCAAACGCGATTGCGGGCGGACGGCGGGTGATCGGCTGATCGCCCCATGTCAAACGAGCCAGATCGCCCTTGTCGGCCAGCGCGGCCAGTGCCTCGAACAGGGCGGGTTCCATCGTCTTGCCGCCGGTCACGGTCACATCCAGACCCGAGCGGGTTTCGGTCACGGTCAGTGACAACTCGCCCGCGCGCGAAGCACCGACCACGACGATCTCGCGCAGCAAAGGCAGTGCCTTCTGGATCGCGGGACGCAGGACATGGCAGTCGGAGATATCGACGATCACTTCCGAGGCGCGGGCATGGAATCCCAGCAGAGCGCCCTTTTTAGTGCGCCGTCCCGACAGGACCGCGCGTCTGCGCGACCGCGGTGGCGAGACATGCACGCCAGCGACCGGCGCAGTCAGCCCCTGCGCACGCAAGGCCTCGGTGACGACGCCGACCTTCCATGTTTTCACGAAGTCGTCCGATCCATGCATCAGCGAACAGCCACCACATGCACGATAGTGCTGACAGGCTGGGCGCACCCGATCCGCTGAAGGGGTGATGATGCGCGGGGCCGCGATGCGACCCTCCACAACCTCGCCTTCGATCACCTCGCCGGGCAGGGTCAGGGCGGCCAATGCGCGTGCGTCATCGCGGATGGCAACACCATCGCCTTTGCGGCCCAGTCGCTCGATCGTCCAATGGGTCACTCGGCAGCCTCGGTCGTCTCGTCGTCATCAGTTCCAAGGAAACCGCCCGATTGGCGGTTCCAGTAGCGGGCGTAAGTGCCGTTCAGCGCCAGCAATTCGCTATGTGTGCCTTGTTCGACAATCCGGCCGGATTCAAGCACGACGATACGGTCCAGCTCGGCGATGGTGGACAAACGATGCGCGATGGCCAGAACAGTCTTGCCCCGCATGGCGCGGTGCAGCGCGTCCTGAACCTGCGCCTCGACCTCGCTGTCGAGCGCGCTGGTGGCTTCGTCCAGTACCAGAATGGGTGAATCCTTCAACAGCGCGCGGGCCAAGGCGATGCGCTGCCGTTGCCCGCCCGACAGCTTCACTCCGCGTTCGCCCAGATGGGCGTCGTAGCCGGTGCGACCCGCGTGATCGCGCAGGTTCAGGATGAAATCGTGCGCCTCGGCGGCTTTTGCTGCGGCGATGATCTGGACCTTGGTCGCGTCGGGACGACCATACAGGATATTGTCATAGGCCGAGCGGTTGAACATCGCGGTCTCTTGCGTGACCATGGCAATATTGCGACGCAGGCTTTCTTGCGTGACCTTGCGCAGGTCATTCCCGTCGATCAGGACCGCACCCTTCTCGACATCGTAAAGCCGCAGAAGCAGCGAAACCATCGTCGATTTGCCGGCTCCTGATGCACCGACGATACCCAACTTTTCGCCGGCAGCGACATGCAGGTCCAGTTCGCGAATGCCGCCGCCTTCCTTGCCATAAGCGAAATCGACTTGTTCGAAATCGATCCGGCCAGCCACGCGGCCCAGTTCAAGCGCATCGGGCGCGTCGGTCAGGCTATGCGGCGGAGACAGGGTCTTCATCCCGTCCTCGACCTCGCCGATGCTGCCCCAGACGCCCATCAGCGCCATGCTGACCCAGCCGGTCATCTGGGCCAGCCGCATCGCGATGGCCCCCGAAGCTGCGATATCGCCCGGAGTCGCCAGCCCCTGCCGCCACAGCAGCATTGTGCCGCCGACAAGGATGACGGGCAGGGCTCCGGCGATCGTCATCAGGGACAGGCGGAACCATGTCGAGACGCGGCCAAAATCCAATGCACTTTCGCGGAAACCGGCCATGGCGCCAAGCGCGGCGCGGTCCTCGTGCTCGGCATGGGCGAATAGTTTGACGGTCTTGATATTGGTGATCGTATCGACGACCTGTCCCGTCACCATCGCGCGTGCCGATGCTCGCCCTGCCGAGCGTTCGCGGATGCGGGGCATGAAGTACCGGATCAGCACGACGTAAGACCCCAGCCAGACGATCAGTGCCAGCGCGCCCCAGCCATCGACCGAAACCAGAAATGCCGCCGAGCCCAGCACCGAGGCCAGCGCGAAAGCTACGACGTTGACCATTTCCGAGGCCACATCGGTGACGGCCCGTGCGGTCTGCATCTGCTTTTGCGCGATGCGGCCGGCAAAGTCGTTGTCAAAGAAGGTCACGGAATGGCCCATCGTCCAGCGGTGCAGCCGCGACAAGACCAAGGGCATGACGTTCGGGTTGATGATGACGCTGGAGCTGGCCGTCGAAAGCCAGACGATTGCCGGACGGACCACCAGAAAGAACAATACGAACGACACCAGCAGCCAGCCCTGCTCGGACCAGAACTGTTCGACGGGGGTTGTGACCACGGCGTCGATGACGCGACCAAGGAAAACCGCCGACAGAACGTCCGCGACACCGCTGAGCGCCGAAGCAAAGCCCGCGATTGCCAGTCCCGACCACGCGCCGGACAGGCACCACCGGAAAAATGCCATCAGCGTGCGGGGCGGAGGACCATCCGCCGGACGGAAGGCGTCGATCATTCGGGCGAAATAATTATGCATAATGTCAGCCTTTCAGATGGCCGAAGTCTCCAGCGCGATCTGTAGCAACTGGTCGCGCGTCAAGGTGAAGTCGTTTGCGATATAGGCATTTTCGGCCCGACGCAAAGCCTCGCCCAAGGCGGGACCGTTCAGATCGGGCATCAGGTCGCGGGCGGTAAGCGGCAAGCGCGCTTCAGTGGCCCGTTCGATCCGTTGCTGCCAATCGGGGCAAAGGGGAATGCCGCGCGCGTGCAGGATCAGCGCGGCAGATTCCGCGATGCGCGCGCCGTGACGATAGGCCGCTTCGGCTAAAGGCAGGGCCAAAGCCTCGGCCAGTTTCTTTTGCTGCGTGGCTTCATCGCGCGACAGGCGCAGTTTGGACACGGCATCATCTGCGCCAAGCAGCGCCAAGCGGCACGGCCATGCAGCCAGTTGGCCGCAGGCCGCTTCGGCTGCAATGAGCGCGGGCAGGTCGCGCCCGTCTGCTCCGGGCAGGATGCGGGCAAGGATGCCTGCCTGCTGCATCAGCGCGACGGACTCGGCGGGGTCCGGGGCGGCAAGCAGTTTGCGCATCTCGGCACCGATGCGCTCGGCCGAGATCCCGTCCAGGCCGGAGGCCAGATCTGCGCAGGCAGCCAAGGCCGCAGGATCGGCGGCGCCTTTTGCGCCATACCATGCGTGGAACCGGTAAAACCGCAGGATGCGCAGGTAATCTTCGGTGATGCGGGCGCGGGGTTCGCCGACAAAGCGAAGGCGGCGGGCGGCAAGGTCGGGCAGGCCGCCGACCGGATCAAAAACTTTTCCCGTCCAATCGGCGTAAAGCGCGTTCATCGTGAAGTCGCGGCGTCGGGCGTCCTCGTCGATACAATCCGAGAAAGCCACGACCGCGCGTCTTCCATCGGTTTCGACATCGCGGCGGAAGGTCGTGACCTCATAGCCATGGCCGTTTGCGACGACGGTGATCGTGCCATGTTCGATACCGGTCGGAACGGCGCGCAGACCTGCCGCCTCGGTCAGGCGGCGGGTTTCGTCGGGCAGGGCCGAAGTCGCGATGTCGATGTCCGAAACCGGCTCGTCCAGCAGCGAGTTGCGGACTGCGCCTCCGACGATCAAAGCCTGATGGCCTGCATCCGTCAGTGCGGCCAGAACCTGCCGCAGACCGGAATCATTCAGGAAAGAAGCGGAAATCCGTGTCATGCCGTCAACCGGACCGCCAATGCGTGCAGAACCCGCGCGGTCGCGCCCCAGATGTAATAGGGCCCGTAAGGGGCGACGTAATAGGCGCGCCAGTCGCCTCGCCATTGGCGGCGCTCGATGCGGTAATTCGCGGGGTCCGAGATATGCGCGAAGGGGACGGCGAAAACCTCGTCGACCTCGCCTGTTTCGGGGACCGGAGTGAAGTCGCCGCGGATCAGGCCCAGCACCGGCGTCATGGCGAAATTCGTCACGGTGCGGTGTGGCGGCAGCGTGCCAAGGATTTCGACCTGCGATGGCTTCAGGCCGATTTCCTCATCCGCCTCGCGCAATGCGGCGGCTGTAGGGTCGGTGTCGAAGGACTCGACCTTGCCGCCGGGCAACGAGATTTGGCCCGGATGGTGACGCAATCCGCTGGCCCGTTTGGTCAGGATCAGTCGGCCCTGACGGTCGAAGGCAGCCAGCACTCCGGCCGGACGCAAATGGCCATTGTCGGGAACGTGGCTGTTCAGTTCGTAATCCGAGGAAGGCCCTGCCGGAACCGACAGGGCCTTCAAAAGCCGTTCGCGCAGCAGGGTTTGCGGCGCGGTCAGCATGTTACTGTGCGGCCTGTTCTGCGGGGGGCAGGGGTTTGCCATGCTCGTCCAGCGTTGCTTCGAAACCAAGGCTACGCGGGTCGAATTCGTAATGTGCGCCGCAGAACTGGCAATCGGCGGTGACGATGCCGTCTTCGGTCGTCATGTGGCCGATATCTTTGGCCGAATAGATCGACAGCGTTCCGCGCACCCGATCCGGCGAGCAGGAGCAACCGAAATGCAGACCCTGACGGTCGAAGACGGTTGGCTGTTCCTCGTGGAACAATCGGAACAGCAGGTTCGGCAGCGGCAGGTTGGGATCGACCAGTTCCATTTGCTCGACCGTGGTCAGCAGCATGTTGGCGCGGTTCCAGTCCTCGGATTCGGCACCTTGCAGGATGTCGGCGGATTGCAGGGCCTCGCCGCTTTCGGTGACGACCTGATGCTGCGCGGGCAGGGTTTGCAGCATGATGCCGCCAGCGCGCCAGTGATCTTCGGCCTGGCCGGCCAGACGCGACCGACCGACTGTCAGTTCGAAGCGTGTCGGCAGCTGCTCGGATTGCTCGAAATAGTTCTGCGCACATGCCGACAGAGAGCCGCCCGCAAGCGGGGTCAGCCCCTGATATGGGGTGTTGCCCTCGCCCTGATCGATCAGCACGGCGAAATAGCCTTCGCCGATCTGCGAAAAGGCATTCTGGTCGGCTCGCAGGCGGTCGGCGTCGAAGCTGGCCCATGCGCGGATGCGGGCGGGGCCGCCCTCGGTTTCGGGGGCGTAATAATCCGAGGCGATGGTGCGGATGGCACCGTTGCCCCGCACCTGCAGGGACAGTTTCCAGCGCAGCTTGATGGTCGGGCCGATCAATGCGGTCAGCGTGACAAGCTCGGCGACCATGGCGCTGACGGCCAGCGGATAATCGTGCCGTGACAGGATATGTTCAAGCAGCGGGCCGACGCGGGTCGCGCGTCCGCGCACGCCCGAATGCTCCAGTTGGAAGGGCAACACATTGTCGTCCCAGGAAATGTCCTTCGTTTGAGCCATGGTGAATCCTTCGGAATAAGATGCGCAGGGCAGCGATATGCCGGCGCGCGTTGCCCCCAATATAAGGCTTGGCGGGAAAAGCCCAAGGGGGCGCGATCAGACCTGTGGCAGGAACGCTCCGTTCAGGTCGCGGATATGGTCATGCACCCGCAATCCGGCGGGCGACAGCGCCGTATCCTCGCGCCGCAACAAGAACCAGCTGCGCTGGATCGGCAGGCCGATGGCCTTTACCGAAACCAGCCGCCCCGAGCGCAGTTCCTCTGTCACGGTATGTAGCGAGATCAGCGCGATCCCCAAGCCCGCAATGACCGCCTGCTTGATCGTTTCGTTCGTGCCCATTTCGACCATGCGCCAAGGGGTGCCGTCGCCGATCCGGTCCAGAAACCGCGTCATCAGGATGCGCGTTCCGGAACCGCGCTCGCGGCCAAGGAAGGTTTCGGCAAGCAGGTCTTGCGGCAGCGCAGGGTCCGCATTCGCCAAGGGGTGGTCGGGGGCGGCCACGATGATGTGCGGATGCGGGCCGACGGGCTCGGCAATCACGACCGGACTGCGCGGCGGTCGTCCCATGATCGCCAGATCGACGGCCCGCGCGCCAAGCCACGCGATCACGGCCTCGCGGTTTCCGATGCGCAACGTGACCTCGACATCGGGCATGGCACGACGCAGATCGGCCACAAGGCGCGGCGCAAAGTACTTGCCGGTCGAGACGACGCCCAGCGACACCGCCCCGATATGGCCGCTTTGCAAGGCTGCGACTCGGCGTGCCGCGCTTTCCAACGCCACGGCGATTTGCGCATCGGCCTCTAGCATGGCGCGGCCCTCCTCCGTTGGTCGGAAGGCGCCATGCTCGCCACGGATCACAAGGGGGGCCGACAACAGGTCTTCTAGTGCGCGCAACTGGCCATGAACGGCTGGCGGGCTAAGACCAAGGTCTGCTGCGGCGGCTGTCAGCGATCCGGTGTCAACGACGGCCCGCAAGGCGCGAAGCTGGCGTAACGTGATGGCATCGATGCGCGACATTCGGAATTCCTGAAAGATACTTCCGGTTAATTAAATGTTCCTGAAGGCGGGGCCGTGTCAACAACAAGGGACGGTAGCCGGCCTGGGGAGGGGACGATGACCGCAATGTCCATCGATACCACGCAAATTCCGGGTGAGTTCCGTCCGGTGATGCAAGCCTTGGCCGAAGCAGGGGCTAAGCTTTCGGTTCTGATCCGTCGCGGCGGAGAATTGGGTCGCCCTGTCGGCACCAACTCGGATGGTGACGGTCAAAAGGCGCTGGACGTTCTGGCGGATGACCTGTTCCGCTCGGCATTGGGGCGTGCAGGGCTGCGCTGGTTCGCTTCCGAGGAACAGGACAGCGCGATCGAGCTGAATCCCTCGGGGCGTCTGGCGATCGCGATCGACCCGTTGGACGGTTCGTCGAACATCGACACCAATGTCTCGATCGGAACGATCTTTTCCATCTATCCCGACGAGGCCACATCCGAGGCCAGCTTCCTGCGCCCGATGCGTCAGCAGATCGCGGCGGGTTACATCATCTACGGCCCGCGCTGCGCAATGATGGTCACCTTTGGCGACGGCGTGCAGCATTACGCGCTGGACCCCGACACCGGCGTCTTCCGCTTGGTCGAGACGCGGCTGGTCATGCCTGACTGCTCGTTCGAGTTTGCCATCAATGCCTCGAATTACCGGCATTGGTCGCGCCCGATCCGGGCCTATATCGATGATTGCCTTGCAGGTCTCGACGGCCCGCGCGAGACGAACTTCAACATGCGCTGGATCGCGTCTCTGGTCGCCGAAGCGCATCGCATCCTGATCAGGGGGGGCGTATTCCTGTACCCCTCGGATGCCCGCAAAGGCTACGAACGCGGGCGGCTGCGGATGCTGTACGAATGCGGCCCCATCGCCTTCCTGATCGAGCAGGCAGGCGGTCAGGCCAGCGATGCCTGCGAGCCGATCCTCATGCAAACCGTGGGAACACTGCATCAACGCACGCCCTTCGTGTTCGGCTCGACCGAGAAGGTCGCCCGCATCGCCGCCTATCACGATCTGCCAGACACCGAGGTTTCGGCCCTGTTCGGCAATCGCGGTCTATTTCGTGCCTGAGGGAAGAGAGCCATGAGCAAGAAGCATCCGATCATATCCGTTACCGGCTCGTCTGGCGCAGGGACAACGACGATCAAGAACACCTTCGACCAGATTTTCCGGCGCGAGGGCATCAAATCCGTCGCGATCGAGGGCGACGCGTTCCATCGCTACGACCGTGCGGAAATGAAGGCCGAACTGGCACGCCGGACCGAGGCGGGCGATCACACCTTCAGCCATTTCAGCATCGACGCGAACGAGCTTGCCACGCTGGAAGACGTCTTCCGCACCTATGGCGAAACCGGCATGGGTCGCACCCGTCATTACGTCCATGACGACCGCGAGGCCGAAATCTGGGGCACACCACCCGGCACGTTCAGCGAGTGGTCGGACTTCCAGCCGAACTCCGATCTGCTGTTCTACGAAGGCCTGCACGGAGCGGTCAAAACCGACGAGTTGGACATCGCCCGATATGCCGATCTGAAAATCGGTGTCGTTCCGGTCATCAATCTGGAATGGATCCAGAAGATCCATCGCGACAAAGCCAGTCGGGGCTATTCGACCGAGGCCGTCACCGATGTGATCCTGCGCCGGATGCATGCCTACGTCCATGTAATCTGCCCGCAATTCACCCAGACCGACATCAACTTCCAGCGCGTTCCGGTCGTCGATACCTCGAACCCGTTCATCGCACGCTGGATTCCGACCCATGACGAAAGCCTTGTGGTGATCCGGTTCCGCAATCCGCGCGGCATCGATTTTCCTTATCTGACCTCGATGATCCACGGTTCGTGGATGAGCCGGGCGAATTCGATCGTCATCCCCGGCCCGCGACTGGACCTCGCCGTGCAGCTGATCCTGACGCCGATCATCCTGCGTATGTTCAACGACTCGAAACGCGCGTGAAAGGAGAATTGCGATGAACCAGATGGCACCCGTCCACTCCGATCAGGAAGCCGCGATGGCGACCGCGATCCGCGTCTTGGCGATGGATGCGGTCGAGGCCGCGAAATCCGGCCATCCCGGCGCGCCGATGGGCATGGCCGATGTGGCGACGGTCCTGTTCAACCGTTTCATGCGGATTGATCCCTCGGATGACAAATGGCCTGACCGCGACCGTTTCGTGATGTCGGCGGGGCATGGTTCGATGCTGGTCTATGCGATCAACCACATGCTGGGTTACGACGATATGGGCATGGACCAGCTGCGCGCCTTTCGCCAGCTTGGCTCGCGCACGGCGGGGCATCCCGAATACGGCCATGCCAAGGGGATCGAGACCACCACCGGCCCGCTGGGGCAGGGCATCTCTACCGCCGTCGGCATGGCCTTGGCCGAGCGCATGATGAACGCACGCTTCGGTGATGATCTGGTCGATCACTGGACCTATGTCATATGCGGTGATGGCTGCCTGATGGAGGGGATCAGCCACGAGGCCATCGACTTCGCCGGTCATCAACGGCTGGGGCGGCTGATCGTTCTGTGGGACGACAACCGCATCACCATCGACGGCGGGACCGGGCTTTCGACCTCGACCGACCAGCAGGCGCGGTTTGCGACCTCGGGCTGGCATGTGCAGGCGGTGGACGGTCATGACCGCGAGGCGGTGGCTGCCGCGATTACCGCTGCCCGCCAGGATGATCGACCTTCGCTGATCGCCTGCCGCACCGTGATAGGCTATGGCGCACCGAACAAGCAGGGCAGTCATGACGTGCATGGTGCGCCTTTGGGTGCTGCCGAGATCGCTGCTGCCCGTGCCCATCTGGGCTGGACATACGAACCCTTCGCGCTACCGCAGGAGATCCTCGACTCCTGGCGCTCTGTCTCTGCGCGGGGGGCAAAGGCGCGGTTGGCTTGGCAGGAGCGGCTGAACCGTTCCCCTCTCAAGGCCGATGTCACTGCCTCGCTGACCGCGCCCGCCGCCATCCAGCTACGTCAGGCTATCGCCGCCTTTTGCCAGACGCTGGCGAATGACCGGCCCAAGGTCGCTACCCGCAAATCCAGCGAAATGGCGCTAGAGGTGGTGAACGCCGTGCTCCCGAATACCGTGGGCGGCTCGGCGGACCTGACCGGTTCGAACAACACCCGCACCAAGGGGATGACAGCGGTGACCGCCGCTGACCGTACGGGCCGCTACATCCATTACGGTATCCGCGAGCACGGCATGGCGGCGGCGATGAACGGCATCGCGTTGCATGGCGGGCTGATCCCCTATGGCGGGACCTTTCTGGCCTTCAGCGACTATTCCCGCCCCGCGATCCGGCTGGGGGCGCTGATGGGGGTGCCGGTCATCCATGTGATGACCCATGACAGCATCGGTCTGGGCGAGGACGGTCCGACCCACCAGCCGGTCGAGCATGTCGCGGCCCTACGCGCCATTCCCAATGTGCTGGTTTTTCGCCCCGCCGACGCTATCGAGACCGCCGAGGCATGGGAGATCGCCCTGACCGCGCCCAGAACGCCTTCGGTCCTGTGCCTCTCGCGCCAGAACCTCCCGACGGTGCGGGATGCCGCGCCAGAGAACCTGACGAGGCAAGGGGCCTATGTCCTCCGCGACACGGATGGGCCGCGCGACGTGACGCTGATCGCGACGGGCTCCGAGGTCGAGCTTGCTCTGGCGGCCTCTGACATGCTGGCGGGGCAGGGGCTGCGGGCGGCGGTCGTCTCGGCCCCCTGTTTCGAGCTTTTCGCCGCTCGCCCCGCCGAGGAACGCGAGGCCGTCCTTGGCCAAGCCCCCCGCATCGGCATCGAGGCGCTGATCCGGCAGGGTTGGGACGGTCTGTTCCTGCGCCCCGGCGACGGCTTCATCGGCATGACGGGCTTTGGCGCATCCGCCCCCGCCCCCGAGCTTTACCGCCATTTCGGCATCACCACTGACGCGACCGCTGAACTTGCCAATCAACTGATCCGGGGAGGAAAGTGATGGCCCTTATCACGCTGAGACAGCTTCTGGACCACGCCGCCGAGCATGGCTACGGCGTGCCTGCCTTCAACATCAACAATATGGAACAGGGCCTCGCGATCCTACAGGCGGCGGCGCAGGTCGATGCGCCGGTGATTCTGCAAGCCTCGCGCGGAGCGCGGTCCTACGCCGGGGACATCATGCTGCGCCGCATGGTCGAGGCCTTGGCCGAGATGAACCCGACCATCCCGATCTGCCTGCATCAGGATCACGGCAATAATCTTGCTACCTGCATGTCCGCGATCCGGCACGGCTTCACCTCGGTGATGATGGACGGCTCGCTGTTGGAGGATATGAAGACCCCCGCCGATTACGACTATAATGTCGGCGTGACGGCGAAGGTCGCCGAGGCCGCCCATGCGGTCGGGGCCTCGGTCGAAGGTGAGCTGGGCGTGCTGGGTTCCTTGGAAACCGGCGAGGCCGCTGCCGAGGACGGCTCGGGGGCGGAGGGGAAGCTTGATCACTCCCAGCTTCTGACCGATCCCGACCAAGCGGTGGATTTTGTCCTGCGGACCAGTTGCGACGCCTTGGCGATTGCCTGCGGCACCAGCCACGGCGCCTATAAATTCAGTCGCAAACCCGATGGCGACATCCTCGCGATGCATGTGATCGAGGCGATCCATCAGCGCCTACCCGGCACGCATCTGGTCATGCATGGATCATCCAGCGTGCCGCAATATTTGCAGGACCTGATCAACCAATCCGGCGGCGTGATGCCTCAGACTTACGGCGTCCCGGTCGAGGAAATCGAACGCGGCATCCGCCACGGCGTTCGCAAGGTGAATATCGACACCGATTGCCGCATGGCGATGACCGGGCATTTCCGCAAGGTCGCCCGCGACCGCCCCGACGAATTCGATCCGCGCAAATTCATGATCCCCGCGATGAAGGAACTGACCGCGCTTTGCCGCGACCGGTTCGAACGCTTCGGCACCGCGGGTCATGCCAGCAAGATCCGGGTCATCCCGATGGACGAGATGGCCAAACGCTACGCGTCGGGGGCGTTGGACCCGGCCATCACCGGCTCGAAGGCCGCATAGGGAGGAAGTCTGATGAACGAGATGTCCAAGACCCAGATTACCGACGCCAAAAAGCGCTACGCGGCGGGCGTGTTGAAATACGCCCAGATGGGCTATTGGGACGGCGATTACGAGCCGAAGGATACCGATATCCTCGCGCTTTTTCGCATCACGCCGCAGGAGGGCGTGGACCCCATCGAGGCGGCAGCTGCCGTTGCCGGAGAAAGCTCGACTGCGACATGGACGGTGGTCTGGACCGATCGGCTGACCGCCTGCGACCAATATCGCGCGAAAGCCTACAAGGTCGAGCCGGTGCCGGGAACGCCGGGGCAATATTTCTGCTACGTCGCCTATGACCTGATCCTGTTCGAGGAAGGCTCGATCGCCAATGTGACCGCCTCGATCATCGGCAATGTCTTCAGCTTCAAGCCGCTGAAGGCCGCGCGGCTCGAGGACATGCGCTTCCCCGTCGCCTATCTGAAAACCTTCTCCGGCCCGCCCACCGGCATCGTGGTCGAGCGCGAGCGGTTGGACAAGTTCGGCCGCCCGCTGCTGGGCGCGACGACCAAGCCCAAGCTGGGCCTCTCGGGCAAGAACTATGGCCGCGTCGTCTATGAGGGGCTGAAGGGCGGCCTCGACTTCATGAAGGATGACGAGAACATCAACTCGCAGCCCTTCATGCATTGGCGCGACCGGTTCCTTTACTGCATGGAGGCGGTGAACAAGGCCACCGCCGTCACCGGCGAGGTCAAAGGCCATTACCTGAACGTTACCGCCGGCACGATGGAGGAGATGTACCGCCGCGCCGAATTCGCCAAAGAACTTGGCTCGGTCATCATCATGGTCGATCTGATCATCGGCTGGACGGCGACGCAGTCCATATCCAACTGGGCGCGGCAGAATGACATGATCCTGCATATGCACCGCGCCGGGCATGGCACCTATACGCGCCAGAAGAACCACGGCATCAGCTTCCGCGTGATCGCGAAATGGCTGCGCATGGCGGGGGTCGATCACCTGCATTGCGGCACCGCCGTCGGCAAGCTGGAGGGCGACCCGATGACCGTGCAGGGCTATTACAATGTCTGCCGCGAGATGCATAACCCCGTCGATCTGCCGCGCGGCATCTTCTTCGAGCAGGATTGGGCGAACCTGAAACGGGTGCTGCCGGTCGCCTCGGGCGGCATCCATGCCGGGCAGATGCATCAGCTGATCGACCTGTTCGGCGACGATGTGGTCCTGCAATTCGGCGGCGGCACCATCGGGCATCCGATGGGCATTCAGGCCGGGGCGACCGCGAACCGCGTGGCGCTGGAGGCCATGGTTCTGGCCCGCAACGAGGGCATTGATATCGCGAATGAAGGTCTCGAAGTACTGCGCAAGGCCGCGAAATGGTGCAAGCCGCTGGAGGCTGCCTTGGACACCTGGGGGAACATCACCTTCAACTACACGCCCACCGACACCTCGGACTTCGTTCCGACCGCATCCGTCAGCTAAGGGAGGGGAATATGCGTATCACTCAGGGCTGTTTTTCGTTCCTGCCCGATCTCGACGACAACCAGATCCGCGATCAGGTCGAATATATCCTGTCGCGGGGCTGGGCGGTCGGGATCGAATATACCGACGAGCCGCACCCCCGGAACACCTATTGGGAGATGTGGGGCCATCCGATGTTCGACCTCAAGGATGCCAAGGGCGTGATGATCGAACTGGATGATTGCCGCAAGGAGCAGGGCGACGCCTATATCCGAATCAACGCCTTCGACAGTTCGCGCGGATGGGAAACGGTGATGATGTCCTTCATCGTGAACCGCCCCGCGCGTGAGCCGTCGTTCCGGACGTGGCGGCAAGAGGTTGATGGCCGCTCGATGCGCTACACGCATGAGATGGTTCCTTGATCGAAGGCGGGGGCAGCCGGCCCCCGCCGCTCCGAATGGGCGTCTGCAACGGAGAATAGGCCGATGGACGGGAATGCAGCGACGACAGTCGATCTGAGGGCGGAATACGAATCCTCGGGCGTGCGCGAGATTCTGGACGAGTTGGACCGCGAATTGATCGGGCTGGCTCCGGTCAAGGAGCGTATCCGCGAAACTGCGGCGCTGCTGCTGGTGGATCGGGCAAGGCGTCAGCTTGGCCTGGCCCATGAAACCCCGACTTTGCACATGTCCTTCACCGGCAATCCGGGGACCGGCAAGACCACCGTCGCGTTGAAAATGGCCGGTCTGCTGCATCGGCTGGGCTATGTCCGCAAGGGGCATCTGGTCAGCGTCACCCGGGACGATCTGGTCGGACAATATATCGGCCACACCGCCCCCAAAACCAAGGAAGTGCTGAAGAAGGCGATGGGCGGCGTCCTGTTCATCGACGAGGCCTATTACCTGTATAAACCCGACAATGAACGTGACTACGGGCAGGAGGCGATCGAGATCCTGTTGCAGGTCATGGAGAATAACCGCGACGATCTGGTCGTGATCATGGCGGGCTATGCCGACCGGATGGACCGCTTCTTTTCGGCCAATCCGGGGTTCCGTTCGCGCATCGCGCATCACATCGAGTTTCCCGATTACTCAGACGAGGAACTGGGGCGCATATCGGGCGCGATGCTGGATGCGCAGGGGTACGGCTTCGACGAAGCGGGGGGGGCTGCGATGCGGGAATATATCCGCCTGCGTCGCGAACAGCCGCATTTCGCCAATGCCCGCAGCATCCGGAACGCGCTCGACCGCGCACGATTACGTCAGGCAAACCGGCTGTTTTCCGCAGCAGGTGTGGTTGACGCCAAATCGCTTTCCACGATAACGGAGGCCGACATCCGCGCCAGCCGCGTCTTTTCCGGCGGGCTCGACATTGACGGCAGCCGCAGGAAGGACGTGCCATGAGCTTCGACCGCAGCATCAAGATCGCCCCCTCGATCCTCTCCGCTGATTTCGCGAATTTCGGCCAAGAGATCCAAGCCGTCGAGGCCGAAGGTGCCGACTGGATCCATGTCGATGTGATGGACGGGCATTTCGTGCCGAACATCACTTTCGGTCCCTCGACCTGCAAGGCGATCCGCCCGCATATCAAGGGCGTGATGGACGTCCACCTGATGATCTCGCCGGTGGATCAGTACATCGACGCCTTCGCGGAATCGGGTGCCGATTTCATCACCGCCCATCTTGAGGCAGGTCCGCATATCCACCGCACCTTGCAGGCGATCCGCGCTACCGGTGCGAAAGCGGGCCTTGCGCTGAACCCCGGCACTCCGGTCGAGGCGGCCAAGGGTCTGCTGGACGATGTGGATCTTGTCTGCATCATGACCGTCAACCCCGGATTCGGCGGGCAGAAATTCATCCGCAGCCAGGTCGAAAAGGTTCGCACCCTGCGCGCCATGATCGGTGACCGTCCGGTCCATATCGAGATCGACGGCGGTGTCGATCCGACCACCGCGCCGCTGGTCGCCGAGGCGGGGGCTGATGTGCTGGTCGCCGGTTCGGCGGTGTTCAAGGGCGGCTCTGTCTCGAACAGCAATCCATATGGCGAGAACATCCGCGCCATTCGCGCTGCGGCACAGTCCGCGCTGCGTTGATCCTGTCGGGATGGGGGGCTAGGCTTTCCCTGTCCTGAACGGAGGCCGACATCCTGACCCGCTGGAAGGAACACCGGACGTGATTTGGCGTAGCGCGACAGCCCTTGCGGGCTTCGCCCTGCGCCTTGCTGCGCCGTTTTCCGGCGCGGATCTGCGCGAGCGTCTGGCGTTGACCGGCCCGGATATCGTTCCGGGAGGCATTTGGCTGCACGCGGCCAGCGTCGGTGAACTGAATTCGGCCCGCGTCCTGATCGAGGCGCTGGCGGGGGATTTGCCCCTGACCGTGACCACGAACAGCCGCACCGGACGGGCCTTGGCGCGCAAATTGGGCTATACGGCCGTGCTTGCGCCTTTGGATGTGCCTCAGGTGCTCGAACGGTTCCTGCAAAGGATCGAGCCTTCGGTTCTGGTGACGGTCGAGAACGAGTTGTGGCCCAACCGCTCGGCGCAGGCTGACGCGCGCGGCGTGGCGCAGGTCGTTGTCGGTGCGCGGATCTCGGCGCGGTCCGCTGCGCGTTGGGGCAAGGTTCCGGGGCTGATCCGCCCGATGCTGGCGCGGCTTGCCGCCCTTTCGGCGCAGGATACCGGCAGCGAGGAGCGACTTTTGCGGCTTGGACTTCGGCCCGAAGCGGTCTGCTCGCGCCTGAACCTGAAGCTGGTCGGGCCGTCGCGCGTCGAGCCTGTTCCCGACAGCCCTGCCCGCGCGCTGACCGTGCTTGCGGCCTCGACCCATGAAGGTGAGGACGAGATCGTACTGGACGCCTATCTGGCCGCGCGCCAATCCGCACCCGCCTTGCGTCTGATCCTTGCTCCGCGTCACCCTGAACGTGGTGATGCGGTGGCGGATCTTCTGGCCGCCCGCGGGGTAGAGTTTGTCCGTCGCAGCCGTGGTGGAGGGCTGGATGCGGGGGTGTTGCTGGCCGATACTTTGGGCGAGATGGCACAATGGTATGCCGCTGCCGGAATATGCGTCACCTGCGGTTCCTATAACGACCGTGGCGGGCATACCCCGTGGGAACCGGCCGCCTGGCGCTGCGCCATCCTGCATGGCCCGCATGTCGAAAATCACGCTGCCGACTATGCCGATCTGGGGGCTGCGGGGGCGGCGGCGGAAAGTCTGGCCGCCGACCTGCCGCATGATCTGACCGCACTGGTGGCCGATCCGGCACGGCAGAAATCCATGGGTAATATGGCTAGGGATCAACTGCTTGCCCGCGCGGGCGATCCCACGGCGCTGGTGCAACGCATCCTCGACCTTGCGCGTGGCAGGCTTGTATAAGCCGGCGCGAACCCTGATATCTACAGGGAAAGGAGCCTGCCATGATCCGCTATAACCTACGCTGCGAGAACGACCATCACTTCGATGGCTGGTTCCGCTCATCCGAGGGGTTCGACACCCTGAAGAAGGCGGGGCAGGTGACTTGCACGCAATGCGGATCGGTTTCGGTCGAAAAGGCTCTGATGGCCCCCGGTGTCGCGACATCCGAGGCCAAGCGCGATCTGCACACGCCCCGCAACCCGCAGGAAAAGGCGCTCGAAGACCTGCGTCGGCAAGTCGAGGAAAACTCGGATTACGTCGGTATGTCCTTTGCCGCCGAGGCCCGCGCGATGCATGACGGCAGCGCCCCGACCCGCGCGATCCATGGCGAGGCGAAACTGGAAGACGCCCGCAAATTGCTTGAAGACGGAATACCGGTTGCCCCTTTGCCGTTCCGATCACGCCAGCGCGCCAACTAAGCAGGCAAGTCAGCGCACATCCGTGTGAGTGCGACAATCGGGGGCTTTCGGGTCGGGATGGCTGAACCTAGTTCTGGCACAGCCAATTCCGAAACCGATTGCCCTTCAGGAGTATCCGATGTCCTCCCCCGCCGTTCCGCCACTGCCGCTTCGCGATACGCCAGACCGGTATGGCCGCGTCACGCGCTTTCTGCATTGGGGCATGGCGGCGCTGCTGCTGTGGCAGTTCATCGGTATGGTGCTGCGTGAAATCTTGGGACGAACGCCGCTTGTGTCGTTCTTCACGGGGTCCCATCAGATGGTCGGGACAGTGCTGTTCCTGCTTACTGTGATGCGTCTAATCTGGGCGTTTGCCAATCGCGGCAATCGTCCTGCACATGGCGAGGGGGTGCTGGGGCTCGGCGCGCGAATGGGTCATCTGGCGCTTTATGTCGTGATGTTCACCGTTCCTGCAGCGGCGATCTTGCGGTCTTATGGCTCCGAGCGCGCCTTCTCCCCGTTCGGGTTCGAGATCTTCGCCGCGCGGGAAACTCCGATCACGTGGATGGTCGCGGTGGGCGATGCGCTGCATGGCGAATTGGGTTGGCTGATGCTGGCGTTGATCGCCGGACATATCGTGATGGTCGGGCTGCATAAGGCGATGTGGCGTGATGGCACGCTCGAGCGGATGGCAGGGCGACGCCGAGGCTGACTACGATGATTGTTTTTCGTTGATCGCCAAACGATCCGGTGTCACCATTTCTTCATGATGAATGCAGCCTTCGGGACGTCCCAGCCAAATGACCGTGTCGCCTTCGACCGAAGCGAGCTTGGCCTGATCCTTTCCGTCTATGGACGCATGGTCGCCGCGGGTGAATGGCGGGATTATGGCATGTCGTTCTTGCGAGAGGTCGCGGTGTTCTCGGTCTTTCGCCGCGCCGCAGAACATCCACTCTACAGCATCGAGAAGCGTCCGAAGATGCGCAATGCGCAGGGACAGTATTCGGTAATCGGGATGGACGGACGCATTCTCAAGCGCGGGCACGATCTGGCGAACGTTCTGCGGGTGCTCGAGAAAAAGCTGATCCGTCCGGTCGATTGATCAGTCCGGTTTGATCTTGTTGGCCGTGCCACGCGCGAACGAACTGAGCCGTCCCTTCGCCGCTTCTTGCGTGTTGACGATGCCAGCGACCATCGCCTCGGCATAGGCTGCATCGAAACCAGACATGTTCTGCATGTGGGAAATCGCCGAGCAGACGGCAAAATTCGACAAGGGCGTGTTCTGCGCGGCGGTGCGGGCAAGTTCGTAGGCTTTCGCCTCGCTATCGGCGACACGGTATTGGGCAAGGCCGACATTCACCGCCTCATCCCCTGAATACAACCGCCCGGTCAGCATCATGTCCACCATGCGCGCCTTGCCGATCAACGCGGGCACGCGGATAGTCGCGCCGCCACCGGTGAAAAGACCGCGTTGGCCCTCGGGCAGCCCGAAATAGGTGGTTTCGTCCATCACGCGGATATGGACCGACGAGGCGAGTTCCAGACCGCCGCCCACAACCGCGCCTTTCAGCGCCGCAATGACCGGCAGTCCGGCATATTCGATCTTGTTGAAGGCCTCGTGCCAGCGCAGGCAGATACGCATGAACTCGGCGGGGCTGCGCTCTTCGCGACCGTGTTCGACCAGATCGAGCCCTGCGCAGAAATGCGGTCCCGAGGCTTTCAGCACGACGGCACGCGCCCCGGTCGAGGGCAGGGCGGTGAACACGCCGATCAGTTCCTCGATGGTCTGGGCGTTCAGCGCGTTGCGTTTGGTCGGTCGGTTCAGTGTGACGGTGGCGATGCCGTCCTCGTCCATGTCGAACAGCAGATTGGTCAGCCGCAATTCCGAAATACCAAGCATGATCTAGCCTTTCGTGATCCAGTGAATGACGACCGGAAGCGTGGCGATGCTGACCGCTGTCGAGATCAGGATAGCCGTCGAAACCCGATGCGCCGCCACACCGAAATGTTGCGCCAATATATAAACATTGCCCGCGACCGGCAGGCTGGCGGCGGCGATCATAACGCCTGCCGCGAATGGCTCGACATGGAAAATAAACAGCGCGGCGATAGTGACGGCCAATGGATGCAGAACCAGCTTGGCCGAACTGAGCCAGATCGCGGGACCAAGCCGTTCGGCCGAACGTCCGGCAAGGCTTGCGCCGATAGCGAAAAGCGCGCCGGGGGTCGCTGCGGCGCCCAGCAGCGACAGGTATTCGTCCAGCGCCGCGGGCATTGGCAGATGCAGTCGCGACCACAAAAGGCCCGCAAGCATCGAGACGATCATCGGATTGGCCACGATGCCCCGCGCCAGCGGCCCTATCGTTGCCGCCGTGATCCGCCCCTGCCTTGCGCCTGTGACCAGCAACGTGATCAGCGTCGAGAACACCACCAGATCAATTGTCAGCACCATCAGGACCGGACCGATGGCGTTATCGCCCAGCAAGACCACCAGCATCGGAACGCCCAGAAAGCCGGTATTGCCGATCATGGCGGTGTGGGCCTCCATCGCGGCTTCGGCCAGTGGCAAGCCACGCCAGAACGCGACGCCTATCGCCAAGGCCCAAACGGCCAACGAGCCTGTCAGATAGGCCATGACAAAGGACGGGTCGAAAAGGCGCTGGATATCGACGCTGGCGGCAAACCGGAAAAGCATGGCCGAAAGCGCGAAGTAGAAGACGAATTTCGTCAGCCACGCCGTCGCCTGTTCCGGAAAGAAGCGCGTATGACCGGCCAGCCATCCGGTCCCGATCAGCAGGAAAAAGGGCAGGGTCTTGAGAAAGATTTCAAGCATCTGGTCCGCGTTCGACTAGGTATTCGGTTGCACCGTCCGGCAGGGCAGTCGCGGCGATCAGCCGATGTCCGGCCTCATGGCAGAAATGGGGGACATCAATGACGGCGGCGCGGTCGGTGGCCAGCAGGATGACTTGCGACCCAGCCTCAAGAGCGATCAGACGCTTGCGCAGCCGCAGCACCGGCAACGGGCAGATCAGTCCGCGCGCATCGATTGTCTCGGTCATGCTGCGGGCGTCGTCCGTGCCTGGCACCATGACAACAGGGACGGGGGATCAATTGGTTCGGCCATGTCGCCTGCGAAGCTGTGGAAGTCGGATAATTGCTCGGTCGGGACGGATAGCAGCACGGGAATGCTCTGAGCCAGAGCCGTCGCGATGAAGTCGCGGAAGCCACGGCCAAAGGCCTCTTGCTTGCCGAACTTGTTGACGATGACCAGATCGGCCCCCTTGGCAAGCACGGCCTCGGCGCGTCCCACCGCAAGCGCAAGTGCGCCTGTATCCAGGCGGCAGCCCTCAGAGCACGTCCCCAGCGACTGCGAGATGCGGATGACAGCGCCGTCGCCAAGGATGCGCAGGTCCATATCGCAGGCTGAATCCGGGCCGTGATCAAGATTTTCCTGAACCGCTCCCGCCAGCCGCAGGCCCTGCGCAGACAAACTGCGCGCTGTTTCGGCCAAAAGCCGGTCTGCATGACCGGCTGTGCCGTCGATGGTAACGAAGCCGAGCATCGGAGCCCCCTAATGAGGCGTTCAGAATAGTACCCGCTGCGGCGGGCGCAACATTGGGAGATCAGAAAACCGGAACAGCCTTAGCTCATGTCGGCCAAAGGGCCGTACAGGATCAGGGCCGGATGGGAACTTGGGCCTTCGGATGCCAGCAGAGAGGCCAGTCCGGTTACGGTTGTACGAACAAAGCGCTGGTGGGGATGGCCGACCGCTTCGGCCAGCAAAGCAGGGGTGTCGGCAGGCAGGCCATGTGCGATCAGCTGGATGGTCATGGCCGGAAACGTCCGCTGGCCCATGAAGACGACTGTCGTGGCGTGAGCATCGGCAAGCGCAGCCCAGTTCTGATCGCCGGGAAGTCCGCCCGTCACATCGGCTCCGGTCACGAATTGCAAGCGGCGCGCGGTCAGGCGGCGGGTCAGCGGCAGACCCGCCGCAGCGGCAGCCGCCATGGCCGAGGGAACGCCCGGAACGATCTCGAACGGGATATTCTTGGCGCGAAGGGCGGTGATTTCTTCCTCGAGACGGCCAAAGACGCCAGAGTCGCCGGATTTGAGGCGGACGACGCGGCGGCCCGCATTTGCATGTTCGACAAGGAGCGCGTTGACATGTTCCTGCTTGGCCGATGGGCGACCGGCGCGTTTGCCGACGGCGATGCGCACGGCCTGCGGACCGGCCTGATCAAGCACCGGACCGGACGCGAGATCGTCGAAAAGCACGATATCGGCCTGTTGCAGGCAGCGAACTGCGCGCAACGTCAAAAGATCGGGGTCGCCCGGCCCCGAGGAAACGAAACTGACGATGCCCTTCGGATCTTTCATCATTTCGCGATGCGGCAAAATTCGGATCAAGGCAAGAGGCAAGTCGCGACCTATAGTCTGCTTGCCGCAAGCTTGCACATTTGCCATATAGCGGCCAACCGCGACACTGGGGATCCCATCCATGTTCCGAGCCCGTCATCTTCTGGGGATCGAGCCTCTCGCCCCGGCCGAGATCACCACGCTTCTTGACCTAGCCGAAACCTATGTCGATCTGAACCGACGCACCGTGAAGCATTCCGATGCTTTGGCGGGCATGACGCAGATCAACATGTTCTTCGAGAACTCGACCCGCACCCAGTCCAGCTTCGAGCTGGCGGGCAAGCGGCTTGGGGCCGATGTGATGAACATGTCGATGCAGAACAGTTCGGTGAAAAAGGGCGAGACGCTTATCGATACCGCGATGACGCTGAACGCCATGCACCCGGACCTTCTGGTCGTGCGCCACCCGCAATCGGGCGCGGTCGATTTGCTGGCGCAGAAAGTGAATTGCGCCGTGCTGAACGCGGGGGACGGGCGGCACGAACACCCGACGCAGGCGCTGCTGGACGGTCTGACCATCCGCCGCGCCAAGGGGCGTCTTCACCGCCTGACCGTGGCGATTTGCGGCGACATCGCCCATAGCCGCGTCGCGCGCTCGAACCTGTTCCTGCTGGGCAAGATGGAGAACCGTCTGCGCCTTGTCGGTCCGGCAACCTTGATGCCTGCCGGGGCCCGCGACTGGGGCTGCGAGGTCTATGAGGACATGCGCGAGGGCCTGAAAGGCGCGGATGTCGTGATGATGCTGCGTCTGCAAAAGGAACGCATGGATGGCGGCTTTATCCCGTCCGAGCGCGAATATTACCACCGCTGGGGCTTGGATGCCGAAAAGCTGGCACTGGCCGCGCCGGATGCGATTGTCATGCATCCCGGCCCGATGAATCGCGGCGTCGAGATCGACGGCACCATCGCCGACGATATCAACCGCAGCGTCATTCAGGATCAGGTCGAGATGGGCGTGGCCGTGCGCATGGCCGCCATGGACCTGCTGGCGCGCAATCTGCGTGCTGAACGCGGCGCCAAAGCCTCGGAGATGATGGCATGATCCTGCACTTCCAGAATGCCCGCCTGATCGACCCCGAGGCGCAGGCGGTCGAAGAAACGACCCTGACGATCCGCGATGGCCGCATTGACGCGGTGGGTGCTGAAGCCCCGGAAGGGGCCGAGTTGATCGATTGCAACGGCAAATATCTGGCCCCCGGTCTGGTCGATTGGGGCGTCAAGATCGGCGAGCCGGGCGAGCGTCACAAGGAAAGCTTCCGCAGCGCCGGGTTGGCGGCTGCCGCTGGCGGCGTCACGACCGTGATCGCGCGCCCCGATACGATGCCGCCGATCGACACGCCGGAATCGCTGGAATTCGCCACCCGCCGCGCCGCGGATGCGCCGGTGAACATCCGTCACATGGCCTCGCTGACCCGTGCCCGCGAGGGGCGCGAGATGGTCGAAATGTCGTTCCTGCAGGATGCAGGGGCCGTCGCCTTTACCGATGGGGTGCGGGTCGTTGCGGATACGCGGCTGATGTCGCGCTGCATGACCTATGCGCGGGGCCTGAACGCGTTGATCGTCGGCCACCCGCAGGAACCTCTGCTGTCCAAAGGCGCTGCGGCGACCAGCGGCAAGTTTGCATCGCTTTACGGGCTGCCTGCCGTTTCGCCCATGGCCGAGGTCATGGGGCTGGACCGCGATCTGTCGCTGGTCGCAATGACCGGCTCGCGCTACCACGCTGACCAGATCACCGTTGCCGCCAGCCTGCCCGCGCTGAAGCGCGCGCGTGAGGCGGGGCTGGATGTGACTGCCGGAACCTCGATCCATCATCTGACGCTGAATGAATTCGATGTGGGTGATTACCGGACCTTCTTCCGCTTCACCCCGCCACTACGGTCCGAGGATGACCGCCTTGCGATCATCGAGGCGGTAGCCGAGGGTGTGATCGACGTGATCGCCAGCTTCCACACGCCGCAAGACGAGGAATCCAAGCGTTTGCCCTTTGCCGAGGCGGCACCGGGGGCGGTCGGGCTTCAGACCCTGCTGCCCGCAGCGATGCGGCTTTACCATTCGGGTGGCCTGAGCCTGTCGCAGCTTTGGCGGGCAATGTCGCTGAATCCGGCCAAACGTCTTGGTCTGGAGGCCGGACGTGTTGGCATCGGTGCGCCTGCCGATCTGGTGCTGTTCAATCCCAACGCGCCGTTCATCATGGACCGTTTCACGCTGCTGTCTAAATCCAAGAACACGCCGTTCGACGGAGCGCGGATGCAGGGACGGGTTCTGGGCACATGGGTCGCGGGCCGCCGCGTTTTCGGTGATCCCGCATGAGCCTGATCCTTTGGGCGATCATCGGTTATCTTCTTGGCTCAATCCCCTTCGGGATCGTGATCACGCGCGCTTTGGGACTGGGCGATCTGCGCCAGATCGGCTCGGGCAATATCGGTGCGACGAATGTCCTGCGCACCGGGAACAAACCGGCGGCGCTTGCCACCCTGCTGCTGGATTCCGGCAAAGGCGCGATTGCGGTCCTGCTTGCGCGATGGCTGGCCGGACCCGATGCCGCGATGCTGGCTGGTGCTGCGGCTTTTCTGGGTCACCTTTTTCCAGTCTGGCTGGGTTTCAAGGGCGGAAAAGGCGTCGCAACCTTTCTTGGGACGTTGATCGCGCTGGACTGGCGGCTTGGTCTGGCAGCCTGCGCGCTTTGGCTGGTCGCGGCGCTGATCGGGCGGATCTCGTCGCTGTCCGCGCTGATCGCGGCGGCGCTGACTCCGGTCATCGCGTATGCGCTGGATGGGCCGCGCATGGCGGCGGTGACGGCTTTCATGGCTGTGCTGATCTTCATCCGGCATCACGCCAATATCAGCCGGATTCTTGCCGGAACCGAGCCGAAAATCGGCAAGAAATCCTGATATTCCTGCTGCGCAATACATTCCGGCGACCGAGACAGCGCTGCGGTCGCCGGCGTCAAAACTATCGGGTCGGTACCGGTTCTGGACCCGCATGGTCGTAGAAACCCCGACCTGTCTTGCGACCCAGCCAGCCTGCCTCGACATATTTCACCAGCAGCGGACAGGGCCGGTATTTGGTATCGGCCAGACCGTCATGCAGGACATTCATAATCGCAAGGCAGGTATCCAGACCGATGAAATCGGCCAGTTCCAGCGGCCCCATCGGATGGTTCGCCCCCAGCTTCATCGATTCGTCGATAGATTTGACCGAGCCGACGCCCTCGTACAACGTATAGACCGCCTCGTTGATCATCGGGATCAGGATGCGGTTGACGATGAAGGCGGGGAAGTCCTCGGCGCGGGTGGCGGTCTTGCCGATCTTTTCCACCACCGCGACCAGTTCGCCGAAGGTTTCTTCGCTGGTAGCGATCCCGCGGATCAATTCGACCAGTTGCATGACCGGAACGGGGTTCATGAAGTGAACGCCCATGAAGCGCTCGGGGCGACCGGTGCGGCTGGCCAGTCGCGTGATCGAGATCGACGACGTATTCGAGGCTAGGATCGTTTCGGGTTTCAGATGCGGCACAAGATCGGCGAAGATCGCGTGCTTGACGCTTTCCTTTTCGGTCGCGGCCTCGATGACCAGATCGGCTAGGCCAAGGTCGGACAACAGGCTGGTGGTGCGGATACGGCCAAGGGTCGCTTCCTTGTCGGCGACGGTGATCTTCTCGCGGCTGATCTGGCGGTCCAGATTCTTGGCAATCAGCGCAAGGGCCTTTTCCAGCGCGTCCGCCGAGATGTCGGTCATCACTACATCATATCCGGCAAGCGCAAAGACATGCGCGATGCCGTTCCCCATCTGACCGGCTCCGATCACGCCCACCGATTGAATCGCCATGTTCCACCTTTTGAATGACTGCTGGACGATAGGGGCTAGATGCTGCGGGGTTCAATTGAAAAACCGCCCGGATGTCGGGCGGTTTCCGGTTTGTATGTTCAGGGAGCGCTGCCCCTGTTTCCGGCAAGCTGCCCCCGCGATATTCGGGGGACAGTTTTGCCTCAGAGCTTTTCGGTTAGTTCCGGAACGGTGCTGAACAGATCGCCCACAAGTCCGAAGTCGGCGATCTGGAAGATCGGGGCTTCTTCGTCCTTGTTGATGGCGACGATGACTTTCGAGTCCTTCATGCCTGCAAGGTGCTGGATCGCGCCCGAGATACCAACGGCGACATATAGTTCAGGCGCAACGACCTTGCCGGTCTGACCGACCTGCCAATCGTTCGGGGCATAGCCCGAATCCACCGCTGCGCGCGAGGCACCAACGGCGGCACCGAGTTTGTCCGCGAGTTTCTCGATGATCTCGAAGCTTTCCTTGGAGCCGACGCCACGCCCGCCCGAGACGACGCGCTTGGCCGAGGTGAGTTCGGGGCGGTCGCTGGCAGCAACCTCGTCCGAGACCCAGACCGACAGAGCCGGATCGGTAGCAGCGGCGGCATCCGAGACCGAGGCCGCGCCACCTTCGCCCGCCGCATCGAACGACGCGGTGCGGATGGTGAAGACCTTTTTCGCATCGCGCGATTTCACGGTCTGGATGGCGTTGCCTGCATAGACCGGACGCTCGAACGTGTCGGCATCGATCACTGCCGAGACATCAGACAGCACCATGACATCCAACAGCGCCGCAACGCGGGGCATGATGTTCTTGGCGTCTGTCGTCGCGGGGGCGGCGATGTGGGAATAATCGCCCGCAAGGCTGACGATCAGCGCGGCGGTCGGCTCGGCCAGACGGTGGCCGTAAAGCGCGTTCTCGGCGACCAGAACCTTGGCGACGCCCGTGATTTTCGAGGCCGCTTCGGCGGCGGATTTGGCGGAAGCGCCCGCGCAAAGCACGGTCACATCGCCCAGAGCCTTGACCGCATTGACGGCCTTCGCCGTCGCGTCGCGGTTCAGTTCGCCATTGGTGACTTCACCCAGCAGAAGAACGGCCATCAGATCACCCCCGCTTCTTTCAGTTTCGACACAAGCTCATCGACCGAGCCGACCTTGATCCCGGCCTTGCGGCCCTCGGGCTCGCGGGTCGAGACGATTTCAAGGCGCGGGCTGACATCGACGCCGTATTCGGCGGGCGTCTTCTCATCCAGCGGCTTTTTCTTGGCCTTCATGATGTTCGGGAGGCTCGCATAGCGCGGCTCGTTCAGGCGCAGGTCTGCGGTGATGACCGCCGGTAGCGTGACTTCGATGGTCTGCAGACCGCCATCGACCTCACGCGTGACTTTGGCCTTGCCTCCGTCGATTTCGACTTTCGAGGCGAAGGCCGCCTGACCCCAACCCAGCAGCGCCGAGACCATCTGGCCGGTCGCGTTCATGTCATTGTCGATCGCCTGCTTGCCGGCGATGACCAGCTCGGTGCCCTCGGCCTTGGCGACAGCGGCGATGATCTTGGCGACGGCCAGTGGCTCGATATCGGTCGAGACATCCTCGGCGGCGACGACCAGAATGGCGCGGTCCGCACCCATGGCCAGCGCGGTGCGCAGCGTTTCCTGAGCCTGCTTCACGCCGATCGAGACGGCGATGACTTCTTCGACCTTTCCGGCCTCTTTCAGGCGGATCGCTTCCTCGACCGCGATCTCGTCGAAGGGGTTCATCGACATCTTGACGTTCGCAAGATCAACACCACTTCCGTCAGCCTTCACTCGGGCTTTGACGTTGTAGTCGATCACGCGTTTCACTGGCACGAGAACTTTCATCGTTCTCTCTCCCTTATAGTTGCGTCACCTGTTCGGTGGATTTGTTAGCGGGCTGGTCGGGGCAATGACAGGAAAAAAGCGACACCTCTTAGTCGTAACGCAACAATCCCGTCCCGATGTCGCTAGCGGCTGGCACCGGGCACCCACAGGATGTCACGTTCGCCGTTTTCATTGGCAATCCGGCCCGCGACGAACAGCCAATCGGACAACCGATTGAGATATTTCACCGCTGCGGGATTGGCGCTCTCGGTTGCCGCAAGGGCAGTCGCGGCGCGTTCCGCCCGCCGCGCGACTGTTCGGCATAGATGCAGGTGGGCGGCCAATGCACTACCTCCGGGCAGAATAAAACTGCGCAGCGGCGACAGATCGGAATTCATTTCGTCGATTTCGGTTTCCAGCCGCGCCACTTGCGAATCGATGATGCGCAGGACCCGATAGGGCGCCTCGGCGTCTTCCTCCATTCGCGGGCGCGACAGATCGGCGCCCAGGTCGAACAGATCGTTCTGGATGACAGCGATGCGGCTGGCGATCATGCCCTCGGCATGCAGGCGCGCCAGCCCCAATGTCGCGTTCAGTTCATCGACCGAGCCATAGGCCTCGACCCGAATGGCGTGTTTCGGCACGCGCTCGCCGTTCGACAGGGCGGTTTCACCGCCGTCGCCGGTGCGGGTGTAGATTTTGTTCAGGACGACCATCAGCCTCGTGCCCAAAGATAGATCAGGAAGACAGCAATCGCGATTGCCTGTGCGATCAGGCGCCAGCGCATCAGACGGTTGCCGTGTTTGCGGTTGAATTCGCCGCCACGGGCGAACCCGCCAATGCCGGTTGCAAGGATTGCCACGACAGCCAGACAGCAGATCGCCAGCAGGATAAGAAGCGGTTTGTCGTGCATCACTTGGCCTTTCGCGGCAGGAGCCTAGCTGCGCCGGGCGAACCAGTCCAGAGCGCGTGTGGATAACAGTCTACGCCCGATCCCCGAGATATGCGTGGGGGTAGTAACGTAATAGCGTGGTCGGGGGTTCGGGCTTTCCAGCGCCATCTGGATCTTGGCGCTGACCGCCGAGGGGGGCAGTTCGTACCGGTCCTTTTTCGCGGCGGGTTCATACAGGCGTTTCAGCAGGGTGCGGCGGTATTGATCGACCCGATGGCTGGATTGCCAGTCGATCCAGCGCTCAAAATGCGGGATCGAGTTCTCGCGGATCTTCGTGCCGATGGGACCGGGTTCGATCAGGACGAATTTGACCGGGCTGTCCGCCATTTCGACGCGCAGGACATCGGTCAGCCCCTCGAGCGCGAATTTCGTTGCGACATATGCGCCGCGCCAAGGGATGCCGACCAGTCCAAGGACCGAACTGATATTCACCACTCGCCCGCCATGTTCGCGGAAATGCGGCAGTAGACGGCGGGTCAGGTCATGCGTGCCGAACAGGTTGGTTTCGAAAATTTCGCGCAGCGCCCCGCGTGGCAGATCCTCGGCGGCACCGGGGATGGCGAAGGCCGCATTGTTCACCAAGGCGTTGATCTGCCCCAAGGCCAAAGCCGATTCCGCCGCGCGTGCGACGCTGTCCTCATCGCCCAGCTCCAGATGGATGACGTCGAAACCCTCGTCGCGGCGGGCGGTCAGATCCTCGTCCTTGCGGCAGGTCGCGATGACGCGCCAGCCCCGCGCTTTCATGTGCCGCGCGGCATCCAGTCCGATGCCCGAGGAGCAGCCGGTGATCAGAACGGTCTTCATGTGCCCTCCGCTTGGTGTGGCATGGTTCTGCGCCATGGCTGCTGATCGCGCAATACGCGCATTTCCGGCTGGACCGAAGCCGCGCGCAGGAATATTCAACCTGTCATGTCAGACGATCCGAACATTCCCGATCCGTCGCAGGATCAGACCACGTCCGAACCGCTCTCGCGCGCCATTGGCGAGCGCTACCTGACCTACGCGCTGTCGACGATCATGCATCGTGCGCTGCCTGATGCGCGGGACGGGTTGAAGCCGGTGCATCGCCGTATCCTTTACGCGATGCGCGAATTGCGGCTGTCTCCGACCGGAGCCTTCCGGAAATCCGCCAAGATCACCGGCGATGTGATGGGCAACTATCACCCGCATGGCGATGCCGCGATCTACGATGCGATGGCGCGCTTGGCCCAGCCCTTTGCCATGCGCTACCCGCTGGTCGATGGTCAGGGGAACTTCGGCAATATCGACGGCGATAACCCCGCCGCCAGCCGCTACACCGAGGCCCGCTTGACCGCCGCCTCGGAAGCGTTGATGGAGGGGCTGACGGAGAACGCGGTCGATTTCCGCCCGAACTATGACGGCACGCTGGAAGAACCTATTGTTCTGCCCGCCGCTTTCCCGAACCTTTTGTGCAACGGCGCATCCGGCATCGCGGTCGGCATGGCGACGAACGTGCCGCCGCATAACCTGCACGAAGTCATCGATGCCTGCCTGCATCTGATCAAGGCCCCCGATGCCCGCGACGACACGCTGGTCAACATCGTGCCCGGCCCGGACTTTCCGACAGGCGGCGTGCTTGTCGAATCGCGCGAGACCATCGCCGAGGCTTACCGCACCGGTCGCGGCAGCTTGCGCCTGCGCGCCCGCTGGGCGGTCGAGGATCTGGGTCGTGGCGCTTGGCAGATCGTCGTCACCGAGATCCCCTATCAGGTGCAGAAATCCAAGCTGATCGAGCGTCTGGCCGAGCTGATCCAGCTGAAAAAAATTCCGATCCTTGCCGATGTACGCGACGAATCCGCCGAGGATGTCCGCATCGTTCTGGAACCCCGCGCCCGGAACGTGGACCCCGAGCAGTTGATGGCCGCGCTGTTCCGCGTCTCGGACCTCGAGATCCGTTTCGGGTTGAACATGAACGTGCTGATCGACGGGCGGGTGCCCAAGGTCTGCTCGCTGAAAGAAGTGCTGCGCGCCTTCCTCGATCACCGCCGCGAGGTGCTGGTCCGGCGCGCGAACTTCCGCCTCGACAAGATCGCGGCGCGGCTCGAGGTGCTGGAGGGCTATATGATCGCCTTCCTGAACCTCGATCGCGTGATCGAGATCATCCGCTTCGAGGACGATCCCAAATCGGTCCTAGCCGCCGAGTTCAAGCTGTCCGAAGTTCAGGTCGAGGCGATCCTGAACATGCGCCTGCGCGCATTGCGCCGTCTCGAAGAGATGGAGCTGCGCGCCGAGCATGAGAACCTGACCAAGGAGCGCGAAGGCCTTGCCGCGATGCTTTCCGACGAAGGCGCGCAATGGACGAAGATTGCCGAGGAGTTGCGCGAGACGCGCGGCAAGTTCGGCAAATCTGCCCCCGGCGGCCAGCGTCGCACGGAAATCGGCGCGGCGGGCGAAGTCACCGAGATCGACATGGAATCGATGATCGAGCGCGAGCCGATTACCGTGATCCTGTCGAAAATGGGCTGGATTCGCGCGATGAAAGGGCATCAGCCTTTGGATGCCGAAATCAAGTTCAAGGATGGCGACGGCCCGTTCATGGCGCTGCATGCCGAAACCACGGACAAGCTGATGGTTTATGGCGCGAATGGCCGCTTCTATACCTTGCCCGCGAACAACCTTCCGGGTGGGCGCGGCATGGGCGAGCCCTTGCGTCTGATGATCGACCTGCCGAACGATGCGGCGGTGATTGACATGTTCCCGTGGCGCGATGGGATTCGCTAT
Organism: Paracoccus aestuariivivens; assembly: GCF_009711225.1. Classification (GTDB taxonomy): domain Bacteria; phylum Pseudomonadota; class Alphaproteobacteria; order Rhodobacterales; family Rhodobacteraceae; genus Paracoccus; species Paracoccus aestuariivivens. The sequence continues at coordinate 613,297 of NZ_WMIE01000001.1, read as the reverse complement.
CTGGTGGCGTCAACCGCGGGCGACGGGTTCATCGTCAATTCGGCCGATATTCTGGCCCAAACCCGTGCGGGCAAGCAGGTGCTGAACGGTGACGCGCTGCTTTGCCGGACCGTCAGCGGCGATCATGTCGTGACCGTGGGCGAGAACCGAAAGATGCTGGTCTTTGCGCTGGACGAATTGCCCGAGATGGGTCGCGGCAAGGGCGTCCGCTTGCAGAAGTTCAAGGATGGCGGGTTGTCTGACGCGATCTGCATCACGTTGGCCGATGGTCTGCGCTGGCAGGAATCTGGCGGGCGCACCCGTACCGAACCTGATTTGACCGAATGGTTGGGCAAACGCGCGGGCAGCGGCTACATGGCGCCACGCGGTTTCCCGAGAGACAACAAGTTCAACTGAATGGCGTGGGGCCGGTCGATTGACCGGCCCCGATGCGTTTCAGCTGTTTGCCTTGGGCTTGAGGATCACCGTGGTGCCGTCTGTCGGGGTGGTCGTCGAGGCCGATTGATCCATCTTGGTCTTGCTGTAGGGGCAGGCTGCGACGGGCAGCGCGGCCACTGAAAAGACCAAAGCTGCGGCGGCAATGATTTTCGTCATGTCGTCGTGCTCCTTCGGGATAAGGCACGGTTGGCGAAAGCAGGTGTCAGCCGTGCGTGGTTCGCAATGCCAGCGTGGCAGTTCGGGGCGATTCGTTCAATGAAACCGGTTACCGATCACGAACCTGTTTGCGACCGTTGATCATCGGACCGACCAGATCCTCGCCTTTCCAGAAGCGGTAGAATAGGATGACCGCCACATGTAGCAACACAAGGATCAGCACCAGATTTGCGCCGAACTCGTGCCAACCCACAGCTTTTGATCGGGTGGCGCTGCTGACATAGCTCGCGAGCGGCCCGACATTGATGTAATCGTCAGGGTCCGAGATCAGCCCGCTGCTGACCTGCGCCGCCAAGACGGCAAGCATCGCAATAACCGACAGAGCGCCTAAAGGGTTGTGACCGGGCCAGTAACTGGGCTCGCGCATAAATATGCCGCGCAGGTAGCTGGCGATTGTGACGGGGCCGCAGAGGAAATGCGAGAACCGCGCCGGCGCGGGGCCGATAAATCCCCAACACAGGCGAAAGATCAAAAGCCCGATAACGACGTAACCGCACCAGAAATGCAGCGTCATCTTGGCGGGGCCGAACTGACCCAGAAGCCACGCGGCGGTCACAAACAACGCAAGCATCCAGTGGAACCCGCGTAAAAGCGGGTCCCAAAGCTTGATTTCGCGGACGGGCGCGCGGCCCTGCATCAGCTTTTCTCGCGATAGCTGTCGTGACAGGCCTTGCAAGCCGCACCAAGCTTGCCGACGACGGGTCCGACCTTGTCCTGTCCGCCCTTGACGGCCTCGGATGCGCCCGAGGCGGCCTCGACCAGACCGGCGAATTTGGCTTTGAAGTCATCCATGTTCGTCCAGATGTCGGGCTTGGCGGCGCTGTCCTCGGCTTGCCCCGAGGCACTGCCCTCGATGAACAGGCTTGGCAGATCGTAATGCGTCAGCGCTTCGATATTGGCGGCGGCGCGGCTGGCGGAGGCCTCGTCATAGAGGACTTCGCCTTTGGCCATGCCGGCCAGCGTCCCCATGTTCATCGCCAGCATTTTGTAGAAACCGTGACGCGCCTCGATCGCGTCCTTGATCGCATCGTCGGCAGTGGCGGCTAGGGGAAGGAACGTAAAGGCGGCAATGGCAGTGGCGGCAAGAATGCGCATGTCGTCTGTCCTTTTGTGGCTCTTGGGCTGCAAGTGTCTGACGCGCTGCCAGAGTTACACAGGCCGATGCTTCTGCCAATATTCGTGTCAGTGCCGTTTTCGTGAGCAGCCTAGCCCAGCAGATCGGTCGCCGGATTGTCGGCGACTTCGATATCCGCGTAATAGCTTTGGGCCTGATTGACGCTGCGATGCAGGCTGAGTTGCATGGCGGCGGCCAGCGGCGCACCGTCCAGTGCGGCTTGCGTCAGGAAGCCCGCCCTTAGCCCATGCGGGCTGGCAAAATCCGCAGGATAACCTGCCAGCACCAAGCGGTGACGCAGGATCTCGCGCAGGCCGTCCGGCGACAGGCGGCGTTTCAGAACGCGATCGGCTTGGCTGACCGGACGGAATAACGGGCCGCTTGTGATGCGCGAGACGGCGATCCAGCGCATCACCGCCAGCGCCGCCCGCCCCTTGAGCGGTAGTCGGGGCGCGCGGTCCTGACCGGTGGTCTTGGTGGTCAGCAAGCGGATTCGCAGCAGTCCCTTTTCGGCAAATTCGGAATCGTCGATATCCTCGCGGTTCAGCGCGACGATCTCTGAACGCCGTCGCCCACCCGAGGCCCATCCCAGCATCAGGGCGGCACGGTCCCGCATGCCGCGATGGCTGTGATCGCAGGTGAGAAGTATGGCCTCGAGCACGTCGCGCGTCACCGGATTGCTGGATTTGCGTAACCGTGGTCGTGCCGCTGCGCGACGCGCCCGGCCACGCGCTTGCGAGATCAGCGGCGCGTCGAACGGAGAGGGCAGGTTCTTCATCCGGTGAAATGCCCGCCAACTGGCGATCCGACGATCCAGAGTCGAAGGCGCGGGGCAGGCGAGACTTTTGCGCAAACCCGCCGAGATCAACTGGTCGGCGACCTCACGGGCAGGCGTGGTCGCTTGGCTAAGATCTATCGAATGATCCAGAATAAAGCGCAGCGCCACGGATTCGGTTTCCGGCCAGTCCAGCGGTTTCCCGAAAGCGGCAAGCTTCCACGCGGCCAGATAGGCAAGGTCGCGTTCCCATGCGCGGATGGTGTTCTGTGGCGTGCCCCGTCGGTAAAGCTCGGAGAGGGCCTCGGCTTCGGCGGCGGAAAGGGCGGATGGGGCGACTGGAAGGATCATTGCGGCATGGTGTCCTGTAGAAGGATCAGTGGTCAAGACTCGTGATAACGTAAAGGTTGATCCGCATTTTTGTGCCATACAGGTCAATAGCGGCGAATTTTTAAGCAAATATGGCGTGTCGGGGCGCAGAACCGGTTTTCTGGTTGAGCGATTCTGCATCGCAGCGCAACCTGTGATGGACGGGGATGCTTATCCTCGCCAGCCCCGAGCCGCACGGGGTTCTTCATGGCAGTGCCGCCGTTCCTGTAGCGTCTCTCCTCCCTCCGCGCAAATCAGGGACGGCGGTTTTTTCCACCGCCGCTCACCAATCAAGATCGACCCAGACCAAGCGGTGGCTTGATGCGGTCTCGGCAACCTTTACCAGATCACCCGAAGCGGGCCAGAACACGCCGGAATCGATCACATTCATCGCTTTGCTCGGCAGGACGTAATCGACGCGCAGATTGCCCGGCGGCTTGTCGTCGGGCCAGTCCGCGGTGTCGAGTGCAGGGTCACCTTTCTGCGTGGCGTTGACGCCCAATTCGCGGGCCGCCGCACCGCCTTCGCTGCTCGGATGGGTATCCGTGACATGCGGTAAAATACGGGTCAAAGCCTCGGGACGGCCTTCGCTGTCGGACAGGTCGATGTTGAGCTTGCCGGCCAGAACAAACGGAGCGTCGGGCAGGTGATCCAGCCAAAACGCCAGTTCGTCATGGTTGCGACGGCCATTGCGGTCCTCGGGTCCGTCAAAAACGGGGGGCGAAGCGGATATCGCCAATAGGTGCAGATCCCGTCCGGCAACACTTACCACAGCATCCCAATGTGCGACGGATGACAGGCGCTGCGCCGCTGCTGTCTCGGGTGTGCTTTCAGGCATCAGGTTGTCGGTCAGGTCGCGCCATAGCCGGTCGCTGTAATCGGTCACCGGCCCGATCGGATGCCGCGAAAGGATGGCCATGCCGCCTTGGCCGGTGAAGCGGCCAAAGCCTTGCCGATCCTCGGCTTCGCCCAGGCGGCCATCGCCGTCCAGATCCTGCCCGCTTGGCACGCCTGCGTTCGGACGCGCGGCAAAGCTATGGGGATAGACGATTCCGGCCTTGGCAAGCCGGTCGCGAAAAGCCTGAAGCGCCAGACCGTCATGGTCCCAATCAAATCCGGTCAGCAGCAGGATGTCGGGACGGGTCTCGGTGATGACGCTGATCGAGGCCTCGATCTGCGCGTCCTTGCGGCCCAGATCGCGTAGCAGAATCCCCGGCCCCTTGCGTGAAAGGTCGGGGCTGAACGTGGCGATGCGCAATGGCTCTGCACTGGACGTTTGGGCAAGGGCGGCAATCAGGGCCGCCCCCGCAAATGTCCTCAGACCCAAGGACGGCTCTGCGCCATCTGGGCTTCGAACGTATCGATCGAGGCCGATTTTTCCATCGTCAGGCCGATATCGTCCAGACCGTTCAGCAGGCAATGCTTTTTGAAGGGGTCGATTTCGAAGCCGAAGCTTTGCCCGTCCGAGGTCGTGACGGTCTGGTTTTCCAGGTCAACGGTGATACGGGCATTCGCGCCTTTGCGGGCATCCTCCATCAGCGCGTCCACCACGTCCTGCGGCATGACGATCGGCAGGATGCCGTTCTTGAAACAGTTATTGTAAAAGATATCGGCAAAGCTGGTCGAGATCACGCAGCGGATGCCGTAATCCAGCAGCGCCCAAGGGGCATGCTCGCGCGACGAACCGCAGCCGAAGTTGTCGCCGGCGACGATAATCTGCGAGGCGCGATAGGCGGGCTGGTTCAGGATGAAATCCTCGACTTCCGAGCCGTCATCCTTGTAGCGCATTTCGTCGAACAGGTTCTTGCCCAGCCCCGAACGATGGATCGTTTTCAGGAACTGCTTGGGAATGATCATGTCCGTGTCGATGTTGACCAGCGGCATCGGTGCCGCAATTCCCGTCAACGTGGTGAATTTGTCCATTTGCTTCCTCGCAGAATTGACTGGCCGCGTGGGTGGCCGTTAACTTTTTCGGGCGACGGTTAATGTTTCCGCCACAGGGATGGTTTTATGTTCGGGGTCACGAGTTTTTCCGACCTGCGCAGATGCGTTGCAGGGGAATGGTCGCCACGGATCGGCGATCCGAATATCGGTGCCTGGGTGACGGTGCTGTTCTACGTGACCTGCTTTGTGCTTGCCGTGATGGTGCTGAGGCGCCTTCCGCGCGGCACGTCGGTCAGCCTTTGGGCCTTGATCGCGCCGTTGATGGCGTTTCTGGCCGTCAACAAGCAGCTTGATCTGCAGACTGCCTTGACCGCGACGGGGCGCTGTCTGTCGCATATGCAGGGCTGGTACGACTACCGACATTTTGTGCAGCTCGGCTTTATCGCCGCTCTGATCCTGCTCGTGGTGATGGCGATGATGATCGGCCTGCGCCTGCTGCGCGGTCAACTGCTGTCGAATGGCCTTGCCCTGTTGGGGCTGGCCATTCTGTGCGGTTTTGTGCTGGTGCGGGCGGTGGGTTTCCATCATGTCGACCGTCTCATCAGCATGGATCTCGCGAGCATTCGGTTCAACTTCCTGTTCGAGAATACCGGGCTGGTGATGATTGCCGTGAACGCCATCTTCCTGCTCAGGCGGGGCAATGCGCCCCGCCGCACAGGGTTCAGGCCATCTCGGCCATAAACTCACGAATATCGGTCAGATGCCCTTTGATGCCTGCGGCGGCAGCCATCACCGGCGACATCAGGTGGGTGCGCCCACCGCGGCCCATGCGGCCCTCGAAGTTGCGGTTCGAGGTCGCGGCGCAGCGCTCACCCGGGGCCAGTTGGTCCGGGTTCATGCCCAGGCACATCGAGCAGCCTGCCAGACGCCATTCGAAACCGGCATTTGTGAAGATCTTGTCCAGACCCTCTTCCTCGGCCTGAAGACGGACAAGGCCCGAGCCCGGAACGACCATGCCGCGCACGCCCGTCGCCAGACGCTGACCTTTCAGGATGCCAGCGGCGGCGCGCAGATCCTCGATCCGGCCGTTGGTGCACGAGCCGATGAAGACCGCGTCGATCTTGATTTCATTCAGCGGCGTGCCGGGCTTCAGGCCCATATAGTCGAGGCTGCGGCGTGCGGCCTCGATCTTGCCGCCTTCGAAATCTTCGGGGGCCGGAACCTTGTCGGTGATCGCCAGCACGTCCTCGGGCGAGGTGCCCCAGGTCACGACCGGGGCGATATCCTCGCCGCGGATGGTGATGACCTTGTCCCAATGCGCGCCCTCGTCGGTGAACAGCGTCTTCCACCACGTCACAGCGGCTTCCCAGGCGGCACCTTTCGGGGCGTGGGGACGGCCCTGGCAATAGGCAAAGGTCTTGTCATCCGGCGCGATCAGACCCGCGCGCGCGCCGCCTTCGATCGCCATGTTGCAGACCGTCATCCGGCCTTCCATCGACAGCTCGCGGATGGCTTCGCCGCAATATTCGATGACATAGCCGGTGCCGCCAGCGGTGCCGGTCTTGCCGATGACGGCAAGGGTGATGTCCTTGGCCGTGACGCCCGGCAGCAGCCTGCCGGTGATTTCGACCTTCATGTTCTTCGATTTTTTCTGGATCAGCGTTTGCGTCGCCAGAACGTGCTCGACTTCCGAGGTGCCGATGCCATGGGCCAGCGCGCCGAATGCGCCATGCGTCGCGGTGTGGCTGTCGCCGCAAACGACGGTCATGCCGGGCAGGGTCCAGCCCTGTTCGGGACCGACGATATGGACGATGCCCTGACGGACATCCGACATCGGATAGTAGTTCAGCCCGAATTCGCGGGCGTTCTTGTCCAGTTCCGCGACTTGGATGCGGCCCTCGGGGTTCTCGATGCCCTGCACGCGGTCGGCAGTGGTGGGCACGTTATGGTCCGGCACGGCGATAGTCTGGTCGGGGCGGCGGACCTTGCGGCCGGCCATGCGCAGACCTTCGAAGGCTTGGGGCGAGGTGACTTCGTGGACCAGATGGCGGTCGATATACAGCACGCAGGTGCCGTCATCGCTGCGATCGACCACATGGGCGTCGAAGATCTTGTCATAGAGCGTGCGGGGGGCGCCCGCATTGATATTGCCGGTCATGGCTTTCTCTTTCTGAAAGAGTAGCTGGAAAATCGAAGGAGGGGGCCGCGATCCGCGGCGAGGCGCAGGACATGCGCCATCTGCCGTCAAAGTCGAGCAGTGACGGAAAGGCTTTCGCCGTAGAACCGACCCGGCAAACGGGCACGGTCATGGATGTCGAAATAGACGAATCCTCGCATGGGGGCAGTAATACGCCGCTTTCCTCTGTCAGGCAATATCAGCGCACGAGGGTGTTAATTCCAAATTGGGACATGCCCGCTATCCTGACGGAAAAAGCAAGGAGGTCGGGCAATGTTGATTCGTGTGTTCTTTCGGGTGATTCCACTCGTCATGGTGGCAGTTTTTGCCCTTGGCGTTGTCGTCGTGGACGGTCCGGTGGATCGCGCGCGCGAAATGGCGCGGCTTCAAAGCCATCAGCTTGCTTGGGCCGATGGATTGGTCAAATGCCCGAAACCTTGGGGAAATGTGCCGATTTCAGGTTGTACGCTGGGGAATACACCAATAAATCCGCGTTTGGCTCATTGAGCAAGCAGTTATTCATGCTACATTAGAGCTACCCTGCGCCGGGGCTTGTCGGCGCGATGACCGGAGGATGAACCCCTGTCCGATACCGCTTCGCCGGCACCTGCGCCGGCTGCGTTCGCCGCGGAGTCCGAGCTGACCAGCGATCAGCTACTGGACCGCATTCTTACCTCGCTTGATGATGACAAGGCTGAAGAGGTCGTGACCATCGATCTCCGGGGTCGTTCGGCTATGGCCGATCACATGGTGATCGCCTCGGGCCGTTCGTCGCGTCAGGTGGCCGCTATCGCCGAAAAACTCGTCCAGCGACTGAAAGAGCAAACCGGCCGCTCTGCCCGCATCGAGGGCAAGGAAACCGGCGATTGGGTGCTGATCGACACCGACGATGTGATCGTCCATGTCTTCCGCCCCGAAGTGCGCGAATTCTACCAACTGGAAAAAATGTGGATGCCTGCGGACGCGCTGCGCTCGGCCACGCTTGATCGTCTGCGTGCCGATCATGCCGCCGAAGAAGCCCGCCGGAACCAGATCTGATACGGAACTGAATGATGCGGATGGTCATTGCCGCGGTCGGGCGGCTGCGGCAGGGACCCGAAGCGAAGCTTATCGACGATTATCTTGATCGTCACGCCAAGGCAGGTCGCGCCTTGGGTCTGCCTCCGGTTACCATTACCGAGGTCGAAGACAAGCGCGGCGGCGGTATGGCCTCCGAGGCTCCCTTGTTGCAGCGCGCCATACCCGAAGGGGCAGCGCTGGTCATCATGGACGAGCGCGGACAGATGCTGAGTTCGCCGGAATTTGCCCAGAGAATCGCGGATTTTCGTGATCAGGCGCGCGACATCGCTTTTGTTATCGGCGGTGCAGACGGCATCGATCCCGAACTGCGCGCGCGTGCCGATCTTGCGATCAGTTTCGGGCGCATGGTATGGCCGCATATGCTGGTGCGGGTCATGCTGACCGAGCAGATTTACCGGGCCACCACCATTCTGGCTGGCAGCCCGTATCATCGGGTCTGAGACGGTTCAGGCGCAGGGATAATCCCAATTGTCGATGATCTCGACGGCCTCCTCGGCGGTCTCGACAAAGCTGATCAGGCCAAGATCTTCGCGGCTGATGGTTCCGGCCTCGGCCAGCGCATCCCAGTTGATGATCTGGTGCCAGAACGCCGTGCCGAACAGGATGAAGGGTACACGCTGCATCCGGCCGGTCTGGATCAGGGTCAGTGCCTCGAACATCTCGTCGAGCGTGCCGAAGCCTCCGGGGAAAATGGTCACGGCCTTGGCCCGCATCAGGAAATGCATTTTCCGGATCGCGAAATAGTGGAAATTGAAGCACAGATCCGGCGTGACATACTCGTTCGGGGCCTGCTCGTGCGGCAGGACGATGGATAGCCCGATCGAGGCACCGCCTGCCTCATGCGCGCCCAGATTGCCCGCCTCCATCACACCGGGACCGCCACCGGTGCAGATGACGTCTTCGGCGCCGTAGCTTTCAAGGCTGCGCTCGGTCATCATGCGGGAGAATTTGCGGGCCTCGTCATAATAGCGCGAAAGCTCGCCCAGAGTCGGGGTCTTGGCCGTGTCGCGATTTTCGGGCGAAGGGATGCGGGCTCCGCCGAACAGGACGATGGTCGAACGGATCCCGCGCGCATCCATGATCATCTGGGGCTTGAGCAATTCAAGTTGCAGACGGACCGGACGCAATTCGTCGCGCAGCAGGAATTCGTTATCGGTAAAGGCCAGTCGATAGGCGGGTGCACGGGTCTGCGGCGTATCGGGCAGTTTGCGGGCAGCGGCGGCGTCCTGCTGGCTGTCTCGGATAGGGTGGTTGCGCGCGTCTTCTTCGATCATCGAAACCTCTGACAGGGGACGTGCGCGGATTGCGCGGCCTCCCCCCTCGATTTATAGCCCTTGCGTGACAGTTTCCACCCGAGTTCCAGAAAAGAGAGATGCCATGTCGAACGCGCAGCTTGAAGCCGCCATCGAATCCGCCTGGGAAATCCGCGACCAGATCACCCCCGCGACCACCGGCGAGACCCGCGAAGCCGTCGAGGCCACGCTGGACGCTTTGGACAAGGGCGAGCTGCGTGTCGCCGAAAAGCGCGGCAATGACTGGCATGTGAACCAATGGGCGAAGAAAGCCGTCCTGCTGGGTTTCCGTCTGAAGGACATGGAGATCCATGAAGGCGGTCCGCAGAACGGCGGCTGGTGGGACAAGGTCGACAGCAAATTCGCCGGTTGGGGCGAGAACCGCTGGCGCGAAGCCGGCTTTCGTGCCGTTCCGAACTGCATCGTGCGCAAATCGGCCTTCATCGGCAAAGGCGTTGTCCTGATGCCGTCCTTCGTGAATCTGGGCGCCTATGTCGATGAGGGCACCATGGTCGATACCTGGGCCACAGTCGGTTCCTGCGCGCAGATCGGCAAGAACGTCCACTTGTCCGGCGGCGTCGGCATTGGCGGTGTGCTGGAACCGATGCAGGCGGGCCCGACCATCATCGAGGACAACTGTTTCATCGGCGCGCGTTCGGAAGTCGTCGAAGGCTGCATCATCCGCGAGGGCTCGGTCCTTGGCATGGGCGTCTATATCGGCAAATCGACCAAGATCGTCGACCGCGAAACCGGCGAGATCATGTATGGCGAAGTTCCTGCGGGCTCGGTCGTCGTATCCGGCTCGTTGCCGTCCAAGAACGGGGTGAACCTGTACTGCGCGGTCATCGTCAAACGGGTCGATGCGCAGACCCGGTCCAAGACCTCGATCAACGAATTGCTGCGCGACTAAGGCCAAGCAGACAGCCGTGAACTTCCATGGGGGTGTCCGCGTTGACCCGCAGGACACCCTATCGCAAGGAGAGACGCATGGAAGGCTTGGGCTGGATCGCCGCCATCATCGTGGGCGGTATCGCGGGCTGGATTGCCAGCAATATTATGAAGGCCGATACTGGGGTTTTCCTGAATATCGTGCTGGGCATCGTCGGTGCGGTGGTCGGCAACGCCATCCTTGGTGTGCTGGGACTGAATGCGCAGCATGGCAGTTGGATCGCTCAGGGTTTCGTCGGCCTGTTCGGCGCGGTGATCTTGATCTGGCTTTATCGAGCGGTTGCGAAATAGGTGCGTGAGGGGCGGTTCACCGCCCCTTTTTCATGCCGTGAACTCGGCCAGTCGCGCGCCGGTGATACGGATCAATTCGTCGGGTGCGATCGAGAACAGGTGACGCGGAGTTCCTGCCGCAGCCCAGACGATCCGGAATTGTGTCAGACGCGGGTCGATATATGCGTCGATCCGGCCCAGATGGCCGACCGGAGACACGCCGCCAATCGCAAAACCCGTTTCCGCCCTGATCTGTGCGGCGTCGGCTTTGCCCAAAGGCTGGCCCGCGACAAGCGTCGCCTTGCCGGCATCGACGCGATTGCCGCCTGCGGTCAGGAACAGGATGACATGGCCGGATTCCTCGCCCCGGAAGATGATGGATTTGGCGATCTGATCCACCTCGCAGCCGACCACTTCCGCCGCCCCCTGAGCCGTTCGGGCGCGATCATCGGTTTCGCGGATCTCCGAGGTGACTCCGGCGGCTTCCAGTGCGGCACGTACGCGTGCAAGGCTCTTGCTCATTGTTTCTCTCCGGTGTTTCGGGGATATGACCGAAAACCGCATCAAGGGGAAAGTCATGACACAGCAGGTCTATACGCTTCTGGTCGAGGTCGGTCGCGCGGCCGATGACGGAATGCCCAAGGGCGCGTCGGGTGCAGCGCTGGTTTGCTACGCCTCGGGCGTGACCGAGGACGAGGCGGTACGCGAGACTGTGGCCATTCTGAAACAGGCAGGTCTGGCCCCGATCGAAGTGACCGGTCACGGCACGATCGAGGAACGTCTGGCCGAAGGCCATGAAATACCCGACGAGGAACGCGCCTTGATGGATCGGGCGCTGGCCGAGAATTCGGTCATCGTCGCCCAGATGGAACCGCTTTACGGCGACGAAGACGACTTTGACGAGGATGCCTGAAGCGGGCCTATTCAGCCGTGCCGTGCTCGGCTAGACTGGTTTCCAACCAGAACAAGAGCACGGAACGGACAGGCAAATGACAGGACGGTATTTCCGAGTTGCGACCGCAGCCCTGCTGGTCTGCGTGATGGGAAGTTGCGGTGTGTCGAACCGGGCGCCCGGCGCGGGCGGCAACTTCAGCGGATTGCCCACGGCTCAGGGTCAGGGTTCGGAAGCGGGTTTCCAGAACTGGGTGCAAAGCTTCCGCCCGCGTGCTTTGGCGGCAGGTGTCTCTCCTCAGGTCTTTGACAGCGCGATGTCCAGCGCACATTTCCAACCCAGCATCGTGACGCTGGACGGCAAACAAAGCGAGTTCAGCAAACCGATCTGGGAGTATCTTGACGGTGCGGTCGGCGGCAGCCGTATCTCGACCGGACGGCAGATGTCGGCCCGCTACTCCAGCACCCTCAGCGCGATCGAGGCCCGTTACGGCGTCCCGCGCGAGATCGTTCTTGCGGTCTGGGGCATGGAATCGAATTTCGGCGCGAACCGTGGGAATACCCAGACCGTGCCCGCTCTTGCGACCTTGGCATATGATGGCCGTCGGGGCGAGTTCTTCGCGGGCGAACTGGTCGCCGCCCTGCGCATCATCCAAGCCGGCGACGTGGATTCCTCGCATATGGTCGGAAGCTGGGCAGGGGCGATGGGCCACACCCAGTTCATGCCATCGTCGTTCCTGAGCCATGCAGTCGATTTCAACGGTGATGGCCGCCGCGATATCTGGTCCGACGATCCGACGGATTCGCTGGCCTCGACAGCCTCGTATCTGCGCGAGAACGGTTGGCGTCCGGGGCAGCCCTGGGGGGCCGAGGTCGTGTTGCCGCAAGGCTTCGACTATAATCAGGTCAGCAAGTCGATCACGAAATCGGGTAGCCAATGGGTGTCGATGGGCGTGCGGACTGCCTCGGGCGGCGCGGTGCCTTCGGGCGCGATCCTTGCACCGGCAGGTGCGCGGGGACCGGCTTTTGTCATCACCGAGAATTTCCGTGCGATCCTGAAGTATAACGCTTCGGACAGCTATGCATTGGCGGTGTCCTATCTGGGCGATGCAATTGCCGGTCGTTCGGGCATCCGGGGCAGCTGGCCGCGTGGCGACCGCACGTTGTCGAACAGCGAAAAGGCAGAAATCCAGCGCCTTCTGATGGCGCGCGGCTTCGATACCGGCGGTGTGGACGGCAAACTCGGTTCGAAATCGGTCGAGGCGGTCAAGGCCTATCAACGCTCACGCGGGTTGGTGCCGGATGGCTATGCCGACAGCAATTTGCTGGGCATGCTGCGTGGCTGATTTCGGATGAAACGATGCATCGGGCGGCTCTGGCCGCCCACTTCATTTTCAAATTGCCATAGGATCAACTGAGCTGCCTACAAATTACTCAGTTAACTCGTCAATTCAGAACCTGTGATTTTCGGACTGCCCTAGAACTTGGCAAAAACCGGACTCGCTGCCCTCATCGTCCCAGCCGTGACGCGGCGTAATCAACGAGAGGGAAAAACAGGGATGAAGTACTATAGCAGCGCCTTGGCCGCCGCCCTTATGACGGTTGGCCTGGCTGGCACCGGTTGGGCGCAAGACGATACGATCAAGATCGGCGTGCTGCATTCGCTGTCGGGAACGATGGCGATCTCGGAGACGACGCTGAAAGATACCGTGCTGATGATGGTCGAGCAGCAAAACGCCAAAGGCGGGCTGCTTGGCAAGAAAATCGAGGCGGTTGTCGTGGACCCGGCCTCGGATTGGCCGCTATTTGCCGAGAAAGCCCGCGAACTGATCTCGGTCAATGGCGTCGATGCGATCTTTGGCTGCTGGACCAGCGTCAGCCGCAAATCGGTTCTGCCGGTCATCGAGGAACTGAACGGTCTGCTGTTCTATCCCGTTCAATACGAGGGCGAAGAATCCTCGAAGAACGTGATCTACACCGGCGCCGCGCCGAACCAGCAGGCCATTCCTGCCGTTGATTACATGGCCGAGGAACTGGGCGTCGAAAAATGGGCGCTGCTGGGCACCGATTACGTCTATCCCCGCACCACGAACAACATCCTTGATGCCTATCTGAAAGGCAAAGGCGTGGCCGAGGGTGACATCTTCGTCAACTACACCCCCTTCGGCCATTCGGACTGGTCCAAGATCGTTGCGGATGTCGTCGCGCTGGGTGCGGACGGCAAGAAGGTCGGCGTCGTCTCGACCATCAACGGCGATGCGAATATCGGTTTCTACAAGGAACTCGCTGCGGCAGGCGTCTCGGCAGACGATATTCCGGTCATGGCCTTCTCGGTCGGCGAGGAAGAGCTGGCGGGCCTGGATACGACCAACCTTGTCGGCCATCTGGCGGCCTGGAACTATTTCGAATCCGCCGACACGCCCGAAAACAAGGCCTTCATCGACGAATGGCACAAGTTCACCAAGAACGACAAGCGTGTGACCAATGACCCGATGGAAGCCACGATGATCGGCTTCAACGCCTGGGTGAAGGCGGTCGAAAAAGCGGGCACCACCGATACCGATCCGGTTCTGGATGCCATCGTCGGCGTCGAGGTTCCGAACCTGACCGGTGGCACGGCCACCGTCCTGCCGAACCACCACCTGACCAAGCCGGTTCTGATCGGCGAGATCCGCGCCGATGGCCAGTTCGACATCGTCAGCCAGACCGACGAAGTCGCGGGCGATGCCTGGACCGACTTCCTGCCGGACAGCGCCAAGTTGGATTCGGACTGGACCGGCAAGAAATGCGGCATGTGGAATACCGAGACCAACAGCTGCGTGCAGCTCGGCTCGAACTACTGATCTGGTGCTGCTCTGGGCGGCGTGATGCGCCGCCCACCTCCGGCCTTCGAGGAACCCATGCGTCTTTTTCTACTTGTCCTGGCCTTCGTCGCGCTGGTTCTGCCGATCCATGCTCGGGCGCAAACTGCTGACCTTGCCGCGGTCGTCTCGCAATATCGCGATCAGATCGAAAAGCCCTCGCGGCAATCTATCGGTCCTGTCGTCGACGAGATCGCGGCAACCGGTGCCCAAGGCGCGGCTTTGCTGCAAGCCTGGAACGAACGTCTGCTGGGTCTGCGCAAAAGCGATGGCCTGTTGGTGATTGCCGCGCCCGAAGGTGACGGGTTGAAACTGACCGACGCCGCGACCGGCGCGGATCTTGGTTCTGCTGCCGAAGCGGATGTGACGATGCTGCGTCCGAATTCGGGTGTGCGGGGGGTGATCTCGGCGGCGATGGCCGGAAACGCGCTGTCCGATCCCGATCCGAAGCGCCGGATCGAGGCGCTGGATTCGATGTCGCGCCGCGCCGATGCCAGCCAGCTTGCCCTGCTGCGCGAGGCGATGGACGATCCTGATCCCGCACTGGCCGCACGCAAGCAGCGGCTCGAGCGGATGCTGACCATTCAATACGATTCCGATCCCGCCGCAAGGATTGCCGCGATCGAAGGCTTTGGCGGCGATTCCGGTCTGGATTTCCGCGCCAGCCTGAATCCGATCCTTGCCATGCGGCGTGTCGCTTTCGAAGAAATTCCGTCTGGCACCAATATCGCGAAAGAACTTTCCCTTGGCGGCGATCTCTCGCGCGAGGATGCTTACGCGATGCTGGTCGCTGAGGGGCTTGCCCCCGCGCGGCTGACGCCTCAGGCGATGCGGGCCACGCTGGCGCAGCATATCGTGCAAGGCTCGGTCGGAGGGGTGCCGCTGGCCCAGCTTGCCGATCAGGATGCCCGCGACCGCGCCTATACCGCGCTTGAAGCCCAAGGCACTGTTCAGCCCGCCGCCAGCGATGACGAGGTCGAGGCCGCACTTGCCCGTTACAAGTTTCTTGATGTCTATGCCGAGCCGAACCCCGATGTCACGACCGCTGCCCGTGCCGCATTGCGCAGCACCGAGACGCGCATCGGTTTGATGCAGGCAGCCGACCTGTCCTTGGATGCGTTGTCCTTGGCCTCGATCTATTTTCTTGCCGCCATCGGGCTTGCCGTCACCTTTGGCGTGATGGGCGTCATCAACATGGCGCATGGCGAGTTCATCATGATGGGCGCCTATACCGGTTATGTCGTCCAGCAATTCATCGCCGACCGGACTGTCTCGCTGATCGTCGCGCTGCCTTTGGCCTTTGTCGTGACTTTCGCGGCGGGCGTCGCGCTGGAGCGGCTGGTGATCCGCCACCTTTACAAGCGCCCGCTGGAGACACTGCTTGCGACCTTCGGCGTGTCCATCGCTTTGCAGCAATTGGCGAAGAACATCTTCGGCACGCAGGCGAGGCCGCTGACCTCTCCGGCGTGGCTCGACGGGGCGCTGACGTTCAACGATGTCGTCTCGATCAGCTATATCCGCATCGCGATCTTCGTCCTCGCGCTGGTGTTTCTGGGGCTTTACCTGTTCATCATGAACCGCACCCGGCTGGGGCTCGAGGTCCGCGCCGTGACCCAGAACCCGGCCATGGCGGCCAGCATGGGGATCAGCCCCGACCGCATCAATATGCTGACCTTTGGTCTTGGCTCGGGGATCGCGGGGATTGCGGGCGTGGCGATCGGGCTTTTCGCCAAGGTGACGTCGGAACTGGGCAGCGATTACATCGTGCAAAGCTTCATGACGGTCGTTGTCGGCGGTGTCGGCAATATCTGGGGCACGCTGGCGGGGGCGGCGCTGATCGGCTTCCTGCAAAAGGGGATCGAGTGGTTCAATCCGGCCAATACGCTGGCCGCGCAGACCTATATGATCCTGTTCATCATCATCTTCATCCAGTTCCGGCCGCGCGGCATCATCGCCGCCAAGGGCCGCGCCGTGGGGGCCTGACATGCGCAAACCACTTGTTCTGCGGCATCCCTCGATCCTTGTCTTTCTGGGCGTGCTGGCGGTGTTTACCGTTGCGGTCACGGTCCTGTCGGCGGGCTATGGCACTGGCGCGATCTCGACCAGCATGGTCAAGACCTTGGGCAAGACGCTATGTCTGGCGCTCGCTGCCGTCGCGATGGACCTTGTCTGGGGCTATGCGGGCATCCTGAGCCTTGGGCAAATGGCGTTCTTCGCGCTTGGCGGTTATATGATCGGCATGTGGCTGATGGTCGCCCGCACCGAGGGGATCGTCGCGGGGTCATTGGCGAACCTGCCGATACCGCCCACCGATGCCGAGATTTCCGCGGCGGTCGCGACCCAGATATTCGGTGTCGTCGGATCGGATAAATTCCCGATGATCTGGGCGTTTTCCGGCTCGCTTTGGGGGCAGTTGGCGCTGGTTGTGCTGGTCCCCGGCCTGCTGGCGCTGGTCTTTGGCTGGCTGGCGTTCCGGTCGCGCGTGAACGGGGTTTATCTTTCGATCCTGACACAGGCGATGACGCTGGCACTGGCGCTGTACCTGTTCCAGAACGACTCGGGACTTCGCGGCAATAACGGCTTGTCAGGCTTGCAGAATATCCCCGGTCTGGACGCCGTCTCGCAGGAGAAGCTGTCGATCTGGTTCCTTTGGGCTTCCGCTGTCACTCTTGGGTTGGGGTATCTTCTGATCGCATGGGTCGCGTCGGGCAAGTTCGGCAGCGTGACCCGCGCTATACGCGACGACGAGGCCCGTGTGCGCTTCCTTGGCTATTCGGTCGAGGGGTACAAGCTGGTGGTCTTTGTCCTTGCCGCCGTCGTCACCGCCATTGCAGGCGCGCTGTATTACCCGCAGGCAGGGATCATCAACCCCGCTGAACTGGCCCCTATCGCCTCGATCTATCTGGCGGTGTGGGTCGCGATTGGCGGACGGGGCAGGCTATACGGCGCGGCGATCGGGGCGATCTTTGTCTCGATGTTGTCGAGCTGGTTCACCGGTGGCCGCGCGCCCGATGTGAACCTTGGTTTCTACACCATCAAATGGGTCGATTGGTGGCAGGTGCTGCTGGGCCTCAGCTTCGTTCTGGTGACCTTGCTTGCGCCCAAGGGCATCGCGGGGCTGGTCGATCTGTTCGAGGGATTACGTCCCCCCAAGCGACAGGGGCAGCCGATGGGGCCCGACATGGGATCGCTTCGCGAGAAGGAGGCGGTGGAATGACGGCGCTGCTGGAAGTGCGGGGGATCTCGGTCAGTTTCGACGGATTCCGCGCGATCAATAACCTGTCCTTCGAGATTGCCGACCGCGAGCTCCGTGCCATTATCGGCCCGAATGGTGCGGGAAAAACCACTTTCATGGACATCGTGACCGGAAAAACCCGCCCGAACGAGGGGCAGGTTCTGTGGGGCGAGAACTCGAAAAGCCTGCTCAGGATGAACGAATCCCAGATCGCGAGGGCGGGCATCGGGCGTAAATTCCAGCGCCCGACCGTGTTCGAGGACCAGACCGTGGCCGAGAACCTGACCATGGCGCTGAGCGCGTCCCGAAGCCCGTTCAGTGTCCTGCGCTGGAAGCCGACGCAGGATAGTGTGACGCGTGTGGGCGAATTGGCGACCGAGGTCGGCTTGGGTGATCAACTGGGCCGGAAATCGGGTGAACTCAGCCATGGACAGAAGCAGTGGCTGGAGATCGGGATGCTTCTGGCACAAGAGCCGCGCTTGCTGCTGGTGGACGAGCCAGCAGCGGGCATGACGCTGGCCGAGCGCGAGCAGACGACCACTTTGCTGCGCAACTTGGCCGAAAAACATGCGGTGGTCGTGGTCGAACATGACATGGATTTCGTGCGCCGGCTGGATTGCAAGGTGACGGTCCTGCACGAGGGATCGGTTCTGGCCGAGGGCAGTCTGGATCACGTCACCGCCAATCCGCAGGTCATCGAAGTCTATCTGGGTCGGGGTTAAGATGCTGGAAGCACGTGATATTACGCTAAGCTACGGCGGCAGCCAGATCCTTTACGGCGTCGATCTGATCGCCGAACCGGGGCAGGTCACTTGCGTCATGGGAAATAACGGGGTCGGCAAGACCAGCCTGCTGAAGGTGCTGTCTGGCAGTCATCCCCGCTCGGGCGGGACATTGCGCCTGAACGGTGAGGATCTGGGTCGGGTCAATGCCCAGACCATGGCGTTGAAGGGGGTGGGCTATGTTCCGCAGGGGCGGATGATCTTTCCGCTGCTGACCGTGCGCGAGAATCTCGAGACCGGTCTGGCGATCTTGCCGCGCGGCGAACGCAAGATTCCGGATGAAATCTTCGAGCATTTCCCCGTCCTGGCCGAGATGAGCCATCGTCGTGGCGGTGATCTTTCGGGCGGGCAGCAACAGCAGCTTTCCATTGCCCGCGCGCTGATCATGAAGCCCAAGGTGCTGCTTCTGGACGAGCCGACCGAGGGCATCCAGCCCAATATCATCCAACAGATCGGGCGTGTGATCAAAGGCTTGCGGGATCGTGGCGATATGGCGATCGTTCTGGTCGAGCAGTTCTTCGACTTCGCCCATGATCTTGGCGACCGTTTCCTGATGCTCGAACGCGGGCGTCCGGTCATTTCCGGCACGCGGGCCGAAGTCCCGCGCGAGGCATTGAAAGCGCGTTTGGCGGGACTGGGCGCGGCTGCCTGATCCCGTCTTTCATGGTATCCTTGCCGGATCATACCGGAGAGGTTCCATGTCTGATGCGACCAATGATCTGATCCTGAAACGAATTCTGGACGCGCCTCGCGCAGCCATCTGGCGCTGCTGGACCGAGCCCGAGTTGCTGCGCCAGTGGTTTTGTCCAAAGCCTTGGTATGTCTCGGATTCCCGCATGGAATTATGGCCCGGCGGCGAGGTGATGACCGTGATGAACGGGCCGGATGGCGAGCGGGTCGAGAATCTGGGTGTCATGCTGGAGGTTGTCCCCGGTGAGCGGCTGATCTTTACCGATGCGTTCGAACCCGGTTGGCGTCCGGCGGGGCGGCCATTCATGGCGGCCAGCGTGACGCTGGCGGATGCGGGGGACGGGCAGACCCATTACGAGGCCCGCGCGATGCATTGGACGCCCGAGGTGAAGGCCGAACATGAAGCGATGGGTTTTCACGTCGGTTGGGGGATCGCCGCGGACCAACTGGAGGTGTTGGCGCGGAAGTTGTAGGCCGCGCAACGCCTGCGGACGCAGAGGGTGCAACGCCCCTGCGTAACGCTTTGAATTTGCGAAATATTGATCTGTGACATGCGTACACCGTCCGTACACAGGGTGTATGCCGTTACAGCGTCAATGCGCGCTGCTGAGCTTCATGGCCACGATGCCGCTGACGATCAGCAGGGCTGCGACGATGCGCATCGGCGTGATGGCTTCACCAAGAAACGTAATGCCCAGAATGAACGCACCGACCGCGCCGATACCGGTCCACACTGTGTAGGCGGTCCCGAGCGGAAGGGTCCGCATCGCAATCGACAGCAAGGCGAAGCTGGCGATCATCGCGACAAGTGTGACGATTGAGGGGGTGAGCAGTGTGAAGCCTTCGGATTTTTTCATCGCGTAGGCCCAGACGACTTCCAGCAGTCCCGCAGCGAGCAAATAGAACCAAGCCATGCCTGATCTCCTGTTGATCGGGCCGTCCCGTTCGTTTGCCGTGATGGTGAGGTCGTCCTCGGGCCAGATATAGGAAACCGAGCGCATCGAGGCAAGGGTCGGGGCGAAACGGGACGGGCGATCCGGTCCGGCTGGGCGGTTCGAGGCGCGCAAGCTATGGTAGCCGTCGATTCTTGCGCGGAAACAGGAGGGTCGCCATGTCATCGGAACAGCAGGTGCTGCGGCGTTCGATCATCGTCACCTTCATCATTGCCGCAATCGGCGTGGGGTTCGGGCTGATGACCGGCTCGTATTCGATCGTGTTCGACGGGATCTATTCGCTGACCGATGCCAGCATGACGGTCCTGTCTTTGTGGGTCACGCGGCTGATCGCGGCGGGAAGCGTGGGGCAGCATTCCAAGCTGACCGAGCGCTTCAATATGGGCTTCTGGCATCTCGAGCCGATCGTGCTGGGGCTGAACGGGGCGATGCTGATCGGCGCCTCGATCTACGGATTGATCAACGCTATCGGAAGCCTGCTGACCGGCGGGCGGCATCTGGAATTCGGCTGGGCCATTGTCTATGCCGCCATCACGATTGTCGCGGGCTGCTTCATGGCCAGCTATGGGAGGCGGGCCAACCGCAGGATCAGGTCGAGCTTTCTGGCGCTGGACGTCAAGGCATGGATCATGTCGGTGTCGCTGACCGGCGCGCTTCTGGTGGCATTCGTGTTCGGCTGGGCGATTCAGGGCACGAATCTGGAATGGATGTCGCCCTATGTCGATCCGGCGGTGCTGGCGCTGATCTCGGTTGTGGTGATTCCGATCCCGCTTTCGACGGTGCGGCAGGCGCTGGCGGATATCCTGCTGGTGACGCCGCCGGTGCTGCGTCAGCATGTCGATGAGGTGGCCGAGCGGCAGGTCGGGAAATACGGCTTTCTCGGCCATCGCGCTTATGTCGCGCGGGTCGGCCGCGGGCGGCAGATCGAGATCTATTTCATCGTGCCGACCGGCGCTCCGGCCCGCCCGCTAGAGGAATGGGACCGTATCCGCGATGAAATCGGTGAGGAAATCGGTGGTGAAGGGCCGGATCGCTGGTTGACGATCGCCTTCACCACGGATCGGGAATGGGCCGAATAGGCCCTTAGGCCAGCAGACCCTTGAAGTCCTTGAACACCTGTTCATAGACCGCGCGCTTGAAGGGCACGATGCTTTCCAGCAGGTCCGCGGCGGGCATCCATTGCCAGCGGTCGAATTCGGGATGGTCGGTTTCGATCCGCACGTCCGAGTCGGTGCCGAGAAAACGCAGCGCCAGCCATTTTTGTTGCTGGCCACCGAAGCGGCCTTTCCAGACCTTGCCCAGCAGTTCGGGCGGCAGATTGTAGGTCACCCAATCGGGGGATTCGGCCAGAACCTCGACAAGATCCGAGGTCACGCCGGTTTCTTCGGTCAGTTCGCGCAAGGCGGCCTCGCGCGGGGTTTCCCCCGCGTCGATGCCGCCCTGAGGCATTTGCCAGGCATGGCCGGGATTGTCGATGCGCTGACCGGCGAAGATCAATCCTTCGGCATTGATCAGCACGACACCCGCGCAGGGCCGATAGGGCAGGCCCGACGGCCCGGAACGCAGGTCGGTCATTGTTTCTTCGCGCCCTCGCTGGTCGCGTCCTCGCCCGTCACGGCGGGCTTGGCATTGTCTGGAACGGCGTCGGCATGGAAGCTGACAGCAGACAGACCTTTGAGGATATCGACCGCATAGGCGAGCTGGTAGTCTTCCTCGCGCAGC
This sequence comes from Paracoccus aestuariivivens, assembly GCF_009711225.1. GTDB lineage: Bacteria > Pseudomonadota > Alphaproteobacteria > Rhodobacterales > Rhodobacteraceae > Paracoccus > Paracoccus aestuariivivens. The sequence continues at coordinate 591,601 of NZ_WMIE01000001.1, read as the reverse complement.
TTGGCGGTGGCCTCGACCTGCTTGGCTTCTTCCTCGATCTGCTTGCGCTCGTCATCGCTGATCGAATCGTTGTTCAGCGCGCCGCGCAGATCCGCTTCCGAACTGAGGAATTTCGAGTCGGACTTGGGCTTGTTTTCCTCGCCTTCCTCGACCTTGGCCGGTTGCGGCTGTTCGACGATGATGTCGGGCTGGATGCCCAGCGACTGGATCGAGCGGCCCGACGGCGTGTAATAGCGCGCCGTGGTCAGGCGGATGGCGCTGTCCGAGGTGACCGGCATGACGGTCTGGACCGAGCCCTTGCCGAAGGATTTGGTGCCGACGACGATGGCGCGGCGGTGATCCTGCAATGCGCCGGTCACGATCTCTGATGCCGAGGCCGAGCCGCCATTGATCAGCACGACCATCGGCTTGCCTTCGGCGAGATCGCCAAGCTGGGCGTTCCAGCGCTCGGATTCCTCGGGCTTGCGGCCGCGGGTCGAGACGATCTCGCCCTTGTCGAGGAAGGCGTCCGAGACCTCGATGGCCTGATTGAGCAGACCGCCGGGGTTGTTGCGCAGGTCCAGCACGAAGCCGGTGACCTTATCGATGCCGCCCGCATCCTTGATGGATTTGGTCATCTCCGAGCGCAGCGTGTCCATCGTCTCGTCGTTGAAGGTCGAGACGCGCAGGACGACCGCGTGGCTTTCGATGCGGGTTTTGACCACGGTCAGTTTGATGGTGTCGCGCACGATGGTCAGGTCGAAGGGTTCCTGTTCGCCCTGACGCAGGATGGTGATCTTGATTTCCGATCCGACCGGCCCGCGCATCTTCTCGACCGCGTCGTCCAGCGACAGGCCCATCAGTGATTCGCCGTTCACATGGGTGATGAAATCGCCCGATTTCACACCGGCCTCGGCGGCGGGGGTGTCGTCGATGGGCGAGATGACCTTGACGAGGCCGTCTTCCTGCCCGACCTCGATGCCAAGGCCGCCGAAGCTGCCCCGCGTCGTGGTCTGCATGTCCTCGTAATCCTTGGCCGACAGGAACGAGCTATGCGGGTCAAGCGAGGTCAGCATGCCGTTGATCGCGGCCTCGATCAGCTTCTTGTCATCGACCTGCTCGACATAATCGGCGCGGACGCGCTCGAACACGTTGCCGAACAGATCGAGCTGTTCGTAGATCGAAGCGTTCTTGCCGGTCTCTTGTGCGACCAGCGGGCCCGCGAATTGCGTGGCGACCACTGCGCCCGCCAGAGTGCCGATCGCGCCGGCCAGAAGGTAATGTTTCATTCCGTGTTTCCGTCCTGCCCGGTTCCGTTGTGGCCGTGTGTTTCGCGAGCGGCCTCGCCCATGATGGGATTCATCACGAACCACTCCGCCGGGTCCAGTGTTTCCTTGCCCTTGCGAAGTTCAACATACAGTGTTTCGGTCTGTCCAGCGCCGCCTCCTATGGCTGCATTGGCAACAAATTCCGCGCCGAACTCTTCGGCGGGGGGTTCCGCCCCGCCCATCAGCCCTATGGGCTCGCCAGCGGTAAGGACATCCCCGACTTCGCCAAAGACCTCGGCCAATCCGGCAAATATCACCAGATAGCCGCGCGCGGGTTCAATGATCATCACATTGCCGTAATCCAGCAGCGGGCCACGGTAGCGGATGGTCGCGGCCCATGGGGACGTGACCAGCGCGGCGGGTCCGGTCGCCAGCACCATGCCGGGGCGCTCGACGCCGGCGGCATCGGGTTCCTTGTAGTGGCGCAGCACGCGGCCCATGACGGGCAAGGGCAGGCTGCCTTGCGCGCCTTCGAAATCGGCCATGGGCGCGCCGATGTCCTGCTCCATCCCGACGATGCCCGAGGCAAACGCGTCCAGCGTGTCGGCCGATTGGACCAGCGCGGTCAGTTCGGTCGGGTTGTCGCCGAAGCGGACTGGCATTTGCGAGCGATCCGTGACGGCCGAGGCCAGCAAACGCCGCGCCTCCTGAACCTGTCCCAGCCCCTGTGCCAGCGTGTTTGCCGCATTCAGCTGGATGGTTCGGACGGTGCGGATTTCTTCCAGCTGCTTCTGCATCACCTCGGCCTCGGATTGCAGGCCGGGCGCGACCGAGGACAGGATCATCCCCGCCCGCGCCGAGGCTTCCGGTCCGGCAGGGTGCAACAGCAGCGTCGTTTCCGGCGAGCGCTGCATCGCGGTCATCACGCCGACGACCCGACCCAGCTTGTCGCGGCGGGCTTCGAATTCGGCATGGATCTGCTGTTCGCGGATACCGGCGCGGCGCAGGCCGTCGCGCAGGGCGGACAGGCCCTGCTCGTAGGCGCGGATCATCTGGGTCAGCGAGGCGACCTGATCCTCTTTGCTGAGCGCGGTGTCCAGCTGGCCGGTCGCATCGCGCAGGATTTCAGCCGCCGCAGCGGCCTCCTGCGCGGCCTGACTTAGTGCCGCGTTCTGCTGGCCCGAATTCTGTTGGCCCGAGGTCGCCTGTTGCGCGGGTGCAACGGTGGCCAGACCGGCAACCAGAAGGGCGGGCAGGACAAATGTCAGCTTCATGCGGGCTCGATAAGGGATTTGCCGGTCATCTCGGGCGGCAGGTCAAGACCCATCAGATCAAGCACGGTCGGCGCGACATCGGCAAGGCGTCCGCTACGCAGCCTGCTGCCTTCCGGAGCCCCGAAGACGATCACCGGAACCGGATTCACGGTATGGGCGGTGTGGGGACCGCCGGTCTCGGGGTCGATCATGGTTTCGCAATTGCCGTGGTCCGCGATGACGACCGCCGCACCTCCGGCCTTTTCCAGCGCGTCCAGCATCATGCCAAGGCCCTTGTCCACCGCCTCGACGGCGCGGACGGCGGCGGGCAGGCTGCCGGTATGGCCGACCATGTCGGGATTGGCGAAGTTCACCACGATCAGGTCGTGGCCTGCCTCGATCGCCTCGACCAGCTTGGCGCTGACCTCGGGCGCGGCCATTTCCGGTGCAAGGTCATAGGTCGCGACCTTGGGGCTGGAGGGCATGAAGCGGTCCTCGCCTGCCTCGGGGGCCTCGCGGCCACCGTTCAGGAAGAAGGTGACATGGGGGTATTTCTCGGTCTCGGCGAGGCGGAACTGTTTCAGCCCCTTGGCCGCGACCCATGCACCCAGCGTGTTCACCACCTGACGCTTGGGATAGGCGGCCTGCATATATTCGTCATGCTTAGCCGAGTAATCGACCATGCCCAGAAGCGCTGCCCATTGCGGGCGCGTGCCGGTGTCGAAAGCGTCGAAATCGGGCTGGCCGAGGGCGGCAAGGATCTCTCGCGCGCGGTCGGCGCGGAAGTTCAGGCAGAAGATGCCGTCGCCATCCTTGGCGCCAGTGAAGCCGTCCAGCACGGTCGGCTCGATGAATTCATCGGTCTCGCCACGGGCATAGGCAGCCTCGACAGCCTGTGCGGCATCTGCGGCATGAAGACCTTCGGCGCGGGTCATCGCGGCAAAGGCGCGGCTGACGCGCTCCCAGCGGTTGTCGCGGTCCATGGCGTAATAGCGCCCGATCACCGTGCCGACCGAGACGCCTGCGGGCAGGTTGCCCAGCAGCTCCTCGACATAGCCCTCGGCCGATTTCGGCGGCACGTCGCGGCCATCGGTGATCGCATGCAGGACGACCGGAACGCCCTTGTCGGCGATGGCCTTTGCAGCCGCCAGCACATGCTGGATATGGCCATGCACGCCGCCATCCGAGACGACGCCCATCAGATGCGCGGTGCCGCCGCTGGCTTTCAGCTTGTCGGCAAAGGCGACGATCTCGGGATTGGCGAAGAAGCTGCCATCCTCGATCGCTAGGTCGATCTGGCCCAGATCCATCGCGACGACGCGGCCCGCGCCGATATTGGTGTGGCCGACCTCGGAATTGCCCATCTGGCCGCGCGGCAGGCCGACATCGGGACCGAAGGTGATCAGCGTGCCATGCGGGCAGTCGGTCATCAGCCGGTCGAAATTCGGAGTATTGGCCTGATCCGGCGCGCTTTGCTCGGGGCGGGTGGAAATGCCCCAACCATCAAGGATGCAAAGGACGACGGGTTTCGGATGCGTCATAGGGGTCTCTTTCATGGTCCAGACGCTTCTACGACCCTCCGTCGCGCGGGGCAAGTTCGGGGTGTTCACGCGCCCGACACTGACGATTCCGTGTTTGCCTTTGCCCCTTGGGACGGCAGATGATCGGCTTGGACATGGGGAGTAGGCAATGGGTGGCGAGACGGATCTGGAAAAGCTGCTGCGCAGCGTGTCGGCCCGATTGGTCGAGGGCGTCCATGTTTTTGCGACTTTGCCTCGCGGCGCGATCCCTGCGGGTCTGACGCCGCGCATGGTCTTTCACGAGGCCGAGGGGGCGACGTTGATTCTGCTGCGATCAGAAGCGGATGCCTATGGGCTTGCTTACGAGTTTCCCTGCCGGATGGTCACGCTGGACATCCATTCCTCGCTGGAGGCCGTGGGCTTCATCGCCCATATCGCCGCCGCACTGGCGCGGCGGGGCGTCGGGGTCAATCCGGTCTCGGGCTATTTCCATGACCATCTGTTCGTGCCCGATGGGCGCGAATCCGAGGCCATGGAGATTTTGCGGCAGATCGCGGCGGGCGAGGCCTGACGGATCAGGCCCCTGCGGCGGCTTCCGCTGCGATTTCGGCGCGGGATTTGCGGCCGCGCTCGGTGGCCGACTTCAGCTGGCCGCAGGCGGCCATGATGTCTTCGCCACGCGGGGTGCGGATGGGGCTCGCATAGCCCGCTTTGTGGACGATATCGGCAAAGGCCTCGATCCGTTCCCAGCTGGAGCGCTTATAGGCGACACCGGGCCATTCGTTGAACGGGATCAGGTTGATCTTGGCCGGAATGCCACGGATCAGCTTGACCAGACGGCGGGCATCCGCGTCGCTGTCATTCACGCCGTCGAGCATCACATATTCAAAGGTGATGCGTTCGCTGTTCGACAGGCGCGGGTATTCGCGCAGCGCGTTCAGCAGCGTCTCGATGTTCCATTTCTTGTTCACCGGGACCAGCATATTGCGGGTCTCGTCGGTGGTGGCATGGAAGCTGACGGCCAGAAGGCAGCCGATTTCCTCGGCGGTCTTGGCGATCTCGGGGACGATGCCCGAGGTCGACAGCGTGATGCGGCGGCGCGACAGGCTGATGCCCTCGCCATCCATCACGACCTTCATCGCGTCGCGGACATTGTCGAAATTGTAAAGCGGCTCGCCCATGCCCATCAGCACGACGTTGCTGACCAGACGAGTCTCGTCCTTGGGCGCGCCCTGTACCGGCCATTCGCCCAGATCGTCGCGCGCCACCATGACCTGCCCGACGATTTCCCCAGCCGTCAGGTTGCGCACCAGCTTTTGCGTGCCGGTGTGGCAGAAGGAACAGGTCAGCGTGCAGCCGACCTGAGACGAAATGCACAGCGTTCCGCGCGATTCCTCGGGGATGTAGACGGTCTCGACCTCGTGGCCGCCAGCGATGCGCAGCAGGTATTTGCGGGTGCCGTCGGCGCTGACCTGACGGGTGACGATCTCGGGCACCGAGATTTCGAACCGCTCGGCGAGGAATACTCGGTAATCCTTGGCAAGGTTGGTCATCTGCGCGAAATCGCGTACGCCCCAGTGATAGACCCATTGCCAGATCTGGCCCACACGCATCTTGGCTTGCTTTTCCGGCGTTCCGGCCTGAATCAACGCGTCGCGCAGCTGGTCGCGGGTCAGACCCACGATGTTCATCAGCGGCGTTTCCGGCAGTTTGCGCGGAATGGTCAAAAGGTCCTGCGTGATCGGGGCGGTCATGGCTGGGGTGTCCGGGCGACGATGGGGGAAGGCGTGTATATAGGGTAATCACGCCAAAAAGAAAACAGGGGCCAAGGCCCCTGCTTTGCGAATTCTTCGGGAAATGCTGCGATCGGGGCTTATTGGCAGCCCGAACGCGCCGCATTCGTCATGGCGGTGATGCCCGACAGGCTGAAAGTGTCCTTGGTCATCGTGCCGCGCGCCGAACGACCCGAGATGATCGCGCTAGAACCCGAACGCAGCGCCGAGATCAGTTTGCCATCTTCGGCAGCCGAACCCGGCCATGCGCTTTCACCTTCGGTGAACAGCTTGAAGACCTGACCGCCGATATTGACCTCGACCGTCGAATCCGGCGCGAACGGATAGCCGCCCGAGAACGAGACCTCGCCCGAGGAGCCACCGGGGCGATACGCGACATAAAGGCGGATATCGCCGCGCGTCACGTCCTTGGAATTCCCGCTCGAGTCGGTGTTCTGGGTCGATTTCGGGGCCGACACGGCCCAGCACTCTTTGGGGCTGCTCGCGGAGAATGCAGTCCAGTCGCCTTGGTTGGCGAGCTGCTTGGTTGATTCCTGCGCGAATAGGGGGGTGGAAGTCGCGATTGCGATAAGTGCGGCTGCCGCCGCCACGCGCGACGCGGAATTCAACATGCTCTGGCCTCCTGCCGTAGTCCGGTTTATCCCGGCTTGTTACTGATGAACGGGGTGGTTTCAACCATCTAGTAACAGGATAATGCGAAAATCGGAGGTTGAAAAACCCCCGATTGGGGAAATCGCGGGAATGTCAGGGGGGAGCTTGATGTCAGAGGCCCGATTGATCGAATTATGGCGGGGCGGTCTGTTGGAAAGCAGCCATCGCGGGCATGTCGTCATTGCGGATTCGAACGGGATTGTCGAAGCGTGGGGCGATCCCGGCGCGGTGATCTTTCCGCGTTCGTCCTGCAAGATGATTCAGGCCTTGCCTTTGGTCGAAAGTGGTGCCGCCGATGCGGCCGGACTGACTTCCGAGCATCTGGCGCTGGCCTGCGCCAGTCATAACGGCGCCGAAATGCACACGAAACGCGTGGAAAACTGGCTGGAGGGGCTGGGACTGTCCGAATCAGACCTTCGCTGCGGAAGCCATATGCCGAACGATCCCGAAGCGCGCAAAGGGCTGGTCTGTTCCGGGACATCGCCCTGTCAGCTGCACAATAACTGCTCGGGCAAACATGCAGGATTTCTGACATTGAACCAGAAATTGCGTGGCGGGCCGGAATATGTCGAGCTGGACCATCCGGTGCAAATGGCCGTGCGCGAAGCGTTCGAGGAGACGACGGGCGAGCGCGTTGCGGGCTGGGGAGTTGACGGCTGCTCGGCCCCGAACTTTGCCTGTTCGGTCGAGGGGCTGGCGCGGGCGATGGCGGGATTCGCCAAACCGGCCAATGATTCGCGCGGCGCGGCGCAGCGTCGTCTGGTCGAGGCGATGATCGCCCATCCCGAACTGGTCGCGGGAGAGGGTCGTGCCTGCACCGAATTGATGCGGGCGCTTGGCGGCAAGGCCGCGCTTAAGACCGGAGCCGAAGCGGTCTTTGTCGGAATCGTGCCCGAGCGGGGTCTGGGCATCGCCCTGAAGATCGTTGATGGCGGCACCCGCGGCGCCGAGGCGGCGATCACCGCGCTGATGCTGCATCTGGGGCTTTTGTCCGAGAACGATCCGGCTGCGCGTAAGTATCTGACCGCTCCGCAAACCAATTGGCGTGGTCGGATAACGGGTGAGTTGCGCCGCGCAAAAGGTTTCCCGCAATAGGATAGGGCGGCTTCCCCTTCACGGGTTTGTCCGATGCGGCCCTGCGCGGCAGTCTGCTTGGCTGCTGCGCAGCTTCGTCCCGTTCTGGACGCAGTTCCGCCCGAGTTGCGCGGATATCCGCTTTGCAACTGTCGAAATTCCGCTGATCGCTGGGGTATTTGACTCGCTGCGTCGTAGCAACGTCATGGCTGTGGCATAAATGATGCATCACGCTGAGTCTGCATCACGTAAGGAGCCCCTCATGGCGACCCTCTCCTATCGATACTACGCAGTGACCTATGCCGATATGCTGGCCGATGTCGCGGACACGCTGGACGCGCAAATGGACCGGTTGGATTCCCTGAACGGCCGGACCGGCACGATGGGTAACGACAAGCTGAACGGAACTTCGGGCGATGACGGACTGATCGGTCTGGCGGGCAATGACAGCATGTCCGGCGGTGCCGGAGTGGACTTCATGCTGGGCGGAACCGGTGACGACAGTTTCTGGGGCGGCGATCAGGGCGATTTCCTGTTCGGCGATTCCGGAAACGACAAGTTCTGGGGTCAGTCCGGCAATGATTTTATCGATGGCGGCACCGGCAATGACACGATCTTTGGCGGTGTGGGCAATGACAGCCTGTACGGGTTCTACGGCAATGACCGTCTGGTGGGCGAGGCCGGAAACGATTCGCTTTATGGCGGTTACGGCAATGACAATCTTCTGGGCGGAGCGGGCAAGGACACGCTGCGCGGCGATTTCGGCGATGACACGTTAAGCGGCGGCGCTGGCAATGACCTGATGTCCGGCGGCTGGGGGCACGACGTCTTTGTCTTTGACGGCGGGGCCGACAAGATCATCGATTTCGAAACCGGCCTGCGCGCGGATGGCACCGAGACCGGCGCTCCGGCCGAGGCGGTGACCATAAATATCGCGGGAATCGACAATTATGCCGAGTTGATGGCGGTGGCCGATCAAGTGGGCAAGAATATCGTCTTTTCGTTTGGCGGCGGCAATTCGCTGACCCTTGAAGGCGTACCTATGGGGCAGCTCGACGCCTCGATGTTCGACTTCGTCTGACCTGTCGGCGGCTGGTCAGAGCATCTGCCAGATCAGCCGCAACGCCAGCGCGGTCGAGGTGAAGACCAGCAATGGCTTGATGATCCGCGACCCGATCCGCACGGCAAGGCGGGAGCCCAGCATTGCGCCTCCGATCTGGGCGACGGCCATGATGGCCCCAAGCGCCCAGAGCGGTTGCGCGACCGCCGCGAAGGCGACAAGCCCGCCAAGATTCGAGGCGAAGTTCAGCAGCTTGGTATGTGCGGTCGCCTTGAGGATGCCGTAACCTGCCAGCAGGACGAAGCCCAGCATCAGGAAGGCTCCGGTGCCGGGGCCGATCAGCCCGTCATAAAAGCCGATCAGCGGCACGGCCGTGGCGGTGAACAATTCGGGCGAGATCCGTCTGACGCGGTCGGTGTCGTTCAGGCCGGGCTTGAAGGCGAAGAACAGCGCGATCGCGATCAGCAGGATCGGCAGGCCGTAATACAGGGCCTCGGTCGGCACGGAACTGACGAATAATGCACCGGCCAATCCGGCGGCAAAGGCCATTGCCGCCGCGCCAAGCTGTTTGCTGGGATCGACCAGCCCGCGGCGCGCGTATGAGATCGCTGCCGTGGCTGCGCCGAATGCGCCTTGCACCTTGTTCGTGGCCAGGGCCTGTGTCGGGGGTATGCCCACCAGCATCAGGACCGGAACGGTGATCAGGCCTCCGCCTCCGGCGATGGAATCGACGAAGCCCGCGGCAAAAGCAGCGCCCGCGAGGATGAGAACGAGTTCAAGGGAAAGGTCGAGCATGGCCGCCTATTGGGACGGCGTTGCGGAATTGTAAAGGCAGCGGAGGTCGCCTTGACGGACGGCTATCCTGAAATCCGCGACCTGCGGGAAACGCGCAACAGGGCCTTAGCCGCGCGGATGCGCCGCGCGGTAGACGGCCAGCAATCGAGCGTCGTCGACGCCGGTATAGACCTGCGTTGTCGACAGGCTGGCATGGCCCAGCAATTCCTGGATCGTGCGCAGATCGCCGCCCGCTGCAAGCAGGTGGGTGGCGAAGGAATGCCTCAGTGCATGGGGTGTGGCCGAGGGCGGCAGGCCCAGCGACTGGCGCATGATCCGCATCGCATGGCCCAGCACCGAGGGGTTCAGCCGTGCGCCCCGCGCCCCACGAAACAGCGGCGCGTCAGCCTCGGTCGGGAAGGGGCAGAGCTGCAGGTAATGGGCCACGGCCTCGCGGGCGATGGGCAGGACGGGAACCTGACGTTCCTTTTGGCCCTTGCCGCGGATGGTCAGCACGTCGCGTAGGGGCAGGTCCGATCCGTCAAGCTGCAACGCCTCGGAGATGCGCAGACCACAGCCGTAAAGCAGGGTCAGCACCGCGGCATCGCGGGCGGCGATCCACGGTTCCGGATGGGATTCTGCAGCGATTTCCAGCAGATCCTGCGCCTGCTCGGGGGCAAGCGGTCGCGGCAACGAGCGGGTGAATTTCGGTCCGCGCGAGGCCAGCGCTTTTGACGCGTCAAAGCCGTGCCGGTCCGACATCCAGCGGATGAAGCTGCGCACCGCCGACAATCTGCGGGCAAGCGATCTGGCACCAAGGCCGCGGGCGCGTTCGGATGCCGAAAAGGCGCGCATGTCGCTTTGGGTCAGTTCGCCCAATGTGTTCGGTACGGCGGCACGCCCGTGATAGCCGCCCAGAAAGGACAGGAAGGCCAGCAGGTCGGTCTGATAGGCGCGGATGGTGTGGTCCGAACGGTCGCGGGTCGCCCGTTCGCTATCGAGAAAACGGCCAAGCTGTTCGGCCATAAGGGGGGCAAGTGCGATCGGCTCGGCCCCTTTCGTCATTCGCGCAGCCAGGAAATCAGCACCAGCCGGAATGCCTGACCGAAGAATCGCAGCAGGTCCGTACCATGCGCCGGATTGAAGCGGCCGAGTTCGGCCGAACCCATCAGCAAGAGCGCCGGGAAGCGGCCGGGGCCGAGGTCGATGGGCAACAGGGCCTCGGACCGGATCGGGGCGCGGGTACTGCCGTGGTGGGGCAGGGATAGTTCGGCGACACGGCGCAAGATGATATCATCGCCACGCGGCGCGCGTCTGCCGCCCGAGATCAGCTCGGCCACGGTGCCCGCGGGCACGATGGTCAGCGGACCCGCGACGTCCCGCGGCGGCTCCTTGGAGCCGGATTCCATGATCAGACGCAGGGTCTCGACCCGCAGGATCGGGGCGATCTCGGTTTCGAGGTTTTCAAGAAATGCCTCGAAATCCATCGGCTCCAGCAATGACAGGACCGCGCGGTGGATGGTGTTCATCCCCGACTGGTTGTCATAGGCGGCCGAGATCACCGACTCATGGGCGGTTTCCAGACGATCGAGGCGCGTTTCCAGCGCCTCCATTGCCCGGCCGCGGATGTCGATGACGTTTTCACCGAAATCCGCCTCGCGCGCGCCGATCAGCGCGCGCATCAGGTCGCGGTCCGAAAGGATCAGATCGGGCCGGGCCAATAGCCGGGCGCGCAGATCCTCGGGAAGGTCGACGGCCTGATCGTTGCTCATCAGCCGATCTTCTGGCCGGTCTTGGCCCAGTCGGCGTCGAACTGCGCCAGACCCTTGTCGGTCAAGACGTGATTCGCCATCGCCTTGATGACGGCGGGCGGCGCGGTGATCACGTCGGCGCCGACGCGGGCGGCGTCGGTAATGTGGTTCACCGAACGGATCGAGGCGGCAAGGATCTCGGTCTTGAAGTCGTAATTGTCGTAGATCACGCGGATGTCTTCGATCAGCTGCATGCCGTCGATGTTGATGTCATCGAGACGGCCGATGAAGGGGCTGATGAAGGTCGCGCCGGCTTTTGCGGCCAGCAGCGCCTGTGCTGCGCTGAAGCACAGGGTGACGTTGACCATGTGGCCTTCCGAGGACAGTACCTTGCAGGCCTTGAGCCCGTCCCAGGTCAGCGGAACCTTGACGGTGATGTTCGGTGCGATGGTGGCAAGGTGCTTGCCTTCGCGGATCATGTCGGCTGCGTCCTTGGCAACGACCTCGGCGCTGACCGGACCTTCGACGATGTCGCAGATTTCCTTGGTCACTTCGATGATGTCGCGGCCCGATTTCAGGATCAGCGAGGGGTTGGTGGTGACGCCATCGACCATACCGAGATCATTGAGTTCACGGATGGCGGCGGTGTCGGCGGTGTCGACGAAGAATTTCATGGCAATTGCCCTTGTTGCGGCTTTGGGTCGGGTTTAGCCGATAAAGCGGCGCGGGTGAAGTCCGGGCAGGCCGCTTGCGGCTGATCGACGCCGCGTGTCACTATCCGGCCAGCCGTGCCGGAGAATGCCGTGGAAATGCCCCTGAACCAAGCCCGCCTGCAACTGACCGCATGAGCCATCCGCTATTCTATCCGCATGGCACGCGCATCGCTGTCCTGACGCAGGAAATCGTCGGCATTCTCGACTATCTCGCGCCCGAGGGCGGTGTCCGTCTGGGACAGCTTGTCGTTGTGCCGCTTGGTCCGCGCCGTGTGATGGGGGCGGTCTGGGGGCCGGGGACGGGTGATTTCGATATGGCCAAGCTGCGTCCGGTCGGACGGCTGGTCGATGCGCCGCCCTTGCAGCCCGAGATGATCGAGTTCCTGATCCGGATGGGGGAATATACCCTGACGCCGCTGCCCTTGATGCTGCGCATGGCGACACGGGCGCCGGATCTGGACCAGCCGCCATCGGCGCGGCGAGTGATCCATCGCGCCGGCCCCGAGCCCGAGCGGATGACCGATGCCCGCGCTGCGGTCCTGCGCGTGATCGAGGATCATGGCGGGGCAGGGTTCGCGCCAAGCGAGTTGGCGCAACTGGCGGGTGTCAGTTCGGGAGTGGTGCAAGGTCTGGTCAAGGCCGGGACCCTGACCGAGGTTCTGGCTCCGCGTGATACGCCCTATCCTGCGCTTGATCCCGATCTGCCCGGCAAGCCGCTTGCGCCCGATCAGGTGGAAGCGGCGCAGCAATTGCGCGATGCCCTGAAGGGCGGGCGTTACGGCACGACGCTTTTGCGCGGGGTCACGGGTTCGGGGAAAACCGAGGTCTATCTTGAGGCCGTCGCGGAATGCCTGCGGCAGGGCAGGCAAGCGCTGGTCCTGCTGCCGGAGATCGCGTTGTCCTCGGAGTTCTTGAGCCGTGTCGAGGCGCGGTTCGGGCAGCGTCCGGGAGAATGGCATAGCGGCATCACGCGCTCGGAGCGGCGTCGGTTATGGACCATGGCGGCCACGAACCATGTCGGCATGGTGGTCGGCGCGCGCTCGGCCTTGTTCCTGCCTTTTGCCGATCTGGGGCTGATCGTGGTCGATGAGGAACATGACGGATCGTATAAGCAGGAAGACGTCGTCTTTTACAGCGCGCGCGACATGGCGGTGCTGCGGGCGAGTCTGGCCAGGTCGCAGGTCGTGCTCGCCTCGGCCACGCCTTCTCTGGAAAGCTGGGTGAATGCGGGTGCGGGGAAATATGCCCGCATCGATCTGAGGTCACGCTATGGCAGTGCCGAATTGCCCGAGATGGGAACGATCGACCTGCGCAAGCAGGATATGGAAAAAGGGCGCTGGATCTCTCCGCGTCTGGCATCCGAGATCAGGTTGCGCACGGAAAAGGGAGAGCAGTCGCTGTTGTTCCTGAACCGGCGCGGCTATGCGCCGATCACTGCCTGTCGGGCCTGCGGGCAGCAGGTCGGTTGCGATCAATGCGATGCCCGCATGGTCGAGCATCGCTTCCAGAACCGCCTAGTCTGCCATCAATGCGGCGAGACGAAGCCCGTGCCTGTTGCTTGCCCGAGCTGCGGTGTCGAAGGCCGGATGACCGCCATCGGTCCGGGGGTCGAGCGTCTGGCCGAGGAAGTGGCCGAGCGCTTCCCCGAGGCGCGCGCGACCGTGCTGTCCTCGGACCTGTTCCACTCTGCGCGGGCGCTGAAAGAGGCGATTGTCCAGATCAGCGACGGCGAGACTGACATCATCATCGGCACGCAGATCGTCGCCAAGGGCCATAACTTCCCGCGCCTGACCTTGGTCGGCGTCATAGATGCCGATCTGGGCTTGCAGGGTGCGGATATGCGGGCCGCCGAACGCAGCTTTCAACTGATGCGGCAGGTGGCGGGACGCGCCGGACGCGAGGGCGGCGATGCGCGGGGGCTGGCGCTGCTACAGACCCATCAACCCGAGCATCCGGTGATCCGTGCCATCCTGTCGGGAGAGGACGAGGAGTTCTGGGACGCCGAGGCGACGCAACGCCAACATGCCGGAATGCCGCCTTTTGGTCGATTGGCGGGGGTGATCCTGTCCCATCCCGACCAACCCGTGGTCGAGGACCATGCCCGCGAGATGGCCCGCCGTGCCGATCCTTTGCGCGCCATCGGGGCCGAGTTGTGGGGACCGGCCCCTGCGCCGATTGCCCGGGTGCGGGGGCGCTTCCGGGTCCGGATGCTGATCCGCGCGCCGCGTCAGGCCCCCTTGCAGCAGGCGATCTCGCAATGGCTGGCGCTGGCACCGAAATCTCCGGCCAATCTGCGGCTGTCGGTCGATATCGATCCGCAAAGCTTCTTTTGATCGGGCGCAGCGCTGCCAATTAAAGTTGAACCGAACCGGTTCGGGGGCTACCCTTTGAAAGGCAAAAGGCGGGGTTTCCCTGCCGTCCTTCGCTTGAAGAGGTAGCCCATGATTTCGCGTTCTCGTCGCAATGTCCTGAAACTCGCCTTGCTGGCGGGTGCTGCTCCGATGGTTGGTGGGTTCGCCCGACAGGCTTTCGCGGCTGATCGCCCCTATGCCCCCGCCGCAACCGATTGGCGCAAGTTCGAAACCCGCACCGTCGTCACCCTTCCCGATGGTCAGGGTCCGGCGCAGGTCTGGCTGCCGGTGCCTTCGGTTGAAAGCGACTACCAGCGCGGATTGCAGAATAGCTGGACGGGCAATGCCACCGCTGCCGAACTGGTGACCGACGAGGCCACAGGCGCAAAATTCCTGCGCGCGACCTTCGAGAATGGCGGTGCGCCCCATATCGAGTTGGTCAGCAGTTTCGAGACTCGCAACCGCACTATCGACTGGTTGCGGAAATCCGATGTGTCCGAAGATCCGATGGTGCTGGAAGCGGCGCTGAAGCCCTCGACCTATAAACCGCTGGACGGGGTCGTTGCCGAGACCGCCAAGAAGATCACTGCGGGGGCCGCAACCGATGTCGACAAGGTCAAGGCGATCTATGCGTGGATCGTGTCGAACTGCCACCGCAATATGGATGTGCCGGGCTGCGGTCCGGGCGATAACGTCGCGACGCTGACCACGGCGGGACTTGGCGGCAAATGTGCGGACCTGAACGGGTTGTTCGTCGGTCTGGCCCGCGCGTCGGGCGTGCCGGCGCGGGATGTGTTCGGCGTGCGGGTTGCGCCTTCGGCCTTTGGCTACAAACAACTGGGCGCGAATAACGCAGTGATCACCGGCGCGCAGCATTGCCGTGCCGAGGTCTGGCTGTCGGGCTATGGCTGGGTCGCCATGGACCCCGCCGATGTGCTGAAAGTCATGCGCGCCGAATCCGAGACATGGATCAAGGACCCCAGCGATCCGTTGGTCGCGCAGGTGAACAATGCGCTGTTCGGCAATTGGGAAGGAAACTGGGTCGCCTATAACACCGCCGAGGATCTGGCCCTGCCGGGGCGCGCCAGCACTCTACCGTTCCTGATGTATCCGCAAGCGACCATCGGTGGAAAAGACGTCAACGAGCTGGACGCGAAAGCCTTTACCTACGAGATCACCTCGACCGAGGTCTGATCCGTTGAAAATCCGGCGGGAAGCGGCGCGCTGCTGCTTCCCGTTCTTTCTTAGCGGCAGTTGGCCGGATTGACCCCGATGCCGCGCAGGCCCCAGTCCGTCATCTGCGCCAGCAATTGCTGACCTGCCATGTCGAAGGCCGGAACCAGATCAGCGGTACGAGTGGATTCAGCCGGAACCGAGACATTGAAATGCCCGCGTGAGACGACCGAGGCCTCCATCTCGCTGACCAGTTGCGCGTCGACCGACAGTTTGATCATCGCGCCCTTGCCCGAGACTTCGGCATTGAAATCGTTGATCTCGCTGATCAGGGCGTAGTCGCCCGCGCCGCCCAAGGGTGCGCGACCGACATGGGTGAATACGTCATAGCTGCCGAAACCGCGCACCAGCAGGTTCTGCAGCGTGACCGGAACGGTATCGCCCCATTGTGCGTCCGGCAGATATTGCGTCTGCAAGGCCGAGGGGCGGATCATGATCCGTTCCGTATTCAGTGTGCCGCGCGATTTCGGTTCCTCGATGACCAGTTCGGCCACGCGGCCACGTCCGCAACGCTTGGGGCTGTCCGAAAGCGGGCGCAATTCGAACACGTCCAGTTTCGGCCCGCCCGACAGGTTCGAGATCGCCGCGCAGCCCGACAACAGCGGCACAAGGGTCAGGGCAATCAGGGGCAGCAGGCGGGTCATGGCACCTCTCAGCGGCGGAATTCGGGCGTGCGCGGCCCTGTGATGATCTGCGACGGGTTGCGTTTCAGCGCATTCACCAACTGGTTCACATTCTGCACCAAAGAGCGCAAGTCGCGGGCCGTATTGGTGAATTGCGGCAGACCTTCGCGTGCGAAAGCCTGCACCGGACCTCGTGCGCTGTCCAGCATGGCTTGCAGGCCGGAAAACGCGCTATCGGCACTAGAGGCGGCATCGCGCAGTCGGGCGGTGATTTCCGGAATATCCTCGGTGACCTTGCCGATGGCTTCGTTGAAGCGGGCAAGTGTCGCGCGCAGATCTGCCGCAACCGGACCAACCTCGGTATTGATCATCCGGTCGGCTCCGTCAAAGGCACGCTCGGCCGAGGCAAGGGTGCGGTTTCCTACCTCTAGCGCGGCATCCAGCCGGTCCATCGAGCCGCTCGCGCGGTCGCTTAGCCGCGTCAGGTCGGTGCGCAGGCCGGTTGCGGTTTCGCCCAGATTCCGGGTCAGTCCGCGCAGATCGCCCGAGACATAGTCACGGACCTCGTCCAGCGTTGCCGTGGCCGATCCCAGCGCGGTATCGGCCTTTTGCGCGGTTTCCTTGAATTGCGCCATCGCGGTGTCGGCATTGCCAAGCGTGGTTTGGGCGGCTGCGCCGATGCTGTCGAGCCGCGAGCCGAACCCCGAGATATCCGTCGCCGCGACCGAGATTGCTTCGGTCGCTTTGGTCACGTCCGCCAATGCCTTGTCCAGATTGGCGCTGGAGCGTTCGACATTGCCAAGGATATTCGTGACGCGCTGCTGGTTGTCCTCGCTCAGCAGGCGCGTCATCTGTTCGGCCACGGTGTTCAGCCGCGAGATCATTTCCGGCCCCTGATCGCTGAGCGTCTGCAAGGCCGACCGGTTGGCGGGAATGACCGGGATACTGTCCGGATTGACATTGCGCAGCAACGGCGCGTCCTGCGAGCCCGAGGTGATCGCCACGTTCGAGACACCGGTCACGCCCTGTATCTCGATCGAGGCCCGCGAATTGGTGCGGATCGGCGTGTCCTCGGACACCTGCACCCGAACGCGAACGGCCCCGTTCTCGCCGCTTGCCAGCTGCATGTCGACGACATTGCCGACCGAGAGGCCCGCGAACATCACATCCGAGGACGAACCCAGACCCGAGACCTCGGTGAAATAGATGTCGTAAGTGGCGAATTGCTGGTTCAACTCGATCTTGGCGAACCACATGAGAAATGCCAGCAGCCCGAGAAACCCGAGCAGGGTGAAAGCGCCGATCAGGACGAAATTGGCCTTGGTTTCCATCCGGCTACTCCTTTCCCTTGTCTGGCGCGCGGGCACGCGGTCCGTGGAAATACTCGTGGACCCAAGGATGATCGACGTCCAGCATTTCGGCCATGGTGCCGGTGGTCAGCACCTTTCTTTCGGCCAGAACCGCGACGCGGTCGCAACAGGCGTGCAGCGTGTCCAGATCATGCGTCACCAGAAATACCGACAGGTTCAGCGCATCTCGCAATCCGACGATCAGCCGGTCAAAGGCATCCGCTCCGATCGGGTCCAGACCCGCAGTCGGCTCGTCCAGAAAGACGATCTCGGGGTCCAGCGCCAAGGCACGGGCAAGGCCCGCCCGCTTTTTCATACCGCCCGATAGTTCGGCGGGGTATTTGTCATTGGCGCTCCATGGCAGTCCGGCCATCGACACCTTGAGCTGCGCCAGACTTTGGCGCTGATCCGGCGCCAGATTCGGCACGGAGCGCATCGGGACTTCGACATTCTCCTGCACCGACAGTGCCGAAAACAGGGCCCCGTCCTGAAACATCACGCCCCAGCGCCGCTCAAGCGACTCTCGGGCTTGGCCCGACAGCGCCGAGACGTCCTGCCCAAGCACGCGCACGGAGCCTTTGGCGGGACGGATCAGCCCGACAATGGTGCGCAGCAGGACCGATTTGCCCGTTCCCGAACCGCCGACGACGCCCAAAATCTCGCCACGGCGAAGATCCAGATCCAGCGCCTCATGTACGACATGGCTGCCGAAGCGGGTGGTCAGGCCGCGGACTTCGATAACGTTTTCCGTCACAATCCGACCTCGGCGAAGAAAATCGAGAACAGCGCGTCCAGAACGATCACGGCAAAAATCGCATTCACCACCGCTGTCGAGGTTTGCGCGCCAAGCGATTCCGCGTCCTTGCCGACCTTCATCCCTGCGTGACAACCGATGATCCCGATCACAAGGGCAAAGACCGGAGCCTTGGCAAGCCCCGCGATGACATTCTCGACGCTGGTTTCGGTGATCAACCGATAGCGGAACATCGCGGGCGAGATGCCCAGTTCGAACCATGTCATCACCGCGCCGCCGATCAGGCCCGCGACATTGGCGATCAGACCTAGGATCGGCAGCGTCACGACCAGCGCCAATACACGGGGCAGGATCAGAACCATGTCCGGATCCATGCCAAGGGTCCGCATGGCGTCGATCTCTTCGCGCATCTTCATCGACCCGATCGAGGCGGTCAGTGCCGACGCGGTCCGTCCGGCGACGATGATCGCGGTCAGAAGGATGCCCAGTTCGCGCAGGATCGAGATCGCGATCAGATCGACGACAAAGACCTCGGCCCCGAACTGCCGCAACTGCACCGCACCCTGAAACGCCAGCACCACGCCGATGAGAAAGGACATCAGAGCCACGATGGGCACGGCGCGCAGGCCAGTTTCCTGACAGTGATGCACAAAGGATGTCAGGCGGAAATCCGAAGGATGCCGGATCGCGCGGGCCAAAGCGGCCAGAAAGCGGCCCAGATATTCGGCGATCTCGCGCAAAAAGACCAACGCACGCACCATGCGCTGGCCGATGGGTTCCAGTAAGCGTTGCCAGAAGTGGGGACGGATCGCGGGATCATCGGGGATGGGGCTCGCCGCGATGACCGAATCCAGCAATTTGCCTTGTTCGGGTGTCAGCCCCTGCAACACCGCGCCCGCCGCCTGACATTGGGCCAGATACCATGCGGCGGCGGTGTCGAGGCGCGTCAGACCGGAAAGCTCGAACCGGTGGGCGATGTTTGTGTCGGCGGGCAGTCTGGGCAAGGTCCAGATGGTGAACTCGCCGCTAAGGCGCAGCGCATCGTCCGCGCTTTCAACGGTCAGTTCATGGTCCTTGGAAAGATCGTTCATGGCACGCCCTGCCGCGACGGATTGACGTCAAACATCAGGTGATTGTCGCATAATGTCAAACCGGTGCGGGGCATCACATGTTTCGGCCCTGCGACAGTGCCCGCATCATTCGCACCGGTTCGGTGCGCGCCAGACGCAGGACATGCGCGATATAGGGCTGGGCCAGATCATCCTCGCGGACGGCGGCGTAAAGGCGGCGTAAGATCCCTTGCGGACCCAGTGGCAGCAGCGCCAGTTCGGGATTTCCGGCATGGGCGCGCAGCACCCAATCGGGCATGACCGCGACCCCGCGACCCGAGGCGATCAGCATCAGCGCGACCGCGGTCTGTTCGACCTGCCGGTGCTGGGCGGGCTCGACTCCGGCGGGGTCAAGGAATTGCGAATAGACATCCAGCCGCGCCCGATCCATGGGATAGGTAATCAGGGTCTCGGTCACGAAATCCTTTGGCTCGGCAAAACCTTTGGCGACCAGAGGATGGCTGGCAGGCACGACCATGGTCGGGGCGTAATCGAACAGCGGCTGGAAGACGATGCCCTGCATATCCTCGGGGTCGGACGAGATGACGAGATCGACCTGACCGCGCACCAAAGCGGGCAGGGCTTTCAGCGCGAGGCTGGAACGGATATCCAGATCGACCTCGGGCCAGGTGCGGCGGAATTGGTCCAGAACCGGCAGCAGCCAATCGAAGCAATGATGACATTCCATCGCGACATGCAGACGGCCCACGCGGCCCAGTTCGACGTCGCGGAACTCGGCCTCGGCTGATTCGATGATGGGCAGAACCTGTTCGGCTGTGCGCAGCAAACGCATTCCCGCAGCCGACAAGCGCAGCGGCTTGGTCTTGCGAAGGAACAGTTCCACGCCAGCCTGTTCCTCTAACGCCTTGATCTGATGGGACAATGCGGATTGGGTCAGGTTCAGGGTCTCGGCGGCACGGGCAAGGCCGCCTTGTTCATGGATGGCGCGCAGGCTGCGCAGGTGGCGAAGCTCAAGGTGCATCTTGAATGAAACTCATTACTATCTTGAGGATTATGAATTTGTCTCACGTCGAGACCCATGTCACAAGTCCCGCAACAAAAGGACACCGCCATGACCACGCCCGCCGTCAGCTTCGAATTTTTCCCGCCTCGGAACCTCGACCAGTCGTTCCGCCTGTGGGACACGGCGCGCGCGCTTGCTCCGTTGCAGCCGGATTTCGTGTCGGTGACCTATGGCGCGGGCGGCACGACCCGGCAGTTGACCCACGAGGCGGTGACGGCGCTGGCCAGCCATTACGGCCTGAATGTGGCTGCGCACCTGACATGCGTCGATGCCACGCGTGAGGAAACGATGCAGATCGTCGCCGATTACGCGGCAGCAGGCGTCCACGAGATCGTCGCTTTGCGCGGTGACGCGCCCCAAGGGCAGGACCGCTTCACCGCGCATCCTCAGGGCTTTGCGAACTCGGTCGATCTGATCGAGGCGATTGCCGCGCGTGGCGACATGACGATCCGCTGCGGTGCCTATCCCGAGCCGCATCCCGAAAGCCCAGACACCGCCGCAGACGTGGCGTGGCTGAAGCGGAAATCCGATGCCGGTGCGACCAGCGCGATCACGCAGTTCTTCTTTGACGCCGACACGTTCTTCCGTTTCCGCGACCAATGCGACGCGGCGGGTGTGACGGCGACGATCCTGCCAGGTATTCTGCCGATTCAAAGCTGGGCCGGTGCGCGCCGCTTTGCCGAGCGCTGCGGGACGTCGGTTCCGGCTTGGGCCGAAGAAGCCTTTGCCCATGCCGGCAAGGAAGGCGAGGCGCGGCTGGCTTTGGATGTCTGCGTCAAGCTTTGCGAAGATCTGGTCGCGGGTGGCGTCGATAAGCTGCACTTCTACACGCTGAACAAACCCGAACTGGTGCTGAAAGTCTGCGCTGCGCTTGGGGTTATGCCGAAGGACGCGTTGCCCGAGGTCGCGTGAACTCAGGCGGGGGCTGAGCGGTCGGTGTCGCGGTCGTTCGAGAGATGCATGATCGGTTTGGGTGGCATTGTTTCTGCCGCCGCAGATTGCAGCTGTCCCTGTAAATTTGCTGGTCCCGAATAGGGCAGGACGACCGAAGGATGCAGTGCCTCGCTTGACCCAAGGCCGACATCCCGCGGGCGGCGGTTAAGGAATGCCTTACCCCAGCGATGCCACGATCCCAAGGCTGGGGCACGGTGATCGCAGGGGTGGTTGGTTTGCCAGTCCTTGGGCAAAGGCAATCCGGCCTCCTGCGCGCGCGACATCATCCAGACCAGCGGAAGATTGGCCAATGGACGACCTGCCTCGTGCCCGTCCAACTGACCGCCGATATCGGCGTGACAGCCCCGGAACCACATCTGTTCGAGCTTCTGCCCGCAGCCATCGCCGCCCCACAGGATCGGCGAGAACGCGTTGCGCGTCTCATCCAGCGCCAAAGCGTGGACGCCATGCGCGACATTCGGGGCCAATCGCCCGCGAGAGTAATCGAAGTCGGGATCGGAATAGAAATGCCGGAACGGCAAGTGGATGCCCAGCGACATGACCGTATCAAGCAAGCCGATCATATGGATCGGAACGTGATCGTGCCGCCGGTGCGGGGCAAGTGGGATTCCTCCGGCATATCGGTAGCAGTTCCACGCGCATAGGATATTGACGTCCGTCGCCTCCTCGGGCAGCAGCAATCCGATGCGGCTGATCATATCGGCCAAGGCGCAAACGCCGATGCCGCCACGCGAATAACCGAACAGAAACAACGGATTGCCTGGTCGCCAGTTGCGCGCAAGCCAGCCATAGGCGTCGCGGATGTTCTGATCCAGCATCTGGCCCGAGATCAGCAAAGGAAGCGTGCGCCAGGCCGCCCATTGCTGGCCTGGCGCATAGTACAAATTCACTTTGCCGACCGTCGGGCCGTGTTTGCCCGACAGCATCGCGTGTATCCGGGCAATGGACGATCCTTTACCCTCTTTCAGAGAGGCGAAGGTGCCGTCCATCAACACCACATGAGAAATTTCTGCGTGCTCAGATTCCATAAAGCAAAGCTAGCACGGATTCGTGACCGGAAGATTTATCGACGTTAGAAAACTGACTGAACAGACAGGTAGGTCATCTGTCCAAAGCCGTTGAAGCGGGTGTTCGTGACGGTTGAATAGGCACCCGCACCGTGGAAGATCACGTAGTCGCCCTCCTGAACGTCTGCGGGCAGGTTCACCTCGCCGGGAAGCCGGTCGAGCGAGTCGCAGGTCGGGCCGAAAATGACTCGCGGAACGGGGGCACCCCCACGTCTGACGCCTTCGGGGGTCAGGACTTGCAGGCGGTCCAGATTGCCGATCTGCGGCAGTTCGGTCAGGCCGCCATAGACGCCATCATTCAGGAAGACATGCGTATCGTCGCGCACGGCCTTGATGCGCGTAACCAGCGCATGGGCATCGGCACAGATGCCGCGGCCCGGCTCGCATACCAGTTCGGGACGGTCGGCCCCGAAGGCGGTAGCGGTGGCGGTTTCGATCGCGTCGAAAATCTTGGTCAGGTCAGGTTCGATCCCCCCGATCCGGTGCGAAGGAAAGCCTCCACCGACATTCAACCGCCGCGCCTTGACGCCCGCCATTCGACAGATTTCGGCGGCCGTGGCGATGTAGCTTTCCCAGGCATGTGGATCGACGCATTGCGTTCCGGGATGGAAGTTCAGCGACGGGATATAGCCGCGGCCAGCAATCTCGCGCAGCAATTCTGCCGTCAGTTCCGGCGAAGCGCCGAACTTCGAGCCAAAATCATAGGCTGCGCCAAGGACGGGCAGCTTGAAGCGGGCGGAAATCTCGCAGTTTTCGACCGGAACCCTTTCAAAGATCTTCTGTAATTCGGATCTGCTATCGACCGACCACGACTTGATCCCTGCCTCGACCGCATGGGCAATCTCGCTGCGCGAGCGCACGGGGTTGTGGTAGTGACGAGCGGCTTTGGGGGCAAGGCGCGAGATCAGGTCGATCTCGAAAGGCGAGGCTACATCAAAGCCTTGCACCCCCGCCGAGACAAGCGTCCGGATGATGGCGGGGTGGGGATTGGACTTGACGGCGTAGGTCACAAGGCCGGGAAAACCCTGCAAGAAACGTTGTGCGGTGGCACGAAGACGGGACCGGTCCAGAACCATGACCGGATTTTCCGGCGCTAGAACGCGGATAAGTTCGGCAGGGTTCTTCCAGACAGTCTTGGGGCCTCGGCCCTCGGTCAATCCCATCGGCGGTTCCTTGTTTTGCGTGGTGGAACGGGCTTCGGGGAAAGTTTGCGCCCGAAGGATTCCGATTGAAGCAACGAAAAGGCTGGAAAAATGCGCAGGATCGGTTAAATCGACGAAACTGGTGTCAATATGACGGGGTAGGTCTTGGACGAGCTTGATCGGGGCATTCTGGCCCAACTTGCGCAGGATGCGCGGCAATCGGTGGCTGTCTTGGCGCGGCGTCTGAAAGTGGCACGCTCAACCGTGCAGGCGCGGCTGGAGCGTCTGGAAACATCGGGCGCGATTGCAGGATACACCCTGCGTTTGGGCGATTCTGCGCGGGAAAATCGTATTCGCGCAACCTGTCTTCTGACCATCGAGCCGCGCTCGCAGGCCGGAATCCTGACCCGTTTGCGCAGCCTGCCCGAGGTCGAGCGGATCCACACGACCAGCGGACGTGTCGATCTGCTGTTGCAGTTGGCTGCCAGTTCGACCAGCCAGCTTGACGATGTGCTGGACCAGATAGGCAGTTTGACCGGCGTTCGTTCCAGCGAAAGCCTGATCCACCTGTCGACCAAGCTGGATCGGGCGACCTAACCCTGCTCGGGGCGCAGAAGCGTAATGACAGTGTCGCCATATTTGCGCTGGTCGATCCGCTCGAGCCCGGCAACAGCCGGAGGCGGGGCAGCCTCTTCCCAGACGATCATGGCGCCGGGCGCGAACCAGCCTCCGGCCAGTCCGGTGATCAGGGCTTTTTCCCCCAGCCCTTTGCCGTAAGGCGGGTCCAGAAAGATCAGGTCGAATCCCGGACTGCGGTTGATGCCCAGATTGGTGGCGTCGCGCCGCCAGACATCGGTCACGCCCATGGCGCGGGTCTTTTCGATATTGGCCCGCAGCAAAGCCCGTGCCGCAACTCCGTCATCGACAAAGGCTACGCGGGCCGCGCCGCGCGACAGGGCCTCCAATCCCAAGGCGCCAGTGCCTGCGAACAGGTCCAGTACCCGCGCATTCGGGATCGGATTGCCATGCGTGCCATTGACCAGAAGGTTGAAGATCGATTCCCGCACACGATCGGTTGTCGGGCGCAGATGGGCGGCCTTGTCGCCTTCGCCGACATCGGCGAGCTTCAGTCCGCGCAGATTGCCTCCGATGATCCGCATTACATCAACGCCTTCAGGTCGGTGGCCTCCAGAACGGCCTCCGGAGAGGGGGATTTTCCGCCTTCGATCAGGCGCTTGCCTATCATATAGGCGCGGGCATCGTTCAGGGCATCGACGGCGATCAGCCGCCCGTCACGGTAATACCAGACCGAGCCGCCATGCGCGCCCGCGCCAGAGCGGGTCACTACGCGGTTATAGCCTACGTTCAGCCCCGCGATCTGCAGTTTGGCTTCGAATTGGTCCGACCAGAACCATGGCTTCGGGATATATGCGGCATCCGCGCCAAGGATATTCGCGGCGACAGCCTCGGCCATATCGATGGCATTGCCGACGCTTTCCAGTCGCATCTGACCGTCAGGGGCAGGGAAACTGGCGCAATCACCCGCAGCCCAGATCGAGGGGTCCGAGGTCCGGCCCTGCGCATCCGTCGCGATGCCATTGTCCAGCGCAAGTCCGGCGGACTCGGCCAAAGTGGTTTCCGGCGCGACGCCGATGCCGCAAATGACCAGATCGGCGGGCAGGTGGCGACCATCGGCCAGCGTCACGCCATCGGCGGCGCTGTCGCCCGTGATGCGCTCGATCCCCACGCCCTCGATGACCTCGACCCCATGCGAGACATGCAGCGCGCGGATCATATCGGCGGTCTCGGATGCGGCGACACGGCCAAGGATACGGGGAGCGGCTTCGACCAGCGTCACCTCGAGCCCCAGCTTGCGGGCGACGGCGGCGGCCTCGAGCCCGATATAGCCGCCGCCGATCACGACAAGGCGGCGACCGGCGACCAGTTCGGGCCGCACGCCCGCGATATCGGCAAGGTTGCGCACGACATGCACGCCGCGCAGGTGGCCGCCCATGGCCGCAGGTAGGCGGCGCGGGCTTGCGCCAAGCGTCAAGGCCAGCGCGTCATAGGCAACCTCGCCCTTGTCGGTGACAATAACGCGGCGATCACGGTCGATGCCGGTTGCACGCTCGCCAAGGCGCAGGGTGATCTGATGCTCGTCCCACCATTCGGCACCGCGCAGGGTCAGGCGGTCCAGATCCATATCGCCCAGCAGGTAGGCCTTGGACAAGGGCGGGCGCTGGTAGGGGGGCGCGGGCTCGTCGCCGATCACGGTGATCCTGCCCTCATGCCCCAGCGCGCGCAATTTCGCTGCCATTGATGCCGCTGCCTGCCCCGCGCCAAGGATCACGATATTCATTCCAAGCCCTTCTGGTCTGCCCAAGGCGCGCAATCTATAGTCCGCCCCGCATCGATGCAAATCTTGGAGAACGCGCATGTCCATTTCCAAAGGCGACAAGCTGCCCGCCGGCAAACTGTTCAAACTCGGCGAGGCCGGTCCGGCCGAGGTCGATACCGCCGAACTGGCTCAAGGCAAGGTGGCGATCTTTGCCGTGCCGGGTGCCTTCACGCCCACCTGCTCGAACAGCCACATGCCGAGCTTCGTGAAAAATGCCGACAAATTCCGCGAGAAGGGCGTCTCGCGCGTCGTCTGCATCACCGTCAACGACCCCTTTGTCGCGGGCGCATGGTCCAAGGCGACCGGAGCCGCTGATGCCGGGATCGAGGTTCTGGCCGATGCCGATGGCAGCTTCACCAAGGCGCTTGGCCTGAACATCGAAGGCGCGGGCTGGGTCAATGGCCGCTCGAAGCGCTATGCCATGCTGCTGTCCGATGGTGTCGTGACCGAGATTCAGGTCGAGGAAGCCGCTGGCGCCTGCACCATTTCTTCGGGCGACTCGCTGCTGGATCTCGTCTGAGGTCTCAGGCTGAACAGCTTGGTAAATGCCTGCGCGGCGAAAGGATCGCCGTGCAGGGAAATATGTCCTCCCGCCGCCAATGCCGTGGGCGGGGGGCCGTAAACAGCCGCGGCCAGATTGTTTCCGCTGCCTTCCAGAACAAAATCCGCATCGGGATGACGGCTTGCGCGCACATCGGCCAGCCCGTCACGGGTCAGCGTGACCTCGAAACCCTCGCTGCCGGACAGGAAGCCGGCCCGCAGATCGGAACCGGCCGCCTGCACCCGATTAACCGTTGCCGAGATCGAGATCATCAGCGCCGAAATGCTGATGAATTTTGACGGATCATGTCCGGGCATCAGTAGGGCCCAACGACAAAGCTCGGTCAGGACCGGATGCAAGGCCCGTCCGGACGGGGTCAGTTCATAGATTCCCAGAATCTCGTCATGCGCGACGACACCCGACAGAGCCAGTTGTGTCAGGCGTTGGGTCAGAACGCTTGCCGTGATCCCCGGCATTCCGGCGCGGATCATCTGGAAGCGCTTGGGCGCGAACATCAGTTCGCGCACCACCAGTAGCGCCCATCTGTCGCCGATGAAATTCAACGCATGGGCGCCGAGGCACCCTTCATCATAGCGGATACGCGGGGTTTGGCTCAACTCTGTCATGTTTTCATATTAGCAGTTGCTTTTTACAACTTCAACTGCGACCCTTCGACTCACCCGACGTTTTCATGCGTCGTGATGAGGAGGACGACAGATGACTTACTATTCCGGTTTTCTTCTGGCTGTGCCGACCGCGAACAAACAGAAATACGTCGATCACGCGCGCAAAGCCTGGCCCTATTTCAAGAAGCTGGGCGCTCGCCGCATGGTCGAGAACTGGGGGGTCGATGTCCCCCACGGCAAGGTGACCGACTTCTATATGGCGACCAAGGCGAAGGAGGATGAGACGATCATGTTTTCCTGGGTCGAATGGGCCGACAAGGCGACCGCCGACGCCGCCTATGACAAGATGATGTCCGATCCCGAAATGGCGAATATGGGAGAAATGCCCTTCGACGGCATGCGGATGATCTGGGGCGGGTTCGAGCCCGTTCTGGATGAAAGCTGAGGGCCGAGCCATGTATCACGGTAAACCGATCTGGTTCGAGCTTTCCGCCGCCAAAGGCGGGCTTTCGGACGCTGATGATTTCTACAGCAAGGTCTTCGGCTGGTCCGTTGCCGATGCCGGTATGCAGGGTTTCACCTATCATCTGGCCAGCTATGGCGGAGACATGGTCGCCGGCATGATGGAGATGCCGGATGACTGTGCCGAGATCCCTCCGTTCTGGATGGTGTATTTCGATGTCGATGACGCGGATGCTGCGGCCAGCAAGGTCAAATCCTTGGGCGGCAAGATCTTTCGCGAACCGGCTGACATTCCCCGCACGGGACGTTTCGCCATCCTGTCGGACCCGCAAGGTGCGGCATTCGGGGTCCTGCAACCGCTGCCGATGGACAAACAGAACCCTTCAAGCGACGGCGGGGCGTTCGACCAGAACAAGGAAAGCCACGGCAACTGGATCGAATTGATGTCCTCGGACCCGAAGGCGGGGTTCGACTTCTATGCCGAGTTGCTGGGTTGGACCAAATCGACTCCGGTCGATATGGGCGAGATGGGAACTTATCAGCTGTTCTCGTGGCAGGGTGCGGATATCGGCGGAATGATGGGGCTGGGCAATTCGCCCGTGCCGAACTGGCTACCATATTTCGGCGTGAATGGCGTCAATGACGCGATCGAGCGGATTTCGTCAGGCGGCGGCGAACTGCTGCACGGGCCTGTCGAAGTTCCCGGCGGGGCGTTCATCGCTTTCTTCCGCGATCCGCAGGGGGCCCATTTCTCGATCGTGGGGCCCAAGGAAAATACGCCATGATCCGCGCGGCCTGCCTTGCGCTGGCTTTCTGCGTCACCCCCGTGGTGGCGCAGGACTACAAACCCTCGGACGTGCCGCATGGGCAGAAGGACTATCATGCCGCGGGCGCGGGCAGCTATGCCTTGGACGCCGGCCATACCGGCATCATCGCCCGCGTCCTGCATCTGGGGTTTTCCTACAGCGTTTTCCGTTTCGACAAGGTCAGCGGCACGCTTGACTGGAACCCCGATGACCCAACGGCCAGCAAGCTGACCGCGACAGTCGAGGTCGGGTCCATCGCGACTCCGGTGCAGGGTTTTTCCGAGATCCTGACGGGCAAGGACTATCTGGACAGCGCCGCGAACCCGACGGCCAGCTTTGTGTCCGAAAGCTTCGCCGCCGAAAGTAATACTTCCGGTACGGTTACCGGCCAACTGACCCTGATGGGTAGAACCCATCCGGCGACGTTCAAGGTCGAACTGATCGGTGCGGGCAAGGGTTTCACCGGCGACGAGAACGGCAATCCCGTCATCCGCGATCTGATCGGCCTGCACGCCATGACCGAAATCGACCCTCAGGCCTATGGCCTCAACGCGTTTTTCACCGAGCCGATCCTGATCGGGATCGACGCCGAGTTCGCTCGAAAGGAGTGAGCCATGACCCTTGTGATCACGACCTTCGACTGGGTCCCCGAGATCTCGGTCGGCTACGTGCGCGATATCCGAATCCGCTGGGCCTGCGAAGAGGCGGGCATTCCCTATCATGTCGAATCGACCAGCGTGCGGGACAAGACGCTGCCGTTCATCCTGCGCCAGCCCTTCGGGCAGGTGCCGATGATCGACGATGGGGATATCTCGTTGTTCGAAAGCGGCGCGATCCTTCTGTATCTGGGCGACCGGCACGAGGCGCTGATGCCCCGCGACCCCGCCCAGCGGGCCGAGACCCAGCAATGGATGGTCGCGGGCCTGAATACGCTGGAGCCGGTCATCATGGCCTATTTCATCGCCACGATCAGCGACGGGAACGCGACGGCAGTCTCGCTGCTCGAGCCGCGCCTGCATGAGCGCCTGCGGCAACTGACACCGATCATTGCCAAGCGCGACTTCATCGCTGCCGGACGCTTCACCGCCGCCGACATCCTGATCGCCGAGGAATTGCGGCTGGTCGAGCATATGGACGAACTTGCCCCGCATCCCGTGCTGGCGGATTATCTTGAACGCATGACCACGCGGCCCGCCTTCCAGCGCGCCCTTTCCGCACAGCTTGCCCATTATGCCGAGGCTGCATGATGCTGACGATCTATGGGCACCCGCTATCCTCATACACCCAGAAGGTGCTGGTCGCGCTGTATGAAACCGGCGCGCCCTTCACCTTTCGCCATATTGATCTGGGCAGCCCCGAGGACCGCGCGCTGATGAAGCGGATTGAGCCGATGGGCCGCATGCCGGGCCTGCGGGACGAGGCGCGCGGCGTGATCCTGTCGCAATCCACGGTGATGATCGACTATATCCACCTGCACTATCCGGGCACGCGCAAGCTCTTGCCCGCCGATCCCGATGCCGCGTCTCTGGCGCGGCAATGGGACCGTTTCTTTGACTTTCAGGTCAATGGCATTGCCCAGCAGATCGTCGATGCGCGGCTGTTCATGGGCGAGGGGGCCGAGGCCCCGGTCAGCGCCTTTGCCCGCGGCAAGCTTGATCTGGCCTATGATGCGCTGGACCATCATTTGCAGAAGCGGGAATGGGCGGCGGGGGAATACGGGCTGGCCGATTGTGCGGCCTCTCCGGCGCTGTTCTATGCGGGCATTCTGCACCCGTTCGGCGACCGTCCGGCGCTGTCGGGCTATTTCGAACGGCTGTTGGCGCGGCCCTCGTTTCAGCGTGCCCGGACCGAGGCGCTGCCTTACCTCAAGCTTTTCCCCTTCCCCAAGCTTATTCCGGCAAGGTTCCTGACCTAGCACCTCTTGGCCTTTTGTCTGTGTTTCGCTATCCCCTTTGGCGATCAAAGGGGTGACCAGTATGGCCATGGAAAAGAATTTCGACGCGAATGCCGCCGAGGCGCGGATCGCGGGTGAATGGGCGGCGAACGATGCTTTCGCAGCCGGTGCCAACGCGAAACCGGGGGCAGAAAGCTTCTCGGTCGTGATCCCACCCCCGAACGTCACCGGTAGCCTGCATATCGGCCACGCGCTGAACAATACGCTGCAAGATATTCTGGTGCGCTGGCACCGGATGCGCGGTTTCGACACCCTATGGCAGCCCGGTCAGGACCATGCCGGCATCGCGACCCAGATGGTGGTGGAACGCAAGCTGGCCGCCGAGGGCAAGCCGCCGCGCCGCGAATGGAACCGCAAGGATTTCACCAATGAAATCTGGCGCTGGAAACAGGAATCGGGCGACACGATCATCGGTCAGTTGAAGCGCCTTGGCGCCTCCTGCGACTGGTCGCGCAATGCCTTCACCATGTCGGGTGCGCCCGGCGCGCCTGCGGGCGAAGAGGGCAATTTCCACGATGCCGTCATCAAGGTCTTCGTGGACATGTATGAAAAGGGCCTGATCTATCGCGGCAAGCGACTGGTCAACTGGGATCCCCATTTCGAGACCGCGATCTCGGATCTGGAGGTCGAGAACCGCGAGGTTCCCGGCCATATGTGGCATTTCAAATACCCGCTGGCCGGTGGTGCGACCTATGAATATGTCGAGCGCGACGAGGACGGCAACGTCACCCTGCGCGAGACCCGCGACTATATCTCGATCGCCACTACCCGCCCCGAGACCATGCTGGGCGACGGCGCGGTCGCGGTCCATCCCGACGATGCCCGCTATGCCCCGATCGTCGGCAAGCTGGTCGAGATCCCGGTCGGTCCCAAGGCGCTGCGCCGCCTGATTCCGATCATCACCGACGAATATCCGGACCCGGATTTCGGCTCGGGCGCGGTCAAGATCACCGGCGCGCATGACTTCAACGACTATGGCGTCGCGACCCGCAACAATATCCCGCTTTACGCGCTGATGGATACCAAGGGCGCGATGCGTCAGGACGGCCTATCCTATGAGGAAAGCGCCGAAATCGCGACCCGCGCCGCGCGTGGCGAGGATGTGGGCGATGTCTCGAACGTGAACCTCGTGCCTGAAGAACTGCGCGGCCTTGACCGCTTTGATGCCCGCAAGCGGGTCATCGAGGCAATCACCACTGAAGGTCTGGCCGTCACCTACCTGCACAAGGAACTGGACAAGGAAACCGGAGCCGAGCATCTGGAACGTCGTCCGGTCATCGACAACAAGCCGATCATGCAGCCATTCGGCGACCGCTCGGGCGTCGTGATCGAGCCGATGCTGACCGACCAATGGTTCGTCGACACCGCCAAGATTGTCGGTCCGGCGCTGGACGCGGTGCGCTCGGGCGCGACAAAAATCCTGCCCGAGCAGCATGAAAAGGTCTATTTCCACTGGCTGGAAAATATCGAGCCTTGGACGATCAGCCGCCAGCTGTGGTGGGGCCACCAGATCCCGGTCTGGTACGGTCTGAACCTGTCCTTGGAAGGTCAGGTCGATGACGATCAGGACGGCGCGCTGGACGATGTGGAAATCTTTGCCCTGCTCGAAGAGGGTCTGGTCCATCGCGACGAGATCCACCACGCCAGCGCGAATTTCGCGGGCGTGGTCGAGCAATTCCGCGACAGCATCGCGGGTCTGCCGCAGCCGCTGGAAATCGCCCGCATCGTCGAGGTCGCCGACCGCGCCGCGGCCGTCGATGTCTTTGCCCAAGGGCTGGCCGATTACAACCTGACCGAGGACCCGACCAAGCTGGTCTACCCGGTCTGGCGCGACCCCGATGTGCTGGACACGTGGTTCAGCTCGGGCCTGTGGCCGATTGGCACGCTGGGCTGGCCGGAGCAGACGCCGGAACTGGCGCGCTATTTCCCGACCTCGACGCTGATCACCGGCTTTGACATCATCTTCTTCTGGGT
Organism: Paracoccus aestuariivivens; assembly: GCF_009711225.1. Taxonomy (GTDB): domain Bacteria; phylum Pseudomonadota; class Alphaproteobacteria; order Rhodobacterales; family Rhodobacteraceae; genus Paracoccus; species Paracoccus aestuariivivens. The sequence goes on along the minus strand of NZ_WMIE01000001.1, from coordinate 559,398 downwards.
CGCCCGGATGATGATGATGCAGTTGGCCGTCGTCGGCGACGTGCCCTTCCGCACCGTCTATGTCCATGGTCTGGTGCGCGACGAAAAAGGCGCGAAAATGTCGAAGTCGAAAGGCAACGTCATCGACCCGCTGACCCTGATCGACGAGTTTGGCGCCGACGCGCTGCGCTTCACCCTGACCTCGATGGCGGCGATGGGTCGCGACCCGAAGCTGGGGCCGAAGCATGTCGAGGCGAACCGCAACTTCGTCACCAAGATCTGGAACGCCACCCGCTTTGCCGAGATGAACGGCGTAAAGGGCGGCGTGACCCGCCCCGAACCCAAGCAGGTCGTGAACCGCTGGATCATCGGCGAGGTCGCCCGCATCCGCATGGCCACCGATGAGGCGCTTTCGACCTATCGCTTCAACGATGCCGCGACCGGGCTTTACGCCTTTGTCTGGGGCAAGGTCTGCGACTGGTATGTCGAACTGTCGAAACCGCTATTCGATGGCGAGTTCCGCGAGGAAACGCAGGCCACGATGGGTTGGGTGCTGGATCAGTGCTACACCATGCTGCACCCGATCATGCCCTTCGTCACCGAAGAGTTGTGGGCGCTGACGGGCGACCGCGCGAAGATGCTAGTCCATGGCGACTGGCCGGAATTTGGCGCGGAACTGATCGACGCCGAGGCCGACCGTCAGATGAACTGGGTAATCTCGCTGATCGAGAACATCCGCTCGGCCCGCGCCCAGATCGGCGTTCCGGCTGGCGCGCGTCCCGACCTGATCGTGACCGAGGCCGATGAAGCCGCCCGCGCCGCTTTGGCCGCGAACGGCCCGCTGATCGAGCGTCTGGCCCGCGTGAACCCGCCCGCCGAGGGCGCGATGGGTCCGGGGATGATCTCGGTCGCGGCTTTGGGGGCCAGCTTCGGCCTTCCGGTCGGCGAGATGATCGACGCCAAGGCCGAGACCGCGCGTCTGGAGAAATCCCTCGCCAAGACCGAGAAGGACGCCTCGGGCCTGCGCAACCGTCTGGGCAACCCGAAATTCGTCGAGAATGCCGAAGCCGAAGTCATCGAGGAAACCCGCGAAAAGCTGGCCGCTCTTGAGGACGACATGGCCCGCATCCGCGCCGCCTTGGCGCAGCTTGCGGCGATGTAAGGCTGGCTTGGCGATGAAAGACAGGGGCCGCGCGTTACAGCGCGGCCCTTATCGTTTCGGCGATCATGCGCGGGACCGCTGCGGCCATGCCGACCGGGGGCAGGGTAAGCCCGCGGAATCCGGCCAGCGCCAAGGCCTCGGGCAGATCGTCGGTGACATGCTCGGCGCGGGTGGCGAAAAGCGGCAGGCAGATCGCCTGCGCGGGCAGGTCGCGAGCGGCATCAGCAAGGAAGGGCGCTTCCTCGACAAAGCCGCAAGTGACCCGCAGCGGCGCGAGGTCGCGGGCCATCTTTTGCGCGGCCTCAAAAGGCGCGCGCGAGCGGCCCGAGCCATGCGCGGCGATCAGGATATGCGTGTCCTTCAGTGCCCAAGCCTGCGTTTGCGCGGCCTGCGCCAGAAGCCCGCGGCACAGGCCCGGCAGGCCCGGATCGCTGCCAAAGGGAGGCAGGATATGCGCCCGATCCGCGCCGACCAGCCGAAGACGGCGCGGCAATTCGCTGCGCGTGAACCAGCCCTCGGCCATGAACATCGGATAGATCAGCGCAGCATCAACCGCGATATCCAGCGCGCCCAGCATGGCCAGTGTCGCGCCCCGGACCCGCGTCTTGGGCAGGTGGCGGGCGACCTCGGCGGCCAAGGTCTCGACCGCCGCCTGCTGTGGGCCGGGATCGCCCGGCTGGCCATGGGCGACGATCAGGGCCTCAGGCACGGAAGGCGGCGGCGAAGGGCTCGGGGATGGCGAATTCCACCAATGCGCGGGCGCGGGCGGTGTCCGACATCTTGCGCGCGGTTTTTTCGACGATGCGGCTCAATTCCTCGGCGTCGCGGCCCTCGGCAAAGGGGCCGAGATACCAGCGGATGAAGGTGAAACAGGCGACATCCTCAAGCGCCTGAACGTCGCCGTCGCGCTTGATGCCCTGTTTCGTCAGCATCTTTTCGGCATGGGCCAGATCCTCGTCGGCATAGCCCGCCTCGCGCATGATGCCCGCGATGCGGGCGGCGTGGCGGCGGCCCTGTTCGGTGCGCCATGCCAGATAGCCGGGGCGGTCCATCGGGAAATCCTTGCGCGGCAGCTTCCAGCGTTCGACATGCTGGCCGCGACAGGCGATCTGCAGCGGTTCCGAGGCATCGGGATAAAGCGCCGCCTGTTCCGAGGTCATGCGCAGGCCGTAAAGCAGCGCCTCGGGCTGGCCGTCGGTCAAAGTCGGGTCGGCCGCATTGGCCTTGTCGATGGCGTCGAAAGCGGTCTGAAGGCGGGTCATGGTCATCCTCTTTTCCTTTATCTTGCCGCAGCAAAGTGCGGCGTCAACGCGGATTGCCCGAAGGCGGGGCTGCGGTTAGCGTCGCGGTCATGGAATGGGCAGAATTTGCGGCAGCTTTGGGGGCGTTTCTGGCCTCGCATGTGATTCCGGCACGGCTGCGGGGCCCGCTTGTGGCGCGGGTCGGGCGGCGGGCCTATCTGATCGGCTACAGCCTGTTGTCGCTGGCGCTGCTGTACTGGCTGATCGTCGCGGCGGGGCGGGCCCCCTTTGTCGAGATCTGGCCGCAGGACCCTTGGATGCGGTGGCTGGTGAATATCACCATGCCCGTTGCGATATTGGCGGCGGCGATTGGCGGCATGGCCGGATTGATGTCGGGCTTCGCGCTTTGGGCCATGACGCATCTGGTCGCCAATGGCGATCTGGCCCATGTCATCCTGTTCGGTCTGCTTCTGGCCTATGCGTTGTTCGGGCTGGCCCTGGGTTTGCGCAAAGGCGTGACGGTCCGGTTGAACTGGCAACGGATCGTCGCGGCCCTGCTGGTCTGGGCCACGCTTTTCCATCTGCATCCGCTGCTGACGGGTGTCAGCCCGCTGCCATAGGCTGCGGAGGAAGAAAGCCCTCGGGGATGCGGTCGTGTCCGTCCAGAATCAGATCGGCCAGCATGCCTGCGGCTGCCGGAGCCATGGCCAGCCCGATCTTGAAGCCGCCATTGGCAATGTAATGACCAGCGCGGCCCGGCCATGCGCCGACGATGGGGGCGCGGGATAGAGCCCTCGGGCGGATGCCCGCCCAGCGATCCACCACCGGTGCGTCTGCCAAGGCGGGGCAAAGCGTGCGTGCCTTGGCGATCAGATCCTCAAGCTGGGAATCGGTTCCGGTGTCGTAATTCTCGCGTTCCGAGGTCGAGCCGACCGCAACAGTGCCGTCCGAATGCGGCACGATATGGACGCCATCGGCGAAGATCTGCGGCTGATCCTTCATGTCCAGCGCAAGCAAAGCGGACTGGCCCTTGACCCCGTTGCCGCCAAAGGGCGCAAGTCCCGCAACGCCGGTTGCCCAGATCGCGGGCGCGTCGGGGGCGGGCATGCCTTCGATGATCTCGCCGCCCTTGGCGCGGATCGCGGCAGCCAGTGCCGCGCCAGCGCGGCGCGGGCTGATCCGCGCCGTCAGGTGATCGATCAACCACAACCCCGAGGCCGAAACCGGCACCATCCCTGCCACCGGAGTATCAGTCATCTCGATCACGGCCCAATCCGGCCATTGCTGTTTGGCGGCAGCGATACGCTCGCGCATCCGGTCTTCCGAACCCGCCGCGACCGGCTGGATGCGACCGGTACGGCCATAGCCGGAATCGACACCGCCCACTTGCGCGACCTCGGCCCACCAGTCGCTGGCGGCAATCAGAGCGTCCAGCTGGATCTGTTTCTTGTCGTTCCAGTTCTCGGGTGCATGTGGGGCCAATGCGCCGACATGCCCGCCAGAGGAACCCGCTCCTATCCGGTCGATCTCATAGACGCGCACGGGCTGTCCGCGGCGCGCCAATTCCCAAGCGCAGGACAGGCCGAAGATGCCTGCGCCTGCCACCGTGATCTTTGCACTTGCCATTTCGTCACCCCGTGTCGCATCTGCCGTCAGCAAAGGAGTTAACGCGGATGAACGAGAGCGACCAGAGCAGGGCCGATCTGGACTGGCGTGACGGTGCGATCCCGGTCTCGCGCCGGTTCGATGACCCCTATTTCAGCCTGAATGGCGGGCTGGACGAGACGCGCCACGTCTTTCTGGCGGGAAACAATCTTCCGGAACGCCTGCGGACCGGCTTCCATGTCGCTGAACTGGGTTTCGGCACCGGCCTGAACCTTCTGGCGCTGGCTCAGATCGCGACGGTTCCCGTCCGTTTCACCAGTTTCGAGGCGTTCCCGATGGATGTCGACGAACTCGCGCGCGCTCATGCTGCCTTCCCCGAACTGTCCGAGCTGTCCGCGCAGCTTCGCCTAGGCTGGCCCGACCGTCGGTTTCAGGTTGGAATGGTTCAGGCGCATGTCATTCAGGCCGACGCCCGTCAGGCGTTGCCCGACTGGCAGGACAAGGCGGATGCATGGTTTCTGGACGGGTTTTCTCCGGCCAAGAACCCCGAGCTATGGGGTGAGGATCTGATGGCCGAGGTCGCGCGCCACACCGCGCCGGATGGCACATTTGCGACCTATACAGCCGCTGGTCATGTCCGGCGCGCATTGGCGGCCTCGGGGTTTGAGGTCGTCCGTGCATCCGGTTTTGCCGGCAAGCGCCATATGAGTCGCGGCAGGTTAGCGGCGCACCTCGGGAATGCGTGAGGGCGTGTAGACCAGCGGCAAATGCGGCGGGCGGCCGTTGGTCCTGCTCCAGAAGGCAGTCCCGCCGCGCAGGAAGAACACCGGCAGTGCCAGTACAATCCCCGAGATAAATCCCGCGGCATGGGCGATATAGGCGACTCCGTCATCTGCCATGCTCGCCGACGACACCAGTTGCAGCCCGAACCACGCCAGCAACAGAACCCATGCCGGAATGGTGAAGCGCTTGAAAATGATGATGATGATCGCGATCACATCGACCTTGGCGCGCGGGAACAGCAGCAGGTAGCCACCCATCACGCCGGCAATGGCGCCTGACGCTCCTACCATCGGGACGGTGCTTTGCGGGTCGGCCAGAATTTGGCCTCCGGCAGCGGCAAGTCCGCAGGCCAGATAATATATCAGGAAGGGCACATGCCCCATCTGATCCTCGAGATTGTCACCGAATACCCAAAGGAACAGCATGTTGCCTGCGATATGCAGCAATCCCGCATGCAGGAATATATGGGTGAGCAGCCCCCATTCCGCCTGCCCGTGCGTGACCGCCGCCGGATAAAGCGACCATTGGTCCCACAATTCGACCATTCCGCCCAGCATCGGATCGGTCAGAAGATACATCAACACATTCAGAAAGATCAGGCCGTTGCGTACATATGGCGTCCGGTCTGACGGATTGTGATCGCGTATCGGGAACATCGTCGGGGCCTTCTGATCGGGTAATCCAAACGTGACGCAAGCCGTCTTCGGGCGCAAGCTCGCCCTGTTCGGACTGCTGTTGCGGATATAGCATCCCTTGCGAATCTACTCTGGGAGAGGTCGATGACCAGCCTGACTGACCGCAAGAATGCCGCGATTTCGCGCGGCGTGGGTATGACGACGCAGATCTATGCCGAACGGGCCGAGAATGCGTTGATCTGGGACAAGGATGGCAACCGCTATATCGACTTTGCCGCTGGCATTGCCGTGGTGAATACCGGCCACCGCCATCCCCGCGTGATCGAGGCGGTCAAGGCGCAGCTGGACCGCTTCACCCATACCTGCCATCAGGTCGTGCCCTATGAAAACTACATCGCACTGGCCGAGCGTCTGAACGCGGCGGTCCCTGGCGATTGGCCGAAAAAGACCGCATTCTACACGACCGGAGCCGAGGCCGTCGAAAACGCCGTCAAAATCGCCCGCCATTACACCGGACGTGCGGGGATTGTGGCCTTTTCCGGCGCGTTCCATGGTCGCACCTTCCTTGGCATGTCGCTGACGGGCAAGGTCCAGCCCTATAAGGCGGGCTTCGGGCCGATGATGAACGACATCTGGCATTTGCCGTTCCCCAACGACCTGCACGGCGTCACGCAGGATGACGCGCTGGCGGCACTTGACCGGCTGTTCAAATCCGACATTGACCCCGCTCGCGTTGCCGCCATCATCATCGAACCGGTGCAGGGCGAGGGTGGTTTCTACGAGGCTCCGTCAGGGTTCATCCAGCGCCTGCGCGAGATCTGCGACCAGTATTCAATCCTTCTGATTGCGGACGAGGTGCAAACCGGCTTCGCTCGCACCGGCAAGCTTTTCGCCATGGAGCATCACGGCGTCGCGGCCGACATCACCACCATGGCCAAAGGTCTGGGCGGCGGTCTGCCGATCAGCGCCGTCACCGGACGGATCGAGGTCATGGACAGTCCGGCTCCGGGTGGCTTGGGCGGTACATATGCGGGTAATCCGCTGGCCGTCGCGGCGGCTCATGCCGTTCTTGACGTGATCGAGGACGAGGGCCTGTGCGACCGTGCCACGCGCCTTGGCCAACGGCTGAAACAACGCCTTGCCAGCTTGCGCGACGACGTGCCCGAGATCGTCGATATCCGCGGCCCCGGCTTCATGAACGCGGTCGAGTTCAATATCGCGGACAGCGACAAGCCCAATCCCGAGATGGCGAACCGCGTCCGTGAACAGGCATTGGCCCGCAAGCTGATCCTGCTGACCTGCGGCGTGTACGGCAACGTCATCCGCTTCCTCGCACCGCTGACCATTCCGGATGCGGATTTCGATGAGGCGCTGGATATCCTTGAAGAGGCAATCCGCGCGGCGCGCGTCTGAATCGGAAAGGTCCGACCCAACGGGCCGGACCTTAACTTTCTGCGCCGCCTAGAAGCCTTGGCTTCGGGTTACGCGAGGGCTTTCGAGCCCATGTTCAGGAATTTCTGCCGACGGTCCTTGATGATCTCGGCAGGTTTCTTGCCTTCGAACTCGGCCAGCATTTCGGCGATGGCATCGCCGACCGCGTTGATCGCATCCAAGGGCGCACGCTGGGCCCCGCCCACCGGCTCGGGAATGATCCGGTCGACCACTTCCAGCTTTTTCAGATCCTGCGCGGTCAGTTTCAGCGCATGGGCGGCTTCGCGCATCTTCTCGGCATCCTTCCACAGGATCGAGGCGCAGCCTTCGGGCGAGATCACCGAATAGATCGAGTGTTCGAGCATGGCGATCCGGTTCGCCGTGGCGAATGCGACTGCGCCGCCCGAACCACCTTCGCCGATCACGACCGAAACCAGCGGCACGCCGATTTGCAGGCATTTCTCGGTGGAGCGCGCGATGGCCTCGGACTGGCCGCGCTCTTCGGCGCCCTTGCCCGGATAGGCGCCGGGGGTGTCGACCAGCGAAATGACCGGCAGGCGGAAGCGGTCCGCCATGTCCATCAGGCGGATCGCCTTGCGATAGCCCTCGGGGCGGGCCATGCCGAAGTTATGCGCCAGACGGGTCTTGGTGTCGTTGCCTTTTTCATGCCCAATTACGATGCAGGGCGCATCGCGAAAGCGGGCAAGTCCGCCCATGACGGCATGATCCTCGCCAAAGGCGCGGTCACCGGCCAAGGGGGTGTATTCGCTGAACAGTTGCGCGATGTAATCACGACAATGCGGACGCTCGGGGTGGCGCGCGACCTGGGTTTTGCGCCATGGGTCCAGCTGCTTGTACAGGTCGCGGAGCATCTCCTCGGCCTTTTTGTCGAGTGCTGCCGCCTCTTTCTCAAGATCCACGCCTTCGCCTTTGCGGGCGAGCACGCGCAGCTCCTCGGCCTTGCCTTCCAGATCGGCAAGGGGCTTTTCGAACTCGAGATAGGTCATTCAGTGCTCCGCGTCGTCATCCGGTCGGTTCGCGCCCTATATGATAGGCATGCGAATGGATTGCAACTTATGGCTCACCAGCGCGATAGGGCATCCTCGTCGGTCTCGACCGCATCGACCCATTCGCCGGGGCCATCCAGCGTGATTTCGCGCTTCCAGAACGGGGCGCGAGACTTGAGCCAGTCCATCAGGAATTCGGCGCCCTGAAAGGCCGCCGCACGGTGACGCGATGCGGTTGCGACCATCATGATGGGTGCGCCGACATCAAGTCGCCCGTGGCGATGGATGATGAGCCAGTCGCTCAGGCCGAATCGTTCGGCGGCCATCCGGCCATAGGTGTCGAGCGCCTTTTCGGTCATTCCGGGGTAATGTTCGATTTCCAACGCGACCAGACGTCCGCCTTCGTCGCGGACAAGGCCCGAGAAGGTCACGACCGCGCCCGCCCCCGCTCCGAAATTCGCGATCTCGGCGCCTAGGTCAAAGGGTTCGGTCTGGACCCGTGCAGACATCCTAGCCACCGGTCATGGGCGGGAAAAAGGCGATCTCGCGCGCACCGGCAATGCGGGCATCCAGATCGGCCAGTTCCTGATCGATGGCGACGCGCACGGCTGACAGGTCGGACAGGGCAGCAGCGTGCCAGTCATCCATCGCGGCAAGTTGGTCGACCAGATCACGGACCGTGGCGGCCTCGGTCTCGATCCGCTCGCGCGGTTGGCCGATCCGTTCGCGCAGCCACGCAAAGTACAAGACGTCAACGACCATCTTTGTCCCTCAGGAAAGGCCGGGCCTTGTCGAAATAATCCCAGCCGGTGATGGCGGTCAGAACCGCCGCGATCCAGATCAGCAACAGGCCGAACTGGGTCGCCAGATCGGCCCAATTATCCGACCATGGCAGGCGGGTCTCGCCGACCAAGGGCGGGTGGCCGACCTCATAATAGGTTAGTCCCGTTCCAAGGAACAGCACCGAGATGGCGGTCATCTGCGCGGTGGTCTTCCATTTCGCGAGCTTTGTGACTTTCAGAAGCTTGGACTTCTCGCCCAGAAATTCCCGCAGCCCCGCGACAAAGACCTCGCGGAACAAGATGACGGTCGAGGGCAGGATCAGCCACGGGTTCATTCCGGAATATCCGGTGATGACCACGACGGCGATGATGACCATCGCCTTGTCGGCGATCGGGTCCATGGCGGCGCCGAAGCGACTTTCCTGACCCCAGGCACGGGCCAGATAGCCGTCAAACCAATCGGTTACGGCGGCGACCAGAAACAGCACAAGTGCTGCGAAATCTGCGAACGGCCGGCTGAGGAACAAAAACATCAGCGGCACGAGCGGCGCGGCCGCAAGACGCAGAACGGTCAGGGTGTTTGGCAAGGTCCAGCGCATGCCGCGCAATCTAGGACGTTGACGCGGCGGGGGGAAGGGGGCGCGAGACGCCGCGGCCGAGCAATTCCCATTGGTCAAGTTCGGGCTTGCTTCGGTCGGGACGCTTGGATAGTTCATTTGTGCAATGTAATAACATTACAATTATTGACGCAAACGAGGACAAGATACATGCGAACTAGGTTCATCGGGCAAGCCGCCGCTGGGGCAATCGGTGCGATGTTGCTGATTTCCGGGGCCGCATTGGCGGGCGGCGAAGCTGCAGGGCAACACGACCACAAACATGCGCATTCGCACGAGCACGCCCATGATCACGATCATGGCAACGATGCTGCGGCGGCGATCCGGAAGGGACATTTCGACGATAGCGAGATTCAGGATCGGACGCTTTCCGATTGGGAAGGCGACTGGCAGTCCGTCTATCCCTATCTTGTCGATGGCACTTTGGACCCCGTCATGGCGCATAAGGCCGAGCATGGCGACAAGACCGCTGCCGAATATCGCGATTATTACGAGGCCGGATACCGGACCGATGTCGATCGGATCGTGATCAAGGGCGACAGGATCGAATTCTACCGCAGCGGTGCTTCCGTCTCGGCACGGTACGTCAGCGACGGACGGGAAACACTAACCTACAAAGCGGGCAATCGTGGGGTGCGTTATGCTTTCAGGAAGGCGGATGGCGATACCGCCGCGCCGGCGTTCATCCAGTTCAGCGACCATGCCATCGCCCCCGAAAAGGCTGGCCATTATCATCTTTACTGGGGAGATGACCGCAAGGCGCTGTTGGCCGAGGTAACGCATTGGCCGACCTATTATCCGACCGCGATGAGCGGTCAGCAAATCCAGTCCGAAATGATGGCGCACTGATCCAATCACGGCGCGGAGGGCGGCGTTTGCCGCCCTTAGCTGTTCTGGAAATGGTCGACGATCTTTTGCGCCAGTGATTCGCTGATGCCATCGACCGCTACCAGATCGGCCAGACCGGCGCGGCTGACCGCCTTGGCGCTGCCGAAATGTGCTAGAAGCGCACGTTTGCGGGAAGCGCCGACTCCGGCGATCTCGTCCAAAGGGTTCGCCATATTCGACTTGGCCCGTTTGGCGCGGTGGGTGCCGATGGCCCAGCGGTGCGCCTCGTCACGCATGCGCTGGACGAAATACAGCACGGGATCGTTCATCCGCAGCGCAAAGGGGCGCTGGCCGGGGCGATGGAATTCTTCCTTGCCGTGGTCGCGGTCCTCGCCCTTGGCGACGCCGACCATGGGAATATCCTCTACCCCGATTTCGGCCATGATCTCGTGGACCGCTGAGACCTGTCCTGCGCCGCCGTCGATCAGCAGCAGGTCGGGCCATGCATCGGCCTGCCGATCGGGGTCTTCCTTCAACAGACGGGCGAACCGGCGGGTCAGGACCTCTTTCATCATGCCGAAATCGTCGCCCGGCGTGATCTCGGTGCCTTTGATGTTGAACTTGCGATACTGGCTTTTGATCCAGCCCTCGGGGCCGGTGACGACCATGCCGCCGACGGCGTTCGTTCCCTGAATGTGGCTGTTGTCGTAGATCTCGATCCGTTGCGGCGGGGCGGGCAGGTCGAAGGCCTCGGCCAGACCTTCCAGCAAACGGATCTGCGCCGCACTTTCCGACATGCGGCGGGCCAGACTTTCACGCGCATTCCGCATGGCGTTCTCGACCAGTTCGGCCTTTTCTCCGCGCATGGGGACGCCCAGAACCACCTTGCGTCCGGCTTTCTCGGACAAGGCCTCGGTCATCAGGTCTGGGTCTTCGATGCCATGCGACAGCAGCACCATGCGGGGCGGGATCTTGCCGTCATAGAACTGCACGAGGAACGCCTGCATGACCTCATCGGCGGATTCGACGCCGTTCAGCTTGGGATAAAAATCGCGATTGCCCCAGCTTTGGTTGCCGCGGATGAAGAACACCTGCACACAAGCCAACCCGCCTTCGATATGAAGGGCGACCACATCGGCTTCAGGAACGCCGCGCGGATTGATCGCCTGCACCGATTGCACGGCGGTCAGTGCCTTGATGCGGTCACGCAATGCGGCGGCACGCTCATACTCCATGTCCTCGGCGGCCTGTGCCATCTCGCGCGCAAGCTGCGCCTGGATTGAAGTGGACTTGCCGCGCAGGAACAGTTCGGCATCCGCCACCAGCGCGTTGTAATCTTCCAGCCCGATGCGTCCGACGCAGGGTGCGCAGCAACGCTTGATCTGGAACAGCAGGCAAGGGCGCGTCCGGTTCGAGAACGTCGCGTCTGTGCAGGACCGCAGCAGAAACACGCGCTGCAACTGGTTCAGAGTCCGGTTCACCGCCCCCGCACTGGCGAAGGGGCCGTAATAATCGCCCTTTTCCGATTTCGCGCCGCGATGTTTCTTGATCTGCGCAAACTCATGCGATTTCGCGACAAGGATATTCGGGAAGGATTTGTCGTCACGCAGCAGTACGTTGTAGCGCGGTTTGAGTTGCTTGATCAGGTTCTGTTCAAGCAGCAACGCCTCGGTCTCGGTGCGCGTGGTCAGGAACATCATCGAGCAGGTCTCGCGGATCATCCGCGCGATGCGACCCGAATGGCCGGTGGCCCGGGCATAGTTTGAAACCCGCGCCTTGAGGTTCCGCGCCTTGCCGACGTAAAGCACCGCCCCCTGAGCATCCAGCATCCGGTAGACCCCCGGCGAACTGTCGAGCGTGCGCAGATAGTCCTGAATCAGGGTCTGGCCCGTTTTGGCGGGCAAAGGGGGAAGCGAAGAATCGGTCATGGTCTGTTAATAAAATGATTCCCGATTCCGGCTGCAAGTTTGGAGTTGGCTGGTCAAGCTGAATCCTGTCCACGGAATCTGTGGATAAGTCTGTGAGTCTCCTTGGGGGCAGTATGCGTTCCGTGAGCGTTTATTGGGGATTCAGCGACTTGCGTAAAAAACGCGCAGTTTTATAACATATTGTTTTAACATGACATTTTTGAAGAACGCAACAATCCCATGAATTTGTTACCAGAATCGTGAACTTATTGCGAAGGTCCATGGGAAGGTGGACAACTTGTCGCGTTTTTTGGGCGTCAACCCTATTCTACACACATGACGTCAGGTGTTTCCCAGCCAAGATGTTGACCGCCGTCCACACAGATCAACTGACCTGTTACGGATTTTGCCGTGACCAGATAAGCAATTGCTGCACAGATATCAGTGGGATCGACGCCGCGCTGCAGCACCGTCGCACGACGCTGCTCGGCAAATTGCTCGGGGGTTTGGCGGCTGCCCTGCAACGTCGGGCCGGGACCAATCGCATTCACCCTGATATCCGGAGCGAGCGCTTGCGCCGTCGTCCGCGTCAGCCACCACAGTCCCGCTTTGGCCAATGCGTAGGTCATGAAGTCCGGCGTCGGCTTCAATACACGCTGGTCGATCATGTTGATAACTTGGCTGCGCGCCAAGGGCTCTGCGGCAAGCGAGTCGGCCTTGGGGGCTTGTGCGGCAAATCGTTGCGTCAGGATGAAGGGCGCGCGAAGATTCGAATTGATGTGCCGATCCCAACTGTCGCGACTGGCCGAGTGGATATCGTCCGGCTCAAAGACCGACGCATTGTTCACTAGCAAGGACAGCGGCCCCATTTGCGCGGTGACTTCGGGAATCAGCGCCTCGATCTGGTCCAGATCCAGCAGGTCGGCTGCGAAGATCTGGGCACGCACGCCAAATTTGCGGGCCTGAGCTGCGGTTGCTTCGGCCTCGTCGCGCGAGGCGTGATAATGGATCGCGACGTCATGACCCAGTCGGGCCAGTTCCAGTACGATTTCGCGGCCGAGGCGCCGGGCGCCTCCGGTCACCAATGCGATCATTCCAGCGGGCCCCAATGCATCATTTATATGGAATTCCTAAAATTCTAGCGATCAAACGACGGAAGCCCGGCCCCGCGACAAGGGCCAGCGCGATAATGATCAGCAAACACAACAATACGGCCTTGATCATCAGCCCCTCGCGTCAAAGCGGGCGAATGCCGCGCGTTCCTCGATGGAATCGATCACCTCGCCCGCCGACAGACCGAAGCGGCGCAGCAGCGGCACACGCTGACCATAGGTCAGAAAGCGTGTCTCCTTGCCGAACAGTTCACGCATCTTGGGGGTAAGATGGGCGATGCCGTCCGCCAAGCCAAGCTCGACGGCTTCGCGACCGACCCAGATCTCGCCAGTGAACAGATCCCGTTCCACTGGCAGTTTGTCGCCGCGGCGGCTCTGGATCTGGGCCTTGAATGCGTCATGGATCGGGGTCAACAGGCGGTTCAGCCGCTCGATATCCTCGGGTTTTTCGGGGCGGAACGGGTCCAGCATCGATTTGGACTCGCCGGCGGTATGGACGCGGCGCTCGATTCCGTGGCGGGCGATCAGTTCCGAAAAACCGAACCCGGCCGAAATGACGCCGATCGACCCGAGGACCGAACTTTCGTCCGCCCAGATGAAATCCGCAGCCGAGGCCAGCCAATAGCCGCCCGAGGCCGCGACGTCCTCGACAAAGGCATGGACCGGAACATGATGTTCCTCGGACAAGCGGCGGATTCGCGCACCGATCAGGCTGGACTGGACGGGCGACCCACCGGGCGAGTTGACGACCAATGCCACGGCCTTGGGTTTGCGTCGTTTGAAGGCGCGTTCCAGCAAGGGTGCCAGACCGGCATCGGTCAAGCCGCCACCACGCGATGCCCCGCCGATCACGCCCTGCAAGCGGATGACGGCGACCGAGGGAGCACGGTTCAGAAAGGGGATTCTCATGTGTCTCCAGATAGGTGCCAAGGCGGGTTGCGACAAGTTGTCAGTTCTGACTTTCGAGGAATTGCACGACATCGGTGCGGTCGGGCATCGCATCGCCTGCGCCGTGTCGCGTGACCTGAATTGCGGCGGCCGCAGCGGCGTGGCGTAACGCCGTCGGGATATTTTCGCCCCTCGCCAGACCGGCTGCAAACCAGCCCGTGAAACAGTCGCCCGCGCCGGTCGTGTCCTGCGCCTTGACCGGATAGGCGGCCTGACGGTGGATCTCGCCGGTCGTGAAGTCGCGGTATTCCGCGCCAGCCGCGCCCCGCGTCACGAGCATTCCTTCGATCGGCAGGTTCTCACCGAATGCGGCGAAAGCCTCGAAGGCCTCGCCTTCGTTCACGGCAAGGATCGAGATATGGGGCAGAACGGCGCGCAGGGCCTCGATTTCGAAGGGGGCCGCCGAATAGATCACCGTCGCGCCTGCGGATTTGGCGCGCGTGGCAGCCTCGACTTGCAGGCTGGTTTCGTTTTGGGTCAAAAGGATATCGCCCGGACCGATGCCCGTCAGATCGCGGGTTACCGTGTCGTCTGGCAGGGCACGATTGGCGCCGCTATGGACGATGATCGAGTTCTCGCCCGCCATATCAACAAGGATGATCGCATGGCCGGTAACGTGACCTTCCAGACGTGCGATGCAGTTGGTATCGACGCCGGCATCGACCAGTCGGCGCAACACCCAGTCGTCGCCGCTGCCCATTGCGCCCAGATGTACGACATGCGCTCCGGCGCGGGCCGCCGCGACAGACTGGTTCGCGCCCTTCCCCCCAAGACCGTGCGACAGATCGCGGGAATGGATCGTCTCACCCGAGCGGGGCAGGTTCGCCAAGCGGTAGACGTGGTCGATGTTGATCGAACCGAGGTTATAGATCGTCATCCTGCTTCTCCGTGCGTTCGGAGCCGTATCTGAGCCTTCGGGGCGAAGTTTGTCCAGCACCCGAAACGAAAGACGCGCCCCGTAGGGCGCGTCAATTTGACCGTCAGCGGCGGGTCAGTGGGCCTTGCGACCGTGCTTGATCGGCCACCACAGCTTCTTGTTCGTCAGGTAAAGCAGCGAGGCAAGGACGATCAGGAACAGGACCGAGACCATGCCGACCTGTTTGCGATCCATCATCTTCGGCTCGGCGGTCCACATCAGGAAGGCCGAGACGTCGCGGGCCATCTGGTCCACGCTGGCCTCGGTCCCGTCCTCATATGTGACCTGACCGTCGGTCAGCGGCTGGGGCATCTTGATCCAACCGGTCGAGAAGGCGGCGTTGTGGTAGAAGGTGCTGCCCGCTTCTTCCTTGGTCTCGCCATTATAGCCGGTCAGGATCGCGTGGATGTATTCCGGACCACCGATACCACGGAAGAACTGCGTTATGCCGGTGCCGTAGGGACCGTGGAAACCCGCGCGCGCCTTGGCCATCAGCGACAGGTCAGGGCCCATGCCTTCGGCCAGATTGGTCGGGAAGTGATCGGTCGGAACGCGTGGACGATCCTCGCCGGTCTCGGCGTCGGTGATGTCCAGATTGGCGGCATAGGCGCGCACCTGATCTTCGGGCAGGCCGGGGCCGCCCGGATCGCCCAAGGTGCGCAGCGGAACGTAGCGCAGGCCGTGACAGGCCGAGCAGACCTCGGTGTAGACCTGCAACCCGCGCTGCAGCTGGAACTGGTCGAAACTTCCAAAAGGCCCTTCGAAGCTGAATGAAATGTCCTCGATATGAGGCGCGGCGTGGGAGGCACCTGCCGCTGCATGTTCACCCTCTGCCGCAGCAGCGTGTTCGGGTTCAGCGGCCGCCGGTGCTTCGGTTTCCGCAGGAGCTGGAGTTGCAGCCGCCGGTGCTTCGGCCACAGCGGCTTCGACGGGTTGTTCTGCGGCGGGGGCGGGCGTTTCTGCCGGTGCCTCGGCCGGTTCCGCTTCGGTCGGCTCGGGCATTGCGGCCGTTGTGGTTGCCTCGGGTGAGGCAGGCGCGGCAGCAGCAGGTGCTTCTGCTGTCGGAGCGGGTGCCTCGGCTACCGGAGCAGGAGCGGCCTCGGGCGCTGCCGGTTCTGCTGCCGTGGGCGCAGGGGCGGCGCTTCCTCCGGTGTGATAGCTGGAACCCACCGGTGCCGTGGTACCGGGCGCGGTCGAAGTGTCTTGTGCGACTGCGCCACCTGCCAAGGCAACGGTCAAGGCCGCAACAGCCGTGAGCGATGCGTTTCTCAAGGTCATTGTTGCCTCTCCTTACTCGGCAGGATGGGTTTTGGACCCGTAATGGGCATTGAAGTCTTCCTCGATGGTCGAGGGCATCGGGTCAGGCTTCTCGATGATGCCGAGTAGCGGAAGGATCACGAGGAAATAGGCGAACCAATAGGCCGCACCGGCCAGCGCGATATAGGGATAGATCCCCTCGGCTGGCATTGCGCCGACCCACATCAGCACCACGAAATCGACCGCCAGAATCCAGAACCACCATTTGAACAGCGGACGGAAGCGGCCCGAACGCACGCGCGAGGTATCAAGCCACGGCACCAGCGCCATCACAAGGATCGCGCCGAACATCGCCAGCACGCCGAAAAACTTGGCGTCGATGATGCCGAAGGACAGCCAGTTCACCAGTTGCACCGCCCAGACATCGGCGGTGAAGGCGCGCAGGATCGCGTAGAACGGCAGGAAGTACCATTCCGGCACGATATGCGCGGGTGTCGCCAGCGGGTTCGCCTCGGTGTAGTTATCGGGGTGGCCCAGATAGTTCGGCATGAAGCCGACGACTGCAAAGAAAATCACCAGCACGATCGCAAGGCCGACAAGGTCCTTGATCACGAAATAGGGCCAGAAGGGCAGGGTGTCCTTCTCGGCCTCTTCCTTCGAGGTGCGGCGGACCTCGACGCCGGACGGGTTGTTGTTGCCCGTGGTGTGGAAGGCCCAGATGTGAATGACGACGAGGGCCGCGATCACGAAAGGCAGCAGATAATGCAGCGAGAAGAAGCGGTTGAGCGTCGCGTTATCGACAGCCGGTCCACCCAGCAACCAGGTCTGGATCGACTGGCCGATGCCGGGAATCGCACCGAACAGGCCGGTGATGACGGTCGCGCCCCAGAAGGACATCTGCCCCCAAGGCAGCACATAGCCCATGAAGGCCGTGCCCATCATCATCAGGTAGATCAGCATCCCGACGATCCAGGTGACCTCGCGCGGAGCCTTGTACGAGCCGTAATAAAGGCCGCGGAAGATGTGGATGTAGACCGCAAGGAAGAACAGGGACGCGCCGTTCGCATGCAGATAACGCAGCATATAGCCGCCGTTCACGTCGCGCATGATATGCTCGACCGAGGCGAAGGCCAGGTCCACATGCGGAGTGTAGTGCATCACCAGTACGATGCCGGTCGCGATTTGCAGGACCAGACAGAAGGCCAGAACGATGCCCCAGATCCACCACCAGTTCAGGTTTTTCGGTGTGGGAATCATGATGGTATCGTAGATCAGCCCGACAATCGGCAGGCGGCGGTGGAGCCAGCGCTCGGGTGCGGTCTTGGGCTCGTAATGGTCGTGGGGAATTCCGGCCATATGCGCCTCCTCAGCCCAACTGGATGGTGGTTTCGTTGACGAAAGCGGCGACCGGGATATGCAGGTTCTGCGGTGCCGGGCCTTTGCGGATGCGTCCCGCCGTATCGTAATGCGAGCCGTGGCAAGGGCAGAACCAGCCGCCGAAATCGCCAGCGCCATCGCCGATCGGGACGCAGCCCAGATGGGTACAGACCCCCAGCATGACCAGCCATTCGCCCGCTTCGTCCAGCGTGCGGTTCTGGTCAAGCGCGGGCTCATTGGGTTTGTTCTGGTTCTCGGCGCTTTGGTCGATAAGCTGGCCCAGCTCGACTTCGCGGCCCTTCTGGATCTCGTCCTCGGTCCGGCGGCGGATGAACACGGGTTTGCCCAGCCATTTGACCGTCAATTGGGTGCCGGTTTCGACCCCGCTGACATCGACCTGGATCGAGGACAAAGCCTGAACGTCGGCCGATGGGTTCATCTGGTTGACAAGGGTCCAAGCGGCAGCCCCAGCCGCGACAGTGCCGGCACCGGCCGTCGCGAAGTAGAGGAAGTCCCTCCGGGTGGCACCGCTGTCTCCTGCGTGGTCGTCTGCGTGGGACACGGGTCTGATCTCCATTCTTGCCCAGCGGGCCGGGCGATACGACGAAGTGGGCCGTGATATGCACTTCCCCCTCCCTCGCGAGTTTGTAGCGGTCAAATTTACGTCAGTCTAGCGCGGGGCGGTCGGCAGACACTCGCAACCCCGCTCAGGTGTGGGATTTTGGTTGCGGGTTTCTTGCAGGACACGCGGCATTGGTCCGGTTCAAACCGGCATTACAACATCCCCTCGCTGCGGAAGCTTAGTTCGCGCGACCGGCCGATGATGAGGTGGTCGTGGACGGTGATTCCCATCACTTCGGCAGCGGCGCAGATCCGTTTTGTCATGGTTATGTCGGCTTGCGACGGTGTCGGATCGCCCGAAGGATGGTTGTGGACAAGGATCAAGGCGCTTGCTGTCAATTCAAGCGCGCGTCGCATGATCTCGCGCGGGTAGACGGGGACGTGGTCGACGGTGCCCTTAGCCTGTTCCTCGTCCGCGATGAGTACGTTCTTGCGGTCGAGATAAAGGACGCGGAATTGCTCGATTTCTCGGTGCGCCATGGCGGTATGGCAGTAATCGAGCAGCGCGTGCCAACTGGTCAGGACGGGGCGATGCATCACCTTCGAGCGGGCAAGACGTTGCGCCGCGGCTTCGACGATCTTGAGTTCCTGCACCACGGCCGGACCCACGCCGGAAACGGCGGTCAGGCGGGTGGCCGATGCTGATAACACGCGATTGAAGTCGCCAAACTGGTCGATCAGCAGACGGGCCAAAGGCTTGACGTCCTGTCGGGGAATGGCGCGGAACAGGACGAGTTCAAGCAGCTCGTAATCGGGCATGGCCTCGGCACCGCCCTGCATGAAGCGTTCGCGAAGGCGGGCGCGATGGTCCGAGAGATAGCTTGGCAGCCGGCCCTGAGGCATTGGGACCGGCTGCGGCACTTCGTCGCTGGCCGTCACGGGTCCGGACGGAGCGAATAGCGGCAGCGGGGCTTCGTTGAACGAATGATTCGGGTCCATGCCCGAAACCTGCCACACATGCGGTAAACGGGCCGTTAATACGGCCCGTCAACTTCAGCCCTTCATCTCGTCCCAAAAACCCTTGATCTTGTGGAAGAAGCCTTGGGTCTGCGGGCTGTTGTCCGCCTGAATATTTTCGAACTCGCGCAGCAATTCGCGCTGCCGCGAGGTCAGGTTGACGGGCGTTTCGACCGACAGTTCGATCAGCATATCACCCGCATCGCCATTCATGCCGGGACCGTGCCGCAGCGGAGGCATGCCCTTGCCGCGCAGGCGCAACTGCTTGCCCGACTGCGTGCCCGGGGGAACCTTCACGCGTGAACGTCCGCCGTCGATGGTCGGAACCTCGATCTCGCCGCCCAGTGCAGCGGTGACCATGCTGACAGGAACTTCGCAGGCCAATGTCCGGCCGTCGCGGATAAAGATCGGATGTTCCTGCACTTCGATGAAGATATACAGATCGCCGGACGGCCCGCCGCGCATTCCGGCTTCGCCTTCACCGGCAAGGCGGATGCGGGTGCCGGTCTCGACGCCTGCGGGAATGTTGACCGAAAGCTGACGCTCTTTCTCGATCCGTCCAGCACCTTGGCATTGTTTGCAGGGGTTTTTGACGATCTGGCCCTGACCGTTACAGGTCGGGCAGGTGCGTTCGACGGTGAAGAAGCCCTGGCTGGCGCGGACTTTGCCCATGCCCGAGCAGGTCGGGCAGGTCGCAGGCTCTACCGAGCCTTCCGCGCCCGTGCCGTTGCAGCCGCCACAAGCGACCGAACCGGGCACCGAAATCGCCTTTTGTGCGCCGGTGAAGGCTTCCTCAAGCGAGACGCGCAGGTTGTAGCGTAGGTCCTGTCCACGGCTGGCGCGCGAGCGTCCGCCGCCATTTCCACCGGGACGGCGACCCATCATGTCGCCGAACAAATCCTCGAAAACGTCGGCAAAAGCCGAGCCGAAATCGCCATGACCGTTGCCGCCGCCGCGATTGAATCCGCCGCCTTCAAAGGCTGCATGGCCAAAACGGTCGTAAGCCGATTTTTTCTGGTCGTCCTTGAGGCATTCATAGGCTTCGTTCACTTCCTTGAACGCGGCCTCGGATACCTTGCAATCTCTGTTGCGGTCGGGGTGAAGCTCTTTCGCTTTGGTGCGATAGGCTTTTTTGATCTCGTCGGCCGATGCGCCCCGAGTCACACCCAGCACTTCGTAATAGTCACGTTTTGCCATATCGATCGCGTCCGGGGTCCTTCAAGAAAATACCGGCCCGCGCGTATGACGCAGCGGACCGGCCGGTTCGTGTGCCGCGCTTACTTGCGCTTGCCTTCGCCGAGATCTTCGAAATCGGCGTCGACAATGTCGTCATCGTCGCGCGACCGCGGCTCGTCGGCGTCACCGGCATCGCCGGTTTCGGATTGGCTGGCCTTGTAGATCGCTTCGCCAAGCTTCATCGAAGCGTCCATCAGGTTCTGGATGCCGCCCTTGATCTTGCCGGCGTCGTCGGTTTTCAGCGCATCTTCCAGCGCACCGACGGCCAGTTCGATCACTTCGACGGTCGAGCCATCTACCTTGTCGCCATGCTCGTCCAGCGACTTCTTGGTCGAATGGATCAGGCTTTCCGCTTGGTTGCGGGCCTCGACCAGTTCCTTGCGCTTCTTGTCGGCCTCGGCATTGGCTTCGGCGTCGCGGACCATCTTGTCGATGTCTTCGTCCGACAGACCGCCCGAGGCCTGGATCGTGATGTTCTGTTCCTTGCCGGTGCCCTTGTCCTTGGCGGACACGGAAACGATGCCGTTGGCGTCGATGTCGAAGGTCACCTCGATCTGCGGCATACCGCGCGGAGCCGGCGGGATGTCTTCAAGGTTGAACTGACCCAGCATCTTGTTGTCGGCAGCCATTTCGCGCTCACCCTGGAAGACCCGGATGGTGACGGCGTTCTGGTTGTCCTCGGCGGTCGAGAAGATCTGCGACTTCTTGGTCGGGATCGTGGTGTTGCGGTCGATCAGGCGGGTGAAGACACCACCCAGCGTCTCGATGCCCAGCGACAGCGGGGTCACGTCCAGCAGGACCACGTCTTTCACGTCGCCTTGCAACACGCCGGCCTGGATGGCCGCGCCAAGTGCCACGACTTCGTCCGGGTTCACGCCTTTATGGGGCTCTTTGCCGAAGTATTCGCTGACAGCCTCGATGACTTTCGGCATGCGGGTCATGCCGCCGACCAGAACGATCTCGTCGATGTCGCCTTTGGACAGGCCAGCGTCTTTCAGAGCATCCTGAACCGGCTTGATCGTGCGTTTGATCAGGTCGGCGACGATGCTTTCCAGCTTGGCACGGGTCAGTTTCATGACCATGTGCAGCGGCGTGCCCGAGTTCTTGTCCATCGAGATGAACGGCTGGTTGATCTCGGTCTGCGAGGCGCTGGACAGTTCGATCTTGGCTTTCTCGGCGGCCTCTTTCAGGCGTTGCAGAGCCATCTTGTCCTTGGTCAGGTCGACGCCGTGTTCCTTTTTGAACTCGTCGGCCAGATAGTTGACGATGCGCATGTCGAAGTCTTCGCCGCCAAGGAACGTGTCCCCGTTGGTCGATTTCACTTCGAACAGGCCGTCGTCGATCTCAAGGATGGTGATGTCGAAAGTACCGCCGCCAAGGTCATAGACCGCGATGGTTTTCGAATCTTTCTTGTCCAGACCGTAAGCCAAGGCGGCTGCGGTTGGCTCGTTGATGATGCGCAGGACTTCGAGACCCGCGATCTTGCCGGCATCCTTGGTCGCCTGACGCTGGGCATCGTTGAAATAGGCGGGAACCGTGATGACGGCCTGCGTCACCGGCTCACCCAGATAGGATTCGGCGGTTTCCTTCATCTTTTGCAGGATGAAGGCGGAAACCTGGCTCGGCGAGTATTTCTCGCCACGGACTTCGACCCATGCGTCGCCATTGCCGCCGTCGACAATGTTATAGGGGACGAGCTTCTTGTCCTTCTCGACTTCGGCGTCGGTGGTGCGGCGACCGATCAGGCGCTTGACGGCGAAGACGGTATTCGATGGGTTGGTGACGGCCTGACGCTTGGCAGGCTGGCCGACCAGACGCTCGCTGTCGGTGAAGCCGACGATCGAGGGGGTCGTGCGCGCGCCTTCGGAATTCTCGATGACCTTGGGCTGGCTGCCGTCCATGATGGCGACGCAGCTATTGGTGGTCCCGAGGTCAATGCCGATGACTTTAGACATACAAAAACCTTTCTTGCGGCGATATTCTGGGCTTTGGGTCCCCGTGAGGCCCCCATAGCCCGATCCCTGATTGACCGGAGGAAGCCCCCCGAACTCTTGGGGCTATATAGGAAGGGCGCAAACGGCCTGCAAGCAGCGTGAAGCGCAGAATCTGTCCCTGAATAGGATGGATTCTAACGACCTGCCATCGTGCTCATGGAAACCGATTTGCGTGTCACGAACTCCGCCATCAGGCCGATCATCAGCAGCGCGATGATGCAATAGATCGGGTAGTGCAGCGACGAGTTGCGCGGAGAGTAATTGATAAAGGCAAAGCCTCTGGTCTGGTCGATGATGTGGAACAGAGGATTCCAGTCGAACGAATGCAGCAGGAAAGTCGGCATCGCATTCGCGACGAACATCTTACCTGAAAACACCATGTTGATGCGCTGATAGAAGGCGGTCATCACGCCGACACCTTGCGGCCACCACGGGCGGATGGACAGGAAGATCAGCCCGATGCAGCAGCCGGATATCCATGCCAGAAGCAGCATCGCATAGCACGCGAGCGGGTTGTCGATATGAACCGGCTGAAGGAAATAGTGATACGCTGTCAGAATGACGAGGGCTGAAACTGTTTGCTGGTAAAGCGTCGCAAGCGCCGATGCCGAGATCATGACGGCCGTGTTCAGCGGGCCGTGCTTCATCATCGGATTCGTGGGATTCCCTGCACTGGCCACCGCACCGATCGATTTGGTGTGGGTCATGAACATGAAAATGCCGGTCATGATATAGACGATGAAATCGCCCCGGATCGGGGAGTTCCGAACACCGATGACCACGAACATCAAGTAGAAGCCAACGATCAGCATCATCGACTGCACGACAGTCATCAGCAAGCCGACCACGGCGTTTCGCTGCGTCTTGCGCAGGTTGTTGACGGTCACGTGGTAGATCAGCGCCAGCGTTGTGAACGCGGCTTCGATCATGTTGCGACTACGACGCTGAACGAACATCGGGTCTTTGAACTCCGTGTGGCGCGAGCGGGTGCTTGCCCTGCGCGGTCCATCGCATCATAAGAAACAGAATTGCCGCATTCAATCGCCCCCTGTCGGCGGTCGGCCGCGATGAAAGGGAAAGACCATGCAATTTGATGTAATGATTTCCGAAATGCGCCGTCTGGCCATCAAGGCCGGCGACGAGATCATGCGGATCTATAATGCCGAAGATTTCGAAATCCGCTCCAAATCCGATTCTTCACCCGTGACCGAGGCCGATGAGGCGGCCGATGCGCTGATCTCCGCCGGGCTGCGCGCGGCCTTCCCGGATATCGCTCTCGTCACCGAGGAACAGGCCGAGACCCACGGCCAGTCGCTTTCGACCTTCCTGATCGTCGACCCGCTCGACGGCACCAAGGAATTCGTCCAGCGTCGCGGCGATTTCACCGTCAATATTGCCTATGTCGAAAACGGCAAGCCGCGCTTTGGCGTCGTCTACGCTCCGGCGAAACAACGGCTGTTCTACACCACCGCCAGTGGTGGCTCGGTCGAGGAAAAAGGACCGTTCGGCGATACTCCCGGCGAGATCTCTCCGATCGGCGTGAACTCGATGCCCGACAATCGCCGCCTGATGGTGGTCGCGTCGAAATCGCACCGTGACGCCGCGACCGACGCCTATATCGGGCGCTACGGCGTGCGCGACATGACTTCGGCGGGCTCGTCGCTGAAATTCTGTCTGGTCGCCACCGGCGAGGCCGACCTGTATCCCCGCCTTGGTCGCACGATGGAATGGGACACTGCAGCGGGTGACGCCGTGTTGCGCGGCGCGGGTGGCGAAGTCGTGCGCTTTGATGACCATACGTCGCTGACCTATGGCAAGCCGGGCTTCGAGAATCCCTTCTTCATCGCATTCGCGCCCGGCGTTCTGCTGGTCAAGGATTAAGCCATGTCTGTCGTTATCGTCATTCCGGCGCGCCATGCGTCAACCCGCTATCCGGGTAAACCGCTGGTGGAGTTGCGCGGGGTGACAGGCGAGGGGCAATCCCTGATCCGGCGCAGTTGGGAAGCGGCCATGGCCGTGAATGATGTCGATCGCGTCATCGTTGCCACCGATGACGACCGGATTCGCGAACATGCCGAAAGCTTCGGGGCCGAGGTGGCAATGACCTCGACCACTGCCCGGAACGGCACCGAACGCTGCGCGGAGGCTGTCGCCAAGCTGGGTATGACCCATGAGATCGTCGTGAACCTGCAGGGTGATGCACCGCTGACACCGACGTGGTTCATCGAGGATCTGGTCAAGGGCATGCGCGAGGACCCCGGTGCCGATGTGGCGACGCCTGTTCTGCGCTGCTCGGGCGCGATGCGGTCCGAACTGATCGCAGATCGTGTTGCCGGTCGGGTCGGTGGCACGACCGCCGTGTTCGGCCATGATCGGCGGGGGCTTTACTTCTCGAAGGAAGTGATTCCCTTTACCGCCGCCGAATTCGGCCCGAACGATCCGACACCCGTCTTTCACCATGTCGGCGTTTATGCTTATCGCCCCGAGGCGTTGGCCGAGTACCCGACTTGGGGCGAGGGACGGCTCGAGGCGCTTGAGGGCCTCGAGCAACTGCGCTTCCTTGAGCGGGGCCGCAAGGTTCTGTGCGTCGAGGTGGAAGCCCGCGGGCGCGAGTTCTGGGAACTGAACAACCCGTCGGATGTGCCGAAACTGGAAGCGATGATGCAGCGTATGGGAATCGCCTGAACATGGCACAGCGGCGTGAGAATATTCGCGCCTCTGTGATCGTCGTTTCGCGGAATCGGCCGCGAGAGCTTGCCCAGTGCCTTCAGGCACTGACGCAGCAATCCTATCCGGCGTTCGAACTGGTTCTGGTCGCTGATCCGGATTCGATTCAGGTCAGGCCCGATCTGCCGATCAAACGCGTCACCGTCGACGAGCCCAATATTTCGACGGCGCGGAACTTGGGAATTGCCGCAGCCTCGGGCGATGTGGTTCTGTTCATCGACGACGATGCGTTGGCCGTGTCGAGATGGGTCGAATTTCTGGTCGATCCGTTCCGTGATCCGCGTGTGATTGCCGCGACAGGCTTTACGCGCGGACCGGACGGGCTGCATTGGCAGGTGCGGGCCGAACGCATGACAGCTTCGGGGCGCAGCGAACCGATTGAAGTCGGATCTCCGATCTTGCTTGGCCCGGAAAATGGCGCTCCTGTCAGCACGATAGGAACGAATTGCGCTTTCCGCCGTAGCGCTTTGGTCGAAATCGGCGGCTTTGATCCTGTATTCGCGTATTATCTGGATGAAAGTGACGTGAACTTTCGTATGGCAAAACGCTTTGGGGACGGGTTGACGGCGGTCATCCCCAAAGCCGAAGTCATCCATGGACTCGCTCCCGGAGTTAGTCGCGACGAGGCGGGAATCCCCGAGGATTTGCGGGCCATTGGCCGTTCGTCTGCAATTTTTGCGGCACGCTACGGTGGCGCGGTCGATGGTTTGCGACAATCACAACGAGCGCGTCTGCTGCGGCACATGATCGCCGGTCGCATCGATCCATTGTCGGTCGGGCCAATTCTCAGGACACTGGACGAAGGCATCGCCGAAGGCGCGACGATTAATGCGCCTTTGCCTAAATTTCAGGATATTGAGATGGGCGATTTTTTGCCTATGCCTGTCGGCGCGGGCGAACGGGTTTATCTTTCGGGATGGTACTGGCAGCGACATAAACTGCAAAAAAAGGCATTGGCTCAGACGAAAAACGGCAGGCTTGTCACGATCATAATTCTTACCCCGACTTTTCTGCCGCATCGCAAACATCTGCATCCCGATGGCTGGTGGGAACAGCATGGTGGGGTCTGGGGGGCGTCTCAGCCCGGCGATTCTGCGCTTATGTTGATGGGTGCCCGTACTCGCTTTTTGCGCGAACGTGCTTTTTTTGCCGCGACGCAGCAATAAATGGGCAGAAAACTGCCACTTTGCATTGGGATGGTTAACTTTTATTATTGCGGCTGAACCATTACACGGCTTTTGCAATTATTGTGCATGAACCGGCGAAGACGCATACTCTTCGCCGATACCGGCACAGATAACAGGAGACCAATCCATGAGCCGCAAAGTCACCAAAGCAATATTCCCGGTTGCGGGGCTTGGGACTCGTTTTCTGCCAGCCACGAAAAGCATCCCGAAAGAGATCATGACGCTGGTCGACCGGCCTCTGATCCAATACGCCATCGACGAGGCCCGCGCCGCTGGTATCGAGGAATTCATCTTCGTGACCTCGCGCGGAAAAGGTGCCCTCGAAGATTACTTCGACCATGCCCACGAGCTTGAGTCGAACCTGAAAAAAGCCGGTAAGAACGATCTGTTGGAAATCCTGCGCGGTACCAACATGGACTCTGGCGCGATTGCCTATATCCGTCAGCACAAGGCACTGGGTCTTGGCCACGCGGTCTGGTGTGCCCGTCGTCTGGTTGGTGACGAACCCTTCGCCGTGATTCTGACTGACGATGTGATTCTGGGCGAGCCGCCTTGCTTGCAGCAGATGATAGAGGCCTATCAGGAGACCGGCGGCAGCATGGTCGCCACGATGGAAGTCTCGCCCGAGCGGACCAAGTCCTATGGTGTTCTGGATGTTGCCGAAGATATGGGCGCAATCGTTCGTGCTCGCGGCATGGTTGAGAAGCCCAAGGAAAATCCGCCGTCGAACCTCGCGGTGATCGGGCGTTACATCCTTGCGCCGACCGTCATGACGAACCTGAACAAGCTCAAGCAGGGTTCGGGCGGCGAGATCCAGTTGACCGATGCCATCGCCGACGAGATCGAAGAAGGCCGTGACGTGTTCGGTCTGCGCTTCCGTGGCCAGCGCTTCGATTGCGGCTCGAAAGCCGGCTTCCTGCAGGCAACGGTCGCCTTCGGTCTGGCCCGTGACGAGCTGAAAGACGAATTTGCCGACTACCTCGCTGACGTTCTATCGATGCGTCGGGCTGCCGAGTAAACAGATGCAAAAAGTACTGGTGACAGGCGGGGCCGGTTATATCGGTTCCCATGCCTGTAAGGCATTGCGTGACGCGGGGTTTACCCCCGTCACCTACGATAATCTTTGCACCGGCTGGCGCGACGCTGTGAAGTTCGGCCCGTTCGAGCAGGGCGATCTGATGGATCGCGCCCGCCTTGACGAGGTTTTCGCCACGCATAAACCCGTTGCCGTCATGCACTTCGCGGCACTGAGCCAGGTCGGCGAAGCGATGCGCGAGCCGGGCAAGTACTGGCGCGGCAATGTCAGCGCCTCGCTCAGCCTGATCGAAGCAACCTTGGCGGCGGGCGTGAAAAATTTCGTCTTCTCGTCCACCTGCGCGACCTACGGCGATCATGACGGCGTGGTTCTGGACGAGAACACCGCGCAGGCTCCGCTGAACGCCTATGGGGCCAGCAAGCGCGCCATCGAGGACATGCTGAAAGACTTCGGCGCCTCCGATGGCATCAATTCGGTGATCTTCCGTTACTTCAACGTGGCGGGTGCCGATCCGGACGCGGAAGTGGGCGAGTTTCACCAGCCGGAAACACATTTGATTCCGCTGATCCTTGATGCAATCGACGGCAAACGCGCCGAGCTGACCATTCATGGCACCGATTATCCGACTGAGGACGGTACTTGCATCCGCGACTATGTCCACGTGATGGATCTGGTCGATGCGCATGTGTTGGGTCTTCGTCATCTGTTGGACGGCAAGGTCACGGGCGGCAAGCAGGAAGTGTTCTGTCTTGGCACCGGCAATGGTTTCTCGGTCCGTGAAGTGATCGACCACTCCCGCTATGTTACCAACCGACCTGTGCCGATGATCGAAGGTCCGCGTCGCGGCGGGGATGCGGTCAAGCTTGTCTCGGGCAGCGAAAAGGCGATTACCGTCCTTGGCTGGAACCCTGCGCGTTCGACCTTGCCGCAAATGATCGGCGATGCATGGCGTTGGCATCAGAACGGCGGCTATGAACGCTGATCCGGCAATTCTGCTGGATGTCACGAGACTGATCTCGAGGCTCGACAAAGGGCCAGCCACCGGAATCGACCGTGTCGAGGCCGAGTGGCTGGGCTATCTTTCCGAAAGCGACGCAAGCCATTTGTTGCTGGCGCGGGTCTGGCGGGGGCAGTTGGTCTTGCCTTCATCGGCGGGCAAGCTGATCTTGCGATGGTTAAGTGGCGATCTGGGCGATCTGCCGGAACCGAGGTTGATCGACCGGCTACGTCGGCGGTCCGATGCCTCCGCCCGCGCCGAAATCGCCCTTCGCGACATGGCGCTGCTACGGTCCGGTCCGACCGGGCGCGGTATCTCGCGTTTTGTGTTGGATCATCTGGGGAAGGATGCCGCTTATCTGAATGTCGGCCATAGCAATCTGAACGCGTCCCTCTGGAGCCATCTTGCGCCGCTTTGCCGCGTACTTCTGATCCATGACACGATCCCGATGGATCACCCCGAGTTTACCCGCGCCGGACAATCCGGTCGCTTCCGCGAGCGCTTCGCCGCAGGGGTGGGCCATGCCGATCTGATCCTGTCGATTTCCGAGGCAAGCCGCGTGGACCTGTTGCGTTGGCGGGACGAGCTTAAACTTCCAACCAGAACGCCTGTCGTCACAACCCCAATTGGGACGCGGATAACTGCTCCAAGCGCAAGGGGGCTGCCTGCGGGGCTGGATCTTGGCCGACCCTTCTTCCTGTCCATCGGCACGATCGAGCCGCGCAAGAACCATGCATTACTGCTGGATGCATGGCAGGAATTGACCCGCAGGATGCCTCCGGCACGGATGCCGCAACTGTTCATCATCGGGCGCAGGGGATGGGAAAACCACGAGGTCTTTGCCCGGCTTGACGGTTTGACGCCTGCGGACGGGGTGCACGAGCTATCGGGACTGGATGACGCTGCGGTCGCCGAACTGTTCGAGCGTTGCCATGGTCTGCTGATGCCCAGTCGCGCCGAGGGGTTCGGGCTGCCCTTGACCGAAGCCGCCGCGCGCGGTGTTCCGGTCATTTGCAGCCCCCTGCCTGTCGCGCGTGAACTTTTGGGCGATTACGCGCATTATCTGTCACCCGATGATCATCGTGCATGGGCAGGGGCGGTCTCCCTTCTTGCCGGCGAATTGCCGCTTCGGATGGCAGCCTTGCCGGTGCCGCAATGGCAAGCGCATTTCGACCTTGTAAATGCCGCGTTGCGTGAAAGATTGCACCTCAAGGTGGTGAGAGATATGCCGGCTAAAACAGTGAAGTGAACCCTGTGCTGCGTCTGTTCAAAAGACTCCGGCGGATTCTCCGTTTGCGTGCAAGGCGGCAAGGCCTGCTATTTCGCGCATTTCGGGCGAGATCCCGTCTGCGACCGATCGAGGTGCGAACCAAACGCATCAGGTCGGACGACATCTTGCTGTTCATGACGATCCGGAACGAGAAAATCCGGCTGCCATTCTTTCTGGAATATTACCGTCGCATGGGGGTCCAGCATTTCCTTGTCGTCGATAACGGCTCGGATGACGGCGGTCCGGAATATCTGGCAGAACAATTGGACGTGTCGATCTGGTCCACCAATGCAAGCTATAAAAGCTCGCGGTTCGGGATGGATTGGCTGAATTGGTTGCTGCACAGCTATGGCTCGGGGCATTGGTGTTTGACCGTCGATCCCGATGAGTTCCTTGTCTACCCGCATCTCGATTCCCGACCGCTCAAGGCGCTGACGGATTGGCTGGATGCCTCGGCGATCAGGTCGTTTTCGGCGATGCTGCTGGACATGTATCCCAAAGGCCCGATTGCAGCGCAGCCCTATTCCGAGGGGCAGGACCCGTTCCAGATCGCGAATTGGTTCGATCCCGCGAATTACACGATCCGCAAGAACGGCGCTTACGGCAATCTTTGGATTCAGGGCGGACCCAGATGCCGCGCCTTCTTCCGTGACAATCCCGATCAGGGTCCGGCGCTGAACAAGATCCCTCTGGTTCGCTGGGAGCGCCATTACGCTTATCTAAGTTCGACCCATATGCTGCTGCCGCGGTCGTTGAACGTGGTCTATGACGAAGATGGCGGCGAGAAGGCCTCGGGTTGCCTGCTGCACGCGAAATTCCTGTCCACCTTCGCCACCAAATCCGCCGAAGAACTGGAACGACGCCAGCACTATTCGGACAGTCAGGAATACATGGCCTATCATGCGGGCCTGCAAGAGGCGCAGGATTTCTGGTGCGAGGCTTCACGGCGCTACGAGGATTGGCATCAGCTAGAAAATCTGGGCCTGATCTCGAAGGGGAACTGGGCATGAACGCGATGCCCGATCCCTCAAGGACGTCGCCGCGGATGGAAGTCCGGCTGGGCGTGGTGATGCTGTGTCACAACGAGTTGCCGCGGGCTGCACGGCTGGCTCAGGTCTGGGCTGCGGGCGGCGTGTCGGTCGTGATCCATCTCGACGCCAAGGTTCCCGCCGAGGAAGTCGCGACGATGCGTGCCGATCTGGCCGGACATGAAAATATCGTCTTCTCGCGCCGTCACCGCTGCGAATGGGGCACGTTCAGCCTTGTGCAGGCAACTCAGGATGCCTCGGCGCTGCTCTTGGACCGGTTCGAGGACGTCACCCATGTCATGGTCGTTTCGGGTGCGTGCCTGCCGTTGCGGCCTGTTGCCGATCTGGTCGCCTTT
This sequence comes from Paracoccus aestuariivivens, assembly GCF_009711225.1. Classification (GTDB taxonomy): domain Bacteria; phylum Pseudomonadota; class Alphaproteobacteria; order Rhodobacterales; family Rhodobacteraceae; genus Paracoccus; species Paracoccus aestuariivivens. The sequence continues at coordinate 528,402 of NZ_WMIE01000001.1, read as the reverse complement.
CTGGCGAGCCATCCGAAGCGGGATTTCATCGAAAGCGTCACGGCAGCGGATGTCGGCTGGACCGTCGGCGGATTGAACGAGGAACGCTTTACCCTGCGCTTCCCCTTCGCCTATCGCCGCCATCGCAAACTGTTCGACCGCTACGTCGATTTCCAGCGCCGCTGGAAGATCAAGCGCCGCATCCCCGACGGGCTGGTTCCGCATCTGGGATCGCAATGGTGGTGCCTGACCCGCCCGACATTGCGCGCGATTCTGTCGGATCGGCGGCGACCTGAATATGACAGGTATTTCAGGCGGGTCTGGATTCCGGACGAAAGCTATTTCCAGACTCTGGCGCGGCGGCACTCGAACCAGATCGAAAGCCGTTCCCTGACGCTCGCCAAATTCGACGGGCAGGGAAAACCCTATATCTTCTACAACGATCATCGCCAGTTGCTTGAGGATTCGCGCTGTTTCGTTGCCCGCAAGATCTGGCCGCAGGCGACCGCGCTTTATGCACATTTCCCGCGTCCCCTTGCCGGCGAGCCATCAGCCGCAGAGCCTCAGCCCGAGCGTGTCGACCGCATGATCAGTCAGGCGGTGTTGCGCCGCAAATTGGGACGCCCGGGTCTGTATATGCAAAGCCGGTTCCCGCAGAAGGACCGCGAGAACGGCAAGACCTCGGGGTCATATGCGGTGCTGCAGGGCTTTACGGACCTGTTCCCGGATTTCGAGGAATGGCTGTCCGAACGTCTTGATGCCGATGTCCACGGCCATGTCATGTCGACCCATGGCGTCGAATTCGCAGGCCGCACGGGGATTGGTCCGGGTGGCCTATGCGACAGCGCCGCGATGCGCGATCTTGACCCGCGCGGCTTCATCGCGAACCTGATCCGCATGTCGCAGCGGCCGCAGGTCATGCAGCTTAGCCCTCGGGACGATCAAAGCCTGAACTGGTTCATGGCGACCGATCCCAACGCGCAGATTTTCGTCATCAAGGGGGCTTGGGCCGTGCCGCTTCTGCATTCCGGCATGCCCTTTGACGATATCCGCCGCGTCGCTGCCATTTTGCAGCGGACCGAACTTGAGCAGATGGAGATTTTCAGTTCGGTCTGGCTCAAGGCGCGCACAAGGATCTGGGATCTGGGCGATTTCTGCGCCCGTCCCGCTGGGGCATTGCGCGGTGTGCTGCGTGAACTCGGCGGCGAGCCCGAAGCTGCCGCCAACCTGCCCCAAATGCGAGAACTGGCCGGAATGGGACGCTTCCTGCAACGCCTGCGCAATGCCGGTCTGCAGCCCCAGTTGATGGGTGATTTCCCCGCCGCCGACACGATGCCGAGCAAGGAAAACACCTGAAATGACCAAACCCTTCCAGCGCTTTGTTATTTTCGCAGAGATGCGGACGGGCTCGAATCTGCTCGAAGCCACGCTGAATTCGGTCAGACGAGTCACCTGCTTCGGCGAGGCGTTCAACCCCTATATGATGGGCTGGCCCGACAGGGATGAAATGCGGGGCGTGACCAAGGCCGAGCGCGAGAAAGACCCGCTGCGCTTGCTGAATGCCATCTTCGAGAAGCCCGACCATCTGTCGGGGTTCCGCTATTTCCACGATCACGATCCCCGCGTCTTCGATGCGATCATGGATGACCGCAGCTGTGCCAAGATCGTGCTGACGCGCAATCCGGTGGACAGCTTCGTCTCGACCGCACTGGCCCGCGCGACGAACCAGTGGAAACTGAACGAGACGGAAACCCCGATCCCGGCCAGCGTTCGTTTCGACCCTGCCGAGTTCCGGCAAGTCGTCAGCGAGATCGAGGAGTTCCAGCTGAAGGTCCAGCGGCGCTTGCAGGCGACCGGTCAGACGGCCTTCTGGCTCGGCTACGAGGATCTGCGCGACGCCGATGTCATGACGGGCCTGTTGCATTGGCTGGGGCGCACTGATCTTGATCGGGTCAATCCCGCCAGCGATCTGGTACCGCAAAACCCGCGTGAACTGTCCGAGAAGGTCTCGAATTTCGCGGAGATGCAGGCCGAGCTTGCGCGGTTAGATCCGTTCATGCTGCGCAATATTCCGAACTTCGAACCACGCAAGGGGGCGGCGGTTCCCTCATTCCTGACGACCGAGGCCGGCAAGGGCCTGATCTTCATGCCGGTCAAGGGCGGGCCTTCCGAGGTTGTGACCGAGTGGCTGGGTACCTTGGGCGAGGTTTCCGGTGATCTGAACCAGAACAGCCTGAGACAGTGGAAGCGCGAGCATAGCGGTCATCGCAGCTTCACCGTCCTGCGCCACCCGCTGCGCCGCGCCTGGGCCGGATTTGAAACCCTGCTGTCAGGCGGCAACGCCGAGTTGCGCCAATTGCTGCGTCAGGTGCATCGCGTGGCATTGCCGCAAGACGAGGATCTGGCCGGTCTGGGCGAGGGGCGGAAGGCGGAGCTGTTCGAAGCATTCCTTGATTTCCTGCGCCGCAACCTGAACGGCCAGACCTCGTTGCCGACCTATCCGGCATGGGCCAGCCAATCCGAGGTGCTGGCCGGATTTTCGCGCTTCGGAGCGCCGGATCTGATCCTGCGCGAGGCCGATCTGGCGCGTGATCTGGCGTTTCTGGCGCAAAGCGTCGGGGTACCCGCACCGAACAGGCTGGCGGATGACAGCCGTTTTCCGGCTTTCCTCAAGGAACAGCCGATGCGGGCAGCGGCGAAAAAGGCCTATCTGCGCGATTACATCGCCTTCGGTTTCGGCGGTCAGCCCTGAGGCGTCATGGCCTTGCGCTGACGGTTCCGTTCAAGCCCGAGCTGGTGTTCGCGCCAGATGATCAGGATGCCCGCCGAGATGACCAGCGCCGCGCCGATCAGCATGACGACGGTCGGGGCCTCGCCGAAGATGAACCAACCGATGCCCAGTGCCAACAGCATCGAGGCATATTCGAACGGGGCGACCAGCGAGGCATCGGCGAAGCGATAGGCCGAAGTCAGCAGGATCTGCCCCAAACCGCCGAGCAGACCGATCGTAATCAGCAGGGCGGTCGTTCCAACGCTCGGCATGACCCAGCCAAAGGGCAGGGTCAGCAGGCTGAGCAGGGTCGATGTGACCGAGAACCAGAACACGATGGCCGAGGTGCGTTCCTCTTGCACGAGCTTGCGCACAAAGATCATCGCCATCGCGGTGCAGGCCGCACCGGTCAGCGTGACCACCGCGCCAAGGCTTTGGTTGGGATCAAGCTGCGTGCCTGTGGTCAGACGCGGCGATAGCACGATGACGACACCCAGCATGCCCATGACGACCATGCTGAGGCGGAACAGGCGGACCTCCTCGCCCAGAAACATCGCGGCGAAGATCACGGTCAGCAGGGGCGCGGCATAACCGATTGCCGTGACCTCGGGGAAGGGCAGCAGCGACAGCGCCCAGAATCCCAGCCCCATGGCAAGCGTGCCGACCAGCCCGCGATAGAAATGCCCCATCGGTCGAAAGGTTTTCAGCCCCACGCCCAATTCCCGTCGCCAGACCAGCCAGATCAGGATGACCGGAATGGCGAAAAGTGAACGGAAAAAGATCTGCTGACCCGGAGGCACGCCCAAACCGCTTTCCGAGGTGGCCTTGATCAGCGATGCCATGATGGTGAACACCAGCACGCTGACGCATTTCAACAGGATGCCGCGCAGCGGACTTTGGGGCGTTTGGATCATGGCAATCTTTGGCTGGCCCAGCGGGCTGCATCTGCAACCGCCTCGTCTGGATCGTCGCACAAGGCTTCGGCCACCGGGCGCAGATGTGCAAGCCCCGAATTGCCGATTGCGTACAACGCGTTTCTGACCATGCGGTCGCGCCCGATGCGCTTGATCGGACTGCCCGAGAACCGCTCGCGGAAGGCTGCGTCGTCCAGTGCGGCGATCTCGGCCAATGCAGGTGCGCCATGTGCACCGTGATAGCGCAACTCGGTCGCGGCCTGCGCGAACTTGTTCCACGGACAGGCGGCAAGACAGTCGTCGCAGCCATAAATACGGTTGCCCATCATGGGCCGCAATTCGGGATCGACCGGACCTTTATGTTCGATTGTCAGGTAGGAAATGCAGCGCCGCGCATCCAGTTGGTAGGGCGCGGGGAAGGCGCCCGTCGGGCAAGCATCCAGACAGGCGCGGCAAGAGCCGCAACGCTCAACCTCGGGTTTGTCCTTGGGCAGATCCAGCGTGGTGAAGATCGCGCCCAGAAAGAACCAGCTGCCCAGATCGCGCGACAAAAGATTGGTGTGCTTGCCTTGCCACCCCAGACCGGCGGCTTGCGCCAAGGGCTTTTCCATCACCGGCGCGGTGTCCACGAAGACCTTGATCTCGCATCCTGTCTTCTGCACCAGCCAGCCGCCTAGCCGCTTCAGGCGCTTCTTCACCAGATCGTGGTAGTCCTTGCCCTGCGCATAGACGCTGACCGCGCCGCGATCGGGATGGCGCAGGACTTCGATCGGGTCATGCTCGGGGGTGTAAAGCTCGGCCAGCATGATGACCGAGCGGGCCGCGGGCCAAAGCGTATCCGGTGCGGCGCGCCAATGGGTGCGCTCGGCCATCCATTCCATTTGTCCGTGACGTTCCTTGGCCAGAAACTCGGCCAGCCGTTCGGGCAAATGGGGATTGGCGTCGGGCGCGCAAATGCCAAGGGCCGAGAAGCCCTCGGCCCGTGACTGTTCCTCTAGCTGGGAACGGATTTCGACAGGATCAGAAATCCAGGAGCGCATAATGGGGCGCCGGGTGAACGCCCGGCAGATGATCGGCCAGAAGGCTGCGGAACGCCGGACGAGATTTGATCTTGGCGTACCATTCCTGCACTTCGGACGAATGGGTCCAGTCCACATCCGAGATGTAGTCAAGACACGAGATATGTGCGGCGGCCGTGAAATCGGCCAGCGTCATCACATCGCCCGCCAGCCAGCGGCGATGTTCGAGCAGGCTTTTCATGTAGTCCATGTGGTAACGGATCGAGGAAAGCCCTGCCTTGACCGTGCGCGAATCCGGATAGCCAAGGCGCATGACCTTTTTCCAGACCCGTTCGTTCATCACCGGACGGGTGCATTCATTGGCGAACTTGTCGTCGAACCACGAACATAGCCGCCGCACCTCGTAGCGGTCGATGGCCGAATTCGGCATCAGGGCAGGGGTCGGGTAGCGTTCGTCCAGATATTCGCAGATCGCCTGACTTTCGGCCAGCAAACGCCCGTCCATCCGCAGCACCGGCAGCTTGCCCGCCGGATTGCGGCGCAGGATCTCCGAGCCCGGCTCCCAGAAACGGTCCTCGACCAGTTCGACCTCGATCCGCTTTTCGGCCAGGACCAGACGGACCTTTCGGCAGTAGGGCGACAGGGCGATATGATAAAGCCTGATCGTAGAGTTGGGCGAGGAAGTATTCATCTGGGGAAAACACCAAAGGTCTTAGGTGGACTATCCACCTGATACGCCTCGCCTATCGAGGTTTCAACCGCGATGGGCCTAGCGATCAAGCAGCAGGCAGGAATCGCTGCCATTCGCCTTGATCGTGGCGGCCCCGTCGGCAATTGCGCGCGCACGGGCCGTCCCGCCCTGCGGCTTGCGCGATTTTGGGGCAGGCAGGATCGAGGCCAGACCTGCCGATTGTCGTGCTGTCAGCTTGTCCGGTGTCGTGTCGAAGTAATGCGTGGCGGCGGCATGGACGCCAAAGACCCCCGGACCGAATTCGGCAAGGTTCAGGTAGACTTCGACGATGCGGCGCTTGGACCAAAGCACCTCGATCATCGGGGTGTATAAGGTCTCGAGCGCCTTGCGCGGCCAGCTGCGGCCTTGCCACAGGAAGACGTTCTTCGCGGTCTGCTGCGAAATGGTCGAAGCCCCGCGGTTCGAGCCCGACTCGACGACCTTGCGGATCTCGCGCATGTCGAAGCCCCAATGCGAGCAGAAGTTCGCATCCTCGGCCGCCACGACCGAGCGGACCATGACCGGCGCGATGTCATCAAGCGAGGTCCATTCGCGCGGCTTGCCGGGATATTCGCGGGTCTCGGTCAGGATCGTCCAACTGGTCGGGGGATTGATCAGCGAAAAGACAAAGACCAGCACGAACATCAGCGCAAGCAGCCGCAAGCCGATCCAGCGCGTCCAGCCGCCAAGCCAGATCAGCGGCCGCCGCATCACGCGCCACATTCCGCCCCTTCTTGAGGCCGGTGTCGGGATCGCTCCCTCTGGGTCAGGAATGGGTTTGTTGCGGCGGGGCATTGGCGCGTCCTGTCACGCCAATGCGCCTTGCGTCAAGCTTTTGCGCAATCAGCGGCAAAGCTTAGGTGGCGGGGGCGGGTGCCGGCGCAGGTGGATCGGCCTCGGGGACACCAAGGGCGCTGCCAAGCTTTCCACCCGCGAATGCCTCGCGCAGCTTTTCTTCCTGCTCGTCGGGCAGCGAGGTTTGCAGCACGCGCCCGCGCATCTTGAAGGATTCAAGGCGGGCCAGCACCTTGTCTGCGGTCAGCTTGCGTACAAGGATAAACACCGCCGAACCACCGGGCTGAACCGATTTGCCGACGTCGCGCATGAAATCGTCGTTGATGCCGACATCGCTGAACTTTCCGGCAATGGCGCCCGAGGCTGCTCCGACCGCCGCACCCACCAGCGGATTCAAAAATACCAGACCGACAAGTGTGCCCCAGAAACCGCCGCCCAAAGCGCCTGCGGTGGTCAGATTAACGGCTTGATGCAACTGGATATCTTCGGCCGTTGGTCTGGTGACGACCACGGCATCTTCGAGTTGGATCAGATATTCCTTCTGCATTTTCACCAATTCGGTGCGGAGTTCAAAACCGGCGGCTTCATCGTCGAAGGCAATGACTAGCAAGTCGGACATTCGAAAATCCTTTCGTGCTGGGCAGGATCGTCCCGACCCGCAACGCCCGATGCGGCAACTGTGTTCCCATGGTCCGGAAAGATCGCCCACGTCCTAATTCGGGGTTGTCAGGGCTGCCTCGATGTTGCCTGATGAAAATCGAGTGCGCCGTATTTTGCCCGACGAGGATCCCGAATGCTCATCCAGCTTGTCCATATTCAGGTCCGACCGGGCCAGCGGGATGCCTTTATCGAAGCGTTCCGCCTGAACTGGGAAGGCGCGCAATCCGAGCCGGGAAATATCCGCTTTGATCTGCTGAGCGATCCCGAAGACGAGAACAGCTTTTCGATCTACGAAATCTTTGAAAACGAGGCTGCGCTGGACGCCCATCGCGCCACCGAACATTATCGCCGTTGCATCGCATTGATCGACCCCTTGTCCGAAGGGCGGCGCAGCAAGCGCTTCTTTGCGCCCGTCCTTGTCGAAGGGCGTGCCGCCGAGCGAGCATAATTTCGACCCGAGTCATAAAGTGGGCCCATGCTGAATCCTTTACGCCCCTATAGCGCGCGGATGCGACGGCTGCTTCGGCTTGCCGAGCCGGATTTCATGGCAGGCGCGGTAGAAAGCTGGCAGATTGCTCCGGCTGATACGCATCGGGTCTATCCGGCCAGTTATTTGCCCGGGCAGATCGATCGCATCAGGGCCAGCGTGTTTGCGTCGTTGACCGAGGCGATTTCGGTCCTGACCCGTGACGGAGAAGAACGCGAAAGCCCGACCATGGGGTGGCGGTTCCGCGATATCGATCTGGTGGATGGTGTTCTGTATCGCGACGGGGCCGAGTTCCATCTGCGCAACCGTGCAAGGCGCTTCGGATTTGCATTCCAGCCTCAACAAGCGATCAGCGGCGCGCTTTACGAAACATGGACGACGAATCGCTGGTTCGGCAGCTGGTTGATGGAGGCATTGGCCGCCTGGCCGCTCGCCCAGCAGTCAGGACACGCCCTGACGACCGCCGTCGCACCTAGATCGGGCAGCCATGCCGCACGCTACGAAAAATTGCTGGGTGTCGTGCCCGAACGCCTGTCAGGCGATGTGCATTTCGACGAGTTGATCCTGTTTGGCGATCAGGCAAACAATGCCGACAAGATCCGCCGTCAGGTCGAGATCCGCGACAGGCTGATCGCGGGCAGGAATATCGTGCCCGTGCCCGGCGTGTTTCTGTTGCGCGGCAAAGGCGGCGATCTACGGTATTTGCAGAATGAACGCGAACTCGCAGACCGTCTGGCCAATGAACGCGGCTACCTAGTCGTGGACCCCATGGCCATGACAGTTGACGAACTGATGAATGTTTGTGGCGGGGCTCGCGTCATCACCGGCGTCGAAGGCAGCCATCTGGTTCACGGCATTATCGCTGCTCCGGCAGGCGCGGCCATCGTACCGATCCAGCCACCCGACAGGGTCGCCGCGACCCTGAAGGGTCTGAGTGATCGCTTAGGGCAAAGATTCGGGCTGGTCGTGGCCGAGGGCAACGATACGGTCTTTACGCTCGACTGGCACGATCTGGCACTGACGCTGGATCTTTTCGACTGAGCGCGTCCGCTAAGACGACTGATCGTCCTGGATTTACTTGTGCGTTATGTCCATGTGGCTGGCGGCCGTGGATTACTCGCCACCTGTCGCAAACGGATGATCTGTTTGGGAAAAAGTGGTGAGCCCGACAGGATTCGAACCTGTGACCCACTGATTAAAAGTCAGTTGCTCTACCAACTGAGCTACGGGCCCATCGCACGAGGGGCTAACTAGAGGCGGTGGCCGGTGGGGTCAACCGCTTCTGTCGAGAAATCTCGAAGAAAACGTGGATTTCTTGGATTTAATGTTGCGAGCAACGAAACAGATGAAAAAAAACGGCATCCTCGCTTGACGGCGACGGTGCTTGATATTTCAAATGTTGCTGTGATTGCGGATGGAATTTCACCGCTTTCGTCAAGATTTTAGGTTCTTGAGAAAAGTGGTGAGCCCGACAGGATTCGAACCTGTGACCCACTGATTAAAAGTCAGTTGCTCTACCAACTGAGCTACGGGCCCATCGCACGGACGGCTAACTAGTGTCGGGGTGGTGTGCGGTCAAGCTGAAAAATCACGACCTCTGGAAAAAAGTTTTGGGCGAGCGTATGTGACCGGCATGGAACAGCAGCAAAACCTAGCCAATGGCGCTTCTCTGCCCTTCATGAAAATGCATGGGCTCGGCAATGATTTCGTTGTTATCGACGGTCGCAAGACTGGCGGTCAGCCCGAACCTGCCGTGATTGCGGCCATGGCGGACCGCCATTTCGGTATCGGATTCGACCAGTTGGCTGTGATCCTGCCTTCCGCCGAGGTCGACGCACGGTTGGTTTTCTACAATGCCGACGGCTCGATTTCGGGGGCCTGTGGCAATGCCACGCGCTGCGTCGCGCGCTATCTGCTGGACGAATCAGGCGCGTCCGAGCTGCGCATTGCCACCGACCATGCGATCCTGATTGCACAGGAAGCCGGAAATGGCCTGACCCGCGTGAATATGGGGCCGCCGGTGTTGGACTGGCGCAGGATTCCCTTGGCCGAGGATGTGGATACGCTGCATTTGCCGATCGAGGGCGATCCCGTCGCGACCGGAATGGGCAATCCGCATATGACCTTCTTTGTCGAAGATATCGGTGCGATCCATCTCGAGAATTTCGGCCCGATCCACGAAAATCATGCACTTTACCCCGAGCGCACCAATGTCGAGGTCGTGCAGATCGTCTCGCGCGATGAAATCATCCTGCGCATCTGGGAACGCGGCACGGGGATCACATTGGCTTCGGGGTCGTGCTCCTGTGCCTCGGTCGTGGCCGCAGCGCGTCGCGGGCTGACGAACCGTCGCGTCAAGGTGAACGTGCCCGGCGGTGTTCTGGAAATCGACTGGCGCGAGGACGGTGTCTGGATGACAGCCCCGACAGCGCATGTCTTCGACGGGATCTGGCGCGGATGAACGATCAGGCGAATCCTCCGGTTTTTGCGACACTCGGCTGCCGTCTTAACGCATATGAAACCGAGGCCATGCGAGAGATGGCCGAAACGGCGGGTCTTCAGGGCGCGGTGATCGTGAACACCTGCGCCGTCACCGCCGAGGCCGTGCGCAAGGCCCGTCAGGAAATTCGCCGCCTTGCCCGCGAGAATCCCGGCGCGCCCGTGATCGTCACCGGCTGTGCCGCGCAGACCGAACCCGAGACTTTCGCCGCCATGGCCGAAGTCACGCGCGTCATCGGCAACCATGAAAAGATGCAGCCGCAGACTTGGGATCAGATTCGAGGGGCCAACATCCAAGCTCCCGACCTGATCGGCCAGACCGAGAAGGTGCAGGTCGATGACATCATGTCGGTCAAGGAAACCGCCGGCCACCTGATCGACGGTTTCGGCCGCCATCGTGCTTATGTGCAGGTGCAGAATGGCTGCGATCACCGCTGCACCTTCTGCATCATCCCTTACGGTCGCGGCAATTCGCGTTCGGTTCCGGCGGGCGTGGTCGTCGATCAGATCAAGCGGTTGCGTGATCGGGGCTTCAACGAGGTCGTACTGACCGGAGTCGATCTGACCTCGTGGGGTGCGGATCTGCCGGGGACACCCCGTCTGGGCGATCTGGTCATGCGAATCCTGCGGCTGGTGCCTGATCTGCCGCGCCTGCGGATCAGCAGCATCGACAGTATCGAGGCGGACGAGAATCTGATGCTCGCCATCGCCAGCGAGCCGCGCCTGATGCCGCATCTGCATCTGTCCTTGCAGGCGGGCGACGACATGATCCTGAAACGGATGAAGCGCCGCCACCTGCGCGACGACGCCATCCGCTTCTGCGAGGATGCCCGCAAGCTGCGCCCCGGCATCGTGTTTGGCGCTGATATCATTGCCGGTTTCCCGACCGAGACCGAGGATATGTTCGAAAACAGCCTGAAGTTGGTCGATGATTGCGGCCTGACTTTCCTGCATGTTTTCCCATACTCGGCGCGCAAGGGGACTCCTGCCGCCCGGATGCCGCGTGTGGCCGGTCCGGCGATCAAGGATCGCGCCGCCAGATTGCGCGCTGCGGGCGATCTGGCCTTGTCGCGCCATCTTCAGGCACAGGTCGGCCAGTCGCGGTTGGTTCTGACCGAAGGGCCGCGGCTTGCCCGCACCGAGCACTTCACCGAAGTCTCGTTCGATCGTGACATGCCCGAAGGCACACTTTTGCAAGTCGAAATCACGGGCCATGACGGTCAGCGGCTGACGGCCTGATGCACGGGCAAGTGTTGCTTCTCCACACCGAGTCGTCCATTTCGACAGGTCGGGGAACAATTGCTTGCCCGGTGGTGAACTGCCGCATAATCGTGTGGAAATGACGCTTCTTTTTTCACATTCATCGGGAATTAGGCATGTTACGCCGCCCAGCCATCCGGAGCAGGTCGCCCGACTTGACGCCGTGATGGATGCGCTTTCCGGTCTGGAACTGGATCGTCGCGAGGCTCCTGACGCCACCGACGACGATATCTTGCGCTGCCATCCCGCAACATATCTGTCGTTTCTGCGCCGAAAGGTGCCGGAAAACGGCTGGACCATGCTGGACGCAGATACCTATCTTTGCCCCGACTCGCTGATTGCCGCACGTCATGCGGTCGGCGGGACCTGTGCCGCGGTCGATGCCGTTCTGTCGGGCGAGGCGGGCAGCGCCTTTGTGGCGATGCGTCCGCCCGGCCATCACGCCGAACGTACCCGCGCGATGGGGTTCTGCATTTTGAACTCGATTGCCATCGGGACGCAGCGGGCGCTGGACCATCATGGTCTGGACCGCGTCGCTGTGCTGGATTTCGATGTCCATCATGGCAATGGCACTCAGGATCTGTTGTGGGACGAACCGCGCGCCTTTTTCGCCTCGACCCATCAGTATCCGCTTTATCCCGGCACCGGCGGAGCCGCCGAACGCGGGGCGCATGACCAGATCATGAACGTGCCGCTGCATTCCGGCACCGACGGCGCTCCGGCGCGGGATGCATGGCGCGCGATCTGTCAGCGCGTGGTGGATTGGCGGCCCCAGCTTGTCCTGCTCTCGGCCGGTTTTGATGCCCATGCCGATGATCCCCTGGCTGCGCTCAGCTGGGATGACGGTGATTTCACGGCGATTTCCCGCATGATCTGCGACGCGGCGGCTGCATGTTCGGCACCTGTGGTATCGGTGCTCGAAGGCGGTTATGATCTTGCGGCTTTGGGCCGCACCGCGCGCGCCCATGTCGAAGTTCTGAGGGAGACGTCGCCATGACCGAGATCGAAACCATGTCCTTCGAGGATGCGATGCGCGAGCTTGAGGCGACGGTGGCCAAGCTTGAGCATGGCGAAGCCACGCTTGACGAATCCATCGCCCTGTACGAACGCGGCGCCGCCTTGCGCGCGCATTGTGACAAGGTGCTCCGCGCTGCCGAGGAACGGGTCGAGAAAATCACCCTTGCGGCCAACGGCCAGTCGACCGGATCGGTCCCGGTCGAGGGGTTGTGATGCAGCACCGCCTTGATGATGTGAAAGCGCAGGTTCAGGCCGCGCTGGATGAGGCCATGGCTAATTTGCCTGCGGGCGAGTTGACCGATGCGATGCGCTACGCCTGTATCGGTGGCAAGCGTTTGCGCGCGTTTCTGGTCATGGAATCGGCGCGGCTTTTCGGTCTGAGCGACCGTGAATCCCTACCTGTCGCTGCTGCTGTCGAGGCGCTGCATGCCTATAGTCTGGTCCATGACGATCTGCCGTCGATGGACAATGACGATCTGCGTCGGGGACTTCCGACCTGTCACATCCAATGGTCCGAGGCGACCGCGATCCTTGCCGGAGACGCGCTGCAATCGCTGGCCTTCGGCCTGTTGACCGAGACCCAGATCAGCGGCCCCGAAGCCCGCCTGTCGCTGATCCGCGCCTTTGCCGAAGCCGTTGGCGCGCGGGGTATGGTCTGGGGGCAGGCGCTGGATATCGCCGCCGAAACCGCGATCCAGCCTTTGGATCTGGTCGCGATCAAACGGCTGCAAAGCGCCAAAACCGGCGCGCTGATCGTGTTCTCGGCCACTGCTGGCGCGATCATGGCTGGCGAAGATACGGCGGCGCTGACCGAATATGCCCGCAATATCGGTCTGGCCTTCCAGATTCAGGATGACATTCTGGACGTGACCGGAAGCGAGGCGCAGACCGGCAAGCGTCTGAACAAGGACGGAACGGCGAACAAAGCCACGTTTGTGTCTTTGCTGGGACTCGAGGGCGCGCAGGACAAAGCACGCAAACTCGTGCGTAGCGCAGAAGCCGCACTTGAGCCATTTGGCGACGAAGCCGGAAACCTGCGCGATCTTGCGCGGTTTATCATCGAACGCGACGCCTGAAATATCCGACGAAAGGGTCAGCCATGAGCCAGACCGACCATCCCGACCGCCCTGCGACGCCGGTGCTTGACCGCGTCAGCCTGCCCTCGGACATGAAGGCGCTGACCGACCGCGAACTGATCCAGCTTGCCGATGAACTTCGCGCCGAGACGATCAGTGCTGTGTCCACGACCGGCGGCCATCTGGGCGCGGGTTTGGGCGTGGTCGAATTGACCGTCGCCCTGCACGCCGTTTTCGACACGCCGCGTGACAAGATCATCTGGGATGTCGGCCACCAGTGCTATCCGCACAAGATCCTGACCGGCCGGCGTGACCGTATCCGCACCTTGCGCACCGAAGGGGGGCTCTCGGGCTTCACCAAGCGCTCGGAAAGCCCCTTTGACCCGTTCGGGGCGGGACACAGTTCGACCTCGATCAGCGCGGCACTGGGTTTTGCTATGGCGCGGGAACTGGGCGGCGATCCGGGCGATGCGATTGCGGTGATCGGCGACGGCGCGATGACTGCCGGCATGGCCTTCGAGGCGCTGAACAATGCGGGCGATCTGGGCAAGCGCCTGTTCGTGGTGCTGAACGACAACGAGATGTCGATTGCGCCCCCGACGGGTGCGCTGTCGCGCTATCTGACCCGGCTCTATGGCGAAAGGCCGTTCCAGGATCTCAAGGCCGTCGCAAAAGGGGCGGTGGGCTATCTGCCGACGCCGATTCAGGAAGGAGCCCGTCGCGCCAAGGAAATGCTCAAGGGCATGACCATCGGCGGCACCCTGTTCGAGGAACTGGGCTTTTCCTATGTCGGCCCGGTCGATGGCCATGACCTGAGCCAGCTTCTGCCGCTGCTGCGCACCCTGCGCGAGCGTGCGACCGGCCCGGTGCTGATCCATGCGGTGACGAAGAAGGGCAAGGGCTATGGCCCGGCCGAGCGCGCCGCCGACAAGGGTCACGCCACCGCGAAATTTGATGTGGCGACCGGAACGCAGGCCAAGGCCAAGTCGAACGCGCCGAGCTATACGGCGGTCTTTGCCCGCGCCTTGCTCGATCAGGCATCGCGCGACGACAAGATCGTGGCCGTGACCGCCGCCATGCCAGACGGCACCGGCCTGAATCTGTTCGCCGAGCGTTTCCCGCGCCGCTGCTTTGATGTCGGCATCGCCGAGCAACATGCCGTGACCTTTGCGGCGGGGCTTGCGGCGGGCGGGATGAAGCCTTTCTGCGCGCTTTATTCGACCTTCCTGCAACGCGGTTACGATCAGGTGGTGCATGATGTGGCGATCCAGCGCCTGCCAGTGCGTTTCGCCATCGACCGCGCGGGTCTGGTTGGCGCGGATGGCGCGACCCATGCCGGAGCCTATGACATCGCTTTTATGGCGAACCTGCCGGGCATGGTCGTCATGGCCGCCGCGGACGAGGCCGAACTGGTCCATATGGTTGCGACCGCCGCTGCCTATAGCGATGGCCCCATCGCCTTCCGCTATCCCCGCGGCGAGGGGATGGGCGTCGAAATGCCCGAGCGCGGCGAGCCGATCGAAATCGGCAAAGCCCGTGTGATTGTCGAGGGCAAGCGTGTCGCGATCCTGTCCTTGGGCACGCGGCTGGCCGAAGTGATGCGGGCGCATGAAGCTTTGACGGCGCGCGGCATCCATCCGACCATCGTTGACGCACGCTTTGCCAAGCCGCTTGATCGCGACCTGATCCTGCGCCTTGCCCGCACGCATGAGGCGCTGATCACGGTCGAAGAGGGCGCGGTCGGCGGCTTCGGCTCGCTGGTGGCACAGCTTCTGTCGGATGAGGGCGTGTTCGACAACGGATTGCGTTTCCGTCAGATGGTCCTGCCCGACACGTTCATCGACCACGCCAGTCCCGAGGCGATGTATCGCGAGGCCCGCATGTGTGCCCCCGATATCGAAGCCAAGGTGCTTGAGGTTCTGGGCGTGGCACAAATCGGTGAAAAGCGGGCCTGATAAGTAGCTCGGCCAGAAGATCAAGAGCAGGGGTGGTGCTAGACTGGATTCGACCCAACCGCTGCCTTTGTTCGACGCGAAGTTTTTGATGTGACCCGTGTTCACGGACTGTTTGACAGGAAGATCTCGATGCTGCGTATCCTCATGACTGGATTGGCACTGTCTATGCCCTTGGCGGCTATTGCGCAGAAGGCGCCAACCGAGGCACCAGCGGATGCGGCCGCTCCCGCGCCCCAGCCCGATAAACCGGCCGAGGCGGCGTCAACTGACGCCGCGGCGGCTGCGACGCCTGCGCCCGAGGCCAAGGCTCAGGAAAAGCCGCCGGAATTTCTGCCCAATCTTTACGATGTGACCGTGGTCGAGACCTGGGACACCCTGAATGTCCGCGAAACGCCGGACGGGCAGGCCAAAGTCATCGCGACCTTGCCCGCAACGGCCAAGGGTGTCGAACTGATCGCCCGTGATGCTACGGGGAAATGGGGCAAGGTCAACGCGGGTGAACAAACGGGCTGGGTCGCGATGCGTTTTCTCAAGCCCGAGCAGGGCGTCTGGCAGGCGGCGTCGCTGCCGCAAAGTCTGCATTGCAGCGGGACCGAGCCGTTCTGGTCGCTCAAGGCCAGCAAGTCGGGCATAACATTCTCTGAGCCCGATCAGGCCGAACGTCAGCTTGAGCTGCGCAAGGTCATGGATCGCGGTATCGAGGGTGAGCCGACGCGCGGCCTGATCGCCGGAGACGACAAGGGGCGTGTCACCGCCTTCGTGCGACCGGCGCAATGCAGCGACGGCATGTCCGATCGCGCTTTCGGGCTGGCTGTCTCGGTCATCCTTGACGGAGCCGAGATGCCGTCGCGGATGCTGACCGGCTGCTGCTCGATCGCGCGTTAGGTCTCGGTGGCCAGAAGAGCTGCCAGTCCGCAGCGGTAATCGGGATAGCGCAGCGTCACGCCCAGATCGTCCTTGATGCGCTGGTTCGAGACGCGCTTGCTTTCGGCATAGAACGACCGCGCCATCGCGGTCATCTGTGCCGTCGCGAAATCCTCGGCGGGGGGCAGGGGAAGTCCCAGCAATCGGGCGGCATGGGCGATGACGTCTTCGGGCGGTGCGGGATCGTCGTCGCACAGGTTGTAGATCGCTCCGGCGCGTGGCTGCCTGATCGAGGCCATCAGCACTTGCGCGATATCTTCGGCATGGATGCGGGAAAACACCTGACCCTGCTTGATGATGCGCCGCGCTGTTCCTGACCGCACCTTGGCGAACGGACCACGCCCCGGACCGTAGATTCCCGCCAGCCGGAAGATATGCAGCGGCAAGTCGTTCGCGGCAGCCAAAGCCTGCCATTCGGCCTCGGCCGCAACACGTTCATGCCCGCGACGGGTAGAGGGGGTCAGCGGCGTGTCTTCAGTGACCCAGCCACCCGCGTGATCGCCATAGACGCCGGTCGTGGACAGATAGCCCAGCCAACGCGGGGTGGCGCACGCGATGACGTCTCCAAATGCCGCAATGGCGGGATCGTGGCCATGTTCCGGACCTGCCGAGATCAGGATCGCGTCCGCCGAGGCGATGTGCGTCCGGATCTCGGGCTCATCCCCCGGCCAAAGCAGAGGGATGGCCCCGAGGCTGGCGACGCGCTCGGGCGCGCTTCGGCTGGTCCCCGCAACCTCCCATCCCCTAGCCAGCAGAAGCGGGGTCAGGAATCCGGCGGAATAGCCATGGCCAAGGACAAGCAGTTTCATGGGCGGTTTCGCAGGATCTCGGCCGCGATGGCGAAGGACCGGTGGCGAGCGGCGGGATCGTAGATGTTGCCGACAAGGATCAGTTCATCCGGCGCATAACGCGCGATCAACTCGTCCAGCCGTGCCGCGACGGTTTCCGGCGCACCGACGGCACTGACCGACAGGGCCTGCTGAACCGAACCCATGACCGAGGCCGGTATCGCCTCGTGGACATCATCCACTGGCGCAGGCAGCAGACCCGGAGAGCCAAGCCGCAGACGCGCGAAACTGATCATCTGGCTGGTCCGCAACCGCTGGGCCTCAGCATCGGTGTCGGCTGCGATGACGTTCACGGCGAGCATGAAGCGCGGGCTGCTGCCGAATGCGGTGTCTTGAAAGCGTTCCCGATAAAGCTGCACGGCCTGATCCAGATCGCCGGGGGCGAAGTGGCTGGCGAAGGAGTAGGGCAGACCCAGTGCCGCCGCGAGGCTGGCACCGTATAGTGATGATCCCAGAATCCAGACCGGAACATTGGTGTTCTGGCCGGGATGGGCGGCAACCTGAACTCCGGGTTGGGCGGGGCCGAAATAGCGGATGAGTTCGATCACCTCGTTCGGGAAGTCGTCGTTGCGCGACATGCCCCGCCGCAAGGCGTGCATCACGGCGCCATCGCCGCCGGGCGCGCGGCCAAGGCCAAGGTCGATCCGGTCGCCGTGGATGGTCGCAAGTGTGCCGAATTGTTCCGCAATGGCCAAGGGCGCGTGGTTCGGCAGCATTACCCCGCCCGCACCGACGCGGATGGATTTCGTATGGCTCGCGACATGGTTGATCAGGACCGAGGTCGCGGCGCTGGCAATGCCGGGCATATTGTGATGTTCGGCCAGCCAGAACCGATGATAGCCCCAGCCTTCGGCGGCCTGCGCCAGCGCCACGGAATTGGCGATGGCCTGACGGGCGTCCGAGCCTTCGGCGACGACAGCAAGATCTAGTATCGAAAATTGCATCTGGATCACTCCTTTGCAGTTCAGATAGGCGCGGCGTTGGCCGCTTGCCAGTCCCGATGCCCGCTGGCACAGTTCCCGAAAAAGGAGCAGCGCGCATGATGACCGACCGCCGGCAATTGCCCGTCGACACCCCCCCGCCCGCAGAGATGGTTTATTTCGACGATCCCGACGCGGCTGTACAGCACCTGATCGCCTTGTACGAGCGTGCCTCGCATTTCCTGCTGGACCGCTTCGTGCTGACGCTTCAGGGTGAAACGCCGAAGGCGCGGTACCGTGCGTTCTATCCTGAATTGCGCATGATCGTTTCAAGCCACGCAAAGGTTGATTCGCGCTTGTCCTTTGGCCATGTCGCGCTGCCGGGCAGTTACGCCACCACGGTGACGCGCCCCGATCTGTTCCGCGGCTACCTGACCGAGCAGATCGGCCTGATCATGAAGAATCACGGCGTCGAGGTCGCGGTGGGCGATAGCGACACGCCGATGCCGGTGCATTTCGCGGTCGCCACGCAAAGCGATCTGAACGTCCCGCAGGAAGGCGTGCTGAGTTTCTCGCTGCGCGATGTCTTCGACGTGCCCGACCTGAACACGATGAACGACGACATCGTCAACGGCACGTCTGGCCCGAATCCGGATGGCAGCCAGCCGCTTGCGCCATTCACGGCGCAGCGGGTGGATTACTCACTGGCGCGTCTGGCGCATTACACTGCGACCTTGCCCGAGCATTTCCAGAATTTCGTTCTGTTTACCAACTACCAGTTCTACGTCGACGAATTCGAGGCTTTCGCCCGCCGCGCGCTTGGCGATCCCGATTCCGGCTATACGGAATTCGTCGCTCCGGGGAACCAGATCCTCGAGCGTCCCGAGGATGTGATCGCCACCGGCGCGAAAACGCCCCAGATGCCTGCCTATCACCTGAAGCGGCCTGACGGGGACGGCATCACGCTGGTCAATATCGGCGTTGGCCCTTCGAATGCGAAGACGGCGACGGACCATATCGCGGTGCTGCGGCCACATGCATGGCTGATGGTCGGGCATTGCGCGGGGCTACGGAACAGCCAGTCCTTGGGCGATTTCGTTCTGGCCCATGCCTATCTGCGCGAGGATCACGTTCTGGACGACGACCTGCCGGTCTGGGTTCCGATTCCGGCATTGGCCGAGGTTCAGGTCGCCTTGCAAGAAGCCGTCGCCGAGGTCACACGACTGGATGGCTACGAACTCAAGCGTATCATGCGGACGGGAACTGTCGCCACGATCGATAACCGCAACTGGGAGCTTCGCGACCAGTCCGGACCGGTCCAGCGCCTGTCACAATCGCGTGCTGTGGCGCTGGATATGGAAAGTGCCACCATTGCCGCGAACGGTTTCCGCTTCAGGGTGCCGTATGGTACGCTACTTTGTGTCAGCGACAAGCCCCTGCATGGCGAGCTGAAGCTTCCGGGCATGGCGACCGACTTCTATCGTACGCAAGTTGCGAACCATTTGCTGATCGGCATCCGCGCGATGGAAAAGCTGCGGGCGACTCCTCTGGACCGAATCCATTCGCGCAAGTTGCGCTCGTTCAACGAGACGGCGTTCCTGTAATGCGTCGGAAACCAGCCCGTTTCGTAGCGTTTGCAGGGGATAACCCTGCAAAAATGGCTTGAACCCATCGCAAAAAGCTTGTGTAGCGACGCGCATGCCGCCAAGGTGGCGTCCGAAAATTTCCCGAATGGGAAACAACGAGGAGACAGACTAATGGCTCAGGCCGCTTCCAAACCGTTGACCAAGACCCAGCTGGTCGCCACGCTGGCCGAAGAAATGGGCAGCGACAAGAAAACCGCTGCTGCTGCGCTGGACGCGCTTTCGGCCGTTGTTGCGAAGACCGTCGCCGATGGCGGCGCGCTCACGCTGCCGGGCATCGGCAAGGTCGCCTGCCGTGCGCGTCCCGAGCGTCAGGTCCGTAATCCGCAGACCCAGGAAATGATGACGAAGCCCGCCGACAAGGTGATCAAGGTCACCATCGCGAAAGCGCTGAAAGACAGCGTCAACGCCTGATATCGGGTTTCCCCTTTTGGGGGCCGCGCAGAAATGCGCGGCCCTTTTTTGATGCGCGGTTTTCTGCGAGAGCGGATCTGGTCGCGAAACGCGGGGCTTTTGCCTTGCGTGTGCCTTTCCATCTGTTAGCTCAACTGTGACGGTTTGACGCGGGGGTGCAGGATGGATTTACGGGCCATTTCGATGGGGGTCGGTTTCGCGCTGCTCTGGTCCTCGGCTTTCACCACCACCCGGATCATCGTGATGGCCGCGCCGCCGCTGACGGCTTTGGTGATCCGCTTTGCGCTTTCGGCGGTCGTGGCGATCCCCTTGGCGCTGGCGATGGGGCAAAGCCTGCGCCTGACCCGTGCCGAGTGGAAGACCGTGATCGTCTTTGGCCTTTGCCAGAACGCTTTGTATCTGGGGCTGAACTGGATCGCGATGCAGCATGTCGAGGCCTCGGCCGCGGCGATCATCGCCTCGATGATGCCGCTGGTCGTGGCGTTTCTGGGCTGGCTGCTTTACTCGGAAAAGCTGCGTCCCGTCGCCGTCATCGGTCTGATCGCGGGCGTGATCGGCGTGTGTCTGATCATGGGCGTGCGCCTGCAGCACGGGTTGGACATTCCGGGCCTGATCATGTGCCTGATCGCGGTTGTCGCGCTGGCCGTGGCGACCTTGGCCGCCCGGGGGGCAAGCGGCAGCCGCAATATGATGACCATTGTGGCGATGCAGATGGCAGTGGGGGCAGCCATGTTGCTGGTGCCCGCCATGGTGCTGGAATGGGGCCGCCCCGTCGAGTGGAGCGGCAAGCTGGTCTGGTCCTTCGTCTATACCGTCATCGCGCCGGGGATCGGCGCGACGTGGCTGTGGTTCTTGCTGGTCAATCAGGTCGGCGCCGTTCGGGCCGCGACCTTTCACTTCCTGTCCCCGTTGTTCGGGGTGGCCATCGCGGCCGCCCTGTTGGGGGAAAGATTCGGCGCGTCCGACGTGATCGGGGCAGGAATTGTGGCGGCTGGCATCCTTATGGTTCAGATCGCCAAGATCCCTGCCGCTGCTGCTCAGTCGTCAAACGCCGCCGCCTGCGAAATCGACGGGCGGGACTGAACCCGACCGACCCAGTCAGATATCGTCGAGGACCGCCGCATGTCGTCTCCGAAGAACATGAACGGCCCCGCGACCAGCAGATCGGCCGCCGAGAACTTGTCGCCAAGCAGCCAAGTTTGCTTGGACAGGATTTCGTCCAGACGCGCCAGAACGGTGTCGTAGTCGCGGAAGGTCGCTTCGATCACCGGATGCTTGAGGCCGGCGAATTGCAGGACCGCGACCGGCTCGAACACGCCCTGATACCAGAACAGCCAGCTCAGATATTCGCCACGTTTCGGGTCTCCGGGCAGGGGGCCCATGCCGCCTTCGGGGAACAGGTCCGTCAGATACAGCATGATCGCGCCGCGTTCGCGGATATGATCGTTGCCGTTGACCAGATAGGGCACCTTGCCCTCGGGATGGGGGTTCGCGGGGTCGCGCCCGCCCGAGCCGTCGAAGCGGGGAATCCCGACCTGCCTGATCTGGACCTCGTCCAGAACGTCCAGTTCGACAAGCAGGGTAACGATGCTGGTCGAGCGACTCTTCGGTGAATGAAATAGGGTTAGCATCTTGGCCTCCGGTTTTGACCGGTTCAGGATGCGCCTCGCCTGCTGACAGAAGGTGACAGCATGTCCCGTACTGACCGACTGATGCGCCTGATGGATGCGCTGCGCCGGCTGCCTGCTCCGGTCACGGCCGCGCGTCTGGCCGACGAGACGGGCGTGTCCTTGCGCCAGCTTTACCGTGACATAGCCACCCTGCGCGCCGGAGGGGCGTTGATCGACGGTGAGGCGGGGGTGGGTTATTGCCTGACCGAAGACCCGGCGCTACCGCCGCAAAGCTTCTCGCGGCTCGAGATCGAGGCATTGCTGCTGGCCATTTCCGGTCTGCAGACGCTGGGCGATGAAACGCTGAGCCGCGCAGGCGAGGATGCTTTGGCCCGCATCATCGCGACCTTGCCGGAATCGCAGGGCCGTCACGCCATGCATGCGACGATGCGCCTGTTCCGGGCCAATGCCCAGCGACCGGCGACCCGCATCGACATGGATCTGCTGCGCCAGTCGCTATGGGACGAGCAGAGCCTGTTGATCGACTATCTGGATCTGCGTGACCGGCCCAGCACGCGCGAGATCTGGCCGCTGGGCATGAGCTATAGCGACAACAGCATCACCCTGCTGGCGCATTGCCAGCTGCGCGGGGATTTCCGCGTCTTTCACGTTCCGCGAATCCAGACGATGCAGCGCGGCCCGACCAGTTTCCGGCCGCGCCGCGTCGCTTTGCTGCGGGATTATGTGACCGCGCGGCAGGCTACTCGGCCGCCAGAGGCGTGAAGATCGCCGTCGCGCGGTCGCAGCGATAGTGCCGCAGATACTCCGGTGCGTGGTCGGCAAGGTTGCAGACCGCATCGAGAATTGCGTCGATTTCGGCACAAGGCGCGGCCCAGCACAGGTTCAGCCGCACGAATCCCGGCTTTTCGGTCTCTTCTCCGGCAAGGATCGCGGCGCGGAGCCGGTCGGATTCCGCGCGATCAAGACCCAGCAGGTGGTGGACATAGGGACCGGCGCAGGCGCAACCGCCGCGGGCCTGAACACCATACAGGTCGGACAGCATCCGCGTTGCCAATTGTTGATGGATAAAGCCGCCTTGCCCGTCACGAATGCGGAAGCTGAAAAAGGGCAGGCGTGGGGCTGTCAGATTCCCCAGCAGCTCGATCCGTGGATGGGATGACAGCCGCTTCAGTCCCAGTGCCAGCCATTCGGCGTTCCTCGCATCAAGCGCGTCCTGCCCGACCGCTGCCTTGGTCAGGAATACCAGCGCCGCGCGGATATCGCCGACGACATTCGGCGTCCCTGCTTCCTCGCGAGCCTCCAGTGATGTCGAATAATCATGCCCCCCGGGAGAGACGAAACGCACCGTACCGCCGCCGGGAAGGGTGGGGCGTCCGGTCGTGACGGCATCGCGGCGCAGGATCATCACGCCCGACGCCCCCGGCCCGCCGATGAACTTGTGCGGAGAGGTGACGACAGCGTCCATGCCCAGTTGCATGTCGATCGGTAGGTAGGGCGCGCCTCCGGCATAGTCCCAGACGGATTTCGCATTGGCGCGTTTCAGGATGGTCGTCACGCGCGCCACATCGGTCAGCGTGCCTGTGACATTCGATGCCGCCGAGAATGCCCCGATGACCGGCCCTTGGGCCTGCTGCAATGCCGCGTGCAGGGCATCCAGATCGGGGCCACCATTGGCTGCCTCGGGGATGTCCACGATTCTGGCTCCGCTTTCGCGCCAAGGCAGGATGTTCGAGTGATGCTCGTAGGGGCCGATCAGAACCGTCGTGTCGGGACCGACGCCCAGCAGATGGACCAGACGGTTGATGCCTTGCGTCGCGCCGGATCCGGTGAAGATCAAGGCGTGTTCCGGCCCCGCACCGACACATTCCGCAATTGCTGCCCGTGCCGCGCGTCGCATGCGGGTCATCGCGCCGCCACAATGGCTCGCCTCGGTGTGGCTGTTGGCGTACCAAGGCAGGATGTGTTCCATCACCCATGTCTCGATCAAGCGCAGCGCCCGCCCCGAGGCGATGTAATCGGCATAGATCAGTGGCCGCAGGCCGAACGGTCCGTCGATCATCGCATCCCGACCGATCAGGCCGTTATGGATGGTTTGCAGGGGGCTATCACCCAAAAGGGCGAGATAACTGTCAAAGGGGGGCATGGTGTTCCTCGTACTCCAAGCCCATCTTGACCCGAATGCGATAGATAATCATTTTCAAACTTTGCGCAGATTCGGAGATATGGTTGTCAAATGCCAAGCTATGATCGGGATTTCGACGAGATTGACAACAGGCTGCTGGCCTTGCTTCAAGGCGATGCCAGCCTGTCGCAGCGCGATCTGGCCGAGCGTGTCGGCCTGTCGCAGAACGCCTGCTGGCGCCGGTTGAACCGCTTGACCGAGACAGGGGTGCTGAAAGGCAGCCGTGCCGTGGTCGATCCTTCGGCGTTGGGGCTGCAACTGACGGTCTTCATCATGATCCGGACCCGTCACCATGATGATGCATGGGCACGGCGTTTTCGCGCCCGGATCGAGGCCCAACCTGAAATCGTCGCCTTCCACCGGATCGGTGGCGAATGGGATTACATGGCCAAGGCGGTGACGACCGGAATGGCGGGTTATGATGCGCTGTACAAGCGATTGATCGTCGACATGGATCTGGAACGCGTCACCGGCGTTTTCTCTATGGAGACCATATTCGAGGGGCGGCCGTTGGTCTCTCCGGGTTGATTTTCACGAAATGTTCTACATGTTCGGGATATGCGCGCCGATTCCATCCTGTTCCCGACAGAGTCCGGCCTTTACTGTCCCGAGGGCGGATTCCATATCGACCCGCTTCGTCCGGTCGAACGGGCGCTGATTACCCACGGCCATAGTGACCACGCACGATCGGGTCACGGCGCGGTTATGGCGACGCGCGAAACGCTGGACATCATGCGCCTGCGGATGGGGCCGGATTTTGCCGCATCGACCCAGATTGCCGACGGGCCAACGCGGATCGGCGGGGTCACCGTCAGTTTCCATCCGGCGGGGCATGTGCTGGGATCGGCCCAGATTGCCGTGACGCCGGACAGGGGGCCGAAGATCGTGGTCTCGGGCGACTATTGCCGAGCGCCAAACCCGACCTGCCTGCCATTCGAGCCCGTGCCTTGCGATGTTTTCGTGACCGAAGCGACATTCGGGCTGCCGGTATTCCGCTTTCCCGAACCTTTGACGCAGGCCGCAAAACTGCTTGCCAGCATGGCCGAGTTCCCCGATCGGCAGCATCTGATCGGAGCCTATGCCTTGGGCAAGGCGCAACATGTCATCTCGCTGGTGCGCGAGGCAGGCTATGCTGCCCCTATTGCGATCCATGGCGCGTTGAAGACGCTATGCGACTATTACATCGGGCAAGGAGTCGATCTGGGCGAGTTGATCCCAGCGACCGCCGATGAGGTTCCGGCGCAGCTTGTGATTGCCCCGCCCTCGGCATTCGCCAGCCTTTGGGTGCAGCGGTTCCGCGATCCGGTGATCGGCTTTGCCTCGGGGTGGATGGCGGTGCGCGCCCGCGCCCGACAGCGCGGCGTGGAACTGCCCCTGATCATCAGCGATCACGTCGATTGGCCGTCTCTCACCGCCACCCTGACCGAATTGGCCCCGTCCGAGGTCTGGGTCACCCACGGCACCGAGGACGGGGTGATCCGTTGGTGCGAACTGGCGCAGACCCCCGCGCGTCCCCTGCGTCTGGTCGGTTACGAGGACGAAGCGGAATGAAAGCCTTTGCGAGCCTGCTCGAGCGTCTTGCCTTCACGCCGTCGCGCAATGCCAAGCTGCAACTGGTGCGGCATTATCTTGAACGCACGCCGGATCCGGACCGAGGATGGGCACTGGCTGCCATGACCGGTGACCTGCAATTGCGGACCGTCACCCCGTCGATGCTGCGTGGCTTGGCGGCAGAGCGGTTGGACGAAAAGCTGCTTGCCTTGAGTTACGATTTTGTCGGAGACCTTGCCGAAACCATCGCGCTGGTCTGGCCCGATGGGGCCGAGGACGATCCTTCGCTGTCGCAGGCGGTCGATCTGCTCCGGACCACGGGAAAGGTGGCGCTTCCGGCCGCGATCTCGGCGATGCTGGACCGGCTTGGCCCCTCCGAGCGTTTGGCATTTCTGAAGCTCGCGACCGGCAATCTGCGCGTCGGCTTTTCGGCCCGCATGGCGCGGATGGCGTTGGCTGGAATGGGAGGCCCTTCGGTTCCGGATCTGGAGGAGTTGTGGCACGGTCTGTCGCCCCCCTATGTGCCGCTTTTCGATTGGATCGCTGGCGGGGCGCGGCCTGAAAATGCGGCCCGCGCTCCGTTTCGTCCGGTGATGCTGGCAACGCCTACCGATCTGGAAGAATTGCGCGCGCTCTCGCCCGATGATTTTTACGCGGAATGGAAATGGGACGGCATCCGCGTGCAGGCGGTCAGCGATGAGGGCATCCGGCGACTGTATTCCCGCACCGGAGAGGATATCTCGGAAGCATTTCCCGATGTGATCGATGCGATGGATTTCGACGGAACCGCCGACGGCGAATTGTTGGTCCGGCGCGACGGCGAGATCGCTCCTTTCGGAGAATTGCAGAAAAGACTGAACCGGAAATCCGTCGGCAAAGGGCTGCTGGCAAGTCATCCCGCAGGGTTGCGTCTTTACGACTTGCTGATCTGGCTGGGTCGCGATCTGCGGTCCGAGCCATTGCATCAGCGTCGGGCCGTGCTTGACGCTGCCGATTTTGGCGATGCGCGCATCGATGTATCAAGCCTGCTGAAATTTGCGACTTGGGATGATCTGGCAAAGCTGCGCGCCGATCCTCCGGCGACGGTGATCGAGGGCGTGATGATCAAGCGTCGCGACAGCGCCTATGTCTCGGGTCGTCCGCGCGGGCCGTGGTTCAAATGGAAGCGCGATCCGATGGTTGTTGATGCGGTGCTGATCTATGCGCAGCGCGGGCATGGCAAACGCTCGGGGTTCCACTCGGACTTCACCTTCGGGCTTTGGGACGGGCCGGAGCTTGTGCCGGTCGGCAAGGCCTATTTCGGCTTCACCGATGCCGAGTTGCGTGAGTTGGACAAGTTCGTGCGCGCCAATACGACCGAACGTTACGGGCCGGTTCGGGCGCTGGCGCCGAAGCTGGTGGTCGAGGTCGCCTTCGAAGGGTTGAACAGGTCCAGCCGTCATCGTTCGGGCGTTGCAATGCGCTTTCCCCGGATCAGCCGCATCCGCTGGGACAAGCCCGCCGCCGAGGCCGATCATCTGGCCACGTTAGAGGCCCTGCTATGACCTTGCCGCCCGCCTTTCAGGATTGGTTTGCGAAACAAGGTTGGCAACCGCATCCGCACCAGTTGCAACTTCTAGCGGCGACCGGCGACAGTCTGTTGATCGCACCCACCGGCGGCGGCAAGACACTGGCCGGTTTCCTGCCTTCGCTGGTCGATCTGCAAGACGGTGCGCGATCCGGCTCGGTCCATACGCTTTACGTCTCGCCGCTCAAGGCGCTGACGGCGGATATCGGGCGCAATCTCGCGCGTCCTGTGGCGGATCTGGCGTTGCCGATCAGAGTCGAGGACCGGACCGGCGATACAGGCGCGACCCAACGCCGCCGTCAACGCGTCGATCCCCCCGGGATTTTGCTGACCACGCCCGAAAGCCTTGCCTTGATGCTCAGCTACCCCGAGGCCCCGACGATCTTTGGCGGTTTGCGTCGGGTCGTGCTGGACGAATTGCATGCCTTGGCGGAAAGCAAACGCGGTGATCAACTGATGCTGTGCCTCGCGCGACTGCGCGGCTTGGCTCCGGATTTGCGCGTCACCGGTCTGTCTGCCACGGTCGAGGACGCGCAGGCCTTGGCGGATTTCATGTCGGGCTCCAAGCCCGTTCATGTCATCAACGCCGATCCGGGGCCCGAACCCGACATTGCCATGCTGCCGACCGCCCAGCCCGCGCCGTGGTCGGGTGGAGGCGGTCACTACGCCATTCCCGAAGTGCTGCAAGCGATCCGTCAGGCCCGCACGACCATCGTCTTCATCAATACCCGCGCGCAGGCCGAACTGTTTTTTCAGGCGCTATGGGCCGCGAATGACGACAACCTGCCGATCGGACTTCACCACGGCAGCCTATCGCACGAAAGTCGGGCACGCGTCGAAGCGGCCATGGCGGCAGGTGAATTGCGCGCTGTCGTGGCGACCGGCAGCCTTGATTTGGGGATCGACTGGGGTGCGGTCGATCTGGTCATCCAGATCGGGGCGCCAAAGAATGTCAAACGTCTGGTTCAGCGGATCGGGCGGGCGAACCATCGCTACAATGCCCCCTCGAAAGCAAGGATCGTGCCAGCGAACCGTTTCGAGCAGATCGAATGCGTGGCCGCGCTCCAGGCGGTGCAAGCGCGCGATCTGGATGGTGATCCGCGTGGGCCGGGACCGTTGGATGTGCTGTGCCAGCATATCCTGCTGACCGCCTGCACCGCGCCGTTCGATGCAGAGACGCTTTACGCCGAGGTCGCGACGGCGGGGCCTTATCGCGAACTTGCCCGCGCGGATTTCGATGCCTGTCTCGATTTTGCGGCGACCGGAGGTTACGCGCTGCGGGCCTATGACCGCTGGCAAAGGCTGATGCTGCGCGACGGGCTGTGGCGTCTACGCGATCCGCGCGCCGCCAGACTTTTGCGCATGAATGTCGGAACCATCGTCGAGGCCGAGATGGTCCGCGTCCGTTTGCGCGGGCGTGGCGGCGCGCCATTGGGCGAGGTCGAAGAAGCCTTTGCGGCAAGCCTGACCCCCGGCGACAGCTTCCTGATCGGGGGGCGGGTCGTGCGGATGGACGCCATGCGGGACATGGTGATCGAGGTCACGCCGGATCCGCGCCAACAACCCAAGATTGCAGTCTATTCCGGCGTCAAGCTTGCGATGTCGACGCAATTGGCCCATCGGGTTTTGGCCCTGATCGGCGATCCCGCGCGTCATGCCGGTCTGGCACCGGACACGCGCGCTTGGCTTTCGCTTCAGGCGCGCGTCTCTAGCCTGCCAGAACCGGGGTTGCTGCTCTCGGAAAGCTTCCCCCATGCCGGACGGTGGCATTTCGCGCTTTATGGCTTTGCGGGCCGGAACGCCATGCAAACCTTGGGCCTGCTTCTGACCCGCGAGATGGAGGATGAGGGGCTAGGACCGCTAGGATTTCTTTCGACCGATTATGCGCTTCTGATCTGGTCGATGGACCCCGTCAGCGATCCGCGCCCGCTGCTGGCCGCAGAACGTCTGCGGGCCGGTCTTGGCGATTGGCTGGGCGAGAACGCGGTGATGAAGCGGACCTTCAGGAATGTGGCGACTGTCGCAGGGCTGATCCAGCGCAACATGCCCGGTTTGCGTAAGACCGGCAGGCAGGCGACATTCTCGAGCGATATTCTTTACGACACGCTCAGGAAATATGACCCGAACCACTTGCTACTGCGCGTTACCGCCGACGAAGCGGACAGGGGCTTGGTCGATTTTGGCCGGATCGAGGAAATGCTGGCGCGCTCTCCGCGTCGCGAACATCGGATGCTGGATCGGGTATCGCCACTGGCTGCTCCTTTGCTTCTCGAAGTGGGCAAGATCCCGATCCGAGGTGAAGGGCGCGAACGTCTGGCCCAGATCGAGGCAGATGCGCTGATGCGCGAAGCCGGACTGGAGACGGTGGCGTGACCGGATATCCCTTTGATTTTCATGGATTCGGATTTGAAGCGCGGACTTCGGGCGCGCTTTGGTGGCCCGAGGGGCGCTGGCTGTTTGTGGCCGACCTGCATTTCGGCAAGTCCGAGCGCGTTGCCCGTCGGGGCGGGGCGTTGCTACCGCCCTATGAAGGGCAAGCCACGTTACAGCGGCTTGCTGCCGAAATAGGAACGCTTGATCCAAGGACGGTGGTGTGCCTTGGTGACAGCTTCGACGATCTGGCCGCGGTTCAGGCTTTGGACCTCCATATCGCTAGGTGTATATCGGATCTATCGGTCGACAGGGACTGGATCTGGGTCGTCGGAAACCATGATCCTGCCGAACCCAGGGGACTGACCGGACGCAGTGCTGCGGAATTGCGGCTTGGGCCCGTCACGCTCAGGCATTGCGCGATGGCAGGGCAAGGGCCTGATATTTCCGGGCATTTCCATCCGGTCGTCAGTTTGGCCGGTGAACGCCGGAAGGCCTTCGTCATTGGCGCGGAGCATCTGATCCTGCCCGCCTTCGGCACTTATACGGGCGGGTTGATTTGTGACGATCTGGCGATCCGGCGCTTGGTGCCGCAGGGGATCGCGATTGCCTGCGGACGCAAGGCGATGGCGCTGCCATTGCGGGCAAGGGCCTGAGTAACGAAAAGGGGCCGCCTCGCAGCGACCCCGTTGATATTCATACTTGGCCAAGCACTCAGAAGCGGTAGTTCACACCGATCTTGAGGTTGTGGTACTTGGTGGTCGCGGCGGTCGAATAACCGCCGGCTTCCAGCGTGTCCTTGCCGAAATCGGCATATTCGTATTCGCCGGTCACCGACATGCGGTCGTTCATCATTTTTTCCACGCCGAGGCCAAGGATATAGCCATCAGCATCGAAGCTGACGTCCTGGCTTGCCAGTTCGTAGTCGATATCGGCGCGTGCCCAACCGGCGATGCCATAGACCAGAGTGCCGGGCTGGACTTCGTAGCCGGTCTTGAAGCGCAGGGCGAGGACGTTCTTGACTTTGGTATCTGCGTTCACATCGACGCCGCCAACCAGAGCATTGGTGTCATCGCGGATATCGGTCATTTCGAAGCCGAGTTCAGGGCCGAACACCCATTTCTCGCGCTGCCAACGGTAACCGGCGCGGATGCCGACATTCGCACCGCTGATTTCAAGATCGCCGATATCGCCCAAAAGCCGGCCAGCGGAGTTGCTGACACCGACGCGGTCCTCGCCACCGAAGGCATAACCAAGGGTGCCACCGACATAACCGCCTTCCCAGTTCAGGACCGGTGCTTCCATGACCGGAGCCACGATCGGCTCGGTGACCGGAGGGGTATAACCGCCGGCATTTGCCGCAACGCCTGCCCCGATGGTCAGGGACGTCGCCAAAATAGTGATCTTCTTCAAGCTCATTGTCGTCTCCAGAGGCTAAATGGACCAATCAGCGACGGATCGTCCGCTAAAGGAATGCCTACGCAGATGCTCGCGCTAGCTGCATTGCAGAAAACAACCGACGCGCCCAGATGCCAAGTGTTAATACACGTCCAGACGTATTAATCTTTTTTTAATGTGGTAAACTTGTCGAGATCGAATTCGCAAAAACGCGAACTCAATCTCTCAGATATCAAGGTTTTCCACGTTAAGAGCGTTTTGCTGGATGAAGTCCCGACGAGGCTCGACGACGTCGCCCATGAGCTTGGTGAAGATATCGTCAGCCTCGCTCAGATCGTCGACGCGGACCTGCAGCATGGTGCGCGCAACGGGGTCCAGGGTGGTTTCCCACAACTGTTCGGGGTTCATTTCTCCCAGACCTTTGTAACGTTGCAGCGAAAGGCCCTTTTCACCCTCAAGGAAGATGGCTTGCAGCAGGCTTAGCGGGCCGTGGATCGGAATGTCGCGATCCTTGCGGATCAGATGCGCCGTTTTGCCATAGACTTCCTGTAGCCCCGCCGTCATCGCGCCAAGCCGACGGCTTTCGCCGCTGCGCAGCATCGGACCGTCCAGCGTGCGCGATTCCTCGACCCCGCGCAGCTGGCGGGTCAGGCGGATACCGGCGTCTTGCGTGGGACGGCCGGTCCAGCCGCGCTCATATTCCTCAGCGATGAGGTCCAGCCGCTTGGCGACAGCCTCGGCCACGCCTTGCGCATCGGCATCGACGCGGCCCTGCACCAGAGCGCCCGCAATCGCGGCCTGCTCGGTGATATGGTTGGGGTAATGCGTCGGATAGGCGCGCAGGATACGGCGCGCGGTGCGGGCCTCGTCGACGACCCTTGCCAGATCAGCGCCCGAGATGCTTTCGCCGCTGCCCAATCGCAGCGCAGCGCCGTCGATGCCCTGTTCGATCAGGTAATCTTCCAGCGCGGCCTCGTCCTTGAGGTAAACCTCGGACCGCCCGCGGCTAACTTTGTACAGCGGCGGTTGCGCGATATAGAGATGGCCCGCCTCGATCAGTTGGGGCATCTGGCGGAAGAAGAAGGTCAGCAGCAGCGTCCGGATATGCGCGCCGTCCACGTCGGCATCGGTCATGATGACGATCTTGTGGTAGCGCAGCTTGCCCAGATTGAACTCGTCGCGGCCAATGCCGGTGCCAAGCGCGGTGATCAGCGTGCCGACCTGATCCGAGGACAGCATCCGGTCGAAACGCGCGCGCTCGACGTTCAGGATCTTGCCGCGCAAGGGCAGCACGGCCTGGTTCTGGCGCGAGCGGCCCTGCTTGGCGGAACCACCGGCCGAGTCACCCTCGACGATGAACAGTTCGGACAGTGCCGGGTCTTTTTCCTGACAATCGGCCAGCTTGCCGGGCAGCGATGCGACGTCCATCGCGGTTTTGCGGCGGGTCAGTTCGCGGGCCTTGCGGGCGGCCTCGCGGGCCAGCGCGGCCTCGACGATCTTGCCGACAATGGATTTGGCTTCGCCGGGGTTTTCTTCGAACCATTCGGCCAGCTTTTCGCCGACCAGACTTTCGACGGCCGGACGAACTTCGGACGAGACCAGCTTGTCCTTGGTCTGGCTTGAGAATTTGGGGTCCGGCACTTTCACCGACAGCACGCAGGTCAGACCCTCGCGGGCGTCGTCGCCGGTGAAATCGACCTTCTCGCGTTTGGCGACCCCGCTGGACTGGGCGTAATTGTTGATCACGCGGGTCAATGCGCCGCGGAAGCCCGCCATATGCGTGCCGCCATCGCGCTGCGGGATGTTGTTGGTAAAGGGCAGGACGGTTTCGTGGTAGCTGTCATTCCACCACATGGCGACTTCGATCCCGATGCCGTTCTTTTCGCCCGTGATGAAGATCGGCTCGGCCATGACCGAGGTCTTGGAGCGGTCGATATATTTCACGAACTCTCGCACGCCGCCGTCGTAATACAGTTCGGTGCGAAGCGGCTCGGCGGGGCGTTCGTCCTGCAAGATGATACGCACGCCCGAATTCAGGAACGCCAGTTCGCGCAGACGGTTTTCCAGAGTCTTGAACACGTAATCGAGGTTCGAGAACGTGCCCTCGCCGCCATCGGCCTTCGAGGATGCCATGAAGCGCACCTCGGTGCCCTTCTCGCCCGGAGCATCGCCGACGACGCGCAGATGCTCGACCGTGTCGCCATGCTCGAAGCGGGCGTAATATTCCTTGTCGTTGCGCCAGATGCGCAGTTCCAGCCAGTCCGACAGCGCGTTGACGACCGAAACGCCGACGCCGTGCAAACCGCCCGAGACCTTGTAGCTGTTCTGGTCGAATTTGCCGCCCGCGTGAAGCTGGGTCATGATGACTTCGGCGGCCGAGACGCCCTCGGTCGGGTGCATATCGACGGGGATGCCGCGACCGTTGTCGCGGACCGAGACGCTGGAATCGGCGTGAATCTTGACGCGGACAAAATCGGCGTGACCGGCCAAGGCTTCGTCGATGCCGTTATCCACGACCTCGTAGACCATGTGATGCAGACCCGAGCCATCGTCGGTGTCCCCGATATACATGCCGGGGCGTTTGCGCACCGCTTCCAGGCCCTTGAGAACCTTGATGGAATCGGCACCGTATTCGGAGGGCTGGGTGGCGGGTTCGGTCATTGTCATCTTATCCTGCCTTGGGCTCCCATCTTATAGTAGGCCAGTGGCGGAATGTCACGGGAAAGCCACAAGATTTAGGGCATTTCAGGGCGTTCAGGCCAGTCCGGCCTGATCAAGCAAGGTGGTCCCGTCGCGGCTTTCGATCTCGATCACCCAGAGGTCCGGATCATAGCCGGAATTGCGCGCGATCTCGGCGTCGATCTCGGGTTCGGATGCCTCTGAGCGCCGCGTCCAGGGGCGCTGGTCGGTCTCGAAATCCCATTCCCGCGCCCACAGGCTTGCCCGCCCGTCCAGCGTCGCGCATTTGACCATCACGGCCCCCGCAGTGTCATCGCCGTGGCGGATGACATAGGCGGGGATATCGGCAAGTTGCAGGCGTTTGAGATAGGCCGAGACCCAGATCCCAGCCGCCAGCCTTGCCTCAGGCATCGCCGTCTTTGAAATCGAGGCCCATCTCGTTATAGCGCTCGGCCTCGTCCAGCCAGTTCTCGCGCACCTTCACCTGCAGGAACAGATGGACGGGGCGGCCCATGAACTCGATCATCTCGGCGCGGGCGGCTTGGCCGACGGCCTTGATGGTCTCGCCACCCTTGCCAAGGACGATGCCCTTATGGCCCGGACGAGCGACATAGACGATCTGGTCGACGCGGGCTGATCCGTCCTTTTTCTCCTCCCATTTCTCGGTTTCCACCGTGAGTTGGTAGGGAATTTCCTCGTGCAGGCGCAGGGTCAGCTTCTCGCGGGTGATTTCCGCCGCGATCATCCGCATCGGCAGGTCGGCGACCTGATCCTCGGGATAAAGCCACGGGCTTTCGGGCAACTCGGTTGCAAGCCAATCCATCAGATCACCGCAGCCATAGCCTTTTTCGGCCGAGATCATGAAGGTCGCGGCAAACTCGAAAGCGGCGTTGACCTTTTCGGACAGGGCCAGCAACTGCTCGGCCTTGACGCGGTCGATCTTGTTGATGACCAGCGCGACCGGAGTTTTCCCCGCATGTTCCTTGAGCTGGTCGATGATCGCTTGCGCGCCATCGGTCAGGCCGCGATGCGCCTCGATCAGGAACAAGATGACATCGGCATCCGCAGCCCCGCCCCAAGCGGCCTTGACCATTGAGCGGTCCAGCCTGCGGCGCGGGCGGAAGATGCCGGGCGTGTCGACAAACACGATCTGCGCGTTTTCATGCATGGCAATGCCGCGGATGCGGGCGCGGGTCGTCTGCACCTTATGCGTGACGATCGAGACCTTGGCCCCGACCATCTGGTTCAGAAGCGTGGATTTCCCCGCATTGGGTTCGCCGATCAGGGCTGCAAAGCCCGCGCGCGTTTCGGTCATTTGGAACCTTCGATCTGCTCAAGCAGGGTCTGTGCGGCCGCTTGCTCGATGCTGCGTTTCGTGCCCTTGCCATTGGCGACGGCTTCGCGGCCATCGTCCAACCGGACGGTGATTTCGAATTCGGGTGCGTGATCTGGCCCCGAGCGTGACGTCTGGACATAACGGGGCGGTCCCATGCCATTGGCCTGCGCCCATTCCTGCAATGCCGTCTTGGCATCGCGCGAGTCCTGATCGACATTCTTGAGCCGATTTGCCCAAAGCGCCAGAATGACTTTGCGTGCCGTCTCGAAGCCCGCATCCAGATAGACGGCGGCGATCACGGCCTCCATCGCATCGGCCAGCAGGGCCTCCTTGCGGCGACCGCCCGACATCATCTCGGAACGGCCAAGTTTCAGGACCTCGCCCAACCCGATCTCGCGCGCGACGGCGGCGCATGTCTCGCCCTTGACCAGCGCGTTGTAGCGCGGCGCCATCTGGCCTTCGGTCGCGGATCGGTCGGCGCTGAACAATGCCTCGGCCATGGTCAGCCCAAGGACACGATCACCCAGAAATTCGAGGCGCTGGTTGTCGGGCCGCGTTGCGGTCGAAATCGAACCATGCGTCAGTGCGCGCTGCAACAGTTCGGGCCGGGCGAAATCATGGCCCAGCCTTTCTGTAAACATGCGCAGTTCGGCGGAAATCTTCATGTCACAATCCTGCCACGGCAAGCTATGCCGCGGCAATTCTTCCTTAATCGACGGCTTTGAAGAAGCGGTCGGCGCGCCACGTCCAGAAATACAGCAGCGACTTGCCCGCAGACGAGAACATGATCCGGTCGGCCCGACCGATCAGATATTCCGCTGGAACCATACCAACGCCGCCCGCCGAGGCCGGCCAGCGCGAGTCGCCCGAATTGTCGCGGTTGTCGCCCATGAAGAAATAGTTTCCTTCGGGGACGGTGAATTCGGGCGTGTTATCGCCCGGGCCGTTGTCGGTCAGGTTCAGCACGTCATGGCTGACGCCGTTCGGCAGCGTCTCGGTCAGGCGTTCTGCGACGCATTGGCCCTCGGACGCGCCGCGGATCTGGCTGGGGCAGGGCACGCTGCCTTGCGGACCTTGCGGGGCCTGAGCCTCGGTGAAGGTGCCGTTCGGAACCTGAGGCGCGGCTTCGCCGTTGATGTAAAGCACCCCACCACGCATCTGGACCCGGTCGCCGGGCAGGCCGATCAGGCGTTTGATGAAATCGTCGCCGCGAGTC
Source organism: Paracoccus aestuariivivens (assembly GCF_009711225.1). Taxonomy (GTDB): domain Bacteria; phylum Pseudomonadota; class Alphaproteobacteria; order Rhodobacterales; family Rhodobacteraceae; genus Paracoccus; species Paracoccus aestuariivivens. The sequence continues at coordinate 492,562 of NZ_WMIE01000001.1, read as the reverse complement.
GGATGACGGAACACGACAACGTCGCCACGTTGGGGCTCGGACCCGAACAGGCGGCCGGTGATCGGGCAAAGCGACATCGGGCAGGAGTGGCTGGAATAGCCATAGACCATTTTGTTCACGAACAGGAAATCGCCGATCAGCAGCGTGTCCTTCATGCTGCCCGACGGAATCCAGAAGGGCTGGAAGAACAGGGTGCGGAAGACGCCTGCGATCAGCAGCGCCCAGAAGATGGTCTTGACGGTTTCCCAGATGCCCCCATCCTTGCGGGCTTCGCTTTTGGCCATGGATGCCATTCCCCTTATGCGGAAGTCGCGCGTTCATGGGCCGCAGGGCCCAGCAAAGTCAAGCGGAAGCGCCCGGAATAGGCGGGTCGCTCACGTTGTCGGGAAGGGCCTCGATGATGACGAATGCCTGCGCCCACGGATGATCGTCGGTCAAAGTGACGTGGACGCGGGTCCGGTGACCGGGGGGCGTCATCGCTTTCAGCCGCTCCGCTGCCCAGCCCGTCAGTTCCATCGTCGGTTGGCCGCTGCGCAGATTGCGCACCGCCATGTCTTTCCAACTGATGCCCATCGCAAGTCCGGTGCCAAGCGCCTTCGAACAGGCCTCTTTGGCTGCCCAGCGTTTGGCCAGCGTCGCGGCCTCCAGCTTGCGGCGCGCTGCAAGGGCCAGTTCGGTCTCGGTGAAGACACGCTTGCGGAAGCGGTCGCCATGGCGTTCCAGCACCGCGGCGATCCGGTCGATATTGGCGAGGTCAGAGCCGATGCCAAGGATCATGCGTTGCGCGCTTTGTCCATGCAGGCCCGCATTTCGCGGATCGCGTTGTCGAGGCCGGTGAAAACCGACTCGGCGATCAGGAAATGCCCGATATTCAGTTCCTTGATCTGCGGAATGGCAGCAATGGGGCCGACCGTGTCGAAGGTCAAACCGTGACCGGCATGGACCTCGAGGCCAAGGCTGTCGGCTAGGACAGCAGCCTCGCGCAGGGCGGCAAGTTCGGCGTCGCGTTCGGCGATGCGGCCTTCGGTGTCGAAGTCGCAGTAAGCGCCGGTATGGAGTTCGACGACGGCGGCTCCGATACGGGCCGAGGCCTGAATCTGCGCGGCTTCATGGCCGATGAACAGCGAAACACGGCAGCCCGCCTCGCGCAGCGGCGCGATGAAATCGGCAAGGAAAGATTCGTTTCCGGCGACATCCAGCCCACCCTCGGTGGTGCGTTCCTCGCGTTTTTCCGGAACGATGCAGACGGCGTGGGGGCGGTGGCGCAGGGCGATGGCCTGCATCTCCATGGTCGCTGCCATTTCAAGGTTCAGCGGCAGGCTAAGGCTGGCCATCAGATTGTCGATATCCGCATCCGAGATATGACGGCGATCTTCGCGTAGATGTGCGGTGATGCCGTCGGCTCCGACAGCGGCGGCCAAAGTGGCGGCGCGCACCGGATCGGGCCAAGGAGTGCCTCGGGCGTTACGGATGGTTGCGACATGGTCAATGTTCACGCCAAGACGAAGCATGCGAATTCCCCTTACGGATCTGGCGTTGGTTCTAGTGTGTCGCAGGGGCAGAGGCGAGTCCCGATGCGACCACCCACCAATCAGGATTTTCCGCACCAATCCTCGACTTGGCGCGTTCGGCGCTGTCGCGATCCGCGAAAATGCCGAAACAGGTCGCGCCCGAGCCTGACATACGCGACAGGCGAGCGCCGCTCGCGTCCAGCGCGCTCAGACAGTCAGCAATGACCGGCAGCAGCGAGATCGCCGGTGCTTGCAGGTCGTTCCGGCAGGTGTCGAGGAACGAGATCACCGCATCTGTATCCGGAAACTCCGGCAGGGCGTCCGGCATAGCGGGATTGTCCCGGCGGGTCATGGCGCTAAAAACCGCAGGTGTTGAAAGGCTTTGCAGCGGGTTGACCAGCACCAGATGTAGCGTTGGCAGCGATGGCACCGGCGTCAGCATCTCGCCCACGCCCTGCATACGGGCCGGACGCCCCTCGAGGCAGACCGGCACATCCGCGCCAAGGGTTTCGGGATGTTCGGGACGGCATCCGAGCGCGCGCAAGACTGCCGCAGCATCTGCCGAGCCTCCGCCGATGCCCGAGGCGACGGGCAGGTTCTTTTCCAGCGTGATTGCGGCCTCGCGTCCGGCAAGGCGCGCCGCTTTCAGGCAAAGGTTGTCGGCGTCACCGGCAAGTCCTGCGGCAAATGGTCCGGTCAGCGCCAGTGACAGCGGTCCGGCGTCGATCTGCACCACATCGGCGACCTGAAGAAACACCACCAGCGAATCAAGCAGGTGATAACCATCGGCGCGTTGGCCGGTGACATGCAGCGTCAGGTTCAGCTTGGCGGGCGCAAGCTCGCGCCGGGGCAGCGTCATGGTCAGTTCTTCGGTGCCTCGGACGGCATTTCAAGTTCGCGCGTAACGGGCTTCTTGCCGCTGTTTTCGTCGGCCAACACGGCGTCAAGGCCACGGTCCAGCTTGGCGCGTATGCGCTTGGCGTCGGATTCGAGCTCGGGGTTGAGCGACAGGGCGCGTTGCCACTGGATCTGCGCTTCGCGTTTGCGGCCCACCATCCAGTAGATGTCGCCCATATGGTCGTTCACCAGCGAATCGCTGGCCATGGCGGCCACGGCGCGTTCCATCGGGACAACGGCCTCATCGTAGCGACCAAGGCGGTAATAGGCCCATGCCAATGAATCCAGAATGTAGCCATCATCGGGCCGCAACTGGACGGCCTTCTGGATCAGCTTCAGAGCCTCGTCCAGCTTTTCGCCGCGATCGACAAGGCTGTAGCCCAGATAGTTCAGCACCTGCGCCGAATCCGGGCGCAATTTCAGAGCGACGCGGAAATCCTCTTCGGCTTTGGGGAACTGGCCCGAGCGCTCAAGTGCGATGCCTCGGGCATAAAGCGGAAACCAGCGCGCTTCACCGGCCTTGTCGCCGATCAGTTGTAGCGCCTTGTCATAGGCCGGAATTGCTTGTGCAAATTTATCCTGTTGTCGCAGTAGGTCGCCAAGCGCGATCCAGCCCTGAGCGAGATCGGGATAGGCCGCGGTTAGCGTCAGCGCGGCTTTCTCGGCATCGTCAAGCCGCTCGGCGCGGGTCAGGGCGTCGATGCGGGACAGTTCGGCAATCGGACGCATGTCGCCGCGTTCGCGCAGGCGCTCGAATTCCTGCTCGGCCAGATCGAACTGGCCGAAACCCTGAAGCATCTGCGCGTTAAGCAGGTTCGCTTCGCCCAGATCAGGGGAAAGGTACGATGCCAGACGGGCATGGATCAAAGCCAGCGGATCGGGTTCTTCGCTTGTCGCGAGGACGCTGGCGAAGGTCAGAAAGACCTGTGCGATCCCGTCGGCAGGGGTGCGGATGGAATCGAAGGGCAGGGTTTCGCCCTTTGCCAGACGGTCGCGCAACGCGACAAGCTGGGGTTCCTCGTTAAGGCCGGGCGTGGCCTCGAGCATGGCGATGGCATCTTTGTTGCGCTCAAGCTGCGACAGGATCTGCGCCCGCGCGATGACGCCAAGGATATGCGCGCCGTTATTGGGATCGGCGAGCAGTTGCTCGGCCCCTTCGTAATCTCCGACCGCGGCCTTGGCGAGCGCGAGGTGGTAATTCACCATCGGACGCGCGCCGCGCACTTTGCCGAGTTCCTCGAACGACGACAGCGCCTGACGGGCATTGCCTGCGCCAAGCAGGGCCCATGCCCGCATCATCTTGTCCAGAAGCGCGTTGCCCGCCGAGCCGGTATCGCTGCCGTTCTCGCCGTTATTGGGCGTTGGAGCCTTGTCGATGGCATTGACCAGGTCCTGCCAGCGACCGGCCCGCGCCAGTTCCGAGCGCTGCATCAGTCGCGCCAGTTCGGTCGCGCGACCCTGATCCGACATAGTGACAGAAAGCGCACCGGCGCGCTCCATCTCGCCTGCCGAGATCAGCGCGACCAGCGCCGAATCCTGCAGGAACGGATCGGTATCATCCTGCGCCATGGCTTGCAGGTAATAATTCGCGGCGTAGATGTAGTCGTTCTCGATCGCGGCCTGACGCGCGGCAAGATAGGGACCGGCCAGACCGCGCGCGGCGGGGCCGGATGTTGCTGCCGTTTTGGCTTGCTCGGTGGCGGGCGCGGCCTGTTGGGCCAGCACCGGAGCGGCAGAGGTCGGTCCGGCAATCATCGGCACCGAAGTCAGCGCGATCAGCGCCAGCGGGATCAATCTTGTCGTCACGGCTTTGGCCCAGTCCTTGGCAATACGCGTTGTGACCCTAGCCGCCCCGACGGAAATGGGCAACGCCGGGGGAGGTGCGGCGTCGCCGGGACAGATCACATATTCGGGTAGTTTGGCCCGTCACCGCCCTGCGGCGTGGTCCAGTTGATGTTCTGCGACGGGTCCTTGATGTCGCAGGTCTTGCAATGGACGCAGTTCTGGAAGTTGATCTGGAAGCGCGGACCGTCCTCGCCCTCCAGCACTTCGTAGACGCCAGCGGGGCAATAGCGCTGAGCCGGCTCGGCATATTGCGGCAGGTTAACCGAGATCGGGATCGATGCATCCTTGAGCCGCAGGTGGCAGGGCTGCGATTCCTCGTGATTGGTGAAGCTGAACGACACGTTGGTCAGGCGGTCGAAGCTGAGTTTTCCGTCGGGGCGTGGATAGTCGATCGGCTTGAAATCAGCTGCTTTTCCGGTCGCCTCGGCATCGGTCTTGCCGTGTTTCCACGTCCCCATCGGGTTCCAGCCGGTCAGGTTCGCGACCCACATGTCAAAGCCTCCCAGCGCAAGGCTGGCGGTCAGGCCCAGACGCGACCAGAGCGGCTTGACGTTGCGCACGGGCTTCAGATCGCGTGCGATCTCGCCCGAGCGGACTTCGGCCTCATAACCGGTCAGCTCGTCGCCTTCGCGGCCTTCGGCGATGGCGGCGGCTGCGGCCTCGGCGGCAGCGATACCCGAAAGCATCGCATTATGGTTGCCCTTGATCCGCGGCACGTTCACCAGACCCGCCGAGCAGCCCAGCAGAGCCGCACCCGGAACGGTCATTTTCGGGATCGACTGCCAGCCGCCCTCGCTGATTGCCCGCGCGCCGTAAGCCACGCGCTTGCCGCCTTCCAGCAGGTCCGCGACCAGTGGGTGGTGCTTGAAACGCTGGAATTCCATGTAGGGGAAGACATAGGGGTTGGCGTAATTCAGGTGGACGACGAAGCCGACCACGACCTGATTGCCGCCGATGTGATAGATGAAGCTGCCGCCGCCCGCGTTTTTGCCCAAGGGCCAGCCCATCGTGTGGGTGACTGTGCCGGGTTTGGCCTTGGCGGGGTCGATCTCCCAGATTTCCTTCATGCCGAGGCCGAATTTCTGCGGCTCGTGTCCGGCGGAAAGGTCGTATTTGCCGATCAGTTCCTTGGCGAGCGACCCGCGCACGCCCTCGGCGATCAGGACGTATTTGCCGCGCAGCTCCATGCCGGGTTCGTATTGCGGGCCGGGGGAGCCGTCGGCCTCGAGGCCCATCTCGCCCGCGACGACACCCGCGACGCGGTCGCCTTCATAGACCAGTTGCGAGCAGGCCATGCCGGGGAAAATCTCGACCTCGAGCGCCTCGGCCTGTTCGGCAAGCCAGCGGCAGACATTGCCCATGCTGACGATGTATTTGCCGTGGTTCGACATTAAGGGCGGCATCGGCCAGTTTGGCACGCGCATCTGGCCGCCTTCGCCGAGGATGTAGAAATTGTCCTCGGTCACTTCGGTCTCGACGGGCGCGCCCTTTTCCTTCCAGTCGGGGATCAGCTTGTTCAGGCCAGCCGTGTCCAGCACCGCGCCCGACAGGATATGCGCGCCGATCTCGCTGCCCTTTTCCAGCAGCACGACCGAAAGCTCGGGTTTGATCTGCTTGAGCCGGATTGCCGCCGATAGCCCTGCAGGACCACCGCCCACGATCACAACGTCATATTCCATCGACTCGCGGGTCATATCGGTCATGGCTCGGCCCCTTGCTCCCTGGCTCATTTGCTGCGGGCAAGAGGTAGCGCGTCGTTTCGTTGCGGGCAATGCTGACCCGACGGTTGTCTGACAATTGACCACGGGGCAGGCATACGGCATGGGCAAATGATCGCGGATCGGTCTGGGCGGGACTTGAAACGCTTGAACAATCGCGCCACGATGCCGACTAACTTCAAGACGCCCTCGGCCCAAAGGTCGGGGGCGTTCCAACACCTTGTTTCGCGCAGACGTGGGCCGCCGCCGAGCGGCCGGAAGGACCGGAATGGAAAAGATACCGATGACCCGTGCGGGTTTTGATCAGTTGGACGAGGAACTGCGCGTGCTGCGTTCGGTCGACCGTCCCGCTGTCATCCGCGCCATCGCGGAGGCGCGCGAGCATGGCGACCTGTCCGAGAATGCCGAATATCACGCGGCGCGCGAGAAGCAGAGCTTCGTCGAAGGCCGCATCAAGGAACTCGAAGGGCTGATCTCTCGGGCCGAAGTGATCGATCCGTCGAAATTCTCGGGCAGCATCAAGTTCGGCGCGACCGTGTCGCTGCTGGACGAGGACACCGAAGAAGAGCGCACCTACCAGATCGTCGGAGAGGCCGAAGCCGATCTGGAGCGCGGATTGCTGAACATTCGCTCGCCCTTGGCGCGGGCGCTGATCGGCAAGGATGAAGGTGACAGCGTTGAGGTCGTCACCCCCGGCGGCGGGAAATCGTATGAGATCATTGCGATCAAATTCATCTGAAGCGGGTTCGGGCGTATGACCGCGCTCGAAACCCTGCGCCGTGTCGCGGCAGACCAATCCCGCGACCGGCTTCTTTCGATCGGCATCGCTGCCAGCGCGGTCTGGCTGGTGGTGGTCGGAATCTTTGTCTGGCTCGACCCTGACGGGTTGCCCCAGGATATGACCGGATGGCTGGTCGGGCTTGTGGGGGCGCTGGTGCCTTTGGCCCTGATCTGGTTCGGGGTCTGGTCTGCCCGCAGCCTTGCCTTGCTTCGGGCCGAGGCCGACGATCTGCGCGCCAGCCTGCACGCCATCAGGGCCAGCGCGGCACCACCTGTCACCGATCAGGAACCGCGTTTGAAGCCACGCTCGGCAAGTGTTCCGCGTCATGTCGCGACCATTCCCGCGCCGCAGGCCGACAATCGGCAGGATTCGCTGGATCTGGGCACGCAGCGCAGCCCCGAACTGACTCCGACCGAACTTGTCCGGGCGCTGAATTTTCCGGACGGCCCCGACGATCACGAGGCGATTCGCTGTCTGAAGCTGGCCTTGGGCGATCCAGAACTTGCCCGACTGATCCGCGCCGCTCAGGACGTCGTCACGCTTCTGGCGGGGCAGGGGGTCTATATGGACGACCTTGGCATTCCCGAAACCGACCCCGAACTATGGCGCCAATTTGCCGAAGGCCAGCGCGGCGAATCCGTGTCGGCCCTTGCCGTGATCGAAGACGATTCCGCTCTGGATATTGCCGCCCAAATGATGCGCATGGACGAGGTCTTTCGTGATGTCGCGCAGCATTTCCTGCGCCATTTCGACCGGCTTCTGGCCCGTCGCGCCGAGATCGACGATCCGGTCGTGCTGGCCGTTCTGGCCGAGTCGCGGTCGGGTCGGGCCTTCGTTCTTCTGGCGCAGACCTGCGGGATGCTGGGCCGCCCATATACCTTGGCCAAAGACTAGACCGGCCTGCGCATGACATGGGCCGGTGCGCGCCATGGCCAGCCCAGCTTTTGTCGACCCGAAGCCTCGAATGCCAGTGCCTGCCACGCGGCCAAAGCATCGCGGTTGTGTGCCTCAACTTCGACCATCAGGGCGGGGTGACCCAGTTGACGTGCGCGCCCCGCCGCGACATCCACCAAAGCGCGGGCGATGCCGCGGCAGCGCCATTGCGGACGGACGGCAACTCCGTCAAGGATCAGATCGGCGGTTGCATCGCCGCTGAGATGCAGTTTGCTGGACAGATGCCGCAGCCGTCCGTGCCAAGGACCGAACGTGCGATGGAAATCCGGCCCCGAGGGCGACAGGAAGCCGCCCCAGGGCCCGCGCAGGCCCGCGATGCCGACCAATGCGCCGCGATCTGTTACCGCGATCAAGGCATTATCGGGGTTCATTGTGGCGGCGACCAGCGCAATACCCTTGCGCGGTGGGGTAGGCAGCGGCAGCAGCCCCGAGCCGAAACCACGCCAATACAACCGCGCCGCCGCGCCGCGCAAATGCTGCGGAACGCCGTGCTGGATCCGGATCGGGCCATGCGGTTTTGCGCTCAAATCCCGGTCACCCTTGCACCTGCCTTGGCCTTTGGTCAATCTGTCGGCGATCCATAGCGCGAACGGCCCCGTTTCCACCATGACCTATCCTGACAGCCCGGCGGCCATGACGCCCGAGGCCGAACCCGTACTTTCTCCCGAGCAAAAGCGTGCTCTGGCTCGCACTCCGGCGCAATGCCTGCGTCACGGCGTGATCCAATCCTTGCCGTTCCTGTTGGTTCTGGTGCCTTTCGGACTGTTGTTCGGGGTGCTTTCCGCCGAATCCGGTCTGGATCTGGCGCAGGTCATGGGATTTTCGGTGCTGGTGCTGGCCGGAGCGTCGCAATTCACCGCCGTTCAGCTTTTGACCGATCATGCGCCCACGGTCATCGTCATCGTCTCGGCCCTTGCGGTGAACTTGCGCATGGCGATGTATTCGGCCTCGCTGGTGCCGTGGTTGGGTGATGCCGGTCCGCGTCAGCGCGCGTTGACCGCCTATCTGCTGATTGACCAGACCTATGCCCTGTCGATCCAGCAATTCGAGAGGAATCCCCGCCTGCGCCTGGATCAAAGGCTGGCCTATTTCCTTGGCACGGCGATCTGTGCCTGTGTGCCTTGGGTCATTGCCAGCGCGGTCGGCTTCCGGCTGGGGCGCGCTATTCCGGAAAGCTGGGCGCTGGATTTCGCGCTGCCGATCACCTTCCTTGCCATGGTCGCGCCGATGCTGCGCTCGGCCGCCCATATCGCGGCCGCTGGCGTATCCATCGTGGCGTCGTTGGTGTTCACCGTGCTGCCCTCGGGATTGGGCATCCTGTTGGCTGCGCCGCTGGCGATGGCGACGGGCGCATGGGTCGAGAAACGGACCGAGCGGCTGAAAGCCGGAGGCCTGAAATGAGCGGTTTCGACCTGAAAGTCTGGTTCATCATCGCCGTCCTTGGCGTCGGAACCTACCTGATCCGGTGGTCATTTCTGGGCGCGATCGGCAACCGCGCCATCCCTGAATGGGCCGAGCGCTCTTTGCGGTATACCGCTGTTGCCGTGCTTCCGGCCATTGTCGCGCCGCTTGTCGTCTGGCCCGCCGCGACAGACGGGCGGCCCGATCCGGTGCGCCTGACCGCCGCTGCGGTGACATTGGGGGTCGGGCTTGTGACCCGCAACACGCTGTTGGCGATTGTCGCGGGCCTGATGGCGCTGTTCGGGATGCTTTATCTCATGGCGTGAAGTTGGCCGTCGGTGCCGTAGCCGGTCACGACGCCATTCTTCTGGCGCAGCAAGACGTTGTGGTTGTTGGCCGGATCGCCGTCCATGTGCTTCTGGCTGGTGACGCCCGGAAGGGTCAGGAACCAGCGGCGTAGGTTCAGAGGCGAAAAACCGGTCGGCGCGCCTTCGAAGCCCGGCACGCGCCGCAGCACCTGTCCGGTCGAGACGGCACAGAAACTTTTATTCGCCGGGCCTTGCTGTTCGGCGGAACGGATCGCGGCCTCGGCCACGGCCAGCGGGACCTGGATCGTATCCTCGGCCACCCAATAGGTCTGGCGGGCGTGGTAATCGATGTAGAAGTTCTTGAAATTCGGCGTGATCCCGTAAAGCACATCATGGCGTTCAGGGATCGAGGGGTGATTCCAGCTGCCCGCCGGATCGTAAATCACGCGCTGCGTGCCGTTGATCAGCAGGGCGGAATGGCCACCCTCGCCTTTGGGGATACCGATCACCGTCAGCAGCGTGATCAAGGGGGGCTCGTTCGACACATAACGCGCCTTGCGCACGGACTCGTCGCTGGCCCAGATATTGTCCGCACCGCAAGCCGCAAGCGTGGCCGGCAGCGCCAGCGCGAGGAAGGCACGCCTTTGCATCGTAATTCTCCGAAAGGTGGGGTCAGGCGTTCGTCAGCGCCATAAAGATCAGGACGCAGATCGAAAGGCCGGCAACCCATGTCGAGGCCTTGATAAAGCCCGCAAAGGTTTTCTGCTGGTGGCTGATATCCATTTCACCGTGCTTGTGCTCGGTGATCTCGTGATGCGAGGCCATGTGTCACCCTGTTTGCAACGCTGCGTCGCGCCAAGGGATAACTGATGCCCCGCCCCCTGTCACGCCCCCCAAAGGGTCGCGCCGTCCTTGGTCTGGCCTACGGGCCACACCTGTCCCGTCGCGCGCAGGTGGTTGATGTGACCGACCGCCTCGGCCAAGGCCAGACTGAACTCGGGCTTGCCGATCATCCGGCGGTACAGCAGGTCAAAGCAACCGACGGTGGTGCGGGGGTCTTCGCGAAGTCCGCATAATAGCCGTTCGATGGCTGCGTTCTGGTTTTCGATCAGCTGGCGCAAGCGGGTCGGCAGACCCCGATAAGGCAACTTGTGTCCGGGCAGGACCAGCTGTTCGGGGCGGGCAAAGCCCAGCAGTCGCTCGCAGGAATCGATCCACGCGCCCACGCTGTCGGCGTCGGGCTCGTTCGGATAGACGCCAAGATTGGGCGAGATCGAGGACAAAAGCTGGTCGCCCCCGATCACCAGATCGTCGTCCAGCGACCAAAGGGTGACATGCTCGGGGGCGTGCCCTTCGCCCATGCGGACGATCCATTGACGGTTGCCGAATCCGACCTCCTGCCCCTCGGTCAGGCGGCGGTAGCCGGGGGGAAGCGGCGCGGTGGCATCCGCCATATTGAACGGGCGCTCGCCCATTCGTTCTGCGATCATTTCGGGCGACATTCCCGCTTCACGCCAGAAGTTCACGGCCTGCGGGGTGGGGCGGTCCTGCACGTCCAGAACGCTCATCCGCGCCATCAGCCATGCCGTGCGCGAAGTCCACAACTCGGCCCCCATCGACTGGAACCAGCCGGCAAGGCCGATATGATCCAGATGGTGATGGGTGACGATCAGGCGGGTGACAGGCGCATCGGCCAAAGGGCCGCACAGCAGATCCTGCCAGATGCAGCGCACCTCGGGGGTGTCGATGCCGCAGTCGATCAATGTCCAGCCCTGCGCATCGCGGAGGGCATAGACGTTGACGAAGCTGGGCTTGAAGGGCAGGGGAAGCTGTATCCACAGCACCCCCGGCGCGATTTCATGCGCTTCGCCGCTTGCGGGCAGGATATGAGGCTCGGTGTGGATCACACCGCCATCTGACCGAGGAAAAGGGCATCGTCAAGCTCTTCCAGATCGGCAACTCCGGCGCGTGCGGCGGCAAGTTCTCCGTTAAATTGCGGCAATACGCGGGAGATATGGACGCGGGCCAAGGTCGCGCTGCCGCCGTTGATCGCTGCTCGCAAGTGGTAATGGGCGCCCAGAACGCGCGCAAAGGCCGAAAGATAAGGCACTGCGCCCGCAAAACGGTCGGGCAGATCGCATTCCAGAAGATCCTGCGTTGTCTCGCGCAGGGTTTCGGCGGCCTGCCAGACCTGATGTGCCAGTTCGGGGTGCTGGGATTGTGCCTCTTTCGCGCCGTCCAGAATCTCATCCAGCAGAGCCATCGCCGCAACCCCGCCATCGGCGAATTTCCGGCCGACAAGGTCCATCGCCTGAATGCCGTTCGTGCCCTCGTAGATCGAGGTGATCCGCACGTCGCGCAAATATTGGGCGATGCCGGTTTCTTCAATATAGCCCATGCCGCCATGCACCTGCACCGCCGTATCGGCGACCCGCGTGCCCGCATCGGTTCCGTAAGCCTTGGCGATCGGGGTCAGGAATGCAGCGCGCGCGGCCCATTCCGCATCGCCGGTTGCCTTGGCCATGTCGATGGCGACCGCGCAAGCCAGACAGATCGCGCGTGCGGCAAAGATCTCGGCACGCGAAACGGCCAGCATCCGGCGCACATCGGGGTGGCGGATGATCGGGCCCATCTGGTTGCGCTCGAAGGCATAGGTCGTGGCCTGCTGCAAAGCGGCCTCGCCCTGCGCGACGCCCTGAATGCCGACGCCAAGACGGGCGCAGTTCATCATGGTGAACATCGCTGCCATGCCCTTATGCTCGGCCCCGACGATCCAGCCCTTGGCGCCCTCGAAGCTCATGACACAGGTGGGCGAGCCGTGGATGCCGAGCTTGTGTTCAAGGCTGACGACGCGCAGGTCGTTCGGCGTGCCGGGATTGCCGTCTTCGTCCGGAATAAGTTTCGGCACCATGAACAGGCTGATGCCGCGTGTGCCGGGACCACCATCGGGCAGACGCGCCAGAACGAGGTGGCAGACGTTCTGCGTCACGTCGCTGTCGCCCCATGTGATAAAGATCTTCTGGCCGGTGATGCGGTAGCTGCCATCCCCGGCCCGTTCGGCGCGGGTGGTCAGCGCCCCGACATCCGATCCGGCACCCGGTTCGGTCAGGTTCATCGTGCCTGACCATTCGCCCGAATTCAGCTTGGGCAGATACAGCGCCTTCAATTCTTCGCTGCCGTGATGCTCCAGCGCCTCGATCTGGCCTTGGGTCAGCATCGGGTTCAATTGCAGCGCCAGACAGGCCGAGGCGACCATTTCGTTGACAGCCATGTTCAGCGCCTGCGGCAAGCCCATGCCGCCATGCTGCGGATTCGCGGAAAGTCCGATCCAGCCCCCCTCGGCCAGCGCATGGAACGCCTCGGCAAAACCGGGGCTAGAACGCAATACGCCGTTTTCCAGCCGTGCCGGAGACAGATCGCCCGAGCGGTTCACCGGCGCGATGACCTCGGTCGCGATCCGGCCGGCCTCGGTCAGGACGGCATTGATGGTTTCGGATGTGGCTTCGGCAAAAACCTCGGTGTTCGAAACTTCCGGAAGGCCAACGACCTTGTTCAGAATGAACGCGATCTGCCCGACTGGTGCAGTGTATGACATGGCCCTCTTCCCTTCGCGCCTTGGCAAATGCCGATTAGGCGCATAACTGATCCCCTGGGGTCGATCATATGTGCGGCTCGTAAGCCATCAACCACAACCCGACGTAACAAATGCACACCCGACTGCTTTCAACGGATGATCAAGGTCTTGCCATCGCCTGTGACTGGTTGTCGCAGGGCGATGTCGTCGCCATGCCTACCGAGACCGTCTACGGTCTGGCGGGCGATGCAAGAAACGCAACTGCCGTCGCCCGCATCTACGAGGCCAAGGGCAGACCCAGCTTCAACCCGCTGATCGTACATCTGCCCGACCGTGTCGCGGCCGAGAAAGTGGCCCATTTCGACGATGCCGCGCGGGCATTGGCGGCGGCGTTCTGGCCCGGAGCGCTGACCATGGTGCTGCCTTTGCGCGAGGATGCGGGAATTGCGTCGCTGGTGACGGCGGGACTGGATACCGTGGCGCTGCGGGTTCCGGCCCATCCGGTTGCACATGCGCTGCTCGAGCGTTTCGGTGGACCGCTGGCGGCACCTTCGGCCAATCCGTCCGGGCGGATCAGTCCGACGGCCGCCGCGCATGTGGCAGATACCGAAACCGGTCTTGGCGGGCGCATTCCAGCGGTGCTGGATGCGGGCAACTGTCCGGTCGGCGTCGAATCGACGATCATCGGCTGGGTGGATGGACGGCCCGCCTTGCTGCGCCCCGGCGGAGTTTCCGCCGAGCAGATCGAAGCGGTGCTGGGACAGCCTTTGACCCGTCCGGCGATCAATCCCGACGCCCCCAATGCGCCGGGCCAATTGACCAGCCACTACGCCCCCCGCGCCAGCCTGCGGCTGAACGCCACGAGCGTCGCGCCAGGTGAGGTGATGATCGGCTTTGGTGAGGTGGCGGGCGAGTTGACGCTAAGCGCCTCGGGCGATCTGGCCGAGGCGGCGTCGAACCTGTTCGATCTGCTGCGTCAGGCCGATGCGACGGGACGGCCCATCGCAGTCGCAACCGTGCCCGAAACCGGTCTTGGCGCGGCGATCAACGACCGCCTGCGCCGCGCGGCGGCTCCGCGTTAGGCGCGTCCGGCGCTTGGGGACAGGGCCAGAGGGTCGATTCCCATGCCCTGTAGCGCCGCGCGCCATTTGCCGGAATTGTCCTGACCGAAGATCAACTCGTCCAAACGGTCGCGGGTCAGCCAGCCATTGTCCAGAATCTCGGAATCCAGCTGGCCCGGTCCCCAGCCGGCGTAACCCAGTGCCAGCATCGCGGGCTGCGGACCACGGCCATGGGCGAAATCCTCGAGGATGTCGCGTGTGGTGGACATCGCAAGGTCGCCGTCTATCCGCATCCGGGTTTCGTCCAGTTCGTCCCCCTCGGTGACACGATGCACGACAAAGCCGCGCCCCGGCTCGACCGGACCGCCAAAACGCACCGGAATGTCGGTGGTGTCGTCGCTGGTGTCGATCCCAAGTTGGCCCAGCAGGTCCGAGAATCCCACCTCGGGCATGGGGCGGTTCACGACCAGCCCCATCGCGCCATCGTCGGAATGGGCGCAGATCAGGATGACGGAATGTTCGAATCTGGGATCGCGCATGCCGGGCATGGCGATCAGCATCTTGCCTGTCAGGTTGGCGGAACTGTCCAACGGCTGCTCCTTTTCTTTCCTGTAAAGATCGGCGCTGATCGCCGGTTTCGCAAGGGAAAGCGCTAATTTCCCGTGAATGTGACTTCACCCGATGCCCCCAAGCCACCTAAGAATGCAGCCATGAAATGGTTTGCTTTCCTTTTGGTTTCAGCACTTCCCGCCATCGCGCAGGAAGGTTTGAATATCTCTGTCCCCGCTGATTCCGAGCAACCGCCCGGATTGGTTTCCGCCGAGCTTCTTCCGGGTTGGGTCACCCCCGAAGGACGCCGGATGACGGCTTTTGCGCTGCGGCTGGAGCCCGGCTGGAAGACATATTGGCGCAGCCCCGGTGATGCGGGTGTACCGCCGCATTTCGACTGGCAGGGGTCGCAGAACATCGGCGCCGTGAAACTGCTATGGCCTCGTCCCGAGGCGATTGAATCGGGGGGCGAGCGGACTTTGGGCTATCACGACACGCTGATCTTGCCGATCGAGATCGCGCCCCGGACGGCAGATGCGCCGACCGATCTGAAAGCGGTGGTCGATTTCGGGCTATGCGACGATATCTGCGTGCCGGTTCAGGTCAGTCTGACCGCACCGCCGCCGCAAGACCTGCCCGATCCCCGGATCGAGGCCGCGCTTGCGCAACTTCCCGACCTGTCTGCGGACAAGCCGGATTGTCGGGTCGAGGAAATCAAGGACGGCATGCGGGTCACGGCCGAGTTCGACAATCGTGACGCGCCCGAAGTCGCGATGGAGCTTGACGACGATCAGGTCTGGGTCTCGCAGCCGGAGCTGGCTCATCATGGCGAGACGCTGCGGGCGACGGCCGAGTTCATCGACGAAACCGGCAAGCCGTTTGCGCTGGATGCGGCTCGGGTTCGGCTGACCCTGATCGGGCCGGATAAAGCAATCGAGTTCGAGGGCTGCAATCCGGTTCTGGATTAGCCAAGCTTTGCCGCGATTGACAAAAGATCGGCCCAGGCCTCGCGTTTTGCCAGCGGTGTGCGCAACAGATAGGAAGGGTGCGTCATCGGCAGGGCGGGCAGGCCAAAGGCCGTCGTCCATCCGCCGCGTAGCCTGAGGATGCCTTGCTGGTTCAGGGCCGCGATGCAGGGTGTGTTGCCCATCAGGACAAGGATTTCGGGCTGCGCCAATTCGATATGGCGCTTCAGGAAGGGCAGCATCAGCGCGATTTCCTCCGGTTCGGCCATCCGGTTTCCCGGCGGCCGCCACGGCAGGACATTGGTGACGTAAAGCCCCGTCTCGGCATCGACCGAGTCGCGTGCAAGCCCGATGGCCGCGAACATCCGGTCCAGCATTTCTCCGCTGCGTCCGGTGAACGGGCGGCCTTGCAGATCGTCTTCTTCGTCAGGGGTCTCTCCGATCACCATGATCCTTGCGCCCACGCGGCCATCGGCAAAGCAGAAATTCCGCGCGCCCTTGCGTAACTCGATGGCTTCGAAAGATTCCTGAGCGTCGGCCAAGGCGGAAAGCGTGGTCGCGGCGGCAGAAAGCGACTCGGCCTGCGCGACCAGATCCTTGCCCTGATCGCGCGGTGGCGAGACAGAAGCCGCCACAGCGGGCGAGGGGGGCGTCACGATCCTGTCGGGCAGGTCGTAGCGATCCATGGGTTCGTCCAGACATGGCTCATCCGCGCCCAGCTCGGCCTGCCATTGCAGGAGAGCCAGCGCCGTCTCCGCGTCGAGCGCGAATCCCCGGTAGGTCGGATCAGCCGTCATGCGCGCAGGCTAAAGTCTGGGCGGTGCGCGGGCAAGGCGCTGCTTGCCAAGACGCGCAGGGTTACTGCGATTGCGTCAGGGGCGTCGTGCCGCCCCCCATCTCTACCAGCCTTTGAATCAACGGCTTGGCGGTCGGGCCGATACGGTCGCAGGCGCCGGGATCGTCCAGCAGCTTGAAGGCGGGGCCATAATAGTTCCGGTCATAGGCTGTGGCATCCAACCCCAGTTTCGCGGCCAGCTTGTCACCCGTTCCGGTGATGAGCGTCCATTCGCCATTGCTGATCTCGAATCCCGGACAGTTCGAGGTGATGACATTCACATTCGCCAGTTCGGCGATCAGTGCTTTTGCCTCGTCGGTACTCAGTTCCGAGACGTCAGGTAGCTGGACGGTAACGCCCCCGTCGGCCAAAGCTGTGCCGGCCATGACGGCCAGCGCCCCGGCCAAAGCCGTGAGTGCATGCATGGGTTGCCCCCTCATTCCGATTGCCTGGCCATCCCGCCCCAACCACTCCTTGGGCGCAACCCAATTCGCCGTGAACTTGACGGGGCCGAGCCGCCCCGTTACGCGGATTTCCGAACGTCGAGTTGCACGAGAGGATGCCCTGCGATGACCACCCATTCCCTTCTGATCCTGCCCGGTGACGGCATCGGTCCCGAAGTCATGACCGAGGTCCGCAAGGTCATCGACTGGTTCCAGACGAACAAAGGCATCCAGTTCGACGTCAGCGAGGATCTGGTCGGCGGCGCCGCCTATGACAAGCACGGCGTGCCGCTGGCCGATGAGACCATGGCTAAAGCCCAAGAAGTCGACGCGGTCCTGCTGGGCGCGGTCGGTGGCCCCGCCTATGACAACCTCGATTTCTCGGTGAAGCCCGAGCGCGGGTTGCTGCGTCTGCGCAAGGAAATGGACCTGTTCGCGAACCTGCGCCCGGCGCAATGCTTCGACGCGCTGGCCGATTTTTCTTCGCTGAAGCGTGAGATCGTCGCGGGTCTGGACATCTTGATCGTGCGGGAACTGACCTCGGGCGTCTATTTCGGCGAGCCGCGCGGCATCCATTCCGACGACAACAACCCGCAGAACGAGGGTGGCCGCGTCGGTATCAACACCCAGCGCTACACTTCGGGCGAGATCCGTCGCGTCGCGCGCGCGGCCTTCGAGCTGGCCAAGAAA
The DNA here is from genome assembly GCF_009711225.1 of Paracoccus aestuariivivens. Lineage (GTDB taxonomy): Bacteria > Pseudomonadota > Alphaproteobacteria > Rhodobacterales > Rhodobacteraceae > Paracoccus > Paracoccus aestuariivivens. The sequence goes on along the minus strand of NZ_WMIE01000001.1, from coordinate 475,030 downwards.
CGCGGTAACCGCGTCTGCTCGATGGAAAAAGCCAACGTCATGGAATCGGGCATCCTGTGGCGCGAGGAAGTTCAGTGGGTCCACGACAACGAATACCCCGAGGTCGAGCTGTCCCATATGTATGCCGATAACGGCGCGATGCAGTTGGTGCGCCGCCCGAACCAGTTCGACGTGATCGTGACCGACAACCTGTTCGGCGACATCCTGTCGGACGCCGCCGCGATGCTGACCGGCAGCCTCGGCATGCTGCCCTCGGCCAGCCTTGGCGCGCCGATGGCGAATGGCCGTCCGAAAGCCATGTATGAGCCGGTCCACGGTTCCGCCCCGGATATCGCAGGGCAGGGCAAGGCGAACCCGATCGCCTGTATCCTCAGCTTCGCAATGGCGCTGCGCTACAGCTACGATCTGGGTGCCGAGGCCGACCTGCTGGAGGCCGCGGTCGAGAAGGTTCTGGCCGACGGCGTCCGCACCGGCGATCTGATGGGCCCCGAGGGCGGCACGCCGGTCACCACCTCGCAGATGGGCGACAAGATCGTCGAAGCCCTGTCCGCGCTCTAAGCCACCAAGCGCCCGCCCTTACCGGCGGGCGCTGTCTTTTCTGGGGCTTGCGGAGGGGGCATGCCGGGGAATTTGAAAGGCGCGCTTCTGGCGCTGCTGTCCATGGGGATCTATTCGACCCATGACGTGATCATCAAGCTGCTGGGCGAGGGCTATCCTGCGCTGCAGATCCTGTTCTTCTCGGCCCTGTTTTCCTTTCCACCCATCGCCATCCTGCTTTTGCGCGATCCCACGCATGGCACGTTGCGGCCGCGCTCGCCGTTCTGGGTCGGCCTGCGCTCGCTCTGCATCATCAATTCGGGGATATGCGGGTTTTACGCCTTCTCGGTGCTTCCGCTTGCGCAGGTCTATTCGATCCTGTTCGCCTCGCCCCTGTTCATCACCATGCTTTCGGTTCCGGTCCTAGGCGAGCGCGTCGGTCCCCAGCGCTGGATAGCTGTCGCGATTGGCCTTCTGGGCGTGTTGGTCGTGCTAAGGCCGGGATATGTCGATCTGGGCATGGGGCATATGGCCGCACTGCTGGCGGCTTGTTCGAGCGCGATGGCAGCCGTGTCGATCCGCAGGCTGGGTCGGTCCGAGCGAACGGTGATCCTGATCCTGTGGCCGATCATCGGGAACTTCATCCTGACCGGCATGTCGCTCGGCCTAGCATATCGCCCGATGGCAGGGGGGGACCTTGCCCTGACCGCGCTGATCGCGGTGCTTGGGCTGATCGCCGGTTTTCTGCTGATTCAGGCCTATCAGGCGGGCGAGGCCGCCAATGTCGCACCGATGCAATATTCGCAAATGCTGTGGGCCATCACCTATGGCTGGCTTTTCTTCGACGAGCATCCCGATTCCATGACATTGCTGGGCGCGTCCTTGATCATCGGCTCGGGCCTGTTCATCCTGATGCGCGAGCGCGCGGGCCCCTCGCTGATGCGTCCCGTGACCGAGGCAAGGCTGCGCAGCGAAACCGTGACGGCCCCTCGCGCTAATCTTCTGCGCCGTTTACTGCGCCGCGAATGACCAAGAAACGAAAAAACGCACGTCCCCCCTTGCATTCCCTACAGCGACGGGATACCTGCCGCCTCACGGTCGGAGCGTAGCGCAGCCTGGTAGCGCACCTGCTTCGGGAGCAGGGGGTCGGAGGTTCGAATCCTCTCGCTCCGACCATTTTCCCGATGATAAGAGGCAGATAGTTCTGCCTTTCTCGTCAGAGGATTTGCCTCTGCCGCGCAGACAGGTGCTGTTTTCCCCTACAAAAATTTATTCTGTTTTGATCCGCGCTTTTCGGCGCGTTGATCGCTTCGCAGCTCTCCCACCTGTCAAAACCGAGTAGGGCCCATGAGCGACCATTTCCTCGGCATGACGAGCGGCCCCGGTGGGGCACGACCAGGCTGATCACCGAACTCGCCCGCTGCGGCTTTCACGCAATCCCCGAATCTGGCCGCGCGATCATCAGCGAGGAGATGGCGCGCGGCGGAGACGATTTCCCTGGATCAATCGCATGGCCTACGCCGACTGGATGCTCGAGCGTGATCTTCAACCCTACAGCGCCGCACAGGCGCTATCAGGTCCCGTAATCTTCGACCGCGGCATTCCAGTCATCGTGGGCTGCCTGAGCCTTTGCGGCCCACCCGTGCCGCCCCATGTGGTCGCAACGGCCAAGGCAGCCCGCTATAATCGTCGCGTCTTTCGGGTACCTTACCGGGATGAGAAATTCACACAGGACACGGAGCGCAAGCAGTGCCACGCTCAAGCCGAGGCAACCTGTGCAGCTATGTATGAGACCTGCTCCGCATTCGGGTACGAACTCACGGAGTTGCTGAAGCGGACAAGCCGCGCGGTCCCTCCGCCTTTCTACCGCCTTAAGCTCGCCGGCCCATACCGGTCGCTCAGTTTATCACCAGGCTGCGGCAGCGTTCGTTAAAGCGACCGTAAAGGCATGGCGCAGCTACGTCCTGCCGGCAACGGGCTTTCGAGTGCCCCATGATCGGGACGCTCGCGGTCAGGCTCGGTCATGTAAATAGGCTGAATTCGATAAGGTTCGAGAAAGGCCGGAGGGAAAGAAAGAGGAATCCTGTTACGGAACGGCTCGGCAAGCCGCCGGGCCATCGGGTCTTGCATCTGAACCTGTGATAGTATGTCCCAAGTCGAGTACCGTTGGTTACGTCGACGCCACGATGCCGATGGCCCCCAGAAAGCAGATCATCGACACGCTCAGACCAACCCAGAACTAGACATCTCCCAGTTCCCGTTTCGCGGGCGTTTGCGGGATCAAGGGCTTGTTTTGTTTTACTCGGGGCGTTGACCCGCCGCTTGTTCCCATTCCGATTTGGAGTCCTGCCGCATGGCAAGAAATTAGTATTATCCGTAGCGACCATTCATCATGACTGACGGATCCTGATTGTGAGGGATTTCCCTCGGGTTCGGAGGGGAATTCTGGGCGCAAATATTCACCGCATTTCGGGCCGGAAATTTTAATGCGGATCGGCTTTGCTATTCAGGGTCGCCAATGCATCACATAATAAAATATTGTCGGACCCGCAGCGATTGCGGTCGAGACGGCAAACAAGGTACGTCAGAACCAGATCGTCCAGCACCGGCAGTTTCCGGCCCTTACCGGATGCCGTCGTTTCGGTTTTTTCGATTATTGAAGCATCGGATGAAGCCGGGATAAACAAAGTCGGGTCAGAGATTCCTCTGAATCACGCCTCTGGGCGTCCAACTAACGTAAATCACGATCCAAAGCCTCTAGTCGGCAAAAGTCATACTTGACTGAATTTATTAACATTGGCATTCCCTACGTCATAGGCAGGCTTCGGCCCCTGATCGCAGCCAATCGGCTTTGGATCAGGGTCAGCTCACCCAGCGCAAAATGACGGCCGTAAGGCCATCCGCTTCGTGTGATAGGGGCCTATGAAGCATGGATCGCTTCAAGACATGATTGACAGCCGGGTGGGGCACAGTGATGCCGCCCCTCGTTGCCACGGCATGACCGCTTGCGCGCTGCACCATTCGAATTCCTGAACAACACTGATCCAAATCCGGCCCCGAGGGGCGTAGGGAGATTCTCGACGTGAGCACCGAACCGAACCTCGCTCCGATTGCAGCGGCGGCAGCCGCAGCACCCGGGAGCGGCATTACGATTGACGCCTCGACCGCAACTGCGGGCATCGATTGGGCAACGTTTATTGGCGATTATGTCTCGGGCACGGGCTCATTCAGCTTTTACGGCGGTGAAACCACGCCGTTTTTCGGCCAGCCTCAGGCCGTCAGCGGCTCTCAGGTAGCCTACACCTTCCCTGGGTCGCAGGGGGTTTTCGTCCTCGAGGGCAGCAGTCTCGCCTATGACTGGATCCGCTATGGCACCAGCTATCCGCATGCGCTGTCAGGTCAGCTTGACGGCCTGACCTTTGGCAACTGGGTCGAGGGGCAGACCACGGCGACCGCAGGCACGGGTGCGGCAGGTCGCATCGCCGGTCTTGACACGCAGTTGGTCATTAACGGACTGGACATCGATGTCGCGCCCGGAACGGGGGCATCGTCGGAAACGGTTTCCAATCCGGTCATGGATATGCATGGCGCAGCGTCTACGGGTGACGCGGATGCTGTTTATGATCTCCTTTCAGGTTATGCCCAGAACTTCATCGGTTCGACCCATGCTGACAGCTTCACCGGCACCGCTCAGAACGACACGATCGACGGGGGTGCTGGAAACGATACGCTGGACGGTGGCGCGGGAGCGGACATCATCAATGGCGGCGCGGGCGATGATCTGATCCAGTCGGGCGCAGGCAATGACACGATCGACGGCGGCACCGGCACCGATACGCTTGTGCTGGAGGGCAATTTCGGCGGTCCGGGAGGTTATACCTTCACCGGAGGCGTGGGCGGGGCGCCATTGGTCATCACCGACCCAAGCGGGGGAACGGGCACGGATACGCTGACGAATGTCGAGATCCTGCAATTCGACAACCTGACCTACGATCTCGTGAACCATCGCGCCAACTTCACCCCCACCGGATTGGCGCTGAGCAATGCCAGCATTGCCGAGACTGCGGCTGTCGGCGCGACGGTTGGCGCGATTTCGGTGACGGATCGCGAAACCAGCGACAGCTACACCTATGAATTGGTGAACAGCGCTGATGACCGCTTCGTGATCGAGAACGGCGAAGTGCGAGTTGCCGCGCCTCTGACCGATGGCACCTACGACATCGAGGTCCGGGTCACTGATAGCGCGGGCAATACCTACCAACAGGCATTGACCGTCAACGTGACCGAACCGCCGGTCATCACCATCGACGCATCGGGCGCAAGCGCGGGCATGGATCTAGAGGCGTTCATTCGCGGTGGTTTCCTGCAAGGCGTATCGGGCGGCGGCATGCCGGTCTTTGACAATGGCACGAATTTCAGCGGAACCGAGGCAATGCTGGCCTATGGCAGCGATGCTTCGTCGTCCTACATCCTGGCGCGCGGGGCGCTGGAATATTATTTCGGCACCCACACGGTTGCTGGTGAAATCGGCACAATCGAATATGGTACGCGCGGCACCGGCAGCTATGACGCAAGCGGCGCGTTCGTTGGTGGCGATACGGAACTGCGTATCAGCGGGCTGGAATTTGCAAACGGGCGCCCGGCGACCCCTGCCGAGGAAGCCCTGATCGAAGCGAATGGCGCGGTCCACAACTTCGTCATCGCCCATATGTACGGCTCGGCGGGTTCGCAGGCGCGGCTGGATGCCTATGCCGACGCGCTGGACGAATACCGCCAGCATTTCATCGGCTCGGCCGGGAATGACATCTATGTTGGCAGCCGCTTCAACGACACGATCGAGGGTGCAGGCGGCAACGACCTGCTGAATGGCGGAGAAGGCACGGATGTCGCGGTCTTCGACGGCGTGTTCGGCGGTCCCTCCGGCAACTACTCCTTTACCGGTGGTATGGGTGGCGCACCTCTGGTCATCACCGACAGTCGCGCGGATGGCACCGGCACCGATACGCTGACCAATATCGAACTGCTCCGCTTCGATAACCTGACATATGATTTCATCAACCACCGCGCCAATTACACGCCGACCGATGTGGCGCTGTCCAACGCCGATGTTATCGGCAGCGCGGTTGCTGGCACGGTCGTCGGCAGCCTGACCGCTACCGATCGTGAGGTTTCCGACACGCATAGCTTCGCGCTGATCGACGACGCAGATGGTCGTTTCCGCATCGTCGGTAGCGAAATCCGTGTCACCGGAACGGCACCGCTCTCGCATGACAACTATGTGCTGACCATTCGCGTCACCGATGGCGCGGGCAATGAATTCGACAAGCAAATCACGATTTCCGTCGATGATCCGGTTGCGAATACCGCTCCCGCGACCGTCAGCCTGTCCGCAACCGGGATCGCCGAGAATTCGGCTAATGGTACCGTTGTCGGCATTCTGTCGGCGACCGATGTCGATGGCGATGCGCTGACCTACAGCCTGACGAACAATGCCGGTGGCCGTTTTGCGCTGGTCACGCAGAACGGGCAGACCCGTCTGGTGGTGAATGGCGCGCTGGACTATGAAACGGCAAGGTCGCACCAGATTTCGGTTCAAGTCTCGGACGGGCGCGGAGGCGTCGTGACGCAGAACTTCACCGTTGGCGTTACCGACGTGCTGGGTAGGGTAATCACCGGAACCGCCGCTGCCGACCTTCTGAATGGCACACCCGAGGGCGATACGCTGAATGGCGGCGCAGGTGCCGACACTCTGCGCGGTGGGATCGGCAATGACATCTATATCGTCGATCATACGGGGGATCTGGTTGTTGAGCTAGCCGGTCAGGGCACCGACACAGTGCGCTCGACCGTCACTTACACGCTGGCGGGCAATGTCGAGAACCTTGAACTGCTGGGCTCGGCGGCAATTGGTGGTACCGGCAACGTGCTGGCCAACCGGATCACCGGCAACGTGGGCGCGAACACGCTGATCGGCGCGGCTGGCAATGATACGCTGATCGGTGGCGCTGGTAACGACACGCTGAACGGCGGAATCGGGACCGACGTGATGCAGGGCGGTGCGGGCAATGATGTCTATGCCATCTACGACGCAAGTGATCGCGTGACCGAGCTTGCCGGTCAGGGCACCGACACGGTGCGCTCGACCGTCACCCACGTGCTTGCGGCGAATGTCGAGAACCTTGAATTGTATGGTACGGCTGCGCTGTCCGGCACCGGCAACGTTTTGGCCAACCGTATCACCGGCAATGCGGGTGCGAACGTACTGAACGGTGCGGCGGGCAATGACACGCTGATCGGCGGGGCCGGAAACGACAGTCTGAATGGCGGCCTTGGGGCGGACGCGATGCAGGGCGGCATCGGCAACGATCTGTATTTTGTGGATAATCTGGGCGACCGGATCATCGAGGCCGCGAATGCAGGTGCCGACACCGTCCGCGCAACCGTCAGTCATGCGCTTTCCGCGAATGTCGAGAACCTGGAGCTGCAGGGCGGCGCGTTGAATGGCAACGGTAATGCCAGCGCGAACCGGATCACCGGCACGGCGGGTGCGAACGCGCTGAATGGCGCTGCGGGCAACGACACGCTGATCGGCGGTGCTGGGAACGACTCGCTGAACGGTGGCACGGGCATTGACCAGATGAGCGGCGGTGTCGGCAACGACACCTATTACGTCGATCATGCAAGCGACCGGGTTATCGAGCTTTCCGGCCAGGGTGTGGATACCGTCCGCTCGACCATCAGCCATACCCTTGGTGCGAATGTCGAGAACCTGATCCTGACCGGCACGGCCGCAGTCAATGCCACCGGGAATGCTGTGGCGAACGCCCTGACCGGCAATTCCGGCGCGAACGTCCTGATGGGCTACGCGGGGAACGATGTCCTGAATGGCGGCGCGGGCGATGACAGGTTGTTCGGCGGTGTCGGCAATGACCGGCTGATCGGCGGCGCGGGTGCCGATATCCTCAGGGGGGGTGAGGGCAGAGACGTCTTTGTCTTCACCTCGCTGCGCGACTCGACGGCATCGCTGGCCGGTCGCGACTCGATTTGGGACTTCACCAAGGGCGCGGACCGGATCGATCTTTCCCAGATCGATGCGAATACCGCGACGGCAGGCAATCAGGCCTTCTCGTTCATCGGGAACGCGGCATTCTCGGGCGAGGCCGGAGAATTGCGCTTTGTGAACGTGAACGGGCAAAGCCTTGTTCAAGCCGATGTGAATGGCGACGGGCGCACCGACTTTTCTATCCATTTTGACGACAGGCTGACCTTCACGCAGAGCGACTTCCTGCTGTGATCGAGTGAACCGACGGGGAGGGCTGTGGCCCTCCCTGTCATCTGGGCCAAAAGGAAAAGACCATGGCAGCCGTCCGCAGGCTTGCGACCCTGACCACGACCGTCATGCTGATTGCCGCAGCACCAAATGCCACGTCCGCCCAAGAGGAAGTGCGGCTGAATACGGTTGTCCTCAGCAGCGAGGCCGATGGTGACGGCGATGGCACCAGCACCGTACTCAGCGCCGATCAGGTCCAACTGGAATATTCCGGTCTCGATCTGTCACAGGTTCTGGACGAGATCCCGGGCGTCACGACGCAGGTCTCGGATGGCGATCCCGGCGTTTCGGTCAATATCCGGGGCATGCAGGATTTCGGTCGGGTCAATGTGCTGGTCGATGGCGCGCGGCAGAATTTCCAGCGGACCGGTCACGGTGCCAATGGTTCATTCTATACCGATACGGAAATGCTCAAGTCGGTCGAGGTCACGCGCGGACCCGGCGCCACGGTCAACGGCGGCGGCGCGATTGGCGGCGTCGTCAGTCTGACGACCATCGATGCCGATGACATCATCGCGGACGGGTCGGACCGCGGCGGCAGGCTTCGCTTCTCGTTGGATTCCAATGGCCCCGGCCCGACGGTGAACCTTGTCGGTGCCATGCGGCCCGATGATCGCGTCGATTTCCTGCTGGGCGGGACCTATCTTGATCGGCGCGACTATACTTCGGGTGGTGGCGAGGTGGTCGCCTCGGGCCAGGCCATGAATTCCGGCCTGTTCAAGACCCGGTTCCGCCCGGCCGAGGGGCATGAGCTGAGCTTTACCGCCAGTCGCTATGACACATCTTTCCTGACCGGCACGTCGATCCTGCGCGACACCGATGTGACGGTGGATACAGCCATCGCCGGTTATCGCTGGAGGCCGGTCGACTCGGATTTCTGGGACCTCAGCGTCAAGACCTACCTGACACGTACCGAGGCGGACCAATCCCTTCAGAACGGCCCGTTCGAGCGATCGTTCAGGATCGAGACCAGCGGGCTTGATGCCCATAACACCGCGCATGTCTCGACAGGTGGTATCGAACACGAAGTGACCTTCGGCGGGGATGTCTTTCGCGACAGGGTTAGCACGCTCGACCGCGTCGGAACCAGTGGCGAGCTGACCCCTCCGGGTACGCGGGTCGTCTGGGGGGCCTATGTTCAGGATCGCGTAGCTCTGAACCCATGGTTCGAGCTTGAGGGGGCGCTGCGTTTTGACGCCTATAAGCTGGAAAACGACCGCCACAGGGTCGAGGGCGACCGGCTTTCGCCCAAGTTTCTGGTCCGGTACGCCCCCGATCAGCGGATCAGCTTCTACCTGAGCTATGCCGAGGCGATGCGCCCCCCTGCCTTGACCGAAAGCATGATCGAAGGCTTTCATCCCGGCGCGGTCAGCGGTGAGTTCCTGCCCAACCCCGATTTGCGACCAGAAATTGCTCATACGATCGAGGCGGGTCTGGATGCGCAGCTTCAGGGCCTGCTGCGCGACGATGACGAATTTACCGCCCGTTTCGCGGTCTTTCAGAATGACGTTGACGACTACATCGACCAGAATCTGGTCCAACACGGGCTTTTCGGCGCAATCCAATATCTGAACATCGGCAAGGTCCGTATCCGCGGGGCCGAGCTCGAGCTGTCCTACGACTCGTCGCGCTATTTCGGCGGGCTGAACGGCCAGCTTCTGGACGGCAAGCGTCTGAGTGGCGACGATCTGAACGACATCCTGCTTTACCCTCAGGAAAATGGGGTTCAGCCCAAGGTGCCGCCTTACCAGATCGCCGCGACCGCCGGCATCAAGGCACTGGACGCACGCCTTCAGATGGGCGCGCGTGCAACTTTCGTCGGCGAGCAGAAAAACGCCCGTGCTGAAGGCTATGTGGGCGACAGCTATGAAACGCTCGACCTGTTTGCCCAATACCAGATCAGTGACGATTTCAGCGCGAATGTGGCGCTGAACAACGTTCTGGACCGCGACTACACGCAATACCTGAACGCCAATCCCAGCCCCGGCTTCAACGCCCATGCCACGATTAGCGTCCGCTTCTGATCAACCAATCTGAATTCAAGGAGACACTCGAAATGGCATTGACGATCCGCCTTCTTGCCTCGACCGGGGTAAACTTCAACGCCGATTTCGACTCTTATTTCAACCGCTTCGACCAGAACGGCTTCCCTCTGTTTCTGGGCGAGAACAACCAGTACAACGGCGACCAACTGCTGCTTCTGGGGACGCAGACCGCAGACCCACGCAATACCCAAGCCGTCATCATGGATGGCAGTGATCTGAGCTATGCCTTTGCCAGCCATACGCTCAGCGGCACGATGACCTCGATCCGACTGGCGACCTTGGGCAACAGCTACAATTCGTCAACCGGCACGTTCACCCGCGATGCGGCGGGGCATATCACCAATATCTCGACCTCCATCCAGATTTCCGGGCTGAACATCTCGAATGCGCCGGCGGTGCGCGGGAACTTCCATCAGGTCACAAACGGGTTGATGGGTGGCGACGGGCATGATGGCGGGCGCGCCGACCCCACCCGGCTGGAGAGTTTCATCTGGGCCGAAGCGCATAACGTCATCGGCTCGGCCGGGGCAGACACCTATTCCGGAACGCGCTTCAACGACACGATCAACGGGGGTGCAGGCAATGATACGCTGGCTGGGGCTGCCGGCAATGACAGCATCATCGGTGGAACAGGCAACGACAACCTGAGCGGAGCGGCCGGAAATGACACATTGAATGGCGGCGCGGGCGCGGACGCCATGACCGGCGGTGCCGGAAACGACCTTTATTGGGTCGATTCAGCCAGCGACCGCGTGATCGAGGCCGCGGCAGGGGGCACCGACACCGTGCGCTCGACCGTCAGCTACACTGTGTCCGCCAATGTCGAGGCGCTGCAGCTGCTTGGCACGGGCGCGATCAACGGAAAGGGCAATGCGCTAGCCAATACGCTGACCGGAAACGGGGCCGCGAACCTTCTGAGCGGCGATGCTGGCAATGACACTTTGAATGGCGGTGCCGGAAGCGATACGCTGAATGGCGGTACAGGTGCCGACGTCATGACAGGCGGCATCGGCAACGATATCTATTGGGTCGACTCGGCCAGCGATCGCGTAGTCGAGGCGGCTGCGGGCGGTGCCGACACCGTGCGCTCGACCGTGGGCTATATACTGCCCGCCGATGTCGAGGCGCTGTTACTGCTAGGCACCGGTGCGATCAATGGGATCGGCAACACTCTGGCCAATACGCTGACCGGAAACGGGGCTGCAAATCGCCTGAACGGCGGCGCAGGCAATGATATCCTGATTGGAGGTGCGGGTGCGGATGTTCTTCTGGGTGCGGCCGGTAACGACCGCCTGAATGGCGGTACTGGTAACGACAACCTGAATGGCGGCACAGGCGCAGATAGGCTTACCGGGGGCGCTGGTGCCGATACCTTCGTCTTCGCAGCTATGTCTGACTCGACCGTTGCGATTGGCGGTCGCGACGTGATCGTCGACTTTCAGGGAGGTACGGGTGATCGCATCGGCCTAAGCGGGATCGACGCGAACACCGCTGTCGCGGGTAACCAGGCGTTTTCATGGATGGGGACGGCAGTGTTTTCGGGCACGGCTGGCCAATTGCGCTATCAACAGCAGAACGGCGACACCTTCATCTATGGCGATGTGAACGGCGATAGGGTCACCGATTTTGCAATCGTCATCGATGCCCAAGTCAATCTGAACGAGAGTTTCTTCCTGCTTTGATGCATCCCCTCGCTTTGGAACCTATGCGTTTCCACTGCTCAGCATAGCTGTATTGTGGCAGGGGCGTTTCCGGCCTGTAGTCGCGACGGTGCTGTGAGGTTTGCCATGGGCCGTTGCGGCGGATGATATTGCGTCCCGTACCCTCCCGCCCAAATTGGCATCGCGACCCCACTAGGTTTGGCTTTAAGGCCTGGAATGTATCCGCCCGCTGATACGGCCATGGACAATGCCACGGGCCCGTATGGTGTTCGCGGAGTGAGGCATCGAACATCATCGGTCCGAGAGATATGCTGAACATCCCAAATCAACACCGCATGCTCAGAGGCAATTTGTTGCAGACTGGTTCGTCTGATCCTGTCGCACGACAGTTGCGCCAAGCGGCTCCTTGCCCTCTTTCGCTCCGACGGCCTCGCGACCGATGCTCGGCTTATGCCGCCACGGCCGGAGGCTTGTAGACGCCACCCCGTGTTATCAGGGCCTAAACGATGCGCGGCGTTCGCGATGCGCTCGAAACGATGGCGCTGCGCCGCGGCTCTGATGCGCAAATCAGGTACCGGTCGAGTTCCCCCTTTCCCCGGACGGGCTCATCCCTGAGTCTGGGTGACGGGTATACCGAGTGCTGTGAAGCCGTTGAGCGCGGCGACACGGACCTGAAGTTCGGCCACCTGGCGATCGGGGTCTCTCGCCATGAGGCGTTGTCCCAGAAGCTTCATGCAATGCATCTTGGTTTCGGCGCGACTTCGGCGGTGATAGCCGCTCCATTTTTGCCAGAGCGTCCGGCCAAGGTATTTCGACGCCTGGAACGCTTCGTTGCGCGCGACTGCGCCAACCGAGGTCGGCTTCCAGGGCTTGGCGTTCCTGCGGGGCGGAATGATGGCCGCAGCACCCCGGTCCGCGATGGCATCGTGGCATTTCCAGGTGTCATAGGCACCGTCGGCGGTGACGCTGCCAATCTTCTGATCAGGCGGAATCTGGTCGAGCAGTCCGGGCAGCATCGGGGCATTGCCGATATCACTGCTGGTGAACTCGACCGCCCGGATTTCCAGGGTCTCCTCGTCGATACCAAGGTGCACCTTGCGCCAGATGCGACGTTTTCGGCCACCATGCTTGCGGGCGTGCCATTCGCCTTCGCCCTCCACCTTGATGCCCGTGCTGTCGATCAGCAGGCGTAGCGGACCTGGTGAGTCGCGGTAGGGGATGCTCACGTCAAGGACCTTCTGCCGACGGGAAAAGGGTGCTGAAATCCGGCACCGACCAATCCAACCCGATCAGATCCAGAAGGCTTTCAATAAAGCCCGTGGTTTGGCGCAGGGCCATCCCGAACAGAACCTTCATCGACAGACAGATCTGGATCGCGGCATCACTATAGGTAGGTTGACGACCACGCTTTCCGGTTGGCTTGGCCTCCCAGATCATCTCGGGGTCAAACCAGATGGTCAGGGAGTCGCGTTGCTTCAACGCTTTGTTGTCGGCTGGCCAGTTCCTGGTCTTGTAGATCGGCGATGTAGGTCTGCTCATCCAGCCTGACTAACACGCTGGATTCACCGTATGAATCCCCACAGCATTTGTGCAACAAAGCCCCTTTTTGATCAAAAAAATTGCCTCTTGAAGAGACTGATCGCTTACTGAATTGTCGAAGTATATGTGATCCACCTCATGCTGCGGGTGGGTGGACGACCTTGCCGGTAGCCGCCATCGCTATTCTCGGATGCTTAGGCCCTACAGCAAAGGATTTCAGCCCTGTGAGGAGGCCAGCCACCAGATCTCTGGCGGCGAGGCCGACAAGAGTCGCTACACGCCCTTTGCGATCTACCAGCCTATCGCGCGCGCCGAGAACATCTTGCTGATTGGCGGTGAGCCATCGAGGAGCCATCGAGGAGCCATCGGTCCGAGCCCGATGGCGAACGGCACCGGAAAGACCCATGTTGCCGCGTCCCGCGGCATTCAGGCCGTTGAACATTATCGCCGAAAGGTCCGGTTTGTCTCGGACAGAGAATTGGTCAACACGCTCGAGCAGGCGAAGGCGAGAGGCAGGATCGGCCAGTTAGCAAAACCTTGATACGGCTGGATCTCGTCCAGCGGGAAAACGGTCGCGCGGACCGCCTCTTGATCCGCTTCACTCCAGCTGCGAAGCAAGCTCTACCAGCGCACCAGCGTCATCATCACCACCAATCTTGGCTACAGCGAACGGGCTATCGCCATCGGGCTCGAACTGACGGTGCCTCCGATGGCTTGCTCCTTGAAACCGGCAATGACCTGCCCAACGGATTGGCAAGGCGGGGAAGCTCTGGGCGGAAATCAACAGCGAGACGGCCAATCGTTCCTGCCTGCCGCTCGCCGGACCTGGCCTGAATGATTGCTTGGGGACACCCGGAACACTGCTGCCCTGCGACACGAACGTTTTCGACGTTAAGGGTAGCCGCGGTTCTGTAGCGATATATTGGCCGACCGTGTTAAGCGAAATTTCTTCGTCTCGCCATCAGCACAACTTTATCCGGTCATCCGTTGAGTTCTCCCAATGACGGCTTGCCGGTTTTCCGGACAGCAGAAGACTGGCATTCGGCACCTGGAACTGACAGTGATACCGGCACGATACCTTGCCGACCCAGACTATCTGGCGGGCGTTCAAGCAGGTTGCGCCGCGCGTCCCTCAACGACGAGTTGTGGCGTGCCTTTCGAACAGGGTTCGACCCGTGCCTCGACCTCGAAGACTTCGCGCAGAAGGTTTGCGGTGACCACTCCATGCGTGGGGCCACAGGCGACCATCCGGCCTCGATTGACGACCATTGCCGCGTCGGCAAATCGAAGGGCGTGGCCCAGATCATGCATGGCGACGATGATTAGTAGTCCCTGCTCGCGGGTCAGGCGATGTAGCAGCGACATCAGGTCGATCTGGCGGCTCAGATCCAGCGCCGACGTCGGCTCGTCCATCAGCAGGATCTGCGGTTGCTGCGCCAAAGCCTGTGCCGCGTTGACCATCTGGCGCTGGCCGCCGCTGAGATCCCCAACATTGTGCCCGCGTAGATGGGTGATGCTGAGCAGGTTTAGCACCCGTTCGACCTCGGCATGATCCTCGGGCAGGACTTTCAGGCGACGGCCCTGCATGCGGGCCAGAAGAATGGATTCGTAAACCGAAAGCACCGGCCGAGCGCCATTGTCCTGCGGCATATAGGCGATGGGGCGGGCGGCGGTGGCGCCCTCGATCCTGATCTGGCCGGGACCGGAAAGCAGTCCGAAGATGCGGCGGAACAGCGTCGATTTTCCCGCTCCGTTAGGCCCGAGCAGTGCGACCAACTGACCGCCTTGCAGGGCAGGGGTCGATATCTCTGCAAATACCTTGTGGCCACGATAGGCCGCGCCAAGGTCCGTCAGTTGCAGGCTTACCATGATGCCCCCCTGCGGCTCAGGATCAGGTAAAGGAAGAAGGGAATCCCCACGATCGAGGTGATGATGCCGATCGGGATGACTGTGCCGGGGATGATCATTTTCGACAGGACCGAGCCCACCGACAGGATCAACGCACCCGCCAGCGCCGCGCCGGGCAAAAGGAAGCGCTGATCCTCGCCCAGCAGCATCCGCGCGATATGCGGGCCGACCAGACCGACAAAGCCGATCGTGCCGACGAATGACACCGAGATCGAGGCCAGCAGGCTGACGATCACCAGCACTTCAAGCCGCAGGCTGCGCAGCTTGACGCCGATGCTTTCGGCTTTCGCATCGCCCAGCCGCATCGCGGTCAGCGCCCAGCCGCGCCGCGTCAGCAGCGGCACCGACAGCGCCAGCACCGCAAGCGAGATCCAGAGCTTGGGCCAAGTGGCTTTCGTCAGGCTGCCCATGGTCCAGAAGACGACGGCGGCCACGGCCTGTTGGCTGGCGAAGAACTGGATCAGCGACATCAGCGCGTTGAAGATGAAGACCAGCGCAATGCCCAGAAGCACGATGGTCTCGCTGCTGACACCGCGCCGCAGGCTGAGGCCGTAGATCGCAAGCGAAGTCAGCATCGCCATCAGGAAGGCATTGACCGGAATGACATATTCGATGGCAAAGGGAAAAAGCGCCACGCCAAAGGCCAGCGCCAAGGCCGCCCCGAACCCCGCCCCGGCCGAGATGCCCAGCGTGAAGGGGCTGGCCAGCGGGTTGTTCAGGATGGTCTGCATCTGCATGCCCGCAATCGACAGGCTTGCCCCCACCGTCATCGCCATCAGGGCGACGGGCATGCGGATTTCCCACAAGATGACGCGGACGCGTTCATCGACGGAACCGGGACGCAGTAGGGCGGTGACCACCTCGGACAGGGAATAGCGCGCCGGACCAAGCGCCAGATCGGTGCAAAGGCTAAGGACCAGCGCCGCCGCCAGCGCCACAAGGATCAGCTGCCGGCGAATGACGAGGGCGCGATAAAAATCGCGCCCCGCCACAACCTGATCCTGAGGATCGGTCTTACTTGTCATTGAGCGAGACCCAGTAGCCCGGCTGGTAATCGACCGGCAGGAAGCGCGTGTGCAGTTCCTTCAGCGTCGCCTCGGGGTCGAGATCGGCGAACAGTTCCGGCTGCAGCCATTTCGCCAGCTGTTGGACCGCAACGAAGTAATAGGGATTGTCGTAGAACTGGTGCCATATGGCGTGGAAGTTGCCGGTGTCGACCGCTTTGATGCCGGTCATCGCGGTGCGCTTGGTCAGCGCTTCCAGCTTGTCATGCGCGGCCTTCATGTCCGAGCCGGGGCCGACACCGACCCATGCACCGCCCGGCACATAGGCCTCCCATTGGCCGCCGGTGACGATGACCTGATCGGGGTTCGCGGCGATGATCTGTTCGGGGTTCAGCGTGCCGAAGGTGGTCGGCAGGATGTCCTTGGCGATATTCGTGCCGCCCGCGATTTCGACATATTCGCCGAAATTGCCATTCCCGAAGGTCATGCAGCAATCGTCGGAATACCCACCGGCGCGATCAACGAACACCAAGGGCCGCTTGATGTCGGATTTGGCGATGACATCGGTCACGCGCTTCATCTGCTGGTCGACGAAATCGACATATTCCTTGGCACGGTCTTCCTTGCCGACCAGCTTGCCCATGATCTCCATGGATTTGACGCTATGGGCGACCGGGTCTTCGCGGAAATCGACGTAGACGATCGGGATGCCCAATGCGGCCAGCTTCTTGTCATAGCCCGCATCCTCGGTCGCGGCCTTGGATTCAAGGTTCATCAGCATGACATCGGGCTTCAGCGCGGCGGCCTGCTCGACATCGAACGTGCCGTCCTTGAAGCCGCCAAAGGTCGGCAGATCCTTCAGTTGCGGGAATTTCGCGGCATAGGCGGCATAGGTGTCAGGATCGGCCTGATGCAGATCCTCGCGCCAGCCGACGACGCGGGCGAAGGGGTCTTCACGCTCCAGCGCGCCCAGCAGATAGATCTGGCGGCCTTCGCCAAGGATGATGCGCTTGGCGGGGGCCTCGACGGTGACTTCGCGCCCGGCAATGTCGGTCAGCGTGATCGGGTCGGCAAGGGCCGCCGAGAATTGGACGGCGCAAAGCGTCGTGGTCAGGGCGAGAAGGCGCGCAAGCATGGATACAACCTGTATTGGGCGAAAGGTTCTGCGCGGCTTAGATGAATGTTTAGAATAAAAGTCAAGATTGGTCTGACCAAATCAGTCGGATTGGGCGAGAGCCCGCCGGATCAGCTTTCGAACCCCAGCGAGGGTTCCAGCGCCTCCCAGCTTTGATCCATCGGCCATGCGGCGGTCAGCGGCAGGCCGACATGGCCATAGCGGAACGAGATCTGCCCCTCGGCTTCGTCCTCGCCTGCGCCTTTCGTGGCCAGATACAGTGCCGAGGCCAGTCCCGTCCGGTCCGCGCCCTGCTTGCAATGGATCAAAAGCGGCTTAGGCAGGCGCCGCATCAGGGCGATCAACTGATCGGCACGTTCCTGCGACAGAGGCTTCCCGGCGCTCATGCCGAAATCGGCATGCTCTAGCCCCAGCCGCTGCGAGGTCGCGATTTCCTCGGCATACCACGTCCCGTCCGAGGCGCCGCGAAGGTTTAGCACGCTGCGAAAGCCGTGCTTTTGCGCCCAATCCGCCAGTTGCGCCCCGTCAGGTTGGGCCGAGCGGTAAAGCTCTCCCTTGATGACCTCGTGGAAATTACCGCTGGCCTGCAGATGCATGGCCCAGACTACGGCAAGGCAAATGGCTTGCAGGACAAGGATTGCCGTTGCGAAAAGAAACGATCGAAAAGGGCGGGAGGGGGCGGATGATTCTGTCATGCCGCGTCCTTGCAGCGCGAAGCTGAAGGCAAGCTGAACGGCAATCACGAAAGGGGCGATCATGCGGATCCTGCTGGTTGAGGATGACGCGGGGCTGGGTTTCGCAGTCCGCGAACAGATCGTCGCCGATGGCCATCTGGCAGATTGGGTGCGCGACTTGGCCGATGCCGAGGCCTGCGTCGAGACCGTCGATTATGATCTGATCCTGCTGGACCTGATGCTACCCGACGGGCGAGGCATCCCGTTTCTGCGTGCCCTGCGCGGGCGTGGTGCCACCACGCCGGTGATCATCCTGACGGCGATGGACCGCATTTCGAACCGGATAGAGGGGCTGAATGCCGGTGCCGACGACTATCTGGTCAAACCTTTTGACCTGTCCGAGCTTTCGGCCCGCATCGGGGCTGTCGCCCGCCGCTATAACGGCAATCCCAATCCGCTGATGGTGCTTGGCGCGTTCCGCATCGATCTGGCCGCACGGCAGGTAACCGGGCCAGAGGGGCCGGTCGATCTGGGTCGCCGCGAATGGATCGTGCTTGAGACGCTGCTGCGCAATGCGGGGCGCTATGTCTCGCGCCCCGAGATCGAGGACCGGCTGTACAGCTTCGAGGAAGGCGTCGAAAGCAACACGGTCGAGGTCTATGTCAGTCGGTTGCGCCGCAAGCTGGGCCGTGACAGCATCCAGACCCAGCGTGGCTTGGGATACCGCATCCCGAAATAACCTGTCCGGCGTTCAGCTTCGCTTCAGCTTCGCCGTCTAACCCCGCCGCAGAAACGATGATCCGGGCCGCACCAATGGCGACCAGGGCGGGACTGCATGGACGGGAACATGACCACATCCAACCTTTGGCTTGGCATCGGGTTTTTAGGCCAGATGCTGTTCAGCGCCCGATTTCTGGTCCAGTGGATCACCAGCGAAAGGCAGGGCCGCAGCGTCATCCCCTTGGCATTTTGGTGGCTTAGCCTTGCGGGCGGGGTCACGCTGCTGGCCTATGCGATCGCGCGGCGCGATCCGGTCTTCATCATCGGACAGGCTGCAGGGTTGGCCGTCTATCTGCGCAATCTGCGCCTGATCCGGACCGAGGCCGCAACCAAGGTCCCTGCATGAGCGACCAGATCTCGCAGATCCGGCGCGACACGCTGGTGGTTCCGCCGCTGGCGCTGGCGATGCTCCTGTTTGCAGGGCTGTCGGTGCCGGGCGTCCTGCTGCGCCCCGCCATTCCCATCGACGAGACCCGCTATCTGACCGTCGCCTGGGAGATGCGGCTTTCCGGCGACTGGCTGGTCCCGCATCTGAACGGGTTGCCCTATAGCCACAAGCCGCCTTTGCTGTTCTGGCTGATCAACCTTGTCTGGCTGGTCACCGGACCGTCCGAGATCGCGGCACGGCTCGTCGCGCCGGCTTTCGGGCTGGCCTCGATCTGGGCGACGGCGCGATTGGCGCGCAAGCTGGTCCCCGACACGCCCGAAATCGGCGGCCATGCTGCGCTGGTGCTGGCAGGAATGCTGGGCTTTAGCTTCTTTGCCGGGCTAACCATGTTCGACGCGATGCAGACCTTGGCCACCGTGCTGGGCGTCACCGCATTGACCGGGGTGGCCTCACGCGGGCGGGCGGCATGGCTCGGCTGGGGCGCGGCGCTGGCGCTTGGCGCGCTGGCCAAAGGGCCGGTCATTCTGGTCCATCTGCTGCCCGTGGCGCTGGCCACGCCGCTTTGGGCCGGGATCGGTTGGAGACAAGCCGCCAAGGGTCTGGCACTGGGTCTGCTGACCGGCCTTGGCCTTGTCGGGCTGTGGCTGGGTCCGGCGCTGATCGCGGGCGGCTCGGAATATCGTACCGCCGTTCTATGGACCCAAAGCGCCGGAAGGGTGGTCGACTCATTTGCCCATCAAAAGCCGATCTGGTTCTTCCTTGCCATGGCTCCGCTGCTGATCTGGCCTTGGGGTTGGTCCCTTGCCAGCTGGCGCGCGGCACGACTGCCGGGGCCTCTGGCGGTCTGGACCCTTGCAACTTTCGCGATCTTCAGCCTGATCAGCGGCAAGCAGGCGCATTACCTGCTGCCGATGCTGCCCGCCGTGGCCATCGCTTTTGCCCCGGCGCTGACCTTGCCACGTCTGCCGCTGCGGGTGGCGGCGCTGGTGCCTATGGCTTTGGCCCTGCTGCTGAGCGCGATCATCCTTGGCTTTGGCCCCACGGAATGGGGTATCGCGGCCAAGCCGCTTGCGCCCGCGCTACTTGCGACCGCTCTGGCCCTGACCGCCGCCTTGCTGGTCTGGCGCGGAGGCATGACAGCGGCCCTTGCGAGCAGCGCGATCGTCCTGTCGGTTTCCACCCTGTTTCTGGGCCGCATGACCGAGGTCTATGACGCGGGCAATCTGGGCCGCCGCCTTGCTTTGCATGACGAGGAGGGCGTCGGTCTGGTCGGCAGCAATTACGCGGGCGAGTTCAATTTTGCCGGACGCCTTCGCAACCCTGTGAAGCTGTTCGACGCGCCCGGAGCAGGGCTTGCATGGCTGGCCGAACGCCCCGCCCGCATCCTTGTCATGCCCACCGAACGCGCGGCGCAAGAACCCTCGCCCTCGGACATCATCACCTTCCGCGGCCAGTCTTACGGGCTGTGGGTTTCCTCTGACCAAGACAAACAAAACAATGAGGCATGCAGATGAGCGTCACCTCTCTCTCCGTCGTCATTCCCTGCCATAACGAAGAAGGCGCGATCGCCGGACTGATCACCGAATGCTTCGCCGCCCTGCCCGAGCGCGCGATCGAGGTCATCATCGTCGATGACGGCTCGCAGGATGCCACCGCTGCGCGGGTGCTGGAACTGGCCGCGCACGAACCACGCCTGCGCCTGATCCGCCACGCGCGGTGCAGCGGACAATCAGCGACGATCCGCAGCGGCGTCACGGCGGCGCGGCATGACTGGGTCGCGACGCTGGACGGCGACGGGCAGAACCCGCCCGACCAGATCCAGGTCCTAATCGCCGCCCTTGCCATCGCGCCCGCGGCGCGGGTCGGGATGGTGCAGGGTCAGCGTCAGGGACGGCGCGACCCGGCCAGCAAGCGCATTGCCTCGCGTCTGGCCAACGCTTTGCGCAATGCCGCGCTGCAGGACGGGGTCGCGGATTCCGGCTGCGGGCTGAAGCTGTTCCGGCGAGAGGCTTGGCTGGCGATGCCGTTCTTTGACCATATCCACCGCTTCACCCCGGCGATGATCCGCCGCGACGGGTGGGAGGTTCTGGTCACTCCCGTCACCCATCGCGCTCGTGTCGCGGGGCGCTCGAACTATTCTAACCTGCAGCGTGCGCTGGTCGGCGCGGTCGATCTGCTGGGCGCGGCATGGCTGATCCGGCGCAGCGGCAGGCCCCGCCCGGTGCTGACGGAAAGCCCGACTAGCGAACCCCTGTTGCTGGGCCGCGAATAGAAATTGCGGCTGGACGTGGCGGGGAATCCGGCCGTTCAATGAACGGGCCCAGTGATGGAGTTCCCATGCCCCGCCCCCGCAGCCTGCGACGCGATCTTGCCCTTGGCTTTGGCGCGGGCATCGTCCTGACTTGGCTGATCGCGCTGCTGGTCGGCTGGACTATCCTGCGCCGCGAGATCGACGAGGTCTATGACGCCGCCCTTGGCCGCACCGCCGACCGGATTTTGGCGATCGAGGATATTCAGCGCGGCACCCCTCGGCGCAGCGATCTGGTGGCCCAAATGACCGGACCGGATAGGCAGGTCCTTTTCCGCTCGCGCAATGCCGATGACACACTGTTCTCCGCGACCATTGACGAGGGCTTTTCGGATGCGGGCGACATGCGGGTTCTGACACTGAAAACCGAAGGCGGCGGGCTGTTGCAGATTGCGGCGCCGCTTGAGGAACGCGGTGCTGCCGCGCGAGAGACGCTGGCGGGGATGCTTCTGCCCTCGATCCTGCTGCTGCCATTGGCCTTTCTGGGCATCAGCTGGTTCACCCGCCGCCGCCTTGCGCCCGTTGACGATCTGTCACGCGAGGTGGCCGGGCGCGATGCTCGCGACCTGCGCCCGCTGGGGCTGAAAGACCTACCCGCCGAGCTGGAGCCGATCCAGAAGGCGGTCGATCAGCTGATGGCGCAGCTGGACATCGCCCTGACCGCCGAGCGGGATTTTTCCTCGAATGCCGCGCATGAGCTGCGCACCCCCATCGCCGCCACTTTGGCCCAGACCCAGCGCCTGATTGCGGAAACCAGGGACCCCGAGACCCGCGCCCGCGCCGAAGGTATCGCAACCTCGCTGCGCCGCCTTTCGCGACTGTCGGAAAAGCTGCTTGATCTGGCCCGTGCCGAGGGCATTTCGGGCCGCGATCACGGGCTGCATGACATGGTCCCGGTGTTGCGTCTGCTGGCCTCGGAGTTCGACGGGCGGGTGCGGTTGGAGCTGACCGACGTTCCCGCGCCGATTGCCATGGATATCGACTCCTTTGCCGTTCTTGCCCGCAACCTGATCGAGAATGCGCTGGTCCATGGCACGCCGCCCGTGACCGTGCGTCTGTCTGCGTCGTCACTGGTCGTGGAAAATTCCGGGCCGCCTGTCGCCCCCGACGCACTGGCCAAGCTGACGCGGCGCTTTGAACGCGCGGGCAGCCAGAATCCGGGCTCGGGCCTTGGCCTTGCCATTGTCGAGACCATCGCCCGCAATTCCGGTACTTCGCTGCGCCTGACCTCACCCGCACCGGACAAGCCCGACGGGTTCTTGGCCGAGGTCCGGTTCAAATCGTAAGATGCATGACTCCGGCAGAAAATCATGCGACCAGCGACGACATAAGGCTATTCGGTGCGGCCCGCTCTGATGTGTCGTGCCGCCCATTCCGCAATGTTTTTGCAGGAGATGCCGGACGGTCTATGGTGCTTCGCTTTCGGGTAAGAAAGGTTCGCTTCGATGGATGAACTTTCCGGTGGCTGCCTGTGCGGCGATGTTCGGATCTTGGCCAAGGGCAGGCCGGATCGGGTCGGCATCTGCCACTGTCTTGACTGCCGCAAACATCATGGAGCGGTCTTCTATGCGGCGGCCATCTTTCCGTCGGACGCGGTGACAGTTACGGGCGAGACGCGCGAATACGCGGGAAGGCATTTTTGCCCGCGCTGCGGGTCTTCGGTCTTCGCGCGGACGGGGGACGAGACCGAGGTTTATCTTGGATCTCTGGATGCGCCGGACGGGTTCGTGCCGACCTATGAAAACTGGACGATCCGGCGCGAGGGCTGGTTGCCCGAATTTCCGGCCATGACGCAATACGAACGTGATCGTCACGGCTAGGAGCCGGTAGAGTGGCGTTCAGTCAGCTTTTCCCTGTCCATGCACCTTTTCGCGCAGGGTTTGCGCGATGACATACAGCGGGGGGATGATGAAGATGCCGATCAGCGCGGCGGCGATCATGCCACCGAAAACTGGCACGCCGACGCCTCGACGGGCCAGCATCGAGGCGCCTTCGGCCACGACCAGTGGGTATAGCCCCGCGATAAAGGCAAAGCTGGTCATCATCACGGCACGGAAGCGTGCCCTTGCGCCGTCTATGGCTGCATCCGTGACAGGTTGGCCGTGCTTGCGCCGCTCCATGGCGAATTCGACGATCAGGATCGCGTTCTTGGCGGCAAGTGCGATCAACACCACCAGCCCGATCTGCGCGTAGATGTTGTTGTCGAGCCCCCATAGCCGCAGCGAGATCAACGCGCCGCACACGGCAAACGCGACCGAAAGCAGCACGGCGACTGGAATCGTCCAGCTTTCATAAAGCGCGACCAGAAACAGATAGGCGAAAAGGACCGCAAGGCTAAGGACGATGGGCGTCTTTCCTGCGGCCTCTTTTTCCTGCTGGGCTGTGCCGGTCCATTCGAAGCTGTAGCCGGTGGGAAGTGCGGCTGCCGAGACTTCCTCCATCGCGGTCAGTGCCTCGCCCGAAGACACGCCGGTTGCCGGTCCTCCGGCAAGGGTCACGCTGCGGTAATTGTTGTAGCGGATCAGGGATTGCGGGCCAGCAGCCAGCGAGACATTCGCGACCGCGCGGATGGGCACCATTTCACCCTGATTGTTGCGGACATGGATGCGGCCGATGTCATAGACGCTGGCGCGATATCTTTCCTCGCCCTGCACATTCACCTGCCATGTACGACCGAACAGGTTGATGTCGTTGACGTAATAGCCGCCCAATGTCGCCTGCATGGCGCGGAACAACGTGCTGACATCGACGCCCAGCGTTTGCAGTTTTTCGCGGTCCAGATCGAGGTGCAGGATCGGGGAACTGGCCGAGAACGTCGTATAGACGCCCTGCAAGCGTTGATCGCCATGCGCTGACGTCACCATGCCCTTGGCCGTCGCATCAAGGTCTATCGGTTCGGCCCCCTGCAAGGACAGAAGCTGGTATTCGAACCCCGATCCGGTCCCCAGCCCGATGATCGGGGGCAGATTGAAGGGGATCGCCAGCGCCGTCGTCAGACCGGCCAGTTTTTGGCGGGTATAGGCCAATGATGCATCGACGGTTTCATCGGCGCCGGTCCGTTCCTCAAAGGGCTTCATGATGACGATCGCGAAACCGCTATTCGATTTCGCCAATCCGTCGATAAAGCTGTAACCTGTCACCGTCTCGACCGTGGCGACACCGGGGGCATCCTTCAGCTGGCTATAGACCTCGGCCATAGTCTGGCGGGTGCGGTTGATCGAGGCCCCGTCGGGCAGCTTTAGTTCGACAAAATAGGCGCCCTGATCCTCGGTCGGCAGAAAGCCCGAAGGCGATGTCTTGAACAGGTAGCCCGCGCCAAAGATTGCGACGGCCAGAAACACCAGCGCCAGCAATGCCCGCCGCGCCAATGCGCCCACAACATAGGCATAGCCCAGACCGACCCGGTCGATCTGGCGCGATATCCACGCCAAAGGCCCGCGTTTCGGCCCCTCGTGCCGCTTGAGCAGCAACGAGCACAGGGCAGGGCTAAGCGTCAGCGCGTTCAAGGCCGAAATCAGCATCGAAAAAGACACTGCCACCGCGAATTGCTTGAAGATCGTGCCGCTGATGCCGGGGATGAAGGCAACCGGAACGAAGACGGACAACAGGACCAGCGTGATCGCGATGATCGGGGCGGTGATCTGCTCCATCGCAAGTTCGGTCGCCTCGGGGACGGACAGTTCGGGGTGGTCCTCCATCACCTTCTCGACGTTCTCGATCACGACGATGGCGTCGTCGACGACGATGCCGATGGCCAGCACCAGCGCCAGAAGCGAGATCGTGTTCAGCGAGAACCCCAGCGCCAGCATGAAGGCCATCGCGCCGATCAGCGAAACCGGCACCGCGATCAGCGGGATGATCGTCATCCGGACGCTGCCAAGGAACAGGAAGACCACGATCACGACAAGGATGAATGCCTCGATCAGGGTCTTGATGACCTCGTGGATACTGGCCTTGACGAAACTGACCGAGTCGTAGGGGACCGACCAGCTTATGCCTTGCGGAAAGGCTTGCTCGGCCTGGCGCAGGGTGGCGGCAATTGCCTCGGAGGTCTGCATCGCGTTCGCGCCGGGGGCAAGGTAGACCCCGATCATCGCCGTGGGCTGGCCATTCAACCGGCTTTCGCTGTCCAGAGATTTCGCGCCCAGTTCTACCCGCGCCACATCCCCGAGCCGCACGAAGGACCCGTCTGCCTGCGCGCGGATTACGATCCTGTTGAACGCCTCGACCGAGGCCAGACGACCCTCGGTCTGGATGGTCAGCTGGAAGGTCGGGTCGTTGGTCATGGGCTGCGCCCCGACGCGACCGATTGCGGCCTGAACGTTCTGTGCCTGAATCGCCGCGATCACATCGTCGGGTGTCATTTCCAGATTGGTCAGGCTGTCGATATCCAGCCAGACCCGCATCGAGTAATCCTGTGCGCCGAACAGCGTGGCATCGCCGACACCCGGCACGCGCTTGATATTGTCGAGCACGTTGATCGTCGCGAAGTTCGACAGGAACAGGTCGTCATGGCTGCTGTCGCTGGATACGATGTTGATCACCTGCAGCAGCGCCGAGGATTTCTTCTTGGTCCGAACGCCGCTGCGTGTCACCTCGTCGGGCAGCGATGCTTCCGCCAGACTGACGCGGTTCTGCAGGTTGACGGTGTTGATATCGGGATCTGTGCCGGGCGCGAAGGTGACGGTCAGGCTGTAGCTGCCATCCGCTCCGCTGGTCGATTTCATGTACAGCATGTCCGAGACGCCAACGACCTGCGCCTCGATCGGTTGGGCGACGGTCGCCTCGACGACATCCGCGCCCGCGCCGGGATAGACCGCCGTCACCTGAACCTGTGGCGGCACGATATCGGGGAATTGCGCGACGGGCAGGCGGGTCAGCGAGATTAGCCCCGCAAGCGTGATGACGATGGAAATCACCAGCGCCATACGCGGGCGATGAATGAAGATTTTCGAGAGCATCCGGTTACTCCGCCGTCTTGGTCGGAGCAGAGGGGCTGCCGGTCACCGGAGCCGCGCTAGCTGGTTGCGGTGTCACAGTCGCGCCGGGTCTTGCCCGTTGCGCGCCCTCGGTGATGACCTGCTCTCCGGCCCTTACGCCGCCGCTGATGACGACTTCGGCTCCGGCAAGGCGACCGAAGGTGACGACGCGTTTTTCGACCTTGTTTTCCGGTCCGACCACCAGCACGAAATAGCCGCCCTGATCGCGCTGCAAGGCCTGTGCAGGAACAGTCAGCGATTGCGTTCCCGCATCCTGTGTCAGCGTCACCCGCACAAGCTGGCCGTCGCGCAGTAATCCGTCGGGGTTCGGGAATGTCGCGCGCACGCGGACCGTGTCAGTTCCTTCCTGTACCTGAGGGTCCACGACCTCGATCGCTCCGGCCTGCGGATAGACCTGACCATTCGAAAGCGTGATATGCACACCCAAGGGCGGTCCTCCGGGTCCACCCGTGCCGCGCGCGATATAGTTCAGCAACTCGGCCTCCGGCACCGGAAAGGTGACGTGGATCGGATCGACGCTGGTGATCGTCACCAATGCGCCGCTTTGCGGCGAGACAAAGGCCCCGATCGACATATCCGTCAGCCCGACCCGCCCATCGAATGGGGCGGCGATCGTGGCATAGGACAGGTTCAGTTCCGCGTTCTGCAGAGCGCCCTGAAGCTGCTGCAGCTGTCCGGCGATCTTGCCCTGCTGGGCCTGTGCCTGCTGCAGGATGTTCAGGGCCGAAACCTTGCGGTCATACAGTTCCTGCTGACGTGCCACCTCAAGATCGGCCAGCGTCTTTTCCGCTTGTGCCGAGCCGATCTGGCCTTCGATCTGGGCAATGTCGGCCTTGTAGGAATCGGGCTCGATCTCGAACAGGGTTTGGCCTTTGGCGACCCGCTGCCCTTCCTGAAAGCCGACCGACAGTAGGAAGCCGGAAACACGGGCCAGAATATCGACCCGATCCACCGCCTCGACCCGACCGGTAAATTCGGCGCTTTCGGCGATGTCTTTCGAGACGACCGCCGTTGTTCCCACCACCGGGGCCTGCTGGGCCATGACAGGGGCGGCGTGCAAAACGACCCCCAAGGACAAGGCCAGCATCAAGCCTGTCCCTAGGCTTTGGCATTTGGCTGTGGCGTTGCCCTTCGGAAGGGCTTGGCTTCGTTTCGGCTTTGGTTGCCATTTCAATCGGGAGGTGATCCCGAACGCACCATCGAGCCAGAAACTGCGCATGCCAATTCCCATCCTGAAAGCCGAGTTATCTGCGCAGAGGTTACCAGCTTAATTTCAAAAGTCGGGCATTATGTTTGGTATTTGTCTGCACCGCCGTTGCGCCACTGCACCAGCCACAGTTGAGCCGGTTTAGGGCGTTATGGCCGCGCCCCCTCGGATCATCCGAAACGAAAAACGCGGACCCGACATAGGCCCGCGTTACGAAATCTGTTTGAATGACATGACGGTTGGCGCAGCCGACCCTAATCCAGACTTACATTGGCGGCTTTCACCACCGGCTCCCATTTCGCCATCTCAGTCGCGACATGCTTGCCCAGATCGTCGGGCGATGAGGCGACGATGGTGGCCGAGAATTCGCCCATGCGTTTCGCGACCTCGGGATCGGCCATGGCTTCCAGCGCGGCCTTGTTCAGCGCGGCAATCGCCTCGGGCGGGGTGCCTGCGGGGGCGAAAAGCGCGTTCCAGCTATAGGTTTCATAGCCGGGCAGGGTCTCGGCAATGGCCGGGACATCGGGGAAGGATGGGGCGCGTTCCTTGGTCGTGACTCCCAGCGCCTTCAGCTTGCCACTGGTGATATGGCCAGATGCCGAAGGCAGGTTGTCGAAGATGATCGGCACCTGATTTCCCAGCACATCCGTCAGCGCCGGACCCGAACCCTTATAGGGGATATGCGCGATCTCGGTCCCCGCCATCGAGTTGAACAGCGCGCCCGACAGATGCAGCGGCGTGCCATTGCCCGAGGAGGCAAAGGACAGATCCTCTTTCTTCGCCAGATCGATCAGCTCCTGCACCGAGTTCACCGGCAGTTCAGGGTTCACCGCCAGGACGTTCGGGACCAGAACCAGCAGTGAGACCGGCGCGAAATCCGCGACCGGATCATAGGGCTTCTGCTTCAGGATCAGCGGGTTCAGCGCATGGGTCGCGACCGTGCCCATCAGGATCGTGTAGCCATCGGCATCGGCCTTTGCCACCTGCTGCGCGCCAAGGCTGCCGCCCGCGCCGCCCACGTTTTGCACGACGATCTGCTGGCCGAGCGCCTTGCCCATCCGCTCGGCGACGATCCGGCCCACCACATCGGTCGAGCCTCCGGCGGCGAAGGGGATCACCAGCGTGATCTGGCGCTCGGGGAAGGCGGCGCTTGCCGCCCCCGCCAGTCCCATCGCCATGGCCGCGCCCAGCATCAGGCGGCGGGTCAGTTTCATTGTCATGTTCTTCCTCCCTTTAGTGATCATGCGTCGCTTTCGGTGAAGACCTCGTCCCGGCGCTTGCGGATCTGCGGCAAGAAGACCAGCACCAGCACGGCGGCGGTCAGCAAAAGCAGCGTCGCGCTGATCGGGCGGGTGATGAAGGTGGTGGGATCGCCGCGCGACAGGATCATGGCGCGGCGCAGGTTTTCCTCGAGCAGCGGGCCAAGGACAAAGCCCAGCAGCAGGGGCGCAGGCTCGCAGCGCAGCTTGGACATCAGGTATCCGAGCAGTCCGAAGAAGGCGACGGCGTATAGGTCAAAGGTGTTCGAGGCGACCGAATAGACCCCGATCGAACACATCGCCATGATGATCGGGAACAGGATGTAATAGGGCACAGTCAGCAGCTTCACCCATAGCCCGATCAACGGCAGGTTCAGCACCACCAGCATCAGGTTGCCGATCCACATGCTGGCGATGATGCCCCAGAACAGCGCGGGCTGCTCGGTCACGACATTCGGGCCCGGCACGATGCCTTGGATGATCATCGCGCCAATCATCAGCGCCATGACCGGGTTTGCGGGGATGCCCAGTGTCAGCAGCGGGATAAAGCTGGTCTGCGCGCCCGCGTTGTTCGCGCTTTCGGGGCCAGCGACGCCCGCCAGCGCGCCCTTGCCGAATTCCTCGGGGTGTTTCGAGATCTTCTTTTCCACCGTGTAGCTGGCGAAGCTGGCAAGGATCGCCCCGCCGCCGGGCAGGATGCCTAGGACCGAGCCGACCGCTGTGCCGCGCAGGACCGGGCCGACCATCTGGCGCAATTCCTCGCGGGTGGGGAACAGGCGGTTGATGTTCTTGGTCATCACCTCGCGATCATGCTCGTCCTCAAGGTTGCGCAGGATCTCGGCGATGCCGAAGACGCCGACGGCGAGGGCCACGAAATTCAGCCCATCCGCATATTGCGTGATGCCCAGCGTGAAGCGCGGCGCGCCGGTATAGATATCGGTGCCGACGAGGCCCAGCAGCAGGCCCAGCACCACCATGGCCAGCGCCTTCAGGACGGAGCCATGCGCCAGCGCCACCGACATGACCAGCCCCATGACCATCAGACTGAAATATTCCGCCGCGCCGAATTTCAGCGCGATCGTGGTCAAGGGCGGCGCGAAGATCGCCACCAGAAAGGTCGCCACGGTCCCGGCAAAGAACGACCCTATCGCGGCGGTTGCCAGTGCGGTCCCGGCGCGACCCTTCCGCGCCATCTGGTAGCCGTCGATGGCGGTCACGGCCGAGGAACTTTCGCCCGGCATGTTGATCAGGATCGCCGTGGTCGAGCCGCCATATTGCGCGCCGTAATAGATGCCAGCGAGCATGATCAGCGACGAGACCGGCTCAAGCTGGAAGGTGATCGGTAGCAGCATGGCGATGGTCGCCGTGGCCCCGATGCCGGGCAAGACGCCGATCAGCGTGCCAAGGATCACCCCGATCAGGCAGAAGGCCATATTGGCCAGCGACGAGGCGACCGAGAAGCCAAGCGCGAGGTTGTTTAGCAGATCCATCCCCGCCCCCTCAGAATTGCAGCCAAGGGCCGAAGCGGCGGAAGGGCAGGCCCAGCCCGTAGCTGAAGATCAGCGTCGAGGCGATGGTGACGATCACCGCCAGCACCAGCCCGTGCAACGGCTTCAGCCGGGTCGAGGCCTGCGCCGCGATCAGCGCCGCCAGAAATAGCGCCGGCACGAAGCCCAAGCCGCGCACCGTCAGGCCGAAAAAGACTGGAGCAGGCAGGATGAAGGCCATGCCGCGCCAAGCGACCTTGCCGAAAGGCTCGTCCTCGCGCCCGAAAGCTTTCAGAAAGACCAGCAGCCCCAGCAGGAACAGCAGGCCCGACAGGACCATCGGGAAATAACCCGGCCCCATCCGCAACGAGGTGCCGATCTCCAGCCCCATCGTCTGCCAGCCAAAAAAAACCGCCGCCGCCATCAGCAGCAGTCCGGTCGCGATATCGGTTCTGTCCTTGGGTTTTGCGGACATGTTCTTCCCCCTGTCGGAATCGATCCCGCCACGGCAGGCGCGGCGGGACCGGAAGGATCAGTCGGCGTAGGTGCCAGCGGCGTCGATCACCGGTTTCCAGCGGGTGATCTCGGCTTCCAGCTTGGCCTTCAGCGCGGCGGGGGTGGCATCCTCGGCGGGCGAGGGGGCGGTGCCCAGATCGGCCATGGCCTTGATCACGCCGCCATCGGCGAGCGCTGCCTGCAGGGCCTTGGACAGGCGCTCATTCACCTCGGCGGGCGTGCCCTTGGGCGTGTAGATGCCGTGCCAGATCGCGAATTCCAGACTGTCGAGGCCCGATTCCTTGGCCGTCGGTAGGTCGGGGAACAGCGGCAGACGCTCGGGCGTGGTCACGGCATAGGCCTTGATCGTGCCGCCCTGGATTTGCTGCGTGGTGTTGGTGGTCTGGTCGCACATGATGTCGGTCTGCCCGCCCAGAAGGTCGGTCATCGCGGGGCCGGTGCCCTTATAGGGAACCGTGACCAGCGGCGTTTCCAGCGCCTGCATCAGCAGCATCCCGCACAGATGCGAGGCCGCGCCGATTCCGGCATTGGCCAGAGTCAGCTTGTCGCCATTCGCTTTGACGTAATCCTTGAAGGCATTGAAATCCGCCGGTTCGAAATCCTTGCGAGCGACGACGACCATCGGCACCTCGGTGACAAGCCCGACATATTCAAAGGCGTTCAGGGTGTCATAGGCAAGGTTGCGGTAAAGTGTGGCCGAGGTTGCCATGCCGATATGGTGCAACAGCACGGTGTAGCCATCAGCCTCGGCCTTGGCGACCTGACCCGCGCCCAGGGTGCCGCCAGCGCCGCCGACGTTTTCAACGACAATCTGCTGGCCCAGATCGCTGGACATCTTCTCGGCGACCAGACGCGCCACGGTATCGGTCGGCCCCCCGGCCGAGAACGGCACGACCATGGTGATCTGGCGTTCCGGATAGCCCGCGGCAAAGGCCGGAGCGGTCAGCATCGTGGCGGCGACAAGCGCACCGAGAAGCTTCTTGAAAGCCATCTTCCCCTCCCAAGGAATGAAATCGGCGGTCACTCCCGATGCCGCCGCTGGCTGACAGACTGCGCGAAGCATGGCCATCGCGCAAAAGGAATTATCCGGTGGCGCGGTGGTGTCGGGCGGCAATAGGGCAGGAATTGGGTAGAAAAGGTAACAAGCCGCTATCCGAGATGGGTGGAAATCCACCCATCAAACATCTTCTCCGGGGGTCTCGACGATCAGATGACGGTCCAAGGCGTAGCGTTGCATTTTTTCGTAAAGCGTCTTTCGGGAAATCCCCAAGGTCTCATAGACCGGACGCAGCCGCCCGCCATGCGCGGCGATAGTCCCGGCGATCAGGCTGCGCTCGAAATCCGCGACACGCTCGGCCAGACGCGCGCCCGAGGGGGGCAGGGATTCGGCCCCGTCCAAACCCAGCACAAGACGCTCGGCCAGATTGCGCAACTCACGCACGTTGCCGGGCCAGTCCCGCGCGGCAAGGCTAGAGAGCAGGCTCGCCGGAGCCTCTCGCTCGGGTACGTTATGGCGCGCAGCGGATTCCCGAAGCAACTGTAGGAACAGCAGCGGAATATCCTCGCGCCGCGCGGCCAGCGGCGGCACATGCAGCACGGCGACGTTCAGCCGCCAGAACAGATCCTCGCGGAATGCGCCTTGGGCGACCAGCGTCGCCAGATCGACCTTGCTGGTGGCAATGAACCGTACATCAAGCGGCACCGGATCGTTCGAGCCCAGCCGCGTGATCACTCGTTCCTGCAAGACGCGTAGAAGTTTCGCCTGCAATTCCAGCGGCATCGAGCCGATCTCATCCAGCAGCACCGTGCCGCCTCGGGCATGTTCGAACTTGCCATAACGGGGCCGCAGCGCGCCGGGAAAGGCCCCCGCCTCGTGTCCGAACAGTTCCGATTCGATCAGCGCCTCGGGCAAGGCGGCGCAATTGATCGCGATAAAGGGTCGACCCGCGCGCGAGGAGATGTCATGCAAAGTGCGGGCAGCGACCTCTTTGCCAGCCCCGGTCGGGCCAATGATCAGCGCATCTGCATCCGAGGCCCCGATCGCCCGCAAGCGGTAGCGCAGATCGACCATGACCTGCGTACGGCCCGGCAAGCGCGCCTCGACATCGTCGCGCTTGCCCGCGACGGCGCGAAGGCGACGATTCTCCAAAATCAGCCCACGATGTTCCAAGGCGCGGCGGATCACGGTTGCCAGTTCCTGCACGACAAAAGGCTTCTCGATGAAATCATAGGCCCCGCCGCGGATCGCCTCGACCGCCAAGGGAACCTCGGCATGGCCGGTGACAAGAATGACCGGGATTTCGGGGTCGATTTCATGCAGCCGCCCCAACAGGGTCATGCCGTCCATCCCCGGCATGCGGATGTCGCTGACGACAACGCCAGCAAAGCCCGGCCCCGCCAAAGCCAGTGCCTCGTCGCCCGAACTCAGCGCATCGACGGCAAACCCCGCCAGATCCAGCGCCTGCGCGGTTGAGGAGCGCATCTGCTCGTCATCGTCGATCAACAGAACACGACTCATGCGGCAACCTCGGCGGGTTTGGCGATGGGCAGGCGGATACAGAACTCGGCCCCTGTCGCGGCATTGCGGCAGGTGATTTCGCCGCCGAAATCGCGGATGATATTGGCGGTGATGGACAGGCCCAGGCCCAGCCCCGCGCCCACGCCCTTGGTGGTGAAGAACGGATCGAAAATCCGAGGTAGAATCGCCTCGGGGATGCCCGCGCCACGGTCACGGACACGGATCGCGACCTGATCCCCCTCGGCCCGCGCGGTCAGGGTGATCCGGCGATCCGGCGCATTCTCGACCGCGTCGGCGGCGTTGGAGATCAGGTTGACCAGCACCTGCTGCAGCCGTGTAGGACCCGCGCGCAGGGCAGGTAGATCACGCGGCAGATCGCAATCCAGCACCGCGCCGGAACTGGCCAGCCGCGCCTCGACGATGGTGCGGGTTTCGTCCAGCAGCGGGGCAAGGGTCACCGCGCCCAGAACATCGTCGGGCTTCCGTGCCGCCTGCCGCAGATGTTTTCCTATGGCGGCCATGCGATCGACCAGCAACAGGATCTGGCCGATATTCTCGCGCGCCCGAGCCAAGTCCCCGCGCTCGATCAGGATGGCGGCGCTGTCGGCATAGTTCCGTGCCGCCGCCAAGGGCTGGTTGATCTCGTGCGACAGCGACGCCGACATCTGCCCCAAGGCCGCCAGCTTGCCAACCTGCACCAAACTTGCCTGCGTTGCCCGCAACTCGGCCTCGGTCGCGCGGCGTTCCGCGATTTCCTGCTCAAGCTGGCCGTTCACCTGCGCCAAGGCGGCGGTACGTTCGTCGACGCGACGCTCAAGCTCGGCATGGGCGAAACGCTCGATCGCCAGACGTTGAGCAGTCTGCACGCGGCGCTGCCGCCACATCAGCGCGCCGAAACCCGCCGCCGTTAACAGCAAGATCAGACCAAGCACCGCCAACCGCGCCTCGGATCGCAACTCGGCACTGTTGAGCAGCACATGCACCGTCCAGCCCGCATCCGGCATCAGTTCCGAGGCGATGATGTACTCCTGCGGCCCCGTGCGATCGGTCAAACGCAGCATCGGCACGTCAAACTGGGTGTCGGCTTGATTCGGAAACTCTGCCAACGGCGTCTCGGCATAGCGCCGCACGGCGATGCTGCGCGCCATGCGTTCTGGCGTCAGGGGGTGCAGGCTATGATACAGCCAGCTTGGTTCCGAGGACAAGAAGGCCGTGCCGTCGGGATCGGTGACCAGCACGCGATATTCGCCGCCGCGCCATGATGCCTCGATCCGTTCGACCCCGATCTTGACCGCGACAACCGCCGTTATCCGTCCCAGATCGTCCCGAACCGGCGCCGAGAAATAATAGCCTCGCACCCCCGACGTCGTGCCGACGCCATAGAACCTTGCCGTCCGCC
The DNA here is from genome assembly GCF_009711225.1 of Paracoccus aestuariivivens. Lineage (GTDB taxonomy): Bacteria > Pseudomonadota > Alphaproteobacteria > Rhodobacterales > Rhodobacteraceae > Paracoccus > Paracoccus aestuariivivens. The sequence continues at coordinate 440,335 of NZ_WMIE01000001.1, read as the reverse complement.
CCGCCATCGCGTCGATGAAATAGGGGCGGTAGCTGAAATTCTGGCCGATGAAGCTGTTCGGCCCTTCGTGGGTCGAATGGGCGATCGTTTCGCCATCGGGCAGGATCAGATAGATATCCGAGGCCTGCACGGCCAGATTCTGCTCGGCCAGCCACAGATTGGTACGGGCGCGCAGATCTGGATTTTCCGGATCGGCGGCAAGTTGATGGATCAGGTCCAGATCGCCGACCAGTTGCGGCACGACCTCGTAGCGGGCCAGATCGGCCTGCAAGGCGTTCACCGTCAGCCGCAGCGCGGTCGAGGCCCGCCCCAGCCCCGCTGTCAGATAATGCTGATTGGCCCATTGCGCGCAAAGCCAGACGGTCAGCGCCAGCCCCGCCGACCCCAGAACGGCGCGCCAAACCGTGCCCGATGATCCGCCTAAGCGCATCGCGCCACGCAAATCTGTGCCATGTAATTTCCTCCGGTCCCCGGACGGAAATGTGACAGCCGCAGGCGCGCCGCGCAATATTGCCGTCAGATCACCAGAACGCCGGAATGCTTGGCCTTGTGTTCGGGTTCCACGTGGATCGTGATCGTCGACTCGGGCAGTTCGCGGCGCAACGCCTGCTCGACGCGGTCGCAGATGTCATGCGCCTGCTCGACTGTGGTCTGGCCGTCCACCACCAGATGGAAGTCGATGAAGGTCTTGGGTCCGGCATGGCGGGTGCGCAGGTCATGCGCCTCGATCGCGCCGGTGGCATGATCCGAGATCGTGCCGCGGATCTTGTCCAGCGTGTCCTCGGCCACGGCCTCGTCCATCAGGCCCGATAGGGATCTGGTCATGACTTTCCAGCCCGACCACAGGATGTTTACCGCGACCAGCGCCGCCAGCGCGGGGTCCAGAACGGCCCAGCCCGAAATCACCGCAAGCGTGACTCCGATCACCACCCCGCCCGAGGACAGCACATCCGACAGCAGATGGTGCCCGTCGGCCAGCAGTGCCGGAGAACGCAGCTTCCGCCCGCGCGAGATCAGCACCCAGCACCACCACGCATTGATGACGCTGGCCCCGATATTGATCAGCAACCCTTCAAGCGGAGCATCCAGTACGCGCGGATTCATGAAGCCATGCACCGCCTCGCGCAGGATCAGCAGGGCGGCGACGATGATCATCGCGCCTTCCAGCACGGCGCTGAAAAACTCGGCCTTGTGGTGGCCATAGGGATGTTCACGGTCGGCGGGGCGCGCGGCCACGCGGATTGCGATCAGCGCCGCGACGGCGGTCGCGACGTTCACGATGCTTTCCATCGCATCCGACAACAGCGCGACCGATCCCGTCAGCCACCATGACAAGGTCTTGAGGCTCAGGACGAGGATGCCGACGAAAATGCTGCCGATCGCGATTCTTTCGGTCGCGGACATACGCGCTTCCCTGTTCGAATCCCTTGAAAGGGCGTTTTAGCGGGGTTCGTTGCCTTCGCCAACCGTCGGATTGCGGTCAGCCGGATTGGCAGGATGTGCAGTTGCCTCGACTCACCACGAGGCCCATCATGGCGCTATGGCCAAATATCTCATCTCGTTTCCCAGCGAAGCCTTTGTCGTTTCCGACGACGAACTTCCCATGATCGACACCGATTCCCATGCGGTGATCGAAGAGGCCAAGCGGGCCGGTGTCTATGTCTTTGGCGGCGGTATCGACGAATCGGTCGCACCGGTGCTGGTTTCCGCCGATGGGGCAGTATCGTCCCGGATATATCCCGGTAGCCGAATCAATGGCGGCTTCGCGGTGCTGGAACTGCCGACCCGCGAGGCAGCGGTGGAATGGGCCGCAAAGCTCGCTGCGGCCTGCCGCTGTTCGCAGGAACTGCGCGTGTTCGGATTTGATCCGGCAAGCTAGCCGGACCGTCGGCGAGGGGCGGAAATGAAAACGGGGGCCAATCGGCCCCCGTTTCAGGTTCACTCGGCCGGAACGGCGGCCAGATCGTCCACCTCGGCAATCGGATGCTTCAGATGCGGCAGCATCTCTTTCGGGCAGACCTGCAGGAAATAGGCCTTTTCCTCGGCCCAGTTCTGCAGGATGTCGCTTGCCCGACGCGAGTTGGTTTCCTTGTAGTGCCGCTCGATCAGACCTTTCAGCTCGGCTTCCCAATGGGCTTGGGTCACGGGGCATAGGATCAGCGTCTCGGCGTTGATGTAATCGCGCGCCAGACCCTCGCGGTCGTAAAGATAGGCCATGCCGCCGGTCATACCCGCGCCGAAGTTCGCGCCGATACGGCCAAGGATCACGGCGACGCCGCCGGTCATGTATTCGCAACCGTTCGAGCCGCAGCCCTCGATCACGACTTTCGCACCCGAGTTCCGCACCGCGAAACGCTCACCCGCGCGGCCTGCCGCGAACAGGTAACCATCGGTAGCCCCGTAAAGCACGGTGTTGCCGATGATGGTGTTGTCAGCGGCGACCAGCGGGCTGGCCATCGGCGGACGCACGGTGATCGTGCCGCCCGACAGACCCTTGCCGACATAGTCGTTCGCATCGCCCGAAACCTCGATCTTCAGACCCGGAGCCGCGAAGGCCCCCAGCGACTGACCCGCCGAACCCGTCAGGCGAACCGTCAGGTGGTCAGGTTGCAGGTTGTTCCGCATCCCGAAGGTCTGGACGATCATCGACGAGGTCCGCGTGCCGACGGTCCGCAGGGTGTTCCGCACCGCGTAGGACAGCTGCATCTTCTCGCCATCCGAGAAGAAGCGGCTGGCATCGCGGATGATCTCGGCGTCCAGCGTGTCCGGCACCGCGTTGCGCGGCTTCGAGCGGTCGTAGACGATCTTTTCCGAGCCATCGACGGTGATCAGCAGCGGGTTCAGGTCGAGGTCATCCAGCGACTTGTCACCACGGCTGACCTGCGTCAGCAGATCGGCGCGACCGATCACCTCGTCCAGCGAACGGGCGCCGATGCTGGCAAGGATCTCGCGGACTTCGGTGGCGTAGAAGGTGATCAGGTTGACCACCTTGTCCGCAGAGCCGTTGAACATGGCGCGCAGCTTTTCGTCCTGCGTGCAGACGCCCACCGGGCAGGTGTTCGACTGGCACTGACGGACCATGATGCAGCCCATCGCGATCAGGGCGGCGGTGCCGATGCCGTATTCCTCGGCACCCATCATCGCGGCCATGACGATGTCGCGGCCCGTCCGTAGACCACCATCGGTGCGCAGGGTGACGCGGTCGCGCAGACGGTTCATCGCCAGAACCTGATGCGCCTCGGTCAGACCCATCTCCCACGGAAGACCGGCATATTTGATCGAGGTCGCGGGCGATGCGCCCGTGCCACCGTTATGGCCCGAGATCAGGATGATGTCGGCCTTAGCCTTGGCCACACCCGCCGCGATCGTGCCGACGCCTGACGACGCCACCAGCTTCACCGTGATCTTGGCGCGCGGGTTGATCTGCTTCAGGTCATAGATGAGCTGCGCCAGATCCTCGATCGAGTAGATGTCGTGATGCGGCGGCGGAGAGATCAGCGTGACGCCCTTGGTCGAGTGACGCAGGCGGGCGATCAGGTCGGTGACCTTCATGCCGGGAAGCTGGCCGCCCTCGCCGGGTTTCGCGCCTTGGGCAACCTTGATTTCCAGCTCTTCGCAGGCGTTCAGGTATTCGGCGGTGACGCCGAAACGACCCGAGGCCACCTGCTTGATCTTGGCGCAGGGGTTGTCGCCATTCGGCAGCGGGTGGCTATGCGCCGGGTCTTCACCGCCTTCGCCCGAGTCCGACTTCGCGCCGATCCGGTTCATGGCGATGTTCAGGGTCATGTGGGCTTCCGGCCCAAGCGCCCCCAGCGACATGCCCGGCGTCACGAAGCGCTTGCGGATCGAGGTGATCGATTCGACCTCTTCCAGCGGCACCGGCTTGCCCAGCGATTTGATGTCCAGCAGGTCGCGCAGATGGATCGGCGGGTTCGCCCGCATCGTCGCGGTGAACTGCTTCCAGACGTCGTAGGACGCTTTCTCGCAGGCAAGCTGCAGCAGGCGCATGGTGTTGGCTTCCCATGCGTGCTTCTCGCCCGAGCGGCGCGCCTTGTAGAAGCCGCCGACCGGCAGCAGGTCGGTCGCCTGGCTTTGGAAGCCCTTGGCGTGCACGTCCTCCAGTTTGGCTTGCAGACCATGCAGACCGATGCCCGAGATGCGCGACTGCATGCCGGGGAAATACTCGGCGACCATGGCGCGGGACAGACCCACGGCCTCGAAGTTCAGACCGCCGCGATAGGACGACAGGACCGAGATGCCCATCTTCGCCATGATCTTCAGCAGACCGCCGTCGATCGCCTCGCGATAGTTGCGCATGTTCTCGATCAGCGAGCCGGTCAGCAGGCCGCGCTCGATCCGCTCGGCGATGGTGTCCTGCGCCAGATACGGGTTCACCGTGGTCGCGCCGCAGCCGATCAGCACCGCGAAGTAATGCGGGTCGATGCATTCCGCCGAACGCACGTTGAGCGAGCAGAAGGTCCGCAACCCCTTGCGGGTCAGCCAGCTATGCACCGCGCTGGTCGCAAGGATCATCGGCAGACCGATGCGGTCCTCGCCCAGACGCTCGTCGGTCAGCAGCAGGTGGCCCGCGCCCGAACGGACGGCGTCCTCGGCTTCGGCGCGGATACGGGCCAAAGCTTCCGACATGGCTTCGGGGCCGGCTCCGTCGGCGAAGGTGCAGTCGATCAGCGTCACGGTATCGCCGAACAGCTTGGTCATCTCGGCGAATTCGCCATTCGCGACAAAGGGCGATTCCAGCACCAGAATCTCGGTCTGGGCCGAGGATTCATCCAGCACGTTCTTGAGGTTGCCGAACCGCGTCTTCAGCGACATCACGCGGGTTTCGCGCAAGCTGTCGATCGGCGGGTTGGTGACCTGGCTGAAGTTCTGGCGGAAGAAATGCGACATCGGGCGATATTGCCCCGACAGGACCGCAGGCGGCGTGTCGTCACCCATCGAGGCAAGGGCTTCTTTCCCGTCCTCGGCCATGGGGGTCAGCATGGTCTCGATCTCTTCGATCGTGTAGCCGGCCGCGATCTGGCGGCGGCGCAGTTCGTCGCCCGCGAAGACGACCTGCTCGGGCAGATCCTTCATCACTTCGGAAAGCTCGACGACCTTTTCAAGCCACTCGCCAAAGGGCTGGCTGTTGGCAAGGCGGTTCTTGATCTCGCGGTCGTGGTAAAGCTTGCCGTCCTTCATATCGACGGCGATCAACTGCCCCGGCCCGAGCGCGCCTTTTTCGCGCACATTGCTTTCGTTGACCGGAACCATGCCCGCTTCCGAGCCCGCGATCAGCAGGTTGTCACCGGTCACGACATAGCGCAGCGGACGCAGACCGTTGCGGTCCAGACCGCCGCAAACCCAGCGGCCATCGGTCATCGCGAGTGCTGCGGGACCGTCCCACGGCTCCATCACGGCGTTGCAATAGGCGTACATGTCGGCCCATGCTTTCGGCATGTCGGTCGTGGCTTTCGACCACGCTTCCGGCACCAGCATTGTCTTGGTCATCGGAGCAGAACGGCCCGAACGCACCATGACCTCGAACACCGCATCCAGTGCCGCCGAGTCAGACGAACCGGCGGGGATGATCGGCTTGATATCCTCGGCCATCTCGCCAAAGGTGCGGCTGGCCATGCGGATCTCGTGGCTGCGCATCCAGTTCGAGTTGCCGCGAAGCGTGTTGATCTCGCCGTTATGGGCCAGCATGCGGAAGGGCTGGGCCAGCCACCATTGCGGGAAGGTGTTGGTCGAATAGCGCTGGTGATAGATCGCGAAGGCCGATTCAAAGCGCTCGTCCTTGAGGTCGGGATAGAATTCCGCGACCTGCTCGGCCAGCATCATGCCTTTGTAGATGATCGAGCGGCAGGACAGGGTGCAAAGATACAGGCCCCCGATCTGCGCCGCGATGGCGGCTTTCTCGATCCGGCGGCGGATGATGTAAAGCTCACGCTCGAACTGCTCGTGGTCGATGTCCTTTTCGCAACGGATCAGGATCTGCTCGATCTCGGGGCGGGTCGCGTTGGCTTTCTCGCCCAAAACGCTCGTGTTCACCGGAACGTGGCGCCAGCCATAGATATAGTGGCCCATGCGCAGGACTTCGGATTCCACGATGGTCCGGCAGGCCTCTTGCGCGGCGAAATTGGTGCGCGGCAGGAAGCACTGGCCGACGGCGATCAGCTTGGATTGATCCGGCTCATGCCCGGTGCGGCGGACCTGATCGTAGAAGAAGGGGACGGGGATCTGCACATGGATGCCCGCGCCGTCGCCGGTCTTGCCATCGGCATCGACCGCACCGCGGTGCCAGATCGCCTTCAGCGCGTTGATACCGGCCTCGACAACCTTGCGGCTGGACTTGCCATCCAGATTGACCACCAGACCGACGCCGCAGGACGAATGCTCGTCCTCGGCACGGTAAAGCGAGTTTTCCGCCATCCAGTCGCGGCGGGCCTGTTCCTTTTGTTCCCAGTCCATCACGTCCGAGCCTCCTTCAAGATCATAAGCTGCCTCATCAGGTCGGGCTTGCCGCCACGGACCATCTGCAGGTCGCAATCATATTCCGGCTTGGTCGAGCCAAATCCGGGCTGGCCCGGAAAGGAAAAGCTCACCGGACTGTCATTCGAGTTCTCGGCGGCACCTGTCCAATCCGTGGACTTTTCGATGCCGCCGTAAAAGCGCCCTTGGGCGCGGCTGATGAATTGCTGACCTTCGCGGTTGATCAGCTCGTCACCGGATTCGCTCAGGGTCTTCAGCTGGAAATGCGTGATCTCCAGTTCGACCCCGTCAATGTCGATCTTCTCGCCGGTCAAGCGGTCACGACCGATATGGTGCAGCCGCTCGCCGCTGTTCGAGCGCGTCCAGAAGTCGAAATCATCCGCGCCGGTTTTCAGCAGGGTCGAGAACGACGCGTCGTCCCTTGCCCCGTCTTCCAGCGTGTCGACCAGACCGGTGGCCAGATCGGTGCTTTCCATCCAGCGCGTCTCGGCGTCGATGCGCGACTGGTAGGTCGGGCCATCGGGGGTGAAATAGGTCACCCATTGATCGCCCGGCGTATCCCCGCTGCAACGGTAATGCTGCGAGACCGAACAGCCGCGGTTCTGCACCGTGACTTCCAGCTGGCAACCCTGCGGCGGCGTGAAATTCGCCGCCAGCGCGGGTAGCGCAAAAAGGGTCAGCAAGACTGACAGTCCTGCCGGAGCTGCCGATCCGCGCGCAACATGCAACGCTCGCTGCCGGTGTACGCGCGGTGTACAGCCTGTGTACGGCTTGTGCACCATGGTCACAGTCCTATTCTGCGGCGACGCGGGCAGCGCCGGAGAGGAATCCGGCGATGCTTTCGGCGGCCTCGCGGCCGTCACGGATTGCCCAGACGACAAGGCTTGCGCCGCGCACGATGTCGCCCACGGCAAAGACGCCGGGCAGGCTGGTCTGGTGCGTCTGGAAATCGGCCTTGATCGTGCCCCAGCGGGTCACTTCCAACCCGTCCACGCCCCAAAGCTTCGGCAGTTCTTCCGGCTCGAAGCCAAGCGCCTTGATGACCAGATCGGCGGGCTCGTCGTAATCCGCACCCTCGATCAGTTCGGGCGACTGGCGACCCGTCACGTCCGGCGCGCCCAGACGCATCTTTTGCACGCGCACGGCGCTGATGGTCGGGACATCGCCCACCTCGTCAACGTCGCTTTCCTGCGCTTCCATCGCTTCGCCGGTGACATGGCCGCTGAATGCGCCGGGGGCGGAAAGCCAGACGAATTCGACGCCTTCTTCCTCGGCATTCTGCACTTCGCGCTGCGAACCGGGCATGTTGGCGCGGTCGCGACGATAGAGGCATTTCACCGATTGCGCGCCTTGGCGGATCGCGGTGCGGACGCAGTCCATGGCGGTATCTCCACCGCCGATGACCACGACGCGCTTGCCGTTCGCGTTCAGTTCGCCATCCTCGTAATCGGGGATCTCGTCGCCCAGATCGACGCGGTTCGAGGCCGTCAGATAGTCCAGCGCCGCCACGACGCCCTTGGCATCGGCATTGTCGATGTCCAGATCGCGGGTCTTGTAGACGCCGGTCGCAATCAACACCGCATCATGCTTGCCGCGGATCGCGTCGAAGCTGATATCCTCGCCGACATTGGCATTCAGGACGAATTCGACACCGGCATCGGCCAGCAGCTTGTTGCGGCGCTCGACGACCGGTTTCTCCAGCTTGAAGCCGGGAATGCCATAGATCATCAGCCCGCCCGCGCGGTCGTGGCGGTCGTAGACCGTGACCTGATAGCCCATGCGGCGCAGGCGGTCGGCAGCGGCAAGGCCACCGGGGCCGGCACCGATGATGCCGATGGATTCAGGACGCTCGACCGCGGGAACGATGGGCTGGACCCAGCCTTCTTCCCATGCGGTGTCGGTGATGTATTTCTCGATCGCGCCGATGGTCACGGTGCCGTGGCCCGATTGCTCGATGACGCAATTGCCTTCGCACAACCGGTCCTGCGGGCAGATGCGGCCGCAGATCTCGGGGAAGGTGTTGGTCTCCTGGCTGCGCAGATAGGCTTCCTGCGTGCGGCCTTCGGCGGTCAGGCGCAACCAGTCCGGAATATTGTTATGAAGCGGGCAATGCGACTGGCAATAAGGCACACCACATTGGCTGCACCGGCTGGCTTGTTCCGTGGCTTTGGCTGCGGCGAATTCGCGATAGATCTCGTGAAAGTCTTCCGAGCGGACAGCTGCGTCACGCTTCTCGGGCATCTCGCGCCCGATGGTGACGAACTTCAGCATTTTTTGCGTGGCCATAGCTGCGCATCCCCCGAATATCTGACTGCTGACAGCCTGATAAAACAGGGCGGAATTGATTAAAAGTCAGCAAGACTGACCTATTTAACGATTTTTCCCGCCCGAAGCCTTGGATGAGCGGCTAAATGGCAAAAAATAGGTCAGCATAGTTTACCAACCGGCCGCCAAGGCCGCCAGAACCGCTGCGCCGACGATGATTCGCCACCAAGCAAACACCGCGTAGCCATGCTGCGAGACGTAGTTGAGCAGCACTTTGACCACGACCAACGCAGACAAAAACGCACATATGAAACCGACCACGATGTTTGTGGCCGAGGCAGCATCAAGGATGTCCCGATTCTTGTAGAGATCATAGACAAAAGCGCCCAGCATGGTCGGCATGGACAGGAAGAAGCTGAACTCGGCGGCAGATCGCTTGTCAGCGCCCAGAAGCAGGGCACCCGTGATCGTCGCCCCCGAGCGCGAAACCCCGGGGATCATCGCAAGGCACTGGATCAGACCGATACAGATGGCGCGGCTGATCGGGATGTCCTCTGCGGCATGATAGCGCGGATTCTTCGCCATCCGGTCGACGAACAGCAGGACGACGCCCCCAAGGATCAGCATCGAGGCGATCAGCATCGGGGTTTCGAACAGGACTTCCTTGATCGTCTTATGCGCCATTGCGCCGATGACGGCTGCGGGCAGAAAGGCCAGCAGCACTGACGCAATGAACCGGCGCGCGCGCGGATCATGCGGGGCGCTGGTGAAGGTGTCCCAGATCCGTTTGGAATAGACGCCTAGAATGGCAAGGATTGCGCCGAGCTGGATCAGAACCTCGAAGGCTCTGCCCGGTGAGTCAAATCCCAGAAAGTGGCCGGCAAGCAGCACATGTCCGGTGGATGAGACGGGGATGAACTCGGTCAGGCCTTCCAGCAGACCGAGTAGGGCGGCGACAATCGTGTTATGTTCCATTAGCTCCGGCGCAGGTTCTTCGCAGTTGCAGTCATCGACTCGTATTGCCCCGAAGGACGGAAGCGCCACAGATATTCGCCGATAACAGCAGGAGCAGCCGTCGGCTGGATTCCCAGATCGGCAAAGGTTTTGGCATCCGCCGATACCTTGTTCGGATGTTTCAGGCTGCGCAACTGGTCGCGCGTCAGAATGCGGTTGGTCAGCAAGCCGCCCGTCAGGGTCTGCACGCCGTCCAGCACGGCCGCCATGATCCCGCTCAGGAACGACGGCATCCCGATCACAAGTTTGCGACGGTCAATGGCGGTCAGCACCTGACCGGCCAGTTCGCGCATGGTGATGACATCGGGACCGCCCAGTTCGTAAATGCCCGGTGCAGCCTCGCCCGTCGCGCCTTTGGCGGCGGCGGCGGCGACATCCATCACATAGACCGGTTGCAGTTCCGCATCCGCTCCGGGCAGGGCCATGACCGGCCCCAACCGCGAGGCCGACGCGATGCGGTTGTAGAAATGGTCGTCCGAGCCGAACATGACCGACGGGCGCAGGATCACCGCGTCAGGGCGCGCGGCCAGCACGGCGGCCTCGCCCCGACCTTTCGAGGCGGCGTAGTGGCTGTCGGAATCCTTGTCGGCCCCCAGCGCCGAGATATGCACGAAATGCGCCACGCCGCGTTCCGCCGACAGGCGGGCGACGCGGGCTGCGGCTTCCTCGTGGATGGCCTCGAAGGTGTTCCTGCCTTCTTTGACCAGAATGCCTACGCAGTTCACCACGGCATCGGCATCGGCCATGCAGGCTGCGACCGAACGGTCATCGCGCACGTTGCAGGGTACGGGTTCGATCTGGCCGGGGGCGCCATAGGTCCGCACGATGCCTGCCTCGTTCGGGCGGCGGACGGCGACGCGGACGCGCCAGCCTTGCGAGGCCAGAACCTTTGCGATCTGACGGCCCACGAATCCTGACCCACCATAGATCGTGACAAGCTTGGCTGCGGACATGGCTTTCGCTCCTTCGTGGCGACCTTGGATGGCGTGCTTTCACCCGCTCATTACCCAAGGCTTTCGGCTGCGGCAAGTCGCGGGCGCATCGACTCGGCGATGCGGTCCGCCACGCGCAGCGCATTTGCCGCGATGGTCAGGCTGGGATTCACCCCGTTCGAGGTCGGCATGAAGCTGGAATCGGTGACATACAGATTGTCCAGACCATGCACGCGGCAGTCCCGATCCAGAACGCTGGACGCCGGATCGTCGCCATAGCGCAGCGTGCCGCAGGGATGCGCGAAGTTCAGTTGCGGTGTCGCTGCCATGAACAGCGCCTTGTGCGGGCGGAATGCCGCGCGCATCTTTTCGCGAAAGATCGCCCGACGGCGGCGCAGTTCGTCCGAGATGTCGTAATGGAAGACGAACCGGTCCTCGTCCGTCGGATCGGGCACCAGCCGATTCGTGGCATAGGGCAGGTCTTCCAGCACGCCGACGAACAGTTTCGCATGGCCCAGCATGGTTGTCGCGATCCGCGCCGGAAGACGCAGGCCCACGCGCAGTGGACGCAGCTTTCGCAGCGCGGATGTGTCGAAACGGTTGTGCAGCACGTGAAGGATCTCGCCATATCCGGCGGTCAGACCCATGGACTGCACAGTGCCAAGACGCTCTCCATTCATGAAATACAGATCGCGCATGCTGATCGAGCGCGAGGCGACGGGCTCTCCGCGCCCCCGTCCGGCCCAGATCGCGATGATCTCGCTAAGATGGAACATCAGGTTGCGGCCCACCATGTCGTTGCGGTTGCCCAAGCCCTCGGGCCAATATTCGTTACGCGACCGCAACATCAGGGATGGCGATCCAAGACCGCCGCCCGCCAGCACATAGCGATGCGCCTTGAGCGTCACCGTCTCGCCATCACGGTTGCAGATCAATGATTGTACGCCGGTGGCGTCGGCTTCGATCCGCGAGACGTTGCACCGGTCGATCAGGGTCGCACGACCGCTTTCCATTGCCGGAAGCACTCCTGCCGAGCGGCCGTCCATCTTGCAGCGGCGATGGCAGCGGCGACCGAAGCAATTCTCGCATCCGGGCACGAAGCGTGCGGCCATATGGGTCTGATAGGGATGCATGCCCGAACGGACCAGATCGGCCATCAGATCGATGTCCGACTTCGGCAAGGCCCGTGGAGGCGCCGGCAGGTTCGCCGGAACCGGATCAAGCGGATCGGATTCGCCGCTGATCTCGTAATAGCGTTCCGCCATCTCGAACCAGGGGCGCATTTCCTCGAAGCCGACGGGCCAGCCGCCGGTCGGATGGGGCAGGTGCTCGGCATTGTCCAGATCGTGCCGCTCGGGCCGCTCGAGCGTCGCGGCATAGAAGGCCGAGGTGCCGCCGACATTCGAGCCGATCATGCCGTCGATCTCGCACCATTTGCCGTCAAGTCGTGCCGATATCTGCTTGGGCCATGCGCCCACGGCCATCCGGCTTTCGGGATCGGTCTGGTCGATTGCCAGTCCGGGAACTTTGGCGTCACCCAGATCGGGGCCTTTCTCGAGGAACAGGACTTTCAGGCCCAATTCGGTCAGTCTGCGTCCGACGCTGCCGCCGCCGATGCCGGTGCCGATGACGATCACGTCCCAGGTCATTGTCGCGATTTCAGCCAGCATCCCGTTCCTCGCGCGAATTTGTCCTTTATTTCTAGGCCTGTGGGCAAACGACCGACAAGCTGCCGGAAAGGTCAGGGCAGTTTACATGCGGTTTTTGGTGCGGATCGGGGCCCGTAAGAAAAATATGAAGGCTGGATGAAGAATCGACTTTCTCCCCATTGACGCCCCCTGCGACTGTCTTTAATCAGCCGCTCACACCACCTGCCCAGGTGGCGGAATTGGTAGACGCGCACGGTTCAGGTCCGTGTGCCGCAAGGCGTGGAGGTTCGAGTCCTCTCCTGGGCACCACTACAAACCCCCCCGGAAACTTCGTGTTTCCGGGGGGTTTTGCTTGTCCGCTCGCGGCTTTGCCCATTCCGCCGAGTGCTGCCGGTCGGACCGTTCGCGACGCCGCATCAAAATTTTCAAAATTGTGTCGGATCGAGTTGACGCCACCTTCGACTGCCTTTATCAGCCGCTCACACCACCTGCCCAGGTGGCGGAATTGGTAGACGCGCACGGTTCAGGTCCGTGTGCCGCAAGGCGTGGAGGTTCGAGTCCTCTCCTGGGCACCACTACAAAAACCCCCGGAAACTTCGTGTTTCCGGGGGTTTTTGCTATCCGCGATCTGCACTGGAATCGCGGCGGACCGAGGCTTGCGGATTGGTTCGTTGGCGGGCAAGTCTCGGGGCGAAATGGAGAGTCCTTGATGATACCTCGCTTCGGCCCGCCGCCCGGTCCACATGAATATCGGCGCAGACCGGGGGCCTATGCCGTCCTGATCCGCGATGGAAAGGCGCTGCTTACATTCCAGCACGAGCCCGAACCCGAGTTCCAACTTCCTGGCGGCGGGGTCGATCCGGGCGAATCCCCCATCGCTGCCCTGCATCGCGAGGTCTTCGAGGAAACCGGCTGGGCGATCAGCGCGCCAAAGCGTCTGGGCGTCTATCGCCGCTATTGCTACATGCCGGAATACGGCTTCTGGGCCGAGAAACTGTGCTCGGTCTGGCTGGCGCGTCCGATCACGCGTCTGGGTCCGCCAAGCGAGCCGGGGCACGAGGCGCATTGGGTGCCGCTAGACGCGATGCACCGGCTGCTTGTCGATCCGGGGTCGCGGCACTTCGCCAATCTGGCGCTGCAAAGGATCTGAGGCGGGACGCCTCAGATCAGGAATTCGGCCAGCACGGGGTCGCGGGTAATGTCGCGATACCCGATCCCTGCGGCTTCCAGCCGTTCGCGCAGCCGGTCAAGGTTTTCCGGTGCGCTGGTTTCGATGCCGATCAGGATCGAACCGAAATTGCGGGCCGATTTCTTGAGATATTCGAACCGCGCGACATCATCATCCGGTCCGAGCAATTCCAGAAAATCGCGCAAAGCGCCGGGGCGTTGCGGCATGCGCAGGATGAAGTAACGCTTCAGTCCCGAGAAACGCTGGGCGCGCTCCTTGACCTCTGGCAGGCGTTCGAAATCGAAATTCCCGCCCGAGCAGACGCAGACGACGCGTTTGCCTTCAAGGTCGGGAATATCGCGCAAGGCGTCGATCGCCAAGGCGCCCGCCGGTTCAAGCACGATGCCTTCGATGTTCAGCATTTCCAGCATGGTGGCGCAAATCCGGTCCTCGGGGGCCAGATGGACCTGATCCGCCGAGAACTGGCCAAGCTGGGCAAAGGGCAGGGTGCCGATCCGCGCCACCGCCGCGCCGTCCACGAAGGTATCGACGGCGGGTAACGTTGTCGGAACCTTGTTCAACAGCGCCTCGCGCAGGCTGGCACCGCCCTCGGGCTCGACAAATTCGGCGCGTGTCTTGGGCGAGAGCTCACCCATCAGACGCGTCACGCCTGCCGACAATCCACCGCCACCGACAGGCAGCACGATCAGATCGGGGGCTTCGTCAAGCTGGTCCATGATCTCTAGCCCGACGGTCGCTTGGCCCTCGATGATATTCGGATCGTCGAAGGGCGACAGGAATGTCGCGCCCTGCGCGCGCGAGAATTCCTGCGCGGCGGCCAGTGTCTGGTCGAAGTAATCGCCGGTCAGGACGATCTCGACCGCGCCGCCACCAAAGATGCGGGTCTTGTCGATCTTTTGCTTCGGCGTGGTGACCGGCATGAAGATCGTGCCTTTCGCGCCGAAATGGCGGCAGGCAAAGGCGACGCCCTGCGCATGGTTTCCGGCGCTGGCGCAGACGAAATGGCCCGCGCCGCCCTGCGCCATGATCTTGCGCATGGCGTTGAAGGCCCCGCGCAGCTTGTAGCTGCGCACCGGCGTCAGGTCTTCGCGTTTGAGCCAGATCTCGGCGCCATATTTGGCCGAAAGGTGGTCGTTCTTCTGCAGGGGTGTCGGCTCGAAGAGGTCGCGCAGCGCGATCTCTGCCTGGCGGACAGAGGCGGCAAATTTTTCCATGTCCTCGCGAATGGCGCGAATCGCGCGGATTGGCAAGGGCTGCGACATGCTCCCCTTGTGACAATCGCCAAATGGTCCTATTCCCTGCGCGACATTCAAAGGGGGCTTACGCATGTCCGACGCGCCGAAGAAAGTCGTCCTTGCCTATTCGGGCGGGCTCGACACCTCGATCATTCTGAAATGGCTGCAGACCGAGTATGGCTGCGAGGTCATCACCTTCACCGCCGATCTGGGCCAGGGCGAAGAACTGGAACCCGCGCGCGCCAAGGCCGAGCTGCTGGGCATCAAGCCCGAGAACATCCACATCGTCGATGTGCGTGAAGAATTCGTGCGCGACTTCGTCTTCCCGATGTTCCGCGCCAACGCGCTGTATGAGGGGCTGTATCTGCTGGGCACGTCGATTGCGCGCCCGCTGATTTCGAAGCATCTGGTCGAACTGGCCCATAAGCACGGCGCCGATGCCGTGGCGCATGGCGCGACCGGCAAGGGCAACGATCAGGTTCGCTTCGAGCTGTCGGCCTATGCACTGGACCCCTCGATCAAGGTCATCGCGCCGTGGCGTGAATGGGACCTGACCTCGCGCACCAAGCTGATCGAGTTCGCCGAAACGAACCAGATCCCGATCGCCAAGGACAAGCGCGGCGAGGCTCCGTTCTCGGTCGACGCGAACCTGCTGCACACCTCGTCCGAGGGCAAGGCGCTGGAAAACCCGGCCGAGGCCGCGCCGGAATATGTCTACCAGCGCACCGTTTCCCCCGAGGAAGCGCCCGACACGCCGGAATTCATCGAAGTCACCTTCGAGAAGGGCGATGCCGTCGCGATCAATGGCGAGGCTCTGTCGCCCGCGACGATCCTGACCAAGTTGAACGAGCTGGGCGGCAAGCACGGCATCGGCCGTCTGGACTTCGTCGAGAACCGCTTCGTCGGCATGAAGTCGCGCGGCATCTACGAGACCCCCGGCGGCACCGTGTTGCTGGAAGCCCACCGCGGCATCGAGCAGATCACGCTGGACGCCGGCGCGGGTCACCTGAAGGACTCGATCATGCCGCGCTATGCCGAGCTGATCTATAACGGCTTCTGGTTCTCGCCCGAGCGCGAGATGCTGCAAGCCCTGATCGACAAGTCGCAAGAGCACGTGACCGGCACTGTCCGCCTGAAGCTTTACAAAGGCTCGGCCACCTGCGTCGGCCGCTGGTCTGACCACTCGCTTTACAGCGAAAAGCACGTCACCTTCGAGGAAGATGCCGGCGCTTACGACCAAAAGGACGCGGCGGGCTTCATCAAGCTGAACGCGCTGCGCCTGAAGCTGATCGCGACCCGCAACGCGCGCGTCAGCAAGTAACCGGATCGGCCGCGGGATAACCCCGCGGCCTTTTTCGTTCCGAAAGGCCCCATGCCATGATCCGTCCCGCCCAGATCGCGATTGTCACCGTGTCGGACCGCGCCAGTCGCGGCGAATACGAGGACAAAGGCGGCCCCGGAGCCGAGGACTGGCTACGCGCCACCATCACCTCACCGGTCGAAATCTCGCGCGTCATCATCCCCGATGGCCGCGAGGTCGTGGCCGCCACCTTGCGCGATCTTTGCGACAATAAGGGGGCGGACCTGATCCTGATCACCGGCGGCACCGGCCCTGCGCCCCGCGATCTGACCCCAGAGGCCATGGCCGATGTGATGGAAAAGGAGCTTCCGGGCTTCGGCGAGGAAATGCGCCGCGCCAGCCTGCGCGAAGTCCCGACCGCGATCCTGTCCCGCCAGACAGCAGGGATTCGCGGCAGCACCCTGATGATCTCGATCCCCGGCAAGCCCTCGGCGATTGCGACCTGTCTTGATGCGGTCTTTGCCGCCGTACCCTATTGCCTTGGTCTGATCGGGGCGGGTTTCATCGACACGGACCCGAACCGGATCAAGGCCTTTCGCCCCAAGACATGATCCGCGCGAGCGGAAATAGGACTGCAGGACGGGGCGGGTCACTCAAGCGTTGAAAACTGGACAAAATCGCCCGTCTCGTGTCCCATGTCGAAAATGGTCGCGTCCTTAACTCGCTGACCTCTTTCAGTTGAAAGGACGGAACGGCGATGGCCGATGATCCATACAAGTCGCTGGGCGTTAGCAAGTCTGCGACGCCGGAAGAAATCAAGAAGGCCTATCGCAAGATCGCCAAGACCGATCATCCCGACCTGACGCCCGATCCCGATGCCCATGAACGCTTCAAAGCGGCCTCGTCAGCCTATGATCTGCTGAAAGACCCCGAGCAACGGGCGCGGTTCGATAGGGGAGAGATCGACGCCTCGGGACAGGAGCGCCCTCAGCGGCACTACTACCGCGATTACGCGCAAGCGGGCGACAATCCCTATCGTCAGCAAGGCCCGCAAGATTTCGACGACCTGTCGGATGTGTTCTCGGATCTTTTCGGACAGCGCGGCCAGCGCAGGAAGGGAGGCGCGCGCAGTTTCGACATGCGCGGTCAGGACCAGCGCTTCACCATGGAGATCGATTTCATGACGGCGGCGCGGGGCGGTTCTACCCGTATCACCATGCCCGATGGCGCGCTGTTGGAGGTCAAGATCCCCGAAGGCGCACGGGACGGCCAGATCATCCGTTTGCGCGGCAAGGGCGGCCTTGGCTATGGCGACGGACAGCCGGGGGATGCGCTGCTGACACTGGTCGTGGCCGAAGACCCTGACTGGCGACGTGACGGCGACGATGTGGAAACCACCCTGCCAATCACCTTGGACGAGGCGGTCTTGGGCGGCAAGGTCGAGGTCGAGACCATCGATGGCACCGTCATGCTGACCGTTCCTCGCGGTGCCAGTACCGGACAGAAGCTGCGGCTCAAGGGGCGTGGCCTCAAGGGAGAAGGGGGGCATCGCGGCGATCAGCATGTCGTGCTGAAGGTCGTCATGCCGCCACGGATTGACGATGAACTGGCGCGCTTCATGGAGAACTGGCGCGAGAACCATGGCTATGACCCAAGGAGGGGCAAATGACGCGCAGGCATTACACCCTGACCGAAACTTTGGTCGAACTGCCTGAACTCGACCGCGAGCAGATTGAAAGCTACATGCGCAACGGCGTCGTCCAGCCGGTGCAATCCGAGGCGGGACCGCTTTTCCGCGATCTGGACATTGCCCGCCTGCATCTGGTGGTCGATCTCTCCGAAGGGTTCCATCTGGACGACGAAGCTTTGGCGCTGGTTCTGTCGCTGGTCGACCAGTTGCACGGGCTGCGCGGCGATATGCATGCCATACTGGATGCCGTCGCGCGTGAACCTGTCGAGACCCGCGTTCGCCTTAAGGCTGCAATCCGCGAGGTGCGTGTGATCACACGCGACTAAAGGTCACGAAACCGTCATCGCGCCGACAAGGCCATGTCACATCTTGGCGCGACACCGCCGGGGATTTGCTTAACCCCGAGGGAAGACATGACGTTCCGCCTGACCTTCTGTTCGCTCATAGCGCTGGCAGCGGCCTCGCCCGCTTTCGCCGAGCCGGTTTTCAACCGGATCTCCAGCTTTGCGACCATCGACAACATGGCCAAGGGCGAGGACGCCGCCCGCGCAACCTCGGCCGAGATCATGACCGCGACCGCCGACGGCATGGAGCTGATCTATTCCGACAGCCCGCTGAAGGCGATTGGCCTGATCGACATCGCCGATCCTAAAAACCCCAAGCCGCTGGGCAATATCGCCATGGACGGCGAGCCGACCACGACCGTCGTTCTGGGCAAAATGGCCTTTGTCGGCGTGAACACCTCGGAAAGCTTCACCAATCCGTCGGGCGTGTTGCGCTCGGTCGATCTGGCCAGCAAATCGGTCACGGCGAATTGCGATCTGGGCGGCCAACCCGACTCGGTCGCGTTGTCGCCCAAAGGGGATATGCTGGCCGTCGCCATCGAGAACGAGCGCGACGAGGACGTGAACGAGGGTGCCTTGCCGCAGATGCCCGCCGGTTTTGTCGTGCGCCTGCCGATCAAGGACGGTCAGGTAGATTGCGCCGCGAAGCAGATGGTCGAACTGACCGGTCTGGCCGAAGTCGGCGGCGATGATCCCGAGCCGGAATATCTGGACTTCAACGACAATGGCGATCTGGTCGTCACGCTTCAGGAAAACAACCACATCGTCATCATCGACGCTGCAGGCAAGGTCGCCACGCATTTCAGCGCTGGCACTGTCGACCTGGACGGAATCGACGTCGAAAAAGACGGCAAGCTGGATTTCTCGGGCAGCCTCAAGGCCGTCCCGCGCGAGCCGGACACCGTGGGCTGGATCGACAACGATCACTTCGCCACCGCCAATGAAGGCGACTGGAAAGGCGGCTCGCGCGGTTTCACGATCTGGAACCGTGACGGCTCGGTCGCCTATGATGCCGGAAACAGCTTCGAACACGCCCTTGTCCGCATCGGCCACTATCCTGAGGGTCGGTCGAACAAGAAAGGCGTCGAGCCCGAAGCTTTGAAGTTCGCCGAATTCGGGGACCGGAAGTTGCTGTTCGTCGGCTCCGAGCGCGGCAGCATCATTGGCGTCTATGATGTCGCCAATACGGCTGAACCGAAGCTGACCCAATTGCTGCCCTCGGGCATCGGGCCGGAAGGTCTAGTCGCGATCCCGCAGCGCAACCTGTTTGCCAGCGCCAACGAAACCGATCTGGGCGAAGACGGCGCGGCGCGTGCCCATGTCATGATCTTCGAGCAGTCCGAAGGCACGGCTGCCTATCCGACTATCGTTTCGGATACCGAGCAGCTTATCGGCTGGGGTGCGCTTTCGGGTCTGACCGTCGATCCGACCGATCCGGCGGTGCTTTATGCGATCAGCGACAGCGCCCATGGCAGCGAGCCTTCGATCTACCGCATCGAAACCGCGACGAAGCCAGCCCGCATCACGCGGAAAATCGTCGTGACCAAGGACGGCGCTGCGGCTGAAAAGCTGGATCTGGAGGGCATCGCGGCTGACGACCAGGGCGGCTTCTGGCTGGCCAGCGAAGGCAATCCCGAAAAAGAGATCCCGCATCAGATCCTGCATGTCGACCCCAGGGGCGCGGTGTCACAAGCGATCGAATTGCCCGCCGATCTGGTCGCGCAATCGACCCGTTTCGGGCTGGAAGGCATTGCCTTGGCCGGCGACGGCAAGCTTTGGATGGCTGTTCAGCGCGAATGGAAAGACGACCCCAAGGGGCAGACCAAACTTCTGCAATTCGATCCGGCTTCGGGCGAATGGGCCGGTGTGCGCTATCCGCTGGAATCAGGCGAGGGCTGGGTCGGTCTGTCCGAAATCGCCATCCACGGCGACAACATGTACCTGATCGAGCGCGACAATCTGATCGGCCAAGCCGCCAAACTGAAGCAGATCACCTCGGTCGCGCTGGCCGATCTCAAGCCGGTGGCTTTGGGTGGGGAACTGCCGCTGGTCGAAAAGAAGGTCGTCCGCGATCTGATCCCCGAACTGAAACAGTGGAACGGCTACGTTCAGGACAAGGTCGAGGGCATGGCCATCACCCCCGATGGGCAGGTCTGGACCGTGACGGACAATGACGGGGTGGACGATGCCTCGGGCGAGACGCTGATGTGGTCCTTCCCGTTGGGCACCAAGACCGCCGCCGCGAACTGAGCCGATCGGGCAAAACAAAAAAAGCGGCCCCGACGGGCCGCTTTTCTTTTTTGCAGGGCGTAGGGTCAGGCCAGAAAACGCAGCCGATCCAGCGCGCCTTGCAGGATATATCCGGCGGCGACCTGATCGATGACCTCGGCGCGGCGCTTGCGCGAGGTGTCGGCCTCAAGCAAAGCGCGTTCGGCTGCGACGGTGGACAGGCGCTCGTCCCAATAGCTGATCGGCAAAGGTGTCAGCCGCTCCAGATTACGGACGAAGGCGCGGGTCGATTGCGCGCGTGGCCCCTCGGAACCGTCCATATTGCGGGGCAGGCCAAGGATCAGCCCGACCAGTGCGCGGTCCGCGACAATCTTCAGCAGCTCGTTGGCATCCGCGGTGAACTTGACGCGCCGGATCACCGTGATGGGCGAGGCGACGCTGCGCATCCCGTCGCTGACCGCGACGCCGATGGTTTTTGTGCCCAGATCCAGACCTGCGACCGCACCGAAACGGGGCAGGGCGGCGGCAAATTCCTCGATTGTTTCGCAGATCATTGCAGTCCCGACTTTTTGCCCGCAGCCTCGACCGTCGCGAGCGCCTCGGGAATGGAGGCAAAGCGCGTCCGCGCCTCGCCCAAGATATCCTGCGCATGGTCCTTTTTGCCCAAGACGACAAGGGCGGAAATCAGACGGGCCCATTCCTCGGGCGTGCCGCCTTCGGTGGCAAGGCGGGTTTCCAGCCCCTTGACCATGCCCTCGATCATCTGCTGGCGATCCTCTGGGCTCATGTCCGCAGCGGCAGCCATTGCATCGGCATCGGGGCCGGGCAGAGGGGCAGCCTTTTGGTCCTCGGGCGGGACGTAATCGGGCTGGCCGGCAAACCACGCCAGATCCTGAATGGCCGAGCCGATCAGGTCATGCCAAGGTGCGTCACGGTGGCCCTCGCTAAGCAGTTGCGCCCAGATCGGGAAGGCCAGATCGGGACGACCGCTTTGGATCTGGACCAGCCCCGACATGAAGCGCGCCTGCGGATTGGCGTGATCAAGATCGAGCGTCCGCCTGATTTCATCCTCGGCCTCGCGGGTGATCATGCCACCGGCGGATTCGACCGTCAGCGCGGCCAGACGGATGTGATCTTCGGCGGTGGCCTTATCGCCACGCAGCGCGATCAGCTTGGCTTGGGCCTGCTTCGCGGCGATCATATTGCCCAGCCGTTCCTCGTGCAGCGACAGGAGTTCCTGCCCGCGCGGATCGTCGGGGTTCTTCGTGACCGTGCTGCGAAGCTGTTCGATCAAAGCGCCATATTCAGGGTCCGGCGCTGGCTGTTCGCGTTTCGGCGCAGCCTTTTCCGCCTCGGCCTGACTGGGGCGGTTCTGGTAAAAGGATTCCGATAGGGAAATGCGCGATGCGATCGGCTCATCGGGCATCTGGGGCGAGCCGATCCGTTCATACAGCACCACCGCGCCGGCCAGCAGCAGCGCCAGAATGGCCAGCGCAGCCGGTCCACCCGATACCCTCCCCGCGACGCCCTCACGCTCAAGCGCGCGGTCTGCGGCAAGCACCTTGCGACCGATTTCGTTGCGCAGACGCTCGGCTTCGGAGGGATCGACCAGACGGCGTTCGACATCGCGTTCGACCTCGCGAAGCTGGTCGCGATAGATCCTGAGATCATAGGCGGCGGCCGGTTCCTCGCCAGCGGCGCGGCGTCGCACCAATGGTGCGGCAATCGCTATCGCGACGATAGCCGACAAGGCGGCGCAGATGATCCAGAACATCGCATACTCCCATGGCGCAATCCGGTCATAGCTGGTTTGAGCGGTCGGAAAAAGTCAAACGCCCGCGACTTCTGACAGAAGGATCAGGGCGGAAGATCTGCGCCCTGCCGTGACGCATATCGACTGTCACCGCGTCGCACAGCCGACTTGCCCCTTGTGCGGCCAGGCTCCACTCTGCGGGTCGAGAATCTCAGTCAAGGTCGCGCCCATGTCCTCCAATCCCGCTTCCAGCAGCACCGGTCGCTATTCGGTTTTCGCCATCGCGCGCGAGGCGATGCGTCTGCATTCCGGATGGAAACGGGCATGGACCAGCCCCGAGCCAAGGAAAAAATATCAGGTCGTCATTGTCGGCGCGGGCGGGCATGGACTGGCGACGGCCTATTATCTTGGCAAGAACTTCGGCATCACCGATGTCGCGATCATCGAAAAGGGTTGGCTGGGCGGCGGCAATACCGGCCGCAATACGACGATCATCCGCTCGAACTACCTGCAAGATCCATCGGCGGCGATCTATGACAAAGCGCTGAAGCTTTACGAAAACCTGTCGCAGGATCTGAACTACAACGTCATGTTCAGCCCGCGCGGCTTGCTGATGCTGGCCCAGACCGAACATGAGGTGCGCGGTTACAAGCGCACCGTCTATGCCAACCAGTTGCAGGACGTGGCGACCGAATGGGTCACGCCCGAGCGCATCAAGCAGATGCTGCCGATCATCAATATCGACGGGCCGCGCTATCCGGTTCTGGGCGGGCTTTATCAGGAACGCGGCGGCACGGCGCGGCATGACGCGGTGGCTTGGGGCTATGCGCGGGCTTGCTCGGCCATGGGGATGCACATCATCCAAAACTGCGAAGTGACCGGAATCGAGACCGGAGCCGGTCAGGTCAAGGCGGTGAACACTGGCAAGGGTCGCATCGAATGTGACAAGCTGGCCTTGGTCGTGGCAGGGCATTCCTCGGTCATGGCCGAGAAGGCGGGCTTCCGCCTGCCGATCGAATCGATGGCCCTGCAGGCGTTGGTCAGCGAGCCGGTGAAACCCAGCTGCGATCTGGTGATCATGGCCAACACCGTTCACGGCTACCTGTCGCAATCCGACAAGGGCGAGATGGTGATCGGTGGCGGCACGGACGGGTTCAACAACTATTCGCAGCGCGGCTCGTGGCAGCATATCGAGGAAACCATTCGCGCCCTGATCGAGACCTTCCCGATGTTGTCGCGGCTGAAGATGCTGCGGCAATGGGGCGGGATCGTCGATATGACGGGCGACCGCTCTCCGATCCTGTCGACGACGCCGGTCGGGAATATCTTCGTGAATTGCGGTTGGGGCACCGGCGGCTTCAAGGCCATTCCCGGTTCGGGCTGGGCGATGGCGGAACTGGTTGCGAAAGGTCAGCCGGGCCCCTTGGCTGCGGAATTTGGGCTGGATCGCTTCAAGGAAGGCCGGTTCATCGATGAAAGCGTGGCGGCAGGGGTTGCGCATTGATGCGCCGTGAACCTGCCCTGACGCTCGGGCGGCTTTTCGCCCATCGTGGCGGCCCGCGAAAAATGCTGCGATTTCAACGGAACTCTTTCGGTCATGGCGCATTGGTGCAGGACGTCACCATGACTAAGGAGTTTTTTTCATGGCCGAACAGAACAAGAGCAATCTGTGGCTCATCATCGGCGCTATCGTCGTCGTGCTGGCCGTCATCTACTGGTTCATGTCCGGGGGTACGCCCGAGCCGACGGCTCCCGCCGAAACGGGCGCTGTCACGACCCCCGCACCTGCACCGACCGATGGCGCTGTCAGCGTCGAGCCCGCAGCTCCGGCCACGACCGAACCGGCACCCGCACCGGCTGAGCCTGCTCCGGCTGGCACCACCACGACCCCGCCCGCCAACTAAGGCCGGCGCCGTCATCACATTGGACCGAGGGGCTTGCCGCCCCTCGGTTGCCGTATTGATCGCGCGGACCGCCTGATGTTGTGCGGTCCCGATGCTGATTTCGAACCACATGCGCCGGACATTCCGGTTATCGCTTTGATGGTTCGTGGCGCTTGGCCTTGCCCGACGGGTGGCCATCGCAAAGCTTTCTTTCCGATTTCCAAGACACACGTCCGGCAGATTGCTCGGGCGTCGAATATCGTGCGCGTCCTGCCGCCGAAGGAGTGACTGATGCTGACCCTGACCTGTCCCTGTTGCGGTATCACTGCCGAAGAGACCGAGCTTCATCCGGGCGGCGAGGCGCATCTGAAACGCTTTGGCCCCGGTTCCAGTGACGGCGATTTCGAGGCCTATCTGTTCGCCCGCAAAAATCCCAAAGGCGTCCATTTCGAACGTTGGCGGCACGCCTATGGCTGCGGGAAATGGTTCCTTGCGGCGCGCGATACCGTCACTCTGGAGGTGTTCGGGACTTACAAGGCCCAGAACCCGCATCCCACGCCCGAAATCGTCGCGTCGATCCGCGCCAAGCGCCCGGACTGGCAGCCCGATTGGACCGAAACCAAGACCTCCTCTGCCGAAAGCCTGACCGAATGAGCGATTCCGGACCCTTCCGCCTGTCCAAAGGCGGTCGCCTGATCGACCGCGCCTATCAATTGCCGTTCCGTTTTGACGGGCGCGAATTCCGCGGGGTTCAGGGCGACACGATTGCCTCGGCCCTGCTTGCCTGCGGTCAGATGATGATGGGGCGGTCGTTCAAATATCACCGCCCGCGCGGTCCCCTTGCCAGCGGAGCTGAAGAGCCGAACGCTCTGCTGGGGCTAGGTGAAGGCGGGCGGTTCGAGCCGAACCAGCGCGCGACCACGACCCGGTTGCTGGAAGGGATGGTGGCGAACAGCCAGAATTGCTGGCCCAGCCTGAGCGTCGATATCGGTGTGATGAACAACTGGATGTACCGCTTTCTTCCGGCGGGCTTCTATTACAAGACCTTCATCCATCCGCGAGCGGCATGGAAACACCTGTTCGAGCCGATCATTCGCCGCTCGGCCGGTTTGGGCAAGGCTCCGACCGAGGCCGACCCCGATACCTACGAACAGGCCTATTCCCATGTCGATCTGGTCGTGGTCGGTGGCGGTATCGCCGGTCTGACCGCCGCGCGCGATGCGGCAAGGGACGGCAAGTCGGTTACGGTGCTCGAACAAAACCCGCATTGGGGTGGCCGCACCCCGACCGACCATGCCGATGGTCAGGCCCTGATCGAGGCTTTGCTGTCCGAATTGCGCGCGCTGCCCAATGTCACGTTGCGCCGGAACACGATGGCGACCGGACTATACGATCATGGCTACCTGCTGGCGCGCGAGGCGCTGGCCGATCATGATCCCGACGCCGGTATCCCGCGCCAGCGTCTGTGGCGCATTCGGGCGGGGCATGTGATCGTGGCCTCCGGCGCGTTGGAGCGACCGCTCAGCTTTGCGGGTAATGATGTTCCCGGCGTCATCCTTGCCTCGGCGGTGCGGGATTTCATCGCGGATTACGGTGTCGCGCCCGGCAAACGCATCGTGGTCGTCACGAATAATGACGATGCCTATCGCACGGCGCTGACCGCTTTGGATGCGGGTCTGGACGTGGTTGCGGTGATCGACGCCCGCCCCAATGCGACGGGCGCGCTGCCCGAATCCGTTCGCGCGCGCGGCGTCCGCGTCCTGACGGCCAGTGCTATTGCGGGGATCAATGGCAGCACCTCGGTCGAGGCCGTCAAGATCTGCTCGCATGCCGGTGAGGGCAAGGTGCTTGAGATCATCGAGGCCGATTGCGTCGCAATGTCCGGCGGCTGGTCCCCTGTCGTCCATCTGTGGAGCCATTGCGGCGGAAAGCTGATCTGGTCCGAAACGCAGGCGATGTTCCTGCCTGATATCTCTCGCCCGCCGACCGGCGCGGATGGCATGGGGATGGCCACTCCGGTCGGGGCGGCTGCGGGCGATCTTGCGGTTTCTGGCGCGACCGGCGCAGCGCCCGAACAGCCTCTGATGCCGGTTTGGGTCATGCCGATGCATGCCAGCCGGAAAATGAAGTTCAAGATGTGGCTGGATTTCCAGAACGATGTGAAGGTTTCGGATGTCGAGCTGGCCGCGCAGGAAGGCTATCAAAGCGTCGAACATACCAAGCGCTACACCACGCTGGGCATGGCGACCGATCAGGGCAAGGTCAGCAATATCAACGGTCTTGCGGTCCTGTCGGCGGCGCTGAAGCAGCCGATCCCGCAAACCGGCACGACCACATTCCGCCCGCCCTATACACCCTTGACCTTGGGCACCATCGCTGCCGAAGCGCGCGGCGACCTGTTCCAGCCCTTGCGTAAGACTCCGATGCACGGCTGGCACGAGGCGCATGGTGCGCATTGGGAACCGGTCGGCCACTGGCGCAGGCCCTATTGCTATCCGCAATCCGGTGAAAGTCATTCCGACGCGGTCGCGCGCGAAGTGCTTGCAGTGCGGGGCGGGGTCGGGACGCTCGACGCCTCGACGCTGGGAAAGATCGTGGTCAAAGGTCCGGATGCGGGGCGTTTCCTTGACATGATCTATACCGGCATGATGTCCAGCCTGCCGGTCGGGAAATGCCGTTACGGTTTGATCTGCAACGAGAACGGTTTCCTGATCGACGACGGTGTCGCGGCCCGCCTGTCCGATGACACATGGCTGGTCCATACCACCACGGGTGGCGCGGACCGGATCCACGCCCATATGGAGGACTGGCTGCAATGCGAGTGGTGGGACTGGAAAGTCTACACCGCGAACGTGACCGAACAATGGGCGCAAGTCGCGGTTGTCGGCCCGCAGGCCCGTACGCTTCTGGAACGTCTGGGTGGCATCGATCTGTCCGCCGAGGCTTTGCCCTTCATGGGGTGGGCCGAGGCCACGATTGCCGGAATCCCCGCCCGCATCTACCGCATCAGCTTCTCGGGGGAACTCAGCTTCGAGGTGGCGGTTCCTGCCAAGCGCGGCCTTGAACTGTGGCAAAAACTGCATGAGTCGGGCGCTGATCTGGGCATCACACCTTACGGCACCGAGGCGATGCACGTCATGCGCGCCGAAAAGGGCTTCATCATGATCGGGGACGAGACGGATGGAACCGTGATCCCGCAGGATCTGGGTCTTGGCTGGGCGATCAGCAAGAAAAAGTCCGACTACATTGGCAAGCGCGCGCAAGAGCGCAGCTTCATGGCCTCGACCGAGCGCTGGAAGCTGGTCGGGTTGGAAAGCACCGATGGGCGGATGCTTCCCGACGGTGTCTATGCCGTGGCCGAAGGCGAGAATGCCAACGGCCAGCGCAATCTACAGGGGCGGGTCACCTCGACTTATGTCTCGCCGACGCTGAACCAGCCGATTGCGATGGGGCTGGTGTTGCACGGTCCCGACCGCATGGGCGAGATGCTGGAGTTTCCGGTACAGGGGCAGGTGAGCTACAGGGCGCGGATCGTCGATCCGGTTTTCTACGACAAGGAAGGGAGCCGGACGAATGGCTGAGGCGCTCGCAAGAATCACGAAGCTGACCGATCTGGGCATGATCCAGATTCGCGCGGATCTGGCAGCGGCAGGAGATGCGATTGCTGCCGCCTGTGGCGTGGCGATCCCTGCTGCAACGGCGATGGTGGCCAAAGCGCCGCGCCGTCTGTGTTGGATGTCTCCTGACGAGCTTTTGCTGGTCCTGCCACTGGCCGAGGTGCCGGAAGCCGTCGTGGCCCTGACGGCCGCTCTGGAAGGTCAACACGCGCTGGTTCTGGATGTCAGCGATATGCGCTCGGCCTTCGGCATCGAAGGGGCCAAGGCCGAACAGGTTCTGATGAAGCTATGTCCCGCGGATCTGGCGAAGATGCCTGCCGATGGCATGCGCCGCACCCGCGCGGCGCAGGTCGCTTGCGGTGTCTGGCGACAAGGCGACGGTTTTGTCCTGATCGGCTTCAGGTCGGTATCGGACTACCTGCTGGGCTTGCTGAATGGCGCGGCACAGGCAGGGACTCAACTGGACCCGCGCTGAATCTCTGGTTCTTGTCTTGTGATCGCGCCCGTCCGGACTATTCCTTAGGGACAGAACTGATCCGGATTGCAATGCGCCATTTTCTGCCTGCCGCCCTGTTACTGGCCTTGCCCCTGACGGCTCAGGGGCAAGAGGCCCAACAACCCCTGCGCGTGATGATGTGCGAGATGGTCGATGAAAGCGGTTCGGGCTGGGTGCCCGAGTTCCTGATGTTCACGCGTCAGGATGCGGGGCCGCATCAGGGTCGCATCGAAGTGTTCGATCCGATCCTGCAAAAGCTGGTCCGTCGTCCGATAGAAGCAGTTGTGACGGTCGATACCCCGCTGAGCCGGACCTATGGCTGGGCGCTTGGGGGGGTGAAAAACCACTCTGGTCAATATACCGAGCGGCTCGATTACCGGCTGAAGGTCAGCAAGGCGACGGGGCGGGCCGATCTGCAAGTGAAAGCGCAGGAATACGAAAACGTCATGCGCGGCAACGGGCGCTGCGTGTCGCCCGACGGCTGATCAGGCGGGAACCCCCCTGCAGGCGGCGCGTTGACTGGCCTGACACGACCGGTTCGATACAGGGCTTTTCCCCGCATCGCAGCTGTGTCAGAACCCTGTTCCGAACCCCTTGGAAAGGACTTCGAAAATGGCTTTCACGCTTCCCGATCTTCCTTACGCTCACGATGCGCTTGCTGCAGGCGGCATGTCGAAAGAGACGCTCGAGTATCACCACGACAAGCACCACAAGGCCTATGTCGACAAGCTCAACGAGCTGGTGGCGGGCACCGAGTGGGAAGGCAAAAGCCTTGAGGACATCGTCAAGGGCACCTACCAGTCCGGCGCAGTCGCGCAGAACGGCATCTTCAACAATGCCAGCCAGCACTGGAACCACGCCCAGTTCTGGGAAATGATGGGCCCGAATCCCGGCGCGATCCCGGGCGAGCTGGAAAAGGCGCTGACCGAATCCTTCGGCTCGGTCGACAAGTTCAAAGCGGACTTCGCGGCTGCTGGCGTCGGCCAGTTCGGCTCGGGCTGGGCATGGCTGGTCAAGGACGCCGACGGCTCGCTGAAAATCACCAAGACCGAAAACGGCGTGAACCCGCTGTGCTTCGGCCAGGCCGCTCTGCTGGGCTGCGACGTGTGGGAGCACAGCTACTACATCGACTTCCGCAACGCGCGTCCGAAATATCTGGAAAACTTCCTGAACAATCTGGTGAACTGGGAAAACGTGGCCTCGCGCTTCTGATCCCCGAACCGGAATTCGATCAAGGCCCGCCCGCTCGGCGGGCCTTTTTCTATCGTGGTGCCAAAACACCCGCCGCGAGCGCAGCGCCCCCTCTTGCCCTCTGCGACAAACGGGCGCATGTCCGGTGCTTCGAACGGAGGCCGATATGAGCGAGTGGAGCAAGGGATTCTGGGCCATGATCGTGGTCTGTGTGACCTGGGGTCTGTCGCCGCTATTCTATCACATGCTCTCGGATGTGCCGGTGATCGAGGTGCTGGCCCATCGTACACTTTGGTCGCTGGTCTTCTTTGTCGGCATCTTGGCGGCCCAGGGCCGTCTGGCCGATTTCCGGCAGGTGTTGTTTGGTCCGTATTTCCTGCGTCTGGCCTTTGCCGCCCTGGTGATTTCCGTCAACTGGGGCATCTTCATCTGGGCGGTGAAAGTCGGCTATGTCGTTGAAAGCTCGCTGGGTTATTACATCTTCCCGTTGCTTGCCGTGGTCATGGGGCTGGTCTTTTTCGGTGAGAAGCTGAACGCGGCGCAGGCCGTCGCCGTGCTGATCGCGGCTTTGGCGGTGGTTCTGCTGACATGGGGGCTGGGTGTCGCGCCATGGATCAGCCTGTCGCTGGCATTCTCGTTCGGGCTTTACGGCGTGACCAAAAAGACCCTGCCTGTCGGCCCCGTCCTGTCTGTCGCCTGCGAGGTCGCAATTCTTGCGCCGCTGGCTCTGGGGTGGCTTCTGTTGCAAAAGGCGCAGCTTATGCCGGATGCGCTGACCCAGCCGGTCGTATTTGGTGCGGATGCGGGGCAAAGTATGCTGCTTGCCGCGTCCGGGATCATCACGGCCGTGCCACTTGTGATGTTCAGCTATGCCTCGCGTCGGGTCGAGATGTCGACTTTGGGTCTGATGCTGTATCTCAATCCGACCTTGCAGTTCCTGTGTGCGGTCATGGTGTTCGGGGAAAATTTCACCGGCTGGCATATGATGGCATTTGCGATGATCTGGGCTGCCTTGGCGATCTACTCGGCTTCGGCGGTATTGAAGGGGCGGGCCGAGCTGCGCCGCAATGCGTGAACCCGCCAATCGCGCGCCGGCATTGGCAAATGGCCCCAAGCCCGTATAGAACAGCGCGAAAGTAGACGGGGACGACATGGCGAACCAGAACGACAGCTTCATTGACGAGGTTACCGACGAGCTGCGCCGCGACAGGCTGTTTACGGCTTTCCGCCGCTATGGCTGGATCGCCATCGCGCTGATCCTTGCGTTGGTTGGCGGAGCCGCATGGCGCGAGCATTCGAACAGCCGCGCCGAGTCCAGCGCCCGCGCGTGGGGCGATGCGATCATGGCCGCCGACGACGCCGAGAACCGTGTCGCTGCGCTTGAAGGGATCGATGCCGGCGATGTGGCCGGTCGCAAGGTGCTGGCCGAGATGCTGGCCGCTGGTGCCGAGGCCGAGGCCGGTCAGGCCGACAAGGCCTCGCAGCGCCTGCTGGCTGCCGCCGATGAGCCGGGCCTTGAACCTCTTTTGCGTGATCTGGCGCAACTCAAGGCTGTCATGGTGGCTGGTGCCGAAATGGACGCGGCCCAACGCGACGGTATCCTTGCCGCACTGTCCAAGCCCGGCGCTCCGTTCGAGATGCTTGCCCTCGAGCAGAAGGCCGTTGCTTTGATCGGCGCGGGCCGGACCGAGGACGCCATCGTGCTGATCCGTCAGATCCAGCAAAAGGATGGCCTTTCCGAGCCCTTGCGCCGCCGCCTTGCCGAGATGATGATCACGCTTGGCGCCGATCCCGATGAGGCGCAAGGCCCCGGACCGCAATCGACGACGGTGGCCCCGTCCGAATAACCCGGTGTTCGGCCGAAAGCGGTCGGGACAAAGGAACGATAAAGGCGTGATCCGTCGCGCCGCAAAGAGGAGACAGCGATGACCCGGTTGCCCCTGATTGCCGCCCTGACCGGCATCGTGGCCCTGACGGCCTGCAACCAGCGTGATGAGGTTCTGCCCGGTGAACGGCTGAGCCCGCGTGCTGTAACCTCGCCCGACGGGCCTGCAGTGCAGGGTGCGGTGGGTCCGACGACCACCGCCCTGTCATTGCCGCCGGTACGCGGGAACTCGGACTGGCCGCAACGTGCGGGCAGCGCCAGCCATTCCTCGGGGAATATGGCGCTAGGCGCGGGAACGAACCGTGTCTTCGCTGCTCCGATCGGCGCGGCCTCGGATCGCCGCTATCGCATCACGGCCGATCCCATAGTTGCAGGCGGGCTTGTCTATACGCTTGACTCGCAATCGACTGTTACCGCGACGGCCACCAATGGCGGCCGCGTCTGGAGTACGAACCTTCGTCCCGCGGCTGAAAGCAACAGCAGTGTCTCGGGCGGCGGGCTGGCCTATGAAGGTGGTCGCGTTTTTGCCACGACCGGATATGGCGAACTGGTTGCGATCGATGCCCGCACTGGTGGTGTCGCATGGCGTCAACGGGTCGAGGCCCCGATTGGCGGCGCGCCGACCGTTGAAAACGGCATTGCCTATGTCATGGGACGCAACGGGACCGGTTGGGCCGTTCGGGCGTCGGATGGCAAGGTCATGTGGCGGGCCTTCGGCAATAACGGCATGGCTGGCGTTATGGGCAGCAGCGGTCCGGCAGTGGCTGGCGGAACGGCTGTCTTCCCCTTTACCTCGGGCCAACTTGTCGGCGTCGATACATCGCAAGGTTCCCAGATCTGGACCGCGAACGTCGCCGGTTCGCGGCTTGGCCGCTCGGTTACCCTGTTCCGCGACGTGACCGGAGATCCGGTCATCGTGGGCAGCACGGTCTATGCTGGCACGAATTCGGGCCGTGTCGGAGCCTATGATCTGGCCACCGGCGCAACCAAATGGGAAGCTCCCGAAGGCGCCTCCAGTCCGGTTCTGGTTGCAGGCAATTCTGTCTTTGTCGTCAATGACCAAGCCCAGCTTCTGCGGCTAGATGCGTCGAACGGCGCAAGGGTCTGGGCGCAGAAGCTGCCGTATTTCACCAAGGAAATCGTGCGCAAGCAGGACAAGGTCTGGAATCACTACGGTCCGGTTCTTGCAGGGAATCGGCTTTACCTTGCCTCGTCGGACGGTTATCTGCGCGTCTTCGACCCCGCAACGGGCGCCCTGATCGGCACTGCCGAGATCCCGGGCGGCGCCGCAGCGGCCCCGGCTGTCGCAGGCCAGACCCTTTATGTCGTCACTCATGGCGGCCAACTGATCGCATACAGATGAGCTTCACACTCGCCATTGTCGGGCGGCCGAATGTCGGTAAGTCCACGCTATTCAATCGCCTCGTCGGTAAACGACTGGCGCTGGTCGATGATCAGCCGGGTGTCACGCGCGATCTGCGCGAGGGGCAGGGGCGGTTGGGCGACCTGCGCTTCATCGTCGTCGATTCGGCCGGTCTGGAACTGGTCGATGATGACAGTCTGCAAGGGCGGATGCGCCGCCTGACCGAGCGCGCCGTGGATGAAGCGGACATCTGCCTGTTCGTGATCGACGCCCGCGTCGGCGTGACTGCGGCGGACGAATACTTCGCCGATATTCTGCGCAAACGCGCCAAGCATGTCATCCTTGCCGCTAACAAGGCCGAGGGTCGCGCTGGCGAAGCCGGTGTGCTTGAGGCCTACGGGCTTGGCTTGGGCGAACCGCTGCGACTGTCCGCCGAACATGGCGAGGGGATGGACGATCTGTACCGCGTTCTCGTGCCGCTCGCAGATGTGTTCGAGGCCGAGAACGTCCATCAAGCGCCCGTCACCGATGTCGACGTGTCCGAAGACGATGATGCAGAAGACCTTGAGGATTGGCGTCCCAGTGCCGCGAAGCCCTTGCAGATCGCCGTTATCGGTCGTCCGAATGCGGGCAAGTCGACGCTGATCAACAAGATCATCGGCGAGGACCGGCTGCTGACCGGTCCCGAGGCCGGGATCACCCGCGACTCGATCAGTGTCAGTGCCGATTTCATGGGTACGCCTATCCGTATCTTCGATACGGCGGGAATGCGCAAAAAGGCGCGTGTCACCGACAAGGTCGAGAAGCTTTCCGTTGCCGATGGCTTGCGCGCGGTGCGCTTTGCCGAGGTTGTCGTCGTGCTGCTTGATGTGGGCATCCCCTTCGAGCAGCAGGATCTGCGCATCGCGGACTTCGCCGAAACCGAAGGCCGTGCCGTCGTGATCGCCGCGAATAAATGGGATCTTGAAGACGACAAGCCGCAAAAACTGAACGAATTGCGCGAGGCATTCGAGCGTCTGCTTCCGCAGTTGAAAGGCGCACCGCTGGTTACTGTCTCGGCTCGCACGGGCAAGGGGCTGGACCGTTTGCACAATGCGATCATCAAGGCGCATGACGTCTGGAACCGCCGCGTGCCGACCGCCCGACTGAACCAATGGCTGGGCGCCATGACCGAGGCGCACCCGCCGCCAGCCCCCGGTGGTCGCCGCATCCGTCTGCGTTATATGACCCAGATCAAGACGCGGCCTCCGGCCTTTGTCGTCATGGCGACGCATACCGACAAAATTCCCGACAGCTATGCGCGTTATCTGGTGAACGGCTTGCGTGCGGATTTTGACATGCCGGGCACGCCGATCCGTCTGACCTTCCGCGATCAGGGGACCAAGAACCCCTATCTGGCCAAGGCAAACAAGATCAACCAGTCGGGTGCATTGTCCAAGCACAAGGTCCGGCAGAAGCCGAAGGACGCGTGAGAATGCGGGTCAGGTCGTGACCCGCACCAACGCCACCGCAATCACCGCAATTGCCAGAACGGCCATCATCGCCAGCGCAGCCTCGGCGGTGACGGCCCCTGCGGCCAGCCCGATCATTCCCCAGATAACGGCGATGCTGAAACTGATGGTCTGACCGATCCGCAGTTGCACATTGACCGAAGCAAGCGCCGCGATCAGGATCGCGACTCCGGTTGCCAGCGTCATCGGCGCGCCCAGCTCGGATTGCAGCAAGGTCGCGAAAAGGGCGCAGGTCACAAGCGTCGCCCAGCCTGCCGCGAAACCCAGCGCCGCGCTGTTGCGGAACTCTCCGGCCAATCGCATGTTGCGTAACGCCGCGCCCAGAAATCCGGCCAGCATCAGCAAGCAAAGCAGAAAGCTGGGCATCGGATGTTCATCGCGCAGCCATGGCCACGAGGCTCCGGCCAAAAGGCCCGCGATCAGGACCGCGTTGTCTCCCAGACCTTCGCCGCGGACGCGATCCAGTTGTTCCGCACCGAATTGACGGATGGCGTGGTAGCCAAGCGCAAGCCATGTCACTGTCAGAAGCCCCGACATCGCCAAGACGCGCGGTTGTATGAATTGACCGGCCAGATCCAGAAACTGGATCTGGATTTCGATGAGCGGACCCGATGTATAGTCGGCTGCAGGAACCATCGCCGCAGCGACGGGGCGCAGGGCATAGGCCATCGTGCTGACGATGAACGCCAGCGTGGTGATGAAAAGGATGACAGCCCCGGCAGGTCTCATGCTAGCGGAACGCGGCACAGGCCCGCCGGGTTTCGGTCTTTTCGGCGGCGCAGAGAGAATTCCGCACCGTTCCGTTCCGTCAGACCAGCCGGCCCTCGGCATCAAGGCGGGTTTTGCCTCCCAGATAGGGATGCAGCGCCTCGGGCAGGTCGACCGAACCGTCTGCCTGCTGTCCGTTTTCCAGCACCGCGATCAGCGTACGCCCGACCGCCAGACCCGAGCCGTTCAGCGTGTGGACGAATTCGGGCTTGCCACCGGCTTCGGGACGGTAGCG
This sequence comes from Paracoccus aestuariivivens, assembly GCF_009711225.1. GTDB lineage: Bacteria > Pseudomonadota > Alphaproteobacteria > Rhodobacterales > Rhodobacteraceae > Paracoccus > Paracoccus aestuariivivens. The sequence continues at coordinate 405,294 of NZ_WMIE01000001.1, read as the reverse complement.
GGCGTTCATCCGGCGAGCCTGGAAGTCGCCGCAATAGCTGACCGAGGAAATCTCGCGATAACGGTTCTGGCCGGGTAGCCAGACCTCAAGATCGTGGGTGATCCGTGCACCGAAGCCCATATCGCCGCCGCACAGCAGCATGGTGCGATAGGGCAGGCCCAGTCGTTCCAGTACGGCTTCGGCGCAGCGGGTCATGCGGGCATGTTCGGCCATGCCGTTTTCGGCATCGGTGATCGAGACCATCTCGACCTTTTCGAACTGGTGCTGACGCAGCATCCCCGACGTGTCCCGCCCCGCGCTGCCCGCTTCCGAGCGGAAGCACTGGCTATGCGCCACCATCCGGCGCGGAAGCGATGCCTGTTCGATCAGGTCGCCATGAACGGTGTTGGTCAGCGTCACCTCTGACGTCGGGATCAGCCACCAGCCTTCGCGGGTCTGGTAGCTGTCCTCACCGAATTTCGGCAGCTGTCCGGTGCCCTCCATCATGCGCGACAGGACCAGAACCGGAGTCCATGTCTCGTTCAGGCCGTGTTCTTCGGTATGCAGATCCAGCATCATCTGGCCAAGCGCGCGGTGGATGCGGGCGACGCTGCCCTTGAGCAGAACAAAGCGCGAGCCGGAAAGCTTGGCCGCCGTTTCGAAATCCATGCCGGGAACGACGGAACCGATCTCGTAATGTTCGCGCGGCGTGAAGTCGAAGCTGCGCGGCTCACCCCAGCGGCGGATTTCGACATTGTCATTTTCGTCCGCACCGGCGGGAACGCCTTCGATCGGCAGGTTAGGGATGCCTTGCAGCATCTCGTTCAGACGCTCGTCCAGCGCGGCGGCCTCGGCCTGCATCTGCGCGACTTCTTCCTTCTTGGCCGAAACCAAGGCGCGCAGACGTTCGAACTCGGCATCGTCGCCGCGGCCCTTGGCAACTCCGGCTTCCTTGCTGGCCTTGTTCTGTTCGGCCTGAGCGGCCTCTGCGGCGGTGATGCGAGAGCGGCGGTCGGCGTCCAGCGACAGGATCTCGGGCGAAACCGGCGGCATGTTGCGCAGACCGAGGGCTGCGTCAAAAGCGGCGGGATTTTCGCGGATAGCGCGGATGTCGTGCATGGCTGCCCCGTTCATCAAATTGGTTACGGGGCATCAGATAGCGCAAGCCTGCGCAGGGTGAAAGCCTCAGCCAGAGGCGCGGGCCCGCGCCAACATCGTTCCCAGCATCGGGAAGAAGTGGTCGGCGCCGGGATAGCCTTCGTATCGGGTGATTTCCATACCGCCATTCAGCAGGATGAAGCTGGGCGTCAGCCAGGGCATCCGGTCCAGCGCCAATCCATCGGGATAGGGGCCGTCTATGTCCAGCATGACCAAAGGTGCGGCGCGCCCCTCGGGGTGCTGGCCGTAGATCGGAGCAATCTCGCGATCCCATTGCGCACAGTAGACGCAGCCCTTGCGGCGTACCATCATCAACCGCAGCGCGGTTGCGTCTTTGGCCTGCGCGGCTGCGGTCCAGCCTGTCGCTGCCATGCCGACCAGAAGTGAGCGGCGAGTGATATGGTCGAAACGTGGTTTCATGTCAGGCGAAGCTAGTTACCGGTCAGGTGCTCGGCAAGGCGGGTGATCGGGATTCGTGGGCGGTCATCCATCGGATCGCTGCGATTCGCCCGGATTCGGCGTCTTCACACCGCTGCTGCATTGGCCTATATGTGGGGAACTGTCGGAAAACGCATGGGAAAGCTGCTTCAACCCCGCGCCAGCTCAGGAAACGCTGGCAAAAAGACTTGACGCGCCCCCAATCAACCCGTATTTCCCCGCAGACAGATTTCCGGGCGCTGCCACGCGGCGCCCTTTCATATTGCGGGCAACCGCCCGTGCAGGATCGAATCGAAGGAAAAAGATCATGTCGCGCGTTTGCGAACTGACCGGCAAGGGCCCGATGAGCGGCAACAACGTGTCCCACGCCAATAACAAAACCCGCCGCCGGTTTCTGCCGAACCTGAACGAGGTCTCGCTGATCTCGGAAAAACTCGGCCGTACCTACCAGCTGCGTATTTCGGCTGCTGCTCTGCGTTCGGTTGACCACCGTGGTGGTCTGGACGCGTTCCTGATCAAAGCCCGCGAAGCCGAGCTTTCGGACCGCGCGCTGAAAATCAAACGCGAGCTGGCGAAAGCCTGATCCGCTCCTGCCTCCGCTGATCGATCGATTCGCGGTCGGCGGAAATGACAGTGACCACACCCTGCCCGAAAAGGCGGGGTGAAGTCGTTTCTAGCAAGTGCGATGTGAACTCTGTGACTGGTCAGTTTGTACCGACCTTCATCGCCTCGACCTCATGGACCAGTTCCTCGACCTTAGGGCCAAGACTTTCGATGATCAGCTTGATCCCTTCCGCCGAGGCGTGAATGCGGTCCTGTTGCAACATCTTGGCCTGCTGTCGCCTCGTAAGGCCAAAGAACGGCCCGTACAGGTTTTCCAGCAGCAGGGCGTCATGTTTCTGCGCCAGCCTTGGCCAGATATCGGCCCATGCCTGACGTCGGATGCGGTCACGCTCGGGTCGGGCGATCCCGACCAGAAGCAGCGGCCTGCCGTCCGTGCCTGCCTGCGCCAGAATCGAATCCAGATTGGCTTCGGTCACCTTCGGATCGACATCCGAGATCAGGTCGTTCCCGCCCAGTTCGACGATGACCGCATCAGGCGAGAACCGTTCCAGCGAAGATGCGATGCGTTTCTTGCCATCCGAGGTCTGGTGACCTGATGCCCCGTCATTGATCACTTCGACATCATGGCCCCGCGCGACCAGCCATTGCTGCAGCTGCGGGACCAGACCGTCATCGGTGGCAAGACCATAGCCCTCGGTGAGGCTGTCGCCAAAGACCAGAAGCCTGACAGGATCCGCCCAACTGGCGGCAGGAATGCCGCCAAGGCCGATCAGAAGGGCAAGGATACGTAGCATCATGCGAAACGTCTAAGCCTCAATGCATTTGTCACCACGAAGACCGAAGAAAGCGCCATGGCGCCCGCTCCAAGCATAGGGGAAAGCTGCGGCCCTCCGAAAGGCACAAGTATCCCCATCGCGACCGGAATCAGCGCAGCATTATAGGCAAACGCCCAGAAAAGGTTCTGCCTGATGTTCCGCATGACAGCTCGCGAAAGCCGAATGGCGCGCGAAACGCCCTGCGGATCACCACCGGACAAGACGACTTCGGCTGATTCGATGGCGACATCGGTGCCGGTTCCGATCGCGATTCCGGTTCGTGCCGCCGCAAGGGCAGGGGCGTCGTTGATCCCGTCGCCGACAAAAACCGTATTCTTGCCCATGTCACGAATGACCTGCAATTTGCCCTCCGGCAAAACGCCTGCGATCACCCGGTCGATGCCCAGTTTTCGCCCGACCGCATCGGCCGTGGCCTGCACATCCCCCGAGATCATCACTGTTTGCAGCCCCATCGCATCCAGTTCGGCGATGGCTTGGGCGGCCTCGGGGCGCAGCGGATCAGCCAGAGCCATCGCTGCGATGTGCCGGCCATCACAGGCCAGATGCACGGGCGTCGCGCCTTCGCTGGCCCAATCGCGGGCGCGGTCGATCAAGGTCGCATCCGGGGTTATTCCGGCCTCGGTCATGGCATCGGCATTGCCGATCAACAGATCATGCCCGTCAACGCGGGCGGTCAGGCCGCGCCCGACGCTGGCCGTGACGGACTGAGCATCGGCCAATCCAAGCCCGCGTTCCTTGGCCGCCGCGACGATTGCCGCTGCAAGCGGATGCTCCGAGCGGGCCTCGGCCGAGGCGGCAAGGCGCAAAGCCTCGTCCTTGGACAGGCCATTCGTCATCAGTTCCCGCAGGGTAGGGCGTCCCAAGGTCAGCGTGCCGGTCTTGTCGAAGCCGACGATCTCGGCATCCGCTAGATGCTGCAAGGCGTCGCCGCGGCGGAACAGAATCCCGAGTTCGGCCCCGCGTCCGGTTCCGACCATGATCGAGACCGGCACGGCCAACCCCATTGCACAGGGGCAAGCGATGATCAGGACCGAGATCGCGGCGACCAGCGCCTGACCCAACGAGCCCGTCGCCAGCAACCAACCTGCAAAGGCAAGCAGCGCCAGCCCGATCACAACCGGCACAAAGATGGCGGTGATACGGTCGACGGCTGCCTGAACCGGCAGCTTGCTGGCCTGCGCGTCCTGGACCAGCCGGATGATGCGCGCCAGTACGGTATCCGCGCCGGTGGCCGTGACGCGATAGGTCAGGGCGGACATGCCGTTGACCGTGCCCCCCGTGACCGGATCCCCTGCGGATTTGGTGACTGGAACCGGCTCTCCGGTCAGCATGGATTCGTCGATTGCTCCGCTGCCTACGGTCAGGAGGCCATCGACGGCAACCCGTTCGCCGGGGCGCAGATGCACGATGTCACCTGCTGCGAGTTGGGCTACCGGCAGTTCGACCGCTTGTCCGCCACGTTCCACAAGCGCGGTATCGGGCGTCAGTTCGACCAGCCGCCGGATCGCGGCTCCGGCTTGGCCTTTGGCGCGCGCCTCCAGCCAGCGGCCCATCAGGATCAGCGTGACGATGACGGCGGCGGCCTCGAAATAGACATGCAGCGCGCTTTGGGGCAGCACATGCGGCAGGAAGGTCGCGACCGTCGAATATAGCCAGGCCGCACCCGCCCCCAGCGCGACAAGGCTGTTCATTTCAGGTGCGCCGCGCAGCAAGGCGGGGATACCGACGCGGAAGAAGACCTTGCCCGGTCCGGCGAGTACCGCTGTCGTCAGCAAGAACCCGAAGAACCAAAGCGGTGTCCGGCCGATGGTTGCATATAGCCAGTGATGCAGCGCGGGAAAGGCATGGCCACCCATTTCGACCAGAAAGACGGGTATAGTCAGAGCCAGCGCGAGCAAGAAATTGTGGCGCAAGGTGGCGGCATCGCCACCGTGATCGTGCATATGGTGGTGCTGGTCGGGGACGATCACCTTGGCGGGATAGCCCTTGGCGGTCACGGTATCCGCCAGTGCTTGCGGTGCAGTCGCGGGCGAGTGGCTGATCGCCGCGGCTCCGGTAGCAAGGTTGACGGTGGCCGAGGTGACACCGGGCAAGGCCGACAGCGCCTTTTCGACGCGACCCACACATGAGGCGCAGCTCATCCCCTCGATCGCAAGTCGGGTTTCCAGTAGCGCAGCCGGATAACCCGCTTTCTCCAGCGCGGCCACCGCATCGGCCATGCCGTCGGGGCTGGTCAGATGGAAATGTGCCTGACCGGTCGCAAGGTTCACGCTGGGCGCGCTGATCCCCGGCACGGCTTTCAGGGCCTTTTCGACGCGACCCACGCATGAGGCACAGCTCATTCCGGTGATGGCCAGTTGTGCATCACCGTTCGGGATATTCGAATGTTTTGTCATGGTTCCTGTTCCTGTCTGAATTGCGAAAACGCGCTTCAGGCAAGGAGCGGCGGGGCTTGCGGTCGTCTTGGAGCGCGCTGTGGCGCATCAGCTACGGGAACACGCAACCGGACCGGAGGAAGGACAGGTGCATGGGACAGCCGTGGCCGCGCGGAAAGGTGACAGCGACAACCGCGATTGCCACTGCCCCGACACAGATGTTCGGGTCGCGCATGGGCGCGACGGCGCGGCTTTGGCGTGATTTGGGTCGCACAGCACATCTGCGGGCTCCTTCCCGATGCAAGCTAGGCACGATTCCGCAAGCTTTCAACCGCGTCACGGCGCTTTGAGTTGATCCTGGCTCCGCGAATCGTTACCCGAAACCCAACCTTTGCCCGAAGTCAGGAATGGATGATGAACCGCCGTCAGATGCTGATGCTTACCCTGCCGCTGGTGGCCGCGCCGTCGCTGGCGCTGGCGCAAACCAAAAACTTGCCCGCTGCGCCTGCTGCCAAGCCGGTTGCGAAGCGTGACCCCTATGCCCCGACCGAGGTGGCGATCCGCCCTGATTTCGAGGTGGGCAGCATTGTCGTCGTCTCGAAAGACTTCTTCCTGTACCACGTCGTCGCTCCGGGCCGCGCGATCCGCTACGGTGTTGCCGTCGGCACCGCCGAACTGATCTGGCGCGGGCGCGCCAGTGTTGGCCGCAAGACCGAATGGCCCAGCTGGACTCCGACGCCCGCGATGATCAAGCGCAAGCCGCAGCAATATGGCAAATGGGCCGACGGTATGCCGGGTGGCCCGACCAACCCGCTGGGCGCACGCGCGCTGTATCTTTACGACGCCAAGGGTAACGACACCTCGATCCGCATCCATGGCACGACCGAGCCGGGCTCGATCGGTCGCGCGGTTTCGAACGGCTGCCTGCGGATGCGCAACGAGGCCGTCATGGACCTGTACGAGCAAGTTCCGGTCGGAACGCCCGTCTACGTCTACTGATTGGACATTCGTCTGACATCGTTGTCGGATCCGGCGCTGGCCGGGTTCGACACCATCATCGACGCCCGCTCGCCCTTGGAGTTCGCCGAGGATCATTTACCGGGTGCGATCAACCTGCCGGTCCTGTCGAACGACGAACGCGCGCAGGTCGGTACGATCTACAAGCAGATCTCTCCGTTCGATGCCCGCAAACTGGGTGGAGCTATGGTCGCGGCCAATGTCTCGCGCCATATCGCTGGCCCGCTTTCCGGTTATGGCGGTGGCTGGCGGCCGTTGGTCTATTGCTGGCGCGGCGGCCAACGCTCGGGTGCCTTTGCCACGATCCTTGCCCAGATCGGCTGGCGGGTCGGACGGATCGAGGGCGGCTACAAGGCGTGGCGCGCTTTGGTTGTCGAGCGGATGCAGAATACGCCCATTGCCTCACCGGTGATCGTGCTGGACGGCAATACCGGCAGCGCCAAGACCGAGATCCTGCAAAGGCTGGCCCGACGCGGGCATCAGATGATCGACCTCGAGGGGCTGGCGAACCATCGCGGCAGCTTGTTCGGCGCGATGCCCGGCGGGCAACCGTCCCAGAAGCTGTTCGAAAGCCGCCTTGCGATGGCGCTTGAATGCTTGGACCCGACGCGGCCCCTGCTTCTCGAGGGGGAAAGCTCGCGTATCGGCGATCTGAACCTGCCGCGCAGCATCTGGCAGGCAATCATCGCGGCACCCCGCTTGCGGTTGTCTGTCCCGCTGGCCGCCCGCGCGGCCTATACTGCCGGAGCCTATTCCGAAGCTGCGCAGGACGCGACGCGGCTATCCGCGATACTGGACAGTTTGCGGCCGCTGCATCCGGCGGACCGCATCGCTGAATGGCTGAAGCAGGCCGATGCCGCCGATTGGAACGGACTGGCCGAAGGGCTTATGCACGATCACTACGATCCGCGCTATGCCCGTCACCGCGCGCGACATGATGACGGGCAGATCCCTGTTGTCGAACTGTCAGATCTTGCCGATCTGGACGCGGCGACCACCAAGGTGGAACGCGCCTTGGCCGCGCTTTAGGCGCGCAGGAAACGCCGCAGCACCTTTTCCAGCTTGGCTGCACCCAGCGGCGCCATCGCTTTGGTATGTTCATGGCTGATCGATTCGTCGGACAGTCCCGCGCCCATATTGGTGATGACGGACACCGCCGCACAGCGCAGGCCAAGAAACCGGCCAAGGATCACCTCGGGGACGGTGGACATGCCGACGGCATCCGCGCCAAGAATTTTCGCAGCGCGGATCTCGGCAGGGGTTTCAAAGCTCGGACCCGAGAACCAGCAATAGACGCCCTCGGGCAAATCGACGCCCTCGGCTGCTGCGGCGGCTGACAGCCCCGCGCGGATGTCGGGGTCATGCGCCGCGGTCATCGGCACGAACCTTGCCTCGGACGGTTCCCCGATCAAGGGATTGGTACCTGCGAAGGCAATGTGATCGTTCAGCAGCATCAGTGATCCGGGCGGCAGATCGGCCCTGAGCGATCCGGCTGCATTGGTCAGGATCATCCGCTCGCACCCCAGTTCACGCAGTACCTCGAGCGGCAGGCGCATGGCATCGGCGCGACCGGTTTCATAGTAATGCGCCCGACCGCCAAACACCGCGACGCGACGGCCTTCGAGTTCGCCGATCACCAGTTGCGGCACATGACCCGAGACTCCGGCATGCGGGAAACCGGCCAAGTCGGAATAGGGGATGGCAACTCCATCGACCGTGCCCGATAGATGCCCCAGACCCGATCCAAGGATCAGCCCGAATTCCGGCGCGGCTTCACCTGCACGGTCGCGGATCAGGCGGGCCAGTTCAGCGCTCTTTGACATAGGGCTCTCCTCCGGCGCGGGGCGGGACGGCGCGGCCGACGAAGCCGGCCAGAATGACTACGGTCAGGATATAGGGCAGTGCGCTCATGAACATCGAGGGCACGGTGACGATACCCAGATCGAGATTCGGGAAGCGGTTCGCCAAGGCCTCGAGCAAGCCGAACAGGAATGTTGCGCCCAAGGCGCTCCACGGCCGCCATTTGGCAAAGATCAGTGCGGCCAACGCGATGAAGCCACGTCCGGCAGTCATCTCTTTGACGAATCCAGCCGAGATGCCGGTGGCCAGATAAGCTCCGGCGATGCCGCATAGCACGCCACAGATCGCGACGGCGGCAAAGCGCATCCGCGCCACCGAGACGCCAGCCGTATCGACCGAGGCGGGGTTTTCGCCTACCGCCCGCAGGCGCAGGCCAAAGCGGGTGCGGTATAGCACCCACCATGTCAGCGGAACCATCGCGAAGGCGACATAGACAAGGATCGAATGACCGGAGATCAGTTCGGCATAGATCGGGCCGATGATCGGCACGGGCCTGAGTGCATCGACAAAGGGCAGAGTGATTTCGCCGAACCGCGCGGGGCCTTGCAGCGAAGGCGTCCGCCCGGCTAGCCCGAAGATCTTTTGCCCGAGCAACACCGTCAATCCCGAGGCAAGAAAGTTGATCGCCACCCCCGAGATCAACTGGTTGCCCCTGAAGGTGATGGCCGCCAGCCCGTGGATCATCGACATCGCCAGCGCACCAAGTATCCCCGCGCACAGGCCCAGCCATGCGCTGTTGGTGGCATAGGCAACCGAGGCGGCGGTGAATGCGGCCATCAGCATCTTGCCTTCCAGCCCGATGTCGAACACGCCCGCGCGCTCGGAATACAGTCCGGCCAGACAGGCGAGCAGCAAAGGGGTCATCAGCCGGACGGCGGAGTCCAGAATTTGAAGGATCGTCGGGAAATCCATCATGCTTTCCCCTTCCGGCGCAGGGCCGCGAATATCCGCTCAAGCGGAATGCGGACCATATTGTCCAAAGCTCCGGTGAACAGGATAACAAGCGCCTGAATCACCACGATCAGTTCGCGCGGGACCGAGGTCCATAGCGCCAGTTCGCCTCCGCCCTGATAGAGGAACCCGAACAGCAGCGCCGCCAGCAATACGCCGACGGGATGGTTGCGGCCCATCAGGGCGACCGCGATTCCGATGAAGCCCGCGCCCTCGACCGCGTTCAGGACCAGCCGCTCGGCTTCGCCCATGACGTTGTTGATCGCCATCAGTCCGGCCAAGCCGCCCGAGATCAGCATGGCGATGACCGTGATTTTGACCGGAGAGATACCGGCGTAAACCGCGCCGCGCTCGGATTTGCCAAGGGCGCGGATCTCGAATCCCAGACGGCTGCGCCAGATCAGCAGCCAGACCAGCAGACAGGCGATGACGGCGACGAAGAAGCTGACATTGGCGGGCGTGTTCTTGCCCCATGTGATCCCGAAGGCCAGCGCCATGTCCGAGATCTTGGGCAAATGTGTCGAAGCGGCAAAACTGGCCGAGGCTGGATCCATGCTGCCGACCGGTCGCAGAACGTTCACCAGCATGTAGTTCAAAAGCGCCGCCGCGATGAAGTTGAACATGATCGTGGTGATGACGATATGGCTTCCGCGCTTGGCTTGCAGCCATGCCGGAATCAGCGCCCACAATGCCCCGAAGACCGCTGCCCCGACCATCGCGGCTGGTAAAGCCAGCGCCCAATGCGGCCATGGCACGGCAAGCAGGACCAAGGCGACTCCCAAGCCCCCCATGGCTGCCTGGCCCTCACCGCCGATGTTGAACAGTCCGGCATGATAGGCGACCGTGACGGCCAGACCGGTGAAGATGAAATTCGTCGCGTAATACAGCGTGAAGCCCCAGCCATAGCTGGAACCCAAAGCCCCCTCGACCATGACCTTCAGCGCCTCGACCGGACTTTCTCCGATCGCCACGATCACCAGCGCCGAGATCGCAAAGGCCAGCAGCAATGAGAGCAGCGGCGTCAGGATCACATCCGCCCATTTCGGCATTCGGTCCATTACCTACCCCTTACGCGCCTTGTTTGGCTTCTTTGTTTTCCAGTTACCGCTGCCCGAGGCAGACGGCGTCTCATCCCGTATGTCCGGGCAGTGTCCCGACATGGGCGGCGGCTGGCGGGATCGCATCCTCGGGCGCGGTGGTGGCGGGATCGACTCCGGCCATCAGGCAGCCCAGATCGGCGGTCGTCGCTTCATGCGGCAGTCGTTCGCCCATGATACGACCGTCGAACATCACGGCTATCCGGTCCGAAAGCGCGAGGATCTCGTCCAGTTCGACCGAAACCAGCAGCACAGCCTTGCCCGCGTCCCGCAATTCGATGAGCCGCTTGTGGATGAACTCGATGGCGCCGATATCCACGCCCCGTGTCGGTTGACCGATCAGCAACAGATCGGGATTGCGCTCGACCTCGCGCGCGACGACGATCTTTTGCTGGTTTCCGCCCGAGAAGTTCTTGGCCGCAAGTTCGGGGTTCGGCGGGCGCACGTCAAAGCGCTGCATCTTGGCGGCGGCATCCGCACGGATCGCGGATTGGTTCATCAGCATTCCATTCTGGAATTCGGGCGCGTCGTGATAGCCGAAGGCGACGTTTTCCCACGCGGCGAAATCCATGATCAGCCCTTCGACCTGCCGGTCCTCGGGGATGTGGCCGATGCCGGCCTGCCGCCGCGCCCGTGCATCCGATCCGGCAAGCGCTAGAGGCTGGCCCTTGAGTTTTATCTGTCCCTCAAGCTTCGCGCCGGTTTCGGGATAGCCGCCCAGGATTTCCAGCAATTGCGTCTGGCCATTGCCCGCGACGCCCGCGATTCCCAGAACCTCACCGGCGCGGATATCCAGATCGATGCCGCGCAGCCGCTCGACGCCCGAGGCATCGACCATGCGCAGACCGCGCACCTCAAGGACCGGCGCTCCGGGTCGGGCAGGGGCCTTTTCCACGCGCAGCAGCACCTTCCGCCCGACCATCAATTCGGCGAGCTGCGCCGGACTGGTGTCCGAGGTCTTGACCGAGGCGACCATCTCGCCGCGTCGCATGACCGAGACGTTATCCGTGATCTCCATGATCTCGCGCAGCTTATGCGTGATCAGGATGATGGTTTTGCCTTCGTCCCGCAGCCCGCGCAGGATGCGGAACAGGTGATCGGCCTCGGCCGGTGTCAGGACGCCGGTCGGCTCGTCAAGGATCAGGATGTCGGCCTGACGGTACAGTGCTTTCAGGATTTCGACCCGCTGCTGGTGGCCGACCGAAAGATCCTCGATCAAGGCATCGGGATCGACCTGCAATTCGTATTCGTTGGCCAGCCGTTTCAACTCGCCGCGCGCGCGGGACAGCGAGGGACGCAAAAGACCGCCATCCTCGGCACCAAGGATGATGTTTTCCAGCACGGTGAAGTTCTGCACCAGCTTGAAATGCTGGAACACCATGCCGATACCCGCGCGGATGGCAGTCTGGCTGTCGGTGATCGCGATGGGCTGGCCACCGATCAGGATCTCGCCGGAATCGGGACGGTAGAAGCCATAAAGGATCGACATCAGGGTCGATTTTCCGGCCCCGTTTTCGCCGATGATGCCGTGGATCGTGCCTTTCGGCACGACCAGATTGATGTCCTTGTTCGCCTGCACCGGCCCGAAAGCCTTTGATATCCCCTGCAATTCGATTGCGGGGGACGGGTTCGCGGCGCCGGGCTGGCCCGCCATTACTGCACCGGGCAGGTGTTGTCGGTCATGTAGTCATGAACCTTGATCTCGCCGCCGGTGATGCCCTTGCTTGCGGTATCGACGGCGGCGGTCATGTCCTCGGTGACCAAAGGCTTGTTGTTGTCATCCAGCGCAACCGAAACGCCACCCGAAGCAAGGTCCATGACCTTGATGCCCGGCTGCAGATCGGTTCCTGCCTTGAATGCCTCGTAGATCGAGTTGTCGACGCCCTTGACCATCGAGGTCAGGACCTTGCCCGGATGCAGGTGGTTCTGGTTGCTGTCGACGCCGATCGACAGGATGTTGGCATCCGCAGCGGCTTGCAGGACGCCGATACCCGTGCCGCCCGCCGCTGCGTAGATGACGTCCGCGCCTTGCGAGATCTGGGCTTTGACCAGTTCGCCGCCTTTCACCGGATCGTTCCATGCAGCGGGGGTTGTACCGGTATAGTTGATGATGACCTTGCCTTCGGGATTCGTGGCTTTGAAACCCTGCGCATAACCGCATTCGAATTTGTGGATCAGCGGGATATCCATGCCGCCGATAAAGCCGACCGTGCCCGACTTCGAGGCTTTGGCCGCCATCACGCCCGCCAGATACGAGCCTTGTTCCTCGGTGAAGACGATGGATTGCACGTTCGGCTGTTCGACGACCATGTCGACGATGGCGAATTTCGTGTCCGGATAGTCCGGCGCGATCTTGTTCAGAACCTCGCCAAAGGCAAAGCCGGTCATGACGATCGGGTTGGCGCCGGTCTCGGCCAGACGACGCAGAGCCTGCTCGCGCTGCGCCTCGGACTGCATCTCGAGTTCCTTGTAGCTGCCGCCGGTTTCGGCCTTCCAGCGTTCGGCGCCGTTAAAGGCCGCTTCGTTGAAGGATTTGTCGAATTTCCCGCCCAGGTCGAAGATCAGTGCCGGATCGGCCATTGCGGCCAGCGGCAATAGGGACAGGCTGGCACCTGCCAGCAGCGTTTTCATCAGGGACATTCCAGAACCTCAACCTGTTTGCGGGCAGATCAGCCCGAGTGATGATTGGATTAGGGCGCATGGGCCAACTTGCGTCAACAGCCTTCTGCGCGGCTAGAGCGCGCGCCGCATCAGCACCGCATCTATGCCTCTTGCATAGTAATTCCGACGCAAACCGACTTCGGCCCAGCCTTCGGACAGATACAATGCGCGTGCCGGCTCGTTATCCGACGCGACCTCTAGAAAAGCCTCGATTGCGCCGCGTGCGCGCGCGGTTTCGTGGAACTCGCCCAGCATCGAGCGGGCCAGCCCCTGCCTGCGGGAATCAGGAGATACGGCGACCGTCAGCAGCTCTGCCTCGTCCGCGACGTTGCGTCCGATCAGGAAGCCGTTCGGCCGGTGCAGCAGAAAGTTGAGCCTGCTGGCCAGCAGATCCTCGATTTCCGCCGCCGACCACGGGCGGGGATAGGCGCGAAAGCAGCGCAGATGCAGATCGGCCAGAAGATCAGCGCTCATGTCAGGATGACGGGACCACGGTCGCGGGCGGGGGCGGCGTCGGCGGGGCGCAGATAGATCGGCGCGGGTCGCAGCAGACCGGTCTGGTGACGACGGGTCAGCGCGATGCGGGCAATCGCCTCGGCCACGGGATGCAGGGGCGACAGCAAAGCCGGTCCGGCGGGCAGGTCTGGCAGCGCGCCTTGATCCGGCGCGGTTTCGACACCCGTGCCGAAGTCCTGCCAGATGACCTCGCCAGCACGGGAAGGCACGGCAACGCGGCAGGGACGGGGCAGATCCAGCGCGGCGGCCTCGGTGATGCCCACGCCGATGGCCGGAATCCCCAAGGACAGCGACAGCCCGCGCGCCGCCGCAACCGAGATGCGGATGCCGGTGAAATTGCCCGGTCCGGTGCCGACGCCGATCACGGCAAGGTCGCCCCAATCGACGCCGCCTTCGGCCATGATCTCGGTCAGCAGGGGAAAAAGCAGTTCAGCTTGACCGCGGGACATCTCTTCGTGGCGGGTGGCCAGCACCCGGTCGCCTTGCAACAAAGCGGCCGCGCAATGCGCGGCCGATGTATCAAATCCCAGCGAAATCGCCTCAGGCAACGGGACGAACCTCGGTCACCTCGGGGATATAATGACGCAGCAGGTTTTCGATCCCCATCTTCAACGTTAGGGTCGAGGACGGGCAGCCCGCGCATGCGCCTTGCATGTGCAGATAGACGACGCCACGGTCGAAGCCGTGAAAGGTGATGTCGCCACCATCCTGCGCCACGGCGGGGCGGACGCGGGTATCAAGTAGTTCCTTGATCTGGGTCACGATCTCGGCGTCGGGGCCGTCCTGATCGTTGTGACCGCTGGTCGAGTTGCCTTCGATCGCCGGAGCGCCGGATTGGAAATGCTCCATGATCGCCCCCAGAACCGAGGGCTTCAGGTGATCCCAGACCGCGCTGTCAGCTTTGGTTACAGTCACGAAGTCTGAACCAAGAAAGACACCGGCAACGCCCGGCACGGCGAAAATGCGGCGGGCAAGCGGGCTGGTGACGGCCGAGTCGATTTCGGGGAAGTCGGCGGTGCCGGTTCCCAGAACGGTCTCGCCCGGCAGGAATTTCAGCGTGGCGGGGTTCGGGGTGGTTTCGGTCTGGATGAACATGGGCGCGCTCCTTTGCGGAGGATATGGGGATTGTAGGGGGGGATAGTCAAGGAAAAGGCGCGGTTCTGTTTGTCGCGGCAAGGACGCCGAACGTACAGATATTCAACACCACATGGCAGATCGCTCCGAATCCGGCCGTTGTCGAGGAAATCCGCGCAGCCATGCCAAGCCCGCCCAGCACGAGGGCACCGACCAGCATTCCGGCAATTCCGCCGGGCGCGTCCAGCGCGACCAGCGTGGCTGCCGGAGCGACGTGCCATAGCGTGAACAGCCCGACGGCCTTCAAGGCTTCGGCTTCTTCGCCGGATCGGATATGCGGGACAAGCGCGCCGCGCCAGAAGGCTTCCTCCAGCGTGCCATTGATGGCGGCACAAATCAGGACCGCCGCAAGGACATGCGACGAAAGCCGCGCAAGATCGCCTGCACTGGCGATGGCTGCAAACAGGACCAGCGCCATCAGCGGCAAGCCGATCCAATACCCCGGCCAGCGCGGCCGCAATGACCATGCCCTGCGCCACAGCAGGGCGATCATCAGGCAAGACCAATAAACGGCCAACCCGATCATGCAGGCCGTCAAAGGCCGCAGCCCGCTGAGCGCCAGCCTATGGAACAGGACCGCCAGCACAGGGATTGCCACAAGGGCAGCCCGCGCTAGATGGCGATCCATCAGGTGATTTCTTCCAGTCGTTCGCGAGAGATGTCGCCGGGAACGATGGTGATCGGGCAGGGCAGCGTCGCCATCTCGCGCATGAGGCGCGAAATCAGCGGCCCGGGGCCGGTATTCTCGACCGAAGCCGCTAGGACGACGATGCCGATCTCGGGGTCGTCGCCAAGCTGCGCCAGAAGTTCATTGCCCGGCTCGCCCTCGCGCACGACCAGTTCTGGCTCGACACCGGGGCGGTCGCGCATCCATTTGGCAAAGACCTCGAAATGGGCGCGGATTCGCTCGTAAGCCTCGGCGCGCATGACCTCGGCCACACCAAGACCGTGCTGGATTTCGGAGGCGGGAATCACTGCAAGAACCTGCACCGCACCGCCTGTCTTTGCGGCACGCATCGCGGCAAAGCGGATTGCGTTCAGACATTCACGCGAATCGTCCAGAAAAACCAGGAATTTCCGCATATTCGATCCGTCCCGTCAGGTCCGAGGTTGGCAAAGACTGGCCGAAAGGACACGGTCGTGCAAGTGAGTCTCGCATTACCCCTTGCGTCGGTTTTCAATTTGGATGCCCTATGTTAAGGCAAAAACGTTAATGAGCTGACAATCTTAAGCGGGACCGCGCTGTGACAATTCATCACGATTGGGACAGACGTCAGAACCGTTCCGTGGAACCGGCACAAGGCGTCGGGATTTCATGGATCAATGACGAGAAGCAGGTCAAGCGCATTGGTATGACTTTTGGCAAGCGGGCCTTCGATTTCAGCTTTGCGTTGCTTCTGCTCGTGCCGCTTTCCTTCGTGATCTTGCTGGTCGCAATCGTGCTTCTGGTCACGCAAGGCCGGCCGCTTTTCTACGTCGCGCCGCGCATGCGTGCACCCGGCGAGAAGTTCAATCTGCTCAAGTTTCGAACCATGCTGCTCGAAGCACATGACTCGGGCGCGACAGGTGCACATAAGCACTGGCGCATCACCCGCGTCGGGCGCTTCCTGCGCCGTACCCGCATCGACGAATTGCCCCAGCTTTTCAATATCCTGCGCGGCGATATGAGCTTTGTCGGCCCGCGCCCTCCGCTGCCGGAATATGTCGAGCGCTTCCCCAGCCTTTACAATCAGGTCTTGCGGAACCGTCCGGGCGTGACCGGCCTTGCGACGATGATCTATCACGCGCATGAGGATCGGATCATGGCGCGCTGCAAGACCGCCGAGGCCACCGAGGCTGCCTATTATCGCCGCTGCCTGCCGACCAAATTGCGCCTTGATCTGATTTATCAGCGGCGGCGCGGTCTGCGGATGGACCTGTGGATCATCTGGCATACGGCGATGACTGTGCTGGTTCCGAACTGGCAGGGTCGCGGTCGCCGTCGTCTGCCCTCGGGCGTGACGGTTGTCGCGAACCAGAAAAGTAGCCCGAAAGAGCAGGTTCCTGCGGAATAGTGATTCGCTGCCTAGCCGCGGCCGATCCCGAACGGGTCCTGCGGATAGCCCACCCCTGAAAGATACAGTCCCTGTGGCGGACAGACCGGACCACAAGCCGCACGATCCTTTGCGGCAAGGGCCTCGGCAACGCGCTCGGGTGCCCAGGAACCTGCGCCGACGCGCTCGAGCGTACCGACGATCGAGCGGACCTGATTGTGCAGGAATGACCGCGCGCGCATGTGGAAGCGATATTCGCGCCCTTGCGGGATTTCGTGCTCGTCGATGCGGATCTGGTCCAGCGTCTTCACCGGACTGGCCGACTGGCACATGGTCGAGCGGAAGGTCGTGAAATCGTGCAGCCCGATCAGGTGCGCGGCCCCGTCCCGCATGGCTGTAATGTCCAGCGGGTTCAGAACCTGCCAGACCCGACCGCGCTCATGTGTGACGGGCGCGCGACGGGCGATCAGGCGAAAGACGTAGCGCCGCTCGGTTGCCGAGAACCTCGCATGGAAGTCATCGTCGACGCGCACCGCTGCAAGCACTGCCACGGGGGCGGGTTTCAGATGCCAGTTCAGTGCCTCGGACAGCCGGAAAGGGTCCCATTCGCGTTGCAGATCGGCATGGGCGACCTGACCCGTGCCGTGGACGCCGGAATCGGTGCGACCGGCAGCGGCAATCCTTGCTCCGTTGGCAAAGCCTGCATCCAGACGGGCCAAGGCGGATTCGATTGCACCCTGAACGCTGGGCTGGTCCGCCTGCGCTTGCCAACCGGCAAACGGGGAGCCGTCATATTCGATCAATAAGGCGTAACGGGGCATCAGCGGCGCTGCTTTTCGCTTTCGCGGGGGATCAGCAGATCATCCATGGTCATCGGAACCTCGAGTCCCGCCTCGGGCGTCGGCGCGGATGCCGGTCGAAGCAGGCCTTCGCGGGCCAGACGGTCACGCAGCACGCCGATCTCGATATCCAGATCGGTGCGACCGCCTTGGACCAGCTTGCGGGTTTGCGCGGCGAACTGGGTTTCCAGATCGTTCAGCAGCGTTTCGAAGTCTTGTCGCGCCCTGACATCATGGGTCTGGGCATAAAGATCCGAGAATTTCACCGTCGCATCGCGCGCGCCTTGCAGATAGACGCCCAGATAGCGGCGCGTGGCGGCGATATCGCCGGGGTCTTGCTCGATACGGGCGAAAAGTTCGCGGGCGGTGGCGGCGAACAAATTGACCCGTGCTTCAAGGCGGCGGTCGCCGGTGCGCAGGATCGCATCGTTCATCGCCTTCAGATTGGCCTCACCCTCCGAGATGATGCGGGCGGCGCGGTCCTGCTGGAAGCTGTCGATGCCCTCCATCCCTTTGTCCCGCATCGGGTCGGTGCCGAAGGACAGCCAGTGCAGCACGGCGCCTGCGACACCGATCACTCCCGCGCCGAGTTCGGCCCCCGGCACGTACGAGCCCAGTGCAAGGCCAAGTCCGGTCAGGATGCCGCCGAACAGCTTGCGTGGAACGGCGGGCCTGCGCGCCACGCGGCGGGCGTCATAGGTGGCCTCGGCCTGCAGGCCCTCACGGGTCAGCATCATGCCGGCAGCTATGCCGCCAAAAGCCAGGAGTTGCATGACCAGACCGAATGGAGCTTGCCAGAACGCGCTGAGCAAAAGCGGGGTCGCCATGATGGTGATCCAGCGGGTGCGCGATTCCAGCGGATGGTGGATCGGGCGGGGCGGTGGCCGGGTTGCGGCCAGAGCGTCATCCCCGGTCTGCGCGCGTCCAAGCGGCGAGAACCTTCCTCCAAAGCGTTTGGCCATGTCCTGTCCTCAGCCCGCGCCAACAAACGAGGCGTATAGGGTCAATCCCATCAACAGAAAGAAGGACAGGCGTTTCGTCGCTTTCCCGGACATCTGTTTCCTTTCGCTGCGGTGGTGGGCGGGACCGGTTTCCCGCAGGATATAGGGCCGCGACGCCGTGAAAGAAAGGGCGTCGCGGCCGGAACATAGCCGATCCGCTTGACAGCGCGGCCCTGTCTGCGCCAACAGCGGCATTGCTACGGTTCCGGTATTCGACCGGATGAAAAGGGAACGCGGTGCGCCTGTCAGCAGGCAAATCCGCGGCTGCCCCCGCAACTGTGTGCGGCGAGCAAGGGTCATTCGCGTCACTGGAGGCTGATCCTCTGGGAAGGCCGACCCGAGCCTTGACCCGCAAGCCAGGAGACCTGCCGCAGCACTCACCCATTTCCGGCGCGGGGCGCGTCCGGAAAGCGGCGATCCGCAGTGGTGAAGCCACATCCTTTGCGAAGGCGCCATGAACCGGCCCTGACCGCATACCACGCAGATCGGCAGGTTCGCCTGCACAGAAAGGCCCGGACATGATCCGTATCCAAAGTTCGTCGCTAGCCCTGATTGTCGCCACGCTGCCCGGCCTTGCCGCCGGACAAGAGCAGGCCAGCCAGATCACACTGGACCCGCTTGTGCTGTCGGCGGGCTTCCTGCCGGTGGCCAGCGACGGCTATGGCCGCGCCCATAGCGTCGTCACCGCCGACGAGATCAAGGAGCGCGGCCTGCTGACCGTACAGGACGCCTTGCGCGCGCTTCCCGGCGTGTCCGTCAGCAGCACTGGCTCCAGCTATACCCAGGTCCGGATTCGCGGCGCCGAGGCCGATCATACGCTGATCCTGATCGACGGGATCGAGGCTGCGGGCGGTGCGGATGAATATGTCCTGAGCGGCCTTGAAACCGCGAATATCGAGCGCATCGAGGTTCTGCGTGGCCCGCAATCGGTCTATTACGGCTCGAACGCCTCGGCCGGGGTGATCAATATCATCACCGACAAGGGGGAGCGGGGCCTCAGCTACGGTGGCAGGGTCGAAGTCGGGAACGGTGCGGCGGCCTCGGCCCATGTTAGCCAGAACGGCGATCGGGGCGGGCTCGCGCTGAACCTTTCGGCACGGGACGACCACGGTTTTGACCAGTCGGGCGATGGCGGCGAGAAAGACGGAATCAACCGCAAAACCATCGGCCTGTCGGGCTGGTATCAGGCGACCGACGACCTGCGCGTCGGGGGCAGCCTGCGTCGCGCCAAGGAACACTACGATTACGACCGCGAGGACTACCTGTCGGCCACGGATGCCGAAAGTTACGTCATTGACGATGACAGCCTGTATTTCGACCGGAACGAGTTTCAGGGCGCGGTCTGGGGCGAATATTCCGCGCTGGACGGTCGGCTGACCCAACGGTTGGAATACCAGAACAGTGTGTCCAAAAGCAGCGATACCGGCGCGCCCGAGGCCCGCGGCGAGACCGACAAATGGAAGTATCGTCTCAGCTTCGGTCTGGACGGTCAGGCAGTCGCGGATGCGTCGCATTTGTTGAACGTGCTGGTTGAAAAGCAGACCGACGAATCTTCGTTGGCGCCGGATTTCTCGCGCGAGATGTCGTCGGTGGCATTGGAATATCGCGCTTTTCTGGATAACGGGCTGGACCTGCAAGCGGGACTTCGCCGTGACAACAACAAGGTGTTCGAGGATTTCACCAGTTGGAACCTTGGTGTGTCGTGGCAAATGCCCGACCGTCCGTTCCGGCTGCACGCTTCGGCGGGCACGGGGTTGGTCAATCCGTCCTATTACGAGCTTTACTCGAACGATACCTACACAGTGGGCAATCCCTACCTGAAACCCGAGAAGAACTCGGGCTTCGATCTGGGGGTCGAGGCGCAATTGCCTGATGGCCGCGGGTCGGTCGACGTGACATTCTTCCGCGAGAGGATCGAGGATGAGGTGACCTATGTCTATGGCGGGGTTGCGGATGGCCGCTCGACCTATGTCAACCAGTCTGGCGAAAGCCCGCATCAGGGCGTCGAAGTGGCGGCCAAGGTGAAGGCGACCGAGGATCTGGATATCGGGTTGACCTACACCTATCTCGACGCGAAAAACCCCGACGGTTCGGTCGAGATCCGCCGCCCTCGGCACGAATTGGGGTTGTCAGCTACCCTCGCGCTGTTCGAAGGGCGGGGCTGGGTCACCGCCGATCTGCGCCATGTCGCGGGCAATTACGACACCCAGTTCTGGGGCGCGTCCGAAACCAAGGAACTGCCCGATTATACCACCGTCAACCTGTCGGGCGGCTACGATCTGACGGGGAACGTCCGCGTTACCGGTCGCATCGTGAACCTGTTCGACGAGGAATATTCGGACGTTTGGGGTTATGCCTCGCAGGACCGTGCTGTTTATGCGGGCCTGGAAGCGAAATGGTGATGGCATGGTGCCAGACCGTCTGCCTCGCGGGCGGGCTGGCGCTTGGGGCCTCGGTTGCAGCGGCCGAGGCGCCTCGACGGGTCGTCTCGATCAACCTGTGTACCGATCAATTGGCGCTGGAGCTTGCCGCGCCGGGGCAATTGATCTCGGTTTCATATCTTGCGCATGATCCGGCCTCGTCGGTGATGCAGACCAAGGCCGCCGCAATTCCTGCCAATCGTGCCAGCGCCGAAGAGGTCTTTCTGCTCAAGCCCGATCTGGTTCTGGCCGGTGCTTTCACCCCGCCCGACACCCTGCGGATGCTGTCGCGCCTTGGCGTCAGGATCGAGGTATTCCCGCCTGAAACCAATCTTCACGACATCCGCGACAACGTGCTGCAGATGGGACAGGTGCTGGGGCGCGAGGCGATGGCCGATCAGGTGGTCGCGGATTTCGACGCGGGGCTTTCTGCGCTGGAATCCAACGAGCATCCGCTGCCAAGCGCCATCATCTATGGCGCGAACGGTTATGTCGCGGGTCACGACAGCTTGGCGGGGGCGATCCTCAGGGCGGCGGGATATCGCAACCTCGCGGCTGAATTCGGCATCACGGTCGGGGGTACGGTGCCGCTTGAGCGGCTTGTGCTGGCCCAACCGGACCTGATCGTGCTGGCCGAAAAGAATCGCGGCCACGCGCGCTCCGAAGAAACGCTGGACCATCCCGCCCTGTATGCACTGATCGCGCGTCAGCCTCATGCATCGGTCGAGGATCGCAACTGGATCTGCGGCACGCCGCATGTGCTGGACGCGATCCGCGAATTGCGTGCCGTGCGGATGGCAGGAAAGCTGGCACAATGACGCGCGGCGCAACATATCCCGCATTGCTGACCGGGTTGTCCTGTCTGGTCCTGACGCTGTTTCTTGCCTCGCTTCTGGTCGGTCCCGCGCGGCTGGGCATGTGGGATTGCCTGCGCGCGTTGTTCGGCCAAGGCCCCGAAATGCTGCAACTGGTCATGCGCGAGATACGTCTGCCGCGCGCCCTGCTGGGGGTCATGGTCGGCGCGGCATTGGGCATGTCCGGCGCAGTCATGCAGGGATTTCTGCGCAACCCGCTGGCCGAGCCCGGTCTGGTAGGCACCAGCGGCTCAGCGGCGCTAGGCGCGGTACTGGCGATTCAACTGGGTCTGGCGGCTGCTTTTCCGCTGGGATTGCCGCTTGCGGCACTGGTCGGGGCTTCGGGCTCGGTCATTCTGGTCCTGCTGCTTGCCGGACCGCAGGGCGGGGCACTGGCCTTGATCCTGTCCGGTATCGCGATTTCCGCCTTGGCAGGGGCGGCTACCTCGTTGGTGCTGAACCTGTCGCCAAATCCGTTCGCGGCGAACGAGATCATCTTCTGGATGCTGGGCTCGCTTGCGGATCGCTCGATGCTGCATGTCTGGATCGCGTTGCCATTCATGCTGGTCGGCGCGGCGTTGCTTCTGGCGACCGGACGGGGGCTGGATGCACTGACCCTGGGCGAGGATGCGGCAGCCAGCAGCGGGATCAACCTGACCAGACTCAGGCTGACGCTGGTGGCGGGCACGGCTGCGCTGATCGGTGGTGCGACGGCGGTTGCGGGGGCGATCGGCTTCGTCGGTCTTGTCGTGCCCCACATCCTGCGCCGCTCGGTCAGCGGGCGTCCTTCGCGGCTGATACCGGTCTCGGCCTTGGGCGGAGCGGCGATGGTTCTGGCTGCGGATCTGGCTGTCCGCACCATCGCGCCCGAGCGTGATATCAAGCTGGGCGTGTTGACTGCACTGATCGGGGCGCCGTTCTTCCTGCACCTGATCCTGAAGACGCGGAGATCCGGCGCATGACTTTGTTGATGCTTTCGGACATGTGTTGCACGCAGGATGGCCGACAGGTTCTGGACGGGATCAACCTGTCGATCGCGCCTGGCGAGTTCGTCGGGCTAATCGGACGCAACGGCGCGGGCAAGACCACGCTTCTGCGCGCATCGCTGGGGTTGATACCGGCGCAAGGCTGGTCCTCGCTGGCAGATATGTCGGTGCGCGAACGCGCCCGCGCGGCGGCCTTTATGCCGCAAGGGCGCGAGATCGCATGGCCGATGCCGGTCGAGTCCTTGGTCGCCTTGGGTCGCATCGCCCATCCCGACGCTGCCAGCGCAAGCGATCGCGCCGCGACCGAGCAGGCTATCGCCGCGCTGGAACTGCAGGGCTTGCGCCACCGCGCGGCCACCTCGCTATCGGGTGGCGAGCAGGCCCGCGTTCTGATTGCGCGCGCCTTGGCGCAGGATACGCCGCTGCTGATGGCGGATGAACCGATTGCCGGACTGGACCCTGCGGCCCAGATCAGCGTCATGCGGTTGTTCGCGGGTTTGGCCGCGCAAGGCAAGGCGGTGCTGGCTTCGCTGCACGATCTGGGGCTGGCGGCGCGCCATTGCACGCGATTGATCCTGTTGGACCACGGACGAATCGTCGCAGATGGCCCGCCCGCCAAGGTGCTGACTGCGGGTCATCTGGCACAAAGCTTCGGCATTACCGCCCAGATGTCGGTCGGACCCGAAGGGATGCTGTTTCAGGTGATCGATACGGCCTCGTCTCAGGGCGCGAATTAACCGGCAGTTAACCGAGGTTGCGAAATCGCTCTGCCACGCGCCGTCGCTTGCGTCAGTCTGTCGCAAGGGACGATTCCGATGCATGACAGCAAGACGCAGACGCCCGAACGAGTGGCAGACGATGTCCGAACAACCCGAAATCGGTTGAAATTTCTGAGACTTCAGGCCGAGACGCTGAAGATTCAGGCCGAAACCCACAGGATTCAGGCCATGGTCAGAACTTGGGTGATTTCGGGGATCGCCGTCATTTTCAGCGCCGCTGCCCTGTTGGCAACCGCACTTCTATCCGAGTGATACTCCGGAGCTTCGCGCTTGTGTGGGGGATGGTGGAGCGGGTGATGGGAATCGAACCCACGTATTCAGCTTGGAAGGCTGCTGCTCTACCATTGAGCTACACCCGCGTCGTGACTTTCTATAGGCAAGGCTTCCGGACGTTGCAAGCGTCTGAACGCGCGACGATGCAGAAGCTTGACGCAAGAGAAGGGGCGCGGCTAGCAAGGTCGCATGATCGACATTCGCCCCGTGGCCAATACAATAGGCAAACTGGTCATCACGCTGGGCGCGGCGATGGTGATTCCCATGTGCGTCGATTTCATGGCGGGGGATCCGCATTGGAAGTCGTTTCTGGAGGCGGCCTTCCTGACCATGCTGGCGGGCGGGCTGATCACCTTGGCGACACATGGGGCGAATCATTCGCTGACGATCGAGCAGGCTTTTCTGCTGACAGCGGCGATCTGGGCCGTGCTGCCTGCGGCGGGCGCGATGCCCTTTATGATCGGCGCCCCCTATGTCGGCTTCACCGATGCCTATTTCGAGGCGATGTCGGGTCTGACCACCACCGGCGCGACGGCATTGCCCGAACTTGATAACCTGCCCAAGGGCATCAACTTCTGGCGCGGCTTTCTGAACTGGTCCGGCGGCCTGGGGATCATCGTCGTTGCCATGATCTTTTTGCCGGTGATGAAGGTCGGCGGGATGCAGTTCTTCAAGTCGGAAGGCTTCGATACTTTAGGGAAAATCCTGCCGCGCGCCTTCGATATCGCTCGCGAGATGACCTGGGTCTATATCGGGCTGACCGCGATCTGCGCCATTGTCTATATCCTGTTGGGGATGACGGGCTTCGACGCCATCGTGCTGGCCATGTCGACCTGCTCGACCGGCGGATTTTCGAATTACAACGCCAGTTTCGGGCCCTATGCCGGGGTACTGGAATATGCTGCTGCGGTGTTCATGATCCTCGCCTCGATCCCGTTCATCCGCATGGTGCAACTGGTGCGGGGCTCGGCTCAACCGTTGTGGCAGGACGTCCAGATCCGCGCCTATCTGCGCTGGACCTTCTTTGCCATTGCCGCAATCGTGGTCTACCGCCTGCTCTGGCTCGAGGCAAAGCACCCCGAGGCCATCATCCGCGAGACCGTGTTCAACGTGGTCTCTACTTTCTCGGGCACTGGACTGTCGTCGACCGATGTCACGCAATGGGGGCATTTCCCATTCGCTATTCTTGTGGTGATCGGACTGATCGGAGGGTGTACCGGTTCGACCGCCTGTTCGGTCAAGGTCTTCCGCTATCTGGTGCTTTTTCAGGCCGTGAAAGCTCAGTTGCGCCGGATGCAATCGCCGCACCGGATCTTTCCCCTGCTTTACGATGGCCGCCCGCTGGATCGCGATGTCGTTGATTCGGTGATGACGTTCTTCACACTGTTCATGCTGACCTTTGGCTTGCTGGTCATGGGATTGGCGATGACCGGCCTGCATCCAAGGACGGCCCTGACCGGAGCGTGGACCTCGATTGCAAACGTCGGTGTGCTGTGGGGGCCGGAACTTAGCCCGAACGGAGCGGTCGATCAGCTTCCCACCGCCGCCAAATGGATGATGACGGCGGGCATGTATGTGGGTCGGCTTGAACTGATGACCGTGCTGGTACTGTTCCTGCCACGTTTCTGGCGAAGCTGATCGCCTGTCAGGGCGTGGTCGGCGGGGTCTCGACGCGTTGCGAAGTTGCAGCTGGCGGAATTGCCGCAGGCGCGATCACCGGAGTCTCGGGCACGGCCTCGGCTGCGGCCGGCGCAAATCGGGTCAGGTTGTCCGCAATTTCAGCCGAGATCCGGCGTTGCTCCAACGGGTCGCGCTCGGGCCAGATCAGGACAAAGCCCTGCACCCTGCCGTCGATCACACGCGCTTCGGCATGGCTGATATGGGTGTCGTTGCGGCCATCCAGCGTGATCGTGCCCTTATGGATCTGGCGCGTCGGGGTGGGAACCCAGCCAAGCGCGGTGACAAGACCGGCAAGGTCCAACATTTCCTGTTGGCCACCGGTCTGCGAGAACAGGATCAGCGCCGCACCCGAGCCATCCTTGGGACCATAGATCGACAGCGCGCGCTCGGCCCGGTCGAATTGCAGCTTGTCCATCGGGACCGGCATGGCCAAGCCGGTATGGGTGTCGCGCAACTCGGTCAGGCCCATTTCGCTGCGCCATGCCTCGCGGCGGCGGATCAGTTCGATCATGGCGGTCGCGGTATCGGGCGAGGTGCGCAGATTCACGATCTCGTCGGCAATGGCGGTCTGGGTCATTGGGCCGTCCTTGCCGTCGATGCTGCCATCATAATGACCTGCCCAACGCAGCGCGCGTTGGATATCCTCGAGCGGAGGCATCGCAACAGGCGTCGTACCCTCGACTGGCGGAGCGCCCAGTTCCGGCGTCGTTCCGGGAATGGTCACGTCGCCAATTTCCTCTGCCGGAGCGAGGAAGGCATCCTTGGGCACTGCGCCCGCGCGGCGGAAGGCAGCAAGCCACGCTTCGCCAACCGTTTCGTCCAGTGGCCCCATTGCGATGGCGTAGCGACCGTTGGACAGCGTCCATATCCCCACTTCGGGCAAGGTCTCGCGCCATTTGGCCAATATCTCGTCGGCTTTGGCGCGGTCGGTCGTCGAATCGATTCGCAGGTAAAACTTTGCAGGCTCGGGTTCGGATTGAGGAACGGGCGCTGGTTCGGCAACCGGCGCGACTTCCTGCGCGGAATCTGCCGCCGCTGTGTTCAAAGGGATGGTCGTGGGGTTGGTGACCGGAGTTACCGGTGCCGGTGTTGCCGCCGCTGCGGCGGGCAAGGGCTGGCCGGCAAAACGGGTCAGGTTGCGCCCTGCGGGTGCGAGGAAGCTGTCGCCGGGCACCGCGCCCCCGGCTTTCAGCTGGCGCAGCCTGTTCGTGGCTTCGTCG
Source organism: Paracoccus aestuariivivens (assembly GCF_009711225.1). GTDB lineage: Bacteria > Pseudomonadota > Alphaproteobacteria > Rhodobacterales > Rhodobacteraceae > Paracoccus > Paracoccus aestuariivivens. The sequence continues at coordinate 378,623 of NZ_WMIE01000001.1, read as the reverse complement.
CGGGGCAGGGGACCAAGCCCTATGCCGATCCAGCCATCGCTAAGCGGGAAGGTTACCACGTCGTTGAATTTGGCGCTCCACCGTTCAGCCGAGGATTGCGCGACCTGCGAGCCGCGCTTGGCTTCGATCCGGATCAGGACATCTTCGGCCAGCGCGCCAGTCGCGCCTAAAAGCGGCAGAGCCGCGCCAAAGATGTATGCAAAGCGCCGCATCGGGAATTCCCTCTCATTGACCCTGCGCCGCCCTCTGCCTAGAAGGCGGCTGACCTACTTGCCAGTTATGCAAAAGGATGCGGCGATGACCAGCCCCAAGGACAATCAGACGGCGAAACCCGTCTGCTTTCAGGACGTGATCCTGCGCCTGCAATCCTATTGGGCCGCGCAGGGCTGCGCCGTGCTGCAACCCTATGATATGGAAGTCGGCGCGGGGACCTTCCATCCGGCGACCACGCTGCGTTCGCTGGGGGCGCGTCCTTGGGCTGCGGCCTATGTGCAGCCCTCGCGCCGCCCGACCGATGGCCGCTATGGCGAAAACCCGAACCGGTTGCAGCATTACTACCAATATCAGGTCATCATCAAACCCTCGCCCGCGAACCTGCAGGATCTGTATCTGGGCTCGCTGAAGGCGATCGGTCTGGACCCGATGATCCATGACGTGCGCTTTGTCGAGGACGACTGGGAAAGCCCGACGCTGGGCGCTTGGGGCCTTGGCTGGGAGGTCTGGTGCGACGGCATGGAAGTCAGCCAGTTCACCTATTTCCAGCAGGTCGGCGGGCATGATTGCCGCCCGGTCTCGGGCGAGCTGACCTATGGCCTTGAGCGTCTGGCGATGTATGTGCTGGGCGTCGAGCATGTCATGGACATGCCCTTCAACGATCCCGACAGCGCGATTCCGATGACCTATGGCGACATCTTCCGTCAGGCCGAGCGCGAATATTCCCGCTGGAACTTCGAGCAGGCCGATACCGAGATGCTGCTGACCCATTTCAAGAATGCCGAGGCCGAATGCGCCCGCATTCTGGACGCCGCCGAGACGGACAGCGCGGGCCGCAATATCCCGATGGCGCATCCGGCCTATGATCAGGCGATCAAGGCCAGCCATCTGTTCAACCTGCTGGACGCGCGCGGTGTGATCTCGGTCACCGAGCGTCAGGCCTATATTGGTCGGGTGCGCGCGCTGGCGAAGCGCTGTGCCGACCTGTTCGTGACCACCTCGGCCGCGACCGGCGAGCCGCTGCCGGCCTTCCCGGCCGGGGCCTGATCCTTGGACGGCCGGATTCCCGCATTGCTGATACTGGGTGCCGCGGCGGCCGCTGGCGCCGGGGTCTGGTATGCGCAGGAATATGGCTTCTATGACCGTGTGGACCCGGCCGGCGTGACGATCACCGTCATGGCGCATGGCCAGCCTGTTCCGCTGGAGGCTGGCGATCTTGAGGCGATCGACGCCTCAAGCTCGCCCATCCGCTGGCGCGGATGCTTTCGCCTAGACCAGCCGCTGCCCGAGGGCGCGGAAGTGTTCGCGCAGCCGACGCCGCTGGTTGGCCCGAACTGGTTTTCCTGCTTTGACGCCGGACAGTTGCAGGCCGATTTGGCCAGTGGTGCGGCCAAAGCCTATCTGTCCCAGTCCGAGATCCGCCCCGATGTGGATCGCGTGATCGCCGTCTATCCCGATGGTCGCGCTTACGGCTGGCACCAATTCAACGACAAGACCCCCGAACGCGGAGTAATGGACTGATGCCCGACCTTCTGATCGAGCTATTCTCGGAAGAAATCCCGGCGCGGATGCAGGCCCGCGCCCGTGAGGACCTGAAAAAACTGGTGACAGACGGGCTGGTTCAGGCTGGCTTGACCTATGCCTCGGCGGGTGCTTTCTCGACCCCGCGCCGTCTGACCCTGACCGTCGAGGGGCTGACCGCTCATAGCCCGACCACCCGCGAAGAACGCAAGGGCCCGCGCACCGACGCCCCCGAAGCGGCGCTGGAAGGCTTCCTGCGCTCGACCGGCCTGACCCGCGAGCAGCTTGAAGCGCGCGACGACAAGAAGGGCCAAGTCTGGTTCGCCACCATCGAGAAAGCGGGCCGCCCTGCCGCCGAGATCGTGGCCGAGGTCCTGACCGCAACCATCCGGGACTTCCCTTGGCCGAAATCCATGCGCTGGGGTTCGGGTTCGCTGCGCTGGGTGCGTCCGCTGCATTCGATGATCTGCATCCTGACCGATGAGGCAGGCGCGGAAGTCGTGCCGCTGGAGATCGAGGGCATTACCTCGGGCAACACCACCCGCGGCCACCGCTTCATAGCCCCGGATCAGATCACCGTTTCCAGCTTTGACGATTACGCGGCCAAGCTGCGCCGCGCCAAGGTCATGCTGGATTCGTCCGAGCGCGAGGCCGCGATCCGTCAGGAAGCCGCCAATCTTGCCTTCGTGCGCGGCTGGGAAATCGTGCCCGATGACGGTCTGCTGACCGAAGTCGCGGGCCTGGTCGAATGGCCGGTGCCGCTGATGGGCGCGATCGAGGACCGCTTCCTGACGCTGCCCGCCGAGGTTCTGCAGACCTCGATGAAAGAGCATCAGAAGTTCTTCTCGGCCAAAAATCCCAAGACGGGCCGCATCGAGGGCTTCGTCACGGTCGCCAATATCGAGACGCCGGATCATGGCGAGACCATCCTGAAGGGCAACCAGCGCGTGCTGGCCGCGCGCCTGTCGGATGCCGCCTTCTTCTGGGACAATGATCTGCGGACCGCGAAATCGGGCATGGCGGATTGGGCGGAAAGCCTGAAATCCGTAACTTTCCAGAGCAAGCTTGGTTCTCAGGCTGACCGCATCACCCGCATCGCCGCGCTGGCGCGTGAGATCGCGCCGCTGGTTGGTGCCGATGCCGATCTGGCCGAACAGGCCGCGCGCGTGGCCAAGTTGGATCTGCGTTCTGCGATGGTCGGAGAGTTCCCCGAGCTTCAGGGCACGATGGGCCGCTATTACGCGCTGGAGGCGGGTCTGCCCGCCGCCGTCGCCGATGCGGCGCGCGACCATTACTCGCCGCTGGGTCCGTCGGATGATGTGCCCTCGGCTCCGGTCTCGACTGCCGTAGCGCTGGCCGACAAGCTGGATACGCTGACTGGATTCTGGGCCATCGGCGAAAAGCCGACCGGCTCGAAAGACCCCTTCGCGTTGCGTCGCGCCGCGCTTGGCGTGATCCGTCTGATCCTGTCGAACAAGGTTCGCGCGAACCTGCTGGACGTCTTCGCCAAGGGCTATCCGGGCGCGGATTCGGGCGAGTTGCTGGCTTTCTTCCACGATCGCCTGAAGGTCTATCTGCGCGATCAGGGCGTGCGTCACGACATTATCGACGCGGTTCTGGCGATGCCGGGGAATGACGACCTTGTTCTGCTGGTGAACCGGGCCGTCGCGCTTGGCGAGGTGCTGAAGACCGAGGACGGCACCAACCTGCTGCAGGGTCTCAAGCGCGCGTCGAACATCCTGACTCAGGCCGAGGAAAAGGACGGCGTCGAATACAGCTTCGGTGCGGACGAGAAATTCGCCGAGACCGAGCAGGAACGCGCGCTGTTTGCCGCCCTCGACAAGGCCGAGCCCGCGATCCGCGAGGCCGTCCGGCTGGAGGATTTCCCGGCCGCCGTGCAGGGCATCGCCACCTTGCGCGCCCCGATCGACGCCTTCTTCGAGGCGGTGCAAATCAACACCGACAACCAGATTGTCCGTCGCAACCGCCTGAACCTGCTCTCGCGCATCCGAGAGGCGGGGCGGCTGATCGCCGATCTCGGCCGGATCGAGGGCTGATCTCGGGACAGTTGCGATGCCCGCAAGGGTATGGTCGGGCCGCGCGGTCCGGCCCAAGGGGGCAGAAGCCCCCTTTTTGCAATCCTTTCGCACTTGCAGCATCCCGTGGCACATGCCTAATGTGAAGGCATCATGACAGCGCTCACCGATCCTGATGCAATCGTCGAAATTACCCCGTCGGCGGGGGTTCAGGTCGCGCGTCACGGCTGGAGGGCGAAATGCTTGCAGCGTCTGGTCCGGATGGAATTACCCGTACCGACAAGCTTTGCCATTTCGGCCGATGCGGTCCGCGCGATTGCGGCAGGACAGACGCCTGACCGTCAGGCTCTTGCCGCCTTGATCGAACGCGAGGAGGGGCTGGTCAGCGTCCGGCCCTCCGCCGCAAATCCGGCATGGGGCGGACCCGGCACGGTGCTGAATGTCGGCATCAACAATGCCTGCCATGCCCGTCTAGTGGAATCGCGCGGCAAGAAGGCGGCGGACGCGATCTATCTGGGCTTCGTACAGTCCTATGCCATCCATGTCGCGCGGCTTGATCCGGACATGTTTTCGGATTGTGCGGGTGATTTGCAGACTGCCCTGCGCGCTTACGAGAACGAAACCGACGAGGAATTTCCTCAGGACCCTGCACGTCAACTGGCCGAAGTGTTGCGTTCGATGGCGCGGGCATGGGACGGACCGACGGCGCGGTTGCTGCGGCAGGCCAAGGGTGCGCCCTCGCAAGCGGCGCTCGGGTTGATCGTGCAGGATATGGCGCTGGCGATCGGGCCGGGGGTCACCGGCTCGGGGTCGATCCAGCTTGTCGACAGCAGCACGGGGATGCCGCGGATCACCGGACGTTTTCGCGGGCAAACTCAGGGTCGGGCCGAACGAGAAGGGACCGAAACCCTGTACCTGACCCGCGATCCGCGTGGTCCTTCGCTCGAGGAAGCCGCCCCCGAGGTTTTTGCCGATCTGATCCGCTTCGGCGTCGCCTGCCGCGAACGCCTACGCGAGGAAATGCAGATCGAATTCGCCGTCTCGGACAGCAACCTTTCGATCATCGACGCGGTAAGGGTCCAGCGCAGTTCGCGTGCCAGCGTCAGGATCGCGGTGTCGCTGGCGCATGACGGCATCATTCCGGTTGCCGAGGCTGTGACTCGGGTCGAGCCGCGTGCGCTGTCCGACCTGTTGCATTATCAGGTTGATCCGGGCGCGCCGCGCGATCTGGTCGCTAAGGGTATCAATGCCAGTCCCGGTGCGGCGACCGGTATGATCGTATTCACTGCCGCCGCAGCGCAGGCCGCCGAAGCGCGGGGCGAGCGTTGTGTTCTGGTCCGCCGCGAAACTGTGCCCGAAGATGTGCGGGGGATGCATGCGGCTGTCGCGGTCCTGACCGAACGTGGCGGGATGACCAGCCATGCCGCCGTGATCGCGCGTGGGATCGGTTTGCCGTGCATCGTCGGAGTCTCGGGACTGTCGATCGACACCCGCGCCCGCACCATGCAAACGGGTGGCCGGATTTTCCACGAAGGCGAGAAAATCACCATCGACGGCACCTCGGGCGAGGTTCTTGCCGGTGAGGCCGAGATGCTCGAACCAGCACTGGACGACAGCTTTACCCAATTGCTGGAATGGGCCGACCAGCATTCCAGCATCCGGATCAGGGCCAATGCCGACACGCCCGAGGACGCCCGCACCGCGCGGATGTTCAACGCGCAGGGCATCGGGCTGTGCCGGACCGAGCATATGTTCTTTGACGACCAACGTTTGCCTGCCATGCGCGAGATGATCTTCGCCGACAAGCCCGAGGATCGTCGTCTGTCGCTGGAACGGCTCTTGCCGATGCAGCGCAGCGACTTTGCTGCTTTGTTCGAAATCATGGCGGGCCTTCCCGTCACCATCCGCCTGTTCGACCCGCCTTTGCACGAGTTCCTGCCGCATGACCGTGAGGGGATGCGTGAACTGGCCGAGTCGCTCGATCTGCCGCTATCTGACGTCACCCGACGGGTCGAGGCGCTGAGCGAGTTCAACCCGATGCTGGGAATGCGCGGCGTTCGTCTGGGCATCACGGTTCCCGAAATTTACGACATGCAGGCCCGCGCCATTTTCGAGGCCACCATTCTTGCCAGCAAGAACGGCGATCCTGTCGTCCCCGAGATCATGATCCCGCTGGTGAGCGCCCGTCGCGAGGTCGAACTGGTCAAGACCCGCATCGACGCCGTCGCTGCCGCCGTCCGCAACGAAACGCGGCGCGACTTCACTTACCGCCTGGGTGTGATGGTGGAAACTCCGCGCGCGGCCTTGCGCGCGGGCGATATTGCCGAACATGCAGCATTCCTGTCTTTCGGCACGAACGACCTGACCCAGATGACCTATGGTTTGTCGCGCGACGATGCGGGGCGCTTCATGGGAACCTATGTCGGGCAGGGCGTCTTTGCCGAAGATCCGTTCCATATTCTTGACCGCGATGGCGTCGGAGAACTGGTCGCGATCGGGGCCGAGCGCGCCCGTTGCCAGTCTCCGGGGATCACCATTTCGGTTTGCGGCGAGCATGGCGGCAACCCGGAATCGATCGCGTTCTGCCTGCGGGCAGGGGTGAATTATGTGTCCTGTTCGCCGTTCCGCGTCCCTGTCGCGCGGCTTGCGGCGGCGCAGGAATCGATCCTGATGGCTCAGGAATCGCCCAAAACCGACCCTGCGGCGCAGTCGTAGACGATTCCGGTTTTGGCCAAATCCCGCCCGTCAGCGAATTTCACCTCGGCGGGTTTCCGCCAAAATCATTAAAAATCCTGTGGATAAGTCGAATCCCGAAAAAGCCAACTAGCAAGGCGCGTCGGTTCTTTGGTCTCTGACACCCGAGATAAGGGTCAGAACGGCCCAAGTACGAAACCGACCGGACAGTGAGCCGGATCCATGTAACGGGATCATCATGTCGACACTCATGTCGTGGCTGGCGCGCGTTTCCCTGTGTGTAGCCCTTACCACCCCGGCCATGTTGGCCACTTCGGCAAACGCCGATACGAAATCCAGCACCAAAACTGGTGCAGCCGCTGCCCAGAAGGTCAGCTCTACCGACCTCGCCTGCCTGTCCGAGGCACTTTACTTTGAAGCCCGCGGCGAGGGCGCAAAAGGCCAGCAAGCTGTGGCCGAGGTCATTCTCAACCGCGTAGATCACCCAAGGTTCCCGAAATCGGTTTGCGGCGTCGTGAACCAGAAGGGCCAGTTCACCTATCGCAAGACCCGTATTCGCGAACAGGGCGCCTTCTCGCGCGCCCAGAAAATCGCCAAAGCTGCCCTGCAGGGCGGCCCGCGCAATCTGACCAACGGCGCGACCTATTTCCACGCAGGCCGTGTGAAACCGTCCTGGTCGCGCAAGTTCGAGCGCACGACGCGCATCGGCAGCCACACCTTCTACCGCTCGGGTCACCGCATCGCGTCGAACTGACGCAAGCCTGACCGGATCTGTTTCGGCCCCGTCCCTTGCGGCGGGGCCGTTTTCCTGTGAAATGCTGCATATGGACCAGCCTGACCGTATCCACCTGCGCGACTATGTCGTTTCGGCCGAAATTGGCGCCTTCCAGACCGAGAGGGGTAACCTTCAGCGGCTGCGCTTCAACATCGAGGTTGAATTGGCCAGCCATGTGGTCGGGGTCGATGACGAGGTGGACCGAATTCTCAGCTACGACGTTCTGACCGAGGCCGTCGCAAGCGGCCTTGCCGACAGGCGCTACGATCTGCTCGAGACGCTGGCGGAAAAGATCGCGGCCCAGATTCTGGTGCATCCGCGCGCGGCGCAGGTCTCGGTCACGGTCGAGAAGCTGGACCGCATTCCGGGCGCTTTGGGCGTGACGCTGACCCGCCGTCAGGCCCGCGTCGAGGCCGAGGAAATCGCCATTCCGATGCGCGTGATTTTCCACGGCAGTGAAATCGACTTGCCAAAGGGCGCTGTGGCTTTGGTTCCCGACGCACCCGGACTGCCCGTTCCGCAAGGCGGAAATGGTCGCGAGATCGCATTGCTGGCCTTGGATCAGGCCGCTTGGGCTTTGGCAGGACGGCTCGGGCTGACCGTGGCCGATAGCCGGACCGAGCTGGACTGGGCCGCATCCGAAGGCCGCGCAGTGGTCTGGGCTCCGGCGCGGATGGTGCGCGATGTGCTGTCTTTGCCGCCTCATCCCCATGCCTTGGCAATCTGGCTGGCGGATAGGCTGGGCGCAAGCCGGTTGGACTGGGCGCTGCCCGAGGATCAGCCCTTGCCCGAAATACCTGCGATGTTTCACGTGACGACCGGCCGGATGTGATCCAGCGTATCAGGCCGCTCGAACCAGCACCGAACATGATGACCGATACCTATTACCGACCGATTCCCGCCGAACATGGCCGCTGGCAGCTTGCCGGTGGATGGGTCCGCTTCTCGCAATTCGAGGTCTTGCGTCGGGGTCGGACTCCGGTTCTGAGCGATCACGCGCCTGATGACGTCCTTGCCGCGCTGACGGCACCGCGTGCTGATGTGCTGGGGTTGGTGATGAATCGTCCGCGCATCATGGGCATCGTGAACGCGACGCCCGACAGTTTCTCGGATGGCGGTGCATATGAAGGGGTCGCACAGGCGCGGCGTCTGACGGCGCAAGGCGCGCAGATACTGGATATTGGCGGGGAATCCACCCGCCCTGGCGCTTTGGAAGTTCCGGTCGAGGCCGAGATCGCCCGCATCGCTCCGGTGATCGCGGCGACGCGGGCTCTGGCCGCGATCTCGGTCGATACCCGTAAATCAGCGGTTGCTCGTGCTGCCATTGCGGCGGGTGCGGGGCTGGTGAACGACGTGTCCGGCTTTGATTTCGATCCGGCGATGGCGCGGGTCGTCGCCGATGCGAGGGTACCGGTATGTCTGATGCATGCCCAGGGTATCCCAGAAGACATGCAGGACAACCCGACCTATGGCGATGTTCTGCTGGATGTTTACGACGCGCTGGCCGAGCGGATCGCGCGGGCCGAAGCGGCGGGAATCCCCCGCAACTGGATCATCGTCGATCCGGGCATTGGTTTTGGAAAGACCGAGGCGCATAATCTTGCCATCCTGCGGCGGATCTCGCTGTTTCATGCCTTGGGTTGCGTTGTTCTGTTGGGTGTCTCGCGCAAACGCTTCATTGGCAATATTGCCAAGGCCGAGCGCCCCGCCGATCGCGCAGCCGGGACATTGGCCGTGACCTTGGCCGGGGTCGCGCAGGGCATACAAATCCACCGCGTCCATGACGTGGAAGAAACAAGGCAGGGCCTTGCCTTATGGCAGGCCGTGACCGGAGGGGACAAATGAGCAGGAAACTTTTCGGAACCGACGGTGTGCGGGGCCGGGCCAACACCTATCCCATGACCGCCGAGATGGCGTTGCGTCTTGGGGCTGCCGCCGGTCGCTATTTCCGGCGCAAAGGCGAAGATCACCACCGCGTCGTGATCGGCAAGGACACCCGCCTGTCCGGCTATATGCTGGAAAATGCCTTGACCGCCGGTCTGACCAGCACGGGCATGAATGTGCTGTTGCTGGGACCGGTCCCGACGCCAGCGGTCGGCTTTCTGACCCGCTCGATGCGGGCGGATGTGGGGATCATGATCTCGGCCAGCCACAATCCGGCGGCCGATAACGGGATCAAGTTTTTCGGTCCCGACGGATTCAAGCTATCCGACGAAGCCGAAGCCGAGATCGAGGCGATCGTGGCTGGTGACATCGCTCCGGCGCAGCCCCAGAATATCGGTCGTGCAAAACGGATCGATGATGGACGTGGGCGCTATGTCGAATATGCCAAGACGACTTTTCCGGTGGGGCACCGGCTGGACGGTCTGAAGGTCGTGGTCGATTGCGCGAATGGCGCGGCCTATCGCGCGGCCCCTGATGTATTGTGGGAGTTGGGCGCCGAGGTCATTCCGCTGGGCGTGACCCCGAACGGACATAATATCAACGACGGCGTTGGCTCGACCCATCCCGAGGCCTGTGCGAAAGCGGTACTGGAACATGGCGCGCATATGGGCATCAGCCTTGATGGCGATGCCGACCGCGTCATGATCATCGACGAAAAGGGCAAAGTCGCCGATGGTGACCAGCTTATGGCACTTCTTGCCGGTCGCTGGGCCGAACAGGGGCGGTTGCGTGGCGGAGCCCTTGTGGCAACCGTGATGTCGAACCTTGGATTGGAGCGTTACCTGCAAGGGCGCGGATTACGTCTGGAACGTACGGCTGTGGGCGACCGCTATGTGGTCGAACGGATGCGGGCGGCGGGCTTCAATCTTGGCGGCGAGCAATCGGGCCATATCGTGATGACCGACTATGCCACTACAGGGGACGGGCTGATCGCGGGTCTGCAATTTCTGGCCGCCTTGTCCGATAGCGGGCGCAAGGCCTCGGAACTGGTCGCACAGTTCGAACCGGTGCCGCAGATGCTGAAAAACGTGCGTTACGCCGTTGGTGCCGACCCGCTATCGACCGAGGCCGTTCAGGCCGAGATCGCTCGGGCCGAGGCACGGCTGAATGGCTCGGGGCGGGTCCTGATCCGGAAATCGGGAACCGAACCGCTGATCCGCGTCATGGCCGAGGCCGAGGACGAGGTCGCATTGCGCGAGGTCGTCGAAGGCATCGTCGCGGCCGTCGAAAAGGCGGCTTAGGCCGCCTTCGTCGGATCGTAGTCGTAAAGCCATGCGAAGCGCCCGATCAACTGACCGGGTGCAATGCGTGAAATGGTGCGCAATCCGGCATGGGCTACGGCACGGGCCGGACCCCGCAAGTGGTAGTTTCGGGCGTTGGCATTCGCCGCCTCGACAATGCGTTGGCAGCGCGGGCGGCGCAGTTCCTGAAACCGTGCCAAGGATTGTGTCAGTCCGGCCTTGTCCTCAAGGCAGGCGGCCAGAACCCAAGCGTCCTCGATCGCCATGACAGCGCCTTGCGCCATGAACGGCAATGTCGGATGTGCGGCATCGCCAATCACGGCGATTGCGGGATCGGTTGAGGCAGGGCGGTACCAGTTCGATGCGACCGGATGGCGGAACAAACCCCAAAGTCCGACCTCATTGACCTTGTTCAGCCAACCGGTGACCGGCCCGCCAAAACGCGAGAATGCGACGCGCAGGTCGTCGGGGTCGCCGGGTTGCGCCCAGCCTTCGTCTTGCCAGTCGGCGCGCTCCATCACCGCCACGATGTTGCGTAAACCTCCGGCCAGTGGATAGCTGACCAGATGCCGCCCCGGTCCCATAAAGACCTGAGCCGCAGGTTCGGGGTTCGATTGATCGGCAATCAACGCCCGCCATGCGGTCTGGCCGGTGAAAAACGGTTGCTCGATGCCGTTCAGCAGCGGGCGGATGCGGCTTTTCACGCCGTCTGCCCCGATCACCAGATCGCAATCCTGTGGCAGCGTGCGGATGTCCTGACCAAATTCGATACGAACGCCCGCCTCGCGTGCAGCATTCTCCAGCATCTCGACCAGACGCGCCCGATGCACCAGCCGGAAGCGATCCTGCGGTCGATGTCTGGCCAGATCCATCACGGCGACCGGTGCCCCGTCGGAATCCCGCAACTCGACCCGCCCCGAGGGCAGGCTGATCGCGCTGAACGCGGGCCAGAGCCCCAGCGCATCGAACACGCGGATCGCATTGGGCGAGATTTGCAGACCCGCGCCTACCTCGCGCAATGCCCCAGCCCGTTCCAGAACGCGCACCGAGGCACCTCTTTGCGCCAGTGCGCAGGCAGCAGTCAGGCCTGCCACCCCTGCTCCGACGATGGTGACGGAAAGGTCTAGTGGTCGGGGCATAAGTCCCCCTTACGCATAAAAAAACCGCCCTTCCGGCGGCTATACACCGCCGGACCAACGGGGTGTAAGTGGCTCAATCGTCGCGGTAGACACGCTCCTTGCGTTCGTGCTTTTCCTGCGCTTCCAGCGTCATGGTGGCGGTAGGCCGCGCATCAAGTCGCTTCAGGCTGATCGGCTCTCCGGTTTTTTCGCAATAACCGTAGTCACCGGTTTCAATCCGTCGCAGGGCCGCGTCGATCTTGTTGACGAGCTTTCGTTGACGATCGCGCGTCCGAAGTTCCAACGAGCGGTCGGTCTCCTCCGAGGCACGGTCTGCAAGGTCCGGCACGTTACGCGCACTGTCTTGCAACCCTTCGAGCGTTTCTGCCGACTGATCCAGAAGCTCTTGCTTCCAAGCGATCAGTTTGCGGCGGAAATACTCGAGTTGCCGCTCGTTCATGAAGGGTTCATCTTCGGCGGGGCGATAGTCTTCGGGCAGAAAGGTCTGGGCTTTCATAGGTCCTCCGGGAGCCGGGCGCCTGTATGCCAGCTCCTTGCGGCCCCCATAAAGTATGGTACGCCCTTTGTCACTATCCCATTCCGACGAGGATTGATGCTGCGGTTGCGAAGACACGCACTGCCTCATAGGCTGGTAAATAATGCGCAAAGGACGGGCGAATGCGGTTTTCTTCGACAGAATCTTACGTTGCTGCCCCAGATTTGGCAGTGGCGGTCAATGCCGCAATCACGTTGGAGCGGCCTCTGCTGGTCAAGGGCGAACCGGGAACCGGCAAGACCGAACTGGCCCGTCAGGTCGCGCAAAGCCTTGGAATGTCGATGATCGAATGGAATGTGAAGTCGACGACGAGGGCCCAGCAGGGGCTTTATGAATATGACGCCGTATCGCGATTGCGCGACAGCCAATTGGGCGAAGCGCGGGTCCACGATATCGGCAACTACATCCGCAAGGGCAAGCTGTGGCAGGCCTTCGAGGCCGAAAGCAAGGTCGTGCTGCTGATTGACGAGGTCGATAAGGCGGATATCGAGTTCCCGAACGACCTGCTGCAAGAGCTCGACCGGATGGAGTTCCACGTCTACGAGACCGGCGAAACGATTCGAGCCCGCCACCGTCCCGTCGTTATCATCACCTCGAACAATGAAAAGGAACTGCCCGACGCCTTCCTGCGTCGTTGCTTCTTCCATTACATCCGCTTTCCCGATGCCGAAACGCTCAAGCGGATTGTCGATGTGCATTTCCCTGACCTGAAACCGCGACTGCTGGACGAGGCGCTGACGCAGTTCCTTGAATTGCGCGATGTTCAGGGGCTGAAGAAAAAACCCTCGACCAGCGAGTTGCTGGATTGGCTGAAGCTGATCTTGGCCGAGGATCTTTCGCCCGAGGATCTGAAGCGCCCTGCCGGAGAGATGTTGCCCAAGCTGCATGGCGCGCTGTTGAAGAACGAACAGGATGTGGCAATGTTCGAGCGTTTGGCCTTTATGGCACGGAGAACGCGATGATCCACGAGCTTTGTCCTGACGACCGCGAAGGTTGGCAGAAACTCTATCAAGGTTATCAGGCCTTTTACGGCTTCCACGACCGCCCGCAGGAATTCTACGACAAGGCCTTTAGGCGTCTCATGTCCGAGGATGCCCGGGATTTCCAAGGGCTCGTTGCCGAGGAAGACGGCCAGATCGTGGGTCTGGTCCATTTTGTCTTTCATCCGAACCTGTGGCGTGATGAGGGCGTGTGCTATTTGCAGGATCTGTTCACTGCGCCTGCGGCTCGGGGCAATGGGGTCGGGCGCGCGTTGATCAATGCCGTATATGCTGCGGCGGATGCTGCGGGCGTCCCGAATGTCTATTGGCTGACTGCCGAGGATAATTACGCGGGCCGGATGCTGTATGATCGGGTCGCCGCGAAGTCGCCCTTCATCCGCTACAATCGTAAGCTTTGAAACGAAAAACGGCCCCTTAGGGGCCGCTGCTTCCGTTCCGGTCCGGCGCGGTCGCTTAGCGCAGTCCGGTTTCTTCCAGCAGGCCCTTGCGCTTGGCTTCGTAGTAGTAGCCGCGCGAATACCATTTCACGGCGGCATCCGGATTGCCGTTCCCGACCAGATAGGCACCGCGCAGGTATTTAACACCGTATTTCAGATTGGTCTCGGCATCCAGCAGCCCGCCAGCGGGACCGCGATAGCCCATGCCGCGCGCGGTCGCGGGCAGGATCTGCATCAGCCCGTAATAGGGGCCATTGCGTGCGCCGGGGCGGTGATGCGATTCACGGATGATGACGCGGTGTACCAGCTCGGGGGGAACCTGATACTCGGCGGAATACTTGTTGATCAGTCGGCGCAGTTCCGGCGTCTCGTTGGCATGCAGCCGCATCGTTTCCGACTTCGAGGCGCGCGGCTCGACCAAATAGCGACGGTCCGGATCAACACTGTTGTCACCGCAGGCGCTCAGCGCAAGAACGCCACCCAGCGCCAGCATACCGATCAGTGATTTCATGGACTGCCCCCGATTTTATCGTTGGCCAGAGTTTAGACACGCGGTTCCATCTCAGGGAAACCATAAGATGAGGGCCGCCCGATCAGGGGCGGCCCTTCGGCGGATTCTCGCTACCTGGTTGTAGAGAATCCGGTGATATTCCGCCGATCAGACGTGAATTGCACCGCCGCCGCAGGCCAAAGCCGCCTCGCGCACCGCTTCCGAGCAGGTCGGGTGGGCGTGGCAGGTCAGCGCGATGTCCTGAGCCGAGGCCCCGAATTCCATCGCGACGCAGACTTCGTGGATCATTTCACCGGCATTCGGGCCGATGATGTGGCAGCCCAGCACGCGGTCGGTTTCCGCGTCGGTGACCATTTTCACGAAGCCTTCGGCCTGGAACAGGGCTTTGGCGCGGGCATTGCCCATGAAGGGGAACTTGCCGACTTTGACCTTGCGGCCCGATTCCTTGGCGGCTTCCTCGGTCAGGCCGACCGAAGCGACTTCAGGCGTGGTGTAGATCACGCCCGGGATGACGTCGTAGTTCACGTGACCATGCTTGCCAGCGACTACCTCGGCGACGGCCATGCCCTCGTCCTCGGCCTTGTGGGCCAGCATCGGGCCAGGCACCGCGTCACCAATGGCATAGATGCCCTTAATCGAGGTTTCCCAGTGGCCGTCAACCTGCACGAAACCACGCTCGTTCAGCGCGACGCCCAGCTTGTCAAGGCCGAGGCCCGCGACATAGGGACGGCGGCCGGTGGCGACCAGAACGGTCTCGGCCTCGATCGTGTGCTCGCTATCGTCTTTGCGCAGCTTGTAGGTGACTTTCGCCGCGCCATTTTCGACCGTGGTGCCCGAGACAGCCGCGCCGAGGACGAATTTCAGGCCCTGCTTGGTCAGGATCTTCTGGAACGACTTCTGGACCTCGCCATCCATGCCGGGGGTGATCGCGTCGAGGAATTCGACCACGGTCACTTCCGTACCCAGACGCGAATAGGCCGAGCCAAGTTCCAGCCCGATGACGCCCGCGCCGATGACGACCATCGATTTCGGAATCTTCGGCAGCGACAGCGCGCCCGTCGAATCAACGACGATACCAGCCGCGTTGTCGACCTCGACGCCTTTCAGGCTGGACGGTTCCGAACCCGAGGCGATGACGATGTTCTTGGTCTCGTAGACGGTCTCGCCGACCTTCACGCGGCCAGCGGCCTCGATCTCGGCCCAGCCTTTGATCCAGTCGATCTTGTTCTTCTTGAACAAGAACTCGATGCCCTTGGTGTTGCCGCCGACGGTCTCGGCCTTATAGCCCTGCATCTTGGCCCAATCGACTTCGACATGCGCGCCCATCAGGCCCATCTTCTCGAAGTTCTCGTGGGTTTCATGCAGCATGTGGCTTGCGTGCAGCAGAGCCTTGGACGGGATGCAGCCCACGTTCAGGCAGGTGCCGCCAAGGGTCTCGCGGCCCTCGACGCAGGCGACCTTCAGGCCCAGTTGCGCGGCGCGGATGGCGCAGACATAGCCGCCGGGGCCAGCACCGATCACGATCAGGTCATAGGTGGACATGGGAGTCTCCTTGCATCTCCGGCGCGTCCCTCGGCGCCGGCTCGTTCATGAAAAAAGCGTGGTGACGATCATCACCAGGGTTGCGAGAAAGCCCACGGCCCAGATCGCTGATCGCCAGGGCGACCAGCCAAAGGCGTAGGCGGGAATATAAAGGATGCGCGCCAGCAGGTAGAGCCATGCGCATAGGCCGGTCAGCAGGCTGTCGGTGTCGGTAATCGCGACCAGAAGGACCGCGATCGTGAACAGGATCAGCCCTTCGAAATGGTTATCGACCGCGCGGCGCAGGCGACCCGTCATAGCTGAAAACTCGGGCTGGGTATCGCGCGGGCTCGCGTTCCATTCGGGGCTTGCGTCCTTGTTCATCGAATATCCTGCCAGTCCAATCTGGACGGCTTGCAGCAACGCGGCAAGAGCAAGGGCGGTGGTTTCAGCCGACATTACGCCGTCTCGACCAGATGGAATTCGGTGGCCGATACGCCGGCCTGCGTGTTGAAGACGCCGGCCGCGCCTTGCAGATAGGCCGTCGCACGGGTGGCATCAGCGACCTGATACAGCGCCCATACGCTGGTGTCGTTCTCGCGCCAAAGCTGCAAAAGCGACAAGCCGCTATTGCCTCGATCCTCGGCATCCGCGTCGAAAGCGGTGCGGAAGCGGGCATAATCGGCAATCTGGTAATGGGCGATCATCTGGGTCATGGCGTCACTCCTCGGCTTCGGTCCATAGCCGCCTTCGGCGAAATAAGGCGGCCCGCTCAGCATTCAACTGACGCAGACCGGAAAGAGTTGCGCAGCCCCGGTGCGGGGGCTGCGCGCCGTTCTTGTCGCGGGCCAAGCGGCCCCGCGAAGATCAGAGATCCATCAGAAGGCGGCGCGGATCTTCCAGCGCTTCCTTGACGCGCACGAGGAAGGTCACGGCGCCTTTGCCGTCGACGATGCGGTGATCGTAGCTCAGCGCCAGATACATCATCGGGCGGATGACGATCTGACCGTCGACGACAACCGGACGGTCCTGGATCTTGTGCATGCCGAGGATACCCGATTGCGGCGGGTTCAGGATCGGCGAGGACATCAGCGAGCCATAGACGCCGCCGTTCGAGATGGTGAAGGTGCCGCCCTGCATTTCTGCCATGGTCAACTTGCCGTCACGGCCCTTCGCGCCGAGTTCGGCGATTTCCTTCTCGATATGGGCGAAGGACTTCTGGTCGGCATCGCGCACGACCGGAACGACCAGACCGTTCGGGGTGCCGACGGCGACGCCCATGTGGACGAAGTGCTTGTAGACGACATCACCACCGTCGATCTCGGCGTTGACTTCCGGGACTTCTTTCAGCGCGTGGCAGCAGGCTTTGACGAAGAAGGACATGAAGCCGAGCTTCGTTTTGTGCTTCTTCTCGAACTGGTCCTTGTAGGTGTTGCGCAGGTTCATGACGCCCGACATGTCCACCTCGTTATAGGTGGTCAGCATGGCGGCAGTGTTCTGCGCGTCCTTCAGGCGGCGGGCGATGGTCGCACGCAGGCGGGTCATCTTGACGCGCTCTTCGCGGGCAGCGTCCTGAGCCGACGAGGGCGAACGCGGAGCAGCAGCCGGAGCCGGAGCAGCAGAGGCGACCGGCGCGGAACCGGCGCGGGCCACGTCTTCTTTCATCACGCGGCCATCGCGGCCGGTGCCGGTGACGGCGTCGCGCGAAAGACCGGCTTCCGCCATGGCTTTCTTGGCCGAGGGCGCATCCTCGACATCCTTGCGGGCGGTGACGGTTTCCGGGCCAGCGCCGGGCGAGGCGACAGCGGCAGCAGCCTTGGCGGCGGGTTCGGCCGCTTTCGGAGCAGCGCCGACAGCGCCTTCGGTGATGATTGCCAGGCGCGCGGTGGCGTCAACGGTCGCGCCTTCCTCGGCCAGGATCTCGGCCAGAACGCCCGCCGCCGGAGCCGGGACCTCGACCGAAACCTTGTCGGTTTCCAGTTCGCACAGCATCTCGTCTTGCGCGACGGTGTCGCCGACCTTCTTGAACCAGGTCGCCACAGTGGCTTCGGTAACGCTTTCGCCCAGCGTGGGAACCATCACGTCCACGGATTTTCCGCTCATCTTCTTTTGTCCTTCCTGGGGCTTGGTGCCCGTTTCTGCCTTGGGCAACATTTCCTCGGGGCCGGCATCGCCGACCTCCATGATCTGGGCAAGCAGGGCGTTCGGCGTGACCGTCTCGCCCTCGGCTGCGATGATCTCGGCCAGCTTTCCGGCGACGGGTGACGGCACTTCGACCGTCACCTTGTCGGTTTCCAGCTCGCACAACATCTCGTCCACGGCGACCGTGTCACCCGGTTTCTTGAACCAGGTGGCGACGGTTGCTTCGGAGACCGATTCCCCGAGCGTGGGAACGCGAAGTTCAACGGCCATCTTATGCCCCGACGGTGATGGCTTCGTTCACGAGGCCTTCCTGTTCGGCCTTGTGACGCGAACCCAGACCGGTCGCGGGCGAAGCGGCGGCAGCGCGGCCGACATAGCGGGCGCGGCCATGTTTCGCACCGATGCGCGACAGGACCCATTCGATGTTCGGCTCGACAAAGGTCCAGCCGCCCATGTTCTTGGGTTCTTCCTGGCACCAGACGATCTCGGCATCCTTGAAGCGGCCCAGTTCCTTGGACATCGCCTGAGCCGGGAACGGATAGAACTGCTCCAGACGCATCAGATAGACATCGTTGATCCCGGCGGCATCACGCGCGGCCAGCAGGTCGTAATAGACCTTGCCCGAGCAGATCACGACGCGCTTGATCTTGTCGTCGGCAACCAGCTTGGTTTCCGAACGACCGCGTTCTGCATCGTCCCAAAGGACGCGGTGGAAGGTCGAACCGGTCTGGAATTCCTCGGCGGTAGAGATCGCCATCGGGTGACGCAGCAGCGATTTCGGCGTCATCAGGACCAGCGGCTTGCGGAACGGACGCTTCAGCTGACGGCGCAGGATGTGGAAGTAGTTCGCCGGCGTGGTGACGTTGGCGACAACCCAGTTATCCTCGGCCGAAAGCTGCAGGAAGCGCTCCAGACGGGCCGACGAGTGCTCGGGGCCTTGGCCTTCGTAGCCATGCGGCAGCAGCATCACGAGGCCCGACATGCGCAGCCATTTCTTTTCGCCCGAGTTGATGAACTGGTCGAACATGATCTGCGCGCCGTTGGCGAAGTCGCCGAACTGGGCTTCCCACAGGGTCAGGGCGTTCGGCTCGGCCAGCGAGTAGCCGTATTCGAAGCCCAGAACCGCGTATTCCGACAGCATCGAGTCGATGACTTCGTAGCGGGCCTGACCACCACGGATGTGGTTCAGCGGGTAGTAACGCTCTTCGGTGGTCTGGTCGACGATGCCCGAATGACGCTGCGAGAAGGTGCCGCGGGTCGAGTCCTGACCGGCCAGACGCACGGGGTGACCCTCGGTGACCAGCGAACCAAAGGCCAGAGCCTCGCCGGTTGCCCAGTCGAAACCGTCGCCCTTTTCGAACATCTGCTTCTTGGCTTCCAGAAGGCGGCCAACTGTCTTGTGCAGGTCGAAGCCTTCGGGCGTGCGGGTCAGCGCATTACCGACCTCGGTCATGGTTTCGGGCGAGATTCCGGTGGTGCCGGCGTTGTACTCGGCACCCTCGGCCTCAAGGCCGGACCATTTGCCGTCCAGCCAGTCGGCCTTGTTCGGCTTGAAGTTCTTGCCGACCTCGAACTCTTCGTTCAGGTGCGACTGGAACGCGGCTTTCATTTCCTCGATCTCGCCCTCGGGGACGAGGCCTTCGGCCACCAGACGCTCGGTGTAGAGTTGCAGCGTGGTCTTGTGGCCCTTGATGCTCTTGTACATCTGCGGGTTGGTGAACATCGGCTCGTCGCCTTCGTTGTGACCGAAGCGACGGTAGCAGATGATGTCCAGAACCACGTCCTTGTGGAACTTCTGGCGGAACTCGGTTGCGACGCGGGCGGCGTGGACGACGGCCTCGGGATCGTCACCATTCACGTGGAAGATCGGAGCTTCGACCATCAGCGCGATATCGGTGCAATAGGGCGAGGTGCGCGAGAAATGCGGCGCGGTCGTGAAGCCGATCTGGTTGTTTACGACGACATGGATCGTGCCGCCGGTGCGGTGGCCACGGATGCCCGAAAGCTGGAAGCATTCCGCGACGACGCCTTGGCCAGCGAAAGCCGCGTCGCCATGCAGCAGGATCGGCAGAACGGCTTCACGGTGGATCTGGTCGGAAAGCTGGTCCTGTTTCGCACGGACCTTGCCCAGAACGACCGGGTTCACGGCTTCAAGGTGCGAGGGGTTCGCGGTCAGCGACAGGTGCACAGTGTTCTCGTCGAACGTGCGGTCTGACGAGGCGCCGAGGTGGTATTTCACGTCGCCCGAGCCGTCCACGTCATCGGGCTTGTAGCTGCCGCCCTGGAATTCATGGAAAATCGCGCGGTAGGGCTTGTTCAGCACGTTGGCCAGAACCGACAGGCGGCCGCGGTGCGGCATGCCGAAGATGACTTCCTTGACGCCCAGTTGACCGCCGCGCTTGATGATCTGTTCAAGCGCCGGGATCAGGGCCTCGCCACCGTCAAGGCCGAAGCGCTTGGTGCCCATGTATTTGACATGCAGGAACTTCTCGAAGCCCTCGGCCTCGACCAGCTTGTTCAGGATGGCGCGGCGGCCTTCGCGGGTGAAAGCGATTTCCTTGCCGTAACCCTCGATGCGCTCTTTCAGCCATGCCGCTTCCTCGGGGTTCGAGATATGCATGAACTGGATGGCGAAGGTGCCGCAATAGGTGCGCTTCATCAGATCGACGATCTGGCGGATCGAGGCGATCTGCAGGCCCAGAACGTTGTCGATGAAGATCGGGCGATCCATGTCGGCGGCGGTGAAGCCGTAGGTTTCAGGGTTCAGTTCGCCGTGATCGGGAATTTCGCGCATGCCAAGCGGATCAAGATCTGCATGCAGGTGGCCGCGGATACGGAACGCACGGATCAGCATGATGGCGCGGATGCTGTCAAGCACGGCGCGTTTCAGGAACTCGTCGGTCAGCTGGACGCCTTTTTCACCGGCTTTCGCGGCGATCTTGTCCAAAGCGGCTTTCGCCTCGGCCTTGGGCATCATCGGCCATTCGCCGGTCAGCGCCGAGGTCATTTCGTCGGCGGGGGCCGGCGGCCAGTCGGCACGCTGCCAGCTTGCACCCTTGGCTTCGCGGGTGACGGTGTTCTCGTCATCGCCAAGGCTGCGGAAGAAGGCATCCCATGCCTGATCCACCGCAGCAGGGTCCTGTGCCCACTGACCGTAAAGCTGCTCGACATAGGCGGCGTTATGGCCCTGTAGGAAGCTCGAATCGTGGAATGTTGCGTTGGGGGATTGATCGTTCATCTCTGATCGTCCAGTTGCTTGCCGTCGCGCTCAGGCGGCTGGTGAAGTTGCAGCGCGACGGCCCGGGCCGCCTTCTGCTCGTCTGCGGGCACTATGCGAAAGTCTCATGGCTATCGGCCCGCTCACGCACAGATGATATCTATCTTGGCAGCACCCGGATCGTCCGAGGGTGCATCCAATGGCAAGCGCACGATTTGCGCGACCCGACGACGCTCAAGGCCGCAAAGGGCGCGCGCCGCCTGTTGTTCCGCTCCATCCGGGGCGTTGCCGGGATGAAAGATAAGCCGCCAGCCGGCATCGTTACGATTGACGGTCCGGACCGCCTGCGAAGGCAGGCCCGAGGCTTCGTGCAGATTGGTCCTGGCGGGTATGCCGCCGGGAAGAATGTCTTCGGTGGGGGCACGACCGCAACCCTGCGTCAGCGTCAGCGTCAGGATCAGTGCAGCAGCCAGCGGAAGCGCGAAGCGTTCGCGGCCACGCATCAAGCCGCCATCTTCCTGAAGAAGGGCGGTACGCGTCATACTGATGATCGAGTTGTGGTCCAATCCATCCACCTGCGGCGGTTCTGACGTGGCCCCCATAAGTTAGGTAGGGGCCACGCCTAAGTCAAAAGTCTTACAAAGACGTTACCGGCCGATGGCTTTCAGCACGGCTTCGCCCAGACCTGCCGGGCTGTCGGCCACGATGACGCCAGCCGATTTCATGGCTTCGATCTTCGATTCTGCGTCACCTTTGCCGCCCGAAACGATCGCACCGGCATGGCCCATGCGGCGGCCCGGAGGAGCCGTGCGGCCAGCGATGAAGCCAGCGGTCGGCTTCCAGTTGCCCTTGCGCTTCTGCTCGGCGAGGAACTCGGCGGCTTCTTCTTCGGCCGAACCACCGATTTCACCGATCATGATGATCGATTCGGTTTCCGGATCGTCAAGGAACATGCGCAGCACGTCGATATGCTCCATGCCCTTGATCGGGTCGCCGCCGATGCCGACAGCCGAGGATTGGCCAAGGCCGACATCCGAGGTCTGTTTCACGGCTTCATAGGTCAGCGTGCCCGAGCGCGAAACGACGCCCACCGAGCCGCGTTTGAAGATCGAGCCCGGCATGATGCCGATCTTGCATTCGTCCGGGGTCATGATGCCGGGGCAGTTCGGGCCGATCAGTAGCGAGTTCGAACCCTGCAGGGCACGTTTCACGCGCATCATGTCCAGAACCGGGATGCCTTCGGTGATCGCGACGATCAGCGGGATCTGCGCGTCGATGGCTTCCAGGATCGAGTCGGCTGCGAAGGGCGGCGGCACGTAGATCGCGGTCGCGTTCGCGCCGGTTTTTGCCACGGCTTCGTGGACCGAATTGTAGACCGGCAGGCCGAGGTGCTCGGAACCGCCTTTGCCGGGCGTCACGCCGCCGACCATCTTGGTGCCGTAAGCAATCGCTTGCTCGGTGTGGAAGGTCCCCTGCGAGCCGGTGATGCCCTGGCAGATGACTTTGGTGTCTTTGTTAATAAGAACGGCCATGGAAAATTACCCCTTCACCGCTTTGACAATTTTCTGGGCGGCGTCCGACAGGTCGTCGGCGGCAATCACGTTCAGACCGGACTTCGAGATGATCTCTTTGCCCAGTTCGACGTTGGTGCCTTCCAGACGAACGACCAGGGGGACCTGCAGACCGACTTCTTTCACGGCGGCGATGATGCCTTCCGCGATGATGTCGCAGCGCATGATGCCGCCGAAGATGTTGACCAGAATGCCTTTGACGTTCGGATCCGAGGTGATGATCTTGAACGCTTCGGTGACTTTTTCCTTGGTGGCGCCGCCGCCGACATCGAGGAAGTTGGCCGGCTCGGCGCCGAACAGCTTGATGATGTCCATGGTGGCCATGGCGAGGCCTGCACCGTTCACCATGCAGCCGATTTCACCGTCCAGCGCGATGTAGTTCAGGTCGAACTTCGAGGCGGCCAGTTCTTTCGAATCTTCTTCGGTTTCGTCGCGCAGCGCCATGATGTCGGGCTGGCGGTACAGAGCGTTGTTGTCGAAGCCCATCTTCGCGTCGAGGCACTTGATGTTGCCTTCCGGGGTGACGATCAGCGGGTTGATCTCCAGCATCTCCATGTCTTTTTCGATGAACATGCGATACAGGTTTTTGACCAGAGCGACGCATTGCTTGACTTGCGCGCCTTGCAGACCAAGGGCGAAAGCAACACGGCGACCGTGGAAGTCCGACAGACCGGACGCCGGATCAACGCTGAAGCTGACGATTTTCTCGGGGGTGTGGGCCGCGACTTCCTCGATGTCCATGCCGCCTTCGGTCGAGGCGACGAACGACACGCGCGAGGTCTGACGGTCGACCAGCAGAGCCAGATACAGCTCGCGGGCGATGTCCGAACCGTCTTCGATATAGATGCGGTTGACTTGCTTGCCAGCTTCGCCGGTCTGGTGCGTCACCAGCGTGCGGCCCAGCATCTGGCGGGTCAGTTCTTCGGCTTCTTCAACCGATTTGGCCAGGCGGACGCCGCCCTTTTCGCCAGCTTCGGCTTCTTTGAAGTGGCCTTTGCCGCGACCACCTGCGTGGATCTGCGCCTTGACGACCCAAAGCGGACCGTCGAGTTCGCCGGCAGCCGTTTTGGCTTCGTCGGCCTTCATCACGATGCGGCCGTCGGAAACAGGCGCGCCGTATTGGCGCAGCAGCGCCTTGGCCTGGTATTCGTGGATGTTCATGCTACTTCCCCGCAATTATCGGTTGGCGGGCTTTTTGCACATTCGGGCGGGCCTCTAAAGCAATTACCATGCGGAAAACGGTAAAATCGACCTGATCAGACGGTTTGTGATCACAGCAATCTTGGCTGTGATCGCAAATACGATTCCGTTAGCGTACGTCTTTCCCCCGCCAGAGAAAGTTGCCCGCATCGCCGTTCATGGCGTTGAGTCGGGCACGAATTCATAGCTAACATTTCGGGCTCGCCCAAGAATTGGGGTGTGCGGTGAATTAGATTAAAGGAAAGAGTAAATGGCGGTAATTCCGGGTACGCCCGCGTCCGAGGTCCTGCACGGGACTGTTGAGAACGACACGATCACCGGTGGTGAAGGTAACGATACGCTGTACGGCTACAGCGGTAACGACTCCTTCTATATCGGCGGGAACAGCTTCGGCTACGACATCTATAACGGCGGCGACGGCGAGGACAGGATTCTGCTGACCTCGGATATGTCGGTTTCCAGCTTCCTGTTCACCTCGAACAACATGATTTCGACCGAGATGCTGTATTTCGGGATCTGGGACGTGACCGGAACCGAAGGAAACGACACCTTCGACATCAGCGGCGTCACTTCGACCTCCAGCTACGATACGATCCATCTTCTGGGCGGAAACGACGTTTTCACCGGCTATGTCGGCAGCGATTACGTCAATGGCGGCTCGGGCAACGATACGCTGAACGGCGGTGGCGGTAACGATTCGCTCACGGGCGGCTCGGGCAATGACAGCCTGAACGGCGGCAGCGGCGATGATACGTTCTTCATCAGCGGCAATGACTTCGGCTATGACATCTTTGATGGCGGTGACGGTGCGGACCGCATCATGCTTCAGTCGGATATGGTCGTGTCGAGCTTCCTGTTCACCTCGGCCAATGTCCGCGCGACCGAGACACTATATTTCGGGGTTTACGACGTCAGCGGAACCGAGGGTAACGATACCTTCAACATCAGCGGCATCACCTCGACCTATAGCTACGACACGATCCGACTTAACGCTGGCAACGACATTTTCACGGGCTATGCCGGAAGCGACTATGTCGATGGCGGATCAGGCAACGACACTCTGATTGGCGGCGGCGGCAACGATACGCTGACGGGCGGTTCGGGCAATGACAGTCTGGTCGGCGGTAGTGGCGACGATACGTTCTACATCAGCGGCAACGATTTCGGTTCCGATATCTTCGACGGCGGTGACGGTGCCGACCGCATCATGCTGCTGTCGGACATGGTCCTGTCCAGTTTCCAGTTCACGGCTGCCAATGTCCGCGCGACCGAAACGCTGTATTTCGGCGTTTATGACGTCAGCGGAACCGAGGGTGCAGATAACTTCAATATCAGCGGCATCACCTCGACCTCTAGCTATGACACGATCCAGCTTAATGCCGGAAATGACCGCTTCACCGGCTATGTCGGAAGCGACTATGTCGATGGTGGATCAGGCAACGACACGCTGAATGGCGGCGGCGGCAACGATACGCTGACGGGCGGCTCGGGCAATGACAGCCTGATCGGAGGCAGCGGCGACGACAGCTTCTACATCCGTGGCAATGATTACGGAAACGACATCTATGACGGCGGCGATGGCGCTGACCGGATCGTGCTGCAATCGGACATCGTAACCTCGCGGTTCCTGTTTACCGCAGCCAATGTCCGCTCGACCGAGATGCTGTATTTCGGTGTCAACGACGTCTCGGGGACCGAAGGCAATGATGTCTTCAATATCAGCGGCATCGTTTCGACCAACAGCTATGACACGATCCAACTTGGCGGCGGCAATGACTCGTTCATCGGCTATCGCGGCAGCGATTACGTCAACGCCGGCGGTGGCAATGACACTCTGCTTGGCGGTGCGGGCGATGACCGTCTGGATGGCGGCGCGGGTGTCGATCTGGTCGGGTATGGCGCTGCGACCAGTCGGGTAAGCGTCAATCTGGGATTGACTTCGGCTCAGGCCTTGGGGGGCGGTCAGGGCACCGACACGTTGCTGAACATCGAGAACGTCAACGGCTCGCAATACGGCGACATCCTGATCGGGAACGCGGCCGCAAACGTGCTGAACGGCGGCGCTGGCAATGACCTGTTGAACGGTGGCGCCGGGAATGACGCGCTGATCGGAGGCGCGGGCGTCGATACAGCCGCATTCGGAGGGGCAAGCTCTGGCGTGACCGTCAATCTGTCGGTCGCGGCACGGCAAACCATCGGTGGCGGTATGGGTGCGGACATCCTGACCCAGATCGAGAACGTGAACGGCTCGAACTTCAACGACCGGCTGACCGGCAACGCTGTCGCAAACGTGCTGAACGGCGGGGCCGGAAATGACCTGCTGAACGGAGGTGCCGGAAACGATGCGCTGAACGGAGGTGCGGGCATCGATACGGCGATCTTCGGCGGCGCGACTTCCGGCGTTACCGTCAATCTGTCCGTTGCAGCGCGGCAGACGATCGGGGGCGGCATGGGGGCCGACATCCTGACCCAGATCGAGAACGTGAACGGCTCGAACTTCAATGACCGGCTGATCGGCAGTGCCGCGAACAACGTGTTGAACGGTGGTGCCGGAGCGGATGTTCTGAACGGTGTGGCCGGCAACGATCAACTGTTCGGCGGGGCCGGAAACGATCAGCTAATCGGCGGTGCAGGCAACGATATCCTGAACGGCGGTATCGGAAGCGATGTGTTTGTTTTTGGCGTCGGCCAAGGCGCAGATCGTGTTGTCGATTGGCAGAATGGCATCGACAGCATCCGCGTGACCGAAGGCGTTTGGCAGGGCGTCCGCTATGACAGCTTCGACGATCTGCGCGTCACGCAATCGGGGGCGAATACGGTGATCTCGCTGGGTGGCACGTCGATCACTCTGGCGAATATCAACGCAGGCCAGATCGACGCATCGGACTTCAACTTTGTCTGATTGAACGAAAAACCCCGCGGGAATTGCTGCCGCGGGGTTTCATACTTCAACTGGCAGGCCGATCAGGCGAGCGAGCCGTCGATGCCTTTGCAAGCCGCGACCAGACCTTTGACGGCGTCGACCGACTTGTCGAACATCGCCTGCTCGTCTTTGTTCAGCTTGATGTCGATGACTTTCTCGATGCCGTTCGCGCCGATGACGGTCGGAACGCCGACATACAGACCGTCAAGGCCGTAAGCGCCTTCGACATAGGCTGCGCAGGGCAGGACGCGCTTCTGGTCTTTCAGATAGGCTTCAGCCATTTCGATGGCCGAGGTCGCCGGAGCGTAGAAGGCCGAGCCGGTTTTCAGCAGGCCAACGATCTCGGCGCCGCCGTCACGGGTGCGCTGGACGATCGCGTCCAGTTTCTCTTGGCTGGTCCATCCCATCGAGACCAGATCCGGCAGCGGGATGCCGCCAACGGTCGAGTAACGGGTCAGCGGGACCATGGTGTCGCCGTGGCCGCCCAGAACGAAGGCGGTGACGTCGCGCATCGAGACGCCGAATTCCAGCGACAGGAAGTGGCGGAAGCGCGCCGAGTCCAGCACGCCAGCCATGCCGACGACTTTCTCATGCGGCAGGCCCGAGAACTCGCGCAGAGCCCAGACCATCGCGTCCAGCGGGTTGGTGATGCAGATCACGAATGCATTCGGAGCGTGCTTGGCAATGCCTTCGCCGACCGACTTCATGACTTTGAGGTTGATGCCCAGAAGGTCATCGCGCGACATGCCCGGCTTGCGCGGAACGCCAGCGGTCACGATGCAGACATCAGCGCCAGCGATGTCGGCATAGTCATTGGCGCCCTTCATCACGGCGTCGAAGCCTTCGGACGGGCCCGATTGCGCGATGTCCAGTGCCTTGCCCTGGGGGGTGCCCTCGGCGATGTCGAACAGGACGACGTCGCCCAGTTCCTTCATCGCGGCCAGGTGTGCCAGCGTGCCGCCGATCTGACCTGCGCCGATGAGAGCGATCTTGGGTCGGGCCATGGTAAACCTCCGATTTCCATGATTGGTTCGCGCGGTGGGGTATTCCGTTGAAAAGGGAATCGCAAGCCTCGCCCGTAAAATCAGACATATTTCGCCGCAATGCGGCACGTCGCCGCCGCGATTTTGACCAGTTAGCGATAGCAGTTCCGCTACCGGTTGCATTGCAAGACCGCGAGCCTTGGCCTACTGCAAGGCGAGCATCGGCGGAGGGGATGATGGGGCTGGATGTCTGGGGCTGGACATTGGGAATCGTCGCGGCATTTGCCGTCGGTCTGGCCAAAGGGGGATTGGCGATGGTGGGGGTAATCTCGGTCCCCTTGATGTCGCTGGTGATGTCGCCGGTACAGGCGGCGGGAATCCTGCTGCCGGTATATATCGCGTCGGATGTGGGCGGGTTGATCGCATTCCGGCGCAGCTTCGATCGCCGTGTCCTGTTCACCCTGCTGCCCGGAGCGCTTGCAGGTATCGGCCTAGGCTGGGCGACCGCCCATGTCGTGAACGAGCGTTATATCGGCCTGATCATCGGCGTGATCGGTCTGGTCTTTGCGTTGAACGCGATCTTTCGCCCCAAAACCGGCGGGGCAGGGCGCTCGCCCGGTTTGGGGGCGGGCAGTTTCTGGGGTGTGCTGTCGGGCTATACCAGTTTCGTCTCGCATTCCGGTGCGCCGCCATATCAGGTCTATGCCCAGCCGCTGCGGCTTGAGCCGATGGTCTTTGCCGGAACGACGACGATCTTCTTTGCGATCTGCAATGCGGTGAAGCTGATCCCCTATGCGTTTCTGGGCCAACTGTCGCTGCATAACCTGTCGGTCGCTGCGGTCCTGATGGTGCCCGGTATCCTAGGAGTGTTCTGCGGCTTGTGGATCTTGCGTAGGCTGCCCGCGACCGTCTTCTACAAGTTCATCACATGGGCGCTGGTCGTGGTCTCGATCCGGTTGATCTGGGTCGCTCTGTGACGCTGCGCTGCGGCGGCCTTGCGATTCGACCCGATTGCCGTCAGCCTTGGCGGACCGAATGAACCCCGAGGTGCTGATGACCCGACCCTATCGATCTGTCCTGTATATCCCCGCGTCGAATGCGCGTGCGATGGAAAAAGCCCGCACGCTGCCCGCAGATGCGATCATCTTCGATCTCGAGGATGCGGTCGCGCCGTCTGAGAAGTTCCTCGCACGGGATCTGCTGGCGCAGGCGCTGCTGGAGAATTACGGCGGAAGGGCTCGGATCGTCAGGATCAATGGCATGGATACCGATTGGGGCGTGAATGACGCTCGCCAGTTCGGCCAGATTGCCGATGCGGTGCTGATCCCCAAGGTGAACCGTTCGGCGGATCTGGACCGGGTCGCGGATCTGGTACCGGAAGCGCCGCTTTGGGCGATGATGGAAACCGCTGAAGGGATGCTGAACGCTGCCGAGATCGCCGCACATCCCCGTCTTAGCGGCATGGTCATGGGGACGAACGATCTGGCCCGCGAACTGAACGCGCGCTTTCGTCCCGACCGTTTGCCGATGATGGCTGGGTTGGGCCTGTGCCTGCTGGCGGCGCGCAGTCAGGGGTTGGTCATCATCGATGGCGTTTATACAGCATTCAAGGATGATGACGGCTTGCGCATCGAATGCGAGCAGGGGCGCGACATGGGGTTTGACGGTAAAAGCCTGATCCACCCCGCCCAGCTTGCCACTGCAAACGAGGTCTTCGGTCCGTCCGGGGCCGAATTGGAACTGGCCCTGCGCCAGATCGCGGCCTTCGATGAGGCCAACGCGCAAGGCAAAGGCGTCGCGGTTGTCGATGGGCGTATTGTCGAGAACCTGCATGTCGTCACGGCCCGCAAGACCATCGCATTGGCCGAGGCAATTGCCAATCTGGCAAGCTAGGTTCAGCTTGCCATGAAATCATCCAGCTAGGGAACGCGCCAGATGTTGATCCTGATCCTTGGTGTCGCGCTGTTTTGGGGAGCGCATTTCTTCAAGCGGCTGGCTCCGGGCACCCGTGCCGATATGGGCAAGAACGGTAGGGGGGCCGTTGCCGCCGCGCTGATCGTTTCGATCCTGCTGATGACCGTCGGCTACCGGATGACCGACGGGCCTTACTGGTGGGGTGCATCTCCCGCGCTGAAAGGCATCAACAATCTGTTGGTGCTGGTGGCGTTTTACCTGTTCGCCGCAGACGGCATGAAGACCCGCATCACCAGCCGGTTGCGGCATCCGCAACTGACCGGTTTCTCGCTTTGGGCGGTCGCGCATTTGCTGGTGAATGGCGATCTGCCTAGTTTCATCCTGTTCGGAGGGCTGTTGCTTTGGGCATTGGCCGAGATGGTCGTGATCAATCGGGCGCAGCCGGTCTGGTCGCCTCCGGCGGGACCGTTCCCGATGAAAAAAGAAGTCATGGCAATTGCCGGAGCCTTCATCACCCTGCTTGTCGTGGGCTATGTCCACTCCTTGCTTGGATATAACCCGTTCGGAGGCTGACATGCCCAAAATCTACCGCTTGCTGACCGAGGATGACACGTCGGAATTCTGCCATAAGGTCAGCGCGGCCTTGGGCAAGGGCTGGGAGTTGCACGGCGATCCCTCGATCGCCTTTGACGCCGCGCGCGGAGTCATGCGCTGCGCGCAGGCCGTGACCAAGGAAATCGCGACGGAATATCATCCCGAGATGAAGCTGGGGCAGCAATAGCCCTGTTTGTTGTGGATATTGCGATTGGAATCGCTTGGGTTTCGCTGAAAAGCGGATGCAAGCTTTCTGATACCGCAATCATTCACGAGTGTTTTTGTAACCTGTGATCACGGGCATTAACTGTGTGATCACAAATTGCAAAATTTCGTGATTATCCTGCTTTTGCAAGTTTTCGGCCCGTGACAGTCACGGCAAAACGACTAGAAGCAGACCAAATTCTCGGCCAGCCCTCGCCGCCAGCCGCCGCGCAGTGAGGGCCCCTGAACGCAGGAGAGCGCACCATGGCTGACGTCAACCGGGGCAACCGGCCGCTGTCACCGCATTTGCAGGTTTACCGCCTGCCACTCGCCGCCGTCACCTCGATCATGACCCGGATCACCGGTCATGCTCTGGTTGCCGGTATTGTGCTGATCGTCTGGTGGCTGGTCGCCGCCGTCGCCTCGCCGGGCGCATTCGCCTGCGCTGATTGGGTGATGCGATCCTGGATTGGCTTCATCATCCTGACCGGCTCGATGTGGGCGCTGTGGTACCATACGCTCGCAGGCATCCGTCACCTTTGCTACGACGCGGGCTACGGCCTCGAGATCGGGCAGGCGCAGAAATCCAGTCAGGCGATCATCGCCGGTTCGGTCGCTCTGGCCGTGCTGACCCTGATCATCTACTTCCTGTTCTAAGGAAAGGCGGCATCATGCGTTATATTACCCCCCGCAAATCCGCCATCGGCCTTGGCGCCGCGCACGAAGGCACCCAGCACCACTGGTACATGACCGTCAGCGCCGTCGCATTGGCGATCCTGACGCCTCTGTTCATGATCACCATCGCCTGCGCCATCGGTCTGCCGCGCGAGTTGCTGCTGGCCTATTTCGGCCGTCCGCTTCCGGCGCTGATCACCGGACTGTTCGTCATCGTGGGCATGCTGCACTTCATCAAAGGCACGCGCATCATGATCGACGACTACTTCCAAGGTGCCGTCCGCAAGGGCGCGATCATCTTTTCTGTCATCTTCGGCTGGGCGGTCATCGCCTTGGCCGTGTACGCGCTGGCCCGCATGGGTCTGGGCGCGATTGTCGTGCTTTGAGGTTCCCCAATGGCTGCTTATAAATACGAAACGCACGATTATGACGTGGTTGTCGTGGGCGCTGGCGGAGCCGGTCTGCGCGCGACGCTGGGCATGGCCGAGCAGGGCCTGCGCACGGCTTGCGTGACCAAGGTCTTCCCGACCCGCTCGCATACCGTCGCGGCACAGGGCGGCATTGCCGCCTCGCTGTCGAACATGGGCCCGGACAGCTGGCAGTGGCATATGTATGACACCGTCAAAGGCTCGGACTGGCTGGGCGATACCGACGCCATGGAATATCTGGCTCGCGAGGCCCCCAAGGCGGTCTACGAGCTGGAACATTACGGCGTGCCGTTCTCGCGCACCGAGGAAGGCAAGATCTACCAGCGCCCCTTCGGCGGCCACACCACGGAATATGGTGAAGGCCCGCCGGTGCAGCGCACCTGCGCCGCCGCCGACCGTACGGGTCACGCCATCCTGCACACGCTGTATGGGCAGTCGCTGAAGGAAAAAGCCGAATTCTTCATCGAATACTTCGCGCTTGATCTGATCATCACCGATGGCAAATGCACGGGCGTCGTCTGCTGGAAGCTGGATGACGGCACCATGCATGTCTTCAACGCCAAGATGGTCGTTCTGGCCACCGGCGGCTATGGCCGCGCCTATTTCAGCGCAACCTCGGCCCATACCTGCACCGGCGACGGTGGCGGCATGGTGGCCCGCGCGGGCCTGCCGCTGCAGGACATGGAATTCGTGCAATTCCACCCGACCGGCATCTATGGCTCGGGCTGCCTGATCACCGAGGGTGCCCGCGGCGAAGGCGGCTACCTGACCAACTCGGAAGGCGAGCGTTTCATGGAACGCTATGCGCCGACCTACAAGGATCTGGCCTCGCGCGATGTGGTGTCGCGCTGCATCACCATGGAGATCCGCGAAGGTCGTGGCGTCGGTCCCGAAAAGGACCACATGTTCCTGAACCTGATGCACCTGCCGCCGGAAAGCCTGGCCGAGCGTCTGCCGGGCATCTCGGAATCGGCCAAGATCTTTGCCGGCGTCGATGTCACGCGCGAGCCGATCCCGATCCTGCCGACCGTTCACTACAACATGGGCGGCATTCCGACCAACTACTGGGGCGAGGTGCTGAACCCGACCGACGAGACCCCGGACGCCGTCTTCCCCGGCCTGATGGCGGTGGGCGAGGCCGGTTGCGCCTCGGTGCATGGGGCGAACCGTCTGGGCTCGAACTCGCTCATTGACCTCGTGGTCTTTGGCCGCGCCGCCGCGATCCGCGCCGGTCAGGTCGTCGACCGCGACGCGCCGATCCCGGTGACCAACACGGAATCGGTCGACAAGGCGCTGGAGCGTTTCGACCGCATCCGCAATGCGAATGGCTCGATCTCGACGGCCGAACTGCGTCTTGAGATGCAGAAGACCATGCAGGCTGACGCCGCCGTCTTCCGCACCGACGCCACGCTGGCCGAGGGCATGGAGAAGATGAAGGTCATCGCCGCCAAGATGGATGACCTGAAGGTCACTGACCGCAGCCTGATCTGGAACAGCGACCTGATGGAGACGCTGGAACTGACCAACCTGATGCCGAACGCGCTGGCGACCATTGTCGGGGCCGAGGCACGCAAGGAAAGCCGCGGCGCGCACGCCCATGAAGACTGGCCCGAGCGGGATGACGCCAACTGGCGCAAGCACTCGCTTGCTTGGATAGAAGGCAACGATGTTAAACTGGCCTATCGGCCTGTTCACCTCGAGCCTCTGACCACGCTCGACGAAGGCGGGATCGATTTGAAAAAAATCGCACCCAAAGCGAGGGTTTATTGATGCGTCTACCCCTGATCATGACTGTTGCCGCGCTGGCCCTTTCGGGCTGCGTGGTGCAGAATCCCGGCGCTGTGCCGGTCACGCCCGTGCCGACGGCTCCGCCGGTCACGACGCCCGCGCCGGATGCGGCCGTACGTTCGAACGCACGGGTCGTCATCAACCGCGAGATGGCCAAGCGGCTTCCGGGTGCCAATGTCGCTCCCTATACCGATTGCGTGATCCAAAACGCGACTACGGCCGAGCTGGCCAATATCGCGGATTCGGCGGCAACCGGTGCCAGCGGCGCGGTCGCATCCATCGTCAGCCGTCCTTCGACGACGCAGTGCATCGCCGGGGCTGCTGCCGCAGCCAAGACGGCCGCCTGATGACAGGGCGCGGCGCGCTGATGGCCCTTGCCCCCTCGCTATTGGGGATGGCTGCCTGCGCGCCGGTGCCGGTCGAGCAGGCCGAGCGATCATGCCTGCAAGACGCCCGCTCGGCGGTCGCGCCCCAGACTGAGGTTGGTCTGGGCGTCGGCTCGGGCGGTTATCGCGGCGGCTATATCCAGCTTGGCGTGACGTCGGACTACATCATGGGGCGTGATCCTTCGGATGTGTTCGACCATTGCGTGCGCCGCCGGTCGGGTCGGATGCCGAGCCGTCCACTTTACGATCAACCGGGCTGGAGGGGGTAAGGCGGAATGCCGCAATCTCTGATATCCAGCAGCAAGCGCCGCATGATCGTGCATCTGGGCGTGCAGAAAACCGGTAGTACGGCGATCCAGCGTTTCCTGAACCAGAACGCCAAGACACTTGCCGACCGCGTCACGGTTCGGACCCCCGTGAAGGGTTCGTCCATGCCGCCGCTTGGCCGGGCGGCCCTTGCCTACAGCCTTGGCGCTGGTGGCGCGTCGCATGCTGCAGCGCTGTCTGCGGCATGGCGGGATGTGCTTGACGGTCTGCCTGCGAATGATCTGCCGGTCTTGCTGAGCCACGAGAACCTGGCCGGAGCCATGCCCGGAAATGGCGGCGAGACGCGCCTTTATCCGTTGTTGCCCGAGATCGCGTCGTTGCTGAGCGATCAGACGCCGGAATTCGACGTGCATTTCGTGATCTACACCCGCGAGATGTCGAACTGGAAACCCAGCGTCTGGGCGCAAGCGATCCGCACCGATGGCTATACCGGAACCGAGGGCGAGTTCTTGACCGAGGTTGCCGATCTGCCCGATTGGGACGACCTGCGGGCCCGCATGGTTGCGACGCTTGGCGCATTGCGGATCTCCTTCCTGCGGCTCGAGGACGAAACCGAGACGGATCGTCCAGGCCGCCAGCTTCTGAAGCATGTCGGATTCTCCGATCCGGAAATCGACGCGCTGACCCCGATGCAGGGCCTGCCCATGCAGCGGCTGAATACCGGATCGACAGAATTTCTACGTCAGCTCAACGGGCTGGCGCTTAACCCCCACGCCCGCAGCAGAGTGGCCGGATTGGTCGCCCGCTCGCAAGAATTGTTCACGGCCGCCACGCCGTCCAAAGGCACTCTCTGAAAGGAGCACCAAATGGTCCAGTTGACCCTTCCCAAGAACAGCCGCATGCGGGTCGGCAAGACCTGGCCCAAGCCCGAGGGCAAGAATGTCCGCCGCTTCAACATCTACCGCTGGGACCCGGATACCGGTGAGAACCCGCGGATCGACACCTATTTCATCGATCTGGACAAATGCGGCCCGATGGTTCTGGACGCGCTGATCAAGATCAAGAACGAGATCGACCCGACGCTGACCTTCCGCCGCTCGTGCCGCGAAGGGATCTGCGGCTCCTGTGCGATGAACATCGACGGCGGCAACCGTCTGGCCTGTATTTTCGGCATCGACGAAGTTCAGGGCAAGGACGTGAACATCTATCCGCTGCCGCACATGGCGGTCGTCAAGGATCTTATTCCCGACCTGACGCATTTCTATGCGCAGCACGCCTCGGTCAATCCGTATCTGATGACCGAGACGCCGACTCCGGACAAGGAATGGCGCCAGTCGATCGAGGATCGCAAGAAGCTCGACGGTCTTTATGAATGCGTGATGTGCGCGTCCTGCTCGACCTCGTGCCCCAGCTACTGGTGGAACGGCGACCGCTATCTTGGGCCGGCGGCGCTGCTGCATGCCTATCGCTGGATCATCGATTCCCGCGACGAAGCGACCGGCGAGCGTCTGGATGCGCTGGAAGATCCCTTCAAGCTGTATCGCTGCCACACGATCATGAACTGCACGAACACTTGCCCGAAAGGCCTGAACCCGGCCAAGGCAATTGCTTCGATCAAGCACATGATGGTCGAGCGCGTCGTCTGATTTCAGGCGTCTGATTTGACCTGAGGGCATGGCCGGTATGACGGCCAAACCCCGCTTTCGCCGCGATGCAGCACTGGTTTTGGCTGCCTCGCGGCATTATATTTTGGGCAATCCCGCATAGTTGTTATCCGATCCGGAGTTGCCCGATGAACACCACCGAGACCAACAAAGTCACGCCCCTGAACCGTGTGAATGACAAAGCCGCCATCGAAGCCCAAGCCGTGCTTGAGCAGATGTATGGCTATTTCAGCTTCGAGCCGATGCCGCTGGAAGCGGATGATCGCCTCGCTGCCTGATTGCGGCAGTAACGATATGTGATGTAGCGCGGCTCCAAGCCGCGCTTTGTCATTTCTACAGGGTGATTGCCTCCATCACCTCGGGTTCTATGACATTGACGCCCGGAAGTCCGGCCCTCAGCGCTTCGGCGGATTGCTCGAGCAGCGGGAACGTCTTGTAGTGGCAGGGGACCACGGTCTTGAAGTCGAAGTATTTTTTCGCCGCCCAGGCTGCGCGCTTCATATCCATGGTGAAATGCCCGCCCGCAGACAGGATGCCGATATCGGGCTGATGGTACTCGCCCATCCACGCCATGTCGGCCATGATGTCGGTATCGCCCGAGACATAGATCACATGGCCGTCTCCGGCGATCATGTAGCCGGATTCATGACCGGCATAGATCGGTCCCTCATTGCCCTCGATCGAGGATGAGTGGCTGGCATTGACCATCGTCACCGCCGCACCGCCCAGATCGACCGTGCCGCCCTTGTTGAAGCCGATGCCCTGAATCCCCTGATGGGTTTCCCATGTGCTGATCAGGTCATAGATGCCGACAACGGGGATCTTCAACTCGCGAGCGATGGATAGCGTGTCGCCGGTATGGTCGCCATGGCCGTGCGTGATCAGGATATGGGTGGCGTCCTTGATTGCATCGTCGCGGCGGCCATCGGGGAAAACCGGGTTTCCCATGATCCACGGGTCAATCAGGATCACGGCCTGTTCGATTTCCAGACGGAAGCCGGAATGGCCAAGCCAGGTCAGTTTCATGGGGGAGATTCCTTCTTAAGCGCTGGATGCATCCTGCCAAGGTGGCATACGGGCGTAAAGTTCCCTGCATGCGGCTTTTGCGGCGCTTGCCCCGCCTCGACGTGGGGGGTAAACCCGCCCCAAGCGAAAAGGAGCCCCCATGTCGATCACAGAGGACGAAGCCCGCAAGGTCGCGCATCTGGCGCGCATCGCGGTTGCTGATGCGGACCTGCCGGCCTTGGCGCAGGAACTGAACGGTATCCTGCATTTCATGGAACAGCTGAACGAGGTCGATGTCGATGGCATCGAGCCGATGACCGGCGTTGAACCGATGCGCCTGAAGCGGCGCGAGGATGTCGTCACCGACGGCGAACAGCAGGATCTGGTCCTGAAGAACGCGCCCGATGCGCGCGAGGGCTTCTTTGCCGTGCCGAAGGTGGTGGAATGAGCGATCTGAACAAACTGACCATTGCCGGGGCCCGCGATGCGCTGGCCAAGGGCGAGATCACCGCGGTCGAGTTGACCGAAACCTGCCTTGGCGCGATTGACGCTTCGGGCGCGCTGAACGCCTTCGTCCATAATACGCCCGAAATGGCGCGTGACATGGCCAAGGCGGCCGACGCACGGATCAAGGCGGGCGATGCCGCACCGATGACCGGTATTCCGGTCGGCGTGAAGGATCTGTTCTGCGTCAAGGGCGTGCCGAGCCAGTCGGCCAGCCGCATCCTTGAAGGCTTCCTGCCGCAATATGAATCGACCGTGACCCAGAACCTCTGGGATCAGGGCGCGGTCATGCTGGGCAAGCTGAACCAGGACGAGTTCGGCATGGGCTCCTCGACCGAGAACAGCGTTTACGGCGCGACGGTCAACCCGTGGAAACTGGGCGATGGCGTCGAGCGCACCGCTGGCGGTTCCTCGGGTGGTTCGGCTGCGGCTGTTGCGGCGGATCTGTGCCTTGGCGCGACCGCGACCGATACCGGCGGCTCGATCCGTCAGCCTGCGGCCTTTACCGGCACGGTCGGTCTGCGTCCGACCTATGGCCGTGTCAGCCGTTGGGGCGTGATCGCCTATGCCTCGTCCTTGGATCAGGCTGGTCCGATCACCAAGACCGTGCGCGATGCGGCGATCATGCTGGGTGCGATGGCCTCGGTCGATGCCAAGGATTCGACCAGCGCCGAGCGTCCGGTCCCCGATTATGAAGCTGCGTTGACCGGCGATATCCGCGGCAAGAAGATCGGTATTCCCAAGGAATACCGCATTGATGGCCTGTCGGACGAGATCGACGGGCTGTGGTCGAAAGCAGCGGATATGTTGCGCGATGCCGGTGCCGAGATTGTCGACATCAGCCTGCCGCATGCGAAATATGCCCTTCCGGCCTATTACGTCATTGCTCCGGCCGAGGCGTCCTCGAACCTCGCGCGCTATGACGGGGTGCGCTATGGCCGCCGCGCGAAACTCGGCGCAGGCGATGGCGTGGTCGAGATGTATGAGCGCACCCGCGCCGAGGGCTTCGGCCCCGAGGTGCAGCGCCGCGTCATGGTCGGAACTTACGTTCTGTCGGCAGGCTTCTACGATGCCTATTACAACCGCGCCCGCAGGGTCCGTGCGCTGATCAAACGCGACTTCGATCAGGCCTATGCCTCGGGTGTCGATGCGATCTTGGCTCCGACCACGCCCAGTTCGGCCTTTGGGCTTGGCACGGCGGACAAGAGCAACCCGGTCGAGATGTATTTGAACGACGTCTTCACCGTGACGTTGAACCTTGCCGGACTGCCGGGCATATCGGTGCCGGTCGGTCTTGATAAGCAGGGATTGCCGCTTGGAATGCAACTCATCGGCCGTCCCTGGGACGAGGGTGGGCTGTTGAACCTTGCGCAATCGTTAGAAACTGCGGCAGAATTTACAGCGAAACCGACGCGCTGGTGGTAAACAGCCCGGAACTGGAGGGAACGTGATGCTAAGATTGGCGACACTGGCCATGCTGGCCCCTGTCCTGACCGTGATGGCCTGTGCTGAGAATACGGGGTGGAACCCGAATTACAGCGCCATGAACAACGGTTCTTCCTATGCAAGTTACTTGCAGCAGCGTGAAGTCGCGTTGGACGGGAAGGCCGCGGTTCCACAGGCCATTCCTGTACAGCTGCCCGCAAATGCTCCGTCGGTTCTGGATCTGGGGGCGACACCCACCTCGACCACACCGGCCAAGGTGGTCGCGGTCCCGCGTGGCTCTGCGCCGAACGCCGCGCCGGTCACGACGACCGGACCTTATGCGGGGACAACGCCGGTTCTGGTGAAATACGCCTATCAAGAGCATCACGATCCCGGGTCCAGCGTTTACCAGCGGACCGGTGGCTCGGTGGCGCAAGCGGCGCGCACCTGCAGCAGCTACCCTTCGGTCGATGCGGCACAGCGTGGCTTCATCGCGCAGGGCGGCCCGATCCTTGACCCCAAAGGCATGGATCCGGATGGCGACGGCTATGTTTGTGGCTGGGATCCGCGGCCTGTGCGGCAGTCGAACGGGCTTTGAGCCTATCGCCCAATCATGGCGACCGGCGCGGGCAACGTCCCGAGCTGGTCGTTTTGCATTATACCGGCATGGCGGACGGTCCTTCGGCGCGCCAGCGTTTGTGTGATCCTGTTGCCGAAGTCAGCGCGCATTGGCTGATCCATGAAAACGGCCTGACCGAGGCATTGGTCCCCGAGGATCGCCGCGCGTGGCATGCAGGCGCGGGAAGCTGGCAGGGGCGCGATGACGTGAATTCGCGTTCGATCGGGATCGAACTGGTCAATCCGGGCGACCGCCCCTTTCCCGAGCCCCAAGTGGCGGCGCTTGAAACCCTGCTGCGGCAGATCCTGACGCGTTGGAACATTCCGGCGCATAGCGTGATTGCACATTCCGACATGGCCCCCGACCGCAAGATCGATCCCGGCCCGCGGTTCGATTGGCGCAGATTGGCGCTGCAGGGACTTGCCGAGTGGCCGGAGCGCTTGGGGCAGGATCTGCCGCTTGCGGACAGTCTGGCGCGGATCGGCTATCCCGACGGCCCGGCAGGGCTTGCAGCGTTCCGCTTGCGGTTCCGGCCTTGGGCCGACGGCCCCGAGGATGTCGCCGATCGCAAGCTGGCGGCAGGGCTGGCCTATAGGCGTTTGTAAAGCGCCTCGATCCGGCGGGCTTCGTCTTGCAGGCCGTAGGGCGGATTGATCACGAACATACCCGAGCCAACCATGCCATGCCCGGGACGGGCTGGCGGGAAGCGCACCTCTGACACCAGCGCCTCGGGGTGGGCAGTGCGCAGCGCCATGATCATCGGGACGTGCCGCAGATCGGTCAGAAGCGGATACCACAACGCGATGACGCCGACATTCCACTTGCGCGCGATCAATCCGATCTGGCGCGGAATGGCGTCATATTCGGATTTCACCTCGTAACTGGGGTCAATCAGCATCATGCCGCGGCGCGGCGTCGGCGGGCAGACTGCCTGCGCCATGGCGAAACCGTCCTGCTTGTGCAGATGGGCAAAGCCCGCGACTTGGCGAAGGGCCTCGTGCTCGGCCGGATGCAACTCGGCGAGGTGGACATTGTCCTCGAAGCGGATGAACTCGCGCGCGATCAGGGGAGAGCCGGGATAGGCATTCGGTCCGAAGCGGCCGCGGATCACATCCAGCGCCTGCCGGAGCGGGTGGTCAGCGGGCAGCCAGTCCTCGGCCAGAGCACGGGTGATGCCGGCGCGCGCTTCGCCGGTCTTTTCGGATTCAGGGCCGGACAGATCGTAAAGCCCGCGCCCTGCATGGGTTTCCAGATAGGTCAACGGCTTTGGCTTGGCCGCCAGATAATCAAGCATCCATGCCAGAAGAGCGTGCTTCTGCAGGTCGGCCAGATTCCCGGCATGATAGGCGTGCTGATAGGACAACATGCTGACCGCTTAAACGTCTTGGGCTGAAATGAAAAGCGGCGGCGCCCAGGGAGGAGGAGGGGCACCGCCGCGTAACGCCGGCCCAGGGAGGAGGAGGGGCCGCGTATGGGGTGCGGCAATGGCAGGGAGGAGGAGCCATTCGCCGCTATCCGACGACCCAGGGAGGAGGAGGGGCCGTCGTATTCCAAAGTCCCGACCGGTGGTTTTTCGGCGGCACCCTCAGGGAGGAGGAGGAGGGTGCCGCCTGAACCGCAAAGCCCAGGGAGGAGGAGGGGCTTCGCCGTATCGGTGGCGGCGTCCCCAGGGAGGAGGAGGGTCGGCCGCCGTAACAGTGAAGCTCAGGGAGGAGGAGAGCTTCACGGTATGGGATCGGCGACACCCTCAGGGAGGAGGAGGAGGGTGTCGCCTGAACTGCAAGGCCCAGGGAGGAGGAGGGGCCTTACGGTATAGGATCGGTGGCACCCTCAGGGAGGAGGAGGAGAGTGCCACCTGAACTGCGAAGCCCAGGGAGGAGGAGGGGCTTCACGGTATTAGGGCGGCGACATCCTCAGGGAGGAGGAGGAGAGGATGCCGCCTGAACCCGGACCCAAGGGAGGAGGAGAGGGTCGGGTATTCTATTCTTTACTTCGACCCCCAGGCAGCTTCGTAAGCCACGCTGCGGATCATCGAGCGGTTGATCCCCAGATCGGCAAGCTCGCGACCGGTCAGGTCGTTCAGCTCGCGCACGGTCTGGC
Source organism: Paracoccus aestuariivivens (assembly GCF_009711225.1). GTDB lineage: Bacteria > Pseudomonadota > Alphaproteobacteria > Rhodobacterales > Rhodobacteraceae > Paracoccus > Paracoccus aestuariivivens. Next base: position 337,446 of record NZ_WMIE01000001.1, on the reverse strand, counting down.
GGAACAGCGCCCGGCGAGACAGGTAATCGCGCAAATCGGCCAGAAGGTTCCCGAAACGTCCTTCGCCAGCTTGATTTTGACGAGCCGCGCCTTGGTTCAGTTCGATAACAGCCATATCATTCACTCTTACATCGTCCCGAGCTTCGGATCGTCCGTCGCTCTGTTAGGGCGAACATGCTATTTCCGACGCAAATTCACAAGAGACGGGGGCGTGATGCTGCTATGCAGAAACCGAATAGCTTTTGAAAATCAGCGCCACAAATCATTCATAAGTCTTAACTTTTTGACAGGGCTTGGTTCAGCTTCAATGAAATCACGATAATGCAGCACAAGTTATACGTGGTTTCAGGGGGTTATAGAATGGATCGCGGCCTGCCTTGCCGAGCGCAGTCAAAATTGACATGCTGCGGTCGCTTTGAATTCCGGGGGTCGAAATGACGATATCACGTGAACGTGTGCTCTCTGAGCTACAGCAGGTAGCGGTTCCGGGAGGCGGGAACCTGGTTTCGGCAGACCTGATCCGCGCCCTTTCCATCGAGAATGGGACGGTTCGATTCGTCATTGAGGCTGCGGATGCCGATGCTGCGCGGGCGCTTTCCCCCGTCGAAGCCGAGGCGGAACGCCGCTTGCGCGCGATTCCCGGCATTGAAAAGGTGCAGATTGTCATGACTGCTCCGACAGGGCCAAGGCGCGGTCCTCCGGCCGGAGCCGAGGTGGTGGCCCGCTCGGGGCAGGGTGAGCCGCCGCCCAGCCTGAAAATCGGACGTCACCCCACACCGCAGGCGGGGCCAGAGCCGGTCAGCGGTGTCGCTCGCATTCTGGCCATCGGATCGGGCAAGGGTGGCGTCGGCAAGTCGACACTGACATCGAACCTTGCTGTGGCGCTGGCGCGGGCGGGTCGGAAGGTCGGTCTGCTCGATGCCGATATCTATGGCCCCTCGCAGCCGCGGATGCTGGGCCTGACCGGGCAGCGCCCGACCAGCGACGGCCAGATGATCGAGCCGCTGCATGCCCATGGCGTCACCGTCATGTCGATCGGGCTGATGATGAAGGAAGGCGAGGCGCTGGTCTGGCGCGGTCCGATGCTGATGGGTGCGTTGCAGCAGATGCTGAATCAGGTAAAATGGGGCGAGTTGGATGTGCTGCTGGTCGATCTGCCGCCGGGCACGGGCGATGTGCAACTGTCGCTATGCCAGAAGGCGCAGGTCTCGGGTGCGATCATCGTCTCGACCCCGCAGGACGTCGCGTTGATCGACGCACGTCGGGCAATCGACATGTTCAACAAGCTCAAGACTCCGGTGCTGGGGCTGGTCGAGAACATGTCGACATATGTATGCCCGAATTGCGGCCATGAGGCGCATCTGTTCGGTCATGGCGGCGTCGCGTCCGAGGCGCAGCAAATGGGACTGCCTTTCCTGGGCGAGATTCCCCTGAATCTGGACGTCCGATTGGCCGGTGACGGCGGCGCGCCGATCGCCACGACCGACAGTCCGGTGGCTCAAGCTTTTGCCCGTTTGGCTGAGCGTTTGATTGGCGGTGGCATGGCGTAAGTTCGAATCACCTTGGAGTTGATTCGCGGGGGTCGGTCATCGACCCCCTTTTTTATTGTCCGCTGTCTGGGAAAACATGGGAATGCGATTGCAACCACGAATCACCGGAGCGTGACCACCCGTGAATGCTGCGAATCTCGGCCGATTTGCAAAAGGCAAAGTCGGCTCTAATAACGCCTTGCGCCGCCGTTGACAGTAGGCTGCCGTCGCTTTCTGGGAAATTGTGGGATTTTTGCTTCACCCCTATCGAGCTACCATATGTAGTGGTCTGAATTGCCAAAGCTTCCAAACCTTCCATTTGTGAATCTTTAATGACTTTCAGTTCGGCAGAAGTTCACGGGCGGATGCCCGCTTGCAAGGGGTTTGGGGCCGAACAAACCCATTGCGTCCCATGTAATCCCATGTCATCCCTTTCATCACGGAAACGGGCTTCAAGGGGCAACAAGACCCCGAAGGCGACAAGCAGGCTTCATACAGGCAACCCGCTTCCGAAACGACCTTGTGGCGCGCGAGCAGCACCTCCCCCAGGTGGCGCAAACACAGGGATCGATCCCCGAAACTACGGGGCCCAGAGATGGGAACGAGGGCGGCGGATCGGGCAGTGGCAGCAGCCCGGTCCGCCCTTTCCTTTTCGGAGCACCGGAAAGGTCGGGACAGTGGAAGGAGTGCGGGCCAGTGGCACGCAACAGGTTCAGAGGATCCGAGGAGGTCAAGGTCGACGCGAAAGGTCGCGTTTCGATCCCGGCCAAGTTCCGTCGGGTGTTCGAGTCCTGTGACAGCGACTGGGAAGCCGGAAAACGCCCGCAACTGGTGATCGTTTTCGGCACCCGCGATTGGAAGCATCTTCAGCTTTACACCATGCAGGCGATGGGCGAGATCGACGAACAGATCTCGCAACTGCCGCGCGGTAGCGCCGAACGCAACCTTCTGGAAAATATCTATTACGGCCACGCGGAGGAGACCGAGATCGACAATGACGGTCGTCTGGTCCTGCCGCAGAAGTTGCGCGACAAGATCGGGTTGACCGACAGCGCCTTCTTTATCTCGGCGGGTGAAAGCCTTAAGGTCTGGAGCCCCGAGAATTACGAAGCGCAGGAGAGCGCACTGGAAGACCTCGTCCCGAATTTCGAACCGGGTGCAGACCCGCTGTCCTTGTTGGCCACGGCCCAGAAAGCCGAAGGCTAGACGATGTCGAATGCGAATGATCCCCATATCTCGGTTCTGCTAGGTCCGCTTCTGCGGGCAGTGGCGCCGGTATCGGGCACCTGGGTCGATGGCACGTTCGGCGCGGGCGGTTATGCGCGCGGGCTATTGGCCCAAGGCGCGGAAAAGGTCATCGGGATCGACCGCGATCCGATGGTGTTCCGTATGGCACAGGAATGGGCCGGAGAGTTCGGCGACCGACTGCAACTGGTCGAGGGCACGTTCTCGGAACTTGATACGCTTGCCGGAGAGCAGGTTGATGGCGTGGTGCTGGATCTGGGCGTCAGCTCGATGCAGCTGGATCAGGCCGAGCGCGGCTTTTCCTTCATGCGCGACGGACCGCTGGATATGCGCATGGGGGGCAACGGTCCCTCGGCCGCGGATCTGCTGAACACGGCACCGGAATCAGTGATCGCCGATGTGCTGTATCTTTACGGCGAGGAACGCGCCTCGCGCCGGATCGCCAAGGCCATCGTCGCCGCGCGTCCGATCAGCCGCACGGGCGAGTTGTCGGATATCATCTCGAATTGCTTGCCGCGCCCGAAGCCCGGTCAAAGCCATCCCGCGACCCGCGCATTCCAGGCGATCCGGATCTGGGTCAACGACGAATTCGGCCAGCTTGTCGCTGGTCTTGCCGCGGCCGAGCGTGCTTTGCGCCCCGGCGGTAAACTGGCGGTGGTTAGCTTCCATTCGCTCGAGGACCGCATCGTCAAGCGCTTCATGCAGTCGCGCTCGAACAGCGCGGGTGGCGGCAGCCGCTACGCGCCGGTCGTCGAGCAGGATGAGGCCGCGTTCAAGTTGCCGTTCCGCCGCGCGATCGGGCCTGATGAGAGCGAACTGGCACTGAACCCGCGTTCGCGCTCTGCGCTGCTGCGCGTGGGTATCAGGACAACGGCTCCGGCGGGGCAGGTCGACCCGCATCTGCTGGGTCTGCCGCAACTGGATGAAAGGGGGGTCTGATGCGCTCGGTCCTGTATCTGCTGACGACCTTGGCAGTGATGGGAATGGCGTTTTGGGCCTATCGCGAGAATTACAGCACTCAGGCTGCCCTGTCCGATATGGGCAGGGTCCAGCGTGAAATCGCGACCCTGCGCGAGGATCTGGGCGTATTGCGCGCCGAATGGGCCTATCTCAACCGTCCGGACCGGCTACGCGAACTGGCGAACCTGAATTTCGACAAGCTCAGATTGGTGCCGTTCGATTCGTCGCAATATGTCGATGTCGTGCAGGTCGGCTTTCCTGCGCCAAAGCCAGCCATGCCGGCTTTGAACGACGGCCCGATCCTGCCGGGGATGGACCCCGAACACCTGCCCATTGAACGGCCCGCGGGATACCCGCCACTCAGACCACAGGAGAGGACGCCATGATCCGCACCCCTCTGCGTCCCTTGGCGCGCATTCTTCGCGCCCGGGAAACCGGTGAAAACCCCGATGTGATCGAGGCCGAGAACCGCGCCCAACGACACGCCGTCATTCAGGACGGGGCGCGCAATCGGGCGCAGGGCCGGTTGTTTATCATGGCGATGGCTTTTGTGCTGGCATTCGTCACCGTCGGTATGCGCATGGGGGTAATGGCCGCCAGCCAGCCCAGCGAACCGCGCGCGCAGGTCACCGGAGCCCAGATCATCTCGCAACGTGCCGACATTACCGACCGTCATGGTCGGGTGTTGGCAACGAATTTGCTGACGCATTCTCTTTACGCCCATCCCCGCCAGATGGTCGATCCCGATGCCGCCGCCGAGAAACTGGCCGCGATCTTTCCGGACCTGAAGGCCGCAGATCTGAAAGAGGACTTCTCGGGCAAGCGCAGCTTCCTGTGGATCAAGAAAAAGATTTCGCCCGAGCAGATGCAGCAGGTGCATGATATCGGCGAGCCCGGCCTGCTGTTCGGCCCGCGCGAGATGCGGCTTTACCCGAACGATCGCATCGCCAGCCACATTCTGGGCGGCTCGACCTTCGGTAAGGAAGACGTCGCCAGCGCCGAAGTCGTCGGTATCGCTGGTGTCGAGAAAGCCTTTGACCATTGGCTGCGTAATCCGGCGAACGAAGGCGCGCCTCTGGTTCTGTCGGTCGATCTGACTGTTCAGGCCGCGATGGAGGAAGTGCTGAAAAACGGCATGAACATCATGAAGGCCAAGGGCGCGACCGGCATTCTGATGGAGGTCAAGACCGGCGAAGTGCTTGCCATGGCCAGCCTGCCGGATTTCGATCCGAATGATCGCCCGCGCCCGTTGCTGACAGGCGATCCGTCGGACAGCCCGCTGTTCAACCGCGCGGTGCAGGGCCAGTACGAGCTTGGCTCGACCTTCAAGATCTTCCCGATCACGCAGGCCATCGACCTCAAGTTGGTCAGCCCGACCACCATGATCAACGCGAATGCACCGATGAGAATCGGGAAATACCTGATCAACGAATTCCGCAGCCACAATTACGGCACCCTCTCGGTGACCGATATCATCGTGAAGTCGTCAAACGTCGGTACGGTCCGCGTGGCACAGATGCTTGGTGCGGACCGTCAGAAGGATTTCCTTGAGAAACTTGGCTTCTTCGAGCCGACCCCCGTCGAAATGAGCGAGGGGCCGACGGGCAAGCCGCTGGTTCCCAAGCGCTGGCCTGCAGTGACCTCGGCGACGGTTTCTTTCGGGCACGGACTGGCGGCAAGCCCGCTCCATCTGGCCAGCGCCTATGCCACCCTTGCCAATGGCGGCAAACGCGTCTCGCCGACGCTGGTGCATGGACGGGCCCGCAAGGAAGGCGAGCAGGTCATCTCGGCGCAAGCCGCCCAGACCGGCGTGCAGCTGATGCGTCAGGTCGTGGTCCGCGGCAGCGGCCGCAGCGCCGATGTCGTGGGCTATGAAGTCGCCGGCAAGACTGGCACCGCCGACAAGCCGCGCCCCTCGGGCGGATATTACAAGAACAAGGTGGTATCGACCTTTGCCTCGGTATTCCCGGCCAGCAACCCGGAATATGTGCTGGTCGTGACGCTGGACGAGCCGACCTCGACCGGTCCGGGCGGGGAAAGCCGCACCGCTGGCGCGACCTCGGCCCCTGTCGCGGGCGAGATGGTCCGCCGCCTTGCACCGCTTCTGGGCTTGCGCCCATTGACCGAGACCCCGCTTCCCACGGTTGAACGCCCTCTGGCGGATGGGATAAAGCTCGTCTCGAACTGAGAAACGAGGTTTCTGTGACTGACAGGGCGATGCGGCTGTCCCTTCTGGGGCTAAGGGGGGACAAGGGGCGCGACCCCGAGGTGACCGGAATTTCCGTTGATTCTCGGGAAATCAGGTCGGGCTATCTGTTTGCGGCTTTGCCGGGTTCGGCCCGACATGGGGGCGAATTCATCCAATACGCGCTGCGCCAAGGGGCCGGTGCGATCCTGACCGACCGCCACGGCGCCGAGATTGCCGCAGCCGAATTGGCCGGATCAGACGCGGCACTGGTCGTCGCCGAAGATCCGCGCGCCGCGCTTGCCGGTGCGGCGGCTTTGTGGTTCGCCGCCCAGCCCGAAACCATGGTCGGCGTTACGGGAACATCCGGCAAAACCTCGGTCGCGACCTTTACCCGCCAGATCTGGCAGGAGCTGGGACATAAGGCGATCAGCCTTGGCACCATGGGGGTTCAGGGTGACTTTCAGGCCAAGCTTGCCCATACGACGCCCGAGCCGTTGACCCTGCACCGCGTCCTGGCCGAGGCCGCCGCTGCTGGCGTGACCCATGCCGCTATGGAGGCGTCCTCGCACGGGTTGGACCAACGTCGTCTGGATGGCGTCAGGCTGAAGGCCGCGGCCTTTACCAATTTCAGTCAGGACCATCTGGATTATCACAAGGACTTTGACGATTACTTTGCCGCCAAAGCATTGTTGTTCAATCACATTCTTGACGAAGGTGCAGATGCCGTCATCAATATCGATGACCCGCGCGGCCGTCAGATGGCGCAGATCGCGCGCGAACAGGGTTTGCGGCTGACCACGATTGGACGTGATGGCGCGGCGGATCTGCGCATTCTTGGCCAACGCTATGACGCCACCGGACAGGATCTGCGCTTTTCGTGGCAAGGTCAGGCGCATCTTGTGCGTCTTGGCCTGATCGGTGGTTTTCAGGCCGAGAACGTTCTGGCGGCGGCAGGTCTGGTGATCGCCGCCGGAGACGATCCTTCCCGCGTCTTCGATACTTTGCCGCAACTTTCGACCGTGCGCGGCCGGATGGAACTGGCAGCCATGCGCGACAATGGCGCAGCGATCTTTGTCGACTACAGCCACAAGCCCGGCGCGCTGGCCTCGGCGCTGCAATCGCTGCGTCCGCATGTCATGGGCCGCATCGTCGTGGTCTTTGGCGCGGGCGGTGATCGCGACCGCCTGAAACGCCCGTTGATGGGCGAGGCGGCGTGCGAATTCGCCGATGTGGTCTTTGTCACGGATGACAATCCCCGTTCCGAAGACCCCGCTGCGATCCGCGCCGAGGTCATGGCCGGTGCTGGACCCGACGCCATCGAGGTGGGCGACCGTGCCGAGGCCATCCTGCGCGGCGTCGATGCCCTGCAACCCGGCGATGCGCTGTTGATCGCGGGCAAGGGGCACGAGACCGGCCAGATCATCGGCAATGATGTTTACCCCTTTGACGACGCAGAGCAGGCCTCGGTGGCCGTCGCGGCACTGGATGGCAAGATATGACACTTTGGACCTCGCAAGAGGCTGCCGTTGCAACGGGCGGTCACGCCACCCGCGATTTCGTGATCAATGGTGTTTCGATCGACACCCGTACGATCGAGGCGGGCGATCTGTTCGTGGCGCTTCAAGCGGCACGGGACGGGCATGATTTCGTGGTGCAGGCTCTGGAAAAGAGCGCGGGCGCGGCTTTAGTCACCCGTATCCCAGAAGGCGTCGCGCCCGATGCGCCACTGCTGGTCGTGCCAGATGTGCTGGCCGCGCTCGAGGCGCTTGGTCGCGCCGGTCGTGCCCGTATGCAGGGCAAGGTCATTGCGATCACCGGCTCGGTCGGCAAGACCTCGACCAAGGAAATGGCCCGTATCGCATTGACGGGGCAGGGCAGGATTCACGCCGCCGAGGCTAGCTACAACAACCATTGGGGCGTGCCCCTGACGCTGGCGCGGATGCCCGCCGATACCGATTTCGCCATTATCGAGATCGGCATGAACCACCCCGGCGAGATCGAGCCTTTGGCCCGTCTTTCCCGTCCGCATGTTGCGATGATCACCACGGTCGCGGCTGCCCATCTTGAGGCCTTCGGTGCGATCGAGGGCATCGCCCGCGAAAAGGGCGCGATCTTCCGTGGCCTGACCCAACCCGGAACCGCTGTGCTGCCCGAGGATCTGGCCGTGACCCAGATCCTGCGCGATTGCGCGGATGATGCCGGAGCGATTGTCATCGGCTTTGGCCAGAACGGCATGGCCAAGCCCTTGAAGGCCGAGACGACCGATGGCGTGACGCAGGTGCGTGCGCGCGTTCTGGGCGAGACGGTCGATTTCACCTTGGCCAGTGCAGGCACGCATTTCGTGATGAACGCCGTCGGGGTGCTGGGCGCGCTCGGGGCGGCTGGGGCCGATGTGGCGGCTGCGGCCAAGGCGTTGGGGGGCTGGAACCCGCCGCTGGGCCGTGGCGCTGTCGAGGATCTGGGCGGTATCCGCCTCATCGACGATGCCTACAACTCGAATCCGACCTCGCTGTCGGCAGGGCTCGCGACGCTTGCCCGTCTGACCGGAGGCCGCCGCGTCGCCATTCTTGGCGATATGCTGGAGCTTGGCGCCGATGAAATCGCCATGCACCGCGATATGGCCGATGATGCGGCGATGGCTTCGGTCGATCTGGTTCACACCGCCGGCCCGCGCATGCGTGCCTTGCACGATGCCCTGCCCGAAAAGCGCCGCGGCTTTCATGCCGAAAGCGCGGCCGAGCTGGCCGAAAAGGTCGGGGAGCTGGTGACCATGGGCGATATCGTGCTGGTCAAGGGCTCGAAATCCTCGAAAGTCTCGACCGTGGTTGACGCCTTGCGGCGGACGCGGCAAAGCACGCCGCCTGGCGAAAGGAACCAGTAATGCTTTATTGGCTTGCGACCCTCTCTGATGGCGGGGATTTTTTCAACCTTTTCAGGTACATCACCTTCCGCGCGGGCGGAGCTTTCTTCACCGCGCTGATTTTCGGTTTCATGTTTGGCCGACCCTTGATCGACCTGCTGCGCCGCAAGCAGAAAAAAGGCCAACCGATCCGCGATGACGGCCCGCAGAACCATTTTTCCAAGGCGGGCACGCCGACGATGGGCGGTCTGCTGATCCTTGCTGCGCTAATCGTGGGCACGTTGCTTTGGGCGCGGCTCGACAACGGCTATGTCTGGATCGTCCTGCTGGTCACGCTGGGCTTTGCCGGCATCGGCTTTGCCGACGACTATGCCAAGGTCACCAAGCAGCACCACGCGGGGCTTTCGGGCAAGGTCCGGCTGGCCATCGGGATGGTCATTGCAGCAGTTGCTGCCGGTACGGCGGCCTGGTTGCATCCGGCGGCACTGAGCGGTCAGTTGGCGCTGCCCTTCTTCAAGGACGCTCTGATCAATCTCAGCATCCTTTATGTGCCGTTCAGCGTCATCGTGATCCTTGGTGCGGCGAATGCGGTCAACCTGACCGATGGTCTGGACGGGCTGGCGATCATGCCGGTGATGATCGCGGCGGCGACCTTCGCGGTGATCGCCTATATGGTCGGGAACGCCAATTTCGCGAATTATCTGGGCGTCCATTTTGTCCCCGGCACCGGCGAACTAGCGGTCTTCGTCGCCGCGCTGATCGGTGGTGGCTTGGGTTTCCTTTGGTACAACGCCCCGCCAGCCGCAGTCTTCATGGGTGACACCGGCTCGTTGGCGCTGGGTGGCGCCTTGGGGGCGATTGCGGTCGTCACCAAACACGAGATCGTTCTGGCAATCGTCGGCGGCCTGTTCGTGGTCGAGGCGATGTCGGTGATCATTCAGGTGCTGTATTTCAAGCGCACCGGAAAACGCGTCTTCCTGATGGCGCCGATCCACCACCACTTCGAGAAGAAGGGCTGGGGCGAGGCGCAGATCGTGATCCGTTTCTGGATCATCGCGCTGATCCTTGCGCTGATCGGGCTTGCGACGCTGAAGCTGCGTTAAGGCCTCTCGCAACTTCCTATCAGGGTCAATATTCTTGGCGGGCCGGGGCGGCGTGTCCCGGCCTGCCAAGTTGAAGGAAGTGCCATGATCCCGGTTCAGGGCGTCGAGAATCAAACTATCGCCGTGCTCGGCCTCGGCCGTTCGGGCCGCGCAACTGCTGCCGCCCTCGCCGAGGGCGGGGCCAATGTCGTCGTCTGGGATGACGGGGTCGATACCCGCGAAAAGGCCGCCGCCGACGGCATGACCGTCCTTGACATGACACGCGAGCGGAACTGGGAAGGGATCTCGGCGCTGATCACCAGTCCGGGCATTCCGCATCTTTATCCCAAGCCGCATCCGGTCATTGCCATGGCCTATGAGTTGGGCGTGCCGGTGGACAATGACATCGGCCTGTTTTTTCGCAGTTTCGCCACGCGCGACTGGGACCGGTTCGACACCGCGCCGCGCGTCATTGCGATCACCGGCTCGAACGGCAAATCGACGACCACGGCGCTGATCCATCACATCCTGCACGAGGCCGGACGCCCCGCCCAGCTTGGCGGCAATATCGGCACGGGCGTCCTGTCGCTCGAACCTGCCGAGGATGGTGAGGTCGTCGTGCTGGAACTGAGCAGCTACCAGACCGATCTTGCCCGCGCGTTGACGCCTGATGTCGCGGTCTTTACCAATCTGTCGCCCGACCATCTGGACCGTCACGGCGGACCGGGCGGCTATTTCGCCGCCAAACGTCGGCTGTTCGCCGAGGGTGGACCAGACCGTGCCGTCATTGGTGTTGATGAGGTCGAGGGCCGCTATCTGGCCGACCAGCTTTCCATGAGCCCCGCCGATGACCGCGTGATCCGGATTTCCTCCGGACAGAAGCTGGAACGCTTTGGTTGGTCGGTATTCGCCCGCAAAGGCTACCTGTCGGAATATCGCAAGGGTCGTCAGGTCGCCTCGATCGACCTGCGCGAGATCAAGGGCCTACCGGGCGAGCATAACCACCAGAACGCCTGTGCGGCCTATGCCGCCGCGCGTTCTGTCGGAATCGCCCCGCGCGAGATCGAGCGCGCCTTCCACAGTTTCCAAGGTCTGCCGCATCGTAGCCAGACCGTCGCGGAGATCGACGGCGTGCGCTGGGTCAATGACAGCAAGGCGACCAATGTCGATGCCGCAGCAAAGGCGCTGACGGCCTTCCAGAACATCCGCTGGATCGCGGGTGGTATGGGCAAGGATGGCGGGATCGAGGCGCTTGCCCCGCATCTGGGGCAGGTGGTCAAGGCCTATCTGATCGGGCACTCGGCCCGCGATTTCGCGCTTCAGATCGGCCAGACTCCCTACGAGATTGCCGAAACAATGGAGCAGGCCGTGGTCCGCGCCCGCGCCGAGGCCCAGCCCGGCGAGACGGTCCTGCTGGCCCCCGCTGCCGCCAGCTTCGACCAATACCCGAATTTCGAGAAACGCGGCGAGCATTTCACCGCCTTGGTGCAGGCTCTGACGGCGTAAACGAAAAAGGCCCCGGAATCTCCGGGGCCTTTCTTTTCGGGGTCAGGATCAGAACGAATAGCCGACGCGGACGCCGACGCCCCACAATTCGTTGTCCGTGGTTTCTCCGACGGCGGTCTTGTTGCCGGAATAGCCGACGCCCAGATCGGCATCGCCCAGTTTCGAATAGTTGATTCCGGTCGAGACCTTGATGTTGTCCATCGTGTAGATCGCGGCGACCTGAATGCCCTTGCGGCCATCATAGGGCGCCAGCGGCGAGATCTTTCCGCCCACGCTCGGCTCGTAGATATAGGCGACCGAACCCGACCAGTTTTCGGTGAACTTGCGGCCGACGCCGATCGTGTAGGTGGTGGTGTCCTCAAGTTCGACCAGCGGGATTTCTCCCAGCGGGGTCACGATCGGGAACAGGAAGTTGTTGACCTCGAATTCGGACCATTTCACCCAGCGGATCGAGCCGAATACCAGCGTGTCCTCGGCCACCCCCGTCTGGCCTTCCAGCGTCCAGCTGCGCGGGGTGGTGACCTCGTACTTGCCGTTCATCGTCACCGGAAGCGGGCCGCCGCTTTCCTGTTGGTCGAAGTCGTGGTCGATTTCCGAGTTGTACGTCAACGATACGCGCGCGGCATATTCCGGGATCTCGTAGGCAACACCCGCGACCCAGCCCATGCCCCATGCGCCGTCGATTTTCAGATCATAGCCTGCGGTCGACTGATAGCCCGCGCCGTCCAGCGTCACGCCCCCATCCGCATGCGATGCCCGCAGACCGCCATGGACCGAGAAGTTGTTCTCGAACTTGTAGCGCAGCAGCGCGGTATAGGTGGTCGAGTTCACTTCGACCCGCGTGCCCCCCAGCACCACCGAACCGCCATCGCTTGCCAGCGGATAGCGCAGGTCCGAGCCGAAGGGCTGCTCGATGATGAACGCGCCCGACAGGTTTTCGTTGAACTGGTGTTTGTAAGACAGGCCGACGAATCCGTAGCCCTGCGCCACGTCGCCGGTTTTGCCGCCCAAGATGTCGTGACCCTTCACGGTCGGATCGACGCCACCGAAGCTGAGTTCGACGTAATTGCCATTCTCGAAAAGCACCGCCAAGGATTGCGGCGCACGCTCGATTCCACCGGCCAGTGCCGGGGCGGTGCTGAGAAGCAGCAGGCCCAGCCCGGTCATAGTATTTTTCATGTTTTCCTCCCATTCGCGGTTCGCGAGGAACCTGACCCGAGCATTTCGCAGCCAATCTGCTTGCGTCAATCATATCGATGGATTGACGCGGCGTCGTATCCCCGTTCGCGCTTTGCGCGTGTGACTGCGGCGGCGTTACAACAGTGGCGTGTCAGGAGGAATCGCTATTCTTGCGGGGTGCGACGTTCTCGTACTGGACAATCGGGCGGCTCCGTGAAATGGGAAACTGCCAAACGAACCCCTGATAGGATGCTCCCATGCAGATTCGTGAGGCTCTGACCTTCGACGACGTTCTTCTCGTACCTGCGGCTTCCTCGGTGATGCCCTCGACGGCGGATGTGACAACTTTTGTCACCAAGCAGATCCGGATGAACATTCCCCTGCTTTCCAGCGCGATGGACACGGTCACCGAAAGCCGCATGGCGATTGCCATGGCTCAGGCGGGCGGGATCGGCGTGATCCACCGCAACCTGACCGCCGAACAGCAGGCCGCCGAGGTCCGGCGTGTGAAACGCTTCGAATCGGGCATCGTCTACAACCCGATCACGCTGCGCCCCGATCAGACCATCGCCGATGCCAAGGCGCTGCAGGAACGCTACAACGTCACCGGCTTTCCGGTGGTGGACGAGGCTGGCCGCGTTGTCGGCATCATCACTAACCGCGACATGCGCTTTGCCAGCGATGACCGCACGCCGGTCCATGCCGTGATGACCTCGGACAATCTGGCGATCCTGCGCGAGCCTGCCGACCGGGCCGAGGCGATCAGCCTGATGAAGGCCCGCCGCATCGAAAAACTGCTGATCACCAGCGGCGAAGGCCGTCTGACGGGTCTTCTGACCCTGAAAGATACCGAGCAGTCGGTCCTGAACCCGCTGGCTTGCAAGGACGGTCTGGGTCGCCTGCGCGTCGCCGCCGCCTCGACCGTAGGCGAGGAAGGCTATGAGCGTAGCTTGGCGCTGGTAGATGCTGGCGTGGACATGGTGGTGATCGACACCGCGCATGGCCATTCCGAAGGCGTCGCCAAGGCCGTGGCCCGTATCAAGGCCCATTCGAACGAGGTTCAGGTCGTCGCCGGTAACGTCGCCACCGCCGCCGCCGCCAAGGCGCTGATCGACGCGGGCGCGGATGCTATCAAGGTCGGCATCGGTCCGGGCTCGATCTGCACCACCCGCATCGTCGCGGGTGTCGGCGTTCCGCAGTTGACTGCGATCATGGATGCGGTCTCGGGCGCGGGCGACATTCCGGTCATCGCTGATGGCGGGATCAAGTTCTCGGGCGATTTTGCCAAGGCGATCGCGGCGGGTGCAAGCTGCGCCATGGTCGGCTCGGCCATTGCCGGAACCGACGAAAGCCCCGGAGAGGTGATCCTGTATCAGGGCCGTTCGTTCAAATCCTATCGCGGCATGGGCAGCCTTGGCGCCATGGCGCGCGGCTCGGCCGACCGTTACTTCCAGAAGGACGCGGCCTCGGACAAGCTGGTCCCCGAAGGGATCGAGGGTCAGGTTCCCTACAAGGGCTCGGCTGCGGCGGTCATCCACCAACTGGTTGGCGGTCTGCGCGCTGCGATGGGCTATACCGGCAATGCCACCGTCGCCGAAATGCGTGGTGGTTGCGAATTTGTTCGCATTACCGGTGCGGGCCTGAAGGAAAGCCACGTCCATGACGTGCAGATCACCCGCGAAAGCCCGAACTACCGTTTGGGCTAAGGTTGAAGGGGCGGCTTCGGCCGCCCTTTTCATTACGGGAAACCAAATCTTAAATCGTTGCGCATAGTCTGGCCGGTGTAACCAATCGGCCGGACGGTGATTTGCTTCGCATATTCTGCATTCTCGCCATGACTTTACTGGCTACGGGCAGGGCGTTTACCTTGCCTGCGGCTGATGTCTGCGAATGGGCTGCCGTGCAAGCCGCGCAAGAGACGGGCGTCCCTGTCGAGATCATGGGGGCGCTGACCCTGACCGAGACAGGTCGCCATATGGGCGGTGTCGTTCGCCCTTGGGCATGGAGCGCCAATTCCGAGGGTGAGGGGACATGGTTCGACGACCCGCAATCCGCAATCACCTTCGCCCATGACCGGATTTCGCAGGGCCGGACCAACCTTGATATCGGTTGCTTCCAGCTGAACTATCGATGGCACGGGATGAACTTCAGCAATATCGAGCAGATGTTCGATCCGCTGGAGAATGCCCGTTACGCGGCGAGATTTGTTGCCCAACTCCACAGCGAGACGGCGGATTGGCGTCGTGCTGCGGGCGCTTTCCATTCGCGTACGACGGCCCATGCCGAACGCTATCTGGCGCGATTCGATACGCTTTATGCTGTGCTGCAGAAGCGTGGCTTTTCCGGCATGACCAGTGCGCCCGAAACCTATAACCAATTCGCCTCGATTACGGCAGATAGCCGGAAGCAGGTGCGCCAACGCCTGATGCTGCTGGGTGCGCCCATGGGCACGGCGGTTACCGGAAGGCCGGGTTCACTTGCTGCTATCGGACAAGGGTCTGGCCCGGCCTTTGCGCGTTCGCGGGGGCCGCTGATCGTCGCGCGGGCGGGCGGTCCGTTCTTTGCGCAACCATCAGCCGATATCCAGGAAGAGCTTCGGGATTGACAATATCGGGCGCAGGCCCTTTCTGGGCCTCTGTTCCAAAGATCGTGATTGCCATGACCCCTGCCGCGCGTGTTCAGGCCGCCATTACCATTCTTGATCAGATCCTGTCGGGCGACCCGGCCGAGGCCGCGTTGCTGCGCTGGTCGCGGAGCAGTCGCTTTGCCGGCTCGGGGGACCGCGCAGCAATCCGCGATCTGGTTTTTGACAGCCTGCGCCGCCGGCGGTCCCGTGCGGCGCTTGGCGGTGCGCTGACCGGTCGCGGACTGATCCTTGGAATGTGCCTTCAAGAGGGGCTCGATCCCGTTCAGATCTTTACGGGCGAAGGGCATGCACCCGCGAAACTCGCGGGTGGCGAACTCGGGAAGGGGCGTCAGCCGACCGAGGCCGAGGCATTGGATCTTCCCGATTGGGTGCAACCTTTGTGGGCAGGGTCGCTTGGTGCGAACGCAAAGCCGGTCGCTCGGGCGATGAGCGCACGCGCGCCGGTTTGGCTTCGGGCGAATGCCTTGCGGGCGACGCCTGCACAGGCAATCGCATCGCTCGCGCAGGATGGGATCGTCGCGCAATCATTTACAGGGCTTCCGACGGCGCTTGTCGTCATCGAAGGGGCTCGCAAGGTTTCGAATGCGCGGGCCTATCGCGACGGTCTGGTCGAATTGCAGGACTTATCGCCCCAGCTTGCCTGTGCCATGTTACCGACCGCGCAGAAGGTTCTGGATTATTGCGCAGGGGGTGGGGGCAAGTCGCTTGCCATTGCTGCGCGGGGAAATGTTGATGTGACCGCACATGACGCCAACCCGGCCAGGATGAATGATCTGCCATCGCGCGCAGATCGCGCTGGCGCCAAGGTCCGTATCGCCAAATCGGGACAAATCCGCGGCACATTCGATCTGGTCGTGACGGATGTTCCGTGCTCGGGCAGCGGCACTTGGAGGCGGACACCGGACGCCAAGTGGCGTCTTGATCGTGACCGGTTGCGGGATCTGGTCGAGATTCAGGCGGGTATTCTTGACGATGCCGGCCGCTATGTCGCGCCCAACGGTTATCTCGCCTATATGACATGTTCGCTAATAGACGAGGAGAACGGCCAACAGGTCGCAGCCTTTGCCGGACGCTCGGAATTCGAGCTACATTCGCAGCGGGTCTTCACACCCTTGGATGCCTCCGACGGTTTTTTTGTGGCAATTCTGAGGCGACGTTAATCCCTCGTTAATTGGCGGCGCGTAAACGTGTTCCCGCAGGCGAAGGGAATATGATGACGTCTAGGCTGGCAGGTTTGCTTCGAATAAAATTCGCGCTTCCGGCTTTGATGCTGCCATTGACGGGTCTGATCTTTGCGGTGCCACAACCGGCTTCGGCTCCGCTTATCTCGTCGGCATTTCTGGGCTGCTTCCTCGCCGTTGGAATCGTCGTCGCAGAAACTGTCGTCGCGATAGGTGGCCGCAGGCATGTGGCGCGCCGGCAGCTTCTGAATGCGCGCAAGGAACTGGCCGACAGTACGGTTCCGGCCTTCGTCGTTGGTCCGGATGGGGCCATTCTGTTCCAGAATCAGATGTGGTCCACGCGCTACGGCGATCAGTTCGGAACGAGTATTCTTGAGAAGCTTGGGTACTGTGTTGCCGATCCGAAGCAGGCTTGGCACGATATCAGGCTGACTTTGGCCAAAACCGGCTGTAGCGCGTGTGAACTGGGCGAGATGGGCCGGTTTTCCGTTATTGGTCTACACAACGGCGGAATGCAGCTTTGGCAAATCGAAACCGCGCCGGATCCGGCTCCGGCTGCCGAAACCTCTGATCCCGTCAAATGCGATTTCGAGTGGTTGCCGGTCCCGCTTCTGACGCTGGATGCCAGATCCCAAATACTCAGGATCAACGCCTTCGGTCGCGATCTGCTGGAGGGGGCGCATCCCGGCCAACTTTTGGCGACCCATCTTGATGGGCTTGGCAGAGAGATCGCGGACTGGGTCTCGGATGTCAGCAGCGGGCGGATGGCACATGGATCCGAGGTTCTTCACCTCAGAAGCGGTAATCCTGATCGCTTCATTCAGGTCAGCCTTACCCGCGGAACGGATGATCAGGTGACTGCTGTCCTGTCGGATGCCAGCGCGATGAAGACGCTTGAGGCGCAGTTCGTCCAAAGCCAGAAAATGCAAGCAATCGGCCAGCTGGCAGGTGGAATTGCGCATGATTTCAATAACCTCCTGACGGCAATTACCGGACATTGCGACTTGCTGATGTTGCGGCATGATCAGGCAGACCCGGACTTCGCCGATCTCGACCAGATCAGCCAGAACGCCAATCGGGCCGCAGCGCTTGTGCGCCAGCTTCTGGCGTTTTCGCGCAAGCAGACGCTGAAGCCTCAGATTGTCGATTTGCGAGATTCGCTCTCCGATCTG
The DNA here is from genome assembly GCF_009711225.1 of Paracoccus aestuariivivens. Classification (GTDB taxonomy): domain Bacteria; phylum Pseudomonadota; class Alphaproteobacteria; order Rhodobacterales; family Rhodobacteraceae; genus Paracoccus; species Paracoccus aestuariivivens. The sequence goes on along the minus strand of NZ_WMIE01000001.1, from coordinate 319,897 downwards.
ACCCATTTGTTGAACCGCTTGGTCGGAGAACGCGTCTACCTGACCTTTGATCACGATCCATCGCTTCGCATGATCCGGGCTGATAGACGTCAGCTTGAGCAGGTGATCATGAACCTGGTCGTGAACGCGCGCGATGCGATGGCGAATGGCGGTGGAATCACGATTGCGACTGACAACCTCTGTTTGTCCGAGGCCACAAGGGTAGGCCAAGCCAATCTGCCTGCAGGCGAGTATGTTCGGGTTCAGGTCCGCGATCAGGGCTGCGGAATACCCGCAGAAGAGTTGAGCAAGATATTCGAGCCGTTCTTTACCACGAAAAAACTGGGCGAGGGGACCGGGCTTGGCCTGTCCACCGCCTATGGCATTGTCAAGCAGACGGGCGGCTACATCTTTTGCGATAGCACGTTTGGTGAGGGCAGCACGTTTTCGCTGATCTTTCCCGCCCATGATCCGGTCGAAGAAGCGACCGCGTTAATCGGTACGCCACCACCACAGGTCGCAACCCGGTTCGAGACCGAAGCAACCGTCCTTCTGGTCGAAGATGAGGCGCCGGTGCGAGCATTCGCAAGCCGCGCCCTGAAGTTGCAGGGAATCAGGGTGATCGAAGCAGCCTCGGCCGAGGAGGCGCTATCCTTGCTTGCCGATCACCGTTTGCACATCGACGTATTCGTGACGGATGTTGTCATGCCGGGTATGGATGGACCGGCATGGGTTCGGACTGCTTTGCGGGACAGGCCGCAGACGCGCGTCATTTTCATGTCGGGCTATGCCGAGGACGTGTTCAGCGAAGGTCACGTTCCGATTCCGAACTCGGTCTTCCTGCCAAAGCCTTTTTCTCTGACCGAGTTGACGGCGTTGGTGGCTCAGCAATTGCGGGTCGAAACGCCCGTCTCAAAGTGAGGCGTAAAGCTCGATGTCGCGACGCATGAACCGTTGCAGCGTGCTTTCTTGCTCCTGGTTCATCGACACATCGACTGCCGGAGGTACGTTCAAGCGCGGAAGGCTGATTGCGCAATCAAGGCTGTCTTCAAGAAAATCGGTGAACGCCTCCATGTCTTCATAGCGGAAGATACGGTCGGCATGATCCTCTCCATGCGTCAGGAATGCGGCCTGACTCCGGATCTTGCGGTGAAATCCACTGGCAGGATCGGCATAAGTGCGTGCGAATTCGGCAAAACTGACACCATTTATCGCATGATCGGGATCGTCGATGTCATCGCGAAGCAGAAAGCGGTACCAACTTTGCAGCCAGCCGACAGGCTCTCGCATCAAGGCTACCGTGGTAAATGTCTGACCGGTCACGTGGCGCAGCCATGGCTCGATATAGAGTCGATAGGACTGCAAATCCGTGTGTTTAAGCGGCGAGGGGCGTTGCACGGCAACATTCGCCAGTGATTCCAGTGCGGCCTCGACTGCGGTGGACCCGGCTTTCGGAGTCGCCAGGAACACAAGCCGTTTTTCCCAAAAAATCAACATTATGGCCGCCTTTTGGTGATATCGCGTCGGGCAGGGGATAACTGTCGCGATGAGCGCTGTAAACTGTTTCTTAACCTTTCACTGTGATGATCGGGCAGCGGGTCTTGCTGTTGATCCACGAATATTCAGGCTGTTCTTGCAATTTTAGGAAAATCTGCTCAAATCGGAACATCCCGTGAACATTGCGCGGGCTGGCGGCGATTGCTCCGAAGGGCGGGGCATGAAATAAACATGAGGACCGCATGGCAGGGGCGACACTTTTCGACATGAACGATAAGCGATCGGCAGACAAACAAAAGGCTCTGGACAGCGCGCTGGCGCAGATCCAACGGCAGTTCGGCAAGGGCTCGATCATGAAGCTCGGCGGCGACAGTCCGGTGACCGAGATCGAAGCGACCTCGACCGGCTCGCTGGGGTTGGATATCGCCTTGGGCATCGGGGGGCTGCCCAAAGGGCGCATCATCGAGATTTTCGGGCCGGAAAGCTCGGGCAAGACGACGCTGACACTGCATGTCGTCGCCGAGGAACAGAAAAAAGGCGGCGTTTGCGCTTTCGTTGATGCCGAACACGCACTGGACCCTCAATATGCCAAGCGACTGGGCGTTGACCTTGACGAATTGCTGATCAGCCAGCCCGACACTGGCGAGCAGGCGCTCGAGATCGTCGACACCTTGGTGCGGTCGGGTGCAGTCAGTCTGGTCGTGGTCGACTCGGTCGCGGCGCTCACTCCGAAATCCGAAATCGAGGGCGACATGGGCGACATGCAGATGGGCAGTCAGGCCCGTCTGATGAGCCAGGCCATGCGCAAGCTGACCGCCAGCATCGGGCGCAGCAACTGTATGGTGATTTTCATCAACCAGATCCGGATGAAAATCGGCGTCATGTTCGGAAGCCCCGAGACGACGACTGGCGGTAACGCCCTGAAATTCTATGCATCCGTGCGCCTCGATATCCGCCGCACCGGCGCGGTCAAGGATCGGGACGAAGTCGTCGGTAACGCTACCCGCGTCAAGGTGGTCAAGAACAAGGTGGCACCGCCCTTCCGTCAGGTGGAGTTCGACATCATCTATGGCGAGGGTATTTCGAAGGTCGGTGAACTCATTGATCTTGGGGTGAAAGCCGGTGTCATCGAAAAGTCGGGCTCTTGGTATTCCTACGGCGATGAGCGCATCGGTCAGGGGCGCGAAAATGCGAAACAATATCTGCGCGACAATGCCGACATGGCGTTCGCGATCGAGGACAAGATCCGTGCCAGCCATGGTCTGGAATTCGGTGCCTCGGAAGAAGGTGACGACGCTCTGACCGAGGATTGAGCGGCTTTGACCGTTTTCTCGCGCGTCCCGCACGGTCGGGGCGCGTTTTCCATTGTGGAACCGGTGTTCCGATGCTGAGCGTTCCGGCTTTACGCCCGCGCGCCCCTCGGTTATTTGCGGGTTCTGCTCATCCGGGAAGATTGCGCCATGCCAAGCTTGAACGATATTCGCTCGACGTTTTTGAACTTCTTCGAACGCAACGGTCACCGTGTTGTCGAATCCAGCCCGCTGGTGCCGCGTAACGACCCGACGCTCATGTTCACCAACTCGGGCATGGTGCAGTTCAAGAACCTGTTCACCGGGGTCGAGACGCGCGATTACAACCGTGCGACCTCGGCGCAGAAATGCGTGCGTGCGGGCGGCAAGCATAACGACCTCGACAATGTCGGCTATACGGCGCGCCACCACACCTTCTTCGAGATGCTGGGCAATTTCAGCTTCGGCGATTATTTCAAGACGCAGGCGATCCCCTATGCATGGGAATTGCTGACCAAGGATTTCGGCATCCCGAAAGACAAGCTGCTGGTCACCGTCTATCACACCGATGATGAGGCCGCGAATATCTGGAAAAAGGTCGCGGGCCTGTCGGATGACCGCATCATCCGCATCCCGACCAGCGACAACTTCTGGCAGATGGGTCCGACTGGCCCCTGCGGCCCCTGCACCGAGATCTTCTTTGACCACGGCGACAAGATCTGGGGCGGTCCGCCCGGCTCGCCGGATGAGGATGGCGACCGCTTCATCGAGATCTGGAACCTCGTCTTCATGCAGAACGAGCAGTTCGAGGACGGCTCGATGCGTGCCCTCGACATGCAGTCGATCGACACCGGCATGGGGCTAGAGCGGATCGGCGCGCTGCTGCAGGGCAAGCACGACAACTACGACACCGACCTGATGCGTAGCCTGATCGAGGCCAGCGCGCACGCGACCTCGAACGATCCCGACGGTCCGGGCAAGGTGCATCACCGCGTCATCGCCGACCACCTGCGCTCGACCAGCTTCCTGATCGCGGATGGCGTCATGCCCTCGAACGAAGGCCGCGGTTACGTCCTGCGCCGCATCATGCGCCGCGCCATGCGTCATGCGCATATCCTTGGTGCCAAGGACCCGGTCATGCACAAGCTGGTCCCGGCGCTGGTCAGCCAGATGGGCACCGCTTACCCGGAACTGGGCCGCGCACAGGCGCTGATCGAGGAAACCCTGAAGCTGGAGGAAACCCGCTTCAAGCAGACGCTGGATCGCGGTCTGCGCCTGCTCGACGACGAGCTGTCGCGCCTGCCCGAAGGGGCGAACCTGCCCGGCGAGGCGGCCTTCAAACTTTACGACACCTATGGCTTCCCGCTGGATCTGACGCAGGACGCCCTTCGCGAGAAGGGTCGTGCGGTAGACACCGACGGCTTCGACAGCGCCATGGCCGAGCAGAAGGCCAAGGCGCGCGCCGCTTGGGCCGGCTCGGGTGAGACCAAGGACGCGGCGATCTGGTTCGATCTGGCCGAGCAGCATGGCGCGACCGAATTCCTTGGCTATGACACCGAGGAAAGCGAGGGCCAGATCCTCGCGCTGGTGCAGGATGGCGTGGCGGTTGAAGCCGCAACCGAGGGCCAGCAGGTCCAGATCGTCGTCAACCAGACGCCCTTCTATGGCGAATCCGGTGGTCAGGTTGGCGATACCGGACTGATCAAGACGGAAACCGGCGCGGCGCGCATCACCGACACCAAGAAATCGGGCGGTCTGTTCTTCCACGTGGCCGAGGTCACGCTTGGCACGATCAGCCGTGGTCAGGGCGCGCAACTGGCCGTCGATCACGACCGTCGCGGCGCGATCCGCGCGAACCACTCGGCCACGCACCTGCTGCACGAGGCGCTTCGCCGCGCGCTTGGTGAGCATGTCGCGCAGCGCGGCAGCTTGAACGCGCCGGATCGCCTACGCTTCGACTTCAGCCACACCAAGGCGCTGACTGCCGAGGAAATCGCGCAGGTCGAGCGCGAAGTGAACGATTTCATCCGCCAGAACACCCCGGTCGAGACTCGCATCATGACCCCGGACGATGCTCGCGGCCTTGGTGCTCAGGCCCTGTTTGGCGAGAAATATGGTGACGAAGTTCGCGTCGTCTCGATGGGCGAATTGACCGGCTCGGGCAAGGGCGTCAGCGGCAAAACCTATTCGTTGGAGCTTTGCGGCGGCACTCATGTCACCCGCACCGGTGATATCGGCATGTTCGCGCTGACCTCGGAAACCGCTTCCGCTGCTGGCATCCGCCGGATCGAGGCGCTGACCGGTCAGGCCGCGATGGACTCGCTGCGTCGCGTCGATGGCGAGCTTGCCGAGGTCGCGGGCATCGTCAAGGCGCAGGCCGGCGATGTCGTGAACAAGGTCCGCGCGCTGGCGGATGAGCGCAAGGCGCTGGCCAATGAGGTCGCCCAACTCAAGCGCCAACTGGCGATGGGCGGCGGCTCGGATGGAGCGCCCAAGGAGATCAACGGCATCAAGCTGATCGCGCGTCGCGTCGAGGGTGTCTCGGGCAAAGAGCTTGGCCCGCTGGTCGATGAGATGAAGGCGCAGCTTGGCTCGGGTGCCGTGGTGGTTCTGGCCGAGGCCGATGGCAAGGCGACCGTCGCTGCTGGCGTCACCCTTGACCTGACCTCCCGCGTCACGGCTGTCGAACTGGTGCAGGCCGCGACCGCAGCGCTTGGCGGCAAGGGCGGCGGTGGCCGTCCCGACCGTGCCCAAGGTGGCGCGCCCAGCCTTGAGGCCGCCGACAGCGCCATTGCCGCTATCGAGACCCTGATCGGAGAGAAAGCATGACCGCGCTTTGGATTGCCCATGTCAACGTGACCGACCCGGAAAGCTATGGCGAATATGCCAAGCTGGCCGGACCGGCCATCGCCGCGCATGGCGGTGTCTTCCTTGCCCGTGGCACGCGTTACGTCCAGCTTGAGGGCAACGAGCGCGCCCGCAATGTCGTCGCCCGCTTCCCCAGCGTCGAGGATGCGGTGGCCTGCTATCGCTCGGATGAGTATCAGGCTGCGCTGGTACATGCCAAAAATGCGGCAGAGCGCGACCTTGTGATCGTTGAAGAGAACCCCGTCTAAGACTTATTGATGATTCCTCAAGCTTTTCGTGCCAAGCTTAAGAAAATGCACGGAAGGGGACAGGCATGTGTCGCTGGGCAGCCTATATCGGCAGTCCGATCTACCTTGAGGATGTGATCTGCCGGCCCGGTCATTCGCTGGTCCGGCAAAGTCAGGGCGCCAGGCGATGCCATACGGCGGTCAATGCCGATGGCTTCGGAGTGGCGTGGTATGGCGAACGCGATGAACCGGGGCTTTATCGCGACATCATGCCTGCTTGGTCGGACAGCAATCTGAAAAGCCTGACCGCTACGCTGAAATCTCATCTGTTTCTGGCCCATGTCCGCGCCTCGACCGGCACGGCGACCAGCCGCAACAATTGCCATCCATTTGTCGTCGGCAAATGGAGTTTCATGCATAACGGCCAGTTCGGTGGATATGACAGCTATCGCCGCCACGCCGAGGTGATGATCCCCGACGAATATTATCCCCATCGCAAAGGTGCCACTGACAGCGAGGCGTTGTTTCTGACCGCCTTGGGCGAAGGGTTGGACGGTGATCCTTTAGGGGCGATGCGACGCGCCACAGCCAGGTTCGAAGCGCTTGCACGTCAAAGGGGTGAGACACCGCATGTCCGTCTGACGGCCGCATTTTCTGACGGTCTAAAGCTGTACGCGCTGCGCTATGCCAGTGACGATCAAGCGCCAACCCTGTTCCATCGTTGGTCGGACACCCGCGCGGGGCGGGCTGTCGTCTCGGAACCTTTGGAAAGCGACGAGACAGGATGGTTGGAAGTGCCGGTTCAAAGCTTCTGCGTGTTCGATGGGCCAGATGTTGCAATCACGCCCTTCCTGCCGATGGCAGAGCGCGAAGCGGCGTAGGACAGCCGCTTCGTTGTTTGCAGAAGATTTCCGATCATTGGGATTTCGACCCTGACCAGCCCGCAGGTCAGGTCTCAGCCGGTTGCGATAGAACCAAGCCGCCTTCGCGGATCAGGAAATCGACGATCTGGTCGATGCCTTTGCCGTGCCGCAACTGCGCCATGACGAAGGGCCGCTCGCCCCGCGCGACACGCGCATCGCTTTGCAGCAGATCGGTATCGACACCGACATAGGGCGCGAGGTCGGTCTTGTTCACGACCAGCAGATCCGAGCGGGTCAATCCCGGTCCGCGCTTGCGCGGAATGTCCTGACCGGCGGCGGTGTCGATGACATAGATCGTCAGATCGGCCAGTTCTGGGCTGAACGTGGCCGCAAGATTGTCGCCGCCCGATTCGATCAGGATGAGTTCCAGATCCGGGATCGCTTCGCGCAATTCTGCCACGGCGGCAAGGTTGATGCTGGCATCCTCGCGGATCGCTGTATGCGGACAGCCGCCGGTTTCGACGCCGCGGATACGCTCGACCGGCAGGACTTGGGCGCGCATCAGGGCCTCGGCATCCTCGCGGGTGTAGATGTCATTGGTGATGACCGCCATCGACAGGTGCGGGGCCAGGGCGCGGGCGAGTTGCTCGGTCAGCGTGGTTTTGCCCGCGCCGACGGGGCCGCCGATGCCGACGCGCAGGGGGCCGTTATGGCTCATGTGCGGAAAATCCTTACGTCTAAAGTTTCATGCCGCATCGCCGCAAGATCGGCGCCAAAACAGCAGGTTTCAAGCGCATCGAGATCGGCTACAGCCGCTTTGGCAGCGGTCCGCGCGATCAACGGATGCAGACCCGCCAATGCCTTTTGCCCCTGCGCCTGACCCAGTGGCAAAAATCGGGTCGCAGCCGAGATCAGGTTTCCGGCAAAGGCATGCAGGTAATGCGCGATTACATCCTCGGGCGGCAGGTCAAGATCGCGGGCGGCTACGCCGACGGCGACCGGCAGGGGGCGGGTCTTGTGATCTTTGCCGGTCAGCGCGGCGACTGTCTGGGCGAAAGCGCGGCCCTGATCCATCGTCTCGGACAGACGCTCGGCCGAGCCGGACTGTGCGCGGGCCATATCGGCAAGCGCTTCCGGATCGCCACCGCGCAGGGTCAGCGACAGCAGCACGGCGTCCATCCAGCCGCCGCCATATTGCAGAACGTCCGAGACCCAGGCCGCGACCGATTCCGCATCGCGGGTGCCGTCTGCCATGGCCTGTTCCAGCCCGTGCGAATAGGCGAAGCCTCCGGTCGGGAAGGCCGGAGACAACCATTGGATCAGCGAAAGGCGATCAAGCGCGGACATCAGTGGGAATGAAATCCGGGGCCGTGATCATGGCCCATGGTGCGGCCATGCCCGTATGCGCCACCTTCGGGGGCGAACGGGGCCATCGTCGCGGTCACGCGGGCGCCAAGCCCCTTGAGCATACCTTCCAGCACGTGATCGGCGCGGATCAGCAAGTGATCGTCGAATATCTGGCAGGGGGTGTGGCGGTTGCCGATATGCCATGCAAGGCGTGGTAGGGGGCCTTCGACGCGCAGGCAGGGCTCAAGCGCGGCGACGACACCGATCAAGCGGCCATCTGTCAGGCGGAAGGCATCGCCGGGATCGAGGCTGACCGTTTCGGCCAGATCGACCAGAAAGGACAAGCCTGCGCGGGACGTCAGGCGTTTGCGCCGCAAAAAGCGGCCCTCGTAATCTAGCACGACAGAATCATCGGCCGCAGTTGCACGCAGGATTTCCGTCGCGCGCAGGACGGTCAGGGGCGCATTCATCGACGCACCCCCGAGATCGGATTGCTTACAGCCAGACCAGGTCGCGGAAGACGTAATGCACGATGCGGTCGCGGGTGATGCCCATATCGGCCAGATCTTTGTCCGACATCGCTTCGAGCGCTTCGATTTCGCGATGACGCGAGCGGGCCTCGACATAGGAATTCATGCCCTGACCAATGCGGGCAAAGATTGCGTCCACGCGGTCGCGCAGCGTCGGAGCGAATTCTGTAGTTTGGATAGCCATTGGAAACCTCGTCGGTGTTGGCGAATGGTTTCCCCCCATGGGTTTGACTATAGGTCATGTTTGCTGTCTCAACTATGTCAGTTTTTGCAATGCTGCGTTGCAGCACGCGGGTCAGAACAGGAAGTAGCGCTGCGCGAGCGGCAGTTCGGTTGCGGGCTGGCAGGTCAAAAGCTCGCCATCGGCGCGGACTTCGTAGGTTTCGGGATCGACCTCGATCTTGGGCGTTGCGGCGTTCAGCTTCATATCGGCCTTGCCGATGCCGCGGGTGCCGCGCACGGCGACGGCGTTCTTCAGCATGCCATCGGCGCAACCTGCATCAAGGCCCGCCTGACTGACAAAGGTCACGGCGCTGGCCTGCATCGCGCGGCCCATCGCGCCCCACATCGGCCGCATATACATCGGCTGCACTGGGATCGAGCCGTTCGGATCGCCCATCTGCGCCCATGAGATCATGCCGCCGACCAGCACCATTTCAGGTTTCGCGCCAAACATCGCGGGGTCCCAGATCACCAGATCGGCGCGCTTGCCGGGTGTGACGCTGCCGATTTCATGCGCGATGCCATGGGCGATGGCGGGGTTGATCGTGTATTTCGCGACGTAGCGCCGGGCGCGGATATTGTCGTTCTGGCCGGTCTCATCAGCCAGCCGCCCACGCTGGACCTTCATCTTATGCGCGGTCTGCCATGTCCGGGTGATGACCTCGCCCACGCGACCCATCGCCTGACTGTCCGAGGAGATCACCGAGAAGGCGCCCATGTCATGCAGGATATCCTCGGCGGCGATGGTCTCGCGGCGGATGCGGGATTCGGCGAAGGCCACGTCCTCGGGGACGCGCTTGTCGAGGTGATGGCAGACCATCAGCATGTCCAGATGCTCTTCCAGCGTATTCGCGGTGAAGGGCCGGGTCGGGTTCGTGGAACTGGGAATGACATTCGGCGCGCCGACCAACCGGATGATGTCGGGGGCATGACCGCCGCCCGCACCTTCGGTATGGAAGGCGTGGATGGTGCGGCCCTTGATCGCGGCCAGAGTGTTCTCGACAAAGCCGGATTCGTTCAGCGTGTCGGTATGGATGGTGACCTGCACATCCATCGCATCGGCCACGGTCAGGCAGCAGTCGATTGCGGCTGGCGTCGTGCCCCAATCCTCGTGCAGCTTCAGGGTCGAGGCCCCGGCGCGGACCATTTCCTCAAGCGCCTCGGGGCGCGAGGCATTGCCCTTGGCCGAGATCAGCATGTTCACCGGCACCGAATCCATCGCCATCAGCATCCGCCCGATATGCCACGGGCCGGGGGTGCAGGTGGTCGCCAGAGTGCCATGCGCCGGACCGGTTCCGCCGCCCAGCATCGTGGTCATGCCCGAGGAAATCGCGTCCTCGACCTGCTGGGGGCAGATGAAATGGATATGCGCATCCATGCCGCCTGCGGTGACGATGCGGCCCTCGCCCGCGATGATCTCGGTGCCGGGGCCGATGACCAGCGTGACGCCGGGCTGGGTGTCGGGGTTTCCGGCCTTGCCGATCCCGGCGATGCGGCCGTCGCGCAGCCCGATATCGGCCTTGTAGATGCCGGAATGATCAAGGATCAAGGCATTGGTGATGACCGTGTCCATGGACCCGCCCGCGCGGCTGATCTGGCTTTGGCCCATGCCGTCGCGGATGACCTTCCCGCCGCCGAATTTCACCTCTTCGCCATAGGTGGTCAGGTCGCGTTCGACCTCGATGATGATTTCGGTGTCGCCCAAGCGGACACGGTCGCCGGTGGTGGGACCATACATCTGGGCATATTCGGCGCGGGAAATGGTCAGGGCCATGAGATATTCCTCAAAGTTGAGCCTCGTCGAAACGGTCGTCCACCGGCACGGCAAGGGCGGTGGCCAAGGCATTGGTCTGGCTGGCCATGGCGATTACGGCCAGAAGCTCGGCATGTTGGTCGGGCGTCATGCCCTTGGCGCGGGCGGCAGAGGTGTGGGAATGGACGCAATAGGCGCAGCCATTCGCGGTCGAGACGGCGATATAGATCAGCTCTTTGACCAGCGGATGCAGCGCGCCGGGTGCCATGACATGGGCGGCACGCTCCCATGTGGCGCGTAACAGCGCCGGGTCATGGGCCAGCGCGCGCCAGAAGTTGTTGACGTAATCGGTGCCGCGCGCCTCGCGGATCTCGTCGAAGACGGCGAGGCTCTCGGGTGGAGCCTCGCTATCTGAAAGCAGGGGAACGGTGCCCATCAGACCATCGCCAGAATGCGCGCCGGACCGCCAGTGCCGCGCGCGTGCTTGGGCGCACCGACAAAGATCGTCGCGCCTTTGGCTGGAAGCTGGTCGACATTGGCGAGGTTCTCGATCCCATAGCGACCTCCGGGCAGCCACGAGTTATGTACCGCGAAATCGGGCGAATTGCCGGGGTCGAGTGAGAGCGAGTCCGAGGCAATCGCCGCCACGCCCATCTCGGCCAGCAGGTCGGTCGCGGATTTGGCAAAGCCAGGGAAGGCGAATTTGCCATCGGGCGTGTTACGGAATTCGGGTGTGGTGACCTTGGCACCCCAGCCGGAATTCATAGCTATGCAGGCGCCTTTTGGGATTTCGCCATTAGCACTGACCCAAGCCTCGACATCGGCGGCCTCAAGCGCGGCATTGGCGTCGTCCTTGGCTTTGGCTGTGATGTCGATGACGCAAAGCGGGCAGATCAGGCTGTCCGCCGGGATCTGGTCAACCGATGCGCCATCCTTCGAGAAATGTAGCGGGGCGTCGATATGGGTGCCGGAATGCTCGAAAATCGTCAGCTTCCACAACTGGTAGCCGTTCTTGTCAAAATTCACCGCCTCTTCATAGGCGATGCCCGGAACGCCGTCGAAGGTCGGGAATTTCTCGTCGAAGGTATAGGTCAGATCGACGACCTTGCCCGAGGACTGGGCCAGTGCCGGACGTGCGCTGATCGCACTTGCGGCGATGGCCGCCGCACCGGACGCTGCCGCGCCCATGAACAGGCTGCGGCGGCTTAGCATGGATTGCTTGACGTTCTCGATTACGCAGGCATTGCACATTCCCAGTCCCCTCCGATTGCGGTCAGTCGAGCCGACCCATGACCTTCTGATTGAAACCCCAGATTTCGCGCGCGCCCGAGATCGGAATCAGCCGCACCTCGCGTTGCTGGCCCGGCTCGAAGCGCACGGCCGTGCCTGCCGCGATGTCCAGACGCATGCCGCGCGCTGCCTCGCGGTCGAAGCTCAGGCCCGGATTGGTCTCGGCGAAATGGTAATGGCTGCCGACCTGAACGGGACGGTCGCCGGTATTGGCGACCATCAGGGTGATCGCCTCGACGCCCTTGTTCAGGGTGATTTCGCCCTCGGCGGGGAAAACCTCGCCCGGGATCATGGCATCACCGCCAAGGCGACGCCCGCCGCTGCCGTGGCCGCGCCAAGGACGCGGCTTGCGCCCAATTTGCCAAGGGCGATCCCCGCGAGATGCAGGGCCGAGGTCGCCAGCACGAAGCCCACTGCATAGGCTGCCAGACCCGCAGCCGGGCCTTCAGCGCCATGGGCATGGCCGTGGAACAGCCCGAAAGCCGCGACGATGGGTAGGGCAAAGCCAAGCGAGGGGCGCAGGGCCAGCGCCACGGCAAGGCCAAGGATGATCGACGATGCAAGGATCATCGGCTCGACTGCGGGCAACGGGATGCCCATCGCGCCCAGAACGCCGCCCAGAACCATCGCGCCGACAAAGGCCAAGGGCAGGGCCCAGACCCCGCGCTTATCCGCCGCCGTCGCGGCCCAAAGGCCCACAGCCACCATTGCCAGCACATGGTCCATGCCGCCAAGCGGGTGCGTCCAACCTTGGGCAAAGGCCGAGCCGTGGCCGTGTTCGCCGACATGGGCGAAGGCCGCCGTTGGCATCAGAAGGAAGGGAAGGAGTCGTTTCATCTTGTCCTCTCAGCGGATCGGATCATGGACGGTGACAAGCTTGGTGCCGTCGGGAAAAGTGGCTTCGACCTGCACCGAATGGATCATCTCGGGGATGCCGGACATGCAGTCATCACGGGTGATGACATGCGCCCCCGCCTCCATCAGGTCGGCGACGCTGCGGCCGTCGCGCGCGCCCTCGACCACGAAATCGGTGATCAAAGCGATGGCTTCGGGGTGGTTCAGCTTGACGCCGCGCTGCAGGCGACCGCGCGCGACCATCGCGGCGACCGAGACCAGCAGCTTTTCCTTTTCGCGGGGGCTCAGGTTCATCTTGTCCTCATGAAGTTCAGATCTGCCAGACACGCGGCAGCGGGCCGGGGCGGATGCTTCGGATCAGCCGCATCAGGGCTTGGCGCAATGGCCAGCCATCTTCGGCCGTCAGTCGTGCAACCAGCTTGCCGTCGAACGCACTTGCCGCGCCGCAATCGCCAATCGCATCGCGTGCGCGCCCCAGCCGGTCGGCGGCATCGGTAGCCACCAGAACCAGAGTCGCAAAGGCGCGATTGCCCGCCAATGTTGCCGCACTGTTGCCTTGGGCAAGAACGGTGTCGTCAAGGCGCAGGTTCTCGATAAAAACCGGCCTGCCGTCGCGGGTGATGCGACGGCGGTCGGTCAGGTCCAGCGTCCGGACGGTTTCCCCCATCGCAGCGCGGCCAAGGATCAGCGTTTCGACCCATAGGCAGGTCGCGTCGCCGGAAAGCTCGATTTCCTGATCCCTGAGCAGGGCCGAGCGGTCGAACAGGATGGTCTCTTGCGGCAAAAGGTCCAGATGCGCTCCCGCCGCCACGACGAATCGCGACGTCACCCGCGCACGGCCGGTGGTCGAGCGATAGGCGCGTTCAGCCGTCTGGGTCGTCACCGTCAGATGCGATCCTGACGGCTGATCGACCAAGATTTCCATGCGATCCCCGCCGGTTAGGCCACCTGATGTGTTCAGAAGCACCATCTCGCAACTAGGGGCGGGGGGCAGCATCGCTTTGGCGCTGCCTGCCTGAAACAGCCGCCCGATCCGGGTCACGCCGTCAGAATGCACGAATCCGGCACGAAGTGTGCCGCGGGCGCGGGGCAGGTCGGTTGTCAGGTTCTGGTGCAGCATAATGGCCTCTTGCCCGAACCATGGGCAAATATGAGTCGGTTTCGCAATGAACTGCGCGGCCTGTCCATCGAATCTCGTTAAACAGGCTGAAAAATCGGCTGACTGCTGAATTTCAGGGCAGGACCAATTGCGCTTTCCCCCTCGTGCTTCAATGTTTATACCACTTGCGGCATTCATGATCGCAAAAGGGAAACCAACATGGCCAATGTGGTGGTCGTCGGCGCGCAATGGGGCGACGAAGGCAAGGGCAAGATCGTTGACTGGCTGTCCGAACGCGCAGATGTAATCGCGCGCTTTCAGGGGGGCCACAACGCAGGCCACACGCTGGTCATCGGCGGTGTTGTCTATAAACTGTCGCTGCTGCCTTCGGGCATCGTGCGCAAGGGCAAGATGGCCGTCATCGGCAACGGCGTCGTGCTGGACCCCTGGTCGCTTTTCTCCGAGATCGAGAAACTCGAAGGTCAGGGCGTCGAGATCGGCCCCGATAACCTGATGATCGCGGAAAATACGCCTCTGATCCTGCCGCTGCACCAGGATCTGGACAAGCTGCGCGAGGAAGCGGCCGGAGCCTCCAAGATCGGCACGACCGGTCGCGGTATCGGTCCCGCCTACGAGGACAAGGTCGGCCGTCGCACCATCCGCGTTGCCGATCTGGCCGATGAGGAAACGCTGGATTCGCGTCTGGACCGTCTGCTCGCGCATCACGATCCGCTGCGTCAGGGCCTTGGCGCGACCCCGATCGATCGGGCCGAGTTGAAAGCCAAGCTGCTGGAGATCGCTCCGAAGCTGCTGCAATTCGCGCAGCCGGTCTGGAAGGTGATGAACGACTACCGCAAGGCGGGCAAGCGCATCCTGTTCGAAGGCGCGCAGGGCTCGTTGCTGGACATCGACTTCGGCACCTATCCCTATGTGACTTCGTCCACGACCATGTCGGGCATGGCTGCGACCGGAACCGGTATGGGTCCTTCGGCCATCGGCTTCGTGCTGGGCATCGTCAAGGCCTATACCACCCGCGTCGGCTCGGGTCCGTTCCCGACCGAGCTGGAAGATGCCGACGGTCAGCGTCTGGGCGAGCGTGGCCATGAATTCGGCACCGTCACCGGTCGTAAGCGCCGCTGCGGCTGGTTCGATGCGGTTCTGGTGCGCCAGACCTGTGCGATCTCGGGCGTGAACGGTATTGCGCTGACCAAGCTGGACGTGATGGACGGTTTCAAGACCATCAAGATCTGCGTCGGCTACGAGATCGACGGCAAGCAATACGATCACCTGCCGACCGCTGCTGCGTTGCAGGATCGGGTCAAACCGATCTACGAAGAGCTGGACGGTTGGGAAGAATCGACCCAGGGCGCACGTTCGTGGGCAGACCTTCCCGCGAACGCGATCAAATACGTCCGCCGCATCGAGGAACTGATCCAGTGTCCGGTGGCGCTGCTCTCGACCTCGCCAGAGCGTGACGACACGATCCTTGTCACCGATCCCTTCGCGGACTGAGATGAACCTCAAGGCGCGTAAACGCTGGTCCCTTGTGATCCTGTTGATCGGCCTGCCACTTTATATCGTGGTGGCCGTGACGCTGGTGAACTGGATGGACCGCGCCTTGGGGCGGCAACCGATCGTGATCGAACTTGCCGTCTATGTCATTCTCGGGATCCTGTGGATCCTGCCGTTCCGGCGAGTGTTCTCTGGCATCGGCAAAGGCGAATGACCGCGTTTGAAAGCCGTCTGCCGGTGACTTTGATCGGCGGCGGCACCGTGTCGCAAGACGACCTTGACGTGGCGCGCGGCTTCGCGCCCGTCATCGCCGCCGCTGACGGAGGGGCCGACCACGCGCTTGCGTCCGGTTTGCTGCCCGAGGCGGTTTTCGGTGATTTCGATTCCCTTTCGGACCATGCCCTCGCGACGATCCCTCGGGACCGTCTGCACCACATCCCCGAACAGGACAGCACCGATTTCGAGAAGTGCCTGTCGCGCATCGACGCGCCTTTCGTGCTGGCGGTCGGGTTTGGTGGCACGCGCTACGATCATTTTCTGGCTGCTTTGAACGTGCTGGTGCGGCGGGTCGGTCCGCCCTGCATTCTGATCGCCGGCGACGATGTGATCGTCCCCGCGCCGCCCAGCATAGCGCTGGATCTGGCGGCAGGAACGCGGCTGTCGCTATTCCCGATGGGACCGGCGCGGGGCCGCTCGCGCGGGCTGAAATGGCCGATTGACGGGTTGGACTTCGCGCCTGACGGTCGTATCGGCACGTCGAACGAGGTCTTGGGGCGGGTCGAATTGGAACTGGACGGCCAGATCCTGCTGATCCTGCCGCGATCCTGTCTGGGCGACCTGATCGCAAGTTTTTAGCGCATCGCGCTTCTTGCCCGCATGGATGGGTCCGGCTAAGCCTTTGGCCATGAAAACCGGTGGTCCGATCTCGCTTTCAGCGCCCGTGCGATTTCCCGCAACTCCGCCCGCTCAGGCGGATGTGGTCGTTATCGGCGGCGGTATCGCCGGCGTGATGACCGCGCTTTATCTGGCCGAAGCCGGACAGCGCGTCGTTCTATGCGAAAAAGGCCGCATCGCGGGCGAGCAAAGCTCTCGCAACTGGGGCTGGGTGCGTCAGCAAGGGCGCGATCCGGACGAATTGCCGATCATGGTCGAGGCCTTGCGGATCTGGCAAGGACTGAACCAAAGGCTGGGCGATGCGGTCGGACTGCATCAGACCGGCACGACCTATCTGGCCAGCGACGAAAACGACCTGAGCAATTACGAGGCATGGCTGCCCCATTCCCGTGCGCATGGTCTGAAGACCCGACTGCTGGGACGGGCCGAACTGGACGCGGTGATGCCGAACGCGGCCGGTTGGGTCGGCGCGCTGACTACGCCGGACGATGCGCGGGCCGAACCTTGGACCGCCGTTCCCGCGATTGCCGGACTTGCGGCGGAAGCGGGCGTCACCATCTGCGAGAATTGCGCCGTGCGCGGGATCGAGACCTCGGGCGGGCGCGTATCGGGTGTGGTGACCGAGGCGGGAAACGTCACCGCCCCCTTGGTTCTTCTGGCTGGCGGTGCGTGGTCGTCGCTTTTCGCGGGGAATGCGGGGTTCTGGTTCCCGCAGCTATCAGTCCGTGCCACCGTCGCCGCAACCAAAGCCATGCCCGAGTTCCACGCAGGAAACGCTGCGGATTCGGGCTTTGCGTTCCGTCGTCGTGCGGATGGTGGCTATACGCTGGCTCCGGGCATCGGGCATGATTTTTGGATCGGTCCGGCGGCATTTCGCAATCTGAGAAGCTTTCTGCCGCAGGTGCGCCGCGATTTGCGCCATACGCGGCTTGCCCCGATGGCTCCGAAAGGGTTTCCGGATGCATGGCAGACGCCGCGGCAATGGAAGCTGGACGACGAGTCCCCGTTCGAGCGGATGCGAGTGTTGGACCCCGCGCCGAACCTTGGCCGGATCGAACGCCTGCGCGGCGATTTCGCGGCGGCTTTCCCGAAACTGGGCAAGCCCGCAATCGCGCGGGCATGGGCGGGAATGATCGACGTGACGCCGGATCAGGTTCCGATCCTTGATGAAACTCCGGTCAAGGGGTTCTTCATCGCGACGGGTCTGTCGGGGCATGGCTTCGGCATCGGGCCGGGGATCGGTCGCGTCATGGCCGACCTGATGCTGGGTCGCGATCCGGGACATGACCTTAGCCGGTTCCGTATTGCCCGTTTTTCGGACGGATCGAAAATCGAGCTTGGCCCCTCGATCTGAGGCGGCGGCGGCCCTTGCGGCGGCATGGCAAAACAGCCAAGCTTTTTCGCGAAGGAGACGTC
The DNA here is from genome assembly GCF_009711225.1 of Paracoccus aestuariivivens. GTDB lineage: Bacteria > Pseudomonadota > Alphaproteobacteria > Rhodobacterales > Rhodobacteraceae > Paracoccus > Paracoccus aestuariivivens. Next base: position 302,256 of record NZ_WMIE01000001.1, on the reverse strand, counting down.
ATATGCCTGTCAAAAACCGCTTCGCCGAACTGCTGCCCGAGATCACCGCCTGGAGACGGGATTTCCACGAGAACCCCGAACTGCTGTACGAAGTCCACCGCACCGCAGGCAAAGTGGCCGATCTTTTGCGCGGCTTCGGCGTGGACGAGGTTGTCGAGGGGATCGGGCGCACCGGCGTGGTCGGGGTCATCAAGGGCCGAACCGACAGCAAGGGGCGTGTGATCGGATTGCGCGCCGATATGGACGCGCTGCCGATCCGCGAGATCACCGGCGCGGAATATGCATCAAAAACGCCGGGCGTGATGCATGCCTGCGGCCATGACGGCCATACCGCGATGTTGCTTGGGGCCGCGAAATATCTGGCCGAGACGCGAAATTTCGATGGAACCGCAATCGTGGTGTTCCAGCCTGCCGAAGAAGGCGGCGGAGGCGGTCTGGCCATGATCGAGGACGGGCTGGTCGATCGTTTCGGCATTCAGGAATTCTACGGCATGCACAATATGCCGGGTCTGCCTGCCGGAAGTTTCGCAATTCGCGATGGCGCAATGATGGCGGCTGCCGACCAGTTCGACATCATCGTGACGGGTCGTGGCGGCCATGCCGCCAAGCCGCATGAAACGATTGATACGACGCTTGTTTCCGCCCAGATCATTGTCGCGCTGCAATCGGTGGTGTCGCGCAATGTCGATCCGCTAAAAAGTGGCGTGGTCTCGGTCTGCGTGGTCGAGACGGATTCGACAGCGCATAACGTCATTCCTCAGGTCGTGAAGCTGAAGGGCACGGCGCGAAGCCTTGATCCCGCCGTGCGCGATCAACTGGAAGAAGGCGTGACCCGCGTCGCCGAGAATGTCGCCGCAGCCTTTGGCGCCAAAGCCGAGGTCGATTATCAGCGGGGATATCCCGTGACCATGAACCATCCCGATGAGGCCGGATATGCCGCAGATGTGGCGCGTGCCATTGCGGGGGATGTCGATCTGGACATGCTGCCGCTGATGGCAGGCGAGGATTTCAGCTACATGCTGAACGAGCGGCCCGGCGCGTATATCTTTGTCGGAAACGGCGACACCGCGATGCTGCATCACGCGGCATATGATTTCGACGATAGCGTCATTCCGGCTGGATCAAGCTGGTATGCAGGGATGATCGAAGCGAGGATGCCCGTATCGGCCTGACGCAACGAAGAAGGGGGCCAGTCGGCCCCCTTTCGCGTCAGAAGTGGATGGTGCGCCCGTAAGCCGACAGCACGGATTCGTGCATCATCTCGGACAGGGTCGGGTGCGGGAAGACCGTCTCCATCAGCTCGGCCTCGGTCGTTTCCAGCGTGCGACCGATGACATAGCCCTGGATCAGCTCGGTGACTTCCGCGCCGACCATATGCGCGCCCAGAAGCTCGCCGGTCTTGGCGTCGAAGATGGTCTTCACAAGGCCTTCCGGCTCGCCCAAGGCGATCGCCTTGCCGTTGCCGACGAAGGGGAAGCGACCGACCTTGATGTCGTAGCCTGCGGCCTTGGCCTTTTCCTCGGTCAGGCCAACCGAGGCGACCTGCGGGTTGCAATAGGTGCAGCCGGGGATCGAGTTCGGCTTGATCGGGTGCGGATGCTGGCCCGCGATCAACTCGGCGACCATGACACCTTCATGGCTGGCCTTGTGGGCAAGCCAAGGCGCGCCCGCGACGTCGCCGATGGCAAACAGGCCCTCGACGCCGGTGCGGCAATATTCATCGGTCACGACATGGGTGCGGTCGATCTTGACGCCCAGCTTCTCAAGGCCAAGGTTTTCCACGTTGCCGACGATGCCGACGGCCGAGATGACGGTGTCGAAGTCATGGGTCTCGGTCTTGCCGCCGATCTCGATATGGGCGGTGACTTTGCCCTTGGCGCGGTCAAGTTTCTTGACCGTCGCCTTCTCCATGATCTTCATGCCCTGCTTGACGAATTGCTTCTTCGCCAAGGCCGAGATTTCAGCGTCCTCGACCGGCAGCACGCGGTCCATGACCTCGACGACCGTGGTGTCGGCGCCGAGCGTGTTGAAGAAGCTCGCGAATTCGATGCCGATTGCGCCCGATCCGATGACCAGCAGCTTGCCGGGCATACGCGGCGGGTTCAGCGCGTGCTTGTAATTCCAGACCAGATCGCCATCGGGCTCAAGTCCCGGAAGCTCACGGGCGCGGGCGCCGGTGGCGACGATGATGGATTTGCCGGTGACTTCCTCGGCGCCCTTGTCGGTCTTGACGCTGATCTTGCCGGGGGCGGTCAGGGTCGCCTCGCCCATAATGACCGTGACTTTGTTCTTTTTCAGCAGGTGGCCCACGCCGCTGGCAAGCTGCTTAGCGACGCCGCGCGAGCGCTGGACGACGGCGGGCAGATCATAGCCGATATTGCCTGCGGACAGGCCGAATTCCTTGGCGCGGTGCATCAGGTGGAAGACCTCGGCCGAGCGCAGCAGCGCCTTGGTCGGGATGCAGCCCCAGTTCAGGCAGATGCCGCCCAGATGCTCGCGTTCGATCACTGCGACTTTCAGGCCAAGCTGGGCTCCGCGGATGGCGCAGACGTAACCGCCCGGACCCGAGCCGATCACCACCATGTCGAAGGATTGCGCCATGGAATTCCCCCTCTGGAAAAAGATAGTTGAGCGTTAAACCATTTACGCTAGATCAGCAAGCGACAGCTTGCCCGAGACGAGCGCGCCATATCCGCCTGCCTGCATCACTTGCAGTTCTTCAGGCGTCGGATCGCGCCCCAGTGCCGCATTGCGCCAAGGAAAGCGACCGAAACGGGCGATGGTGTCGCGGTGCAGCTGGGCGTGAAGCAGGTTTTCGCCGGGCATGAATTCGGCGAACAGCGCGACGGCGCGGTCCTGATCGGAAAGCTTCTCGCTATGCTCGAAGGGCAGGTAGAAAAACTGTCGAGCGGGCGGGGCGATCTGCAGGTCAAAACCCGCCGCGATGGCCTGATCGGCCAGCTTCAGGGCCAGCGCGTCGGTTGCGAAGGCGCGGGGATCGTCGCGGAACATATTGCGCGGAAACTGGTCGGTCAGGATCAGCGCGGCCAATGCACCTTCGGGCGATTGGATCCAGTCGGGGGTGATTTGCCCGGCCTGCTGCCAGCTTTCCATGAATAGTTCGCGGATATTCTGGTCCAGCGAATCCGAGCGGGCGTACCAGCCTTTTTCGCCTGTCTCGTCAATCCAGAAGCTGTTGATTTCGTCAGGGGTTGCGATTTGCGCGGCCATGATATGTGTCCTTCCCGTGTTGGAGGGATGGTTGCAGAGCGTGCTGTCGCTCGCAAGCCCGTCAGATCAGGCGGCAGGTTTCTGCGGATCGTCCGAGCCTGCATTTCCCAGCGCGGCCTCGACTGCCAAGGGGGTGGCCGATGGCGCGATGACGGCGAAGCTCTGGTCCTGTGCCGGAGCGGGACGGCGGGTGGTGCGCCAGCCTGCATAGACCGTCAGGATGATCAGAAGGACACCGATATAGACCCAGAACCCTTCCGGACCCAAAGCCGACATCAGCCAGCCGGTGATCAGCGGGCCGGTCATTGCGCCGATGCCGTTGATGAACAATAGCCCCGCCGAGGCGGCAGCCATGTCGCTCGAGTCCAGAAAATCGTTCGTATAGGCCAGAAGCAGGGAATAGACCGGATTCGCGACGCCTCCGATGATCGCTGCGGTGACCAGAAGGCCCCAGATCCCCGGTTGCAGGTATAATGTGGCAAAGCTGACGATCAGCCCGATCAGTGACAGCACCATGACGATCATCCGCCGGTCACTATGATCCGAGAACCATCCGACCGGATATTGCAGCACCAGTCCGCCAATATAAATCGCGGCGACGAAGGCCGATATCTCGCTCACCGTCAGTCCGCGCAGCGAGCCCCAGACCGAGGCCATCCCGAAAATCGCCGAGAAAACGCCTCCCATCAGGAACATGCCGATGCAGCCCAAGGGCGAGACCCGGAACAGTGTCGCGAAGGACATGCGTTGCAGCGTCGCGAATTGCGGCGCAGGTTGGCGCGACAGCAGGATCGGCAGGAATGATAGGCTGACCAGAACCGACGGAATGACAAACAGCACATATCCCGCCGGATCGCTGAGGTTGAGCAGCATTTGCGCGGCGATGATCCCCAGCATCTGAACGATCATATAGGCGGACAGCGCCTGACCGCGGGTTTCGTTGCTCGCGCTGGCATTCAGCCAGCTTTCGGCCGTGATATACACACCCGAGAAACAGAACCCGATCCCCAGCCGCATGACGGCCCAGAAGATCCAGTGCGGATAGACCGCGTACAGGATCAGCACCGATGAGATCATCGAGGCCAGCGCCGCAAAGACCCTGACATGGCCGACCCGTTGGATCATGTCCGGCACCATGCGCGACCCCAACAGGAAGCCGCCGAAATAGGATGCCATGACGATCGACATATGCGTGGTCGAGATGCCCTCGATCGAGCCGCGGATGCCCAGAAGCGTGCCTTGCATGCCATTGCCGACCATGAGCAGCAGAATGCCCAAAAGCAGTGGCCATGTCGTTCTCAGCACGATCAGCATCTTTGAATCCTTTACGGGATCAGCAGCGAGGCATCGCCGTAACTGAAGAAACGGTAGTTCGAGTCGACGGCGTGGCGATAGATCTCGCGGATACGGTCCTGCCCCATCAACGCGCTGACCAGCATCAGCAACGTCGATTTCGGCAGGTGGAAATTGGTCATCAGCGCATCGGTCACTTTGAACCGATAGCCCGGATAGATGAATATTTCCGTGACACCCTGATAGGGCGCGATGGTGCCATCATCTTTGGCGGCGGATTCGATCAGGCGCAGGGCGGTCGTACCGACGGGGATGACGCGGCCACCGGCTTTGCGGGTGGCGTTGATCGCCTCGGCAGCTTCAGCAGTTACCTCGCCCCATTCCCCATGCATCTTATGGGTGGTGACATCCTCGACCTTGACCGGAAGGAACGTCCCTGCGCCGACATGCAGCGTGACATGGGTGAAGCGAACGCCCTTGGCGCGGAGCGCCTCCAGCAGTTCCGCATCGAAATGCAGGCTGGCGGTCGGGGCCGCGACGGCGCCGGTATTACGGGCCCAGACGGTCTGATAATCCTCGCGGTCGGCTTCGTCGGGGGCGCGCAAGGCCGCAATATAGGGGGGCAGGGGCATCGCGCCGACTTGGCTGAGCGCGGCGTCAAAGGCATCGCCTTCGGCGTCAAAGCGCAGGGTCAGACCGGTCTCGGCGATTTCGGACACCTCGGCGGAAAGCGCCTCGCCGAAACGGATGACCTCGCCCTGCTTCAGTTTGCGCAGGGGTTTCGCCAGCGCCTTCCAGCCGCCATGGGCATCGGGTTCCAGCAGCGTGATTTCCACCTTGGCCACGACCTCGCCCTGCGGGGTCTGGCGCGCGCGCGTGCCGGTCAGGCGGGCGGGAATGACCTTGGTGTCGTTCAAGACCAATAGGTCGCCCGGCCCCAGAAGGTCAGTCAGGTCGCGGACATGCAGATCGCGCGTCGCCGGACCTTGGGCCAGCAGCAAACGGGCCGAGCTGCGCGGGCGCGCGGGACGGGTGGCGATCAGCCCTTCGGGCAGGTGAAAGTCGAAATCGTCTAGCTTCATTTGGCGCTTCTCGCGCCGCTGCTGCCGAGCGTCAAGGCGGCGGATAATCACAAAGTGAAAACGTCGGACTTTACATGGATGACAGAATCAGTAAGTTTTGCCCAATTCCTCTAGGTGAGTCCCATGATCATCTGCCACTGCACCCAGATCTCCGACCATGACATCCGCGCGGCGGTGGACTGGATGCGTGCGTCCGATCCCGAGACCATTATTACCCCAGGAAAGATCTACCACGCCCTCGGTAAACGCGCCGATTGCGGCGGCTGTATGCCCTTGTTTCTGGACACGATGCGGCAATGCGATAATCTGGCCGTACCCCCCGTTCTACGGGGCCTGAGAGCCAGCCGCAAAGGAGCCAGCTATGAAGGGCGACGCGAAGGTCATCGAGTATCTCAACGCAGCGCTTCGGTCTGAACTGACCGCCGTCAGCCAGTATTGGCTGCATTATCGCCTGCAAGAGGATTGGGGCTTCGGCAAGATTGCCGACAAATCCCGCGCCGAATCCATCGAGGAAATGCATCACGCCGACCGGCTGATCCAGCGCATCATCTTCCTGGAAGGCCACCCGAATCTGCAAAAGCTTGATTCGCTGCGCATTGGTCAAAACCTCAAGGAAACGCTCGAGGCCGATCTTGCGGCGGAATACGACGCGCGCACGCTTTATGTCGAGGCGCGCGACTATTGCGAATCCGTCAAGGATTACGTCAGCAAGGATCTGTTCGAGGCGCTGATCGAAGATGAGGAAGGTCATATCGACTTCCTCGAAACGCAGCTTGATCTGTATGAATCCATCGGCGCGCAGAATTACGGCCATCTGAACGCGAAACCGGCCAGCGAAGCCGAGTGATCCGCGCGAAATGTGGAAACGGGGGCCTTTCGGCCCCCTTTTTCATGCCCGCAGCCAGTCCTGCGCCAAGGCAGGCAGGTCGTCGAAATGCGCCAGCATCGCCTCGGGGGCAAGGCGGGACAGGCTTTCGCCCTCGGGGCCAAAGGCCACCAGCGCGACCTTGACCCCTGCGGCTGCCGCGGTTTTTCTGTCGGTTTCGGTGTCGCCCACAAGGAAGGAATGCGCGACATTGCCACCCGCAGCCTCGACGGCGGCGGTGTAGGGGCGGGGATCGGGCTTGCGGACGGGCAGGGTATCGGCACCGATCAGCGAGGCGAAACGGTCGCGGATGCCAAGCTCGCGCAGCAGGGTTTCGGCCAGCCCCTCGGGCTTGTTGGTGCAGACGGCAAGGCGGTGGCCCGCGTCGGCCAGTTGGTCCAGCGCGGCCTCGGTGCCGGGGTAAAGTCTGGTGTGGACAGCGATGCGTTCACCGTAATGGCCCAGAAGCAGGGCGAAATCCTGATCCTCGGCACCGGGCGGCAGCAGCATATCCGAGCCCATCCGCGCGTAGCCGGCCCGCAACATGGCGCGGCCCCCGTGAAAGGCGATCAGTGCGTCGGCTACGGGGTCCAGCAAAGCGCCAAGGCCTCTGCCCTCGAAACAGGCATTGGCCGCTGCGATCAGGTCGCCTGACGTATCGGCCAGCGTCCCGTCCAGATCGAAGACCACCGTTCCTGCCATGCTGTAACCTTCCGTCAAGATGTGTGATGCGTCGGGGTCTTTCCCCGATGCCGCCCCATAGGTAGAACGCCAAGATCAGATAAGAAACAGGCAAGAGGCCGTCATGTCAGACAATCCCGTCGCTCTCATCGTTCTGGCAGCAGGTCAGGGCAGCCGGATGCAGTCGGACCTGCCCAAGGTGCTGCACCGTCTGGGCGGGGTGCCTTTGGTTGGCCATGCCCTTGCCGCCGGTCGTGCGGTCGAGCCCGAGCGCATCGTGGTCGTCGCGGGCCATGGCGCCGATGCCGTCAAGAAGGCCGTCGGCAAGCTGGACCCCGAAGCAGCGATTGCCTTGCAAGAGGAACAGCTTGGCACGGGTCATGCCGTGCAGCAGGCCCTGCCGCTGCTTGATGGTTTCGAGGGCCGCGTCATCGTGCTTTACGGCGACACTCCGTTCATCGGCGAGGATACCTTGCTGGAACTCGCCGCGCACTCGGCTGATGTCGTCGTGCTGGGCTTCGAGGCCGCTGATCCGGGCCGCTACGGACGTCTGGTCACTGGCCCCGAGGGGCTTGAGCGGATCGTCGAGTTCAAGGATGCCGATGAGGCCACCCGTGCCATCCGTCTGGTCAATTCCGGCGTGTTGGCCGCCGATGCCGCCTTGCTGCGCGCGCTGCTGCCCAAGGTCGGCAATGCCAATGCGGCGGGCGAATATTACTTGACCGATATTCCCGCTCTGGCACGCGCCGAAGGTCGTAGCGTTCAGGTCGTGACCTGCCACGAGGCTGAAACGCTCGGCATCAACACCCGCGAGGAACTGGCCGCTGCCGAAGCCGCGTTCCAGTCCCGCGCCCGCGCCCGTGCGCTGGAAGACGGCGTGACCCTGACCGATCCCTCGACCGTCTGGTTCGCGCTGGATACCTATATCGGCCGCGATGCGATCATCGGGCAGAACGTGGTCTTCGGCCCCGATGTCACCGTGGAAAGCGGGGCCGAGATCCTGCCCTTCTGTCACCTCGAGGGCTGCCATGTCAGTTCCGGCGCGACCGTCGGTCCCTTTGCCCGCTTGCGTCCCGGTGCTGAGCTTGGCGGCGACGTCCATGTCGGCAACTTCGTTGAGATCAAGAACTCGGTCTTGGACGAGGGCGTCAAGGTCGGCCACCTGACCTATCTGGGTGATGCCCATATCGGCGAAGCCACGAATATCGGCGCAGGCACCGTTACCTGTAATTACGACGGCGTCGGCAAGCACCGGACCGAGATCGGGGCCAATGCCTTTATCGGTTCCGACACGATGCTGGTCGCGCCGGTGCGTGTCGGCGCACGGGCTATGACCGGCTCGGGCTCGGTCATTACCGAAGATGTGCCGGATGATGCCTTGGCAATCGGGCGCGCGCGGCAGGTCACCAAGCCGGGCCTTGCGACACGGCTGATGCAGGCGTTGCGCCAGAAGAAAGGTCAATAACCATGTGCGGCATTATCGGCATTCTGGGCGATCACGAAGTTTCGCCGCAACTGGTCGAGGCGCTCAAGCGTCTGGAATATCGCGGCTATGACAGCGCGGGCGTGGCGACCGTCGATGCCTCGGGCCAGTTGGATCGCCGCCGCGCGGTTGGCAAGTTGGTGAACCTGTCGGATCGGTTGGTGCATGAGCCTTTGCAAGGGCACGCTGGCATCGGCCATACGCGCTGGGCGACCCATGGCGCCGCGACCGAGGTTAACGCGCATCCTCACCGTCGCGGGCCCGTGGCCGTGGTGCACAACGGGATCATCGAGAACTTCCGCGAGCTTCGCGACGAGGTCGTGGCGCTGGGCCTACAGCCGGAATCCGATACCGACACCGAAACCGTCGCGCTGCTGACCGCATGGCATATGTCGCAGGGCCTTCCTGCGGTCGATGCCGCCCGCGCGACCCTGTCACGTCTGCACGGCGCGTTCGCCTTGGCCTTCCTTTTCGAAGGCGAGCGCGACCTGATGGTCGCCGCCCGCAAGGGCAGCCCCTTGGCCATCGGTCACGGCAGCGGGCAGATGTTCATCGGCTCGGATGCGGTGGCTCTGGCGCCTTTCACTGATCGCATCACCTATCTGGAGGACGGCGATCACGCGGTCATCACGCGCGCAGGTGCTCAGGTATTCAACGCGGCGGGCGAACTTGCCAATCGCGAGGTTCAGCAGATCGACGTTGGTGCGACCCAGATCGATAAGGGCGGCTACCGCCACTTCATGGCCAAGGAAATCGCCGAGCAGCCTGCCGTTCTGGGCGATGCGCTGAGCCATTACATCAAGGGCGACCGTATCGTTCTGCCCGATGCCATTGACTTCAGCCAGGTCGACCGCCTGACGCTGGTCGGGTGCGGCACGGCTTATTACGCGGGTTGCGTCGCACGCTACTGGTTCGAAAGCCTTGCCGGTCTGCCCTGTGATCTGGATGTCGCATCCGAGTTCCGTTATCGCGAGCCCCCGCTGTCGCCCAATAGCTGGTCCATGTTCATCAGCCAGTCCGGCGAGACTGCCGACACGCTGGCCGCGCTGCATTACGCCCGCGACAAGGTGGCAAAGACCGTGGGCGTGGTGAATGTCGGCACTTCGGCCATCGCGCGGGATGCCGATATCGCCTTGCCGACGCTGGCGGGGATCGAAGTGGGCGTCGCCTCGTCCAAGGCTTTCATCTGCCAGCTTGCCGTTCTGGCTGTGCTGGCGCTGAAAGCGGCGCAGGACCGTGGCCGCTTGACCAAGGACCAGTTGCGAACCCATCTGGCCGATCTGCGGGCGATGCCGGGGCTGCTTAATCAGGTCCTGACGGTCAGCGACGAATGCCGCCGTCTGGCGGGTTGGCTGTCCGAGGCGCAGGACGTGCTGTATCTTGGCCGCGGCCCGCTTTATCCGGTCGCGCTGGAAGGCGCGCTGAAGCTGAAGGAACTGAGCTATATCCACGCAGAAGGCTATGCCTCGGGCGAGTTGAAGCATGGACCGATTGCCCTGATCGACCGCAATGTGCCGGTGGTGGTACTTGCCCCCCGCGATGCCCTGTTCGAGAAAACCGTCTCGAACATGCAAGAGGTCATGGCGCGACACGGGCAGGTGCTGCTGATCTCGGATGCGGCGGGTGTGGAAAAGGCTGGCCACGGTATCCGCGCCAGCCTGACCTTGCCCTCGGGCGGAGGCATCTTTCAGGCGATGCTTTACGCCGTCCCGATGCAATATCTGGCCTATCACACGGCGGTTGCCAAAGGCACCGATGTGGACCAACCCCGCAACCTTGCGAAGTCGGTCACTGTCGAGTGATCGACCTTTCGGGCGGGACCTAGTCAGTCTCGCCCACGGCTTTCCAGATCAGTGCGCCAATCACGGCACCTACGATCGGGGCCAGCCAGAACAGCCACAGTTGCGAAATCGCAGTGCTGCCTGCGAACAGGGCCTGACTGGTCGAGCGGGCCGGATTGACCGAGGTATTCGTCACCGGAATCGAGATCAGGTGGATCAGCGTCAGCGCCAGACCGATCGCGAGCGGTGCGAAACCGACCGGTGCGCGGCCATGAGTCGTGCCCAGAATGACGATCAGGAAGAAGGCGGTCAGCACGATCTCGATCAGCAGGGCCGAAACCATCGAGTATCCGCCCGGCGAGGCCGCGCCATAGCCGTTCGAGGCAAACGAGCCCAGATCGACGCCCGCCTTGCCCGATGCAATGACGTAAAGCACAGCGGCGGCCAGAATTGCGCCGACAAGCTGCGCGACGATGTAAGGGACGACCCGACCACCGGGGAAGCGCCCCGCGACCGTCAGACCGACCGTGACAGCGGGATTGAAATGCCCGCCCGAGATCCCGCCTACGGCATAGGCCATGGTCAGGACCGTTAGTCCGAATGCCAGCGAAACTCCGACAAATCCGATTCCAAGCTCCGGGAAACCGGCTGCAAGGACAGCGCTTCCACAGCCACCGAACACCAACCAGAAAGTGCCGAGAGCTTCCGCGCCCAATTGCTTCTGCATGTTACGACTCCAGATGACGAAATGCGCCGGCACCAAACACGGGTGCTAGGCCGGTGCAATGATTGCACCAAGTCCTTTGGCCGCGAAGCAAAAATGCCGTCGCGTCCGGTCAAACACGTTTAGGTGTGATCGCCACGACCGCAGCTTCGGAAATGGAAAACGGCGGGGTCATCCCCGCCGCATCCTTGAAAGTTCCGGCCCAAGCTTCATGCGCGCGGGCCGAGTTGCAGAACGGCCTGACGTCAGCCGACGGTCGCGCCGTCCTCGCGCCAGACCGCGATCACCGCCGAGCGCGGTTTGCCGTTGCCGTCGGGCCAGCTGCCACCGGGATGCTGGATGCCGACAAAGGCGACCTTGCGATCCGCCGACCAGCACAGGCCGGTGACCTCGCCGCCGTTCGGCGCGGTCAGGAAGCGGGCGATCGCACCGGTTTCGGGATTGCCGACCAGCATCTGGTTGTTCCCCATGCCTGCGAAATCGCCCTCGTTGCTGTCGTCACCATCGGTCTGGATCCACAGCATCCCGTGGCTGTCAAAGGCCATCCCGTCGGGCGAGTTGAACATGTTGCCCGAGGTCACGTTGGCCGATCCGGCAAAGGCGTCCTTGTGGACGTCCGGATTGCCCGCCATCACATACAGATCCCATGCGAACTTGTCCGCGCCGTGATCCTCGCCATCCGGCCGCCAGCGCACGATCTGGCCGTATTCGTTGGCCTCACGCGGGTTGGCAGCGTTGACCGGCATCGAGCCGCCACGTTTCGAATTGTTGGTCAGCGCGCAATAGGCTTCGCATTTGCCCGGATGCGCCGCGATCCATTCGGGGCGATCCATCGTGGTTGCGCCAACCTTGGTGCCCGCGATGCGCGAATAGACGAGCAGTTCGGGCAGGGTCATTCCGGTGGTTTCCGGGGTCAAGGCCAGCCACTCGCCGCTCATGTCGTCGTTGAACTTCGCGACATAAAGCGTGCCGTCCGACAACAGACCATCGGTCGGCTGTCCTTCTGTCCAAGTGCCGTTCGAGACGTAGCGATAGATGAATTCGCCGCGCTCGTCATCGCCCAGATAGACGACGATGCGACCGTCGCGCGCCTGCACCATTTCGGCATTCTCGTGCTTGAAGCGACCAAGTGCGGTATGCTTGACCGGCACGGATTTCGGATCGGCGGGGTCGATTTCGACAACCCAGCCGAAGCGGTGGGGCTCGTTCGGGTTTGCGATCAGGTCGAAGCGGGGATCGTGCTTTTCGTAGTTGTACTGGCTTTCGCCTTTTAGCCCGTAGCGCTTTTCGGCCTCGGTCTGGTCGCGCTCGGTCAGCATGCCGAAATAGCCGTTGAAGTTTTCCTCGCAGGTCAGATAGGTGCCCCAAAGCGTCCGTCCCGAACCGCAGTTGTTCAGCGTACCCAGCGGGGATTTCCCCTCGGGATCGGCCGAGGTCTTGGTCAGATCGGTTCCGGCAGCCGGACCGTCCATGGTCATTTGCGTGTCATTGGTGATGCGGCGGTTGAACGGGCTGTCCACAACGACGGCGTATCCTTCGCCATTGTCGGCGACCTCGATGACGGTGACGCCCTGCATGTTTTTCAGCAGCGTTACTTCATCGGCAGTGCGGGGCATGCCTTCGGCATCGGCGGGCAGGTTGATTTCGGGGTTCACATATTCCGAGTTCACGGCGATGACCTGCTTGCCGTCGATCTCGAACAACTCCATCCCGTCGGTATTCTCGCCAAACACCTTGTCGGACATGGCCAGAGACACGCCGGTTTCCGCCGAGAAGCTGTCCTTGGCCTCCGAGACCAGCGCATCACCCCAACGGACCAGCGGTTTCCACGCGTAACCCTTGGGAACCTGGATTGCGAAGCCGGTGCCAGCCGGAACGGGTTCGAAGGCAAAGGCAGCAGCTTGCGCGCGGGCAGAGGTCGCTCCGCCCAGCATGGCCGAGCCAAAGACGGCTGCACCCGATCCAATCGCCAGCACGCCAAGGAAACCACGGCGCGAGATGGCGCGATCGACCACTTCATCGAATTCCTGGCGCGAGGGGCGCGGGTCGCGCAGCTCGTCGAACTCGTCCCAAGACAGATCAAGCGTCGGTTTCTTCGTCATAGCAGGCCTCGTGCTGGCTAGATTGTGTCGGGGAACGCCTGAATGGCGTTCCGTCGCGCCCCTATGGCAGCGCGATGTGACACTGGGCGCACATGCTTGCGACAGTTTCCTGACAGCCTGACATGAAAATGCCGCCCGGTCCGGAAGGATCGCGGGCGGCATGGAATGTCGCGGATGGCGGGTGCTGCCGGACCGGCAGCGGACCTGCGCCTTACAGGTGGATGGTCTGGAAAGCGACCTTGTTGATGCCCAGCATCTTCAGGTCTTTATCCGCCGGCACACGGTGCATTTCCACCGCGGAAGCGGCATGGATCGCGGCACGGAAGGTGCTGAAAGCCGAGCGGATGGAGCGGAGGACGGTCATCTTTACTACCTGTCTGTTCTCTGTGTTGCGGATAACAGACAAATGGTCCCTTGCCCCGTTTTCTGCAACGCGGCACGGGGTCAAAGCCGCCATGACGCAGGAACATGGCAAGACCCGGCCCGCAATGGCGGGCCGGGCATCAGAGATGTGTCTTTCGGTGGATCAGTCCTCGTCGCCAGCCAGTTGCGACAAGACCTGACCCTTACCACGGGCGCGCAGGATCAGCGGCACGATCAGCGCGAGCGCGGCGATGCCCAGAAGGACGGCGGCGATGGGTGAATGGACCAACGTCGTCCAGTCGCCTTGGCTGATCGCCAGCGCGCGGCGCAATTGCTGTTCGGCCATGGGACCAAGGATCAGCCCGACGACGATCGGCGCGATGGGATAGCCGAACAATCGCATGACATAGCCCAGCACGCCAAAGCCCAGCAGCATCCCCAGTTCGAAGCTTGACGGGTTTGCGCCGATGGTACCCAAGGTCGCGAACAGCAGGATGCCCGCGTAAAGCCACGGCTTCGGCACGGTTAGCAATTTGACCCATAGCCCGATCATCGGCAGGTTCAGGACCAGCAGCATGGCGTTCGCGATCAGCAGCGAGGCGATCAGCCCCCAGACCAGCGTCGGGTTGGTGGCGAACAGCAGCGGCCCCGGTTGCAGCCCGAACTGCTGGAAGCCCGCCAGCATGATCGCTGCCGTGGCCGAGGTCGGCAGGCCCAGCGTCAAGAGCGGCACCAGCGTTCCCGCAGCCGAGGCGTTGTTCGCGGCCTCGGGTCCGGCGACGCCCTCGATGGCACCATTGCCAAATTCCTCGGGGTGCTTGGTCAGCTTCTTCTCGGTCGCGTAGCTCAGGAAAGTGCCGATCTCGGCCCCGCCAGCGGGCATGGCACCGATAGGAAAGCCGATGAAAGTGCCACGCAGCCATGGTTTCCACGACCGTGCCCAGTCCCTGCGGCTCATCCAGACCGAGCCCTTGACGGCGGTGACCTCGTCCTCCTGATGGTTGCGCTGTCCGGCGATGAACAGGGCCTCGCCCACGGCGAACATGGCGACGGCCATGGTGGTGACCTCGATCCCGTCCAGCAGTTCCGGCACGCCGAATGACAGCCGCGCCTGACCCGTCAGTTGGTCGATGCCGACGCAAGCCAGCGCAAGGCCAAGGAATAGAGACGTCAGCCCGCGCAGCGCGGAATCCCCGAAAGCGGCGGATACGGTGACAAAGGCCAAAACCATCAGCGCGAAATATTCACGCGGACCAAAGACCAGCGCCACCTTGACGATGCTGGGCGCAAGAAAGGCCAGCAACAGCGTGGCGATCAGACCCGCGATGAACGACCCGATGGCAGCCGTGGCCAGCGCGGGACCGCCGCGACCCTTGCGGGCCATCTTGTTGCCCTCGAGCGCGGTGATGATCGAGGCGCTTTCGCCCGGCGTGTTCAGCAGGATCGAGGTGGTCGAGCCGCCATACATCCCGCCGTAATAGATGCCCGCGAACATGATCAGCGAGCCAGCCGCGTCCAGACGGTAGGTGACGGGCAGCAGCAGCGCCACCGTCAGCGCCGGACCGATGCCGGGCAGAACGCCGACGGCCGTACCCAAGGTCACGCCGATCAGCGCGTAAAGCAGCATCATCGGCTCGGCTGCGGTGGCCAGGCCCTGCAGCAGGAAATCGAATGCACCCATGGCTTACCCCTGCCGGAAAATCAGATGCTCGAGCGGACCCGGAGGCAGATGCAGCATCAGGAGTTGCGAGAAGACCATCCAGACCACGAAGGCAAAGACGATCCCGATAGGTAGGGTCTTGGCCAGATTGGTCTTGCCAAAGGCCCGTGCGGTAAAGGCAAACAGGATGCCGGTCGCAATCGAGAAGCCCGCGACATGCAGCAGCACAAGCTGCGCCGCCAGTCCGGCGATGATCCATAGGACCGGAGGGACATTCTGCTGTGGACGCGCCGGAAAATCGCCCTTGAGCGCCGCGACGACGGTCCAGACTGCCAGACCCAGCAGGCAATAGGCGACGACGCGGGGCACGCTGGCGGGACCAACGCCGGAGTAGCCGCCCAGATCGGCAAGGCGTGCGCTGTCCCACAGCATCACGCCCGCGACAAGTGCCAGTCCCGCAGCGATCACAAGCGCCGCCGTATCACGGCGGCGCGGCATTTGCGGCTCTGGGCTGCTCATTTCACCAGACCGATGTCCTTGAGGATGGCCTCAGTCGAGGTGACATCCTTTTCAAGCTGGGCATCGAAATCCGCACCCGACAGATAGGTGTCCGACCAGCCCTTGTCGGCCAGCTGCTTCTGCCAGTTTTCCGATTTGACCATCTTTTCGACGTCGGCGGTCACCTTGGCCTTTTGCTCGTCCGACAGACCCGGAGCAGCGGCGACCATGCGCCAGTTTTGCAGTTCCACGTCGAGACCCGCTTCTTTCAGCGTGGGCGCGTCGGCACCTTCGATGCGCTCGGGCGCGGAAACTGCCAGCAGGCGCAGCGTGCCCGCCTTGATCTGGGCATCGAACTCGCCCAGCGAGGAAATGCCCGCCGTCACCTGATTGCCGAGGATCGCGGCCAGCGCCTCGCCACCGCCGGAATAGGCGATGTAGTTGATCTTGGTGGGATCGACGCCCGCCGCCTTGGCGATCAGGCCGACGGCGATATGGTCGGTACCGCCGGCCGAGCCGCCAGCCCAGCTGACCGCACCGGGATCGGCCTTCAGCGCCTCGATCAGGCCCGCAATATCCTTGAGCGGCGAGGCGGCGGGAACCACGATGGCTTCATATTCGCCGGTCAGGCGCGCGATCGGGGTCACGTCCTTCAGCGAGACGGGCGAGTTGTTGGTCAGGATCGCGCCGACCATGACGTATCCGCCGACGATCAGCGCGTCGGCATTGCCTTTGTTCTGGCTGGCGAATTGGGCAAGGCCGATGGTGCCGCCCGCGCCGGGAACGTTCTGCACCTGGGTCGAGGGCGAAATCCCTTCCTCTTGCAGCACGGTTTGCATCGTGCGGGCGGTCTGGTCCCAGCCGCCACCGGGGTTCGCGGGCGCAATGATGGTGTAATCGGCCATGGCGGGCATGGCGATTGCGCCTGCAAACATGCTGGCGAGAACGAAGTGCTTCATGACATTCCTCCGCAGGGCGCCGTGGCGGCCTTGGCCACCCGGTCGCGTCAATTCTGTTGTGTTCAAAGCCCCTGCCTCTCCCAAAGCGCGGGGTTGCCTCCTTGAAACGGCACGCGGGCCGATCCGGAGACCGTTTCATCACAAGAACCTGTCATGGACCTGACGCGTCCGGAAAAATCTTTGGCGCGGCTGCCTAATGCCCCGAAATCGCCTGATTCCACCGTGCCAGAAGCTTGGCCCGCGTGGCCTGATCCAGATAGGCCAGCAGGCCGGGGCTGACCGGAACAGGTTTCAGCCGCAGTCCCGCCAGATCCTGCATCCCTCCGGCGGGCGAGGCTTGCCCCCCGACCTCAAGGCTGACGGCAGAGAGGCGCAGGGTTTGCGACAGCAGGGTCTGGCCTTCGGGTGACATCAGGAAGGCCAGCAGTTTCCCGCCAAGATCGGGGCGTTGCGCCGCTGCGGGAACCAACCCCACGCGTGAGACGACGACGGTGAAGTCCTTGGGCAGGATCAGGCCGACATCGGGGTGCTTGCGCGCCCATTCTGCCGCATAGGAGCCTAGCAGGTTATAGCCGACCGCCAGCCTGCCATCCGAGATCCGTTGCAGCAATTCCCCTGTCGTCGGGTATTGCTGAACGCCCATCCGGCCCATTGCCGAAACCACCGACCAGATGCCGGGGTAAAGCTCTTGGTCGCGCGCCATGAACAGATAGCCGACCCCCGAGCGGGAAATATCATAAGTGCCGATCCGCCCGCGCGCCTGATCGGGATGTTCGGCCATCCAGCGCACAAGGTCCGAGCGGGTGGCGGGCGGTTCCTGTCCGGCAAAGCTGGGCTTGTGATAGGCAAAGACTGCGGGTTCGAATGTCAGCGCATAGGCCGTGTCGCGCCAGTTCGCCCAATCGGGCCAATGGCCGGTATCGGGCGTCACGACCGCGCGGGCGAAGCCGTCATTCGCCAGCTTGATCTGCAGATCCATTGCCGAGGAAAAGGCGAAATCGGCCGTGCCATGCCCTGCGCGGGTCTCGGTGACGATGCGGTCATGCAGGTCTCCGGTCAGCAGGTTCTCGTAGCGCACTGCGATGTCGGGGTGTCTGGTCTGGAATGCCTGCAACAGCGGCGCAGCCAGATCGTTGTCGAGCGACGAATAGACCGAAATCTGGCTTTCCGCCTTGCCCGACATTGCGGGAAACAACGTGGTCTGGGCCGCAGCCATGCCGGTCAGCAGCATCAGAACGGTGGCGAATGCTGGCAATAGGGCGGGCAGGCGCATGATCGCGCGAGATTGCCTCAAGCGGCCCCCGTTCACAAGCGCCGCGCGGGGCGTTAGGTTCACCCTTACGGGGGAGATATGCGGATACTACTGGTCGAGGACAACCAATCGCTGGCCGAGGGGCTTTCGGCCCTGCTGCGGCAGTCCGGTTACGCTGTGGATGTGGTCCATGACGGGGCCTCTGCCGAGGCGCTGGCGGCGGCCGAAAGCTTTGATCTGGTCATTCTGGACCTGAACCTGCCGCAGATGGACGGGCTTGAGGTGCTGCGCGCCATGCGGGCGCGCCGGAATCCTGCGGCGGTGATGATCCTGACCGCGCGGGGCGCGCCGGAAGATCGCGTGCGGGGGCTGGATCTGGGGGCGGATGACTACCTGATAAAGCCCTTCGATATCGGCGAATTCGAGGCTCGCATCCGTTCGCTTCTACGGCGTCAGGCGGGTTTGCGGACGGCGACAGTCAGCTTCGGGGGGCTGACCTTTGACCAGAACAGCCGCAGCTTCTCGATGGGAGATCAGCCTTTGGACCTGCCCGCGCGCGAACGCGGTTTGCTGGAATTGCTGATCACCCGAGCGGGAAAGGTCGTGCCACGGGAATCCATCGTGCAGTCGCTGACCTCTCTCGAAGACGATCTTTCCGCCAATGCGATCGAGCAATATGTCAGTCGCCTGCGTAAGCGGCTGGCACCAGTCGGGCTGACGGTCAAGACGGCGCGGGGGATCGGCTATTTCCTTGACCGGGCGGCGTCTTGACGCGGGCCGCCGGATCACCACGGCGACCTTTCTCGATCCGGCGGCGGTTGCTGCTTTGGCTTCTGGTCGCTACCGCCGCATTGGGTACGCTCGCGCTGTTCGATACATGGCGCGAGGCCGAGCGGATGGCGAATGCCTTGGCCGACCGCGTTCTGGCCGGATCGGCGCTGGTCATCGCCGAACGCGCCTCGTTGGACGCGGACGGCCGCATCGCCATCGACATTCCCTATGGCGCGCTGGAAATGCTGAGCTCCGCCGCCGAGGACCGTGTTTTCTACCGCGTCGATGGGCCGCCGGGGCATGTGGTGACCGGCTATGCCGATCTGCCGATGTCGGACGCGGTGCAGGGTGGCGATCCGGCATTTTCCGATGGAGAATTCCGTGGCGAGCCGGTGCGGGTGGCCAGCCTTGCCCGCGCGGCCTCGACAGGAATCGACGAAGTGCCCTTTGTCGTCACGGTGGCCGAAACGACGCGGGCGCGGGTCGTTTTGACGCGGACGATCCTGATGCGCTCGGCGTTGCGGCTGACGCTGATGATCCTTGGCGCGGCGGCGATTGTGGGGATAGCGGTGACTGTTTCGCTGCGGCCGCTGTACCGGCTGGGAGAGGCGATTGCCGAACGTAGTCCCGACGATCTTAGTCCGGTCGAGACGCGGGTTCCGTCCGAGGTGCGCGGATTGGTCGGGACGATCAATTCGTTCATGCTACGGCTGAAATCGGCTCTGGACGGGATGCGGAACTTTACCGGCAATGCGGGACATCAGCTTCGGACGCCCTTGGCTGTCGTCCGGACGCAGCTTGCGCTGGCGGCGCGGGCCTCGACCCTGACCGAGGCGCAGGCCGCAGCCAGCAAGGGCGATGCCGCCGTCGCCCATGCCGAGCGCATTCTGGCGCAGCTCCTGTTGCTGGCCAAGGTGGATGCGGCGGCTGGCAGCGATGCGGGACCGATGGATCTGGCGGGGTTTGCGCGCAATCTGACCGCCGACCAGATCCCCGCTGCCGCCGAGGCGGGGATCGATCTGGGCTACGAGGGCAGCGATGCCCCGCTGATGATTCGCGCCGAGCCCTTGCTGCTTGGCGAGGCGCTTCGGAACCTGATCTCGAACGCGATCCTGCATGGCGGGGCAGGGGCCGTGGTGACGGTGCGGGTGGGCCGCGACGGTCAGAACGCCATTCTTGAAGTCGAGGATGACGGTCCGGGCATCCCGCCCGATGCCCGCGCGAGCGCAATAAGCCGCTTCGCGCGCGGCCCCACGCAAGGACCGGGAATGGGGTTGGGCCTGCCCGTCGTCGATGAAATCGCGGCATTGTTCGGCGGCAGGCTTAGTCTGGATGATGGCGCAGAAGGGCAGGGGCTTTGTGCGCGGATCAGCTTTTCTGCGGCGGATGAGTGACGGTTCGGCACGGCTGATAGCGCAAAAACGTAACATCAGACTTGCGTTTTCGGCAACGAACCTCCATCTTCCGGCCATTCGCGAAAGCGTGAATACAGTTTGGTGTCCGGGCCCCTCTGGCGAAACGTGGCGGCACGTTCGTGATGTCGGCATCGATCTTTGACCAGCCGCCTGGACCTATGTTCTCACATGCAACAAGGACACAACCCTCTCGCGGGGGGAACCGCGAATGGAGCCCAAGCATCCACCCTCAGCTATTTCCGTTGGTCGTTCATCGTTACGGCCGTCGGTCTCGCGCTTGGCGCGTATCTGGGCTGGATCTCGACGGGGACGGTCGGCGGAACGCTGTCGGTCTTCTTCATCTGCGCCGTACTTGCGGTGCTGGAAATCTCGCTGAGCTTCGACAACGCGATCGTCAACGCGAACAAGCTCAAGGACATGACCCCCGAATGGCAGCACCGCTTCCTGACCTGGGGGATCGTGATCGCCGTTTTCGGCATGCGGATCGTCTTCCCGCTGCTCATCGTCGTGATCGCGGCCAATATCGGCCCGTGGGAGGCGATGGTTCTGGCGGCAAGCCAACCCGATGAATATTCGCGCATCATGCATGACGCGCACCTGCCCATCGCGGCCTTTGGCGGTACCTTCCTGATGATGGTTGGCCTGAGCTTCTTCTTCGACCACGAGAAAGACGTTCACTGGGTCCGCTGGCTGGAAGACAAGATGCAGCGCTACGCCACCATCCGTGGCATCGAGGTGGCGATCGTTCTGGTCACCGTCCTGATCTTCTCGCGCTTCCTTGGCGATGTCGAATCCGAGGTCTTCTTCCGCTCGGCGATCTGGGGTCTGCTGACCTTCCTGTTGGTCGAGGTTCTGGGCGGGCTGCTGGACAGCACGCAGCAGCAGACGCTGCAAGCCGGTGCCAAGGGCGGTCTGGGTGCTTTCCTGTATCTGGAAGTTCTGGATGCCTCGTTCAGCTTCGACGGCGTGATCGGTGCTTTCGCGTTGACCCACAACCTGTTCGTCATCGCCATCGGCCTTGGCATCGGCGCGATGTATGTCCGCTCGATGACCATCATGCTGGTCGAGCGCGGCACTCTGGCCGAATACCGCTTCCTTGAACACGGTGCCTTCTACGCGATCATCGCGCTGTCGATCATCATGTTCATCCAGCCGCTGATGCATATCCCCGAGGTCATCACCGGTCTGGGCGGCGCCACGCTGATCGGTATCTCGCTGTGGTCGTCGATCCGCTGGAATCGCAAGCGGGTGGCAGCCGAAAGCTGATCTCCCTGCCATAGAAACATCGGGCCGTCCCTGAATAGGGGCGGCTTTTTTGTTGCCTGATTTAGATGAAGTTGCGTTAGCGTTTTCCGGCAACCACTGATCGGGAGAATGACTTGCGCCATCTTGCCATCCTTGCCATCGCCCTTGCTGTCGCAGCTTTGCTGTATTTTGCGCTGCGCTGGCGCGGAGGATGGATGCCACGGATCGGTTTGATCGTCTTGGCGGTCGCGATTGTGCTTGGCGGAGTCTGGCGCCTGACGCCGCAGGAAATCGTCATGCCCGATCACGATAACGGCGAGGATGTCCGCCCGCTTTACGCCAAGGGCCGCGTCCTGCCGCAAGGACCCGAACAAGTCTATCATCTGGGTCACAGTCTGGTCGAGCGCGACATGCCCGCCATGCTGGTTCAGCTTGCGGGGCATGATTATGCGTTGCAACTGGGGTGGGGCACGGCGCTGCGCGAGCATTTTCAGGGGCGCGAGGCGATCAATGGCTTCGCTCAGGAAAACGCCACGCCGAAATACCGCGATGCACATGAGGCGCTGAAAAGCGGCGAATACGGCGCGTTTGTCATGACCGAGATGGTCAGCGTCCGCGATGCCATCCTGTACAAGGACAGCAAGACCTATGTGGGGAAATGGGCCGCCGAAGCTGTCCAAGGTAATCCGGATATCGACATTTTTCTGTACGAGACATGGCATGACCTGAAGGCACCGGATCACGACTGGCTGAATCGTTTGCCGGACGATCTTGATGGGTTATGGACACAGCTTCTATGGCCAGCGGCAAGGGCGGCCGGACGTCCGGTCTGGCTGATCCCCGCCGGTCAGGTCCTGTTCGCGCTGGTCACCGAGGCCGAGACGGGCAGCGGCATTGCCGAGCTGCGTCGGCGCGAGGATTTGTTCCGCGACGACATCCATATGAACGATCTGGGAAATTACCTGATCGCTTTGACCCATTATGCGGTGATCTACGGCAAGACTCCGGTCGGCCTGCCGCATGAATTGAAGTTGGGGAATGGCGAGCCCGCGCAGGCGCCATCGCCCGAATTGGCGCGTCGGATGCAGGAAGTGGTGTGGCAGGTCGTGACCTCGCAGCCCTTGACAGGGGTGTGAGGTCGGGGTTCGGACCGGAACCGAAACCGCGTCTCCAGCGTCATTTTCTATGAGGCGGCCTTGCGCCGCATGCTTCATGGAAAGGACAATGCGATGAATATTCTGGCAGCGGCCCTTTTGGGTGGAATGGTTCTGGCGATCTCGGCCTGCGGGGATAATCCGACCGAACGCGCTGCGACCGGAGGAATCGGCGGCGCGGTCGTCGGTGGACCCGTGGGCGCGGTGGCCGGTGCCACGGTCGGAGCCGCTACGGCGAATTGACCGATCGCCGCGCCTAGCGGATCAGTGCCAGCCAATCGTGGATCGCGGCAATGGCCTCGGGTTCGTCCAGATAGGGGATATGGCCGCGGCCCGGCACCTCGGCAAAGATCATGTCAGGGCGGCGGGCGCGCATCTCGGTGGTGATTTCGGGCGAAAGCAGGTCCGAATTCTGCCCACGGATCAGGGCCAGAGGCATGCCTTTGGCGGCGTCGAATAGCGGCCAAAGATCGACCTCGGGACCTTTGAACGCATCAAGGAAGGATTCGCGCAGGGCGGGGTCGTAGTTGATCCGCAGCCCGTCAGGAGTCGCAATGTAATGACGGCGGGATTCCTCAAGCCAGCGGGATTCGGGAACGCCCTGAAATTCGGTCATCAGGCGCGGCAACTTGAGCGCCAGTTCCTCGTGGGACTTCGCGACCGGATTGCGCCCGACATAGTCCTTGATCTTTTCAAGGCCAGCGCGGTGCAGGATAGGGCCGACATCGTTCAGGCACACGCCCAGCATTCGCTGCGGCGCGGTTGCAGCCAGATACATGCCGATGATGCCGCCACGCGAGGTGCCCAGAATGGCTGCGCGTTCGATCCCCAGATGGTCGAGCAGTTCCAGCGCATCCCGCGCCTCTTGCGGGACGGTGTAGCTATCGACGCCGGTCCATTCGGACTGGCCCCGGCCCCGATAATCCGGGCGGATCAGCCGGATATCGGGCAGGTGCGGGGCCAGATAGTCAAAGTCCAGCCCCGTGCGGGTCAGCCCTGACAGCGCCAGAACCGGAAGTCCCTGACCTTGATCGCGATAGGCGAGGCGGGCTCCGTCACTGGCGGTGAAGTGGCTGATCTGCATCAGAGGTTTTCCGACTGTGGCATCCCCAGAACGTGGTAGCCGCCATCGACCAGAATAATCTCGCCCGTGGTGCAGGCACCCCAATCCGAGCACAGCCAGACCGCCGTGCCGCCGATGGATTCCAGCGTCGCGTTGGAGCGCAGGGGGGCGTTTGCTTCGGTATGGCGATAGGTCCTGCGCGCGCCGCCGATGGCTGCACCGGCAAGGGTCTTCATCGGGCCGGGGCTGATCGCGTTGACGCGGATGCCCTCGGGGCCGAGGTCGTTGGCGAGGTAACGCACCGCCGATTCCAGCGCCGCCTTGGCCACGCCCATCACGTTATAGAAGGGCGTCACCCGGTTCGAACCGCCATAGGTCAGCGTCAGGATCGTGCCGCCCTCGGTCATCAGCGGACGCGCGCGGCGTGCCACATCGACCAGCGAGTAGCAGGAAATCGTCAGCGAATTCTTGAAATTCTCGCGCGAGGTGTCGACGAAACGACCGGTCAGTTCGTTCTTGTCGGAAAACGCGATGGCATGGACGATGAAATCCAGCTTACCCCAGCGCGCTTCGATCTGGCCGAAAGCTGCGTCGAGCGATGCGTCATCTGTTACGTCCACGTCCACGAGAAAATCCGAGCCGACGCTGGCGGCCAGCGGTTCGACCCGCTTGCCGAAAGCCTCGCCCTGATAGGAAAAGGCCAGTTCCGCGCCTTGATCGGCCAGCGCCTTGGCGATGCCCCAGGCGATCGAACGATCATTCGCGACCCCCATCACAAGGCCGCGTTTACCCTTCATCAAATCCGTCATGGTCGATTACCCAAGATATTTGGACAGCAGCATCGAGCCGTTCGTGCCACCGAAACCGAACGAGTTCGTCATCACTGTGTCAAGTCCGGCGTTCTCGATCAGCTTGGTTGCAATTTCGTTGTCGTGAATTGCGGGGTCCAGCGTCTCGACATTGATCGACGGTGCGATGAAGTCATTGTCCAGCATCAGCAGGCAATAGACCGCCTCCTGCGCACCGGTCGCGCCTTGGCTGTGGCCGGTCATCGACTTGGTCGACGAGATCAGCGGCGTCGAGCCTTCGCCAAAGACGCGGCGGACGGCCTGAACCTCGCCCACGTCACCGACCGGGGTCGAGGTGCCATGCGCGTTGATATAGCCAACCTTGCGGCCTGCCTGCAGGGTCTCCAGCGCCAGCCGCATCGCGCGCTCGCCGCCTTCGCCCGAGGGGGCGACCATGTCATGCCCGTCCGAGGTCGCGGCATAGCCGGTGACTTCGGCATAGATCTTGGCACCGCGAGCCTTCGCGTGTTCCAGCTCTTCCAGAACCAGAATGCCGCCGCCGCCCGAGATGACGAAACCGTCGCGGTTCGCGTCGAAGGCGCGCGAGGCTTTCTCCGGCTGGTCGTTGTATTTCGACGACATCGCGCCCATCGCATCGAAGAGGCAGGACAGGGTCCAGTCCAGTTCCTCGGCACCACCAGCGAACATGATGTCCTGACGGCCCATCGCGATCTGCTCGGCGGCATTGCCGATGCAATGCAGCGAGGTCGAGCAGGCCGAGGTGATCGAGTAGTTCACGCCCTTGATGCGGAACGCGGTCGAGAGGTTCGCCGAGATGGTCGAACTCATGCACTTCGGCACGGCGAACGGACCGATCTTTTTCGGCGCGCCCGAGGCCAGCACCGTCTGATGCGCCGCGAACATGGACGAGGTCGACGGCCCGCCCGAACCGGCGATCAGGCCGGTGCGCGGGTTCACGATATCGCTTTCCTCAAGCCCCGCATCGGCGATGGCCTGCTGCATGGCGAGATAGCCGTAAGCCGCCCCCGGACCCATGAAGCGCAGCACGCGCTTGTCGATAAGTTCCTTGGGGTCAAGCTTGACCGCGCCAGCGACTTGGCTGCGGAAACCGTATTCTTTCATGTCCTCATTCGCGGTGATGCCGGATTTACCGGCTTTCAGCGATGCAAGGACCTCGGAGGCATTGTTGCCGATGCTGGAAACGATGCCTAGACCAGTGACGACGACGCGGCGCATGGGGCTCTCCTGATTTCGGTGCGAAGTCAGCTTTCCGACAGCGCGACTTTCATGTCTTTGACTTGGTAGATGACTTCACCATCGGCCTCGACGCGGCCATCCGCCACACCCATGGTCAGGCGACGGGTCTGCACGGCTTTGGTGAAGTCTACATAATAACGAAGCATTTTGCGATCCGGACGGACCATGCCGGTCAGTTTGACCTCGCCCACGCCCAGGGCATAGCCGCGACCGGTCCAGCCGCGCCAGCCCAGATTGAAGCCGGTCAGCTGCCACAAGCCGTCAAGGCCAAGGCAGCCGGGCATGATCGGGTTGCCGGGAAAATGGCAGCCGAAGAACCACAGATCGGGCGTGATGTCGAACTCGGCCACGACGTGACCTTTGCCGTGCAATCCGCCATCGCCCGAGATTTCGGTGATGCGGTCCATCATCAGCATCGGGGGTTCGGGCAGCTGCGCGTTGCCGGGCCCGAACAGCTCGCCACGGGCGCATGCCAGCAGGTCTTCTTTGCTAAAGCTGGTCTGGGTCATCGTCATGCGCGTCTATTGCTCCCTCGAAGGTGACGTGGCGTCAGGAAATCGCCACCGGATCACAAAAACCGGCGCGAAACTTTGGGCAGGGTCTATCATTGCGCCCGCCAGAGGTGCAAGGGTCGCAGATTAATGCAGATTTTTCCAGCGATTCACCCGTTTTCGGAACGTCGGTGCAGGCCTAGAACCACTGTCCGGGCTCCATCAGCCCGAAATCCATCAATTGCTGCGAATGCCAGCGGAATGGTGTCGAGTTCCGCCAGCTGAACGACCCGATCTCGCGGCGCGAGCCGGGGTTTCGGGCAAGCGCCTTGGCGACCCGGAACGAGGCCACCGCCGCTGTCAGGTTGTGATGCCAAGGACAGGCATAAGTGTTGTATTCCGCATCGTTAAGCCGGTGATCGGGCAACATGCGCAGGCCCGGCTGGGTGCGGAACAGTGAAATCCGGTCGATGCGGCGGCGGTCGGCGGGTATATGTTCCTCGAAGCGCCAGCGCAGACCGCCGTGGAAATCCAGCTGCCGTTCAAGTTCGTTGCCATCTCGATCCTTGCGCCCCAAGGCAAAGTAGCCCGAGCGATCGAACATCGCTTCGTTCATGCTGACGGCGTCTGGGAAGCGGTCCAGATCGGGCGCGTAGAGGTCCACGACATAGGACAGCATGGCCCGTCGGCGCTCTTCGGCGTGGAAGGTCAGCATCTCGCCGACGGTGCGGTTTTCCGAGAACGGGTAGAACAGGAATTCGGCGTTATAGCCGTAATACAGCCATGTATTGGGCGGAACCGCCTCGATCACGGTGTTGACGGCGCTGACATGGGCGCGGTGCTGGCGCGAGTCGAACTTGAGATTGACGATCCGGCCCAGTTCGTCCTCGGGTAGGGCGTGCGAGGGCAGGGGCTCGGCTGACAAAGCAAGGATCAGCCTGAAGCCGCATTTCAGGTGATGCGCCAGAGTTTGTGCGACCGCAGCCGAATCCTCGATCAGGATGATCGCGATGGGCCCTTTTTCCAAGCGGTCCGGCGATTGTCTGAGAAATTCGGCAAGATGCGGATGGCTCATGTGGGACGGCTCGGGTTGTTCGCGCATTTGTATCTATGGCACGATCCGGCGCGACCGGTAAAGCCGCGTTCAACCCTACGCAGAGCAGTCATCGTTCCTGTGGGAATCCCAGCCATTACAGTGCGAATCCGGTTGAAATGAGCGATTTGCAGGACTATTTAACCGCGCAAACCATTTGGCCATGCAAGGATCACAGCCATAGCCCGTAGACCGCATAACGCTCCGCCCACCCGTGACACCGGCCCGCGCGTAAACGAACGAATCCGAGTCGCCGAAATCCGCCTGATTGGTGCGGAAGGCGAGAATATCGGTGTCGTCACGCCCGCCCGCGGGTTGGAGCTAGCACAGGATGCCGGGCTCGACCTGGTCGAGATCTCGCCCAACGCTGTGCCGCCGGTCTGCAAGATCATGGACCTTGGCAAGTTCAAATACGAGCAGCAGAAGCGCGAAGCCGAAGCGCGCAAGAAGCAAAAGATCATCGAGATCAAGGAGATCAAGTTCCGTCCGGGGACTGATACCCATGACTACGACGTGAAGATGCGCTCGGTCGTGAAATTCCTTGAAGGCGGCGACAAGGTGAAAGTCACCCTGCGTTTCCGCGGTCGTGAGATGGCGCACCAGCAGCTTGGTCTTGAGTTGCTGAACCGGGTGGCCGGCGATGTCGGCGAACTGGGCAAGATCGAATCGATGCCCAAGCTTGAAGGGCGTCAAATGGTCATGATGATCGCGCCGAAATAAGCGCCGTTCATATTCTAGCAGGGCAGCATGTCATCCGAAGTTACGATTCTGGTTCTGCGTGAACCGGGCGCCGATGCGGCGCTGCCATTGCCTGAATACCAGACCTCCGGCTCTGCGGGTGCTGACCTGCGGGCCGATCTGGGCGGGGACGAGCTTGTGCTTGCTCCCGGCCAGATCCGTCTTGTTCCGACCGGTCTGCGGGTGCAGATCCCCGAAGGATTCGAGATGCAGATCCGCCCCCGTTCAAGCCTTGCGCTGAAACACGGGGTGACGTTGCCCAACACGCCCGGAACCATCGACAGCGATTACCGCGGTCCTCTGGGCGTCATCATGATCAATCTTGGCGCGGCACCTTATGCCATCCAGCATGGCGAGCGTATCGCGCAGGCCGTGATCGCTCCGGTCATTCGCGCGCAGTATGTCATGGCCGAAGAACTGGGCGAAACAGCCCGTGGCGCGGGTGGTTTCGGCTCGACCGGCCGGGCCTGATTTCATGTTCGTCATTCTGCTGATGGCCGCCCTGCTGATTGCGGGGCGTGTCCTTGGCTGGCCTTCCGCACGGGTTTGGCTGGTTGTCGCGGCTATTTGGTGCGTGGTTCTCGGCTTCCAGAACTTTGCTCCCAATTCGGTCGTGGCGAAGCTTGCCGGTGGTAATCCCCGGCTTTGGATACTTGGCGGCGGCATCCTGACGCTTATGTTGTGCTACCGGACGTTGCTGCGTCAGTTGCACAGAAAGGCGATCCCCTTGCCCGAGGCCCCTTCCACGCCCCCCGCTCATTCCGGTCCACTGTCTGAGCCCGAGCTTGACCGTTACGCCCGTCACATTGTCTTGCGCGAGTTGGGCGGGCCGGGGCAGGCGGCTTTACGACGGGCGCGGGTTCTGGTTGTCGGTGCCGGTGGGCTGGGCGCTCCGGTATGCCTGTATCTGGCCGCGGCAGGGGTCGGGCGGATCACGGTTGCCGACGATGATCGGGTCAGCCTGTCCAACCTGCAACGGCAGGTCATTTTCCGCGAGTCCGACGATGGTCGCCCCAAGGCCGAGGCGGCGACGGCGGCGATGCTTGCCTTGAACCCGCATGTGCAGGTGACGGCGCTGAACCAGCGCATCACGGGCGACGATGCCGCCTTGATCGCCGAGCATGATCTTGTCATCGACGGCACCGACAGTTTTGCGGCAAGACAGACGATCAACGCGGCCTGCGTCGCGGCGGCTGTCCCCCTGATCGCCGGAGCCATCGCGCAATGGGAGGGGCAGGTCACCATCTGGGACCCTAAACACGCTGCGCCCTGCATGCATTGCATCTTTCCCGAAGCGCCCGCGACCGGTCTGGCCCCCGCCTGCGCCGAGGCCGGAGTCGTCGGCCCCTTGCCCGGCGTGATCGGCAGCATGATGGCGCTTGAGGCAATCAAGCTGATCGTTGGCGCCGGCGATTCCTTGCGCGGCCGGATGATGATCTTTGACGGGCTATGGGGCGAAAACCGCGTCGTGAAGCTGTCGCGTCGTGCGGATTGTCCGGTCTGCGGCTCTGGACATTTCCGGCAGGGGTGAAAGACTCGCGGGCAACTGAACAGGAGGCTCGCATGAACCCCGAATTGACCAATTGGACCGGCCCGCTGGGGCTTCCCCGTTTTGACCTGATCCGTGATGAGGATTTTGCTCCGGCATTCGACGAATGTCTGCGGCTGGCTGCCGCTGCGGTCGAGGCCATTGCCGCCAATCCCGAACCGCCGGGCTTTGCCAATACCGTTGCCGCGCTGGAAACCGCCGAGGAACCGCTGAACCGGCTTTGCGCGATTTTCTACACCCTGACCGGCGTTGATTCGAACCCGGCGCGCGAGGATTTGCAGCGCCAGATCGCGCCGCGACTTGCGGCGCATGGCAGCAAGGTCAGCATGGACCCGCGCCTGTTCGATCGGGTCGAAGCCATCATGCAGGACCGCGATCAGCTTTCGCCCGAGGACCGTCGTCTGACGGAACTGACGCTGCGTGGTCTGCGCCGCTCGGGCGCGGGTCTGACCGGCGAGGCGCGTGATCGCATGGCTGCGATCCGCGAACGTCTGGCGGTGTTGTCCACCGATTTCGCCCAGAATGTCCTGACCGACGAACGCGATTTCACCATGGCGATTGCCGATGACCAACTGGCGGGCCTGCCGGATTGGCTGGTCCGCGCGATGCGCGCGGCGGCCCGTGAACGCGGCATGGCGGGACAGATCGTGACGCTGAACCGCTCGTTGATCGTGCCGTTCCTTGAGTATTCTCAGGACCGCGCCCTGCGGGAAATTGCGTGGCGGGCATGGACCGCGCGGGGCGATGGCTCTGGCGCGGGTGGCGAGGCGACGGACAACCGCCCGATCGCGGCCGAGATCCTGAAGCTGCGGCATGAACGCGCCCAACTGCTCGGCTATGCCGATTTCGCCAGCTACAAGCTTGAACCCGAAATGGCTGGCAAGGCCGAAACTGTCGAGGCGCTGCTGACCGAAGTCTGGCAGGCCGCTAGGGTCAGGGCCGATGCCGATGGCCGGAAGCTGGCCGAGATGCTGAACGCGGATGGCGTGAACGGCGCGCTGGAACCTTGGGACTGGCGCTACTACGCCGAACGCCGCCGCAAGGCCGAACATGATCTGGATGAGGCCGAGGTCAAACCCTATCTCACGCTTGAGGCGATGATCGGTGCGGTTTTCGACACGGCGGGGCGGCTTTTCGGGCTGGAGATGCGCGAATTCGATGCGCCCCTTTGGTCGCCCGATGTGCGGGCATGGGAAATCACCCGCAACGGCAAACAGATGGCGGTGTTTCTGGGGGATTTCTACGCGCGGCCCAGCAAACGCTCGGGGGCGTGGTGTTCCTCGCTCGCGCAGCAGCACAAGATTGGCGAGGGGCAGCGCCCCATCGTTGTCAACGTGTGCAACTTCACCCCGCCCGAGCAGAAAGGCGCGCCTGCCTATCTAAGCTGGGACGACGCGCATACGCTGTTCCACGAATTCGGTCACGCGTTGCACCATATACTGTCCGATGTCAGTTGGCCCTCGATGTCGGGAACGTCCGTGGCGCGCGACTTTGTCGAACTGCCCAGCCAGTTGTTCGAACATTGGCTGGAACAGCCCGAGGTTCTGGATCGCCACGCCCGCCATGCCGAGACGGGCGAACCTCTGCCTGCCGAGTTGCGCGACCGGATCCTGTCGGCACGAAATGCCGATTCCGGTTTTGCCACGACCGAGTATCTGGAAAGCGCATTGGTCGATCTGGCCTTCCATCGCGGCGAGCCGCCCGCCGATCCGATGGCTCGTCAGGCCGAGGTTCTGGCAGCCCTCGGAGCGCCGAAAGCCATCCCGATGCGCCATGCCACGCCGCATTTCGCGCATGTCTTCTCGGGCGACGGGTATTCATCGGGCTATTACAGCTACATGTGGTCCGAGGTGATGGACGCCGATGCCTTCGAGGCATTCATGGAAAAAGGCGACGCCTTTGATCCCGAAACCGCCCGAAAACTTGAGGAATGGATCCTCTCGAAAGGGGATTCTTTGCCCGCAGATGAACTTTGGTTGAAATTCAGGGAACGAAAACCGGGGGTTCACGCTTTGTTGAAAGGACGCGACCTTCTGGAGGTTGCCTCGTGATTCAACGGGAGAAACGACATGACACTGACCAAAGCTCTGCTTGCCTTTGCCGCCGTTGCCGCCCTGGGTGGCCTTGCCGCCTGTGATCAGGCTGCCCCCGTGAAGCCCGGCCCGACGCCCGGCCCGATTGCGCAATCGAGCGCGCTGAACGGCACCTATAACCTGTTGCAATCGGAATGCGGCAATGTCTCCAGTGACAAGAGCCTCGTGATCGACGGCAACAAGTTCAGCTTCCCGGCGGCGACCTGTACCGTTGCCGGTTCTGACAAGCAGGTGGACCGCACGCGCGTCACGCTGGCTTGCGAAGGCTCGCCCGCTGCCGGTAACCGCGTCGTCGATCTTCAGACCCGCCCCGACGGCACGCTGCGGATGACCGAGGATTCGATCACGCTGACCTATTTCCAATGTATGAAAGCCACCGCGAGCTCGAGCTCGCTGTCCGGCCAAAGCATGTAAGCGGAAAGTCTGACTGTTCCGGGTCGCCTTCGGGCGGCCCGAAAACCCCTTACTCGCGGATTTCGTCCGGATCGACGCCCCAGATCGCGGATTTCGGCACCCAGCCCTTTTCGCCGCCTCCTGAGACGCGGCACCAGTCGCGGTTGCACTCATGAAGCCTGACGATTGCGCCCGCTTCGGCACGGGCCAGCACATCCGAGCGCTCGTCCGGCTTGGCCAGCAGTTCGAGCATGTCCTTGCGTACGATAGCGGTCCGGACGCCCGACAGCAGCGAATAATGCACCCATCCTCCGGCGCCGTCCTGATCCTCGACGCGGCGCCAGTGGCCGAATTCGGCGACCACGCGCAAAGGCATTCCGGCATGGTGGAACACCCAGTCGATGCGGTGCGACAGGCTGGGACCACGGCGGGCGTTCCCTTCGCCGCCTTTCAGGCTGACATAGCGGGGCAGGGGCAGGTTGGTGACGGGACCACGGTTCGGGTCGTTCTTGCCATCGGGGTTCCGGCTGATCTCGGCATCAGCGGAAACGGCCGGAAGCTGGCGCGCGTCCAGATTTTCACCCGGGTCTACGGCCTGCGCCAGAGCCGCGGTGGCAAGGCACCCCATCAAGGCCATGATCAAGAAACCCGGATGAATTTGTCTGTAATTCATTTGCCTGTCCTGCTTTTTCGGGGTCTTGTGCCCGCCCCTCGACGCAGGCACTTTGCCAAATGGCATCAAGCTTGGGAAGATGGCTCGGTCACGAGGGAGGGGGAGTGATGGCAACCACAGGTCCGGGCGGTGCTGCGTTGAAGGTCTTTGTGACCCGTCGTCTGCCGAAATGCATTGAAAACCGCATGACCGAGTTGTTCGACGTCACCTTGCGCCATGATGACCGCAAATTGACGCGCGAAGAGTTGATCGCCGCGATGCAGGAAAACGACATCTTGGTGCCAACCGTCACCGACCGGATTGACGCCGCGATGCTGGCCGAGATCGGCGACCGGCTGAGGCTGATCGCGAATTATGGCGCGGGGGTGGACCATCTGGACGTGCGCGCCGCTTGTGCCAAGGGGATTTCGATCTCGAACACGCCGGGCGTCGTGACCGAAGACACTGCGGATATGACGCTGGCGCTGATCCTTGCCGTCACACGGCGCCTGCCCGAAGGCATGGCCGAGATGCAGGCGGGACGCTGGCAGGGCTGGTCTCCGACCTCGCATCTGGGTGGCCGGTTGGGCGGGAGGCAACTGGGAATCCTGGGCATGGGGCGGATCGGGCAGGCCGTCGCGCGACGCGCGCGGGCCTTTGGCATGACGATCCATTATCACAACCGCCACCGCCTTAGACCCGAGGTCGAGGCCGCACTTGGCGCGACCTATTGGGAAAGTCTGGACCAGATGCTGGCGCGCTCGGATATCATCAGCGTGAACGCCCCGCACACCCCCGCGACCTTTCATCTGCTGAACGCGCGGCGGTTGAAACTGCTGAAGCCGACGGCGGTGGTGGTCAATACGTCTCGCGGCGAGGTCATCGACGAGAACGCCCTGACGCGGATGCTGCGCGCGGGCGAGATTGCGGGCGCAGGGCTGGACGTTTTCGAGCATGGCCACGAGATCAACCCCCGTCTGCGCGCCTTGCCCAATGTCGTTCTGTTGCCGCATATGGGTTCGGCCACGGTCGAGGGGCGGACCGAGATGGGCGAGAAAGTCGTGATCAATATCAAGGCCTTCATCGACGGCCACCGCCCGCCTGATCTTGTCCTGCCCTCGATGGTCTAGGATGCCCGCCCGCCATGGATGCGTCCGATGGATGGCGAATTTGCGACATGTCGTTTTTTGACGGTGAAATGTCGCCGCCGCGCTGCGACTTGGGATGGGCTCTGCCACAACTCGCTCAAGGTAGCTCACGTGCGAAAAGGATAGGCTGGCCATGAAAACCCATGTGAAGGCTCTTGTGGTCGGAGGCGGTGCGGTCGGTTGCGGTATTGCCTTGCATCTTGCGCGGGCGGGTTGGGACACGATGCTGGTCGAACGCGACGAACTGACCTCGGGCTCGACATGGCACGCGGCGGGGTTGCTGCCATTATTCAACATGGGCTACGCGACCAGCCATATTCACGACTATTCCGTCAAGCTTTACGCCGGGCTAGAGGCCGAAACCGGCCTGAACGCCGGCTTTACCCGCTGCGGCAACCTGCGCATGGCACAGACCCAAGACCGGATGGACGAATACATGCTGTATTCCGCCACAGCCGAAACCGTGGGCATCCCGCATGAATTCATGTCCCCCGCCCAGATCAAGGAACGCTGGCCCTTGGTCAATATCGACGGCCTGAAAGGGGCGCTGTTCCACCCGACAGACGGTTATATCAACCCCGCCGACGTGACTCAGGCAATGGCCAAGGGCGCGCGGATGGCGGGCTGCACGATCGAGCGCAAGATTCAGGTCAACGGCTATCGCTGGACCGGCAGCGAATGGGTCGTGACCTTGGACCGGATGGTCGAGAAGGGCGGCTATCTTGTTCCCGCGAACGAGCCATTCGAAATCCGTGCCGAGCATGTCGTGACCGCCACCGGCAACCACGCACAGCGCACGGCGCGGCTTCTTGGCATCAAGATCCCCGCCATTCCGGTCGAACACCAGTTCATCGTGACCGAACCCGATCCGGCCTTGGTCAAGTGGCGCGCTGACGGCAATCCCGAACATCCGGTCCTGCGCGATGCCGACGCGAAATGGTATGTCCGCGAGGAACGTGGCGGTTGGATCCTTGGCCCCTACGAGCGGGGCGCTCCGGCGCGGTTCCAGTACGAGGTTCCCGAAAGCTTCCGCGCGGACCTGTTCCCCTTGGATCTCGAGCGGATCGAAGAGGAATACATGTCGATGATCCACCGGCTGCCGACCTCGGAAACCGTGGGTCTGAAAGACGATTTCAATGGCCCGATCTGCTACACGCCGGATGGCAACCCTCTGGTCGGTCCGGCACCCGGCCTGCGCAACATGTGGCTGGCCGAGGGCTTTAGCTTTGGCATTACCGCTGCTGGCGGCGTGGGCAACTATCTGGCGCAGATGATGACCGGGGGCGAGGCCGAAATCGACATGGCCAGCCTTGATCCCCGCCGCTTCGGGAACTGGATGACCACGGATTACGCCGTGAAAAAGAACGAGGAATGCTACGAGCACGTATTCGTCCTGCACCATCCGGACGAGGAACGCGAAGCCGCACGGCCATTGCGCACGGCGCCCGCCTATGATCGCCAGATCGCCGCCGGGGCGCAGATGGGGCAGGTGAACGGTTGGGAGCGTCCGAACTATTACGGTCCCGCAGAGTTTGATGATCATGCCGCCCGCAGCTTCCGTCGCGGCGGCTGGTGGCAATACGCTGCCGATGAGGCCAAGGCGATCCGCGAGACAGCCGGTATGATCGACGCATCCGCTTTTGCCAAGCATCGGGTTCATGGCAAGGGTGCGACCGCGTTTCTGGATTGGTTCACCACCAATAAACTGCCAAAGGTCGGGCGGATCAACCTGACCTATACCTTGACCGAAACCGGCACGACGCGTTCCGAATATACCATCGTGCGTCTGGCCGAGGATGACTATTACCTGATCTCGGCTGGGGCATGGACCGATTATGACGGCGACAACCTGAAGAAACTGGCCGAGGACAAGGAAGCCGAGTTCGGGCAGATCCTCATTCAGGACATCACCACGCAATGGGGTGTTTACGCCATTGCTGGCCCGAACAGCCGCAAGATCCTGCAGGAAATCGCGCGCGATGCCGACCCTGCGACCGTGCTGGGCAACAAGCGTTTCCCATGGCTGTCGATGCGCGAAATCGAACTTGGCATGTGTCCGGTTCGCGCCATTCGCGTCGCCTATACCGGCGAGTTGGGCTGGGAGTTGCATTACCCGATCGAGTTTGGCCGCTACCTTTGGGAACAACTTGTCGCTGCGGGTGAAAAGCACGGCATGAAGCTGGTGGGCGCACGGGCGCAGAACTGGCTGCGTCAGGAAAAATCCTATCGCGCTTTCGGTACCGAACTTGGCCGCGACGCGACGCCGCTCGAGGCGGGGCTGGACCGCTTTGTCGATCTGGACAAGGATTTCCGCGGCAAACAGGCCATGCTGGACAAGGGCATACGCAGCAAATGCGTGACCCTGCTGATCGATGGTCCGGCTGATGCCGATCCTTGGGGTCGCGAGGGGCTGTTTCTTGACGGACAGCGTGTCGGGCGCTTGACCTCGGGCGGATGGTCGGCGGCTTTCGGCAAGTCCATCGGCATGGGCTATGTCCGTCCCGAACTGACCACGCCCGGAACCAGACTGAAGGTGCGGATGCAGCGCGAATTGTGGGACGCCGTTGTGACCGAGGATAGCCCCTACGATCCCGAGAACAAGGTGATCCGCGTCGACGGCTGATCCCGACTGACGCGCCGCGTTCGAGTCTTGCCTCCTGCGCGACGTCGCAGGGGGTGTTTTATTTGGTCGTCCCTTCGAACCGGATGTCCACGCGGTGGTTTATCTTGTGCTGCGGACCGACGATAAGCACCGGATGGACAGGCGAGTGAGGCGGAGAACATGAAAGACTTGGATCAGACAATCGGGATCTTGGACTTTCTTGGCTCGTGGAAGGTCAAGCGTCGCATCGACGATGCAAAAACCGGCTGGGTCACCCGTTTCGAAGGCTTGGCCGTCATTACTCAGGATCTGTTCCACGAAGACGGCTTTATCCGGCTTCAGCGCCAGACGCTGCCGTCGCAGCGCAGTTATCGGCTGGATTGGGGCAACGCGTCCGTCGATGTGAGACGCCCCAGTGGCGCGCCCTTTATCACGCTGCAAACTGCCGGTGTGCAAAAGGTTCAGCACCTATGCGGCGACGATCTGTATCGCGGGCTGTTCCTGTTCTCAGACAAGAACCGCTGGGCCGAGGCGTGGGTTGTCGAAGGACCGCGCAAGAAATACCGCAGCTTCAGCCATTACTGGCGCGCGTGACCGTTCAGGTGCGAAGCCGCATCAACCGTTCGTCAAGATCGTGATGCAGGTTCTGGCGTTCCTCGGGGGATAGAAACGCGCCCAGTTCGATCTCGCGTTTGCCATCGGTCAGTACCAGATAATCCGCAACCGGTCCGTGCTGGCGCAGGGCGACCCGCACCCAATAGGGGTTCGTCTGCCAGATCCGTGGTGCGCGACCGGGGTCCGTTCGGGTCAATGTCAGGTGGCTGCGGTCCAGATCCATCACTTCGCGGGTCGCGCCGTTGCGGTAGCTGCGCCGGATCGCGTGCCATAACGCCCACACAGCCAATGCCGCAAAAGGCAGCAGGCCCCACAACGCCAAGGTTCCGACGACGGCAAGCAATGGCAGGGCTAGTCCCGTGGCGGCCAGTCCGATCACCCAGACGAAGCCCTTGGGCGGCAGCGATTGATGCGGCCAGATCTCGAGGCGAAACGAAACGGCCCCGGATTGCTCCGGGGCCGTGTCTTGCCATGCATAAGGCATCGCCTGGATCAATGCGCTTGGGCGCGGTCCCAGTCGGACTGCTTCGGCAGCGTTTCGAACGTGTGCTCGGGCGGCGGCGAGGGCAGGGTCCATTCCAGCGTGTCGGCGTGTTCGTTCCAGTAGTTCGGGACGTTCACGCGCTGGCCCTTGAACA
This sequence comes from Paracoccus aestuariivivens, assembly GCF_009711225.1. Classification (GTDB taxonomy): domain Bacteria; phylum Pseudomonadota; class Alphaproteobacteria; order Rhodobacterales; family Rhodobacteraceae; genus Paracoccus; species Paracoccus aestuariivivens. The sequence continues at coordinate 264,556 of NZ_WMIE01000001.1, read as the reverse complement.
GGGTGTAGAAGACGATGCCGATGAAGAACAGGAACGAGGCGAAGGACAGGTATGCCCCCAGCGACGAGATGTTGTTCCAATAGGCGAACTCGACCGGATAGTCGATGTAGCGGCGTGGCATGCCCTGACGGCCAAGGAAATGCTGCGGGAAGAAGGTCATGTTCGCGCCGATGAACATCATCCAGAAATGCAGCTTGCCTGCCCATTCCGGATATTGGCGGCCCGACATCTTGCCGATCCAGTAATAGACCCCGGCGAAGATGCCAAAGACTGCGCCCAGCGACATCACGTAGTGGAAGTGGGCCACGACGTAATAGGTGTCGTGATAGACCCGGTCCAGCGGAGCCTGAGACAGCACGACGCCGGTTACGCCGCCGACGGTGAACAGGAATAGGAAGCCGAAGGCCCAAAGCATCGGCGTCTTGAACTCGATCGAGCCGCCCCACATCGTCGCGATCCACGAGAACACCTTGATGCCGGTCGGCACCGCGATAGTCATGGTGGCCAGCATGAAATAGCTCTGCTGGGTCAGCGACATGCCGACCGTGTACATGTGGTGCGCCCAGACGACGAAGCCGAGGATACCGATCGCGGCCATGGCCAGAACCATCGGCAGGTAGCCGAAGATCGGCTTCTTGGCGAAGGTCGAGATGACGTGACTGATGATGCCGAAGCCCGGCAGGATGATGATGTAGACCTCGGGGTGGCCGAAGAACCACAGGATGTGCTGGTACAGGATCGGGTCGCCGCCACCAGCGGGATCAAAGAAATGCGTGCCGAAGTTGCGATCCATCAGCAGCATGGTGATGGCACCAGCCAGAACCGGCAGCGACAGAAGGATCAGCCATGCGGTGATGAAAACCGACCAAGCGAACAGCGGCACCTTGAACAGCGTCATGCCGGGGGCACGCATGTTCAGGAAGGTGGTGATGATGTTGATCGCACCAAGGATCGACGACGCGCCCGAAACGTGGACCGCAAAGATCGCGAGATCCATCGAATAGCCCGACTCGGTCGTGGACAGCGGCGGGTAAAGCACCCAGCCCACGCCCGAACCCGCCTGGTCGCTTCCCCCCGGAGCGAGCAGCGAGGCGACGCCAAGGCAGACGCCGCAGACATACATCCAGTAGGACAGGTTGTTCAGGCGCGGGAAAGCCATGTCCGGCGCGCCGATATGCAGCGGCATGAAGTAGTTGCCAAACCCCCCGAACAGGGCCGGAATGACGACGAAGAACATCATCAGTACGCCATGATAGGTGATCATGACGTTCCACAGATGCCCGTTCGGCGTACACTCGCTGGCGGCATCCGCGATGAAGCGTGCGCCCTCAAGACACATGTACTGCACGCCGGGATGCTGTAGTTCCATCCGCATGTAGACAGTGAAGCTGACCGAGATCAGGCCGACGATGCCAGCCGTGAACAGGTACAGAATGCCGATATCTTTATGGTTGGTAGACATGAACCAGCGGGTGAAGAAGCCGCGGTTGTCGTGATGGTCTCCGTGGCCGTGAACGGCTGCGTCTGCCATGCTGAACTCCCTAAACATGCGCGGGCCGGCCGTTCGGGGCCGACGGACTCGGCTCAAGTTCTAGAACACAATCTTGCGACCGGCAATCGCGGTGGCAGGCAGAAGGAGCGTCCGCTAGGGCTGAAAAGCTTGGTCGGAACGCCCCTGTTGCATGCCCGCGACAGGTGGCAGGATCAGTTCGCCGCCGGAGCCGCCGCCGCGTCAGCTGCCGGAGCCGCACCCGCCTCGGGCGAATGCTGCGCAAGGAACGCAACCACGTCAGCCTGATTCTTGGCCATTTTGAAGGTCATCTTGGTCTTGAGGGATTTGTCCCCGACCTTTTCCTCGACGAACTTGTTCGGGTCGGTGATGTAGCCGGCCAGATCCTCGGTGGTCCAGACTTCGCCGGCCTCGCCCAGTTTCATCAGAGCGTCGGAATATTTGAAGCCTTCCTGCGTGCCCGCCTTGCGGCCGACAATGCCGTAAAGGTTCGGACCGGTCTTGCCGCCTTTGACCACATCGGTCCCGTCGGGGGACTGGATCATGTGGCAGGCCTTGCATTTCTTGAATTCGTTTTCGCCTTTTGCGGCGTCCTGAGCCGCAGCCGGCATGGCGAGCGCGGCGACAGCCAGCGTGGCGAGGATTGCGGTCTTCATGGTGTTCCCTCTAGGTCGTTTTCCGAAAATCTGGATGGGACCTCTCCCTCCCTGATGTCGAGGGCTAGCACGGGGAACACAGCCTGAATACCGTCAAAAGGTCGCAAGCTAGGCAATGCTGACCCAAGGAACTGGATAAAATCAGTCCGAAATCGGCGGGAAATTGTCCGGGAAGGTCCGCATCAGGGCGACATCCAGATCGCCGAGGCCGACCGGATGCCCCAGATCGACGAGGCTGGTGACGCCATGACCCGAAATGCCGCAGGGCACGATGCCTGCGTAATGGCTCAGATCCGGTTCGACATTGATCGAGATGCCGTGGAAGCTGACCCATTTGCGCAGCTTGACGCCAATGGCCGCGATCTTGTCCTCGCGCATCGAACCGTCCAGCAGCGCGGCCTTGTCGGGACGCGCCACCCAGACGCCGACGCGTCCGTCGCGGATTTCGCCGGTGACGTTGAACTCGGAAAGCGCGTCGATGACCCAATTCTCCAGCGCCGCGACAAAGGCGCGGATGTCGCGGCCGCGCCGGTTCAGGTCCAGCATGACATAGACGATGCGCTGGCCCGGCCCGTGATAGGTATATTGACCGCCGCGCCCCGCCGCATGGACGGGGAAGCGCGCGTCCAAAAGGTCGGCTTCCTTCGCGCTGGTGCCAGCGGTGTAAAGCGGCGGATGCTCGACAAGCCAGATCAGCTCATCGGCCTCTCCGGCATGGATGGCAGCGGCCCGCGCCTCCATGAAGGCGACGGCTTCGTCATATTCGGTCAGTCCGGGGGCGGTGATCCATTCAGTCATGACCCGTCATTTGGCGGCAATGTGGCCAAGGCGCAAGAGGGGGTGCTGCGGAACATGAATCCCGTTCAAGATCATTCTGCGGATGTTGAATTTCACTAATTCGACTTCAGTAACTATATAGACAGCTTCAATAGCCTGGATTCCGCCATGACCCTGCCTCTTTCTCCCGTCTTTGAAGCCATCCGCGCCGCCGCGCGGGAACGCATCCTGATCCTTGACGGCGCGATGGGTACGCAGATCCAACAGCTTGGCTTCGGCGAGGGTGATTTCCTTGGCCATGGCGGGGCCTGCGCTTGTGGCTGTCATCCGCCTGCGCTTGGCGAGCATCCCCAGCAGGGCAACAACGACCTGCTGATCCTGACGCAGCCCGAGGCGATCGAGGCGATCCATTACCGCTATGCCAAGGCGGGCGCGGATATCGTCGAGACGAACACGTTTTCGTCCACGACCATCGCGCAGGCCGATTACGGCATGGAGCATGCGGTCTACGATCTGAACTTCCACGGCGCGCGCCTTGTGCGTCAGGCGCTGGACCGTGCGACGGCCGAGGACGGCCGCCCGCGCTGGGTCGCGGGGGCGCTGGGGCCGACCAACCGCACGGCCTCGATCAGCCCGGATGTGAACAATCCGGGCTACCGCGCGGTGAGTTTCGATCAGCTGCGCGTGGCCTATGCCGAGCAGATCCATGGCTTGATCGACGGCGGCGCGGATATCATCCTGATCGAGACGATCTTTGACACGCTGAACGCCAAAGCTGCGGTCTTTGCCTGCGAAGAGGTCTTCGAGGAAAAGAACCTGCGCCTGCCGGTGATGATTTCCGGCACGATCACCGACCTGTCGGGGCGCACGCTGTCGGGCCAGACCCCCACCGCCTTCTGGTATTCGCTGCGCCATGCCCAGCCGCTGACCATCGGGTTGAACTGCGCCTTGGGTGCCGAGGCGATGCGCCCGCACCTTGCCGAACTTTCCGGCGTCGCGGATACGCTGATCTGTGCCTATCCGAATGCCGGCCTGCCGAATGAAATGGGCCAATATGACGAATCCCCCGAGGATATGGCCGCCCAAGTCGCCGATTTCGCGCGCGAAGGTCTGGTCAATATCGTCGGCGGCTGCTGCGGCTCGACCCCCGAGCATATCGCGGCGATTGCCCGCGCCGTGGCCGACATCCCGCCGCGCGCGCTGCCCGAAATCGAGCCGCGCCTGCGCCTGTCGGGCCTTGAGCCCTTCGTCAAGACCGACGAAATTCCCTTTGTGAACGTCGGTGAACGCACGAACGTCACCGGCTCGGCCCGTTTCCGCAAGCTGATCACCAATGGCGATTTCGCCCCCGCCTTGGATGTCGCCCGCGATCAGGTCGAAAACGGCGCGCAGATCATCGACATCAACATGGATGAAGGTCTGATCGATTCGAAGCAGGCAATGGTCGATTACCTGAACCTGATCGCCGCCGAACCCGATATCGCCCGCGTGCCGGTGATGATCGACAGTTCCAAATGGGAGGTGATCGAGGCCGGGCTGAAATGCGTGCAAGGCAAGGCCGTCGTCAACTCGATCTCGCTGAAGGAAGGCGAAGAGCAGTTCCTGAAGCAAGCCGACCTCTGCCGCCGCTACGGTGCCGCCGTCGTGGTCATGGCCTTTGACGAGACCGGGCAGGCCGATACCGAAAACCGCAAGGTCGAGATCTGCTCGCGTGCCTATGACCTGCTGGTGAACCGCGTCGGCTTCCCGCCCGAGGATATCATCTTCGACCCGAATATCTTCGCCGTCGCCACGGGCATCGAGGAACACGACAATTACGGCGTCGATTTCATCAATGCGACCCGCCGGATCATGCAGACCCTGCCTCATGTCCATATCTCGGGCGGGGTCTCGAACCTGTCGTTCAGCTTCCGCGGCAATGAGCCGGTGCGCGAGGCGATGCATGCCGTGTTCCTGTATCACGCCATTCAGGCGGGCATGGATATGGGCATCGTCAATGCCGGGCAGCTGGCGGTCTATGACCAGATCGACGCCGATCTGCGCGAGGCCTGCGAGGATGTGGTCCTGAACCGCAAGCCCTCGAAGGGCGGCACGGCCACCGAAAACATGCTGGATATCGCCGAGCGTTTCCGTGGCGAGGGTGGCGCGAAAGCCCGCGAAAAGGACCTGACCTGGCGCGAATGGCCGGTGGCGAAACGTCTGGCCCATGCCTTGGTCAATGGCATCACCGAATATATCGACGAGGATACCGAGGAAGCCCGCCTCTCGGTCGAGCGTCCGCTGCATGTCATCGAAGGTCCTCTGATGGACGGGATGAACGTGGTCGGCGACCTGTTCGGCTCGGGCAAGATGTTCCTGCCGCAGGTGGTGAAATCCGCCCGCGTGATGAAACAGGCCGTGGCCCATCTGCTGCCCTATATGGAGGCCGAAAAGGCCGGTAGCGGGGCTTCGACCAGCGCGGGCAAGGTGCTGATGGCGACGGTCAAGGGCGATGTCCATGACATCGGCAAGAACATCGTCGGCGTCGTTCTGGCCTGCAATAATTATGAGATCATCGACCTTGGCGTCATGGTTCCGGCAGCGAAGATCCTCGAGATCGCCAAGGCTGAAAAGGTCGATATTATTGGTCTTTCGGGCCTCATCACCCCGTCGCTGGATGAGATGGTGCATGTCGCCAGCGAGATGGAGCGTGAGGGTTTCAACATCCCGCTGCTGATCGGCGGCGCGACCACCTCGCGCGTGCATACCGCCGTAAAAATCCATCCCCGCTATGCCAAGGGGCAGACGGTTTACGTGACCGATGCCAGCCGCGCGGTGGGCGTGGTGGGTAGCCTGCTTTCCGGCCAAAAGACCGCCTATGTCGATACGATCCGCACCGAATACGCGGATGTGGCGAACAAGCATGCCCGCGCCGAGGCCGAGAAGAAGCGCCTGCCGCTGGCCTCGGCCCGCGACAATGCCGTCAAGATCGACTGGACCGGTTATCAGGCCAAGACCCCGGAATTCCTCGGCTCGCGCGTGATCGACGACTTCGATCTGGCCGAGATTGCGCGCTATATCGACTGGACCCCCTTCTTCCAGACTTGGGAGCTGAAGGGCGTCTATCCCCGCATCCTTCAGGACGAAAAACAGGGCGAGGTCGCACGGCAGTTGTTCGCCGACGCGCAGGCCATGCTCAAGCGCATCATCGACGAGAAATGGTTCCAGCCCCGCGCCGTCATCGGCTTCTGGCCCGCGAACCGCTCGGGCGACGATATCCGCCTGTTCACCGGGGATGACCGCAACGAGGCGCTGGCCACCCTGCACACGCTGCGCCAGCAGGTCCACAAGCGTGATGGGCGTCCGAATGTGGCGATGGCCGATTTCGTCGCCCCCGAAGGCGCCCGCGACTATGTCGGCGGCTTCGTGGTGACGGCGGGGGGCGAGGAACAGGCGATTGCCGACCGCTTCAAGGCCGCGCATGACGATTTCTCGGCCATTTTAGTGCAGGCTTTGGCCGACCGCTTCGCCGAGGCTTTGGCCGAGATGATGCATGAACGCGTGCGCAAGCAATACTGGGGCTATTCAGACGAAAACTTTGCCCCCGAAGAGCTGATCGGCGAGCCCTATCCCGGCATCCGCCCCGCGCCCGGCTATCCGGCCCAGCCCGACCATACGGAAAAGACCACGCTGTTCCGCCTGCTGGATGCCACGGCAGCCACCGGGGTCGAGCTGACCGAATCGATGGCGATGTGGCCGGGGGCCTCGGTCTCGGGCCTCTATCTGGGTCACCCCGACGCCTATTATTTCGGGGTCGCCAAGGTCGAACACGATCAGGTTCTGGACTATGCCGAGCGCAAGGGAATGTCCCTGACCGAGGCCGAGCGCTGGCTCGCCCCAATCCTGAACTACATTCCGCAAGCTGCCGTCGCAGCGGAATGAAAAGAACTTTGCGGAGGATGCAAAAGACCCCTTTTCATCCCCCGTGCAACCGTCTAAGTAGCCCGTGCTACGAAGATGCGGTCGTGGCGGAATTGGTAGACGCGCAGCGTTGAGGTCGCTGTTCCTTAACCGGAGTGGAAGTTCGAGTCTTCTCGACCGCACCAAAGCAACGAAAGCCGCGCAGCCCTTGGGTTGCGCGGCTTTCCTTATTTCCTGTGATCGAATGCCTGCGCATTGAGCAGAATTTGCGACAATCGAATGGGAAGAATGCGCCATGCGGTGGGCCGTAATCGGCGTGGACGCCCCGGCTTGTGATGCAGGGTGCAGCAGCCGCTGGTCCTCTGCTATTTGTTGCAGCGCTGCAACCGCTCAACGCGCGGAAAAACTTCCAGTTTTGTGAAAGTTTTGTGCCGACGGGCCTTCGCGATTGATGCGAAGCGCGTCGCCTGACCGTGTGCCTTGCCCACTTTCGGGGCAGAGCGGGACTGCTGCCCAAGATCTCTACATGCCAGTTGCCATACCACATGGCCGCCGCATAGGCTTGGTCTGCGGAAAACAAAAACCACAGAAACAGGGAGTCCCGCATTTGGCAATCACAGCCGACAACGACGCTTTCGTCGTCTTCGATCACGTGCAGAAAAGCTATGATGGCCAGACGCTTGTCGTGAAGGACCTGAACCTGACTATCGGCAAGGGCGAGTTCCTGACGATGCTGGGGCCATCGGGTTCGGGCAAAACCACCTGCCTGATGATGCTGGCCGGATTCGAGACCGCGACCCATGGCGAGATTCGCCTGAACGGCAAGAACATCAACGACGTTCCGCCCCATAAGCGCGGCATCGGGATGGTCTTTCAAAGCTATGCGTTGTTTCCCCACATGACCGTGGGCGAGAACCTGTCCTTCCCGTTGGAAGTGCGTGGCATGAACTCGTCCGAGCGTAATACACGTATCGCACGCGCCCTCGACATGGTGCAGATGTCGAAATTCGCGAACCGCCGTCCGGCGCAGCTTTCCGGCGGCCAGCAGCAGCGAATCGCCTTGGCCCGCGCCTTGGTCTTTGACCCCGAACTGGTGCTGATGGACGAACCGCTGGGCGCGCTCGACAAGCAGCTGCGCGAGCATATGCAATATGAAATCAAGGCGCTTCACGACCGGCTGGGGATCACCGTCGTCTATGTGACCCATGATCAGGGCGAGGCGCTGACCATGTCGGACCGGATCGCCGTCTTCAACGATGGTCGCATCCAGCAGCTTGCCCCGCCTCCGGTGTTGTACGAGCAGCCGGAAAACAGCTTCGTCGCGGGTTTCATCGGTGAAAACAACGCGCTACGCGGCAAGATCGAGCAGTTGCAGGGCACGAAGGCGCTGGTGCGGCTTGGCAACGGTGATCTGATCGACGCGACTCCGGTCAATATCCGCGAGACGGGGCAGACGACGACCGTTTCGATCCGACCCGAACGGGTCGAGTTCAAGCCCGACCTGATGCCGGCGGGAGCCCATACGCTAGAAGCCGAAGTCAAGGACGTTGTCTATATGGGCGACATCCTGCGGGCGCGGCTGAAAGTAGCGGGGCAGGACGATTTCGTCATGAAGTACCGCAACACGCTGGGGCAGGTGAAACTGACCCCCGGCGAGACGATCCGCATCGGCTGGCACCCCGAGGATGCTCGCGCGCTGGATCCGGTTTGATTTTCAACAAGATATTCGATTTTCACGTGAGGGAGCTAAAATGAAACGGACGCTCATCCTGACCTCGGCGCTGGTCGCGATTGCTGCCACTGCCCATGCGCAGGACAAGGAAGTGAACCTGTTGAGCTGGGGCGGCGCATATGGCAACAGCCATGTCGAGGCCTATGCCAAGCCTTTTGAGGCTAAGGCCGGTGTCAAGGTAACCGTCTCGGATGCCGATAACCCGGCGACGCCGATCAAGGCGCAGGTCGAGGCGGGCAACGTCACGACCGACGTGGCTTCGGTCGAATATGCCGATGCGGTTCGCCTGTGCGACGAAGGCCTGCTCGAGCCGATCGACGCATCGATCCTTCTGCCCGCAGCGGATGGCACCTCGGCCGCCGACGACTTCATCGAAGGCGCAGTGACCGATTGCTTCGTCGGTACGGACGTCTACTCGATGATTCTGGCCTATGACGACAGCAAATACGCTGACGCCAAGCCGACCGGTCCGGCCGATTTCTTCGACACCGCCAAGTTCCCAGGCAAGCGCACCATGCGCAAGGGTGCGAAGTTCAACCTCGAATTCGCGCTGATGGCGGACGGTGTTCCTGCCGCCGAGGTCTATGACGTTCTGGCTACGCCCGAGGGCGTCGACCGCGCCTTCAAGAAACTCGACAGCATCAAGAATGATGTGATCTGGTGGGAGGCCGGCGCGCAGCCGCCGCAATTGCTGGCGGATGGCGAAGTCAGCATGGCCTATGCCTTCAACGGCCGGATCTTCAATGCCGCGCAAGGCGAGGGGAAACCCTTCAAGATCGTCTGGGACGGCCAGATCTACGAGATGGAAGGCTGGGTGATCCCGAAAGGCGCGCCGCATCTGGAAGCCGCCAAGGAATTCATCGCCTTCTCGACCTCGCCCGAACCGCAGGCCCGCGCCGCCGAGTTCATCAGCTATGGCCCGCCGCGCAAATCGGCAGCCGCGCTGGTCGGCAATATCGAAGGTACGGACGTCCCGATGGGGCCGAACCTTCCGACCTTCGCCGACAACATGAAAGAGGCGCTCGGGTCCAATCTGGACTTCTGGGTCGATCATGACGCCGAGCTGAACGAGCGTTTCAACGCCTGGCTCGCGAGCTGACTTTTTTGGACCGCGGCGGTTCTCCGCCGCGGTCATCTCTGCGCGTAAGCGCCAAAAAGACACGGCCAATGAGCCGGACAAGCAAATAGGGAGTTAAGGAAAACATGAAAAGAATTCTGGTTCTGTCCACGGCTCTTTGCGGTCTGGCCTTTGCGGCCCAGGCGCAGAACAAAGAGGTCAATGTCGTCTCGTGGGGGGGCGCCTACGAGAAATCGCAGGTCGAGGCATATAACATCCCCTTCGCCGAAAAGACCGGCATCAAGGTCAACATGATCGCCGCCGACAATCCGGCGACGCCGCTCAAGGCACAGGTCGAGGCCAAGAACATCACCGGCGACGTGTTCGATATCGAATTGTCGGACGCAATCCGTCTTTGTGACGAAGGTGCGCTGGTCGAAATCAACGCCGACGATCTTCCGCCCGCACCGGACGGGACGCCCGCCAAGGACGATTTCGTGCCGGGTGCGTTGCAGGATTGCGCGGTCGCGAACATCGTCTGGGGTACGGTCATCTCGTTCGACACGACCAAATTCGGGGACAATCCGCCCAAGACCGCAGCCGATTTCTTCGACACCGCCAAATTCCCCGGAAAGCGCGGCCTGCCGAAGAACCCCAAGCGGACCTTGTATCTGGCTTTGATCGCCGATGGCGTTGCGCCCGACAAGATCTATGAAACCCTTGCCACTCCGGAAGGCGTTGAACGCGCTTTCAAAAAGCTCGACACCATCAAGAAGGATGTCGTCTGGTGGGAGGCCGGTGCCCAGCCTGTCCAGCTTCTGGCGGATGGCGAAGTGACGATGACCACGGTCTATAACGGCCGGATCTTCGACGCGATGGTGGCCGAGAAGAAGCCCTTCGAGATCATCTGGGACGGGCAGTATATGGACTTCGACCTGTTCGCGATCCCGAAAGGTTCGCCGAACCCCGAAGCCGCAATGGAATACCTGAAATTCGCTACCTCGACCGAGCAGCTTGCGAACCAGGCGAAGTGGATCAGCTATGGTCCGGCGCGGAAATCCTCGGATGCGCTGGTCGGCAAGTATCAGGACGGCGTGACCGAAATGGGCCCGCATATGCCGACCAAGGCCGAGCACCTGACCACCGCGGTCTATGATGATCCCGAGTTCTGGGCCGACCGCGCTGCCGAGATGACCGAGCAGTTCAACGCATGGCTTGCAGCCAGCTGATCCCCTTGCCGCCGCCCGATCCGTTCGGGCGGCGGTGCCCTGAACTATAAGATCCGCTGAAGGACCAGGATGGCCAACGCCCTTGACCCCCATGCCGCGAGCGCGACCAAGGCCTCAGGCCTTGCGCCCAGTGGCCCGCTGACGACCGCCGACGGGCAGCCGTTGACCCGTGCATTGGCCCGCAGTTCGCGCCGCGCGCGTCGCCGCGCCTTGTTGCTGGTGCTGCCGCTTTTGCTGTTCATCCTGATCACCTTCGTGTTTCCGATCGGGCAGATGCTGCAACGCTCGGTCAAGAATGACGGCTTTTCCGCGAACATGCCGCAGCTTAGCGCATGGTTCGATGCCAATGACCGCAGCGTCGAGCCCGACGAGGCGGCATGGGGTGCCTTGGCCGCCGATCTGCAAGCCGCAGCCGAGGCCCGCACGATTGGCGTCGTCGGAACGCGGATCAATTACGACGTGCCGGGAACGCGTTCGCTGTTCACCTCGGCCGGACGCAAGGTCAAGGACGGGGTCGAGCCGCCTTTCCGCGCCGCGATGCTGGAACTGGACGAGAAATGGGGCGATCCCAAGCTTTGGTCCGCCATGCGCGAGGCTTCCTCGCCCTATACAGGCAACTTCTACCTTGCCGCCATCGACCGTGCGCGGGACGAGAACGGCAGCATCGTGCAGGCGCCAGAACAGCAGCGCATCTATGTGAAGCTGTTCATGCGGACCTTCTGGCTGTCCTTCGTCATCACCTGCACGACGTTCCTGTTGGGTTTCCCCATCGCGCATCTGCTGGCGACCTTGCCGACGCGCAAATCGAACCTGCTGATGATTCTGGTGCTGCTGCCGTTCTGGACCTCGCTTCTGGTGCGGACCACGGCCTGGATGGTCTTGCTGCAGCAGCAAGGTGTGGTGAACGATATCCTGGTCTGGCTGGGGGTGATCAATGACAACCAGCGGCTGCAGATGATCTTCAACCAGACCGGCACGATCGTCGCGATGACCCATATCCTGCTGCCGTTCATGATCCTGCCGCTTTATTCCGTGATGCGGACGATCAACCCGTCCTATGTGCGGGCCGCGCGCTCGCTGGGCGCGACAAGCTGGACCGCATTCCGCCGGATCTATTTCCCGCAAACGCTGCCGGGTCTGGGGGCAGGGGCGCTTTTGGTCTTCATCCTTGCGGTCGGCTACTACATCACGCCGGCTTTGGTCGGCGGATCGAGCGGGCAACTCATCTCCAACATGATTGCGATGCACATGACCCAGACGCTGAACTGGTCGATGGCTGCCGCGCTGGCCGCGCTGCTGCTGGGCGGAGTTCTGATCCTTTACTGGGTTTATGACCGCCTTGTTGGCATCGACAATCTGAAGCTGGGATAAGCGATATGGCACTTCCGACCTATGCCACTAAACTCGAGCGGGTCTGGCACTACACCTATCTGGTGCTTTGCGCGGCGATCTTCTTTTTCCTGATCGCGCCGATTGTCGTCGTGATCCCGCTATCCTTCAACGTCGAACCCTATTTCACCTTCACCGACAAGATGCTGTCCTTTGACCCGACGGGCTATTCGATGCGGTGGTATGACAGCCTGCTGACCTTCGGCATGGCAAAGCCCGACGCGCCGCGGGATCTAAGCTGGTGGGCCGATGTCTGGCAGAATGCGAAATGGGTACAGGCTGCGAAAAGCTCGCTGATCATCGGGTTCTTCTCGACGATCGTGGCGACGGTGCTGGGCACTTTGGCGGCGCTTGGCCTGTCGCGCCCCGAGATGCCCTATCGCCGGATCATCATGGCGATCCTGATCTCGCCGATGATCGTGCCGATCATCATTACGGCGACCGGGATGTTCTTCTTCTACTCGAATCCGTGCGAGCCGCTAACATGGATCGGGTTGAACCCGCAATGCGGCAGGCTGGCCGGAACCTATCTGGGCGTTATTCTGGCCCATGCGACGCTGGGCATTCCCTTCGTGATCATCACCGTGACGGCAACGCTGATCGGTTTCGATCAGTCCTTGTCCCGCGCAGCAGCAAGTCTTGGTGCCAATCCGCGCACGACCTTTTTCCGCATCATCATGCCGCTGATCCTGCCCGGCGTGATCTCGGGCGCGTTGTTTGCCTTTGTCACCTCGTTTGACGAGGTGGTGGCGGTTCTGTTCATCGCAGGGCCGGACCAGCAGACGATCCCGCGCCAGATGTGGAACGGCATCCGTGAGCAGATCTCTCCGGCAATTCTGGCGGTGGCGACCTTGCTGGTGATCTTCTCGATCGCGCTTCTGACCGTGGTCGAGATGCTGCGTCGCCGCTCCGAGCGGTTGCGGGGCATCACGCCGCATTGAGCGGCTCATGCCCCGGACCTGAAACGCCGCCCTACGGGGCGGCGTTCTCATGTCGGGCGAGCGGTCAGGGCAGGACCGAGATCCAGAACCAGATCGTCAGCATCGACAGCGCGGTCGAAACGAGGACTGTCGATGCCGCGACCCGCTTGGCCGAGTTATAGATTGCCGCGAACAGGTAGGCGTTTACGCCCGGTGCCATGCTGGCAGTAATCACGGCCGAGCGCATGGCCTCGGTAGGAAGTTTGAACATCAGCCCCAGCCCGTAGGTCGTCACGGGGTGGATCACCAGCGAGCAAATGCAGCATAGCGCAATCGCGGTGCTGTCCCCCTCGGGGCGGTAGCGGTAGAGAACCCCGCCAAGCCCGAAAAGGGCGGCGGGCAGGGCGGCGCGGGCCATCATGTCGGCGGCGGCCCAGAAGCCCTCGGGCATGACCAGACCGGCGCTAAGGAGAAGGTTCATCACCGCGCCGCTGAGGATGCCAAGGATCAACGGGGTATGCAGCACACCCGAAAGCGCCCGCATCGCGATCTGGCCGACGCGCAGGCTTTGGCCACGCGCGCGGGTGACCTCCATCATGGTGATGCCGAAAGTGTAAAGCAGCGGCGAGTGGATCGCGATGATGGCGACGTTGCCGGCCAGCGCCTCGTGGCCGTAAGCACGTTCCATGATCGGGATGCCCAGCAGCAGCGAGTTCGAGAACAGGCAGCAGAATCCGATTGCGACCGCATCCTCGGGGCTGCGTTTGAGATAGCTCCGCGCCACGCCCCAGCCGATGAAATAGGACAGGAACGCACCGGCATAGAAGGCGACCCACATGCCGAGATTCATGTCCTTGGACAGGTCCAGACGCGCGACATTGGTGAACAGCAGCACCGGAACCGCGAAGTTCTGGGCGAAGCGCATCAGACCGTCCACCGCGACCTCGGTGAACATCTTCCTCCACGCGACGAGATAGCCGAAGCCAATGACGATGAAGACCGGAAGAATGACGTCGAAGAGAATAGTCATTTGAAACTTAACACCAATCCGTCATGGGCAGGAATGACGTTATCCGGCGTCTCGGCCATGACATCGTCGTAATCGAGGTCGATATGCATATTGGTGACGATGCCCCGCGTGCAGCCGGAACGTGCCAGCCAGTCCAGCGTCAGTTCCAGATGGGCGTGGCTGGGATGCGGTTTGCGGCGCAAGCCGTCACAGATGAAGATTTCGGTTCCCGAAATCAGCGACCAGGCCGGATCGGGAATATCCTTGACGTCGGGCAGGTAGACCAAACCGCCGCCGGTTGCCGGAATGCGGAAACCAAGCGCCGTGCTGTCGCCGTGATCGACCTCGAAGGGCAGAAGTTCGATCACGCCGCCGGAGCCGTCGATCCGGATCGGCCCCTTGATCAGGTTCATCCGGCAGATCGGCGGATAGGATGAACCGGCAGGCGTGCTGAACACATAGCCAAAACGCTGGACCAGAGCCTGCGCAGTCAGCGGATCGGCGTGCAATTCCATCATCCGGTCCATGTTGAAGACCACCTGTCGCAGATCGTCGATGCCGTGGATGTGGTCGGCATGGGCATGGGTGTAGATGACAGCGTCGATCTCGCCGATATTGGCATCCAGAAGCTGGGGCACCAGATCGGGGCCGGTGTCGATCAGGACACGGGTAATGCCGCTGAGCCCCTCGCGTTCGACCAGCAACGAGCAGCGACGCCGTCGGTTCTTCGGATTCGCGGGATCGCATTCCCCCCAACGGTTACCAAGGCGCGGCACCCCCCCCGAGGAGCCGCAACCAAGGATAACCGCTCGCATCATGCGGCAGCCTTCGTGAACAGCCTGTCGAAATTGGCGGTCGTCTGGGCCCTGAACTCTGCTTCGGTCATGCCCAACGCTTCCGCGCCAAGGCGCGCGGTGTGAACCACATGGGCAGGTTCGTTACGCTTGCCGCGATAGGGCGGGGGGGCCAGATAGGGCGCGTCAGTTTCGACAAGGATCCGGTCACGCGGTGCGGCGGCAAAAATCTCGCGGATCTCGGTCGAGCGCGGGAAGGCGGCGATGCCCGACATGGACAGGTAAAAGCCCAGATCGATAGCCGTGCGCGCCAGTTCGGGACCGCTGGTGTAGCAGTGCATGACGCAGCCAAACGCACCGACGCGGTGTTCCTCGGTCAGGATGCGGGCCATGTCCTCGTCGGCGTCGCGCGAGTGGATGATCAGCGGCAGGCCGGTGCGACGCGCGGCCTCGATATGGATGCGCAGGCTTTCGGCCTGAACGATCGCGCTGTCCGCCGTATAGTGATAATCAAGGCCGGTCTCGCCGATGCCGACGAATTTCGGATGACGGGCCAGAACCACGAGTTCCTCGACTGCGAGAAGCGGTTCCTCGGCGGCGTACATCGGATGGGTTCCGGCGGCGTAGAAGACCCCTTCATGCGCCTCGGCAATGGCGCGGACCGCCGGTTCGTTGCGCAATCGGGTGCAGATCGTGACCATGCGCCGGACGCCCAGAGCATTGGCGCGGGCGATCAACTCGGCCTGCTGACCTTCGAAATCCGGGAAATCGAGATGGCAATGGCTATCGACAAGATCGGGAAGGGCGGGGGTTTCGGACATCAGGAAGGCTCCCCGTAACGTCTGTCTAATGAGCGGGCTGGTTCGCAAGCCCGATCAGCATATCCATCACCAAGGCGGAAGGGTCAAGGTTCACCGCCCGCCCCACGCGGGCACGCGCCGAAAGTTCGGCCTGCGCTGCCGCCCAAACTTGCGCTGCCCGTTGATCGGGCGAAAGCCGGATCAGGATATCGGCCTCGCCCGAGGCGGCTTCGGGCAACGGCGGCCCAAGCAGACCGGTCCGCGCGGCGCGGGTCAGGAAGCGATCGAGCAACGTGACGACTAGATCGAAGGGATCGCCGCCATTCGCCCCTGCGCGACCGGCAGCGGTTTCGGCGAGGTTGGCGGCGGCACGGCGATCCATGCGGGGGAAATCGGCAAACAGGTTGACGATCTCCTGATAAAGCTCAAGCCCGCCTTGACCTGAAAGCCGAACCGCCTCTCCGACCGAGCCTCCGGCCAACGCGGCCAGACGGTCGGGGTCATCTTCGACGCCCATATCGGCAAGAATGCCTGCCATTTCGGTCGGGTTCAGCGGGTGAAGGCGCAATTCGCGGCAACGTGAGCGGATCGTCGGCAGCAGACGACCGGGTTGATGCGCGACAAGGATGATCGTCGCATCCTTGGGCGGTTCTTCAAGCTGCTTGAGCAAAGCGTTGGCGGCGGCCGGATTCATCTCGTCGGCGGCGTCAATGATCGCGACGCGACGACCACCCTCGGCAGCGGACATCTGGAAAAAGGACTGCAGACGGCGCACTTCGTCCACGGTGATCTCTGCCCGGACACGACCGGTCTTTTCATCGACGGGGCGGCGCAGCAGCAGCAGGCGCGGCTCGGACAAGGCGCGGATGCGACGGACCGCCGGAGCCTCGGGGTCGGTCCGAATGGAGCCTTCCTCGCCCCCGGACAGCAGCCATTTCGCCATTGCCCATGCTAGAGTCGCCTTGCCGGTTCCGCGCGGGCCAGACAACAGCCAGCCATGATGCAACCGGCCGGCGCGCGCAGCGTTCAGGAAATCGGCGACAGCATGGTCCTGCCCTTGAACACGAGATGTCTCGCGCGGATGAGGTGCGCCGGGAACGCGGTCGGGTTCGGGAATGTCGTCCGCACTCACGGCAGGTGCGAGAGGACGCGTGCTGCGACCTCGTCCTCGGAGCCGCTGCCGTCGATGATGCGGATGCGCAGCGGAAACTCGGCAGCAAGGGCAAGGAAGCCTTCGCGCAAGCGCAACTGGAAACCAAGTCCGAGGCTTTCGAAGCGATCCTCGGTTCCGCCGCGAATGACGCCGCGATTGCGCGCAACCGAGGGGTCCGTGTCGATGATGAATGTCAGGTCGGGTTCGACCACGATCATCAACCGGTGCAGTTCCTCGACAAGCTGGCGGTTTTCGGCCCGGACGAGGCCCTGATACACGCGCGAGGAATCTGCAAAGCGGTCCGAGATCACGGTCTCATTACGTTCTAGCGCAGGGGTGATCAGGCGCTCGACATGATCGCGACGGGCGGCGGTGAATAGCAAAAGCTCGGTTTCGGGGGACCAGCGCTCGCCCTTGCCCTCGACCAGAAGTTTACGGATCTGCTCGGCACCCTCGCTGCCCCCTGGCTCGCGTGTCAGTGACACTGCGATGCCGCGATTACGCAGCGTCTCGGCCAACCGCTTGGCCTGAGTGGATTTCCCCGAGCCGTCGATCCCTTCGAAGCTGATGAACATCCGCCCGCGCGATCAGTTGTTGACGGCTTGGATCGCGTGCTGACTCAGGCGCGAGGCCGCGTTCTGCAGTCGACCGAACACACCGGCCCTGCCGACATCGCTGGCGGCGACCAACGGCAGACGTGAGAGTCCGGCACCCGGGATGTTGACCAGCAGCTCGCCCAGCTTGTCGCCTTGGGTGATCGGGGCCTCGATCGGTCCGTTGAACACGGCTTCGGCCGTGACGCCGGATTGCGAACCGGCGGGAAGCAGCACTTTGACACCGTCTTCCGTGGTCAGGCCAACCTTGCTTTGATCGCCCAGCCAGACCGGAGCCTGTGCAACGATCTCGCCTTTCGGAACGATGGTTCGCATGGTGAACTGGCGATAGGCCCAATTGACAATGCGTTCGGCTTCTTCGGCGCGGGCACGTTCGCTGGGCAGGCCGGTGATCACAAAGATCACGCGACGGTCGGCCTGCACGGCCGATCCGACCAGACCGTAACCGGCCTCTTGTGTGTGGCCGGTCTTCAGGCCGTCAGCGCCGATACCAAGAGCCAGCAGCGGGTTGCGGTTGTGGCGGTTCGCAGGGGCGCGATTGTCAAAGCGGAACTCCTCGACCGAGAAGTTCTTGTACAGTTCGGGGAAGTCCTTGATCAGGTGCTGGGCCAGAATGCCAAGATCGCGCATAGACATGCGATGTTCAGGATCGGGCCAGCCCGAGGCATTGGCAAAATGCGAATTGGCCATGCCAAGCGCCTTGGCGCGGTCGTTCATCTGGCGGGCAAAGGCATCTTCGGTTCCGGCCAGCCCCTCGGCCACCACGACGCAGGCATCGTTGCCGGACAGAACGATGATGCCTTTGATCAGTTCTGCGACCGTCGGCCGGTCCTGTTCGTCAAGGAACATGGTCGACCCCTGCATCTGACGCGCCTTGGTCGAGACGGGCAGGCGGGTATCAAGCTGGATGCGGCCCTCGTGCAGGGATTCGAACAGCATATAGACCGTCATCAGCTTCGACATCGACGCGGGCGGCAAGGGTTCGTCGGCGTTTTTTTCCATGAGAACAGTGCCGGTAGCGACGTCATAGACCCATGCCGCACTGGCATTGGTGTCGAAAGCTTGTGCGGGCAGTGCAAACGCCATGACAATAGCGAAGATGCGAAGCGTCAGAAGGCGCATGGAGTTTCCTTGACCGGTCGGTTTGCGGACATGGATATCCCAGCCGATAGTTGGCCGCAACGCCGCTTGATCACCGCGGATAGTGAAATCGTTGTGTCATAACGCAATCTGATGCGCCCGATTGCTGCCTTAATAGCTACGGATCAGGCCAACCAGACGCCCCTGTACGCGGACCTTGTCTTCGGGCAGAACACGGGTTTCATAGGCAGGGTTCGCGGCTTCCAGCGCGATCATTCCGCCCTTGCGGCGGAAACGCTTCAACGTTGCCTCGAAGCCCTCGACCAAAGCCACGACGATATCGCCATTCTCGGCAATCGTCGTCTCGCGAATGACCACGACGTCGCCGTCGTTGATCCCGGCCTCGATCATGGAATCGCCTTTGACCTCAAGCGCATAATGGTGGTCCTGTGCGCTCAGCATGGTGCTGGGGACGGCGATGTGATGCGAGATTTCCGAAATTGCCTCGATCGGGACGCCAGCCGCGATGCGACCCATCACGGGCAGTTCGATCGCCGAGATCGCCACATCCATTGCGCCTCGCGGGGCAGGGCTTTGGCGTTCCGGTACGCTTCCCTCGATCACGCGGGGCTGGAAACCCGAACCTTTGCTCAGCGTGTCGGGCAGGCGGACGATTTCCAATGCGCGGGCGCGATGTGGCAGGCGGCGGATGAAACCGCGTTCTTCCAGCGCGGTCACGAGGCGGTGAATGCCTGATTTCGAACGCAGATCCAGCGCCAGCTTCATTTCATCGAAGGAGGGCGGCACGCCGTCACGCGCCATACGCGCCTGAATGAATTCAAGCAGCTGGATTTGCTTCTTGGTCAGCATCGTCTTTCCCTGCTCTGCCGCGAACGTCATGATGTTCCTTGAATGTTCTAGAACGATCAAACCCTTGCGTCAATCATTAAGCCGATTCGCGTAAAGAAGCGGTTAATCGGGATCAAAGGGCGATATAGCTCATCCGTTCGCCCGCCTTGCGCGCCGGATCGCCTGCGGGGCGGACCAGCAGCGCATCGGCCTCGGCCAGAACCCACAGGCGCGCGCTGTCCTGATCCTGGAACGGCTCGATCGCCGGCAGATCCGCGCCGGGGGTCAGGCGCGCGCGCAGATAGTGCTGGCGATCCCCCTCGGGTGGCAGGTCGCGGGCCAGAACGGCTTGTGACACCCCGTCATCCGGCGGCAGCCCCTGCATGGCGCGGATCAGCGGCTGCATGAACAGTTTCGCGCAGACGATGGCGGAGACCGGATTGCCCGGCAGGCCCAGCATGGCGCTGCGGCCCATCCGGCCCGCCATCAGCGGCTTTCCGGGGCGCATGGCCAGCTTGTAGAAACTGCGCTCCATCCCGAGATCGCCCGAGACCTTGGCAATCAGATCGTGATCCCCGACCGAGGCCCCGCCGATGGTCACGATCAGGTCGGCACCCTCGGCCTCGGCAAAGCGGGCGCGCAGGGATTCCTCGGTATCGCGGGCAAGCGGCAGGATGAAGGGCTCGGCCCCCGCCTCGCGCGCGAGCGCCGCAATGGCGATGTCGTTCGAGCTGATGATCTGCCCCTGCGCCGGATGCTGGCCGGGTCGGACCAGTTCATCCCCACCCGCCAGAACCGCAACGCGGGGACGACGCGCGACGGTGATCTGCGCCACGTTCATTGCCGCGATCAGGCCCAGATCCGAGGCGCGCAAGCCACGCGCCGGCTGGAACCCCGCGCCTTCGGAAAAATCGCTTCCTTTCAGGCGGATATTCAGGTTCTGACCGGCATCGGCCATAGTGATCCGGTCACCTTCTCGCGTGACGATTTCCTGCATCACCACGCGATCATAACCCGCAGGAACTGCCGCTCCGGTGAAGATACGGATTGCCGATCCCTCGGGCGTCGGGCCTTCATAGGGCACGCCCGCCGCCGCCGTGCCGATCACGTCCAGCGGGCCGGGCAGGTCACCCGAGCGCAGCGCATAGCCGTCCATGGCCGAGGCATCGAAGGGCGGCTGGGTCAGACGCGCAACAGCAGGGGCGGCAAGTGCCCGCCCCAGTCCGTCATGGACGGGAATTTCCTCGGTCTCGGGCGGAGTTGCAAGCGCAAGCACAAGGGCGCGGGCTTCGTCGACGCTGATCATGGGGAACCCTTTCAGGGGGCGCGGAACTCGCCCGATTTGCCGCCGGTTTTCGAGAGCAGGCGGATGCCTTCGATCCGCATGTCCTTTTGGGCGGCCTTGAGCATGTCATAGACGGTCAGGCAGGCCGTGGTGACAGCGGTCAAAGCCTCCATCTCGACGCCGGTTTTTCCGGCGGTCTTGACGGTGGCGGTGATGCGGATGCCGGGCAACGCGGGTTCGGCGACCAGTTCGACCGCGACTTTGGTAATCGGCAGCGGATGGCACAGCGGGATCAGGTCCGAGGTGCGCTTGGCCCCCATGATTCCCGCCAGACGCGCGACGCCCATGACATCGCCCTTGGCCGCACCGCCTTGGGCGAGCGCGAGGGTTTCAGGCGACATGATCACGACACCCTCGGCCATCGCCTCGCGGGCGGTTTCGGGTTTCCCCGAGACATCGACCATATGGGCCTGACCTTGGGCGTCGAAATGCGTCAGGCTCATGCGGCAAGGCCCAGAATATTGCGGGTGGCACCGGTCACATCATCCTGCCGCATCAGGCTTTCGCCGATCAGGAAGCGGCGGATGCCGGCATCTCCCATTCGGTTCAGATCCTCGGGCGTGAACAAACCGCTTTCGCAGACCAGATCGCGTTCGGGCGGGACCATCGGGGCCAGACGTAGCGTCGTCTCGATGCTGATCTCGAAGGTCTTGAGATTGCGGTTGTTGACCCCGATCAACGGCGATTTCAGGCGCAAAGCGCGCTCCATCTCGGCCTCGTCATGGACCTCGATCAGGGCGTCCATGCCCCAATGGAAGGCGGCATCCTCAAGCTCGCCGGCGAGGGTATCGTCCAGCGAGGCCATGATGATCAGGATGCAATCGGCCCCCCAAGCGCGGGCTTCGGCCACCTGATAGGTGTCGTAAAGGAAATCCTTGCGAAGCGCCGGGAGGTCGCAGGCGGCGCGGGCGGCGGTCAGGAACTCTGGCGCGCCTTGGAAGCTGGGGCCGTCGGTCAGGACCGAAAGGCAAGCCGCACCACCGGCTTGATAGGCCTTCGCCAGCGCGGGCGGATCAAAATCGGGACGGATCAGCCCTTTCGAGGGGCTGGCCTTCTTGATCTCGGCGATCAGGGCGTGGCCACTCGCGGCCTTCTCGGTCAGGGCGCGGGCGAAACCGCGCGGTGCCGAGGCCTCGCGGGCGGCAGCCTCGACTTCGGCCAGCGGGCGGGCGGCCTTGGCGGCTGCGATCTCTTCAAGCTTGTAGGCTTTGATGCGGTCGAGAATATCCATGCGCGTTTTTACCTCGCGGCGGGTGTTTCGGAAAGGGCCCAGTCGATAGGCGTTTCGTCGCGGGCGATCAGCCAGTCATTGATCCGCGAGAACGGACGCGAGCCGAAAAAGCCGCGTCTGGCCGAAAGCGGCGAGGGATGCGCGCTTTCGATGACCAGATCAGCGGCGCGGGGGATTCCGGCCATCGCCTTTTGCGCATGCGCGCCCCAAAGGACGAAGGCCAGAGGCCGCCGCACCTGCGCGTATTCGACGGCCTGACGAGCCAGCCGGTCCCAGCCCCATTTCGCGTGGATTCCGGCCTGACCGGGCAATACGGACAGCGAGGTGTTCAGCAGCAGTACGCCCTGCCGCGCCCAATGGCCAAGATCGCCATTCGCGGGGCAGTGGCCGATGTCGTCGTGCATCTCGGCATAGATGTTTTTCAGCGAACGCGGCAGCGCGGTTTCCGCAGTCACCGAGAAGGCCAGACCATTGGCATGGCCCGGCGTCGGGTAGGGGTCTTGGCCCAGAATGACCACGCGTGCCTGATCGGGCGGGGTCAGGCTTAGGGCCGCGAACACCCGTTCATGGCCCGGTAGCCAGTCCAGCCCGTCCAGCCGCGCCGAGATCGCGGGCCAATCCGTCTCGAAAAACGGCAGCGAGGCCCATGCTTGCGGTAGGCTCATGCCTCGGGTGCGCCGACCTGCGCGGCAAGCGCTTCGAGTTTGACCTTGGCGTTGCCGCTGTCGATCGACTCGCGGGCCATGTCGGCCCCCTCGCGCAGATCGGCGGCCTTGCCCGCTATCAGAAGCGCCGCAGCCGCGTTCAGCAGAACCGCGTCACGGTAGGCGCCTTTGTCGCCCGCCAGAAGCCCGCGCAAAGCGGCGGCATTCTGGGACGGATCGCCGCCCATGATCGCCTCGAAGGGGTGGACCGCCAGACCCGCGTCTTCGGGCGAGATCTCGAATTCGGTGACCTCGCCATCCTTCAGTTGCGCGACCCATGTCGGTCCCGCAATCGAGACCTCGTCCGTGCCGTCCGAGCCATGCACCAGCCACGCCATGTCGGAACCCAACTCGCGCAGGGTCTCGGCCATCGGGCGGTTCCAGACCTTGTCGAACGTGCCGGTCAATTGCCGCCGCACCGAGGCGGGATTGGTCATCGGCCCCAGCAGGTTGAAAATGGTGCGCGTGCCAAGTTCGGTCCGGGCGGGGCCGACATGGCGCATCGCCGGATGATGGACCGGAGCCATCATGAAGCAGATGCCGATCTCGGCCAAAGCCTTCTCGGCCGTCTCGGGGGTGCCCATGACGTTCAGGCCCAGATGGGTCAGCGCATCGGCCGAGCCCGATTTGGACGACAGGTTGCGGTTGCCGTGCTTGGCGACCGGCACACCCGCGCCCGCAACGACGAAAGCCGTCGCGGTCGAGATGTTCAGCGTGCCCTTGCCGTCGCCACCCGTGCCGACGATGTCGATGGCGCTGTCGGGGGCCTTGATGCGGTTCATGCGGGCGCGCATGGCGCGGGTGGCGGCGGCGATTTCCTCTACCGTCTCGCCGCGCACACGCATGGCCATCAGCAGGCCGCCGATCTGGGCAGGGGTTGCCGCACCCTCGAACAGCGCGGAAAACGCGGCTTCGGCCTCGGTTCCGGTCAGAGGGCGGCTGGCCGCGATGCCGATCAGCGGACGGATATCGGACGGTCCGTTCATGCCGCGGTTTCCAGATTCGAGCAGCGCCGCAGAAAGTTGCGGATCATGTCATGGCCATATTCCGAGGCGATGCTTTCGGGATGAAACTGCACGCCCTCGATCGGCAGGGTACGGTGCATCAGCCCCATGATCGTGCCGTCGGGCGCGGTCGCGGTGACGCGCAGGCAATCGGGCAGGCTTTCGGGTTCCACCGTCAGCGAATGGTAGCGCGTCGCGGTCAGGGGCGAGGGCAGGCCGGTAAAGACTCCGGTCCCGTCATGGCTGATCTGGTCGGTTTTCCCATGCACGATGCGCGAGGCGCGCACGACCTTGCCGCCGAACGCCTCGCCAATGGCCTGATGGCCAAGGCAGACGCCGAATAGCGGGATGGCGCGCTCGGATGCGGCCTTGATCAGCGGGACGATGATGCCCGCCTGCGCCGGATCGCAGGGACCGGGCGAGATGACGATGCCCTGCGCGCCCATGCCAAGCGCCTCGTCCACCGTAAGCGCATCGTTGCGCCAGACCCGGACATCCGCACCTGCTTCGCCCATGTAGTGGACGAGGTTCCATGTGAAGCTGTCGTAGTTGTCGATGAGCAGGATCATGGCTGGGCCTTGCATTGGGGGGTGAACCCCGGAAAATCTGCGGCTATAGATGGTGCAAAGCTTGCAGGAGGGTCAACCCCGCGGGCAATAAAAACAGGGGCTGGCAGGGCGGATCGCGTATGGCAAAAGGATTTGCGGCGGGGCTGTTTCACGGGGCGCTGATCTGCGGCGCCGGACTGGCCGCGCTGTCCCTGGCCGTTCCGGTCACCAAGCCATTGCCCGATCCGGCACCATCCGTCAGCCCTGTTGCGGTGATCCCCGAACCTGCACCCGCGCCACAACCGACTAGCACGACAACGGATTCCGGCACAGGCCCCGCCGCCGAAACCCTGACGGTTCCCGAGGATTCCGAATTCGCCAGAGGCACGGATCTTGCACCGACGGCCCCCGCGCCAATGGCTGCCGTCGCGCCACGGGCGACTGCGCCGATGGTCGCGGCTCCGGCAGATGAAACCGTGCCCGCCACCGCCGATCCCGCCATCCAGCCCGAGGCGCGGGCTGAAGCACCCGCGCCTGCCGTCATCCAGACCCCCGAAGGCGCAGCCATCGATCTGCCCATGATCGCCCCCGAGTCGCCCGCTCCGGTCGAGGCCGCGACGCGGATCGCCCCGCCGGGGCCGGATCACCAGCCCGACAAGTCGCCCGACCTTGGCTTCTCGCCCGATCCGGCCAGCGCACCCGCTGCAAAAGATGCGTCCGGCGCGGGCTTCAACCTATCCACCCCGCCCGATATCGGCGCCTTGCGCCTGACCGAGCCGAACTGAGAACCCGCATGAATCCCCTGAACCCTGCCATCGCCGCCACTTTCCGCCCGCCCGTTATGGAGGCGCGCCGTTGGCTGGAAGGCGTCACGTTCACGCCCGACCGGCCCTTGATCAACGTCAGTCAGGCCGCTCCGGTCGATCCGCCGCCCGAACCGATGCGCCGCGCCATGGCCGATGCCGCGCTGAACCTGCCCGACGCGCATTTCTACGGTCCGGTGCTGGGCCGCCCCGAACTGCGCGAGGCGGTGGCGCGTGACTGGAGCCGCGCCTATGACGGCATGATCCGCCCTGACGAGGTCGCGATCACCCAAGGCTGCAATCAGGCGTTCTGCGCGGCGATGCAGACCTTGGCGGGCGCGGGGGACGAGATCATCCTGCCGCTGCCGTGGTACTTCAATCACAAGATGTGGCTCGACATGCAGGGCATCCGCTCGGTAGGTCTGCGCTGCGGTCAGGGCATGATCCCCGACGCCGCCGAGGCGGCTAAGCTGATCACCGACCGGACGCGGGCGATCGTGCTGGTCAGCCCCAATAACCCCTCGGGTGCGGAATATCCGGCCGAGACGCTCAGGGCTTTTCTGGAACTGGCGCGGGCGCGTGGCATCGCCCTGATCGTCGATGAAACCTATCGCGACTTCGACTCGCGCGATGGTGCGCCGCATGACCTGTTCCAGGACCCCGATTGGCGCGACACGCTGATCCACCTTTACAGCTTCTCGAAAGCTTACCGCCTGACGGGCCATCGCGTCGGAGCGGTGATCGCCAGCGAAGACCGCATGATCGAAATCGAGAAGTTTCTGGACACCGTTGCGATCTGCGCGCCCCAGATCGGCCAGATCGGCGCGCATTGGGGCATGGCGAATCTGACCGATTGGCTTGCGGGCGAGCGGGCCGAGATCCTTGCCCGCCGTCGCGCCATGTCGGAAGGCATGGCCACGCTGGATGGCTGGCGTGTCAAAGGTTGTGGCGCCTATTTCGCTTGGGTCGAGCATCCATTCGACATTTCCTCGCCCGAACTTGCCAAGCGCCTCGTGCGCGATGCGGGCGTGCTGTTGCTGCCCGGCACGATGTTCATGCCCGAAGGTGACGCCGAAGGCGCGCGCCATGTCCGCATTGCCTTTGCCAATGCCGATGTCACGGGTATCGGCAGCCTGATGCAACGGCTGGCGGGCTTTCGCGGGTAACCAACCTGCGGATTTGTGACTGCTCGTGCCGCGTCCGATCCGGTCGCGGCACTTGCTCACGGGGCCGTCGCCCCCTAAAGACTTCCGACAGGACGAAAATAACGGGCAGGACATGCTAATGCGCGGCAAGGGCAAATCGACCATCGTCTGGTTGCTGATGGGGATGCTGGTCCTGGGACTTGGCGGCTTCGGCGTCACCAATTTCTCGGGCGGGACAGCGGATATCGGAACCGTGGGCAGCGTCGATGTCTCGTCGCAGGATTACGCGCGGGCTTTGCGCAATGAAATCCAGGACTTCACCGCGCGCACCGGCCGTCAGGTGACGGCTGCTGAGGCCAAGAATATCGGTCTGGATCAGGTCGCGCTGTCGCGCCTGATGGTCGGCGCGGCGCTCGAGGACGAAGCGCAGCGTCTGGGTGTTTCCGTTGGTGACCAACTGGTGGCCGATCAGATCACCAATGCCGCCGCGTTCAAGGGACTCGACGGCAAGTTCGACCGCGCCCGTTACGCCGATACCCTGAACCGCGAGGGCATCCGCGAGGCCGATTTCGAACATGATCTGCGCATGGATGCCGCCCGCGTCATTATGCAACGCGCCGCCTTGGCCGCCGTCACCGCGCCTGCGGCCGTCACCGACCGCTCGCTGGGCTGGCTGCTTGAAACCCGCGACATCCATTGGCAGGAACTGACCACCGCCGATCTGGCCGCGCCGATTGCCGCCCCCGACGAAGCGACGCTGGAATCCTGGCACAAGGCGAATGCCGCGCGCTTCACCTCGCCCGAGAAACGCAAGATCACCTATATCTGGCTGACGCCCGAGATGATCGAAAAGACCGTCGAGGTCGACGAGCAGTCCCTGCGCGACCTCTATGACCAGCGGAAGGACGAATACCAGCAACCCGAGCGCCGCATGGTCGAGCGTCTTGTTTTCCCGACGAACGACGCCGCCACCGCCGCCAAGGCCCGTCTGGACAAGGGCGAGGTCACCTTCGAACAACTGGCCGCCGAACGCGGTCTGACACTCGCCGATCTGGATCTGGGCGAAGTCTCGAAGCAGGATCTTGGCGCGGCTGGCGATGCCGTTTTCGCGCTCGAGCAGCCCGGCGTCACGGGTCCGGTCAACAGCGATCTTGGTCCGGCGCTGTTCTCGATGAACGCGATCCTTGAACCGGTGAACGTGACGTTCGAGCAGGCCCGCGACGATCTGCGCGTCGAGGCCGCCATCGACCGCGCCCGGCGCCAGATCGACGACCAGTCGAGCAGCATCACCGACCTCATGGCAGGCGGCGCGACGCTGGAAGATATCGCCAAGGAAACCCATATGCAGGTCGGCCAGATCGACTGGACCGGCGCGAACGAGGAAGAACCGGGCAGCATCGTGGCCTATCCCGAGTTCCGCCAGAAAGCCGCCGAAGTCACCGAAAAGGACTTCCCCGAGCTGACCACGTTCGAAGACGGCGGCATCTTCGCGATGCGCCTCGACAAGATCGAGCCGCCGGCGCTGATTCCCTTTGCCGAGGTCCGTGACCGCGTCGAAGCCGACTGGATCCAGAACGAAACCATGCGCCAACTGATGGCTCTGGCCGACGAGCGCAAGCTGGCCGCCGAAGCTGCGGTCGAGCCGGTGGTGAACCCGACGCCTGCCGCGACCGCTCCGGTCGCCCAGGCGGTTGGCGCCGCGCCCATTCCGGTCGAGCCTGTCGCTCCGGTGGTTCCGGCCAAAGGCCATGCCGAGCCGGGCCTGACCCGTGGCGGCTTCATCGTCGGCGTGCCGCAGGACGTCGTCGCCCGCGCCTTCGAGATCGCCGAGGCCGGTCAGACCGAGGTTGTTGATGCCGAGAACCGCGTCTTCCTTGTGACGCTGGACCAGATCCACGCGGCCGATACCGACAGCGAGGATAACGGCCAGATGCGCGACGGTATCCAGAACCGGCTGAACGATTCGATGCGTCAGGACGTGTTCGAATACTTCACCCGCGCCATCCAGAGCCAAAGCGGCGTGACCGTGAACCAGACCGCAGTCGATGCGGTGAATACACAGATGCAGTGATGGATATTTCCCCAGATTTTACGGAATTCGAGCGTGGCTGGAATCAGGGCCGCAACCAGCTTCTGACCATCCGCCTTGCGGCTGATCTGGACACTCCGGTCAGCCTGATGCTGAAACTGGCCGAGGCGGCGCCGAACAGCTTCATGCTCGAAAGCGTCACCGGAGGCGAGGTGCGCGGGCGTTTCTCGTTCGTGGGGATGAAACCGGATCTGATCTGGGACTGCCGCGATGGCGTGGCGCGGATCAACCGTCAGGCGCGTTACTCGGACGAGTTCGTCACCGATGACCGTCCGGCGCTGGATTCCCTGCGCGCCCTGATCGCCGAATCCCGCATCGACATGCCCGACGGCGTTCCTGCGGGCGCGGCAGGCCTGTTCGGCTATCTCGGCTATGACATGATCCGTCTGGTCGAGCGTCTGCCGGATGTGAATCCCGATACGCTGGGCCTGCCCGATGCGATGATGATGCGCCCCTCGGTCGTGGCGGTGCTGGACGGGGTCAAGGGTGAGGTGCTGCTTTGCGCCCCCGCATGGCATCAGGACGGCACGCCCGCCCGTGCAGCTTACGCCCAGACCGCCGAACGCCTGATGGAGGCGCTGCGTTCGCTCGACCGTCAGCCCAGCGAACCGCGCGCCTTGGGCCATGACCTGAAGGTCGGCGAGTTGCGCTCGAATTTCTCGAAGGACGCCTATCTGGCGGCGGTCGAGAAGGCCAAGGACTATATCCGCGCGGGCGACATCTTTCAGGTCGTGCCCAGCCAACGCTGGGCGATGGATTTCCCGCTGCCGCCCTTTGCGCTTTATCGCAGCCTGCGCCGCACGAACCCGTCGCCGTTCATGTTCTACCTGAACTTCGGCGGCTTCCAGATCGTCGGTGCATCGCCCGAAATCCTTGTGCGCCTGCGCGGCGGCGAGGTCACCGTGCGCCCGATCGCAGGCACCCGCAAACGCGGCGCGACCCCCGAGGAAGACAATGCGCTGGAAGCCGACCTGCTGTCCGACCAGAAGGAACTGGCCGAGCATCTGATGCTGCTCGACCTTGGCCGCAACGATGTGGGCCGCGTGGCGAAAATGGGCACGGTAAAGCCGACCGAGCAATTCATCGTCGAGCGTTACAGCCACGTCATGCATATCGTCTCGAACGTGGTTGGCGAATTGCGCGAGGGCGAGGACGCCTTATCCGCGCTGCTGGCGGGTATGCCCGCAGGCACGGTATCGGGTGCGCCGAAAGTCCGCGCGATGCAGATCATCGACGAGTTGGAGCCCGAAAAGCGCGGCGTCTATGCGGGGGGCGTGGGCTATTTCGCCGCCAATGGCGAGATGGACATGTGCATCGCGCTGCGGACCGGCGTGATCAAGGATCAGCAGCTTTACATTCAGGCCGGTGGCGGCGTCGTCTATGACAGCGACCCCGAGGCCGAGTTCATGGAGACCGTGAACAAGTCCAACGCCCTGCGCCGCGCCGCCGAG
This sequence comes from Paracoccus aestuariivivens, assembly GCF_009711225.1. GTDB lineage: Bacteria > Pseudomonadota > Alphaproteobacteria > Rhodobacterales > Rhodobacteraceae > Paracoccus > Paracoccus aestuariivivens. The sequence goes on along the minus strand of NZ_WMIE01000001.1, from coordinate 234,767 downwards.
GAAGCAGCGCGCTTCGTGCGGGGGAATGGCTAGGGCTATGCGGGCGGTCATCACCGGAGCGAACAGGGGGATAGGGGCAGGACTGCTTGCCGCCATGACTGCGCGCGGCGATGAGATTATCGGGACCAGCCGCAACCCGGCGAATGGTCTAGTGTCTTGCGATGTGACCAGACCCGATGGATTCGGACCGCTGGTTGCGACTCTGTCGGATCGTCCGCTTGACCTTCTGGTCTGCAATGCCGGTGTCTATCTGGATCGCGGACAGCGCTTGCAGGACGGCTACCGGCCCGAGGATTGGGCCGCGAGCTTTGCCGTGAACGTCACGGGTGTTTTCCTGACGGTTCAGACGCTTTTGCCAGCCTTGCGGAAGGCGGGCGGCAAGATCGCCATCATATCCTCGATGATGGGGTCGGATGCCCGCGCGCCCGGCGGCAGTTACATTTATCGAGCCTCGAAAGCGGCGGCGCTGAATCTGGGACGTAATCTAGCTGCCGACCTGCGTGCCGAAGGCATTGCTGTCGGCATCTATCATCCCGGATGGGTCCGGACCGATATGGGCGGATCGGCTGCCGATATCGACGTCGAAACCTCGATCCGTGGTCTGGTGGCCCGTTTCGATGCGCTGGATCTGGAAAGCACCGGCCGGTTCCAGAATTACGACGGGACGGTTTTGCCTTATTGAAGGTCGCCACCATTGGCGTTCCCGCCCCATGTGCCGTCAGGTTCTTCGCAAGCGTTCCATGAACAGCGATTCGTGTTCACCATACCGGCCGATCACCGCATTCGAAAACCCGACCTTCTTCGCCACATGGATCGAACCCGCATTCTCGGGTGCGATGATGGTCGAGGTCGCCGCGCAATCGATATGCGCATCCGCCCATTGCAACGCGGCGCTTACGGCTTCGGTCGCGTAGCCCTTGCCATGGGCCTGCGGGACCAGCGCCCAACCGGCTTCGGGTTTGCCGGTCAACTTCGGAGAGGTGTCGCGATGGTAATCGGCCAGCCCGACCTCGCCCAGATAGCGGCCATCCTCTTTCAGGGTGACGGCCCAGTAGCCAAATCCCAGATGATGCCAATGTCCGACGTAGCGCAGCAGCCGCGACCATGATTGTTCTTCGGTCGAGGGCACGCCTCCGATATGTCTGATCACGACCGGATCGGCCCACATCGCGGCACATGCGGTGAAGTCGTCCAGCCGATGCCCGCGCAGAAGCAGGCGCGGGGTCTCCAGAACCGGAACCAATGGGTTTTCTGTCACGGCCTACTCGGTCGGTGCATGGGTTGTGTACGGGCTGTGTACGCGCGGTGTACGCCCGTCACAGAAAAACCCCAGCGCGGGCTGGGGTTTTTGGACAAATGCCGGTGCGGAGGATCAGTCCTCGCCGCGATAGGGCTGGACGTATTGCAGCGCCATGTCCCAGGGGAAGAAGATCCAGGTGTCCTGGCTGACCTCGGTCACATAGGTCTGCACCATCGGGCGGCCTTTCGGCTTGGCATAGACGGTGGCGAAATGCGCCTTGGGGTAAAGCTTGCGGACATGCTCCAGCGTGCGGCCGGAATCGACCAGATCGTCGATGACCAGAATGCCCTCGCCATCGCCCATCAATTCGTGATCGGGGGCTTTCAGGACCTGAATTTCGCCCTGCTTGGCTTCGGCGCCGACCGCCTTGTAGGATTTGACCGAGATCGTGTCGATGGTGCGGACGTCCAGTTCGCGTGCGACGATCATTGCTGGCACAAGGCCACCGCGGGTGATCGCCAGAATGGCGCGCCATTCCCGGCCGTCCAGACGCCACGCCAAGGCCCGCGCGTCGCGGTGCATCTGGTCCCAGCTGATATGGAAGCCGCGTTCATGCGGCAAACGGTCGTTCATTCCTTCGATCCTTTCAATGCTCGAGGATCAACAACAGGCCCAGCCCCGCCATCGCAAATGCCGCCGCCCGGTCGATCCAGAATTTCGCGCCAAAATAGCGCCTGCGCATCCCCGATGTCGACATCATAAGCGCAACCAGCGCGTACCAGAAAAGCTCGGTGGCAAGACATATTGCATAAATCAAGCCCTGACGCTGCGGCGCCATCGGCTCGGGAAAAACCGAAAGGATCAAAGCCCCATAAAACAATGCGGGTTTGGGGTTCGACAGGTTCAGTGCGATGCCACCCCAGAAGCCTTTGGTTGTGCCCGTGGCCGCATCCGGCAGCGGCAGGGTCGAAGACTGCCAAAGTCGCCACGCGAACCAAAGCAGATACAGCCCGCCGAAGATTTTCATCGCGGCGAACAACTGCGGGTGCAGCCGGAAAAGTACCGCCATTCCGGCAAGCGCGAATATGCACCAAAGCGACGCACCGGTGGCCAGCCCCAATGCGTAAGGCAACGCCCGACCACGGCCATGCGCGAAGGCGGTTTGCACCGTCGCGATGATCGCAGGGCCGGGCGTCAGAATTGCCAGCGACAATGCCGAAACAAGCGCGAGGACTTGCTCGACGTTCATGGGTTCCGCTCAGTCTTTCTTGACCGCGGCGATGTCGGGCGCATCGACGGCCTTCATGCCGACGACATGGTAACCCGCATCGACGTGATGGGTTTCACCCGTGACGCCCGAGCCAAGATCGGACAGCAGATACAAAGCCGACTTGCCGACCTCTTCCTGTGTCACGTTGCGGCGCAGGGGCGAGTTCAGCTCGTTCCATTTCAGGATATAGCGGAAATCGCCGATGCCCGAGGCCGCCAGCGTCTTGATCGGGCCAGCCGAGATGCCGTTGACGCGGATGCCGTCCTTGCCCAGATCCTCGGCCAGATAGCGCACGCTGGCTTCCAGCGCGGCCTTGGCGACGCCCATGACGTTGTAATGCGGCATGACCCGCTCGGCGCCGTAATAGGTCAGCGTAACCATACTGCCGCCATTCGGCATCATCGCGGCTGCGCGGCGCGCTACGGCGGTGAAGGAATAGACCGAGATATCCATCGTCATCAGGAAGTTGTCGCGCGTGGTGTCGGCATAGCGACCGCGCAGCTGTTCCTTGTCCGAGAAGCCGATGGCATGGACGATGAAGTCGATGCTGTCCCAGCGCTCGGCAATCGTGGCGAACAGCCGGTCAATCGATGTTTCATCCGCAACGTCACACTCGGCCAGAAAATCCGACCCGACCTGTGCGGCAAGCGGCTCGACCCGGCGCTTCAGCGTATCGCCTTGATACGAGAAAGCCAGTTCGGCGCCTTGGTCTGCCAAGGCTTTCGCAATGCCCCAGGCGATGGATTTATCATTCGCGAGACCCATGATGAGGCCGCGACGGCCCTTCATCAGCCCCAAACCGGCTCCACTTGACATGTTACTGTCCCTCGCGCTTCTACAGTTCGGGCAGGATTATGATAACTCCAAGGGGGCATCAAGTCGTATCACCATGACAGATCGGACGGGAATATTCGCGGGTGACGACCCTTTTGCCATCGCGCGGGCCTGGTTGGCCGAAGCAGAGCGCAGTGAACCGAACGACCCCAATGCCATTGCGCTTGCCACGGTCGATGCCCAAGGCCTGCCCGATGTTCGGATGGTGCTGCTGAAAGATATAGAAGGCGCGGGCGCGGATGGCTCGTTCGTGTTCTATACCAATTTCGAAAGCGCCAAGGGTGTGCAGATCGAGGAAACCGGCGTTGCTTCTTTCGTGATGCACTGGAAGTCCCTGCGCCGCCAGATTCGGGTCCGCGGGCATGTCAGCCGTGTCGAGCCAGAGGTCGCGGACGCCTATTATTCCTCGCGCGCCCTGCAGTCGCGGATCGGCGCATGGGCCTCGCATCAAAGCCGCCCCTTGAAAAGCCGCACGGCATTGATGGCCGAGGTCACGAAACAGGGCATCAATCTTGGGTTGCGACCGCCGCGTCCGCCCTATTGGGGCGGCTATCGCATCCATCCTGAGCAGATCGAATTCTGGGCAGACGGGGCGTTCCGGCTTCACGACAGATTCCGGTGGCTTCGGCAAGATTATGCTATGAAAAAGAACAGGATGGACTTACCGTCTAATATATCAGAAGAAACTTTATGGGTCGTCCAGCGTCTTAGCCCTTGATGATGAACAACGTTTTATCCATGGTATGGAAAACCTGACCGAGGACTGAACCAAATTGTTCTTTTCATCCCTGCGTTGTGACAGCAGGTTGTTGGATAAGTCGGCTAGAAGATCAGGGGATGTTGAGTGGGGTGGGCTGAATGAGTGTGGGTGACGAACAACTCCGGGAGATAGTCGGAGTCGTCAAATGGTTTGACGGCAGTAAAGGCTTCGGCTTTCTTACCGATCCGGACGGTGGTTCCGACATTCTGCTGCACTCGAACGTTCTGCGAAATTTCGGTCAAAGCTCGGTCGCCGAAGGCGCGAAGGTCCGCGCCATGGTCCAGAATACGGCTCGCGGCGTTCAGGCGGTCGAAGTCCTTGAAATCGACGCGCCTGCAAGCGAGCCGATGCCGGCAATCGCCGATCTGTGTTCGGCCACGCCCGAGGAAGTCGCGCGTCTGCCGCTGCTGCCCGCTCGGGTGAAGTGGTTCGACAAGGCCAAGGGCTTTGGTTTTGCCAATATTTTCGAGCAGAAGGCCGATGTGTTCCTGCATGTCGAAGTGCTGCGTCATTCCGGCTTTTCGGATCTGACCGTCGGTGAGGCGATCGCCTTACGGGTCGTTGATGGCAGACGTGGGTTGATGGCCGCACAGGTTCTGTCCTGGGAACGGGCCGCGATGGAGGCCAAGGGGCCACAATTGGGGGGAGCGGCCGCGCTCGCTAAATTGCGGCTTGTTGCGGGCGCGGTATGATATGGCTAGCCGCAACTTTTCTGCTAACTCTCTCTGACCCTGCAGGGGCCTTGTCGGCGACGCTGTCTTGCGATCCCGGCAAGGCCATTTTCCTTGGACCCGAGCGGGCGGTCGAAGTCGCGGTCGAGATCGCGGATGACGAAGGCGAGCGGGCCAAGGGGCTGATGTTCCGCAAGTCCCTGCCGTCGGGGCAGGGGATGCTGTTTGTCTATCCTCATGCCCAACCCGTTAGCTTCTGGATGCGTAACACGCTGATCCCGCTGGATATGATATTTATCGATTCGCGTGGTCAGGTGCGACACATCCATCCGATGGCGCGGCCACTGGATGAGACGTCGATTTCCGGCGCGGCAGTGGGCGATCCGTCTCCTGACCGGTTGATGGTGCTGGAAGTGCGCGGCGGAGACGCCGAAAAATTGGGTATTCGTCCAGGAATGGTGCTGGCGCATCCCGCATTGCCGCAGGGCACGGCCCATGCGCCATGTAAGTGACCACCCGGCGCAGATTTACTCTTTCCCCCGACGAAAGCAGCGGCTAGTAAGCCCTTGGTTCGGGGCGTAGCGCAGCCTGGTAGCGCGACGGTTTTGGGTACCGTAGGCCGGAGGTTCGAATCCTCTCGCCCCGACCAGTACTTAGCAATCGAAATGTGCCTAGGTTTGCACTTCGGTTTGCAGTCATCCGACCGCTTTTATTTCGTTCGCTTCGCTCGACGTTTACTGCATCAGCATGGACTGATTTGTTTGTCGCTGATAGGTGTCTAGGCGAGACCACGCATGCCGAGGGGACTTTATGGACTGGGATAATGTTATCGAGGTGGGGGTGCCGAAAAGGGTCCCGCTCGAGGTGCTGGCGTTTGATGCTAGGAATCCCCGGTTTACGCCCGATAAATCTCCCGTCGACGACAGTGAATCGGCAATCATAGAGCTTTTAGCATCTACAGCGGACTTATCCGAGCTCGTGCAATCAATCGCGACCAGTGGTTACATCAACATTGAGCCGCTTATTGTTGTCGTTCAAGGTGACAAGCTTACTGTCTTGGAAGGCAATCGGCGGTTAGCTGCAATCAAATGCCTGATAAATCCGGAATACGCCAAAGCTGCTCGCATCGTAGTACCCCCGCTGCGGCAAGAAGTACTCGAATCGTTACGCGAGATACTCGTATTCCGAGTCGCGTCAGAAGATGATGCGCGCGAACTAATTGGTTTCAAGCATATAAACGGGCCGCAGGCGTGGGATGCTTATGCAAAAGCACAGTACGCCGGTCGATGGCTTGATTCGCAGGTCAACGAAGCCTCGCCTTTAAGCCTAGCTGATATAGCATCACGTATGGGCGACAACCACGCAACGATACATCGGATGGTTACGGCTTTGTTTGTTCTTCGTCAGGCAGAACAGAACGAAGTCTATTCAATCGAAGAGAGATTCAAAAATTCATTCAGCTTTTCACACCTTTACACGGCTCTGAGTTACGAGGAGTACACAAGTTATCTGGGAATGAAGAGACTTCCGCGAAACGAAAATCCGTCTCGTGAACCTATAGATAAAGAGAACTACGGCAAACTACGCCAGTTGCTGCTATGGCTATATGGGTCAAAGCGGGAGCAAATCCAGCCGGTAGTTAAAAGTCAGAATCCCGACTTGGGGCGGCTTCGCATTGTGCTTGGATCGAAAGCTGCGACGAGGGAGCTTGAAGAAGTCGGTGGTCTAGAAGCGGCTGTAATAACAGCAACGCCCAAAAGCGAGCGTTTTGCCAAACACATTTTCGAGGCCAATGACGACTTGAGAAAAGCGTTAGAGGCCCTCGATGGCTTTGATTTGGCGACGCAGGCTGAACTTTTGGAGGTTGCGGAAACGCTGGTTAAGCGTTCTCTCCTTATTCGACACTCCATGAAAATGAGTGTCGAAACGCAAGAGATTTTAGGTGAAGAATAATGGCTGTTATTCCTCCGATTCTTAATTCTAGTATCGCTGCTTTGACAGATTGGCTAGAGCTTACAGCTTTTTTTAGCCCATTCAGCGTGGCGCGTTTCGACGCGATGCGTGGTGCATTAATCCAGCAGTTGAACGAGCCAGAGGATGATATCGGAGAGAGGGATCGTGAGCTCGACGACCTCACCAATGAAATCGAAAACGAAGTGATAGAACGGACAGTCGGCTGCGGCGGCGGTTATCCATTTCGTATTTCTGACAATGGGGAGGAGCTTATTCTTATTCAGAACTGGCAAGTGGAGCAATATGCTCCATATTTAGTTTGTTTGCTCACATCACACCTGTCACGAAATACTCTCCTTGATTTTGAAATAGAGGTTGCGCTGGTAACTCGTCTTAGGAACCGGGTCTTTCAGGTGATCTCGGTCTTCGCCATGGCTGGGCTGGCATCTGGAAGCGCAGCAAGCGTCGGCTGGCCCCGTGAGGGTCAAGTAAGTGTACTCGATACGCTTCGCAGAGCACAGGAGCGTGGTGCAGGGTTCGAAGTTAGGGAACAACCTGGCCAGCATACGCCGCCACACGAGAAAGATGGCGGTATCGATGTGATCTCTTGGCAGATCCTCGATCGCCCTCCACCGCCAATCCTATACTACGGTCAGGTTGCTAGCGGTCATGACTGGGAAAATAAGCCGGTGAGAGTTCACGTGGATGTCTTTGAACCCAATTACCTTAGCTATCCCCCGAGAGGCAACAAGGCATTTGTTACGCTTATTCCTTTTCGAGAGACTGAAGTCAGTGATTGGATCAATGACCACGCGCGCCATGGTGCCCTCTTGGATCGCACTAGGCTTCCGAGTCGGGCGCTAATTGGAATGGAAATCGCGCGTGGGGGACAGCAAATGGACGAGTCAGCAAATATGCCACAGGTGATTGAGTGGATAGCAAATTTCAGAAATGCGCCGCTACCCGTCGCAGCGGTGGCGTGACTAAGATCTCCTTGGCGATTCGCTTGCGTTGTAGGCTGTAATTTACCTCCATCAACGAGATGTCCTCGTGTTGGTAGAGTTTTCGGATAAGTGGAGCATCGTCGTAAGTCAATATCCAATGGGGTATATAGCCCCCGGTGAGAAGATCCGAGAGGGCAACGTGTTTGGCCTCTGACATGCCGTTGTAATACAACCTTCCGCCCGCTTGCACATACGGAGGATCAATAAAGAACAGTGTCGAGTTCAAATTAAGTTCAGATTTTAGCTTATGAATAAAATTTAGTGCATCTAAGTTGTGTAAGTGTATTTGACTGCGATGGTCGCTCAACCACCTCACTCTTTGAGCAAGCCCGTCTCGATTAAAGCGGGCAGAAAGTTTCCATTTTCCATTCTGCTCATATCCACCGATCGGTCCAGATTTTTCGATAATTCCAGATCGAGTGGTTCGATTCATGAAAAAGGTCGAAAAGCCGACATCGAATGAGTAGCTGCTGTTGTTGCTCGACTCTGTAATGTCACGGTGGCGATACCATTGTGCTATGTCGAGTGGTGTAGAGTGAATGGCCGCGATGAACCGGTCGGTTTCGTGAAGCATAGCAAACCAAGTGGAGTGGATTCGCGCATCCGCGTCATTCAGAAACAGGTCTGAAACGTGGCCGTCTGCTAAAAGCGTCAATGCGGCTCCAGCTCCACCGCAGAACGGTTCGGCAAACATGGGCAAGTCTGTGGCCGATCTAGGTAGCATCGATTCCAGGTACTCGCTCAGAAAGGCCTTGCCGCCGGGGTACCTGAACGGCGAAACTGGATTTGAAGATGAACGCCTCGTCGAGCGAGGGATCATCGTGATTTTGAGGTCTTCCACTAACGTCACTCTCCTGTTCGATCTCCTTCTCCGGAGTGTAGGGTGCGGTGATACTCTCTCGGCTGGGATGGATCAATGATGTGGGTCTTAGTTTTGGGCGTTTAGCTTGGCTGCAAGGCTGTCGGTCATTGTAGGCGAAAGTGCGACATACCGCTCGATCACCTCTGCGGCGTGCTTGATCGACCAGCCCATGTGGGTCGCGATTTCCTTCAGTTCTGCACCCGCTTCTAATAGTCTGGTGGCGGCCGTCCCGCGGGCGTCATAGAGGCGTAGTTCGCTGCGAATCCTCAGCTTGTCCCTCCACTCCGAAACTGCGTCGCCGAGGTAGTTTTCATGCTGATAGGGCACGCCGGCCTTGTTGACGATCAGGCGCATTTGCTGGTCAGGCGTGGCGGTGATCATCTCCGCCATTGTCGCCGTAACTGGGATCGAGGCCAGCCGCTTGCGCTTCTGAGTCCAGATGACAATTCGGTGCCCATTGGGCGTTCGATGAATGTGCTCCCGCGAAAGCTGGGCAAGATCGCCCGGCCGCAATCCTGTTTCCAGCGCGATCGCGAGGATGCGCCAGATGTGAGTCGGTGCGCCTGATCTGAACTTCTCGACCTCGTCTGGCAGCCAGAAGATTTCGGCCCGTTGGCTTTTGTAGACTGATCGGATCTGCATGAGGTGATGCTGTCGGATCATCGAGCGATCGAGCCCGAACGCTATCAGACGTTGCAGGTGTCTGATCCGATCATCGCCTAACTTTCCACCAATCTTGTCCCGCCAATCAAGCGCCTGCCGCCTGATCCGTGGATCGTTGAATGCATCCAGCGGTGCGTCTCCGAACCTTTTGTCGATACCGTTTTCGGCGTGATAAAACGATTTCCGCATGTCGGACTGGGTACGTGGGGCAAGTTTGGTGAAGTCCTGGCTATCCAGGAATCGGAGTATCACCGAACGGAATTTGCCTCGGGCAGGTGATCCATCCTTCGCGGACCGTGAAAAGGCGGCGACATATTCGGGCGAACCGATCTTGTCGTCGCTGGCGCTATCCCAGAACTTCACTGCGCCCTTGCCGCGTCCGACATAGTGATGCTCGCGCACCGTGCCATCGGCGAGCTTTTTACGAACCCGATTGATTCCTTTGAGGTTAACTCGCGTCATGATCCTCGAACCATTTGTCGACAGCCGAACTGTTGGTGCGTACTGCCTCCGGCAGAATACGGATTGTGCCCTCGGCGGTCACTTCAACAACTGATCGCTCATCAATCGAACGCGCAACCTTCATCGCGCGGCGAATGTCGGCTTCAGTGAATGTGGCGCGGCGGCCCATTAATCAATTCTCCCGAATTCTTCGATCAAATCTTCATTCGAAGACTTCCCTCCATCGCCGGTCCGATTCACCATGGGTCGGGTACGCAGATAAGAGCCGGTGGTCTTACAGGCCTGTTCGAGGAGCCACCGGAGCTGTTCGATCTGGGCGTGGATGCAGGGGGTCACTTTTTATTTCCATCTTATTCCGGTCGCTCTGGATGGCCGCCCTCTCGGGGCGACACACCGGAGCGATCAGGCCGCGCCGATTTCTGGCGTTCCCATCAGCAGGGGGACGCCGGTCAGCTCTTGCGCACGCTTCATCGCCTCGCGCGCGGCGTCGCGCAGTGCGATGTCGGGGTTGTGCAGGGTGACGTAGAACTTCACGCTGTCGCCGGATTTGCGATACCGGAAGCGCACTGCCAGGCGGTAGAAAGCACCTTCCTCGAAGACCGGGATCGCGATCATGAACAGGTTGGGCAGGCGGAGGGGCTGACCGTCGGGATCCTTGTGCTCGGTCAGGAACTGGACTTGCGCCTCGCCAGTGTCTCGATTGGTGGTGACGTTCAGGTGGCCGGTTTCATGGACCTGAAAGCTGCGCGACAGCTGAACCAGCGCCGCATACTGTCCGAACCGTCCCTGAAGCTGCGCGGCGACCTCGATCATCCGCTGTTCCCAAGGTTCGGGCTTGCTGTCATGTCCCAAAAGCGCGGGCGTCGGATCCAGCAGGTCCTTGGCGTTCACTTCGATGAACTCGCCGAACTCATCTTTGCTGAGCCCCTGTCCACTGATCTGGTTCCACCGCTTCCATTCCTCGGAAACGGGAAAACTATAGATGCCGCGATGGCGACCGTAATGCGCGGTCGGATCGCCCTGTTCGGAATCGACCACCGGTGCGCCCTCGCCATGATAGTCGATCACAGATAGCAGCTGCGGTTTCGGCTGGATTTGACCAAAGATCACGCTGTGGTCGCCTTTGAAGCGGTTGGTCCAGGTAATCAGACTGTCCAAATCGGTCAGGACAGCTTTTCCGGTGCGCTGCAGCGGTTTCAATGCCTCGGCCAGCGCGCGATTTTTAGCGGTAAGATCTTCGACCTTCAGGCCGTCCGGTACCGCGACGATAAATGGTAGGCCATCGCTCGGGCTGGAGATCACCTGCACCTCGCCCATGCGCGGCAGCTCTGCCAACAGGGTCTCGGCGATGTTCTTTGGTGTGTCGTTCATGGATTGATCCTTATTCTGCGGCAGTGCGGAATTCGCGGCGACCATCGGTGGTGTCGCGGATTTCCATGCGGGATTGGGCGGGGTTGTGCGTGGTGATGCCACCGTCACCGGTCATCCACGCAACAGCTTTGCGTTTGGGCGGTTTCGGCCCGATGATCTTGTCCTCGATGACCATCTCGGCATGTCCGAAGGGGTCGACCTTGACGTCGATCGTCAGGGTGATCTTGCCCTTGGCAGTCGTCGAGAAGTCCTGCGCGAACTGGCGCAGTTCGACATTGTTTGCCTCGATCCGCGACAGAAGGTCGGGCAAATAGTCGCCTGCGTCAGCCAGCGACAGCATTTGGTCGAGGCTGCGCAATTGCCGCGTTTGATTGGGGATTTCCATCGCAGTTCCGATCTTATGAGGTGATGTGACGGACGGCGCGATTGACGGCGTCTTCGATGTGGGTGTTGGCCAGCGAAAGATCGCGGGATGCGAGGCGGTCGACACTGGCATCGGTGCCGCCAATTTCATGCAGAGTGTGGATAAAATATCCGCCCACATCTTTGATCTGCTGCATCTGCTTCTTCTCGGTTTCGGTCAGAATCCGGTAGGTGTGGCGCACCGCATTGTTCGCGGTGCGGTCATCCGAGGTGCTATCGACCGTCTGAGCCATCTTTCTTCCTTTTGGGGTGTGCCCGGAGCCGCCGGGCGCGGATTGGGAAAGAGGCTGGCCGCTGCGGATTGTTGTGGTGGTGGTACAGCAGCGGCCAGCAAGTTGGGGCGCAGGCTTCTATTGGGGCACCCAGTCCGTTCGGCGGTCCGAAAAGGCCCGCCGGGTTCTTCAGCCCCGATCAGGCACCACGTTGACCAGGTGCGTCGGGCCAAATTCGCGGTGCAGGGCGTCGAGGATCAATTGGCTGACGCGCAGCGCGGTCGATGTGTCCAGTTCTGTGACCTCGATCCGCGCGATTACGGTTCCGGTGAACCGGTCAAGGATCGCACCGCCCTTGGTTTCCTGAAAACGGCTACCGGCCATTGCTAGATTCCTTCCGAAATTGGTTGGGGTTGGCAGTCAGGTCGAGACTGCTACAAACCATCCGGCCGCGAACCATCCTGCGGCGCCCAGAATGGAGCCGCAAATCATGGCGATGATGATCTGCCATGCCTCGGGCATCGGGTCGCGCATGGCTTCTGCGGGCGACAGGTGATCAGCCGAGACGTGAAATGAAGCCGCGGCTGGTCCGCTGGAAAAGGGATGGCGCTGTTCCAGTGCGGCCGCGATGTCGTCGGCCAGTTCCGTCGTGTCCGGCATGGTCAAAAGCTTTTGGCGGGCGCGGAATAGTAAGCCGCGCATGATCAGGTTCTGCAGCAGCGCGTTCGGCGCGGCATCCGACAGGAGTTTGTGATCGAACATTCCCGTCTCTAGGCCTCGCGCTTCGTGGCGTGTGAGGTCAGGTCCAGCAAAGCGGACCAATCGGTCGCGACGAATGCGAGCCATACGGCAACGACCGCCAGTACAACCAGCGTCGCGGTCGCCAGCAGGCCAATAAGCGGCAAGCGTCCGTCGGGATCATGGGCGCATTCGGGCATGTCATCGAGGCAATGGCCTGCGCGCGACAAGGGCGCGCGCAGGGTGTTGCTGTGCTTGCGGTCAATCATGGCCGCGCCGAGGGAAGGTTGAGGCCCCGCAATAAGCCGAGGCGTCGTTGGTTGGCGACGACATTCAGGGCCATGCGACGCGTGCTTGCGGGCAGAGTAGCGGCAAATTCGGGATCGGTGACGACCCGCCACGCGCCGATAAACGCGAGAGAGGCAGTCGGTAGCGAATGGGTCTGCATGAAGAGCTCCATCCAAGGGTTGCGGATGGGGTAACAATTATGGATAAAACTTCCATAGTCAACATTGCGATGGAAAAAAAATCCATTTAGTTGATGCGATCACGCGCCCCACTGGGCGCGATTGATCGATTGGAGGAAGAAATGGGCTATAATTTTCGCACTTTTGTAGTGCTGTTGATTGCACGCATTACCGGCATACGGATCGGTCAGGCTTGGGCGTTCTTTCGAGCGTTCGCCAAAATTGGAACGACTTTTGGGCGCAGTTCTGGGGGCAGATCTGCAAGATCGCCACGATAGATAAAGTCCAAACCAACACCATAAACTGCTGATATTTTTTCACCAACAGCTATGTCCAGACCCATGACGCCACGCTCAACCTTGGTGAGCGAGCTGCGGTCGAACTCGATTGAGTCAGCAAACTCCGCCTTGGATAACTCCAAAGCTTCACGGACCGCACTGATACGTGGTCCGACTTTTTGGGGAGTGCTCTCGCGTTCAATAAGTGCGTTAAGAATCTTTGGTTTCATTTCTGCAGAATGCGCGTGCGTACGCAATTTGCTATCGAAGTTATTTCCATCTTGACGAGTGGAGATAAGTTCCATTAGCCATCTCAACATGAGTATCATCCTTGCCACTGTCCGAGACCTGCTTGCGCTTTGGCCGAGCCGAAAGGATATCGTTGACGATCTTCACGAGCAGGGGTTCGAGCTAAACGTCGATCGCGTTCACAAATGGGCGCAGCTGGGCTCTATCCCTGCCAAGTATCACCAAGGTCTCGTTTCTTCGGCACGCAGGAGATCGTTGCCGATCACCGCCGATGTTCTCACCCGGCTTCATCATGCGCCGGATCGTCGTGCTTGTGGGGGGCTGCCCCACTTTGTTGATCAATGAGATTCCCCATGTCCAAACCCCTCAGTAAATCTGAGCTTTCGCAAGCTTCCCATGCATTCCGCCAAATGTCCCGTGCAAGGACATTTGACTGCCCGACGCGCGGCAGCCGCGCTATGCGCCGCGCCCACGTCCATGGCATCGACCGTGACGCTTTCATGCGGCGCTGGTCGCTGCTGATGATCGGCAGTTTCTCGAGCCGCGAAGAATGCGCCGTGCATTTCGGTGTGACCTTCCAAACGGCCTGCAACTGGTTCGACGGCATGTGCCGTCCCTATGGCGACATCGTCGATCACGCGATGGCAACGCTGCCCCGTTACGATCAGGTCATGCGGAGGCGGTGATGGGGATCGGGTTTTCAGGTTGCCCGAAGCGGGGAATCGGGGCGGGGCGCAGCACCTGCTCCTTAACCCGTCACGATTCCGGCCGCTTCGGGCGGCAAAAATCTGGGATCGTGGAACCTGCGGCTGGCCCGGCCGAGAACCGCTTTGGCGGTGGGGCGATTTTCCATCGGCCATCCTCCTCCGTTTGGGCCGATGAGAAGGGCGCGGCGGCTCCATCCATTCCCGGCCGCCGCGCCAGCCTACCTGCGAAAGGGGCTTTGGTATGAGCTTTTCCCGCCTGCCCAAGTTTCAGGTCACAGTGACCAGTCCGAGATCCGGAATTGTCAGCCATGTCCTTCGCGCGGTTGACGCCGAAGCAGCTGCGCTGCGGGTTTTGAGCTCGTACCCCGCTGAAGCCGTCCTTTCCAAAGTCGAGCAGATCGAGCGGGACGAAGAATGAGTGCGCCTGGCAACTTCATGTGGCGTGGGCGATCCTATGTCGGCCTTCGCTCGGTTGCCCGCGCCGCGGGTGTGACCACGCACACTGTCAGCTATCACCTGAACCGCCATGGTCATCTGGAGCGGCTACAAGTGCAGCCCGGCGGAAACGCGGGAGCTTGTGGAAAGCCAGTACGGGTATTTGGACGGGTCTGGCCGTCGCGCACTGCATTGGCCGCATATGTCGGACGCTCGGATAGCCGGGTGTCGCACTGGATGCGTGCGGGCCGCGGCGACTTGTTGCTTTCAGCTTTGATGGCTGCGGATGCGCGGCAGGGGGTGACGGCATGACCATGGTTTTACGATCCGTCAATCCCATCCCAGTCGATGATCTGCCGGAATACCCGATCGCCTCGGGCCTGCGGCTCGATAGCCACTTCTTCATGATGTTTAACTATCGCCGCTGGATGAATAGCGACTTTCGTAGCCTCGCTGATCGAGAGGTTCGTGGCGTGGCTGTAGACCTGTTCTGCGCCGCGCAGGAGCAGTCCCCCATCGGCACATTGCCTACGGATGAAAGGCTTCTCGCCAATGCTGTGGATGTGCCGCTGGATGTTTGGCGGCAGCTAAATAATCGCGAAATCACTCCGCTGCATAACTGGCGTCGATGCATCTGCGACAATGGCCAGATTAGACTGTTTCACCCAGTCGTGCTGGAGGTCGCGCAGTCGGCCTTGGGCATGAAGGGAGACCATGAGGAAAAGCTTGCTAATGATCGCGAGCGTAAGCGTCTAGGCCAGTTGCCCGCGCAGATCATCCGGGCCGGTGGCAGTCGGCAGATGTCCGAGGATGACGCCTATATCGTGCGCCTCGATCAATACCTTCTCGATCACTTCGGATCAAAGCAGCGCCGCCCGAATGTCGTGCGTGAAGCAATGGAACGTATGGAGTTGGACGCCATGACGGCGGCCGGCTGATTTCTTCCCATTTCTTCCACTGGAAGGAATTTGGAAGGAACGCGGAAAGAACTGGAAGGAAACCGGAAGGAATTCGGAAGGAACGGGATTGATCTATGCCGAGTTCCGGTCGTTTTCGCTCCGCAAAATTCCACTCTGAAAAGAGATGAGAAAGAAAAAGAGAAAGATAGAAGGCGCGAAATCCCAATGCTGCGTCTGTGGATAAGTCGGCGTGCTGGGAAAAGGGGTTGGCCATGACAGTGATTAAAGCGGAAGCCAAGGCGCGGGTTGAGGCGCTGTTGATCGAGCCTTTGGCAGGTTTAGCTCGAAAGCGGGGCGTAGGATCGGACAAGCATGATGAGATGCTCGATCGCCTGCGCGTGCGGCTCGCCTATATGACCGACGCGAACCTGCGCGGCATGGTCGATTTGATCCTGCGGCATGCGGTCAAGGGCGTGTGGCCAGAAGAGGCGTTGATCAAGGCTTGGGCCTATACCCTGCAATGCCCGCCGCCGCGCGATTGCGATTATGCCATCAGCCTGATCCGGTCAGCGATGGGTCGGCAAGCGCGTGATGAAGGATGGGCGGTCGAGCTGTTCCAGATCGCCAAGCGGTTGGGCCCGCCACCCGGGCGCTACATCATCGCGCAGCTGCGAGACGAAGCCGAGCAGAACCGGCGTCGTCGGACCCTGATCAGCGAAAACATTCAGGCCGGTTTGGCCAGTGACGCCGATCGGGCGTGGCTGGGTGACTGGCACAAGGACATGGCCGAGATCGAGGCCATCCAGTCGGGCAATACGGAAGGGCAAGCGGCATGAAGGATATGGATATTGGTATTGGCGAGGGTGGTTTGGATCAGCCGCGCGTCATTTTTGATTGCGATGCCGGGGGCGAACGCCTTGCGGCTGAACGTGAGCGGATGGCAGCGATTATCGCACGCGCGACTCCTGCAGAGGGTTGCAGCCCCCGTATCCCTATTTCTCCGGCGCGGGGACCGCAGGTTTCGGTCACGCCTCATGTCATGCTGCCGGACGAGAAGTCCGACGATGGCTGGAAGGCCGAGCGCACCGGCTGGCGTGGCTTCAAAGCCGCTCGGGCCATGGACATCTTTGATGATCTCGAACGTCGCGCTGCTAACCGTAAGGACAAAGACGGTAATCCTGGCGTTTCGCCGTTTACGAAGGGGCAGGTGAACGCTGCACGACGGTACCGCGATATGGTCGAACGCCATTCGGCTGGCGGGATGCGCTGTTCCAGTCTGGAGGCACAGCGCGCGTCCGGCCCAAGCAGTGGCGGCGAGTTCATGGATGCGTTCATCGCGGAAGGTGACGCCATCGCCTGGATGCGGCGGCGGATCGGCAATGGTGTTGCAATGCCGGTGCGGCGAGTTCGGCCTTCGGCGCGTGGCGGGGAAAGGGCGAGGATTATCTACGACCGCGTACTGGTCGATGCGATCTGTATGGAGGGTCGGTCGTTTCGTGAGGTTCTGGAACTGCACGGTTGGAAGGCGTCAGGTCAAAACGCAAAGGCCGTTACCAGTGCGCTGGGGAAGATCTTGGACCGTATGCAGTTCACCGCGTAGAGGGCCTGCACAAAAGTTCTTGACGGCTTATATCACACCGACGTATCTCTTTTGACATCATCAAGAATTGCGCCCGCAGGGATCACCCCTCGCGGGCGCTTCTCATTCGGCGCTTATTCCAAGCAGAGGAACAGGTGTTCGCTGATGTAGTTCGGAAGTTGGCGAGTCGACGCATACTCGGCGCGCTTTTTATGACCCTTAGCACAAATGCGGTTGGCCTCGGCGGTAGCATTCGCCTTCGCCAGTTCTGCGTCGGCCATTTGATTGCTTTGGATTTTGACGCTATCGCCGTTGAAATCCGATACGGTTGCGGTTGGCGGTGCGCAGGCTGAAAGCAACGCCATGATGCTCGCTGCTGCCAGTGTTGGTCTGATCATAGTGATTTCCTAGAATTAAGATTTCCCAGTTTCTCACTACTCACTGGACCTGCAATCACGCAACCGTGAGTGATGGAAATGGCAATCCTATGCGTCCATCGTGCCACTAACCTCTCCGTTATGGATCGCATCGGGCGAGCATTTCCTGTTGCGGAGGGCGCTATGTCCATGAAGATCTGCTGCGCGTCCGGATGTGATGATCTCGCACTGCCCGGTAAGCCGCATTGCGATGAGCATGCAACCGAGGCCTTGGCGCGTGCTAATGCGCGGCGTGCCAAGGCTAAGCTTGGGGCTGCGGCTCAGGCGGGTGCGGCTTTCTACGCCACCCCGCGCTGGCGGCGCGAAAGCAAGCTGTTCCTTTTCCGGCATCCATTCTGCGCGGATTGCGGCGAACTCGGAGTGGATGTGCTGGCCTCGGAGGTCGATCACATCATTCCCCATCGCGGCGATGCGCGGCTGATGTGGGACAGATCGAACTGGCAGTCACTCTGCAAGTGCTGCCATAGCCGTAAAACGGCGCGAGAGGTCTTCGGATCGGTGAAGTCGAGCGATGCTGCGCCGCAGCGCTAGGGTCATAAGGCTACCAATTTCTTAGACCGGGGGTGGTCTGAAAATTTGGCTCGGCTGGCCCGAACCGGCGGATGGACCCTCCATTTCGTGCGCGTCGATTTAGGAAAAAAAGCCCACTCTCAAATCATTCAGGCAAAGGAGATGGCGATGCGCGGAGCGAAACCGAGCCTCGATAACGTCATCCCGATGAAGGGTGAACAAACCCGCCGCGCCCCGGCTGCGCCCGAACATCTCGATGACCATGCCCGCGAGGTATGGGAACGGCTGGCCCCGGTCCTGATCAACAAGGGCCGGTTGGAGCCGGAATACGAAGACACCTTTGCCGCTTATTGCGTCATGGCAGGGCATGTCGTGGCGATGTCCCATGAAGTTGCCATGATGGGCAGCTGGTACGAGGTGCAAACCCGCAACGGCATGCAGCAGAAGCATCGCGCCTCGTGGGTTCAGCTGACGCAGGCTGTGGCAGGCATGAACCAACTTGCCGCGCGCTTCGGTCTGACGCCTGTCGATGAGGCGCGGCTGAAAGGCGGCGCGCAGGGTGATCTGTTCGCCGATCTGATGAGAAGTCTCGATGGACCCGATTGATCATCCGGTCTCGCGTTATGCGCTTGATGTGGTCGAGGGGCGCACCGTCGCGGGCGATCTGGTTCAGCTCGCCTGCAATCGTCATCTGCTGGATCTCGAAACCGGGCGCGATCGCGGGTTGTTTTTTGACTGCAAGGCAGCATCACGGGTCACGAACTTCGCCAAGCTGATCCAGCATACGACCGGTCCAAAAGGTGGCCAGCCGTTGGAGTTGGAGCCATGGCAAGTGTTTCGCCATGGCAGCGTTTTCGGTTGGAAGCGCGAGGAAGACGGTTTGCGCCGGTTCCGCAATACCTACCATCAGGTGGCGAAGAAGAACGGCAAGACCACCGATACCGCCGTGCCGATGTTGTTCACGCAGCTCTTCGATCGAGAATCCGCGCCGCAGGGTTACTGCGCGGCGACAACGCGCGATCAGGCCGGACTGCTGTTCAAGGAACTGAAACGGATGATCGCGGCTTCGCCCGCGCTCAGCCAGCTGATGAAGCCCTGGCGGACTTCGATCGAGGTGCCGCAGACCAGTGGCGAAATCAAATGCCTGTCACGCGACGGCAATACCTCGGACGGGATTAACCCGCATTTTGCGGCCCGCGATGAGGTTCACCGCTGGAATGACCGCGAGCTGGCCGAGGTTGTCGTGAACTCGATGATCGCGCGTTCGCAACCGATAGATTGGGCCATCACGACCGCCGGTGCGGACATGGTGTCGATCTGCGGCGAGTTGCGGGAATATTCGGAACAGGTGCTGCGCGGGCAGACGGTTGATGACCGGTTCTTTGCCTATGTGGCGGAGCCTCCACCGGATTGCGACATCCATGATCCGAAGGTCTGGCGCATGGCCAATCCGAATCTGGGGGTGGCCTTCAAGGAAGATGATTTCTCGGCCAAGCTTCGGGAAGCGCTCGCCATTGCGGGTCGGATGCCGAATTTTCGCCGTCTGCACCTGAATCTATGGACCGAGGGTGCGCAGTCATGGATCGAGCGCAGCGTGTGGGATATCGGGGCCGAGCCTTTCGACCCCGCCATGCTTTACGGAAAGAAAGCGTGGGTCGGGGTGGATCTCTCGAAAACCACCGACCTGACATCGATCGTGGTGGCCGTGCCGCATGATGGGCTGATCTACCTGATCTGCTACAGCTTCATCGCGGCGGGGCCGAAGGGCTTCATCCAGCGGGCGCAATCCGAGAAGCGCGAATACGTCCAGTGGCGCAATGAGGGCTGGCTGGAAGTACATAGCGGTGGCGCCATTGATGAGGACAAGGTCATCGAGCGCCTGGAAGTCATCCGGCAGATCTTCAATGTCCAGGAGGTCGCTTATGACCGATGGGGCATGAAATATGTCGCCAAGGAACTGAACCGCCGCCGCTTTCCGCTGGTCGAGCATGGGCAGGGTTACACCTCGATGTCATCGCCGATGAAGCGCTTCGAGGTGGCGATGATGAACAAGCGCCTGCGCCACAACGGCAATCCGGTGCTGGCTTGGGCCATCGGCAATGTCCACCGCGACGAGGACGCGGCAGAAAACGTCAAACCGAACAAGGCCAGATCGCGGGGGCGTATTGATCCCGCGGTCGCGGCAATCATGGCCGTCGGACGGGCCGAGGCCGCAGAAGGCAAGCGCAAGGCGCGGGAGATCGAGACGGTATGAGCATCATTGGAAGGATCTTTGCCCGCCCGGTGCAGCCGGTTCGGGTCGAGCCCAGTGTAGCGGCTCCGGTGGCCTGCGCCGATGGCCCGAGCGGCACTTCGCAACCGCGCGGCTGGATTTCCGAGGGCGGCTGGGGGGCGCAAAGCCGGGTCAAAACCTTGCCGCGCGTCTCGGCCACCCTCGCCCAGCGGCACGCCACGGTTTTTTCCTGCTGTAATGTCATCGCGGGCGATCTCGCCAAGATCCCGCTGAAGCTTTACCAGCGCCGCGAAGACGGACAGGAAGACCGGCTGCGAGACCATCCCGCCGCCTATCTGCTGAATGTCGAAAGCGCGCCCGGTATTCCTGCCATCGTGTCGCGCTATGCGCTGGCCTATACCTTTGCCTTGCGCGGAAATGCTTTTGCCTACGCGCCGCGCGACGGCGGCGGCGAGTTGGAGTTGCTGGACGTTCTGAATCCGGATGCGGTCTCGGTGCTGAAATCGGGTCGCGAACGGTTCTACGATATCGAGGACGGGGCCGGAGTGCTGCGCCGTTCCCCGTCGCGCACCATCCTGCATTTGCGCTACATGGCGCTGGATGGCTGGACCGGGCGCTCTCCGCTCGAGGTGGCGGCGGAGAGCATCGGCCTCGCTCTGGCCGGGCAGGAATCGGCGGCGCGCACCGTCTCGGGAACCTCGATCCGCGCCTATATCAACATGGAAGACACATACGAGGACGATGAGGCCTATCGGCGCAATGCCCGGCGGGTGCGCGCTGCCATCGAAGACCCTGAGGCCAATGGCTTGCCCCTCCTCGGCATGAACGACAAGATCCAGCGACTTGATCTTTCCGCCGCCGAGCAGGAATTGCTGGCGGCGCGGCGCTTCGACCGGGAACAGATTGCCTCGGTCTACCGGGTGCCGCCGACCAAGTTGCAGATCCTCGAATACGGGGTGAAGGCCAATGCCGAACAGGCGGCCATCGACTACCTGACCGACTGCCTGCTGCATTGGGGCAAGCAGCTCGAGGACCAATATGCACTGTCGCTGCTGACCCAGCGCGAGCGGGAAGGCGGCATGTTCTTCCGCCATGATTTCGACACGCTGCTGCGCCCGACGACCAAGGAACGCTACGAGGCCATGGCCAAGGCGGTCGGCGGGCCGTTCATCTCGCCCAATGAGGCACGGGTGAAGGAGGGTTGGCAGCCGAAACCAGGCGGCGACGACCTCTATCCACCGCCGAACATGACCCGCAGCGAAAACCAGACAAAGGATGAGCAAGATGCGGAATAGCGTCATGTCGATGTTTTCCGGCGCGCCGGCGGCGGTCGCGGTGGATTTCGCCCGCGACCTTCTGGCGATGGATCTGCCGCAGGTCGATGCGCGAGGGGGTCAGCCGGTGGCGGCGGCTGTCGAGCGTTTCACCGTGCAGCGCGGCATCGCCGTGGTGCCGGTACGTGGCATCCTCACCCCGAACAGTGCTGTTCTGGAACGCTGGTTCGGCTGGTCAACCTATTTCGGCATTGCCGATGCACTGGCTGAATTGTCAGGCCGAGCCGATGTCTCGGCCATTGTCCTCGATATCGACAGCCCCGGCGGCACGGTGACCGGATGCGAAGGGGCCGCCGCCGCCGTCTCGGCCGCCGGTGCGGTGAAGCCGGTTCATGCCTTGGCCGCACCACTCGCCGCCTCGGCCGCTTATTGGATCGGATCGCAGGCCAGCACGCTGGCGGTGATCCCCGGTGGCGTCGTCGGATCGATCGGCGTGGCCATGGTCGCGTACAGCATCGTCGGGCCGGACAACTGGGGCGAGCAACAATATGCGCTGACCTCCAGCCACGCCCGCGCCAAGCGCCCTGATCCGGGCACAGAGGAAGGTATGACCGAGTTGCGCCGCTCGCTCGATGAGTATGAGGCGGTGTTTCATGCAGCCGTTGCCTCGGGTCGCGGCATGGCTCTAGACGATCTTCCGGCCCGCCTGTCGGTCACTGCCGATCCGCGTGATGGCGGCGCGGTCTTTCGGGGGCAGGACGCCATTGCGCGCGGTCTGGCCGATACGGTCGAAACCAGAAGCGGCTTTTACGCCCGGCTGTTCGAGACTTACGGCGCGAGCAACCGGACTTCGACGCGGGCGCAGTTCAGGGCGCGCGCCGCTGCCGCGATGGCCGCTACCGAGGCCTGACATCAGTTCCCCCACCTGCCGGTCGCGGCAGGGGTTCCCGGCCGCGCCATCGAGCGCGGCTTTTTCATAGGAGACGCCCGATGGCGAAACTTGACGACCTCCGCCGCGACCGCAAGGCCGCTGCCACCGCCCTGCAGGCCGCCGCCGATGCGATCACCGCACTGGAAGACGCAGGCACTGCGACCGATGCCGAGGCCCATATCGCTGCCGTCGCGGATTTTGAGAAAGCGCAGGCTAGCTTCGATCAGTTGAACGCAAGCGTGAAGCGGGCCGAATCTGCCGAGGCGGCCGCCGCTGCCGCTGCCGTGGGCGATCAAGGCAACCAGCCCGGCGCGTCCCGTCCGGCTCAACCGCACAACCCGGCCGAGAAGGGCGTCGCCCTCGGCTTCGTCGTCCATGCCTTGGCCCGCAACAAAGGCGATCGTGACAAGGCCGTGGCCTATCTCGATGCCGAGGGTCATTCGGGCATCTCGGCGGCACTTTCCGGTGCGACCGATGCCGCAGGCGGCGTAACGGTGCCGCGCCCGATGGCGGCGGAACTGATCGAATTGCTGCGCCCGCGCGTCGTCGTGCGCGCTGCCGGTGCCCGCACCTTCCCGATGCCCGCCGGACAGGTTCGTCACGCCAAGCAGCTGGCCTCGGCGACGGCCAGCTATACGGCTGAAAACGGCCAGATCGGTGCGAGCGAGCCGACCTTCGACAAGCTGGATCAGTCGTTCAAGAAGCTGACCGGTCTGGTTCCGGTCGGCAATTCCCTGCTGCGCCATTCCAGCTTTGCCATGGCCCAGATGGTGCGTGACGACCTCTTGAAGGTCATGGCGCAACGCGAGGATCTGGCCTTCATCCGTGGCGATGGCACCGCGAATACGCCGAGGGGCATTCGCAACTGGCTGGTGGCCGGAAACTGGACCGCCGCCCTGAACTCGGGCGTTGCTGCGACGGCGGCTGCAGCCGAGGTCGCGCTGCGCCGCGTTGTCTCGCGCGTCGAGGACGCTAATGTGACATTGACCAATCCCGGCTGGATCATGCGCGCCTCGGCCAAGAGCTTCCTCGCCTCGCTCAAGGATGCGAACGGCAATCCGCTGTTCCCGTCGATCGAGGCCAGTGGGCGGCTGCTGGGCGCACCGATCCACACCACGTCGCAGATCGCGAACAACCTCGCCACAGCGGCGGATGAGACCGAAATCTATTTCGGCGAGTTCTCGGAGGCGATGATTGGCGACAGCATGGATCTGACGCTGACTGTGGACTCCAGCGCCAGCTACTACGATGGCACCAACTGGATCAGCGCGTTCCAGAACGACCTGACCCTGATGCGCGCGATCTCCGAGCATGACTTCGCCCTCGAGCATGACGTGGCCTTTGCGGGCTTCAACGCCAAGGGCTGGTCGCTCTGATCCCTGGCGCGGGTGATATCGCCCGCGCCTTTTCCCCCTCATTTGTGGAACTGCATGCATGGCACGGAAAATTGCCCTGACCTTTCTGCGCGGTTGGTCGCGCTACAATGCCGGAGAAATTGCCGGGTTCGATGCCGATCAGGCCGAGGCGCTGATCGACCAGGGAATTGCCGAAAAAGCCCCCGATCAGCCCGAGGCTGGTGATCGCGTGATCGCCTCCATCTTGATCGATCCGCGCGACACCGATGCCTTCAAGGAGGCCAGTGCCGAAATCGAACGCGCCGCGCAGGACCTCATTGACCGCGAGGCGGATCTTGCTGCCCGCGAAGCTGATCTGGAAGCGCGCGCCTTGGATCTGGACCGGCGCGAGGCCGCACTGAAGGTTGATCCCGTGGCCGCGCCCACGGAGCCTGCAGAGGTGGTCGATGCCGATGGCGTGGTCACCGAGGCCAAGGCGGAACCGGCTGCAACCGGCAAGGCGGTTCTGCCCAAGCAAGGCCGCTGATCGGTCATGCGCATCATCGACGCGCCGGACGATCTGCCGGTCACCGTCAAGGAGTTGGCCGAGCAGCTTCATTTCGACGAAGCCGACGCCATGGTCTTTGACCAGCTGATCGCCGCTGCGACCGATGTGATCGAAACGGCGACCAATCATCCGATTCAACCACGTGTGGTCGAGATCGATCTGCCCGAGGGTTGCTGGTCGGAATTCTGGCTGCCCTGCGCACCGGCGATCGAGCTGGTCGGGGTGACCAGCGGGCGGTTGGTTCGCCCCTTCAATGAGCCACGGTTCATCCGCGAAGACTATGTCGGTGACACATTGCAGGTGCGGGTCGGTCATGCCGATCCACGTACCATCCCGGACCGCCTGCGCCGTGCCATCATCCTTCTGGTCAAGGAATGGCACGCCTCGGACATCACCGTAGAGGAAGCCTATACCCGACCGTCGCTGAGCTTCGGATTTCACCAGATCATGCGGCAGTCGCGGTACCGCCGCCCATGCGAGGTGCGCTGATGGCAAGGCTTGATCAGCGGATCCAGTTCCGCCGCGCCCGCATCAGGGATGACGGCTTCAGCGCGGATCGGGTCTGGAATGCCGCCAATCCGGCATCGGACAATCATGGGCCGCCGGTTTGGGCCGGAGTCGAGTTTCTGTCCGAGGCAGAGCGGGCGGCTGCAGGATGGGTCGAGGCCAGCCGGACCTGTCGTTTCGTGATCCGGTCTGGCGCTTTCTCGCGCGGGATCACTGCAACGGATCGGCTGGTCTGGCGCGGGGCAGTCTATGACATCGCCGGGGTTCACGATCTCGGCCGCCGCAACCTTCTGGAAATCACCGCAACCGCAAGGGTGGATTGATGGCAAATTCGTCGCGGATGAATATTCAGGGGCTGGCTGATCTGGAGAAGGCATTAGACAACCTCTCCAAGTCGGTGAATCGCTCCGTTCTGCGGAAATCCCTGCGTAAGGCTGCTGGGCCGATGCGCGACATGGCGAAGTCACTGGCGCCGGTCGATGATGGCGAGTTGCGCGATTCCGTCATCATCGGCGGCCTGCTGAATAAGAGCCAGAAGAGCAAGCACCGCAAGCTTACGGCTGATGAGCGGTCTTCCATCGAGCTGTTTGTCGGTCCTTCCTACAAACTGGGCGCAGGGGGGCGTCATGGCCATCTGGTCGAATTCGGCACCGAGCCGCATATCGTCGGCGGCGTGTTTGCTGGCGCGCAACATCCGGGCACGGCGCCCCAGCCGTTCATGCGGCCCGCTTTCGATGCGGAGGCTCGGCCGACCGTCGACAGGCTCGCGCCGCTTCTATGGGCGGAGATCGAGGCGGCAATCAAGCGTCAGGCGAAACGGAACGGCTGGGAGGCTTGAGCGCGATGGAAGAAGAGTTTCGCGCGTTGCTGACGACTTCATCAGCGGTGATGGCGCTGGTTGCGCCTGCAAACATCAATTGGGGTGAGGTGCCGCAAGGCGCTCGACCGCCCGCAATCGCGCTGCATCTGATCGATAATGTCGATGGTCTGACCCAGCAGGGGCCGGACGGTCTGTGGCAGGGTCGGGTACAGGTCGATGTTTACGATCTGACCTTCGGCGGCGCGACGATTGTGGCACGGGCGGTGCGAGATGTGCTGCACGGCTATCGCGCCGGCGGCTTTCGTCTCATCTCGCTGTCGCAGCAACGCAGCAACAAAAACCAGCAGGCGGTGGACCGCCCGTACTGGATTTCGATGGACTTCATCACGAACTGGAGAAACGCCAATGCCTGAACGCCGTTCAGAGGCCGATGTCAGCTGGGACGATCAGTTGTGGATCGGTCGCTTCGCTGCTGGCAGCACCACAGCCACCTTCACCCAGATTTTCGGCGTCGAGACCCTGCCGATGCCTGAGCGTGCCCCTGAGGATCAGGACGTCACGCACCAGCAATCGCCGGGCCGCTCGCGCGAGACCAAGCCGGGTCTGATGGCCGCAGCGGATTACTCGATCGACAAACAGCTTTGGGCCGCTGATGAGGGCGACACCATGCTGGATGAGTTGGCTGGGTTGACCGAAGCCGGGACCGAAGAACATATCCTGGTTGAAATGGTCGTCGCCGGGCTGCGCCGCACCTATCGTGGCTATGTCAACGCCTTCACGCCGACCGGGGCGGTCGGCGAAAAGCGCATGTCCACCGTGGCATTCAAGATATTCAACCGCGTCACGCCGAACCCGCGTGTCGTGCCGCCGGTGGGTGGCTGATCATGGCAAATATTCGTGGTGACCTGCGCCTGAAGGCAAACGGCGAGGACTATCGTCTGTCATTGGGTATGAGCGTTCTGGCCGATCTGCAGGCGGAATTCGGCAACGACTTCTTCAATCAGCTGGAGGCTCCGGCTGATGCTCCGGAAAACTGGATGCCGCCGCTCAAGATTGTGCAGGCCATGTTCCTTGGTGCCTTGCAGCGCCATCATGCCGATGTGGCTGACAGATGGTTGGTGGATGATCTTCTGGCCCAGAATGAAGGCGCGTTTGATCGCTTGATGACGGAAAGCAGCCCTGACGCGGATCCTGAGCCCGCGGGAAAGCCGAAAGCGCCGAAGCCGCGTCGGCGCTAGATATCGGGGCGGCCTATCGGCAGTATCTGCGCCTCGGCCTTGATCCCGCCCGCTTCTGGGATCTGACGCCCCGGCTGCTGCATCTGGAAATGGAAGGTGCGGATCTGCGTGACCGGCGCGATCGTGAGCTGGTCTGGTTCGGCGCGATGCTGCCCCATCTGGAAAGGGTCATCCAGCTGCCGGAGTTTCTGGGCGAAAAGCCTGATCGTGCCGAGCGGGCAAAGATGTTCCACGCAGAATGGGACAGGATCGACCGGGCCTTGGCCCGTCATGCCGGGCAGTGATCTGCCCGGTCTTTTTTAATGCCTGAGGTGGATCATGGTCGCATCGGTCATCGGCGCATTGCGCGTCAATCTTGGTCTCGACAGCGCCCAGTTCTCGCGCGGTCTTAGCCAGTCCAGCAGCAAGCTGACCCGCTTCGCTGCGGCTGCTGGAAAAATCGCCGCAGGCATGGTTGCGTCATTCGGAACCGCGATGACCGCGATGGGTGTGGGCGCAGTGCAAGCAGGTGCCGAGATCGACCGTCTGTCGCAGGTCGCCAATACCCTGCCTGAGCAGTTCCAGCGCTGGAGCGCGGGTGCGAAATCGGTAGGTATCGAGCAAGAAAAGCTGGGCGATATCCTGAAGGACGTGAACGATCGAGTCGGCGATTTCGTCCAGACGGGCGGCGGGCCGATGGCGGATTTCTTCGAGAAGATCGCCCCGAAAATAGGTGTCACCGCACAGCAGTTCCGCAACCTCTCGGGTGCGGATGCAATGCAGCTTTATGTGTCGTCGCTGGAAAAGGCCAACGTCAACCAGCAGGACTTTACCTTCTACATGGAGGCCATGGCCTCTGACAGCACCCTGCTGCTGCCACTGCTGAAGAATGGCGGCAGGTTGATGCAGGAATACGGCGATCGCGCTGGGAAGATGGGTGCAATCCTGAGTGGCCCCATGCTGGCATCTCTCCGCGAGGGGAAGTCGGCGATCTCTGACATGCGGCTGGCTGTTGATGGCATGAAAAATACCATCGGCGCGCAGGCCGTGCCCGTCATCAAGATGCTCGCGGCGGCAGTGACCTCGGCGGCCATGTTCTTTCATCGGCATGCCGACGCGATTTCCAGCGGGATGCGGACGCTGGCGGGGATCGCGATCGTCGTCGCGACGGCCTTCGCGACACGCTATGCCGTTGCTGTCGGGGTCACGGCAGTGAGGGCGATGACCGCGGCGGTGGCGCAGTCAGTTGCGTTGGAAATGGCACTTGGTGCGCAATCGCTTGCAGCGGCGCGAGCTGCAGTAGCCGCAAAATCGCTTTCGCGCGGTTTCATCCTGTTGCGCGGTGCGCTGATTTCCACCGGGATCGGTGCGCTCGTCGTGGCTGCAGGGTATCTGGTCGGGAAGTTTCTTGATCTGGTGGACGCGGCAGGCGGGGTGGGCGAGGCCTTTGGCTTGCTCAAGGACATCGCGGTCGAGGTTTTCGATCGGATTGGCATCGCCTTTGACATGGTCCCGGCGGCGGTGAGTGGCGGCGTTCAGAAAATGAAGAGCGTCTTCTTCGCGGCTCTGCATGACATGCTGTCGAACTTCGCATGGTTTGTGTCGCAGATCGCCTCCGGTATGAACACGATCTTCGGGACGACGCTGAGCACTGCCGAGCCGTTTCAAGAAGCTATTGCCGGACTTAGTGCGGCCTCGTCCGAAGCATCCGATGCTGCGGGGGCAGCCGGAGAGACGCTCAGCGCGAGTTGGAACGCGGCGAGCGCGCCGCTCACGTCACTCGCGGCGCTCAACAAGACGGTTTCGGAAAGTGCGACTGAAGCGGCTTCTGCTCTTGGTTCAGATACCGGTGTTGCCGGTGCGGCTGACAAGGCTGGCGAGGCCGGCAAGAATGCCGCTGCGAAGCTAACCCCCTTACAGGATGTGATGAAGCGCCTTCGTGAAGAAAACGAAAAGCTTAAAGGCACGTTCGGGATGTCGGAAACGGAAGTGGCTGTCTGGGAAAATCTGCGCGAGGCGCAGGTCTCGGCGACCAGCGCGACCGGCCAGCAGATCGCGGCATTGACCCGCCAGAACGCCACTCTTGATGAAGCAAACCAGCGCACCCTGGACTGGCGCAATTCGATGAAGGACGTGTTTACGCAGGTCAGCACCGGCGCGATGAGCGTCAAGGATGCGCTCGCTAACATTGTCGCCAAGCTGGTCGAAATGCGCGCGGCGGCAGCATGGGACAACGCTTTCTCCAATTTTGGTGGTGGCGGTTCCTTGTTCGCCAGTATGGGCAACTTCTTCCGCGGCGGTGGCGATGCTCTGGCAGGCGCGCTGCGTGGCGCTGGCCTGCCCGCAATTCCGGGGTTTGCCAACGGCGTGAAAAACTTCTCCGGCGGCTGGGCGCAGATCAATGAACGCTCCGGTGAAATCGTCAAGCTGCCGGGCGGTTCGGATGTCGTTCCGGGTGGCCTGTCCAAGATCGTGGCACAGAAGGCCGGTGGGGCGCTGCGACCGGAATTGCAGGCATCGCAGCTGACCTTGACCGATGACGGCCGGATCTTGGCAACCATTAAGGCCTCAATCCGTCAGGAAAGTCAGCGAACCCTGTCAAAGACCCCGGAATATGTCCGGCGCAACGAAAAGATGGCGTATTGATGCAGGTCACCTTTCCGCACCTTCCCGGGCTGCGGCGATCCGAGTTTTCCTTGATCGGATTGTCGCAGGAACCGCAGGAAAGCATTTCCGGTGTCGATACGACCATACCTACCATGCGCGGGCGTTGGGCCGGATCGCTGACTCTGATTCTGCACAATGAGGCAGCCTCTCTGCAGTGGAGTGCTTTCCTTGCGCAGATGCAGGGTCGGATCGGCACCACGTTGGTGCCGGTCTTTGACAAGTACCTGCCACGGGATGCGAATGGCCAGCGCGTGCCGTTCTTCACCATTGCCAACCTGCGCGATGCCCAGACCATGGAACATTTCGGCTTCGTGAATAGCGAGTCGGTGCATGTCGTGGTCAACCGGGCTGCAGCTTTGCGCGCGACCGAGATCGAGGTCCGTTATCCCGACACGCTCGGGCTGAGACCGGGGCATCTGTTCAGTATCGCCGACCGCCTGCACCGCGTCCGTTATGTAGATCTCTCGCGCGAGACCGAGACCGGCCCGCGCTATTCCGTGCATTTCGATCCGCCGCTGCGGGAGGCTGTCGCGGCGGGCGCTGTCGTCAACATCAACCGACCAGTCTGCAGGATGCGGCTGGTCAATGAAGATGCAGGGGCGATTCCGCATGATTATGAGGGGCTTTATCCCACCGTGCAGGTGCAGTTCCGTGAGGCGCTATGACCGCGCGGGATGATCTTCTGGCAATTCCCGACGAGGTTTTGCGCAACGGCAGCATTGCGCAGGCTGCGCTGGTCCATATGGATTTTCTGGATTCGCCGCAGCGTTGGTGGACAGGCTTCGGTGATCTCGATGTTGCGGGCCACAGGTGGAAGGGTCTGGGTGACCTGATTGCGGTCAGCCCGATCGCCAGCGGCTATTCGACCTCGGCCCGGCAGGTTGACTTCACCGTAGCTGCCACGCCGGAAATGCTGGGGTTGGCTCTGAACGCCAAGGCGCGGGTACGCAACCGTGATGTCACTGTCTATCTGCAGCTTTTCGCCAATGCGACGATGGCAGGATTTACCGCTGGCGGGGGTGAGTTGATGTACGGCGACCCTATCGGATCGCCGATGTCGCTATACACCGGAACCATGCAGCGCATGCCTTATGGCGGAACGGGCACGACGCAGCGCCGCATCACCCTGGAGACCTGGGGCATCTGGCTCAAGCGCAATGCCGCTCCGCGCGGGCGCTGGACCCATGCCGATCAGCAGGCCCGTTATCCCGGGGATATCGGCTTCGAGCGCTTGCCGCTTTACGCCAACGGATACGAGACGGATTGGCGAAAATGAGGCGCGCGGCGTCAATCGACATCCCTGACATCGTCGACATGATCGAGGATCTTCGGGTTGCCGTTTCCGGTCCGGTTCCTGTTGATCGCGCATGGGTATCCCGGACACTGGCGGGATTGCTTGCCAGTGACGACGGATATGTTGCTGTAACGGGTGGTGGGTTCATCGCGGGCATTTTGCGGCCAACGATCATCAACCCGGCGCTGATCGCGCAAGAGATGGGTTGGTTCGCGCGGGATCGTTCGGGGCTCAGGCTGCTGCGCGGCTTCGAGGCCTGGGCATCCGAGCGCGGGGCAACCTTGGTTCAACTATCGACCGGCCCTGAGGGGCTGGATTTGACGCGGCTTGGATACCGGCGCGCGGAGCTGGCTTGGGTGAAATGAATGGCGATCTTTTCCTTTATTGCCGGCACGGCTGCTTGGGCGGGGATTGCCGGTGCGATCGGCACGACAGCCGCTGGTGCAATCATTGCCTTCGGCCAGAGTTTGAGCTGGTCGATCGTCGGAATGGCAATGCAGCGACGCAAGGTCGATGGCCAGACGGTGAAGGCTACAATCAGCCAGGCCGATCAGCCGCGCATCCGCGGTTGGGGCAGGCTGCTGCTTGGAGGCGTTCGTTCATTCCATGAGTCAGCGCAGGGTGAGTTGTTCCAGCTGGTCGTATGCCATCACGGTCGTGTCGATGGGCTGATCCAGTTCTGGTGGGATGGTAAGCCGGTTTCGCAGGATGCCGAAGGCAGGGTGTCCCGATACAAGCGCAGCTATTTCCGCGACGGCAGCGGCAATGGCGGAGATTATACCGCGATTCCGCCCCGCAATCTGAGCCTTTTCCCGGCACTATGGACGGCACAGCATCGGCTTGAAGGGCAGGCGACGTTTCTGACCTGCTTTGGCGATCCCTCGGATGAGGATTTCGGCAAGTATTTTCCGAATGGTCCCGGCACCAAGGTACAGGTCGAGGTGCGGGGCTCGCGGGTGCGCAACCTGCTGGGCTTCCAGCAATATACCGAGAATGCGGGTCTATGCATCCGCGACTTCATGACCCATCCGGATGGTTGGGGGTTTCCATTGTCGAAGCTGGACGATGACAGCTGGGCAAATTTTGTGACGATCTCCAGCCAAACCGTGGCCCTGAAAAATGGTGGGACAGAGCCGCGATATAGCCTCTGCGGTTTCTATGCACTGGATGAGTCGCTGAAAGATGTGACAGCACGGATGCTCTCGGTCTGCGATGCGCAGCTTTATGAGACTGCCGAGGGCAAGATCGGCATTTTGGGCGGGGCATGGTCGGTGCCCGATGTAACGATCACCGATGCCGACATTCTCGAGTTCGATCTGGGCGATGGTGACGATCCGTTGGATGCCTATAACGTTCTGAAAGGCTCGTTTGTCAGTCCGGCACACGCCTATCAGCCGATCGAGGTGCGCGAAATCGAGGATGCCGTTTCCCTGGCGAACAGCGAGGTGCGGACGGAGCAGCTTGATCTGGATATGTGTCCTTCAGGGACGCAGTTGCAGCGGCTGATGAAAATCAAGATGGCGAAGGATCGCCGAGAAATCGTTGGGACGCTGCGGACCAATCTGGTCGGTATGAAAGCGCGGTGGCCGAAAGGGAATGGCATCCACACGATCGGCGTTGTTGCGCCGGATATCGGGCTGAATGGTGTTTTTGAGGTGACCGGCCACACCTTCGACATTCCGTCCGGGTTCTGTGAAATCGGTATTGCGAGCCTCGACAATCCTTATGGCTGGCATGCCCCGACCGAGGAAACCGATCTGCCGCTGACCTATACCTCAATTCCGACGCCGGATAATCCGACTGGAAATCCGGCTGGCGCGGTGTTGACGCAAGAACGTGTGCTTGTCAGCTCGGGGGTTTATGGCGCCCAGATCGCGGTCACTGTGGATAATCCGGACCGTGAAGGGCTGCGGCTGCGGGCCGAGACTTCGCCGGGTTCGGTCGCGGATGTCAGTGATGACGGGCCGGGAGAATGGGTTGCCATGACTGGCGGGCGATTGCGGGCGAAATCGGGAATTCTTGATGACAACACCACGCACACCGTCCGCATTAAGTGGGCTGGTCGCACGGACTGGGTCAATACCGGATCGATCACGGTGCGGGCCAACGCCGAGCAGCCCGACCCGCCGACATCATTCAGCGCGGTTGCTGCTGGCGGGGTTGTGGCTCTGGATTGGGTCAATGCGGCATCGAATTTCTACCAGACGCAGATTTTCCGCAACTCCGTCAACAATTTCTCGACGGCAACGCATATCAAAACCGTGGATGGATTGGCGGGACAGGTCTCCGGCTACGACGACGATCCGCCGGGGGCTTCGGCGCTGCGATACTATTGGGCCATCACCATCAACGGTTCCGGAGTCGCGTCCGTAACGGCCGGTCCAGTGACCGCCACCGCCTGATCTCCCTGAAATCTGACTGACTCAGCCCGCCTCGCGCGGGTTTTTGTATGTGCGAGGTGCTATGCCCACGACAGCTGACATCCTTTTCCGCGATTATGTCCGCTATACCGGGGACGGATTGCCGGACGAACCGGTTGGACGCCCTGCGCCGGGAGGCGACCCACGGTCGGGAACCCATTATCCGGGCAAGCAGGATTTCCGAGAGTGGTCGAACCGGTTTGAAGGTGATTTTGCCGACCTGATCGCAGAGGCGGACGGGCGGATCGAGGCGGTTATCGACCGCGTGGACCGCACCGACCAGACGGGCCGTTGGTCGTCCAGCGTTGCGGCGCTCAAAGCGGACACATCTTTCACGCTGACGGCTGGCAGTCTCGATACTGTCGCGGTCGGGGACGTGATCCAGACCCGTATCGGCGGATACGCCTACGAGGTTGTTGCATCAGATCCGGACATCACCACCGCGGGCGGCATTATGCTGCGTGTCCTCCCTGGTGGCGGCGGGGTCGTTACCCCGCTGGCCTACGGCGCGACTGGCAACGGATTGATCGACGACGCCGACGCATTGGAACGCACCTTGCGGTCTGGTCACATAGTTTTTGGGGGGCTTGGCCGCATCTACGCTTGTGGTCGCCGCATCACCGTGACGAATGTCGAGACGCAGGTCACGGGTCTGACGATCCTGAATACGGGCGCGGGGGGTGGCGTTGATGTCAGCCTCGCGGTCCCGAAGCTGACCCGTTGGCGGGATTGTAAATTTCTCACCAACGGGCTGCTGTCTGGCACCGCCTTCAAGGTGTCGCTTGCATCTGGTGGCATTGTTGCAGCCCGACGCGACGGTTTTTTCTACTTCGAGAACCTGAACGCAGTTGGCGTGGACCAGTTCGCCCATTGCTGGACCGTGGGGTTCCACTTCCACAACACTAACATGGCGGTGATGAAAGATGTCCGCACTCACGGGCGGCGCGATCTGTCCTTTGCCAACGGCGCGTCGGCTTTCTCGTGGACGGACGGCACGACCGGCATTCTCGTCACGACCGATGACGTGGCCGAGGCTGACACCGCAACGTCAATCGAATTCTACAATGCCAACGTTCGCGCCGTTGAGCGCGGCATCGTGTTCGACGGTCCGGTCGAGGGCCTGCGCGTTATTGATAGCAAGGTTGTCGCAGCGCGGACCGGCATTATCGCTGATGTGACCTCGGACATCGCGCCGACCAATACGCAGCCGGCGCTGTGGATTCAGAACTGCCACGTAAACGCGTCGCAGTTCTGTATTACCACGACCCGCATGACCGAGGTTTTGATCAGCGGCTGCGAGTTGTACCGCTATGCTGCCGTCTGGGGGTACAATTTTTACGCGATCAGCGCCAACACCATGTCGCTGTCCACGATCCGCGACAACAAAATCCTCTGCTACCACCACCTGCGTGACGGCAGCGAGGCTGGTCTGGTTTCGTCGCCGGGAACCTTCGATGTTCTGCGATCCACCCACGTGCGCGATAACACGATCTGGCGGGCGTCCACCGGCTTCGGCTTCCTGACCGTGGCGTCAGATAACATCATGACCGACAACATGTTTATCGGCGTGGGGTCCGTCAAAGAAACCGGCTTCGGCGCTTATACTTTTGCAGGTGGGGCGACAGCTTTGGGTAACCGTATCCATGCCGCCGCGGGAGCGCAAAACTCTGTTGCTGGCGTGGCGGTCGCGGTGACGGCCTCGGCAACGGTCATCTGCACAAGCAACACGGTGACCGTCGCGCCGGGAGAGCGGTACCGCTTCGACATCGAATATCAAGCGACCAAAGGCGCCACGGCGGGGAATATCAACTTCCAGGTGGCACAGTCTGCGGGCGCAGGAGTTATCGCCTTCCCGCTAACCACGTTCATTCTCGACCGGCCCGCTGTTCCGGCTGGCGCGGGGGCGTCCGACACGGCGTCTGGGTATTTCAGCGTCAATGGCGGCGGGGCCGTAGCCCTGACGCTCTACGCGGCTTCGGCGGGGTCTAACGCGATCATCAGCGCGATCCTGCGGATCATCCGAGTCGAGTGACCCGAAAATCCTGAAACCTGACGCCCCGCCATCGCGCGGGGTTTTTTGTTGCGAGATCGTAATGACGCAATTCGACTATGTAATTGGTGAGGCGGGAACGCTCGGTTTCCCGATCGATCAGCCGGACGGCGCGCCGATGCCGTTGGACGGGCTATCGCTGCGGCTTGTCCTTTCTCGATCTGGGGTGATCATCACGATCCCCGGATACGTGTCCTCGGGACCGTTCCGGTACGAAGACGGATCGGTACTCGATCATCCGTCTATCGCCGCATTCGATTTCACTGGCGAACTGATCCTGGAAGACGCCCGCACCTATCGGTGCGCGGTCCAGATCCAGATCGGAAACGACTGGTCAACGCTCGATGGCCATGGAGACCATCGCATCAACGCGCGGAGGCCTTAATGGCAGTAGGATCATGGCGTGGACTGCCCGGTGGGATAGTCCCAGCGGACCGCGAGCGGTTCGATCGGGCGGTCGGCGTGGCGGAGACGATCGAGGAGCGTGAGGCCCGCATCCTGCAGGCCGAAACTGCATCGACCACGGCGGCCGGAGCTGCGGCGCTGGATCGCGCGCAAACGGGTCAGGACCGTAGCGCCACCGCCTCGGATCGTACTCAGACGACAGCACATCGCAGCGCCACCGAGCAGGCGCGGCTGGACGCGCAGGCTGCAGCGGTCGCAGCGGCGTTCAATGCTCGTTTTTACGATACCATCGCGATCGGTCGGGCTGCAGTTGCGGACGACGAGTCCTTTGCCGTCGTCTCGAGGGGCGCTGATGGCTTGACCCGCCCGACGATCTACCGGCGGGAAAGCGCGACGACGCAAACGCCTCTGGTCGAGGTGGTGGCCCCGTCCGAAATGGACGACGAAAAAGCGGCGCGGCGTGCGGTCATCACCGACGAAGCTCAGACCTACATGCACGAGTTTGTAGCCAAGTCGGCAATCAACGCCCGCCTGCGCTACCTGCTCGGGGGATTTCGCGCACTGGACGGGGCTTGGGAGGCGACCAAGCTGATAGCGCGAAACATTGCAGGCCGCGTGACTTCTGGCCGTTGGGTGGACCGTATCCTGTCGAGCGACGGGCTGACCACGCTGATGGCGTGGGACTATCGCGGACGCGTGCGATTCCAGCCGGACGAACGGACGCTGGCATACATCGCCGACAATCTGCCCGTTGCGGTTGGCGACTATCCCACGCTGACCAGCGGGCCTGCCGAGTTCCACAAGCCTATGGGTGCGATTGTCGGCATTCACGCCTATGGTCAGTCGTGGGAAGCGCGGAACGCCCAGACCGGCATCGCGCAAAACGATGTGGCAGGCTACACGCTGGCTGGCCAGCGGTTCCCTCGCAACGTGCTGACCCTGAATGACGGGCGGGGCTTTCTGGGCTGGGAGGGCGCGGCAGGCCGGGTGCCGGCAACCGCATTCGCCGCGGGGTCTGAGACGGACGCGGATATCCAGACCTTGACGGGTGCTTTGGCATTCCGGCTGGCGCGATCCGCCAACGATGAAGGCCGACCGCTAGTCGTCATGGCCCGCACCGAGGCCAAGGGCGGCACGGCTCTGGAAGTTCTCGCGCCGCTCGATCTGCCCTATGCCATAGGCGACGGGTCGTGCTGGGCGGCGTGGGAAGGTGCTGTGCAAGACGCTTTCGATATCGCCGCAGGTCTGGGCGTGCCCTACGAAGTGCGCTTCATTCCCTGGACGCACGGGCAGGCAAACACCGACGACAGCTACGCCACCTATCGCACCAATCTGGAACTGCTGCTCGACCGGATGAGCGAGACGGTCATGGAGATCACCGGCCAGACCGTCAAACCGGTGTTCCTCGTCATGCAGCAGATGCCGACGCAGAACAAAGGCTACGCTGATCACATCAAGGTCACGTCAGATCTGTGCCGCGAGCGGGATGATTGTGTCATGGTCACCGGGGGCTACGGTCACGAGCATATCGACCACATCCACCTGACCCGCTGGGCTTCGGTCGAGGTTGGCGAATTGCGGGCCATCGCGGCAGAGAAAACGTTGCGCGGTGAACCATGGGGCGGGCCGCAGTTGGCTAATCCTCGCCGCTCGGGCGCGGTCGTGACCTTCGACGTGATCGGCGCGCATGACGTCATCGCAGATACGTCCATCGTTTCCGACCGTCACCAGACTGGCGGGACGTATAACGCCACGACAGGGGCCTATACGGGCGGCGCGCCAATCCCGTTCTACGGCTTCGAGGCTTCAGTTGATGGCGTGAACGTCCCCATCGCCAGCGTAGTCGTGGACCGTCGCCGCATCACCTTGACGCTTGCCAGCGAGCCGAGTTCCGGCACGCTGCAGGTCCGTTATGCGATGCACAATGACGGAACGGTTAACTCCGCATGGGGCGATAACCGGTCGGCCAACCGTGGCAACATCCGCGCCGATTGGCAGGGCCGCGCGATCCTGACCGGTCGTCCGATGCATCGCTGGATGGCGTCCGACTATTTCAACATCACGATCTGAGGGGGCTGGCTATGGCTCAAATCATCGGCACCGGCGATCCGGTCAATCCGGCGCTCGCCACCTATTTTGATAGCACCATCGATTTTTCGGGCCTCGGGTTGACCGACCGGTTCGAATTCAAAGCGCCCTCGATCGTGCGCGGTGACGTGTCCGGAACGCAGCGCGTCTCGCAGATCAACCCGATCGGCACCTCACGTCCGCTGACACAGGGCGTGCCGGCAAGCCAGCCCGCCTATCTTGCGGGCGGCGGCCCCGGTGGACTGACGGACGCGCTGGAATTTGTCAAAACACGACCGGACCAAATGGCGCTTGGCGAGTTGGCAATCGGCAAGCTGACGAAAGTCCTGATCATCCGCCCGACGATCACCGATGCGGCGGTCAACCAACACCTGCTGTCAGCCCGCTCGACTGGCACGGGCCGCAATACGTGGATCTTGCGCCAGACCAGCGGCCAGCTCGGCATGTATGCATGGGTCGGTGATGTCTCGCCGAACTGGGGCAATGCGGAGATTCCGGCAGGAGGTATCCCACTCGATACGTGGCAGGCCGTGGCGATGTGCCTCGATCCCGATACGCGGACCGTCAAATGCGGCGTGCGGGCGACCGGCGCGGCATCCTGGACATGGGCGACGGCTGTCTGGCCGGTGCCGTACCCGCCGACCCAAACGCTGATGACGCTTGGCGCTCATAACGCGCTCGGGACGGCTGACAGCTATTCGGGTCGCATGGCGGGGGCGCTGACGTTCGTTGGCCACGATGCGCATGCGGAACCCGCGCTGCTCGACCAGATCAACGCATGGGCGTTCGGCTCTGGATCGATTTTCGGGCTGTGAGGCTCGCGCATTCACCGAGCGGCCCCGCCACTGCGCGGGGCTTTTCACATTCATCCGCTACAGGTGGCCGCAATGAGTATGGTGCAAGTGGACAATCGAATTTCAACGGGCAACATCCTCGTTGCAGGGGGCATGATCGTGTCAATCGCGGTGGCGTGGGGCAATCTCTCGGGTCGCGCCGACAATATCAACGAGCGGGTCGTGCATAACGCCGCGTCCATTGCGGCCGCGGAGGCGCGAGTGCGGGCGCTGGAAACCAATAATGCGCGGCAGGACGAGCGGATGATCCTGATCCTCGACAGTCTGCGGAAGATCGAGGCGAGGATCGAGAGCGAATAGCCCTCAACCCGCAACCCTTCACGCCGTCCTTCCGGACGGCTTTTTCTTTGCGAGATCACCATGAAAACGAACAACGCTGCATTCGCGCTGATCCGCGAGTTCGAAGGCCTGCGCACGACTGCCTATTACGATACCGGCAACGTGCTAACAATCGGCTACGGCCATACCTCTGCCGCAGGCGCACCACGCGTCATGGCGGGGATGAAAATTACGGCAGCGGAAGCGGCTGAAATCCTCACGCGCGATGTGGTGGGGGCGGAATCGGACGTTGCCGAAATGGTCAAAGTCCCGCTGACGGAAAACCAGTTCGGGGCGCTTGTCTCGTTCGTGTTCAACCTCGGGCGCGGGCAGGTGGCATCGTCCACGCTGCTGCGCAAGCTGAACGCGGGCGACTACGCGGGCGCTGCCGAACAGTTCGGGCGTTGGATCTATGATGACGGCGTGAAGCTGGACGGGTTGATCCGTCGCCGTGCCGCCGAGCGCGCACTGTTCGAAGCGGGCGCGGCCACTCCAGAGCATGAGATGCAAACCATCCTCGCCGCGCTCGGCCTCTACACCTCGAAAATTGACGGCAAATGGGGTCCGCGCAGTCAAGCCGCGCTGGACGCCTTCAACCTCGCCCGCGACCGGATCGCCGCGCTTTCGGGGGCGTAAGAGGTCTCGCTTCTCAGGAGTAAAAGCCCGACGCCATCGTGACAGCGAGCGTGACCAGGGCAATACCCAAAATCATCAGCAGCTTGCGGATGATCTTATTTTGGTTCGACAGGATAATGTGCTGATTTTTCAGGATGTCAGTCAGTTCCCCGAGAACCCTGCCTAGCTGAACATCTAAATGGTCCGTGCCACGCTCGACATTCTCGATGCGTTTAAGCGTATCTTCCCAAGCCTCAGTAACACCGTTCATCGAACCACACACCCTAACCAATTAACCGCGCGCCTTTAGCTAAGGGGTGTGAGACCAGCAATATGTGCCGCAGCGTCACATGTTAGGGCGCGGATTGCGCCAGCCACACGACCCCGCCGAGTCGGGGTTTTTTTATTGGAGAATGACCCATGAACAACATCGCAGTCCGCATGGCGCTTTATGTCCTGTCGCCAGTCCTCGTCACGCTGGCTGGTTTCCTGACTGGTTGGGGCGTGGGCTTCAACGCCGATACCGGCATCCTGACGATCCATCTGGAGACCGCTGTGACAGCAATAGTCTCGGCTCTCGGGATCTCAGGCGCCATCTTTGCCAAGTGGGGCGTCAAGTAACGCCCAACTCATCAGTCAATCACCTCGCCTCTTAGACCGAGGGACTGCCTCTTAGCCCAGTCTCAATCTCAATGCTGGCGAATCGCTATGCGACCCTTCAACCTGACAGGATGTGCAACCTCTACACCCCGATCCGCACTGCAGCTGAGATAGGCCGGTTATTTCCTGCTCATGATCGAACAGGCAATGAACCTTGGCCTGACGATGCATATCCTGACCGGTTGGCACCTATAATCAGGCAGGGTGTACATGGCGCAGAAATCGTGAAGGCGCGTTGGGGAATGCCTACCCCGCCGACCTATCTGCCCGCATCGGGGCGTGATAGCGGCGTGACCAATATCCGAAACGTCGGATCACCTCATTGGCGGCGCTGGCTGGGACCTGAGCACCGCTGCCTTGTTCCGGTTGATCGCTTTAGTGAGCCAGGCGCCGATCGGAAGCCAGTATGGTTCGCGTCGATCGATGGTGGCCCCATGTTCTTTGCCGGTATAGAGGTGCGGGGCTGGACTAGTATCCGCAAGGTCAAGGACGGCGAAACGACCGACGATCTATTTGGTTTTTTGACCTGTTCCCCAAACGCCGAGGTCGAGGAAATCCACCCAAAGGCCATGCCCGTGATTCTGCGAACTCAGCAGGAATGGGAAACGTGGATGAGCGCGCCTTGGGGAATTGCTATGAAGTTGCAGAGGCCCATTGCTAGCGGGTCGTTGCGTATAAGAGCTTGATTCCGCCCCTCGATTCGCACTGAGGGGCGGTTTTTGGGTATCAGGCTTATGCAGGAGCGCCTGTTTGTTAATGGATCGTATCCTTTAACAGCTCGGGGTTAGAGGACAAAGTCACCAGCATAATACCGATTCCATGCAACGTTGCCGTCTTCGATCCAAATTGAAATCTCGGCTTGTGCATCTGCGTCAGTGTTGCCACGGAGCAAAGTTCTGCCACCATATTCCTCTAGCCAGACGCGACCAGCAGATCTCTGCCCAGAGTCAAATCCTCCTCCGGTAAATACAAAGGCTTGATTTCCCGAGACTGTCGTATTGGCATCAATTTGTTGAAGGTCGATCACATCGCCACCGACTGCTCCCACTCCTTGCATTGCGATGGCTCCTTCCGATGCGACAATGCGATCGACAGATCCAGCCGTAGAGTGCTCAGCTAGTTGGAATACAAACCGGTCAGCGCCAAAGCCTCCGCCTAAGATATCCGCTCCCGGACCGCCATAAATTACGTCGTTATGGTTGCCACCATGCAATACATCGTTACCTGTGTTACCGATGAGGACATCACTATTTTCTCCCCCAAGCAGTGTATCGGCGCCGTTTCCCCCTCCAAGAGTGTCATTGCCGCTAGCACCGGATATGCGATCATTTCCACCAAGGCCAGCAATCTGATCATTGCCTCCTAGCCCGTTGACCATGTCGGCGAACTGAGAACCTCTCACCACATCTCCATTTTGAGTTCCTAGACCTGCGGAAATCGAAATGGTGTATGAGCCTGTGCCACCGTCAAAGGATGTGGCCTCTAGACTGTGTGTTCCCGTGGTAATCGCTCGATAGGTGATCAGAGCATTTAATCCAATACCCGCATCGTCGTTGTAGACAACCGCACCTTCTGGAGGTGTCATTAACAGGTATGGATCCAATAGTGTTCCATCGCCACTGCTATTCCCCAGCATACCTATCGTATAGGTCAATCCGTAAAGAAAGGTAGTAGTGTGAAAATCACTACCGTTTGCGGTTAAGATATCGTCCTCTAATGAGGTGCCTGTGGGAATGTAGGGCATGCACTTTACCTCTGACAGAATCATCAACAGTGCCGATGAGAATATCAGTTTTATATAAGATTCGCATGTCACTATTTAGACTTAGCGAAACTTGCCTGATAAATGCTGATTTGCGCCCGAGAAGGCCATTGTGCAGCCGTCTTGGCTCTTTTGCGCTTAAGGGAGCGCGTCTTATCTCTGCCCAATGCGCCACTATATCCATCTGACCTGCCGTTGCGGGCATCGATCGACGATTTGCATGTCTCGGTCAATTTCTCGTGCGGAACTGCTTCGACGCGCTCGCTGCTCGGTATGTGGTCACCGCGGCGCTGAGCACATGACGGTGATCGTAGATGCTGAGTACAGCGGTCCGGGCTGGGAGCAGCGGAATCGGGAGTTGAGAGCGCTGCCGGTGATCGAGATCTAGCGAACTGGTGACAGTCTAGTTGTCATTCTTCCGCATATAAGAGTTGGCTGGCCAAGCGGGTGTAGTGACGAACTTGCACGACTGGTTTAAACTAATATTTGTTCATGCCTTTGTCTTGATGATTGGTAGTCAGTAATCACTCGGGAGACCATGAACGCCAGAACCGTCAAACCGAAGCGATACATCAACGTCTGCTGTGCCGTTTCTCGACATGCAAACTAGAATTGCTCTGCGGGCGGCCTGAAATAGCTGCTCCGCCGCGGCATCGTCTGTTACGTAATTCTTGACTTTCTGGATTTTTAGTCCAGTGACATTTACGTCTATAGCTCCATTTGCCGCAGCACTTGAAAGGGTGCTACGATTAAAGCAGGCCTCGACCTGATTGGCGAAAGTCTTTGCTGTAGCGGGCGCATCTGCTGGCGGTCTGGGTGGCGGCAGGTACTGCGGAAGAAGTTCAACTGAAATGGATACGTTTTCTTCGTTCGCGCGCAGGGGTAGCGTAGGCAGCTGTATTGCTAAATCCATTGTCTCGCCGGGCTCAAGGCCGCCGGCAATCTCTTGGCCTGATCGATGCTCGGCCCAAGGGAAGGTTCGTCCATCTTCTGCCAAAGTTACGTTATATTCGATGGCTGGAATAGCAATCGGTCCTAAGTTGGACAATTGACAGAAGTATGTTTTGTCACTCTTTGTCTGGCACCCGTGAAGGCGTAGTTCAATCTGCTGCGCATTGATCGCAGTTGAATATGAGATGAGCGCAACAAAAAAACTGAAACGATACATGGCCTACCTCGAAGGTCTGGTTAGGCAACAAATGCAATTTTTACGTCAAATGTGAAGGTCTTTCGGGGCGGGAGGTCAAGCGGTGACAACTTGAACTCTTGGTCCGACTTGGTGCTTAACTGAAGCTGTGCAGGTTTGCAGATTCATCGTAACGCATTGATCTCGTTTTCTGAAGTTAGTCGGCGGTTTGCTTTTAACCAAATGCATAACAGTATCTTGGGATGGTTTTGGGTACCGTAGGCCGGAGGTTCGAATCCTCTCGCCCCGACCAGTTTCCTCATTGTCATCAGGATCGGTGATCCGCGAATTCGTTGCTCTGTTCTGGGGCTCCCG
This sequence comes from Paracoccus aestuariivivens, assembly GCF_009711225.1. Taxonomy (GTDB): domain Bacteria; phylum Pseudomonadota; class Alphaproteobacteria; order Rhodobacterales; family Rhodobacteraceae; genus Paracoccus; species Paracoccus aestuariivivens. Next base: position 191,225 of record NZ_WMIE01000001.1, on the reverse strand, counting down.
CCGTCTTGGCCTGTCCGATTTTGTGGAATCCTGACTGAATCCATATATTTTGCGTGATAGGGCGCCGTTCTAACGGGCAAGTCCTTTCCGCACTTGCCCTTTCCCGATCCCGCCCCTAGAACGCCCTCCGATATCCTGTGGTAGCTGGGGGCAAGGGAATGCCGCTTCTGGTGATGAAATTCGGCGGCACCTCGGTGGCCGATCTCGATCGCATCAAGAATGCCGCGATGAAGGTCAAGCGCGAGGTTGAGCGCGGTTACGACGTCATCGTTATCGTCAGTGCCATGTCGGGCAAGACGAACGAACTCGTGGGTTGGGTCGAAGCGACCTCTCCGCTGTTCGACGCGCGTGAATACGACGCCGTTGTCGCTTCGGGCGAGAACGTGACCGCCGGCCTTATGGCCCTGACGCTGCAGGAGATGGATGTCCCCGCGCGCAGCTGGCAGGGTTGGCAAGTGCCGATCAACACGACCTCGCAGCACTCGTCGGCGCGCTTCGTGGACATTCCGCGCAAGAACATCGACACGAAATTTGCCGAAGGCATGAAAGTCGCTGTGGTCGCAGGCTTCCAGGGCGTCTCGCCCGAGGGCCGCATCACCACGCTGGGTCGCGGCGGTTCGGACACGACCGCTGTCGCCTTCGCAGCGGCTTTCGGGGCCGAGCGTTGCGATATCTATACCGATGTGGACGGCGTTTATACGACCGATCCGCGCATCACCTCGAAAGCGCGCAAGCTTGACAAGATCGCGTTCGAGGAAATGCTGGAACTGGCCAGCCTGGGCGCGAAGGTCCTTCAGACCCGCTCGGTCGAACTGGCCATGCGCTACAAAGTCCGCCTGCGGGTGCTGTCCTCGTTCGAGGATACCGACGAGAATTCGGGCACTCTGGTCTGCGATGAGGATGAAATCATGGAATCGAAAGTCGTCAACGGCGTCGCCTATTCCCGCGAGGAAGCCAAGATCACCTTGGTGACCGTCGAGGACAAGCCGGGCATCTCGGCCGCGATCTTTGCCCCTCTCGCCGAAGCTGGCGTGAACGTGGACATGATCGTCCAGAACATCTCGGAAAAGGATTATGACGATCACCCCGGTTCGGTGACCGACATGACTTTCTCGTGCCCGGTCAATCAGGTCGCGCGTGCGCGCAAGGTCATGGAAGAAGCCCGCGCGGCCGGAACCATCGCCTATGACGATCTGGTCGTCGATACCGAGGTCTGCAAGGTTTCGGTCGTCGGCATCGGGATGCGTAGCCACGCTGGCGTCGCCGCGCGCATGTTCAAGTCGCTTGCTGACGAGAACATCAACATCAAGGTGATCTCCACCAGCGAGATCAAGATTTCGGTCCTGATCGACCGCAAATATATGGAACTTGCGGTGCAGGCACTGCATGATGCCTTCGAACTTGAGCAGGCCTGAATGACGTCTCGGGCCATGATCGGAGGATCTGTGCCCGAACGCAAGGACAGCGACTCGCGCAAGCTGCTTCTGCGGCTGCGCGAGATCTTGGCGGCTCCCGGTGGTGGGCAGGATCGCCTTGACCGGATTACCCACCACATCGCCGACTCGATGGGAACACAGGTCTGTTCGATCTATCTGTTCCGCGATCCCGAGACCCTTGAGCTATGCGCGACCGAGGGGCTGAAGCCTGAATCCGTTCATAAGACGCGCCTTAGACTGGGCGAGGGGCTGGTCGGTCGCGTCGCCCGTTCGGGCCGCTATGTGAATACCGCCGACGCGCCGTCCGAGCCGGGTTTCCGCTACATGCCCGAGACCGGCGAAGAGGTCTATTCCAGCTTCCTTGGGGTTCCGATCCAGCGGGTCGGCGAAAAGCTGGGCGTGCTGGTCGTCCAGTCCCGCGATGCCCGACTGTTCACCGACGACGAGTTATACGGTCTGGATGTCGTCGCCATGGTTCTTGCCGAAATGGCAGAACTGGGCGCGTTTCTGGGCTCGCAATCGGACGGAATGCCGTTGCAGCACCGGTTTCCGATCGTGTTCCGCGGTGGGGTCGCGCAGGAAGGCGTCGCCGAAGGTCGGGTCTGGTTGCATGAACCGCGCGTGGTCATTGCCAATCCGGTGGGCGAAGACCCCCTCAAGGAAAAGGCGCGCCTGACCGAGGGCGTTGCGATGCTGCGCACCACTGTCGATTCGATGTTGGCGGCGACCAGCATGGCTGCGGGTGACAGTGCCGAGGTCATGGAGACCTATCGCATGTTCGCCCATTCCCGCAGTTGGCTGCGGCGGATGGAGGAGGCGATCGACCGTGGCCTTTCTGCCGAAGCTGCGGTCGAGAAAGAGCAAAGTCAGGCCCGTGCGCGGCTGGAAAGCGCCGCTGACCCCTATCTGCGCGACCGGCTGCATGATCTGGACGATCTGTCGAACCGCTTGCTGCGTATCCTGACGGGGCAGGGCAAGGATACCGGCGCCGAGATGCCCGAGAACCCGATCCTGGTTGCGCGCAATATCGGACCGGCAGATCTGCTGGATTACGGGCGCAAGCTGCGCGGCGTCGTGCTTGAGGAGGGCTCGGTCGGTAGCCATGCCACAGTTGTGGCGCGGGCGCTGGCGATTCCCTTGGTCATCCACGCCGAACGCATCACCTCCGAGGCGCTGAACGGCGACCAGATCTTTGTCGATGGCGATACCGGCATGGTGCATCTGCGCCCCGAGGAAACCATCGCCAAGGCCTATCGTGACAAGATGGCGATGCAGGCCGAAGCCCAGCAGCGTTACGCCGGTCTGCGTGACCTTCCTGCCTCGGCCAAATGCGGCACGACGATCCAGCTTTATATGAATGCCGGATTGATGGCCGATCTTCCCAGCCTCGAAAACTCGGGCGCCGAAGGTGTCGGACTGTTCCGGACCGAGTTGCAGTTTCTGGCCCGAACCCGCGTTCCACGCCGCGGAGAACTGGCTGCGCTTTATACCAAGGTGCTGGAGAACGCGCAGGGCAAGCCTGTGATGTTCCGCACGCTGGACATCGGCTCGGACAAGGTGCTGCCCTATATGAAGCCGCAGGACGAGCCCAACCCCGCGATGGGCTGGCGTGCGATCCGTGTGGGTCTGGACAAGCGCGGCGTGCTCAGGATGCAGCTACAGGCGCTGATCCGCGCCTCGGTCGGGCGTCCGCTTTACGTCATGTTTCCCTTCATCACAGAGATGAACGAATTCGAAGAGGCGCATCGCCTGCTGATGGAACAGATCGCGCGCGAGCAGCGTCTGGGTCACGGCATGCCGACCGATGTACGGGTCGGGGCGATGCTGGAAACTCCTTCGCTGGCCTTTGCACCGAAGAAGTTTTTCGAGATGTGCGATTTCATCTCGGTCGGCGGCAACGATCTGAAACAGTTCTTCTTCGCCGCAGACCGCGAGAACGAGCGCGTACGCCGCCGCTACGACACCTTGAACACTTCGTTCATCAGTCTGCTGGAGCAGATCCTGCAGCGGTGCAATGACGCCCGTGTGCCGGTGTCCTTCTGTGGCGAGGATGCGGGACGACCGATCGAGGCCGTGACTTTCGCGGCCCTTGGCTTCCGTCGGCTATCGATGCGGCCCGCGTCTATCGGTCCGGTGAAGCATCTGATCCGGCGTGTCGATCTGAGCGAATTGCGCCGAGTCATCGACGATGCGCGCGATATCGGCGAAACGAACTTGCGGGGCCCCGTAACCGATTGGCTGGCCCGCCAATAGCCGAAGCCGCAGATCCGCATGCACAAAGGTCGCCCCACGGGGCGGCTATTTGCTAACGACGCAATGCCAAACGTGCTGAATGCAGCCATAAGGGCATCGTTTGTAAGGGATGGAAGGTATGGCGGACCCGGAGCGATTCGAACGCCCGACCCCCAGATTCGTAGTCTGGTGCTCTATCCAGCTGAGCTACGGGTCCACTATAGTTCGGTGGTCTAGATGTTATTGCCTTGAGTTACAAGGCACAATTCCATCCTTACACCTGATGTCGCGAAGTTAGACGAATAACCCCTCGGGGTGGTTTCCTCTATCTTGCGATAGGTAGTTATGGCGGACCCGGAGCGATTCGAACGCCCGACCCCCAGATTCGTAGTCTGGTGCTCTATCCAGCTGAGCTACGGGTCCGCTGTGAGGCGGGGATTTAGAGGCAGTGGCTGGAGGGTGCAAGGTTAAAAATGAACTTTCGTGACTTATCCCACGAAAAACTTGCCACGGCCATTCAACGGCCCGCTAGCTTGCCATGTTTTCCTCGCGCATCGGGGTCATGATCAGATCGCGGGGCAGGTGCAGGCAGAACTGCGTGCCTTCTTCGTCGCTGCGCAGAAGGTCCAGCTTTCCGCCATGGTTGCGCACAAGGTCGGCGGCGATGGCCAGCCCCAACCCGGTCCCTCCTTTGCGCGACCCGCCCGAGAAGGGCTGGAACAGGTAGTCCCGTGCTTTCTTCGGCAGGCCGGGTCCGGTATCGCCGACGCGGATGAGCCATTCGGATTCGTCCTCGCTTGCGCCGATCTCGATTGTGCCGGGGCGGCGGGTGGCCTCGATGGCCTGACGGGCATTGCGGACGAGGTTCGAGAGAACGCGGAAAAGCTGGTCACGGTCGGCGCGGATCATCAGGCCCGAGGGTACATCGGTCAGGAACTCGATCGGCGCTGCGTCATCCGCAACCTCGGCAGCCAGTGCCTCGGCCTCGGTGACTTCGGTGACCAAAGCGGACAGGTTGAAGCGTGACAGCGACGGTGCCGGCTCCTCGGCCTTTCCAAAGGCCAATGTCGTCTCGCACAGGTTCACGGCGCGGCTGATCGAGTTCACCAGCTTCGGAGCCGCGCGGCGTACGGCGGGATCCTCGCTGGTCTCCAGCCGGTCGGCAAAGATCTGCGAGGTGGTCAGGATGTTGCGCAGGTCATGGCTGATGCGGGCAACGGCCTGCCCCAGTTGCGCCAGTCTGGCCTTCTGCTTCAGGGCCGAGGTGACTGTGTGCTGCATCGCGGCCAAAGCGGCTTCGGCCTCGTTCAGCTCGGCCAGTCTTGCGGTCGGGGTAATGATCGAGCGCGCATCCTCGGGGGCATTCGCATAGGCGGTCATGTGATTGATGACGCGCCGGATCGGGACTAGCAGCATCCGCTGGGCTGCCACGTTCAGCAAAAGCGCGGTCAGGATCGAGAAGGCGGCCGAAATCGCCAATAGCCGCAATCCGTAATCAATCATCTCGGTGCGCAGGCGGTGCGTGTCCATCGTGATCTCGATCAGCTGGCCGGCCTGATTGACCGGCGCACCGATGACGCGGATCACACGGTTCTCGGGGTCCAGCAGTTGCGCCACCGCATCGCGCGCCGAGGTCCAGAACGGTTGTTCGCGCAGGTCATATGTGTCCGCGACCGGGCCGGGAATCGGCGAAGACAATACCAGTTGGCGGACTTCGTCGCGACGCAGGACGACGTTGAAAACGCCGGCATTCTCAAGCAACTCGGATTCCAGATCCGAGGCCAGCGACTCGTCGGTCGCCAACAGGGCGAGGCTGGCAATCTGCGCCCGTTCAAGGCGCGATTCCAGAAAATCCAGGCGATAGTTCGCAAGCGATGGCAACAGGATCAGCAATTCGGCCAGCAGCACGAAGATCCCGGTCAGAAGTGCGAATCGCCCGGAAAGGGTATTCAGGGACATGTTAACCTTTTGTATTCCACCCTAGTCCGTGGCGTTGGCGGCGCAGCAGTTGGTTGCACCGCCGCTGATCAAACCTACGTGACTGGGCGGCGGTTCCCGCGAATGCCGCGCTGTGGCGAATTATCAGCAATGTAGTTGACTCAGGTCTGTGCTCCGACTATGCAGCGGGCCTCGAATAGACCGGCGCGTCTTGCGTGGGCTGTATGCCCATACCCTGACTCGCACTGACCCGGAGTTACAAGATGTCGAAACGCACCTTCCAGCCGTCGAACCTGGTTCGCGCCCGCCGTCACGGCTTCCGCGCGCGCATGGCGACCAAGGGCGGCCGCCGCGTGCTGAACGCCCGCCGCGCCAAAGGCCGCAAGTCGCTCAGCGCATAAGTTCGCGCCGCAAGGCGTGACCTGAGCACATGACGCGATCTGCCGAAGTCGCCGCCGCTGACCGGAATGTCCTGCAAGGGCAACCGGACAGGGCGGCTTCCGGCATTTCCAAGGGGGCCTTGCCTCCGATGCCGGAGATCCTGCGAAAGCGGGCTGATTTCTTGCGCGCTGCCTCTGCCAAGCGGCAGGGTACGCAGGGCTTTCTGTTGCACGCCCGCCGCCGCGGCGAAAATGAGCCGGCGGAGGGTATCCGCATCGGCTTCACCTGCTCGAAGAAGATCGGCAATGCCGTTGCCCGTAACCGAGCGAAGCGTCGGCTGCGGGCTCTTGCGCATGAGATCCTGCCAGCGAAAGCCATGGCAGGTTGGGACTATGTTCTGGTCGGCCGTCCGGGCGCGACGATCGAACGTGATTTCGCCGAGCTGAAGTCTGACCTGCTGCAAGCTTTGTCGCGCATCCATTCCACCCCGAAAGGTGAGGGCAAAGGATGAGCCCGCTGGCCCGCATCGTTGCGTTGCCGGTCCATGCCTACCGCCTTGTGGCCAGTCCTTGGGTCGGTCATGGCTGCCGCTTCCAGCCCACATGCTCGGCCTATGCGCTGGAGGCACTCGAGCGCCACGGCGCGCTGCGTGGCAGCGCGCTGACCGTGCGGCGGATATGTCGCTGCCACCCTTGGGGCGGCGATGGCTACGACCCCGTGCCGGGCTCTGAGCCGCAGGACTGACGCTGCTGCGTCATCCGTGATATGAACCTGCGCGACAGCGCCAAGATCAGGACAAGACCGATGCGGGACGACATCGACATCCAGGACGATTCCTACGACGAGGAAATCCATCCGCTGTTTCGCGGCGCGCCGTCCTCGACCGAGTTCCGCAAGCTGCGCAAGCGCCTTGTCCGCGAGACCCGCGCGGCGATCGAAACCTATGACATGATCAAGCCCGGCGACCGCTGGTTGGTCTGCCTGTCCGGCGGCAAGGACAGCTACACCCTGTTGGCCGTCTTGCACGAACTGAAGTGGCGCGGCCTTTTGCCGGTGGAGCTTCTGGCCTGTAACCTCGATCAGGGACAACCCGGCTTTCCAGCGACGGTCCTGCCCGAGTTCCTGACCGACCGTCAGGTCGCCCACCGGATCGAATATCAGGACACCTATTCCATCGTTAAGGAAAAGGTTCCCGAGGGCCGGACCTATTGCGCGCTCTGCTCGCGGCTGCGTCGCGGCAACCTGTACCGCATTGCCCGCGAGGAAGGCTGCTCGGCCGTCGTGCTGGGGCATCACCGCGACGATATCCTTGAGACCTTCTTCATGAACCTGTTCCACGGTGGCAGGCTAGCCTCGATGCCGCCCAAGCTATTGAATGAAGAAGGTGATCTGAACGTGCTGCGTCCGCTGGCCTTCATTGCCGAAGCGGATTGCGAGCGTTTCGCCCGTGCCATGAATTACCCCGTAATCCCCTGCGATTTATGTGGCAGCCAAGAAGGCTTGCAGCGTGTGCAGGTCAAAAAGTTGTTGGATGAATGGGAAAGCCGCGCCCCCGGGCGTCGGCAGGTGATGTTCCGCGCCTTGATGAATGTGCGGCCTTCGCATCTACCCGATCCGAAGCTGTTCGACTTTACCTCGCTCTTTCCGGGTGGATCGGATTTTAGCGAAAAACCCGCCGGTGACGTGCCGGTGCTGCGGGAACTTTAACCGAACAAAAAGTATCGCCGCCGTAGCGTCCGGATCAGGGATAACGATTCGGTATGAGCCATGGTTGTGGGATTTCGTTTGGTGGTTGGTCGGCTCAGGCAGGCGATACGGTGGTCTGCATCCATTGGTAAGGCGCGCTCGGTTCTTGTGCTCAGGCTGCTGGACGCGGACCGGATCCGCGCCAGTCTTGGTCCCGCCTTGTTCGAGCGGTTGCTGGACAACCTGACGCTGCGCTTGACCATCGGGCTCGGTCTGGAGCCTCGGTCGCGTGGGATCGGCAGTATCGAGATTGCGGGCGTTCTACCCGCACGAAGCGATATCAGCTTGCCCCAAAGAGTCGCTCTTTTGGGAAGAATTTGTTCGGAAATGGTGGATCTGGGCAATTCCTGCCTAGCCGCGAAAGCGGACGGGGTCATCGTGCGGGGCAAGTCTGCCGTCGAAACCGATCTGCTTCTTGCATACGGGCATGGCGCGCTATCGCGCATTGACCCCGCAGCGGCGGGCGGAACGATGCAGGTTCTGGACTATGTGCCGGAACGAAAGGCCGAAACGACGAAGGCTTTACCCTCTGTCGCCGGTGGTATCCGCTTCCAGCCTCAGATTTGCTGCGATACCGGCCGTTTGATCGCGCTGCGTCTAGAACCTCTGGTCAACCTTGAAGACGGGCAACCGGTCGATCGCATTCTGGACACCTTGCGGCATGGATTCGACGCTTTGCGTCACTGGCAGAGATCGGGCCATGACGTTCCTTTCCTCTCTCTGCATCTGTCCGAGCGTGACCTGAGCGATGAACTGTTGGTCGACAGAATTTTGTGGGAATTGGACAGGCATGATCTGACGCCGAGCCGGATCGAGATCGAGTTCTCCGAACCTGCGGACCTGAATCTTGGCCTCAGGATTCAGGCGAATCTGCGTCGTTTGGCGGATGCTGGCTGCCGTATCGCGGTCGGCGATTTCGGAACAGGCAGCGCCGGACTGGACCATCTGCGCGGATATGGTGTCCGAAGGGTGCGGGTGGGACGTTCGTTCATCGTCGGTTCGAACCATCGCAGCGATCAACAACGCATGATTCTGGCGATTCTGGCCCTTGCCGAGAGCCTGGATCTCGAGGTTCTGGGAGATGGCGTTACGACGGTCGAGGAACGCTCTTTCCTGTCCCAGATCGGGTTCAGCGCGCTTCAAGGTAGCGCCGTCGCCCCCATCATGTCGCATGTGGAAACCGGTGACTTTCTGGTGATGCATAAAAGCTCACTGCCGCAAAATCTGTGTTTGGGTCGTAGCGTCTGAAACGTTGCCGCCGTCGCATCCGGTCGTAAGCCGTCAGCCATTCATGGGGGCGCAGCGGTCACACCACGCGCCATCGGCGTCCGGGGGAGAGGCGGCGAGTGAAAGTTTGATCGAGAATGATGACCATTGGCCTCGATTCGGGCAAATTCCCTTGACCTTTTGCGGTCGCTTCTGTTGAAGCGGCCCGAACCCATTGGGTCATAGACGACGAAGGGCTGGTCCGGAATGGAAGACAATAACCGCAACCTCATATTGGCGATGGTCCTCTCGGCCCTCGTCATTCTTGTCTGGTCGATCTTCTTCGCTCCGGAACCCGTGCCTCCGGCACCGCAGACCGCGCAGACGCAAGCGGTTGACGGTCAGCCTGTGGTCGGCGCACCGGCTGCGGGACAAGGGGGCGCTGCGCCCGCCCTTGCCGGTGGCGACAGCGCCAGCGCGGACCCTTCGGCAAAAGCCGGTCGCCTGCAGATCGAATCGCCCTCGCTGAAAGGCTCGATCTCGCTGGCTGGTGGCCGCATCGATGATCTCGCGCTGACCGGCTATCACGAGACGCTTGATCCGGGCTCGCCCAATGTCCGTCTATTGGCGCCGACAGCCCAGATGCAACTACAGGCCGAAGGTTCGCCCGTCGCGCCCGGTGGCAATCTGGAAGCGACGGTGCAGAAGCCCTATTACGCAGTCTACGGCTGGATGCCCGCCGCAGGGACCGATCCGGCTCTGGTCCCCGGTCCGGCAACCGTGTGGCAGATCGAGTCCGGCGATGTGCTGGCCCCCGGCAAACCCGTTACCCTGCGCTGGGACAACGGCGCAGGGCAGATCTTCCGCCGCACCTATGCGCTGGATGAAAAATTCCTGTTCACGATCAGCCAGTCGCTGGAAAACACCGCCCAGACGCCGTTCTCGGCGGCGCCTTATGGTATTCTCGCGCGTCACGGCAAACCCGACACGCAGAACTACTACGTTCTTCACGAGGGCGCGGTCGGCATGACCGATGGCGAGCTGCTGGAGAAGAAGTACAAGAATATCACCGAGCTTGATGCGGTTGCGGGCGAAGGGCCCGCCGAACTGATCGAGGTCAAGGAAAACGGCTGGATCGGGTTCACCGACAAATACTGGATGACGACTCTGGCACCGGCGCCGGGCAGCTCATTCACCGCTGTGGTGAAATATGCCCCCGGTGCGGACATCTTCCAGACCGAGGCACGGATGCCGGTACAGACCGTTGCTCCCGGCGCGACCGGCACCAGCTCGAGCTACCTGTTCGCGGGTGCGAAGGTCTGGGAAACCATCAATGGTTATCAGGAAAACCCCGGCATCGACCGCTTTGTCGACTCGATCGACTGGGGCTGGTTCTACTTCCTGACTAAACCGATCTTCCGCCTGCTGCATTGGTTGCACGGCCATATCGGCAATATGGGTTGGTCGATCATCGCGCTAACCTTCATCCTGAAGCTGCTGGTCTTCCCGCTGGCGCGCAAATCTTACATCTCGATGGCGAAGATGAAGGAATTGCAGCCGCAGATGGAGGCGATCAAGGAACGCACCGGTGACGACCGGATGAAGTACCAAAAAGAGGTCATGGAGCTTTACAAGCGCGAGAAGGTCAATCCCGCCGCAGGCTGCCTTCCGGTCCTGCTGCAGATCCCGATCTTCTTCTCGCTGTATAAGGTGATCTTCGTCACGATCGAACTGCGTCACGCGCCTTGGGTCGGCTGGATCACTGACCTTTCGGCTCCGGATTCGTCTAGCCTGTGGAACCTGTTCGGTCTGCTGCCCTGGGCCACGCCCGGACAAGGCTCGATGTTGCACAGCTTCACCTTGCCTGCGCTGGCGATCGTCCTGGGCATCTCGATGTGGATGCAGCAGAAACTGAACCCGGCTCCCGCCGATCCGGCGCAGAAGATGATCTTTGCCTGGATGCCGTGGATCTTCATGTTGATGCTGGGCAGCTTTGCCTCGGGTCTGGTGCTGTACTGGATCACGAACAACCTCATCACCATCGGGCAGCAATACACGATCATGTCGATGCACGGGCACCGTCCCGACTTCTTCGGCAACATCAAATCCGGCATTCCGTCCCGTCCGAAGAAGGGCGACGACAAGGCTGGAACGAAAGGCGGAAAATGATTGCGACAATCGCCCGGATCCGCCGCCACCCGATCAAGTCGATCGGTGGCGAGGATATGGCCAACGCGCGGCTGACAGCGGCGCGTCGGCTTCCGGGTGACCGCTTGTGGGCGATACTTACCGAAGCGGGTGAGCGTCATGCAGGCGAGGGGGGAAATCCCCAGCGCTGGTTGCCGAAATCCTGCTTTGTACGCGGCGTGGCTTCGGCTGCGCTGCAAGCCATTCAGGGCGGCTGGGTCAACGGCGCGCCGCATGGTGCCATACGCCTGACACATCCTGACCTGGCTGATCTGGTCTTCGATCCCGAAACCGAAGCCGCGCGGCTGATCGACTGGGTTGCCCCGCTGTGGCCCGCCGATAAGCCCTCTGCAACGCGTTTGGTCCAAGGTCCGACCGGCTGGACCGATGTGAACCAGCCCTGGCTGTCGATCCTGTCGCTTTCCAGCTTGCGCGATCTTGAGAACCGGGTGGGACACCCCCTTGGGATCGAGCGTTGGCGTGGCAATCTTTGGGTCGATGGATGGCCGCCTTACGCCGAACGCGATCTGGTGGGCCGGATTCTGAATATCGGCGATGTCGAGTTGCGGGTTACCGAAACCATCGGTCGCTGCGCCGCGACCAGCGCCAACACGAACACGGGCCGTCTTGACTGCGACATGCCAGCCGCGCTGACCGCTGCATTCGGCCATCATGACTTTGGTATCTATGCCGAGGTCGTTACCGGCGGCGAGATCGCCCTCAAAGACGAGATTCGCGCATGAAGGTTTCCTTCCCGATCGCTCCTGAACCCGAAGCAGAGATTGCCGAAGAGGCTCGCCTGCTTTTCGCGGGGCCAATCGACTTTCTCAAGGGCGTCGTCGCCATGGATGGCCTACCGCCAGCCGACCGCCCCGAAGTTTGCTTCGCCGGCCGCTCGAACGTCGGGAAATCTAGCCTGATCAATGCGTTGACGGGACGTAAGTCGCTCGCTCGAGCCTCGAATACGCCGGGCCGTACGCAAGAGGTCAACTATTTCACCCTGGGCGAAAAGGCCTATCTGGTCGACCTTCCGGGCTACGGTTTTGCCAAGGCGCCGGTCGCCGTTGTCGCCAAATGGCAGGCCCTGTTGAAGAACTACCTGCAGGGCCGTCCGACGCTGCGTCGTGCCTTCGCGCTGATCGACTCGCGCCATGGGGTCAAGGATGTCGATCACGAGATCCTGCGTCTGCTGGACCGCGCCGCCGTGCCGTTTCAGGTTGTCCTGACCAAGACCGACAAGATCAACCGTCAGGAACTGGATGCAGTCGTGAAGCAGGTCGAAGAGGCGCTGCAAAAACATCCCGCCGCCTATCCCGAGATTGTCGTGACCAGTTCGGAAAAGGGTGAGGGAATCGCGACGCTCCGTGCGATTATCGCCGGGCTTGACTAAGGCGTGAGCCTTGCCGTTGTCGGTCTGGACCTTGCCGGGGCTTGGTCCTAGTGTCACCGCCGATCTACGGGGGCTCCTGATGAGAAAGCAAGACATGAACCGTGACTGGATTCCTACCGCTCGCACCCTTTCGGAAGCGCTGCCCTATATGCAGCGATACTCCGGCGCGGTCGTGGTGGTGAAATTCGGCGGCAATGCCATGGGCGACGATGTCGCCATGGCAGAATTTGCCCGAGACATCGTGCTGATGAAGCAGGTCGGTATCCATCCGGTCGTGGTCCATGGCGGCGGGCCGATGATCAACGATCTTCTGGGCAAGCTGGGCATCGAAAGCCGTTTCGTTCGCGGCAAGCGCGTCACCACGCGCGAGACCGTCGAAGTGGTCGAGATGGTGCTGTCTGGCCTTGTGAACAAGCGCATCGTGCAGGCGATCAACGACGCAGGCGGGCGCGCTGTCGGGATCTCGGGCAAAGATGACGACCTGATGGTCTGCGAGGCAGACGATCCCGAACTGGGCTTCGTCGGTCGCCCGGTCGAGATGAACGTGCAGATCATCCGCGACCTTTACAATGCGGGTTTGATCCCCGTCATCGCGCCGGTCGCGACGGGTATGGAAGACAACGAGACCTTCAACGTGAATGGCGACACCGCTGCCGGTGCCATCGCGGGTGCGCTCAAGGCGGATCGTCTTCTGCTGCTGACCGATGTGGCGGGGGTCAAGGATGCCTCGGGCGAGGTCGTGACCTCGATGCATCCCGATCAGGTTCGCGCGATGATCGCTGACGGGACGATTGCGGGGGGCATGATCCCCAAAACCGAGACGGCGCTGAAGGCCGTGGAGGAGGGTGTTCGCGCCGTCGTCATCCTGGACGGACGCGTTCCGAACGCCAGCTTGCTCGAGCTTTTCACCGAACACGGTGCCGGTTCTTTGATCCGCACGACCGAGCCGCGGGTGAAACCCCGGGGTCTGCGACAAGGTGGCACGGGACTGTAGTCGGTTTAGCGGAAACGAGCGCTTGCCCGTCTAGCGAAAGCTGTGGCAGGTTTGCTTGAAATTTCCACGGCCGAAAAGGCAATTCCATGACACCTCTCGGACACTGCCGGCTGATCCTGACCCGCCACGCCAAATCGTCTTGGGATGATCCCTCGCAAGCTGACCACGACCGGCCGCTGAATGATCGCGGCCGGCGCGCGGCGCGCGCACTTGGCGATTGGCTGGCCAGCCGCGGCTACGAACCCGAAGAGGTGCTATGCTCGACCTCGCATCGCACCCGCGAAACATGGGAACGCGTTGCGGTTGCGCCGCTGGAGGTTCGTCCGCATCTGCGCCTCGAACCCGGTCTGTACCACGCCTCACCCGAAAAAATGCTGGAAATCCTGCGTACTGCGAGTGAGCCTACAGTAATGCTGCTGGGCCATAATCCCGGCATTGCCGAATTTGCCGCCATGCTTCCGGCGCGTGTGCCGGTGGATCCCGAGTTCCGCCGCTACCCGACCGCTGCCACATTGGTTGTCGACTTCCAGATCGACAAATGGATCGACTTGCAGCCCGGTGAGGGCAGCGTGCTGGACTTCGTGCGCATCGACGGCCGCGCCTGAGCCTTTCCTAGCCTAAAACTGACAACTGAAATTCAGCATGCCGGTCCATGATCGGCGGGCCCCAAGGCCATTGCTATGGGCAATCCACGAATCCCGTGCTGGATGCGGTCTCGGAAACTTGACCATGCAAATTGGACAAATAAGCTGGGATTCGTTAGGCACTTCCGCGCGTTCGCTAGAGGTGAGTCTTCAGGCCTTCGCTTCCAATTCTGAGTAAAGGAACGATTGATGCCAGATTTCGTAATTTGGGAACTCGATAGCGTCGCGAGTGCTGGCGCGGCTTTCGATAATCCAAGCTCTGTCGATACCGGCATGGAGGGCACCACGCTTACCTTTGACCCCAATGCCGAACCGATCATGATGTCGGTCGTGGATGACGACAACCTGTTCCTTGACGGTTCCAGTTCGCAGCGTCTTGACGGCCCGCTGACGGTCAACGGGGTCGAATACGAAGACAATGTACGCGTCGATCCTGAATATGCATATACGATCATGCCCGAAGGTTCGGACGATCCGGCCGATGCGATCGAAATCTATGCCATCCGTCTGGATGGAGGTGGACCGATCGTCGGCTTCGCGGCTTCCGGCGATATCGACCCGAGCCAGACATATGTCTTTACGGGCGCATATGACGACGAACCCAGCACTTCCTACGATAACCTGTTCGTATGCTTTGCAGCACATACGCTGATCCGGACAAAACGCGGTGATCTGCCGGTTCATATGCTGCGTCAGGGCGATCTTTTGCAGACGCTGGACAATGGCTGTCAGCCGATTGTCTGGATTGGCCACAGCATCGTTCACGTCACCGACAAGACCGCGCCGGTCGTCTTTGAGCAGGGCGTGCTGGGGAACGAGGCCCGCCTGTCGGTTTCGCCGCAACACAGGGTTCTGGTGCGCTCGGAGACGGGCGGGCCGTCGCTGGTGGCTGCCAAGGCCATGTTGGGTATGCCGGGTGTGTCGCAAGCGAATGCGCGGCTTGCGCATTATTACCACGTCCTGCTTGAGCGCCACGAGTTGCTGCTGTCCGAAGGTGCGTCGACGGAAAGTTTCAATCCCGGCTTTCAGGGCTGGCAGATGTTGGGAAAACGCAATCAGCGCTCGCTGTCGCGCTTTGTGACGGCTCCGCTGCGCGGTCAGCATGTTTACTCGATGGCCCGTCCGGTGATCCGGCCCGGCCGCTGGACGATGGGTCCGCAAACCCAGCTTCGGGTTACCGCTTGAACTTCCGGCTGATCTGACAGGCGCGGCCCAATCGGCCGCGTCAGGGTGACAGCCGGATCGTTGCCGACCGAACGAATGAAAATAGGGCGCAGATGCGCCCTTTTTCATTCTCGAATTTCCTGTGAAGGAAATGGTAGCGGAGGAGGGATTTGAACCCCCGACACAAGGATTATGATTCCTCTGCTCTAACCAGCTGAGCTACTCCGCCACTGGAGTGCGGGCTAATTACGGCGAGTGGCGGGTGGCGTCAAGCGCTTTCGGAAAGAAATCTTGCCGAGGCGGAAGGTTTTTTCAATGACTTCGGCCCCCCCTGTGGCGACGTGATCATTTAAGGCGAAGCGATGGAAATCACGCGGGAATCCGCATCGGCGGAAACGAAAAAGGGGCAGCCGCGATCACGTGGCTGCCCCATTCAATCTGGAACTGAAGCGAATTAGGCCTTGGCGCGTACGACCTGCAGCAGCGGCATGACATCCGCCATCTCTGGCCCGCTTGCCTGACCGGTCAGGGCCTTGCGCAGCGGCATGAACAGGCCCTTTCCCTTACGGCCCGTCGCGTCTTTGACGGCTGCGGTGAACTCGCCCCAGGTCGCGTCCGTGTAAGGCGGCGGCGGCAGCAGCGTCATTGCCTGCGCGATGAAATCGGCATCCTCGGGTTCGATCAGCGGCTCGGCACCTTTCGAGAAGACCTCCCACCAGCCAGCCAGATCGTCCAGCTTGGTGATGTTTTTCGAGGCGACGCGCCAGAAGCGTTCGGCCAGTTCGTCAGGAACGCCAAGCGCCGCGATGCGATCCTTGACCACCTCGAAGGGTCGCGCCTGGTTCGCTTCGCGGGTCAGCGGCCATAGATCCTCGGCGTCGAATTTGGTCGGCGAAGCGCCGAATTGCGACGGCTCGAAATTCGCGGCCAGACTGTCCAGATCCATGCGCAGCTCGACCGGCTGCGACGAGCCAAGGCGGGCCATCAGCGACAGCAGGGCCTCGGGGGCGACGCCGGCTTCGCGCAGGTCCTTGATTGCCAGCACGCCGAGGCGCTTGGACAGTTCCTCGCCCTGTGCGCCGGTCAACAGGCTGTGATGCGCGAAAGCCGGAGGCTCGGCCCCCAGCGCGCGGATGATCTGGATCTGGGTCGCGGTATTCGTCACGTGGTCTGCACCGCGCACGATATGGGTCACGCCCATATCGGCGTCATCGACCGAGGACGCAAACGTATACAGCACCTGACCGTCGGCGCGGATCAGAACCGGGTCCGAAACGCTGGCCGCGTCGATCGAGATATCGCCCAAGATGCCGTCCGGCCATTCGATGCGTTCCTGATCCAGCAGGAAGCGCCAATAGCCGTCGCGGCCCTCGGAGCGCAGTTTGGCAATCTCGTCCGCGGACAGCTTGAGGCCCGCGCGGTCATAGACCGGCGGCTTGCCCATGTTCAGCTGTTTCTTGCGCTTCAGGTCCAGTTCGACCGGCGTCTCGAATACCTCGTAAAGGCGGCCGGATTTGCGCAGGCCGTCGGCGGCCTCGGCATAACGGTCAAGGCGGTCGGACTGGCGCTCAATCCGGTCCCATTGCAGGCCAAGCCATTCCAGATCGCGCTGGATGCCGTCGGCATATTCCTGCTTCGACCGCTCGCGGTCGGTGTCGTCAAGCCGCAGGATGAAGGTGCCGCCCGACTTACGCGCGATCAGGTAGTTCATCAGCGCGGTGCGGAGGTTCCCGACATGGATGTGGCCGGTGGGGGAAGGGGCGAAACGGGTCGTGGTCATGGACGTTCTCCTGTCGGCTTCGCTCTTTCACAAATGGCGGTTTTTGTCCATATCGGGGGCTAAAGATGAGGTAAGCAGATGCAAGACTGGAAGAATGCCGAGGCGCCCGACGCGGCCTTGATCGAAGAACTTGCCCGCGAGGCGATTGCCGGACTTCCGCCCGAATTCGCCGGACCTGCCGCACAGGTCGTCCTGCGGGTCGAGGACTTCGCTGGCGAGGAGTTCCTTGACGAGCTTGAGATCGACGATCCTCTGGAGCTAACCGGTCTTTATGACGGCGTGCCGATGACCGAAAAATCGGCGACCGAGCCGCAGCATTTCCCCGACACGGTCTGGCTGTTCCGTCGCGCCATTCTGGACGAATGGTCCAGCCGCGGCAATGTCACGCTGGGTGCGCTGGTCGGTCATGTCGTGATCCACGAATTCGCGCATCACTTCGGCTGGTCCGATGACGACATCGCCGTCATCGATCGCTGGTGGGAGTAAAACCCGCTTCGGCCTGACCGCTTCAGGCCGAATGCCTTAGACCCGAGGCATCCCCGCAGGACGCGCGGTGCGTTTCTGGGCGGCAATACGGAAGGGTGCGTTCGGCGCGCCATAGCCCTGATAGTTGCCCTGACGCTGAACCACTTCGAAGAAGAAGCCGTCCTTGCGAGGCATCGAGTAAAGCTGGAAGAACTGACCGCCCGCATCTTCGTCATACATGATATTGGCGCGGCGCAGCCTATCGGTCAGGGCGGGATCAAGCCCGAAGCGGGCCGCCAGATCGTCGTAATAGTTGGCCCCGATCCGCAGGGCAGGAAAGCCGCGTGCCTGAATGGCGGCGGCGGTGGCGAAAATATCGGCGCTGGCAAAGGCGATGTGCTGCACTGACGAGCCCAGACTTTCCTCGATAAAGCGTCCGGCCAGCGTGCGCCGCGCTTCGGCCCCGTTCAGGGTGACGCGCATTTTTCCCGACCGGATTGCTTGTGATCGCACCAGCCCGTCCGGATCGATCACATCTACCATCGGAGATTTCGAAGCCTCGAATATCTCGGTGTAGAACAGCGAAGAACTGAGCATCTCGTCATAGGGCATGGTCTGCGCAATGTGGTCGATGCCGATGATACCCGCGCCGTTCAGCGATTTCGACTCGGTCCGGAAATCGACCTGCCAGATGCGCGACAGGTCCGAGGCGCTGTCCAGAAAACGGATGACGCTGCCGCTGACTCCGCGAATGGCAGGAATCGACAATTCGCCAGCGCCGATCTCTTGCGTATGGGGCTGGGCCAGCAGAGCGGTCGCACGGGCGAAGCTTGCCTGAGCATCCGGTACATTCAGCCCGATTTCAGACACTGTCGTGCCATGTGCGACAAATGACGTGCGGGCAAAACCATGCGCGTCGGTATTCACCAGCAGGTTCACGTTACCCTGCCGCCAAAGTGTCACCGGTTTCGAGACATGGTTGCCCGCGGGCTCGAATCCGGTCGCCGACAGAAGGTCGGTCAGTTCGGTTGCGTCCTCGGGGCTGGTGGCGAACTCGATGAACTCGATCTGCTCGACCGGGGCCGGCGGCGGGAAGTCGGGCAGATCCACGGACAGGGCCGGTTCCTCGCGCCTTGCGCGATCCTGCAATGCGATCAGGCTGCGATGCCCGTCCAGCGCGACCAGACGCGGCAGGCCAGCACGGAACTGGTCGTTGAAAATCTCGAGGCTGAGCCAGCCATCGTAGCCCGTCGCCAGTACCGCCCGCATGAAGGCTGAAACTTCAAGATCGCCCTCTCCGGGCATGTTGCGGAAGTGGCGCGACCAATACAGCAGGTCCATATCAATGGCGGGCGCGTCGGCAAGCTGGACGAAAAAGATCCGGTCGCCGGGGATCGAGCGGATCGAATCGGGGTCTATCTTGCGACCCAATGTGTGGAAGCTGTCGAGGATCAGGCCAATATTTGGATGGTCGGCGCGGCGCACCACCTCCCATGCGTCGCGGTGGTCGTTGACGAAGCGGCCCCAGCACAGGGCCTCGTAACCGACGCGGACGCCATGTTGCGCGGCCAGATCGCCAAGCTCGTGGAAATCGGCGGCCATGCGGTCGATGCCCCCCATGGCGGCGGGATGCAGCGAGGAACAGAACAGCACAAGGTCCGTGCCGAGCTGGTTCATCAGTTCGAACTTGCGGGCGGCGCGGGCGAAGGCTCGGTTGCGATGCGGCTCGGGCAGGCCTTCGAAATCGCGGAAGGGCTGGAACAATGTGATCTCTAGCCCGTGGTCGCGGACCATCCTGCCGACCTCGGTCGGACTGAAATCCGAAGCGATGAAATCCTGCTCGAAGATCTCGATCCCGTCGAAGCCTGCCGCCTGAATGGCAGCCAGTTTTTCGGTCAGGTTGCCCGAAAGCGAGACGGTGGCGATCGAGGTCTTCATGCTGCGTTTTTCCTCCGAGTTCCAAGCCCAAGGGCTTGCTGCCTTGATGAACGAAACGGGTGAAAAAACAAGACCACATCCCCCGCCGCATGGGGGCCGTGATACGAAGCGGGCTTTTCCGCTGCGGATTTTTCTGGCAGCAACGTCGCGCAAACCGGATAGTGGGACGCATGACGCGACAGCGGGAATCATATGGGCAGGGTGTGTGCGGGGAATTCCTGCGCATGCTGGCACTTGTCCTGCTGATCCCTTTCCTGTGCTCGTCCTTGGTGATGTCGGGTGCCATGCCCGCCGTCGACACCGAAGGGCGGGTCACAGTCATCCTGTGCGGCAGCGACACGCCGATCGAGATGGCCTTGGCCGCCGATGGCACGGTCGAACCGATTTCCGAGAAAAATCCGAACCAGCCGCATCAGCCTTGTATCTGGAGCAGCCACGCCCAACACGCGCTGAATGCCGTGCAACCGGTCGTGCTGCCATCCCGCAACTCGCGGGGACAGGAGTTTGCGTTGGCGCGGGCGGCTTTGCCTGTGTTGCCCGGGCCGGTTCCTCCGATCGCGCGCGGTCCACCTGTCCGCATGTAAACTCCTTCGCCGCAGGACCGTGATCCTGCACGACAGACTGTTTACCGGATGACTAAAATGAAAATGACGATCTCCATTGCTGCGCTTGGCGCTTCGCTGTTGCTGGCCGCTGGCCCCGCTTTTGCCCATGCTACGCTGGAGCAGACCGAGGCCCCTGCGGGCGCCACCTATAAAGCGGTGGTCCGCATCGGGCATGGTTGCGGCTCGAAGCCGACCAAGACGCTACGCGTGCAAATTCCCGACGGTTTCTACAATGCCAAGCCGATGCCGAAGGCCGGATGGACCCTGAAAACCGTGACCGGCGACTATGCCCGACCGTTCGACAATCACGGCACCCAGATGACCAAGGGCGTGCGCGAGATCATCTGGACCGGAGGCGAACTGCCCGATGAATGGTACGACGAGTTTGTCTTCCGTGGCACGGTCGGACCCGATGTCGTTGCGGGCAGCACGATCTACTTCCCGACGATCCAGGAATGCGGCACGGCGAAAGAGGCCTGGATCGACGTGACCGGCGCAGAGGGTGTCGCGAATCCGGCTCCGGCGCTGAATGTCACCGAAGCGAAGGGGAACGGACACGCGCATCACGGTGCTGCCGCGCCAAGCCATGGCGATCACGCCGCCGCCGAAATTACGGTGGGTGATCTGAAGATTTCGTCACCTTTCAGCCGCGCGACCCCTCCGGGCGCACCGGTGGGCGGCGGCTTTTTGACTGTCGCGAATGGCGGGTCCGCCGATGATCGTCTGGTCTCTGCCTCAAGCCCCGCCGCCGAGAAAGTCGAAATTCACGAGATGGCCATGGAGGGTGACGTGATGAAGATGCGCCAATTGCCCGATGGTCTGCCGATTCCCGCGGGTACGAGTGTCGATCTGAAACCGGGCGGCTTCCACCTGATGCTGATGGGCCTGAAGCAGCCGTTGATCGAAGGTGAATCCGTGCCGCTGACGCTGGAGTTCGAAAAAGCGGGTAAGGTCGATCTGTCGCTGCAGGTCGGACCGATGAACGCCAAGGGAAATGAACATGCGCACCACTGATCCTTTGCGGCTGATCCGCTGGCTGCTTTGGACGTTGGTCGGGCTGGCTGCGCTGGCGGCGGCATGGTTCATGGTGATATCGCCCCGATTGCAAACCCTCAGCGAGGCCGGAACCGACAATCTGGGTCGCGGTGACTACCGGTTGGTGGCCACAGACGGTTCGACCTTTACTCAGGACAGCCTCAAAGGGCAGCCCACGGCGGTATTCTTCGGATTCACCCATTGTCCGGATGTCTGTCCGACGACGCTGGGCGAAGTCGCAGGCTGGCAGGAAGAACTGGCGGCGCAGGGCAAGACGCTGCGTGTTCTCTTCGTCACTGTCGATCCCGAGCGCGACACGGCTGAAAAGTTGCAGGAATATGTCTCGTGGGTGCCGGGTGTGATCGGCGTGACCGGAACGCCCGAGGAGATTGCCAAGGCCACGAAAGCCTTCCGCGTCTATGCCCGCAAGGTGCCGAACGATGATGGCTACACGATGGATCATTCGGCGATGACGCTGCTGTTTGACCAGAACGGCCGCTATTCCGGCCTGATCGGCTATCAGGAGGATCCCGCCCGCACCAAAGTCAGTCTTGAGAAACTGACAAAGGGCTGAACCGCCCCGTACGCCGGGCGTTCGCGCCCGGCATCGCGGTTTTTCAATCGGAAATGCCTGCAAGCGTGGCTGGGGCAGGGTCTTGCCTGCGTCCTTGCTTAGGATGTGGGTGATTTGAGGCGCTGGCGGGCGTTACGCTGGCTTGCTTCCTCTGCCCTATGTAGGAATCATTACAGGGGTTGTCAATAAACTCAATTAAATCATATACTTGACTTTTTTAATTGGGTTTTGCCCGTAACCTGCAAATGTCTGGAAACGCTGATCTTTGCTCTGCGCGCCCTTGACGATATCTGGCTCTGGGTTAGCTTGGCACGCGAACGAAAGCGGGGGTGTTTCATGGATCTGATGGGCAAGGCGACTGAACTGGTCGGCGCAGCGATGGTCGCGTTGCGGCGCAAGGATGTGCCCGGCGGTCAGGCCATTGGCGCGACCCCCGCGATTCCCAAGGCCAAAGAGCAGGGGATCATGACCCTGAAAATGCCGACCGCGACAGGTTGGTCGAATGGTCGCAAACCGGCGGCTGCTCCGGGGTTGCAGGTGAATGCCTTTGCGGCCGATCTGCACCACCCGCGCTGGATCGAGGTGCTGCCGAATGGCGACGTTCTGGTCGCTGAATCGATGCAGGCCGATCGCAAGCCGCGCTCGCTGATGGATCATGCGATGATCGCGACCATGCGGCGGGCTCGTGCCGTTGGGGAAAGCGCCAACCGCGTCAGCCTGTGGCGTGATCTGGATGGTGATGGCGTTGCCGAACATCGCGAGGTTTTTGTCGAAAAGCAGAATCAGCCATTCGGCATGGCGCTGGTCGGAGACCGTTTCTATCTTGGCAATACCGACGGCATCTACGCGTTCGATTATGATCGCGCGACCGGACGCCTGTCGGGCAATGGCAAGCGTTTGGTCGAGTTCAAACCGGGTGGCCACTGGACCCGCAGCCTGATCGCATCCAGCGACGGCAAGCGGCTTTACGCGGGTGTCGGCTCGCTCAGTAATATCGGTGATGAAGGGCTTGAGGTCGAAATCGGTCGCGCCGCCATCTGGGAATTTGAGATCGAGACCGGCAAGGCCCGGATCTTTGCGGGCGGGTTGCGCAATCCTGTCGGCCTTGCATGGGAGCCGCAGACCGACGCGCTGTGGACGGTCGTGAACGAGCGTGACGGCTTGGGCGATGAGACTCCGCCCGATTACCTGACCTCGGTCAAGGATGGTGGGTTCTATGGGTGGCCCTATTGCTATTGGGGCCAGACCGTCGATGACCGCGTTCCCCAAGACGCGGGACTGGTCGCCAGCGCGCTCCAGCCGGATTATGCGTTGGGCGGTCATACCGCCTCGCTTGGTCTGTGCTGGATGCCCGAGGGCACGTTGCCGGGCTTTCCCGACGGGATGGTCATCGGCCAGCACGGGTCATGGAACCGCGCGATCCTGAGCGGCTACAAGATGATCTTCGTGCCGTTCAAGGACGGCAAGCCTTCCGGTCCCCCGCGTGACATCCTTTCGGGATTTCTGTCTGCCGACGAAAAGCAATCCTATGGCCGCCCGGTCGGCGTTGCCGTGGGGCCGGATGGCAAGTCGTTGTTGATGGCCGATGATGTGGGCGACGTGATCTGGCGGGTCAGCGCCGCCTGATCTCGCCAGAATTATGTTCGGGCGTTGATCACGTGGCCCGATCGTCTGGCAGTGCTGGTCTAGCCGTCCTGTTGCGTCGTTTGCCTCGGCCGACGACGCAATCTTGTTGGTCGGCGCGGTCATGCTTCAGTCAAACAGTCTCGGAATGCCGACTTTCGACGGGTATGATCCGCCTCCTTTCCCGTCAGGGAACGTTACTCCAAGCTTCGGGTTCCTGAGCGAGCGTTTGACATTTTCCGGCTGTGAGGGTTCATGCGCCCAAATTCCACGCCCGGCGAAGGAGAAGCGGATGACTGAGATCCCGCAAGTGACGGAACTGCGCGCCCTGGGCGACGAGACCAAGGCCGCAGAGCTTTTGGCCTATCACAAGGTGCCGCGCACCTATCTGGGCGTTTCGGTGCCGGTGATTGACGGATTGGCGCGGCATTGGCGGACCGATCTCGATATCGAGGCGCGGCTTGAACTGGCCCGCCAGCTATGGGCGACCGACATCCATGAGGCTCGCGTGGCAGCTGCCAAACTGCTGACACAAGCGCGCATTCGCCCCGATGATAGCGGAGCTTGGAGGTTGATCGCTTCATGGGTGCCGCAATTCGATGGCTGGGCGATTGCGGATCATGTGATGAAGGCCGGTGAAAAGCGTCTGGTCGCCGATCCCTCGCGTCTGGACGAGGTCGATGGCTGGCTTGCCGAGCCGAATTTCTGGGTCCGTCGCGCCGCATTGGTCGGCACTTTGCCCTGGACGCATCTGCGCAACCCCAAACCCGACGAGACCGAGCAGCGCGAACGGGTGCTTGGCTGGCTGGAGCGTTTGGCCGACGACCGCGAGAACTTCATCCAGAAGGCCATTGGCTGGTGGCTGCGTGAACTTTCGAAGCATGATCCGGAACGCGTCAGCGCGTGGGTCGAGGCGCATGGCGCGCGCCTCAAGCCCTATGCCCGCCGTGAGGCGGTGCGCTGGATCAAAGATCAGCCTTCGTAAACTTCGATCGCGGGCAGGTCGGTCAGGCTGACGCCCAGCATTTGCAGCGCGGGCAGCGAGACCTGACTGCCCCCGCTTGCGGGGCCGCTCAAGGGAATCAGCGTGACATTGGCCGATTTTCCGGTCGCGGGGTTCACGATGCGCCCATTGGTTTCGGATGTCACCAGCGGAGTCTTGATCCAGAAACCCGGCTGCGAGGGGTCTCCGAGCGAAGCGATGGTCGTGCCCAGTTTGCGCTGTCCGCCTTGAGGGGTGGAAGCAGCCTGCGCCTTTTCGGTCTGCGTGGTGGTATCTAGCTGGGCCGCCGTTTGCGCCCCCGCCACACCGATGGTCGATGCCGACACGGTCTTGCCCGAACTGCGCGGTGCGGTAGCGCCCGCGATTGCGGCGGATTCAGTGGTGACGCCGACATCATCGGCCCCGCTACCGGGCCGTGCGGATTGCTTGGCGCTGTCCCCTTGGTTGCAGGCCGCAAGGGCGAGAATAGTCATCACGCCGCAGAGGCGCAGGAACGGTTTGGTCATCTTCATGCCCTCGTCCTCTTCTATGTAATGTTGTGGAAGGCTACCTTTCGCGGGGGCAGAATGTCCACCGGAACCCTGAATCTTGGTTGCGACAATCTTAACCAAACGGCGCGCTTGTTCCGTTCACGGGCCGATCCTATGTTATCCTCATGGATACGCATGCCCCGCTTATCGATCCTTTTGCGCGACCGATCACCTATCTTCGGGTTTCGGTGACGGATCGCTGCGATTTTCGCTGCACCTATTGCATGTCAGAGCATATGCAGTTCCTGCCCAAAAAGGATCTGCTGACGCTTGAGGAACTGGATCGGCTTTGTTCTGTCTTTGTCGATATGGGGGTGCGCAAACTGCGGATCACCGGCGGCGAACCTTTGGTGCGGCGCAACATCATGCAGTTCTTCCGTGCCATGTCGCGCCATCTGGGGCAGGGGCTGGATGAATTGACCCTCACCACCAATGGCAGCCAGTTGTCGCGTTTTGCGGGCGAATTGGCTGATTGCGGTGTGCGGCGGGTCAATGTCTCGCTGGATACACTGGATGAAGACCGTTTTGGCAAGATCACCCGTTGGGGCCGTCTGCCGCAGGTTCTTGAGGGGATTCAAGCCGCCAAGGCCGCCGGAATCCGCGTCAAGATCAACACGGTCGCGCTCAAGGGGTTCAATGAGGACGAGCTTTTCCAACTGCTGGATTGGTGCGCGGAGAACGACCACGATCTGACCTTCATCGAGGTCATGCCGATGGGCGACATGACCGAAAATGAACGGCTGGGGCAATATTGGCCCTTGTCGGATCTGAGTAGACGGCTGGAGGAACGCTTTTCGCTGACCCCGTTGGCCGAACGGACCGGAGGACCGGCGCGCTATGTCCGGATCGACGAAACCGGCCAGAAGATCGGGTTCATCACGCCGCTGACCCATAACTTCTGCGAAAGCTGCAACCGCGTGCGCATGACCTGCACCGGAGAGCTTTATATGTGCCTCGGGCAAGAGGATCGCGCCGATCTTCGCACGCCGCTGCGGGCCAGCGAAAGCGACATGCCGCTGCGGCAGTCGATCCGCGATGCTATCTTGCACAAGCCCAAAGGGCATGATTTCGATTATTCGCGCCAGCATGTCTCGGGGCAGATGAGCCGCTACATGAGCCATACCGGCGGTTGATCAACGATAGTCCAGCGTCACGATGTTCTTGATGTGGCGTGCGCCGCGCAAATCGCCGGGAACGACCATGCGCAATCCGTCGGGAATCGGCGCGCCGTTCATTTCGTAAGCCAGCAGGACAGGGCGGTTGCCGAATTCCGGTGCGATTTCCCCGACCGAGAAGACGACCTGATGGCCATCGCTTGCGGTGACGAGCAGGCTGTGACGCAGCGCCGCTTTGTGGTCATCGGTCATGATGCCGGTCGCGGTCAGCAGATCCCATAGCAAGACGCCCTTGTAGATGCCGGATTCGATGCCCTTAGAACTGCGATATACCGTCGTCGTTTCTGTTGCCGACAGGGCCGCGAGGCTCGTCGCATCCAGTGTCGCCGGTTTCTGGTCGGGCGCGTTCAGCACTACCATGTCCGCCGAAAAAGCTCTGCCCGCCCAGAGCAGAGCCAGGGCGAGCAGAACAGGGAGGGAAGCGATTCGATATATACCGATATGCATAACGAAACGCTAGCAAATGCCTTTGGTCGAGGCAATCTAAAGCTTGGACTGGAAAATGTTCGCGTGATGTTCTGATCCGCGGTTGCCATTTTCGGCCAGATGCCTATCTGTTGCCCTTGGCGGAATCAGGACGTGCAGATGGAACAGAAGTTCATCGAGGTTCGCGGCGCGCGCGAGCACAATCTGAAAAACGTGGACATGGATATTCCGCGCGACAAGTTGGTGGTGATCACCGGCCTGTCCGGCAGCGGGAAGTCCAGTCTCGCTTTCGATACGATCTATGCCGAAGGGCAAAGGCGCTATGTCGAAAGCCTGTCGGCCTATGCACGGCAGTTCCTTGACATGATGGGCAAGCCGGATGTGGACCATATCAGCGGTCTTTCTCCGGCGATCTCGATCGAGCAGAAGACCACGTCCAAGAACCCGCGGTCGACCGTCGGGACTGTTACGGAAATCTACGACTACCTGCGCCTACTTTTCGCCCGCGCCGGCACGCCCTATAGCCCTGCCACCGGCCTGCCGATCGAGGCGCAGCAGGTGCAGGACATGGTCGATCGCGTGATGGAGATGCCCGAGGGCACGCGCGCCTATCTGCTGGCCCCCATCGTCCGCGACCGCAAGGGCGAGTATAAGAAGGAATTCCTTGAGCTTCGGAAGCAGGGCTTCCAGCGCGTCAAGGTGAATGGCGAGTTCTACGAACTGGACGAGCCGCCGACTCTCGACAAGAAATTCCGTCACAATATCGACGTGGTCGTGGACCGCATCGTCGTGCGCGAGGGGATGGAGACGCGCCTCGCCGACAGTTTCCGTACCGCGCTGGATCTGGCCGATGGGATCGCTTTGCTGGAGACCGCCCCCGCCGAGGGCGATCCCGAGCGTATCACCTTCAGCGAAAACTTTGCCTGTCCGGTGTCGGGCTTCACGATTCCCGAGATCGAGCCTCGGCTGTTTTCCTTCAACGCGCCGTTCGGGGCCTGTCCGGTCTGTGACGGGTTGGGGATGGAACTGTTCTTTGACGAGCGTCTGATCGTGCCGGATCAGGCTTTGTCTGTGGCGCAGGGCGCGCTGGTGCCTTGGGCCAAGTCGAAATCGGCCTATCTGACCCAGACGATCAACGCGCTGGCCAAGCATTACGGTTTCGACAAGAAAACCGCGTGGAAAGACTTGCCCGAAGCGGTGCAGCAGATGTTCCTGCGCGGCTCGGGGGCGGACGAAATTCCGTTCCGCTTCGACGATGCTGGCCGCGTCTATGAGGTTACGCGCCAGTTCGAGGGCATCATCCCGAACATGGAGCGCCGTCTGCGCGAAAGCGATTCGTCGTGGGTGCGCGAGGAGTTCGAGAAATACCAGAACAACCGTCCCTGCGGCGCTTGCGAAGGTTACCGGCTGAAACCCGAGGCGCTGGCGGTCAAGATCGCGGGCAACCATATCGGGCATGTCACGCAGTTCTCGATCCGCGAGGCGTTGGCCTGGGTCGAGGCCGCGCCCAAGCACCTGAGCAAGCAAAAGAACGAGATTGCCGCCGCCATCCTCAAGGAAATCCGCGAGCGGCTGGGATTTCTTGTGAATGTGGGGCTGGATTACCTGACACTGTCCCGTGCAGCGGGGACGCTTTCGGGCGGCGAAAGCCAGCGGATCAGGTTGGCCAGCCAGATCGGCTCGGGCCTGACCGGTGTGCTTTATGTGCTGGACGAGCCGTCGATCGGGCTGCACCAGCGCGACAATGACCGGCTGCTGGGGACGCTGAAAGGGCTGCGCGATCAGGGCAATTCGGTCATTGTGGTCGAGCATGACGAAGATGCGATCCGCCACGCCGATTACGTTTTCGATATGGGGCCGGGGGCAGGGGTGCATGGCGGGCAGGTCGTGTCCAAGGGCACGCCCGCCGAAATCGCATCCGACCCCGCCAGCCTGACCGGCCAATATCTGTCCGGCGAGCGCGAGATCCATGTCCCCGACGAACGTCGCAAGGGGAAAGGCAAGGCCATCAAGGTCGTTGGCGCGACCGGCAATAACCTGAAGAACGTCACTGCCGAGTTCCCTCTGGGCAAGTTCGTTTGCGTGACCGGCGTGTCGGGTGGCGGCAAATCCACGCTGACCATCGAGACTTTGTTCAAGACTGCCAGCCTGCGTCTGAACGGGGCGCGCCAAACGCCTGCGCCCTGCGAGACGATCAAGGGGCTGGAACTGCTCGACAAGGTCATCGACATCGACCAGCGCCCTATCGGTCGGACGCCGCGTTCCAACCCCGCAACCTATACCGGCGCCTATACCCATATCCGCGACTGGTATGCGGGCCTGCCGGAATCAAAAACGCGGGGCTACAAGCCCGGCCGTTTCAGCTTCAACGTCAAGGGCGGCCGCTGCGAGGCCTGTCAGGGCGATGGCGTCATCAAGATCGAGATGCATTTCCTGCCCGACGTTTACGTCACCTGCGAGACCTGCAAGGGCAAGCGCTATAACCGCGAGACGCTCGAGGTTCAGTTCAAGGGCAAATCCATCGCCGATGTGCTGGATATGACCGTGGAGGACGCGCAGGAATTCTTCAAGGCCGTGCCCTCGATCCGGGAAAAGATGGATGCTCTGGTCGAGGTCGGGCTGGGGTATATCAAGGTCGGCCAGCAGGCCACGACGCTTTCGGGCGGCGAGGCGCAGCGGGTCAAACTGTCGAAGGAACTGTCGCGACGCGCGACGGGTAAGACGCTGTATATCCTAGATGAGCCGACCACCGGCCTGCATTTCGAGGATGTGCGCAAGCTGCTGGAAGTGCTGCACAGCCTTGTCGATCAGGGCAATACAGTCGTGGTGATCGAGCATAACCTTGACGTCATCAAGACCGCCGACTGGATCATCGATATCGGTCCCGAAGGCGGCGATGGCGGTGGCCGCATCGTCGCGGTCGGCACCCCCGAGGATGTGGCGCAAATTCCCGAAAGCCATACGGGGCGATACCTCGCGCCGATGCTTGAAGCGGCCCGCAGCCGGGCCGCCGAGTGAGTCCCGCACGCGGGTGGCAGCAGGCCGAAGGTGCAGGCATGGCGCTGGGTGGCGTCATGGTCGCGGGATTCGCGTCTCCGGGTTGGCCATGGTGGGCATGGCTGGTTGTGCTGATCGTGCCGGATCTGAGCTTGGCCGGATATCTCGCGGGCAAACGGATCGGCGCGGCAACCTACAATGCCGCTCATATCTATGCGCTGCCTTTTCTGCTGATGATGCTGGGCGTGGCGTCGGGCTCGACTGCGGTCATTTCGGCAGGAGGCTTGTGGCTGGCCCATGTCGGTGCGGATCGGGGGATTGGCCTTGGTTTGAAGCTGCCAAGCGGATTTCGGGACACCCATCTTGGCCAGATCGGACGCAATTCACCTGACTGAAATTCTTGGTTTTGGGTGGTGTTGCCGAGGATTCAGGCGGCAAGACTGTGGCCGCTGCTCCATGTTCCCGATACAGTCACGAACAATGCGGCCTCACCGTTGACCCTGCCCGCAGGCGGGGCTAAAGGGGCGCTTAGCCAAACCCATCGCGGGGCGCCAACGGGTTCCTGCGAGCGAAAGGGAGCCCAAATCCAGTGGAATACCTGCTGCAAGAATATCTGCCGATCCTGGTTTTTCTGGGAATGGCCTCCGCTTTGGCGATCGTGCTGATTCTGGCCGCCGCCATTGTCGCGATCCGCAATCCCGACCCGGAAAAGGTCAGCGCCTATGAATGCGGCTTCAACGCGTTCGACGATGCGCGGATGAAGTTCGATGTCCGGTTCTATCTGGTCTCGATTCTTTTCATCATTTTCGATCTCGAAGTCGCGTTCCTGTTCCCATGGGCAGTCGCCTTTGCGGGCCTGACCGAAGTCGCCTTCTGGTCGATGATGGTGTTCCTGGGCGTGCTGACGATCGGCTTTGCCTATGAATGGAAGAAAGGGGCGCTGGAATGGGCGTGATGACCGGTGCCAATACGGCTGGCGCGGATCGTGATTTCGCCACGGCCGAACTGAACCGTGAGTTGCAGGACAAGGGCTTCCTGCTGACCACGACCGAAGACATCATCAACTGGGCGCGCAACGGTTCGCTGCACTGGATGACCTTCGGTCTGGCCTGCTGCGCGGTCGAGATGATGCAAACCTCGATGCCGCGCTACGACCTCGAGCGTTTCGGCACCGCGCCGCGCGC
Source organism: Paracoccus aestuariivivens (assembly GCF_009711225.1). Lineage (GTDB taxonomy): Bacteria > Pseudomonadota > Alphaproteobacteria > Rhodobacterales > Rhodobacteraceae > Paracoccus > Paracoccus aestuariivivens. The sequence continues at coordinate 160,572 of NZ_WMIE01000001.1, read as the reverse complement.
GTCCCCGCGCCAGTCCGACCTGATGATTGTCGCGGGTACGCTGACCAACAAGATGGCTCCGGCCCTGCGCAAGGTCTATGACCAGATGCCAGAGCCGCGTTACGTCATCTCTATGGGCAGTTGCGCCAATGGCGGCGGCTATTACCATTACTCCTATTCGGTGGTGCGCGGCTGTGACCGTATCGTTCCCGTGGACATCTATGTTCCGGGCTGCCCTCCGACCGCCGAGGCATTGCTGTACGGCATCCTGCAACTTCAGCGTCGCATCCGGCGCACTGGCACGTTGGTGAGGTAAGCCATGGTCGATACCGTAGCCTTGACCGAACTGGCCGAGCACATCTCGATGCGCCGCGCGAACGACGTCGTCTCGACCGAGGTCGCGTTCGGCGAACTGACCGTCAATGCCACCCCTTCGGGCCTTGTCGGACTGATCGAGTTCCTGCGCAATGATGCAAATTGTCGCTTCTCGACGCTGATCGACATCACCGCGGTGGATAACCCGCAGCGCCCGGCGCGCTTCGACATCGTCTACCACCTGCTGTCGATGTACCAGAACCAGCGTATCCGCGTGAAAGCCCAGATCCGCGAGGACGAGATCGTTCCGTCGCTGACCGGTGTCTTCCCCGGCGCGAACTGGTACGAGCGCGAGATCTTCGACATGTTCGGAATCCTGTTCTCGGGCCATCCGGACTTGCGCCGCATCCTCACCGATTACGGCTTCCGCGGCCATCCGCTGCGCAAGGACTTCCCGACCACGGGTTATGTCGAGGTGCGCTGGAACGATGACGAGAAACGCGTGGTCTACGAGCCCGTGAGCCTCGTTCAGGAGTATCGCCAGTTCGACTTCCTGTCCCCGTGGGAGGGCGCGAAATACGTGCTTCCGGGTGACGAGAAGGCGCCCGAGGCGAAGAAGTGACCGTAGGGCCGCAACAGATCTGCGCGCCACGCATCGCATGTAAGGGATGACCATGGACGGCGACATCCGCAAGAATAGCTATGACGACGGCTCTGTCGATGCCCTGACCGGCGAGCAGAGCATCCGCAACTTCAACATCAACTTCGGCCCGCAGCACCCTGCGGCCCACGGCGTGCTGCGCATGGTTCTGGAACTCGACGGCGAGATCGTCGAGCGTGCCGACCCGCATATCGGCCTGCTGCATCGCGGCACCGAGAAGCTGATGGAAAGCCGCACCTATCTGCAGAACCTGCCCTATCTGGACCGCCTCGACTACGTGGCCCCGATGAACCAGGAACATGCATGGTGTCTGGCGATCGAGAAACTGACCGGCACGGTCATTCCGCGCCGCGCCAGCATCATCCGTGTGCTCTTCTCGGAAATCGGGCGGATTCTGAACCACCTGATGGGCCTCACCACCGGCGCGCTGGACATCGGCGCACTGACCCCGCCGCTTTGGGGGTTCGAGGCCCGCGAAGAGTTGATGGTCTTTTACGAACGGGCCTGTGGCGCGCGTCTGCACGCGGCCTATTTCCGTCCGGGCGGCGTTCACCAAGACCTGCCGCCGGACCTGCTCGACGACATCGAGGAATGGTGCGAGCGCTTCCCGCGTCTGGTCGATGACCTTGACACCCTGTTGACCGAGAACCGAATCTTCAAGCAGCGTCTGGTCGATATCGGCATCGTGACCGAGGAAGACGCCCTGCAATGGGGTTATACCGGCGTTATGGTGCGCGGCTCGGGACTTGCATGGGACCTGCGTCGCAGCCAGCCCTACGAATGCTATGACGAGTTCGATTTCCAGATCCCCGTCGGGACCAATGGCGATTGCTATGACCGCTATCTGTGCCGGATGGCCGAGATGCGGGAATCGACCAAGATCATGAAGCAGGCGATCCAGAAGCTGCGCGCGGAACCCGCGGGCGACGTTCTGGCCCGTGGCAAGCTGACGCCACCGAAGCGCGCCGATATGAAGCGCGACATGGAAAGCCTGATCCACCACTTCAAGCTTTACACCGAGGGCTTCAAGGTTCCGGCGGGCGAGGTCTATGCCGCCGTCGAGGCGCCCAAGGGCGAGTTCGGCGTCTACATGGTTTCGGACGGCACCAACAAGCCGTGGCGTGCCAAGCTGCGGGCTCCGGGCTTTGCCCATCTCCAGTCGATCGACTGGATGTCCAAGGGTCACATGCTGGCCGATGTACCGGCGATCATCGCCACTCTTGATATTGTTTTCGGAGAGGTTGACCGCTGATGCTGCGCCGTCTTTCCCCTGTTCAGCCGGACTCGTTCGAGTTCAGCCCCAAGAACCTCGAATGGGCCAATGCCCAGATCACCAAATATCCGGAAGGTCGCCAGCAATCGGCAATCATCCCGGTCCTGTGGCGTGCGCAGGAACAGGAAGGCTGGCTGTCGCGTCCGGCAATCGAATATTGTGCGACCCTGCTGGGGATGCCCTATATCCGTGCGCTGGAAGTGGCGACCTTCTACTTCATGTTCCAGCTTTATCCGGTTGGCACTGTCGCCCATATCCAGATCTGCGGCACCACGACCTGCATGATCTGCGGCGCGGAAGACCTGATCCGCGTCTGCAAGGAAAAGATCGCGGCCAACCCGCATACGCTGTCGGCAGATGGCCGCTTCAGCTGGGAAGAGGTCGAGTGCCTTGGTGCTTGCACCAACGCGCCCATGGCCCAGATCGGCAAGGACTTCTACGAGGATCTGACCGTCGAGAAACTGGCTGCCCTGATCGACAGCTTCGCTGCCGGTGAGGTTCCGGTTCCGGGCCCGCAGAACGGTCGCTTCTCGGTCGAGCCTCTGGGCGGTGCGACGACCCTGACCTCCGAGTCGGGCGAGGCGCACAACGGCAGCGTCGGGCTGGCGGTCAGGATTGGCGACACGATCAAGCGGATTGACGGTACCGAGGTTCCGATCACCACGCCTTGGCTGGCAAAGTGACCGAGACGGAAAAGGGTGCTATCAACGGCTAAGGGTTAGCGCGGCGCGCGTCGGACAAACAGGAAAGCTGGTGACGATGGAACGTTCGGTTTGCAACAGGAACTGCTGGATCTTGGGCGCGATAGCCGGGATCGTCGTGTTGTTGTTCACCTCGGGCATCGGTGATCTCGGGTTCGCTGCGGGGTTGTTCCTCGGGTTGCTGACCTTCGGAATGGTCGGCGCGATGCTGGTCTGGTTGGTCTGCAACGATCGCCCCGAACTGTTTCACGACGACGGCGGTGTGACCGGTCTTGACTGGAAACGCGAACTGGCCGACAGCCAGCCGGAAGCGATGATGGTTCCGGCCTCGGTTGTGGCAGAGCCGCAAGTTTCGTCAAACCAGATGCCGATCGTCGCGGGGGCCATGCCTGCCGGGCGGTCTGTCGTCGCGGAAACCAAGGTGGCGAAAGCGGCGCCGGAAGTCGCCAAGGCGGCACCCAAGGCCAAGCCCGCATCCGGCAAGGCCAAGGCCAAACCCGCGGCTAAGAAGGTGGAACTACCCGCTGACGATCTGCGGCGGATCAACGGGGTCGGGCCGAAGCTGTCGGATTGGCTGCATGAGAACGGCGTGACCCGCTTTGAGCAGATCGCTGCCTGGGATGGCGAAGCAGTCGCCGATTTTGCCCACCGGCTTGGCCGTATGGGGGGCCGGATCGAGGCGGATGATTGGGTCGGTCAGGCCAGACTATTGGCCAGCGGCGGAGAGACCGAGCATTCCCGCGCGGTCGACCGTGGCGAGTCCACTTGATGGCTCGACCGCTAAAGGATAGCTCGTCGCGCGCGGCAGGGGCCGCCGCGACATCGAAGGATTCGGGCCAGATGCGGCTGGTGGCGGTGGTGATTGCCGTTTCCATGCTGGGCTGGCTCGGCGTGCAATGGTTGGGGGGTCAGATGGGCTGGCCCGCGAAATATGCCTTCCTCGCCGATCTGGTGGCGATGGGGGCCTTGATCTGGTCGCTTCTGGTGACCTGGCGGATCTGGCGGCGGCGCGATGCGTCCTCGCAGGGACAAGGATAAGACTTAGATGCTGAACGATCAGGACCGGATCTTTACGAACATCTACGGCATGGGCGATCGCAGCCTGGCCGGGGCCAAGAAACGTGGCCATTGGGACGGGACCGCCGGAATCATCCAGCGCGGCCGCGATGGGATCATCAACGAGATGAAGGCCTCGGGCCTGCGTGGTCGTGGCGGCGCGGGTTTCCCGACCGGCATGAAATGGTCCTTCATGCCCAAGGAATCGGATGGCCGTCCGTCCTATCTGGTCATCAATGCCGATGAATCCGAGCCCGCGACCTGCAAGGACCGCGAGATCATGCGGCATGATCCCCATACGCTGATCGAAGGCGCGCTGATCGCCAGCTTCGCCATGGGCGCGCATGCCGCCTATATCTACATCCGCGGCGAGTTCATCCGCGAGCGCGAGGCTCTGCAGACGGCAATCGACGAATGCTATGACGACGGGCTGTTGGGCAAGAATGCTGCCGGTTCGGGTTGGGACTTCGATCTGTACCTGCATCACGGCGCTGGCGCTTACATCTGTGGCGAAGAAACCGCGCTGCTGGAATCGCTCGAAGGCAAAAAAGGCATGCCCCGCATGAAGCCACCGTTCCCGGCGGGCGCGGGTCTGTATGGCTGCCCGACCACCGTGAACAACGTGGAATCGATTGCCGTCGTCCCGACCATCCTGCGTCGCGGTGGCGAGTGGTTCGCCAGCTTCGGTCGCCCGAACAATGCGGGCGTCAAGTTGTTCGGCCTGACCGGTCACCTCAATGCGCCCTGCGTCGTCGAGGAAGCCATGTCGATCCCGATGCGCGAGCTGATCGAGAAGCATGGCGGTGGCGTCCGTGGTGGCTGGAAGAACCTGAAAGCCGTTATCCCCGGCGGCGCGTCCTGCCCGGTTCTGACCGCCGAGCAATGCGAAAACGCCATCATGGACTATGACGGCATGCGCGAGCTGCGCTCGTCCTTCGGCACGGCCTGCATGATCGTGATGGATCAGGACACCGACATCATCAAGGCGATCTGGCGTCTGTCCAAGTTCTTCAAGCACGAAAGCTGCGGCCAGTGCACGCCTTGCCGCGAAGGCACCGGCTGGATGATGCGCGTCATGGACCGTCTGGTGCGCGGCGAGGCCGAGGTCGAAGAAATCGACATGCTCTTCGACGTGACCAAGCAGGTCGAGGGCCACACCATCTGCGCCCTTGGCGACGCGGCCGCCTGGCCGATCCAGGGCCTGATCCGCAATTTCCGCGAGGAAATCGAGGATCGCATCAAGGCGAAACGCACCGGGCGCATGGGCGCCATGGCTGCGGAGTAAGCGCCAATGGCCCTTTCCCTCGACATTCTGACAAGGCGGTCCCCCTCGGGGGGCCTCGCGCGTTTGCGCGCCTGCCGGTTCGGGGGAAACATGGCTGCCTCGCGGCTTGGTGAGCAGGACGGGCAGGGGCCTCATGTTATGACGAAGCGCCATGACAAGGAGGCCCACGCCATGAAGATCATCCCAGCCGCCATGATCGCCGCGACGCTCTGTGCTGCCGGTCCCGCCGTTGCGCTGGAACCGCTGTCGCAGGAAAAATACATCAACGACCGCCTGATCGCCGCCCGCATCGCGGACCGCATCCGGCGTAATTGCCCGACAATCGACGCGCGGATGCTTTACGCTTACGGCGAAGCCCGCAAGCTCAAGTCCTACGCCGAGAAAAAGGGTTACTCGCGCGAGCAGATCGACGCGTTCCTCGACAATAAGTCCGAGAAGAAACGCATCTACGGTGTCGCCGAGGAATTCCTGACCCGTAAGGGCGCGAAAGCGGACGACCCGCAAAGTTTCTGCGCCATCGGCAAGGCCGAAATCGACCGTCGTAGCGTCATCGGCAGCCTTCTGGTGGCGAAATGAAGAAGTGGATGAACCGTATCGGGCTGGCTCTGATGGCGGCATCGGCGGCGGCGATGATCGCGGCCGACGCCTTTGCCGGAGAGCCTTCGGACCCGTTCGCGCCGACCGCCCAGAAATTCTATCTCGAGTTCGACATGCTCGCGCCGACCGACATCAATTGCGATGCGACGGGGCCGGGGGTGCGGACTTGGGTGACACGCAATCTGGCGGGCAAGCCGATCCTGCGCGTGACCGGTAATGCCGCCGATGCCGAAATTGCCTGTTGGCGTTCGGATGGCAGCCGATACACCACGACCGCCAATCGCGAGCTTTTCTACAACACCGGCGAGGCGATCCGGGGGACGGTCACCTTCGACCGGAACAGCGACGCCATGACGGTTGTCCTGCGCCGCGGCGACCGCGAGCGCATCCAGAAAGTCGTGCACCGTTCCTTCGTCAGGGTGAACTGATGGGATCGGCGCATTTGAACATGACTGCGGAACTGAAACACGGGCCAGCCTTCGGCCAGCATTTGAATCGTGCGGAAACCGCCGGAGATCGTTCCGGCAAGGCGATACTTCGCCACCGCGACGGATAAGGAAAGACAAGATGGCAGATCTTCGCAAGCTCAAGATCGACGACAGGATTATCGAAGTCGATCCGAACATGACCCTCATCCAAGCCTGCGAACAGGCCGGGATCGAGGTGCCACGCTTCTGCTATCACGAGCGGCTGTCGATCGCCGGCAACTGCCGCATGTGCCTTGTCGAGGTCGTGGGTGGCCCGCCGAAACCCGCCGCCTCCTGCGCGATGCAGGTCAAGGACTTGCGCCCCGGTCCGGATGGTGCGCCGTCCGAGATCAAGACCAACTCGCCCATGGTCAAGAAAGCCCGCGAAGGCGTGATGGAATTCCTGCTGATCAACCACCCGCTGGATTGCCCGATTTGCGACCAGGGCGGCGAATGCGACCTGCAGGACCAAGCCATGGCTTACGGTGTGGACTTCAGCCGCTACCGCGAGCCGAAGCGCGCGTCCGAGGATCTGAACCTTGGCCCGCTGGTTGAAACCCACATGACCCGGTGCATCAGCTGCACCCGCTGCGTGCGTTTCACCACCGAGGTCGCGGGTATCACCCAGATGGGCCAGACCGGTCGTGGCGAGGATGCCGAGATCACCAGCTATCTGAACCAGACTCTGGTTTCGAATATGCAGGGCAACATCATCGACCTGTGTCCGGTCGGCGCACTGGTGTCCAAGCCTTACGCCTTCACCGCCCGTCCGTGGGAGTTGACCAAGACCGAGTCGATCGACGTGATGGACGCGCTTGGCTCGAGCATCCGCATCGACACTAAGGGCCGCGAAGTCATGCGCATCCAGCCGCGCAACCATGACGGCGTGAACGAGGAATGGATCTCGGACAAGACCCGTTTCGTCTGGGACGGGTTGCGCCGCCAGCGTCTGGACAAGCCATACATCCGCGAGAACGGCAAACTGCGCCCGGCCACCTGGCCCGAGGCTTTGGCCACCGCAGCCCGCGCCATGAAGGGCAAAAAAGTTGCTGGCCTGATCGGTGATCTGGTTCCGGTCGAAGCTGCCTTCAGCCTGAAACAGCTTGTCGAGGGACTGGGCGGTCGCGTCGAGAGCCGTACCGACGGGTCGCGCCTGCCTGCGGGCAACCGCTCGGCCTATGTCGGGAACGCGTCGATTGCGGATATCGACAGCGCCAAACGCATCCTGCTGATCGGCACAAACCCGCGCGAGGAAGCTCCGGTTCTGAACTCGCGCCTGCGTCGCGCTTGGGCAGGTGGTGCGGATGTCGCGCTGCTGGGCGAAGCCGTCGATCTGACCTTCGATTACGCGCATTTGGGCAATGACCGTGCCGCGCTGGCCGCACTTCTGGACGATCCGAAAGTCACGGAAGGCACGGAACTGCCGGGCCTGATCATCGTCGGCCAAGGCCCGCTGCGCGAAGCCGATGGCGAGGCCGTGCTGGCGAACGCGATGCGCCTTTGCGAGATCGCGAATTGCAAGCTGTTGGTCCTGCACACCGCCGCTGGCCGCGTTGGCGCGCTGGATGTGGGTGCTGTGACCGAAGGCGGCCTGATCGCGGCAATCGACGGGGCCGAGGTGATCTATAATCTTGGTGCCGACGAGGTCGACATCGCCGCCGGTCCCTTCGTGATCTATCAGGGCAGCCATGGCGATCGCGGCGCACACCGCGCCGACCTGATCCTGCCGGGCGCTTGCTATACCGAGGAAAGCGGGCTCTTCGTCAACACCGAGGGCCGTCCGCAACTGGCCATGCGCGCAAACTTCGCGCCGGGCGAGGGCAAGGAGAACTGGGCGATCCTGCGTGCGCTTTCCGCCGAACTGGGCGCGACCCAGCCGTGGGACAGCCTTGCCGGCCTGCGCCGCAAGCTGGTCGAGGCCGTGCCGCATCTGGCCGCGATCGACACTGTTCCCGAAAACGAATGGCAGCCGCTGCAGCGTCTCGACATGGGTAAGGCCAGCTTCCGCCTTGCGGTGAAAGATTTCTACTTGACCAACCCCATCGCGCGCTCCTCGCCGTTGATGGGCGAGCTTTCGGCATCGGCGGCGGCGCGGAAGGCGCCGGCAATAGCAGCGGAGTAAACACTTATGGGGAGCCGCCTCACAGCGCTTTTCGGGATCGGGCTATTGGTGTCAGTTCTGACGGGCTGCGGCTCGGACCCGTCTGACGATTCGCGGCCCCCCGCCAAACCGGATGAGCTGAACGTGACCGTCCTTCAAAGCGATGCGGGCGCACCCGACAAGAAGGTTGTCTCGCGCGGGCGGATTTCGACCAAATCGGGCGAGATCCTGATTCTGGAACCCGATGGTTCGGTCAGCGAGATGACGCTCGACAGTCCGGAAGGTCAGGACGCCTTTGCCCTGACCGAGGCGGATCTGGCGATGTTGAATAACAATCTGCAACTGGACCTGTCGGGCGTGCCCGATATGGGGCCTGTCCGCTCGCGCGGGTTGACCGCGCAAGAGCAGGCACTGGCCGAGTTCCGGGCGCGGACGAAGCCGATGAAACTGAACCTGCCCGTAAGCTTTACCGCTGATCCCAAGGACTTCGAGGGCGCGGTGGTCAAGACGTGGTCAAGCAAGAAAAAGTCCGGAGATAGTCTTGTCGAAGTGACGGCAAATCTTCGTGGTGGGGTAGACGCCGACACGGCGTTCGCCTATGCCACATGCGCGCTAGCCAATTGGGCGGGTGCGAACGGAACTCCGTACGCGCGCCACATTCGGACACTGCGCGACAAACGCAATGGCAAGATGATCGTCGGCTCGGTTTTCACTCTTTCAGAGAAGAAGCCGCTGGGGCTGACGGTAATGACAACGAAAGACACCTTGCAGGAATGCAAGTCGCGCGGCATTCCCGCGGCGTGATGAGAGGGACGAAAGATCATGGCTGAGTTTTGGGCCTCATCCTACGGTTTCGCGCTGAGCCTGCTGTTGCAGGGCTTGGCCGTCATTGCCTTCGTCATGGGATCGCTGATCTTCATGGTTTACGGCGACCGCAAGATTTGGGCAGCCGTGCAGATGCGCCGCGGTCCGAACGTGGTTGGCCCTTGGGGGCTGCTGCAAACCTTTGCCGACGCACTGAAATATATCGTCAAGGAAATCGTGATTCCGGCCGGAGCGGACAAATTCGTCTTCTTCCTGGCCCCGTTCCTGTCGATGATGCTGGCGCTGTTCGCCTTTGTCGTGATCCCCTTCGACGAAGGCTGGGTCATGGCCAATATCAACGTGGGCATCCTGTTCGTGTTCGCTGCCTCCTCGCTTGAGGTTTACGGCTCGATCATGGGCGGCTGGGCGTCGAACTCGAAGTATCCCTTCCTCGCCTCGCTGCGTTCGGCCGCACAGATGATTTCCTACGAAGTCTCGATGGGCCTGATCATCATCGGCATCATCATCTCGACCGGTTCGATGAACTTGACCGAGATCGTTCATGCGCAGAAGGGGTCCTACGGCCTGTTGAACTGGTACTGGCTGCCGCACCTGCCGATGGTCGTGCTGTTCTTTGTCTCGGCACTGGCCGAAACGAACCGCCCGCCCTTCGACCTTGCGGAAGCTGAATCAGAGTTGGTCGCGGGCCACATGGTCGAATATTCGTCCACGCCCTACCTGCTGTTCATGGCCGGTGAATATATCGCCATTTACCTGATGTGCGCGCTGCTCTCGCTGCTGTTCTTCGGCGGCTGGCTGTCGCCCGTTCCGTTCATCGCCGACGGCTGGTGGTGGATGGTCATCAAGATGTGGTTCTGGTTCTACATGTTCGCCATGGTCAAGGCGATCGTGCCGCGCTACCGCTACGACCAGTTGATGCGGATCGGCTGGAAGGTGTTCCTGCCCCTGTCGCTGGGCTGGGTCGTTCTGGTCGCCATCCTTGCACGTTACGGCGTCATGGGCGGTTTCTGGGCCCGCTTCGCGATCGGAGGGTAAGCCATGCAATCCAACAAGCTAGCCGAGGCATTTGCCAAAGCCAGTGAGACCGACAAGATCGAACTGGCCCATTTCCTCGCCAATAACCTCGACACGGCGGATCAAGCGAAGGACGCGGCGCGCGTACGCGCATATGTCGCCGCCTTCGACCGCTTCGCGGCACCCAGGAAAGGGGAGCATTTCTGATGGCCTTCGATTTCGCGCGGGCGACCAAATATTTCCTGATGTGGGATTTCATCAAGGGCTTCGGTCTGGGCATGCGCTATTTCGTGTCGCCCAAGCCGACGCTGAACTACCCGCATGAAAAAGGCCCGATCTCGGCCCGTTTCCGTGGCGAACACGCGCTGCGTCGCTACCCGAACGGCGAGGAACGCTGCATTGCCTGCAAGCTGTGCGAAGCTGTGTGTCCGGCACAGGCCATCACCATCGACGCCGAACCGCGCGAGGACGGCTCGCGCCGCACCACGCGTTACGACATCGACATGACGAAATGCATCTATTGTGGCTTCTGTCAGGAAGCCTGCCCCGTGGATGCCATCGTCGAGGGTCCGAACTTCGAATACGCCACCGAAACCCGCGAAGAACTGTTCTACGACAAGGAAAAGCTTCTTGCGAACGGTGATCGCTGGGAATCCGAAATTGCCCGCAACCTGCAACTGGATGCGCCTTACAGATGAGTGATGCGTTCACCAAGCTTTTCGCGCAAATGCTGGCATCCAGCCAGGAAATGGCCCGTGCGTGGAACCCCGCGCTGGAACATTTCGACATGCGCGCCATGGAAAAGCTGGTGCCCATCATGCCGGCCGACATGCTTGAAATGTGGTTCGGCAAGACTTTCAACCGCGAGGGGTTGGACGCCAAGACGCGTCTGCTTCTCACCATCGGCGCGATTACCGTTCAGGGCGCGCTGGCCGAGCCGCAGCTTCGCATGACGATCCGTCAGGCGCTGGCCGCCGGTGCAACGAGAAACGAGATCGCCGAGACGATCTTTCAGATGAGCATGTTCGGCGGGCTGCCTGCGATGCAGAAGGCACTCGAGATCGCCAAAAGCGTCTATGCCGAGGAGGACGAGGAATGATGACCTTCGCTTTCTACCTGTTCGCGATCAGTGCCTGTGTCGCAGGCTTCATGGTCGTGATCAGCCGCAACCCGGTTCACTCGGTGTTGTGGCTAATCCTTGCCTTCCTTTCGGCTTCGGGTCTGTTCGTCCTGCAGGGCGCGGAATTTGTCGCGATGCTGCTGATCGTCGTCTATGTCGGCGCGGTGGCCGTGCTGTTCCTGTTCGTCGTGATGATGCTGGACGTGGACTTTGCCGAGCTAAGGGGCGAGTTGGCCCGATACTTGCCGCTGGCCCTGCTGATCGCGCTTGTGCTGCTGGCGCAGCTGGGCATCGCGTTCTCGGGCTGGAACCACGCCGAACTGGCCGAAAGCCAGCGCGTCGCCCCAATCGTCGAGGGCGTCCAGAACACCAAGGGTCTGGGCATGCTGATCTATGATCGCTACCTGCTGAACTTCCAGATCGCGGGCCTGATCCTGCTGGTCGCGATGATCGGGGCGATCCTGCTGACCATGCGCCACCGTCGTGGCCTGAAACGCCAGAACGTGCTCGAGCAGATGTGGCGCGATCCGGCCAAGGCCATGGAACTTAAAGACGTTAAGCCGGGACAGGGGCTTTAAGCCCCCGACGCCCGGCTACCTAAGCCAATCGGGACCGCGATGCGCGGTCCACCTAGCGAACGGATATTTCAACGGGTGAAGACCCGGAGGGACCAGGAAGATGATCGGATTGACACATTATCTTGTCGTCGGGGCGATACTATTCGTCACCGGCATTTTCGGGATCTTCGTGAACCGGAAGAACGTCATCGTCATCCTGATGTCGATCGAGTTGATGCTGCTGGCGGTGAATATCAACTTCGTCGCCTTTTCGACCCATCTGGGCGACTTGGTGGGACAGGTCTTCACCATGTTCATCCTGACTGTTGCGGCTGCTGAAGCGGCCATCGGCCTTGCCATTCTCGTGGTCTTCTTCCGCAACCGCGGCACCATCGCGGTGGAAGACGTCAACGTGATGAAGGGATAAGAAGGTATGGAAAAAATTGTCCTCTTCGCGCCCCTTCTCGGGTCGCTGATTGCCGGCTTCGGCTGGCGCATGATCGGCGAGAAAGCCGCACAGGTCCTGACAACGGGTCTGTTGTTCCTGTGCTGCCTCATCAGCTGGTATCTGTTCCTCAGCTTTGACGGTGTGACGCGTCACATTCCGGTGCTGGACTGGGTCGTTTCCGGCGATTTCGTCACCGAATGGGCGATCCGTTTGGACCGGATGACCGCGATCATGTTGATCGTTGTGACGACCGTCTCGGCGCTCGTGCACCTGTATTCAATGGGCTACATGGCCCATGACGATAACTGGGATCACCATCACGAGCATTACAAGGCGCGCTTCTTCGCCTATCTCTCGTTCTTCACCTTCGCCATGCTGATGCTGGTGACCGCCGACAACCTGCTGCAGATGTTCTTCGGCTGGGAGGGCGTCGGTGTCGCCTCGTATCTTCTAATCGGCTTCTACTACAAGAAAGCCAGCGCCAACGCCGCCGCGATGAAGGCCTTCATCGTCAACCGCGTCGGCGACTTCGGCTTCCTGCTGGGCATCTTCGGCTTGTATTGGCTGACCGGTTCGATCCAGTTCGATGCGATCTTCGCGCAAGTGCCGGAAATCGCGCAGACCCAGATGCATTTCCTGTGGACCGAGTGGAACGCCGCAAACCTGCTTGGCTTCCTGCTGTTCGTCGGCGCCATGGGCAAATCGGCACAGCTTCTGCTGCACACCTGGCTGCCGGACGCGATGGAAGGCCCGACCCCTGTTTCGGCGCTGATCCACGCCGCGACCATGGTTACGGCTGGCGTCTTCCTTGTCTGCCGTATGTCGCCGCTGTATGAATTCGCGCCGGACGCCAAGAACTTCATCGTGATCGTCGGTGCGACGACCGCCTTCTTCGCCGCGACCGTCGGTCTGGTGCAGAACGACATCAAGCGCGTCATCGCCTATTCGACCTGTTCGCAGCTGGGCTACATGTTCGTGGCCGCTGGCGTCGGTGTCTATTCCGCCGCCATGTTCCACCTGCTGACCCACGCTTTCTTCAAGGCCATGCTGTTCCTTGGCGCCGGCTCGGTCATCCACGCGATGCACCACGAGCAGGATATGCGGAACTATGGCAACCTGCGCAAAAAGATCCCGCTGACCTATTGGGCCATGATGATCGGTACCTTCGCCATTACTGGCGTCGGCATCCCGCTGACCCATATCGGCTTTGCTGGCTTTCTGTCGAAAGACGCCATCATCGAGAGCGCCTATGCTGGCAACAGCTACGCCTTCTGGATGCTAGTCATCGCGGCCTGCTTCACCAGCTTTTATTCGTGGCGCCTGATCTTCCTGACCTTCTTCGGCAAGGAACGGGGCGATCACCATGCGCATGAACATGCCCATGAAAGCCCCGCCATCATGACGATCCCGCTGGGCGTTCTGGCTGTCGGTGCGGTCTTTGCCGGTATGGTCTGGTATGGTCCGTTCTTCGGCGACCATCATAAGGTCACCAGCTTCTTCCATATGCCCGTCGCTCATGAAGCGACCGAGGAAGGTCACGCCGCGGCCCCCGCTGAGCACGGCACGGCTCCGGTCGAGCATGCTGCGACCGAACATGCGGCCCCCGCGACCGAACATGCCGCGGCTGTTGCTGAGGCCCATGGCGCTCCGGCTGCTGCGGATCACGGCGCGACCGAGCATGCCGAGGTTGCTGCTCCGGTTGGTGGCGCGATCTTCATGGGTCCGGGAATGGAGATCATGGACAAGGCCCACCATGCTCCGGCATGGGTCAAGGCCTCGCCCTTTATCGCCATGCTGATCGGCCTGTTCACCGCATGGATCTTCTATATTCGCAGTCCGGAAACGCCGGCGCGCCTCGCAAAGGCCCAGCCCGCGCTTTACCAGTTCCTGCTGAACAAGTGGTACTTCGACGAAATCTACAACTTCATCTTCGTCCGCCCGGCGCTTTGCCTTGGTCGCATCCTTTGGAAAAAGGGCGACGGGGCCACGATCGACGGGGCGATCAACGGGGTTGCCATGGGCCTTATCCCGCGCCTGACGCGCGCGGCGGTCCGGGTGCAATCGGGCTATCTGTTCCACTATGCCTTCGCGATGGTGCTGGGCATCGTGGGCTTGCTGATCTGGGTGATGATGCGGGGCGCGCACTGATATGACGAACCTTCTTTCCATCATTACCTTCCTGCCTATCATCGCGGCAGGGATCATGGCCCTTTTCCTGCGTGGTCAGGACGATGCGGCGGCGCGCAATGCCAAATGGTTTGCGCTTCTGGCGACGACGGCCACCTTCCTGATCTCGCTTTTCGTGCTTTTCGGCTTCGATCCGGCCAATACCGGTTTCCAGTTCGTCGAGGACCACGCGTGGATCATGGGGCTGCGCTACAAGATGGGCGTTGACGGGATTTCGGTCCTGTTCGTTGCCCTGACGACCTTCATGATGCCGCTGACGATCCTTTCGTGCTGGACGGTCGAAACGAAGGTCAAGGAATACATGATCGCCTTCCTCGTGCTGGAAGGTCTGATGATCGGCGTGTTCACCGCGCTGGATCTGGTGCTGTTCTACCTGTTCTTCGAAGCGGGCCTGATCCCGATGTTCCTGATCATCGGGATCTGGGGTGGCAAGGACCGCATCTATGCCTCCTTCAAGTTCTTCCTGTATACCTTCCTCGGCTCGGTGCTGATGCTGGTTGCGATGATCTCGATGTATCGCATGGCGGGGACCACGGATATCGTCCAACTGCTGCAGTTCGACTTCCCGTCTACCACCTACCGTCTGCTTGGCGTCACGGTTCTGGGCGGCACGCAGATGCTGCTGTTCCTTGCCTTCTTTGCCAGCTTCGCGGTCAAGATGCCGATGTGGCCGGTCCACACATGGCTGCCCGACGCGCACGTCCAAGCCCCGACCGCGGGTTCCGTCCTGCTGGCCGCGGTTCTGCTGAAGATGGGCGGTTACGGCTTCCTGCGCTTCTCGCTGCCGATGTTCCCCGTCGCTTCGGATATCATGCAGCCGGTCGTGTTCTGGATGTCGGCCATCGCCATCGTCTACACCTCGCTGGTGGCTCTGGCGCAGTCGGACATGAAGAAGGTCATCGCCTATTCGTCCGTTGCCCACATGGGCTACGTAACAATGGGGATCTTTGCCGCGAATCAGGTCGGCGTCGATGGCGCGATCTTCCAGATGCTGTCGCACGGCTTCATCTCGGGCGCGCTGTTCCTTTGCGTCGGCGTGATCTACGACCGCATGCACACCCGCGAGATCGACGCCTATGGCGGTCTGGTCAACCGGATGCCCGCATATGCTGCTGTCTTCATGTTCTTCACCATGGCAAACGTGGGCCTGCCGGGCACTTCGGGCTTTGTGGGCGAGTTCCTGACGCTGATGGGTGCTTTCCGCGAGAATACCTGGGTCGCATTGGTTGCGGCGACGGGCGTAATCTTCTCGGCGGCCTACGCGCTGTGGCTGTATCGCCGCGTGACGTTGGGCCAGTTGATCAAGGAAAGCCTGCGGTCGATTTCGGACATGACCTCGCGCGAGCGTTGGATCTTTGTGCCGCTGATCGCGATGACGCTGATCCTGGGTGTCTACCCGCGCCTTGTGACCGATGTGACCGGCCCGGCTGTCGCCGCGCTGCTCAATGACTACAACCAAAGCCAGCCGGTGGTGGAAACCGCCGCGGCTGAAGCCAGCCACTAGGGGGCGGATATGACCTCGCTCGATTTCACGACCATTCTGCCCGAGGCGCTGCTGGCCGGATACGCGCTTGCCGCCCTGATGGTCGGAGCTTATCTCGGCAAGGACAAGCTGGCCCGGACGCTGCTCTGGTCCACCGTCATTGCCTTCCTGATCGTCGCGGCCATGGTCGGTCTTGGCAATCGCGTGGACAATGTGGCCTTCCACAGCATGTTCATCGATGACGCTTTCTCGCGCTTCGCCAAGGTGGTGATGCTGGTCTCGGCCGCGGCCGTGCTTGCGATGAGTGTCGACTACCTTGACCGTCGCCGCATGCTGCGCTTCGAGTTCCCGATCATCGTCACCCTGTCCGTCATCGGCATGATGCTGATGGTTTCGTCGGGCGATCTGCTGACGCTGTATATGGGCCTCGAACTGCAATCGCTGGCGCTGTATGTCGTTGCTGCGATGCGCAAGGACTCGGCGCGTTCCTCCGAGGCAGGTCTGAAGTATTTCGTGTTGGGCTCGCTCAGCTCGGGTCTGCTGCTATATGGTGCATCGCTGGTTTACGGCTTTGCTGGCACGACCAACTTCGCCGGTATCATCGCTACGATGCAGGGCGGCCAGCTTCCGATCGGAGTGCTGTTCGGTCTGGTTTTCATGCTGGTCGGTCTATCCTTCAAGGTTTCGGCAGTGCCGTTCCACATGTGGACGCCGGACGTCTACGAAGGCTCGCCGACCCCTGTCACGGCTTTCTTCGCCTCGGCCCCCAAGGTTGCAGCCATGGCCCTGATCGCGCGTCTGGTCTTTGACGCCTTCGGTCAGGTCGTGGATGACTGGAGCCAGATCATCGCCGCGCTGGCCGTGATGTCGATGTTCCTTGGTTCGATCGCCGGTATCGGCCAGACCAATGTCAAACGCCTGATGGCCTATTCGTCGATTGCGCATATGGGCTTCGCACTGGTCGGTCTGGCCTCGGGGTCGGTTGTCGGCGTGCAGGCGATGCTGATCTACATGACCATCTATGCGGTCATGAATGTCGGCACCTTCGCCTTCATCCTGTCGCTCGAGCGTGACGGCGTACCGGTCACCGATCTGGCATCGCTGAACCGCTTCGCCTGGACCGATCCGGCCAAGGGTCTGGCCATGCTGGTCCTGATGTTCTCGCTGGCTGGCGTGCCGCCGACTCTTGGCTTCTTCGCCAAGTTTGGTGTGCTGAACGCAGCGGTCGATGCGGGCATGGGCTGGCTGGCGGTGCTGGGCGTGATCGCCTCGGTCATCGGCGCGTTCTATTACCTGCGCATCGTCTACTACATGTATTTCGGTGCCGAGAGCGATGGCGTGACCAGCCGCATGAGCGCGATCCAGTATCTGGCGCTGATGGTCCCGGCTGCTCTGATGATCGTTGGCGCGATCACCATGTTCGGTGTCGATACAGCTGCTGGCCGTGCCGCCGAAACGCTGGTGGCGGGTCCGAACACGTCGGCTTCTGCCGAGGTGACGCTTCCGGCCGAGCCCGAACACGTTGAGTGAAACCTGGCCCCATGGCGTGGGCCGGCATGTCTTGGCCCGTACCGACAGCACCAATGCCGAGGCGATGCGCCTTGCTCCGGTGCTGAGCGGTCCCGTCTGGATCCTTGCACATGAACAGGTGGCCGCGCGCGGCCGCCGTGGACGGGAATGGGTCATGCCGGCGGGTAACTTCGCCGGCACTCTCTTCTTGCGGCCCAAAGGCGGGCCTGCCGCCGCTGCACAGATTTCCTTTGTCGCGGCTTTGGCGCTTTACGATGCGTTGACCGATGCCTGCGGGCCGTCGGCGCGGCTCGGGATCAAATGGCCCAATGATTTGTTGCTGAATGGCGGCAAGGTCGCAGGCATTTTGCTGGAAAGCATCGGGCATGGAGGTGAGATCCACGCGCTTGCGGTCGGCATCGGCGTGAATCTGGCGGCGGCTCCGTCAGCCAGCGAAGTCGAAAGCCGCGCGGTTACTCCGGTATCGGTGCAGGGCGAGACGGGCTTCGCCGTCCCGCCCGAGGAGTTTCTCGATCTGCTCGCCCCTGCCTTTGCGCGCTGGCTTGAGCAGCTTGAGACCTATGGTTTCGAACCCATCCGCAACGCCTGGCTGGCTCGTGCCGCAAGATTGGGTGAAACCATCGTGGCCCGCACCGGCGTGACCGAGGCGCAAGGCGTGTTCGAGGGGATCGACAGTTCGGGTGCCCTGATCCTGAAAACTCCGTCCGGTCGGCAGGTGCTGCCGGCGGCCGACGTCTTTTTCGGAGTGTGACGGATGTTGCTTTGCATCGACACCGGCAATACCAACACGGTCTTCTCGGTCTGGGACGGCAAGAAATTCCTGGCGATGTGGCGGATCGCGACAGATCACCGCCGCACCGCAGATGAATATTTCGTCTGGCTGTCCACATTGATGTCGGTCCAGAAGTTCGAACTGGACATCACGGATTGCATCATCAGTTCAACTGCGCCGCGCGTTGTTTTCAACCTGCGCGTGCTATGCAACCGCTATTTCGACACGCGCCCGTTGGTCGTCGGCAAGCCGGATTGCTTGCTGCCGGTGGCGCCGCGGGTGGATCAGGGCACCGTGGTTGGTCCCGACCGGCTGGTGAACACCATCGGCGCGTTCGATCGCCACGGACCGGACCTGATCGTTGTGGATTTCGGCACCGCCACGACCTTCGATGTGGTCGATACGGACGGTGCCTATGTCGGAGGCGTCATTGCGCCGGGTGTGAACCTGTCGCTCGAGGCGCTGCATATGGGTGCGGCCAGTCTTCCGCATGTCGATGTCACGATGCCTGCAAAGGTGATCGGAACGAATACCGTTGCCTGCATCCAGTCAGGCATTTTCTGGGGCTATATCGGCCTTGTGCAAGGGATCGTCGAGAAGATCCGGCAGGAACGCGGGCGGGCAATGAAAGTCATTGCAACCGGCGGACTTGCGCCACTCTTCGATCAAGGGTTTGATCTGTTCGACGCGATCGAGGATGACCTGACCATGCACGGCCTGCGCCTGATCCACGATTACAACAAGGAGACGGCCAATGGCTGAGCGCCTGATTTATCTGCCGCTGGGCGGCGCGGGCGAAATCGGCATGAACGCCTATGTCTACGGTTACGGCGAACCGGGCAAGGAGCGCCTGATCGTTGTCGATCTGGGCGTGACTTTTGGCGACATGGAAACCGCACCGGGCATCGACCTGATCATGGCCGATGTTGCCTGGCTGGAAGATAACCGCAATCGCATCGAGGCGATTTTCATCACCCACGCGCATGAGGATCACGTCGGCGCATTGGGTCTGCTGTGGGGCAAGATCAAGAAGCCGGTGCATTGCCGCCGCTTCACCGGTGCTCTGGCGCGTCTCAAGCTTGAGGAAATGGGTCAGCCCGTCGACCAGATCGAGATCCACGCGGCGCGCCCCGAGACGATCTCGGCAGGGCCGTTCCAGGTGCAGTTCGTTCCGGTCAGCCACTCGATTCCGGAAAGCTCGGCGCTGGTCATCGATACGCCTGCGGGCCGGATCGTGCATACGGGCGATTTCAAACTGGACGGCACTCCGGTCGTCGGCGAGCGGTTCGATCCGATCCTGTGGCGCGAAATCGCGAATGAAGGGCAGGGCGTTAAAGTCCTGACCTGCGATTCGACCAATATCTTCGCGACGCATCCGGGGCGGTCGGAAGCCGTTCTGGCAAATCCGATTCTGGATTTCGTCATGGCACAGCCGCAGATGGTTGTGGCCACGACCTTTGCCAGCAACATCGCGCGACTGCGCACGCTGGCTGACGCGGGCATTGCCGCGGGGCGCAAGATCTGTCTGCTGGGCCGTGCCATGCGCCGCATGGTCACCGTCGGGATCGAGACGGGTATCCTGGACAACTTTCCTGCGGTCATCAGCCCCGAAGAAGCGGCAGAATTGCCGCGCAACAAGGTCATGCTGATCGTGACCGGCAGTCAGGGCGAACGCCGCGCCGCCAGCGCGCAACTGTCGCGTGGACGCTATCTGGGCATCGAATTGAAAGAAGGCGACAGCTTCCTGTTCAGCTCGCGGACCATTCCTGGCAATGAGCGCGGTGTGATCCGCATCCAGAACCAGCTGAGCGAGGCCGGCGTGGATCTGTATGATGCCGATGACGGGCTGTACCACGTTTCGGGCCACGCGAACCGCCCTGATATCGAAGCGGTGCATGACCTGTTGAAGCCGCAGATCGTGATCCCGATGCATGGCGAACATATGCATCTGCGTGAGCACGCGAAACTTGCGCAAGCGCGCGGCATTCCCTCGATGGTGGTGACGAACGGCACGATGGTCGATCTGGCGGGCGAGAAGCCGCGGGTCGTCGACCAGATCGATACCGGTCGCCTGTATCTGGACGGCAATGTTCTGATCGGCGCGATGGACGGGGTTGTCCGCGACCGTATCCGCATGGCGCTGAACGGTCGGGTCATGGTCTCGGTCATCGTTGACGAGGACGATAACGCGCTTCCCGACGCATGGGTGGAACTGTCGGGTCTGCCCGAAACGGGTCGGGCCGGTGTGCCGCTGTCCGACAATATCGAAGCCGAACTGGCCGAGTTCCTCGAGCGGGTCGATAGCCGCACGGTGATGAACGACGACCGTCTCGAAGAGGCGATCCGCAAGATCACCCGTCAGGTTTCGATGGAAGAAATCGGCAAAAAGCCCGAAGTGACGGTGATCATTTCGCGACTCGCTGCGGAATGACTTGACCTTACGCCGCGCCCTTTCTATGGGCGCGGCATGAGCGAATTCGATCCGAATCCCCCGCGCCGCAATTTCTATGGCCGCCGTCACGGCAAGACCCTGCGGCAAAGCCAGAAAGGCTACCTGTCCGAGGACTTGGGCACATTGCGTCCGCGCGGCATCACCGTGCAGGACAATCCCGAGCGTGCGCCGGTCGAGCCGCGCACGATCTTCGGCGATGACCGTCCGGTCTGGCTGGAGGTCGGCTTCGGCGGCGGCGAGCATATGGTCCACATGGCCGCCCGCTATCCGGAAGTCGGTGTGATTGGCTGCGAGCCTTTCATCAACGGCGTTGCCATGCTGCTGGGCAAGATCCGCGCGGCTGGCGTCGAAAATGTCAGCGTCCATCCCGGCGATGCGCGCGACCTGATGGATGTGTTCCCGGAAAACTCGGTCGACAAGGCCTTCCTGAACTATCCGGACCCGTGGCCCAAGGCGCGCCACCATCGCCGCCGTTTCGTGACGCCCGAGCATCTGATCCCGCTCGCCCGTGTGATGAAGCCGGGCGCGGAATTCCGCGTGGCCAGCGACATCCCCGATTACATTCGCCAGACACGCGAGGAAGTGCCGCCTGCGGGCTTCGACCTGATCCATGACAGCGCCGAGCCTTGGGATGATTGGCTGTCGACGCGCTACGAACAAAAGGCGCTGCGCGAAGGGCGCGTGCCGCATTACGTGACCTTCCGTCGCAAGGGCTGATTGCAAGCCCCTTGCGTGACCGCTATCACCTTGGCGATCACTTGAGGGGCCTGCCATGTCACATTCCGCCGAACCGCTGCCGATGATTGCCCGCCGCTCTGGCCCCTTGAAGGGCGAGGCGAAGATTCCCGGCGACAAGTCGATCAGCCACCGCGCGCTGATCCTTGGCGCGCTGTCGGTGGGCGAAACCCATATCACCGGCCTTCTGGAAGGGCAGGACGTGTTGGACACCGCCAAGGCCATGCAGGCTTTCGGCGCGCAGGTCGAGCGTCTGGGCGAGGGTGAGTGGAAAGTGAACGGTGTCGGCGTCGGCGGCTTCGCCGAGCCGGAAGGCGTCATCGATTGCGGTAATTCCGGCACCGGCGTCCGCCTGATCATGGGCGCGATGGCGACGACTCCGATCACCGCGACCTTTACCGGCGACGCCAGCCTCTCGCGCCGCCCGATGGGTCGCGTCACCGATCCGCTGGAGCTTTTCGGCTGCGAGGTCACGGCGCGCGAGGGCAAACGCCTGCCCGTGACGATCAAGGGCGCGGCAGAACCCGTCCCCGCCCGCTACAAGACCCCGGTCGCCAGCGCGCAGATCAAATCCGCCGTGCTGCTGGCCGGTCTGAACGCGCCGGGCCAGACCGTGGTGATCGAATCCGAGCCCACCCGCGACCATACCGAGCGCATGCTGGCCGGTTTCGGCGCGACCATCACCACCGAGGCGACGGATGAGGGCCGCGTCATCACCCTGACCGGCCGTCCCGAACTGAAACCTCAGCCCGTTGCCGTCCCGCGCGACCCGTCCAGCGCCGCCTTTCCGGTCGCCGCTGCGTTGCTCGTGCCGGGCTCGGAAATCCGTGTGCCGGGTGTCAGCCGCAACCCGACCCGCGACGGGCTTTATGTCACGTTGCTGGAAATGGGCGCGGACATCACCTTCGAGAACCCGCGCGAAGAGGGCGGTGAGCCCGTCGCCGACCTGCTGGTGCGCCACGGTCCGCTGAAAGGCGTGACCGTTCCGCCCGAGCGCGCCGCCAGCATGATCGACGAATTCCCGGTCCTCTCGGTGATCGCGGCATTCGCCGAGGGCACGACGGTGATGCAGGGCGTCCACGAGTTGCGCGTCAAGGAAAGCGACCGCATCGCCGCGATGGAAATCGGTCTGGTGGCCAACGGCGGGAAAGTCGAATCCACCGAGGACAGCATGACCGTCCACGGCACCGGGGGGCTGAAAGGCGGGGCAACGGCGGCGACCCATATCGACCACCGCATCGCCATGTCCTTCCTGGTCGCGGGTCTTGCCTCGGATCAGCCGATCAGCGTCGATGATGGCAGCCCGATTGCGACCTCGTTCCCGGACTTTCTGCCGCTGATGAAGGCGCTTGGCGCGGAGATCGCCTGAGCGCTCCGCGCCCGAAGGTTATCCCGTCTTTGCGACGGCGGGATAGCCGAGTGTAATCAGGCTGGTCCGGATCTCGTCAAGGATCGCGGGATCGTTGATCGTGGCGGGGGTCTTGAACTCGACCCCGTCAGCGATCTTCGTCATCGTGGCGCGCAGGATCTTTCCCGAGCGGGTCTTGGGCAGGCGTTTCACGACACAGGCCGTGCGGAACGCCGCGACGGGGCCAATGCGTTCTCGCACCAATTTCACGACCTCGGACACAATCTGAGCATGCGGCGTCTCGATTCCGGCCTTGAGGCAGAGCAGACCTAGCGGCATTTGTCCACGCAGTTCGTCCGCGATGCCGATCACCGCGCATTCGGCGACGGCGGCGTGGCTGGCCAGCACCTCCTCCATCGCGCCGGTGGACAGACGATGCCCCGCGACGTTGATCACGTCATCAGTGCGCGACATGACGTAAAGATAGCCGTCCTCGTCGATATAGCCCGCGTCGCCCGTCTCATAATAGCCGGGGAAGTGGTCGAGGTAGCTTTTGCGAAACCGCTCATTGGCATTCCACAGCGTGGGCAGCGTGCCGGGGGGCAGCGGCAGGCGAATGGCGATGGCCCCGAGCGTGCCGGAAGAGACCGGATCGCCCGCCTCGTCCAGCACCCGCACGTCATAGCCCGGCATCGGGACCGAGGGGCTGCCCAGCTTGATCGGCAGGGCCTCGATGCCAAGAGGGCTGGCGGCGATGGGCCAGCCGGTCTCGGTCTGCCACCAATTGTCGATAACCGGCACGCCCAGATGTTCCTGCGCCCATGCGACGGTCTCGGGATCGGCGCGCTCACCAGCTAGGAAGAGCGCCTGCAGGTCATGCAGCTTGTAGCGCTTGATCCATTTGCCCTCGGGGTCCTCGCGGCGGATGGCGCGCAGCGCGGTCGGGGCGGTGAAGAAGCTTTTGATGCGGTTGTTTTGGATCGTGCGCCAGAAGGTGCCGGGATGGGGCGTGCCGACGGGCTTGCCCTCATAGACGACGGTGGTGGCTCCGGCCAGAAGCGGACCGTAGCAGATGTAGCTGTGTCCCACGACCCAACCGACATCCGAGGCGGCCCAGAAGCGGTCACCGGCCTCGATGTTGAACACGTTCTTCATCGACCACTGCAGCGCGACCAGATGACCGGCGGTATGACGCACGACGCCCTTGGGCTGGCCGGTCGTGCCCGAGGTGTAAAGGATATAGGCGGGGTGGTTGCCCTCGACCGGAACGCATTCGGCGGGGCGGACGCCATATTGGAAGCCGTGCCAGTTGAAGTCTCGGCCCTCGACCAGCTTCGCCACCTCCTGCTCGCGCTGATAGATGACGCAGAATTCGGGCTTGTGGGCGGCCAGATCGATCGCCTGATCCAACAGCGGCTTGTAATGCACCACCCGGTCGGGCTCCAACCCGCAGGAGGCCGCGATCATCGCCTTGGGCGTACAATCGTCGATGCGGACGGCCAGTTCATGCGCGGCGAAACCGCCAAAGACGACGGAATGGATCGCGCCCAGCCGCGCGCAGGCCAGCATGGCGACGACGGCCTCGGGGATCATCGGCATATAGATGATGACGCGGTCGCCTTTTTCGACACCACGCATCCGCAAGGCACCGGCAAGCGAGGCGACGCGGTCCTGCAACTGGCGATAGGTGATGCCCTTGGTCGAAAGCGTCACGGGGCTTTCATGCATGATTGCGACCTGATCGCCGCGACCGGCCAAAACGTGGCGGTCGACCGCGTTCCAGCAGGCATTCACCATTCCGTCCGAGAACCATTCATAGAAAGGGGCGTTTTCGTCGAACAGCGCCTTCGAGGGTTTGCGGACCCAGTCGATCGCCTCGGCGGCCTGCATCCAGAAAGCCTCGGGGTCGGCCTTCCAAGCGCCGTAAACCTCGCGATAACCCATCCTCATTCCTCCTCCCAAAGGTGCGGAATGAATAATGCCCGCAGCGGGGCTGCGGGCAAGGAGGTTCTTGACTGAGCGTGTTGCGGTCGCGCGGCTTAACCGTAATGCCCGACCGGAGTGCCTGCGAGGGCACTCATGTTCAGCAGCCCGCGCGTGGTGACCGATTGCGTCACGATATGGGCGCGGTTGCCCATGCCCATCAGGATCGGGCCGACCTCAAGACCGGTCGCCTTCATCTTCAGCGCGTTGCGCACGCCCGAAGCCGCATCGGTATTGGCAAAGACCAGCACGTTCGCCGCGCCTTCCAGCCGCGAGTGGGGCATCAGGCGTTCGCGCACGGACGGGTCAAGCGCCGCGTCTATATGCATCTCGCCTTCGAAGACGAAATCCAGATTACGAGATTCGAGGATCTGCATCGCTTCACGCATACGCTTGCCGGAATCCGTATCCAGATTGCCGAATTGCGAGTGGCAGCACAGCGCGATCTTGGGCGTCAGGCCGAAGCGGCGGACATGGCGGGCCGCGCCGATGGTGATTTCGGCCAGTTGCTGCGGGGTAGGTTCGTGATGGACCTGCGTATCGGCGATGAACAGCGGGCCGTCTTCAAGGATCATCAGCGACAACGCGCCTTGCGGGCGCAGACCGTCACGGGCAAGCACCTGACTGATATAGTTCAGGTGCCAGTGATACTGCCCGAAGGTGCCGCAGATCAGGCTGTCGGCCTCATTGCGATGCACCATGACCGCGCCGATGGCGGTGGTGTTCGTCCGCATGATGGCGCGGGCGACCTCGGGGGTGACACCACGGCGGGCCATCAGTTCGTGATAGGTGCCCCAGTAGTCGCGGTAGCGCGGGTCGTTTTCGGGGTTCACGATCTCGAAGTCACGGCCGGGGCGGATCGGCAGACCAGCACGTTCGGCGCGCATCTCGATGACCTCGGGACGGCCGATCAGGATCGGCACATCGGTCGTCTCTTCAAGCATGGCATTGGCGGCGCGAAGCACGCGTTCGTCTTCGCCTTCGGCAAAGACGATGCGGCGGTTCACGGTCGCGGCAGCCTCGAAGACCGGACGCATGATCATGGCCGAGCGGAACACCGAGCCGTCAAGCTGGCGCTTGTACGCGTCCACATCGTCCAGCGGACGCGAGGCCACGCCGGTCTCCATCGCGGCCTTGGCCACGGCGGTGGAAACCACGCCGATCAGACGGGGGTCGAAGGGTTTCGGGATCAGGTAGTCGCTGCCGAAGGTCAGCGTTTCGCCGCGATAGGCCATGGCGGCTTCGGCTGAAGTCGTCGCACGGGCCAGCGCCGCGATTCCCTCGATACAGGCCAGTTGCATTTCATCGTTGATCGTGGTCGCGCCGACATCCAGCGCGCCGCGGAAGATGAAGGGGAAACACAGGACGTTGTTGACCTGGTTCGGATAGTCCGAGCGGCCCGTGGCGATGATCGCGTCGGGGGCGACCGAGCGGACGTCTTCGGGCAGGATTTCCGGCGTCGGGTTGGCCAGCGCAAAGACGATCGGGCGTTTGGCCATTTTGGCGACCATTTCGGTGGTCAGCACGCCGGGACCGGAAAGGCCAAGGAACAGGTCCGCGCCGTCGATCACGTCATCGAGCGTCCGCAAATCGCTTTTCTGGGCATATTCGGCCTTTTGCGGCGTCATCTGCTCGGTGCGGCCTTCGTAGACGAGACCCGCGATGTCGCAGAGCCAGACGTTCTCGCGCTTGACGCCCAGCTTCAACAGCATGTTGAGGCAGGCGATGCCAGCCGCGCCGCCGCCGGTCGAGACAACTTTGATCTCGTCGAATTTCTTGCCCGCGATCAGCAGGGCGTTGGTCGCGGCTGCGCCGACCACGATGGCCGTTCCGTGCTGGTCGTCGTGGAAGACCGGAATGTTCATCCGCTCGCGGCAGATCTTTTCGACGATGAAGCAATCGGGGGCCTTGATGTCCTCAAGGTTGATCGCGCCGAAGCTGGGCTCCATCGCACAGACGATCTCGGCCAGCTTTTCCGGATCGGGCTGGTCGAGTTCGATGTCGAAACAGTCGATATTGGCGAATTTCTTGAAAAGGACCGCCTTGCCTTCCATCACCGGCTTCGAGGCCAAGGCGCCGATATTGCCAAGCCCCAGAACCGCCGTGCCGTTCGAGACGACGGCGACAAGATTGCCGCGCGCGGTATAGCGGGCCGCGGTCGAAGGGTCTGCCTTGATCTCGAGGCAGGCTTCGGCCACGCCGGGGGAATATGCCCGGCTCAGGTCGCGTCCATTGGCAAGGGGCTTTGTCGCCCGAACCTCGAGTTTGCCGGGGCGGGGAAACTCGTGGTAATCCAGCGCGGCCTGTCTTGCGTTATCCTGCCTGCGTTCTTCCATGACGCGACCTCCTCTCAAGATGGTTCAGCGTTAAACTAATTTTGACGCGGCGAACAGGGGGCGCGCCTGAATGCCTTGGACTTGCAACACCAAGCGGTCGGGCGCAATGATGAAGGGGTGGATGACGCTGATGTGAAAGGTGGGACATGACGCTTCTTGATGCGGCGCGTGACGTGCGGGAGCGGGCATATGCGCCCTATTCCAGATTCAAGGTCGGTGCCGCCGTCCGAGGGGCCTCGGGTCAGATCTATCAGGGCTGCAATGTCGAGAATGTGGCTTATCCCGAAGGCACCTGCGCCGAGGCCGGTGCAATCGCGTTGATGATTGCCAGCGGCGAGACGGAACTGATTGAAGTCGCGGTGATTGCGGATAGTCCAAGCCCCGTGCCGCCTTGTGGCGGTTGCCGCCAGAAGCTGGCCGAATTCGGCAAGCATGACACACCGGTTCTGCTGGCCACGACCGCAGGCAAGACCTTGGCCACGACCATTGGCGAGTTGCTGCCGGGTCGTTTCGACATGACCCATATGTCGGGGATCGCATGACGATAGCCGATCCGCGTCCGGTTATTGCGGGGGTCCGCGACGGGCGCGGGCTGGACAAGGCTGGCGCGACCTTGATCGCGCGCGGTCTGGCCGATGGCTCGGTCAGCGATGCGCAGGCCGGAGCCTTTGCCATGGCCACGCTGCTGGCCGGTCTGGGCGAGGAGGGGCGCGTGGCTCTGACCTGCGCCATGCGCGATTCGGGGCGGGTTCTGCGCTGGGATCTGTCAGGACCGGTGGTCGATAAGCATTCCACCGGCGGCATTGGCGACACTGTCAGCCTTGTGCTTGCGCCGGTTCTCGCGGCGTGCGGGGCCTATGTGCCGATGATCTCGGGTCGGGGTTTGGGGCATACCGGCGGCACGCTGGACAAGCTTGAGGCGATCCCCGGTTTCCGCACAGCGCTGCCCGAGGACGGGTTCCGCAATGTCGTCGCCCATGTCGGTTGCGCGATCGTCGCTGCCGGACCGGATCTGGCCCCCGCAGATGCGCGCCTTTATGCGATCCGCGACGAATCCGCGACGGTGGGCTCGATTGACCTGATCACCGCTTCGATCCTGTCCAAGAAGCTGGCGGCTGGTCTGGATGCGCTGGTGTTGGACGTGAAACAGGGCTCGGGCGCTTTCCTGCGCTCGCCCGAGGCCGCGCTGGATCTGGCCCGAACCTTGGTCCGGACGGCGAACGGCGCGGGTTGCCTGACGCGGGCCTGTGTCACCGACATGGACCAACCTCTGGCCCGCGCCGCCGGAAACGCGCTGGAATTGCGCGAGGCTATGGCCGTGCTGAGCGGAGGGCAGGGCGCTTTGGCCGATCTGTCGCTGGCCTTGTCGCAATCCTGCCTGTCACTGGTCGGGCTGGACGGAGCGGAACATGCGCTGATCTCGGGGGCTGCCGCCGAACGCTTCGCCCGTATGGTTGCGGCACAGGGCGGGCCGACGGATCTGCTGGAGCGCCCCGACGCCTATCTGCCGCCCGCGCCGGTGATCCGGCCCATCCCTGCGGCGGGGCGCGTGGCCGCCATCGACACGGCGGCTTTGGGCCATGCGGTTGTGGCTTTGGGCGGGGGGCGTCTTCATGCCGCAGATCACATAGATCCTCGCGTTGGCCTTGCGGATTTGCTGCGTATCGGCCAAGAGGCGGGCGATGGGCGCCCTCTGGGTTTTGTCCATGCCGCCAGTGAGGCCGCAGCTGATGCGGCGGTCGCCACGGTGCAGGCCGCCTATCTGATGGGCGACGGGCCCGAGCCCGGCCCCTTGATCCGATGCGAGGTTTCGCCCGAATGACCGATCATGGCCAGCGACGAGCGTTTCTGATCGTCATGGATTCTGTCGGGATCGGCGGTGCGCCCGATGCCGGACAATTCTTCAACGGGGGCCTTCAGGATACCGGCGCGAATACCTTGGCCCATATCGCGCGGGCGCGTGATCTGCACCTGCCGCATCTGGACCGTCTGGGTCTGGGTGCTGCCGCGCTTCTGGCCAGTGGCGATGCGGTCGCGGGCCTTGGGGCCGATCCGCAAGGGCTATGGGGAGCCGCGACCGAGGTTTCGCGTGGCAAGGACACGCCCTCGGGGCATTGGGAAATCGCGGGCGTGCCTGTGCCTTGGGACTGGCATTATTTCCCCGACACCCGCCCCAGTTTTCCGCCGGATCTGTCCTTGCGCATCGCGCAAGCCGCGCGCACCGACGGGATATTGGGCAACGAACATGCCTCGGGGACCGAGATCATCGCACGCCTCGGGGCCGCGCATCTGCGGACGGGTTGGCCGATATGCTACACGTCGGCAGATAGCGTGCTACAGATCGCGGCACATGAAGACGCCTTCGGTCTTGATCGTCTGTACCGGCTTTGCGAGGACGTGGCCGCGATGGTCCATCCCATGCGCGTCGGTCGGGTGATCGCGCGGCCCTTTGTCGGGTCCGAGGGCAGCTTCACCCGCACCGCCAACCGCCGCGACTATGCGATTGCCGCCCCGGGTCAGACCATTCTGGATGCCGCTTATCAGGCTGGCCGTGCGACCCATGCCATTGGCAAGATTGGCGATATTTTCTCGCATCGCGGGATCGGCAAGCTGCATAAGGGCAAATCCGACGCCGATCTGGCCGAGCATCTGTTGCGCTTGGCCGACAAGGCGGAATCGGGCAGCCTGACATTCGCGAATTTCGTCGAGTTCGACAGTCTTTACGGTCACCGCCGCGACATTCAGGGCTATGCGCAGGCGCTGGAATGGTTCGATGGCATCGTTGGCCGCTTCCTTGCGCGGTTGCGTCCCGGAGATCTGGCGATTTTCACCGCCGATCATGGCAACGACCCTAGTTGGTCCGGCACCGATCACACGCGGGAGCGCGTTCCGGTACTGGGCTGGGGGCTTGGTCCGAAAGCCATCGGACTGGTCGGTTTCGTTGACATCGCGGCATCGGTCGCCGCGCATTTGCAGCTGGCTCCGGTGGGGCCGGGAAGGTCGTTCCTATGAAGTCGGTCAAGAAAGTCGAGCTGCACCTGCATCTTGAAGGTGCGGCTCCGCCCACATTCATCCGTGGAATGGCCGCCGAGAAGCATCAGCAGTTGCGGGGTGTTTTCGACGATCAGGGCCGCTACTCCTACGGTGATTTCAACGATTTCCTGCGCGTCTACGAGGCCGCGACCAGCGTCGTTCAGGGGCCTGCGGATTATGCGCGGCTGCTTTCGGCGGTGCTGAACGAATGTGGCGAGCAGGGGGCGATCTATGTCGAATTGTTCGTCTCGCCCGAATTCTGCGGCGGCGGTGATCTGTCCGCATGGCGCGACCATCTTGGTGCGATGGAAGAAGTCGCCAATGCCTATGCCCTGAGCGGTGTCGAAAGCCGCGCGGTATTGACCTGCATCCGCCATTACGGCCCGGAACTTGCGAAAAAGACGGCGATTTGCGCCGCCGAAACCGCCGGAGGCTGGGTCACGGGGCTTGGTCTGGCCGGAGCCGAAGATGTCGGCCAACCCAAGGATTTCGCATGGGCATTCGATTGCGCCCGCGAGGCGGGACTGGGACTGACGGCTCATGCCGGAGAATGGCGCGGGGCCCAATCCGTGCGCGATGCGCTGGATCTGGGCGTCACTCGCATCGGCCATGGCATCCGAGCCATCGAAGACCCCGAACTGGTCCGCGATCTGGCCGAGCGTGAAATTACCCTCGAGGTCTGCCCCGGATCGAATGTGGCTTTGGGCGTGGTGCGGGACTGGTCCAGTCATCCCATCGCGCGACTGGCCGATGCGGGGGTGCGCGTTACAGTCTCGACCGATGACCCGCCATTTTTCCATACCTCGCTGACACGCGAATACGACATGCTCGCAGACCGGTTCGGATGGTCGGAATCCGAATTCCGCCAGATGAACCTTTGGGCCGCCGAGGCCGCCTTCTGCGACACCGAAACCAAGGCACGCCTGAAACAGGAGCTATCATGAACCAACAGCATTTGACCGTCGTCGACCATCCGCTTGTTCAGCACAAGCTGACCCTGATGCGCGACAAGACCACCTCGACCGCCAGTTTCCGCCGCCTTCTGCGCGAGATCAGCCTGTTGCTTGCCTACGAAGTCACGCGCGAACTCGAGATGACGACGATCACCATCGAGACGCCGATGCAGGAAATGCAGGCCCCTTTGCTCGAGGGCAAGAAACTGGCGCTGATCTCGATCCTGCGGGCCGGAAACGGCCTGATGGACGGCATTCTGGAACTCATTCCGGCCGCGCGCGTGGGCTTTATCGGCCTGTACCGCGATCCCGAGACGCTGCAACCGGTCGAATATTACTGCAAGGTTCCCAAGGAACTGGATGCGCGCATGACGATTGTCGTCGATCCGATGCTGGCCACGGGTAATTCGTCGGTTGCGGCAATCGACATGTTGAAAAAGCAGGGCGCGAAGAACATCCGCTTCCTGTGCCTGCTTGCCTCGCCCGAAGGAGTCGCGCGTATGAAGGAAGTCCATCCCGATGTGCCGATCGTGACGGCATCTTTGGATGAGCGGTTGAACGATCACGGTTACATCGTTCCCGGTCTTGGAGATGCGGGCGACCGGATGTTTGGCACAAAATAGAGCTGCGTTAACCGCACGTTCAGCCCTGCTGCCTTATCCATGCGTCAGACAGGATTCGGGGGCTGGACGTGGAACGATTGCTTGGTTGGGTCTTATTGGGGGTGCTGGCGCCGGTCATGGCGCTGGCGGCTGGTTTGAAACCGGCCGAATCTCCGCCCGAGGATTTTGCGGGCAGGCAATATATCGACAGCAAGGGCTGCGTTTTCCTGCGGGAACAGGGCAATTGGACGGTGCGGGTCGCGCGCGACGGCAGTGCGATCTGCGGTTATCCTCCGACCCTTTCCGTGCGTGGTCTGGACGGTCGGCCCCGTCTGGCGGCTTTGGACCCCGATGCAGGCAAATCCCGCAGCCAGATCGTGAGCGAACACCTGTCGCGTTTGGTCCTGACCAATCTGCGGCCCGGCGAGCTGGCCAGCGATCCCCGACCCCTCGATACTTTGCCGGATATGGGACCGGAGCCAGCGCCGACGGCTCCGCTGGACGACCTGAAAGCGGCAATCCGCGCCGCGCCGGCCGTCCGCGCTAGCATGAGCCGCGAGATCCATCCGAACCTGCGTTTATGCAAGCTGCTCGGGCATGGTGGAAAACCTGCAGGCGATGCCGCGCGAGACCCGACTCAGGGCTTTTGTGACGGGCTGAAGCCGACCGATCTGTCGCGATTGGCCTTTGCGCGTCCGGTCAGCGCCAGCAAGGCTAAGCCCGTCAGCAAGATCGAGGTTGCGTCCAAGGTGGCACCCGCGCTCCCCACTAAGGTGCCAGCAAAGGATAATCCCAAGGCCGATGCGGTCGCCAAACCCAGAGAGCCCGCAAAAAAGGCCCAATCGGGCCCGACGAAACCGCGTCACATCCAGATCACTAGCTTCAAGGACAGCGCCGAGGGCGAAAAACTGGCGCGCAAGATCGCAGGCTTGGGCTTTCCGGTCCTGCGCGGTCGTCTGGCCGAAAGGGGTGCGGATACCAAAATCCTGCTGACGGGACCATTTGCCACCGACGATTCCGTGAACGAGGCGCTGCAGCGTTTGCGTAAGGCGGGTTTTGGCAACGCGGTCCCGCGCTGATCACTGATCGCAGATTTCCTGCAGCGCGGCCCAGTCCCTTTGGCCCAGAACCGGTTTCGGCGTGGCCGTTCGGAAGGGATCGGCCTCGATTAGGCCAAGAACGGCCTCGCCCGTAGGATCAAGGGCGCGGGCGTAAGGCTCGCTCGCAATTCCGGCGCGGGCGAAATAACCCAGAAGGTGCTCGTCTTCGGGGCGGGGCGGAGCCTTGGACAGCAGTGCCTCGCCGTAACCCGACAAGGCGTGCGGCGGCAGTTGGCCATTGGTCAGCAACTGGAAGGTCGCGCGCGTGCCGGCAAAACGCAGTGCCTCGAGCAGGGGATCGGCTTCGGCAGCGGCGGCCTGCGCGGCAAGGATGTGGCCTGCGGCGATCTCGGGTGTGGCCTCGCCCTGGATCATGTCTTCGCCGATGATCGTCAACGGGCCCGGCAGCCGCCGTGCCACATGCAGCGACACGGGCAGGACGGCGATATCGGCATCCGGTCCGATCAAGCGGGCCGCCAGCTTGTGGCGCACCATGTCTCCTGAGGGGCGCGAACAGCCCGAGCCGGTCGATTTCGCGATCTCGGCCAGAACCATACGTCCGATCTCGGCCCGTTGCGCCGGAGGAGCGATGTCGGTCGCGTGACGCAGCAGCGCGGGCGGGATCCATATCACCGCACCGATCGCCAGCAGGATCAGCGCTCCAAGCATGACCCAACCGCGCAAATGGCGGCTGGGTGGCCGGTTCGCCTCGATGACATTATGGACCTTTTCGATGGCCGAGATCATCAAATCGTCATCGACTTCCAGGTATTCGTCATCATCGATGCCGGGGGCGTATCTCGCCGGTGTGACCCCCGGGTTAAGTCGCGTGACCGCAGGCAAGGACCAATGCGTCAGCGGCACATCGGTTTTCGGGTCGGTCAGGACCAAGGTGGCGTCACCAAAGGAAATAATGACATCGCGCGGCTCGACCTTGGCAGTCTCGCGCCAGCTTCCTGCGGCTTCGAGCCGTTGATATTGGTTAAGCGCCGTCATTCCTGCGCCAGAACCCCCGCTGCACGATTTTGAGCATAGGCAACCATCAGAAACCGTCAACCGATGCGATCGTCGTGAACAGGGAATTTTTCGTGATTCTGTCGGGGGATGGAGGCGGTTCAGTCACAAATCGTTTCCGTTGCCCCGCGCGATCTGGCGAGAGGTGTTCGACCCGGACTGCCAGCTATCGGCAATCCGGGTCCATTCTGTCACACATTCTCGGGGACGGCGATGCCGCGTTGACGGGCAAGCTCGCGAATGCGGTTCTGCAGTTTCTCGAAGGCGCGAACCTCGATCTGGCGGATACGCTCGCGCGAGACGTCGTAACGGGCGGAAAGCTCCTCCAAGGTCATCGGATCGTCGCGTAGCCGCCGCTCCATCAGGATGTCCTTTTCGCGGTCGTTCAGCACATCCATCGCCGAGATCAGCATCTCGCGCCGTGCCGACATCTCGTCGGCCTCGGCAAAGGCTTCGGCCTGATTGGCATTGTCGTCCTCAAGCCAGTCCTGCCATTGCGCGGTGGATTCCCCGTCACCCGAGCCGACCGTCGCATTCAACGACGCGTCACCACCCGAGAGGCGGCGGTTCATGTCGATGACCTCTTTCTCGGAAACGTTCAGGTCATGTGCGATCTGCGTCACGTTCTCGGGGCGCAGATCGCCATCCTCGAGCGCGCCCAGCTTGGACTTGGCCTTGCGCAGGTTGAAGAACAGCTTCTTTTGCGCCGAGGTCGTGCCCATTTTCACCAGCGACCACGAGCGCAGGATATATTCCTGGATCGAGGCGCGGATCCACCACATCGCATAGGTCGCCAGCCGGAAGCCTTTTTCCGGATCGAAGCGTTTGACGGCCTGCATTAGACCGACATTGGCCTCCGAGATGACCTCGGCCTGCGGCAGGCCATAGCCGCGATAACCCATGGCGATCTTGGCGGCCAGCCGCAGGTGGCTGGTCACCAGACGCTTGGCGGCCTCGGGGTCTTCATGGTCCACCCAGGCCTTGGCCAGCATATATTCCTCTTCCGGCTCCAGCAGGGGAAACTTGCGGATCTCCTGTAGGTAGCGGTTAAGGCCCTGTTCGGGGCTGGGTGCCGGAAGGTTTGCGAAATTGGCCATCTTTAAATCCCTTTCCCGCGCTTCGGCGGGCCTGTCAGAACGCAATCATGGCGCGCCGGGTTCCGTGATGGAAGCACCGGCGGCGGGACCGCCACGCAATATCGTCAGCAGCTGCGCCATGTCGTCCGGCAGCGGGCTGGTAAAGGTCAGCATCTCGCCGCTGACCGGATGCAGGAAACCCAGCTCGGCGGCGTGCAGCGCCTGGCGCGGGAAAGCGGCCATCGCCGCCGCAGCATTCGCCCCAAGAACCTTGACCGAGGGCTTTCTTGATCCACCATAGACCGGGTCGCCGATCAGCCCCAGCCCCGCATAGGCCATATGCACGCGGATTTGATGGGTGCGTCCGGTTTCCAGCCGGCATTCGACAAGCATCGCCGAGGGTGGCGTGCCGAAGCTTTCGACCAGTTTGGCCCGCGTGACGGCATGGCGGCCCTGCTGGAAGCTGACCGCTTGACGTTGCCTGTCGCCGGGGTGGCGGCCAAGCATGGTGGTGATGCGCAGCACACCGCCGGGTTCGAACACGACGCCTTTCAAGCCGCCCAGACGCGAATCGCCCGCGTCGATCATGCCATGCGCGACGGCAAGATAGCGGCGGTGCGCCGAGTGATCGGCGAATTGTCGGGCCAGACCCTGATGGGCGCGGTCGGTCTTGGCGACCACCAGAAGCCCCGAGGTCTCCTTGTCGATCCGGTGGACGATGCCCGGACGCGCCGCCCCGCCAATGCCGGAAAGGCTGTCGGCGCAATGGGCGAGAAGCGCGTTGACCAACGTTCCGTTCGGAGCGCCGGGGGCAGGGTGGACGACCATTCCGGCAGGCTTGTCGATCACGATCAAATCGTCGTCTTCATAGGCGATGTTCAGGGGAATCGCCTCGGGCATGGCTTCAAGCGGCTCGGGATCGCCGATTTCGATGCGGTATTCTCCGGCTGCGCTTTTCGCTTTGCCGTCGGTGACCGGACCCGAAGGGCCGTGGACCGCGCCCTCGGTGATCAGTTTTGCGAGGCGCGAACGCGATAGCGCAGCCTCCTCTGGCGCGAGGCTGGCAAGGGCCTTATCAAGCCGGTCGGAAAGTCCCTCGGGGACGTGGATCAGGATTTCAGGCATGGCACGGGATGATAGGGCGGAACCGGGGGCTGAGGAAGCGCTGCCGATGTTGCGCTGGCTGCGAATCCTCGTGACCTCGCTGGCCGCGGTTATGGGAATTGGCGTGTTGGCGATCGTGGCGCTGCTCTGGTTGCGCCTTTCCGAGGCGCCGCTACCGGATTTGCCGGACCAGATCGTGTTGCCCGAAGGCGCGACCGCCGCCGCCGTCACATTCGCCCGCGACTGGATCGTGGTTGTGACGGAAGCGGGAGAGATCCTGCTATATGACCAACAGGGCCGATTGAAAGATCAGGCCTCGGTGCCCTGACCGCTTTTACCCTCAAGCGCGTCGAGGCGGGCCTGCAGGGCGGCGTTTTCGGCGCGGGCCTTGATCGCCATTTCGCGGACGGCCTCGAATTCCTCGCGGGTGACGAAGTCGCGTTCGGCCAGCCAGCGGTCGATCCAACTGTTGAACGCGGTTTGCGCTTCGTCCTTGGCGCCCTGCGCCACGCCCATGGCATTGGTCATCAATTTCGAGAGATCGTCGAATAAACGGTTGTTCGCGGTCATGGCGGGCCTTTCGGATATCGGTTTGTCCCTATATGGCCCCGACAAGGCCGCGGTTCAATCGGGCGGCGCATGTTGACACGCCCCGCCGCGCGGCTAGCCTGCGCCCCGGACGACGAGGAACCCATGATCCCCTTTCCCGACATTTCGCCCGAAATCTTCACCATCAACCTGTTCGGCATGGCCTTCTCGCTGCGCTGGTATGCGCTGGCCTATCTGATCGGGCTAATTGCCGGCTGGCGGATACTGGTCTGGCTGATGCGGCGTCCGGCGCTTTGGGGCGACCGTGCGCCGATGCGCCCCGAACAGGCCGAGGAATTGCTGACCTGGGTCGTTGTCGGCGTGGTCGCGGGCGGGCGGCTTGGCTTCGTGCTGTTCTATGAGCCGGCCTATTACCTGTCCAATCCCGGCCAGATCCTGCAGCTTTGGCACGGCGGTATGTCCTTTCACGGCGGTTTTCTGGGCGTCGTTCTGGCGTCGTGGATCTATTGCCGCAAGCACGAGATCGCCCCGCTGCGGCTGGCGGATGCGCTTGCCGTCGCCGCGCCGATCGGGCTGGGGCTGGGGCGCGTCGCCAATTTCATCAATGCCGAGCTATGGGGCCGACCGACCGATCTGCCTTGGGGCGTGATTTTTCCGGGTGAGGCGGCCCAGACCTGCGCAGGTGTGACCGGAGTCTGCGCCCGTCACCCGAGCCAGCTTTACGAGGCCGCGCTTGAAGGCGTCCTGTTGCTGTTCGTGCTGGTTTTGCTGGTCCGCAGGGGCGGGTTGCGGCGTCCGGGACTGGCGTTGGGGACATTCGTGATGGGCTACGGCCTGTCGCGCTTTGTCGTCGAGTTTTTCCGGCAGGCCGATGCGCAGTTCATTACGCCAGACAATCCGCTGGGCCATGTCGTCGGAGGCGCGGTCTGGGGCCTTAGCATGGGGCAGCTTCTGTCCCTGCCTATGGTGCTGATCGGACTGGCTTTTGTGATCTATGCGCGGAGGCGGCCGCAGGTCGGACAGGTGGCCGCATGACGCCGCTCGGGCGGCTGATCGCCTCGCGTATCCGGCTGACGGGGCCGATGCGGCTGGATGAATATATGCAGCTTTGCCTGCTGCATCCCGAACATGGCTATTACGCGACCCGCGATCCCTTTGGCGCGGCGGGGGATTTCACCACCGCTCCGGAAATCAGCCAGATGTTCGGCGAGATGGTCGGGCTTGCGTTGGCTCAGGCCTGGCTGGATCAGGGGGCGCCGAAGCCCTTTACCTTGGCCGAGATCGGGCCGGGGCGGGGGACGCTGATGGCCGATATCCTGCGCACGATCCGGATCGTGCCGGGTATGATTGAAGCGGCCGAAGTCACGCTGATCGAGGCCTCGGCGCATTTGCGTCAGATGCAGCGCAAGAAGTTGGGCCAGATCACCCATCTGGACAACGCGGCCGACCTTCCGGCGCAACCCTTGTTTCTGGTCGCGAACGAGTTCTTCGATGCGCTTCCGATCAAGCAATATCAACGTGTTGCGCAGGGCTGGTCCGAACGGATCGTGGCCTTGGACCCCGATGGACAGCTGACGCTTGGACTTGCGGCGCCCGAGGCAGGGGCCGCCGCTCCCGAGGGCGAAATCCGCGAGCTGTGCCCGGGCGCCGCGCCTGTTGCGGCCGAAATTGCGGGCCGGATCGCGGCGTTCGGCGGCTGTGCCATCATGCTTGATTACGGAAACTGGAACGGAAAAGGCGATAGTTTTCAAGCGCTTCGCGAGCACCTTCCCGAAGATCCATTGGCCCATCCGGGCGAAGCGGATCTGACGGCGCATGTCGATTTTCTGCCTTTGGCGATGACGGCGCAAAGGGTGGGGGCAATGTCTTCGCGGATGATCACGCAAGGCGAATGGCTGGGGCGGTTGGGCATCGCCGCGCGGGCCGAGCGTTTGGCGCAGGCCGGAGATGCTGGCGCCATGGCCGCGCTTCATCGCTTGACCGCGCCAGAGGAAATGGGTCAGCTATTCAAAGTTCTGGCGTTCTGGGTGCCCAATGCTCCGGTGCCGCCCGGTTTCGATCCCTTGGAGCCTCATGCACACGACGCTTGAAATCCTGACCCACCCGCTGCTCGAACCCGTGCGGCATGGCTTCTTTACCCGCAAGGGCGGCGCGTCCTCGGGGCTGTTTGCAGGGCTGAACTGCGGCTACGGCTCGAGCGATCAGGGCGAGATCGTGACGATCAACCGCAGTCGGGTCGCGGATGCCATGGGCGTGGCCCCGAACCGCATGGCGACGGTGCATCAGGTCCATTCGCCGGATGTCGCTGTGCTGCGCGCGGGCGATGAACCAATTGATTTTTCAAAGATTCGTGTCGATGGCATCGTGACCGACCAGCAGGGAATCGCGCTGGCGGTTCTGACGGCGGATTGCCAGCCGATCCTGCTGGCCGATCCCGAGGCGGGTGTGATCGGTGCGGTCCATGCCGGTTGGCGCGGCGCGCTGTCGGGCGTGATCGAGGCGGCGGTCGGGGCGATGACCGATCTGGGCGCGACCCGAATCCGTGCCGTCATCGGGCCGTGCATCAGCCAGAAAGCCTATGAGGTCGGCAATGAATTCATGGAGGAAGTGCTGGCGGAAGACGCGGATCACCACCGTTTCTTTGCAGGCGGACCGAATGGCAAGCCGATGTTCGATCTGCCCGGATTCGGCTTGATGCGGTTGCGCGAAGCGGGTGTCGAAGCCGAATGGACGCGGCATTGCACCTATAGCGAACCGGACCGGTTCTTCTCGTATCGCCGCACCACCCATAACCACGAGGCGGATTACGGACGGCTGATTTCGGTCATCCGGCTTTGATGCAACGGGTGCGTTCGCCCGTCATGCAACGTCCGGAGCAACTATCTGATATTGAAGAAAAACGTCCTGTGGCAGACGTACACAGCCCGTACACTGCCTGTACACCGCGCGTCGGACAAGAGTGATGCCCGCGCTGGTGGAAATCGCGAGGGCTTTGGTCCTGCTGCTGGTGCCGCTGGCGGCGTGGCGTTTGGGATTTTCCTACAGCGACTGGGCGGCTTTGGCGCTGGTGGCGCTGGGCGTGGCGATCTGGCTGGGGGTGTACCGGCCCAGATTATCGCGCAGGCGCGCAGAGCTGGAGGTGGTGGTCATCCCCGGCTCGGCGCTGGGGCATTGGTTCACCGGAAGGATGGGGGCGGGGCTGACGGCTGGGGCCTCGGTGCTGGTCGGCGTGCCGGTTCTGGCATGGGTCGCGTTGCGTTCGCCGCCGTTGGTCATCGCGGTACTGCTGGCGCTTTGCGTCGTGGCGGGGCTGCTGAGCCAATGGGCCATCCGCGTGCTTGGGCGCAGCCTGACGCCCCCTTTCGCGCGGGTCATGGGACATGGGATCGGTAGCACGGTGGCGGCTTTGCTGGCGCTGTTGCCACTGGTCTGGCTGAACTGGGCGGTGATTGCGGTCCCGCACGAGATCACCTCGGTCGGCTTGTCCGAGGCGGTCGCCGCGCAGATCGCGCAATTGCCGCCGCGCGCCGGCTGGCTGCGCGAGGGGCTGGGGTTGTTCGCGGCACTCGACGGGGCGAAGCTGTGGCTGGCCGCGCAGCATCGCGAGGCGCTGTGGGTCGGGCTGATCTTCAGCGTCGATGCGGCGCTGGTCTCGTTCGTGGTCGCGCGCAGTTTCGTCGCGGTGATGGAGTTCGGTCGGTTGATCTCGGGTCGGGACGAATGAAACGGCAGCACCTGTTCGCGCGCAGTTTCTGGGCGGTGATCGGGCTGCTGGCCGTCATCGTCATCGGGCTGTCCGTGCTGGCCGCGATGCGCGATCATCCGGTCGTGGCGCGCATCATCCCGCCCGCGCCGCGCGAGATCCCGCAATCCCGCATCGAGGCGATGATCCGCGACGCCGGAGAGGCGGCCTATCAGGCGCAGGCCGCGCGGCTGGACCAGTTGTTGGCGGCAGCTTACGCGCCCGTCTATGCGGGCATCCCCTCCTATGCCGAGTTCCATTACAGCGTGCTGGGCGAATATACCGAACTCGGCTCGGCGGCTTTGGGCCAGATGGGCGATGCGATGGAATCGCGGCTGTTTCCCGATCTGGCCGCGGGCCTAGGCAAGGTCGCCGACGATCTGGATGCGGGATTTCTGGCCAGTTTCACGGCGCGGCTGGATCAGCAGATCCAGACCGAGTTGCAGGGCGCGGGCGCGGGAATCGCGCTTGGCGATGTGACGCGCAGTATCCAGCAGGATGCGATCAACCGCGTGGCCATCACCGCTCCGGTGGCGGTGGCGATGACGGTTGCGGCAAAGCCCGCGATCAAGGCGGTGGCGGCGACCATGGCCAAGAAAATGGCGACCAAGGTCGCCAGCAAGGCCGCAGCCAAGGGCGCGGTCAAGGCGACCGGAATCGGGGGCGGCGCGGCGACCGGCGCGGCGGTGTGTTCGCCCGGAGGACCGATTGCCAGTGTGATCTGCGGGGCAGGGGCGGCGGCGGTGATCTGGTTCGGCGCGGATGCGGCCATCGTGAATATCGACGAATATTTCAACCGCGACGATTTCGAGACCGAATTGCACGGCATGATCGACCAGAACCACGCCGAGGTGAAGGCGCGGTTGCTGGCGATGCTGAACGAAAAGCGGGTCGCGACCGAGGATTTCACCTTCAGTCAGGCGGCAAGCGGCGACTAGCTTGCGGCGGCGCGTTGCTCGACCACGGAAAACGGCACGCCCGGTTCGGATTTGGCGCAGCGGATCACAAGGCTGGTCTTGACCGAAGCCACGTTCGGGGCCGAGGTCAGGCATTCGGTCAGGAAGCGCTGGAAGCTGGGCAGGTCGGGCGAGACGCATTTCAGGATGAAGTCGATCTCGCCATTCAGCATGTGGCATTCGCGGACCAGCGGCCATTCGCGGGCCAGAGCCTCGAACGCAGCGAGGTCTTTTTCCGACTGGCTGACCAGACGCACGCTGGCAAAAACCTGCACATCGAAGCCCAGTTCATGCGCGTTGATGTCGGCGTGATAGCCGGTGATGAAGCCCGCTTCCTCGAGCGCGCGGACGCGGCGCAGGCAGGGCGGGGCCGAGATGCCGACACGGCGGGCCAGTTCGACATTGGTCATGCGACCGTCGGACTGAAGCTCGGCTAGGATTTTGCGGTCGATCTCGTCCAGTCGGGCGGCGCTCATTCTATTCCTCTTGGGCCTTGTATTTGCCCGAAACCTTGCCGGAAGCTATCTTGCCGGGTCCGGTTGCGCAATATTATTTCCGCCGACGCGGTTGCCTTGCGGGTGCATTGCATGACGCGGCGGGGGTGATTACCTAGGGCGCGAAACGCGAAAGGTCCAGTTCCCATGTCCCACGCCCCCGTAGATTCGGCCCCCGCAACCCTTCCGTCGCACACCCGTGTGCTGATCGTCGGCTCGGGTCCGGCCGGTTACACCGCCGCTGTCTATGCCTCGCGCGCGATGCTGTCGCCGGTGCTGATCCAAGGCATGCAGCCGGGCGGGCAGCTGACCATCACCACGGAAGTCGAGAACTGGCCGGGTGAAACCGAGATCCAGGGCCCCGACCTGATGGTCAAGATGGAGGCCCATGCCAAGGCGATGGGCGCGGGCATCTTTATCGACACCGTGACCAAGCTGGACCTGCAGGTGCGGCCTTTTGTCGCCGAGCTGGATTCGGGTGCGAAAATCACCGCTGACGCCGTGATTCTGGCGACTGGCGCACAGGCGCGCTGGCTGGGCCTGGATTCGGAAGAGAAGTTCAAGGGCTTTGGCGTCTCGGCCTGCGCGACCTGCGACGGGTTCTTCTATCGGGGCCGCGAGGTCGTGGTGCTGGGTGGCGGCAACACCGCCGTCGAGGAAGCCCTGTTCCTGACCAATTTCGCGAGCAAGGTGACGCTGGTCCACCGCCGCGACAGCCTGCGTGCCGAGAAGATCCTGCAGGACCGTCTGTTCAAGCATCCCAAGGTCGAGATCATCTGGGATCACGAGATGGCCGAAGTGCAAGGGACCGAAGCACCCTTGGGCGTGACCGGCGTGCGTCTGCGCAACGTCAAGACCGGCGCCGAGCAGGTCGTGGGCGCGGATGGCGTGTTCGTGGCGATCGGCCATGCGCCGTCCTCGGAACTGGTCAAGGATCAGCTGGAACTGCATCACGGCGGCTATGTGAAGGTCGAGGCGGGCACGACCCGCACCTCGAT
Source organism: Paracoccus aestuariivivens (assembly GCF_009711225.1). GTDB lineage: Bacteria > Pseudomonadota > Alphaproteobacteria > Rhodobacterales > Rhodobacteraceae > Paracoccus > Paracoccus aestuariivivens. The sequence continues at coordinate 117,726 of NZ_WMIE01000001.1, read as the reverse complement.
TCCCGGCGTTTTTGCTGCGGGCGATCTGACGGATCATGTTTATCGTCAGGCGGTGACCTCGGCGGGTATGGGCTGCATGGCGGCGCTGGATGCCGAGCGCTATCTGGCCGAGCATCACATGGCCGGTGCGCCCAACGTGGATGTGGCCGAAATTCCCGCCTGATCTGCGGTTCAGGATTGCGAGGGCCGGGGCATTTGTCCCGGCCTTTTGCATGGGCGGTTGAAAGGCGGGCGCGGGCTGGTCAATCTGGCCGCAGCATTCCAAACGTCGAGAAGCCGATGACCCTGCCCAATCTCGTCCCGATTCCGGAACTTTACGTCAGCCCCGAGGCCGCCGACCGGCTGAAGTCCGAGGCGGGGAACCTGCCCTCATGGGATCTGACGGCGCGGCAGGTCTGCGATCTGGAACTGCTGATGAATGGCGGGTTCTTTCCGCTGAAAGGCTTCCTGACCGAGGCGGATTACAATGGCGTGCTTAAGGAAATGCGGCTGGGCTCGGGCTATCTGTGGCCGATGCCGATCACGCTGGATGTCAGCCAAAGCTTTGCCGACGGGATCGAGACGGGGCAGGATATTGCGCTGCGCGATCCCGAGGGGGTGATCCTTGCCATCCTGTCGGTTACCGACAAATGGAATCCCGACAAATCGCGCGAGGCCGAGATGGTCTTTGGCGCGGATGACGAGGCGCATCCTTCGGTGCATTACCTGCATCATGTCGCGGGGCCGGTCTATCTGGGCGGCAAGATCAAGGGGTTGCAGGCCCCCACGCATTACGATTTTCGGGCGCGGCGGGACAGTCCGAACGAGCTGCGCAGCCATTTCCGCAAGCTGGGCTGGCGGCGGGTGGTGGCGTTCCAGACCCGCAATCCGTTGCACCGCGCGCATCAGGAACTGACCTTTCGCGCCGCACGCGCGACGCAGGCCAATCTGCTGATCCATCCGGTCGTGGGCATGACGAAGCCGGGCGATGTGGACCACTTCACCCGCGTCCGCTGCTACGAGGCGGTGCTGGACAAATATCCCCATTCGACGACGCATCTGAGCCTGCTGAACCTTGCCATGCGGATGGCTGGCCCGCGCGAGGCGGTCTGGCATGGCATCATCCGGCGCAATCACGGGTTGACCCATATGATCGTCGGGCGCGACCACGCGGGGCCCGGCAAGAACAGCAAGGGCGAGGATTTCTACGGCCCCTACGAGGCGCAGGACATGTTCCGCCGCCATCAGGAGGAAATCGGCGTCGAAATGGTCGATTTCAAGCATATGGTCTATGTGCAGGAGCGCGCCCAATACGAGCCCGCCGACGAGATCGGGGACGGGGTGACGGTGCTGAATATCTCGGGGACCGAGTTGCGCCGCCGCTTGCGCGAGGGTTTGGACATTCCCGAATGGTTCAGCTTCCCCGAGGTGGTGACGCAATTGCGCCGGACCTCTCCGGCGCGCAGCCAGCAGGGGTTCACGGTGTTTTTCACCGGCCTGTCGGGGTCGGGGAAATCGACCATCGCCAATGCGTTGATGGTCAAGCTGATGGAGATGGGCGGGCGTCCGGTGACGCTGCTGGACGGCGATGTGGTCCGGAAGCACCTGTCGAGCGAGTTGGGCTTTTCGAAAGAGCATCGCGATATCAACATCAGGCGCATCGGCTATGTCGCATCTGAGATCACCAAGAATGGCGGTATCGCGATCTGTGCGCCGATCGCGCCCTATGCAGCGACGCGACGTGCCGTGCGCGACATGGTCGAGGATTACGGGGCCTTCATCGAGGTGCATGTGGCGACCTCGGTCGAGGAATGCGAGCGGCGCGACCGCAAGGGGCTTTATGCCTTGGCGCGGGCGGGCAAGATTACCGAGTTCACCGGTATCTCGGACCCCTATGAAGCGCCGCAGAACCCCGAATTGCGCATCCAGACCGAAGGGTTCGATGTCGATTACGCGGCGCAGCAGGTCTTGCTGAAACTGGAATCCATGGGGTTGATCGGCGCTGAATAGCGCGTGAACGCGGGGGCGGCGGCGTTGACCGGCACGCCCCCTTCGCCTATCGCGGTGACAAATCAGCATAAGGTGCGCAGATGACCGAGCCGGTTCTCATCCTGACCATGAAATGGGGCACGATCTACGGGGCCGATGACGTGAACCGGCTTTACCGGCAGGTGAAGCGCCACCTTGCCCGCCCGCACCGGTTCATCTGCTTCACCGACGATCCCAAGGGCATCGATTCCGGCGTCGAGGCGATGCCTTTGCCGGAACTGGGGCTGCCACAGGGGCATGGCGACACGCGCTGGCGCAAGCTTGCGCTGCACCGGCCCGATCTGGGCGGGCTGACCGGCATGACCGCCCTGTTCATGGATCTGGATCTGGTGGTCGTGGACGATCTGTCGCCGTTTTTCGATCTGCCGGGCGATTTCTTCATCATCCGCGACGACGATCTGTTCCGGCCCAAACCTCTGCGCAAGATCAATCCCGGTCGCGACCGTTTCCTGAATTCGGTCGGGAATTCCTCGGTGTTCCGCTACGAGGTCGGGGCGCATAGCTATATCCTTGACGCCTATCTCGCCGATCCCAAGGCCGCGACCTCGAATTTCGAGATCAGCCAACAGTTCCAGAGCGCGCAGCTCGCCGCGCATGGCAACCTGCATTACTGGCCCAAGGAATGGTGCGTCAGCTTCAAGAACGACTGCGTGCCGCGCAATCTACTGAGCTATTTCAGCGATCCGAAACTGCCCGAGGGGGCGCGGATCGTGCTGTTCGCGGGCGCGCCCAAGATGGAGGACGTGTTCAGCGGTCAGGGCGACAAATGGTATCGCCGCATCGGCAATATCGACTGGCTGCGCAAGGCGTGGCAGGGATGATCGGCGCGGCCTTCCGGCGCTGGAAACATGCGCGTCGCATCCGTCTGGCCGAATCCGAGATCATGGCGCGCGATCTTTCTGCGCGTCCGCATGGTCTGAACGCGCCACTGGTCATCAGCCTGACCAGCTATCCGCCGCGTTTTGCCAGTCTGCATCTGGTGCTGCGCTCGCTTCTTGCGCAGACGGTGCGGGCGGATCGGGTCATCGTGTGGCTGGACGAGGGCGATCAGGACCAATTGCCGCAATCCTGCCGCTTGAGCGGGGTCGAGATTCGGATCTGCCCGAAATGGCGGTCCTACAAGAAGATCATCCCGACGCTGCTTGAAGCGCCCGACGCCTATATCGTGACGGCGGATGATGACATCTATTACGAAAGCGACTGGCTGGAGGCTTTGCTGGACCATGCCGATGCGGGGGTGGTGTGTCACCGCGCCCACCGCGTCACGCTGCTGGACGGGCAGGTGCGCAGTTATGACGACTGGCAGCGTAATATCGGCAGTCCGGATTGTTCTGGTCTGATCTTTCCGACCGGAGTCGGTGGCGTGCTTTACGCGCCGGGGGTTTTCCATCCCGATGTGACCGATGCCGAGCAATTCCAGAAGCTTGCGCCTATGGCCGATGATGTCTGGCTGTACTGGATGCACCGCTTGGCGGGGTCGCGTCCGGCCAAGATCGGCGGGCGCTTCCGCATTACGGAATGGCCGGGCACGCAGGCGCAAAACCTGCGTGCGACCAATCTTGCGGGCGATGGCAATGACCGCGCGGTGCGCGCGATGCTGGAGCGCTACGGCTTTCCGCAGGGCTAGGCGGGTTACTTCACCCCGACCATCACATCCGAAGCCTTGATCACCGCCGAGGCTTTGCTGCCGACCGTCAGACCCAGTTCCGCCACAGCGTAATTGGTGATCGAGGCGGTGATGGTGGTGCTGCCGATGTCGATGCGGACATGGCTGGTGACGGCACCCTTGACGATCTCGGTCACGGTGCCGTCAAGGATGTTGCGGGCGCTGAGCTTCATGATTCCCTCCTGCAAGCTGCGCTGACAGGGTGGCCGGATCGGGACGGTCGGTAAAGTGTCCCAAGGGGGAAATCGCCGACCGTTTTTGTCCGAGTTGACGCATTCATCCGCGTTTGTAATCGTGACGGGGTTTTAACCGCTACTTTCTGGGAGGAATCATGCAGACTCTGCTGACTGGGAATGTAACGAAACTGGGTGCGGCTCTCGCGTCCTGCGCCTTGCTCGCCGCCTGCGCCACGCCCGAAGAAAAATCCGTCGCCAATCCGAACCACCTGACCGTCACCGTCGCCGATGGAAATCTGACCGGTTCCTACAATCCGGCGGGATTCGATTCCGAAACGGTGCAGCAGGTGCTGGGCAATAGCTGCGTCGGTGGAAAGGTGGCGACCTATTCCGAAGCCCCCGGCGAAGACGGCCTGACCAGCTTTACCGCGACCTGCGTGGGCGGGACCAAGGAAACCAGCGGCACGGTCACCCTGCAGCGCGCCGTGACCGAACCTGCCGCCGAGACAACGACGGCTCCTCCGGCCTAGGTCCGGTAGCCGCGTCGCCGCTTCGCTTGAGACGGGCGGCGACGCGATTGGCGGTCAGTGGACGCTGACCGGCTCTAGTTCGTTCTGGCGGGCCAGCATGAAGGCCATGTCGCGGTCCTTGACCAGCGCAAGGCGTTCCCCGTCGATGCCATGGACGGCGTATAGGGCGTCGGCATCGGGAACCTGACGGCGCACGTCCTCGGGCAGCGACTGCATCTCGACGCGGCGGATATAGACGATATTGCCCGTCGCCTCGGTGTTGAATTCGAATTTCTCGTTCATCTGCGATCCCCTTTCATTTGCGGCTGATCGGTATGGTCTGCACGATGCTGTCAGGGACTGAGCGGCGCAGGTCGATGTTCAGAAGGCCGTTTTCCAGCCCTGCCGACACCACCTCGACCCCGTCGGCCAGCACGAAGCTGCGCTGGAAGGCACGGGCGGCGATGCCGCGATGCAGGAAGACGCGGCCCTCTTCGGTTTCGGCCTGACGGCCACGAATCACCAGTTGCCGGTCCTCGAGCGTGAGGGACAGGTCGTCATCGGAAAACCCCGCCACAGCAAGGGTGATGCGGAATCCGTTCGGACCCTGGTGTTCGATGTTATAGGGCGGATAGCCCTCGGCACCTTTGGCGGCGCGCTCGGCCAGACGTTCAAGCTGATCGAATCCCAGCAGGAACGGATGAGCGGCCAAACTGATCTTGGTCATATACCCAAGCCCTTTGCATCAAAGCGACTGTCGGCCGAACCCCAGAATGGCGATCCGGCAGGTTCAATATGTGGGCGGGGTAGTTGCTGCGCAAGACCCGTGTCAGCAAGCCCATTAACACCGGCGGGGCGCTGGGGTATAACACCCGCAGTCCAGCCCGAGGCCGCAAATGAACGCCCAGCACGAGATGTCCCGCGAAGAAATCAGCCGCGCCCGCCTTGAGGTGCTGCGGCGAGAGCATCGCGATCTGGACGAGGCCATTGCCGCCTTGGTCAGCCAAAGCCTGACCCATTCGCTGACCCTGCAACGCCTGAAAAAGCAGAAGCTTGCGTTGAAGGATCGCATCTCGCGGCTGGAAGACGAACTGACCCCCGACATCATCGCATGATTGCATCTGCCCCTCGCGCGCATTAGGGCGTGGGAAACCTGCGTGAAAAGGGGCGGTGCCATGGAAAAACCCGTCGGAATCATCATGGGGAGCCAGTCCGACTGGCCCACCATGCGCGAGGCCGCGACCATTCTGGATGAACTGGGGATCGCTTACGAGACAAAGATCGTCAGCGCGCATCGGACTCCGGATCGTTTGTGGGATTACGGCAAGAGTGCCGTGTCGCGTGGCCTGAAGGTGATCATCGCGGGCGCGGGCGGTGCGGCGCATCTGCCGGGCATGATGGCATCCAAGACCCGAGTTCCGGTGATTGGTGTTCCGGTCCAGACCAAGGCGCTGTCGGGCGTCGATTCGCTGTATTCAATCCTGCAGATGCCCAAGGGCTATCCGGTTGCCACCATGGCGATCGGTGCAGCGGGCGCGGCCAATGCCGGTCTGATGGCTGCAGGCATTTTGGCGATCAACGATCCCGAACTGGCCGCGCGCCTGGATGCGTGGCGCGAGGCGCTGTCGGCCTCGATCCCCGAGGAGCCGAAAGATGACTGAACTGAAAGCGGGCTCCACCATCGGCATCCTTGGCGGCGGCCAGTTGGGCCGTATGCTGTCCGTGGCCGCAAGCCGTCTGGGATATCGCACCCATATCTATGAGCCGGGCGCGTCGCCCGCCGCCGACGTGGCCCATGCCGTGACGAACGCGCCCTATGAGGATGAGGCCGCCTTGCGCGCCTTTGCCGAGTCGGTCGATGTCATCACCTATGAATTCGAGAATGTGCCCACCGCCGCGCTGGACCTGCTGGAATCGATCCGTCCGATCCGCCCGAACCGCCGCGCGCTGGCCGTCTCGCAGGACCGGCTAACCGAGAAGGATTTCCTTGCTGGGATCGGGCTGCGCACCGCGCCCTATCGCAATGTCGAAACCGAGGCCGACCTGCCCGCCGCCTTGGCGGATCTGGGCGCGCCCGCGATCCTGAAAACCCGCCGCATGGGCTATGACGGCAAGGGTCAGATCCGCTTCAAGGATCAGGAAAGCCGCGACTGGACCGGCGCGCCTTCGGTGCTGGAAGGGTTTGTCGAGTTCTCTGCCGAGGTCAGCGTGATTGTCGCGCGTGGGGCGGATGGTCAGGTTTCTGCCTTTGATCCGGGCCTGAACGTCCATCGCGAAGGCATTCTGCGCACGACGACCGTGCCTTGCGGGCTGTCGCAATCGCTGCTGACCGATGCGGTGCTGCTCGCGGCCAAGATCGTCAATGCGCTGGACTATGTCGGCGTCATGGGGGTCGAGTTGTTCGTCACCCGCGAGGGGCTGATCGTCAACGAGATCGCGCCCCGCGTCCATAATTCGGGGCATTGGACGCAGGCGGGTTGCGCTGTGGACCAGTTCGAGCAGCATATCCGCGCCGTGGTCGGCCTGCCCTTGGGCGATGGCCAGCGCTATGCCGATGTCGAGATGGAAAACCTGATCGGCGACGACATGGAACGTGTGCCCGCACTTCTGAAACAGCCGCGCACTCAGGTGCATCTATACGGCAAGGGCGATGCGCGTCCGGGCCGTAAGATGGGTCATGTGAACCGGGTGCTGTAGGCGCAAGCCGACATTCCGGTGAACCTGACGGCGCGGGCCTGCCAGCCTGCGCCGTTTTCGCATTTCTGCGCCCGTTGTTCCGGCCATGATGCAGTTGCAGCGAAACCGGCGCGTTTAACCAATTTTCTCTTTACACCTTGGTGGAACCGTAACACGATATCTTGTAGGCACACCCAGAGGACACGCCGGGTGTAGTCGTGATCCCCATGGAATGGGGATCGGCCACTCTGGAGAAGGCAGGGGGAAAATGACGCAGCTTGGGGACTTTATCCATAGCGACGAGATCCATCCCATCGACATCGTCGAGACCGTCGCGACTCATCATGAATGGGACTTTGACCGCCTCGCCGAGGATCAGATCGCGATGTCGGTCGAAGGTTTGTGGCGTAGCTATTCCATCACGCTGGCATGGTCGCCCCGCGACGAGGTTCTGCGCCTGATCTGCACCTTCGACATGGATCCTCCGGCGGATCGCCTTCCGGCGCTTTACGAAGTGCTGAACCTTGCCAATGACGAGGTCTGGGATGGCGGCTTCACCTTCTGGGCGCATCAGAAGCTGATGGTCTGGCGCTACGGTCTGGTCCTGTCGGGCGATGCCATTGCCAGCCCCGAGCAGATCGACCAGATGATCCGCAATGCCATCGACTCGGCCGAGCGTTTTTATCCCTGTTTCCAACTGGCTTGCTGGGGCGATTCGACTCCGGCTGCTGCCATGGACATCGCCATGTCCGAGGCCTACGGTCGCGCCTGAAATCGCCACCCCCTGCGGTGGCCATGCAGGGGGACAGAGATGGATTTCTCGACGATCAATGCGCGCGGGCTGGTTCTGATCGGCTGTGGCCGGATGGGCGGAGCGCTGCTGAATGGCTGGCTGAAGAACGGGTTGCTGGCCAGCGCCGTGCATGTGGTCGATCCCAATCCGCGGCCTGAGCTTTCGGACATGGGTATCTCGGTCAATGGCGAATTGCCGCAAGCACCGGCGGTGCTGGTGATCGCGGTCAAGCCGCAGATGATGGCGGGGGTGCTGCCGACCCTTTCGGGATATGGCGCGGATACGCTGGTCCTGTCAGTGGCCGCCGGTGTCACCATCGCCGCCTATGAGGCAGCATTCCCGACTTCGCCCATCGTGCGTTCGATGCCGAATACTCCGGCGGCGATCGGGCAGGGAATCACCGCGATTATCGGCAATGGCAAGGCGGGCGCGTCCGAGATGGCCTTGGCCGAGGCGCTGCTGTCGGCGGTCGGTCGCGTCGTCCGGCTGGACGGCGAAGACCAGATGGATGCGGTGACGGCGCTGTCGGGCTCGGGTCCGGCCTATGTGTTCCACATGATCGAGGCGATGGCGGCGGCGGGCGTGGCCGAAGGCCTGTCGCCCGAGGTATCGCTGGCACTGGCGCGCGCGACGGTTGCGGGCGCGGGGGCTTTGGCCGTGCATGATGACGAGGCTCCGGCGAAGCTGCGCGAGAATGTGACGTCTCCGGGGGGGACGACAGCGGCGGGACTGGTCGAGTTGATGGATAGCGAGCGCGGATTGCCGCCGCTGATGCGGCGCACCATCGCGGCGGCTGCGGCGCGCGGTCGGGAGTTGGGGAAATGAGCGTGGCGCAGATCGCCTATGACGATTTCGCCGCCGTCGACATTCGCACTGGCCGGATCACGCGGGCCGAACCCTTTCCCGAGGCCCGAAAGCCCGCGATCAAGCTATGGCTCGATTTCGGTCCCGAGATCGGCGAGCGCAAATCCTCGGCGCAGATCACGCGGCACTATTCGCCCGAGGCGTTGGTTGGCAAGCAGGTGCTGGCCGTGGTGAACTTTCCTCCGCGCCAGATCGGGCCGTTCCGGTCCGAGGTTCTGGTGCTGGGCCTGCCCGACGAGTCGGGCGAGGTCGTGCTGATCGCGCCGGACAAGCCGGTGCCCGTGGGCGGAAGGATGTTCTGATGAAACTGCTGGTGACACGCCGGATGACGGTCGAAGCCGAGCGGGCCCTGTCCGAACGCTTTGAGGTGGTGATCCTTGATCGCGAGGATGGCCTGACCCCCGACGAGGCCGCCAAGGCGATGCGGGAGTTCGATGCGGTCATGCCGACGCTGGGCGACCGTTTCGCGGCCAACGCGTTTCAGGGCGATCTGCGCTGCAAGCTGATCGCGAATTTCGGCGCGGGTTACAATCACATCGACATTGGTGCGGCGACCGGGGCGGGGATTTCGGTCTCGAACACGCCGGACGCCGTGACCGAGGCGACCGCCGATATCGCCTTGACGCTGATCCTGATGACGGCGCGTCGGGCAGGTGAGGGCGAGCGCTTGCTCAGGCGCGGCGAATGGACCGGCTGGCAGCCGACGCAACTGCTGGGGCGGCATGTCACCGGCGCGACGGTCGGCATTATCGGCATGGGCCGGATCGGCAAGGCCATCGCGCGCCGCTGCCATTTCGGCTTCGGGATGGAGGTACTGTTCCATAACCGTTCGACCGTTTCGGCGCTGGATTTCCCCGCGCGGCAGGTCGAAAGCCTTGGCGAATTGCTGCGCGGCTCGGATTTCGCGGTGATTGCGGTGCCGGGGGGCGCGGCGACGCGGCATTTGATCGGCGGGACCGAACTGGACCAACTGGGGCCGGATTCGATCCTGATCAACATCGCGCGGGGCGATGTCGTGGACGAGGCGGCCTTGGTCGCGGCCTTGCAGCAGGGCCGGATCGCCGGAGCGGGGCTGGATGTTTACGAGCGTGAACCGCAGGTCTCGCCCGAGCTTTGCGCGATGGAGAACGTGACCTTGCTGCCGCATCTGGGCACCGCCGCAGAGGCCGTCCGCACCGCCATGGCCATGCGCGCGCTGAACAATCTGGTCGCCTTTTCCGAAGGCCGTCCGCTGCCCGATCAGGTGAACTGATGCTGCCCGCCGAGCGCGCGATGGCGCTGATCCGCGCGGGCATTGCCGCTGCCGATCCCGCCGCCGCCGTCCAGCGTGGCATGGCCGAGGTTCTGGCCGATCCGCCCGCTGCAGGCGGGCATTGGCAGATCATTGCGCTGGGCAAGGCGGCCCGCGCCATGGCCGAGGCCGCGCTTGCCGCCTTGCCTGCCGCGCAGGTGCTGGTGGTGACGAATGCCGGAAACGACGCGCCGCTCGAGGGCGCGCGCGTGATGCGGGCGGGCCATCCGCAACCCGATGCCGAAGGCGCTGCGGCGGCGGACGAGGTCGTGCGGCTGCTTCGCTCGACCCGCCCGCAGGACCGTGTTCTGGCGCTGATTTCGGGCGGGGGGTCGGCGATGCTGCCCGCGCCTGCCGAGGGGATGACGCTGGCCGACAAGCAGGCGGTCAACGCGCTTCTGCTGGGTTCGGGCGCGGATATTTCGCAGGTGAACCTGATCCGGCAGGGGCTGTCGCGGCTTAAGGGCGGTGGTTGGCTGCGCTTGTCGCAAGCGCCGGTCACGGCGCTGATCCTGTCGGATGTGCCGGGGGATGATTTGCGGGTCATCGCCTCGGGGCCGACGGTCGCGCCGGTCGGGACGCGGGCGATGGCGGAGGCATTGGCCAAGGAACTGGGGATCTGGGAGTGGATGCCGGACAGCGCGCGCGTTGCGCTGTCGCGGCCCGATGATACGCAACCGCTGCCACCCGCGCGCAATATTCTGGTCGGCTCGAACGGGATTTCGGTCGCCGCGATGGTTGCGGCGGGTGCGGATGCCGCGCCGGTCCCGCTGGAGGGCGACGTGCAGGATTGCGCGCGAACGATCTGGGCTTTGGCCCGCGATCTGCAACCCGGGCAGGCGCTGGCCTTTGGCGGCGAAACCACGGTGCGGCTGGTCGGCAACGGGATGGGCGGGCGCAATCAGGAACTGGCATTGCGACTGGCTTTGCTGACCGAATCGAGTCCGGTCGATTTCGACTGGGCCTTCGCCTCGGTGGGCAGCGATGGCCGCGACGGTCCGGGCGAAGCGGCGGGCGGGCTGGTCGGGCCGCAGACGCCCGAGGCGATCCGTGCCGCCGGAACCGATCCGGTCGAGGCGCTGTCGCGCAACGACTCGACTCCGGCGCTAGGGGCAGGCGGGGCGCTGGTGGTGACGGGCGCGACGGGGACGAATGTCGCCGATCTGGCCGTTCTGGTCCGCGCCTAGGCCCTATTCGGCGGCGATGGCGCGGCCTTCGGAAACCGGCAGCACGCCCGCCTCGGCAAAACGGCGACGGGCGTCGCCCGACAGATAGGCCAGATGTCCGGCGCTGATCGTGGCCTCGAGCCGACCCGTTTCCGGCGAGATGATCGCCAGATCCGCGCGGCAGCCGTGATCCAGCCGTCCGCGATCGGCCAGACGCATGATCTCGGCCGGACGGGTCGAGAGCATGGCCCAGATGCGGGGCAGTCCGGCCAGATCCGATCCGGCCAGCGACAGGGCCAGCGGCACGATCCTTTCGGGCGCTCCGTCCGACACGACTGCATCGCCCAGACCGCTGCGCAGCAGATCGCGCATCCGGTCCTCGTCAGAGGCCGCAAGCAGGACCGGATCACCCATCGCGCGCGCGGCTGCGGCGGCCGAATGTGCGGCGGGACAGGCGGCAAGTCCCGCGCCGATCATGGAATGGGTTTCGCGCATCGCTCCGCCGGTATCGCCGATGCTGCCATAGCGGATGCCGAGTTCGTCAAAGGCTTCGGCCAGACGGCACAGGTGGCGCGGCACTTCGCGGCGCCGCTCGGCGGCGCTGTCCAGCGCCGGAGCCAGCTCGTCGCAGGACAGGCCCTGCCGCAATGACTCGTGGGTGAAGCCATGCGGATCGTGCTGGCGCAGATCTTGCAGGCGGGCGAAGCTGCTTTCGAACCATGCCAGTTCGATGCGGAAATCGCGGGCCAGATCGATCAGGCGTTGCGTGCAATCGGTTCTGTAGCTTTCGATGCTGATCGCGGGGCGCATGTCGGGCAGGGCGGGGCGTTGGATGCCGCGCAGGATTTCCTTGTCGCGCCACGGGGCATCCGGCGCGGCCTGCCACGACCATGCCGGAGTAAGCCACGCCGTCGTGATGCCCGCGCTGACGGCGCGTCGGGCGGTCTCGGACCGGACGGGATGGGGGCGGTGCAGCAGGTCGATGATGCCGGGCAGGATCAGGTAGCCGTCAAGATCGACCGCTGGCAACGGCCCTTTGCTGATCTTGCCCCGTGCGATCGCGACAGAGCGCTGGCGCAGTTCCCCATCCCGCAGGATGGTCGCGCCGACAAGGCGAAGCGGAGGCAGTAGCGGCATGGTCATTCCCGGCCAGATTTACCAGCAAATCATGCCCTGAAGTTGTGAAACCATCGTGACATGGCTTCAGCCACGCAAGGGAATGTCGCGGATAAGCTGCAATCTGCCGTCGTCCGCCTCGCCGACCAACGCGACCGAGCGCACCTGCATCGGGACCTCGATCAGCGGCGCGAAGACGGGGGCAAGGGCGTCCTGTACGGCTTGCGCTTCGGGGGCGGGCAGGCCGTTCGACAGGGTCAGGTGGTAATTGAACAGGTCCAGAACAAAGGGATAGCCCCAGTTGTCCAGATGGGCGCGGGCCTTTTCGGGCAGTTGGTCGGGCCTGCGCCGCGCGCGGTCCTCGGGCAGCAGCGGCGCGCGCAGATCGTCCAGACGGGTGACCAGCGCTTGCTCCAATGCGGTCAGCGCAGGCGATTGCTGGCGTGGACGCAGCATGACGAATCCCCAGTCGCAATGCATGTCCAAGTCCATCTCGAACGGGGCAAGCCGGTCGCAGACCAGTTCCGTCCGCCGCGCGAGATCCTCGACCGAATGCCCTTCGGCCAGCCGGAACGGCGCTTTCAGCGTGGCATGGAAGCCGTAGCGCATCGGGATCGAGGTCAGGCTGGTGGCCGCCGCCGGAAGCCCCGCGATCTCGGGGCGGTCGGGAACCGTGCCGGTGCGGGCATCCCATCCCAGCCATGCGCTGCCCAGATCGCCCAAAGCGCCATCCGGCAGGTGATAGATCGCAAATCTGGCGTGGGTCATCTTTTCTCCTGATCGCGCGGGGTCGTGAGCGGCGCGGGGTTGCCCGTGCGGTCCGGCAAGCTTATGGCTGCTAGGGCATGTCCACAATCGGGGACGCAGGATGAACTCCACCCTTCGTTACATGATCTGGCCCTTTGCCGTGACGGCCATCGGACTCGCCTTGGCGGGGCTCATCGGCTGGCAGTATTCCGGCACGGGCTCGGGAACCTTGTCATTCTTCTTGATCGCTGCTGTGCTTGCGGTGCTGGAAATCTCGCTCAGCTTCGACAATGCGATCGTCAACGCGAACAAACTCAAGCAGATGACGCCGCTATGGCAGCGCCGCTTTCTGACTTGGGGCATCGTCATCGCGGTCTTCGGGATGCGGGTGATCTTCCCGCTGCTGGTGGTGGTCATCGCGGCCCGCCTGAACCCCGTCGAGGCCGTCCGTCTTGCCGCGACCCAGCCGGTCGAATACGCCCGCATCATCCATGAGGCGCATCTGCCCATCGCGGGCTTCGGCGGCGCGTTCCTGATGCTGGTCGCGCTGAACTACTTCTTCGACCAAAGCAAGGATGTCGACTGGATCGCAGGCGTCGAATCCGCCCTGCGCAAGATCGGCGAGATCCGCGGCATGGAGGTCGGTTTTGTCCTTGTCTGCATGATGATCGTCCTGCATTTCCTGCCCGACGGCAAAGAACACCGCTTCATCGTCGCCGCGACATGGGGCGTCATCACCTATCTTCTGGTCGAGGCGCTGGGTCAGGTGCTGGACCGCTGGGGCGGTGGGCCAAGCACCGGCGACATGGCCCGAGGCGGGCTGGGCGCGTTCCTGTATCTGGAGGTACTCGACGCATCCTTCAGCTTCGACGGTGTGATCGGAGCCTTCGCCCTGACGCAGAACCTGTTCCTGATCGCCATCGGGCTGGGGATCGGTGCGATGTATGTGCGCTCGATGACGGTGATGCTGGTCGAAAAAGGCACGCTGGCGCAGTTCCGTTACCTTGAACACGGGGCCTTCTGGTCGATTTTCGTGCTGTCGATCATCATGTTCGTCCAGACGTTGTATCACATTCCCGAAATGGTCACCGGCCTGCTGGGCGCCTGCTTCATCGCCGTGGCCTTTGTGAACTCGCTGTCCTGGCGCCGCCGCCATCCCGACCGGATCGAGGCTGGCGCCGAATGATGCAGGGGCGCGACCTTGGCCGCGCCCCTTTTTCTTGCGGTGCTGACCTTAAGCCGCGGCACCCAAAGGCCGCGTCGCGGCAATCAGCCAGTCGCGTACATCTTCGGCCACCAGCGGTCCGATCAATTCGCGGACCTTGGCGTGATAGGCGTCGAGCCACGCGATCTCATCGGATGACATCAGCGCCGGATCGATCAGGCGGGTGTCGATCGGGCAGAAGGTCAGCGTCTCGAAACCCAGCATGTCACGGCCATCGGGACTATGGGCCGGTTCGATGACGATCAGGTTCTCGATCCGGATGCCGTATTCGCCCTCGCGGTAGTAACCCGGCTCGTTCGACAGGATCATACCCGGCTGCAACGGGATTTCCGACACGCGCGAGATCCGCACCGGTCCTTCATGCACCGACAGGCCCGCGCCGACGCCATGGCCCGTGCCGTGATCGTAATCCATGCCCTCCATCCACAGGGGCGCACGGGCCAGCGCGTCCAGATGTGCCCCCGCGACGCCACGCGGGAACCGGGCGCGCGAGATCGCGATCATGCCCTGCAGCACGCGGGTATAGGGTCTGCGGATTGCCGGATCGAAATCGCCCATCGGCAGGGTGCGGGTGATATCGGTCGTGCCGTCATCATATTGCCCGCCGGAATCGATCAGGACGATGTCGCGCGGCAGGATGCGGCGGTCGGTGGCTTCGGTGACGCGGTAGTGGTTGATCGCGCCATTCGGCCCCGAGCCAAGGATCGTGTCGAAGCTGATATCCAGAATGCCGCGCGCGCTGCGCAGTTCCTCCAGCTTGCGGGCAATGCCGATCTCGGTAAGGGGCTCGGTTTCCAGCAGCGGCGCGCGCGCCTCCAGCCAGCACAGCAGTTCCGCGACAGCAGCGCCGTCGCGCAGATGCGCCGCCCGCATGCCCGCGATCTCGGCGGCGTTCTTGGTGGCTTTCGGCATGATGACCGGATCAAGGCTTTCGTCGATCAGCGTGTCCATGCTTTCGATCAGGCTGAAGACCTGATCGGGCGCGCTGCCCGGATCGACGACGACCGGACCCGCCAGATTGGTCAGCGCGGGGGTCAGCGCCACCAGCGGCAGGATCGAGACCTCGTTGCCAAGCGCCTGACGCACCTCGGGCGAGAATTTCGCCGGATCGGTGAAGACCGCGACATGGCCGTCATGTTCGATAATGGCAAAGGCCAGAACGACGGGGTTCTTCTGCACATCCGCGCCGCGGATATTGAGCAGCCACGAGATCGAATCGGGCAGCGTCAGCACGGCGGCCTGCGCCTTGGCATCGCGCAGCTTGGCGCTGATCCGGCCCCGTTTCTGCGCCGAGGTCTCGCCTGCGATGTCGTCGGGCCATAGCCGTACCCGACCCACCGGAGCCTCGGGCTGATCGGTCCAGATCTTGTCCAGCGGGTTGGTGTCCTGCGCTATTAGCGCCAGACCCGATCCTGCCAATCCCTTTTCCAGTTCGCGGATCTCGCGACGGGTGTGCAGCCACGGATCGTAACCGATGCGCCCGCCTTGCGGCAAAGCCTCGCGCAGCCATACGGCGGCCTTGACCTCGGGCCATGGGACAGGGGTGAAATGATCCAGCGCGATTTCGGCTTTGACTTGTACGCGGTAACGTCCGTCGATGAACACACCGGCGCGCTCTGGCGTCACGACGGCAAAGCCCGCGCTGCCGGTAAATCCGGTCAGCCAGCCCAGACGCGCGTCGCGCGGGCTGACATATTCGCTTTGATGCGCGTCCGCGCGCGGAACGATGAAGCCGTCAAGCCCGCGCGAGGCCAGTTCGCCCCGCAATGCCGCCAGTCGCGGAATGTGCTGCGCGGGGTTCGAGTGGCTCTCGAAACTCTGGAACATAGGTCGCCTCTTGTTCTTGTTCTCGGGTAGTTCATTCGGACTGCCGCGATAGGTTCGCAGCATGTCATGACCCTGCAAGCAGGGATGTCTGCCTGCTGGCAGTGGTGGCATGACGGGGCTTGGCAAATCAAGCGATCCCGCCGGAACGGGAACCGAGTGACGTCCCGTTAGCCCCGCCGCATCGCGTTCATGCCCAGCACGCGCGCCCGTTTGCGCGGGTCGGCCTCGAACAGGGCGGCCAGTTGCTCGGTGATCGCACCGGCCAGTTGCTCGGCGTCGGTGATGGTGACGGCGCGCTGGTAATAGCGGGTGACGTCGTGGCCGATGCCGATGGCCAGCAGTTCCACCTGCTTGCGTTTCTCGATCATGGCGATGACGTCGCGCAGATGCTTTTCCAGATAGTTCGCGGGGTTCACCGACAGGGTGCTGTCATCGACCGGCGCGCCGTCCGAGATCACCATCAGGATGCGCCGCGCCTCGGGGCGGCGGGCGAGACGACGATGAGCCCATTCCAGCGCCTCGCCGTCGATGTTTTCCTTGAGCAGGCCCTCTTTCATCATCAGGCCAAGGTTCGGCCGCACCCGCCGCCACGGCGCATCGGCGGATTTGTAGATGATGTGGCGCAGGTCGTTCAGCCGTCCGGGCTGGGCCGGACGGCCCTCGGTCAGCCATTTCTCGCGGCTTTGGCCGCCCTTCCACGCGCGGGTCGTGAAGCCAAGGATCTCGACCTTGACTTGGCTACGCTCCAGCGTGCGGGCCAGAACATCGGCGCAGATCGCGGCGATGGAAATCGGGCGTCCCCGCATCGAGCCGGAATTGTCCAGTAGAAGCGTCACGACCGTGTCGCGGAACTCGGTGTCCTTCTCGACCTTGAACGACAAAGGCGTGGTCGGGTTCGCCACGACGCGGGCAAGGCGTCCGGCATCCAGAACGCCCTCTTCCTTGTCGAATTCCCAGCTGCGGTTCTGCTGCGCCTGAAGACGCCGCTGCAACTTGTTCGCCAGCCGCGATACCGCGCCGCGCAGGGGTTCAAGCTGCTTGTCCAGATAGGCGCGAAGCCGTTCCAGCTCGGCGGGGTCGGCCAGATCCTCGGCGCGGATCTCTTCGTCGAATTCCTGCGCGTAGACCTTGTAATCGGGATTGGCATCGCTGACGGCGGGCGGAATGTCGGGCGGAGATTCCGCCTCGGACATCTCGGCTTCATCGGCCATTTCCTCGTCGGACTGGTCGTCCATGCTGACCTGAGCCTGACGCTCGTCCTGCGTCTGCTCCTGCGTGCGCTCGGGGCTGGCCTCGGCCTCTTCGTCCTCGGACTGGTCGCGGGACTGGTTGTCGCCGGATTCCTCGTCCTGCTCGGCGTTTTCCTGCGCTTCGTCTTCCTGCGGCTCGTCGGGGTCTTCGCCCAGCTGGTCGCCATAGCCCAGATCCGCGATCACCTTGCGGGCGAGCCGCGCGAATGCGGCCTGATCGGCCAGAACCTTGCCGACCTGATCCAGATCCGAGCCTGCCTGTTCCTCGACGAAGGGACGCCACAGATCGGCGACATGCTGCGCCGAAGCGGGCAGGGCTCGACCGGTGGCGGCCTGCCGCACGATATAGCCCGCAGCCACCGCCAATGGTGCATCCGCCGGAGCCTTGATCTGGCCGTAACCCTTGCGGTCCGCTTCCTGACCAAGTTTCGCGTCGATGTTGGACAATGCGCCCGGCATGTCGCGCGCGCCAAGGGCCTCGCAGCGGGCGGTTTCCATAGCTTCATACAGATCCCGCGCCATCGGACCGGCGGGGACGTATTTTGCATGGGTCGCGGCATCATGGTGGCGCAGCTTCATCGCCAGCGCATCCGCCGTGCCCCGCGCCAGCAGGACCTCGTCTCGGGTCATGCGGCGGCTGACCTGCGGCAGGCGCATGGTATCGCCCGAAACCCCCGAGGGATCGGCGCTGAAGGTCACGTTCAACTCGTGATCCTCGGCCATGGCGCGGGTCGCCTCGGTCAGGGCCTTCTTGAACGGATCGGCGGGGTTGTCGGATTTTTTCATGTCGTCACCCCAACAGTGCGCAGCTTGGTCGAAAGAGGCGGGCTGACCCGCCTCTGGTCATGCATAGGGCCTTAGCCCGCTTTGACGGCGGCGCTTTCGGGCAGTTCCTCGTCGAACAGGCGCTGGTAGAACTCGGCGACCGTCTGGCGTTCGAGTTCGTCGCATTTGTTCAGGAAGGTCAGGCGGAAGGCATAGCCCACATTGTCGCCGAAGATGCGGGCGTTCTGTGCCCATGCGATGACCGTACGCGGAGACATGACAGTGGACAGATCGCCCTGCATGAAGGCGGTGCGGGTCAGGTCGGCCAAGGTCACCATCTGGTTGATGATCTTGCGGCCCTTCTCGGTGTTGTAGGTCGGGTTCTTGGCCAGAACGATGGCGGCCTCGGCGTCGTGGCTGAGATAGTTCAGCGTCGAGACCAGCGACCAGCGGTCCATCTGGCCTTGGTTGATCTGCTGGGTGCCGTGATAAAGGCCGGTCGTGTCGCCCAGACCCACGGTGTTCGCGGTGGCGAACAGGCGGAAATACGGGTTCGGCGTGATGACCTCGTTCTGGTCCAGAAGGGTCAGCTTGCCGTCGGCCTCCAGCACGCGCTGGATCACGAACATCACATCGGCGCGGCCCGCGTCATATTCGTCGAAGACGATCGCGGTCGGGTTGCGCAGCGCCCAGGGCAGGATGCCTTCGTGGAACACGGTGACCTGCTTGCCATCGACCAGCTTGATCGCATCCTTGCCGATCAGGTCGATCCGGCTGACATGGCTGTCAAGGTTGACGCGCACGCAGGGCCAGTTCAGGCGCGCCGCGATCTGCTCGATATGGGTGGATTTACCGGTGCCGTGATAGCCCTGGATCATCACGCGGCGGTTATATGCAAAGCCCGCAAGGATCGCCATCGTGGTGTCGGGATCGAACTTGTAGGTCGGGTCGATCTCGGGGACGCGAGAGGTGCGCTCGGCGAACCCCTTGACCTTCATGTCGCTGTCGAGACCAAAGACCTCGCGCAGGTCGATTTCCTCGGTGGGTTTCGCGTTCACGTCCAGCATGTTTCAGGCCCTTTCGTCGCAACGGTGACTTGATCGCGCATTCGGCGGGGACGTGCAAGCACTCGCGCATGGCGGATCTTTGCCGGTGCGCTTCGTTGACGTGCCGGTAAGCTGTTTCTAAGGTTGCCGCGAACCATGACGAGAGGACGATGCCGCTTGAGTGACGCGCGCCGGATCGCACTGGAAGAACTGATCGCGCGTGTCGCCTTGGGCGACCGTGCGGCTTTTGATGCGTTATATGACCTGACCTCCGCCAAGCTATACGCGGTTTGCCTGTCGCTGTTGCAGGACCGCCCCGAGGCCGAGGATACCTTGCAGGAAGTCTATGTCAGCGTGTGGCGCAGCGCCTCTCGCTATCTGGTCAACGGCCTGTCGCCGATGACCTGGCTGATCACCATCGCCCGCAACCGCGCGATCGACCGCCTGCGGGCGCGAGGCACGCGGCAGGGCACCACCCCCGCCGACGAGGTGGCCGCCATCGCCTCGACCGAGCCTTCGCCGGAAAGCGCCGCGATCCGCGCGCAGGAACGCGTCATGCTGGCGGGCTGTCTGGAACAACTGGACCCGACACAGGCCGAAGCGGTGCGCGCGGTCTATCTCGAGGGACTGACCTATGCCGATCTGGCCGCCCGCGAAGGGGTGGCGATCAACACCTTGCGCAGTTGGTTGCGCCGTGGCCTTTTGCGGCTGAAGGATTGCGTAAGCCGATGAGCGATGATCTGCCCCCCAAAATCCTGCCGGAAGACGAGGATGAGGCTTTGGCCGCCGAACTGGCGCTGGGCCTGATCGACGAGGACGAAGCCCCCCATATCGCCGCGCGTTTGACTGCAGATCAGGACTTTGCCCGCCGCGTCGCCGCTTGGCAGGAACGCTTTGCCGGGCTTGCCGACGAGCTTGTTCCGGTCATGCCGCCCGCCCGTGCCCGCCAGCGTATCCGCGAGGAGTTGGGCCATGCCTCCGCGCCGCTGACCCATCCGATCGACAGCCGTATCCGGTGGTGGCAACGGCCCTTCGCCCTGATCGGGGCGGCGGTCGCGGTCGTGGCACTGGCTGCGGTCCTGATGATGCCCGCAGTTCGTGACAGCCAGAAAGCTGCGCCGGTCTATCAAGCGCAGCTGGCCTCGGATGATGCCGCCATGCAGGTCGCCGCCCGTCTGGATGGTCGCAACATCGAGGTGATGCTGCAAAGCGGCACGGTTCCAGATGGCCGCGACTGGGAAATCTGGTGGATCAAGCCGGATGGCTCGGCTCCGGTCTCGTTGGGGCTGGTCGCGCGTCAAGGCGCGATGCGTCTGACCCTGCCCGAAGGGCTGGAGGTCGTCGATGGCATCCGCATCGCCCTGTCCGACGAGCCCGTTGGCGGCTCTCCCACAGGGCAGGCGACAGGACCAATTCTGGCGATTGCGCCGCTCACGCCTTCGTGAAGGCCTGAATCCGGCGCATCCCGCAACTTTTTCGCGAATCCTCCGTGTCTTTGGCCATCGGTCGCTACCCGAGCGTCCGCAAATGGAGGAAATTGCGATGACTATCCGTATCAAGGATCTTGCCAGCCCGCTTCTGGCAGCCGCATTGGCTTTGGCTGCGCCTGCGGCCATGGCCGCGAACACCATGGTCGGCGGTGCCGAGATGCTGCCCTCGAAGACCATCGTCGAAAATGCCTCGCAATCGGCGGATCACACCACGCTGGTCGCCGCCGTCAAGGCCGCAGGACTGGCCGAGACCCTGATGGGGCCGGGCCCCTTCACCGTTTTCGCGCCGACGAACGCTGCCTTTGCCAAACTGCCCAAAGGCGCGGTCGAGGATCTGCTGAAACCCGAGAACAAGGACAAGCTGACCCAGATCCTGACCTGTCACGTCGTAGCGGTCGATGCGATGTCGCCCGCCATCGGCAAGATGATCATGGATGATGGCGGCGCCCATCCGGTGAAAACTCTGGGCGGCTGCGTGCTGACCGCAAAGATCGGCCCGAAGAATGAACTGCAACTGACCGACGAGAACGGCACGACCGCGACCGTCACCATTCCCGATGTCGATCAGTCGAACGGCGTCGTACATGTCATCGACACGGTGCTGATGCCCAGGATGTAATCCGGTTTCAGTTCGATTGAACCTGTCTGGCCCGTGCGCTCAAGTCGCGCGGGCCTTTCGCCGCTCATCGGTGAACCGGGCTTGCTCCGGCCGCGTTCCTTGCCCAGAAATGGGATGATCCGGCCCTGAACGGGCGCAAACAGGGACAGGTTACAGATGAGCGGATTGCTTGCGCTGCTGGACGACGTGGCGGGAATCGCCAAGATTGCGGCAGCGTCGGTGGACGATGTCGCGGGGCAGGCCGCCAAGGCCGGAGCCAAGGCTGCTGGCGCGGTGATCGACGACGCTGCCGTGACGCCGAAATATGTCCACGGATTCTCGGCTGCCCGCGAAATCCCGATTGTTCTCAAGATCGCGCGCGGCTCGCTGTTCAACAAGCTGATCATCCTGCTGCCGATTGCGCTGCTTCTGTCGGCCTTCGCCCCTTGGGCGATCACGCCGCTGTTGATGATCGGCGGGGCCTATCTGTGCTTCGAAGGGGCCGAGAAGGTCATGCATGTGTTCGGGCATCATCAGGTCAACGAGCCCAAGCTGACAGCAACCGACGACGGCGGCGCCGGCCTCGAGGAAGAACGCGTCAAGGGCGCGATCAAGACCGATTTCATCCTGTCGGCCGAAATCATGACCATTGCTTTGGCCGCGATTCCCGATGGCGACCCGATCTGGATGGAGGCGCTGATCCTTGCGGTCGTTGCCATCGGCATCACGGTCGCGGTCTACGGCTTTGTCGCCCTGATCGTGAAGGCCGATGATTTCGGGCTGCATCTGGCCGAGAAAGGCGGGGCGCTTGCGGGCTTGGGCCGTGGTATCGTCCGGTTCATGCCCGGTTTCATGAAGGTGCTGACCGTGGTCGGAACCGCCGCGATGATCTGGGTCGGTGGCCAGATCGTCGTGCATGGCCTGCACGAGCTTGGCCAGCACCAGCCCTACGAATGGGTCCATCACATGGCCGAGGCCGCAGCCCATGCGCTGCCCGCCGCCCCCGGTCTGGCCGCATGGGCCGCAACCGCGTTCTTCGACGGTATTTTCGGGCTGGTGCTGGGCTTTATCCTGATTCCGGTCGCGAACCATGTCGTCTCGCCCGCGATTGGTGCAGTGAAAGGCCTGTTCGGGGCCAGCGCCTAACCGTGCTGCTCGGCTGCGGCCTGACCCAGCGCCGCATTCAGCGCCCGCAGCGCGTCGATGTGATAGACTGCGCCCAGAATATCGTCGCTTCCCGCATGTACGACCGGATAGAACGCCGCGCCGGTTTCGTCGAAACGGCGCAGGGCCTGCTCCAGCGTCATCTGGTCAGGGATCGTCTGCCCGTCCGCCACCAGCTTCTGCAACAAATCGACCGAGGGCGTGCTTTTGGCCCCCAGCGCCCGCATCACCGCCGTCACCCGCATCTTCTGCGGCAGCCAGACCTGCGGTCCTTCGGCGATATGGACGCCGCGCCGCATCAGCTGGGTCAGGAAGAACGACCGGTTCACCATGCGCGAGGCCAGCGCCGTGCTGAGCGATACCGAGGTCATCACCGCGATTCCGGTCTGCCAGTCTCCGGTCAGCTCGAACACGATCATCGCGGTCGAGATCGGCGCGCCCAGCACCGCCGCACCGACCGCGCCCATGCCCGCCAAGGCGTATAGCGTCTCGTTGCCGGAGAATTGCGGCAGGATCGAGGTGGCAAGGATGCCGAAGGCCAGCCCCGTCAACGCCCCCATGACCAGCGCGGGCGAGAACACCCCGCCGCCCATCCGCCCGCCCAGCGTGATCGCCACCGCCAGCGCCTTGACCAGCGCGAAGACGATGGCGGTCCAGATATCCAGCCGTCCCGTCAGCGCAGCCGACGTGGTCTCGTAGCCGACACCGATGATATGCGGATAGGGGATCGCGATCAGCCCCAGCAGCAGCCCCGCGATGGTCGGACGCAGCCAGCGCGGCCAGCCGGTGCGGGCCATCACGCGGTTCGCGACCGTCTCGGCCCGAAAGATCGAGGCCATCAGCCCCGCCGCCACCAGCGCGCAAAGCAACCCCAGCAGCATGAAGGCGGGCAGCTCGATATAGAAGCCGAGCCCACCCGCTTGCGGCAGCCGGAACTCGGTCACGCCGCCAAAACGCAGACGGTTGATGACCGTGCCCGCGACGGCGGAAATCGCGATGGGAGCAAAGGCGCGGACGGCGAAATTGCGCAGAACGACCTCATGGGCGAACAGCGCGCCTGCGATGGGGGCGTTGAAACTGGCGGCGACTGCGCCCGCGACCGCGCAGCCCAGCAATTCGCGCCCCGTGACCGGACTGGCCTTGATGCGGTCGGCCACCAGCGTCGAGATTACTCCGGCCAGATGCACCACCGGCCCCTCGCGGCCTGCCGATCCCCCCGTGCCCAGCGTGATGACCGAAGCCGCAGCCGAGGCCAGCCCCTCGCGGATTTCGACCCGCCCCCCGTCCAGCGCTGCGCCCTCGATCACGTCCGAGACGCTGCGCACCCGCCCGTCCGGCGTGAAACGGTCAAGGATCAGCCCGACGACCAGCCCCCCGATCACCGGAACCGCCAGCACCCACCACCACGGCAGATGCCCCGCGACGGTGGCCATCGTCATGTCATCGGTGCCGTAGGCCAGCCGCTGCAAGGCGCTGATGCCCATGCGGAAGGCCAGCGCGGCAAGACCGGCACAGATGCCGATCAGCAGGGCGATGATCCAGAACTCGACCTGTCCGGGGCCGCGGGTGACCAGCACCGTCCAAGCATGGGCCAGATCGCGCTTCAGATGCCGTAGTCCCTGCCGCCCCCAACCCGTGGGCTGATGATCTTTTTCCTTGCCGCTCATGCCATTGACCCCGTTCTGCGAAAAGGGAAACACGTCACGGGGGACGGGTCCACCTCTCGCGCGTGTTTTCTGCCTGCCTTGCCCTTTGCGCAACAGCGGGATTATCAAACGCCTGACCATGAGGAGAGGACCAGATGCCCATACCCGTTCCGGCTGCCGACGAACTCGCCCGATTGCTGGGCGCGCGCTTTTCCCTCGCGCAAGCCGACCGAGAGTTGCATGGCGGCTCTGAAACCTATCACAGCGCCCCACCGCCCGAGGCCGTGGTCTGGCCCGTCTCGACCGAGGAAGTCTCGGCCATCATGCGGATCTGCCACCAGCACCGCATTCCGGTGATCGGCTGGGGCACGGGGACCTCGCTTGAAGGTCACGCTCTGGCCCTGCATGGGGGCATCGTCATGGACCTGATGAAGATGGACCGCGTGCTGGACATCCGCGCCGGTGACCTTCAGGTCAGCGTCCAGCCCGGCGTCACGCGTGAAGCGCTGAACACCGAACTGCGCGCGACGGGCCTGTTCTTCCCCGTCGATCCGGGCGCGAATGCCAGCCTTGGCGGCATGGCCGCGACGCGGGCCAGCGGCACCGCCGCCGTGCGCTACGGCACGATGCGCGACAATGTTCTGGCGCTCGAGGTCGTGCTGGCCGATGGCACGGTGATCCGCACCGGAACCCGTGCCGCGAAATCCAGCGCGGGCCTTGATCTGACCGCGCTGTTCGTCGGCAGCGAAGGCACGCTGGGCATCATCACCGAACTGACCCTGCGCCTGCATGGCCAACCCGAGGAAGTCGCCGCCGCCGTCTGCGCCTTCGGCACGCTCGAGGAAGCCGTCGAATGTGTGACGGCGACGATCCAGATGGGGATTCCCATGGCGCGGATCGAGTTTGTCGATGGCGATGCCGCCCGCGCCTTCAACCTGCAGAATGGCACCAGCCTGCATGAGGGCCCGCATCTGATGGTCGAGTTCCACGGCTCGCCCGCCTCGGTCAAGGACGACGCCAGCAAGTTCGGCGAGTTGGCCGCCGATTTCGGCGGGCAGGGGTTCGACTGGGCCACCACACCTGCGGAACGCGCCGCCTTGTGGAGGATGCGCCACGGGGCCTATCGCGCCTGCCTTGCCCTGCGACCGGGCGCGACTGCGGTCGTCACCGATGTCTGCGTGCCGATGTCCCATCTGGCCGCAGCGGTCGCCGCCGCCGCCGAGGACATCAGCTCCGAGGGCCTGCTCGGCCCGATGGTCGGCCATGTCGGAGACGGGAATTTCCATTCGCAGCTTCTGGTCATGCCCGGCAATGCCGAGGAACTGGCTGCCGCCAAGCGCGTCGCCACCCGCATGGCCGAACGTGCCTTGGCCGTGGGCGGCACGATCACCGGCGAACATGGCGTGGGCGTCGGTAAACGCCCCCTGATGCGCGCCCAGCACGGCGCGGCTATCGGCGTGATGGCGGCGATCAAGGCGGCGCTCGATCCCGACAACATCATGAATCCGGGCAAGATGATCCCCGAGACGAACTAGGTCCAGAAGCAAGGGCAGGATATCTTATGGCTTTGACATTTGTCCCGGGCTTCATGCTGGATCAGGATCTCTGGACCGATATCCTGCCTGCGCTGGGCGGCTTCGGTCCGTTCACCCATGCCGATCCCCACAGCGCCACCTCGATCGAGGATATGGCGCGGCAGACGTTGCTGGTCTCGGCTGCGAAGTTCGACCTGATCGGCTTTTCGATGGGCGGCTATGTCGCGCGCGAGATGGTGCGGATGGCGCCGGACCGTGTGTCGCGGCTGATCCTGATCGCCACATCGTCGCGCGGCGATAACGAGTTGCAGGCCCGCCGCAGGGTCGTCGCGGCCGAGGCCGGTCTGGCGACCTTCCGCGGTGTGTCGCGCCGTTCGATCGCGCAGTCGCTTGCCGCCTCGCGCGAGGGCGACGAGGCCCTGATCGCGCGGGTCCACGCCATGAGCCTTCGCTTGGGCGGCGACAGCTTTCGCAAGCAGGCAGGGTTCTATCGTGCCGGAGATACGGCGCAGCTTGACCGGATCACCTGCCCGACGCTGGTCGTGGCGGGCGAACAGGACCGGCTGCGCAGCATGGCCGAGGCTCGGGAACTGGCCCACGGCATCCCGAACGCGCGCTTCGCCAGCCTTCCGGCGGGGCATATGCTGCCGCTGGAAATGCCCGATGAACTGGCACAACTGCTGCGCGAATTCCTGTCCTCGCCCCTCTGAGCGGAATTCGTGATCGGCGCGGTGTACGGCCGGTGTACAGCCTGTGTACGCGCGGTGGACGCCTTGTGCGGTGCAAATCCCAGCATTTGCTGGAAAAAAGCTACCACCGCCGCGATCCGGCACCGCGACCGTCACGCGACGTATTCGCCCCTGACGTTTTCGTGACTGTCACGCCATCGTGACAGAAACCTGCACCTTTGCGATAAAGACCCAAAGCACCGGAGAACACGGGCATTGGGCAAGGGGCAGTCATGAGAGTTCTTGGCAAGGTTTTAAGCATCCTACTGGTGGTCGCCCTCGCGGCCTGTGGTGGCGGAGGCGGCAGGCGGGCTCCGGTCGCGGTGGTGTCCGGAGCGGGCGCAGGTCCGCAATTCGGCGATTCCGCGCCCCATGCCTGGGTCGGCGGCCATCCCTATGACCATATGGTCCACGGCATCGATATCTCGCGATATCAAGGAAATATCGATTGGAATCAGGTCCGTAACTCGGGGATCAGCTTCGCCTTCATCAAGGCGACCGAAGGCGGCGATCACGCCGACCCGAATTTCCGCCGCTACTGGTACGAGGCCGCACAGGCCCGCATTCCGCGCGGCGCCTACCATTACTTCTACTTCTGCCGCTCGGGCGCGCAGCAGGCGGCATGGTTCATCGCCAATGTTCCACGTGAACGCAATGCCATGCCTCCGGTCATCGATCTGGAATGGACCGCGTCCAAGACCTGTCCGCGTCGTCCGCCCAGCCATGAGGTCCTCCGCGAGGCCAAGATCTTCAAGGACATCCTGCATCGCCATTACGGCCAGCGTCCGATCATCTACACGACCGTCGATTTCTACCGCGACAACAATCTGGGCAGTTGGCCCGAGGAGTTCTGGCTGCGCTCGGTCGCGGGCCATCCGCGCATCGTCTATCCTGGCCAGCAATATACCTTCTGGCAATATACCGGCACAGGACGGGTTCCCGGCATCAGCGGCAATGTGGACCTGAACGTGTTTGCGGGCAGTCCGGCGCAATGGCGGCTCTGGTTGCAGCGGAGGCTGCAATAAGCCGCCGTCTGCTCTGGATCGAATTCGTGGCGCTCTATCTCGGAGCGCCACTTGTCATTGCGCTGTTCATGCCCGGCCATCTTCTGTTCGAGGCATTGGCGCTTTTCTCGGTCGCGGGGCTTTTCCTGCTATGGCGCACCGGCGGCTTTGACTGGCGCAGTCTGGTGCGCGGCTGGTCGCGTCTGCCGTGGCGCGAGATCGCGGGCATGGCGGTCATCACGCTGCTCTTGGGTATGGCGGTGCTGTGGATCAGCCGTCCCGGTGCGCTGTTCAACATGCTGCGCAGCCGCCCCGAATTCATTCCGGTGATCTGGGTATTCTACCCGATCCTGTCCGCCCTGCCGCAGGAACTGATCTTCCGCCCGCTGTTCTTTCACCGCTACGGCGCGTTGCTGCCATCAGGCAGGGGGGCGATTGCCCTGAATGCGGCGATCTTTTCGTTCGCGCATCTGATGTACTGGTCGCTGGTCGTGGCAGCCCTGACCTTTGCCGGAGGCTGGTTCTTTGCCCGTGCCTATCTGCGTTTCGGCTTTCCATCCGCTTGGGTGCTGCATGCTGTTGCGGGGAATGTCCTGTTCGCTGTCGGAATGGGGGCATATTTCTACTCGGGCAACGTCGTGCGACCCTTCTAGAACTTGACTTCCGTGGCCTGTCGCGCTTGATGCGGGCGCTGAAACAAGGGGAAATCAAGATGAGCGTCTATCGCAGCCATACCTGCGGCGAGCTGAGCGCCGCGAATGCCGGGTCCGAAATCCGTCTGTCCGGCTGGGTCCACAGGGTCCGCGACCACGGCGGCGTGCTGTTCATCGACCTGCGCGACCATTACGGCATCACTCAGGTCATCGCCGACAGCGACTCGCCCGCATTCGCAGGGCTCGAGAAACTGCGCGCCGAGACCGTCATCCGCATCGACGGCAAGGTCAAACTGCGCGATGCGTCGCTGGTGAACCCGAAACTGCCGACCGGCGAGATCGAGATCTACGCGACCGATATGGAAGTGCTGGGCCCGTCCGACGACCTGCCTCTGCCGGTCTTTGGCGATCAGGATTATCCGGAAGAAACCCGTCTGGCCTACCGTTTCCTCGACCTGCGCCGCGAGTCGCTACACAATAACATCATGCTGCGTTCGAAGGTCGTCCGTTCGATCCGCAACCGTATGTGGGATCAGGGCTTTACCGAGTTCCAGACCCCGATCATCACCGCATCCAGTCCCGAAGGCGCGCGCGACTTCCTCGTGCCGTCGCGTCTGCACCCGGGCAAGTTCTACGCGCTGCCGCAGGCTCCGCAGCAGTTCAAGCAGCTGATCATGGTTGCGGGCTTTGACAAATACTTCCAGATCGCGCCCTGCTTCCGCGACGAAGACCCGCGCGCCGACCGCTCGCCGACCGACTTCTACCAACTCGACCTCGAGATGTCCTTCGTCGAGCAGGAAGACGTCTTCGCCGCGATCCAGCCGGTGATCCAGGGCCTGTTCGAGGAATTCGGCAATGGCCGCCGCGTCGATGCCGAATGGCCGCGCATCCCTTACGCCGAGTCGATGCTGAAATACGGCAGCGACAAGCCGGACCTGCGCAACCCGATCGAGATGCAGATCGTCTCGGATCACTTCCGCGACTCGGGCTTCGCGATCTTCGCGAAACTGCTTGAGCAGGAAGGCACCGAGGTTCGCGCCATTCCCGCGCCGACCGGCGGCTCGCGCAAATTCGCCGACCGCATGAATGCATTTGCCCAGCAGCAAGGCCTGCCGGGTATGGGCTATATCTTCTGGCGCAAGGCCGAGGATGGCTCGACCGAGGCTGCCGGTCCCATCGCGAAAGCTCTGGGTGCTGAGAAAACCGAAGCTATCCGCGTGCAACTGGGGCTGGGCGAGGGCGACGCGGCCTTCTTCCTTGGCGGCAAACCTGAGAACTTCGAGGCCGTCGCCGGTCGCGCCCGCAACGAGATCGGCCGCGAATTGGGCTTGACCGACGAAAGTCAGTTCAAATTCGCGTGGATCATCGACTTCCCGATGTACGAGAAGGGCGATGACGGCAAGATCGACTTCAGTCACAACCCGTTCTCGATGCCGCAAGGCGGAATGGACGCGCTGTCGGGCGACCCGCTGGACATCAAGGGCTACCAGTATGACCTTGCCTGCAACGGCTACGAGTTGATTTCGGGCGCGATCCGGAACCATAGCCCCGAAATCATGTTCAAGGCCTTCGAACTGGCAGGTTACGGCCATGACGAGGTCGAGAAACGCTTCGGCGGCATGGTCAAGGCTTTCCGCTATGGCGCTCCGCCCCACGGTGGCTGCGCTGCGGGCATCGACCGCATCGTGATGCTTCTGGCCGATGAGTTGAACATCCGTCAGGTCATCATGTTCCCGATGAACCAGCGCGCCGAAGACCTGATGATGGGTGCGCCGTCCGAGCCGACGAACGAGCAGATGCGGGAATTGCGTCTGCGCAGTTTGCCTAAAGAGTAAATTCGCATAACGATTTGAAAACCCGCCGGAAGCAGATGCATTTCGGCGGGTTTTTGCATATCCGGACAAAGCTGCCAAAAGCGTGAACTGACGTTTCGCTCATGATATGGCATAACTTCGGGACTGAATTTTCCGAAGTGACGGCTTGGCATATGACGGTAGATTTCCCACAACTTGCTGCCATTCGGCTTGGATACGGCCTGTCTCCGCTTACGCCCCCGCCACAAGATCCCGCCGAGGTGCTGGCGGGCATTGGTTTGGCTTCCCCATTGCCTACGGCGATGACGACATCACGCGCTGCCACGATGAGCATCCGTCTGGCCGATCTTCGCAAGGCAAGGCAGGAACGCGGCGGGGAGGAGGACAAGGAATTTCAGGCCCATAATCAAATGTTGGGGCGTCAGATACATCGGGATCTGCAGCGTCGGATCGCGCGGGCCGTCGATGATCCGGTTGGGATCGGAGAGCGTCTGGTCCAATTCTGGGCGGATCATTTCACAGTCAGGCCCGATGGTCCGGGGCAAAATCCTCTTGCGATGGCATTCGTGGACGAGGCGATCCGCCCTCATGTGAACGGTCGGTTCGAAGATATGTTTTTCGCTGCCGACACCCACCCGATGATGCTGTTGTATCTGGATCAGAACCGAAGCAAAGGTCCGAATTCGATTGCCGCGATCAAGCAACCGAAGCGGAACATCGGCCTGAACGAGAACCTCGCGCGCGAGGCACTGGAACTGCACACGCTAGGCGTCGGCGCACCATACACGCAAAAGGACGTGCGAGAACTTGCCGAACTGATGACCGGCCTCAGCTATGACAACCGCAACGGCTTCAATTATCGTCCGCAAATAGCCGAGCCGGGGGCTGAAACCGTCATGGGGATCAACTACGGCGGCGACAAGCGGGCAGTTTTGCAAGACATCCGCGTTGCCTTCCGAGACATCGCGCGTCGCCCCGAGGCGGCGCATTATATTTCTTGGAAGCTTGCGGTGCATTTTGTCTCGGACAACCCGTCGCCGGACCTTGTCGATGCGATGGCCGCGAAATGGCTCGACACCGACGGCCATCTGCCGCAGGTCTATCGCGTCATGATCACGCATCCCGAACTCGCTGCGACCTTTCGCCAGAAGGTGCGGCAACCCTTCGACTATGTGGTCGCGGCGTTGCGCGCCCTTGGGGTGACGGGGCGGCAGGTGATGGCACTGGACTTTCCGCAACTTCCCGCAGTGCTGACCGAGCCGATCGCGCGGATGGGGCAACGCTGGATGCGTCCGATCGGCCCCGACGGCTGGCCCGAAGGCGCGGAATCCTGGGTCGCGCCCCAACTTCTTGCTGCGCGGATCAGTTGGGCGCTCACGGCACCGGGAAAACTCCTGACTCAGGCTCCCGATCCCCGCGCCATGATTGAGACAACTTTCGGTGGCACCCAGTCCGAGCAACTGGCCTGGGCGGTTCCCAAGGCCGAGAGTCAGGCCGAGGGTGTGGCGCTGATCCTTGCCTCCAACGATTTCAACCGGAGGTAGGAGCCCCCGATGATTCAGCTTGACCGGCGACTGTTTCTGAAATCCGCCGCCTTGATCGGGTGCTCGGCTGCGGCACATCCCCTGACAAGTACCATCACCTTCGCCGCCTTGCCTGCGGACAGTCGGCTGGTGGTGATCATTCTGCGCGGCGCCATGGACGGGCTGGACGCGATCCAGCCATATGGCGATCCCATGCTGGCAAAGCTCAGGCAGAATATCTCGGTCGGGCCGGACAATGGCGCGCTGGATCTGGACGGATTCTATGCCCTGCACCCGCGACTCGCGCCGCTGAAACCGCTTTGGGACAAGGGCGAATTGGCCTTTGCCCACGCGGTTTCGACGCCTTATCGCGACAAGCGCAGCCATTTCGACGGGCAGGATCTGCTCGAGGCCGGTTCGGGGAACGACCTTCCCATCGATTGGCGCAGCGGCGGCTGGCTGAACCGGATGCTGCAGGCCATGCCCGGCAGCACTGCCGAGACGGCCTATGCTGTCGGCGTGGAGCCGATGCGGATTCTCAGTGGCGAGGCGGCGCATCTGGGTTGGGCGCCGCGGGCCTCGCTGGCGCTGTCGCCGCAGGCGCAGATGTTGTTCGATCATGTCTATCACGACGATCCGATTTTTCGGGAAGCCGCGCGGGACGCCTTCCGGATCGCGGCGGAAACCGACCAGACCGCGATGACAAAGGGTCCGACTGCGGATGCGACGGCGCTTGGGGCGTTTGCGGCCACGCGGTTGAACGCGCAATCGCGGATCGCTGCCTTCTCGCTTTCGGGCTGGGATAGCCACGCCAACCAGCCCAATGTATTGGGGCGCGCCTTGGACAATCTGGCCGCTGCGATCATCGCGCTGCGCGATGGGCTAGGTGCGAATTGGGGCAGCACGACTGTTCTGGCGATGACCGAATTCGGTCGTACCGTGCGCGAGAACGGCTCGGGTGGGACCGATCACGGCACGGGCGGCGCGCTGTTGATGGCAGGCGGGGCGATCCGGGGCGGGCGGGCCTTTGGCGATTGGCCGGGTTTGGCCGATGGTCAGCTTTATGCCGATCGTGATCTGCTGCCGACGCGCGACGTCCGCGCCTATGCCGCATGGGCCTTGCGCGGGCAGTTCGGGATCGGGAAAGATGTCCTTGAGCGGACGATTTTTCCGGGGCTTGACCTTGGCCATGATCCGAAGATCCTCGCCTGATCCGGCTTCCGCGAGGATTTTATGACTGATCGACCCGTCGGCCCCGTTGTCGCGAATTTTTCGACGCCTCCCGTTCCGGGTCCAGAATTGAGCGGACGCTATGTCACGCTTGAGTTGCTTCAACCCGAACGCCATGCCGAAGCGCTTTTTCATGCCAATCAGGGAAGCGACTGGGTTTGGGACTATATGCCCTATGGTCCCTTCACTGATCTTTCCGAATATCGCGCATGGCAACAGGCGGTGGCTGAGAAATCCGATCCGTTCTTTTACGCTATGCGGGACAAGGCGACCTGCCGGATTGGCGGTGTCGCGTCGTTTCTGCGCATTGATCCGGCGAACGGCGTCATCGAGATCGGCCATATCCAGATCGCTCCGGAACTGCAGCGGGGCGCTGCATCGACCGAAGCGATCCTGCTGATGATCGGCTGGGCGTTCGAGGCGGGCTACCGTCGTGTCGAATGGAAATGCAACGCGCTGAACAAGCCCTCGATGCTGGCGGCGCGGCGCTACGGTTTCACCTATGAGGGCACTTTCAGACAGCATCTGCTGGTCAAGGGGCGCAATCGAGATTCCGCCTGGTTCTCGGTCCTTGACGGGGAATGGCCGGCTTTGCGCGATGCCTATGCGCAATGGCTTGATCCGCAGAATTTCGCGGCGGACGGCACCCAGATCCGGCGGCTGTCCGAACTGACCGAAAGCGCGCTTCAGGGGCGTTGAACCGCCGACAGCCGCTCCTGTACCATGCCACTGATGCGGGCCAGATCCATCGTCAGTTCCGGTCCGTTGATGCGATCCCGCACCAGTGCGGTCGCTGCATCCTCTAGCGGTTCGTCATGGGCCGAGCGGGCGATTCCGGCCAGAAAGCGGGCAATATACTCGATGGCCTGCAGGTCATCGGCGACCTGCAAAATCTCGGCGACATGGGCCAGATCGTCGTGCAATGCCGCGCGGTCGGGTATGATCAGTTCGTCGGTGATCGCGCGCAAGCCGGTGGGGCGGGCCTCGGCGGGTAGGGCGCCAAGGATCGCCTGCTGGAATTGGCCAAGGCTTTCGATCGGTTTGGTCAGGAACCCGTTCGCACCCGCCTGCAATGCGGTATCGCGGTTGTCCGCATCCCCCGAAATGCCAAGGATGACCGGAACGCGGGGTGTGGCACGGGCAATTGTCCGGATCATCTCGGCCCCGTCGCCATCGGGCAGGCCCATATCGACGATGATCGCACCCGGGCAATAGGTCTGCAAATGCCGCAGCGCCGACCGTATGGTATCGGCCCGCCTGATCCGTGCCCCCGAGCGCAGGCAAAGCAAGCGCATCGCTTCGGATGCGTAACGTGAATCCTCGACCACCAGCACTGTAAGTCCGGCAAGCGGGCGGTCCGGCAGAACCGAACGCCATTTTGGAATGTCGTTGCTGTCGTGCGCTGCGTCATCCGTCATCGCCGAAATCCTTCCAGTGAATCGCTGTTGCGATCCAGATTGGCCTGATTCCCCTAAGAAGCGGTTAACGCCAATTTGTCGTCGCCGGATTCTTCTTTCCTGCGTCTGGTCCGCGACCTAAAACTCTCGCAGAGGAACCGGAGGAACTGATGCCCAAATCGCCCGCATACGCCTTGTCGTCGCCCGTTTTCGTGGGGATGGGCGCATGAACCTGACCGGAGGTATCGTCCTATATGCCGTGTTGTGGTTTCTGGTCCTGTTTGTCCTGCTGCCGATCGGACAGCAAAGTCAGGCAGATGTGGGGCAGATCACTCCCGGCACGCCCGCGGGCGCGCCGCATGAGCCGAAGCTGAAGAAAAAGATGATCTGGGCCACGCTGATCTCGGCGCTGCTTTGGGGTGTGATCGCCTATATCATTCTGGGCGGCGTCATCACCCGTGCCCAGATCGAGGCCCTGACCGGCTAACGCTGCGGGCTCAGGTGGAACAGGTGGGTGAAGCCCGCCGCCGCCAGCACGGGGACCAGCACGTTCAGGAATGGCACGGTGACCAACAGCGTGATCAGGACCCCCAGCGTCGTTGCTTGCCAGATCATGCGGTTGCGCAGCGCGGTCGCTTGCGGGGCGTGCAGATGCCGTCTTGCGGCCATCTGGAAGAACTCCCGTCCCAGCAGCCAGCCGTTCGCCAGATAGAACAGGATCGAAGCTAAAGGTCCGATGAAGGGTGTCAGCACCAGTGACACCAGCGTGACCCCGATCACTGCCCCCATGACCGCCAGGGATTCCATCAGCCCGTCCATGAAATCGACCGGTAGGCCCTTGGCGGCGGGATAGTGGACGTCCTCGACCACATCCGCGACCTTTTCTGCGAAAAGACCAGCAAAGCTTGCCGTCACCGGAGCCATCAGGAAGATCGACATGATCGGAAACAGCGCAAGTGATCCCCAAGACAGGGCGCCGCTGATCGCGATCTCGCCGATCCACGGCAGGGTGACGGTGTCGGGGGCGAATAGTCTGACGGCCCAGAAAACTCCGGCTTGTAGGGCGACAAACAGGACCAGCGTCAACGCGATCCCCATCAAGACGACGCTGAAAACGCGTGGCCGCAGCAGGTCGCCCCAAGCACGGCTCAGGGATTTCAGGACCATTACAGGAAAACCGTCTTGCCAGCGATATCGGGCCTTGGTCGATCCGGCGGTGTCGTGCCCCGCTGTCCGATATGGACAAGGCCGACGACGCGCTCATGTCCGGATACGCCAAGATGGGCGTTGGCGAATTCGGCCTGGGTTGCGTAACCGGTCAACCAGGCGGCTCCATAGCCCGCCGCCAGCGCGGCATTCAGCAGTTCAAGACATACCGCGCCAGCAGACAGGAACTGCTCCCATTCGGGGATCTTCGGGCTGTCCACCGGAGACGAGACCACCGCCACGATCACCGGCGAGTCAAAGGCCGAGCGCGCCTTTTCCACGGCGGCCTCATCCCCGCCCTGAGCGGCGACGTATGCGGCCAGCAGCGGGGCCAGCCGGTCCAGCGTGTCGCGTTCCAGCACGACAAAGCGCCACGGTTCGAGTTTGCCGTGATCGGGAACGCGAGCCGCGAGCTCCAGCAGATTCATCAACTCGGCACGCGCAGGCGGCGGGCCAGTTAACAGCTTCGGAGGGTGCGAGCGGCGCTGGCGCAGGAAGGCAATCGTGGCGGGGTCGGAATATTGCAAGGCGGACCTCGAGAATGTTTGTTGCGCTTGGCTGAGCCGCGAAGGCGTTGTGTCCGTCTCGCTTTCGGGTCGCCGACAGCGCGGTGGCGATCTGGCTGCAGATGGCCATATAAGGCGGGAAATGACCAGCCCCGCAGGAATCCGATGACCGACCTGAGCCATCTTGCCGTCAGCGGCACCGAGATCGCGGTGCGCGTGACGCCGCGCGCCTCTCGCAACGAGATCACGCTTCAGGCCGGTGCGGTCCGCGTTCTGGTCACGACGGTCCCCGAGGACGGCAAGGCGAATGCAGCCGTGGTCAAGCTGCTGTCGAAATCGCTGGGCATCGCCAAATCCAGACTGACCCTGCTGCGCGGAGCAACCTCGCGCGACAAGGTGTTCCGGATCGATTAGCGCCGTTCCAGCCGGTAATTACCCTCGGGCAGATTCAGCGCGGCGCGCAGTTCTTCGAGTTGTTCGATCGTGATCACGATCTGGGCCAACTCGCCGGTATCGGGATCATATTGCTCGACGATCACGCGGTCGTCGAAACTTTGGATGACGACGTCTTCGTTCAGAGGCCGCGCCCCGATTGGGGCACCGTCGGGCAGTTCGTCGACAAGCGTAATGACGGTGGCGTCGAAGTCATGTTCGATGGTGAACATTGCTGGCCTTTCTGGGCAGTTATACTCCAACTTTCGCGTGAACTGCGGCCGTCGGCAAGTGCGGGGGTTGGCGAGCCCCGACAAGGCCGGATAAGGTGTCGCGACGCGCGGAACGTGCCGCCGGAATAGCAGGCAAAAGGCGAGAATCATGAAGGCTTGGAAGGCGGTAGCTGTCGCGGCACTGGCATTGGCGGGTTGCGTTGCCCAGCCCGTGCAGCAGCCGGAAGTCCAGCCAGCGCCCAGTATCGCGCCCTCGTCCGGTTCATCGTCGGGTGCGCGCGCCTCGGCGCGGACCTTCATCAGCGTCATCAACCGCATGGAACCCGCAGTCGAGCGGGAATGCGTCCAGCGCCGCACCCAACCGATCAATTGTGATTTCCAGTTCCTCGTCGATGATCGCTCGGGGCTAGAGCCGAACGCCTTCCAGACCGTCGACGCAAAGGGGCGGCCCGTCATCGGCTTTACCCTGTCGCTGATCGGCGAGGCACGCAATGCCGACGAGTTGGCCTTTGTCGTCGGGCACGAGGCCAGCCACCATATTCTAGGCCATATCGACCGCAAATCGACCGCCGCCGCTATGGGAGCAGTGATCCTTGGTGGGCTTGCCAGCGCCTATGGCGGCAATCCGGATGCCATCGAAAGCGCCCAGCAGATGGGAGCGCAGTTCGGCGCGCGTTACTATTCGAAGGATTGGGAACTCGAGGCCGACTACCTTGGCGCGATCATCACCCTGAACGCCGGCTTCGATCCCGAACACGGAGCGCAGTTCTTTGCGCGTATCCCTGATCCGGGTGATAAGATTTTGGGCACTCATCCATCGAGTGCGGCCCGCATGCAGCAAGTCGCCCGAGCTGTGGCGGATTATCGCGCCGGAAGGGCGCGATAATTTCTGCGGCTGTGGCAGAGATGCAGCAGTCTTAAGCGAGCGGCTTTCTCAACTAAACTGTTTATTTTCAATATTCTTGGCATTTCTGCGTGTAATTGATGCGCGAACTTGTGATTTGGTTCCATTTGCCTTCGCATATCGGCGAAGAATCGCCAATATGCGTCTTCCCTGGGCGGTATATCGCCAATAGTTTCTCCTAAAGATTGAGTAAAGAGCCCGTCACTCGCGGGTTGCTACCCTGAGGGAATGTATGATCGGCGTAATCCTATGGAGCGACACACCGCGCGAAAAGGCGATCATCTGGTGCGAGGATCATGCTGCATTGGCCTATCTTCAGGGCCGTGACAACCTGCTGGGAGATGACTGGCCCGAGGCCGGCGATCTTGTCGAATTGGAATACGAGGATGTCGGGCAGCATCGGATGGCGCGTTCGGTTCTGATCGTTTCAGCCCATGGCAAGTCGAACCTGCCGGGGCTTTTGCGCGAGATGGGCGAACCGCAGCCGGTTTTGCGCGTGATTTCGAATGACGTTCACGATGCCGTGCCGCGACCCGACAAGATCGCGGCTGCCGGCTGATTGGTCAGGCGCCGCGCGACAGCGCGACGACGCCGGTGCGGGCGAGGTCGGACAGGCCCAAAGGACGCATCAGATCGGCAAATGCGTCCAGTTTCTCGGGCGTGCCGGTAATCTCGAACACAAAGCTTTCCAGCGTCGAATCCACGACATTCGCGCGGAAGATCTCGGCGATCCGAAGTGCCTCGACCCGTTTTTCGCCCTTGCCGGAAACCTTGTACAAGCCTAGTTCGCGCTCGACGCTGGGGCCTTCGACGGTCAGGTCATGGACCTCGTGGACCGGGATGATGCGGCCAAGCTGCGCCTTGATCTGCTCGATCACCGCGGGGGTGCCACGGGTCACGATGGTGATGCGCGAGCGGTGGCCCAGATGGTCCACCTCGGCCACGGTCAGGCTGTCGATGTTGAAGCCACGCCCCGAGAACAGGCCGATGACGCGGGCAAGGACGCCCGCTTCGTTATCGACCAGCACCGCGAGGGTGTGGCTTTCGATGGTCTGGGCGTTCGGGTCGCGCAGGTCATAGGCCGAATGGCTCGACGCGCCCTTTTCGATCTTCAGTGCCGCCATGTTCTTGTCTTCCCTGTAATGATGATCAGACCAGCGCCCCGCCGACGCCGGTAATGGCGTCTTCGGTCGAGGCTTCGCCCAGAATCATCTCATTATGCGGCTTGCCCGAGGGGATCATCGGGAAGCAGTTCTCGTGCTTCTCGACCATCACATCGAGGATGAAGGGGCCGTCGTAATCCAGCATTTCCTGAATCGCGTCGTCCAGTTCCGCCGGGTCGCTGACCAACCGGCCCTTGCAGCCAAAGGCCTCGGCCAGCTTCACGAAATCGGGCAGGCTTTCGGACCAGCTTTGGCTGTAACGCTCGCCATGCAGCAATTGCTGCCACTGGCGGACCATGCCAAGGCGTTCATTGTTCAGGATGAACTGCTTGACCGGGGCGCGGAACTGCACGGCAGTGCCCATTTCCTGCATGTTCATCAGCCAGCTCGCCTCGCCGGCGACGTTGACGACCAGCGCATCGGGATGGGCGACCTGCACGCCGACCGAAGCCGGCAGGCCATAGCCCATCGTCCCCAGCCCGCCGCTGGTCATCCAGCGGTTCGGGTCCTCGAAATGCAGGAATTGCGCGGCCCACATCTGGTGCTGACCGACCTCGGTGGTGATGTAGCGGTCCTTCCGATGCGCGGTCAGGGCTTGCAGCCGCTCCAGCGCGTGCTGCGGTTTGATGACCTTGTCCGAGTTGCGATAGGTCAGGCATTTCACGGCCTTCCACTGCTCGATCTGGGCCCACCATTTGCGAAGGCCTTCGGCATTGGTCTTGCGGCCACGGGCCTTCCAGACCTTCAGCATATCCTCCAGCACATGGCCGACATCGCCGACGATCGGCAGGTCGACATGAATGACCTTGTTGATCGAACTGGAATCGATGTCGATCTGGGCCTTGACCGAGCCGGGGCTGAAATCCTTGACGCGGCCGGTGATGCGGTCGTCGAAACGCGCGCCGACCGCGATCATCAGGTCGCAGTCATGCATGGCCATGTTGGCCTCATACAGCCCGTGCATCCCCAGCATTCCCAGCCAGTTCTTGCCCGAGGCCGGATAGGCGCCCAGACCCATCAGGGTCGAGGTCAGCGGGAAACCGGTCGCATCGGCCAGTTCGCGCAGCAATTGCGCCGCAGCAGGCCCCGAGTTGATGACGCCGCCGCCGGTGTAAAGGATCGGGCGCTCGGCCTTTTCCATCAGCTCGACCAGACGGGTGATGGCGTCCAGATCGCCTTTCTTGGCGGGCTGGTAGCTGGGGGTCGCGATCTGCTTCGGGCCGACATATTCGCCGGTCGCGAATTGCACATCCTTGGGAATATCGACCAGAACCGGACCCGGACGGCCCGAGGTCGCCACATGGAACGCCTTGTGGATCGTCGCGGCCAGATCGTCGGTTTCCTTGACCAGCCAGTTATGCTTGGTGCAGGGACGGGTGATGCCGACGGTATCGGCCTCCTGGAAGCCGTCGGTGCCGATCAGGAAGGTCGGGACCTGACCCGACAGCACGACCAGCGGGATCGAATCCAGCAGCGCATCGGTCAGGCCGGTGACGGCGTTGGTCGCGCCGGGACCCGAGGTCACCAGAACGACGCCGGGCTTGCCGGTCGAACGCGCGTAACCCTCGGCCATATGGACCGCGCCCTGTTCGTGGCGGACCAGAATGTGCTTGATGTCGTTCTGCTGAAAGATCTCGTCGTAAATGGGTAGTACCGCGCCACCCGGATAGCCGAATACGGTGTCGACGCCCTGATCGCGCAGAGCTTCGATTACCATCCTTGCACCGGTCATGGTTCGGGACATGCCCATTCTCCTTGTTCAAACGTCTCGCGGGCGCACACTCATCAGCCGCCTTCGCGCCGCCGGAACCTATGGGGGTGGCGAGAAAGGGTCAATGGGCCAAATCCAATAAAATGACCGCAAAACGCGATCAATTGTAATATTGTTGCGGAAAACTCGCTTATCGCGATCTGTGCGGCAGGTCGATACGGGCGACTTGTTCGACAATGGGGGCAACCGACAGGGGGTGGATGTCGGAATTATGCTGCTCGGGATCGCCAATCGGCTGCCAGACGCCGCCCTTGTAGATTTCTAGGGCCGAGAAGCGGGCCTTGTAATCCATCTTGCGGCTGCCGGGCACCCAATAGCCAAGATAAACAAAGGGCAGGCTTGCGCCACGCGCCAGTTCGATATGATCCAGAATGATATGCGTGCCAAGGCTCGAAGCCTCGAAACGTGGGTCGTAGAAGCTGTAGACAAGGCTTAGCCCGTCATCCAGCACATCGGTCAGGCAGACCGCGATCAGCCGGTCATCCTGCGACGGCGCGCAGCCCGGTTCGGTCAGGCGGTATTCGATGACGCGGGTTCGGACCGGAGTTTCCTCGATCATCGCGGCAAATTCGAAGATGTCCATGTCGGCCATGCCGCCATCGGCGTGGCGTTGGTCCAGATAGCGGCGGAACAATTCGTACTGTTCTTCGGTCGCCCATGCACTTGTCGCCATGCGCCGCAACGAGGCGTTGCGCTTGATCACCCGCCTTTGCGTGCGCGAGGGTTTGAAATCCGCGATCCTGATCCGCGCGGACATGCAGGCGACACAGCTTTCGCAACTTGGCCGGTACAACACGTTCTGCGAGCGTCTGAAGCCCTGACGCGACAGGGCGTTGTTCAGTTCATTAGCGGAATCACCGGCCAGCGCGGTGAAAAGTTTCCGCTCGGCGCGGCCATGCAGGTAGGGGCAGGGCTGCGGCGCGGTCACATAGAATTGTGGCGCATGGGGAACGGTATGCCGCATCAGCCGCTCCCAACGTCAGTTGGGCCGGGTTTGCGATCGCGCTTTAGCATTCGGTACCTGATCAGATCTGCGCACATCGGCAAAGAACGGCCAACCAGTAATTGCTCGGATATAGAGTGGCGGAAGCGTACCAACAGATCTGCCCGAGTCCAAGCGCGGAAACGGCGGGCTGCGCCGATCCGTCGCGGTGAAGGTGACATTTCCGCCTATGCGGGTGATGCCGGATCGCTACGGCCCAGATTGACCTTGGCTTTGCCCCCGTTAGGTTCGGGCCATGACATTCGCAGCCCGCATCACCCGCCATCCGATTCCCGCCGATCCCGCCCGCGGTCAGGCCGCGCTTGATGCGCTTGCGCCGCTTGATTCCGGCCTTTCCGATCTGATCCGCGGTGCGGCGGGTTGCAGCCCCTATCTTGCCGGTCTGATCCGACTTGAGGCCGATTGGCTTTCCTCGGCTCTGGAAGATCGCGAAGCGGTCGATGACGATATCGTCCGGCGCGAGACGCAGGGGTTTCAGGATCTTGGGGCCGAGGCTTTGGGACCGGCGCTGCGCCGCGCCAAGCGACGGGTGGCGCTTTGGACCGCGCTCGCCGATCTGGGCGGGGTCTGGCCGCTAGAACGCGTCACGGGGGCGTTGACCGATCTGGCGGATTGCGCGGTGGATCTGGCGTTGCGCGTTCACGTCGCGCATGAACGCGCGCGC
This sequence comes from Paracoccus aestuariivivens, assembly GCF_009711225.1. Taxonomy (GTDB): domain Bacteria; phylum Pseudomonadota; class Alphaproteobacteria; order Rhodobacterales; family Rhodobacteraceae; genus Paracoccus; species Paracoccus aestuariivivens. Next base: position 75,917 of record NZ_WMIE01000001.1, on the reverse strand, counting down.
GGCAAACTGCCCGAATCCGGCAGCGATGCGGGCGGCATCACTGCGCTTGCGATGGGCAAGATGGGTGCCGCCGAGTTGAATTATTCGTCCGATATCGACCTGATCGTTCTTTACGACGACACGGCCTATGCCCGCGACGACCAGTTCGAGGCCCGTGCAGCCTTGATCCGTGCGACTCGGAAAGCGGCGGCGACGATCTCGGACAATACCGATCAGGGCTATGTGTTCCGCACCGATTTGCGCCTGCGCCCCGATGCGGCGGTCACACCGGTCTGCATGTCGGTTTCGGCGGCATTGGCCTATTACGAAGCCGAAGGCCGCACATGGGAACGCGGGGCCTATATCAAAGCCCGACCCTGCGGCGGCAATATCGAGGTGGGAGAGCGGTTTTTGCGCGATCTGCGCCCCTTCGTCTGGCGCAGGCATCTGGATTTCGCGACCATTCAGGACACGGACGACATGCGTCGCCGCATTCGCGACCACAAGGGGTTGCACGGTCGGATCGAGGTTCCCGGCCATAACATGAAACTGGGTCAGGGCGGCATCCGCGAGATCGAGTTCTTCACCCAGACCCGCCAGTTGATCGCGGGCGGGCGCGATCCGGATCTGCGTGTGCGTGGCACGGTCGAGGGATTGGTCCGTCTGGCGGAAAAAGGGTGGATTCCGCCCGAGGTCGCCGCCGAACTGACCGATCACTACCGCGAGCATCGCGAGATCGAGCATCTCATCCAGATGGTCAATGACGCGCAAACCCATCTTGTCCCGAATTCGCCGGAAGGAATCGCAACCATCGCCCAGATGATGGGCGAAGCGGATAGCGCGGCGTGGTCCTCGCGTCTGGCCCAGCGGCTCGCGCGGGTCGAAACCCTGACCGCAAGCTTTTTCACCCCCTCCGAGCAGCGCGACCGTCCGCGACTTTCGCCAGAGGCGCAGGCGATGGTCGATGGCTGGCGCGCCTATCCGGCGCTGCGCTCGGAACGTGCGAGACAGGTTTTCGCCCGCATCGAGCCCGAGCTTCTGGCCCGCCTGATCGGCAGCGATCATGGCAAGAACGCCTTGGCCCGATTTGACGCCTTTCTGGCCGGATTGCCTGCGGGCGTACAGTTGTTCTCGTTGTTCGAGGCCAATCCCCAGTTGATCGATCTGCTGGCCGATATCTGCGGTACGGCTCCGGGACTTGCCGCTTATCTTGCGCGGCATTCCGAGGTGCTGGACGCGGTGCTGGGGGGCAGCTTCTTCTCGGAATGGCCGGGTGCGGCGGGGCTTCACAAGCAACTCGATGCGCATTTGGCGCAGGTTCTTGCCGCTCCCGACGGTGGCTATGAGGGGGCTTTGGACGCAGCGCGCCGCTGGGCGCATGAATGGCAGTTCCGCACGGGCGTCCATCAATTGCGGGCTTTGATCGGGGCCGAAGAGGCAGGTGGCCAATACGCCGATATCGCCGATACGGCTGTCAGCGCGCTTTTCCCGCTGGTGGCGGATGAATTCGCCCGGCGCCATGGTCCGCCTCCGGGCAGGGGAGCCGTCATTCTGGGCATGGGGTCGCTTGGCGCGCGGCAGTTGAACGCGGCTTCGGATCTCGACCTGATCGTGATCTACGACGCGGCGGGGCAGGACAGTTCGGACGGGGCGAAACCCCTTGCGCCGCGTGCCTATTATGCCCGCCTGACCCAAGCGATGATCACCGCGTTATCCGCGCCCACATCGTCGGGACGGCTGTTCGAGGTCGATATGCGGTTGCGCCCGTCGGGTCGGCAGGGGCCGGTCGCGACCTCGGTGCAATCGTTCCGCGATTACCAGATGACCGAGGCCTGGACATGGGAGCATCTGGCCCTGACCCGCGCCCGCGTCATCGGTTCTTGCGGTACCGACGGCGCGACTTTGGGCAATGAGGTCGAGGCTTTGCGTCTGGAGGTTCTGGAAAGCAGGGGTAAAGCTTCGAATGTCATGTCCGACCTGTCAGAAATGCGCGCCCGCATATTTGCGGCCAAGGCCCCTGACGGCGCGTGGGAGGCCAAGATCGGGCGCGGGCGGTTGCAGGATATCGAGTTACTGGCGCAATTTTTTGCTTTGCGGACCGGATCATCGACTCGGGCTGTTCAGGCGCAATTGCGTGCCGGTCCGCGCGCCGGACTGATCGGTCGGGCCGAAGCCGATACGCTCGCGACGGCCCGCCGGTTTCTGTGGAATCTGCAATGCTCGGGTCGGCTGCTGACAGAAAGACCGCTCGACATGGAAAATCTGGGCGAGGGTGGCCAAGCGTTTCTCCTGCGCGAGACCGGTACGAACGACCTTGCGGAACTGGCAGCTCGACTTGAAGCCGTCGTGGCACAAGCCGGTGAAATCATCGATTCTGCTTTGGCCGAGGCGCAAACCGAACCCAGCTAGCCAGTTTTACCCAAGACGGGCAACGTAGAGGTCTGCATCGTGCCGTTCGAAACCATCCCGTTGTGACCCTTCAGCGGGATAAGTGCTGCCGTCGCCTGCGTGGGGATGTCCTCTTCGAGGCCGGCGTCGAATACTCCGTGCTGGGTTTTATCCCAGTAGAACGGGCGGCGGACGACCTCGTATATCGCTTTCCACGCGGCCAGACAGCCCAGCGGAAAATAGAAATGCATGGTTGGCACCCATCCGATCAAATGCCGATGGTCCTTGCCACGCACGGCCCATACCGCGATCGCCATGTTCAGCGCCTCGGATGCGATGAACAGGGTGAACAGTGCCGATACGGCGTGACCGCCGAGATGCCCTTCGATCAGGTTCCGCATCGGGTGGGGCAGGCCAAGGCCGAGCAGCCAGAAGCTCCAGAGCAGCGGGGCGAGCAGATATTGTGAGACCGAAGCCGCAAGCTGCACCTGCAATCCGATGAAGCGGCGCGGCCCCAGATCGCGCCACAGCGCCTTTGGGTCGCGCATATGCACGGCCCAGGTCATGGCAAAGCCCTTGAGCCAGCGCGATCTTTGCTTGACCCACGGCAGGGTCCGGCAATTCGCCTCTTCATGGGTGACGGTGTCCAGCATTTCCGTGCGGAAGCCATGGCGGACCAGACGCACACCCAGATCGGCATCCTCGGTGACGTTCCATGCATCCCAAGCTCCGACTTGCTCAAGCAGTTCGCGGCGGAAGAACAGTGTCGTTCCCCCCAGCGGGACGACCAGATCAAGCGCCGCCGCGCCCGCCAGAGTGCCGCGGAACCAGCTTGCATATTCGATGGTGAAGGCCCGCGCGAGCCAGTTGGTACGGGGGTTGTAGTAATCCAGAATACCTTGCAGGCAGGCGACATCCGGCGCGGCGAAGTGGAAACCGCGCGCCACCTTGTGCAACTGATCGGGTTCGGGGCGGTCTTCGGCGTCCCAGACACCGACGATCTGTCCACGACAAAAGTTCAGCGCATAATTCAATGCCCGCGGTTTCGTGCGGATCGGGCCGTCCGGCACATGCACCACGCGGACCCATCGGGGCAGTTCTGTTTGGTCTAGCGCATCGCAGGTGATCCGGTCGGTTTCCTCGACGACGAACAGGATATCCATCAGTTCGCGGGGATAATCCAGCCGCGCCAGCCGTCCTATTAACCGGTCTGCAATATCGGCCTCGGCAAACATCGGGACCATGACCGAGATCACCGGCAAGGGGGCTTTCATCTCGGCAGGGGTGACGTGACCCAAGGCAATAGCGCGTTCCAGCCCGATTGCCTGATTGCGTTGCCGCAAAATCGCCAAGAATGAAAACGCCTTCAGCACCATCGAGGCCAGCAAGGTCAGGACCGCCCAGAATGTCAGGACGGCCAGCGCCATGACGGGTTGGAGCAGTAGCGAAGCCGTGCAGATAGCGCCCAACGTCAGGGCGATCCGACCCGTGCGCGGTTCATTGCGGGTGCGGCAGCTCAGATCGGCGGGAACGCGAAGCTCAGCCTGACGCACGAGCGAGGTCTTGCGCGTCTTCAATATAGCCTCGCGCGCGGCGTTTTCCGTACATAGCAACATCCGCAGCGCGCCCAGCTCGGCGGGCAATCTTGCTCGCAGCACGTCGAATTCGTCGGGGCGGGCGGTCGCGACAAAGGTCACGCCACCAACCTGACGCCAAGGCACGATCCCCTCGGCAAGGCAAAGCGCGGCGCCAGCCATATCGATCAGTCGGGGGTCGGGCGGATTTTCGTCAAGATCCAGCGCTTTCGCACGCCATTGGCGGGAAAGGGCGCGGACCAGCGCGTCTTCCTCGACCCAGCCATTCGACAACAAGATCTCGCCCAGCCGGACGGATTGCCGTTGCCGCATGACAAGGGCCTTGAGCAGGTTCCCGGGATCGACCGCGCCATCGTCCAACAAGATCTGCCCCAAGGGACGATTATCGCGGGTATCGATGACGGCCTTATGCGGCCCGGCAGGGGTGTCTGCCGGAACCGCAAGGTCGCCTTTCCTTAGAATCGATGCACGAGCGCGCATGCCGGTCATGGGTGATTCCCCGTTCTGCCCGCTCCTTCTGTGAAGGAAGAGGGTTAAGAACGGGTTAAACCGGCGGTGCGGGATCAGCGGCGCGCGCGCATCGCGTCTGCGAAACGGTCGAACAGATAGGCGCTGTCCTGCGGGCCCGGGCTGGCTTCGGGGTGGTGTTGGACCGAGAACACCGGACGCTTGGTCATGCGCAGACCGCAGTTCGAGCCGTCGAACAGGCTGACATGGGTCTCGATCACGCCTTCCGGCAGGGTCTGGGCATCAACCGCGAAACCGTGGTTCATCGAGGTGATCTCGACCTTGCCGGTTTCGACGTCGCGCACCGGATGGTTTGCGCCGTGATGGCCGTGGCCCATCTTCACCGTCTTCGCACCCAGTGCCAGCGCCAGCATCTGGTGGCCAAGGCAGATACCGAAAATCGGCAAATCCTTTTCCAGCAGAGTCTGGATCATCGGCACAGCGTAAGCACCGGTCGCGGCCGGATCGCCCGGTCCGTTCGACAGGAAAACGCCTTCGGGATTATGCGCGAGAACGTCCTCGGCGGTGGCGGTGGCGGGCAGAACCGTCACTTCGGCACCGCTTTGTGCCAGCGAGCGCAGGATATTGCGTTTCGCGCCGTAATCGATCGCAACCACGCGGAAGGGCTTGGGCTGGTCCGACTTGCCGAACGCGCCCGGCCAGGACCACAGACCTTCGTCCCAGCGGTAGCTTTGGGCGCAGGTCACTTCTTTGGCCAGATCAAGACCTACAAGACCTTTCCAGTCGCGCGCCTTGGCGACCATTTTGGCGATGTCGAAACTGCCTTCGGGATCATGGGCCAAGACGACATGGGGCGAACCCTGCTGGCGGATGGCGCGGGTCAGGCGGCGGGTGTCGATCCCGCCGATGCCGAGGCGGCCGCGCTTTTCCATCCATGAGATCAGGTTGCTGTTCGCGCGCCAGCTGGACGGTTCGGTCGGATCCCATTTGACCACGATCCCCGAGGCGACGGGCTCGGAAGCTTCGTCATCCTGCGTGGTGACACCGGTATTGCCGATATGGGGGAAGGTGAAGGTTACAATCTGGCTTGCATAAGAAGGATCAGTCATGATCTCTTGATAGCCGGTCATCGCGGTGTTGAAGACCAGCTCGGCAACCACTTCTCCGGTAGCGCCGAAGCCCTGTCCGTAGAATACGGTGCCGTCGGCAAGTGCAAGACATGCGGTCGGTTTCTGGGCCATCGTCACTCTCTCCGGGTAAATCGGCGGGAACCTAGGGTTAGCGACCCGTCGCGTCAAGGCTGGAACGTTAGCCATGATACGCGGAACCGTGACGCTCCGCGACGGGTTGACGCGGGGTGCGAAGCCGAAGACAAGCGCCGGTTCATTCATTGAGCGAGGATCACATGGGATTGCGCGAACGTATCACGGCAGACACCAAAGAGGCGATGAAGGCCAAGGAAACGGCCCGACTGTCGACTCTGCGGCTGATTTCGGCCGCGATCAAGGATCGTGAGATCGCGGCACGCAGCGAAGGTGGCGACGATGCCGGCCTGAGCGATGCCGATCTGACCGCGATTCTGTCGAAGATGGTCAAGCAACGTCAGGAATCGGCAAAAGCCTATGAAGAAGGCGGTCGTCTGGAACTGGCCGAGCGCGAGCAGGACGAGATCAAGATCATCCAGTCTTACCTGCCACGCCAGCTTTCGGAGCAGGAAACCAGTGCGGCCATCGCCAAGGTGATCGCTGATCTGGGTGCCGAATCCATTCGCGATATGGGTCGTGTCATGGCCGAGTTGCGGACCCGCTTCGCTGGGCAGATGGATTTCGGAGCGGTTGGACCGATGGTCAAAGACCGGCTGATGGCCTGAGCCACCCTTCAGGACGGGCATGCCGAGGGCGAGGCCGAACCTCGCCCTCCCTGTTGCCCGAACCCCCTCAGATCCGGTTCATCAGGCGGGGTGAATAATGTTCACCCGTATTAGGCAAGGGCGCTGAATAGCAGGCGAATCGCGTGATTCACTTGATTCAGATCAAACGCAAGCGTTTTAGACCCGAGCGCCGCGCACCCATGTTTCACGTATGACAGGGCGGCCCGCCACCAAGCGGAACCGCATCAGATCGGCGCGCAATCCCTGTTGCAGGCAGCCGCGATCGGCAAGCCCTGCGGCCTTGGCGGGATTTGCCGTGACCGTGGCTATGGCGCGGGGAAGATCATCCCAGATATTGGCAAGGATCATCGCCCCTCCGATCAGGCCAGCAGGAACGTAGTCCGAGGACAGGATGTCCAGATGACCCGACCGCGCCAATTCCGCCGCCGAGACATTGCCCGAATGTGAACCGCCGCGGATCAGGTTCGGCGCGCCCATCATCACCATGATTCCGTGATCATGGCAGGCGCTTGCGGCCTCGGATGTCGTGGGAAATTCGGCCAGGCGGACACCGTGCGCGGCCGAGCGCGCGACGTGATCGGCGGTGGTGTCGTCATGGCTGGCAAGGGTCGCGCCAAGGCGACGGGAAACCGCGACGGCGGCTTCCTCATGGGCGTCGCCGAAACGGTCACGCAGGGCCTTCATGCGGAAGACGTGCTCGTCGAACTCGGCGTCGGACAGTTTGTAGCGACCCTGCACGTACTGGGCGAGTTTGGAGATGTCGCGGAACTGGCGCTGGCCCGGCGTGTGGTCCATCAGGCTGATGATGCCGACGCGATCATCGGGGCCGAATTCGTCCAGTTCGGCGATCAGGGTTTCCGAACAGACCTCGGCACGCAAATGCAGCAGGTGGCTGATGCGCAGCGCGCCTTCGCCGCGCAGCTGGATCAGTTCATGCGCCAGTTCGCGGGCATATTTCTCGTAATCCTGATCCGGCCCGTCACTGACGACCGACCCAACCCGCATGGCGTCGAAAACCGTGGTGATCCCGCAGCCGGCAAGCTCAGCGTCATGGGCGATGATCGCGCTGGCATGCGGCCAGTCGACCCCCGGACGAGGGCGGATGTGGCGTTCCAGATTGTCGGTGTGCAGTTCGATCATGCCGGGGGCAAGATAATCGCCATGCATGTCGATAGCGCCTGCGGGTACTGTCTCTCCGGCACTAATGTCGGCGATCAAGCCATCCTCGATGGTCAGTGCGCCATCCAGGACTGCACCGGGAAGGATCAGGCGGGCATTGGCAAGAACGATCTGGCGCATCGGTAACTTTCAGGTCGGGAACGCAAAGGGGTGAAGGATTGCGCTGCCATCGTCAAGCTCCGCCCGCATGCTCAGGCACCGAGTTCCGTCACCCATGCCGGAACGGTTTGCGTCGCGGCTCCGATCCGATGTTCGTCGAAATCGCGGCTGACAGCAGATCCGGCAAGGTTCAGTTCGACCGTGCGGGCGCCAGACCGTCGCGCGTGCTGCGCAAGGCCCGCCGCCGGATAGACTTGCCCCGAGGTTCCGATGGCGGCGAATATCTCGGCGGTTTCGACGGCGTGCCAGATGGTTTCCATATGGTAGGGCATCTCTCCGAACCAGACGATATCAGGTCGGGTCGTGGCATCGCCGCAATGGGGACAAGCGTCGAGCCAACGCATCGTCAAAGGCGCGGGCCAGCGATGGCCACAAGATGCGCAAAGCGCGCCAAGCAGCGAGCCATGCATATGGATGACATCATGCGAGCCACCGCGCTCGTGCAGGTCATCGACATTCTGGGTGATCAGCGTGACCTGATGGTGTCGGGCCAATCGGGCCAAAGCCTGATGCGCCGCATTCGGCTGGGCGCGCGCGGCATCGGCGCGACGCATATTGTAGAAGCGGTGCACCAACACGGGGTCGCGCTGGAACCCTTCGGGGGTGGCGACGTCTTCGATACGGTGTTCTTCCCACAGCCCGTCCGAGGCCCGAAAGGTCCGGATCCCGCTTTCGGCCGATATTCCGGCACCGGTCAGAATGGCAATGCGCATGGCTGACGGATCAGCGTGAGCAATAGGCCTCTGCGGTGGCGGCGAACCGTGTGTAACGCGCCCAGAAGGCGTTGTCGGCGTCGCTATTCGACATACGCACCGACTGGGCCTCATCTGCATCGCGGAAGAAGCGGGCGGCGCGGCGCTGGTCAGAACGCGACAACGTCTGGTCGGCCACCTGCTGGATACAGCCGCAAAGGCGACCGTTGCGGGCGCTTCGTTCAGATTTGGCGCAGGCAGAATCGATCGGACCGGCAACCGCTAGCGGGGTGGTCAATGCGATTGCAGCCGCTGCGATGATCAAGCGGTTCAACATCACTGTCTCCTCGGAGCTAATGCGACGGGGCTGAACACCCTCACAAGGCCGCGTTATATTCTCAGGACGGTAGCAGAAACCGTGGTTTTGCTCAATCGCGGTGCGAAGGCCAGTTCTGGCAGAGTGGAGGAAACCGGCCGCAAGATATGCGATCAAGTGGCCTTGGGCGTGTATCCGGCGTTGCGAATCACCTGCTCGGCCTGAAGCTTGTCCAGCCCTTCGATTTCGACGGTATGGGTCGTCAAATCGGTCGTTGCGCGACCGCCAGCCTGCGCGACGGCCCGTTCGATTGTGGCGGTGCAGTGGCCGCAGCTCATATCTTCGACGTGGAACCTCATCCGCTATCCTTTCTGGCTGGACCGCCAGATCATCGCGTCATATGGCAATGCCTGCAATTCCTACAATTGAGGTCCGGTCCGATGGGCGGCGAGAATTTTCGTGCGGCGATGCTCATGCTTGTCTCGATGGTGTTGTTCGCCGTCGAGGACATGTTCATCAAGCTGCTGTCCGAGGAGCTGCCTTTTGCCGAGGTTCTGGGCTTCATCGGTCTGCTCGGCTGGTTGTGCTTCTGGACCATCCTGCGCATGCAGGGCGGCAGGCTATGGACCCGCGACCTGCTGCGCCCGCAAATCATGCTGCGCAATTTTGCCGAGGTCGTGGGGTCTATCGGGATCGTGGTGGCCTTGGCCCTGACCGAGATGTCCTCGACCGCCGCGATCATGCAGGCGCTGCCGCTGGCGCTGGTGCTGGGGGCGGCGGTGTTTCTGGGCGAGCCAGTCGGCTGGCGGCGCTGGACGGCGATCGGCATCGGTTTCTTCGGCGTGCTTTTGGTGCTGCGTCCGGGGCTTGGCGATTTCGAACCCGCATCGCTGATGGCGCTGGTTGCCGTAGTTGGCCTTGCCGCGCGCGATCTGGTGACGCGGCGCATTCCCGCGCATGTCCAGTCGCTGCAACTGGCGGCATCGGCGTTCTTTGCGATCTTCCTCGCCTCGATTGCGATGGGCATCGTTCTGGGGCAAAGCTTCGTCATGCCCGACCCGCGCCAATGCCTGCTTTTCGTCGGCTGCCTTGCCGTTGGCGTAGCGGGATATGCACTGCTTGTCACCGCGACCCGTCTGGGCGAGGCCGCGGCGCTTGCGCCGTTCCGCTACGCGCGTCTGGTGTTTGCGCTGACTTTGGCCGTCATCGTCTTTGGCGAACGGCCCGATTCCCTGACCATGACCGGTGCTGCGCTGATCGTCGGCTCGGGCTGCTATGCCATGTGGCGCGAGGCGCTTCTGCGTCGCCAGCAGCTTCGTGCCGCTGGGTTCGTTCCGCTGCGCGACTGACCCCCGCGCGTTCCCCCTTCCCGCAACCCGTTTCCGAATGTATAGCCGCGCCATGACCGACCTTGATCTCATCCGCAATTTCTCGATCGTGGCCCATATCGACCACGGCAAATCCACCTTGGCCGATCGCCTGATCCAGATGACGGGTACGGTCGCAGAACGGGACATGAAGGCCCAGCTGCTTGACAGCATGGATATCGAACGTGAACGCGGCATCACCATCAAGGCGAACACCGTGCGCATCGAATATCCGGCAAAGGACGGCAAGACCTATGTCCTGAACCTGATCGACACCCCCGGCCACGTCGACTTCGCCTATGAGGTCAGCCGCTCGATGCGCGCGGTCGAGGGTTCGTTGCTGGTCGTCGATGCCTCGCAAGGCGTCGAGGCGCAGACGCTTGCGAACGTCTATCAGGCGATTGACGCCGGCCACGACATCGTGCCGGTCCTGAACAAGATCGACCTGCCCGCCGCCGAGCCGGACCGCGTCAAGGAAAACATCGAGGACGTGATCGGCATCGACGCCCATGACGCCATCGAGATTTCGGCCAAGACCGGCCTTGGCATCCCGGACGTTTTGGAGGCCATCGTGACGCGCCTGCCCGCGCCGAAAGGCGACCGCAACGCGCCGCTGAAAGCCATGCTGGTCGATAGCTGGTATGACGCCTATCTGGGCGTTGTCGTCATGATCCGCGTCATGGACGGGGTGATCCGCAAGGGCGATCGCGTCAAGATGATGCAGACCGGCGCGATCTACGGCATCGACAAGCTGGCAGTCCTGAAACCCGCGATGGTCGATATCGCGGAACTCGGGCCGGGTGAGATCGGCGTTCTGACTGCCTCGATCAAGCAGGTCCGCGACACCCGCGTCGGCGACACCATCACGCATGAGAAAAAGGGCACCGACACGCCACTGCCGGGCTTCAAACCCGCCCAGCCCGTCGTGTTCTGCGGCCTGTTCCCGGTCGATGCCAACGACTTCGAGGCGCTCCGCGACGCGATCGAAAAGCTCGCGCTGAACGACGCGTCCTTCAGCTACGAGATGGAGACCTCGGCAGCGCTCGGCTTCGGCTTCCGCTGCGGCTTCCTTGGCCTGCTGCACCTCGAGGTCATCCGCGACCGTCTGGAACGCGAATATGATCTGGACCTGATCACCACCGCGCCGTCTGTTGTGTTCAAGCTGCATATGAAGGACGGCGAAGTGCGCGACCTGCACAACCCCGCCGACATGCCCGATCTGACCTATGTCGACCATATCCAGGAACCGCGCATCAAGGCCACGATCATGGTCCCGGACGAATATCTGGGCGATGTGCTGAAGCTGTGCCAAGACCGTCGCGGCATCCAGATGGACCTGACCTATGCCGGCAACCGCGCAATGGTGGTCTATGACCTGCCGCTGGCCGAAGTGGTCTTTGACTTCTACGACCGGTTGAAATCGGTGACCAAGGGCTATGCGTCCTTCGACTACCAGATCAGCGAATATCGCGAGGATTTTCTGGTCAAGATGTCGATCCTTGTGAACGATGAGCCGGTCGATGCGCTGTCGATCATGGTCCACCGCGACCGCGCCGAAAGCCGTGGCCGCGTCATGGTCGAGAAGCTGAAAGAGCTGATCCCGCGCCACATGTTCAAGATCCCGATCCAGGCCGCCATCGGCAGCCGCGTGATCGCGCGCGAAACGCTGTCGGCGATGCGCAAGGACGTGACCGCGAAATGCTATGGCGGCGACGCCACGCGGAAGAAGAAGCTGCTGGAAAAGCAGAAGGCCGGTAAGAAAAAGATGCGGCAGTTCGGCAAGGTCGAGATCCCGCAGACCGCCTTCATTCAGGCGCTCAAGATGGACAACTAAGACAAGGGCGCCCTCGGGCGCCCTTTCTGTTGGTCAGTATGGGCTGGGCGTCTGGTAGGGCTGCTGGCCCATCTGGGTCTGGCTGGTTGCGGCCTGATCGGTCAGCAGGGCGCCCGCGGTCTGCATGTCGCGGCCCGCACCTTGCATGGTTTCGCAAGCGGAAAGGGCCATCACCGCCAGAACCGGCGCGAGGGGAAGAAGACGGCGCATTGTTTGCTCCTTGTCGTTGACTGCTCGTTTGTTTGTTGCGCGCAAGACTAGGGCAGGTTTTTCCCGATCACCGCTCACAGCCGCGCGAGAACAGGGCGCTTGGGCGGAAGATTGCCGATCTGCGGGGGTGTTAGGGCTTTCTTAACCCTTGTTGCGCAGCCTGTCGCCATGCGCCTCATGATCCTCTCGCTATTGATTCTCGCTTCTTGTGCTTCACCCGCCCCGCAGTTTTTTGGCGCGACGAAGCATGAGGTCGAACTGGAGGGGATACGCTTTGCGGTCTTCGTCAAGGAAACCGAGGCCGAGGTGATCCGGCTAGGCTATCTTTCCCGCAAGAATCGCGTGCGGGTGCCGGATCTGATGATGCAGGCGGCAGCGCAGGCCAGCGGTTGTCGCGCCATCCCGAACAGCCTGACCTCGCGTATACCGCGAGATACGGGCGAGGGCAGGGTGGATCTGGACTGTTAGCCGAAGAAGCTCGCAACAGCCTCGGCCACTTCGATGGGCCGGTCGGCATGGAGCCAGTGACCGGCTCCGGCAAGGAACTTGATCTTCGCCTGCGGGAAATGCGCGCGGATCGCCTCGACTTGAGGCTCGCGGACATAGTCGGATTCGGCTCCGGCCAGAACCAAGATCGGGCCGTCGAATGTCGCTTTCGGCGCGTCCGAGGGCCAACTGACCAAGGTCGGCATCTGTTCGCGCAGGGTCGGCAAGTTGAACTTCCAGCGCGGCGGGTCGGATTTCAGGTCCAGCGATTGCAGCAGGAAGGCGCGGACACTGGCCTGCGGGATGTGCTCTGCAAGGCGGCGGTCGGCTTCCGAGCGCAGCTTGAGGTCGGTCAGGTCCACCGCCTCCATCGCGTCGATAAGGGGCGTCTGCGTATGGCCATAGGCAAAGGGCGCGATGTCCAGAACCGCAAGGCGGCGCACCTGGTCGGGATGGTTCAGCGCCAGCATCATCGCGGCCTTGCCGCCCATGGAATGGCCCAGCACATCGGCTTGGCCGCCCTCGGCGCGGATGATTTCCGCCAGATCGCCCGCCAAGGCAGCGTAGCTGTGGTCGGCGTCATGGAAAGTGTCGCCATGGTTGCGCATGTCGACCGAGATCACGCGTCGTGTCTCGGCCAGCCTGCGTGCCAGCCCGCCAAGGTTCTTGCCCGATCCGAACAGCCCATGTGCCAGAAGCACGGGGGCTTGGGTCGAATCCTCTCCGGTCACAGTCATGTTCAGCATCATGGCGGCACCCTAGCGGCACTGGCGAAAAACCGCCAGAGGCGGTAGCCTTGGACAAAAGAAGTGAGGGCAAGGATGATCGAGAAAATCCGGCCAATGGCAGATGAAGTGGCAAGCCTGATGGCAGCCCGCTACGGAGGGCTGCGGCGCGGTCACTACGCCGACCTTGAGCAGATGCTCAGACGGCGCGGGGGCGCTTTGCCGCGAAAGCTGCGTCGCGACGCGATCCTGCTGGCAAAAGCGGATCGTATGGCGGGACATCCCAAGCTGGCGCGTCAGGTCGATTTCCAGAAGCTCGATCAGGCGCACCATGCGTTGACGCATTATTTGCGACCGTTGGGGCAGGGCGCGCGTTTTCGGGGGGGTGTGGTCGGTGTGACCGCGAGCGTGATCCTTGGCCTGATGGTGCTGGGCGCGATCATCGTCTGGGTGGTGACGTTGCGCGGGCTCATGTGAACCCGCGCAATCGTTGTGGTTAGAGGTCGGCGTAAAGCGGGAACTTGCCGCAAAGCGCCTCCACCTCGGCCTTCACCTTGGCTTCGACTTCGGCATTGCCTTCCTCGCCATTGGCGGCAAGGCCGTCGACGACTTCGACGATCCAGCGAGCGATCTGACGGAACTCTTCTTCCTTGAAGCCGCGGGTGGTGCCTGCGGGTGCGCCCAGACGGATGCCCGAGGTCACGAAGGGTTTTTCCGGATCGAACGGCACGCCGTTCTTGTTGCAGGTGATGTGGGCACGACCCAAGGCCGCCTCGGTCGCTTTGCCGGTCACGCCTTTCGGACGCAGGTCGGCCAAGCACAAGTGGTTGTCGGTGCCGCCCGAAACGATGTCGATGCCGCCCTTCATCAGCTCATCGGCCATGGCCTTGGCGTTCTTGACGATTTGGGCTGCGTAGTCCTGGAACTCGGGACGCAGCGCCTCGCCAAAGGCCACGGCTTTCGCGGCGATCACATGCATCAGCGGGCCGCCTTGCAACCCGGGGAAGACCGCCGAGTTGATCTTTTTCGCGATATCGGCGTCGTTGGTCAGCACCATGCCGCCACGCGGGCCGCGCAGCGATTTGTGGGTCGTGGTGGTCACGACATGGGCATGGGGCAGCGGCGAGGGGTGCTGGCCACCGGCGACCAGACCCGCGATATGGGCCATGTCCACCATCAGATATGCGCCGACTTCATCCGCAATGGCGCGGAATTCGGCCCAATCCCAGACGCGGCTATAGGCGGTGCCGCCCGCAACGATCAGCTTGGGCTTGTTCTCAAGTGCCTTTTTGCGGATGTCGTCCATGTCCAGCAGCTGGTCCTGCTGACGCACGCCGTAGCTGACGACGTTGAACCATTTGCCCGACATGTTCACCGGCGAGCCGTGGGTCAGGTGGCCGCCCGAATTCAGGTCGAGGCCCATGAAGGTGTCGCCCGGCTGCAGCAGCGCCAGGAACACGGCCTGGTTCATCTGCGAGCCCGAGTTCGGCTGAACGTTGGCGAATTCACAGCCGAACAGCTGCTTCGCGCGCTCGATCGCCAGGTTTTCGGCGATGTCGACATATTGGCACCCGCCGTAGTAGCGCTTGCCCGGATAGCCCTCGGCATATTTGTTGGTCAGGACCGAGCCCTGTGCCTCCAGCACCGCCTTGGAGACGATGTTCTCCGACGCGATCAGTTCGATCTCGTCGCGCTGGCGGCCCAGTTCCTTGCGGATGGCGCCAAAGATTTCGGGATCGCGGCTGTCCAGCGTCTCGGTGAAGAATCCGGTATCGGTCATCTGGTCCTCATGTGCAGCATGGTTGCGGGCCTCATAGCCCCTTTTGTTTCGCCCCGCTAGGATGGATGCGACGCCACGGCGGTAGATATTCCATGTCACGAACGGGCTTGCGCCCGACCGATCCCGCGCCATGATGGCGGCCATGAAGATTCATTTCATTTCAAGCAGCACCGAGACCGCCTCGACCGCTGGCGAAGTTCTGACCGCGCGTTATGGTCAGGTACCCCTGCGCGAGGCAGAGGTCATCGTCGCCCTTGGCGGTGACGGTCTGATGCTGAACGTCATGCATCAGAACCGCGGCCTGCCGGTCTACGGGATGAATCGCGGCACCATCGGGTTCCTGATGAACCCCTATTCGGAAGATGACCTGCCCGCGCGGATCACCGCCGCCGAGGAAACCCGAACCCATCCTTTGGCGATGACCGCAGGCACTACCGATGGTCACGAGCATTGCGCCTTGGCCATCAACGAGGTCAGCCTGCTGCGTGCCGGTCCGCAAGCCGCGCGGCTGCGCCTGTCGGTGAACGGGCGGGTCCGGATGGAGGAACTTGTCTGTGATGGCGCGCTGTTGTGCACCCCTGCCGGTTCGACGGCCTATAACTATTCGGCCAATGGTCCGATCCTGCCGCTCGGTTCGGACGTGTTGGCGCTGACCGCAATCGCGGCTTTCCGTCCCCGCCGCTGGCGCGGGGCGATTCTGCCCAAATCCGCCACGCTGCGCTTCGACGTGCTGGAGCCCGACAAGCGTCCGGTCATGGCCGATGCCGATTCGCGCGGTGTCGACTCGGTCCTGTGGGTCGAGATCCGGTCCGAGACCTCGATCCATCATACGTTGCTGTTCGATCCGGGCCACGGGCTGGATGAACGGCTGATGCGTGAACAATTCGTTTGAGGCTGCCCGTCCGGCGCGGTAAAGGGCCGGACATGAGCAACCAACCCGTCCTTCCGCCCGAAATCGCCCGCCGCCGGACTTTCGCGATCATCTCGCATCCGGACGCCGGTAAGACCACGCTGACCGAAAAGTTCCTGCTGTTCGGCGGGGCGATCCAGATGGCCGGTCAGGTCCGCGCCAAGGGCGAGGCGCGGCGCACGCGCTCGGACTTCATGAAGATGGAGCAGGACCGCGGAATCTCGGTCTCGGCATCGGCCATGAGCTTCGAGTTCGACAAATATCTGTTCAATCTCGTCGACACACCCGGCCACAGCGATTTCTCGGAAGACACCTACCGGACGCTGACCGCCGTGGACGCCGCGATCATGGTGATCGACGGCGCGAAAGGCGTCGAAAGCCAGACCCGCAAGCTGTTCGAGGTCTGTCGTTTGCGCGACCTGCCGATCCTGACCTTCTGTAACAAGATGGACCGCGAATCCCGCGACACCTTCGAGATCATCGACGAGATTCAGGAAAATCTTGCCATCGACGTGGCTCCGGTGTCTTGGCCGATCGGCATGGGCCGCGATTTCATCGGCGCTTACGACCTGCTGAATGACCGGCTGGAGATCATGGACCGCGCCGACCGCAACAAGGTCGCGGAGACGGTGCAGATCTCGGGCCTCGACGATCCGAAACTGGCCGATCACGTTCCCGCCGACCTGCTCGCGAAGCTGCGCGAGGAACTGGAAATGGTGCGCGAGTTGCTGCCCGCCTTCGACCGCCAGTCCTTCCTTGAGGGGCATATGACCCCGATCTGGTTCGGTTCGGCGATCAACAGCTTTGGCGTCAAGGAATTGATGACCGGCATCGGCGAATTCGGCCCCGAACCGCAGCCGCAAAACGCGGCCGAACGCCAGATCAGCCCCGACGAGAAGGCGGTCACCGGCTTCGTCTTCAAGGTGCAGGCCAATATGGACCCCAAGCACCGCGACCGCGTGGCTTTCGTGCGTCTGGCCTCGGGGCATTTCGAACGCGGCATGAAACTGCTGCATGTCCGGTCGAAAAAACCGATGGCCGTATCGAACCCGGTCCTGTTCCTTGCCGCCGATCGTGAATTGGCCGAGGAAGCATGGGCCGGCGACATCATCGGCATCCCGAACCACGGCCAGCTTCGCATCGGCGACGCCCTGACCGAGGGCGAAGGGTTGCGCTTCACCGGCATCCCGAGCTTCGCGCCGGAACTGCTGCAGACCGTCCGTGCGGGCGATCCGATGAAGGCCAAGCACCTTGAAAAGGCGCTGATGCAATTCGCCGAGGAAGGTGCCGCGAAAGTCTTCAAGCCGATGATCGGCTCGGGCTTCATCGTCGGCGTCGTCGGCGCGCTGCAATTCGAGGTTCTGGCCAGCCGGATCGAGATCGAATACGGCTTGCCGGTGCGGTTCGAATCCTCGCAATTCACCAGCGCGCGCTGGGTTGCGGGGCCGAAGGACGACGTCGAGAAGTTCGCCAATGCCAATAAAGGCCATATGGCGCAGGACCATGATGGCGATCTGGTCTATCTGACCCGTCTGCAATGGGACATCGACCGCGTTCAGCGCGATCATCCCGAGCTGAAGCTGACGGCGACCAAGGAAATGATGATCTGAACCAAAGACGGCGCCCGATGGGCGCCGTTTTGCAATGTGCGATCTAGACGACCGTCACATCCAGAGTCACTTCCGCATTCAGCACCTTGCTGACCGGACAGCCTTTTTCGGCCTTGCGGGCACAATCCTCGATCACGGCAGCATCGCCATTGCCCGAGATCTTGGTGACCAGATGGGCGGTCTTGATCGAGAAACCGTCGCCATCCTTGTCCAGACCGATCTGCGAGGTGGTCTCGATGGTGACGTCGGTCACGCCGGCCCCTTGCAGGATCATCGACAGCGCCATGCTGAAGCACGCAGCGTGTGCCGCACCGATCAGTTCTTCGGGATTGGTGCCGGGTTTGCCTTCAAAGCGGGTGTTGAAGCCATAGGGCTGGTCCGAAAGCACACCCGACTTGGTGGAGATATAGCCCTTGCCGTCCTTGAGGCCGCCTTCCCATTTCGCTGAGCCGGAATTGACGATCATTCTCTGTCTCCTTCATGGCTGAGTTCCGTGCCCTAACGCACCATGCCCCGCTATGGTTCACAGCGTTGGCGCAGGCACTGACGGATAAGTCATTTGTCGAACCGCGCATGTTACGGCTTGATAAACCGCGACAATGGAGGAGGTGAAATTTTGCGACATTCTATCCTTGCCTGTGCGTTTGCCGCGCTGGTTGCGGTTCCTGCGGGTGCTCAGGACCACGCCACCCATTCGGCAATGGATCATGGCCCGTCTCCCGCCTCGACCGAGGGGTACATGCAGGCGATGGACAAGATGCATCAGGATATGGCCATCGAGTATACTGGCGATGCCGATATCGACTTCATGCGGGGCATGATTCCGCACCATCAGGGTGCTATCGACATGGCCAGGGTCGCCTTGGAACAGGCCCAAGACCCCGAGGTTCGCAAACTCGCGACCGAGGTCATCGCCACCCAACAGGCCGAAATCGAGCTCATGCAAAAATGGCTCGATCAGCACGATAAGCCGAACTGACCCTCGTTAAGGTGCTTAGGCCAGTAGCCGGTCGGCCTCGGCGATGGCAAAGCGGTCGGTCATTCCCGCGACGTAATCCAGAACGATGCGGGCGCGGGCGGTTTCGTCGGGCGCGATTTCGGCGGCGGCACACCAATGCTCGGGCATTTTCGAAGGATCGTGCAGGAACAGGGGGAACAGGCCGTTCAGCATCTCGGTCACCCGCTTCCGTTCGACCACGACCGAGGGCGCGCGGTACATGTGCTGGAACAAGAACAGCTTGATCGCCTTGAGATTCTGGTACAGCGGCTTCGAGAAGCGGATGATCGGCCCCTCCATGGCGCGGATATCCTGTGCGCTTTGCGGCTGAAGGCTGGTCAGGCGGTTCTGGGCGACGGCGATGACGTCCTCGACCATGACACCGAAAACACGGCGCAGGGCCTCGTGACGGCGGCGCATGGCATCAAGGCCGGGATGCAGCCGGTCAACCTCGGCAAAGGCTTCGCCGACGACGGGCAGTTGAGACAGGTCTTCCTCGGTGAACAAACCGGCGCGCAGCCCGTCATGCAGGTCGTGGTGATTATAGGCCACGTCATCGGCGACGGCGGCGACCTGTGCCTCGGCGCTGGCATTGGTGTGTAGTTCCAGATCCCATTCGGCGTTCACATCGGCCAAGGCATAGGGCAGGGGGCCGGTGACAGGACCGTTATGCTTGGCGATGCCCTCCAGACTTTCCCAAGTCAGGTTCAGCCCGTCGAAATCGGCGTAGTGCCGTTCAAGCTTGGTGACGATCCGCAGCGCCTGCGCGTTATGATCGAAACCGCCATAGGGCTGCATCAGCGCGGCCAGCGCGTCCTCTCCGGTATGGCCGAAGGGCGGGTGGCCAAGATCATGGGCCAGTGCCACAGTCTCGGCCAGATCGGCGTTCAGGCCAAGGACGCCCGCGATGGTGCGAGCGACCTGCGCCACCTCGATCGTATGGGTCAGGCGGGTGCGGTAGTAGTCGCCCTCATGCTCGACGAAGACCTGCGTCTTGTGCTTGAGGCGGCGGAAGGCGCTGGAATGGATGATCCGGTCACGGTCGCGCTGCCACGGGCTGCGGAAGGTGGACATGCGCTCGGGCCAGTGTCGGCCGCGGCTTTCTTCGGGCTGGCAGGCAAAAGGGGCCGTCATATCAATCTGCATTCCTTGCGGGGTCTATGCTTGAAGCCTATATTCCAGTTTCAAGGACGGAAACGGGAACGCCCCATGAACGTACAGTTAACGCTGCCCCCCAAGGTCACCGAGCGTGCCTTTGCTCGGCTGGCCGAAATCAATTCCGATGGTCCGGCGCGCCCGTTGCGGGTCGCGGTCGCCGGTGGCGGCTGCTCGGGCTTTCAATACGATATCCGGCTGGACGAACCTGCCGATGACGACCTGATCCTGCAGGGCAGCGGCCAGACCGTTGTCGTCGATCCGGTGTCCCTGCCGTTTCTGACCGGCGCGGTCATCGACTTCAGCGACGAACTGATCGGGGCGCGGTTTATCATCGAAAACCCGAATGCCAGCTCGTCGTGTGGCTGCGGAACGTCATTCTCGATCTGATCTGGTCTAACCGGGCGGGCACGGCTAGTCTGCCCGCCATGAAGATCGCGACATTCAACATCAATGGCGTCCGCGCCCGTATCGAAACACTGACCGGCTGGCTTTCCGAAGCCCGCCCCGACGTTGTCGTTTTGCAGGAGATCAAGTCGCAGGACGAAGCCTTCCCTGCCGAGCCGATCGCCGATCTGGGCTACAATATCGAGACCCATGGCCAAAAGGGCTTCAACGGTGTCGCCATCCTGTCGAAACTGCCGCTCGAGGATGTGGTGCGCGGCCTGCCTGGGGACGATACCGACGAGCAATCCCGCTATATCGAGGCGACCGTCGTCGGAAGCCGCGCCGTGCGGATCGCAGGGCTGTACCTGCCAAATGGCAACCCGCAACCGGGACCGAAATTCGACTACAAACTGGCATGGATGGAGCGGCTGCGCGCCCGCGCCCGTGTGCTTCGCGCCGACGAGATTCCGACCGTCATGCTGGGGGATTACAACGTCATCCCCGAACCGCGTGACGCCGCCAACCCCGAGAAATGGGTCGATGACGCGCTGTTCCAGCCGGAAAGTCGGGCGGCGTTACGGCGGATCATCAATGATGGCTGGACGGACGCGGTGCGGCTGCGCGATCAGGACAATTCGCGCGGCCCGTTCACATTCTGGGATTATCAGGCCGGCGCGTGGCAAAAGGACAATGGCATCCGCATCGACCATGTCCTGCTATCGCCTCAGGCCGCCGATTTGCTGATCGAGGTCGGCATCGACCGGGATGAACGCGCCAAGGACAAACCCAGCGATCATGTTCCGGTCTGGGTCGATTTGGACGCCTGAGCCTTAAACCCGATTCTCGTCGCCATCGTCGAGGATCTCGTCATCATCGCCGAACCGCGCATCGTCATCGGATTCATCCTCGCCCTCGCCGACATATTTGGCGGAAAGAGCGATCGAGTGATTGTCATGGCCGGGGTCCATGACGATGTCGGCCGGGATTTCTCCAGCCAGCCATTCACGGATCTCGTCCCTTGTCTCGGCGATTTCCTGATCTGTCACCTCCGAGATATATTTGATGAAAGCCCGCTGATCGCCGTCGATCTCTTCAAGCTCATCGACATCCGCCTCTGGCCATTTTTCAAGAATGGCCTCGAAAAAGGCGGACCAATTTTCGCTGACATGAACCCACTTCATCAGTAACCCGATCCTCCCATGTTCCCTTGTGCCCATTGCGCAACGCCGGTGATGTCCTCACCGACGCCCGAGACTGTGTTACATCCGGCCAACGCCAGAAGGGCGACTAGGGTTGCGATCCGCGTCAATTTCACTTCCTCTCTTCTTGCCACCAGGTTTCCGGCATGAAGCCGGGCCAATCCCCGTAAAGTGGCGTTTTCTCAGGATAATGTAGGTTCGAACGATGCGCCAAGCGCGAAATCGGCGAATAGCTTACGGGAATGACGTAGCGACCGGCGGTCAGGATGCGGTCCAAAGCCCGCACTGCGGCGCGGTAATCCTCTTGGGTGGTGGCATGGCCCATTTCGGCAATCATCGCCTCGGCGGCGGGGGATTTCATGCCCATCCAGTTCTTGGTTCCGGTCTTTTCGACACCGGCGCTGCCCCAATACAGCAATTGCTCATTGCCGGGGGACAGGGACAGGCCACGTTCATACCACGTCATGTCGAACTGGTAATTGTTCGTCCGTTCGACATATTGCGCAGAATCCAGCAGCGTCACCTGTGGGCGAATGCCCAGATTCCGAAGCGATTCCACAAAGATATCGACGATCTGCCGTGTTTCGGAACTGGAGCGCATGGCGCTGCCCGATTGGTTCAGCAAGATCTCGAAGGCAAAGGGGCTGCCTTGGGCATTGCGAAGCTGGCCGTCCTGTACGGTCCAGCCAGCCTGTTCGAGCAGCTTCAACGCGGCGCGGATTCCCGTGCGGTCAATCGCGCGTTCACCGCCCTCGGGTAAGGCGTATCCTTCAAGCGTGCCGGGGGTCAGTTCGGCGACAAAGGGGGCAAGCAGTTCCGCCTCGCGGCCCGTGGCGGGCCCCGACTTCATCGCCAGTTCCGAATTCGAGAAGTAGCTGGTGATCCGTGGGTCTTTGCCGCCTGATAGGGTCATATTGATAAAGCGATAATTGAACGCCTCGATCAGAGCCTCGCGCACCCGCCAATCGGCAAAGATCGGATTGCGGGTGTTCATCACCAGACCCATGATCCCCGAAGGGCGCTGGTTGGCGATTTCCGATTTCAGCACCCGCCCGTCGCGGACGGCGGGAAAGTCGAAATCGCGGTCCCAACGTGCGGCGACCAATTCGCGCCACATATCGGTCTCGCCCGCCTTGAACGCCTCGAACATGGCCGAGGCATCGCCGAAATAGTCGAACCGGACCTCGTCGAAATTGTGTAGCCCTTTGTTCACCGGCAGGTCACGACCCCAGTAATCGGGGTTGCGCTTGAACGAGATCGCCCGTCCGGCATCGACCTTGTCGATGACATAGGGCCCCGACCCGATCGGAGGCATCAGCCCGGACTGGCTGAAATCCTTGCCCTCCCACTGCGTCTTCTTCAGAATCGGGCGCATTCCCATCAGCAGCGCCAGTTCGCGATCCGCAGTGTTGAAGGTGAACCGGACCGAGCGCGGGCCGGTCTGCTCCATCTTGGCGACCTTGGACCAGACTGCGGTGTAACGCGGGTGGCCCTTCGTTCCCAAGGTCTCGTAGGACCACATCACGTCTTCGACAGTGACAGGCGTGCCGTCCGAGAAACGTGCCTCGGGGCGCAGGGTGAATTCGACCCATGTCCGGTCAGGATCGGTATCGACGCTTTCGGCCAGTAGTCCGTATAGCGTGAACGGTTCGTCGATCGAGCGCATCATCAGGGATTCGGTCAGCAGGCCCGGCTGGGTAAAGATCGGCCAGACCGGATTGCCCATCAGAATCCATGGATTGAGCGAATCGTAGGTTCCCGACTCGGCCAGTCGAATCGTGCCGCCCTTGGGCGCGTCCGGATTGGCATAGGGCAAATGCTCAAAACCGGGTTTGAGCGCGGGTTCTCCATACATTGCAATGGCATGCATGGGTTCGGCAGAGCTTGCCAGCGGCATCGCTGCAACACACACGGCAAAGGCGAGTGACCGCCAGATCGCGGATTCGTTAGAGAATTTGTAGAATCGCATGCTCGATCGCCCTGTTTTTCGGGTCTGTGGTTTTGTCACGGATCAGATTAGCGATCCCTTCGCCCTGTGGCAAACTTACCCATTGGACTCAACAGGTGAAAAGCGTATAGATAAAGCACTGCTCGATAGGTTTCTTGCCTGTATGAAACCTGCCTCATGACTCGCGCCCGCCCTGTGCGGGCGCTTTTTTCTTTGGCGATTGCAAGGCTCTGCGTCGTAATCGGGCGATCTGACATCCCAGTGACGCGGATTGCGACCTCACGAAAAGATGTAGTCGGGCGGCCCTTTTGCGGCCATTTGCTAAGGCTTGTGCCGTAACGGGATTTTACACATGCTGCCGCCTCATGGCTGAGGAGGGTGTCGGCAGTGTTTGCAAAGTTTCTGGGTGGCAAGACGGCGGTGGTTACGGGGTCCAATTCGGGTATCGGATTGGGAATCGCGACCGAATTGGCCCGAGCCGGGGCTGATCTGGTCCTGAACAGCTTTACCGATCGTGACGAGGATCATGCCCTGGCCGAGTCGCTGGCCGCCAAGCATGGCGTCAAGGTGCGCTACATTCAGGCCGACATGTCGAAGGGGGGCGAGTGTCGTGCGCTGATCGAAAAGGCCGGCAGTTGCGACATCCTAGTGAACAATGCGGGCATCCAGCATGTCGCTCCGATTCCCGAGTTTCCGGCCGAAAAATGGGACGCGATCATCGCGATCAATCTGTCCTCGGCTTTCCATACGACCGCAGTTGCCCTGCCCATGATGCGTAAGTCGGGCTGGGGGCGGGTCATCAATGTCGCCTCGGCGCATGGCCTGACGGCAAGCCCGTTCAAATCGGCCTATGTCGCGGCCAAGCATGGCATCGTCGGTTTCACCAAGGTCACGGCGCTCGAAACCGCGAGAGAATCGATCACCTGCAATGCGATCTGTCCGGGCTATGTCCTGACCCCGATCATCGAACAGCAGATCCCCGACCAGATGAAAACCCACAACATGAGCCGCGAAGATGTCATCGCCAAGGTCATGTTGCAGCGCCAGCCCTCGGGCGAGTTCGCCACCGTCGATCAAATCGGCGGAACGGCGGTCTTTCTGTGTTCGGCTGCGGCCAATCAGGTAACCGGCACGACGATTTCGGTCGATGGTGGCTGGACGGCGCTGTGATCCGTCGCTGATGCCTGTCCGGCCGCAGCCGCTATAAGCACCCGTCGGGGTCTAGCGGCGGCGGATCAACTCGCGCAGAGTGCAGGCCGGACCTTCGCCGGGCAGTTGGCGGCTTGCAAGTTCCAGCCAATCGGCCTCGTTGAAGTCCGGAAAAAAGGCGTCGGCCCCGAGAATCTCCAGATCGACTTCGGTCAGCAGCAGGCGGTCGGCCAACGGTAGCATCTCGCGGTAGATCGCCTCGCCGCCGATGCCGTAGATGCGGTTGTAACCGGCCTTTGACGCCATGTTGACGGCCTCGTGGACCGAGCCCGCGACATGCTCGGACAAATGTGCATCACGCGTCACGACAATATTCAACCGGTTCTTCAGGGGCTTGAAGGGCAGGCTGACCCATGTCCGGCGGCCCATGATGATGGCACCACCGGTGGTCTCGCGCTGGAACATTTTCAGATCCTCGGGCGAGTGCCACGGGATCTCGTTGTTCTTGCCTATGGCTCCGTTGCGGGCGCGGGCGACGATCAGGCTTAGCATCAGACGGCCACCGGTGCCTTGATCGCAGGCGCGGGATCGTAATCGAGAAATTCGAAATCCTCGAAGCGGAAATCGAAAATCGACTTCACGTCGCGGGTGATGCGCAAACGGGGCAGGGGGCGTGGTTCCCGTTCAAGCTGGGTCTGCACCTGCTCGAGATGGTTCGAATAGATATGCGCATCGCCCATCGTGTGAACGAAATCGCCCGCCTCATAACCGGTCACATGTGCCAGCATATGGGCCAGCAACGCGTAGGAGGCGATGTTGAACGGCACGCCAAGGAACATGTCGGCCGAGCGTTGGTACAGTTGCAGATGCAGTTTCCCGCCTTGCACACGCACTTGCCACAGCGTGTGACAAGGCGGCAGGGCCATCTGGTCCACCTCACCGGGGTTCCATGCGGATACGATCAGTCGCCGTGAATCGGGGGTCTTGCGGATCCGCTCGACCAGTTCGGCAATCTGGTCGACCTCGCCCACGACGACGCGGCCATCCTCTTCGCGCACGGTCGGGAAATGTCGCCATTGATGGCCATAGACCGGACCCAGATCCCCATTCTCGTCGGCCCATTCGTCCCAGATCGAGACGCCGTTTTCCTTGAGATAGCGGATATTCGTGTCGCCTGACAGGAACCAAAGCAGCTCATGCACGATCGAGCGCAGGTGCAATTTCTTGGTGGTCACCAGCGGAAAACCATCGGCCAACGGATAGCGGCATTGCATGCCGAAATAAGATATCGTGCCGGTCCCCGTCCGGTCGGTCGACGGGGTGCCCTGCGTCAGCACAGTTTGCAGCGCGGAATGATATTGGCGCATGGGCGGATTCCTCGTCCAGTCGAAGTGTCGGTAGGCATGGGCTAACCCAAAGCAGGGTCCAATGCAAAATAACGATATAAACTATTGCATCAGTCGTGTATTATGGTCCGATGTTAGCGAAGGGGGCCAAGAGTCAGATGACCCAGCTTTCCGACAAGGTTCTGGACCTGCTGTTCCTGTTCACCACCTGTTGCGGCAAATCCGAATTGCGCAGCCTTCAGTCGATGCAGCGTGCTGCAATCTGTCCGGTCGGCTGGACCGCACGGGCAGCAGGGCCAAGCTGGTTCCTGATCTGGAGTCAGGACACCGCCCGTTTGATCCGGACGCGTACCATCCTGTTGCCACGGCGTTGGATCGGGCTGTCGCGGTCGGAATGTCTGGCGCTGGCGTCTGAGCAATTGGCGCGGATCGAGGATTCCGCGCCAAACCCGCGCACAAGTCCGGTCTTGCGCGACGCCCGACACCGGATCGGAGCGGTGCTGGCGCGCCATTGGTGATCAGGCTGGCCAACCTGCTGCTGTGGCATCGACGGCGACGACATAAAGGCTTGTGGTCGCGGTGATGAACAGGCGGTTCCCCCTTGGCCCGCCGAAACAGATATTCGAGACGACCTCGGGCACCAGAACTTTGCCGAGAAGCGCTCCGTCCGGCGCAAAAACATGCACCCCATCCGCGGCCGAAGACCACAGGTTTCCTCGCGCATCGCAGCGGATTCCATCGGGCAACCCCTTGTCTATCATCGCGAAGTCGCGGCCATTGCCGACAGTGCCGTCTTCGGACACGTCGAAAACGCGGATCACCGGCGGTACGTCGGGATTATGGCTTGAGCCCGACTCGGCCACGTAAAGCAGGCGTTCGTCGGGTGAAAAGCACAGGCCGTTCGGCTGGGTGAAATCGGTGACCACGGCGACCGGATCGCCTCCTTCCGGCGAAATGCGATAGACAAAGCTACCATCCTGTTCCGGTGAGGCGCGGTATCCCTCGAGGTCGGACAGGATGCCATAGGTCGGGTCAGTGAACCAGACGCTGCCATCCGAACGCGCGATCACGTCATTGGGCGAGTTCAGCCGCTTGCCCGCATGATGCGACGCCAGAACCGTACGTCTGCCGTCATGTTCGGTGCGGGTCACTGCCCGCAACCCGTGATGGCAGGTGACCAGACGCCCCGACGGATCGCGGGTGTTTCCGTTGCTGTAATCGGAATCCTCGCGGAAGACCGTACAGCCCGTCTCCGCCGTCCAACGCATCATCCGATGCGCAGGAATGTCCGAAAACAACAGCATCTGCGCGGCGGGAAACCATACCGGTCCCTCGGCCCATTCGAAGCCGCTGCCGATCTGACGAAGCTGGGCATTGGGGTGGATCAGGCTGCGAAAACGCGGATCTCGCTGGTCGTAAATGCTCATAGGCGGGCCTTTCTGCCGCTGGCGGCGGCGACAATGGCGATGATGATGATCCCGGTAGACAGCAAGCGAACGCCTGCTCCAAGACCGTAAGAGTTCAGCATGGATACAATGAGATACATGAACAGCGCGCCGGCCCAGATACCCGGCACGTTCGAATTGCCGCCCGCGATCGAGGAGCCTCCGATCACGGTCACGGCGATGGACATCAGCAGGAACTCGGCCCCCATGTTCAGCGCGGCCCCGCCCGAGAAACACGCCAGCAAAAAGCCGGTCAGCCCTGCCATGATGGCGCAGATCACATAGGTCGTGGCGCTGACGCGAGCGGTGGGAACGCCTGCCAACCGAGCCGCGCGCGGGTTCTGTCCGATGGCCGAGATACGCCGCCCGAAGCCGCTTTGGTTCAGCAAGACCCAGAAGCCGAAGCTGATGATCAGCGCGACCCAAGCAAGGTTAGGTATGCCCAGAAGTGCCCGTCCGGTGGTGAAATCGGCCAAGACCTGAGGCGGTTTGATCCGCAGGCCCCGGTTCGACCAGATCGCCAAGGACTGGTACAGAAAGCTGGCCGAGAGTGTCGCGATGATCGGCGGGATGCGCAGCAGGCGGATCAAGGCGAAATTCGCGACACCGACGCCCGCACCGATGGCCAGCGCCGACACAAGCCCCGCCAGAACGATCAGTCCTGCCGAACCCGTCATCCCTCCCATCAGTTTCAGCGACAGGGTTGCGGCCAGCGTCATCGTCGCGGGGATCGACAGGTCGGTGTTTCCCGGCCCCATTGTGATGACCAGCATCTGCCCCAGCCCCGTCATCACCGAGAAACTGCCGAAGGTCAGGGCGGCGACGGCCAGCGCGGTTCCTCCGGCCCCTCCGGCGCTGAGCGACCATGTGGCGCAGAAGGCCGCGATTGCGGCGACCCATGCCCAGAACCACGGCGCCTTGTGGATCATCGTCATGACCGTTTCTCCGCCTGACGGACCACCAGTCGCGCGGCCAGAACAAGGATCAGGATCGCGCCCTGCGCGCCGATCTGCCAGTCGGGGGAAAGGCGCAGGAACGACAGGAAGCTGCCCGCCAGAGTCAATGTCAGCGCCCCGATCACCGCTCCCACGGGCGAAACGCGGCCTCCGGTGAATTCGCCTCCGCCAAGGATCACGCCCGCGATCGACAGCAGCGTGTAGCGCAGCGCGATATTCGCATCGCCCGAGGTTGTCAGCCCGACCAGCGCCATTCCGGCCAGCATTGCAAAAATCCCCGCCAATCCATAGGCCGAGGCGCGCAGAAGGACGGTTGACCGACCCGAACGCGATACCGCCCGCGCATTGCCGCCAAGCGCCCGCAGTTTCACGCCGAAGCTTGATCGCATGACGATAAGATGCGCGACCGTCGCGATCAGGACGCTTGCGATGATGGCGACCGGAACGAATGGCGGCTTGGCCTTCATGATCGCGGTCAGCCAGACCGGAGCCGTTCCTCCGGGCGAAGGTAGGATCAGGACGGCGGCCCCTGACCAGACGAAGGACATGCCTAAGGTTACGACGATTGCGGGCAATTGCCGGATCTCGATCAGCGCGCCAAGGGCGGCGTAGACCAGCACGCAGCCGACCAGCATGGCGATGCCCAACGCGGGATCGGTAGGCAGGATGGCGGCGGTGATACAGGCGATCAGGCTGACGAATGCCCCCATCGACAGGTCGATATCGTTGACCATGATGATGATCATCTGCGCCACGGTTGCCAGCGCGATCGGGACGGCCAGATTGAACAGAAGATTGATCCCGACATAGCTCATGGCGCGGGGTTGCAGCCAGAACACGGCGGCGATCAACACGGTCAGCGACAGGACCGGCAAGACAAGGCGGGGACTGACGGATCTCACGCGGCGTCCTCATCGAATTGGAACGAGGCGGCTAGGATGTTTTCCTCGGAGATGCGGTCGCCTTCCAGCTCGGCCGAGATCGTTCCGTTCCGGAAAACAAAGACGCGGTCGCAGTTGCGGATCTCGTCCATCTCGGTCGAGTACCACAGGAACGTGCGACCCCGGGCGGCCTCGTGGCGGATCATGTCATAGACCTCGGTCTTGGTGCCGATATCGACGCCGCGCATCGGGTCGTCCATGACGATCACCCCAGCGGTGGTGGCAAGCGCACGGGCGAACAGCACCTTCTGCTGGTTGCCGCCCGAGAGCGACAGGATGGGATTGCCCATGTCGGGGGTGCGGATGCCGATCCGGCGCTGCCATTCCGCGCCGATTGCGGCTTCTTTCGCTGTGTCGATCAGACCCCATCGCGTCAGCGTATCCAGTGCGGCAAGGGTCAGGTTGCGGCGGATCGACCAAATCGGCATCAGCCCGTCGCGTTTGCGGTCGCCCGCGACAAAGGCTGCGGCGGGTCGTGCCGCACCGTGCCAGTCCGAACTTTGCGACAGATAGAACCGCGCCAGTGCCTCGGCCTGTCCATGCCCCGCAAGTCCGGCAAGGCCAACGATTTCGCCCTTGCGGGCCTCGATTCCTTCGGGAGTGCGCAGGATGGCCTGTGACTTGTCGCCAAGCGCGCGGGCCAAAGCGGCTGGGCTGGGCTGGACGTCGCTTTCGGTCACATGCCCCATCGCATCGACCAGCCCCTGTCGGGTGAATTGGCCAGCCGGACGCTCGGCGATCAGGCGTCCGTCACGCATCACGACGATGCGAGAGGCGGTGTCGAAAATCTCGCCCATCATATGCGAGATGAAGATCACCGCTCCGCCCTCGGCACAGAACCGGCGGATATGGGCCAGAAGTTGCGCCGCGATCGAGGCATCCAGCGACGATGTCGGTTCGTCCAATACGACCAGACGGGCAGGGCGGAGGCCATCTGCGAAGCCGATGGCGATCTCTACCATCTGCTGTTCCGCCAGCGTCAGGTCGATGACCAGACTGTCGGACCTGATACGATGTCCGGGGAAAATGACGTCCAGCGCCGATCTGATCCGGTCCGCCGCGCGACGCCGCCAGCCAAGGCCAGTCAGATCCCTCTGCACAACAGAAAGGTTCTCCAGCACGGTCAGGTTCGGGCAAAGCGTACCCTCCTGCGAGATGGCCCGAATGCCTGCCTCCAGATGGTTGGCCGCACCGGCATAGCGCACCTGTCCTTCGGTTGGTGCGAAAAGACCGGTGATAAGATTGACCAGCGTGGATTTGCCCGCGCCGTTATGGCCGACCAGACCAAGACATTCGCCCGCGGCGATCCGCAGATCGACGTGATCCAGTGCCTTGAGGGCCCCGAAGCTTTTCGAGGCGCCCAGCAGTTCCACGACCGGGACGGCTTGCGCCCCGGTCTGGTCGTCCCCTGTCCGTACGACCATTACTTCGATCCGGCGATTACTTTCTTCGCGTCGTCCTGACTGTAATCGACATTGGTGACACCGCCTTCGGGCGTGTCTTTAAGTGCCTGATCCAAGGTATCCTGCGTGACCGACAGGAAGGGCACTGTCAGTTCCTTGGGCACGTCCTGCCCGTCAAGGATTTGCTGGGCGACCCAGAACGCCAGCGTGCTGACCCCCGGTGCGATCGAGGTCGACATCGTCTCGTATTGATTCGCGTCGCGCTGCTCGCCCCACCATTTCAACTCGTCCTGACGATTGCCCATGATGATGATCGGCGTCGGGCGACCGGCAGCAGCAAAGGCCTGCGCCGCGCCATAGCCGTCCCCGCCCTGTGTCACTACGGCCGCGATTTCCGGCAGCGATGGCAGGATGCCCGCCACGGCCTTTTGCGCCACGTCCTGGGCCCAGTCACCATTGACCGAGCCGACGATCTTGAAGTTGGCGTTGGCCTTGACGCCTTCCTCGATACCGGCATGGATCTCGTCATCGACCGAGACACCGGCCAGCCCGCGGATCTCTAACAGGTTGCCGCCTTCGGGCAGGCGCTTGGCCAGATATTCGACCTCGTCGCGGCCCATCTTGACGAAATCGACCTTGACCCGCCATGCGCAGGGCTCGGTCACGATCCCGTCAAAGGACACCACGGTGATCCCGGCATCGCAGGCTTCCTTGATCGCGCCGTTCAACGCCGTGGGCGAGGCGGCGTTGACGACAATCGCGTCATAGCCCTGCAGGATCATGTTCTGGATCTGGGCGGCCTGTTCGGTGGCCTGGTTCTCGGCGGTGGTGAACGCATCGGCACTGGCGACCGCACCATCGGCGACGGCTTTGTCCGTCACGCGCTTCCAGCTTTCCAGCATCGCCTGCCGCCAGCTGTTTCCGGCGTAATTGTTGGACAGGGCAATTTTCTTATCGGCCGTGTCGGCCATGGTCTGCGTGCCCAGCAGCAGACCTATCGTGGTGGCAGTCAGCAGCAATCCCTTGCAGGTCATGTCCTTCTCCTCCCCTGTTCTGGCCCCTCTCCCAAAGGGCCCTCTCTCCTCGGGCAGGATAGGCAAGATCGCCCTTCTGCCTAGAGGCCAAATTCATCGTCTACGACAATACGGTCAGCCCGCGTCGATCCGTTCAAGATAGGGTAGCGGCGCGGGCTGGATCATGTCCTGCACCGCTTCGATCCGCAGCAGCGAACGGCGGCGCGAGATGCGCAGATGCGCGATCAGTGCGCCCTTGGCTCCGTCGATATCGCCCGCACGCAGCCGGTTCACCACTTCCAGATGCTCGGCCAGAAACGGTTCGGTCCCGAACAGTTCCAGCGTCAACTGGTACAGCATGTGATGCGCGATCAGCAGGGACTGCGGCAGGCTGATCGCGCGGATCAGCGCGTCATTGCCGCAATAGCCCAGCAGTTCGACATGCAGCCGGTGTTCGAGGTAATCCAGCAGACCCGCATCGCGCTGCGCGCCCTTTTCCATCGCGGCTTCCAGTTCGTCCCGCATTGCGTCGAGCAGGCCAGCGGGCAGATGGGGTAGCGCCTTTTCCATGGCCACCGGCTCCAGCAACCAACGCAGTTCGAACAACTGGTCCATATGGTGCGCGGTCAGCCCCGGCGCGAACCAGCGCCCGCGTTCGTCCTTGTCGATGATGCCGCGGTTCTGCAGGCGGCCGACGACATCGCGGGCGATGGTGCGGCTGACGCCGTGATGACGCGCCAGCGCTGCCTCGTTCAGCCGCCAGCTGCCCAGCGAGCTTCGCGACACGATGGCCAGTTCGATTTCGGGATAGATCCGTTCCCAGCCAGTCTGAGCGGTCAGGCGCAGACCGGAATGCTCGGGTAGGGGGGCATCTATCGGAAGGGCATTCGTCGTGACGCGGAAACGCCCCGATTCCTGTTTGGCCAGCAGGCCAAGCCCGACCAGAACCTCCAGTGCCTTGCGGGCTGGCGCACGACTGATGCCGAATCGTTCTGCCACGCCAACTTGCGTCAGCGCGCGGCCATCGGGCAGCAGGCCACGCGCGATCTCATGCGAAAGCGCGTCGGCGGCCTGCTGATACAGGCGCGAGGCGGGACTGGATGTTTCTGGCCGTCTGGTCATTGTGTCATCATCCGGCCTGTGCCTAGTGTATGCAAGGGACATTTTGGGAGCGAGGATATATGACCACCGACCAGCACATCGCCTTGCAGGATCTGGATCTGTTTTGCCGACATGCGTTTCTGGCGGTCGGGGCGGATCAGGCAACCGCCGATGCCGCGACCCGCGCGATGCTGCACGGCACGACCTTCGGCGTCGATAGTCATGGTGTGCGCCTGTTGCCGCATTATCTGAAAGCCTTGCAGGGAGGGCGCCTGAACCGTAGCCCATTGTTGCAAAAGGTCGGCGGTTTCGGCGCGGTCGAGGTTCTGGACGCCGACAATGCGCAGGGCGCGGTGGGCGCGTATCACGGCATGGACCGAGCCGTCGAACTTGCCCGCCAGTTCGGTCTGGGGGCCGTTGCGATCCGCAATAGTTCGCATTTCGGTCCGGCGGGGGCGTATTCTCTTGCTGCGGCACAGGCCGGTTTTATCGGGATAAGCTTTTGTAATTCAGACAGCTTTGTCCGGCTTCATGATGGAGCGATGCGGTTCCACGGCACAAATCCGATCTCGGTCGCCGTGCCGGTTCAGGGAGGTGATCCGTGGTTTCTGGACATGGCGACCAGCGCGATTCCCTATAACCGCGTGCAGCTTTACCGCAGCCTCGAGGTTCGATTGCCCGAGGCTGTTGCCTCGGATGCGGCGGGGGTGGATACGACCGATCCCAATGCGGCCGAGATGCTTGCTCCACTGGGCGGCGAGTTCGGCTTCAAGGGTGCGGCATTGGCCGGAGTGGCCGAGATTTTCAGCGCCGTGCTGACCGGCATGAAGCTGAGTTTCGACATCCTGCCGATGGGCGGCCCCGATTTTTCCACGCCGCGGCAGATGGGTGCATTTGTCCTTGCGCTGAACCCCGAAGCGTTTCTTGCCCCAGAAAACTTCGATGCCGGTATGCGGCGTTATCTTCAGGTTTTGCGTGACTCGCCCGCGCGTCAGGATTGTCGGGTGATGGCGCCGGGGGATCGTGAATGGGAAATCTCTCGGATTCGGGCCGAAAAGGGCGTGATCTTGGACCCCGTGACCGCAAAAGAGTTTCGTGTCTTGGCGGAAACCTTGGGGATTGCTCCACTGGCCTGACCAGTCGAAAGGGACAGTTTCGCTGCATGGCAGCAATAAAAACAGGGAAATCGTATCAGAAAATTCTTGACCGAGTCGCCAAACCGTTTCTAGTCTGCAATTGGTCAAACCAGTTTGACCCCAGCGCCGCGAGGAGGCGGCGCAGGACCGGAGGATACATGCTCAACGACACCCGCCCCCGCCGACAATACCGGCAGGTGGCCGACCAGATCATGGCGCTTGTCGCCACTCAGGCGCTTGCGCCGGGTGAGCGGCTGCCGTCCGAACGTGATCTGGCCGAGCTGCTCAGCGTCTCGCGCCCGTCGCTGCGCGAGGCCCTGATCGCGCTCGAGGTCGAGGGGCATGTTGAAATCCGCATGGGCTCGGGGATCTATGTCGGTCCGAATCCGGCTCCCGAAGGCAGTGCGATCAGCACCGATTCCGAAGGGCCACTCGAGATCTTACAGGCGCGATGCATCGTCGAAAGCGCCATCGCCGAAGAGGCCGCGCGTCATGTCACCCATGAACTGGTCACGCGGCTGGATGATAATCTGAACGCCATGGCTGCGGCGCTGAATGATCGTGCACAGGCAATTCTGCTGGATGGTCAATTCCACATAGCGATTGCCTCGGGCGTGGGGAACTCGGTGCTGGCAAACTTTACCGCGCAGATCTACGAAAAGCGGCTTTCTCCGTTTTTCATGCAGTTTTCGACCCGTTTCGAAGGCCCGCGCACATGGCGTCTGGCCCTGTCCGAACACGGGGCGATCCGCGACGCGATTGCGGATGGCGATGCTTCTGCCGCGCGTGAGGCGATGCGCCATCACCTGACCGAGTCGCAACGACGTTTTACCGAAAGCTTTCTGGTCGAACGAAATCAGGGAGCCTGACTGCCAAGAAGAAGACTGAACTCAACGCTACTGGGAGGATATGCATGAAGTTCACGATGAAAGGCCTGATGGGGGCCGCCGCCATGCTGATGGCAAGCACCATTGCCGCTCAGGCACAGACGGCGCTGAAATGGGCGCATGTCTACGAGACATCCGAGCCGTTCCACACCGAATCCGTCTGGGCCGCCGAAGAAATCGCCAAACGCACCGATGGTCGCTACAAGATCGACGTCTTTCCGGCCTCGCAGCTTGGCAAGGAAGCCGACATCAACCAGGGCCTGAAACTGGGTACGGTCGATATCATCATCTCGGGTTCCAGCTTTGCCTCGCGCGATTACAAGCCGATTGGCGTGACCTATTACCCCTATATCTTCCGCGATCCGTCGCACCTGATCGCCTATACCAAAAGCGACGTCTTCAAGAAGCTGGCGGCGGGCTATGAGGAAGCCTCGGGCAATCACATCACCGCTGTGACCTATTACGGCACGCGCCAGACCACGGCGAACAAGGACATCAAGTCCTGCGCCGACATGAAGGGTCTGAAGATCCGCGTTCCCGACGTTCCCGCCTATCTGGCCATGCCGCGCGCCTGCGGGGCGAACACCTCGCCCATCGCTTTCGCCGAGGTCTATCTGGCGCTGCAAAACGGCACGGTCGAGGCTCAGGAAAACCCGCTGACCACCATCGAGGCCAAGAAGTTCTACGAGGTCCAGAAGAACATCGCGCTGACCGGCCACATCGTCGATCACCTGAACACGGTGGTCTCCAAGCAGCTTTGGGCCAGCCTGTCGGATGAAGACAAGAAGATCTTCTCCGAGGTGATGATGGAAGCCGCAGAACGTGGCACCAAGATCGTCGAAGAGCGCGAGGCTGCTCTAGTCGAGAAGTTCAAGGGCATGGGTATCGGCGTGACCGAGGTCGACAAGGCCGATTTCGAGAAGACGGTCCTCGAGAACGTCAAGATGGAAGACTTCGGCTATAACAAGGAAGACTGGGAAGCCATCCGCGCGGTCCAGTAACGGCAACTCCCCGGCGTCCGGCTGGTCCGCGCCGGGGACCCCCTCGAACAAAATCCGGAGCCATGACATGGCAGACCAAGATCACACGCCCATCAGCGTGGAAGAGATGGCGCATGCCTTCGAGGATGATGGCGGCCCCGTCGATCTTTCGCCCTATTCCATCGAGGACTGGATCACGCTTGCGGTCTTCTGGGCCATGGGGCTTTGCGTGTTCCTGCAATTCTTCACCCGCTATGCCCTGAACAACAGCCTGACCTGGACCGAGGAAATCGCGGCGAACTGCCTTGTGATCATCGTGTTCCTTGGCGCGGTCATGTGCGTGCGGTTGTGCCGCCATATCGTGGTGGATCTGCTTTTCAACTTCCTGCCGCGAAAGCTGGGCCGCGCCATCGAGATCGCGGTCGATGTCATCTGCATCGGCTTCTTCGGCTACATGTCGTGGCTGATGTGGCGCTATATCGGCGTCGTCGGAACCGAGCGCATGGTGACCGTCGATCTGCCGCGCGGCTTTGTCTTCTATACCGTCTTCGTGGCCTTCGTGCTGATGCTGCTCCGCTCGGTCCAGAATTTCGTCCGCGACATGACCAATCGGAAAACCGTCCGCGAGCAGGCGGCCGAAACCGGCTATTCAGGAGTCTGAGCCATGCTGCTGCTGATCGGATTGTTCTTGCTGTTGATGCTGATCGGCGTGCCGGTCGCGGTGTCGATGGCGGTGGCCTCGCTGGCCTATATCGGGGTGTATAACGTCGCCCCCGACATCATCGCGGCGCAACGCATGATCGCAGGGGTCGAAAGCTTCCCGCTGATCGCTGTGCCGTTCTTTATCCTTGCGGGCAACCTGATGAATATCGCGGGTGTCACTGGCCGGATCTATCACTTTGCCCTGTCGCTGGTCGGCTGGATGAAGGGCGGACTGGCGCAGGTGAATATCATCGGCTCGGTGGTCTTCTCGGGCATGTCCGGCACGGCCCTGGCCGACGCCGCGGGCATCGGTACCATCGAGATCAAGGCGATGAAGGATCACGGCTATCCGGTCGAGGCGGCCGTCGGCGTCACCGCTGCATCCGCCACTTTGGGTCCGATCTTCCCGCCCTCGCTGCCTTTTGTAATCTACGGGATGATGGCCAATGCCTCGATCGGGGCGCTGTTCATGGCGGGTATCCTGCCGGGCATCGTGATGACCGTGCTGATGATGCTGACCGTCTATATCTTTGCGCGCCTCAAGGGCTGGGGGTCGGACACGCCGTTCGATCTGAAGCAACTCATGGGGGCCTCTATCGAGGTGCTGATCGTCCTCAGCTTCCCCGTCGCGATCTATCTGCTGGTGCTGGCGGGTCTGTCGGTGAACGTGGCCGTGCTGATCGGGCTTTCGGCGCTGATCGCACTGGATTGGTATTTCGACTGGCACGCGGTCATGGCGCTGATGGCACCTGTCCTGCTGATCGGCGGCATGACCATGGGCTGGTTCACCCCCACCGAGGCCGCCGTCGCCGCCGTGATCTGGTCGCTGTTCCTTGGGCTGGTGCGCTACCGGACCATGACCTTCCGCAGCCTTGCCAAGGCGTCGTTCGACACTATCGAGACCACGGCTTCGGTTCTGTTCATCGTCACCGCCGCCTCGATCTTTGCATGGCTGCTGACGGTCAGTCAGGCGGCGCAGATGTTCTCGGACGGGATGTTCGCGCTGACCGATAACTGGTGGACCTTCCTGATCATCGTGAACGTGATCCTGCTGATCGTCGGCGCGTTTCTGGACACGATTGCGGCGATCTCGATCCTTGTGCCGATCCTGATGCCGGTCGCGGCGCGTTATGGCATCGATCCGGTCCATCTGGGCATCATCGTGACGCTGAACCTGATGATCGGGTTGCTGACGCCTCCGGTCGGGATGGTGCTGTTTGTGCTGTCGCGGATTTCCAAGATGTCGGTCGAACGCACGGCGCTGGCCATCCTGCCGTGGATGATCCCGCTATTCGTCGCGCTGTTGCTGATCACCTTCGTTCCGCAACTGACGCTGTGGCTGCCGACGCAGCTTGGCCTGATCAGGTAGGAGAGACAGCCATGCAAACGCGGGTAGCACGGCTTTACGGAGCCCACGACCTTCGTGTCGAAACCCAAGAGGCAACGCGCCCCGGTCCCGGACAGGTGTTGCTGGCAATGGCTGCAGGCGGGATATGTGGCTCGGATCTGCACTATTACCACGACGGAGGCTTCGGTCCCGTTCGGGTCCGTGAGCCGATCATCTCGGGGCACGAGGCGTCGGGTCGCGTGATCGAGGCGGGCGAGGGGGTCGATCTGGCCCGCGGCACGCTGGTCGCGGTCAGCCCATCCCAGCCTTGCGGGAACTGCGAGTATTGCCAACGAGACATGCCTATCCATTGTCTGGACATGCATTTCATCGGCTCGGCCATGCGCCTGCCGCATGAGCAGGGGATGTTCCGTGACCTGATGACGGTTCCCGCCCGTCAGGTCCATGCCTTCCCCGAAGGCGTGACCGAGGGCGAGGCCGCTTGCGCCGAACCCCTCGCCGTCTGCCTGCACGCGGTGGCGCAAGCCCCCGACCTTTCCGCCAAGCGGATCATGGTCACCGGGGCCGGGCCGATCGGTCTGCTGGTTCTGGCCGCCCTGCGCCATCACGGCGCGGATGAGGTCATCGTCACGGACCTGACCGATGCCGCACTTGATCGTGCCCGCGCGATGGGCGCGACCAGCACGATCAATGTCGCCAGCGAACCCGACGCGCTGGAGCCACTGCAAAAGGAGAAGGGCCAGATCGACCTGATCTTTGACTGCTCGGCGGCGGGTCCGGCGCTGCGCACCGCTTTCACCGCGATCCGCCCGCGTGGCACGATCATTCAGGTCGGCGTCACCGGCGACATGACCATCCCGCTCAGTGCGCTGGTGGGCAAGGAAATCACCTGGCGCGGCTCGCAGCGTTTCCATGCCGAGTTCGCTCAGGCGGTCAGTCTGATCGGCGCTCGGGCCATCGACGTGCGCCCGATCATCAGCCACAGCCTGCCGCTTGAACAGGCGCGCGAGGCCTTCGATCTGGCCTCGGATCGCAGCATCGCCTGCAAGGTGCAACTGACCTTCGCCCATGAGGAGCCGTTCAAATGAAATACACATGGCGCTGGTTCGGCCCGGTCGACAAGGTGACGGTCCGTGACGCCCTGCAGGCCGGGGTGCATGGTATCGTCAGCGCGCTGCATCATGTCCCGACCGGCGAGGCTTGGACCGTCGAAGGCATCCGCCAGCGACAGGATGAGGTCATGGCCGGCGGCCTGACTTGGGACGTGGTCGAAAGCGTGCCAGTGTCAGAAGACATCAAGACCCAGACCGGCGACTGGCGTACCCATGTCGCGAATTGGCAGGAAACCCTGCGCCGTCTCTCGCAATGCGGCATCCGCACGGTTTGCTACAATTTCATGCCGGTGCTGGACTGGACCCGCACCGATCTGCGCTGGGAGACGCATCAACACGCCCGCGCCATGCGTTTCGACCTGCCCGATTTTGTGGCCTTCGATCTGCATATCCTGAAGCGTCCCGGCGCTGCCGAGGACTACCCCGAAGCCCTGCGCGACGAGGCCGCCCGCCGCTTCAAAGCCATGTCCGACGCCCGCATCGCCGAGCTTGGCCGCAATATCGGCGCGGGCCTGCCGGGCTCGGCTGATGGCTACACGCTCGACCAGCTTCTGGCAAAACTGCGCACCTATCAGGGCATCGACGCCAGCCGCCTGCGCGGCAACCTGGTCGATTTCCTGTCTCAGGTGGTTCCTGTGGCTGAGGAGGTCGGCATCAATATCTGCGCCCATCCCGACGATCCACCATGGCCGCTTCTGGGCCTGCCGCGCATCCTGTCGACCCGCGACGACTACGCCCATATGCTGGGGCAGGTGGACGCCCGTGCCAATGGCGTGACCCTGTGCAGCGGCTCGCTCGGCGCGCGGCCCGATAATGACCTGCCGCAGATCACCCGCGATTTCGCCGACCGCATCCATTTCGTCCACCTGCGCAATGTCACGCGCGAGGCCGACACCACCCCCTGTTCCTTCTTCGAGGATGAGCATCTCGAAGGTGGCACCGACATGGTCGAGGTCATCGCGGCGCTGCTTGCCGAGGAAAAGCGCCGCCGAGAGGAAGGGCGCGAGGATCACATGATTCCGATCCGCCCGGATCACGGGCAGGAAATCCTCGACGACCTGACCCGAGGCGCCCAGCCCGGTTATCCCGCCATTGGGCGCCTGAAGGGCCTCGCGGAGCTGCGCGGGATCGAGCGCGCGCTGTCCCATCCGCGTCTGGGGGCCATTGCATGAGCCATCTTTCCTCGCAATCCGTCCTGCCCGAGACGGTCGCCACGCCGCAATTCGACCGCGCGACGCTGTTGCCGGGCATCCTGCATCTGGGCTTCGGGGCATTCCACCGCGCGCATCAGGCGGTCTTCACCCAGCGCGCGTTGAACCTCGATCCCGACGCATGGGGCATTATCGCGGTGAACCTGCGCAGGGCGGAACCGATCCGCGATCTCGAGGCTCAGGACGGGCTGTATACCGTGATCACGCGCGGTCACGACGGCGACAGCGCCGAGGTGATCGGCGTGACCGAGAACTGGCTTTGCGCCTCCGACGATTCATTTGCGGTGCTTGGCCAACTAGCCGATCCCGCGATCCGCATCGTCACGTTGACCGTCACCGAAAAGGCTTATGGCATCGATCCCGCGACGGGCGGCATCGACCGCGCGCATCCGTCTATCGCTGCCGATCTGGCCAATCCGCAGCAGCCGACCGGCGCGGTCGGATTACTGGTCGCGGGGCTCGCCGCGCGACGGGCTGCGGATGTGCCGCCCTTCACGGTGCTATGCTGCGACAACCTTCCGTCGAACGGTCGGGTGCTGCGGCGGTTGGCGCTTGAATTCGCTGCCGCGCATGATCCCGAACTGGCGGATTGGATTGCCACCGAAGTGTCCTTTCCCAGTAGCATGGTCGATCGCATCGTGCCCGCCGCCACGGAGGCCACCCGCGACCGCGCCAAGGCGCTACTCGGGGTCGAGGATCCCCTGGCCATCGAGACCGAGCAGTTCATCCAATGGGTCATCGAGGATGATTTCCCGTTAGGTCGTCCGGCATGGGACAAGGCAGGCGTGGTTTTCGTCACCGATGTCGAACCCTACGAGAAGATGAAGCTGCGGATGCTGAACGGCACCCATACGCTGATTGCGCATCTGGGCATCCTGCACGGGCTCGAGCATGTCCGCGACGTGATGGCCGTTCCCGAACTGGTCATTCAGGCCCGCGCCCACATGGATGCCGCGCGTCTGACGCTGGATCCGGTGCCCGGCATTGATCTTGATCGCTATGCCGGGGATCTGATGCTGCGCTTCGCAAATCCCGCCATCGCGCATCGCAATATCCAGATCGCGATGGATACGACGCAGAAGTTGCCGCAGCGCATTTTTTCGCCCGCTTTGGATGCGTTGAACGCCGGACAGGACGTCACTCCGTTCGCGCGGGCAACCGGCGCGTGGATCGCCGCCATTGCGCAGCGGCAGGATGTCGATGACCCAAGGCGCGAGGAATTGCTGGCCGCAATACGCGCGATGTCTGCTGATGATCCCGTGGCGTCATTTCTGGCCCTGCCGGGACTAGTTCCCGCAGCCTTGGCCGATAGCGTGGCGTGGCGGCAAGCCGTCAACGAGGCCATCGCGAAACTCGTCCCACCGACCGAAAGGACCACGCCATGAAAGCGCTTATCTGCGAACAGCCGGGGCAACTGGCCCTGATCTCGCGGCCCGATGCCAAGCACACCGATGGCGAGGTACTGGTCCGCATCCGCCATGTCGGCATCTGTGGCACGGATTTCCATATTTTCGGCGGCAAGCACCCCTTCCTCGAATATCCCCGTGTGATGGGCCATGAACTGTCCGGCACGGTCGAGGAAGCCTCCGAGGACAGCCATCTGCGGGCCGGAGATCCCGTCTACATCGTGCCCTATCTCTCATGCGGGGTATGTCAGGCCTGCCGCATCGGACTTGGCAACGCCTGCTGCAACATCCGCGTCCTTGGCGTCCACACCGATGGGGGAATGGCCGAGCTGATCTCGGTTCCGGCGCAGAACGTCATTTCGACCGGAGATATCCCGCTGGAAGACGCCGCGATGATCGAATTTCTGGCCATCGGGGCGCATGGGGTGAAGCGTGGCGCGATCACCGCGCGCGACCGTGTGCTGGTGACGGGCGCTGGCCCTATCGGTATGTCCGCGATCATCTTTGCCAAGGCGCGCGGTGCGCATGTTACGGTCATGGACACGCGCGAGGACCGGCTGGCCTTCACGCGTGACAGGCTGGGCACCGATGCCATCATCTTTGCGGATGCCGACGCCGAGGCCAACGCCGCCCGCCTGACCAATAACGACTGGTTCGATGTGGTCATCGACGCGACGGGGGCGGCCCCTCCGATCGAGCGCGGCTTCGGCTTCCTCGCTCATGGCGCGCGCTATGTGCTGCTGTCGGTGGTGCGGCAGGATATCCGCTTCTCGGACCCCGAATTCCACAAACGCGAGGCCACGCTGATCGCCAGCCGCAACGCCCAACCCGACGATTTTGCCGAGGTTGTGGCCCAGATGCGGGCGGGCCGCGTCCCGACCCGCGCGTTGAACACCCATCGCGGTTCCCTCTCGGACGGGGTGCAGCTATTTCAGGATTGGTCGCGCCCCGAGGCGGGCGTCATCAAGGCCATCCTCGACCTATAAGGAGCGAAGCCATGTCAGCGCCACGCATCATCCGCCTGCGGCCCGAGGACGATGTCATCATCGCCACGCAACCCATTCCCGCAGGAACCAACCTGCCCGAGGAAGGTATCACCACGCTTGGCGACATTCCCCCCGGCCACAAGATCGCCACCCGCGACATTGCGGCGGGTGAGGCGGTCCGGCGTTACAACCAGGTCATCGGGTTGGCCTCGGCCCCGATCCGCGCGGGCGAGCATATCCATGTCCATAACCTCGCCATGACCGATGTGCAGATGGACCACGCCATCGGCGTCGATGCCCGGCCCACGGTTCCGGCGACGGAGCCCCTGACTTTCATGGGCTATCGCCGTCCCGATGGGCGGATTGCGACGCGGAACTACATCGGGATTATTTCGAGCGTGAATTGCTCGGCGCGGGTGGTGCGTTCCATCGCCGATCACTTCCGCCGTGACATCCGCCCGGAGGCATTGGCCGATTTCCCGAATGTTGATGGTGTCGTTGCGCTGACCCATGGCATCGGCTGCGCGGTCGATGGCAAAAGCGAATCCATGCGGATCGTGCGCCGGACGCTATCGGGCTTTGCCACCCATCCGAATTTCGCAGCGGTGCTGTTCATCGGGCTGGGCTGCGAGACGAACCAGATTTCGGAAATCATGGCGCAAGGCGGGCTGGCCGAGGGGGCCAAGCTGAAAGCCTTCACCATCCAAGATCAGGGCGGTACGACCAAGACCATCGAGCATGGCATTGCCCAGATCAAGGCGATGCTGGCCGAGGCCAATGCGGTGGCGCGTGAGCCGGTGCCCGTGTCTGAACTGGTCGTCGGGCTGCAATGCGGGGGTTCCGACGGCTATTCCGGCATCACCGCCAACCCGGCCTTGGGCCACGCGGTCGATATTCTCGTCAGCCATGGCGGCACGGCGATCCTGTCGGAAACACCCGAGATCTACGGTGCCGAACACCTGCTGACGCGCCGCGCCGCGACGCAGGAGGTCGGCGAAAAGCTGATCGCCCGCATCGACTGGTGGAAGGACCATACCGCGCGGGGCGGGGCCGAGATGAACAACAACCCCTCGGCCGGGAACAAGGTGGGCGGTCTGACCACGATCCTTGAGAAGTCGCTGGGCGCGGTCGCCAAGGCGGGCACGACCAACCTCCGCGGCGTCTATGAATATGCGGAACCGGTGACAGAGCATGGCATGGTTTTCATGGACAGCCCCGGCTACGATCCGGTTTCGGCGACGGGGCAGGTGGCCTCGGGGGCGAACCTGATCTGCTTCACCACAGGTCGCGGCTCGGCTTTTGGCTGCGTGCCCGCGCCCTCGCTGAAATTTTCCACGAACACGGCGACGTGGCGGCGTCAGGAAGACGACATGGACCTCAATTGCGGCACCATCATCGAAGGCGAGGCGACCATCGAGGAGTTGGGCGAGGTCATCTTCCAGATGATGATCGACTGCGCCTCGGGGATGAAATCGAAAAGCGAGCTTCTGGGCTACGGGCAGGATGAATTCGTGCCTTGGCAGATCGGGATCGTGACCTGAGCCACGGAAGTCGACATAACTTCAGGTGCTTGCGTAGAATCAGCGGAACTCCGATGCTGCGGTGATCTTTGCCACTCACAAGGGATTCGCGATGCTGCGCACCGTTCTGTCGTCACTTTGTGTCGTCTTGGCGTTGTCGACCCCGTGCCTTGCCGAACAGGCCGGAGGATCGGGATTGCCTCCACCGAGGACGCAAGCCGAATGGATAAAGGCAGCGCAGCTTCGACTGGGATTGAATGTGAGTGCTCGGATGTGGGTGCTGGAAAGTCCGAAGCGGGGGACCAAGGGTGAAACCGTCACGATTGGCTTCAGGATCAATCCGGACGGAAGCCTCGCGGATGTCGCAATCGTCAAGGCCAGCGATGGTCTGTCGGCACGGACACTGGCGAATTTCGTGAAAGCGTTCGAGGGGATGCCGCGGATGCCGCCTTTCCCGCCGGACATGAAGAGAAAGTCCTATGTTGCGACCGTGCCTTTGAGACTAAACTGAAACAAAGAAAAAGCCGCGACCCATAAGGCCGCGGCTTTCTGCGGGACGTCCTGGGTTGGATCAGTCGGCGCTGGCCTCGCCCAGACGCAGACCCGCCGGGGCGTTGATCTGTGAAACGGGGCGGACATCTTCGGCCAACTCACCCGACAGGGCGCGGTCAAGCTGTTCACGGTCCAGCGCGCCTTCCCAACGGCTGACGACGACCGTGGCAACGGCATTGCCGATGAAGTTGGTGATCGAGCGGCATTCCGACATGAAGCGGTCGACGCCAAGGATCAGCGCCATGCCAGCGACCGGAACCGTCGGCACCACCGAAAGCGTCGCGGCCAGCGTGATGAAGCCAGCGCCGGTCACGCCCGCAGCACCTTTCGAGGACAGCATCGCGACCAGCAGCAGCAGCACCTGTTGTTGCAGGCTCAGATCGGTGTTCGTCGCCTGTGCGATGAACAGCGCGGCCAGCGTCATGTAGATGTTGGTGCCGTCGAGGTTGAAGGAATACCCGGTCGGGACGACCAGTCCGACGACGGGGCGGGCGCAG
Organism: Paracoccus aestuariivivens; assembly: GCF_009711225.1. Taxonomy (GTDB): domain Bacteria; phylum Pseudomonadota; class Alphaproteobacteria; order Rhodobacterales; family Rhodobacteraceae; genus Paracoccus; species Paracoccus aestuariivivens. Next base: position 30,951 of record NZ_WMIE01000001.1, on the reverse strand, counting down.
CCGGCTTTCTCCATTTTCTCCATCAGCGCGGGCAGGGCGGATTCGGACGAGGATGTGCCCAGAACCAGCAGGATCTCGGTCTTGAGATAGGCGATCAGCTTGAAGATCGAAAAACCGTTGGCCAGACAGACCGTGCCAAGGATCACGATCACGAACAGCGCCGAGGTCAGGTAGAAGGTGCCGACAAGCGTCGCCAGATTCACCACCGAGGCGATGCCGTATTTCCCGATTGTAAAGGCGAAGGCCCCGAAGGCACCGATCGGCGCGGCCTTCATCAGGATGTCGACGACGCGGAAGACGACATGGCTGAGGGTCTCGAATAGCGCGACGACGGGCTTGGCCTTGTCGCCGACAAGGATCAGGCCGATGCCGAACAGGATGGCGACGAACAGCACCTGCAGGATGTTGCCCTCGACAAAGGCGGAAACCAGCGTGGTCGGGATGATGTCCATGACAAAGCCGGTCAGCGAGGTCTCATGCGCCTTTTCGGCATAGCCCGAGACCTTGCTGGCATCCAGCGTCGCCGGATCGATATTCATGCCCGCGCCCGGCTGGATGACATTCGCGGTAATCAGCCCGACGACCAGAGCCAGCGTCGAGAAGGTCAGAAAATAGGCGAACGCCTTGCCGACGACCGAGCCGACGCCTTTCAGTGTGCCCATTCCGGCAAGGCCGGTGACGATGGTCAGGAAGATGACCGGAGCGATGATCATCTTCACCAGCTTGATGAACGCATCGCCAAGCGGCTTTAGCGCCTCGCCGGTTTGCGGGAAAAAGTGCCCGATCATGGCGCCAAGGACGATGGCGGTCAGCACTTGGAAGTATAGGTGACGATAGAACGGACGATGTTCGTGGGCGGCCGGCTGTGCCGACGTGTCAATTTGCATTGAGGCCTCCTCCAACCTGCGATGACAGTTCTGTGGCGGCTATGTTAACCGTCGTGCATGCACTGCCCAATTTTCCCGCGCATAGCAGCAATGCGCTGATTTCATGGGGATTTGGGCGGGAATGTCCCGTATAAACGTGTGGTTTTCCGCACATCGTTATTCTGGTAGTGTGGTAATCCACACATGGATTGGAAAGCGCACGTGTCGCCAGATCATGATTCGATACGTCGCTGGTTGCCCGTTTCGTGGGTGGCGGTCGCGTTACTTCTGGGGGTGCTGGTGCTTGGCGCCTGCTTCCAGATCACCCACCGCGCCGCGCTGGCCGATCTGAAGGCCGCGCAGGAAAACGACATGCGGGCGCGGATGCAGGCGCTCGAGAGTGTGCTGTTGCGTCAGCGCGCGGTGACGACCGTGCTGGCGGATGACGGATTGGTTCGCCGCGCTTTGCTTGAGCCGGATCAGACGAACCGCGATCGCGTGTCGCGTAAGCTGGACGGGCTGCGCGAGCAGACCGACAGCGCGGTGATCTATCTGCTGGACCGCAACGGTGTGGCCATCGCGGCCTCGAACTGGGATGAGAAGGTCAGTTTCGTCGGTCAGGACTACAGTTTCCGCGACTATTTCAGCGAGGCGATGCAAAACGCCGAGGCGACGCAATTCGCGTTGGGCACGATCAGCAACCGCGCGGGCCTGTATCTTTCGCATAGCGTTGCACCAGACGACGGTGGTGCATCTGCGCTGGGGGTAATGGTGGTCAAGGTCGAGTTTGACGGCCTCGAGCGCAATTGGGCAAACGCGAAAGCCCGCACGGATGTGGTGGATGCAAACGGCCAGATCATCCTGTCCAGCGATCCGGCGCGGCGCTTTGTTCCGGCGTCGGCGGCCGACAACATGGCGGTGACGGCATCAACCGATGTTCCGGGCACGGATTGGGTGATGACCGTCACCGGCTCGGCACGGCCCGCGCTTTACGCGGCGTTGTTTGCGACCGGAACGGCTGGTTTCGGACTGACGCTGCTGGCGGTGCTGGGCGGATTTGCCTTGCGTGCCCGGCACAGGACGATCAGCAGGATGCAGGCCGAGCGCCGTTATCGCGCCGATCTGCAGCATGCCGTCGATGAACGGACCCGCGCACTCTCGGATGAAATCCGCGAACGACAGGTGGTCGAGCAGCGGCTGGACCGGTTGCAGGCCGAAATGGTGCAGGCCAACAAACTGGCGGCTTTGGGCCAGATCACGGCGGGGGTCGCGCATGAGGTCAACCAGCCCCTCGCGACTATCCGGCTATTGGCCGAGAATGGCGAGGCGTTGCTGTCCACGGGGGCGACCTCGGATGTGGCTGACAACCTGTCCAGCATCCGGCGCATGACCGAGCGCATTTCGCGCATCACAGACCAGTTGCGCGGTTTTGCCCGCAAGGCCAAGGGCGAGCTTGGTGCCGTCCCGTTGTCGGATGCATTCGATGCGGCCCTGCTGCTGACCACGCGCGGTCAGGGCACGCAGCATGTCCGCATCGAACTGCCGCCGATCCCTTCGGACCTTCGCGTGGTTGCGGAAACGGTCCGGCTTGAGCAGATACTGGTCAATTTGTTGCAGAACGCCCAAGAGGCGCTGGCGGAAACGCCCGATGCCCGGATCACCGTAACGGTCGAGGCGGGCCGCATGGTGCGGATCGTCGTATCGGATAACGGCCCCGGCCTGCCCGAGGAGATCGCCGCGCAGCTGTTCACCCCGTTCCTGACCAGCAAACCCAGCGGAATGGGTCTTGGGCTGGTCATTTCACAAGACATCGCCCGCGAATGCGGCGGTAGCCTACGCGCGGCACCGTCGCGGCCGGGGCAGGGTGCGAGCTTTATCCTTGATCTTCCGAGGGCCGAATGACCGACTGTATTCGCATTGTCCGCCTGATAGATGACGATGCCGATCTGCTGGCGGCGCAGGTTCAATCCCTGCGGATAGCAGGCTTCACGGTGCAGCCATTCGCTTCGGCCAGCGATGCGCTTGAAGGGCTGGGCGCGGACTTCCCCGGCGTGATCCTGAGCGACGTGCGGATGCCCGGCATGGATGGGTTCGAGTTGTTCCAACGTGTCCAGTCGCTGGACGCCGAACTGCCGGTGATCTTGCTGACGGGGCATGCCGATGTGCCCATGGCCGTCGCCGCGCTGAAGCAGGGGGCGTATGATTTCCTGTCCAAGCCGGTCGGATCGGACAGTCTGGTCGCCGCGCTGAACCGCGCCTGCCAGTCCCGCGCTTTGGTGATCGAGAACCGCACTCTGCGCCAGAAGGCTCAGGAACGACTGGCGCGAGAGACGCGGTTGATCGGGCAAAGTCCCTTCATGCAGCACCTGCGCGACAATATCGAACGCATTGCGCAAGCAGACGGCGACGTGCTTCTGGTAGGGCCAAACGGCTCGGGCAAGGAAACAATCGCGCGCGCGATCCACAGGCAAAGCGCGCGACGGGGGCGCGGTTTCGTCCATGTGGCCTGCGCGGCGCTGGACGAGGCGCATTTCGATGCCGAGCTGTTGGGCCTCGATTCCGCAGGGCGGACGGGGCGGGGCGTGGGACGGCTGGAAAAGGCCCATCGCGGTACGTTGTATCTTGATCGGTTGGACAGTCTCGGGTCCGGCCTGCAGGCCCGCTTGCTGTCGCTGATCGAGGCGGGGGAACTATGGCCCTCTGGCGCAGCCTCGCCGCGACCGCTGGATTTGCGCGTGATCGCTTCGGTCGAGGGCGAGCCGTCGCAATTGCTGCGCGAGGGGCGGTTGCGTCCGGATCTGTATTACCGTCTGTCTGGCGTGGCGCTTACTTTGCCTCCGCTTGCCGATCGCCGCGAGGATATTCCCGAACTGTTCCGCCATTTCCTGCTTGAGGCCTGCGAACGGCTGGAGGTGTCGGTTCCGGCTTTGACTCCGACCGTGCGCGCGCGGCTGTCGGGGCATGACTGGCGCGGCAACCTGCGCGAGTTACGTCAATTCGCCGAGGCTCATGCGCTGGGTCTGTCGCCCTTCGAGGCGCAGGGCGGTTCGGATGCGCCGCGCGGGCTGACCGATCTGATGGCCGAATACGAAGCGGGCCTGATCCGCGAGGCGTTGCGTCTGGCTCAGGGCAATGCGACCCGTGCGATGGAACGCCTGCAACTTCCGCGCAAGACGTTCTATGACAAGCTGACCCGTCACAGCATCCGTCCCGCCGATTTTCGCGGCAATGACCCAAGCTGAACGGTGCCATGGGCGGGATTCGGATTGGCCCGCCGATAGTGCTTGGCCTGCGCAAAGCCGCGCGGTAAGACGGCAGTCCAGAAGTCGAACGGAGCCTGAGGATGGACGCCACCGACCGGATTGCTCGGACAATCGCCAATGAAATCAATGCATCTGCCGCGCAGGTTGTTGCTGCGACAGGTCTGCTGGATGGCGGCGCGACCGTGCCTTTCGTCGCCCGCTACCGCAAAGAGGTGACGGGCGGGCTGGACGATACCCAGCTGCGCAATCTGGCCGAACGATTGGCCTATCTGCGCGAGCTTGAGGCTCGCAGGAAAGCGATCCTTGAATCGATCAAGACGCAGGGCAAGCTGACGGATGAATTGACCCGCGCCATTGTCGGGGCGGAAACCAAGGCTACGCTGGAAGACATCTATCTGCCCTATAAGCCCAAGCGCCGGACCAAGGCGATGATCGCGCGCGAAAACGGCCTTGAGCCGCTGCTGCGCGCGATCCAAGACAATCGCGGTGCCGATCCCGTGGCGCTGGCGGCAAGCTATCTGACCGAGAACGTCGCGGACCAGAAGGCCGCCTTGGACGGCGCGCGCGACATTCTGGTTGAGGAGCTTTCCGAAAATGCCCCGATGCTGGGCCGCCTGCGCGAATTCATGCAGACCGAGGGCCAGATCACGGCCAAGGTCACCCCCGGCAAAGAAGCCGAGGGCGCGAAGTTCAGTGATTATTTCGATCACGTCGAGAAATGGTCGGCCATTCCGGGCCATCGGGCGCTGGCGATCCTGCGCGCGGCCAAGGAAGAAATTCTGACCATCGAAATCGCGCCCGAGGCCGAAACCGGAACCGCTCGGGCCGAAGGCATCGTGACCTCGGCCATCGGTCGTCTGGGGAACGCGCCCGGCGATGCCTGGCTGCGCAAGGTCGCTAGTTGGGCGTGGCGGGTGCGGCTGTCGAATACGATGTATATCGACCTGCTGACCGAGTTGCGGACCCGCGCCCATGCCGAGGCGATCCGCGTTTTCGCGCGCAATCTCAAAGATTTGCTGTTGGCTTCTCCTGCTGGTCCTAGGGTGACCATCGGACTTGATCCGGGTATTCGCACCGGCGTCAAGCTGGCGGCTGTGGATGCGACCGGCAAGTTGCTGGAAACTGCGACACTGTATCCTTTCCAACCCAAGAACGACCTGCGCGGGGCCGAGGCCGCGCTGGCTGCAACGATCCTGCGCCACAAGGTCGAACTGATCGCCATCGGCAACGGCACTGCCAGCCGCGAGACCGAGCGCATGGTGGCCGACGTGCTCAAGCGACTGCCGGACAGCGTAAAAGCTCCGGTCAAGGTCATCGTCAGCGAGGCGGGGGCCTCGGTCTATTCGGCCTCGGAACTGGCGGCCAAGGAGTTCCCCGATCTGGACGTGTCGCTGCGGGGTGCCGTCTCGATCGCCCGCCGCTTGCAGGACCCGCTGGCGGAACTGGTCAAGGTGCCGCCGGAGTCGATCGGCGTCGGCCAGTATCAGCATGACGTGGACCAGCGCCAATTGGCCAAGACCTTGGAAGCGGTAGTCGAGGATGCGGTGAACGCGGTTGGCGTCGATCTGAACACCGCCTCGGCCCCCTTGCTTGCGCATGTCGCGGGGCTGGGGCCGTCGCTCGCGCAAAACATCGTGGCGCATCGCGATGCCGAAGGGGCGTTCGCCTCGCGCGCGGCGCTGAAAAAGGTTGCGGGTCTGGGTCCGCGGGCCTTTGAGCAATGCGCAGGCTTCCTGCGCATCCGAGATGGGAAAGAGCCGCTTGATGCCTCCTCCGTCCATCCCGAGGCCTACGGCGTTGCCCGCAAGATCGTTGCTGCCTGCGGGCGCGACATTCGCCAGATCATGGGCGACGGGGCGGCACTGAAAGGCGTCCGGGCCGAGCAGTTCGTGGATGAGAACTTCGGTCTGCCGACCATCCGCGACATTCTGTCGGAACTGGAAAAGCCCGGCCGTGACCCTCGACCCAGCTTCGTGACCGCCAGCTTTGCCGAGGGGGTCGAGGATATCAAGGATCTGAAACCCGGCATGTCGCTGGAAGGGACGGTGACCAACGTCGCGGCCTTCGGCGCCTTCGTCGATATCGGCGTCCATCAGGACGGTCTGGTCCATATCAGCCAGTTGGCCGACCGTTTCGTGAAGGACCCGAATGAGGTGGTGAAGGTCGGCGACGTGGTCCGCGTCCGCGTGACCGAGGTCGACGTGCCCCGCAAGCGCATCGGTCTGACCATGCGCAAGGATGGCGGGGCCAGCGCGCGTGACGCGCAAGCCGAACGAAGCCCCAAGGCACAGCCTGCGCGGGGGCCGAAATCTGCGCAGCCCGCCGCCAAGGATGAGCCGGGGGCATTCGGCGCGGCGTTGCTGAACGCCCTGCGGAAAAACTAAAGCGTCAATAGCGCGGCGCGGAAGTCGCGGTCCGACAGGACCACTTCTTTCGTGCCAAGCTGTGCCGCTCGCGCCAAGGCGCGCGAGGTTTGCCTCTGAGCGAATTCGACCGCATCGGTCAGGCTGCGACCGCGACCCAATGCAGCGGTGATCAAGCCCGCAAACAAATCGCCCGTCCCCGCCATCGCCACCGGCAGGCGCGGGGTCGGATGGCGTGTCACGCCGTCGGGACCAAGGATGACGCTTTCCAACATGTCGCTTGCCGTTTCCTGCAAGCGGCAGCCTGTCGCGATCAGTTGCGCGCCTGCGGCCAGATGCAGCGCATCGAATGCGCGGGGCAGATCGGCCAGTTCCCTGATCGGTTGGCCGGTCAGATAGGCGATCTCGAACGGGTTCGGGGTCGCGATATCGGCTTGCGGTAGCAGGTCATCTTTCAGGACGGCGGCGATGATTTCGGGGACATAAAGGCCCGGTGCGTCATCGCCCATGACCGGATCGCAAAGATAGATTAGGGCGGGATTGGCTTCCTTTGCCTTGGCGATGAACTCGGCCACCAGTAGCGCGACCTCGACCGAGCCGATATAGCCGGTCACGACAAAAGCGGCGCGTTGGGGCAAGTCGCGCTCCCACGCGCCTTGCAGAAGGTCCGCAAAGAAATCGGCGGGCAGCGCCCTTCCGCGCAAGGTCGCGTAATCCGGCGTGTTCGAAAAGACCACGGTCGGAATGGCCGCGACCTCGAGCCCCGCGGCCTGCATCGGAAACACCGCCGCGGAATTGCCGACATGACCCAGAACGACCTGACTTTGGATCGAGATGACCAGCGGAGGTGTCATGCGCCGCCCTCGAGCCTGCGCGACCAGTCCTCGACCTGACCGCTTTCCAGCCGCCGGATCGCGTAGCGCCGCCAACCGTCGGCCAGCACGTCCAGCGAAGCGATGCCGTGCAATTCGCGCAGGTTCATCCGGTCAATATAAAGCGCGTGCCACAGCCTGTGCAGCGTCCAGTCCGGTGCGACCCTGTCCACCAGTTCGATCATGTCATCGGGAGCGACCTGACCCGCTTGCAAGACGCGGTAATACCAGCCGGTGCGTCCGGTCTTCTGCACGCGACGGGCCATATCCTCGACCCCGATCCGGCGCGTCAGTTTCCAGCAGGGCTGCCGACCTTGGCTGACCTGCACCAAGGCGCCGCCGAGCCGGAAGATGTCACCGACCGAAACCGTGTCCTCGGTCATGCCAAGGGTCGAGATATTCTCGCCAAAGCCGCCCGCCGTGGACAGGATCGGCAGGTCGCCAAGATCCGTGCGCCACGCCGCATAGTGATCGAACGGGTAATGGTGGACGGCCTTTTCCGGTCCGCCATGCACGCGCAGATCGGCCTGCTCGTCGCCCTCAAGCCCGGTGGTACCAAGCTGCAAGGGCCGGTCAACAACGGATTTGTCGATGCCGCTGACCTGATCGGTATCCGGCAAAGGGGCGATACGGCCAGTCAGAAGCGTGATTTGTGGCATGGCGACCTCGGCTTGGGACACCAGACTAGCCGTTCGTGCCACGTCTACAAGCGTGTTCGAAAACGGAAAACGCCCGCCAAAGCGGCGGGCGTCCAGATCATGCGAAGCGGATCAGAAATCCCAGTCTTCGTCTTCGGTCGCGACGGCCTTGCCGATCACATAGGACGAGCCGGAACCCGAGAAGAAGTCGTGGTTCTCGCTATCGGGCGACAACGCGGCCATGATCGCCGGGTTGACCTCGCAGGCGGCGGGCGGGAAGAGCGCCTCATAGCCGAGGTTCTGCAGCGCCTTGTTGGCATTGTAATGCAGGAAGGCTTTGACGTCCTCGGTCAGGCCGATACCGTCATAAAGCTCGGCGGTGTATTTCTGCTCGATATCGTAAAGATCGAAGATCAGCGCGAAGGCGAAATCCTTCAGCTCTTGCTGCTTTTCGGCGGACAGCTTCTCGGCAGCGCGCTGGAACTTGTAGCCGATGTAATAGCCATGCACCGCCTCGTCGCGGATGATCAGGCGGATCAGGTCGGCGGTGTTGGTCAGCTTCGCGCGGCTCGACCAGTACATCGGCAGATAGAAGCCGGAATAGAACAGGAAGCTTTCCAGGAACACCGAGGCGATCTTGCGCTTCAGCGGGTCGGAACCCGCCTTGTATTCGTCAAGGATCAGCCGCGCCTTGGCCTGCAGATGCGGGTTTTCCTCGGACCAGCGGAAGGCCTCATCGACCTCTTTGGTCATGCACAAGGTCGAAAAGATCGACGAATAGCTGCGCGCATGGACGGCTTCCATGAACGAGATATTCGACAGCACCGCTTCTTCATGCGGGGTCTGCGCATCGGGCATCATCGAGGGCGCGCCGATGGTGTTCTGCACCGTGTCCAGAAGCGTCAGCCCGGTAAAGACCCGGATGGTCAGCTCGCGCTCTTCGGGGCGAAGGGTGGCCCAGCTTTGCACGTCATTCGACAGCGGCACCTTCTCGGGCAGCCAGAAATTGACGGTCAGGCGGTTCCAGACCTCAAGGTCTTTCTCATCGTCCAGCCGGTTCCAGTTGATGGCGCGTAAAGGGGTCCGCAGCACTTGATCCTTCATCCGAAGAACCTTTCTTTTGTGTTCAAATATCCTCGGGGGGTGCGGGGGGCAGACAGCCCCCCGCCAGCGACGCGGGTCACAGGCTGCAAGAAACGCAGCCCTGCACCTCGGTTCCCTCCAGCGCGGTCTGGCGCAGGCGGATGTAATAGATCGTCTTGATGCCCTTCTTCCACGCATAGATCTGGGCGCGGTTGATGTCGCGGGTCGTGGCTTCGGCCGGGAAGAACAGCGTCAGCGACAGGCCCTGATCGACATGCTCGGTCGCCGCCGCATAGGTGTCGATAATCGCGTCGGGGCCGATCTCATAGGCGTCGCGGTAATATTCCAGGTTCTCGTTCGACATGAACGCAGCCGGGTAATAGACGCGGCCGATCTTGCCTTCCTTGCGGATCTCGATCTTGGCGACGATCGGGTGGATCGAGCTGGTCGAGTTGTTGATATAGCTGATCGAGCCGGTCGGCGGCACCGCTTGCAGGTTGCGGTTGTAAAGCCCGCTCGCCATGACCGAAGCTTTCAGCGCCGCCCAATCCTCACGGGTGGGCAGGGTCACGCCTTCAAACACCCGCACCACATCCGCCGAAACCGGCAGCCAGTCGCGCGAGGTGTATTTCTCGAAGAACGACCCATCGGCATATTTCGACTTGTCGAAATCCTTGAAGGTCGAGCCATGTTCCTGCGCCAGCAGGTTCGAGGCGCGGATCGCGTGATAGGCGACGGCGGCAAAGTAAACGCTGGTGAATTCGACACCCTCGGGCGAGCCGTAATGGATGCGCTCGCGGGCAAGGAAGCCATGCAGGTTCATCTGGCCCAGACCCACGGCATGGGCCTCGTCATTGCCGCGACGGATCGACGGCACCGACTCGATCGAGGACATTTCCGACACGGCGGTCAGGGCGCGGATCGCGGCCTCGACGGTCGCGCCGAAATCCGGCCCGTCCATGGTCGCGGCGATGTTCAGCGAACCAAGGTTGCAGGAAATATCCGTGCCCAGATGCGAATAGGACAGGTCCTCGTTGAACTCAGACGCCTCGTTCACCTGCAGGATTTCCGAACACAGGTTCGACATGGTGATGCGCCCATGGACCGGGTTCGCCTTGTTCACCGTGTCTTCGAACATGATGTAGGGATAGCCGGATTCAAACTGGATCTCGGCGATGGTCTGGAAGAACTCGCGGGCGTTGATCTTGCGCTTCTTGATGCGCTTGTCATCGACCATCTCGGCATATTTCTCGGTGACCGAAATCTCCGAGAAGGGCACGCCATAGACCTTTTCCACGTCATGCGGCGAGAACAGATACATGTCCTCGTTCTTCTTCGCCAACTCGAAGGTCACGTCGGGAATGACCACGCCCAAAGACAGCGTCTTGATGCGGATTTTCTCGTCCGCGTTCTCGCGCTTGGTATCAAGGAAACGCAGGATGTCGGGGTGGTGTGCGTTCAGATAGACCGCGCCCGCGCCCTGACGCGCGCCAAGCTGGTTGGCGTAGCTGAAGCTGTCTTCCAGCAGTTTCATCACCGGAATGACGCCCGAGGATTGGTTCTCGATGCCTTTGATCGGGGCACCGGCCTCGCGCAGGTTGGTCAGCATCAATGCAACGCCGCCGCCGCGCTTGGACAGCTGCAGCGCCGAGTTGATCGAGCGCCCGATCGATTCCATGTTGTCTTCCAGACGCAGCAGGAAGCAGGAGATCAGCTCGCCGCGCGACTTCTTCCCGGCATTCAGGAAGGTCGGCGTCGCGGGCTGGAAACGGCCCGAGAGGATCTCTTCCATGAAGCTCATCGCCAGCTTCTCATCGCCACGGGCGAGTGCCAGCGAGACCATGACCACGCGGTCCTCGTAGCGCTCAAGATAGCGCTGACCGTCGCGGGTCTTCAGCGTGTAGCTGGTGTAATATTTGAACGCGCCAAGGAAGGTCGGGAAGCGGAACTTGCGCTTGAAGGCGGCGTCCCAGATCACGCGCTGGAAGTTCTTGGAATACTGGTCCAGCACCTCGGGCTCGTAATAGCCCTCTTCGACCAGATAATCGAGCTTCTCGTCCAGCGAGTGGAAGAAGACCGTGTTCTGGTTCACATGCTGCAGGAAATACTGATGCGCGGCCTTGCGATCGGCGTCGAAACGGATGCGACCCTCACTGTCGTAAAGGTTCAGCATCGCGTTCAGCGCGTGATAATCAAGCTCGGCCTTCACGCCATCGTCAAGCATTCTGTCCCCCAGAATTTGTCCAGCCCGGCCAATACGCGGGCGATGTCGGTTTCTGTCCCGGCCAGCTCGAATCGATAGAGCAGGGGGACGTTGCATTTGTCAGAGATGACCTTGCCCGCAAGGGCAAAGGTCGTGCCGAAATTCCGGTTGCCCCCGGCGATGACCCCACGAAGCAGCTTGCGGCGGGTCGCGTCGTTCAGGAAATGGATGACCTGTTTCGGCACGGCGCCCCGACCTTCGCCATCGGCATAGGTCGGGCATATGAGGACATAGGGCGTGGCCGGTTCTGGCATCTCGTCCGAAGGCGAGATCGGGATTCGCGCGGCCTCAAGATTCAGCCGCGCGACGAAGCGCGCGGTGTTGCCGGAAGCCGATGAGAAATAGACCAGCCCGCCCATCGGTCGTCAGGAAAGACGGCCGATCATGTCGGGACGGAAGCCGGCCCAATGTTCTTCCCCGGCGATCACGACGGGGGCCTGTCGATAGCCGAGCGAGGTGACCAGTTGCATGGCCGCGTCATCCTCGGTCAGGTCCACGACGTCATAGCTCAGCCCGCGGGCGTCCAGCGCGCGCGTGGTGGCGGTGCATTGCACACAAGCGGGTTTGGAATAGACGGTGATGCTCATGCCTGTGGTCCCTTTTTATTAGTCACGATCCCGCAGGCAGCGACGACAACCGGACATCCCGCAGGAAACCTCGCCGGAACCAGTCAATCGCGAACTACCTACAGTTGCATTCACGCCTAAGGGCGACCGAATTTGGGTCCGGAATCGCATGGCCTCGTCGGCGCGTTCACCCAGTATATAGATAACGAATGGCGTTCGCTACCCATATCTTGTGGCTCAAACAAAGAACGCGCCGTTAATCAGTCTGGGGCGTGATTCTGTGAAAGGTTGTGCGGATAAGCGCATTCAAGGTCCATGGTTGTGGGGGCCTTGCTCCGGAGGATGGCATGATCCGGCGGTCGAGGGGGCCGCTTCTAGTCATGCGATCCCCATCCGTCCACAGCAAAAATCGCGTCAAATTCCATAATCGGTCATGCTTGCCGGTTCGCTGCTTCGCCTCAGATCGTGAGGTCCGTAAAGCTTTCCTGTGACTTCAATATCTTCGGCCAGAAACGATTTTGGCTGCCCATCGTCCCCGCAAAAGGGCGAGCGTGTTTTGCGAGCAACATTCCTGAACAATGCAGCGCCGTGCCCACATTCGGGCCGAATCTGGTGATGCGAAGCGGGGCGTGAATCAGGACTTTTGCCACGTGACGCGCGCACCAGTCCGCACATTTGTCCGACGCTGTTCGACCGGCCCGCTTGCAGATGTTCTGCGCCGCCTGCCACCAGTGGCCGCTCGATGGAAGGCCATATCATCATCTGCATGGCGTTGCTGCGGACCGGCCAAGCTGCCATTCTGTCGCCCGAAACACAGGAGATTCCGATATGAAAGTTCGCTATCTGCACACCATGGTCCGCGTGCTCGACCTTGAAAAGTCGATGGCGTTTTACCGGCTGCTGGGGCTGGAGGAGATTCGCCGCATCGATAACGACAAGGGCAGATTCTCGCTGGTGTTCATGGCAGCTCCGGGCCAGCCGGAATGTCCGGTCGAACTGACCCATAACTGGGACGGCGATGAGGGGCTTCCCTCGGATAGCCGCCATTTCGGTCATCTCGCCTATCGGGTCGAGAACATCTACGAGATGTGCCAGCAATTGATGGATGCGGGGGTGACGATCAATCGCCCGCCGCGCGACGGTCATATGGCCTTTGTGCGTAGCCCGGACAATGTCTCGATCGAATTGCTGCAAGAGGGTGAATCCCTGCCGCCGCAAGAACCCTGGGCCAGCATGCAGAATACCGGTCACTGGTGATCGCACTTGACCTGCCAGCACAAACTGGCGGGTCATTCGTTCAGTAGATGTAGCGGATCTGTTCCAGCCAGAAACGCTCGATCCGGCGCCATTGCAGGTTCACGGCTTCGATCGCCGGATCGTCCAACACGCCCGACAGGGCCAGACCTTCGGCATGGCGGGCGAATAGGGCGCAGACATGGTCACGGACATCCTGCCCTGAGGAGGTCAGCCGGACCCGCACCGCGCGCCGGTCCATGTCACAGCGTTCGTGACTGACATAGCCCAACTCGACCAGCTTTTTCAGATTGTAGCTGACATTCGAGCCTTGATACATCCCGCGCGACCGAAGCTCGCCCGCCGTCACCTCGGAACCGCCAAGGTTATAGATCAGCAGCGCCTGTACCGGAGTCAGGTCGGAACGGCCCAATCGCTCGAACTCGTCCTTGATCAGGTCCAGAAGCAGACGGTGCAACCGTTCGAGCAGTTGCAGGCTTTCCAGATAGGCATCCGCGCGTGCCACGTCTGGGGCGGGCCGCAATGACGGCACGGGCCGGACCGGGCTGTGGCTGGGCTGTGGCATTGGTTCATCCCGTTCAAGGTCTTGTTGCCAGCGACCATGAACGAGATTTCCGAATCTCTGGTTAATCGACGCGACGATTCCGCCGGTTTACCTAAAAATTTCAGGATTTTGGCGTCAGGCGGTCGGTCGCGAATCCTGCAATCACGTCCAGCAGTCCGACCAGTTCCTTGGGGCCAGGATGCTCTCCGCCGATCCGCGCGGTGATCCAGGGATAGATGTCCTGATCGTTCTCGTTCAGCAGCGTCTCGTACAGGTCCACATCGGCGGCGGAAAGCTTTTCGAGTTCGGTGTCCGAGAACGGGCCAAGGATCAGGTCCATTTCTTTCATGCCGCGCCGCCAGCTGCGCATCTGCAGCCGTTTGAGCCTTGCTTCTTCCATGTGTTCGTTCGCCTTTGGCTTGTCTGTCCACGGCGCCGCGCCTATGACTTCAGGCGACCCAGCCGCAGGATGAATTCGATGAGCCTTTTGTCCCAGACACTCGCCCGCGTCAAACCCTCGCCCACCATTGCCATCACGGGCCGCGCCCGCGAACTGGCCGCCGAGGGTCGTGACATCATCAGCCTTTCGGCGGGCGAGCCGGATTTCGACACGCCCGAACATATCCGCGAAGCCGCCAAGGCCGCCATCGATGCGGGGCACACACGCTATACGGCCGTCGACGGCATCCCCGAACTCAAGCGCGCGATTTGCGACAAGTTCCTGCGCGAAAACGGGCTGGAATATACGCCGGCCCAGGTCACGGTCGGGACGGGCGGCAAGCAGATCCTGTATAACGCGCTGATGGCCACACTGAACCCCGGCGATGAGGTGATCATTCCCGCGCCTTACTGGGTCAGCTATCCCGACATGGTGCTTCTGGCGGGTGGTACTCCGGTCATCGTCGAAGGCGCGATGGAAAACGGCTATCGCATTACGCCCGACCAGCTTGAGGCCGCGATCTCGTCGAAGACCAAATGGGTGATCATGAACTCGCCCTCGAACCCGACCGGCGCGGGCTATGGCGAGACGCATATGCGCGGACTGACCGACGTGCTGATGCGCCATCCGCATGTCTGGGTGCTGTCCGATGACATCTACGAGCATCTGGTGTTCGATGATTTCGTCTTCGTCACGCCCGCCCAGATCGAGCCGGGGCTGAAAGAGCGTACGCTGACCATGAACGGGGTCAGCAAATCCTATGCCATGACGGGCTGGCGGATCGGTTATGGCGCAGGTCCGGTCGAGTTGATCAAGGCGATGGGCAAATTGCAGTCGCAATCGACATCGAACCCGACCTCGATCAGCCAATATGCCGCGCTGGCCGCGTTGGAGGGGCCGCAGGACTATCTGGAAACCAGCCGCGCCGTGTTCGAGCGCCGCCGCAATCTGGTGGTCGCGGGCCTGAACGCATGCCCCGGCATGACCTGTCCCGTGCCAGAGGGGGCATTCTACGTCTACCCCTCGATCAAGGATCTGATCGGCAAGACTTCGGCTGGCGGTGCGTTGATCGCGGATGACGAAGCCTTCGCGACCGCGCTTCTGAACGAAACCGGCGTGGCCGTGGTCTTTGGGGCGGCCTTCGGGCTTAGCCCCCATTTCCGGATTTCATACGCGACCTCGGACGAGGTTCTGACGGATGCGTGTGACCGCATCCGCCGCTTCTGTGAGGGCCTGCGTTAAGCCTTACCACAGGTATTTGCGCAGGACTTCGCCATCTACCGACTGGGTTCCACCGCGTTGAGGCGCGGAACCCGAGACGCCGATGTCTTGCAAAAGATGCGGTGGCAATTCTGCCAGGGCTTTTCGTGTTGCAGGATCATCAAGCGCCGCCATCCGGTCGGATGTCGTTACGTATAGGTCCTGCTTATCACGGCCGCCGAAGCCGAAAAGCATCAGGATACGATCGGTCAGCCGCAAGGGCCGCCGGGTGGGTGCGCAGTCATACATTGCATTTCTCCGCAATGTGCGTGGTTGATGAGTATGTTCAGGATGCTACTGTCTTGGCGGTTTGACCAACAAAGCCTCCGCAAGCATCCATAAGGCCTGCTTATGTCGATTCCGCCTCTTGCTGCACTTCGCGCCTTCGAAGCCGTGGCCCGTCATCTCAGCTTTACGCGTGCCGCAGATGAACTGGGCATGACGCAAGCCGCCGTCAGCTATCAGATCCGCATGCTTGAGGAGAAGCTTGGCGCGCCGCTTTTCCTGCGCAAAACCCGCGAGATTGCCCTGACCGAGACCGGAGCGCTGTTCGCGCGTCCGACCATCGACGCCTTTGACATGCTGCGCGAGACGTTTTCCGAACCATCGGCGGATTCGGTTTCAACGCTGTCGATCTCGACCGTCCCGACCTTTGCGGGGGCGTGGCTGTCGCCGCGTTTGGGCAAGTTCCAGATGAACAATCCGAATCTGGCCGTGCGGCTCGAGACGAACGACAATCTGATCGATTTCGGGCGCGAGGATATCAGCGTCGCGATCCGCGCCGGTTCGGGCGAGTGGCCGGGGCTGACGGCGCATCATCTGATGAACGTCGAATATACCCCGATGTTGTCGCCGGAACTGGCCAAGAAGCATGACCTGCGCCAACCGTCCGATTTGCTGAAACTGCCGCTGCTGGATGCCTCGGACCCGAACTGGATGGTCTGGATGCGCGAGGCAGGCGTGGATTTCTGGGAAAAGCGCCCCAAGCCCGGCCTGACCCTGAGCACCGATCTGCACGAGGCACGCGCAGCGCTGGCGGGATACGGCGTGGCGCTTCTGACGCCGCGGTTCTTTCGCTACGAACTGGCAACGGGCAGCCTGATCCAGCCATTCAAGCAGGTTTCGGAAAACGGGCGCAGCTATTGGCTGGTCTATCCGACGGGGCGCAGGAACCGGCCCGCGATCCGCAAGTTCCGCGCATTCCTGCTGGATGAAATTTCGTGCGACCCCGGCTAGGTGCCGGGGCCGCTTTACCCCTGGGGGCAGGGGACCTCGATCAGGCTACGAACAGGGTCGGGCGGGTCAGCGTCTCGGGGCGCAGGATTTCGTCCAGCCGCTCTTTCGGCAGCAGTCCTTTTTCCAGAACCAGTTCATAGACGCCGCGACCGGTCATATGCGCTTCGGTCGCGACCTCGGTGGCAGCGGCGTAGCCGATATAGGGGTTCAGCGCGGTGACGATCCCGATCGAACGGCGAACCGTTTCCTTCAACACGTCGCGATTGGCGGTGATACCGCGCACGCAGTTATGCTCGAGCGTGTGCAATCCTGCGACAAGGTGATCGACCGAGCGGAACATGCTGTAGGCAATGATCGGCTCGAAGGCATTCAACTGAAGCTGCCCGCCTTCGGCTGCCATGGTGATGGTCATATCATTGCCGATGACCTCGAAGCAGATCTGGTTCATCACCTCTGGAATGACGGGGTTCACCTTGCCCGGCATGATCGAGGAGCCAGCCTGTTTTGCAGGCAGGTTGATCTCGTTGAAACCTGCGCGCGGACCCGAGGACAGCAGGCGAAGGTCGTTGCAGACCTTCGAGATCTTTACCGCGACACGTTTCAGCACACCCGAGGTTTGCACGAAGGCGCCGCAATCCTGCGTGGCTTCGACCAGATCGGCGGCGGTGACGACCGGGATGACGGTGATCTCGGCCAGACGGGCGCGGACGCGCTCGGCATATTCCGGATGCGCGGTGATGCCGGTGCCGATGGCAGTGGCGCCAAGGTTGATCTCGCAGATCAGGGCTGCTGCTTCGGCCAGACGCTGTTCGTCCTCGCCGATGGTGATGGCGACGGCGCTGAATTCCTGACCCAGCGTCATCGGAACGGCTTCCTGCAACTGGGTGCGGCCCATTTTCAGGATGTCCTGGAACTCGACGCCTTTCTCGGTGAAGGCTCCGCGCAACGAGGCCAGCGCTACGATCAGCCTTTGCAGACCCTTCCATGATGCCAGACGCAGCGCCGTCGGGTAGACGTCATTGGTCGACTGGCTCATGTTCACATGTTCGTTCGGGTGCAGGTATTTGTACTCACCCTTGGCATGGCCCATGATTTCCAGCGCGCGGTTGGCGATGACCTCGTTGGCGTTCATGTTGGTCGAGGTGCCCGCGCCGCCCTGGATCTGGTCCACAACGAATTGGTCATGCAGCTTGCCCGCACGGATTTCCTCGCATGCAGCGACGATGGCGTCGCGGCGCTCGGGGGACAGCAGGCCCAGATCGGCATTGGCCAAAGCGGCGGCCTGCTTGATCGCAGCCAGAGCGCGGACCAGTTCGGGGATCTCGCCGACGGGTCGGCCCGAGATCGGAAAATTCTCGACGGCGCGCAGCGTGTGCACACCCCAATAGGCATCGGCGGGAACTTCGCGGTCACCAAGCAAATCGTGGTCGATGCGGGTCTTCATGTCATTCACCTCGGCTGCATGCCCGAAGAACCCACTGAAAGCGGGGCCGTTCCGGCGAGGCAGGTTTTAGGAGTTGTATCTAATCAGGTTTTTCCGGGCGTCATGCCCTTCATTCCTGCGATGTAGGATCGGGCAGGGCGGATATCCAATGCCAAGTTGCGCTGGGTTATTCCGTTTTGGAATAACCCTCATCCAGCGTCGAGGCGACCTGCCAGACCCGCCCCGTCAGCCCGCGCCCGCGCAACGGATTGCGGTATAGCCGGATCTGCATCGGTAGCTCGGGGGCGACGATTTCCAGCTTTCCCGCCGCGATTTCGGCCTCGACCAGAAGACGGGGCAGCCAGACCACGCCATGACCGGCGACGGCCATGCTTTTCATTGCCTCGGCCATCGAGGCTTCGTCGATATGCGCAACATAGATCTTGGGCGCACCGGGTTGTCCCTGTGCGATCCGCGTCATCTGGTTCAGGAACGAACCGCGCGAATATTGCAAAAGCGGCATTCCCTCGGTCAGCCATTCGCGTGGCCAGCCGGGACGGGCGACCGCGACTAGGCTGTCTTGACCGACGACCAGATGCGGATAACGCTCGGGGTCGAGGGGGATGTTCACTTGCGGATGGGCATAGGTCAGGAAGAAATCATAGCCACCCTCGGAAAGGGCCTCGATGCATCGGTCGAAATTCTCGGGTTTAACACGGCTGGTCATCTGCCCCGCCGCCGATTTCAGGCGCATCAGCCAGCCCGGCAGGAATGTCACGCTGAGGCTGTGCAAGGAAAGGAACGAAATCTCGCCACCGCGGGCGCGGGATTGTTCGCGGAACTCGGCGCGGCGGGATGTAATCATCCGGACGGCTTCCTCGGCGGTTTCGCGAAACAGCACGCCTTCGGGGGTCAGGGTCACGGGATAGCTGTCGCGCGACAAAAGGTCGGTGCCCATCCACTCCTCGAGCGCGCGGATCCGGCGGCTGAAGGCGCTTTGCGTCACGCCGCGCAATTCGGCCGAGCGAGAGAAGCTGCGGGTCTCGGCAAGCGTCAGAAAATCCTCAAGCCATTTGAAATCCATGTGGCCCCCTTTGCCCGTATCTAGCGCAGTCGGTGTGACGGGCAAAGACCACAACACTTGCGCCATTTGTCACAATCGGGTTTGTAGGCCCAACTTGTATGGGAGTTTGAGATGCCGGTAATTTCCTTTGCTGATCTGTCCGAGAAGGTCGAGGCCATTCTGCTCAAGGCCGGGTTCGACGATCTGCACGCGGATGCCTTGGCCCGCATCGTCGCGGCGGGCGAGCGCGACGGCGCGAAGTCGCATGGAATCTATCGTCTTGACGGTATCCTGCGCACGCTCGCGGCGGGAAAGGTGTCGCCCGATGCCCAACCGGTGATCGACGACGAGGATTCGGGCATCATCCGCGTCGAGGCGGGTGGTGCTTTCTCGCCCGCAGCGTTCGAAGCGGGGCTGCCTTTGCTGGCCGACCGTGCCCATGACCTTGGAATCGCGGCGATGGTCATCAATGACTGCGTGCATTTCTCGGCGCTATGGCCCGAAGTCGAGGCACTGGCCGAACGCGGGGTTGCCGGGCTTTCCATGTGCCCCAGCTATTCCGCCGTCGCTCCGGCAGGTGGAACCCGACCGCTGCTGGGAACGAACCCGATCGCATTCGGTTGGCCGCGTCTTGACGATGCGCCCTATGTCTTCGACTTTGCCACCTCGGTTGCCGCGCGCGGCGAGATCGAACTGAAACGCCGCGCGGGTGAACCCTTGCCCGAAGGTTGGGCATTGGATGCCGACGGCCATCCCACCACCGACCCCGAAGCCGCTCTGTCCGGTGCGATGCTGCCATTCGGCGGGCATAAGGGCTCGGCGATTTCGACCATGGTCGAGCTGCTGGCTGGAGTGATGATAGGCGATCTGACCAGCGATGCCGCTCTTTCGGCACTGGGCACGACGACTTTGGCCCCGCGTCATGGACAGTTGATCCTTGCCTTCTCGCCCGAGCGGTTTGCTGCTGGCCGCAGCAATCCCTTTGCGCAGGCCGAGTTGCTGTTCAGCGCGATCCTTGGTCAGGGCGCAAGGTTGCCCGGCGAGCGCCGCCACCAGATCCGTGCCCGCTCGATGGCCGAAGGCATCCACCTGAGCGACGAGGAAATGGCCGGACTGGACGCGCTGCTGGCCGGTTAAAGCTCGGTCCAGTTCTGTTCGACCACCGCCTCCATCGAGACATAGCTGGTGGTCGCGTGCATATGGGGGAGGGCCGAGATTTTCTCGGCCATGATCCTGCGATAGCCGGTCATGTCCTTGGAGCGCACCTTCAGCAGGTAATCGAAGCCGCCCGCGATCATGTAGCATTCCTCGATCTCGGGAATGGCGCGGACGGCTTCGTTAAAGGCCTCCAGCGCCTTTTGCCGCGTGTCGGACAGCCGCACCTCGACATAGGTTACATGGGTCAGGCCCAGTTTCAGGGGTGACAGGATCGCGCGGTAGCCGGTGATCAGCCCCATTTTCTCCATCTGTTTGATCCGCAAGGCCACCGGCGTCTTGGACAGCCCGACCTTGCGGGCCAGTTCGGTGATGGGAATGCGGGCATTGGCAACCAGCTCGCGCAGGATCTTCACGTTGGTCGCGTCCAGAACGTCGTCCATGGTCTTCCATGCCGCCAAATTATGTTATGATCGCCTAGCTCCATACACTCATTTGGTCACATCGTCCACGCCTGTCAGAGTATGCAGCCTCGTACTCAGGAGAATACGATGCCCAACACCCAGCTTTCCGATCTTGGTCCCGACAGCAAATTCCAGCCCGAGCAATTGCTACTGGACCGGCTTGTGGCCGAGACCGCGCTGGATGAACGCGCGCGCGCTGCGATCAGCGCCCGTGCCGCGTTGCTGGTCCGCCGCATCCGCAGCGAGGCCAAGCCCACGATGATGGAGCATTTCCTGGCGGAATACGGCCTGTCCACCCGTGAGGGCGTCGCCTTGATGTGTCTGGCCGAGGCCATGCTGCGCGTTCCTGACCGTGACACCATCGATGCGCTGATCGAAGACAAGATCGCGCCGTCGGATTGGGGCAAGCATCTGGGCGAGGCATCCTCGTCGCTGGTTAATGCCTCGACATGGGCGCTGATGCTGACCGGTAAGGTGTTGGACGACAACCACGGCGGTATCGCGGGCACGCTACGCGGTGCCATTCGCCGTCTGGGCGAGCCGGTGATCCGCGCCGCCGTGGGTCGTGCCATGAAGGAGATGGGACGTCAGTTCGTGCTGGGTGAAACGATCTCCAAGGCACTGGACAACGCGACGACCCGCGAAAAGCAGGGCTTCACCTACAGCTATGACATGCTGGGCGAAGCCGCCATGACCGAGGCCGACGCCAAGCGTTATGCGCGATCCTATTCCGATGCCATCGCGGCCATTGCGAAGGCTTGCGACAAGGGATCGGTGCAGATGAATCCGGGCATCTCGATCAAGCTGTCGGCGCTGCATCCGCGCTACGAGGTCGCGCAAGAAGAACGTGTCATGGCCGAGTTGGTCCCCGTCGTTCAGAAACTGGCCCGCGAGGCCAAGGTCGGCGGCATGGGCATGAACATCGACGCCGAAGAGCAGGACCGCCTTGTTCTGTCGATG
Organism: Paracoccus aestuariivivens; assembly: GCF_009711225.1. GTDB lineage: Bacteria > Pseudomonadota > Alphaproteobacteria > Rhodobacterales > Rhodobacteraceae > Paracoccus > Paracoccus aestuariivivens. The sequence goes on along the minus strand of NZ_WMIE01000001.1, from coordinate 9,239 downwards.
AAGGTGATCGAGGCGGTAATGTCCGATCCGGCTCTGGCGGGCTGGAACGGTTTTGGCGTAGTCGTACAGGCCTACGGCAAACGCGCCGGACTGGTCATCGACTGGTTGTACGAACTGGCGACGCGTCTGGACCGCAAGATCATGGTCCGGTTGGTCAAGGGCGCCTATTGGGACAGCGAGATCAAACGTGCCCAGGTCGAAGGGCTGCCGGGTTTCCCGCTGTTCACCTCGAAAGTGGCGACCGATGTCAGCTATATCGCGAATGCGAAAAAGCTGATCGGTTACGCCGACCGGATCTATCCGCAATTTGCCACGCATAATGCCCACACGGTCGCCGCCGTGCTGGAAATGGCAGGGGGGATCGAGTACGAATTCCAGCGTCTGCACGGCATGGGCGAGCGTTTGCACGACATCGTCCTGCGTGAAGACAAGGGCCGCTGCCGCATATATGCTCCGGTTGGCGCGCATCGCGATCTGCTGGCCTATCTGGTCCGCCGCCTGCTGGAAAACGGTGCGAACTCGTCTTTCGTGAACCAGATCGTTGACGAATCCATCGCCCCCGAGGCTGTCGCCGCCGATCCCTTTGTCGAACTGGCGACGGCACATGCTCCGGCAAGTCTGGTCGCGCCGTCCGAAATCTTCGGTAAGGAGCGCGCGAACTCGCAAGGTTTCGATCTAAGCGATACCGCCGTGCTGGCTCGGATCGAGGCGGCGCGCAATGTCGCGCTCGCCGATGCCCAGCCGCTGACCGTAACGCCTGCGACGGGTGCAACGCTGCCGGTGCGCAATCCGGCGACCGGCGAAGTCGTGGCAAATGTCACCGAAGCCGACGCCCGTACCGCTGTTCAGGCCATTGAAGATGCCCGTAACTGGGATGTGGCACCTGCCGAGCGCGCCGCGACCCTGCGTCGTGCCGCAGATCTATACGAGACGAATTACGGCCCGATCTTCGCCGCATTGGCGCGCGAAGCAGGCAAGACCTTGCCCGATGCCGTTGGCGAATTGCGCGAGGCGGTCGATTTCCTGCGTTATTACGCCTCGGAAGGGGAGAACGTGAACCGTGCTCCGCGTGGTCCGGTGGTGGCGATCAGCCCTTGGAACTTCCCGCTGGCAATCTTCACCGGTCAGATCGCTGCCGCGCTGATGGCCGGAAACGCGGTTCTGGCCAAACCGGCCGAGCAAACTCCGCTGATCGCCACCTTGGCTGTGCGCTTGTTGCACGAAGCGGGTGTTCCGGTATCGGCGTTGCAATTGCTTCCGGGTCAAGGCGCCACGGTTGGCGCGGCGCTGACATCGGACGCGCGGGTCAAGGGCGTGGTGTTCACCGGTTCGACCGACACCGCTCGCATCATCGCTCGCGCCATGGCCGCCAATATGGAGCCGGGCACCCCGTTGATCGCAGAAACCGGCGGTCTGAACGCAATGATCGTCGATTCGACGGCCTTGCCCGAACAGGCGGTCCGCGATGTGGTTGCTTCCGCGTTCCGCTCGGCCGGTCAGCGTTGTTCGGCGCTGCGTTGCCTTTATGTGCAAGAGGACATCGCTCCGCATCTGATCGAGATGATCAAGGGCGCGATGAACGAATTGCGCATGGGTGATCCGTGGTCGATCGAGACCGATGTCGGGCCGGTGATCGACGCCGAAGCGCATCAGGGCATCAAGGAATATCTTGGTCAGAACCGCAGCCGTGTGGCCTATGCGCTGCATGCGCCTCGGGACGGGCATTTCATCGCGCCGACGATGGTGACGGTTTCGGGAATCGAGGAAATGGACCGCGAGATTTTCGGGCCGGTCCTTCATGTGGCGACTTTCGCTTCGGGCGATATCGAGAATGTGGTTAAGGCGATCAACGCGCGCGGTTACGGTCTGACCTTCGGCTTGCACACCCGCATCGACGGGCGCGTACAAGAGGTCACGGACGCGATCCATGCCGGAAACATCTACGTCAACCGGAACCAGATCGGCGCGGTTGTCGGCTCGCAACCTTTCGGTGGCGAGGGGCTTTCGGGCACCGGACCCAAGGCTGGCGGCCCGTTCTACCTGCAACGGTTCTATGCGCCGGAGTTTCCCGGTGTGGCACCTACGTCGCAGGCCGCCCAACCGGTCGAGCAGTTCATGCCCGGTCCGACAGGCGAGATGAACCGCCTGCATCTGATTGCCCGCCCACCGGTTCTATGCGCGGGCCCCGGAACTGAGGCCCGCGCGACTCAGCTTGCGGCGGTCGAGGCTTTGGGTGGCAAGGCAGTCGAATTGCCCGATGATGCTGCGTTCGGGTCGTTGAGCCAGCAGGGTGATTTCTCGGCCGTTCTGTGGTGGGGCGACAAGGCGGGCGCATGCCAGATCGCCCAGATCCTCGCGGGTATGCAGGGCGCCTTGCGGCCGTTGATCTGCTCGGCGCCTGACGTTGCCCACGTCATGCACGAGCGCCATTTGTGCGTCGACACCACTGCCGCCGGTGGCAACGCGGCGCTACTGGCCGGTTGATCGACGGTTTATTTTTAACCTTCGCAATAGCCACAGCGGCGTTTTTGTGCAACTCGCCGACCTACGGGATTCACCGAGTGAATCTCGTAGGTTAATCGTCACGGGATGACGATGTCCGCACCTGCCCGCAACCGGACAACAAACTGGAAATCATATGGTGAGCCGTCGAGGCACCATTGGTCCGAGCCCAACGGCGAACGCGCTGAAGCGATGTAGATCATTGCTGATCTGGCGGGACAGGTGGTCTTCCCCCTGAAAAGTGGTTCTCCCCGAGTTAGGCTCTCGAGGTCTTTGGAGGATGAATGAATGCCGCAAAAGAAGCATAGCCGCATCGAGATGATGTTCGGTCGCCTGAACGGCTGGTGCCGCGTGGCCACCCGCTGCGACAGATGCCGAACCTGGATTCCCTAGGCTGAGAGAAAAACAACCCCCAGTCCGGGATCACGGGGCAAGGTCAATATCCCTAAGCGGGAACTGGCCGAAACATTCGCAAAGGCCGGACTAGATTTCTACGATCAGGTAATCCCGACATCGATGGTTATCATGTCTTTTCCTTGGCCCGATCCATCGCCCGAGATAAGCCATCAATTTCCTGCCGGTCTGATCTAGCCCTGTTCCGCGGCCTCACGGATTCCGGTTACGTGGTCAACGAGAACTGCGCCGTTGCCGCGCAGAACAAGAACCGGACCTTCAGTCGAAATCTCGATCCCTGTCACTTCGGAGTAGCCCTCGACATTCGTTGTTGAGATAACCTCTCCATTATTCATTGCTAGCAGTTGGAACTGATAATGCCCGTCGGGCAGGGCATTTCCGCTTGCGTCGCGGCCTTGCCAATCGACTTCGCCCGAACCGGTTCCAATATCCTCGCGCATGATCTCATTTCCGGCGCTATCCGAAGTAATGAGGATAAGTTGATCCGCATTTGCAGGTGAGTCGATTTGCAGCGTCACCGACTCGCCTTCATACCAGATTGGGCCAGAGGCGCGGATCTCCCTACCGATCCAGCCGGAATACTGCGCGAGTTGTCCGCCATTTGCGTTCAGGAGTTCAGTAAGAAGATTGTTGGTCTGAACCTGCTGCTCGACGCCCGAGAAAGTCGCCAACTGTACGGCAAAATCAGAGCTTTCCATCGGATTCAAAGGGTCCTGATTCTGTACTTGAGTCGTCAGCATCCGCAAAAAAGTCAGGTAATCGCTTCCAACCGACGACGTCCCTGATGTACCCGTTGAATTGGTCGTTGCCGTGGCGCCGGTGTTTACGCCGTTTATGCTGTCTACCATAGGCTTGTTCCCTTATATGCGTATGTCAATCTGGCGAAGAGACACGAGACGTGGCGATTCGGTCGTTGGCGTTACAGTTACTGCTTCCGCGCCAACGCCCATCGAGTTGCTGCTGCCGGATTTCTCGTGCCAACGCTTCTGTTCGGCACCGTCGCCTTGATCAGAGAATGACAGCGACGCATCCGCAAATCCGCTTTCTCTTAACTCTTTGGCCAGTTGCTCACTGTTTCGTCGCAGGAGGTCCAAAGTTTCGCGATTCTCGGCGTAAATTGTGACCGATATTGTATCACCAGATGCGACGACCATACGGACCTTGCCCAACTCGTCGGGGGAGAGCGTAATCTCAATCTCGTTGCTATCCAGAGGCTGCGCCTGTCGGGAAATCTGCCGCAGGATCTCGTGCGGCTCTTGATGGAATAGCTGTGGAGCCTGATTTCCGTATAATGGTCCTTGTAGTGGTTCACGTCCGAACCTGACCGATAGGTCAGGGCCAGCCTCACCATATGGTTTGAGGTCGCTCAGAGCCGGATCGGAGCCGGTCGGTTGAGCCATCGAAATATCCGACGAACTAACGGATTGCACCGAGTTGAAGCCCGGGTTCGGTGTTGTGTTGCGGCCTTCCACCTTGGGCAGGTCTGGGTCGGCCGAGTTTTCTTGCCGAAGCAGCCTGCCAGGGTCGGTTCGAGATTCAGATACCGCACGGTCGCTGAATGTGTGCGGGGCAACGACGCTCCCTGATACTGAAATCCCTCGTCCATTAGCTGAATTGACCGAATGTTCACTCGTTTTGACATCATCTAGGAATGTACCGTCATTCGTTTGGTTGCGGTCAATGTCCTGAAGTGCCGGTTTCGATGAGACTATTATGTCAGATATATTGAATGCTTCAGTGTTGGCTGTCGATAATGTTTCGAATCGGTTCGACTTGTCGTCGGGGTTAGTCACGGGTAGGTGTTTCGAACGATCTATTGAACCGGTATCGTGATTTTGCCTAATGATTACGCTATTATAAATTGCCGGCGAAGTAGTTGTGGAATGCAGAGTCGTGTCAAAAATTATCGGTGCCGCTTCAGGGGCAGTTTTTGTAGCACCATTAATTTCATTTGCTCTGGGTAAGCTGAGCTTCGGAATAGATTTGGTCAAGGGTGGGGTAGATGGTAGTTGGTCGGGCAAACTGAAGAAATCAAAATCAGGCACAAATTCTACTATGCCTTCTTCTCTTCTTTTGATCGGAAAATGTTGATTTGATAAATCGGAGTTCGGATCGATCGAAAGCTTGTTGACTAGAGTACGCGGCATTTTTTCTGCGCCAACCTCTGTGTTTCCGTCTTCTATTATGACAGAATCATTCGCGTTCGGATGAAAACTCGGGCGATCAAGTTGTTCGAAGACTTGTTCGAAATCGCATGAGTTACATCCGGCGGGGCTGGGAAGATTGGTATCACCAGAACACACATCTGTTGTCGAATCGTTTGTGCAAATGCTGTCGCCGGTCGTCGTGATCTCGATATCTTCTTCACCGATCATGTCAACAATCTGACCAGCCCGTGAAATTTCTGATTGAACGAACTCCCGCTCGAACTCGAAGTTGCTGTCGTTCGTGCTTCCACGAGCGAGCGGCTGAGCCTTCGACAACGTGTATGAATGGGCTGCAATTGCTTCAAGCACGGCGTTTCCCTTGCGTGTTCGCCTCTCTACCTAGCAGCCGTGCCTTACCAAATATTTACCAGATCATCGTAAAAGTGAGAAATTCCAATCATGTTTGAGGGCGGAAATGAAAGTTGGTCCCGAGATTGCAACGGCACCGTGTCATAGCGGCCGAAAGTCGCAAGTGAGCGATGGACTTGAACGTGCATTTTTAGGCGAGATGTTGAAGGTCGCTGGGCCAAGGCCTCTAGAGGGCGTATTCGGTGGAGGCATTGGGGAGGAGCAGTTCGCGAGCCTGCTTTGCGAGGTAAATGCCGAGGCACTGGCACTTCGCATGGATCTTAGACTTGCAGGCGGGCAGAGGTGTGGCAGATGAGCATAATTGATTGTTTGCGAAAAGCTCAGGGCGCGATTATCAATTTGGACCCAATTCTTGCTTATGACCTTATTACCGAGTCTAAAGAAATGCGCGCCACCGTTGACCTGGATGCATCGAATATAAATAATATCGCGCTAGAAGTAGAGCGCATTGGGCTATTGTCGCTTGCGGTCATGTCTGGGATATCATCGGCAATAGATATGATAAAAGTTTTGTCCGAGTCTGCTGGAACTTGCACCCTATATGATCGCGATGGAAGGCGGGAGAGTCACCGTATTTCCGACAGCACCAGCAGAAAGTTTTGAATAAAACTATCATCACTGATCATTTGTGCATGGGTATCCGTTCAGTATTTATTCACTTGTGATGCCTAGCCTCAGAGTCGTGCATCACGCATCGGGCAAAGCCCCGCGGGTCAGAAGGGCCTTTTTCGCAACGGGGATGAAATGTTCCCACGAATGGAGTTAAGTTATGTCCAGTATTCTGACCAACAGCTCGGCACTTGTCGCTTTGCAGACCCTTAAGGGTATCAATTCGAATCTCGCGAAGACTCAAAGCGAAATTTCCACCGGCAAGTCGGTGGCCTCCGCCCAGGATAACGCGGCGGTTTGGGCAATTTCCAAAACGATGGAGACGGATCAAACAACGTTCAAGACGATCCAGACAAACCTGAATGTCGCAGGTCAGACCGTGGCGACCGCTCGTGACGGTGCAGAGAGCGTTCAAAAATTGCTTGACGAGGTGAAGCAACTTGCCACCGGTGCGGATCGTAGCGACAGCAATTTCGCCACCATTCAAACCCAAATCACTGCGAAGCGTGATCAAATTGCGGCGATTGTCAAAGGGACTCAAGCAAATGGTGTGAATCTACTAAGCACCAATGGCGTTATCGGAGGATCGACTTACTCGGTGTTGGGTTCGCTTGACCGTAGCAGTACCACAATGACTGCATCCCGCATCAATGTTGCATCAGTCGACTTCGAGGCGAACATTGTTGACGCCACGATCACGACGATCACCGATCTTGATAGCGCGGAAACTGCAGTAACTGAGATCGAAGCGTTGATGAAGATCGCGATTTCTGGTGCGGCTTCCCTTGGAGCGGCCGGAGAAAGGATTTCGGACCAGGTCGAATTCGTCTCGAAACTGTCGGATTCGCTTAAAATGGCGGCTGGTTCTCTGGTCGATGCAGATATGGAGGAGGCCTCGGCCAGATTGCAAGCTCTGCAGACCCAGCAGCAGCTCGGAATTCAGGCGCTGTCGATCGCGAACCAGGCACCGTCTTCGATCATGTCCCTGTTCAGAGGATAATAATTTTCACCTGGGGGCAGCCTACGCTGCCCCCAACACGTTTTAGTTTTTCAGTGTTGGACAGGAGAACAACATGTACCGGCATCCGCTTTGGGTAACGCCTACGTCCATCCGGCGGTCCGGAGTCCAAAGGAGATGGAATATGACGCCTTCTCTTTGGTCACGCGAGAATTGGTCAAGTCGCCTCGCGAGTGTGCCGATATACGGACGATTTCTGCCATCTCGCGAAACAATGAGTTGTGGACATTCCTTGGTGCGGCGTTGGCAGATCCCTCGAACCAACTGAGAGATGATCTTAAATCGGGATTGATGTCGCTATCTGCATTTGTACTGAGGCATGGCCACAATGTCCTTGTTGGGCGGGGAAATACGAATGTCCTTATAGACATCAATATGGCTATAATGCGCGGTCTTCGTGGGGTATGCGACCTATGAGCGGTCTTATCCTTAAACTTTCATCTCGTGAGCGAGTCTTGATCAATGGGGCTGTAGTCGAAAATTGGGATAAGCGCGCCAGGTTGTCGATAGTGTCTCCCAATGCACATATCCTTCGGTTGCGTGATGCAATGCATCCGAATGATGCGAATACTCCAGTTGGTCGAATCTGCTATACGTGTCAGTTGCTCGTCGTCGGCGATGTTGATGAGCAGATTGAACGAATGAATGTTTTGCATGGGGTTAGTCAACTCTCTTCCATTTTTTCGGACCAGGAAAGCAGGAATATATTGGTTGCTGTAGACGGCTTGATTCGTCACGGTAATTACTATAAAGCACTAAAGAAGTTGCGTTATTTATTGCCCCTTGAGTCCGTCCTTTTGCAGAGTTCTCGTTTATGACTTATTCCGTTAATCTGGCGAGTGGCGGATATACGGGCTGGAAGTTGTTGATGCGAACTGAGGAGTTGCAGAGGAATACCTTCGGAAAGAGTCATGATATTCTCCGTGCGAAGGACTACTACCAAGAGAAGATGCCGGGAGTTAAGAGCGCAGATCAGTTGGTGTCAGACTACCGTCTTCTAAACGTCACCCTTCGCGCGTTTGGTCTGGAAGGGGATATGAATAACCGCTTGTTCATCAAGAAGGTTATGGAAGCGGATCCTGATGATAAGTCGAGTTTAGTCAATAAGCTGACTGATAAAAGATACTTGGCCCTGAATCAGGCGCTGTCTTCAGTTGGATCTGAAGAGTTTGTTGAAGGCGGGCGTATCGGTGAGATTGTCTCAAGATTTGAAATCAGGTCGTTTGAACGAAGTATTGGGGAGAACTATCCTGAGATCGAGATTGCATTGAATGCTTTTCGTGAACTCGGAGAATTGTCTAAAAAATCTTCAACCGAGAATACAAAATGGTACACTGCGATTGCATCGAAGCCTGTTCGAAAATTCCTCGAGGGAGCACTTTGGTTGGATGAAAGTTTGTCTAACCTTTCAATCGATAGGCAGATTTCCGAGATGAGGGTCAGACTCGAAAAGGTAACAGGTAATTCGAATATCTCGCAGTTCTCCGATGTCCTGACAATTGATCGGATGGTTACGCGTTATTTGGTTCGATCGTCGTTTTCGCAAAATAGGGCAATGAGTTCGCAAGGTATTGCGTTAGAATTGATCAAGGGTTAGTTTTTTGAGAATTTTATGAACTGAGGTCGTGCGTTCGTCCGAACGCAAGCTTGATTAATTTGTGCTATGACCTGCCTTCAGATTGTTTCCATTAATCTTAACTGAGATCTTATCTAATTTTCGATGTCTACCGATTTTGAATCATCTGCATCCGGCTTTTGATGACTTGGTCATGATGGCGGGCTTATATCTCAAAATTGTAAACTCGCTTCTGCTACAAGGATTAAAGCGTAGCGATGATCGGACCATTGGTATAGGTCATCAAGCGGTGGACGGTGAAGCGCAACTGTGGCGGTGACCGCCACCTGTCCAAGTGAACCGTCGAAGGCGCTGGTGATCGAGATCGTTCAGGGCATTTGAGAGGGACCTTGTCCGCAGTGCGGCCGCGTTAGCCCCTTAGACCCGATGATCGGGAGGTGAGCTGACTGGGTTGGCGGCCTCTCCCGCGGCATTCTCCGTTCGAGGGTTGCACCAGGTCGGCTGGTGCCGAGCCTCAAGAATGGGGGAGAGACCGAATGCAGAA